>CP070650.1:0-4261 GCA_020354595.1 Myxococcales bacterium
ACGGTTGCTCTCGTCGAGGGTCGGTCGCAGCTCGATTTCGATGTCCACGTCTCGTTCGACGCTAGCGGCCGCGCGCGCGACCTCGGCGCCGGCTTGGGTCACTAGAACCAGACCGCCCGCGTGCAGCGTCACCGCGACTTCATCTTGGAGCCTGCTTTCTGCTGCCGCGGCGGTGACGGCGGTGAGGACGATGCCTGCGTACTCGCTGCACGCTTCGTTGCTCGAGCATCCCGCCGGATCGGTCGAGTGGAGCGTCGTGTTCACCCATCCCCCCAGAGCGAGAGACACGCAGTCGAGGCTCACCAGCCCATGAGGGGAATCGCTCGGAAGAAAGCCGCCGACGAAGGTCGCGCCGCCGAGTGACTGCCGAACCGGGCTCCACGCCGTCGGGGTGAAGCTCCAGCCTTCGCTCAGGTTGGCGGCGGTCCAATCTTCGCTCAACGTCGTCCGTCGTCGCTCGCAGCAGGCAGGTTCCTCTGCGCAGTCGGTGTCGTCGCAGTCGAAGGCCATGTCGTTGTCGTCATCGAGCCCATCGGTGCAGAAGAGCTCGATCCCGCGGACCCCACCATCGACGCCGCCATCTGGCGGGGTGAGATCGCGGTTGGGAGCGTTGAGCAAGGAGCAGCCCGCGAGCCCGAGGCCCGTCAGCGCGATGAGCCAAAGCCTCATCGGCCCGCTCCAAACGGCATGGTCAGCGAGGCAAAGCCGCCGTGCCTCGACACCGAGACCGCAACGTTGGGCGCCTCGCGCTTCTGCCTCTTGCGGTGGACGCCATAAAGGACGATGGCGCTCACCCCGAGTGCGATCGTCGTGCCCCAAAGCACGTCGGCGGCGAGGTTGAAGCGGTCGGTTCGGTCGGCGAGGTCTTGGGCGCGCTGGTAGTCGGCCGGGTCGCCCGACATTCGGTACTCGGCGGCGGCCTGGTCATAGTCATCTCGGAGTGAGCGTCCTTTGAGTGATAGCCCGAGCGCTACCGCGCCGGTCGCGACCGTCGCCGCCGCCGTGCCGATCGCGGCGTTACGGAGGCGGGGTTTTCCGATGGGTTCCTCGGCTAGAGGCTTCGCAGGCTCGACCGGGGCCAGCTGTGAGAGCTGCAAGTCGACGATGACCGTCTCCCCGCGAACGATGCGTTGATCGCGCTCGATCGAAGCGTAGCCATCTCTTTTGACGAACACGCGATGCTCGCCGGGCGTTAGCGCGAGCTCGATCGGCGTTTCGCCGCGCGGCGCCAGGTCCTTGCGGTCCACCCACACGAGGGCGCCCACGGGCTCTGTGATCACCTCGAGCACGGCAACTTTCGCGCGGAGCTCGTCGCGCCGTCGCGCCGCGTCCGCTCGATCGGTGTCCGAGAGGCCTTCGATGCGCAGGTACTCCGTGAAGTAGTTGAAAGACTCGTCGTAGCGTTCGAGCTCACTCAGCACGATCGCAGCGTTGAAGAGCGCATTGCGACTGCGAACGATCTGCAGGCTGTCGACGTACGCTTCGAGCGAGCGTTGCAGGAGTGTCGTACGTTGTGCGCCCCGCGCGCGGCTGGCCTCTTGAAACAGTCGGTTGCCTTCCTCGAAGTAGACGCGGGCCTCGGCGTTTTCGGTCGTCCCCTGCGCAATGGCGGCGGTCGGGCTCATGAGGCCGAGCAGGGCGACTAGGATAAGCGAGAGAAAAGCAGGCACGTTTCAGAAGTCTGTCTTAATCGGAGGCGGCGGGGGGCGGCTTTTCTTTTTGAGGCGCACGCGGAGCTCCTCATCTTCCACCGCCGAGAGCCGCCGCCGCTCGGGTTGGTATCCCTGAAGCGAAAACCGTACCGTCGTCTCCGCCCCTCGCTCGAGCTCGATCGCCAAAGGGGTTCTGCCCCTTCTTTGTCCATTCAACGCGACCAAAGCGCCCGACGGCCTCGAATTGAGCTTGACCGTCACCATCTGGGCCGCGGGTTCCGGGTCCGCAGGTTCTGCGGAGGGCTCGGACTTTTCTGTCAGAGGTGCGGGGACGGGCGCGGGAGCCGAAACCTCGGGTTCGGGAGCGGTGTCCACGCCCGGCTTGGGCCAAACGAGAAACGCGGCGCCCGCCAAGACCGCCGCTGCCAAGAGAGGGATGCCGAGCGTCTTTGCGCGGCGCGGTACGGTCGGCCCCTCGATCGCCGCACAGAACTCGCGCATGCTGCTGAAGCGATCGTCGGGGTTCTTTTCGAGGGCGCGAAGAACGGCAGACTCCAAGTGCGCCGGGATGTTCGCCTTCTTGCTTCGCTGAGACGGCGGGTCGGGCGCCTCATTTCCGTGCTTGTAGAGCAGCTGGAAGTGGTTCTGGCCCGTGAAGGGTGGGGTGCCGGTGATCATTTCGTAGACGATCACGCCGAGCGCGTAGATGTCCGTCCGGTGGTCGACGTGCGCGATGCCTCGCGCGAGCTCCGGGGAGATGTAGAGCGGAGTTCCGACGATTTGGTCGGTGGCGGTGAGCTTCGGATCCCCGTGCTCGGGGTTCTTGATCTTGGAGATACCGAAGTCGAGCACTTTGACGCAATCGGCGCCGTGCTTCTGGACGATGAAGATGTTTTCGGGCTTGAGGTCCCGATGGACGATGCCGGCGTCGTGCGCGGCCTGAAGCGCGTCGCTGGTTTGGGTGGCGATTCGGACGGCGTCTTCGAGGGGCAGGGGGCCCCGATCGAGCCTGTCGGCCAGGTTTTCCCCGTCCAGCAGCTCCATCACGATGAACAGGCGGTGCTCATCGTCGCGGTCGACGTTGACGACCTTGACGATGTGGTCGTGCTCCACCTTCGTGGCGGACCTCGCTTCGCGAAGAAGGCGCTCGGCAGCCTCGGGCTTGTCTGCGCGCCCTTCGGGCAGCACCTTGATCGCATAATCCTTTCCGAGGAGCGTGTGAGTTGCTTGGTACACGCGACCCATTCCGCCGATTCCGATCAGCCGCTCGACGCGGTAGAGGCCTCCGAGCGTTGCCCCGATCAGGGGATCGTGATTCGCCGCCTCTTCCACCATCTTCCCATTAGCAATCAAGCACGTCCGCGAGGTCCGCTGGCACCCGCAGGCGCCGAGCACTAAAGGGGTAGCCATGCCAGTGATGCACTCGCACGGGATGCCCCTCGGGACCACCGCGCCCCCCTTCTCCTTGCCCGGAGTCGATGGCGAGACTCGCTCGCTCGATTCTTTTGCCGACGCGGAGCTGTTGGTCGTCGTCTTCACCTGCAATCACTGCCCCTATGCGATCGCTTGCGAGGACCGTCTCATCGCGATTCAAGAGGACTATCGCGACAAGGGCGTGCAGCTGGTCGCGATCAACCCGAACGACGACGAGAAATACCCCGACGACTCCTTCGACAAGATGAAGGAGCGAGCCTCGGCCAAGGGCTTCAACTTCCCGTACCTCCGAGACGAAAGCCAAGAAGTCGCGCGCGCCTACGACGCGGCCTGTACACCGGACATCTTCGTCTTCGATCGCGACCGCAAGCTCCTTTACAACGGGCGCATCGACGACAATTGGCAGCAGCCCGAGCAAGTGACGCGCCGAGAGCTCCGGGAGCTACTGGACGCGGCGCTCGAAGGCCGAACGGTCGACTTCGCGCACGTCCCGTCGATGGGCTGCTCGATCAAGTGGAAGTAGATGGCCTACGTTCCGCCGTTCGAGATTCCCCGCACCGAGATCCGGACCGAGCTCGATCGGATCCGGCATCCGTTCCGCGTGGCGATTGACCGGGCCAAGAACCCCTTCAACATCGGGTCGATCATCCGGACGGCGCATTCGTTTCTCGCCAAGGAGATCATCCTCATCGGGACCGAGCCGTGGTACGAGCGCGCGGCGATGGGGATGCAGCGCTACGAGAACATCGTCGAGCTTCCGTCGGAACGGGCTTTCCTCGAGGCAGCCGGCAAAGAAGGGTGGCAGCTGATTGCGTTCGAAAAGGATCACGCCGACCAGGGCCTCTGGGAAGCCGAGATTCCGGATGATGCGGTGCTCGTGTTCGGCAACGAGGATGACGGCTGCTCGCCCGCGATTCTAGAAGCGGCCGACCAGGTCTTGGCGATCCCGATGTTCGGCATCAACCACAGCTATCCGATCAGCGTTGCTGCGGGGATTGCGATGGCCGAGTGGGCCCGAAGGTACTACGAAAAAGGCCGCTGCTCGTAGCCTTGCTTAGAGCCGAAGTGACGCTAGACTCCGGCCCCTTTGGTGGGTGTAGCTCAGTGGTAGAGCACTGGATTGTGGCTCCGGTTGTCGCGGGTTCAAGTCCCGTCACTCACCCCACTCTTTGACA
>CP070650.1:4361-8060 GCA_020354595.1 Myxococcales bacterium
AGGCTTCCCGCGCGGCCGTCCCAATAGAACGCTTCGAAGTACGCGGTGTTCCAAATCACCGGGCTGTGCCGGGTGAGCGGTTTGTCCTTCGCCCCGATGGCGGTGGGTGTTTCACCGCCATTGCCGTGCTCGTTCTGGTGGCAGGAGTAGCACGACCGCGATCCGTCGACGCTCAACCTCGCATCGAAGAACAGCTGGTGACCCAGTGCGACTTTTTCGGGGCTCTGTGGATTGTCCTCGGGGATCTTCTGGTCGGGGAACTTCCCCGGGGCCGGAGGGATCTCGACCTTCTCGGCGGGCGGCTCCTCTACCGGCGCTGCTTCTTGTTCGACGGCTGGCTTGCTCTTACAGGAAACGAGTACAAAGGCGACGGCCAGGCCGATCGCGAAGACCGCCCGGGGGTTGTGGATGCTCGGCATGCCGGGATTATCGGGACACTGCGCACCCGTGGCAAGGCGCTCACCTGAGCTTCTCAGCCAGGGACCTCGCTTCGACGATGTTGTCCTCGATCGAGCAGTACGTCCATGCGCCGTAGCGCCCGATCGAATGCACATCCTGTGCTGCCAGAAGCGACCGCTTCGAGGCCGCTTCGGCGTCCGACTTCGTCGTGATGTGGACGTAGGCCGGGTCGAGAAGGACCTCGTGCGACGCCACGAGTGCCTGGTCCTCCACGACCCCGCACGTCTGCAGGTCCGCGAGCACCCGCGCCTTCATCGCACCTCGCTCGTCGGCCCCGACCTCGGCGTCTCGCCGGAGCCCCACTTCGACGTAGAGGCTCATCCGGTCCGTCCCAAAGATGTTGTCGTAGAAACCGACTCGATAGAACGAAAGCTCCTTCTGCGGATAGTAGATCCAATGGACATCTTCGAGCCCCTTGCGGTCGAAGCCGAGATTGAAGACCAGCACCTTGTTGTGGCTGAAGACGTCCGGGTCGTACCGGATGCCGCACATCCGCAGCAAAGAGATCAAAGCTGCGCTGCTGATTAGATGCTCGTAGCCGATCTCGCGGCGGCTCGTCTTGGCGACTTTGTCCTGGAGGTCGACACTCTCCACCCGCTCGTTGAGGGCGATACGCTCGGGCCGCACGTCTCGGGCCAACGCGTGGATGTATTGGATCGCCCCACCCTCCGGATAGGTGAACGTTGCGTTGTATCCGTCACCCGCCGGCGGATCGGCGCCCTTGAGAATCTCTTTCACGCTGACGTGCGGAAAGAATCGACCCACGGCCTCCGCGTCCAACCGCGCGAGGTTGGTGGCATAGAGCTTCTCATTGTACGGAACTAGGAACCTGTCTGCGATGCCGCGCCCGTAGCGCGCGTAGAGCATGTCTTTGAAGCTTCCGCCTCCCCCTTCCGGCAGGCTTCGCAGCGCCCGTAGGCATTCCTCATACTCCGCCTCTGGGAGCTGATGGATGTGTCTTTGAAACGGGTAGTCGATGAATCGATCCCCATACCAGATTCGACTGTCGCGCTCGACGCGAAGAACGCGCTGCGCCCCCATCCTGTCGACGAGGTATCGCTCGATCTCGGGCTGACGGAAGTGGAAGAAGTGGCCCGAGTAGTCCCACACGAAACCGTCGCGCTCGACCGTGCGACAGTATCCCCCGATCTCGTCCTCGGCTTCGACGATGAGATAGTCCTCGTCGCCCAACCAATCGGCAACTGCGAGCCCGCTGACCCCCGCTCCCACGATCAAGTAGCGCGTACGCTCCACGCTAAGGGCTTACCACAACGTCGTCGGTCGCCGTGAATCCGCGCACCACGCGAAGACCGGCGTCCACGCGCCGTCCCAGAGCCACAGGCTCCCCGTCTGGCCCGAACAGGGCCAAAGACTGCTCGGGAGACGCTTGCTTCCACGCTTCACCGACCACGGCGTCAGGGCCAATCGGGCGCCCATGCCTTGCATCGGCGGCCCCCTCCTCGGTGAGGTCGACGCGCTGGAGCGCGGCGCAGGCCTCGCTCAACGGTATGAGATGCTCAGCAATCGCGTGGGCGGTCATCCCGTCGCCATAGAGGGCGTGTTCGATCGTGAACGCGCCGCTCGAGGTCCGCCGCAACGTCTTGACGTGCCCACGCGTTCCGAGCGCCCTGCACAAGTCACGCGCGAGCGACCGGACGTAGAAGCCCTTGCCGCAATGTAGGCTCAGCACGAGCTCCGTCTGGCTAACGGCGTCGACCGTCGCTTCATGGAGCTCCACTTCGCGGATCGGCGCCTGCACATCTTCGCCCCGACGGGTCCGGCGATGAAGAGGTCGCCCCTGTACCTTGATCGCGCTCAGCTTCGGGGCCTCCTGAGGGTGGCGTCCGATGAACGCCTCGAGCGCTTGGCGTACGACACCGACGTCGAGAGGAGGAACGTCCGCCGTCTCCGTGATCTCGCCGTCCGCGTCCAGCGAGTGGGTCTCGGCTCCGAGCGCAATCGTCACCTCGTAGCGCTTGTCGTCCGACTGCAGGTGAGAGACCAGCTTCGTGCCCTCGCCGACCGCAACGACCAAGACGCCGGTCGCCAATGGATCGAGCGTTCCCGCGTGCCCCACCGACCGCTGCTGGAGCGCCTTGCGCACCCGCTGGACGACGTCGTGCGAGGTGCATCCCGAGGGCTTGTCGACGATCAAGATGCCGCTGCTAGGCATCGGCGAAGTACTTGGCGAGCTCTGCGCGCAGGAGCTCGTCCGCTTCGTCGATGCTGATATCGAGCTGTGTCGCTGCAGCGGCGCGGTGGCCTCCGCCATGGAGCGCGGTGGCGATCTGCGACACGTCGGCGTTGCCACTCGAGCGAAGGCTGATCTTGGTTTCGACGTGGGAGCCGGCCGGGGTTTTCACCTGCCACTCCCAGAGCAATGCCCCGATTTCCGCGCCGTCGACGCGTCGCGCGTAGTTCACCATTCCCTCGACCATGTCGTCGTTTGCCCCGCAAATCGCAAGCATCTCGCGCGTGACCCGCATGATGGCCACGCGGCCGTCGAATGCCGTCTCGAGCGTTGCCGTGATGGCCGACAGGAGTCGAAGGCGCGCCGGCTCCCAGCGCTCGAACAACTGATAGGCGACTTGCCACGGGTCCGCCCCTTCCTCGACGAGCCGCGCGCCAAGCCTGAGCGTTGCCGGCCCGGTGTTCGCATAACGGAAACCGCCGGTATCGGACACGATGGCTGCGTAAAGGGGTGTCGCGGCGCCCTCGGGGATCGACTCCAACCCGAGGCCTTCCATGAGACGGACCACGACCTCGCCGGTTGCCGCCGAGCTCGTGTCTCGGACGACGACGTCACCGATGTCGTCATGCGCATGGTGATGATCGACCACGACCAGAGGACCGGTGACGTCTGCGCTGGGGAATCGAGGTGGAATCAGCGCCTTCGCTGCGATGTCCATGATCCACGTCGCGTCGTAACGGGTCCCCTCGGGCACCTCGGCAATGCCTTCTTCGTTCTCCATCAGGAACAGAAGCGAGTCGGGAATCGACTCCGGCATGAACAGCGTTGCTTCTTTGCCAATGGCCCGGAGTGTCTTGATCAGTCCCAGCGCAGAGCCGAGCGAGTCGGCGTCCGGCCGGCGATGGCAGGCCACCAAGAAACGCTCACCGTTCTGTGCCACCTCAATTGCTTTGTCGATCACTTGGACTCCTCCGGGCCGGTGTCGTCACCATGACTGATCTCGTCGAGAATCGACTCGATCCTAAGGGCGGAATCCACCACGTCATCCC
>CP070650.1:8160-10798 GCA_020354595.1 Myxococcales bacterium
CGTCGATTGAAATCAGGGTCCTTGGCTGACGGGAACGAAAGATAGACGACCGGCAGCGGCGCACGGATGTCTTGTTGGAAAGCGCGGATGTTCTCTTCGTGTCGCTGGTCACGATAGATCCAGAGGTTCGTCTTTTCGATCTCGAGCTCCTCGGTCGTTCCCTTCAAACCGATGTACAGTGTGAGAAGCCCAATCGAGGTACCCACCTCCCTGGCCTTCTCCGCGAATCCGACCTGCCGCCCGACATCGGCGGGGACCAGGCGCTCGAACGTGTTGATGACGCCCGCATCGCTGATCACGATGGGCGCCCGGAGCTCGTGTCCGTCGAAGAGCTTGACGCCAACTGCCTTGCCGTCCTCGATGATGATCTCCGCGACTTCGGCGTTGGTGATCACCTCGCCGCCGGCACGCTCGATGACCGGCAGAATCGTCGCTGCGATCCGAGAAGAGCCGCCGACCGGGTAGCCCGCCCCACGAAAGTAGTGTGCGACCACTGAGCAGTGGATGAGAAAACTGCTCTCCGCCGGCACCAAGCCGTAGTCGCCGAACTGACCGGTTAGCACGGCGATCAGCTCTTGGTTCTGGGTGAACTCTTCGAGGACCTCCCGGGTCGTTCGAGTTGCCTCTTTGAGAATGGGCCGCCGCATCATCCCCCCGAACAACGTAGAAACGAATGGAGGCACGGCCTTTTCGGCGAAAAACAATCCCGCCTTCTTCATCGTCGCGACGACCTTTTCCAGATACCGATCGATCGCCTCTTTGTCCTGCGGGAAGTACTCGTGAAGCTTTGCGCGATAGTTCTCAAAGCCCTTGACCAGATCGTATGCGTTGTCGCCGATGAAAATTCGATCGTAGACGTCGCCCATGTCGGCCCACTCGAGCTCCCCCTCGGTGATGAAATCAAACAGGCGCCGGGTCATGCCCTTCGGGTGCGACACATCTCCGATGTAGTGAATGCCGACGTCCCATTCGTACCCAGGGCGGCGAAACGTGTGGGTGAATCCGCCGGCCGTGTAGTGCCGCTCGAGAACGAGCACGCGCTTGCCCGCCATCTTCGCGAGCACCGCCGCGACCGACAAGCCACCGATGCCGGAGCCGATGACGATGGCATCCCACTCGTCTTTCAGACCGGGGTGCTGCTTGTAGGATGTTCCGATTCGCATGTCGTTCTCCTGTGCGCGGGCTATTGCGCAGCTTCCGGCGCGTCGAACACGGCCGGTATCAAATCCTCGAGTGAACAGCCCATCACGAGCTTTCCAGCCAAGTGCAACGAGACGAGACCATGAACTTGTGCCCAAAGGAAGTGGGCGCGTCGAAGAGAATCCCCCTCCATGACACCCGCATCGATCAGCGCTTCGACGGCCCCGTGAAGATATGAAAACGCCCTCGCCTGCTCTGCCTCGAGCTCCGGGTAGGTGCCCGCTGGCGCCTGCAGTGGCTCGAACATGATGTGGTACGCATCCGGCTCGTCGAGCGCGAAGCTCACATACGCCCGTCCCAACATTCGGAGCGCGTCTTTGGGCTCTTCGGTTCCGTCGGCCGCATCTCGCTGCGCGTCCGCGAAACGCCGAAATGCCTCGGTGCGCACCATGGCGAAGAGCTCTTCCTTGTTTTCGAAGTAACGGTACGGGGTCATGGCGCTCACACCGAGCACCTTTGCAAGTGACCGGAGGGTCACCCCGCGATACCCGTGCGCCGCAAAGAGCCCCATTGCTGCGTCCACGGCTCTCCCGCGAAACGCTTCCAACTCCTCTGTGGTCAAGGCTGCCCGAGGCACTTCAAGTATTTACGCCGTAAACCAAACCTGGTCAAGGGAACACGCTCCATGTCTCAACGGGTCGACATCCGGTCGATTGCCTATTTCAGCGTCACAGCGGCCCAGGCCCTTTTTCCGGCCTTGATGACGTAGCGTCGGCCTTTTTGGAGCTTGGTCTGCGGGTCGGTCACGCGATCGCCGTCCACCTCGACGCCGCCCTGTTGGATGCGGCGGCGGCCGTCGCTGGAGCTCTTCACCAGCCCGATGTCACTGAGGAGCTTCGGGATCCAAATCGCCTCTTCCTCGATAGTCACCTCGTGCTCGGGCACGTCGTCCGGGACCTGCCGCTTCGAGAACTGCGCGAGCCAAGAAGCCTCGGCGGCGTCGGCGCTGGAGGCATCGTGGTATCGGGTGACGATCTCTTTGGCGAGCGCCATCTTGGCGTCGCGCGGATTCATGTCACCGGCGGCGCACGCACGCTTGCGGCGTTCGATCTCCTGGGCGACCTCGGTAGAGAGTAGCTCGTAGTAGCGCCACATCAACTCATCGGAAATGCTCATCAGCTTGCCGAGCTGTTCCTTGGGCGGCTCTGCGACGCCCACGTAGTTGTCGAGGGACTTGCTCATCTTGGCTCCGATGATCTTGCCGTCTTCGGACCGCGCGTTGATCCCCTCGAGAATCGGCGTCGTCATGACGATTTGCGGGCGCTGCCCCATCTCTCGCATGATCTCCCGCCCGACCAGCAGATTGAAAAGCTGGTCCGTCCCGCCGAGCTCCACATCACAGTCGAGCACGACCGAATCGTACGCCTGTGCGAGCGGATACAGTAGCTCGTGAAGCGAGATGCTCTTCTGCTCGGCCCAGCGTCGCCGGAAGTCGTCC
>CP070650.1:10898-14301 GCA_020354595.1 Myxococcales bacterium
AGAATGCAGAAGCTGTCTTCGTTGTGCTCTCGTTGGAGTCCGACGTCGGAGAGCCCTGCAGCAGTGAAGTTCATGTGTGCCCACGTGCCTGCCGAGATGGCCGGTCCCATCTATTGGCCTTCCACCCACCCGCAGGCAACCCAAATCGTCCCAACAGTCTATTGAAGCAATGCCGCCTGGCAAATCAGGGGTTAACGAAGCGCGGTAGTCGCGGCCAGCCTGTCTCCGAATCGTCCAGGTAGGCATACCGCGCGTAGTGCGTCGTCACGCGGCGAACGTAGTTCCGCGTTTCATTGAAAGGGATTCGCTCGACGAAGCGGTCGAGCTCCATCTTGCCGCTTTCCCGGAGCCAGCGTCTCACTCGGCTCTTGCCAGCGTTGTAGGCCGCAATGCTCAACGGGTACACGTGATCCAGCTCTTCAGCCAAGGCCGTCATCTCCTGCAGCCCGATCGCAATATTGGTTTGGGGAGCACGGAGCATTTGGCGAGTGACTCGTTCGCCAGTGAGTTTCTGCGCGAGCTCCGGCATCACCTGCATCAGGCCGACGGCGCCGGCACGGCTGACGACATTGGGAAGAAAGCCGCTCTCTTGGCGCATCGTCGCATACACGAGGGCGCGTGGGAGCGCTCCGCGGTGCGCATCGACGACCTCGAGCCAGGGCATCGGATACGCCGCGTCCCACCACCAACGGTGCTCTGCCGGATCGCTTTGAAGAAACACCATGCGCCTGCGCGCGATGCCCAAAGCTTCGCGGTACGCGCCCGCATCGCGATAGAGCTGCGCGAGGAGTGGGATCCGTTGGGCCTTGGGGAGCTCGGCGACGAGGGAGCTCTCGTGGGCGCTCAGCCAAGCGATCCCGTCGACGTCGAGACCCAGTCGGCGATAGGCCGCAAAAGTCTCCGGTAGCGGCGGAGCGTGTTCGGGCACCTCTACGGAGCTCGGCGACGGCGCGCCTTCAAACGGATCGGGCGGCTCGACTTTGAGCCGCTTCAATCGGTTTGCCGCGAGAACTGCGTACCAATGTAAGGGCTCGACGCGGATGGCCTCGCGATATGCTTCGACGGCTTTCGGACCGCGCCTGTACGATCGGCCCTGCCAGTAGTACCCGCGAGCCTCGTCCATCGAGCTCGTAGCCAGCTTGGTGTACTGCGAAAGGTAGCGCGCGGCTCGCGCATAGCGTCGCGTTTCGAAGGCCCTGAACCCCAGCTCCCAGAGCGCCGAACGCCGCCATCGGCCGCGCACCTGCGTCCTTCCGCGTACCAGCCGCTCCATTTGCTTTTCGCCATTGGCGCGTCCGAGCCGGATCTCCAGCCATGCTGCGAGAAAGCGCGCCTCCGGGGTGCGTTTGTTCTTCGGATAGCGTTGGGCGAAGCGCCGATATGCGCGAATCGCACGAGCATCCTTGTCGGCGCGCGATAGCGCGCGGGCAGAGTGGAATGCATCTTCCGCCTCGTGCGGACTGCGCAGCAACGACGAGCGGTAGAGAATGCGGGCAGCATCGAGGTAGCGCGTGCGCATTCGGAAGAGGGCCATGCCGTAAACGTGATGCCATTGGGCGTTTAGCGCCGCATCGTCCCGGACGTCGATCGCCTCGAGCTCTTCGACCGCTTTGGCGAAACGCCGAGCCCCCATGAGCTCTTCGGCTCGGTCGATGCGGTCGGCAGTCGTCGGCGACGCTCTCTCTTCGAGCGTCAGCGTGGCGCGGTGCTGTCCGGGGTGGACGGCGGCTTTCCATGCATCGAGGGCGGCTTGTCGTGCTTCTTCGGGACGACCGAGCTCGGCGTAGACGTCAGACAGCAGCGCCAGCAGCGCGACTCGGTTCTCGACGCCTCCTTTGCGGCGGGTGAGTCGCTGGAGCTCCTGCGCGGCGATCTCGAGCTCTCCCATTTGAACCGCGCAGTCCGCGGCGACTGCTCGATCGCGCCGCGTGACCGTGACGTCGCTGGACGCCACCCCCAACAACACGGGCCGCGCCTCTTCGCAATGCCCGCAGCGAGCGGCCGCCCAAGCCCACCGCCGCATGGAATCGACGCGCATCGACTCGGGCAAAGTGGATGGGCTTTGGGCCAGCGCTTCCATGGCATCGCAGGGCCGGCCCGCGGCGAGAAGCAAGCGTCCCCGCAGATACCGGAGGGAGTCCTCGTCCCGGATCTTCTCGGGAAGGGTTGCGATCGCACCGAGCGCTTCTTGCTCGTCGCCTGCGCGAACCAGCGATGCGATGCGCTCCAACCCGCCCTCGGCTAGCGCCCAAGCGCAGACGAGCCATACGACCGATGCCCCCAGCCAAAAACGTCGCAATACGCCTGGAATCTACCACTGTTTCGCGACTGCGCAGGCAAGTAGGAGCGAAGCCCGTGGACGCGAAGCGCCTTCACGGGGTGGTTGGCGATCGTCCCAGGCGTCCCGTATGCTCCGCCGCTGACGATGCGACTTGCGATTACCTTATTGCTCGCGGGGATGGCGATCACCGGAAGCAAGCAGAACATCGGGGACTCCTGTGGGAGCTCCACCGACTGCTCGGTCACCGGGGAACGGCAGTGCGACTTGGCGCAACCAGGAGGCTACTGCACGGTGTTTTCCTGCGATCCCGATACCTGTCCGCAAGGCGCGTGCGTCGAGTGGCGCTTCATTCCGAGTCGCACCGCGGAGACGTGGTGCATGAAGACCTGCAGCGCCGACAGCTCGTGCCGACGGGAGTACTGGTGCGTATTGCCGAGCGAGATCAACATGGAGGGCGAGTGGGAAGCGGACCTCGTCCCCGAGGACCGGGTGGCGCGCATCATCGATCTCGACGAAAACAAGGCATCCGCGAAGATCTGCACCGCTTTGAGCGCGGAGCCTCCTCCCGAATCGGTTCGAGACGGCAGTGAGCCGTCACTTGCCTTCGATGGGGGCATTATAGACGCCGGCTTCTAGCGGCTGAAGGGTTCCGGCGGGTAGTATGGGTCGGAGGATGTCTCCGGGCCTTTTGCGGTACTTGGCGGGCCGCCTCGTGAGGGCGTTGCTGACCGTCATCGGCCTAGTGACGATCGTCTTTCTTCTCGTGCGCCTGATTCCGGGCGACCCAGTGGAAGCCATCCTCGGAGATCAAGCCGGGCCCGAGGAAAAAGCTGAGCTCCGCCGGGCGCTCAACCTCGACCGGCCCGTAGGCGACCAATACGTGTCGTTTCTTGGGGAGATGGCGGACGGAAGCATGGGAACCTCGTTCCGCCAACCCGATCGAACGGTGTGGTCGCTGATGCGGGAGGTGCTGCCCTACACGATCGTCCTTGCAATCGCTGCGCTGCTGGTCTCCTGGGCCGTGGCGGTACCGCTTGGCACCATCGCCGCCGCCCGCGCCGGGCGAGGTTGGGACAAGCTCGCTTCCGCGACGGCCGTGCTTGGGCTCGCGATCCCGAACAT
>CP070650.1:14401-17965 GCA_020354595.1 Myxococcales bacterium
CATCGCGCTCCGCAAACGAATGCCCAATCTCAGGCGACCCTTCCATGCCGGCCTTTACCCTTGGATTCCCTTAATCGGCATTGGCACCTGCTGGGTATTCGTCCCAGCATTGGAGCTTCGGACCATCTTGCTTGGCGTCGGGCTTACCCTGGCGGGCACCGCGGTCTACTTGATCCGCCCCCTCAATCGCGCTGAGCTGTTGGAAGAGCTTCGGGCCGTCAACAAGCTCAAGCGATACCTGATACAGAGAAAGAGGAAACGCATGCGAGTACTCATCATTGGCGGTGGACAGAAAGGACAGAACATCGCGAATCGTCTCCTGGCGAAAGACGAGTATCGCTTGGTCTTCCGGTCACACGAACATCAGATCACATTCGTCGAAGTCGACGAGGGCGTCTGCAAAGAGCTCGAAGCACGCTACAACCTTCCGATCTTCCAAGGAGACGGAACCAAGAAAGAGGTGCTCCAACAGGTCGGGCTAAACAACATCGACGTGGCGATCGCCGCCGCCGACAACGATGGAAGCAACGTGATCGTGGCGCTTCAGGCCAAGCAACTCGGCATGAAGCGCGTCATCGCCATCGTCCAAGACCCCGACTATCTCCCTCTTTTGGAGAAGGAAGGCGTCGTGGCGATCAGCACACCTTGGGCCACCGCGGCGATGGTGGAGAACTTCCTCGACCGGCCCGGGGTGGCAGAGCTCTTCGAGATCGGGGCGGGCGTGGCAAGTCTGGTCGGCGTCGTTGTGCCCGAAAATGCCTCGGTATCAGGAAAGCAGATCCGGGAGATCAAGGTGCCAGCCGAGTGCGTGGTCGCAGCGGTGATACGCGGCAAGAAGTTTGTCGTGCCCCGCGGCGACACGACCATCGAGACCGGAGATGAGGTGGTTTTCGTCGGCCCAGCATCGGACGTCAAGTCGGCCCAAGACCTGTTCGTCCTTCCCGGTTGAGCCACGGGAAACGTCTCGCCAACCACCCCAGCACGTAGCCGCGTGGGGGGTCTTTTCCGGTCACCAAGTATCGAAGGGTGTACGGATTGTTGAGCGTAGCGGTCAAGAGTCGCTCGCTTTGCTCGGTCCCGCAAAAAAGGAGCTCGTCGTCACGCTGGACTGGCTCAGCGTCGTTCGGAAGCACGACCGAGGTGCCCGCCCGCTCGATCATGAGCGGCACGCACGAAAGCGACCGCCCGAGATCACTGGGATCCCGTATCAAGTCGCCCAGCGTGAGCGTCCCGCCCTCGTCCATGAGGTCTGTCGCCGCAATCGCTTCCTCGGGACGGAGGTTTGCGCGCCACAGGTGCGGCTCTCGATCGGCAATCGTCGACCGGAGGCGGTCGATGAGGAGGTCCGTTCGCTCGGGACCTTCATGGCGCAAATGCTCGATCAGGGTTTGAATCAAAGGCGAGATGAGGAGCTTCAGGATCCTCCGGGCCGTGGTGAGACTCGACTGCAGGATCACGTCCGCGGGCGCAGCGTCGAATGCAGGCTGACTGTCGTGGTCGTTCTGCCTTGCAAGCGTGAATGCGCCGGGGCTCGAGGCGCGTGCGCTCAACAAGATCCGAAGGTTGTCGGCATCGCTGTCCGTACAGGCGACGACGCCGGCCACGTGTTCCATGCCCGCCTCCAGCAGCGCATCGCGATCGGCGTGCTTTCGAATGGCACGCTCGGGCGGCGCCCGCTCGTCGAGGTTTGGGTCGATGACGATGGCTTCGATGCCTGCCTGCTTCATATACGCGTGCAACCATCGTCCCATTCGCCCATAGCCACAGATGATCCAATTGCCCGTCGGGGGGTTCAACGGAATCCCGAGCTGCACCCGACGCCCTCGCACGAACCACGCGTTCAGATTGTGGAGCGACGGATTCGTGATCGCCAAGCTGAGGAGCTGCCCAAAGAGCTCGAACGGATCGATGACGGTGACGTCTTCTAGCTCTCTCAACTGATCTTCGTGGCGCAACGAAGTCGACCGGCAGATGACGCGAATGCCGGGATTCAGGAACTTCGCCATCACCGCGATCTTCAAGTTGAGGTCTTCATCGCCGGTCAGAATGACCACGGCCTGGCAGGCGGGCTCTTGCACGCCGGCATCCACCAGGTGCTTTGGGACGCTCGCGTCGGCGCACAAGCCCGGCATCTTGACGGTGTAGTCCCGCAGCCCCAGCGCCCGGATGCGCTCCGGATCGCGGTCGATGACGACCGCGCCGAGCCGGTGGTCGCTCAGCCCCCGGGCTAGGAGGCTTCCGGTATCCCCGAAGCCGCAGATCAGGAAGAACGGCTCCGTGCTTCTCCTCACGGTGCGCGCAAATGCGCGTTGATTGACCGCTTGCGTGAAGTGCGGGTTTTGCAGCAAGCGAACGGTCGATCCGATGGCATAGAACCAGGCGATGACGCCGGTGTAGAGGCAAAAGATCGCCCAGAGCCTTTGCTCGTCCGTGAACTGGCTCGGGATTTCGCCAAAGCCGGTGGTGGTCGCGGTGTACGTGAAGAAATAGAAGGCGTGAAAGAGGCTCATGTACTCCGGATTACCATCGGGGTCGCGACCGGGAATCAGCGCCATGCCGGTGATCGCAACGGCGTAGACCAGCACGATGACCAGAAACGGTCTTCGCAAGTAGCGAAGCACGATCATCGTCACTCGGTCGAGCTCGGACGTGGCCATGGTGGCTCCTAACGGCGCGACATCAGAGTGTCCCCGATGAGAATTGCGGCCGAGACGATATTGGCGACGAGCGCGCCGATGGCTAGTGAGACGACGGTCACCATGGCCTCGGCGCCGGGGCCGATGGCCGCGTCTTCTTCCGCGACAACCCATACGATGCGCGCGACGATCAACAGCAGATCGGCCACCAAGCTTGACGCGAGCAGCAACGCGCCCACCTGCGTTCGATCACCGAGCTTCAGTGCGGTGGCGACGATGTTGACCAGAATCGCGATGGTCAAGATCCAAACGCTATGGTGCTTGACGTTGTCGATCTCGCCCATCACGAAGACGACGTTCAACGTCAACGCCAGCAGAGTGAAGAACCCGAAGATCACGCGTTCCAAGTTCATGGTCGCCGCTCCGACCTGAGGAGTAGACCATAAGATGGGAACACTCTCCACCTCGCAGGTTCGTGGACGGTCGTTGGGGGGCTCAGCCCCTCGGGGACAGTCCTGCCGCCCGGTAGACCGCGTCGATGACGCGCATGTTCTTCACCGCGTCTGCCGTGGTCGTCGGAAAGGGCTTTCCCTCGAGGACGGCATCGCGGAACGCCTCGAGCTGGTACTCGTAGGTCGGCTTCCTGCCGAACTTCTCTTTCGTCCAGGCGCCGCCGGTTTTGCGCCATTTCAAGCCATGGAAGAGCTGGGGGACCACCGGATTCAGGGCTCTGATCTCGCCGCGGTCGAGCGTCACCGCCGCCGCCATTTTGAGAATCCGCTTCGACCACATCGAGCAGTGGATGGCCCCATCGGCGCCGCTCGGAAAACGGAAGTCGGCGACCATGGCGCGGTCGACCTCGTGGCCGGCGAGCTTTGGCCGCGCGGAGACGACCTCGGGCTCCTCGCCGGCGATCGTGCGCGCCATG
>CP070650.1:18065-23717 GCA_020354595.1 Myxococcales bacterium
ACGTGCACACCTCCGAGCACGGCTACGAGGAGGTCTGGCCGCCCGTGCTGGTCAAAGACAGCGCGATGCGCGGCACGGGCCAGCTGCCGAAGTTCGCACGCGAGGCGTTTCGTATTGCCAAAGACGCGGAGTGGGAGGCGGAGGCCGACTTGCAAGGGCACGACTTGTTCCTCGTTCCGACGGCCGAGGTTCCCATCACGAATCTGCACGCGGGCGAGATCATCCCCGAGGCCCAGCTCCCGCTGACCTACACGGGCTACACCGCATGCTTTCGAAGCGAAGCGGGGAGCTACGGCAAAGACACGCGCGGGATGATCCGCGTGCACCAGTTCGACAAAGTCGAGCTCGTTCGCTTCTGCCAGCCCGAGCAGGGGGACACGCAGCTCGAGGCGCTCACCGCCCACGCCGAGGCGATTTTGCAGAAGCTCGGGCTCCACTATCGGGTCGTGCAGCTCTGTGCGGGCGACATGGGCTTTGCCGCGCAGAAGTCGTACGACCTCGAGGTGTGGCTCCCCGCGCAGAATGCCTACCGTGAGATTTCCAGTTGCTCCTGGTTCGGCGATTTCCAAGCACGCAGGATGAAAGCGCGGTTCCGACCGGAGCCCAAGGGCAAGCCGCAGCTCCTTCACACGTTGAACGGTTCGGGCCTGGCCATCGGACGAACGCTCGTGGCCATCCTCGAACAGAACCAACAGGCCGACGGCAGCGTGAACATCCCTCCTGCGCTCGTACCGTACATGGGCGGCATCGAGCGCATCTTGCCGCAGTAGATGGGCACGCCCGACATCCAGCGCGATGTTCCGCTCGCTCCGCTCACGACGCTCGGGCTCGGCGGTCCCGCGAAGTACTTCGTGCCCGCGAAGAGCGAGGGGTCTTTGATCGATGCGCTTCGTTGGGCCGCGGACGAGCACCTGCCGGTCGCGATCCTCGGCGGAGGCTCGAACATCATCGTTCCGGACGACGGCTACGGCGGCCTGGTCGTCCACATGCAGATTCGAGATCTCGCGTTTCTAGAGGGTGGCAGGATCCACGCCGGCGCCGGTGTACCGTGGGAAGATGTCGTCGAAGGCGCCGTCTTCCGAGGATGGGCCGGGCTCGAGTGTCTCACCGGAATCCCCGGATCGACAGGCGCTACGCCGATTCAAAACGTCGGGGCGTACGGCCAAGAAGTCGCCGAGGTGATCCAACGCGTCCGGGTCGCTCGCCGCGATACGCTGGACTTCGAGGAGCTCGATCCCACCGACTGCGGGTTCGGGTATCGCGACAGCTCGTTCAAGCGAGAGCCGGATCGCTTCGTCGTCACGGCAGTCGACTTCCTGCTTCGCCCCGACGGCGCCCCGACGATTCGCTACGCCGAGCTCACCAACCACGTGACGTCTGGTGCCACTCTCGTCGATGTTCGCCGCGCGGTGCTCGACCTGCGAAGACGAAAGTCGATGGTCCTCGACCCCGACGATCCCAACCGACGGAGCGCTGGGTCGTTCTTTCTGAATCCGATCGTATCCGCCGAGCAGGCCTACGAGCTCGTCGAACGGGCCCTGGACGACGGGCTCGCGAGCTCGGCCTCCGACGTGCCTCGCCATCCGGCGGGCGAGGGTCGCGTCAAGCTCGCCGCGGGTTGGTTGATCGAAAAGGCCGGCATCGCCAAAGGCACTCGCCGTGGTGCGGTCGGCGTCTCGACCAACCACGCGCTAGCGCTGGTTCACCACGGCGGCGGAACGACAACCGAACTCCTCGCTTTCGCGACCGAGATCCGGCGCTGCGTCGAGGATCGTTTCGGCGTCCGTCTCGAACGTGAGCCCCGGTTGCTTGCGTAGCTATTCAGCTATTCCTGGGCGAACGGGTCGCTGAACGCCGGGTTGGTAAGCAGGTCTTCGTCCGTCAACGCGTGCAGGAACGCGATGATGTCGGCCTTCTCCTGGTCGGTCATCACGAATCCGTTCAAGAGCGAGCTCTTGTTGGGGTTGAGGGCGCCGTCTCCAGCATTGGGGCCCTCTTCGATCAAGCGGCCCCCGCGCGCATAGTGGTCGAGCACCCCTTCGAGGGTCTCGATCGAGCCGTCGTGCATGTACGGCGCCGTCAGCGCGATGTTGCGGAGGCTCGGCGGTTTGAAGCGACCCTTGTCTTCCACGAGGCCGGTCTGGTCGAAGAGCCCCTCGTTGCCCGGCGGGTAGCTGCCTTCTTCGTCGAGGTTGTAGAGGCCGTTGTTCATGAAGAACTTCTGGTCGAACACCTGCCCCGAGTCGTCCGAAGACTGCGAAAACAGGAACCCGCCATGGCAGTGGAAGCACTCGAACGCGTCCTCCACGCCGGCGGCGTTAGCGCCGCCAAAAAACAACGCCATGCCTCGTTGCTCGGACTCGTTGAGCGCGGTCCGGTCACCCGCTTGCCAGCGATCGACTTTGGAGCTGAAACTCACGACGGAACGCTGGAAAGCGCCGAGCGCCTTCGTGATGCTGTCGAGTGCGATCGGGTCGCTTTGGTCGGGAAACGCTGCCGCGAACATCTCGGGATATCGCTCGTCGTCGCGCATGCGTCGGAGCAGCTCGTCTTCCATGTTTGCCATGCCGAGCTCCACCGGGTCCTCACCGAACATCGGGACCAGGGCCTGGCGCTCGAGACGCACGAGTGTTTCGTTGGCCCACGTGAGCGACGCTGCATACGCGACGTTGGCGATGCTCATCGAGCTTCGCGGATGGATCTGACCCGTCGAGCCCTCCGCTCGGGCGAGCGCATCCGTGAACGCGAGCTCTTGCTGGTGGCAGCTGCCGCAGCTCTGCGTTTGATTGCCAGAGAGCTTCTTGTCGTAGAACAAGAAGCGACCGAGCTCGACCTTGGCCTCGGTCATCGGGTTGTCCTCGGGGACGCGAGGGAGCGGCACGGTGTCCGGGATGTCCCAGACCCATTCCTCAGGCGCGGATGCAGCGTCGCTACTGCCGCATCCGGCCCCAACGAGGATTAAGAAAAGGAGAATAAGGATCGTTCGCATTTGGAGGTGTGATTAAGGTTCTTCACCCAGCCGATTAGGTTACTCGACCGAGAAAAATACTTGCTCGCCGGTGGGGTCGGTGCCGGCGAACGGCAAGCCGAGGTTGTTGAACAGCGGCCCGCAGTCGTTGTCCATCGGTCCGGCCATGCAGCCGACCGGCGTCTCCGGCTGGTTCTCATCCAAGGCGGAGTCGGCCACCAGCGCGGCGAAGTCGGCAACGATCGTATCCGTAGCGGGGTCGAACTCGTCGAACTCCACGAGCACACGGTTCGGGGTGCTGCACATCGTGGTGCCGCCGGACACCGGATCACCGTCGCAACCCGTGCTGCCGAGGTGCATGCGCCAGTCGCTCATGCTGAAGCTCCCCGAGTCCAGTCGCAGGAACTTGTAACCGCCCTGCCAGTTCCAGTGCATCGCGGTGAGGTTCAAGGGCGACGAGGCCGTCGCAGGGTTGGCGTGGTTCTCCGCGAAGGGCACGCCCATCTCGAACCGAATGCCGTTGTAGGCGCCGCCTGGAATGTTCCCCGTCGCCACCGAGTTGGTGGGTACGTTGCCGAGGTCGTTACAGCCGTCCTCGAAGTCCATCAGGACCGTGGCGCCGAGCTGCCATTCGCTTTCCACGAGCTCGAGCGGCACGTATTCGCCTGCCTCGTTCTTGAGCTCGATCTCCTGCACGTAGAAGCGGAAGTCGCCGAGTTGCATCGAGGTACCGTTCGTTCCCAGGTTGTCGTAAGTGTCTCCGCAGACGAACGTCTCCGCGCCGACCACTGCGGCGAACTCGACGGCCATCGCCTGTGAGCCTTGATTGTTGTTGCTGTCGCCACAGCCGAGCGCAAGGGTGGAGAGCGCTCCAGCAAGAATTGCTAGTTTCTTCATTCCTTCAATACTCCGCGGTCTTTAGAGCCCGCTCTCCGCGAATGGGAGAACGGCCTTCAACGATGACCTTACGTTTTCGGTTACCTGTCGTTGCACCGCGTCTTGGGACTCCGATGCAAAATCGATGCCATCGAACCAGCTCGTGTGGTCGATTTGGATGGAGACGGTCTCGGCGATCGGACTGTCAAAGACGAGAGGTCGGTCGAACAGCATCTCACAGTCGATCACCTCCCAAATGCGGGCGATCAGGTTCGACTCTTCCCCGCTGGTCGTGTCCACGACGCTTCCCGTGATGAGGACGCTGTGCTCCATCATCTCCGGGTTTTCGGGGGTCAGACCCACCGCGTCCTCGTCTGCCGGCATGCCGAGCACGCGGATCCCGCAGTAGCGGCCGGGCGGCGGTTTCATCGTGCCGGCGAAGAGCGGCGTGCCCGCACTTTCCATCAGGTCGAGCACCAACGGCTCACCGAGACTCGTCGGTGTGTCGAAGACGTGTGCCTTCGCCCGCGAGGGCGTGAAGAGTCCGACGAGATGCGTGACAAAATTGTCGCACCGGATCAGCTCGACTTTCCCGACCGCGATCATCGCCTCGTTCAATGCGACTCGGTACTCCATGTCGGTCCGGATCTGGGCGGGCGTCGCAGCGGGTTGGTACGCGACGTCGACTTCGATGCCGTCCGTGAAACGCGAGCAGTGAGGCAGCGCCAGCACGCTCCACAACGCGATTGCGATGGGAAGGCTAAATCTCATAGACCACCCCGGCGATGAACGCGAAGCCCTCGCGATGCGTGCCGTCGAGCCGCTGAATCATCGGAAGCGCCGCGGTCACTTGAATCAGAGCCTTCTCGTGCGGCATTGCGACGATGCCGAGTGTCCCGTACGTGATGTGTCCACCGGTATTCGGATCGCGCACGCCCTCGATGTAGCCGGGTCCGTCGATTCGGAACTCGACGCCCAGCTGGAACGCCAGGAAGGTCCAGGGTTGGTATTGTCCGAGCACCGTCTGTCGGAAGCTGTTACTGGCCTGGGTGTCTCCGATTCCCGTCGTCGGAAAGATCGCGATCGAAGACACGAAGAGCGACCAGGGGTCCATGAACAAACCGTAGGAAGCGCCGACGATGGGATCCCACGAGCCCGTGCCCGCCTGGAACTCGAGCGGAAGCGGCCGTCCTTCGGGCCCGTATTCGATCGTGCTGGTGGGGAACTCGAGTCCGCCGATCAAGCTGACCAGGTGCTTCGGAGCGAACTTGCGATCGCGCCAGATCACGCCCTTCATTCGGAAGTCGAGGTCGCCTGGGGCCCAGATGCTGGCTTCCGCGAGGTTCACCTCGGTGATCAGACGATGAACCACCGGCATCATCAGCGAAAGACTGAAGCGATCGGTCGGTGAATAGGCGCCGCCGAACTCCATCCGCTGCTCCGACAGCGTGAGCTCGTCCACGTTGGAGTCGCCGATGCTGTCGTTGCGAACGCGCACCATGGCCGAGGTACGGGCTCGGTTTGCTTTCGGCTGTTCCATACCGACGATCGTGAGCGTGGGGTCGCCAACGGAGCAGGTGCCGCAGGCGGACGCGTCCGCAGCAACCCACGTCGTCGCCACGAGCGACGCCACCGCCCAACAACTCTTCACGGACCCGAAGTTAGATCCAGCGATGCCCCGGCTGTACGTGGCAAATCGTCGCAGGGGTCAGCGGCGGGTCGGGTACTTGGCGAGCTTGCGTTGGAGGGAACGGCGGTGAATTCCCAGCCTTTGCGCTGCCTTGGTGATGTTGCCATCGCAGTCGGTC
>CP070650.1:23817-26545 GCA_020354595.1 Myxococcales bacterium
GGGCCCGGCTCCTAGACACCAACGAGTCCAGGACGCTGACAACGCCCGTGTTCGCCTCGCCGCCAAAGACGACCACGATGCGCCGGCTGCGCTGCTCTATCGCCGCCGCCATCAGTCCTCCGCCTCCGGGTCCTCGCCACCCTTTTCTTTGCGGCGCTTCTCCGCGATGTCGGCGAGCCTGGAGCTCACGCGTTCATTGATGGTCGGGATGGGGACACCCGTCAAGACCTCCATCGCCTCATCGACGTGGCTGACGGCGTAGACGCGAAAGTCCCCTTTGTCCGCTGCGTCCCTGACATCGCTCCGGAGCATCAAGTGTTTGACGTTGGCTTCTGGTATCAGGACGCCTTGCGTCCCGCTGAGTCCCCTTGCCCGGCAGATGTCGAAGAAGCCCTCTACCTTTTGGTTCACTCCGCCAATGGCCTGAACCTCGCCCCGTTGGTTCACCGACCCAGTGATCGCAAGCGATTGTTCGATCGGAAGGTCGGCAAGCGCCGAAAGCAAGGCGCAAAGCTCTGCGCACGAGGCGCTGTCGCCCTCCACTCCGCCGTACGATTGCTCGAAGACCAAGCTCGCCGCCAGCGAGAGTGGCTGCTCCGCTGCGTACGTGGCGCGAAGGTAGCTCGACAAGATGAACACACCCTTTGAGTGGATCGGTCCGCCCAGCTCGACCTCGCGCTCGATGTCGACCACCTTGCCCGCGCCAAGGGCTACGCGTGCCGTGATTCGATTGGGCCGACCGAAGAGGAAATCCCCGATTTGAAACACAGCTACGCCGTTGATCTGACCGACTGCTCGACCTTCGGTGTCGATGAGGATGGTGTCTCTCAGGATCTCCTCCTGCAGACGATCCCGGACGCGGCTGCTACGACGAATCCGGCTTTCGAGCGCCTGCTCGACGGCCCCGAGGTCGATCACCTCAGACCCGGCCTTCGCGGCCCAAAAGTCGGCCTCCTTCATGACGTCGGCAACCGGACGAATCCGTGCCGAGAGCTTCTCCCCGTCCATCGCTTCACGCGCGCTTTCTTCGATGAGTCGGCCCACCGCCCGCGCGTCCAGCGGCTTGAGCGAGTCCTTGCGCGCCCGCGTGGCGAGCAGCCTCGCGTAGAGCAACGTGTTCTCCTCGTTGCGATCCACCTCGTCTTCGAAGTCCGCGGCGACCTTGAACAGCGTGGGAAACTCGGGATCGAACGCTTGAAGCAGATAGTAGAGCATGCGCTCACCGACCAAAACGACCTTGACCGAAAGCGGAATCGGCTCGGGCTCGAGCGAAACCGTGCTCACCAAGCTGTACGCCTGCCCGATCGACTCGATAGAGAGCTCGCGCGACTGAAGCGCTCGCTTCAAGCCCTCGTATGCAAAGGGCTGAGTCAGGAGCTTTCGCGCGTCGACCACCATGTAGCCGCCGTTCGCCCTGTGTAGCGACCCTGCCTTGATGAGCTCGAAGTTGGTCACGAGCGTCCCCATCTGAGAGACGTGCTCGATGCGGCCAAGCAGTTGCTGGTACGTGGGGTTCGGTTCCACCACGATCGGCGCACCATCCGTGTCGGGGTGTTCGACCAGCACGTTGACCGCGTAGCGTTGGCGCACCGGCGATCCGTTGGCGTCCGTGCCACCGGTTCGCGCGCCGAAAAGCGCTTGAAGTGGCGATTGCCCTTCCGGCGATGTCCGAAACAAAGCGATGTTTTCGACGACATCCTCGCGAACCTGCTGGAGGTATTCGACGATGGGCTGATGCGCTTCGTATTTCTGAGTTAGCTCTTCGATGAGGCTTCCGACGGCCCACATTGCGATCTCGCGATCGAGCTCGTGGACCCGACGCCGGGCTTCTCTGACTCTCTTCGGAGCTTGCTGCATGACGGTCTGGAGCTCTTTCCCGATTTCCTCGGTTTCACGCACCAGCCGCTCGCGTTCGGGCTCGGGGAGCTTTTTGAACTCCTCCGGACCGATCGTCTCGCCATCGACAATGGGTGCAAAGGCGATCCCAGTCGGAGTCTGAATGATGCCGATGCCGCGCTTCTTCGCCTTGTCTGTGACCTCCTCGAAGGCCTTTTCTTGTTCCTCTTGCAGCTCTTTCTCGATGCTCTCCCTGCGAGTTCGATAGTCCTCGCTCTCGAATGCTGCGGGGATCGCTGCTCGGGCATCGTCGATGAGCTGCTCCATGTCCGCAGCGAGCTGGCGCCCTTGGCCCGCGGGCAACTCGATTGCCCTAGGCCGGCGCGAATCTTCGAAGCTGTTGACGTAGCACCAATCGGAAGCCGGTTTCTCGTGACTCGCCTTTTCTTGGAGGTACCGCTCGAGGAGCGAGTGCCGCCCGGTGCCCTCGCGTCCCAGGACGAAGAGGTTGTAACCTTCCTGCGCGATGCTCGCACCCAACTGTATCGCTTCGGTCGCCCGATCTTGAGCAACCAAGTGGTCGAAGTCGTCGAGCTCGTCCGTGGTTTTAAAGGCGAGCTGGCTCGGATCACAACTCCGATACAATACCGAAACCGGAAGCGCTCGGGGCTTGGACATCACAATGAGCGGTAAACCAGGACCGCCAGTTAGGCAAGCGCGAAGCCGCTCGCTGCCGCCACGATCCGTAGTCGCGACGGCGGGCCAGTCCTCGCACGGTACACGCTGCCTTCGATATTCACGCTGAGGCTCAGGCTGGCACTGGCGCTGTCGCTGTCGCTGGCACTGGCGCTGACACTGGCGCTGACACTGGCGCTGTCGCTGCCATCAACAC
>CP070650.1:26645-30286 GCA_020354595.1 Myxococcales bacterium
ACCGCGTCCGCGATCTCCTGTGGCGTCCCGAAACGGCGCAATGGCGTAGTCCGCATCGCCGCGTCGATCCACTCTTGGCTGAGCTGACCGCGCTCGACGAGCTTCGGGAACATCCCCGCATCGACGACACCCACCGCGACGCTATTGGCGCGGATGCCGTAGCGTCCTTCTTCCCGCGCGATTCCGCGCAGCAATGCCTCGATGGCGCCCTTGGGCGCGACCGACAGAACATCGCCCGGTGGAAAACGCTTCAAGCCCGACGAGCTGATGAACACGATCGACCCCTTGCTGGCGCGAAGGCGGGGTAGGGCGGCGTGTGCGACGTGGAAGAAACCGTTCACGTCCCAATCCATGGTGTTGCGCCACTGTTCGGGCGTGGTCTTACTGATGTACGGCTGGTCTATGTGCGTGCCGGCGGCATGGACGATCGTGTGGATCTGTCCGTGCTCAGCAACGAGCGCGTCCAAGCACGCCTCGACCGAGCTCAAGTCCCCGAGCTCGACTTGGTGCACCGCGCAACTTCCGCCGTCGGACTCGATCGCGCCGGCGACCTGTTCTGCGGCTTGCTGGTTGCGCCGGTAAGTGATCGCGAGACTGGCCCCCTCTTCTGCGAAGGCGCGCGCGATGGCGCTACCGATGCCGCCGCTACCGCCGATGACCAGCGCTACTCCGTCCGGGAAGTCAGGCATTGGCGCGTGATATCCCCAACTCAGGAACGGATCAACGGAACGCGCCGAAAGTGACATCTGAAATTTCGTCCCCATTCACGGATTGACCGTCCGTGTGACGTGGTCATACTGCGGCGCTCCCTGTGTGGGGCCCAGCCGTGTTTCGGGCTCCAGCTCTGTCTTACTTACATTTCAGGTGACCTAACGATGGCGGATTGGGATTGGGAATCGAACCCGACCTACGAGTCGGAGCGGATAGGCATTGACGCGGCGGCCCGGCCGGCGGTGCTCTATGACATGAAGCTGCCGCGGCAGGTGGAAGACCACGAGATCGGTCTGATGCTCAGCCTCGCGGATTTTCACCTCGACCAGGGGCTCCCCTTCGTCGCGTTGGTCCGGCACCAGCGCGGCACCGGTGTGATTTCCGCCCGCCACCGGAGGATGTTCGCGGATTGGCTCGAACAGCGCCGTGACGCCCTGAAGCGGGACGACTTCGGTGTGGTCGTCGTGCTGCCCGAAGCGATCTTCCGCGCCGTGCTCCGCGTCGTCTATCGCTTTCGCGCCCCGCCTCTCCGCACCGTCACCACGCCCGACGTCCCGAGTGCCACAGACGCGGTTCGCGCCGAGCTCCTTCGCATGGGTCAGCCGGTGACAGCGGAGATCGAGGCGCTCCTCGACGGCCTGGCCCTCCCGTCGGCTTGACCGACGGACTGAAACGCGTTTCACTTCGGCAACCTTCCCAAGGGATGCGTAGTGGGTATTTCGCACGAAATCATTGATGGAATCGCTGAAGTCGTGGTGGATTATCCACCGGTCAACGCGATTCCCGTAAAAGGCTGGTTCGAGCTCGCCGAGGTGATCACGGCCGCCGGCGACAACCCCGGCACTCGCGCGGTCATCCTTCGAGCGGAGGGCCGGGGCTTCAACGCCGGCGTCGACATCAAGGAAATGCAGGACACCGAGGGGTTCGACGCGCTGCTCGGGGCCAATCGCGGATGCTGGGAGTCGTTCAAGGCCGTTTACGAGTGCAAGGTGCCGGTCATCACGGCCATGCACGGCTACTGCGTCGGCGGCGGCATCGGGCTCGCTGGCAACTCCGACATCCTCATCGCCGCCAAGGGCACCAAGTTTGCCCTGCCCGAGGTCGACCGCGGCGCTCTCGGCGCGGCCACCCATCTCGCACGACTGGTACCACCGCTGAAAATGCGGGCAATGGTTCTGACGTGCGAGCCCGCCACCGCCGAGGAGCTCCACGCATGGGGCTCCGTCTACGCAGTGGTCGACGAAGATCAGCTCGCCGACAAGGCGAGAGAAGTCGCTCGCACGTTCACCAAGAAGATCCCTCGCGTCGTACGTGTGGCGAAGGAGTGCCTGAACAACATCGATCCGGTCGACGTGAATCGTTCGTACCGGTTCGAGCAGGGCTTCACCTTCGAGCTCAACTTGGCAGGCGTGGCCGACGAAGCGCGAGACGCATTCGTGGAAAAGCGCGACCCCGACGCTGACGACAAGTGAGGTAGCTTCGTGACAGACAAACGCATGACGGTGGATGAAGCCGTCGCCGAGGTCACCGACGGGATGACCATCGGAATCGGAGGTTGGGGCTCGCGGCGAAAGCCGATGGCCTTCGTACGTGCCTTGGTGCGCAAGGGAGTCAAAGATCTGACGGTGGTTTCGTACGGTGGTCCCGACGTGGGAATCCTGTGCGCGACTCGGCAGCTGAAGAAGGCGGTCTACGGCTTCGTGTCGCTCGATTCGATTCCGCTCGAGCCCCATTTTCGAAAGGCACGGCAAAACGGGACGATCGAGGCGGTCGAGCTAGACGAGGGCATGTTCCTGCTCGGGCTTCGGGCGGCGGCGCAGCGGTTGCCATTTTTGCCCACGCGTGCCGGGCTCGGCTCCGACTTGCTGAGAATCAACCCGCACTTGAAGACGGTGAAGTCGCCATACGACGACGCCGAGGAGCTCGTCGCGGTCCCCGCGCTAAACGTCGACGTCGCCTTCGTTCACATGAATCGCGCGGACTCGCTCGGAAACGGTCAGTCGCTCGGGCGCGATCCTTACTTCGACAATCTTTTCTGCATGGCGGCGAAGAAGGCGTTCATGAGTTGCGAGAAGATCGTGCCGACCGTAGAGCTCGTAGGCGGGGGCCCGCTTCAGAGCCTCTTGATCAACCGTATGATGGTGAGCGGTGTGATCGAGACGCCGGGCGGCGCGCACTTCACCGAGTGCCCGCCTGACTACGCCCGGGACGAGGCCTTCCAGCGCGAGTACGCGAAAACTGCCAAAGACGACGACGCATGGGAAGCGTTCCGCGCCAAGTACCTCGAGGTGACCGAGGCGGACTATCAGAACGCGGTGGCGTCATGAGCGGCCACGAAGCCACGCGCGCCGACATCTGCGCCCTCGCCATCGCAGAGTGCTTCCGAGACGATGGCGAGATCATGGTGAGCGCCATGGGCACCACACCGAGTCTCGGCGCCCGGCTGGCGAAAGCCACCTTCGCACCCGACCTTCTGATGACCGACGGATTCAATCTGCTCCTTCGACGGGCGCTGCCACTCGGGACCAAGCCGAGCGATGACGACGTCGAAGGGTGGATGCCCTTTGGCGCGGTTTTCGACACCCTGTGGTGGGGCCGGCGGCACGTGATGATGGGCGCGTCGCAGATCGATCAGTTCGGCAACCAGAACATCGCTTGTATTGGGCCGTGGGAAAATCCCAAGGCACAGCTTCTCGGTGTGCGCGGCGCGCCGGGCAATACGATCAACCACGTGACCAGTTATTGGGTGCCCAGTCACAACACGCGCGCGCTCGTACCGAAAGTCGACATGGTGAGCGGGGTCGGATACGACCGGGCCGCCGAGCTCGGTCCCGAAGCCAGCCGCTTCCATGAGATCCGGCGCGTGGTCACCAATCTCGGCGTGTTCGACTTCGAGACGCCCGATCATCGGATGCGCCTGGTGTCCCTGC
>CP070650.1:30386-38196 GCA_020354595.1 Myxococcales bacterium
ACGGTGCCCTCGCGGAGCTTGCGCTCGACGTGATACTCCGAAGCGAGGCCCCAGCCGCCGAACGTCGTCAGCGCCGCGCGCGTGGTTTCCCAAGCGGCTTCGGAGGCGAGGACCTTGGCCATCGCCGAGCGCGGCACGGCATCCTCGCCTGCGTCGACGAGATCCAGGACGTTCCAGCGCATGAGGTCAGCGGCTTCGACTTTCATGTACGCTTGCACGAGCGGGTATTGAATGCCCTGGTTGACACCGATGAGGTCATTGAACGTCTTCCGCGTCTTGGCGTAGTCGAGGCTCCGGGCGAGCAGGAACCGCGCATTGCCGATCGCCTCGGACGCGGCGAGGACACGGCGAATCACGAAGCCTTGCATCAGACAGGGCAGCCCACCGCCAACCGGGCCGATGCGGGTGCTATCGGGGACGCGGAGCTCGTCGATGAAGAGGCTCGAGGTCATCCGGTGCGCGACCATGTCGATCGGGTGCATCTCGACTTTGTCGCCGACCTCGTCGAGATCGAGGAGGAACAGGGTCGTACCCTCGTCGGCGCGCGCGAGCAAAATCATCAGGCGCGTGTGCTTGGCGAACGAGATCAGCACCTTGCTCGCGTCGAGCATCCAATAGTCGCCATCGCGGCGCGCGGTGCTCGTGAGGTCGTTCATGTTGGCCCCGCTGTCCGGCTCGGTCGCGGCAACCGTGAGGAACCGAATGTCACCGCGGGCGACGCCGGGGAGGTACTTCTTCTTCTGCTCTTCGGTGCCGTGCAAGACCAGAGTCCGGCAGATCGCCATCTGCGCGTTGACCGAGGATGCATCGCCGCCGGCGCGGTTGATCTCCTCGACGAGTACCGACGCAATGCGCGCGCCCGCGTCGACCCCGCCGTACGCCTCCGGAATGAAGGTGCCGAAGTAGCCCGCCTCGCCGATCGTGTCGAAGAACTCCGTCGGAAACGTCTTGAGGGCATCCTGCCCGCGCCAGTACTCGGGTCCAAAGCGCTGCATGATCGGATCCAGCGCTTTTCGCACCTCTTCCGCGGCGGAATCGATGGGTCGTTTGGGCGCCATGGGCTCCAGCTTTACATCGACCTGGCTAGGCCGCCAACAAGTCGCGTAACGCCTCGTAGACGACCGGGTGGTTGGCGATGTGGATGTGGTTCATGCCGGGAACCACGGCGCCGCTCGAGAAGTGAATCTTGCGGGCGGGCTCGGGATGCTCACCGGACGCGCTCGGAAGCCGGACCATCAAGTCGCCGAGGATCTGGCCAAGCGGGTGCTCCGGATCGCGGGAGATCGTCGCGGCGAGAAAGTAATAACCGACCCCGTCGACGAGCGGAATGTTCTGGCGAGCGTCGGCAAACACCTCGTCCGGATCTCGGCCGGCCCATTCCTCGTCGATCGTGTAGCCGTAGCGAAGGTCCTTGACGCCCGCGCTTCGCGCGTCGAGCAGGGCGGCAGGGACGTGGGCGCCCGCGGCGTCGACCTTCTTCAAGACGTGCGTGAGCACATTGACGGCTTTTTCGAGTGGCGCGCCGAGGTGCGGCGAGCCGATGCACGCGATGTGACGAAGGTGCGCGGCCCAAGGCTCGTCATGCTCTCGCGCATAGTGCGCGGCGCTCCGGGCGACCAAGCCTCCCATGCTGTGTCCGACCAATGCGATTTCGTCGACGGGCGCCGGATAGGCATCGAGCACCTCCGTCACCAGCTTGGCAAGCATCTTGCCGTTGTCCGAGATGTGGCGCCCGGTATTGTAGCGAAGGTAGAGCGGGGTGTACCCAAGGTCGTCCGCGAGGCGGGTGCCGAACGTCACGTCGGGATCGCCGTAGTACTCCTCGGACGACAAGCTCCAGAGCCACTCCGTCGCCGCGAGGCTGTGAACGAAGATGCAGAGCTTGGAGGTCGGGTTCGGGAGGGCCTCGGCGAAGGAGTCGCGCGTCGTTGGGAGGTGCCGGCCGTGGTGGCGGAGGGTCATACCGAGGTCGAGGCGGTTCTGCCTGCGGGCGAGGTAGTCACCCCAAAACCCGTTGACCGACGCCTGTGCATAATCGACGTACCAGCTCGCGGTGCCCGCCGCCGATGATCGAATCGGTGTGGCGAGATCCGCACCAGCGGAGCCGGATGACTGCTCGAGGCCGGCCTCGGCGACATCGGCGGCCGCATTCACCGCGAAGCGCGTGATTCCGTTGATGACTCGAACGGATTCGAAAGTGACCGACGAAATCGCCGTTTGGATCCCGGTGACGACCTCCGCGGTGCTCTTGGCGGGCTCGATGGGAGCGAATCGTCGGGCCGTCCGATCCACGACCGCGTCGTGGGTTCGCTCGACGAGATTGGTCGTCTCCTCGACCACGTCGAACACCAAATCGATGAATCCGCGGACCCGCTTCATGTGGGGGAGTATGACCCCCTTGATGGGGGGCGGGCAAAGTGCTCCACTACGCCTGATGATGAAACGATTCTCGAATGTGCTCCTTCTCGTGTCCGGCCTGTTGCTCGCAGTGGGTTGTCAAAGCAAAGGCCCGGTGCCCGAAAGCGACGCCCCGCCGGCAGGCACTGCACCGCAGGTAGGAATGACGGAAACCACCGGGGCGCACCCAGGCGCTGCCGATCCACTCGCCGGCGTGGGTGACCCCCACGCTGGGATGGCGCCCACCGGCGCGCCTCCGTCGCAAGCCGCAGCGAAGCCCGATGCCTCCGGGATGCTCGACATCGGCGCCCTGGCCTTCAAGGCGTCCGCTCCATGGGAGGTACAGGCGCCGAAGTCATCGATGCGCCGCGCACAACTCGCCGTGCAAGGCAAGGCAGGCCCCGCCGAGTTGATCGTGTTCTACTTCGGCCCGCAAGGCGCCGGGACCCCGGAGGACAACATCGATCGCTGGATCGGCCAGTTCACGCAAGCTGACGGCGGGCCGGTGACCGACCCCAAGGTGGAGCCGAGGAAGGTCGGTGACCTGAACCTCGTCCGAGTCGAAGTGGCGGGCAACTACGCCAGCGGCATGGGTCAAGCCGCTCAAGCACAGCCTGGGCTCCCCGATCAACGACTGATCGCCGCGATCGTGCACTCGAAACAGGGCCCTTACTACTTCAAGTTCCTCGGGCCGAACGCCACTGTAACGGAGTACGGGGGCGCCTTCGACGCGCTCCTCGACTCGATCGTCGCCTCCCCGTAGCAACTGCGCTAGATTTGCCATCGGATGGTCGAAGCGAGGCAAGAACGTAGCATGGTTCGGCCGACCGACCTGCGCAGGCGGTCTCGGTTCGTTCAGATCCTCGCGTTTTCCCATTCGTCATCGACGTCGCCGATCAAGCGGCGATTGATGACGATCTCCGTCTACTTCCTGATGTTTGTGCTGTTGACCGCTCTTGCACCGGTGTGGATTCCAACCGCTTTCATCGTCGGCCTCTTTCGGCGAAGCAACTTCGTCATCCTGCGACTGCTAGCCTTCTTCTGGACGTTCCTGCTGATCGAGATGATCGGGCTGTTCTGCGCTGGCTGCATCTATCTCGTCGCGCGACGCAATATCAAACGGTTCCACGACCTCTTCTTCCGGCTCGAGTGCTGGTGGGGGTCGTCGCTCTTCAATTGGTTCTGTCGTTACCTCTCGCTCACGACCACCATCGAAGGCCAGGAAAACATCCTTCCGGGCCCGGTGCTGGTCTTCATTCGTCACGCGAGCATCATCGACACCGCCCTGCCCGTGACCTTCCTCTCGAACGCCACGGGTCTGCGGCTTCGCTACGTGTTCAAGCGCGAGCTTCTCGTCGATCCGTGCATCGACGTCGCGGGACAAGCCTCGCCGAACTACTTCATCGACCGGGGCGGTAGCGCGGCCGAGGAGCTCGCCGGCGTTCGTAACCTCGCGGTCGACCTCGGCGAAGAAGGTGTGCTGCTCTACCCGGAAGGCACGCGCTTCACGGAGCGCAAGAAGGAGATCGCGCTCAAACGCCTCGCCAAGGCGCACCCGGACCTCGTACCGCTGGCCCAGTCCTTCAAGCACTGCCTGCCCCCGAAACCGGGGGGCGCGCTGACGCTGATGGACGCCGCGCCCGATGCTGACGTGCTGGTCATCGCCCACCGGGGCCTCGAAGGCCTCGCCGAGGTGACCGACCTGCTGAGTGGCTCGGTGGTGGGCAAGGAGGTTCAGATCAGCATCTGGCGCATCCCTGCGTCGGAGATTCCCAAAGGCGAGGAACGACGGCGTTGGATCTTCGACTTGTGGAAGCGAGTCGACGACTTCGTCGCGGGTTAGCGTCGGCGTCGCGCCTGGGAGTCGGACCCACCGGGTCCGAGATAGCGATCTTCGGGGATGCCGTAGTCGAAGAGGATGTCCCGGTTGGCGCGTCGTGCGGCAGCGAGATCGAGGGTGATGACGTCCCCGCTTTCGACGACCACGCGGAACCAGGGTCCCTTCGCGGCGCCGATAATCGCCGCGAGGTGTTTCAAGTCGCGAGGCATGATGCCGTTGACGAGTCGCACGACTTCGTCGCTCAGCTTCTGATACCCGCGGTTGACAGGATGCGGCAAGATCTGACCCAGCAAGATGATCTCGCGTCGCGCCTTGGTGACCACGTTGTGGGTCTCGGCATAGCTCACCGCGTCGGAATATCCTGCCTCCGCGTCATCGATGAGCTGCTCGCTCAGGGGTTGGAACACGAGCCCGCCGAACTGGACGTAGCGCGGCCACTCCGTGAGGCGACGACCCGGCACCAAAGACGTGTGCGGCGTGAGGTCGATCTTCTTCTTCATCCGTTTGCCGTTTCGAAGGATTACGAGATCTACGGTCTCTCCGATCTGCTTGCTCTGATAGGTCACTTCAAGACCCACGCGGCCGATGCCTTCCCAGGCGACGGTCAGATCGTTCGCGATGGAATGCCCGTCGATCTCGAGGATCACGTCGCGCGGGCGAAGCACGCCGTGCGCGGGTCCGCCGTAGTCGACCCGCAAGACGAGCGCGCCGCTTTGCGTTTTGCCCATTCGCGCGCCGCGCCTCTGAGCTGGGTTCTCCATGTCCTGGAGCGCAACGCCAAGATCCGGAAACCCGTCGTAGCTTCCGTCTTTCACGTCCCGAAGGAAGTGAGCGACCACGGGGCTCGGAATCATGTATCCGACGTTGTCGGCGTGCTCCATGGTCTGCATGGCAATCCCTACGACCTCGCCATCGGTCATGACGGGGCCTCCACTATTGCCGGGATTGATCGCGGCGTCGATCTGCACCGACAGGAGCCTTCGGTACGACTGCGTGTACTCATCGACCTCGATCCTCGAGACGATGCCCGAAGTGATCGAAAGCGTGTTGCCACCGACCGGAAAGCCGTAGACCTTCACGGCTTGCTGGAGCTTGGGCATCTTGCCGATCGGAACGGGGCGTGCGCCGTCGAAGAAACGGCGGTCGTCGACATCGACCAGCGCTAGGTCGGCGTCGTGACTGATGAAGGCCACCTTCGCGGGAAAACGCGCGCTGCCGTCGGCTCGCTTGACCTCGATGAGAACGGCGCTGTCGACGACGTGCGCGTTGGTGAGTATGCGGTTGCCCTCGATGATGACGCCCGAGCCCCCGGTGACATCGACCCCCTCGGTTTGCCAAGGTGCCAAGAGGTCGGGTGGGTCACTGACGATATCGAGCCTCACGACGCTGGAGGAGAGCGAAGGGCCTTGAGCCAGAGCAGCGCAGCTCCACAGGCCGCACGCAGCAACGAGCAGGACGGAAACGACTATTGGTTGGCGCATCGAGGGTCAGTGTGACCCAAGTGCAGCAGCGAAGATAACCGGCTGGAGGTCGGTGCTCGGCGCGCGCTCGCTCGTCCCTAAATCCGAGCTCAACCCGACGACGGCCAGTAGTAAGAGCAAAAGCACGTACCGCATGTCCACCCCCTTCGTGGCGCCTGCACGGCTCGATGTGACTATGGGGAGGATCTCACTTTCCTCGTCCGGCGTAAAGGAAGCGGCTGACCGCTGAATTGCAGGGGAAAACGTGGTAGATGCGCGTGATGCGCATCGATACGTTCACGGGTGAGAACAACGACTGGGGCAAGCTCGCCGAGGAGGCCCGCCGGGCCGAGGCACTCGGCGTCGACGGGTTTGCCATCCCGGAGATCACGGGCGACCCACTTCTCAACGCAGCGATGGCAGCCCAGGCCACGGAAAGGGTGCAGGTCCGCACCGGCATTGCGGTTGCCTTTCCGCGGAGCCCGATGGTGCTGGCCGAGCAGGCCTGGTCGATTCATCGAAACTCGGGCGGACGGTTTGCGCTGGGCCTCGGCACACAGGTCAAAGCGCATAACGAGCGGCGCTTCAGCACACCTTGGAGGGCGCCGCGAAGCCGCATCGTGGAGTACGTAGAGGCCCTCCGAGCGATCTGGCGCTGTTGGGAGCTCGGCGAGCGGCTCGACTATCAAGGCGATCACTATCAGTTCTCGTTGATGACACCCGAGTTCACGCCGCCGAAGTCGAATCTGCCGATGGTGCCGATCTACCTCGCTGCGGTTCGGCCGAGGACGCTCGAGTCTGCGGCGGCGGTCGCGGATGGGCTTCGCCTGCACGGGTTCTGCACCGGCAAGTACTACGAGGAAGTCGTGGGGCCGGCGATCGAGCGGGGCCTGGCGTCCGCCGGTCGATCCCGCAGTGAGCTCGATGTGTGCGGCGGCGGCTTCATCATGAGCGGACCGGACGAAGAGACCGTGATGAAGAACCGAGAGTGGGTACGCTATCGCGTCGCGTTCTATGCGTCGACACCGGCGTACCGGCCGGTGATGTCGCTTCACGGCTGGGACGACTTGGCCGACAAGCTGCTGCACATGACCAAGACCGGGCAGTGGCAGAAGATGGCCGCCGAGGTGCCGGACGATGTGCTCGACGAGTTTTGCGTGTACACGACGTACGACGAGCTTCCCGCTGCGATCGAGGCGCGCTTCGGCGGAGTCTCGGATACGATCGAGCTCGCGTTCGAGGACGACACGGGCCCCGAGCTCGCACAAGATGTGGTTTCGCGAATTCACGCGATTCCGAGCGGGTTCGAGGCGCCCGCGAATCACTACGCCTAGCGTTTGCTGAGCACGAGGAGCGCGGTTTCGGCCGCAAGGTTCGGATCTTCATCCTTGGCGATGACGCGGTTGTTGGTGTCGTCGTAGTAGCGGGCCTGTTCGACGGTGACGCCCATCTTGTCGCAGAGGTCGAGCATGTCGCGAATGGAGGGGAAGCGGCGGTTCGGGGTGTTGTACCACTCGTGGGAATACGGTCCTGGAGCTTTCGGCGCTCTGCCCTCGAGGCCGAACATCTCCCGAAGGGTGCGGTGCGCGAAGTTCGTGAAGCCGACGATCGCGCGGCGGCCGACGCGGAGGGCTTCCTCGAGCAGGTGCTCGACGTTGGGAACGGCCTGCAAGGTCGACGAGAGGACCACGTAGTCGAAGCGGTTGTTGGCGAACTCGGGCAGGCCGACGTTGAGGTCGTAGTCGATCGCGTCGACGCCGTGCTGCATGGTGGCGGCGATCAGTGGCGTGCTCACTTCGACGCCGCAAAGAAGGGGCGCGCCGCGCGCCTTGAGACGCGCGAGCAGATCACCCTCCCCGCAGCCGAGGTCGAGAACCGAGCTGCCGGGCGGGATGAGATCGAGGATGCGGTCGTCGTCGGGACGCTCGCTTGGTGGCGTCGGAACGGGCGCGCCGAGCTTGGCTGCGATGAGTGGCGCGAACTGCGCGATGTCGTTCTTGAGCAGAAAGCTGTCGTGGCCGCCGTCGGTGTGGATCTCGCAATAGGAGACCGGCTGGGCGAGGGTCGTCATGAGCGCGACGAGCTCGCGCGATTGCCTCGGAGGGAAGAGCCA
>CP070650.1:38296-42867 GCA_020354595.1 Myxococcales bacterium
AGCGTCAGCGTCAGCGTCAGCGTCAGCGTCAGCGTCAGCGTCAGCGTCAGCGTCAGCGTCAGCGTCAGCGTCAGCGTCAGCGTCAGCGAAACGTGGGTTTTCGCGGTTGGGTTCGCAAGTGCTTGAAACGACTTCACTCGCGGGGGGCGAGCGTGTCCCTACTGAGGAGGCTCGTCGATGACGAGGGGGTTGCGGGCGGGTGCGTCGGGGGTGCCGGTCGGTGGAGAGGGCTCGATCGGCGCTGCGGGTTCGGTTGGCGGCTGCTCTTCGGGGAAGTCGGGGACGGTCCAGTCGATTCCCTCGTCGGGCTCGAGCCCCCCGTAGAGCGACTCCGTCGCCACGGGGCTTTCGCCGGAGTCCCGTGGAGGCTGCGAAGCAGTCTCTTTACGGGATGGTGCTGGCTTGGGCTTCGTTCGCTTCTTTTTCTTCTTCTTCGGCTTGGGCTTTGGCGGCGGAGGCGGTTCCTCTTCCTCGACCACCGGCTCTTCGATCGCGACCGGCTCCGGCTCCACCACGGGCACGTCGGTCCCGACGTCCGCCAGCGGTTCTTCTTCGTCGACCGCGACCGGGGGCGGCTCGACCGACTCTGGCTCGACGGCGGTGGCTTGCGGGACCTGCTGCCTGAACCACGCGCCTGCGACGAAGCCGATGAGCACGATCGCCAGTAGCCCCAAGGCCGCCCAGAGCCAACTGTGGCTGCGCTTGTTCGGGCGTGCCGCCGGGGCGAGATCGTAGCTCGTCGTGCCAAATGGCTTCGGCGCCGACGAGAGCAAGGCTTCCTCTTCGGGGTCGCGTTCGACCGTAACCGGTTGCGTGTCATCCAAGGCCGGCGGAAAGCTCGAAGGCGAGCTCGCGGCGAGGAGCTCTGCCAGGTACGAGCCGGGCGCCGCGAGGTTTTCCCCCCATACCGTCCCAAGGAGGAGCGTTCGCGCGTCCTGAAGCAGGCCGGCGTTCCCAGCAGCTTCGGCGAGCGTATCCAGGAACTCCTCCAGCGTCTGTTGTCGCGCCGCCGGATCCTTGCTGAGAGAACGCATGACGACCTCGGCAACCTCGGCAGGCACCTCGGCGCCGCGGCCTTTGCTCTCGAACGCCGGCGGCTCGCTGTGCACGTGCTGCATCAACACGGCGGCTGCCGTACTGCCCTCGAACGGAAGCTCGCCCGTCAAGAGTTGATAGCTGAGCACGCCGAGCGAATAGATGTCGCTTCGGTGGTCGGTCTCTTCTCCCGTCGCGGCTTCGGGTGAGATGTACGTCGCCGTCCCGAACACGCGTCCGCTTTGAGTCGTAGTCGGGGTTCCGTCGGCTTCGAGCACGCGCGCGACGCCGAAGTCGACGAGCTTGACGAAGTCGCTGTCCCGGCCTCGCTGAACCAAGTACACGTTCTCCGGTTTGATGTCTCGGTGGACGATCCCGGCGGCATGCACGGCACCGAGACCCGCGCAGAGCTTCATGATCATGATCACGACGCGTTCGAGCGATGGCGGTCCGTGTTCGTCGAGCTCGTCGGCCAACGACCGGCCCTTCAAGAGCTCCATCACGATGTAGAGCCGACCATCGGAGAGTCGTCCGGACAGAAACACTCGCACGAGGTTCGGGTGGTCGAGCGAGGTGCAAAGACGTGCCTCGCGCTCGAAGCGAGCGACAGCTTGCTCGTCCCGCGCGAGCTCGGCCCTGAGCACCTTGATGGCCACGTCCCGTCCGATCGTCGTCTGGTGCGCGCGATAGACCGTTCCCATCCCGCCGACGCCTATCTGCTCCTCGACCCGAAACTGCTCCAGCAGAACCGAGCCCAGCAGCGGGTCGGGGATGTCGTCGTCGGTGGCCAGCATGCTCCCGTCGTGGGGGCAATACTCAGCTCGGCTGCCAAACTTGGACCCGCAGCGAAGGCAGATCTTCCGCATGTCGGTAAGCTTCCCTAAAAGCCCTTGGGGCGTAGCATCTGGTAATGGGTAGTACAATTTACCCCTCCGACGCGCGTTTCGTCCGCTGCTTCACTTTATGCTGCGCTTTTTGCGCTAACGTCGGGATCACGAGCCATGCGGGTCATTGGCGGCAAGCTCTCCGGTCGTAGATTTGGGGCTCCCAGCGGGCGTGGGACTCGGCCGACTTCGGATCGAGTCCGCGAGGCGTTGGCCTCTGCGCTCCAATCCCGAGGCGCATTCGAGGGCGCCTCCGTGCTGGATTTGTTTGCAGGAACGGGTGCTCTGAGCTTCGAGGCGTTGTCGCGCGGAGCGAGCTCCGCTGTGGTTGCGGACCGGGACCCGCGGGTGATTCGACAGCTCCACAAGAGCGCGGAGGAGCTCGGTCTCCGGGCGGCCACGCGGGCGATACGTGTGGACCTACTGGGCGATCCGGACGCCGCCATTCGCAAGCTTCCTGAAGTCGAAGGAGGCTTCGATCTCGTGTTCGCAGACGCGCCCTACTCCGAAATCGATTCGGTCCCCGGCCTTCTCACCGCATTGATCGACGCCGACCGACTGGCGCCCGGCGCCCGAGTCGTGATCGAGCGCCCCGCAACGCTCGATTGGTCGTGGCCAAATGGGCTCGCGCCGGACGCCGACTACCGCTATGGTCAGACCGGTATCAGCCTCGGCGTCTACAAACCCGAGAAAGGCATTGAGTGACAGTCGCCGTCTATCCCGGGTCGTTCGACCCGATCACCAAAGGCCACACGGCCATCTTGAAGAGCGGCTTGGTCGCGTTCGATAAGATCATCGTGGCCGTACTGAACAACGAATCCAAGAAGCCCTTGTTCTCCGTCGCCGAGCGGATGGAAATGATTCGGGAGGCCGCCGCCGAAATGGGAGCCGACCCGGACCGGGTCGAGGTCGACAGCTTCGATGGCCTGCTCGTCAACTATGCGCGCCGCCGAGGGGCAGGGGTGATCCTTCGCGGTCTGCGTGCGGTCGCGGACTTCGAGTACGAGCTTCAGATGGCCAACATGAACCGCCACCTCACCCCTGAAATCGAGACGGTGTTCATCATGGCGGACGACGCGTACTTCTACGTCGCGTCGACTCTGGTCAAAGAGGTTGCGAGGCTCGGCGGCGACGTGTCCGACCTCGTCCCTTCCTCAGTCCACCCGCGCCTCCTCGCCAAGTTCGACAAGTAGGTCGGCTGGCTCACTCGCCCCTCGGCCGCCAACCGGCGCGTCTCGGGCAACGCAGCGAGCGAAACCTTTCCGAGCTGCAGCTCCGCGAGACTGGTTTCCCCTCGGCTGACGGCGCGGCGCACACGAAGCCAACTCGCGAGGTAAAAGGCATCGCGCGCGACGCCACCGGCACGAAATGCCCGGGTACACAACGTCACCGACTCGGTCGGCGAGAAATCGTGCTCATCGACTAGGGTCTGTGCGACGTCACCAAAGGACACGCCAGCATGCATGGCATAGGTGGCCAACAGGCGGCCCGCCAAGGTTCTGCGTCTGGCCGGGTTCAAGAAGCCGGCCAGCTCCTCGAGGCAGATCGCGACGCCTTCCTGGTCTCCGTAAGAAGAGGCGGTGCCGATCGCGAAGATTCCGAGCGGCTGCGTTCGCCCGTTGTACGCAGACACGAGATGTCCGTAGACCTCGTGCGTTGCAAGGCGCTGCGCTTCGTGCGCGCCAAACATTCGATCTGCGATGAACACGGTGCGCTCACCAACGGCGGCGTTGGCGATGAGATGGGGATCGACCCGCACGGCGATGTGGAGACCGACGTGCTTCGCGTACGCCAGCATGAGGTCTCGAAGGTTGATGTCGGCGTTGCTGGTGGCGGGAATCGTCTTGGGCTCCTCCTCCGGAGACGCTTCAGCGAGGATGTCGTGGGCCGCGTCGAGCACGGTCTGCTCTGCGCCGTCGAACAAGCGCTCGCCGCCCGTACCGAAGAGCCGCGCAGCCATCGGACGGACCTGCTTGGTGCGGCCGAGCGACTCCAAGAGGAGCAGCTCCGTCTCCAGCTCCTCGAGCCGCGGTAGGTAGAGCGCGCCGGCCTCGTTATCTTCCGAATTTTGGCGAGCGGGGGCGAGTCGCTGCCAAATCTCGCGGTCGACGTCGACGCGACGCCACTCCCAGCAGGGCTTCGCATGTCCGCCTCGAGCTACGCTTTCGATGAGACGTTGGCGCTCCGCAGGATCGCCGTGCGTCGTCGATCCCACGAGAAGCCGCGCCGTTTCGTGAAGACGGCGTAGCGCGACGTCGAGCTCGGCCTGCAACCGAGCTCCGAGACGATCAGAGAAGCTGCGTGGCGCGCTCTGCAAGCTCACTCCGCTCACCCTTCAGCAGTGTAACGTGGGCGCCGATGTTCTCTTCTTGAAAACGCTGAGCAACGACGGTCAAGCCGTTGCTCGCGGCATCTACGTACGGGTTGTCGATTTGGTAGGGGTCGCCGGTCAGGACGATCTTCGTGTCGGCGCCGCAACGCGTGATAACCGTCTTGACCTGGTGCGGCGTGAGGTTCTGCGCCTCGTCGACCACCAAGAACTGATTGGGAAGCGAGCGGCCACGAATGTAGGTGAGCGGCTCGACTTGAATCACGCCGGAGCCGACGAGCTCGTCGTAACTCCGATGTTCGGCCATGCGGCCTCGGCCGCTA
>CP070650.1:42967-47113 GCA_020354595.1 Myxococcales bacterium
AGGCGTTCCCGGAAGATGACGTCCTCCCAACCTCGATTGCCGTAGATCAACGTGACCCGCGTATCCGCTTCTACCCGAAGCACGGTTTCGAGGATGCTCATGATCGGGGTAATTCCGCTCCCACCGGCGATCATCACCAGATGACGCTGGTTCACCGAACGAGGCTCGACGGTGAAGTTGCCCGACGGGCCCAAGACCGCGAGCTCGTCCCCTTTGGCGATCGTGTCGTTCAGGTGATTGCTGACCCGGCCGTCTTCGATGCGCTTGACGGTGATGTGCCGCGGGACGTCGGGAAGGCAGGCGCTTGCAAGCGAGTATGCGCGCCGCAGGCTCTTCCCATCGACGGGGACGTCGATGCTCAGGAACTGGCCCGCTCGAAACTCCAAGGGCGAGCCATCTGCCTCGGTTAGGTAGATCGAAACGGCGTCGTCGGTTTCGCGCACGACGTCGACGACCCGCAGAGGCCGCGTCATGTTCGGCGCCTTGCGCGGCAGGGAGACCACAGAGCCTTCGGCGGGCTGTGGGCGTTCGATCAATGGGGGAGGGGTCCTCCCGAGGATCAATCGGTCTCGCAGCATGCGAACGTCGCGTCCCGCCGCGCGCAACTTGTCGGCGACCGCGCGAGGCAAAAGGCTCAGGGTGTCGACCTCGTCCAATGGCACCGGGGCCTGCACCTCGGACACCAATGGGCTGCTCGGCTTTCCGCTCGTACGGTCGATCACCATTTGTGCGTCGAGCCGGGCCTGCTCGATCCAAGGTGTGAGCGCGTTGGGCAACGCGCGTGCGGCGAGCGCGGCGGCTGCATCGAATCGGCCCGCGCGGCGGCGGCGGTGACCCTCCATAGGCTTAGAATGCCGAACCTCAGAAGAAGTGTCAAGTGTGACTAGACACTTTACTGAGGGGCTGCGCTATAGTCCGAGAGCTCAATGATTTCGGGGCCTCTCATCACAGCCGAACGGGCGGTCGCCATGGCGAGCGAGGCGGTCTTTCTGGACGCCCGGGCGCGTCCGGGCGCGCGGGAAGCCTTCGAGCAGAGCCATGCGCTCGGCGCTCTGTACGTCGATTTGGAAACCGATTTGTCCGAGGTTGGCGATCCGAGGCAAGGCGGACGACACCCTCTGCCTCCCCTCGACGCGTGGCTGCATCGCGTGGGGTCGTGGGGTGTGGCGACCTCGACGCCGGTGTTGATCTACGACGCCGACGATGGCGGCATGGCGGCAGCTCGTGCTTGGTGGATGTTCCATGCGATCGGTCACAAACCGCTCGCCGTCGTCGACGGCGGTTGGGCGGCTCTCCAACGAGCAGGCATCCCGACAGAGCGCGGCGAGGCTCGCGTGCCGACTGGCGCGCGCTACGCCACTTCGGTACGCGAGTGGCCGACGGTAGACGCCGACTTCGTCGAGAGCGTCCGGAACGACTCGAGCTGGCGCCTCATCGATGCGCGCGCGCCCGGGCGCTACGCCGGCGAGGTGGAGCCCATTGATCCGGTGGCAGGTCACATTCCGGGCGCTCTCAATTTGTATTGGCGGTCGCAGGTCGATGAAGCCGGCAAGCTGATCGATCGCACAGCGCTTCGTTCGCGGTACGAAGCTCTTCTCGGTGACATCGGACCCGAGCGAGCCGTGTGTTACTGCGGGTCTGGCGTGACGGCATGCCACCTCTTGTTGGCCATGGAGGCTTGCGGCATGCCGGGCGCCCAGTTGTACGTGGGCTCTTGGAGCGAATGGTGCCGCACGCGCGGAGGTGCTATCTGACCTCGGTGACGAATGCGGTTTGGGACTTCCCCCTGGCCTTGCCGCGCAACGCATTCACCGCGCGCGAGGTTCCGAGGGCCGGAGACATGTGGCGGCTCTGCCAGGACGTGGCGACGCTCGCGTCGATCAACTCGGGGTGGCCTCCCTCGCGCTTTCGCACCGAGAACGTGTCCTTCATCGTCTACCGCATGACGATGCTTCACCAAGCACGCACAGCGTATGGAGCCGTGCTCGACACCCAAACCTGGGTGTCTCGCTTGAGGCGTCGCACGCTCTGTACCCGCGAAGTCCGGGTCCGATCCGCCCACGAGCTCGTCGCTGCGGCCACGCAAGAGTGGGTTCACGTCGATTTCGATACGCTCAAGCCGAAGCAGGGGTCGCCCGAAGTCGCCGCGGCCTTTCCTGAGACCGAGGTGGAGCCCTCGGTGACGATGCCAGGCTTCGAGAAGCAACCCGGAGCCGAAGATGAGCTCCGCTTTGCCATGTGGCAGACCTGGGCGGACCCCCTCGCTCACGCGAACCACCCGGCTTACGTCGACTGGTGTGACGAAGCGACCAGCAGGCGCATGCACGCCGCGGGGATCGACCCCGTGCTCCTCCGGCCCATCGCCGAGCAGGTCGCATTCAAGAGCGCGGTGTTGCCAGGCGAGGAAGTCGTAGTGCAGACCAAACGGGTTGGGGTCATGGGGGCCGACGCCGTCGTCTTGCACCACCACCTGCAGACCGAGCGCGGTCCGGCCGCCGAGGCCACGACCGTTCGAGGTCTCGAAGAGGGCGGTGCCGACACGCTGATTGCGGCCTGGGATTGACATGTGCACGCTCATCGTTCGCCACGAGATGGACGATTGGTGCTCGACGCTGATCGCGGCGAACCGAGACGAGTTCTACGATCGGCCTGCGACGGGACCGAGGGTCCTGAGGGGGAGCCCCCACATCGTCGGCGGGCGCGATGAACGGCAGGGCGGAACCTGGTTCGCGCTGACGAGCGACGGGCTGTTTCTGGGTCTCACCAACCAACGCAGCTTCGGGTTGCGGGATGACACACTGCGGTCGCGCGGGGAGCTCGTCGTGGACGCGCTCAGCGCGGGCGGGTTCGACGACGTGAAGCGGTTCTTGGAACGGATCGACGCCCGTGCCTACAACGAGTTCAACCTCATTTTCGGCGACGGCGTGCAGGTGTGCGCTGCCTACGGGCGTCTCACCGAACGCAACGTCGAGCTCGAGCCGCTCGGTGCAGGCGTTCACGTGCTGTGTAACGATCGACTCGGCTCGCCGGAGTTTCCGAAGGCCGACGAAGCGCGCCTGCGCGTCGAATCGATTCCCCGTAACTCGTGGCCTCGAATCAAACCGGAGCTCATCGAAGTGCTGGGCGATCGATCACTGCCGGACCCTGCGACGCTGCCCCCGTTGCCGCCCGGGGCGCCGTTCGATGCCGAGGTGGCTCGGCGCCTTCAGGCGATCTGTGTTCAGACTCCCGTCTATGGGACGGTGTCCGCGACTCTAGCAGCGGTGAGCCCCGGACGTGTGGAACAGTATGCCTTTTGCGACGCTCCACCTGATGAGGGAACGTTCGAGGACGTGACCCGGCTCATGCGCATCGACGGATGAAGCCGACCGCGGCGTAGGCGGCTTCGTCGAGGTTCTGCTCCAACGTCCGTCCGCTCTTCTTGCGAGGCTTGAGCGAGTGATCCCCATCTTCGATCCAGGCGAGCTCGATTGAAGAGGAGAGGGGGTAGGCGGCGACTTCTTCGCGAGTCCCGAAGCGGTCCCGGGTGCCCTGAACGATCAGCGTAGGAACGCCGATGGTTTCGAGGTGCGCCGTCCGCAAGCGTTCGGGCCTCCCCGGTGGGTGAAAAGGACACCCAAGACACACCACCCCCGCGGCTTCCGCCTCCTCGGCCATCATCGAAGCCATACGGCCGCCCATGGACTTGCCGCCGATGACGACCTCGCTCGGCGGCCCGATGAGATCGAGCGCCTCCTGGAACCGCGCGATCAACTTGGGCGCCCGATCCGGCCCGCGCCGTTGCCCATCCTCCCGCCGCTTCGCCATGTATTCGAACTCGAAGCGAATCACTTGGATCCCGCCGGCGGCAATTCTCTCCGCCATCGCATTCATGAAGTCCGAGTCCATCGGAGCCCCAGCGCCATGAGCGAGGAGCAGGCGAGGGGTAGAGGGAGAGCCTGTGCGAAGGAGATCAACCACGGCGATACCTTGATGACACCGACGCTTGCGCTTGCGCTGACGCTGACACTGACACTGACACTGACGCTGACACTGGCGCTGACGCGGACACTGACGCTGATACTGGCACTGGCAGTGACACTGGCACTGGCTCGGCAGACAGCAGGCGGTAGCGCGAGCCGGAACGGCGAAGCCCGGCGCGAATGC
>CP070650.1:47213-50568 GCA_020354595.1 Myxococcales bacterium
ACGAACCTGCTGGTGAACCAAACCGCGCCGGTGCAGGGAGCGGGGACCAGCCTGAGCTCGGGAATCGGATATGGGCCGCTTCCGTCGGGCTTCATCGCCGGCCGAATCGCACCCCGAGTCGTGTTCTCAGGCGGGATCTACATCGAGACAGGCTATGGATCGTCTTTCAGCAACGTCACGTGCCTGGACGGCGTTGCGGTCGACACAGACGGCAACATCATCCCGGGCGGGGATTGTACCAACAACGAACCTCAAGACCTGAACGTCACGTTCTTCGTCGGCGAGTTCGCGTCCGGCTTCTCATTCAAAGCACACGAGAAGTTCTGGCTCGGCGTTGCGCTTCGCCTCCCCTTCTCGAAGCAGGTGGCGGACCTCTATCAAAACGTCGGTGCGGCGCTCGGGGGCGCGCAATACGGACGGGTCAAGAACGACCTCGGGGGCGTCGGTCATCCGACGTTCCGGTTTGGCTTCCAGATAAAGGCGCACGAGAAGCTCGACATCGGCCTGATGTATCGCATGGCCGGCAAGATCAAGCTCACCGGTACGACGGAGACCGAGATCCTCCCCGACCTCACCCTCCAATCCGAGGCTGACTGGTTCATCCCCCATGCCTTCGCCCTCGGCATCTCCTCTCAGATCACCGCGAAGACGTTGCTCGCATTTGACTTTCGAATGCAGTTCCACGGAGCGGACAAGAGCGGCAACCAGAACCAAACGGTCGTCGCCTCCAACGACGGAGTGGTCTTAAGCACGATCGTGGTCCCGTTCGGTTGGGAGAACACTTGGTCCGTGAAGCTCGGTGTGGAGCACCGGTTCATCGACCTGTTCGCAATCCGCGGCGGTGCCAACATCGCGGAGTCCGCGACGAGCGCGCTCTGGGCGCAATACTTCACGCCGCCTCCGGGCTTGAGCGGCAACATCACGCTCGGCTTTGGGTTCTACTGGAACGATCGCAACAACCCCGAAATCAAGGACAAGTACATGCTCGACCTCGCCGGAGCCTTCGCGTTCACGACGGGGACTCTCGGCGATCCGCCGACCGAGCCTCAGCAGATCCCCGGCACCGACCCGAGTGACCCGAACAACTTTGTGACCGTTTGCTCAGCGGAACAAGTCGTCCGGACCGGGTGCCCCGGCGACTACAAGGTCTTCACCTACTGGGCGTCGGTCTCGTTCACTCTGCAGTACTAGGCGGCTCGATCGGTACTCCGAGGATTGGGGCGTAGAGCGCGCGGTCGCGGCGCTTCCACCAGTCGCCGCTTGCGCTCCGTTCGTCCCACGTCGTGGGCTCGTACTGATAGATGATCGCACGAACTTGCTTTGGAGCCTCGGCTTCGAACGGATTCCGCCCGATGAGCCGAAGGACTTTGGGCTCCCCCTGCAGAAGGCGGCGCATGAAGTTCCCGAGCCAGACGTTCCGCCGGAAGTCGCCCAGCGCGGCGAACCACATCTGCCAATCGAGGCGCGGCTGGTGGGGCGCAACCCAAGAAGGAGCGCGATCGAGCCTCCCAGGCTTGTACGAAAGCTCGTAGGGCGTCCAGGTTTCACCGTCCAGCGTGCCCTCGATCTCGATTTCAGGGCGGTCGGTCGTCATCACGGAAAAGAGCCCGTAGTTGTTGAACGTGTTGAACGAGTAGACCGGGCTCAACCATCTCGGCGGACGCTCACCAAAGGTCCCTGAGAAGAAGACGGCTGCGGTGACGGCGATCACCAGTGCCGGCCCGACGCCGGGCCACGTAGTCCATGTGGAGCTCCGGCCAGCAGCACTCGGCTCCGAGCGCAAACGCGCCAAAGGTCGAAGGAGCCCATCGTCGAGCAGGGGTATGCACAGGACGATCGTGAGCAGGTTGAAGAAGCCGTAGTTCCCGGTAAGGGCGACCAGCAGCATGAGCAGCGCAATTGCCGCTGCCGCGATCCGACGCGCCCAAGCGCGCGGTACCCAAAGCAAGAGGGGCGCTCCAAATTCGACGATGAACATCACGACACAAGAGAGCCTTTGAAACCAATCCGGCAGTTGGTTTGCGTACCACGCGACGACGTTGGGCAAGGGCTGCGTCCAGTAGTGGTAGGTGAGCGCCGTCATGTCTGCCCAGGTCGCGTCCCCGCTCGCGAGCTTCACGTACGCCGAACGAAATACCAAACGGCAAAGCAGCCACCACAACGCCCAACGCGCAACGGGATGGGGTTCCGGGTGGCCAGTCGGCCGATCCCACATGCGCAACGGAACGAAGAAGAACGCGGTAAACGAGGCCTCGAGCAGGAGCGTGTCCCATTGGAACGACATAAACGGCCAGCCGAGGCTGACGAAAGACAGATACACGAACCAGGACACGGCGAGCGCCACCTTGGGAACCAAGCCGACGAGAAGGGCGATCGCCGCAAAGAGCCCGACGACCCAGACCGCAGCGATCATGGCGTCACTGCTCGACCACCAAAGCGCGCTCGGATGCTGCCAGAACGCGTGTCCCGCCCGCTTCGCCGACTCGACGAACATCTCGATCGGCACCACGCCCCGGGAGCCGAACAATCCCTGGGCTTGTACACCCAGAGAGACGAAGGCGATGAGAAGCACCCCGCCGAGAGCGCGAGCAAAGAGCCAGGAAGAGAGGGTATAGGACCGGTCGTCCACTGACGCCGTGCTTATCACAGCGGCAGCCGCAGCGTCAGTTCCAGCGTCAGCGTCAGCGTCAGCGTCCACTCAGATCCCAGAACTCAGTTCCCAGTACTCAGCTCTGAGCCGTTCAGTTCTGGGATCTGAGTTCTGAGAACTGAGTGATCTGACTACACCCAAGCCTCCCGATTCCGCTCGACGAATTCCGACAACGTGGTGGCGGGTCGCCCGATGATCGTCGTCAGCGCGGGATCCACCGCGGCCTCCCCGCCTGCTCTTGCGTGCGCGAAGACCGCCATTCCCGCTTCGGTCAACCACGGCGGCGTTCCCGCCTGGAGCATCATGTCTCTTGCTTGGTCTTCCTCGATGCCGATGTAGGTGACCGGCTTGCCGATGACGCGGCCGATCTCGGCTGCGACGCCTTTCGCGCCATATGCGCGGCCGCCGGTGAGAACGTACGTGTGCCCGTGGTGCGCTGCGGGACTCCGGAGAGACTCGGCGGCCGCCGCACCGATGTCCGCTGCATCGATGTATGAGATCAGGCCGTCCCCCTGCGGTAGGATGATCGCAGACATGTTGCGCACCGTTTCGGCCTGATAGTGGATGAAGTTCTGGAAGAACGAACACGGCCGAAGGATCGTCCAAGTCGTTCCGGAGGTCCGTACCGCTTCTTCGATGTCGCGGTGCCAAGCACGGAGCTCTGAATGCTGGTCCCAACCGGCTGAGCGTGACGACAGACGCACG
>CP070650.1:50668-56188 GCA_020354595.1 Myxococcales bacterium
ATGACCAGGAGCAACCTTCGCACACGCGGCCTTTGCTTGATCTCGATGGTTCTCGTGGTCTCTCTGGGTTGTGCGCGCGGTTCGAGCGGCGCGGAAGATACGACGCCCGCTCGACAGAGCGCCAAACGGCTCGAGCTCGGGCTTCGATTGTCGGACGGGCGTTGGCTCGAGCTCGGCGACCTTCGAGGGAACCCGGTCTTGCTCTTCGTCTTTGCGACCTTTGACGCCGCGAGCCAAGCGTCCCTGAAGCCTCTGCGGCCATTCGTCCAACAACATCCGGAGGTGCTCGTCATCGGTGTGGCGGCCCAACCCCGCGCGTCCCAGCTCGTAGAAGCTTGGGCGTTCGCGCTCGACCCCCCGTTCGTGGTCGGCGCGGATCCGTACGGGAAAGTCGAGAACGGGCAAACCGTGCTCGGACACATCGAGCAGGTGCCAACCTACATCCTCTACGACGCCCAAGGGTACGAGATCGATCGCGCGACGGGTCTTCTGAGCGAAGGCGACTTGGCCAAGCTCGTTCAGCCGCTTCCCTCTGCGACGGATTAGCCGCCGCTCGGGTCCTTCCACAACGGATCGAGGCGCTCGCCGAGCCGATCGGCGAGCACCGCGCGCACGGCGGCGGCGGAGTGGCACTCGAGCGCCTCTTCCGCAACGCGTGAGGCCACCTCGATATTCACGTTGCGGACGACCGCGCGCGCGAGCGGCACCACGCTGACCGGGACCGAAACGCTACGGAACCCCAAACCGAGCACCAAACCGAGAGCGACGGGGTCCGCGGCCATGTCGCCACAGAGCGAGCACGGGATGTCCGCCGCAGCGGCCGCGGCCAAGCCGTTGGCGATGAGGCGCAAGACGGCCGGATCGAGGGGCGTCGCGGAGGCGCGGCCATCGCCCCGTTCGAGCGCCATCGTGTAGTGCGCGAGGTCGTTGGTACCGACAGCGAAGAAGTCCGCGTGCTCCGCGAATCGATCGGCCAGCAGCGCAGCCGACGGGACCTCCACCATCATGCCCACGGGCAACACCGCCGAGCGCGCGCTCGCGTCGGCGAGCTCGACCCGGCATTCCTCGACCAACGCCTTGGCGCCAATGAGCTCGTCCACCGTGGACACCATCGGAAACATCAGCGAGACCGACCCTTGTCCGCTCGCGCGCAAGACCGCCCTGATTTGCGTCTTCAGCCAAAGGCGCTCGCGGTCTCCGAGATCGTGGGCCCGAAGACGCTTGTCACCGCGCCAATCGAACGTGCGAAACACCACGTTCCTGGGCGCCATCGCAGTGGCGACCGCACGATAGATCTCGAACTGATCATCCTCGGAAGGAGGCTCAGCGCGATCGAGACACATGAACTCGGTGCGGTAGAGCCCGATGCCTTCGGCGCCGCTCTCTAGCGCCGCCTCGATCTCGGTGGGAAGCTCGACGTTGGCCGTGATGGTGACCTCCACGCCGTCTCGAGTGACCGCCGCGCTTGCGTGCTCGCCTTGAAGGAAGGCGTGAAACCGGTTGCGGCGAGCTTCGGCTTCTTCCCGCTGCTGAGTCGAGACCCCGATGCCGACTTCGCCGGCGAACCCGTCGACGAGCACCTCCTCGCCATCCTCTATCTCGAGACAAAGCGCGCCCACCCCGACGACCGCCGGAACCCCGAACGTGCGAGCCAGAATGGCGGTGTGGCTGCTGCCCGCCCCCAACTCGGTCACGAGGCCCACGGTCGGCGGCGCGAGCATGTGGACCGCGTCGGCGGGCGATAGATCGTGCGCGACCAACACCACTGGGTCATCCGAGCTCGGATCCTCGCGATGCTCGCCACAGAGCTGGCGAAGCAGATGCTCTTTGACGTGATCGATGTCGTGTGCGCGCTCTCGGAAGTACGAGGACGAATCACGAAGGAGCGGCGCCCGCAAACGCTCGGCAACTCGCGCGACGGCCCACTCGGCATTGATGCCATCGTTTCGGATCGACTCGGAGATCGCATCGATCAACAACGCATCGCCGTGCATCAAGAGGTAGACGTCGAGGATGGGCGCGTACGTCGACCCGTGCTGCTGAGTGAGCTCCTGCTTTGCCACTTCGATCTCTTCGCGCGACTTCGAAACTGCTTCCTCAAACCTCGCGAGCTCGGTGGAGACCGCAGCATCTTCGATTCGCTTGTAAGCCAGCCGACGCCGCTCGCGGCCGAGAAGGCGTGCGGGCCCGACGGCGACGCCTATCGAGGCGGCAATGCCTTTGAGTCGGAGCGGCCGGGTCATGTGTCCTCCCCGAAACCAGCGGCCACCAGCTCGCATAACGCGCCCACCGCGTCCTGCGCGTCGGCTCCCCGTGCAATGAAGGTGAGCTCGCAGCCCTGATGCCCGCAAAGAAGCAGGACCCCCATGATGCTCTTCGCGTCGGCGACTTGCCCATCCTTGCTGACTTCGATGTGCGACTCGTAGCGGTTCGCGAGGTTCACCAATTTGGCCGCCGCCCGCGCGTGCAGGCCCAGCCGGTTGGGCACTTCGATGGTTGCGCAGAGCGCCTCGGTCACGACGGCGCCCGCTCCGAATCGCGATGGGAAACGACTACTTCGTGGGCGCTACCGAGCTGGCGGCCGAGCTCCTCCGCGATGGCGACCGATCGATGACGGCCGCCGGTGCACCCAAACGCGACCGTCAGATAGGCCTTTCCTTCGCGGGCGTGCTGCGGCAGGGAGAAGTCGAGCAACGGCCGCAGCCGCCGGAGAAACTCCTGGGTTTGCGGAGCATCGAGCACGTATTTCGAGACCTCCGGGTCCATCCCAGTCTTCGGGCGGAGTGCCTCGACGAAATGCGGGTTGGGCAAGAAACGCAAGTCGAGCACGAGGTCGGCGTGCGCGGGGATCCCGTACTTGAAACCGAACGAGAGAAGCCGGACGACCATCGAGGGATGTTCGGTATCACGCCTGATGTAGTCGATGAGATGCCGACGCAGATCGTGGACATTGAGCTCGGTGGTGTCGATGACGATGTCAGCGCGCGCTCGTAGCCCCGCCACGCGTTCGCGCTCTCCGGCGATGGCCCCGTGTAGATCGCCGTCGCGGGCGAGCGCATGTGGCCTGCGCGTTTCGCTGAACCGGCGGACCAAGACGTCGTCGGCGCAATCGAGGAAGATGACTTGTACCTCGTGCCCCTCCCGTTCGAGCGCCGAAAGCGTTTGCTCCGCGCCATTCAGGAACGCGCCGGTTCGAACGTCGATCCCAAGGCCGACGCGCTCGAGCTTGCCCTGGTGGTGAGCCAGGGAGAGCAGATCCGGCGCCAACGCCGGTGGAAGGTTGTCGACGCAGAAGAAGCCGGCGTCTTCGAGAACGCGCAAGGCGGTGCTGCGCCCGGCGCCGGACAAACCGGTGACCACCACGATCTGAGGCGCGGCCGTCATAGCGATTGTCCTGAGCTCGGGTCCTCCAAGTCTCCCATCAACGTATCGATGAACTTCTGGGCGCCGTGAAGGCCGGCCGCTTTGAGGATGTGGTTTCTCGCCGCGACCTCGAGAATGACCGCCATGTTGCGACCGGGTCGCACGGGCACGCGGAGAAACGGGAGCTCTACGCCCAGAATCTCGAGAGTCGACTCGTCGAGCCCCAGTCGATCGTAGGATTCCTCGTCGCTCCACGGGCATAGCTCGACGACCATCTGCACGGTTTTCTCCGTGCGGACCGCGTTCGCGCCAAAGAGGTCGCGGACGTTGATGATGCCGATGCCGCGAACCTCCAGGTGATTTCGGAGGGGGCCGGGTGCGCGTCCGAGAATCTGCTCGGAGGGGAGCAGGGAGAGGATCACTTGGTCGTCGGCGACGAAGCGGTGACCGCGCTCGACCAAGAAAAGTGCGCACTCGCTCTTGCCGATGCCGCTCGGCCCGAGAAGCAAGGTGCCGATGCCATGAACGTCCATCAGAACCCCGTGGCGGGTCTCCGACGGCGCGAGAAGCCCATCCAACACGAGGTGAATCGCTTGAATCGTGCGGCTCGACCGGGGCTCTGCCACGACCAAGGGCGTCGACGTGCTCTCGGCCGCGTCGAGCAGAGCGGCGGGCGGGTCGACACCGCGCGTCACGATGACCACGGACAAGCCGAGCCCGAAGAGCTCGGCTGCTCGCTCGGCCTGCTCGTCTTGGGACAGTCCCTCGAGATAGGTGATCTCGGTCTCGCCGAGGATCTGGACTCGCGTCGGAACCACTCCGTGTGTGTGGCCGACCAGCGCGAGGCCCGGCTTCTGAACGCGCGGATGGTGGATGGTCCGCTGTTGCCCATCCTCACCGGCGATGAGGCGCACGATGGGCGCCAACCTCGGCTCGGAAAGCAGGCGAGCGACCGTGATGCCGCGCTCCACGCGCATGCTGGGCAGCCCGATGCGAGGCGAAGAAGGGGTTTGAGTCACGCGGGCATCATACGCGAGCAACGCTTACCTGTCTCTTCTATCGGGGCTCGATCAACACCCGATAGGCCTGCGCACTGTCCGCGGCCTCGACGAGCTGCGCCCGCGTCGCGTCGTTCCGAAGCACACGGGACACGCCCGCCAACGCGGCCAGGTGTTTTTGGGGCATCGACCGCGGCCCGACGATGCCGACGAGGATTTGCACCGGCAATCCGTCAACGGCTTCGAAGTCGACGCCGCCCGGACAGATCGCAACCGCCGCGCGGAGCTCGTCGAAGGCGTCGCACCGCCCATGCGGAATCGCGACACCGCTGCCGACCCCAGTGCTCGCCAAACGCTCGCGCTCGAGCAGGACGTCGTAGACGGACTCCGCGTTCACTTGGCCTTCCGGCATCGTGAGCAACGATGCGATGGTGAGCAACGCCGCGTCTTTGTCGGACACGGTGAGCCCCACGCGCACCCGCTCCTCGTGCAGCAGCTCCGCCAGCATGACGGCAGGCGATACCCCACCCGTCAGCGGTGCGCAATGCGGATCAGTCTTCTGGGCGGCGGAGGGATTCTCCCCCGTGGCGCCGCCTATCGGTTTGCGTTGCCTTCGTGTCACGTACCTGGCGGTCGATCTTGTCGACGACCTGGTCGATCGTGGCGTACATGTCTTCGGATTGGCCGTGGCCAGCGTACTTGTTACCGTCGCCGGTGAGGTTCAGGTCGACTCGGTGGAAATGCCGCTCCATCGAGAACGTAACCTCCGCGTGTAGCGGCGCCCTCATGTACTTTTGGATCTTGCCAATTTTTTCCGATGCGTAGTTCTTGATGCCGTCAGACGACTCCATGTTGCGAAATGTGTAACTGATACGCATCGAACCTCCCGCGTTTAGAAATACTTCTTTCGTTTAGAAGAGCTCAGTATGCCGAGCATCTCACGATACTTCGCGACCGTGCGGCGAGCAATCTTGATGTCATCCTGGCCGAGTATCTCAACGATTCTCTGATCCGACAGCGGCGCCTTCGGATCCTCCCCGGAAATGATGCTCTTAATCGCCTGCTTCACGCTCTCCGAAGCAATGTCGTTGTGGTTGTCTCGCTTTATGGCGCTGTTGAAGAAGTACTTCAACTCGAAAGTTCCGCGGGGCGTGTGGAC
>CP070650.1:56288-59757 GCA_020354595.1 Myxococcales bacterium
ACGGAAATCGGCAGGATAGGGTTCGATTCCCGCCGCCTCCACCAGTCGTGGAAATGGATACCCCCGGCTGTCGTCTCGTGTTCGGTCGGAAGAGGATCGCCTAAAGGTCGAGAGTCACACCCTGATTGACGTCACTTGCCGCCGGCTTCGGCGAACGCCGCTCCTTCCGGAATCCGGTCCTGAGGCAACCCGGACGCCGCTTCCAATCGTCCGCTGAAGTTAAAGAACGAGATCAAAGCCGTGGCTTCCCAGATCGCCTCGCGGCTCCACCCCGCCTCCGCCAGCGCGCCGATCTCTTACTCACCCGCGAGGCTCGGCGTCTCCGTCAGTTTGCTCGCGTAGGCGAGCAACGTCTGCGTCTTGGAATCCAGCTCGTACGTCGGCCATGTCGTCGCAAACTCATCGCTGAGATGCTCATCGCCCGTCAGGCGGCGAACCACCGCCGTGTGGAGCCCCAGTCAAGGGGCTCCACCGACTTTGCCGTTCACGACCGTCGCCAGCATCTCGCGCTGCACTCGGCTCAGCGGTGAGCTCCGACGCAGGTGAAGGTGATTGTAGATCGAGCCTGCCGGCCGCGCGACCTTGAGGTCCACGGCAAGCACCTGGAAAACGCCGGGTACGATGCCGCCGTATTGGCGGCGGACCCAGCCAAAGAACAGCCTGCGAATTCCACGTGCCTTTTCCGGCACGATCGTCAAGATGTCCGCCAAGGCTCTCTCCTTTCTCCGGGCATTCGGCGATGAATTCGTTTCACCGTCGGGCGACCTGTTCGGAGACGCCGAAGATCTCGGCGTACACCGGCGCCAGGCGTCGCAGGGCGCCGGCGCCGTCCCCGGAGAACGACGAGCCGTGCATGATCGCGAGGGTGCGCGGCTCGAAGTCGGCCAGCTCGTGCAGCAGCCGCTCGGTCTTCGGAGTGTACGGCACGTAGTCCATCAACGGGCTGGCCTGCATGCCCTCAGCCGCCTCGCGCGAGCGCTCCACCACGTCGTCGGAGGTCAGCGGCTCGCGCTGGCCGCCGTGGTGGAACAGGTCGGATACGAACAGCGTGCCCTGCGTCTGCTCGAACAGCACGCCGGCGTCCCAGCCGTGCGGCAGGTGGGGGGTCGGGTGGTAGCGGAAGCGGTACTTGCCGGTCTCGAGCACCTCGCCCTTCTCGAGGCCCCGGGCGGGACGGTCGGCGAAGTCCGCGAGGTTGACCATGGCACCGATCTGCCCCGAGACGGCCTGCGCCCGCGGGGCGACCTGCAGCCACTCGTTCAGCGCGCCACTCTCGTCGACCTCGAAATGGCTGTAGCCGATCCAGCGCAGTTCGCGGGGGTCGATCAGCTTGGCCACGGCCTCCTGCAGCACCGGGAACATCCGCCGCATCCCCGCGTGGTACAGCAGCGGCTCGTCGTCACGGACCAGGAAGTGGTTGAACTCGAGGTCGAAGTCGGGAGCGTAGACCGAGATACGGTGGACGTCGGGGGCGATTTCGGAGATTCTGGCGTTCATGGGTTTGTCTCCTTTCGCAAGGGGAGTGTAACGACCCGCCGCATCGTTACACGTCCCAGGTGAGGCGATCGAACGTGCTACCCTCGACCCTGATGACCGGCAGCTCCAATGGCGGTCCCCGGGAGCCGGTCGGCGACGACCTGGCGACCCTGGCCCGGCGCATCGCCGCGGCCCCGCCCGGCGCGGCGGCGGACGAGGAGGCCCGCCTGTTCCGGGCGCTTGCCCCGCGGGTCCGGCTCTACGGGCTCAAATACCTTCGTGACAGGGCGCGGGCCGACGATCTCTCCCAGCAGGTTCTGCTGACCACCCTGGAGCGGTTGCGCTCGGGAGGCATCCACGAGCCCGAGCGGATCGCCTCGTTCGTTCTCGGCACGAGCCGTGCGATGGTGATCGACCTGTTGCGCGGGGAGCGGCGCAGGCGGGACCTGAGAGAGCGCTTCGTCCCGAAATCCGCCGCCGCCGAGGCGCCGCGCGAGCCCCTCGATCTCGGCCGTCTGGCCGAGTGTCTCACCCGGCTGAGCGAGCGCGCCCGGGCCGTGGTGACGATGACCTTCTACGCCGAGCGCGACGCCGCGGAGATCGCCGAGGAGCTGACCCTCTCGCCGGGCAACGTGCGTGTCACGCGCCACCGCGCGCTGGCGCGTCTGCGCCTGTGCATGGAGGGCGCGGACGAGGAGGCGCCGTCGTGAGTCCGCGTCGCTGCGAACGGCCGGTTCCCTTCGAGGACCTCGTGGACTACTGGCTCGACGGCCGGCCTCCCGAGGAGCAACCGGGCATCGAGGAGCACCTGTTCGGCTGCGAGGAATGCTCCGCCGGCCTCGAGACCGTCGCGGCGCTCGGCGAGGCGGTCCGGCTGCTGGGGCTGGAAGGCCGGCTGCTCGGGGGGCTCGGCCCGTCGCTCCTCGAGCGCCTCGAGAGGGAAGGACGCGTGATCCGGCGCTACCGGGCCGCCGCCGCCGGTCACATCCACTGCACGGCGGGGGCCGACGACGACCTGGTCGTTCTCGAGCTCGCGGCCGACCTCGCGGATATCGAGCGCGTCGATCTTCTCCACCTCGCGGCGGACGGCACGCTGCTCCAGCGAGCGCGGCAGCTGCCCGTGATCGGCGGCCGTGAAGTCGTGTGGGCCTCGCCCGGCGACCTGATCCGCTCGCTTCCGACCAGCATCATGTTCGTGCGTCTGATGGCCGTGGAGCCAGAGGGCGAGCGCCTGGTCGGCGAGTACATCCTTCATCACACGGCCTACCGACCTTAGCCAAGATCCGACCCGGACTCGGCCAGCGGGCCGCGCCGCCTTCGCGCATGAGGCGACGGTCGTGTCGTGGTGAGGTCGACGCCAGCAGGTCGAGGACATAGAGTTCCTGCCACGCAACCGAGCAGTGCCCGGCGGCGGGATACCTTTCCCGCCGCCTCGACCATTGAACCCGAGTCACATCAACGACTTGGGTTCTCCGTTCCCGCAGCCTCCACTATTTCTCCACGGTTCGCACCGTGTCCGTCTCCATCGAGGAGTCGGATGGCGTCTTCCAGGGCTGCCGGACTCAAGTGCATGTAGATCTGGGTCGTCGTCAGATCCCGATGCCCGGCCAGTTCCTGGATCGCTTTCGCCGTGGCCCCACGCATTGCAAGGTGCGAGCAGAACGTGTGCCTCAGCAGGTGCACGCCGGAGTCCGTCAGCCCGGCCTTTCGCGCGGCCCTCTGGACCAGCCCCTGGACGACCTTCTGCGTCAGCGGCTTGCCGTCGTCCTGGCAGACGACCCGCGGGCCGCGCAGGTGTCCATGGACCCTCAGAGCCTTCGTCAGGCGGCCGGTCAACGGGATTCTCCGTGACCGACCTCCCTTCGGCTCGGTCACGGCCTCATGAACAGAGACACCTACTGCGGGAGGACCACAGCGCGGCCCGAGACCTTGCCCTCGTGCAACGCGTGGTAGGCCTCCTCGATCTGGTCGAAGCCGAAGTGCTGGACGTGGG
>CP070650.1:59857-69083 GCA_020354595.1 Myxococcales bacterium
CGCGCCGCTGGTGGACTTCGTGCTGACGAGCCGGATCGTGAGCCTGCCTTCACGGCCGAGCCGCTCGTGGATCTTTCGGGTCACGTCCGCGATGACGGGTGTGCCTCTCGAAATCAAGACCACCCCTGCTTGTCCGCGCACATCTTCGGCAACCACGAAACCCGCATGCCGGACTGTTTCACCGTAGGTCGAATCGGTGTCGCGCGAGGACAGAGGATGGAGCACGGAGACCGGAACCTGAGTCCCCGCGGGCACCTTCTGCACCGTGGCGGTCGCGTCGGCGGGGACGGGGCTGGAGGGTGGCGTCTTCACGCTGCGCATGGGCGAGCCACATCCGATCCCCATGGAGGCTAGAAAGAGGACTGCCATGATCGCAGCAAAAAGGCGATGAGCAGGCGCGAGGTACCCGGTCGCGTTCATTGCGGCGCGACTATATCCTGTCTTCGTCAAAAAGAAAGCTGGACAACGGCTTCGCATCGATCGCTCAGGTCTGGGGCGACTCTCGCCTGCGGTACGTGCCGGGGGCGGTTCCGCTCCACTGCTTGAAGCGCTTCGCGAAATGGTACTCGTCGTCGAAGCCGACCCGGGCAGCGACTGAAGCCAGTGGCGTGGTCGTCGTACGAAGTAGGTCGGCGGCGGCGCTCATTTTGAGGTGCGTCGCGTACTTCATTGGGGGCACTCCGATCGTCTTCTTGAACAAGCGAATGAAATACGACTTGTCGAGCCCGAGCTCACCGACCAAGTCATCGAGGGTGTAGGCTGCGTCGACCCGCGAGCGCATGACCTCGAGCGCCCGTTCGACGGCCGGATGACCGCCCGGCGCATCGGGCGTGTTGACCATCGTGTCGTACAGAAACCCCGTCATCCGCGCGGACGCGGCGCGATGCTGCCTGACATCGTCGGACAGGGACTGACGGCTAATCTGCGCAAAGAGCGTGTGGTACCGATCTCCGAGTCGCCGGACTCGGCCCTCGCCGATGAGTGACTCCAAGTCCTCCGCCAGCTCCGCGTCTCGCTTCGGGTCGAGCTCGAGCAAAGCGATGTACTGCAAGAGGTAGTCTCCTTCCGGCACGTCCATTCGGTGCATCGTCCCGGGGCGTGTGTAGAGGAAGTCGCCAGGCCGCATCGAAACGCGTTCCTCTTGAAGCTCGAACGTTGCACGGCCTGCGATGACGTAGTGAAGCTCGTAGCCGAGATGCGTATGCCGGTGCGCGATACGGAGGGTTCGGGGCACCAGGATGCACGTGGTAACACGCATGATGTCAATAATATACATCGATTGGTCAGCGGCGACCATTGCGATGTCGAGCCTCCCGGCCATACGTTCACCGTAAGCTCGGGCAGGGTGTGCCCGGAAGGAGTCGAAGCCATGTTGGACGCTTCCGAATCTCCCGCAGTCGCACCGATTTCCAGAGTGCGTACACCACACGAAACTCGCATCGAACGGGGCGAGCCGGTCGGGCTCGCGGCCGAAGTGGGCCAATCGAAACGCGCACGCATCCAGAGGATGCTCGAGGGGTTTCGGGACCAGCCCATTCGCCTCAACGTCGACCGCGCCCGCTTGCTGACCGAATCGATGAAGAGGACCGAGGGGCAACCGATGGTGCTGCGTTGGGCCAAGGCGCTCGCGCACATCCTGCAGAACCTGCCGATCCACATCGAGGACGATGAGCTGCTCGTCGGCAGCGCCGGACCGCCCGGGCGCTATGCGGTGGTCTACTGCGAGCTGGTCGGACCGGGCCGTTTCTACACGCATCCACACGAGCTCGTGCCCAGTAAGCCGGGTGAGCCGATCCTGATCACCGAAGAAGACGTGGCGACCCTCAAAGGGGACATCCTTCCCTACTGGACGGACAACGCCTACCACACCGCAACGATGAACGCGCTCCCCGAAGAGACTCGCCGTCTCATGGAGCGGATCTTCGTGGTGACGCCTACCGCCTCGGGCCGATCGATGCTCGCGTGGGCGCACGACTACGGCAAAGTCCTGGAGCGCGGCATCGGCTCGATCCGGAACGAAGTCGCGGAACGACTGGCAGCGCTCGATCCATTCGACACCGCTGCTTGGGTCGAAAAACGGCCGTTCCTCGAAGCGGTAGAGATCGTTTGCGACGCCATGGTGGCGTTTGCACATCGCTACGCGGAGCTGGCGCGTTCGATGGCCGGGAGCGAGCCTCGTGAGGAGAGGCGGCGCGAGCTTCTCGAGATTGCGGAGATTTGCGAGCGGGTACCGGAGCACCCGGCGCGAACGTTTCACGAGGCGGTGCAATCGCAGTGGTTCGTCCAGACGGTGTCGCGACTCGAGCAGGCGGTGGGCGGCGTAATCGGAAACGGCCGAATCGATCAGTACCTCTACCCCTACTACCGCAGGGACCTCGACGAGGGGCGGATCACCGAGGACGAGGCACTCACCTTGTTGGAGTCGATCTGGATCGGAATGGCTAGGAGCACCGATCTCTACGCGAAGCCGGGGATGCCATCGCTCACCGATGGATTCGCGCACTGGGAGGCCACCACAATCGGTGGTCTCGCGCCCGACGGGCAAGACGCTAGCAACGAGCTTTCGTATCTAATTCTGAAGTCCAAGCGCGAGTTCCCACTCAACTACCCTGACCTCGCTGCACGGATTCACTCGCGCACCCCCAATGCATTCCTGCACGCCGTCGCCGAGACGATCAAGGATGGCTCCGGTTTTCCAAAGCTCTTCTGCGACGACGAAATCATCCCGCTCCTCGTCGCCAAGGGCGGAAGCATGGAAGAAGCGAACGATTACTGCGTCACCGGCTGCTCTGAGACGAAAATGCTCAACCGTGAAGGGATCGCCACGGGATGCGCTTGGATCAATCTCGGCGCCATCCTCGAGATGACGCTTCGGGACGGCCGGATGGGATGCTACGGCAACGGGCTGGTCGGACTGAGCACCGGCGACCCGCGGACCTTCAAAACCTTCGAGGAGCTCTGGGACGCATTCACGCGGCAGATCGAAAACGTCGTTCAGCATACGTTCATTCAGCAGCACGTGTCCGACACGCTCAAGTCGCGCCACATCGCATCACCTATGTTTTCCATGCTGCACGACCTTTGCATGGAGAGCTGCAAGGACATCCACTCGGGGCCGATTGAGGACGCACTCTACCTCGGTTTCTTCGACGTCATGGGCTTCGGCACCGTCATCGATTCGCTCGCCGCGATTCGTTCACTGGTGTTCGAAGAAGAGAAGCTCAGCATGGACGAGCTGCTCGAGGCGTTGGATGCGGATTTCGCCGGTCACGAAGCCGTTCGGCAGATGTGCCTCCACGCACCGAAATACGGCAACAACGACCCCGCCGTCGATCAAATCGGTCACGATATCGAAGCGTGCTTTTCGGGCCTGGCGCATCGGCACACCAGCGCATTCGGCGGCGAGCTCGATCTGCGTTACGTCTCGGTCACATCGCACATTCCGTTGGGCGCTGTCGTCGGAGCGACCCCAGACGGCCGAAAAGCGCGGGAGCCGCTTTCCGAGAGTATCAGCCCTTCCCAAGGCCGGGACGTCAAAGGGCCGACCGCAACGCTCATGTCGATCAGCAGCACCAAATGCGCACAGTACAAGGAGCGTGCCGCGAGGCTTCTCAACATGAAGCTCTCGCCCGCATCGCTGGCAGGGGAGGAAGGGACCCGGAAGCTGATGGCGCTCATTCGGACCGCTTGCGACATGAAGATGTGGCACATCCAGTTCAACATCATCAATCGAGACACGCTTCTCCGGGCGCAGCAGGATCCTGAGAAGTACCGGAACCTACTGGTGCGCGTGGCAGGGTACAGCGCTTACTTCGTCGACCTCACGCCGGCCCTTCAAAACGAGATCATACGCCGAACGGAGCACGAGTTTTGAGCGACGCGCCCAAAGGACTGGTCTTCAACATTCAGAAGTTCTCGCTTCACGACGGGCCCGGTATTCGCACGATCGTCTTTCTCAAGGGCTGCCCGCTCGCTTGCATGTGGTGCTCCAACCCGGAAGGCCGATCGACGACGCCCGAGCTCATCCTGAGCTGCGACCGGTGCATCGGCACCGATGAATGCGACCGATGCATCACCGTGTGCCTGGAGGGAGCGATTTCGAAGGGTGAAGACGGCACGGTCACGATCGACCGCGCTCGTTGCGACGGTTGCGGCGACTGCACCTACGTATGTCCCTCGGAGGCGCTCGAAACGTCAGGCGACTGGGTGGAAGTCGAGGAGGTATTGCGAATCGTCGAGGAGGACGACGCGTTCTACGCGAGGTCCGGGGGCGGGCTGACCCTGAGCGGCGGCGAGCCGCTCGCGCAAGGCTCGTTTGTGCGTGCGCTTCTCGGAGCCGCGAGAAATCGTGGCATTGACACCGCCGTCGAGACCTCGGGGCTCTGCAACTGGAAAACGATGAAAGACGTTGCTCCGCTGACCGACCGGATGTTCTTCGACATCAAATGCCTGGACCCCGAGAAGCACGAGAGGGTCACTGGAGTCTCCAATGCGAAGATCCTCGACAATTTCCGAAAACTTCGTGCAGAGCTCCCGGAAGTCGACGTCGTCGTGCGCACCCCGGTCATCCCCGGCGTCAACGACTCCGAGCGAGACATCCGAGCGATCGCAGAGTTCGTAACTGACGCGGGCGGCGCCTCATCGTACGAGCTGCTCCCCTACCACCGGTTCGGCGAGCCCAAGTACGAGAAGCTCGGCAAGCACTATCGCCTGAGCCACCTGGAGTCCCCAACGGACGCGCGCATGGCCGAGCTCAGGCAAGTCGCGGCGTTGGCGTAGCGGCGCCTTGCGCTAAGATCTATCTATGACTCGGTACGCGCTGGCCTGTGGCTTGTTGGTGATCGCGCTCGGGTGCAAGGGCCGCCCGGACCCTCCACACCCCTCCGACACCGTGGCAGAGACACCGCCGGCGGATCGTCCCGACGCCATCGACCAGCCACCGGAGCCGCAAACGGCGGAGGTGCCGGCGACTGAGGAGCCGAGCGAGCCCGCCGAAGCGCCAGAGCTTCCCCCGCCCCCCCCGCGGGACCACGCCGCCGAGCGTCGCGAAGCGGTTGGAAGCCCCGCGGATTGCATGAAGGACTATCGGCCCGCGTCGGCGACGACGGTTCAAATTCGCATCCGCGCGGTCGTTCGTCCGACCGGCATGGTCATCGAACCGAGCGCCAGCGGCGCCGGGCTCTCGATGAATGACCGACGATGCATCGAGGAGCGAGTCGGGGCAGTCCTCCTCGAGCCGTTCGGGGGAACGTCCTCCGAAACGGTCACGACGTACGTCGCGATTCGATACGAGCCGCCCACAGTCGAGGAATACGACGTGGCACCTCCTCCACCACCGCCGGACGACGTGGTCCAAGCCCTTCCTAAGAAAGAGCCGATCGCACCGAGCGGCGTACCGATCGAAGGCCCGAAAGCGGATCCGATCGAGGGCCCCGACGGAGTGCCCATCGACGGGCCGGGCGCGGTTCCCATCGAGGGCCCGGAGGGAATCCCGATCGGGAGCGAATAGGGCGCGGGCTGCGCGTCTACCGGGTCTTGCGGGCTTCTTGAAGCTGATAGACTGCACGCGGGAGAGGTAACGATGACCGCTGGCGAGCTTTGCAACCGAACCGTTTACATCATCCGCGCGAACGAGCCCGTCTTGGAGGCCGCTCGTTTGATGAAGAAGTACCACGTGGGCTGCCTAGTGGTGGTGGAGGAGCGCGGCTCCGACCGTGTGCCAATTGCGTTGGTCACCGACAGAGACCTCGTGGTCAAGGGCATGGCGGAGGCTCCGGGGGAGCTCGAAACCATGCAGGTGGCTCAGGTCATGAGTGAAGGGCTGACTATGGCGCGTGACACCGAGCAGATGTACGACGTCCGCAAGAAGATGCGTGCTCGCGGCGTGCGAAGAATGCCCGTGGTGGACGCCGAGGATCGGCTCCAGGGGATCATCGCCTTCGACGACATGGTGGATTGGATGGCTCAAGAGCTCACGGATCTCGCCCAGCTAGTCTCGCGGGAGCAGCAGCGGGAATCGGAAGCGCCGTAGGCAGGAGCGTCTGCCCATGGTCTTCGGACGGCGGCGATGGATGAGGGCGGCGGCGGCTGCAACGCTCAGTGCCGCAGCGCCCGCTCTTACGCGCGCGGAAGGGAGCAAGCGCATGACGCTATTTTTGGCCGGTGACGTCATGACGGGGCGCGGCATCGATCAGGTCCTGCCCCACCCGAGCCACCCTCGCATCTACGAGCACTACGCGAAAAGCGCGCTCGAGTACGTGCGCTTGGCAGAGCGGAAGAACGGCTCGATCGGCAAGCCGGTGCCGTACGCATACATCTGGGGCGATGCGCTCGGTGAGCTCGAGCGCCGCGCCCCCGAGGCGCGCATCATCAACCTCGAAACGGCAATCACCAAAAGCGATGAGCCCGCGCCAAAGGGGATCAACTACCGGATGAATCCCGAGAACGTGCCTTGCTTGACCGCGGCAAAGATCGATTGCTGCGTCCTCGGGAACAATCATCTACTGGACTGGGGAGAGGCTGGATGCGTCGAGACACTCGACGTCCTGAGGGAAGCTGGAATCAAGACGGCTGGCGCGGGTCGTCAGGCGGAGCAGGCAGCCTCGCCGGCTGTGCTTCGAACGAAGCGCGGTCGAGTGCTCGTCTTTGGCTTTGGATCGGTGACGAGCGGTGTGCCTCGAAGCTGGGGGGCAACGGCAACACGCCCTGGCATCAACTTTTTGCCCGACTTGTCCGTGAAGACAGCACGCCGCATCGGAAAGCAGGTGCGCGCACACCGACAGGACAAAGACATCGTGGTTGCATCGATCCACTGGGGTGGGAACTGGGGCTACGAAGTCCCATCGGAGCAGCGGGCCTTTGCACAGGCGCTCGTCGATGAGGCCAACGTAGACGTCGTTCATGGCCACTCCTCCCATCACCCCAAGGGAATCGAAATCTACCGCGGCAAACCGATCCTCTACGGCTGCGGAGACCTCATCAACGACTACGAGGGTATTTCCGGGCACGCCAGCTATCGCGGAGAGCTCGGCCTCATGTATTTCGTGTCGATGAATCGCGATACGGGTCGGCTCGACCGCTTGGAAATGGTGCCGTTGCAGATGAAGCGGTTTCGGTTGCATCGAGCGTCGAAAAAAGACGCGGTGTGGCTTCGAGACACGCTCGCCCGCGAAGGGAAGAAGCTCGGCACGGGTGTCACCCTCACCCAAGACAACACGCTGCAACTCACCTAGGTGGTCTGTACAGCGGCTATCGCAACTGAAGGCCGAGTAGGTCTTCCGGCACGCCGGCACGCCCTAGCGGTTCGCGAAGATCCTCTGGGACGGTGCTTTCGAACACGACGCGCTCGCCAGTGGTCGGGTGCGTGAGAGACAAGCGTTGCGCGTGGAGGGCGAGGCGATAAAGGCCGAGCTCGATTCGATAGCTGCGGTTCTCGATGCCCTTGCCGTACCTGACATCACCCGCGATGGGGTGGTTGATGCGCCGGAGATGGCGGCGGATCTGATGACGCCTTCCAGTGAGGGGTCTCGCCCGGACCAGCGAAACCCGGACGATGTCGGATGCAAACAGCGTCTCGTACTCGGTCACGGCCTCGACGTCCGGGCCCCCTTCGCGCTTTTCCATCGGGCTGTCGATCACCCCGTGCGGCGGTGGCTTTCCGCGGACCAACGCAAGATAGGTCTTGTCGACCTCGCGGCGGTTAAACGACTCCTGCAGCGTACGGGCGTGCTCCGGTGAAAGCGCAAACACGAGCACGCCGCTGGTCGCGCGATCGAGTCGGTGCACCGGATACACCCACTGGCCGATCGCGTTTCGCGTGAGATTGAGCGCGAACGTCGACCCCTGGTCGTCGCCGCGGTGGACCGACAAACCCGTCGGCTTGTCAACGACGACGATGGCGTCATCGCAGTAGATCACGTCGATCGAGGTGGGGATGGCGGCCGCGCGGGCCTCGCCGGGGTCAGAGCGTTGCACGTCCCTTTCCTAGCACTCGCAAAAAGGAGATCTCACATTCAGCGAGAGTCCTCCTACGTCCCCAGGTCGCCGTGCACCATTTCGGCGACGTTGAAGCCGGAATCGACGGCTTGATGGGTGCCCGCGCCTCGACCACCTGCGTCGCAGCCGACGAGGTAGAGGCCAGGGAGCGGGGTTCGCGGGCTCGGCTTGGACTTGCCGACCTGGCCCACGATTTGCGCGATGCCCACGGCCTCGCCGCCGCGGCCGGGCAACACTGAATCGCGGCTCAAGCCTGAAATCGCTTTCGCGCCGTAGGGCTCCTTCCGGATGATGTGGTTTTTCAGATCCGGCCAGAGCTCGTCGAGAATCTGCTCGCCGCGGCGAACGGCTTCTTCACCCATGCCGGACTCCGGATCGGGAGAACAGAAAACCTGACAGTTGGCGATCTGATGCCCCGGCACCGGCGAAAGGCCTGGATCGAACTCCGATGGAACGTCGATGCAGATGAGCGGCACATCGGGCCAGCTTCCGTTTTCCATGGCCTCGTAGCGCTCGTCGTCGAGCCAGCTCTGGTCGGAGAAGACGGGAATGAGCGCCGCGTCGAAGATGCGCTCGTCGAGCACGTAGCGGTAACCAGCGATCGCCCAGCTCGGCTCGAGTGACTTCACGCGCTCGACGTACTCGGCCGGAAAGTGCTCGGAGCCAGCGAGCTTCAGCACCGTGGGCTGGATTCCGGCGTTCGAAATGACGGCTCTGCAGCGAAGGACGCCTTCTTCGGTTTCCACGCCGACCGCACGACCGCCCTCGATCGCGATTCGGATGACGCGTTGCTTGGGCAGGTAAACGCCACCGTGCTCGACCACGTAGTCCGCGCAGGCCTCAGCAAGACGTCCGTAGCCGCCTACGCTGTAGCGCCCGGCGCCGCCCATGGCCTGCTGCCGCATCGTGAGGATCGCCTCGGATGCAGCCAACCGATTCACCGGTACGACGAAGAGCGTGTTGAGGTTCATGCAGATCTGGCTCTGCAGGCCTTTTGGAAGCTCGAACTGGCTCATCCAGTCGAGCATCCCGACGTCGTCGAGCTCCTCGATCTCCTCGTCTTCGAGCGAGAGGATTGTAGTGTAGAGGTTGGCCAGCGCTTCGAGGTCTTCGTCGCTTGCCCCAAAGACGCGCTGGAGGTTTTCCATCTCCTCGGGGGCACCTGTCATCACCAGTGGGCTGTACATCACCCGCCACTCTCCGGTTGGCGCTTTGTAGCGAATCGACGCCG
>CP070650.1:69183-72307 GCA_020354595.1 Myxococcales bacterium
CCGTCGTTGTTCCCTTCGGATGGCGGAACGCCTACAGCGCCAAGTTCGGGGCCGAATACCGGTTCAAGAAGGACTTGCTGGCCTTTCGAGGAGGCTTCACCCTGGGAAACTCGGCGACGAGCGAGCCCTGGGCGCAATACTTCACCCCTGCGCCAGGGCTGACCGCCAGCTTGGCCGCGGGCCTCGGTTTCCACTGGGACGATCGAAACGACCCGAGCATCAAGGACAAGTACATGCTGGACATCGGAACCCTGTTTGCTTACAGCGGCAGCCGCATTGGGGAAGAATACATCGGGACCGATGCTCAGGTCCCCGGTGGCGATCCGATGGACCCCGTCACCTTATGCTCAGACGACCAAGTCATTCGCACGGGTTGCCCGGGTGAATACGCTGTCTTCTCCTATTGGGCTTCACTGTCATTTACCCTTCAGTACTAAGAACGATCCTAGGTGATGTCTCGCTCGATCGAATCAGAGCCAACGACCGGCAAGCTGCCCGACGAGTTCGATCCCTTTGCCCAGCAAACGATCGAATCTCCCTATGCTTTCTATCGCTCGTTGCGCGCACATGCTCCGGTCTATCGAGTGCCGCGAGCCGATTACTTCATTGTCAGCCGCTACGCCGACATCAAGTCGGTCGTGCTGAATCCCGATGCGTATTCATCGAATCTCACGTCCATCGTCATGGCGCAGACAGACGGCTCGATGTCGAGCCTCGACGTGGGCCAGCTGGGCATTGGGCCGGTCGACGTGCTTGCGGTGCAGGACCCGCCCGCGCATACGCGGCAGCGCGCGCTCACCCATCCTCGATTCGCGATGCGGACCGTGCGCGGTCGCGAGCAGTCCGTTCGGGAACGGGCTTGCGAGCTGCTAAGTGCCGCACTCGAGGGCCCAGACGAGACGAATTGGATGACGAGCTTTGCCTCTCTCCTACCCATGGCGGTGATCATCGACATCATCGGGCTTCCCGCAGAGGATCGGGATCGGCTCAAGTCCTGGTCGGACCTGGCGATCGCGCTCTTGAGCGGCACGAGCACGACGGAAGAAATGGCGAGTCACGCCATGGGAGCGCTCAACCTGTTTCAGTACCTTCAAGCGCAGTTCAAAAAGGCGCGCCAAGACCCGAAGGACGACTTGCTAGGACTCTTGGCGGACGCGACAGGTACGGGAGACGAGGCGCTCACGGTCGAGGAAAGCGTCAGCATTCTTCTTCAGATGATCATTGCGGGAAACGAGTCCACCGCAAGCCTGATCGGTAGCGCTACGCGGCTGCTCGCTGAAAACCTCGAGCTACAAGAATCACTTCGACGGGATCCAACGCGCATCCCACTTTTCGTCGAAGAAGCAGTTCGGTTGGAATCGCCTTTTCAGGGGCACTTCCGCAAGACAAACGAAGCGACCGAGCTTGCCGGCGTCGCGCTTCCAGACGGCGCACGCCTGATGGTGCTCTGGGCCTCCGGTAATCGCGATGAGCGCGCGTTCGAGAACCCCGATGCAATCGACCTCGACCGCCCCAACCTTCGGCAGCACCTCGGCTTCGGCCACGGCATTCATTTGTGCATCGGCGCGGAGCTCGCACGGCTCGAAGCCCGGGTCGCCCTAGAAGAGCTGCTGAAGCGCACGACGCATTTCGAGATGACCAGCCAAGCACGACATGTCTCGAGTGTGTTCGTTCGCACTCCCCTAGAGGTGCCGATTCGTCTCGAAACCTAGCCAGAGCTCTTCGATTCGCTCGATCCAAGCACATCCCGAGCGCGCATGACACGTTGGGGACGCCGCCCCAGAACTAGCTTGACAATGATCTATGTCGAACCGAGGCCGACGTACTTTGAGAAGTCGCAGAACACGTCTCTCACTCCCCCTTGGCCACGCGGCTTTGGACGAAACCGATGACGTCGCGACAGCCCCCGGAAGCTACGAACGAGGCGTGGTCCTCGGGGTCGGCGAACTCCCGCCCGACGATGTCACGGCACAAGTCGCTGCCGAGCTCGAACTTGAACTCCTCGAAAAGTGCCCCGGGCCACTTGCGAAACCGCCCAAAGCCCGCTTCGTGGAACAATCCCAACAGTTGGGAATCCCGTTGGTGCGAGCGCAGCGAGGAGTAGTGTCGTAGAGTCAGGACGATGATGCCCACGGTGAGCGCGGCACAGCTCCTTCCGAGCAGCCCTACTCCGCCGGCAAGCCCTGCTACGTAAGTCGGTCCGGATCGCGCAAGCTCATCGTCGGAGGCGATCCGTTTGAACGTTGCCGTAGCGCAATTGGTGCAAGTCGCGCTCGGATCCCGCCCCTCGAACTCGGTAAGCGCCTCGTCGATAATGACGTCCGAGCGGTTTGCCCATTTCATCAGAAGGCGGCCGCATTGTCGACCCTTACCTTCCCTGAGATAATGAGCCTTCTCTCTGAGGGTGATCAACGATTGCCCGGTGATGTCCCGGCAGTCGAGCGCCCCGGAGGTCTCTGGATAGGCGCCGGCGAGCCGGACTGCGGCATGCAATGTTGCGGCTGAACGCGTCGCTTCGTCTTCGAAGCGACGCGCAGCTTGCAAGCCCGCCGACAAAACGGCTCCGGACAGCAGGCCGCACGCATGACCCTGGTGCATCATGCCACTGGAAAGCAAATGCGAAGATTCCTCCTCGAGCGGGGCCTCGATCTCCGCACATCGGTTGTGGGTCGTGAAAGACGCTTCGGAGCAAGCGGTGCACCGCAACCACCATTCTTTGGCCACGGCGCGAACCTCACGCTCGCGGTCCTCCATGGCGTCCTCCTTTGCCCATTCGTACCTATGCACCAAGAGTGCCAACCGCAAGTACGCGATTTGTCGTCGGGTCTCCGTTGCTCCACGCAGATTTTGCGTCGGCACGAGCCCACGCGAACAGGCTGCGCGGCCTGTCCTGTGGGGGGCTAGACCATCGTCCCAGCGTCGAGCGTGGCTTCCAGCTGCCCAATGTTCTGCGTTTCTACATTTGCTGCCGCGCGTAGGGATAGTCCCAACTCTTGTCTACTCCGATTCGCACGTGGGCACCCTTGTGAGAATAAGATCCTGCCACCTAAATCCAGCCTCGTAAGCTTGATCCTCGGGCCAGGTGAAGCCGGCAAAGAAATCACCGTCGGGACTTAAGAAACCC
>CP070650.1:72407-75293 GCA_020354595.1 Myxococcales bacterium
GAGGACTATCATTTCGCGCTGGCGCGTGCGGAGCTCGCCACCCGGCTTGCGATTGCGGAGGACATCTGCGCGCGCCTACGTAGCGCTGGCGCTCGGGCGGATCGCGCTGCCGCCGAAGCGGTCATGATGGTCGAGGTTGCCGGGGAGTCGGACTACTGGACCGAGGTCAAGGACCGCATGCGTGTATCATGACGGAGGCGCGCGATGGCGAAGTGCTAGCCCTACAAATCGGGCGACCTTTGCGCGCGACATCCACCGTCCTTCGCCGTTGTCATCTCGGGCTGCCGATCGTGGCCGAGGTGCCTCCGGTACTCGATACCGGCGAGCCGTTCCCGACGCGTTACTGGTTGACGTGTCCGCTGGCCCACCGCCGCATCGCACGGATCGAGGCCCGCGGCGGAGTACGCGCTGCCCAGGCCAAGCTCGAGACCAACCCTGCATTTGCCAAGGCCGTCGACGCTGCGCATGCGCGCTACGCTCGGGAACGCGATGCGTTGTCGCCGCCCGATGCCCGGCATCGTCCAACGGGAGGGGTAGGGGGGTCCTCCGGTGGCGTGAAGTGCCTTCATGCGCACTACGCCGACTTCGCCGCTGGCAACGACAACCCCATCGGTCGAGACGTCCACGCCGAGATGGGTGAGCCGAGGTGCGACGTCCCGTGTGTCACCTTCATTGACGGAGAGCTTCGGCGTAATCCAGACTGGCGCGAGCCGGCCGATGACGACCAAGCTCCATGATTCCGCTGCCACGCTGCGTCTGCACCGTACGCTTTGGTGGAGCATCGCCTTTGGCGGCGCGTTCGTTCTGGGGATTGCCGCGATGCTCGAGCCCGACGCGCGCGGCTACGGAACCCATACACAGCTCGGTTTGCCCCCGTGTGGTTTCCTTGCGCTCACGGGCTCCCCTTGTCCCGGCTGCGGTCTGACCACCGCGTTTGCGCACGCCGTCCGCGGGGACTGGCTTCTCGCTGCTGCCGCCAACCCGCTCGGACTGGTGTTGTTTTGCGTCACATGCGCCTGCATTCCGCTGGGCGTCATAGCTGCGGTGCGGAGCTGGTCGGTCGACACCGTCCTCCGGCGATTGGCAATCGGCCGTTGGGCGCTTGCCGTTGCAGGGTGCGCGGTGATTCTCTGGGTCGCGCGATTTGCCGCCGTGCTCTAGGGGCACCCCCTACTAGTCGAGATGCGGTAGCGAGTGACGCGTTTGCTTCAACAGGTCGTCGCCGCTCTGGATGCCCGTCTCGGGCATGCTGGTGACTGCGATGTCGATGTCGGGCCTAGGGGCCACGTCGCCACCCCATAGCTCACCGGTTTCGACTTGCCCTTCGAGGCGGCGAAGCACGTAGCCAGCGCCCCTCCCGTCGGTTTCGGGCAGCAAGATGCAGAACTCGTCGCGGCGCAGCCGGAACAAATGGTCGACTGCGCGAATGCAGTTCTTGAGACCTGCTCCAATTCGACCCATCGCGCGGTCCGCCGTTCCATCCTCACTCGCATCGGCGATCGCGGTTGCGTTGGTCAGCCTGACGACCATGCAGGTCAATGGGTGACCGTAGCGCGTCGCGCGCGTGTGCTCGTAGTCCAAGCTGATCAGCAGTTGCGACGGTGTTCCCGCGCCCGTAACCGGGTCGTGTTGATCCGCCGGAGGAGCGCTTTCCGGAATTCCCAAGCGGTCGCGACGTGTCGCCCGCAGAACGTTGCGCACCCGCTGCTGGATCTCGAACACCCGATACGGCCGCGTGAGCGTGTCCTCGGCCCCGAGCTCGATCCCCTGACGTCGCGCCTCGTGGTCGCCTTCATCGCTCACCAACAAGACGGGAATGCTCCCCAAGCTCGTGTCGGCCTTGAGAATGCGAAGGATTTCGAAAGCGTCGATTTCGGACATCTTCGCATCGAGCACCAGGAGATCTGGCGGCTGTCGCTCGACCATCGCGAGGACATCCGGCCCATCCGCAGCGGTAATCACGTCGTACCCTGCGGCCTCGCACGCCTCGTGCAGCAGACGCAGGTTGAACGGATCCGGGTCCGCGACGAGAACCAGTGCACTCATCCCGTCGTCCCACTCGCTCTTGCCCGGCCGGGTGCCCCCACGTTCGACACGGTATCACGCGGGTGGTGAGGTCTCCAATCCCCGTGCCTGAGCATGTGACCCGGGTAAGCTTGCGATCATGGTTGCCCCGGCGAGACACCTAGCAACGCGCGTGCTGTATCGAGTGATGCACGACGACGCATGGGCGTCGCCGACGTTGGACGCCGAGCTCCGCCGCGTGTCCCTAGACCGATCCGATGCGGCGTTGGCGACGCAAGTCGTGTACGGAACGTTGCGGGTAGTGCCGGATCTCGAGATCGCATTGGCGCGGTACGCCCGGCGGCCGATCAAAGTGGACGACTGGACTCGTGCTGCGCTTCTCGGTGGAGCCTTCCAGTTGCAACATCTCGAGCGCGTGCCGCCGCACGCCGTCGTGAACGACGCGGTCGAGCTGGTCCGGGAGAAGCGCGGAAAGCGGATGGCCGGCTTCGCAAATGCGATCCTTCGAAAACTCTCGGCCGACCGTCCCGACGCCCCGCAACCGCCGATGTCACTGAGTGTTCCTTCCTGGTTGAAGGACGCCTTGATCTCATCACTTGGATCGGAGCGCGCCGAGCAACTCTTGCACGTTGGCACGGAGCCGCCTTCGCTCGACCTCCGCGTGTCAGCGAATGTGGATCGGAGCGAAGTGGCCGAAGCCATTCGCGAAGCAAGGCCGGAGGCGAGGGTCTCGCTTGCCGAGCTTTGTCCGCGTGGCTTGCGAATCAGCGGCGCAGGTGATCCGCGGGAGCTTCCTGGATACGCAGACGGGCGGTTCGCTGTCCAAGAGGAAGGAGCGCAACTGATCGGACTGCTGCTCGA
>CP070650.1:75393-78498 GCA_020354595.1 Myxococcales bacterium
GTGGTTGTCGGGGGAACCCCCGACCACCTCTTCACCAGACGCGCAGGCTTTGCGTCGGCGCAGCGGGTGCATGGCTATAGCTGCGCCTCAAACGCCCCGCCGTCAGTCCCCATGGACGCTCGGCTGGAACCGCCGAGATTTTCGTACTTTCAAGCTTTGTCCAGGACAACATCACGCCGCGAGCCTCCGGGGCCCCTCCCATCCCTAGACGGCTGCGCGGAGCTCACGGACTCCGATCAGCGGGGGCTCGAGGTCGCCGCCCCGCTCAGGCGTATCGCCTCCGCGCGTGCACGTCGTCGCGTCGCCGGGTCCGGATGCGTAAGCGACGCTTTCTCGAGCGCGCGGCGCGCGTCCTGCGAGCCGATTCCGCCCAGACCGCGGATCGCTGCCATGCGCAACCCGCGATCTTCCGACGCCATGGCGGCGTCCAGGGGCTGCACTGCCGCGGCGTTTCCCGGCCAGCCGAGGGCGATGGCCGCCTCGCGCGCCGCGTCTTCGTCCTTACCCTGCAGGAGCGCGAGCAGCGCGGCGAGCACGTCCGCGCTCGGGTGTCGGCCTGCGGCTCGAATGACCGCAGTCCGGTCGGAGCCGGTCGTCGACTTCAGCAGGGCCGCCCAACGCGCGCGGTCCGCGAGGAGCGCGCGGCGCTCGAGCTCCACGAGGAGGCCGAGACGCACCCCGACGGGAAGCGACGTGTCGTCAAGAAGCGGCAGCAGCACGGGGAGATCGTCGCGCGTCACGAGCGGAACCTCAGCAGCAAGTGCGAGCGTCTTCACCGCGGACGTGGCGAGGCGCGGATCGCCCGATCCAAGCAGCGTGAGCGTCACCTGGCGCAGTGCCGCAATTCGCTTTTTCGCATCCGGAATCCGTTCCGCGCGGGCATAGGCCCGGACGGCGGCGAGCACGATCGGGCTCTCATTCCGCGGGATCAGGTACTTCTCGTCGTGCTCCTGGAGGGAGACGTACGGGATCTCCGTACCCGCCAGTGCGCCGAGCTCGCGACTCCGCTCGATGCGCTGCAGGAAGAGGAGCACCTCCTCCCCCGGCTCGTACGAGGCCACGCCATGTCCGTGTTGGGCGAAGCGGACCTCAGCGAGAGGGACGTCGCCCTTCAGCACCTCGAGGAGCAGGGCACCCACGGTGGGGCGTTGGCTCTCGAGACCGGAGGCGGCCGGTATGCCGCGCGTGTCGACGATGCGCGCCCGCGCTACGACGTCGGCGTCGGCGACGAGCAGCTGGAGGGGCCGATTGCCCAGGACGATGTGCGCGGTCGCAGGCTGAGTCGACAGCGAAGCGAGCGCGATGACGAGGAGGGCCGGCGGAAACGCCCTCCGCCCGAGCGGTCTCATGGGCCGTCGTGCAACGCGTCGATCAGGGGCACGATGGCTGCGCCCACCTCCGGATCGACCTCCTGTCCCACGTTGTTCTGGAACACCGTGTTGCAATCGATGTTTGGGAAGAACTCGCAAAATTCGGGAACGCTAGCGAGAATGAAGGGAGCGCAGGCGTGGCAGCTGTCATCCCACTTCGGCGCCGGGAGCTGGTAGCCGATCTCGTCGTTGCCGAGTCCGATGATGAAGGTGTGCTCCGCTCCGACCATCGCCTGCCGGTAAGTCTCCCCGATCTGCGGGTCGAGCTCCGAGGGAACGACGGCGAAGCTCGCCTCGTTTATCCGGAAGGCGCCGACCTCGGTCTGAACGTCTTCGCCGAGCGCTTGCGGGATCGAGTCGAAGGGTGGCGGGAAGGGGAATCCCACCGAATCGTCGGGCACGCCGTCCGTGTAGAGGGTGAGGCGCGGGTTGAGCACGCCGAGCGCGATGAAGAACCGGAAGTACGGATTGTCGAGTCGGATCGGTACGGGCTTCGTCGTCGCGAACGCCAGAGAAGCGACGGGGCGTCCCGGCATCGTGGGAATCGCGCCGATCACGCGTTCCGCGAGCTGCTCGCCGTGTACCTCGGCCCAGCGGAAGGTCCGGCGGACCGCCGGCATGCCGGTGTCGGGGTCGAGCACGTCGATGTCGAGCGGTCCCTGGAGGACGCCCAGGTCTGCGCTCACCCAGATCGCCACGCCGCCGTACTCCTCCTCGAGCCGCTCGCGAGCGTAGTGGGGGAAATCGGAGGTGATCTGCGTGTTGCCGCTGCCGAGGCTCTCAGGGTGACTCGCGAAGTTGACGAGCGTCGCGAGGACGTCCTTCTGGCCGCCGCGCTCGGTCAGCTGCATGATTGAGAGCCGCGGATTCGCGATGCGGCCGTCCGTCGCCGGCGAGATCAGGTCGTCGTCCACGAGGACCTTGCCGTCGGCGACGCCGAGGCCGTCGTCCTCTACGTCGGTTCCGAGCGAGAGGCCGATCGAATCGGTGGTGGCGAACTTGATGCGAGCCTTCTGGAGACCGTCTGCCGCCTCATCGATGCAGTCCGCCACGGTGGCGTTCACGAAGTCGAGGTAGCCGAAGTCAATTCCCGAGGTGAGCGGGTCGGGCCCCCAGATACCGATCGTGTCGGGTCCCTCGTGCTGATGCGTGCTGTGCACCACGATGTAGTCGACGCCCGCATCGGGAGAGACCATCGAGCGGATCGTGTCGACCTCGCCGTTCAGGTAGCCGACCACGTCGAGCGAGACGATGGCGATGCGCCCGCCGTCCCCTTCGATCACGACGCCGCGGGCCCAGAGCCGGTCATTGTAGTCTGTCGCCCGGCGGTTGTCGCCGAACCCCGCCATGAAGATCGGGTCAGTGTGGTTGACAACGGCCGTCTCCCCGAATGCCGCCTCGTATGCGCTCGCGAGGTTCGGACTGATCGGGGTAATGTCGCGCTGGCAGACGCCCACGCGGAGCTGGTCCGGGTCTTGGTCCTGGTCCTCGTCCTGGGCCTGGGCCTGCGTCCCGACGAGCGGCAGCGCGCAGGCGCAGGCGAGCATGAGGAGGAGACGGGTTCGGTGCGGGGTCGAAGTCGGTATCGGCATGGGTCCCTCCAGAAGCGGGGTCCTCGACGGCGTCGCGCCCGGGACCGGAAGCGTCCAGCCTATTCGCCGCCGCAGAACGGGGTCAAGCTCGCAGAGAAACACGAACGCTTCCGCTAGGTTTGGCCCGAAGGTCGTCGGTTCAA
>CP070650.1:78598-82834 GCA_020354595.1 Myxococcales bacterium
ACGAGCAGCGCGCGCTCGCACAACGCGAGCCGCAACTCGAAGCAACCAAGCTTGCCCTAAGGGCAGCGGAGAGCTCGCTCAAAAAGGCCGAGCTCGACCTCAAACGCACCACCCTGCGCGCCCCGTTCAACGCCATGGTCGTCACCGAGAACGTCGACCTCGGCCAACTGATCACTCCGCAGACGATGGTCGCCCGGCTCGTCGGAACCGACGAGTACCACGTGCAGGTCTCCGTACCGGTCAGCTCGCTTCGAACCATTCGGGCCCGTACCGACGACGAACCCGGCTCACCCGCGACGATCATTCAACGCGTCGGTCAGGGTACGATCGAGCGGCGGGGCGAAGTGATTCGTCAGCTCCCCGACCTCGATCCGAGTGGCGCCATGGCGCGGATCCTCGTCCGTATCGAAAATCCGCTCGGTAAGAAGGGTGACCTTCCCTTGCTGCTCGGCTCCTTCGTCGACGTCGCGACCGAGGCGCAACCCATCGACGATGCCATTCGCGTACCTAGAGTGGCTCTTCGAAACGGACGCAGCGTGTATGTGATGAACGATCAAGACCTGCTGGAGATCCGAGACGTCGAGATCGTCTGGAGCGAGCCCGACTCAGTGCTGGTGACCTCGGGACTCCGTCCGAACGAACGTGTCGTGACCAGCCGCATCGCCACGCCGATTCCCAACATGCTTCTCCGCACGGCCCTCCCATCACAGGAGCCGTCCGAGCCCGAGCCGAGTAAGCCGGCCGCCCAAGCGAACCCATGAGCGAGAACATCCAGTTTGATCCGGAACAGGAACGCGGGCCGATTGCCTGGATGGCGAAGAATCAGGTCGCCGCCAACGTCCTGATGCTCATCTTGATCGTCGGCGGCTTGGTCACCCTCGCCTCCGGGATCAAGCAGGAAGTGTTCCCCGAGGTCGAGATGGACGTGGTCTCGGCCCAAGTGACCTACCCTGGTGCGAGCCCGGCAGAGGTGGAGCAGGCTGTCATTCTCGCGATCGAGGAGGCCGTTCGAGGCGTGGACGGGGTGAAGAAGGTCACCTCCAACGCCATGGAGGGGTTGGGGACGGTCAACGTCGAGCTCTTGCTTGGCGCCGACAAGGACCGCGCCCTTAACGACGTGAAGAGCGCGATCGACCGCATCACATCGTTCCCCGAAGACGTCGAACGGCCGACGGTGAGCCTCGTCTCGAACCGCCAGCAGGTCATCTCGCTCGTGCTATACGGCGATGTCGACGAAGCCACGCTCCGGGCCGTCGCCGAGAACTCTCGCCGCGAGCTGCTGCGGGATCCCCGCATTACGTACGTCGAGCTGTCGGGCATTCGCCCGCTCGAAATCAGCATCGAGGTGCCCCAGGCGCAGCTCCGTAAGCACGGTTTGACCCTCGACGAAATCGCGGCTCGCGTGCGCGCGGCATCGGTCGAGCTCCCTGGCGGCGGCGTGAAGACCAGCGCCGGCGAGGTGCTTCTTCGCACAACTGAGCGACGCGACCGCGGCAACCAGTTCGCAAACATCCTCCTCAGGAGCAACCCCGACGGCTCGCAGGTGCGGATCCGCGATGTCGCCGTCGTCAAAGACGGGTTCCGCGAGATCGACAAGGAGGCCACCTTCAACGGCAAGCGCGCCGTGATGATCAACGTCTTTCGCGTCGGGAGCGAGACGCCGCTCACCGTCTCGGCCGCCGCCAAGGAGTATGTCGAAACGCTTCGCGAAGAGCTCCCGGAAGGGCTCTACGCCGCGACCTGGTTCGACACCGCCGAAATGTACGAAGGGCGTCTCGATCTGCTGATCAACAACGCTCGCATCGGCTTGATCCTCGTGTTGCTCACGCTCGGCTTGTTCCTCGAGGGACGCCTCGCGTTCTGGGTGACTCTCGGCATTCCGATCTCGTTCTGCGGCTCTCTGCTGTTCTTCCCCGTGACGGACGTGTCGATCAACATGATCTCGCTGTTCGCGTTCATCATCACGCTCGGTATGGTCGTCGACGATGCGATCGTCGTCGGCGAGTCGATCCACAAGCACCGAACCGACGGCAAAGGCCGGCTCGAAGCGTCGATTCTCGGCGCCAAAGAGGTCTCTCAGCCGGTCATCTTCGCGATTCTGACGAGCTGCTTCGCGTTTGCGCCGATGCTCGCGGTCCCCGGAGTGATGGGGAAGTTCTTCCGCGTCGTCCCGATCGTGGTGATCGCCGTTCTGATGATCTCGCTGGTCGAGTCGTTGCTGATCCTCCCGGCACACCTTTCGCATCCGATGCCGTGGTGGCTACGCGTCATCCTCTCGCCCTACCTCTGGCTCATGCGCTGGATCGGCAAGCTCGACATGCCGCACCGGCTTCAGCACCACATCCAGCATACGTACGTGCCCATTCTCGAGAGGGCGCTTCGGTGGCGCTACTTCACGATTGCCGCAGGCCTCGCCATTCTTTTCGCCACGATGGGCTACGTCGCCGGCCGCATCCCGTTCACGTTCCTGCCGAAGGTCGAGGGCGACCTGATCACCGCGCACCTGAAGATGCCAGTGGGCACGCCGGTGTCCGAGACCGAGCGCATCGCGGACCGCATCGCAGGCGTCGCGCAGTCGATCATGGATGAACAAGCCGCGGCGAGCGATGGCCCGACGATCTCACGTGGGCTCTACGAAGAGGTGGGCGCCATCTCCGCGCTCGAAGCAAATCCCGACGGTCCTGCGATGACGGAGGGAAGCTACTTCGCCACGGTGATGGCGTACCTCGTCGACCCGGCCGAACGTGAGCTCAGCACCCAGCAGTTCGTGCAGCTCTGGCGGGATCGTGTCGGAGAAGTCCCAGGCATCGACTCGTTGACCTTCGCCTACGAGGTGGGCGTCCAAACGGGCAAGCCGATCGACATCCAGCTCATTCACGATGACGTGCCCACCCTCGAGGGCGCCGCAGAGCGTCTCGCTTCTGAGATCGCTTCGTACAGCGGCCTGAGCGACATCGACAGCGGGGTCACCAAGGGCAAAGAGCAAATCGATTTCCGGCTCACCGAAGCGGCCCAAGCCCGAGGCCTCACCGAGTTCGAGCTCGGCCGCCAGGTTCGTGCGGCGTTCTTCGGCTCCGAAGCGGTGCGCCAGCAGCGCGGGCGCGACGAGGTGCGCGTGTACGTCCGCCTACCCCTCGAAGAACGGAAGTCTCTCTACAACGTCGAAGAGCTCGTCATTCGAACACCAGGAGGCGGCGAGATGCCGCTCTCGCAAGCCGCAATCATCAAACGAGGCCAAGCCTACACCGTGATCAAACGCACCGATGGGCGCCGCAACATCAGCGTCACGGCCGACGTCGCCAGCGAGGACGACAACGCGAACGAGATCGTCGCGCAAATTCGCCAACGCGAGCTTCCGCAACTGCTCGCGGACATCCCCGGTCTGGCCTACAGCCTCGGCGGCGAGCAGGAGCGTCAGGCCGAAACCATGGGCGCGCTCGGCCTCGGATACATCCTCGCGCTCATTGTCATGTTCTCGACGCTCGCCGTCGTCTTCCGAAGCTACGGCCAGCCGCTCCTGGTGATGGTGGCGATTCCGTTCGGCATGGTCGGCGCAGTCTGGGGCCATGTCGCCATGGGCTGGTTCCTCTGGGACAGCGTCAGCCTGAGCCTGATGAGCATGATGGGCATCATCGCCCTCTCCGGCGTCGTTGTGAACGACTCGCTGATCCTCATCGTCGCCATCAACCGCTTCCGCAAAGACGGCATGGGCCTCTGGGAAGCGGTTGTCGCTGGCGCAGCCCGGCGCTTCCGCCCCATCCTGCTGACGTCGCTGACGACCTTCTTCGGCCTCGCGCCGATGATCGTCGAAACCTCGGTCCAGGCGCGCTTCCTGGTTCCGATGGCCGTGTCGCTCGGCTTCGGTGTTCTCGCCGCGACGATGATCATGCTGCTGATCGTCCCGTGCAGCTACCTCATCCTCGAAGACGCGCGCCGCAACACCGGCAACCTCTTCGCGAGGCTCCGCGGGCGGCCGACGGTTCCACCTCCGCCGCCGACGGTCCCGACGGATGCGGACGTCGAGCTGTTGACCGCTGAGTAGCGGAACCGTTTAGGTAGCCGCCGCGAACGTCCAGCTGCCGGTGGCCGCCTGGTTGCGGTTGAGCTCGACGGGCTTGCGCATGAGGCCGAGCGCGCCGACTGTGGCATGGAGGCCGGCCCAGTAGCCGAGGCTGCTGGACGCCTTGAGCGGAGCGCGTGTGCGCGTGCGCTGCGCGTGGTCCTTCGCGACCTCGA
>CP070650.1:82934-85841 GCA_020354595.1 Myxococcales bacterium
CACGCAGCGGTGTAAACCTCATCGCTCCCGCACTCGGAGGAATGATGACACTCAGCGTGACATTGTTGACGGAGCGTGAGCAACTTGCGCAACGCTGGCAGCAGGCCCTGACCCAACATGGAATCGAATCCAAGGTCGTTGCGCCGACGGACCTCTCGAACGCGGTGAGTGGTCAGGCGGCGGTCGTCGTCGACGTGGACGGCGCGCACCTCGATTCCGACGAGCTTCTCGCGACGATCGGCTACGTGCGTGCATTGGGCGCACTGCCCATCGCGCACGTCGATCGCGACCGCGATGCGCTCGAGGATATCGTGACCGAGCTCTGCCACGGTCTGGTGACGAGCGACGATCGAGACGTCACACAGGTTGCCGCGGCGGTCTCGCGTCGTGCCGACCGAAATCGCGATCTGCGTTTCGAATTCGTGACAGTGTCGCCGGCCAGCGACGAGGTGTTGGCGATCCTCGGCAACGGAAACGCGTCATTGCATCGTCGCCCGATCGATGCGTCCGACGATGGCTCGGCGATCGTCAGCATCAACATCGATCCCAGCGCGACCAAGGCAACGCTCTTATTGAAGAGCGGCGCCTCATCTCAGCTGACCGTAGCGGCTGCACACGCGTCGGACGTGACCAACGGGCAAGGCGACATCGCAATCGACGGCGAGAGGCTCGGCGCACGTTTGCGAGAGCTCAGGCTGGCAGCGGGCCTCACCCAAGCCGAGCTCGCGCGGCGCACCGGTATCCACCGACCGAACATCGCCCGCGTCGAAGCGGGTCGGCACACGCCCTCGCTCGAGACCCTCGCGCGCATCGCCAATGCGATCGGCGTCTCGACCACGCAGGTCCTCGTGTCGCGCGAGCCATGAGCGCGGAATCGGCGGACAAACCCATCAAAGACGCATCGACGGTGATCGTGCTCCGCGAAACGGAAGCGAGCCTACAGACCTTCATGCTGTGCCGCCATCAACAGAGCGGCTTCATGGGAGGCGCGCACGTCTTCCCGGGTGGCAAGGTCGACCAGAGCGACAGTGACCCGGCGTGGAAGGGCCGAGTCGACCGTTCGCCCGAAGAGATCACCGAGCGACTCGGTGAGGCCGACGCAGACCGTGGCTTGGGCTTGTTGGTCGCCGGGGTGCGGGAGACGTTCGAGGAGGCAGGAGTGTTGTTGGCGAGCACCGCCGAGGGCGCAGACCTCGAGACCGCGCGTCAGCAACTCCACGACGGTGCATCGTTTCTGGAGCTCGCCGAGGCACTCGACATGAAGATCGACGCGATGGCGCTCGTACCCTACGCGAGATGGGTCACGCCGAAGATGGAGAGCAAGCGGTTCGACACGCGGTTCTACATTGCGACGATCCCGGAAGGTCAGAGCGCGTCGCACGACGGAAGTGAAACCACTTCGGCTGTCTGGCTGAGCCCCGCAGACGCCATCGAGGACATGCACGCCGGCAAGATCAAGCTCGCGCCCCCGACGGTTCGGACGCTCCGATGGCTGGCCGGGTTCGATGACGTCGAGTCGGTGATCGCTGACGCCCTTTCGCAGAAGCCTCCACTGGTGCGGCCGCGGCTCGTGACCGGTGACCGCGGTTGGTTTCTCGCGTTGCCGGGCGACCCGGAGCATCCCGAAGACGAAGCGGCGTTGCCCGGTGCGACACGAATGGTGATGGACAACCACGGAGCGTGGGTCGACGCCGAATAAGCTGTTCGCTGCAGCACACTTTTTCCGGAATTTTCGGCTTCTTCCTTGTAAGGGTTAAAGCCCCCCCGCTACCCAATTGAGGTGGTTACGAGTGTCCGCAAACCCCGGGATCTCTTCACCGCGTCGCAGATAGCCCGCTTCTGTCAGGTGGACTTGAAGACGATCCACAACTGGGCCGACCGGGGTCAAATCCCCCACTTCCGAACCCCGGGACGGCACCTTCGGTTCCGCCGACCGCACGTCCTCGACTTCTTGCGGAAGTACGGATATCCGATTCCTGAGGAGCTGGAGGCGGAGCACCCACGGGTGGGGCTGTTGATCAACGGGATGAGCCCCAGCGGCGAGGTCGCCGCGGCGCTCGAAGGAAGCTTCGAGGTGATCGAGTACGAGAGCCCGGTGACGGCGCTGCTGCAGATCGGCGAGCAGCCCCCCGACGCCATAGTGCTAGCCGCAGACCTGGAACGCCTGACCGGCGCCGAGATCATCGAAGCGCTCAAGGAAGACGAAAACACGCGGCACGTGCGGGCGATCCTGCTCGCAGAGAATGACGTGGACAGGACCGCGGCCCTGGAAGCAGGCGCCTCGGCCCATGTGAGGGCATCGGACCTCGCCGGCCTTAGGGATACCCTCGAAGCCTTGATGGGTGTGAGGCACTGATCGACCGGTCTTGAGACCTCGGGCCCTGGGTCTTGGGCCCTGGGCCCCGGGCCGAAGCCTCGACCCCAGGCCAGGCTTAGTTGTGCGCTGCTCGCGGCTTAGGCCCGTGACCCGAGACCCCGGACCCGCGGCCCGCGGGGGTTGGTCTTTCCGCGTGCTAGCATAGACTTCGCACCTGACGTACCCCCGTCCGCATGCCCCTCTCCGCCCTCACCTACAACGCTCACGGCCTGATTCCGGTGGTCGCGCAAGACGCCGAGACCGGTGAAGTGCGGATGGTAGCCTATGCCGATGAGCTTGCGATTCAGCGCACGCTGGAGACCGGCTTTGCCCACTTCTTCAGCCGGTCGCGCGGTGAAATGTGGAAAAAGGGGGAGACGAGCGGCAATACCCTCTCGGTGCGCAGCGTCTGGGTCGACTGCGATGGCGACACTTTGATCTACATGGTCGATCCCTCCGGACCGTCTTGTCACACCGGCGCAGAAACCTGCTTCTTCCGCCAGCTGGATGAGAACGGCGACCTCGTCGAAGGCAACGACGCGGCCCCTACC
>CP070650.1:85941-89516 GCA_020354595.1 Myxococcales bacterium
ATTGGGAGGGGCTGCGGACTCTCGCGGGTCGAATTCCGGTGATTCCGACGCCAGGCCGGATCAACCGCCCCAGGTGATCCTCGATCGGCACCGCAGAGTGTCGGGAATTCCATGGGCATAGCCAGAACGAAGGGCCAGGAGAGTTAACAATTACGTATGTTCAAAAACATGACCCGGTAGTAACGTTTACCCCTCGCCTGGAGGTGGCCCTGGCGCCACTGGTTGCAAGAACAACTTCGACAGATGCGATGTCGCGCCTGCGGTTCAGGCTGAAGGGAGACAAGCCATGAAGAATTTCGTATCAGCGGGCCTCACACTTGTCGCGACGACACTGATGGTCACCCTGTCTTTCGGATGTGGAGAAGGCATCGAGGGCGAGACAGGTAGTCAATCCGCAGAGCTCAGCAAGGGACAGTGCAACGCAATCGTGGCCACGAACCTCAGCGCTGCGCAACGATGTGCTCGTGGTGAATGCGGGGTCGAGGAGTGCACGGATGTGGCAGGCGCCTTTCTTGATTTCTTCGTGAACAACGACGAGTGCGCAGGCTTCTTTGAGACCGGCGACGTCAACGGTCTTCCCGAGAACGCTTCGGTTCATCCTCAAACCGGTGAATCCAAGCATATCGGTGACGTGATCTGCGCCTCCATCGTTGCGTGCGGACTCTGTCCAGGTGCACCCGAAGGCGTGTGCGAGGCCGACTGCGAAGAAGCAGAGCAATAGGCACGACCTGCCCTCTCACGCCGTCGACGGACGTGACAAGAAAGGGAGAGCGGATTTCTGCTCTCCCTTTCTTGGTTTGCCCGGTGACCGCAGCGACGCGAAGTTGGAACGAATTCTCGGCTTTAGCATGCCTGTTGCGTTCCGGCGGCTTACGTGGCACCCGTTCGGCTCTCGCTGTGTATACTCGCTCGCTCGGGACCGAGGCACTTGCATTGAACGTACTCCTGCTCTACCCGCGATATCCCAAGCACACCTTCTGGAATGTGGACGCCTCCGCCCGCGCGTTTGGGGGTGCCAAGAGCACGATGGCGCCCCTCGGGCTGCTGACCGTCGCCAGCTACCTACCCGACGACTTCGAGGTCCGCCTCGTCGACCGCAACGTACGCGAAGAGAGCGAAGCAGACTGGGCCTGGGCCGACGTCGTCTTTCTCTCTCTGATGCTGGCGCAGCAAGACGACTACCGGGTGTGCGTGAAGCGCGGACGCGCTCACGGAGTCGCGATCGCCGTGGGCGGACCGTACACCTCCGCAATGCCTGCGCACGCCACCGAGGAGGCTGACTGGGTATGCAAGGGCGAGGCCGAGTCGATCATGAGCGAGCTCGTCGAGGACATTCGCGCAGGTCGCCGTGGGCGCCACTACGATGGCGGCAACAAGACCGACATGAAAGCCGTGCGCGCGCCGCGCTACGAGCTCATCGACAATCCCAACGACTATTATGTTATGCCCGTGCAGTTCTCGCGTGGCTGCCCTTTCAAGTGCGAGTTCTGTGACATCATCGAGATCTACGGGCGGGTCCCGCGCACCAAGTCACCCTCTCAGGTGCTCGATGAGCTCGAACGAATCGAGAAAACCGGCTTTCGGGGCTGCGTCTTCGTGGTCGACGACAACTTCATCGGCAATCGCAAACGCGCCAAAGAGATGCTGATCGAGCTCGCGAAGTGGAACGAAGCTCACGACTCGCCCTTCTTCTATTTCACCGAGGCCTCGATCAATTTGGGTGACTATCCGCAGCTTCTCGATGCGATGGAGCGGGCTGACTTCGTCTTCGTGTTCATCGGCATCGAGACCCCCGACCCCGAGCTCCTCCTCACGACCCAGAAGGTCCAGAACACCTCCGGCGACCTGATGGAGCGGCTTTCCACGATTCGCGGTCACGGCATCCACGTCATCGCCGGAATGGTGGTCGGTTTCGACGGTGAGGATCGTCAGGTGTTCGAGCGGCAGCGCGCGTTCATCGAACAATCCGGTATCGGGATCGTGCTCTTCGGGCTTCTGCAAGCGCTCCCCAATACTCAGCTCTCGCGTCGGCTCGCGAAGGAAGAGAGGCTCCTCGGGGAGCTGCAAGTGCATCTGAACCACACGATCGAAGGGATGAACTTCATACCGAAGACCGAGCTCACGAAGCGCCAGTACCTCGAGTCGCAGATCGAGTTCCTGGAGGATATCTACGATCCTGAGTCGTTTTTCCGACGAATCGTGCCAGCCCACCTCGCCATTCGACGGGCGACGTCGAATCCGATGAAGGCCGCCTACGCCCTGAGCCTCCTTCGCCTCATCTACCGGATGCGTGTGCGCGAGCGTGAGCTACGCGGTCCATTCTGGAGGGCATTCTTGCGCGTCGCCCGCGCCAATCCCAGCGCACTCGGAGCCTTCTACTACGACTGTTTTCACTACTTCCACCTTGCCGGCCATCGAGGGCAGGCCAGGCGCGTGATTTCCGATTACCTGGCCGCACCGCCCGAAGGAGACGTGCTCGATACGAAGGCTTCGAGCGCTCCAACTTCACGAGAGCGGAGGCGTCTCGCTCAGGTGTGAGCTCTGCGAGTCGGGCCGCCTGATTGCGATGCAGGACCTGCGATAGCGACTCATGACGACGCGCACCCAAACGCTGCTCGCGATCTCCGCCTTGGTCGTGTCCGGTCTCGCGCAGCCGGTGATGGCCGCGCCCCTCAACTGGTACTGGCTTCACCCGTGGGTGCTGGCGCCTGGCTTCTACGTTCTGTGCAGGCTCGGCCCGAAACGGGCGTTCTTTGCGGGCTGGTTCATGGGGATGGTCGCCAACCTCGGGATCTTCTACTGGGTTGCCGGAACCGTTTCTGTCTTCGCGAAGCTTCCATACATCGTCGGTCTTCTGACGCTTTTCCTATTGGCTGCGTTTGCCTCACTCTACTTGGCGGTGTTCGGTTGGGGGCTCGGCTACATCCGCCGCGCCAGCGGCGCGGCTTGGCCGTTTGCAGGTGCGGCCTGGTTCGTCACTTGCGAGTTCCTCAACCCCCAACTGTTTCCGTACTACCACGGCATGTCGCTCTATCAGGTTCCCGCCCTCTTCTTGGTCACGAGCGTCACAGGCATTCTCGGCCTCTCCTTTCAGATGATCTTCTCGAACCTGCTGATCGTCGCCGCCGCCGAGCAGTACCGAGGAATCGCCCGACTCGGCCCTCGGGCTTGGACCGTGTCCGTCACAGCCGCGGTGCTCATGTTGCTCGCCGACATCGGTATCTCGGCTTGGCAAGAGGGTCGAATCGAGGCGGCGGAGGCAGACGCAGACTCGCTGCGGGTCGCCATCGTGCAACCGGATCTTCGCATTTCCGAGCGACGAGATCTCGGGACCGCCGGCGTCGCCCGTGTGCACGTGAAACAAAGCCGCGAAGCGCTGGAGAGCGACCCCGAGATCGACGTGCTCGTCTGGGCCGAGGCCGGTCTCAGGGAGACGCCGGCCGACCCTGACAACCGCGAGGTGTTCGAGTTCATCGCTGACACGAATCGCGAGATCTGGACCGGCGCGCGCGGCACAGACGAGCACGAGCGACGCTACAACTCGGGCTACGTGCTACATCGCGACGGAACAATTG
>CP070650.1:89616-93140 GCA_020354595.1 Myxococcales bacterium
AACCCCTCGAGCAAAGGTTTCGTGGAACACCTCGATGGTTGGTACGCGCAAGCGCACCCTGTCGAAGACTTCGCCGAAACCTTTGCGGTCTGGCTTGCACCAAGATCGAACTGGCGTAAGCAATATGCGAGCTCGGCGGCACTGCAGAAGCTCGAATACATCGACGAGCTCGTCGAGGATCTGTCCGACAAGAAGCCACAGGTGAAGTCGCGCGCGCAACCGTATTCGCTACCGAGGCTCCGCCACACGCTTCGCCGCCACTACGAGCGACGCCAAGACCACTACAGCCCTGGCTTCAGTGACGAATACGATCGCGATCTGCTCAAGATCTTCAGCGACTCGCCCCGGTACCGGAACAACGAAACCGCAGCTTCGTTTCTGCGGAGAAATCGGCGCCAAATTCGCGAGCAGACATCGCTTTTCACCGGTGAATATCAGTTCACCGTCGATCAAGTGCTTCGTGATATCATCGGCCGGTGTCGTGAGTTGCGCCTGCGTCTCACGAAGGGGGAACGTCAGACGAAGCTCGACTTCGCCATCATGTTGACGGTGCACACGGTGCACCTGCTTCACCGACGGGATACATGGCATCCACTCTAAAGCGACGGCGAATCATCGTTCTCGTGCACAAGAGCCTCATTCCCCCCGACGACGTCAGCAAGCTCACCCCCGAAGAGGTCGCTCCTTACAAGACGGAGTTCGACGTCCGCGAAGGGCTGCGAGCGCTCGACCACGAGGTGCTGATGATCGGACTGAGCGACGAGCTGGCTCCGCTGCGCACCGCTATCGAGGAGTTCAAACCGCACGTCGTTTTCAATCTGCTCGAGGAGTTTGGTGGCGAGGCGATCTTCGACGCGCACGTCGTCGGGTACCTCGAGCTGCAGCACACGCCCTACACGGGATGCAATCCGCGTGGGTTGCTGCTCGCTCGCGACAAGGCACTTTCAAAGAAGGTGCTCGCCTATCATCGCATTCGGGTGCCTCGGTTCCGTGTCTTTCCGCGCTATCGGAAGATCTCACGGCCAAAGCAGCTCGAGTTTCCGCTGATCGTGAAATCGCTCATCGAAGAGGGAAGCTACGGAATCGCGCAAGCATCGGTGGTCAACAATGACAAGGCATTCGAGGAGCGGGTGTCCTTCATTCACGAGAAGATCCTGACCGACGCGGTCGTCGAGCAGTACATACCGGGGCGAGAGCTCTATGTCTCGGTACTCGGGAACCACCGCCTTCAGGTGCTCCCGACTTGGGAGATCTTCTTGGACAAGCTTCCCGACGACGCTCCGAAAATCGCGACCCGAAAGGTGAAGTGGGATCTCGAATACCAAGAGAAGTACAAAGTCCGCATTGGGCGGGCCAAGGGCCTCTCGGAGGAAATGGAACGCCGCATTGCGCGCACTTCACGACGCATCTGCCGGCGTCTCGGAACCGATGGCTGTGTCCGAATCGACTTCCGGCTCGACGAGGAAGACAAGCTCTACTTCCTCGAGGCGAATCCAAACCCAGACATCGCCGAAGAAGAAGAATTCGCGAGCGCGGCGAAGGCGGCCGGAATCGACTACCTCGCCCTGCTCCAGAAGATCGTCAACCTCGGGATCCGTCGCGCCGAGCGCGGCTGACGGAGGCCCTACTCCTGCGCGACGGGTGGCGGATGGAGCTCGTTCAGGTAGCTACGAAAGCAGTCGACCTCGGCGTCGCTCCAATGCGGAGGCGACAGAGGCATCCGGCTGCCACCCGCTGGCTCGGCCGTGACCTTGGTCAGCATGTAGCTGCAGTCGGCGTCGAAGCTGTCCACCAGGTAGTCCCCGTTGGCGCCGATCACACTCGACAGGGGGTCGAGCGCGCTCTGCACCGAGCCCGACAGGTTCAGGGTCCACGTCGTGACACCCGAATCACCATGACAGCCGGCGACCGCGCAGCCTTGCAGTTTGGCGTGGAGCGCGGAGTCGTCCGACATCGAGAAGCCGGTCAGCGAGCACGACGGTGCGGCAACCGTGGGGTTTTCGCAGTAGACGAGGTTCCGAAGCCGGGGCTCGGCAGTGCCACTTTCGCCGCATGCACCGAGCACGGACCCGACGGCTACTAGAACGAGGAATCGCGCGAGCTCAATCCGTGGATAAGACATGTTTCTCCGATCACTAAAGTTGGAAATTTATTGCTAGAGTCTAGAAGAGGGGCAGATCGACAAACCACTGCAAAGGAAAATTCCACCCCGCTTTTTTCCTCTGCGATCTTGGCAGACTAGACAGCAGACGCAAGTCTGATCGCAATATAATTAACCCTTAAGTTTTAAACTTAAGGCTGTGTGACAGTGTAAGACAGGAAGTTTTTAGTCCTGCGGGGTGTTTTTTTGCATGTTAGGCTATCGTTTGTGCAGATGAGTCAGAAGTGCATCAACGGCAACCTAAAGGCTGGGTTTGTGAGCCTGCTGCTCGGCGTCGCGCTGATGGCGACGGGCTGCAAGAGCGACCCCACGCTTTTCGGAGGTTGCTCAACTCAGGACCTCAACGCGTGTCCCCAATCGCAGGGGTTTGTAAACCCGTATGCGGGGCAGCTCGAGCTGCTGAGTTGGACGGAGACGCTTCGCAAAGCGAGCCTCGAGCTCACGGGGAAGCTGCCTACCGACCGCCAAATCCAGGTCACCGCCGAGCACGGACAACTCGGCCTCGAGGCTTCATTGGCGGAGATCATGCGCGATTCGGCGTTCTCGGACAGGATGATCGAGCTCTATAACGATCACTTCCTGACGGACAAATACCTCGGCAGGGAAAACGCGATCGAGCTTCTCGACGAAGAGGTCTACCCGAATCTTCGTTGGTTCGAGCGGAAGTACCCAGGCGACGAGGGCAAGGCGCTGTTCACGAACGACTCGCTCGCGCGCGAACCACTCGAGCTGATCGCGCACGTAATTCGGACGGAGCGTCCTTTCACGGAAATTCTCACAGCCGACTACACGATGGCCAACGGCTACTCCGCGCTGTCGCTCGTCGGCCTGCCCGACGTTCCGCTTGGGGTCGGTGAAAACCCCGACACCTTCCAGGAGGTCCAAATCCCCGGCGTTCCGCATGCGGGTATTCTGACCTCCGCGATGTTTCTCAATCGCTTCCCGACGAGCGACACGAACATCAATCGCCATCGGTCGCGCATGGCCTACTGGTTCTTCCTCGATATCGACATCAATCAGTTCGGTAGCCGCCCCGTCGATGCGAGCGCCGACTTCGGTGAGAACCCTACGCTCGAGAATCCGAACTGCACCGTGTGTCACACGACGATGGACCCGGTTGCCGGTCTCTTCATGAACTGGAACGAGAGCGGCGAGTACAGCGGCCGAGGCGAGTGGTTCGGGCCCGATTACATCCTGCCTCCGGGCTTCAACGGAGAGGCGCTCCCGGACGGTGAACGCACGCGCGCGCTCCAATGGTTTGCGACGCGACTCGCGGAGAACCCGCGGTTTGCCCAGGCCACCGTCAAGACGGTGTTCGAAGGTATGACCGGCCAGAAGATCCTCGACATCGCCATGGCGATGA
>CP070650.1:93240-98778 GCA_020354595.1 Myxococcales bacterium
CGGCGCCGGCTCCGGCGTGGGGGCCGGGGCCCGGCTGGCCCTCGGCTTCGACGACCGGCGTCGCTCCCTCAGGAACTCGAGGAAGGCGCTTGCCGTATCGACGTCGCGGGCCGACAACCCGTCGACCAGCTCGAGAAGGCGCCGCCGCTCAGCCTCGCTTGGTGGGCGGCTCGACGACCGCTTGGCACGCGGCTCGACCGGCTTTTCCGGCTCGACCTGGACCTCATTGGCCGTGGGAACGTGCCAGGTTGGCCGCTCGACGGCCTTGATGCCATGCGCGGTCAGCCACGATTCCATGCAAGCGCGGAGGCGCTCAGAGCGGAACGCGAACCACCGCTCCCGATCGACCGGATGGCTCATCAACGCGTCCTTGAACCGCCGGAAAGCGCCCTTCCCGTCGATCGCGATGTTCAACCGCCGCCGGAGCTCTTCCTCTTCGACCGTCGCGATGAACCGCTCCATCCACCGATACTGCTCGCGCGACGACACCGGATCGATCCGAAGATACCGGCTGTCATTCAGGATGCGCGTGTGCATCGCCGGATCGGCAACGCCATCGACGATGCGAATCACCTCGCCTGTGTCGAAATGCAGGTAGCTATGCACCTCGGGTGCGTTGTTCTCAAAAGCGTCTTCGAGTGCCTCCCAAGCTACCGGTACATCTGTTGATTCTTTCGTTTGCCCGACATCATTCTCGCTCATTTTATTTCCATTTCACTTCGCGCTCGCCGTATCGCGTCGCGCCAACGCTCCAAATGACCTTCTCGCTCGCCCTGGGTCATCTGAGGCTCAAAGCTACGTTCGATACGGTAAGCATCCACAACGGAGTCGAGGCCGTCGAACACGCCAACGGCCATTCCAGCTAAGTAAGCAGCTCCCAAAGCAGTGGTTTCGACATTCTGCGGGCGATCGATCGTCACCCCGAGCATGTCGGATTCAAATTGCATCAATAAGTCATTGCGGGCCGCACCACCGTCGACCCTCAACCGAGTTATAGGACGACCTGCGTCCGCCTGCATGGCGGCAACCAAATCGACGATTTGAAAGGCCACGCCCTCGAGGGTCGCCCGCGCGAGGTGTGCGGCGGTCGTGTCCCTCGTAAGCCCGTAAATTAGGCCTCTCGCGTGGGGGTCCCAATGCGGGGCCCCCAACCCGGCGAGGGCCGGGACGAACACCACGTCGCCTGCTTCTTCGACCTCCCGCGCCTTGGCTTCGACCTCGCTCGACGAGGAGATCAGGCCGAGTCCGTCGCGAAGCCACTGTACCGCGGCGCCCGCGACGAACGCGCTACCCTCGAGCGCGTACACCGTCTCGTCGCCGATCCGCCAGGCGATCGTGGTCAACAACCCATTTTCGGAGTGCACCACCTCGTTGCCTGTATTCATCAAGAGGAACGCGCCGGTGCCGTAGGTGCACTTGGCATCCCCGACCTCGAAGCAGGTTTGGCCGAAGAGCGCTGCCTGCTGGTCGCCGGCCATTCCCGCAATCGGGATGCCGTCCGGAACGCCGGGTACCCCGGATGTGTGCGCGTAGACCTCGGAGCAACTTCGCACCTCGGGCAACAATGCCATGGGCACACGAAGCTCGGCCGCGAGCTCCTCGTCCCAACGTTGCCTCGCGATGTCGTACAACAGTGTGCGTGACGCGTTGCTGGCGTCGGTGACGTGCGCCTTGCCGCCCGACAGACGGTACACGAGCCAAGAGTCGATCGTTCCAAACGCGAGCTCGCCCTTTTCCGCCCGCTCGCGGGCACCGTCGACGTGGTCGAGCAACCACTCGAGCTTCGTTCCCGCGAGGTAGGGGTCGAGGACGAGCCCGGTGCGCTCCCGGAAGAGCGGCTCTTTGCCCGCATCCTTGAGCTCCTTGCAGCGGTCGGCCGTCCGTCGGTCCTGCCAGACGATCGCTTTGTGGACCGCGATGCCGGTGTTACGGTCCCAGAGCACGGTGGTCTCGCGCTGGTTGGTGATTCCGATGCCCAGGCATTCGGATGGGGCGACCCCCGTCTTGTCGACCGCCTCGGTCACCGCCGCGGCGACGCTCTCCCAGATTTCCTCGAGGTCGTGCTCGACCCAGCCAGATCGCGGAAAATGCTGCGGAAACTCGTGATTCGCCCGTCCGAGAACGCGCCCGTCAGGTGACAGGAGCAGGGCAGTGGAACCCGTGGTTCCCTGATCGATAGACAAAAGAAAGCCCGACATCCGGACGGCTACGGTACGAAGCCTCGAGGGCAAAGTAAAGCCGCTACTCGGTCTCGGTCATCCAGCGGCGAAACCCCGCCCAAGCGTCGCCGAAGCGGGCCTCGAGCTCGGCGTGGAGCTCCGACGTATCCATCGCCTCCGACGCGGCCTCGCGAGCCCGGTCGAGGCACACCATGGCGGCCAGGGTCTGGTCGCGAGCCGCGAGCGACGTGGCGAGCAAGGGCAGCGCCTCCCCCTCGTCGATGCCGAGCCGAATCGCCCGCCGAAGCAGACCAATGGCCTCTCCGTGCTTGTCGCCAGCGACCGAGGCGCGGCCGAGAGTGAAGAAGAGATCTCCCGCCTTGCTCGACTCGCCAGCCCATTGAACACCGAGCCGCAGGACCTCGTTGGCCGCGTCGAGCTCGCCCATGTTCGCATACGCGGTGCCGAGGAGATCGAGGCCCTCGGAAAGTCGCCCGTGCACGTCCTCGGTCAGCTCCTCCGCCTCGCCGGTTCGAAGCAGCATCGAAATGGGCGCCAGCCAAGGCGTGAGCATCGCGACCGTGGCGCTCCAGTTGCCGCTGGCATTGGCCTCTTCGGCCTGGATGACGAGCGCCAAGTCGATCGCGACCTCGTCATCGGCTTGACCGAGTCCCAGCTCGGCGCGCACACGTTCGTCGATTACGTCGCGGAAGTCCTCGAGAGCCAAGACGTGACGGACGTCGTTGAACTCGAGCGTGATTTCGGAAAGCCCGAGATCGTGACGGAGCTCGATGGGGCGCACGTAGAAGAGCGACGCTTCGAGCATGTAGCGGCCGCCGATATGCGCTTGCAACGCCTCGACATCCGGCTCCTCGGGCAGGCTCGTATTGTGCAGCGGCGTCAGCAAGTAACGCGCAATCGTCTCGCGAAACTCCGCGAGCGAGACTTGGCGTGCGGTAGGATCGGGTCCGATCGAGAACTCGACTGCCGTGAGGTTCTGCGAGTGAGGATTCGGCGTGAGGCTCGAGATGCGCGCGCCGGCAATCAAGCCGAGACCGAGCGTGGCGCGTCCGATGATCTGACAAGCCCGTTCGAAGTCCGGGGACTGCCTCAACACCTCGTCGAACCAGCCCTCGGGACGGGCGGCGGACAAGTCATAGACCCGAGCGCTACCGGTGCTCACTTCATGCCTCGCCGCTGAGCTTGCGGCGGTACCAGTCGATCGTGTTGGTGAGTCCCTGCTCCAGCTCGACATGCGCTCTGAAGCCAAGGAGCTCTTCCGCCTTCTTCACGTCCGGGATTCGCAGCTCGACGTCGGGGAAATCCCAACTAACGAACTCGATGGGTGATTTGCTGTCGGTGAGCCGAACGATGAGTTGGGCCAGTTGGTAGATCGTGATCGTGCTGCGCGGGTTCCCGATGTTGAAGCTCTCCCCGATCGCCTCGTCAACAACCATGGCCAGCTCGATCGCATCGACGATGTCGTCGATGTAGCACCACGAGCGAATCTGATCGCCTTCATTGTGGATGACGATTTTCTCGCCCTGAAGGGCGCGCACTACGAAAGCGTGCACGGCGCCCTCGCCCACTTGGCCTGGCCCGTAAATGTTGAAGGGCCGAATCGAGCAGGTGGGCAGCTTGAACTGCTTCCAGTAGTTGTGCGCGAGGTGCTCCGTGGCGAGCTTGCTGACGGCATACGTCCAGCGCGCCTCGCCAACCGCCCCCAGACTGGTGACGTCCGCCTCTCGCACGCGGAACGCGTAGGAGCCAAACACCTCGCTGGTGGAGAAATCGATCACCCGCTTGATGTCGGTGCAGTCGTTGGCGGCGCGCAGGACGTTCATGGTGCCCTCGAGCGAAATCTCCATCGTGACGACTGGATTCTTCAATACCGTGTCGACGCCAGCGATCGAGGCCATGTGGATCACGTAGTCGCACCCGGTCACCGCCCGCCGGACCGCGGTCATGTCACGGACATCACCCACGATGAGCTCGACGTTCGGGTGGCGATCGAGCCCGGCCTGCGAGAGTGCGTTGCGCCGCAGGATATCAAGGACTCGCACGTGGTTGTGCTCAGCTAGCCGCGCGGCCAGCGAGCTTCCAATGAACCCCGCGCCGCCCGTTATCAGGACGTGTGCCCCCTTCACCATGATCCCCCCGATATCATAAACGAAAGCGGGAAGTCGAAAAAGCTCAGTCCCTTTACACGACGCTTCCCGCGTGGGATCTTGAGCCCAAGAGGGGAAGCATGGGCATCTTCAATCGCCTCAACCGGGTGATCAAATCGAACCTCAATGCGCTGGTCGACCAGGCGGAGGATCCGGAGAAGCTGATCGGCCAAACGGTCGCGGACATGAAATCGTGGCTTTCCCGTGCTCGCAAAGAGCTCGTCGCGGCCTTAGGCAGCGCCAAGCGCCTCGAGAAGAAAGAAAAGGCGCTCGAAGAAGAGGCCATGGAGTGGGAGCGCAAGGCGGTGCTGGCTCTGCAGCGCGACGACGAGGATCTCGCGCGCGAGGCGCTCCGCCGCAAGACACGCGCGTTGAGAGAGGCGAAAAGCGTTCGGGCTCGCGCGGCAGAGCAAGCAACCGCAGCCGACGAGATGAAGGCGCAGCTCGGGCGCATCGAGGAAAAGCTCGACGATTTGAAAGCGCGGCAGAAGACCCTGGCCGCCCAGGTACGGCAGGCGCGCACGCAGCCCACGAGCCCGGGCGGCGGCGCGGGCGAAAGGCTGGGAGGCGGCGCGTTTTCCGACCTCGAACGCATGGCTGACCAAATCGATCAACTCGATGCCGAGGTCGAGGCCCACGACCTGCTGGACGACCCGAGGCGCGCAGAGCTCGACGCGCGTTTCGAAGCCCTGGAGAGCGAGCAGAGCGACGACGGCATCGAGGACGAGCTCGCCGCGCTCAAGGCGAAGTTGGGTGGCTGACGGCAGGCACGATGGAACGTTTCGTCCTCTGGCATAGGATTCTCCCTCCCGCGTTCGAAGAGGAGGAAACGACCGCGGCAGCGGGCCAGTGGGCGCGATACGTCACCAACGAGGTAGAGAGCAGCGGTGGAGAGGTGATCTCCTCGCTCGCCGGAACCGTGGTCGCCAACTTCGCGCTGCACGAGCTCAAGGCGGCGATCAACCTCGCTCTCAGATTGCTCGCTGAAGCGGAGTCGCAGCCCGTCCCCCAGGGTGGGCTGCCGATCGCGTTTGGCATCGCCACCGGCGACGTGCAGCGCGGCGAGGACGATGCGGGCCACGTGACGAGCAGCGGCAGCGCGATCGACCGCGCACAGTTGCTCGCGAACCAGGCGCGGGCGGGCGAGGTCGTACTCGACGTCGAGTCGCGGGAGGCGGCTTCGAGGACATACCTGTTTGGCAGAACGGTGA
>CP070650.1:98878-104207 GCA_020354595.1 Myxococcales bacterium
GCCGCGCGCGCCGGCCGTCGATCAGCACGTCCATATCGCCACCGCGCGGGTGTTTCAGGTAGTAGAGCTCGAAGAAGTCGGCGGTGCGGCCGTGCTCGTTTTCCTCGGTCGTGCTCACCGCTCCGAACGAGCCGGGCAACTTGCTCGTCATCGCAACGCCGGCGAGCCCAACCAGCTCGACCTCGCTGTCGCCGACTCGAATCCGGTGGGTCTCCCAGCGCTTGCCGTCGCTCTCGATATTGATGTCCCGGTGCCGATAGGTTCGCCATGGGTGAACGGGAACCACGAACCCATGACCCGCATCGCCGTAGCGATTCTGGAGCTCGCGCCGAATGTATCCGGTGAAGAGATCGCCGGCGACGTGCGACGCCCCGTAGAACACGAGCCGCGCCTGCCCTTGACCGGCTTCGGCACGCGCCAATGCTTCGTGCAACCGCTTCATCGACTTGCCGTCGCGATCCTCGATGGCGATGTCGAGGCCGAGCCTATCGACAGGGGGCGGCTGCAGGAGCTTCGGGCCCATGCGCTGTGACGAGCGCACGGCGATGAGCACTGCGGTCTCGTCGATTGCGGCGGGTGTCTTCGACGTCGCGTCCGCGGACGTCGTCGAAGCGCCATAGCCAAGCGTCCAAATACCTGCCGCCAGCACCCCAAACAGCACGACCGCCAACGGCGAGCCCCATAGATTCCCGAGCCGCACGCCCCCACAATGGCGATCCGGCACGATCCAGTCAAATTGACGTGAAAACGCGTCGGAAGTCGGCCATGATGCGCGCCATGAAATCCCGTGAGGAGCTCCTGTCCAACTCCCTTTTCAAGGTCGCGCGGTTGACGTTCGAGGGTCCGGACGGCAGCGAGATCGTGCGTGATGTGATCGAACACCGTGGAGCAGCCGTGATCCTCCCGCTGATGGACGACGGCAGGGTCATTCTGATTCGGAACGTGCGGCGTACGGTGGGCAAGGTCCTTTGGGAGCTGCCCGCCGGCACGCTTGAGCCCGGCGAGGCGCCCGAGCTCTGCGCCGCGCGCGAGGTGGAAGAGGAGACCGGCTTCCGAGCCGGGTCGATCAAGCCCCTCACCGCGTTTTACGCTTCTCCCGGAATTCTCGACGAACGCATGCACGGCTTCATCGCGACCGACCTCACGCCAAGCACCCAGAAGCTCGACGCAGATGAGGAGATCGAAGTGTTCCCCATCCCCCAATGGCAGATTCGGGACATGATCAAAGACGGGCACATCGAGGACGGCAAGACCATCGCCCTCCTGCTCTACTGGATGCACATGTACACGCCGTAGCGGGCGACAGACGAGCCTCGACCCCGATGGAGCTGCTGACACGCATTCAAGAGAATTGGATCGTTCTACTGATCCCGCTGATCAGCTCGGTCGTCGGATGGTTCACGAACGTCGTCGCCATCAAAATGATGTTTCATCCCGTCGAGTTCGTCGGCATTCCGCCGTACCTCGGGTGGCAGGGGGTCATCCCGGCCAACGCCCTGCGGCTGGCGAGGGTGTCGAATACCCTGATCACCGAGAAGCTGCTCTCCCTACGCCAGCTTTTCGACGAAACGTTCAGCGCCGACTCCTTCACCGGAAAGATCGGAGCGGTCATCGACGACCTCACCGACCAGATCATCGACGAGGTCGCCAACACGCGCGCGAAGCCGATGTGGGACAACGCCGGCGAGTTCATGCAGAACAAGGTGCGGGAGCGTGTGCGCGCCGAGGTGGTGGAAGTGTCGCATGCCATCGCGCTCGACATGGCTGACGACATCGACAGCATCATGGACATCGAGCGGACGGTCCTCGAAGCGATCGATCGGCACAAGGCACTGATGGGTGAGATGTTCTACGAAGTCGGCCGCCAAGAGTTCAAGTTCATCGAGCGGTCCGGACTCTACTTCGGATTCCTCTTCGGTGTCTTTCAGATGATCATTTGGGTGCTCTACCCGGCCCCGTGGATTCTTCCCGCCGCCGGCTTCGGCGTCGGCTACCTGACAAACTGGATTGCGATCAGGTTGGTTTTCGCTCCTCGAGAGCCGACGAAGGTCGGCCCGATCACGGTGCAGGGGCTCTTCCATAAGCGGCAACCCGAGGTCGCTGAAGCATTCGGGCGAATCGTCGCCACTCGCGTGCTCAATGCGGACAACATCGTGAAGACCGTGATGGAGAGCGACGGGGTGACGCGGATGAACGAAATCGTCGAGTACCGCGTGGGTGAGCTCATCGCCAAGTACGAAGCGCATCCGCTGGCCAAGCTGGTCGTCCCCAAAGACGAGCGTCCAGCCCTTCGCACGGAGGTCTTGGAACGCATCAAGGCCGAGTGGCCGAAGCCCGGCGGGTTCTTTCACACCTTCGCAGGCGAGTCGGTGGACCTCCACGGTGAGCTCGAACGGCGCATGAAGGGGCTAGACCGAGAGAGCTACGAGGGCGTGCTTCGCCCGGCTTTCCAACAGGACGAATGGAAGCTGATCGCCGCAGGGGCGGTCCTCGGCACGGTCGCCGGCTTTCTCCAACTGGTCTACATCTTCGGAGACGCGATGGAGCGGCTGAGCCGCTGAGTTTGCGGCGCTGGCCGATCGCCTCACCAACGGCTACACCATACCCGTGCAAGATACCGCTACCCTCCTCGTCAGTTGTCCCGATCGCAGAGGCCTCGTCGCCGCGCTTGCGCAGGTCCTGTATGGACACGGCGCCAACATCCTCGATGCGGACCAACACACCGACCCGGTGGCCGGCCAGTTCTTTCAACGCATCAAGTTCGACATGTCGGAGCTTCACACGGATCGGCGGAGCCTCGAGACGGCCATCGGCGAGGTGGCACAACGCTTTTCGATGAAATGGCGGCTGTGCGACCGCACGCATCGCTACCGAACCGCCATTTTCGTCTCGAAGTACGACCACTGTCTGTACGACTTGCTGCTGCGGCAGCGGTCCGGCGAGCTCGCCACCGACATTCCTCTCATCATCAGCAATCACCAGGACCTCGAGCCGGTCGCGAGGCAGTTCGACGTCCCGTTTCACCATCTACCTGTCACCAAGGACACCAAGGCGGAGCAGGAAGACAAAACGCTTCAGTTGCTGGCGGGCGCGAACGTCGACCTCGTCGTGTTGGCGCGCTACATGCAGATCCTCTCCGATGACTTCCTCAATGCGTTCGACGGACAGGTCATCAACATTCACCACTCGTTCCTTCCCGCCTTCATGGGAAGCAAGCCTTACCACCGCGCGTTCGAGCGAGGGGTGAAGCTCATCGGCGCGACCGCACACTATGCAACCGCGGAGCTCGACGAGGGGCCGATCATCGAGCAAGACGTCGTGCGCTGCTCGCACAGTGATTCGGTTCAAGACCTCGTGCGCAAGGGGCGTGACCTCGAGAAGGTCGTGCTGGCGCGCGCGGTCCGATGGCATCTCGACGATCGAATTCTGGTCTATGACAACAAGACCGTAGTCTTCAGCTAGGAGCAATCATGTCCGAACGAGCCCAGGTCACGATCGACAATGCCGTTGCCACCGTCCGCTTGTCCCGTCCGGACAAGCTCAATGCGCTCGACGCAGACATGTTCGACGGGCTGATTGCCGCTGGCGAGCGGATCATGGCGGACAAGAGCGTCCGTGCGGTCGTATTGCACGGTGAAGGCCGAGCTTTTTGCGCGGGTCTCGACTTCGCCTCGTTCATGGGGAAGCCCGACCTCATGCAGAGGCTTCTCTCCCGAAGCGACGAGAGCCTGGCCAACGTCGCGCAGCGAGTCGCATGGATCTGGCAGGAGGTTCGAGTGCCGGTGATCGCAGCGGTGCACGGGGTCGCCTTTGGCGGCGGGCTCCAGATCGCGCTCGGTGCCGACATCCGATATGTGACGCCCGACGCTCAGCTCTCGGTCCTCGAAATCAAGTGGGGTCTCATCCCTGATATGAGCATCACTCAAACGATCACACGCCTCATTCCCCTCGATGTGGCCAAGGAGCTCACGTTCACCGGCCGCATCGTCTCGGGCACCGAAGCGGTCGAGCTCGGCCTCGCAACTCAGGTGAGCGACGATCCACTCGCCGACGCCCTTACTACGGCGAAGCTGATCGCAACCAAGTCGCCCCACGCGATCCGCGCCGGCAAGACTCTGCTCAACGATTCCGTCACGATGTCTCGCGCGGATGCGTTGAAGCTGGAGACGGCGCTGCAAGTGAGCCTACTCGGAAGTCCGAATCAGATGGAAGCGGTGCAGGCCAACATGATGAAGCGAGATCCCAACTTCAAGGATCCCGAGTAGAGGTAAACCCAGTTCTCAGCACAGAGCGGCTCAGAACAGAGACCTGAGTGGCCGGCTCAACCTGCTTCAGGCGGTCTGGACACTCTCGGTTGATACTGACAGCAATCCGGCGCGCAAAGATCCATCGCGGGCCCGCGCTTTCCGAGAGCTTGCCGCACGGTGACCCTGCCAAGCCGCTCTTCGATCAGCTCGCGGATCATCGCCACGAACGCTGGGTGCGTCCCTACTGTCTCGGCGCGCGTCATGGTGATTCCAAGGTCGTTTGCGTACGCTCTCGCCTCGTGATCGAGGTCCCAGACGACCTCCATGTGGTCGGAAATGAAGCCGATCGGCGCGACGACGACGTCTTTGACGTTGATCTGGGCGATGGCGTCGAAGTGCTCGAGGATGTCTGGACCGACCCATGGCACGTGGGGCGGGCCGCTCCTGCTCTGGTACACCAATTGCCACCGCTCATGACGCGCGCCTTCTGCGACCAGCCGGGCCGTCTCCTCGAGTTGCTCGACGTAGTTGCATGTCTCGGCCATGGCGTCGGGAATGCTGTGCGCGCTGAACGCCACGCGAGCGCACTCGCGCCGCTCTTTCGGGAGCGTTTCGAGCGCCGCGAGTAAACGGTCCACGTTGGCCTCGATGAAACCCGGATGATTGTAAAAGGCCCGAATCTTGTCGACGATGGGGGCATCCTCGCCGATCTCTTGGCGAGCTTTCTCGATGTTTTCGAGATACTGGCGGCAACCGCTGTAACTGCTGTAGGCCGAAGTCACGAAGGCCAGAGCGCGCTTCTTCCCGTCGGCTTGCATTTCGCGCAGTGCGTCCACGATGAATGGGTGCCAGTTCCGGTTGCCCCAATACACGGGCAGGTCGAGATCGCTTTTCTGGAGCTCTTCTTCGAGCGCCGCGATCAACGCGCGGTTCTGATCGTTGATCGGGCTCTTTCCGTCGAAGTGGTTGTAGTGAGCGGCAACTTCCTTGAGTCGCTCGGGCGGCACGTTCTTGCCGCGAACTACGTTTTCGAGGAACGGCATGACATCAGCGCGTTGCTCCGGCCCCCCAAAGGACACCAC
>CP070650.1:104307-112874 GCA_020354595.1 Myxococcales bacterium
GCAGGCTGAGTGAAGCTTTCAGAAGAAGCGTTGAGTAGCATTCATCGTTGCCCGATGGTAGTAGGTGCAATAGTGGGGCACATCGCGGAGGTTCTTCATTCTGATGGTCGAATCCGTACTACTCACGACGGCGCGCATAATCACCTTCTATGGACAACGCTCGCTGACCAACGCGAGCGGTTTTTTCTTCGAGCGCGAGGAACGGCTGTTTCTAGTGACGAGCCGGCACGTGTTGATCGACGAGCCGAGCAAGCATTTTCCGGACCGACTCGAGATCGAACTACACATCGATCCCGACAATCTGGCCACGTCGACCGGTTTTTCGATCCCGCTGTATCGAGATGAGAAGAGCATCTGGCGCCAGGGTCTCGACTCGGCCGGTGGAATCGATGTATCTGTGATCGAGATCGAACGCGCCGCCCTTCCCGCCACGACGATCTATCGCGCGTTCACGCCCGAGCACTTGCTCCGACCGGGCGCGCCGGTCGAGATCGGCACGCCGCTGCTTGTGGTGGGGTTCCCGCTCGGTTTCCACGACGCGCTGCACCATATGCCTGTCGTGCGCCACGCTGTGGTGGCGTCCGCCTTCGGACTTCGATTCCAGGGAGAGGGCTACTTCCTCACGGACGCGCGTACGCATCGGGGCACGAGCGGCGCGCCAGTGGTCATGCGCGCACCTGATGCAGGCTCGGTGCTAGGCGACTTGCCGTGGATGCTTCTAGGTGTGCATTCGGCACGGATGGATCTGGGCACGCGCGACGCTGTACTGGACGAAGCACTCGGCTTGAACTGCGCTTGGTACGCAGACATCTTGCTGACGCTCACCGAGCGTTAAGGGCCCGGGTGCACAACGCCGATGGACAGGTGGTGCGACCCACCGTCCAGAGGGAGGCGGACGCGGCCTTCGAAACGGGCGACGGTCGAGCCGTCGAGGACAATGTACGAGTCGCCGCGACCGTGATGGACCGGATTCTCCACCACGATCGCATAGTGGGTCGATTGCACGCTGATCGTCGCTTCAAACCCGGGCCATTCAGCTGGAATGCGAGGCTCGACCACGAGAGAAGCCCCTTCGCGGCGGATGCCCAGAATACCCTCCACGCCGGCACGGTACATCCACCCGGCCGAGCCCGTGTACCAGGTCCATCCCCCGCGCCCGGCGTGAGGCGGGACCGAATAGACGTCGGCAGCGACGACGTAGGGCTCGACCTTGTAGCGTTCGGCCTCCTCGGGCGTGCGCGCGTGGTTGATCGGGTTGAGCAGGGCGAACAGGTCGACGGCCTTCCCGCCCTCGCCTAGATCGGCAAAGGCGAGGATTGCCCACATGGCGGCATGGCTGTATTGCCCGCCATTCTCCCGCAGGCCGGGCGGATAGCCTTTGATGTAACCGGGATCCAGAGACGTCTTGTCGAAGGGCGGCGAGAACAGGAGGGCCAGACCGTCCTCACGGCGAACCAGGTGCCTCTCCAGCGACGCCATCGCCGCAGCGGCGCGCCCGGGGTCGGCGGCACCCGACAACACGGCCCAGGACTGAGCAATGGAATCGATCCGGCATTCCTCGCTCTGCTTCGAGCCGAGCCAGGTCCCGTCATCGAAAGTCCCGCGACGGTACCATTCACCATCCCACGCCTCCCGCTCGAGCGCCTCGCGTACCGAGGCCGCATGAGCGCGCCAGAGTGCGGCACGGTTTTCGCCGCGGCCCGTCGCGAGGGGCGCGAAGAGCTCGATGGTCCGCACCAGCAGCCAGCCGAGCCACACGCTTTCACCCTTGCCACCTTCGCCGACGCGGTTCATGCCGTCGTTCCAGTCGCCGGTGCCGATGAGCGGCAGTCCGTGCTCGCCGGTGAACTCGAGACATTGGTCGAGGGCGCGGGCGCAGTGCTCGAACAGTGAGGCTGACTCGTCCGCGATCATCGGCTGGGAAAAGGCGTCATTCTCACCGGAGCTCAAGCCGGGACCCTCGAGAAACGGCACCCTCTCATCCAGGATCTCCGCGTATCCGGTACAGGCGATGTACGTGGCGGTGGCAAAGCCGAGCCAGACGCGATCGTCGGAGATCCGCGTCCGCACCCCTTGCCCGGAATGCGGCAGCCACCAATGTTGAACGTCGCCTTCGACGAACTGTCTTGCCGCAGCGGTGAGGAGGTGGCGCCGCGTCTGGTCCGGCCTGGCGAACGTCAAGGCCATCGTGTCCTGAAGCTGGTCCCGAAAGCCGAACGCGCCACTTGCCTGATAGAAAGCCGAACGAGCCCAGACGCGGCAGGCGAGCGTCTGATAGAGCAGCCAGCCGTTCAGCATGATGTCCATCGCCCGGTCCGGGGTGTTGACCTGGACGGCCCCGAGCAAGTCCCGCCAGTGGTCCGTGACCTCCGCGAGGACGGCGTCGAGGTCACTCTCGCGATAGCGGGAGATCAGCGCCCGGGCGTCCGCGACCGATCCGCATTGGCCGACGAACCATACGACTTCAATGCGCTCGCCCGCACCGATCTCAACCGTCGTCTGCAAGGCCGCGCAGGGGTCCAGGCCTGCGCCGGTCTTCCCTGACAAGGGCGCACCCGCGAGGAGTGCCGACGGGGCCCCGGGACCGCCGTTGCGGCCCAGAAACTCCGTGCGATCGGCCGTCCAGGCCGTTTGCCGGCCGCTGAGGTCGGCAAACGCAACCCGACCGGGGAAGGCGATAGTCCAGGGATTGCGCGCCAACATGGCGCCGGTGGCCCCATCGATCTCCGTCGCGATGAACGGTGCCGAGGCGCCACGCGTGGTACCGAGGACCCATTCCGCATAGGCCGTAACCGATAGCCGGCGGGACCGTCCCGACACGTTTCGAAGGGTCAGACGCGAAATCTTGATCGGACCAGCAAGTGGCACGAATTGCAGCAACTCGAGCGCGATCCCGTTCGCCCGGTGCTCGAAGCGGCTGTAGCCGTGACCGTGGCGAGCAATGTAGGTTCCGCCGTCCCGGATCGGCTGCGCGGTGGCGCTCCAGAGGTCCAAGCTCTCCTCGTCGCGGATGTAGATCGCCTCGCCCGGTCCGTCTGCGACCGGGTCGTTCGACCACGGCGTGAGCTGATTCTCGCGACTGTTCTCAGCCCAGGTGTAGCCGCTACCCTCGGCGGCAACCTGGAAGCCGAAACGGGGATTGGCGATCACGTTGAGCCAGGGCGCCGGCGTCGCGCGGTCACCGTCGAGGACGGTCACATATTCGCGGCCATCCTTGTCGAACCCTCCAAGACCGTTGAAGAACTCGAGATCCGGCGGCACACGGGTCGACGCCGGCGGGTGCGCCGGTACCGGGGACTTCGCATGGCGGGCCGACAACGACCCGATTGACGACGGCGCCAGCCGGGCGAGCTGCTCGGCGATGGGCCCACGCCGGGCGAGCAGTGCGACACGCGCGGCCGCCTGGAGCAAGGCTCGGACATTGACGCTCATCAGGTCGGCGCGCAGCGCGTAGACCTTACCCTGCGCGAGGTCTTCGCCGAAGCGCGGCCGAGATTGGCTGCTCCGCACCGCGGTCTCGATTGCGATCTGAAGATCTTGCGTGTATGAGGAGGCACGTTCGTTGACGATGACGAGGTCGACGTCGAGTCGTTTCATGCGCCAGTATTCGTGAGCACGCAGCAGCTGACGAACCTGGGCGATGTCCTAGATGTCGTCGATGCGCAGGAGAACGATCGGCAAGTCGCCGGAGATGGCGTGCGGCCACAGGCCTGACTGGGAACCGGCCCCGCGAACGATCGCTTCCGAGGGGGCCCTGAAGCGCGGGTCGGCATACAGGATCGGTGCAGCCAGGCGCTGAAAATCCGCCGCCTCCCCTGCATCGACGCCGAGATGGCGAAGCTGGACCTGCGCCTGCGTCCACGCCAGGACCTTCGCCCGATCGAACGCGCTCCGATCGTGATGCTTGTCGACCAGATCCAGGAGCTCGGCCCGCGACGGCGCCACGACGGTCCAGAAGGCGACCCGAACGACCTTGCCGGGCGGGACCGCCACGCGATATCTGAGTGAAAAGATCGGGTCGAGTACCGTCCCGACCGTGTTCGAAAGCGGTTGACCCTCCGCGATGGCCGCAGCTGCCCCGAAGGCCCGGCTGCGGCCCACGAAACGGGCGCGGTCGGACTCGTACTGCGGATCGGCGACGACCTCGCCTTCCACGACGGCCAGATGAGCGGCCCAGACCCGAGGCTCCTCGGGGGAACGCGGGCGGCGCGTCGCGACGAGCGCACCGTACCCGGCGAGATGCTCGGTTTGGACGAACATCTTGGCGAAAGCCGGATGCGCGTCATCGGCGGCTGGCGTCGTCAAGACCACTTCCGCGTAGGATGTGAATTCGAACTCACGCGGTCCGCGCCCGCTGTTGGTCAGCGATATGCGGCGAACCTCGCCGTCATCCTCGCCCGAGACGAGCACCTCCCTGGTGCTCGCCAGGGTGTCGTCATGGCGGATAAATTCTGCGTGGTCGTCACCAAATACCGTTTCATCGTTCTCCGCATCCTTCCCGACCCGCGGCGCACCCGCAGCCCAGACGTTTCCACTTTGCGTATCCCGTACGAATATGAACGAGCCCCAGTCGTCGCGGGTGGTGTCCTCCCGCCATCGGGTCACCGCGATATCGCGCCAGCGGCTGTAGCCCGCGCCCGCCGCCGTCAACATCACCGCGTAGCGCCCGTTCGACAGTAGATGCGTTATCGGGGTGCCAATGGCCGAGGCCGAGAGCCGGCGCACTGTCAGAGCCCCGGCACTGGTCGCGCCCGGCGAAACCTTGACCTCCTCGGCCCGCGGATGCGCAACCGCCACGTCCCGGGGCATGCGTTCCTGAAGCAGGAGCTCACTGGCCTGGATGATCGGTTCGCCGTGGAACCGGGCGCGCATCTGGCCATCATGCAGGGTGTTCGCGATGGCCACGATCGTCATGCCCTGGTGATGGGCCATGAAGCTGCGCACGATCGCCACGTCCTCGTTGTCCGGAAGTCGCGACCGGGTGAAATCGAGGGCCTCGTAGAAGCCGTAGCGCCCTCCCGCTCCGATCTCGGCCAGACGGCCGTAGTTTTGCCGTGCGCTGCGCGGGTCCACCATGGCGGCGAGACCCGTTGCATAGGGCGCGACCACCACATCCTGCGAAAGGCCGCGCTTGAGGCCGAGACCGGGTACGCCGAAGTTCGAGTATTGGTACGTATACTCCATGTCGCGGGCGTTGTAGGCGGATTCCGAGACACCCCACGGAATGCCCAGTGACCGCCCGTAGGACTGCTGCCGCTCCACCGCCAGACGATTTGTCTGCTCGAGCAGGCTGCCGGCCGGCGCGCGCATCACCAGCGACGGCATCAGATACTCGAACATGGACCCGGACCAGGAGATCAGCGCCGATCCGTTTCCGAGAGGGGTCGCGGCCCGGCCGAGGTGAAACCAGTGTCGGGTCGCTACGTCTCCCTTCGCAACCGCAAACAAGCTGGCCAGCCGCGCCTCGGACGCGAGGAGATCGTAGCAGCTCGGGTCGAGGCCATTGTCGGCGAGGGAGTAACCGATCGACAGCAGCTTGCGCTCGGGATCGAGGAGAAAGGCGAAATCCATCCCGAGTGCCATCTCGCGCGCCGTGTCGGCGAGCACGGTCAATCGGCCCCTCGTCGTACACGGCCCGTCGTCGAGCAGCAACCGATCTCGGTCATGCTCGCCCAGCGCCCTTCTCAGCGCTTCGATCCAGAAAACCAGGTCCGGAGCACTCTCGTCCCCGGTGTTCGGCAAGAGATCGCGGGCCGCCGTGGCGGCCGTTTCAGCCAGCCGCCTCAGCGTCGGAGACAGCGATTCGATCGTTTGTGCCCCCGACAGTTGGGTTTCGATCTCCTTGAGGAGGGACGCGAGCTGGCGTACACGCGCGCCACTCGTGGACGGCAGGGCGTCGATGGCCTCGCGCGCCAGCCGAACGTTGTCCACCATGCCGCGCCGTGCACGAGGAGCTAAGGGGGCATCTCTCCATTCTTCACAGGCGTTTGCGAGCACGATCAAGTGACCCGCAAGGTTCCCGCTATCGACGGACGAGACGTAGGCGGGGTCGAGCGCACGCAGGTTGCGCGTCCCGTACCAGTTGAAGAAATGACCCTTGAACCGCGGAAGCTTGAGCATCGAGCGGAATGTCGCCTCCAACCGGTCGACGGTCTCCGTGGTCCCTGTCCAGCCGAAGTCGCGCGCGGCGACGGCGGAAAGCAGATAGAGACCGATGTTGGTTGGCGAAGTCCGGTGTGCGACCACCGGCTCCGGGTCCTCCTGGAAATTGTCCGGCGGCAACATGTTGTCCGACGGCGTCACGAATGTCTCGAAGAACCGCCAGGTGCGACGGGCGATGAGACGCAAGTCGCGCGCATCCGGGTCCGAGACCGCGACCCGCGGCGCGACAACCGGTGACCGGCTGGCTCGCAAGGCAATCGCTGGCGCTGCCAGCCAAAGCAGTGCGAAGGGCAGGACGAGTGGCCAGGACGAAGGCGCGACCGCGACCGCGCCGGCCGCCATGCCTAGCCCGAGCGACGTGCCGCCCGCCATTTGCCGATAGAAGCCGCGCAGATCCAATCGCGGACTCCCATTCGACTGGGCGGCGGTCGTCCATTCGAGCAGGTGCCGGCGCGTTACGTAGAGCCGCACCAGGGTTCTCAGAATCGCATCGCCCATGCGCCACGCGTCATCGGCGAGAAACGCGACCGAGAGGAGGCTCTGCGTGGCCGCGAGCCGCAAATCCGCGGTGAGCATCCGAACGTGGTGGCCGAGGCGAATGCCGGTGCGACGTGGCAGCACGGAAAGACAGACGGGAAGGAATGCCGGGATCACGATGGCGCCGAGGACGAACAAGGCGCCAACCACGCCCGCGGGCATGGGTAGCGCCCAGCACACGCCGAGCGCCATCAGCGTGAACGGCGGGCCCAGCGACCGCCTGAGGTTGTCCTGCATCTTGAGGCGGCCGAGCAATGGAACTGCTCGACTCCCCGTGGAGCGTCCCAACAACCAGGGAATGAGCTGCCAGTCGCCCCGCGTCCAGCGATGCTGGCGCTTGGCAGCGACGTCGTAGCGAGACGGAAACTCTTCGACGACCTCGATGTCGGAGGCCAAGCCGGCGCGCGCGAAAATCCCCTCGAACAAATCGTGACTGAGCAGGCAGTTCTGGGGAATGCGGCCGCCGAGAGCTGCCTCGAAGGCATCGACGTCGTAGATGCCTTTGCCGGTATAGGATCCCTCACCGAAGAGGTCCTGGTATACGTCCGAGATGGCCGCCGCGTAGGGGTCGATGCCGCCTGGGCCGGAAAAGGCCCTTTGGTAGAAAGAACCCTCGCGACCGACCGGCAGGGACGGAGTGACACGCGGCTGTAAAATGGCGTAGCCGTCGATGATGCGCTGCTCGACGTCACTGAACTTCGGTCGATTCAGCGGGTGCGCCATCTTGCCGACCAGACGAAGCGCAGCGTCTCTCGGCAACCGGGTATCGGCATCGAGGGTGATGACGTAGCGCACGTCGGCCGGCACGTGCGGTGCCCGTGCTGCGAGCGACATGAACGTCGTGTCCGTAGCGCCGCGTAGCAGCCGGTTGAGCTCATGAAGCTTACCTCTCTTACGCTCCCAGCCCATCCATTTGTTCTCACCCGCATTGAAAACGCGATGGCGATGCAGAAGGAGAAAGCGGCTGCCGCCGGGCCCGGGCCCATATCGGCGGTTCAGGCGCTCGATCATTTCGGCGGCCAGGTCGAGGAGATGGGCATCGCCCTCCAGAACCTCCTGGTCCGCATCTATACCGTCCGACAGAAGGGCGAAGGAGAGATCGCCGCTGGTGCCCGAGAGGTGGTGGATCTCGAGTCGCTCGACCTGCTCCAGGAGATCGGCTTCGCTGGTCAGCAGCGTCGGCACGACCACGAGCGTACGAAGCGATTGGGGGACGCCCGCCGTCAGCTCGAGACCCGGCAAGGTCGACGCAGCCGAACTCCATGCGATACCGCAGTTGACGAGCGCGGTGGCCACCCCGGTTGCCGGTATGAACCCGACGAGCGCGAACAGCACGAGTCCGCCGCCCCCGAGACCGTGGCTAGCCAGCGCCCACAATCCGAGCAGCAACAACCCGGTTGTGACGAACAGGACCGCGCCGACATAGCCCCCGATCCCGAGGCGGATGTTGAAGCGGTTGATCATCAGTCGGGGAGGCGGCGAAAACCCGACCTCGAGCTCGAGTGCGTGCCGACCGCCGGCGATCAAGTGGTAGCCCGGGTCACCGACGCGACCTGCCTCGGTTGCGTTGACCGCTGCAGCAGCCGCCGTGCGGGAGGACTTCACCGCAAGCTCCACGATCTCTAGCTCGGTATGGGTCGAACCGCGGGCCAGTTCTTCGATGGCGCTTCGGTACAGATCACGGGTCGAGAAATCCATCGCGGCGAAGTTGCTCGCCGCGCGCAACCGCTCGTCAACAAGACTCACTCCCTCGAACAGATCCACCCAGTCGATATCGGAGAGCAGCCGCATACTGGTGATGACGTTGCGAACGGTTACATTGGATGCGCCCTGTCTCTGTTGGGCGTGCGCCACGGCTTCGTCAATGC
>CP070650.1:112974-115704 GCA_020354595.1 Myxococcales bacterium
CGATCATCGAGGAGGCTTCGCCCATCCTCGCGACTCTTCGTGACGATCAAATCAACTTCGCCGAAGCACGCATCAACGAGCGTCTCGACGAAGCGCGTGAAGAGCTGGAGCAACCGAGGGAGGAGCGCCTCGAGAAGCGTCAGGACGCGTTCGTGAACGCGGTCGAGGATTGGGTCGGCGAGATCACCGACGAGCAAGAGACGACGCTACGCGAGTTCGTTGCGAATCTGCCAGACGAGGCGGTTGCGCGGCTCAGCGCCGACGAGCACCGGCTCGGCCGGATCTCCGCCACGCTGCGGAAGCATCCGGGCGCGGAAATCATCCGCGACACGCTCTGGCGCGAATGGAAGGATCGAGAGAACTGGGGTCCGGACGCGCGATCGCCCGAAGAGCGCCGGGCCGAGGGTCGCCAAGCGCTTCTTTTCGTCTACGGCCTGCTCGATGCCGAGCAGAAAGACCACGCGAGCAAGCACCTGCACGAGCTCCACGAACGGGTGAAGGCGTTCCTAGGCGTAGCCGGTTCCTAGATCGCGCCCCCTAGAAGAGCCAACCCAACAAGAACCTGAACACGTGCGAGTTCGTCCGGAAGTCGGTCTTCGTCGCGCTGTTCATGCTGATCGTGTAGTTGAAGTCGAAGTTGAGCGGGCCGAGATCGAACTGGGTACCGAGCCGAAACCCTGCGACGTAGATCGAGAACGGATAGCCCGGAACGTCTTTCGGCTTGAACTTGAGTCCCTTTCGGTTGCCGTTGAGGTCCACGAAGCCACGGATGTTGAATTGGCTCACCCAGCCCGCGTAGAGGAAGAGCTTGAAATACGGGTTCGCATACGGGACATAGCCCGCTGTCAGTGGGATCTCCAATGAGTTCATTCGCGCTCTTTCCCCGAGCAATTCGTCAATCCGGCTGTCCGGGTCTTGGTACTTACCGATGGCGACGAGCTCTTCGCTCACATCGAAGTAGAATCGGCTGAATCCAATCGCCATCTCGCCGAAGATTTTTCCGGCGCGGACGCGCGCGGATAGGAAGAGGCCCCAGTTGGGATAGGTTGTGGGAGTGCGGCTACCGACCTGGATGGTGTCTGGTGGGGGGTTCCAATTGGGGATTTCAATAGTAGGGACGCGTGGGACTAGGGTGGTGCTACCCACGGCGACGGCGACTTTCACATCCATCTTGGGCACGGCCGAAGCCGAGCTCGGGGTAAGCCATGCGGAAGCGCAGAGGGCGATGAGGGCGAGTCCTGTGAGTAGTTTCTTCATCGTTCAGGCCCTCAAGCGGGGAAGTAGTATTCCTTGCCGTCTTCCGAGTGGAAGCGCTTGTCCATGATGCGCGGCCACATCGGCTTCACCTTGAGCTGCTCCTTCTGCCAGTTCTCGTGCTCCTCCCGGAGCTTCTCGTAGAGCTCCGGCATCTGCTCCTTGAGGTTGATCTCCTCGGACTGGTCGGTGATGAGGTTGTGAAGCTCGGCCCAGCCGTCGCGCGTGCTCAGGATCAGCTTGTAATCGCCGTCGCGCATCGCCCAGATGTGGTCCGCTCGCCAAAAGAGCGTCTGATGCGGCCGCTCTTTGTTCTGCCCGTTGACGTAGGGGACGAGGTTGACGCCGTCGTACTCGCGGTCACTCGGCAAGACGCCGCCCGCGGCTGCGACAGAGGTCGCATAGATGTCGGTCGAGGAGACCGGATACTTGTACCGGGTCCCTGCCTTTACCTTCCCTTTCCACTTCATCATGAACGGCACCCGGACGCCCCCCTCGAACTGTGTGAGCTTGCCGAGCTTGAGCGGGCCGTTGTCGGTCGCGTGCGTATACGACGCGCCCCCGTCGTCGCTCAAGAACCAGATGATCGTGTCGTTCTCGATGCCGAGATCCTTGATCTTTTGGTGAATGTCGCCGATGGCGTCGTCGAGCGCCGAGATCATCGAGTAGTAGACGCGCTTGTTCTCGTCTTCGACGTGCGGGTACTGGCAGTAGTACTCGACCGGGGCCTGGAAGGGGACGTGCGGCGCCGAGAACGCACCGTAGATGAAGAACGGCTCGTCCTTGTGCTCCTCCATGTACTCCATCATCTCGTCACGGAAGGCGAAGGTGAGGTAGCGGTCCTCGTAGATCTCTTTACCGTTGCGCATCATGGCCGCCTGCTCTTTGCGGCCAGTCTTCCACTGGTGCTGCGCGCTAAACGAGTCGTGCTCGTGGTTGATGATGCCGGACCAGTTCTTCTTCGGTGCGTAGAGCGAGAACGCCCCATAGAAGCCGTACTGGTAGTCGAAGCCGCGGGCCAACGGCACTTGCTCGCGGTGCACCCCGAGGTGCCACTTCCCGATGAGCGCCGTGCTGTAGTTGTACTTCTTGAGAATCTCCGAGAGCATGATCTCGGTGGGCGGCGTGCCTTGCTTGTGCACCTGCCAGGCCGAGGGGAACGAAGGCTTGGCCTTGACCTTGAACTCCCCGGTATCGACCAGCCATCGACCCGAGATGTATTCGACGTAGTTGCTCGGGTAGAACTCCATGACCTGCGTTTCGAAGCCGTAGCGATTCTGGACGCGACCGGTCATGAGCCCGGAGCGAGCCGGCGCGCAGGTCGGCGCCGTCGCGTAGCCTTGCTCGAAGACGACGCCTTCGGCGCCAATCTGATCGATGTGAGGTGTCGAGATGTGCTCTACGCCGTAGGCGCTCACTTCGTAGGGCCCGAGGTCGTCGGCGAGCAGAATGATGACGTTCGGTTGGCGCTCCTTC
>CP070650.1:115804-123761 GCA_020354595.1 Myxococcales bacterium
AACGATGATGAAAAGCAAAGGAATTCTGTGCCGGATACGCATGGAACGGCCCATCACAGAGTACCCAGGAATTGCTTTATAAACAAACTTTTACGTTCATACTGGATCGACCGGTCATGATCTGGCGTCCAGCCTTCGCAGGCCGGCGGCGTGAGCCGCCCCATACGCCGCGGCTATCTCCTGCCGGGTCGGCCGCCGATCGATCGACGCGTAACGACGCTTGCCGTCCCGCGCGATCTCCCCAACTTGGTACTGGGTTCGGTACTGCCCCATCACGTTGACGTAGGTGTCGGGCGATATTTCTTCGGCCAGCCACTCCATGATGGCTTCGCATTCATCGGTCTGACCCGGCATCACGAGGTGCCGAACGAGCAGGCCGCGACGGGCCAACCCGTCCGGACCAAAGCGAAGATCACCGACCTGCCGGTGCATCTCTTGGATCGCGGCTCGCGCGACGACAGGGTAGTCCTTGGCCTTGCAGAGCACACGCGCGCTCTCTCGATTCCAGAACTTGAAATCGGGCATGTAGATGTCGACGAGCCCTTCCATCAGGCGAAGCGAGGCGAGGCTATCGTAGGCGCTGGTGTTGTAGACGATCGGCACACGAAGGCCCTTGGGGATTGCGATGGCAAGTGCTTCGACGACTTGGGGTGCGACGTGCTCGGGCGTGACGAAGTTGATGTTGTGGCATCCCCGCGCTTGAAGCTCGAGCGCGAGGCCTGCAATGCCCGCGGCATCCATCTCGGTCCCAGCGGTCTTCTGACTGATGTCCCAGTTCTGACAGAAGACGCATCGCAGGTTGCACAGGCCGAAGAAGATCGTGCCGCTGCCGCGCGAACCCCGAAGGCAGTCCTCCTCCCCGAAGTGCGGAAACGCGGAGCTCACGATCGCGTAGCGGCCGGTGTGGCAAACGCGCTGTTCGTCTTTCAATCGATTGACGCGGCAGTTGCGGGGGCACACGCGGCATTCCTCGAGCTCCCGAAGCGCCGCTTTGACCTTTTCTTCGAGGAGCCCGCGCCGCCAAGTCTCCATGTAGGCTGGCTCGAAGTCCTCGATGACGAACCGAGGATCGAGGTGGGCTGGACGCTCGGCCGCCATCGTCAGCGCTCCTCGAGCAGGACTCCCGGGTTGAGCACCCATTCGGGGTCCAGCGTGGATTTTAGCCCCGTCAGCGTGGTCGTGAAGAGGTCGCCGCGCTCGCGCTCGTACCACGGGCGATGGTCGCGTCCTACGGCGTGGTGGTGCGTGATCGTGCCGCCGTTGTCGATGATCGCATCGGACACCGAGGCCTTGATCGCATCCCAGGTTTCCAGCTGCCTGCCCGGCTCGCTCCACGCGACGATCGTGTAATAGGGCGCGGGTCCGTCGGGGTAGATGTGCGTGAACCGACAGGTGATGATGCCGCGTCCTCGGCAGTGCTCATCGAAGGCGCGCTGCGCGGCGTCGTTGACCTGTTGATGGAAAAACTCGAACCGATCCCACGTGATCGCGGTTTCCACCGTCTCGGTGACCATGCCCTTGGCCGCCATGATGTCGCGGATGTAGGGCGCCTTGATGAAGTTGTTGCGCCAGCTGCCGGCCGCACCCGAGCGCACGCGCGACTCGGTGTGCGTGACTTTGCGGCGGTTGTACCGCCCGCCGTGCTCGCGGCAGACCTTCAACGCCTTGTCCATCGCGTCCTTCTGGGGATAGTGCTCCGACTCGAAGCCGAGCAGCAGCATCGCATGGCGTCCGTCGCCGAGGCCCATCGACACGGCTTCCATTCGGCTCACGAGCCGGCAGTTGACGGGGTAGAGCTTTCCCTGCGAGAGCTCGCGTACCGCGCGCGCTCCAGTCACGAAGTCGTCGAACTTCACGGTCGCCGAGGAACGATAGCGGGGGCGGCCGTGCAGGCGAATCCATGCTTCGGTGATGACGCCGAGCGTTCCCTCCGAGCCGCACCAAAGCCGCTCCTGGCTCGGGCCGGCACCTGACGCGGGAAGCCGTCGACTTTCGTGAATGCCTTGCGGTGTGACCACGCGGACCGACTCGACGATGTCTTCGATGTGCGTGTAGAGCGTGCAGTAGTGGCCGCCCGCGCGCGTGGCGATCCACCCGCCGAGCGTCGAAAACTCGAAGCTCTGCGGATAGAAGCGGGGGCTCAGACCGTAGGGCTTGAGCGCGGCCTCGAGGGCCGGGCCATAGATCCCGGCTTGAACCCGGGCCGCGCGGGAAGCTTCGTCGACTTCGAGCACGCGGTCGAAGTTGCGCATGTCGAGCGAGATCGTCCCCCTGTAACGCTCGGAGCGCGTGGGCTCCACGCCGCCGACCACGCTCGAGCCGCCGCCATAGGGGGTGAGGCTCACGCCCTCGGCTTCGCAGAAGCGGATCAGCGCCAGGATCTGCTCCTCGGTCTCCGGGTACGCGACGTAGTCGGTGGGGTTGTCGTACTCGCCGTGAAGCGCGCGCACGATGTCGCGGAAGGCCTTGCCGTAGCTGTGGGCGGCGCGGTCGAGCCTGGCGTCGGTGCAAAACGCCGCCAGCTCCTCCGGCAACGCGAAACGAGGCGCGCGAAGCTCGATGTTTTCGATGTTCGGTGCGGGCGTGTCGCTGTAGTCGTCGAGCCCGAAGCGCGCCTTCAGAAACTCGAGGAAGACCTCCACCATCATGGGGTCCGGGCCCTCGCCTTCGTATCCCCAACCCCAGAACTTGCGCACCTTGTCGGCGCCATCTGCTGGTCTTTGTGCACTCCGACCCACCATCGCAGCTAGCGCGCTCGTGGCTGATTGGAGGTCGGCGAGCACGTTGCCCGAACGCTCCGCGTTCCATCGGCCCGCATGCCGAGAGAGGACGCGCCCAATCGCGGTGAGCATCTGCTTCTGATCGTCGTTGGGCAAAATCTTCATCGGTTGCCGTTCACAGGAGGGGCGTAGCCTACATCATCTGGCCCCGCTCGGCCTGTTCAGCCAGGTACGGCAGGGACCGGGATCTTCGAGTCGCGGCCTTCGTGCTCGAGGGTGACGTGGAGGGAGCCGGTGAGCGGGCCTTCCCAGGGACCTCGTAGCTCTTCGAAGGTGTCGTCGTCGAGGTTGACGGACACCTCCAACAGCGCGTCGACCAACTGCTGGCGGTGGTCGCCCTCCATGTCCCAGTGAACCACCAGCGCGAGCCCGCCGAGCTGGTGCGCCTCGGTGATGAACACGTGGGCCTTGTTGAACGCGTGCTCCAGCGCCCTCAGGGCCTCCGCCGCCGTCGCGTGCATCGTTCCGTGAAGGGCGCAGGTCACGGTCATCAAGACGTTCCTAGGGTCACTCTACCGAATTCTGGGAGAATGCGAGCCTTCGAACGCGGTATGGTTTCGCTGCCGCCCGTGCTATCACCCCAGGGCTATGATTCTCCTCAATCCAAAAGCTCACGTCCGATCCTACCCTGACTCCCGATCCCGCGAGGTCATGCTCAAGACCATCGAGTTCTTCGAGCGGAAGGGTAAGGGTCGAATCAAGGACGACTATCACGCGAAGGTCTGGTACTCGGACTTCCTCGACTTCGTCAAAGAGGAGCAGATCTTCGCCACGATGTGCACACCGGAGGGCTACGGAGCCGCAGACTCTCGGTGGGACACGTGGCGGGTCTGCGAGTTCGCCGAGATCCCCGGGTTCTACGGCCTGCAGTACTGGTACACCTGGCAGGTCACCGTCCTCGGCCTCGGGCCGATCTGGATGAGCGAGAACGAGGCGATCAAAAAGCGTGCGGCCAAGGCGCTCGAGGAAGGCGGCATCTTTGCGTTCGGGCTCTCGGAAAAAGAGCACGGCGCGGACGTGTACTCCACGGACATGACACTCACGCCGCAAGGCGAAGGACGCTACACAGCGGCCGGAGGCAAGTACTACATCGGAAACGGGAACGAGGCCGCCATCGTCTCGACTTTCGGGAAGCTCGCCGACTCGGACGAGTACGTGTTCTTTGGCGTCGACTCACAACACGACAACTACCGGTTGGTGAAGAACGTGTGCGCAAGCCAGAACTACGTTTCCCAATACGAGCTCGAGGATTATCCCATCACGGACGCCGATGTCATCGCGAGAGGCGACCACGCGTGGAACAGCGCGCTCAACACCGTCAACATCGGCAAGTATAACCTCGGCTGGGCTTCGATCGGCATGTGCACTCACGCGCTCTACGAAGCCATACACCATGCGGCCAATCGACGTCTTTACGGGATGTACGTCACGGACTTCCCGCACGTAAAGCAGATGTTTACCGATGCGTACGCGAGGCTCGTGGCGATGAAGCTGTTCGCGCTCCGAGCGGCCGACTACATGCGGGTCGCTTCACCCGAAGACCGCCGCTACTTGCTCTACAACCCCATGGTGAAGATGAAGGTGACCACCCAGGGCGAGGACGTCATCAACCTGTTGTGGGACGTCATTGCGGCCAAGGGGTTCGAAAAGGACATGTACTTCGAGCAAGCCGCGGTGGACATTCGCGCCCTGCCGAAGCTCGAAGGCACCGTTCACGTCAACATCGCGCTCATCGTGAAGTTCATGGCGAACTACTTCTTCGCGCCGGGGGACTACGCCGAAGTGACGCGACAGGACCAGGCCGCCAACGACGACTTCCTCTTCGACCAAGGCCCGACGAAGGGCCTCGGAAAGATTCAATTCCACGATTACAACATCGCGTACTCGAGCCGAGACACCGCGAACCTCCGGGTGTTCCGCGAGCAAATCGAGGCCTTCAAGAAGATGCTGTTCGCTTCTCCTCCGGATGAAACGCAGCGCCGGGACATCGACTTCCTGCTCGCGGGAGGCGAGATCTTCGCCCTGGTCGTCTACGGTCAATTGATTTTGGAGAACGCCAACATCTACGACGTCTCCGATGATCTGGTCGACCAAATCTTCGACTTCATGGTGCGAGACTTCTCGCGTCACGCCCTCAACCTCTACTCGAAGCCTTCCAGCAACGACAAACAGATGGCGAGCTGTATGCAGATGATCCGCAAGCCGGTTTCAGACGATGCACGCTACGAGCGGGTCTGGCAACAGGTGCACGATCTCAAAGATGAATACGAAATGAACCCGTGAGACGGGGCGAGCTCACTTCATCAGGGCGTTGACTTTCACGACCTCGGAGCTCACCGGCTCTGGGAACCGCTCCGCGAGCAACCAGCGTACGAAGACGATGCCATCGGGGTGGCCGGCTGTGCCGACCCAGTTGCCGAGGCCCGGGTCTTCCTTGGCGAGGTAGATCGTCCACCCGCCGTCGCCGTCGAGCTCGACCTGCGCGGAGTTCACGCAGACTTTGTAGTACCTGGAATCATAGGATTGCATGTAGGCGTTCCAGGTCTGAACGCCCCAGTAGCAGCACTTGGGCGAGCGCCCCCGAAGCACGAGCACCTCGTCGTCGGCCAGGTCGAAGTGTGCGATCGCATAGACGTTGTCGGGCGATCCCCAACCCATGCCATCGGGGTCGAAGCCGAAGGGCTCGCCCACCACGTTGATGTCGTTCGTCGGGGAGAGCGGTGCCATGGCCGTGGTCTGGGTGACGAAATTGGTGACGGTGCGGAACTGTTCGGCGAGGACCGCGTCGGTGAGCGGGGCGGGAGGCGGAAGGTCGGCCGTGTTTTCGATGTGCAGCTCTGCGTGGCGCTCCCTGCTGCGGTCGAAGTAGTACTCGCGCGTGATCAAACAGACCGCACGAGGACCGATCTTGAAATGGTTCGGCATGTCGGGCTCGTCCGGGCCGATGAAGATCTCGAACGAGCCGTCGTTCTCGAAGTCAATTTCGGTGTGATTGACGTGACACGCGATGTGGTCTGACCAGGAGCCGTCGGGCTCGCCCGCGTAGACGCAGAAGCTGAGGTAGCAGGCGTCGCGGATGTTGCCGGCAATGCGATAGCGCTCGGTGCCTCGAACCTGCGTGAAGTAGTAGATCGAGTCGGTGTTGTCCCCGAGGATTCGCATCGTCGGGCTGTGGATCGGCACGAACACCGGCCGCAGCGGGTCGCTCTCCATGTAGAGCTCGAACCCGTAGCTGAGCAAATGCGCCAAGTGCCGATAGCCCTGGAGCTTTGCTTGCGGGCTCAGCCAGTCGAAGCCTTCGTTGAAGGTCTCGGGAAGCTGCCGGTAGGCGTCGACGAGCTCGATGAACGCATCGTGGGTCTTGGTCACCGGCGCATCCTAACACGCGTCGGCCGCCCCATAGCGGCGCGCCCCACGGAGCTCAATGGATCAGACGGGCGTCGAGGCCCCAGGCTTTCAGCGCATCGAGGACCTCCTCCGCCTGTTCCTCACCGCGGAGCTGTAGGACCATGTCCACGATCGCCGCTCGCGCGGAGGATGCGCCGAACGTGCGCTGGTGGTTGATCTCCATGATGTTGCTTCTGAGCTCGCCGATTAGCTGAGTGACTTGGCCGAGGGCCCCGGGGATGTCCGGCACCTCGACCCTCACCTTGACCAAGCGGTGACTTCGCACCATCCCGCGCTGCAGCACCGACGACAGCGTCATCATGTCGATGTTCCCGCCGCAGAGGATGGTTCCCACGGTCTGCTCCTGAAACCGGTCCTTGTGACGAATCGCCGCTGCGACACCGGCCGCGCCGGCACCCTCAACCACGGTTTTCTCGATCTCGGCGAGCATGAAAATGGCCTGTTCGATGTCGTCCTCGCTCACCAGAATCATGTCGTCGACGTAGCGCCGAATCAGCTCCATCGTGAGCGTGCCCGGCGACTTCACGGCGATTCCGTCGGCGACGGTGTCGTGATCTGGAACATCGCTAGGATCCAGCCCGTGAAACGCATGGTGTGCCGACGGATAGCGTTCGCTCTGCACGCCAATGATGGAGATCGTCGGTAGCAGGGCTTTCGCCGCGACAGCCACGCCCGAGATCAAGCCGCCTCCGCCGACCGGAACGATGAGCGTATCGATTGTCGGCACGTCCTCCACCATTTCGACCGCGAGCGTGCCCTGACCCGCGATCACGGCCGGATCGTCGAAGGGGTGAATGAGCGTCAGGTTACGCCGTCGACCCAGCTCTTCCGTAAAGGCTTGCGTTTCGTCGAATCGAACGCCGTGCAACATCACCTGCGCGCCATGGGCGCGGGTCTGCTCCACCTTGAAATTCGGCGTGGTCTGCGGCATGACGATCGTCGTTGGAATTCCAAGACGCCTTCCGTGGTACGCGAGCGCCTGAGCGTGATTGCCCGCTGACATCGCGATGACACCGTCGGCGCGCTGTTTGGGCGTCAGATCCAATAGACGGTTCAGCGCCCCGCGCTCCTTGAAGGATGCCGTGTACTGTTGGTTCTCCCGCTTCAGGTAAAGCTGGACGCCAACCAACGCAGACAGCGTATCGGACCGCTCGAATGGAGTACGCACGATGCTTGGCGCGATGCGTGCTTGAGCGAGGTGTATCGTGTCGATCGAGACGGTCACGGAGAGGGCCGGAGTACCGGGATGGGTCCGAGTATACGGCCTGCCGTTCGGACCTACGAGAAATCAAATCACCGCAGCGTTTCGCTTCGGACGTCAAAGTATTCTTGATAGGCTCGGACGCGCTCGCGCTCCGCTCGGAGGTCGAGGCCGAAGTCGCTGAACCGATACCGGTGCCCACCGTGCTGTTCCGCGGTGTGGGCCGCTAGGTAGGCGTCCATCTTCCGCTTGGTAGCGGCCGAAAGATCGAGGCCGAAGAAGTCGTAGATCGCCTGGACCTGCTTCAAGGGCGCATCCATGAACTCGTAGAAGCTGACGTCGATGATTCGGTCTTCGCGGATCAGCCCGGACCGCCGGACGCGTACCACCTCGTCGAGCGCCCGCGCGTTCCATGTAGACCATTGTTTGGCGATGGCGGATGGGTCGACCTCGTCGCTTGCCATGATTCGCAAATGGGTCACCAAGCTCGCGAGCGACGCGTTCGTCTTCAATGGGTCGCGATGCGTCTGCACGAGCCGCGCGTCAGGATACTCGGCGAGCATCGCTT
>CP070650.1:123861-126622 GCA_020354595.1 Myxococcales bacterium
GTAATCCAAGGGGGGATCGGCGGAAGCGTGATGTCACGGGCTCGGGTGCTGGCGATTGGGGACACTCACGTGGGAATGAAGCGAACCCACAACGAGGACACCTTCATGCTCGCCGACGAGGACAACCTGTACGTCGTCGCTGACGGCATGGGCGGCCACGCCTCCGGCGAGGTGGCCAGCAAGATGGCCGTCGAGACCCTCCGCGAATTCTTCCGCGCGACGAGCGCCGACCCCGAGGCTACGTGGCCCTACAAGATGGACAAGGCGCGGGGCTACGAAGAGAACCGACTGATCACGGGCATCAAGCTCGCGAACCTCCGCATCCACGAAGCGGCGCAGAGGAATCCTCAGATGCACAGCATGGGGACGACTGTCGCGGGCATCCTCGTCGTCGAGGACGGCGTTTTGATTGGGCATGTTGGTGACAGCCGCGTCTACCGAATTCGCGAAGGCAAGATGGAGCAACTGACGAGTGACCACTCGTTGCTCAACGACTACATCAAGATGAAGCGGCTCTCCGAAGAAGAGATCGAGAACTTCCCGCTCAAGAACGTCATCGTGCGTGCGCTCGGTATGAAGGCGACCGTCAAAGTCGACACGGTCCTCGACCGGCCAGAAATCGGCGACATTTACGTCCTGTGCAGCGACGGTCTGTGCGGCCCCGTGAGCGATGCCGAGATTCAACGCGTCGTCACGTCGCAGCCCGATCTTCAAACCGCCGCGAACAGGCTGATCGAAAGCGCCAACGAAGCCGGCGGCCCCGACAACATCACCGTGGTTCTCGCCAAGGTCATGGGCCTCAGCTGAGCTCGATTCGGTGCTCCGGCGTGAGCACTGCGTTACATGCGGAACGCTCGACGCTCGTCCCGGGCCAGACGACACATCGGTCGAGGGTGACATCGTCTCCGATGCGCACTCCTTCGCCGACCACGCTCCGCCGGATGCGCTCCGACGATTCGAGGTCGGCCGGCAACACGCTGCCGTCGCGAGGCGAGACGCCGGGCCAAAGAAAAGAACCTGAGGCCAACTCTAGGTTCAGCCGGTGGTACTCCGATACGGTTCCGAGGTCGGCCCATGGCGAGTGGTCGACGATGCCGAGCACAGGCGCCCCGTCGTCGACCCAACTCCGGTAGGCGGTGCGGATGACACATCCGGATTCCGGCATCGCGTCGAAGGCCTCGGGTGACAAGATGTGGACTCCGCTGAACATGAGTTCTTCGTTCACGTCTGCGCCTTCAGGGGAGCCAAGCAAGCTGCGAACCCGGCCCGTCGAGTCGATTCCGATCGCCCCGAAGCGCCGCGGGTCGGGGGTTTTTCGCAGTATCATCGTTGCAACCGCGCCGGCCGCGACGTGCGCCTCGACGGCCTCGCGGAGGTCCGGCGCAAAGAGCGTGTCGCCGTTCATCACGATCACGGGCGCCTGTGAGTCGTCGAACCAAATGCGCGCTTTGTGAAGGCCCCCACCTGTGCCGAGGAGCGTGGTCTCGCGGGAAAAACGGAGCTCGACGCCCTGAGGGCACGCGTCGCGCAGCGCGTTTTCCACCTTCTCCGGCTGCGGGTGTGTGTTCGCGATGATTCTCTCTACCCCGCTCCGCGCGAGATGCTCCATGGCGAAAGCCGCCAGAGGCTTGTTAGCCACGGGCACGATGGGCTTGGGGCGGAGGTCCGTGAGCGGCCGGAGGCGCGTTCCCAGCCCGGCTGCTAGAAGCATGGCCTGCACGCGGTCATGGTAGACTAATCAGGCACGAGGGGGCGATGAAGAAGATCCTGCTGACGGGGGCTGCTGGATTCATTGGGAGCAACACGGCGACGGCGTTGCTCGAGCGCGGCGACTTGGTGGTCGGCGTCGACAACCTGAACGACTACTACGATCCGTCCCGTAAAGAAGCGAACCTAGAGGAAATTCGCAAGATGGCTCCGGATCCCGGCAAGTTCATCTTCCACAAGGCCGACATTCGCGACGAGGCCGCGATGGAGGCGCTCTTCGCCGAGCACGGGTTCGATGTCATCGTCCATCTCGCGGCGATGGCCGGGGTTCGCGCGTCGATCGAAGATCCGAGGCTCTATTTTGACGTGAATCTCGGCGGAACTCTGACGCTGCTCGACGCGGCGCAGAGGCACGGCCAGCCGCACTTCGTCTTCGCGTCGACCTCCTCGGTTTATGGTCGGACCAAGGTCATCCCGTTCATCGAAAGCGACCGCGCGGACCGGCCGCTCGCACCCTATCCTGCCAGCAAACGGGCCGCCGAGCTCTTGGGCTATTCGTACTTCCACTTGTACGAACAGAGCTTCACCGCGCTGCGGTTCTTTACGGTGTACGGGCCCCGCGGCCGTCCGGACATGATGGCGTACCTCGTGTTGGACAACATCTTTTTCGGCAAAGAGGTGCCGCTCTACAACAACGGCCAGATGCACCGCGATTGGACGTACGTCGACGACATCGTCCAAGGGGTGGTCGCCGCCGCGGACCAGCCCATGGGCTACGAGATCATCAATCTCGGTCGCGGGCAGCCCACCCTCCTCGCCGATTTCGTGCGGCTCATCGAGGGGCATGCGGGCAAGCGCTCGAGCTTGACCGATCGTCCCATGCCCGCCGCAGACATGGAGTACACGTACGCGAATGTCGACCGCGCCAAGGAGCTGCTCGGCTACGCGCCCAGGGTGACCGTCGAGCAGGGCGTGCGAGCGTTTTGGCGCTGGTATCAAGGCGCTGTCCTCGGGAGCACCAATTCATGAGCCGACTCAAGAATCGCACCTCGCA
>CP070650.1:126722-133287 GCA_020354595.1 Myxococcales bacterium
CTCATGTCCTCCGAGCGTTTCACGCAGGGCGAGGTTCGGGCGATCGGTCGCGGAGGCGACGCCGTGGTGGAAACGGCCCGCGGGGTCGTCTTCGTGCCGGGGGCGCTCCCCGGGGAGCGTGTGCAGATCGAGCTGACCTCGAGCAAGCGAGGCGCGGCACGCGGCCGCCTCAAGCGCATCGATCGACCAGCTCCGGGCCGGGTCGATCCCGCGTGCCCGGTGGCAACCCGCTGTGGGGGCTGTCCGCTGATGAACGCCGACGCCGCGCTTCAGCGGGACATCAAGCTCGGCTTCTTGCGCGACGCTTGCCGCGGCCTACCGGGAGCGCAAGAGGTCGAGGCAGAGTGGGTCGCCTCTGCGGACGCTCTCGGGTACCGGCGCCGCGCGCGTCTCGCGTGGCATGGGAGCACGCTCGGCTATCGCCAGCTCCACTCGAACCGCGTGACCGACATCCGTGAGTGCTTGGTGCTCCGGGCTCCCCTTCAAACGGCGTGGGTGCGCGCGCGAGAGGCGCTCGCCGAGGTGCTGCAAGGAGCGGGAGAGATTCAGCTCCAGCTCACCGCCGAAAACCGCACGGTCGTGGGATTGACCACGGACGACGATCAGGGACCGGCGCTTTTCGACGCATGCGCCGCACTGGCCGAGCACGCGGCAATCGCAGGCGTCACCCTCCGAGCCGGTGACTCGGTGACCGCGGCCAGCTGGGGCGACACGACCGTCGTGATCGGGAGCGCAGAAGGCGAGCTTCACGGGCCGCCGGGTGGCTTCTCACAGGCCAACGACGGCATCAATGCCGCATTGGTCCAGGCGGTCGTCGACCTCGCCGAGCCTGAGGGAATGCGGGTACTCGAGCTTCACTGCGGCATCGGCAATTTCACCGTCCAGCTCGCTTCGCGCGCGCCCGCAGCGCTGGTTGCCGTCGAGCGAGATCCGGGCGCGGTCGAAGCCTGCCGGAGCAATCTAGAACGCCGCGGGCTGCAGGCGCGCATCGCGGTCGGCGACGCGAACCAACCGCCCAAAGGGCGCTACGACGTGCTGGTCCTCGATCCCCCTCGCCACGGCGCCCGCGAGCTCTTCGAAAAGCGCGACCTGCCCCCGCGACTCAAACGCATCGTCTACGTCTCTTGCGACACGGCCACGCTTGCACGCGATCTTCGGCTTGTGACTGCGCAGGGATACCGTATCGATCGCGTGCTCGGCTTTGACATGTTTCCCCAGACCGCGCACCTGGAGTCGCTGGTTCGTCTCGTACGCGTTTGAACGGCGGTAACCGCGTTGCCGCACGTTCCCGCGGGCGCTAGCTTCTGCGGACCCATGCGCTGCCCCTACTGTGGTACGTTGGTAAACCGGGTGATCGACTCCCGTCTCTCTCAGGCCGGCGAGGTCACTCGGCGACGACGCGAGTGCGAACACTGCGGCCGGCGGTATACGACGTACGAGCGCGTCGAACAGACACTCCCGCTCATCGTCAAGAACGACGGGCGACGCCAGCCCTACGACCGCGACAAGCTCCATGCGGGACTCCGTCGCGCGTGCGTGAAACGTCCGGTCTCGGCAGAGGCGCTGGAGCGCTTACTGCATCAGGTCGAGCGGTGGCTGGTCGACACCGGAGAGCAAGAGGTCACTTCGGCCCGGCTCGGCGAGCACGTGCTTCACGAGCTTCGCGGCTTGGATCCAGTCGCGTATGTTCGCTTCGCCAGCGTCTACCGAGACTTTCAAGACGTCGGTGAATTCCTCGAGGAGCTGAGTAGGCTCAGGGATTGACATGTGGTCCGACTTCGAGCGCGAGGTGATGGCGCAGGCGATTGCGGAGGCTAAACGCGGCCGCCCGAGCCCCAACCCCCGAGTCGGCGCCGCGCTCGTGCGCGACGGCGAAATCATCGCGCTCGGTCACCATGCACGCGCGGGCGAAGCCCACGCTGAGGTCGATGCGATTCGAAACGCCGCGGGAAGCGTGGAAGGCGCGACCCTCTACGTGACGCTCGAGCCCTGCAATCACCACGGGCGAACGGGCCCGTGCACCGAAGCGATTCTCGAGACGGGCATCGGCCGCGTGGTGATCGGCTGCCGTGATCCTGCGCCACACGTTCCTGGCGGCATCGAGCGCCTGAAGAATGGTGGCGTACAGGTCGATGTCGGTCTGTTGGAGCAGGAGTGCACCGCGCTCGTCGCCGACTTCGCCAAACACATCAAGACCGGGCTTCCGCACGTGACCTTGAAGGCAGCGGTCACCCTGGACGGAAAGATCGCAACGCGAACCGGCGACTCGAAATGGATCACGGGTGAAGCTGCCCGGACCGAGGCCCACCGCCTCCGCGACGAATGCGACGCGATCCTCGTAGGCGTGGGGACCGTGCTTGCAGATGACCCAGCCCTCACGGTTCGTCACGTATCCGGACAAGATCCACTCCGCGTCGTCCTCGACGCCGACCTCCGGACCCCCACCTCCGCGGCCGTTCTGGGCTCGAGCGGCGGATCGGAAGCCGGGGCAATCATCTTTCACGCGCCGGACGCCGATCTGACCCGCTCCGAAGCACTCCGAGGGGCCGGCGCCGAGCTGATCGCGGTACCACGACACGCACGCGGAGTGGACGTCGCTTCGGTTCTGCGAGTGTTGGGCCAGCGCGACGTCGTTCGACTGCTCGTCGAGGGCGGCGCGCAGGTGCATGGGACCTTCTTGGACCTCGGGCTCGCCGACCGCGCTGCGATCTTCATCGCGCCGCGCGTGCTCGGAGACGCAAATGCAATTTCCTTTGCGGCTGGGTCCGGCGTCGAATCGATTGAGCGCGCCTGGCGCTTGGTGCGCACGGAGGTGCGCTCGGTCGGTTCGGACTGGCTCGTGACCGGCGACTTCGAGAGGACGCAGTAGATGTTCACAGGATTGATAGAGCAGGTCGGCACCATCGAGGAGCTGGAACGACGCGACGACGGATTGTCGATTCGAATCGGATGCGCGATGCATCCCTACGTGCTCGGCGAATCGATCGCAGTCGACGGCGCTTGCCTCACGGTGAAGTCGTTTTCGGAAGGTCATTTCGAGGCAGACGCTTCCCTCGAAACCCTCGATAAGACCAATCTCGGTGACCGCCACAGAGGCGACCGCGTACACTTGGAGCGGGCGCTTGCGCTCGGCGAGCGTTTGGGAGGACACCTCGTGACCGGCCACGTCGACGGCGTGGGGACGCTCGCCGGTCGGGCGACTGAAGGCGACTATATGCGCGCGAGCTTCGAAGTACCCAAACGGTTGGCGCCGTTCCTCGCGCCCAAGGGCTCCATCACGGTCAACGGCGTCAGCCTCACGGTGAACGCAGTCGCGGGGACTCGCTTCGACGTCATGTTGGTGCCGTTCACCCTAGACGAAACGACGTTTGGACAGATGATGCCGGGGGCTCGAGTCAACCTCGAGGTCGACATCCTCGCCAAGTACGTGGCAAGTCTGATGGGCAAGCCCGGCGTAGACGCCCCGGACGACTGAGGATTTGCAGCGTCCGCTGGAATGGGGACCACTTTCGCGTCATGGTGGCGCCGATATGACGAGCGCGATCGAGCGGGTCGTCGCGGCGTTGGATGACATTCGCCAAGGAAGAATGGTCATCCTCGTCGACGATGAAGACCGCGAAAACGAAGGCGACGTTTGCATGGCGGCGGAGCTCGCCGACGCCGAGACGATCAACTTCATGGCGCGGCACGCTCGCGGGCTCATCTGCCTCAGCCTGACCGAGGACCGCATCCGCCAACTCGATCTCCCCATGATGGTCGACAACAATCGCTCGTCGCGCTCGACCGCCTTTACGGTTTCGGTCGAGGCCAGACACGGTGTGACGACTGGGATCAGCGCCGGGGACCGCGCACACACGATTCTGACGGCCGTCGCTGACGACGCCGGACCCGCCGACCTCGTCAGCCCGGGCCACGTCTTCCCGCTCAAAGCCGTCCCCGGTGGGGTGCTGCAGCGAACCGGCCACACGGAGGGCTCGGTCGATCTCTCTCGGCTCGCAGGCTTGAAGCCGGCAAGCGTCATCTGCGAGATCATGAAGGACGATGGCACGATGGCGCGCTATCCCGACCTCGTCGCCTTTGCCGAGGAGCACGACCTTCGACTGCTCACCATCGCCGATCTGATTCAATATCGGCTTGCGCGCGAGCGTCTCGTGGCTCGGATCCGGCAGACACCGGTGAAGATGGCGACGGGCCGGACGTGGACCGCATCGGTCTATCAGGTTCAAGTCGACGATCGAGACCAGTTCATGGCGCTCCACTACGGAGACATCACGCCGGAACCGACCATGGTCCGCGTGCACCGCGGGAGCGTGCTCGGGGACGCGTTTCAGGTTCGGATGGGCCAGCGCGTGCACATCGCCGACTGCGTTACCGCCATCGAGAGGGAGGGCAACGGAGTGATCCTGTTCTTGCCGGGGCATCCGGACCCGGACACCGACCTCGCGTTCTACCTCGGCGAGCCGATTTCTCGGCCTCCGGAGGAGCCGGGCGTCGTGCTGCGCGAGTATGGCTTCGGCGCGCAGGTGCTGTCCGACCTGGGGCTCCAGAAGCTTCGCATCCTCACCAACCGTCCACGCCGCATGCCGAGCCTCGACGCCTACGGGTTGGCAGTCGTCGACCAGCTCAGGGTGTCGCCGGGCGGCGAGCTCGGCCCTGCAAGCCCTCCTAGCGGGGAGGCATCGTGAGCGAAGATCGAAACCAGCCCTTGGTCGAGGTCACCGCGCCGGCGGACGCTCGCTTTGCCATCGTTTGGTCGCGATTCAACCACGCCGTAGTGAGCAAGTTGCTCGACGGGGCCAAGGAATGCTTCTCGGAGCACGGCGTCGCTTCGAAATCCGTCTACGTGGTGGAGGTGCCGGGAGCCTGGGAGCTTCCCTACGCGGCGCAGAAGCTGGCCCAGAGCAAACAGTTCGATGCGGTGGTGGCCCTCGGGGCGGTCATCCGCGGCGGCACACCTCATTTCGACTACGTCTCGAAGGGGACTGCCCTCGGCCTCGGGCGCGTATCCCACGATACCGGCGTGCCAGTCGTCTTCGGCGTGCTCACCACCGATGACGACGCACAGGCGCTCGATCGCGCTGGCGGCACGCACGGCAACAAAGGCCACGACGCCGCGCTAACGGCGATTGAAATGACCCTGTTCGACCGCAAGCTAGCCGACGATGGGATCACGACGAAAAGGGCGTGAAGCGGCGCTCCGCATCCTGTACTTCATGGATGTGTCGGGCGTGAGCGACGCGCAAGCGATCAAGCACTACTGGGGCCATCTCGCCGAAGCCCCGGAGCCGTCCGAAGAGCAGGAGTTCGCGAACCAGATCGTTCGCGCGTACGCCGAGCATCAAGACGACGTCGATGGGTCCATTCGCTCCTCGAGTCACCACTGGCGTTTGGAGCGTATGCCGATCGTCGATCGGAATGTGCTTCGAGTGGCCATCGTCGAGCTCCAACGGATGACCGACATCCCGAAACGGGTGACCCTGAACGAGGCGGTCGAGCTCGCCAAGCGTTTCGGATCCGAGGGAAGCGGATCGTTCGTGAACGGCGTGCTGGATCGCATCGCGACCGAGCTGGGAAAACAGTGATTGCCTACGACTTCGTTGCCGCATCGATCGACAGCTTGGACGAGCTCCAGACGGAGCTGATCGTCCTGCCTTTCTTCTCGGACGAGCGCCCGCTGTCGGGAGCTGCCGGCCTGATCGATTGGAGGCTCTGCGGCGCACTCTCGAGAAAGCTGATGGCGGGCTATCTCGACGGGCACTTCGGAGAAAAAGGCATGGTGGCCGGCCCCCCAAAGCTCCGGGCCGAGGGATTGTTGCTCTTCGGGCTCGGTCCGAGCTCGGCGTTCGACCGCAGGGTTGCGGAAAGGGCGTGCGCGCTCGTGACTGATGCGCTTGGCCAGTCCAAAGTCACGACCGCCGCGGTGGCGCTGCCCGGAAGGAGCCTGGGCCTGGTACCTGCCCTGCAGGCCATGCAGCTCTGGCTATCGGTGGGTCCCGACGACGAGACCCTCGAAGAGATCAGCATCATCGAGCGTGCCGAGGAGCACCGCGCGCTCGCGTCGCTCTTCGACGGTTTGCGCCGACAAGCCGAATCCCCCCTGGACTAGGTATCCCTCTGTGGGCGAAGCCCCTTGGCGACGAGGTCGCTTTACGGGGGTTAGCGCCCGCGGCGCTTGGTCTTCTTTACGGTCTTACTGCGCTTCGTGGGTGTGGGCCTGCGCTTCTTCGAGGCGGTCCTCTTCTTCGTGGAGCGCTTCGGCGCAGCGCGTTTCTTCGTCGTCCGCTTCTTCGCCGCCGTTCGTTTCTTGGTCGTTCGCTTCTTGGCAGCGGCCTTCTTCTTCGTGGAGCGCTTCGGCGCAGCACGTTTCTTTGTCGTACGCTTCTTGGCGGCCGCACGTTTCTTCGTCGTGCGTTTCTTCGTCGCGGGGCGCCTCTTCGGGGCTGCGCGTTTCTTGGCGGCTTTCTTTTTCGCCGCCGCCTTCTTTTTGGCCGCCGCCTTCTTCTTCGCAGCGGCGCGCTTCTTGGCAGCGGCCTTCTTGCGCGCCATGTCGGCTTTCTTCTTGGCC
>CP070650.1:133387-138913 GCA_020354595.1 Myxococcales bacterium
GAGCTCAGCCGCGGCGGACAGGCGTTTTTCGTCTACAACCGGATCGAGGGCCTCCACGAACGAGCGCAGCGCCTCCAGGAGCTCCATCCCACAGCGAGGATCGCGATCGCGCACGGGCAAATGCGGCCAGCGCTTCTCGACCGAACGATGACCGACTTCGTCGAGGGCGCGTATGACGTGCTCTGCTCGACAGCGATCGTGGAAAGCGGCCTCGACATTCCGCGCGCAAATACGATCCTAATCGACCGCGCCGATGCCTTGGGGCTCGCGCAGCTCTACCAGCTTCGAGGCCGCGTCGGGCGTTCCGACCAGCGCGCCTTCTGCTATCTCATCACGCCACCGCCGAATCAGATGTCGGAGGAATCGCGCATGCGGATGGAAGCGCTCGAGCGTTTTTCCGGGCTCGGCTCAGGGTTCCGCGTCGCGACGTTGGACATGGAGCTTCGCGGCGCCGGAAACCTCCTCGGATCCGAACAGAGTGGCAACGCATCGCTCGTCGGGTTCGACATGTTCGTGCAAATGCTCGGGGAAGCCGTCTCGGAGCTCAGGGGCGAGCACGTCCGGCACGATGTCGACCCGGAGCTCTCGATCGAGCTCGAGCACTACCTCCCCGAGGAATACATCGACGACATCGGGCTCCGGCTCTCGCTGTACCGCAGGTTCGCGACGGCGTCCGACGAGCAAGCGGTGGACGAGCTTGCTGCCGAGCTGGAGGAGCGCTTCGGCCCGCCCCCGAGGCCCGCAAGAAATTTCGTCCGCGTGATGTCTCTGAAGCCGCCGCTCCGGGAGCTGTGCGCGCTCGGATGCGAGGCGGATCGGAACCGGGTGACCCTTCACCTGCGAGAGGACACTCCGTTGGATCCGGCCAAGCTGATGCCCCTCGTGGGCATCCCCGACGGCGGTTGGAGCCTTTCACCTGACATGAAGCTGACGCGGCGCTATCGAGATGAGGACTCGGGTGACGCGGTCGATCGTGTACGCTCCCTACTTCGGGAGCTCGAGCCGCTTCGCTCGGCCCGAGAGTAACGCGCCCAGGGATCCACAATGGCACTCACCGACGAGCTTCAGCGCATCTTCGACGCAGATCGGGCGCTTCGAAAAGCGGAGGCAGACCTCCTTCGGAAGAAGCGCTCGGCAAGCCTCGTCGCCCTACTTCGAAGCGAAACACGCAATGCGCTGTCACTCGGTGACCGGGCAGAAGCGACGATGCGCCTCGAACGTTTGGCCGACCTCTGTGCTCAAGTGCCGGGTCCCGAGATGACCGATGCGCTGATCGCGATCTTGAACGATGGTGAGCCGAGGGTCCGGGTGGCCGCCGGCGAAGCGCTCCGAGACGTCGGTTTCGAGCGCTACGCGGAGGTCGCGCGCGGCATCGAGCGGGCGCTCGAACGTGGCGATGAGGGTCTTGCGATGTCCGAGCTTCCGTGGGTCCTCGCGGAGATCGCGGAGCCAAGCGCCTTGCCCTTGATTCGTCGCTTCCTCGACCACCCGAACGCCGACGTGATCGCCGCGGCAATCGAGGCGCTTTCGCAACTCGGGGAGCCTGACGCCGCCTTAGACCTGAAACGATTCGTCGGAGACGAGCGCACCGTCATCATCGAGGACTTCGAGGAGGAAACGAAGACCACCCTCGGGGAGCTCGCAGAGGATGCGCTCCGAATGCTAGGCTACGCGGAGCACGACTAGGGAGCTTCTCGGGTCCACAGCGCGCGACGCTTTGCTGCTTTGGCCCGCGCGCGATCTTTGGCGAACAGCCCCAAGTAGTCTTCGCGAACCAAGTCGACCTCGACGTAATCCGGAAGCTCCGCGCGCGCTTCCCGCATCGCGGTCACCAGCGACTGCAGCGGGCCGGACGCCTGCCCGAACGTCGACGGCTCGATGCCGCTCGAGATGGCCTGAATCCGGTCGACTACCTGCTTGCTGAGGTAGCCCCGCCTTCGGAGGTCGTCGAAGCTGGCGACCAGAACCTCGGGATTGAAGGTGTGGGCGACCACGAGATCGGCTCCAACTCGTAGGACCGCCTGGGCGTCGAGCGCGCCGTCTTCGAGGAGGACGAGGGCCGGCTGGAAGTAGTTGTAGAAAGGGCAGACGCGCCGGCCGAAGTCACTGAACCCAGCGGTCGACGAGACGCGCTCGAGGTGAATGAAGATTCGGCGAACGGTGTCACCTCGGGGCACCCGCGCAGCGATGCGGACGAGCTCGGGAATGTCGTCGGGATACACTTGTGCGGCTTCTGCAACCTTCATCAGTGTCTCTTGGTCGACCCGCCCAGCGATGATGTCCGCATAGAGCGAGTAGATGAACGCGTCTCCTTCCGCGTCATCACCGAACAGGATCTCATCGGTATCCGGAGACACGTTTGTGCGAGACCGAAGCAACGCCGTGAGCTTGTAGCTCACCTGATCTCGAAGGAAACGAAACTTGCCGCGCACCAAGTTGCGCAGGCTCGGCTTGAGCGTGAATCCGTCCCAACGAATTCCGTCGAGCCTCAACTTGGCCTCGAGAACGCTTCTCATTTGCTCGGGGCTTCCTGACAAGATGAAAATCGCGGCGGGTTCGGTCGCGCGAATCTCGCGCAGCAAGGTCCCGGCCCCAGGGTACGAACGTTTGCGTGAAGCTGGCTCGAAGGCGGTCCGAACCAAATCGCGAAGGGTATCGAAGTCCGTCCGTAGATAGGTCTTGTCCAAGTCCCATCGGTAGACGATGTCGTGTCTGCGTTCGCTCAGATCGGGCGGCACCAGGCGACCATAGCAGCCAACGCCCTGAAGATGCAGACCGAGTCGAAGCTGATATGGTCGTTGCATGCCTTTGGAAGCGGTCGTTCTCGATGAGCGCACGCTGCAGCGTGGCTCCGAGGCCCAACGCGTCGAATGGGATAGAAACGTCCGCGAGCTCCTCGCGAGCTCGACCTGCAACATCGACGAAGCGGCCAGGCTTTGCATCGGTGTCACCGAGAAGCAGTTCGTCTTGGCCTTCGAGACACTGGACGGAGAGGCGATCAGAACCATCGCCGTCGAGCAGGAGAGCTTGTCCGAGCACGTGACCGACTACCTCGACATCGTTCGCCAGATCACCGCAGCCGACAGCTTCAACCAGATGGAAGCGCTCGACATGGCCAAAAAGGTCACCCACGATCGCGTGGGCCGCTTGCTCAAGCGGGAGCTGCGGGAGCTTGGTTTCGACCTCGAAACCTCGAGGCGACTCTTCACCTTGTTGTTGTCGCTCAAAGTGGACACGACCCAGCTGCCCGGCCTTCGCGGGCACAAGGGGGTCCGCTAGTTGCCGCCGTGTCGGAGCTCGGGCATACGGATGCCATGGGCCGCTTGCGGGATTTGCTCAGCGTCGACGCGCCGGACATGCAAGCGATCGAGTCGTACCTCGACGGGCTCGAACCCGAGGAGCGCGTGGCCGAGGTTCGCACTCTGGGGCGCGCGCATCAGTCTCGTCTGTTCGATGCCGCGGACGGCTACAAGCCGATCTCGCTGGACGACCTCGTCCGGAGCGACCTCGAGCCGATGCAAGACGTAGTTCATTACGGCAAGAACTCGCTGCCGGCATTCAATCATTTCGCCAAGGTCTTCGTCCGCCCCAGCACATCCGAGCGACCCGAGCTCTGGGGCTACAATCGTGCCGGAGGATTCATCGAAACCGTCGTCGGCCCGGGCTACTTCGTCGCCTACCCGCACGAGGTCGACGGGGAAGTGCTGGTCGACTACCTGCGCGTCCCGGCGGGGCGTCCCGACCACTGGCCCGAGATCCTCCCGAACTCGGATCGCCTTTCGAAGTTGGTTTACAACGGCACCCAAGACGTCCTGCGGGGCGTTTCCCGGCACGTGACGATCGGACGGGCGACGAAGGCAGGGAAGCCGATGAACGCCTGGTTCACCCTCTGCCGAGACGACGCGTCATAGCGGGCGTCGGTGAACGGCTGTTCGGTTGGATCGGATTGGACCTTTTTCGGCATTTGGGGAACACTGAAATGACAGGGGGTCATGACAGCGTCAGCCAAAGAGTCGGTCCATCCGCCGGCCGAGGACGCCCAGCTTCGAGAGGAAGGGGCTGGCTACTCGAAGCGCGACGAGGAGTTCGTGCGCCTTCTGCACGCTGCCGGCCTCGCCTGCGAGCTCGACACGAAACAACTCGCTTCAATCGCGGCGGGCATCGAGGAGTCGCGCGTCGATTCGAGACGCATGGACATCTTGGAGCTCTACTATCGCGGCAATGACGATGCTTCGGTTGCATCGCGCCGCCGGGGCAGCGACCGCTTTTTCATGCACAACGACTACTTCTCGGTGAACGCTCATCAGCTGGTGGCGTCACTAGCGAGCCTCAATCCGGAAATCACCGCGGTGAGCCTCCAACGCATTGGAACGGATGATGGTCCGCTGGTGCTACGCGCGGGAGAGCACTTTAGCGCCGTCACCGATGAAGACGACGAAGATGCCGAGAAGGGCACCGTCGCGGTGCGAGCGCTGGTCCGAGCCCTGAACGCACTGCTAGCCAAGGCCGAGGTGAGCGAGCGCCTGATTCCTCTGATCCCCGACGAGTCGCGAGAGCTGTATGTCGGCGTCACCGAGGATGGCGCGATGACCCTTCTGCAGGGTGGATGCACCGAGCTATCGGCAGTCGTCGCGCTTCGTGAGTTCGCGAGCTGGTAACGAAGCGCCAATTCAACCATACCTGTGCCCGAGAATTCGAGGTGAGTAGGAATGGCTGAATACGACTACGACCTGTTCGTCGTTGGCGCTGGGTCGGGTGGCGTGCGGGCGGCCCGTGTCGCGAGCGAGCTCGGTGCGCGAGTGGCGGTGGCGGAAATGGACCGACTGGGCGGCACTTGCGTCAACGTGGGGTGCGTTCCGAAGAAGCTCTTCGTGTACGGGTCGCACTTCGCATACGATCTGCGCGATGCGCGGGGCTACGGATGGGGTGGAGAGCCGTCCTTCGATTGGCGGACTCTGCGCGACAACAAGGACCGTGAGATCGAGCGGCTCAACGGAATCTATGAAGGGCTGTTGGAGCGAGCCGGGGTAGACGTGCTCAGAGGGCTCGCTCGCCTCGTCGATCCCCACGCCGTCGACGTCGGGGGCACGACACTGACCGCACGCAGAGTCCTCGTCGCCACCGGTGGACGCCCCATCGTTCCGGAGATTCCAGGCAGCGAGCATGCACTCAGCTCGAACGACATCTTCACGATCGACGCCCTACCCGAGCGCGTCATGGTCGTTGGAGCGGGCTACATCGCTCTCGAGCTCGGTTCGGTGTTCAAAGCACTAGGCGTCGACGTCACGTTGGTTCACCGCGGCGAAGAGATCTTGCGCGGTTTCGATCGAGACCTGCGCTGCCACCTGCACGACGAGCTCGAAGCAAAGGGAATGCGGATCCTGCTCGAAACCCAAGTTCGCTCTCTCAGCAGGACCGCAACGGGATTCGAAGCCCAGCTCGACATCGGAGAAACCCTCGAAACGGACTTTCCGATGTTTGCAATCGGACGCACACCGAACACCCGGAACCTCGGGCTCGAGGCAA
>CP070650.1:139013-142331 GCA_020354595.1 Myxococcales bacterium
GCGCTCTGGTCGAGGCCGAGGATGCGATCGCCAAAGAAGACGGCCGTCTTGATGACCGTGTTGACCCCGTCGATGTAGATCCAGGCGGCGACGAGAAAAAGAAGGACGACTTTGAACGCACGGATCTCCTTCAGTGTCTGGGCGAGCTGGCGGAGACCCTGCCGAATGGCTTCCACGGGAGCTGCCTGATCCTCCGTCGGAGTCTCCTCGACCCAACGGAGGAGCGGGAGCGTGAACACTGCCCACCAGACGGACACACTCAAGAACGATGCCTTCACGGCCGCCCCCGCATCGGCGAGACCGAACCATTCGGGCTTCTGAACCATCATGACGTTGACCACGAACAGGAGCCCGCCGCCGATGTAGCCGGCCGAGTAGCCGACCGCCGATACGAGGTCGAGCTCGTCCTCTTCGGCCACGTCGACCAGCATCGAGTCGTAAAAGACGTTGGCGCCGGAGAACCCGACGGTGCCTAGCGCGTAGAGCACGAGGCCCATCCACCAGTAGCCCGCGTGCACCCAGGCCAACGCACCCGACATGAGAATGCCAAGCCCGGCAAAGAACACGAGGAACTTCTTGCGACTACCGCCGCGGTCCGCGACGGCGCCGAGGATGGGCGCGGAAACCGCGATGAGGATGCTCGCCGCGGCCAGCGCTAGATTGAAGTAGAACTGCGACTCCTCGGCGCTGATGTCTTGCGTGGTCGCGCTGTAGAAGACCGGAAAGAACCCCGCCATGACGGTCGTCGCAAACGACGAGTTGGCCCAATCGTAGAGCGCCCAGCCGACGACCGGCTTGCGCTTGAGCACCCCCTTCAGGCTCGCCTGGTCCCCCATGCGGGGAACTTAGCCGATTTCGAGCACGGCCTTACCGACAAAACGCCTGGCGAGGAGATCCGCCCGGAACCGAGAAGCGGACCGACTCGACTTCGGCCAATCTCAATCGGGCAGGCGCATCTGGGTCGACGGCGACAGCTTGCGTACCCCCGCTATGGGGTCGGGAGCGCGTACCGCCAGACGTCGTTGTCGACGCGTAGATAATTCGTGGGATCGGGGATGTTGAAGGTCTCGCGGTCGCCACCAAAGGTGTAGATGACGTCGCCCAAGGCGATGCCCTCGAAGTCGTACTTGATGTCGTCAGGGCTCGCGGCGTTCCAGGGGGAATCGCTGACTTGATCCCAGTCTCTGCCGTTCTGGCTGACCCAGACATCCATGGGGTTCTCGGGCAGACCAAAACCGCCCCAACAGACGATGTGATCGAGGGAGACCGCACACTGGTGACCGGGCCGCGGGGACCAACCCGCAGACTCGGTAACGAGCTCCCAGCTGGCGCCGTCTTGGGATCGCCATACATCGTTGAAATAAGGCAGCTCACAGTCGGGAAGCGGCTCACAAAGGAAGCCCTCTTCCCCGCCCAGCAGGTACATGTAGTCGTCTTTCACGACCACGACCGCGCCGGCACGCGGCGCCCAAGGCGCGTTGGGGGTCATCTCCTCCCACGTGGCGCCGTCCTTCGATTTCCAGACGTCGTTGAAATAGATTCGGGCGGGGCCCGCGGGCCCAATGATCGCCTCGTCGTCGAACTGGGATCCACCAAAGATGTAGATCTCGTCGCGAAAGGTAACGGCGCGAAGCCCGGCGCGCGGCGTCCATCCAGCCGCAGCGGTGAGCTCGGTCCACTCCACCCCATCCTTGCTCGACCACACGTCGTTGAAGAAGTTCGAGGCAGTACCAAAGTCCTGCCCTCCGAGGACGTACATCGCGTCACCTTTGACGACGGCCTGGAAATAGGCGCGCGGCGCCCAGTGACCCGGCGCGTCGCTCTCGAGGATCTGCTCCCAGGTCACGCCCTCGTCGTCGCTCACCCAGACATCCGCCCAGAAATCGCTAATGGGAATGATTCCGCCCATGGGATCGAGCGGGGTCCGGCCACCCATCAGGTAGAAACGGCCCCCGAGCTCGACCGTATGGAGGCCAGCGCGGGCGGCCCAAGGCGCATCGGCATTGAGCTCGGTCCACTCGCTCTCGTTGCTGCAGGAGGCGGTCAGCAAGGCGGCCACCACCATGAGACCCATCGGTCGCATTTGATCCATGCACGAACCTCTAAGGCGAGAGGATGCATTCGGAAGTCGTCGAGCCTTGTGAACTTTACAAATTGTATTGTCCATAAGTTTACACAGCGTATACTTACGGAATGGCGAGTGTTTCAGAGCTTCCCTACGAGGAGCGACCCGCGAACCGCGACCTGAGTCACATCCGAGGCGAGTACGGGTGGCCGTTCGTGGGCAAGACGCTCGACATGCTCCGCGACCCACAGGGGCTCTTCGCGCACTTCTACGAGCAATACGGGCCGGTGAGCCGCATCTCGATCACCGGCAACAAGTGCGTGCTGCTCCTGCATCCCGACTACGCGCAACGCGTGCTCATGGATCGGGAGAAGAACTTCTCGACCAAGATGGGGTGGGCGTCGGTGATGGCCGACTTCTTTCAAGGCGGCCTCGTCATGCGCGACTACGAGGAACACCGCATCCACCGCGGCATCATGACGAGCTCATTCAAGCCGCCCGCGATGCGCGTCTACGCGAGCCAGATCCAGCGCATCGTCGACAAGGCAGTTCAGCGCTGGGCCGCCCAAGACAGCGTTCTCTTCTACGACGAGATCAAGCGTCTGCTCCTCGACATTGCGTTCGACGTGTTTTGCTGGGTGGACGATTCAGAGAGCACCGTTCCGAAGATCAGCAAAGCATTCGTCGACATGATGGAGGGCGCGCTCGGCATCGTGCGGCTCGACGTGCCCGGGTTCGACTACCACCGCGGCATGGAAGGCCGTCGATATCTCAAGCAGTTCTTCATGGGCATGATCGAGAAGAAGCGCGCTTCGAGCGACGAGGACATCTTCGCCCACTTCTGCAAAGAGAAGACCGAGCTCGGCGAGTACTACGACGATGAAGACATCGCAGACCACATGGTCTTCTTGATGCTCGCGGCCCATGACACCACGACGAGCGCATCGACGATGGCGGCGTACTACTTGTGCCATGACGACAATCTCCAGACCGCGCTTGCCGCGGAGGTCGCAGAGTGGCCCGACGAGCTCAGCTTCGACCATGTTTTCCACTCGACGAACGGCCTGATCTGCGTCTTCTACGAGACGATTCGACTGCACCCACCCGTGCCGCTTTTCCTTCGAAGAACGATTCGAGCAAATCCGAAACGCATCAATGCTGATCATGGACGATTTTGGCACCCAGAACGCTACAGCTTGGGCTAGGGAAAAACTGTTCCAAATTCTGAATTACCGTTATATCAATTCTCTTCC
>CP070650.1:142431-149768 GCA_020354595.1 Myxococcales bacterium
ACCCAACCGCGAAAACGCACTTCTCAGCGCCAGCGCCCTAGCCGCCGTTCCGGCTCGCGCTGCCGCGTGCTGTGTGGTGCCGGCAACCGCCAGTGGGTTTTCGCGGTTGGGTCTGCAAGGTGTTGGAAGTAGGCGTGTTCTGGAGGGCGAGCGTGTCCCCTAGACGATTGCGAGCCAGGATTCGTCGGGGACCTTCACGCCGCGCACTGCGTCGAAGTAGGCGGCTTGGACTTTTTCGGTGATTGGGCCTCTCGAGCCGATTCCGATTTGGCGGTCGTCTAGCTCGCGAACCGGGGTGACCTCGGCGGCGGTGCCGACCATGAAGACCTCATCGGCGATGTAGAGCTCGTCGCGGGAGATCAGCCGCTCGTGCACCGTGAGGCCCAAGTCCCGCATGATGCGGATCACCGAGTTGCGCGTGATGCCAGCGAGGATCGACACGCCCATCGGTGGGGTGGCGACCTCGCCTTCGCGGACCACGAAGATGTTCTCGCCCGAGGCCTCGCTGACGTAGCCCTGGGTGTCGAGCATGATCGCCTCGTCGTAGCCGATCGCCTGAACCTCGCGCTTCGCGAGGATCGAATTCACGTAATGCCCGTTGATCTTGCCCTTGCTCATCAGGGTATTGACTCCGGCGCGCTGGAACGAGCTCACCTTGGCGCGGATGCCTCGCTTGAGGCCCTCGTCGCCGAGGTAAGCGCCCCAGCGCCAGGCGGCGACCGCGACGTGGGTCGGGTTCGTGCGGGCGCCGAGACCCATTTCGCCCGCCCCCATGAAGGCGACCGGGCGCAGGTAGCACTCGTCGAGCCCGTTGTCGCGAACAGTCTGCAGACATGCCTCGACGATCTGCTCCCGGGTGTACGGCATCGGCAGCATGGAGATGTGGGCGGAATCGAACAGCCGGCGAATGTGCTCTTCCAAACGAAAGACTGCGCTTCGACCGTCCTGAAGCTTGTAGCAGCGAATTCCCTCGAAGACGCCCAGTCCGTAGTGCAGCGTGTGCGTCAATACGTGGACGTTCGCCTGCTCCCACGGAATGAGCTTCCCGTCGAACCAGATCTTGTCCACTTTGTCCACCATCGCTCCTCAGCTCCTCACACCCCCACCAATCGGGGGTCGCGCGGTTGTAGCATAGATCCGCAATTCCGCTGAGTTGACCCGGTTGGGGGCATGGAGTAGAAACGCCCGCGCTTCAGGGGCCCGGATCGCATCGTGCATCCGGGCTCCAAAAGCATTGAGGGTTCCCTGGTGTTGTACTCATTGTTGTCGATTTTGCTCCAGCCTGACGTGAGCGGCGGTCCCGCTGCTCCGGCGCCCGGTGGTGAAGGTGCTCCCGTCCCTGGGCCGATGGGCTGCGGTGGTGGAACCGAGCAGATCGGTTTCCTTCTATTGATGTTCGCGGTTCTCTACTTCCTGATGATCCGCCCACAACAGAAACGCGCGAAGCAGCACGAGCAGTTGCTGAGCGCTCTCAAGAAGGGCGACGTCGTTCGCACGAACGGGGGCATTCGCGGCGAGGTGACCGCGCTCGACGAGCGCGATGTCACCATCGAGATCGCCGACCGCACGCGCATCAAGGTCCTTCGCAGCCACATCGCTGGCTTGGACCAACCCTCTGAAGACAAAAGCTGAACGCACAGGCGAGGATCATGGATCGAGGCTGGTATTTACGTTTGGCAATCGTCGTCGGCTCCTCGGTCTTGGGCTTCTTGGCCCTATGGCCGAGCATCGACCGCTGGTTGCCATGCCCCGACATCGTTAAAGAGACCTTCGAGAATCAGATCAACCCTGGCCTCGACATCAAGGGCGGCCTGCGGTTGATGTACGAAGTCGAGGTCGACGAGTACATTCGCGACCGTCGCGACCGGATCGCCGAGCAGGTGCAGCGTCAATGCGGCGTCCTGATTGGCGTCGTCCCGGAAGAAGAGGTCGACGACCTCAGCAAAGCGAAGCTCGAAGAGATTCAGCAGCGCTGCAAGGTCGAGCGAGTCGACAAGGAGGGCGGCGCGATCCGCGCGATTCGCATCACGTTCTCGAACCAAGAAGACGCCGACAAGCTCAGTAAGACCTGGGTCCGGGACTACTTCAGGGACCTCCGGGTCGCGAGCGGCGTGGGTGGCCTGGTCGTCGACCTTCACATGCGAGAAGAGCAGCTCACCAACATGCGCGAGACCGCGGTGCGGCAATCGGAGCGGACCATCACGAACCGTATCGACACCCTCGGTGTCCTCGAGCCCACCGTCATCGCGCGTCCGAACGACGGCGATATCATCATCGAGGTGCCGGGCGCACAGGAAGCCAGCTTCGAGCGAATCAAGTCCATCATCAGTCGGACCGCGCAGCTCAAATTCCAAATCGTCGACGACGAGGGCGACTCCCGTTCGATCTTCACGGCGCCACCGGAGGGCATCTACCTCAACGCCGACTCGCAGACCTTCGCCGAGGCGTTCGGTGAGGATGCCCGCGACCGGCTCCGCGCCTACGTCGCGACCTTGCCGGTGCCCGACGACCACGAGGTGGCCATCGGCCGGCAGGATGCGGATCCCGAGCGGGGAGGCGAGGGCTGGCGGACGTACTATCTCTACCGCATCGCCGACGTGACCGGTGAAGACCTCGACGACGCCGCGGTCGGCTTCGACCCGCAGAGCGGAAGCCCCGAAGTCGATTTCACGATGAACACACGCGGCGCTTCGCGAATGAGTGACCTCACCGGCCGAAGCATCGGCAAGCGAATGGCCATCGTGCTCGACGACCGCGTCGAGTCGGCGCCGGTGATCCAAGGGCAGATCGGCGCACGCGGCCGCATCACGCTCGGCGCATACCTCGACCGCAACGAGCTGCTTCAAGAGGCGAAGGACTTGGTCGTCGTCCTCCAAGCGGGTGCGCTGCCGGCTCCGTTGCGGCCCGCGAACGAGCAACTCATCGGCCCGACCCTCGGCCAGGACTCGGTCCGCAAGGGCGCGGTAGCTGCGCTCGTGGGCATCATCCTGGTCCTGTTTTTCATGGCCCTCTATTACCAGGTTGCCGGGTTGATCGCCGACGCGATGGTCTTGTTGAACCTTCAGCTCCTGCTCGGCGTGATGTCCGGCATCGGAGCCACGCTGACACTACCCGGCGTGGCTGCGATCGCGCTCACCGTCGGCATGGCGGTCGACGCGAACGTGCTCATCACCGAGCGCATCCGCGAGGAGCTCCGCCTCGGCAAGTCGCCGCGGTCTGCGGTGGAGCAGGGCTACGCCCGAGCGTACTCGTCGGTCTTCGACAGCCAGCTCACGACGGCGATTGCAGGCATCGTGCTTTGGCAGTTTGGTACTGGCCCGATCAAGGGGTTCGCGACGATGCTGCTCATCGGCATCGGTACTTCGCTTTTCACGGGCACGTTCTGCTCGAAGGTGCTCTTCGACTGGGTAGTGCGCGGGGCGCGCGTTCAGCGTCTGCGGGTGGGCTGACATGGAATTCATCAAACCCGGCACTTACATCGACTTCATGAAGTACCGCGGGCCGGTGATCACCGTGCTCGGGCTCATGGCGACCGCGAGCTTGGTCTCGCTCTTCTACCCCGGCCCGAACTACGGCATCGACTTCGCTGGCGGCACCGAGGTGCAGCTCGCGTTCCAGGGCGACACCACCCCGGCAGAGGTCCGGAAGGCGCTCGTCGATGCGGGCTATTCGCGGCCCGACGTCATCAGCGTCGAGGGGTCGCCCAACGAGTACATCATCCGCGTCTCCGAGGTGTCGTCATTGCCGGAGGAACAGGTCGAGACCATTCGTGCGTCCGTGGAAAGCGCGCTCGGGCCGGATGTCCTTCAGGAGATGAAGGTCTCTCCGGGTGGTGACAAGATCACGATCCGCGTCTCCGGCGAGGTGCACGAGCAGCAACTCCAGGAAGCGCTCACGGTGGGTGGGGCAAACGTTCGCTCGATCAACTCGCTCTCGGGAAGCCGCGACCCCCGTTACGAGGCACATTTGGTAGGCGTCGCCGACGAGCTCACCGCCGAGCTCCGGGAGTATTTTGGCGATCGCGCGCCTGACGAGGCGCTCCGCGTCGAGTGGGTCGGCCCGAAGGCCGGCCAGCAACTTCGGGATGCGGCGATTCAGTCGCTGCTCTACGCGATCGCGTTCATCATGCTGTACGTCGCGTTCCGTTTCGACCTCCGGTTCGCGCCCGGCGGCGTCATCGCGATGCTTCACGACGCGCTCATCACGCTCGGCATCTATGTCTTGGTTCAAAAGGAAGTGAATCTGACGACGGTGGCCGCGCTTCTAACCATCATGGGTTACTCGATCAACGACACCATCGTCGTCTACGACCGAATCCGGGAGAACATGGTGCGCGTGCGAGACAAGAGCTTGCGCGAGCTGATCAACATCAGCACCTCGCAGATGTTGTCGCGAACGCTCGTCACGTCGCTCACCACGCTGCTCTCGGTGACGGCGTTCTTCTTCTTGGGAACGGGCGTCATTCGCGACATCGCCTTCGCTCTCGGCGTTGGCATCCTGATCGGTACCGTGTCCTCGATCTTCATCGCGGCGCCGATCACGGAGCTCATGGACCGTCGCTTCTTCAGTCGTTCGCGAGGCTAGCTCCGTGAACCGGTACAGCGTGCGGCCATCCGACGAGCGGGCGGCTAGCATGCTTGCGGACGCCTGCGGGCTAGGACTGAGCGCGGCTCAGATCCTGCTTCATCGCGGGATCGACACGCCCGAGGCGGCGCGTCCGTTCCTCGACGCGACGCTGCGCGGTCTGAGCTCACCCGAACCGATGGCCGATCGAGCCGCCGCGTCACAGAGAATCTCGCGCGCGATCCGAGCGGGCGAGCGCATCGTCGTCTTCGGCGACTACGACGTGGACGGCACCACGTCCGCCGTCATCCTGAGCGAGGTGATCTCCGCGCTCGGTGGGGAGGTGCGCACGCTGATCGCCGACCGGTTTCGCGGTGGCTACGGGCTGAGCGACCAGGGGCTCGACCGTTGCCTGGCCGAGAGCCCTGGGCTCCTCGTTACCTGCGATTGCGGCTCCAGCGACCACGAACGGATCGCCAAAGCCTCCAGGTCCGGAGTCGATGTCATAGTTGTCGACCACCACCTCGTTCCCGAGGAGACGCTCCCGGCGCTCGCGTTTCTCAACCCGCATCGCACCGATTGCGGCTTCGCCTTCAAGGGGCTCTGCAGCGCAGGTTTGGCGTTCTCGCTGGGCGCCGCACTCCGGTCGGAGATGGGCGCGGAGCTCGACCTTCGCTCCTGGCTCGACCTGGTCGCGGTCGGCACCATCGCGGACCTCGCCCCTTTGACCGGAGATAACCGAAGGCTCGTTCGCGCGGGCTTGAAGTTGTTGAGCTCGTCTGGTGCGCGTCCGGCCCTGCGCGCGATGCGCCAAGCTGCCAAGATTCCAGAGGGCGCGCCCCTCACCGCGCGCGACGTCGCGTTCCGCTTTTCACCGCGGCTCAACGCACCGGGGCGCCTCGGGGTCGCGGACCTGACTCTGCGCTTCCTGACGGCGAAGACGCCAAAGGAGGCGTTGGGGCTTCTCGACGACATCGAAGCACAGAACGACGAGCGCAAGTTGCTCGCCGACCAAGCGACCCGAGAGGCCTTCGCGCAAGCCAGGGACGTCTACGGCGAGGCGCCGGAGCACGGCGTCGTCGTCGCCAGCGACGGCTGGCACCGCGGTGTCGTCGGAATTGCCGCGGCGCGCCTGGTCGACCGATTGGGTGTGCCCGCAGTCGTCATCGCGTTCGACGGGGACGAGGGGCATGGCAGCGTCCGAACCACCGGGGATTTCGATGTTTATCGAGCGGTCGGCGCTTGCGCCTCGGACCTCATGGCTTGGGGCGGTCATCGCGCGGCGGCAGGCCTCTCACTCGCAGCGCGCGCGCTCGAGGCATTTCGTTCGTCGTTTGCAGAGGCGGCGAGCGCGGACAGCTTTGCTCGAAGCACGACGACCGAGGTCGATGTCGCGCTCGGTGGCGCTTTCCGCGTGCCGACGCTCGAAGACCTGCAGCGGCTGGGCCCGTTTGGCGAAGCGTACCCCATCCCCTTGTTTCGCGTCGACGCGCACGTCGTCGAGTCGATGGGGGTCGGGGAGGGCGGCGCACACGGCAAGCTGAAGCTCCGAGTCGGACAGGACTCGGTTCGCGCTTTCGCGCCGGGCTTGTTCTCACGGCTCGAGGGGCGCTCGGAACTTTCGCTCGTGGGCGAGGTACAGCCGGATCACTGGATCGGAGGCAGCGCCGTCGAGCTGCTCGTCAAAGACGTCCTCTAGCGCCCCGTCCACTGCGGTTCGCGCTTCTGAAAGAACGCTGCGAGTCCTTCTTTCGCATCTTCGCTCGCTAGCAACGCGTAGAGCTGCTCGCGGAGGAACGGCAGGGCCTCTTCTGCGGTCATGTTGCGCTGCGCGTTCACGGCATTGAGGCCCATTCGCATCGCGGTCGGCGACTGCTTTGCGAGCTGACCCGCAACCTCGGCGACGCGCGCGTCGAGCTCGTCGTCCGGGACGACCTCGGTGAGAAGCCCGATCTCTTGGGCCTTCTTCGCCGAGATGCGATCGCCGAGGAGCATGAGCTTCATCAGCTCCCTGGGCGCAATTACCCGTCGAAGAACGGCCGTGATCATCATCGGGAAGAGGCCGCGCTTGATCTCGGGCGTGGCGAGCTGTGCACTCTCGCACGCGATCGCGAAATGGCAGCACGCGACGATGCCCATCGCGCCGCCCATCACGTATCCAGGGATGCGCGCAATGATCGGCTTCTTCAACGCGTCGAACCGAAGCAGGAGGTCGTCGAACTCGCCCTTCTTTTCGAGCTTGCCGCGGTCGGTCGTCATCCCCTTGAGGTCGGCGCCGGCGCTGAACGCGTTGCCTGCGCCGGTCAATACGATGACCCGCACCTCGGGGTCTTCTTCGGCGTCGTCCAGCGCCCACAAAAGCTCGTTGACCAGCTCTTGGCTCAACGGGTTCTTCTTCTCGGGCTTGTTGAAGGTCAGGGTGACAATGTGACCATCCTGCTCGACCAGGAGGGCCTGGAAGTCGCGATCCTGCATCGCGGGATTCTTGGGCGGCGTTCAGGCGAATTCAAGGCGAATGATTGCAGGCTAAGTCCCCTTGGTTGCCGCGGTTTCGGCCTCCGTGTAACCTGGCCGGTGAACCTGCCGGAGGGGGCATTGAGGGGTAGACGATTCGCAAGCGCGGTTGCGTTGGCAGCGGTGATGACGCTGTTGGGCTCTCCTCGCGCGGCCGACGCCCAGGTCGACCCGGCGGCTTTCGACCAGGTCGAGTCGACGCCCAAAGGCACCATCGGGCTAGGTCTCGTGGGCGCCGAGCTCGGCCTCATCATTCCCTC
>CP070650.1:149868-155063 GCA_020354595.1 Myxococcales bacterium
CAAATGGCGATACGCGGCCGGGCAGAAGATCTACCCGAGCGCCTTGGTGGTGGGCACATCGGTGATCTTCGGCACCCATCGCAAAGAGCTCGTCTCCTTGTCCCTGCAGGGTCAGCCTCGGTGGAAGCTCCCGTTGCAGGACGTGGTCGACGCATCGGCGACGTTGGGTCCGGACGGACGGATCTACGTGGTCGCGAACGGTGCATACGCCGTAGATCTGCTCGGGCGCCTTCACTGGCACAAACCAACCGCGGATCACGTGCGAAGCTCTCCGGTCATCCATCCCGCGCGCTTGGTCATCATCGGAACCACCGAAGGCACCCTGATCGCGCTGAGGCCGGATGGAAGCGTCGCGTGGGAAGTTCCGCTAGGCGGCGCGATTGAAAGCGCGGCGTCCATTGACGACGACGGCCGGATTCACGTCAGCACCGGGCGGGGTGAGGTCGTTCAGCTCGACTCGTCGGGCGAGGTGCTATGGCGTTTCAAAACCGGAGATGAAGTGCGAGCAACGCCGGCGATCGCCCGTGACGGAACGATCGTGGTCGGCTCGTATGACGGTCGCGTATACGCGATCCGTCCCAATGGAGACCTTCGCTGGAAGGTCGCGACCGGAGGCCGAGTGCGGGCCTCTGCACGCATCGATGCGGATGGTCGCATCTACGTGGGCTCACAAGACAACTTCCTCTACTGCATCGACCCCGGTGGCTCCGTGCTCTGGCGCCACAACGTAGGCCAAGATGTCGATTCGACGGTGGAGATCGGCGCCGATGGGACACTCTACTTCGGCTCCGACGACGGTGGGATTCACGCCCTCCGATAGAGACGATGAAAGAACAAGTCCCCAATCAAGACGAAATACTGAAGGTCCTGGAGTCGCATGCGCCGCGCGCGATGCACGTCGGCGAGCTGTGCGGCAGGCTGAACGTGCCGCGCGCTGCGAAGGACGAGGTCGTCCGTCGGCTTTTGCTGCTGGCTGAGGAGAATCTCGTCGGCGAAATGCCCGGCCTTCGCTTCCGCGCGCTGAAGGGTGGCAAGAACAAGAAGCGCGGTCGGGAAACGACCAAGACCACGCGAGGCCGCGGCCGCAAAGCGCAGCGGCGAATCGAGCTCGCCGCCACCGTGACGCCCGCCATCGAGGGGCGACTCACGATGACCCGGCAAGGCTACGGCTTCGTCAATGTGTATGACGGAAGCCCCGACGTGTTCGTTCCACCCGACGCGGTCGGTCCGGCACTTCACGGCGACATGGTTCAGATTCGAGCGCGCCCATCGCCCAAGGGCCGCGAAGGGCACGTGGTGGGAATCGTCGAGCGCAGGTCGAAAGAGGTGACGGGCACGCTTCACCCGAGAGGGCGCGGAATGATCTTCGAGCCGGACGACGAACGGCTGCGCTCGCCGATGCGCGTCGTTGGGAACGTGCCGAAGGCCGCCAAGAGGGGCGGCGTCACCCTCGCCGAGATCGTCGGCTTTCCACAGCGTGGCGAGGATCGGCCCGAGGTACGCGTCCTCGAAGTGCTCGGGGCCCAGGGCGTCGCGAGGATCGAAGTCGAGAAGATCAAGATTCGCGACGGCATTCGCGAAGCGTTTCCGGACGAGGTCGAGCACGAGGCGGCAGCGCTCCCGGCTCGGGTGGACCGAAACGTCGCCCAGCGTCGCGAAGACCTTCGCGACGTCGACTTGGTCACGATCGATCCCGAAACGGCGCGAGACCACGACGATGCGATCTGGGTGAAGCGCGAGCGCAACGGCTTCAAGCTGATCGTGGCGATCGCGGACGTCTCGCACTACGTGACCGAGGGCAGCGTCATGGACCGCGAAGCCGCGAGTCGAGGCAACAGTGTCTACTTGCCCGATCGCGCCATCCCGATGCTGCCGCCCGAGCTGTCGACGAACCTCGCGTCGCTGCTCCCGAATCGCGATCGCCTGTGCATGGCGGTGGAGATGCATCTCGACGACAAAGCACACGTGACGTCGCATCGAATCTTCGAAGCGGTGATGCGTTCGCACGGCAAGCTCTCGTATGACGGCGTTGCGCGAGCGCTCGGCCTCACGAAGCACGGCCCTCATCAGCCCGCCGCGGAAAAGCGCGTCAGATCGCTCAAGGTGCTTCTCGATCTCTCGAACCGGCTTCGACAACGACGGCTGAAACGAGGAGCGCTCGACTTCGACTTGCCCGAGGGAAAGGTCGTGCTCGACGACCATGGAGAACCCAAGGCGATCGTTCAGTCCCGCAAGGATCCGGGAATCCGGCAAGCCTATCGGATCGTCGAAGACATGATGCTCGTCACCAACGAAACCGTAGCCTCACACATCAAGCGGCACGCGGCGCCGGGCGTGTTTCGGGTGCACGGAAAGCCCGACCTGGAGCGAATCTCGATGTTCTGCCAGGTGGCCAAGTCGTTTGGTTACGAGCTCGATGAGGAGTCTGCTGCAACGCCCAAGCAGCTCAGCAGGTTCCTTCGCAGAATCGAGGGCACCAATGAAGCGCCCCTGCTCCGCTATCTCCTTCTGCGCGCGATGCAGCAAGCGATCTACGATACCGATCCGACCGCCGGCCAGTTCGCACTGGCCGCAAAGGACTATCTTCACTTCACATCGCCCATTCGCCGGTACCCGGATCTGCTCGTTCACCGAATCGTGCGAAGCATGATTCGCAACGAGAGCCTCGATGCTGCCTCCCTGCGCCCTCGCCTGCAGAGGTTTGCCGCGCAGGCAAGCGAAGCCGAGCGCCGGGCGATGATCGTGGAGCGCGACGTGATTGACGTCTACCGCGCGATCTACATGCAGGACCAGATCGGGGATGAGCTTGACGGGCGAATCTCGGGGTTTGCGCCCTTCGGCATCTACGTCCAGATCGAGGATCCGTACGTGAGCGTCCTGCTTCCATTCGATCAGCTCGACGACAGCTACGAGCCTGATGACCTCGGGATTCGGTTGATCGGCGCACGCACCGCGAAGATGTTCACGATGAACGACCCGGTGCGCGTACGAATTGAGGACGTCAACGTCCAGACTCGGGACATCGTGGGCTCGCTCGTCGATCATCGTACGGCCGAGGCGCCTAGCCAAGCGCGCCGAACGCGGCGTGGTGCGGCCAAGAAACGACACCCCTCCACCAAACGGCGAAGCGAGGGCGCGACGCAACGGCGCACCGAGCCTCGCAAGCGACCTCGCCGTGCTCGCAAGCGATGAGTCGCAAGAAGAACGACCCCATTCTCGTGCCCGAGCTCATCGCGAAAAAGCGCGACGGCAACGCGATGAGCGAGGGAGAAATCCGTAGCTTGATCGATGGCTTCATGGATGGAGCCGTGACCGACTATCAGATGAGCGCGTTCGCCATGGCGGTCTTCTTTCAGGGCATGAGCTTCGACGAAACGGTCGCGATGACTCTGGCGATGCGGGACAGCGGACAGGTCGTGGACCTCGGCGGGTTGAGCGCTCCCAAGGTCGACAAGCACTCGACCGGGGGCGTAGGCGACAATGTCAGCATCTGTTTGGCACCGATCGTCGCTGCCTGCGGCGTGGTGGTACCCATGATGAGCGGGCGAGGGCTGGGACACACCGGCGGAACACTCGACAAGCTCGAGGCGATTCCGGGATTCCGCGTCGACCTATCGGTGGCTCAGTTTCGTCAGCAGTTGCGCAAAGTCGGCTGCGCGCTGATCGGACAAACCGGGGATTTGGCGCCCGCCGACAAGCGGCTCTACGCGCTCCGCGATGTCACGGGCACCGTGGAGTCGATTCCCCTCATCACCTCCAGCATCCTGAGCAAGAAGCTCGCTGAGGGGATCGACGCGCTGGTGCTCGACGTCAAAGTTGGCAGGGGTGCGTTCATGAAGACCGAAGGAGAAGCGCGCGAGCTCGCAAGATCGCTCGTGCGGGTGGGCCGACTTGCCGGCAAACGCGTTTCCGCGTTGCTCACCGACATGAACGCCCCCATCGGCTACACGATCGGGAATGCGCTCGAGACCATCGAGGCGCTGGAAGTTCTGCATGGGAGCGGACCAGAAGACCTTCGGGAGCTGACGTTCGCGCTGGGCGCCGAGATGCTTCGCGCGGCAGGAGTGGCCAAGACCGAAGCCCAGGCTCGACGATTGTTGGGTCACGCTGTCGCAGATGGGACGGCGCTCCGGAAGATGCAGGAGATCGTAGGGGCACAAGGCGGTGATCCCTCGGTGGTCGAGGAGCCAAGCCGGCTGAAGCTTGCGCGCCATCGGCACACGGTCAGGGCACCCGAAGATGGGTATGTCACGGGTGTCGACCCACTGGAGCTCGGCTACGCGGCGTTGGGCCTTGGCGCCGGTCGCTTGCGCGCCGAGGATGCGGTCGACCCTGGAGCGGGGATCCGCTTACACGTTCGCGTCGGTGATCGAGCCCGAGCGGGAGAACCGTTGGCCACACTCTATTCGTCGAAGCGAGCTCTGCTCGAAGCGGGGGTCCGGCGCACCGAGAGCGCTCTGCGGCTCGGCAAGCGCCGTCTCAAGCCCCGCAACCGCCTCATCGATGCGATTCGTCGCTGAGTCCGCACCGGCTTTGGGCAGGCCGCATGATTTTTGCGCGTCTTGCCCGAAGCTCCAGTGCAGCGATGTACGCCTCATCGGGAAACTCGGATCGCGACTGGTACTCTCGGCCGAGCGCCTCGACGAAATCCGAACCGTCGGCGCCTCCTAGAGCCTTCAGGAATACCTCAGGAGTGACCGGACGGGCGCTATGGCCCCAGACCGGTTGGGCACTGCTGAGGGCATCGAGCAGCGACTCGCGACCATCGGTCGTTTCGCGAAACCAAACGTCCGCCTCCAGGGCAAACGCTGCGCCCGCCCAATAGACGCGGTGGTACGCGCCGGTTTCGTCCATATCGCGGCTTTCGAGGGTCAGAGGACGACCGGTGCCCGACCGCCGTCCGCGCGCGAAGCCCTCGAGGAGCCGTTGCCAAGCGCGCGCCTCGGTCTGGAGTCCGCAGCGCGCACGGAGCACCTCCTGCAAGTACGTGGCGACTCCTTCGGAGAGCCAGCGGTCTTGGGGGTAGAACCGGGGCAGCCAGAGATGAGAAAGCTCGTGCACCGCAACCCAGTCGTCGTCGAGTCCCTCGCGTGTGGCGCTCGCGGACGGCACCAGAAGGATCGAAGCCCCGCCTCCGCGGCGGAGCATGCCGAACACGACGTCATCCGCCGCAATGTTCGCCGGCGCGATCACGA
>CP070650.1:155163-158433 GCA_020354595.1 Myxococcales bacterium
CCGGACGACGGCCAGCTCGCCTGGGACGCCGGCGCCACGATCACCTATGAGCTGCTCCCAAATCTGCCGAAAGACGACCCGGATCGCGAGGCTCTGCAGGCCGAGGGCAACGAGCACATGATGGCTGCGGCTCGGCTCGGCGCAGGTCCCGATTGGCTGGTCATCACGAACGCGACCGCGCTACGAAAACTCGGCCAAACCGATCGGGAGCTCCGGCACCTCGAAGAGATGTACGCCCTGGTCCGCGATCCGACCGTCAAGGCGCAGATTGAAATCCGCCTCTCGCACCTTCGGGACGAGGCCTACGCCGAGGCGTTTCGACGCGCGAACGAGGAGTTCGAGGAACGCTGGCAGGCCGAGTTCCCGTACATGCCATCCACACTCTACTTCTTCGTCGCGGACCCGGTGCAAAGCGCCATCGGTTTGGAGGACGCAAGCTAGTTGGCTCGTCCTCGCCCCAGACTGAGCTTGATCGAAGTGGCGCTCCTGTTGTGTCTCCTCGGGATCGTGCTCGCGATCTTCGTTCCGACGTTCCTCCGGCGAGTGCGAACGAACAAGATCAGCGAGGCCGCGGAGCTCCTCCAGGTGATGAGCCAGCGCGCCAGCGCGTACTACGAAACCTCGTGGTCGTCGCTGAAACGTCACTGCTTGCCGCCGGCCGCAGGACCCACTCCCGAAGCTCCGACGGTCGAGTCGCAGGACGTCGACTTCTTCTCGTCGGAGACCGCGGGCCACGTCAGTTGGAAGGCGCTCGATTTCCAGCCCGAGCGACCGGTGCGCTTCAGCTATCAATACGCGCCCAGCCGAGACGGTTGCGGCCTCGGTGACTCGAGTGAGCCGACTGCGGTCGTGTTCCGCGCCGAAGGGGACCTCGACGGCGATGGCGTGCGCTCGACCTTCGAGCGACGCGCGACCATCGACCGGGACGGCTTCAAAGCGGCAGACGTGCTCCTCGTTCATCAGCGAACGGAGTGAGCGCTCATTCGGACGCGATGGTCGCTTCGGCGTTGACCAGCGCGGTGACGATTTCACCCGAGGCGCGCCGGAGCGCCGGTGGCACACTGTCGCCGAACCGGTCGGGATGAAGGTCGCGGACGAGCTTTCGAAGCGCTTGGCGCGCATCGCGCCCGCCGGCCCCCTCCGGGAGGTCGAGAAGCACCCGGGCCGAGGCCTGCCTCCGCACCTCGCGCCGTTTGCGGAGCAACAAGGGGTAGGAACCACCGGTCTTGGGCGCCGCGCCCCGCAACAACTTCAGCATCCACGCAAATCGATATCCCCTGAGGCCGCAGCCGGGCAACGTCGGGATGTCTTCTGCCAGGACACCGCGACGCAGCCAGAACACCGCGGCCGTCTCCTCGGGACGAAGCTCCGCCCCGAGGACCAAAGCCTCTCCAGCCTCGGTCAAATGATAGGTGCCGCCGCCCAAGTCCGAACGAACTGCTCCCACGTCTACGTCTGCAACGGCAGCTCTCATCACCTGAAGGGCGAGCGTGCGCGCCGCGAGCGGATCGCGGAGCCTCCACCACTCAGCCCCGTGCGCTTCTCCGAGCCGCAGCACCAGCCCTTCCCATTGCAAGACTTGCATGAGGCTTTGCAGGAGCTGGCGGTGCGAGCTCGCGACGCGTCGGTCGATGTTGCCACCGACCACTTGGCTCTCCTCGAGAGAAAGCATTGCCGTGCCGCCCTCGCCCCGCAGGTGCAGAGTGCCAGTCGCTCTCGCTCGATCGAGACCGAGTAGAACGCGACACAGCACCGTGGCGCTTGGGAGCGCGCGCATGAATCCCGGAGAGGCGATTGCGCGAGTGGTGGCCAGTTATCAGCGCGACGCGGCGTAGCGTGGATCGCCCGGGCGCAGAGCCAGCGCGTTTCGAATCTGCGCGAAACGCGCGGACACCGACGTGGGGGCGACGCCGTAGCGACGCGCGACCTCCGCTTGCGTGCACCCCGGACGCCGTTCGACGACAGCGATGGCGTACTCGAGCGCGGCCGCCAACACCTCGGGCTTGGTAACGCGAAGCTCGCAGTGTGCCTGCATGTCGGACCACAGCTGCGTGGCGCGTTCGATCTCGGCGCGCGAGAAGCCTGCTTCACCCATCTTGAGTTGCACCGTCTCGGCGACTCGGTCACCGGGCGGGCGCCGCACGTTCGCAGGCGCGGCAGGCGCGTCGGTCGCGCCGCGCTGGATCCATTCGAGGAGCGCGCGATGGTCCGGGTTGCACGGGCCCTTCTCCCGCGCGAGCTCGGCAAGCCGAAGCGCCTCGTCGAGGTCACCCAAGCGCGCGACGCAGTGCGCGAGCGAACCGATGATCTCGTCGTGGTCGGGCTCGAGTTGGTACGCGCGTCGAAGGTGACGCTCCGCACCCGCCGCATCGTCGAGCGCAACGTCCATGAGATGTCCGAGATTGTGATGGTACCAGGGCGTCTGCGGAGCGAGGTGCGAGGCCTCTCGATACGAGCGCACCGCAACGCGATAGTTCCCGAGCAGCGCATGACACAAACCCATAAGCGCGTGCAGGACGTCGTCTTCGGCCCAGTACGGAAGGACGCGACGAAGGTGCAGCGCGGACTTCCAAGGATTGTCCTCGAGATGGAGCTCGGCAAGGTGCCGGTGGGCGAAAAGCGAAGCGTCGCTGCCGTCCTCAGCCATGGACACGAGTTGGGTCAGGAGGCCCTCAGCACGCTTGGACGATGCTTCGAGCGCTTCTTCGGCCTCCGCCCAAACTTCTTCGACTGTGCTCGTCCGTCGACCCATTTGCATTCGTATAGCCCTTCGCATTTTTGAAAGCAAGACTCGTCCATTCTGCACACCGAGCTCAGTTGGGGTATGCTTGCGTCAGTGATGGCTGAAGAATTTGACGAAGAGCTCTCCTCGGACTCCGAGCAAAAGGAACGGGAACGCCGTTGGTCGGAGGGTGTCTTGCGCGACACGCTCCGCAAAGCCGTTGAAAAAGGAATCGAAGCGGGGGTCGGAACACTTCGGAGCGCAGACAGCGCGCTGCGTGGGGTTACGCAAGACGGTAAGCTTCCAAAAGAGGTCATCAGCTACGTCTTCGCATCGGTAGACGAAACCAAGAACGCCTTGGTTCGCGGCGTCGCGAAAGAGGTTCGCGACTTCCTGGAAGCCACCGATATTGCTGGTGAGTTCTACCGCGCACTCACCTCGTTGTCGTTCGAGGTGAAGACCGAAATCCGATTCATTCCAAACGAAGCGGGCGGCGTTCGACCGCAGGTCAAGGCGCGTGCCGTGCAGAAGCGCAAGCGGCGCAAAGG
>CP070650.1:158533-162870 GCA_020354595.1 Myxococcales bacterium
GAAGGACAGCGTCCCTGAGCTAGTGGCACGCGCGGGCACCAGATCATGATAGATCGCATCGTAGGAATGGCGAAGAGTTGAGTAAGCCACGTGACAAGGGGCTCTCGCAGTACCGCAAAAAGCGCGACCCCACCAAGACGACGGAACCATTTGAAGCTGAACCTGCGCGCAGGAGCAGCGGCGCGACAAAGCGTGGTCGCTTCGTCGTGCATTGTCATGACGCGAGTCGTCTTCACTACGACCTGCGCATCCAGGTCGGCGGTGCGCTCGAGAGCTTCGCCGTCCCCAAGGGGCCGAGCCTGCGACTCGACGAGAAACGCCTCGCGGTACACACCGAAGCGCATCCGCTTCGCTACTTGGATTTCGAAGGCGTGATCCCTGAAGGCAACTACGGCGCCGGTGCAATGATCGTCTGGGATCGCGGTCGCGTGTCGTATCCGAAAGACGCGGCGGAAGAAGGTCTTCGAAAGGGCGCGCTGTCGCTCGACCTCGATGGCTTCAAGCTCAAGGGGCGCTTCAGCCTGGTGCGGTCCTCCAAACAGGAGGGAAAGGGGCATAACCAATGGCTCCTGATCAAGCGCGAGGATGCGTTCGCCGGGGACGAGAACATCACCGAGACCAAACCGCGAAGCGTGCTCTCCGGCATGAGCGTCGCGGAGCTCGCGGAGGCCGAGCCCCTCTACCAAGAGGCGCGCGAACAAGCCAAGAACCTCGGGGCCAAAGAGGCCGAGGTCACCGCTGGCCGCGTCACTCCGATGCTCTGCACCCTGGATGACGTTCCGATCGACCGCCCGGGATGGCTCTATGAGCTCAAGCTGGATGGCGTTCGCATTGTCGCCGAGAGGCGAGGAAGCGAGGGGCGCTTGTTCTACCGAACGCACAGACCGGCGACGGCAGGCTTCCCAGAGGTCGTCGAGGCGCTCAAGAGCTTGCTGGCGACCGACGTGATCCTCGATGGCGAGATCATCGCGTTCGACGACCGGGGACTTCCATCGTTTCAGAAGCTCGGGAGTCGAATCCACGCCACCAAGCCGGGGGACATTCGCTTCTTGCGGGACGCCATCCCGGTGGTGTTCGTGGTCTTCGACGTCCTCGAGCTCGGCGGGTACGACCTTCGATCACTCCCTTTGCTCGACCGCAAAGCCCTGCTCCGACTCGTGCTCCCCGGTGGCGTCGGCGTCATTCGAATGCTCGACTACTTCGAAGACGACGGAACGGCGCTGCTTTCTTTTTGCGAAGACCAAGGGCTCGAGGGATTGGTCGCAAAGCGAAGCGATTCACTCTATCGCCCTGGCCCGCGAAGAACTGGAGACTGGGTGAAGGTCAAACGCGTTCGCGAGGACGACTTCGTGGTGCACGGGTTCGCGCAGGGCAAAGGAAGCCGGAAGAAGCTCGGATCGCTCGAGATCGGGTCATTCGTCGATGGCCAGCTCGAGCCCTGTGGCCGAGTTGGGAGCGGGCTCTCCGACGCCGAGATCGCCCAGCTACTGCCAAGACTCGAAGCCGGCGAACGCTTCGTCGTTCGAGTGCGATACGCGGGCTGGACGGAAGACGGGAATCTCCGCCACCCGGTGTATCTCGGAGTGCGAAACGACGTAGCGCCTGAAGACGTCGTCCTCACCCCGAAGCTCGAAGACGCAACGATGCTCGACGATGGAGCCGACTCCGCCGCCGACCGTGTCGTCGGCAAAGCCAAGCTGACCAACCAGGATAAGATCTTCTGGCCGGCGGACGGCATCACGAAAGGCGACCTCTGCAATTACTACGAGGCGATCGCACCGGTCTTGCTGCCACACCTCCGCGACCGACCCGTGACGCTCGTTCGGTTTCCTGACGGAATCGACGGCAAGAGCTTTTTCCAATGGCGCATCCCGAAAGGGGCGCCGCCATGGGTGCGCTCTCTTCGGCTGCGTTCCGAAGAGGAAGACGGAAGAGAAGTCAGCACAATCCTCATCAACGACCTCTCGTCGCTCATGTACGTCGCCAATCTCGGGTGCATCCCGCTGCACATCATCGCCTCGAAGGCAGGCGCGCTCGACACATGCGACTTCCTCACCCTCGACCTCGACGTCGAGCTCGCCTCGCTTCAAACCGCCATTCCGATTGCACTCACGATTCGCGACGTGCTCGAGGATGTCGGTCTTCGAGGCTTTCCGAAGACGTCGGGCAAGACCGGCCTTCACGTGCTGGTGCCGCTCGGCTCGGGCCTTCCATTCGATGTAGCGAAGCAGCTCTTGGAGCTGATCGCCCGAATCGCGCTTCAGCGTCACCCCGCGGAAGCCACCATGGAGCGACGCAAAGACAAGCGCGGTGCTCGGGTTCTCATCGACGTCGGACAGACCGGGCGCCTCAGAACCATCGTCGCGCCCTACTCCGTGCGCGAAGTCCCTGGCGCGACCGTGTCGACTCCACTTTCTTGGGACGAGGTCAGCCTCTCCCTCGACCCGTCGTCGTTCAACATCTTCACTGTCCCCGAGCGGTTGCTGACGGTAGGCGACCCGATGAGCGAGGCCCTCTCGGTCGAGGTCGATTTGGACCAAACGACGGCTCGCCTCGGCGAATTGATTGCTTCGGGCGCACCAACTTGATCGCCCCTCTACATTGCATCAGGGTCATCGACTAGATGAGCCATTTCGAAGAGCTCGGCGGAGAGCCGAAGTTGAGGGCGATCGTGGACGACTTCGTCGACCGTTGCTTCGACGACACGATGATCGGGTTTCTCTTCGCGCGCGCCGACCGCGACCGAATCAAGCAGTTCGAGTACCAGCATGCTGCCGAGCACCTCGGCGCCGACATCGCGTACCAGGGGAGGCCACTCGATGTCGCGCACCGGCCGCACCGCATCTTCGGCGGACAGTTCTCGCGGCGGAGGCAGATCTTAATCGACACTCTTCGCGACCACGAGGCGCCCGAAAGCGTCATCGATGCGTGGATCGGCCACCAGGATTCTCTTCGCGGGTTAATCACCAAAGACCCCGACTCGAATTGCCAGGGATGACCGTGAGACCTCTCAGTCAGGGTCTCGTCGTTCGCTCGACCGCAGGCTTCGTCGACGTGCTCATCGAGGGAAGCGTCGTTCAGTGCCGGATACGCGGGCGCCTCAAGAACGTGCCTCGAACGACCGATATCTGTGTCATCGGCGACCGAGTCGTCGTGGACCAGCCGGATCAGCAAACCCGAGTGGTGGTGGAAGTGTTGCCTCGCAAGACGCGCTTTTCGCGACGCCAACCGGGGCGAGGGCCCGAGCGTGAGGACGTGCTAGTCGCGAACCTCGACCAGCTTCTGGTCACGTTTAGCTATGGCCAGCCACCGCTGAAGACCCGTCTGCTCGATCGCTTTCTCGTCATTGCCGAGCACCAAGGCATTCAGCCGCTGATCGTCATGAACAAAGCCGATCTGCGCGAGCCCGGAGATGCGGACTGGCAGCCGACGTACGAATCCATCGGCTACGAAATACTGACAGTGAGTGCGAGCACGGGGACGGGGATCGAGCGGCTAACCGATACGCTTCGGAACAAGATCTCCGCGTTCGTCGGTCCGTCGGGCGTCGGCAAGAGCAGCTTGATCAACCGCATCCTTCCCGACCTCGACTTGAGCACCGCGAGCGTCAGCGAGCGTCACGGAAAAGGGCGTCACACCACCCGCGTCGCGACGTTGCACGCCCTACCCGATGGCGGCTTTCTTGCTGACACCCCAGGCATTCGCGAGCTCGGCACATGGGCGCTTCCGCTCGAGCACCTGGACCGCTGCTTCCCCGAGCTCACGGACTACCGCGACGCGTGCGCTTTTCGAAGCTGCAGTCACACACACGAGCCCCAATGCGCCGTCGTCGAAGCTGTCAACGCCGGGGCGATCGATCCAGAGCGCTATGAAAGCTACGTGCGGCTCCGCGACGAAGCGATGGGCTAACGGCTGCCTTTGCTCAGGTCGAAGCGCGCTCGCGTGACGGTGTCCCGCTTGACGTGAACCCTTCGGCTCGCTTTGCGGCCGTCGGGGAGCTCGAAGTCGAGGGTCACTCGGCCGAGCGGCGCGTAGACGGTTTCGATCGGCGTGCGCCCGAGCAGGTCGCCAGCCATGTAGACATCGGCGGGGGGCGTCGTTTCAATCTTCACGCGCCCGAACGCACCAGGCTTGGCCCCGCCTTGCTTGCCGAGCAGTCGCGCGGTGACGCCGGCGGTCTCGCCATGTCCGACATCGACCTGACTCGACCACGAAGCAAAGCCCGGCGCCTCGACTCGCACTCGGTACTGGCCCTGCATCAGGCCGGTCAGGGCCACCGGTGAAACTCCCTGTTCCTTGCCGTCTAGGTAGACTTTGCCCCCGGGCGGCGACGAAGC
>CP070650.1:162970-165843 GCA_020354595.1 Myxococcales bacterium
ACGCTTCGAAGCTGGCCATGAAGGGCAACGTTGCCGTGCGACAGCGGCAGTGCCCAGGCGTCGTCGTCGATGAGGAGCGTGGTGCGCTCATGCCCAAAGGTGACGGAGCAACCAAACGCTCGCGTGTACTTCTGGATCTCGCCACGGTACGGGTGCTGGAACTGAACCTCGCGCGCCTTGAAGCGGCTGTCGGTGGCGAAGCGAAGCAGCTTCATTACGGCGACGGAAATGAACTCAATTTCGTGGACGGTGATCGGGAGCTCGTGCTCGACCTTGTTGATCTGAAGCGCGTGGTAGTCGGGGTGTCGGCCCAATGTGACCACCCGGCCGTGGGACAACAGCTCCTGGTAACGAAGGCTCGCCTCGAGCCCCTCTCCCACCGTCTCCGCGCTTGTCAGCAGCAAGATGACGAGGTGCTCGGCTCGCGGCTCCCAAACCTGCGCGGCGCTGAGGCCGAGGTGCCGGTCGCCGGTCTCTGACATGGCCGCACGCCAAAATCGGCCAAGCGCGTCCCGTGGAGGGCGGTTCGAGGTATCGGTAAAGATGCTCAAATCTGCGCCGATACGCTCGCAAAGCGCCTCGACGTCCAGCCCGAGCGCCTCGAACGCAGTCACCACGCCGCGGGCCCAAGTCCCCGAGACTCGGAGGCCCGAATGCGTCCTGGCTTTCCCTTCAGGTTCGCCCACCAGCGGATATCGATCCACAGGGGCGAGTCAATTACAAGCCTCGGGGGTGAATTGTCCGTGGCCCTGGCGCATTTGGTGCCTCTTTTTGTCGCCGCGGGTCCAGGTTTTCGCCGTAGGTTCCCGTTGTCATTCGGTGCGAGGCGGGCACCAGCGGCACGGAACGTAGGGCAAAGGATGAGCCCACCATCCCATCCAGAGTCAGGCGAAAAACGCGTTCCCCGCAGATGGTGCCCGCCTTGGCCTCCCCCTCCGAGGTAGGAGCCCGTTATTGAAGCCGGTCGGCGAAAAGAGCGCGTCGACCGGCTTCTCTTTGTTCTAACTTGGGCCTGGGGGGTGACGGGGTATGCTTCGCGGCCATGGAGCACGAAAACCCGAGCATCATGTCCCACGTCTCGATTGGCACGAGCGATCTGCAACGTGCCGTCGCCTTCTATGATGCGGTGCTTCCCGCGCTCGGATGCAAGAAGCTGTTCGAGTTCCCGGGCGCGGTCGCGTACGGGAAGAAGTTCCCCGAGTTCTGGGTGCAGATTCCGATCGATGGAAACCCGCCGACGGTCGGCAACGGCGTGCACTTCTGCTTCCTAGCGGAGACCAAAGAGGCGGTGCACGCGTTCTATGAGGCCGCACTGGCGGCGGGAGCCACGCCGGACGGCGAGCCCGGGCCGAGACCGCTCTATGGCGATCCCTACTACGGTGGCTTCGTGCGAGACCTCGACGGCCACAAGATCGAAGCGGCCGTCTGGGATGAGTCGGCTGGCAAGCCTGCATGAGCGCGCTCGACCGCTACCTCGACGACCTAGGCGACAACGTCGAGGGCGACACGCTGCTCACGCGGTTCCTCGAATACACGAGCGACCAAGGGCTCGAGCTCTATGCCGCACAAGAGGAAGCCATCATGGAGTTGTTCGTCGGGAACAACGTGATCCTCAATACGCCCACGGGCTCGGGAAAGTCGCTCGTGGCACTAGCCGCGCACTTTCGTTCCGTGGCTCTGGGCGAGCGCTCGTTCTACACGGCGCCGATCAAGGCGCTCGTGAGCGAGAAGTTCTTCGACTTGTGTCGGGTGCTCGGCCCACGGCGTGTCGGTATGATGACCGGCGACGCAACCGTGAACCGCGACGCGCCGGTGATTTGCTGCACCGCCGAGATCCTCGCGAACCTCGCCCTGCGCGAAGGTGAACGCGCCGACGTGGACGGCGTGGTGATGGACGAGTTCCACTACTACGCCGACCGCGACCGCGGCGTGGCCTGGCAGATCCCGCTGTTGACCTTGCCACGAGCGCGCTTCTTGCTGATGAGTGCCACGCTCGGCGACACGCGAAGGTTCGAGGAGGCCCTGACCGAGCTGACCGCCGTGACGACGACGCTCGTGAAGAGCGAGGAGCGCCCCGTACCGCTCGATTTCTCCTACAGCGAGGAGACGCTTCAAAACGCGGTCGTCGACCTCATCGAGGAAGGCAAGGCGCCGATCTACGTCGTGCACTTTGCGCAGCGCGCGGCGACCGAGCAGGCGCAGAGCTTCATGAGCATCGATTTCCTGCCCAAAGACGAGAAGCGGGTCATCAAAGAGGAGCTGAGCGGAACGAGGTTCGACACCCCGTTTGGCAAGGAGCTCCGAAAGTTCTTGCACCACGGCATCGGGGTGCATCACGCGGGGATGCTGCCCCGCTATCGGAGGCTCGTCGAGCGGCTCGCGCAGGAAGGAAAGCTTCGAATCATCTGCGGCACCGACACACTGGGCGTTGGAGTGAACGTGCCGATTCGGACCGTGCTCTTCACGAAGCTCTGCAAATACGACGGTGAGAAGACCAAGGTCTTGAGTGTGCGCGACTTCAAGCAGATCGCGGGTCGTGCCGGGCGGCGAGGCTTCGACACGCTCGGGAGTGTCGTTGCGCAGGCGCCGGAGCACGCCATCGAGAACAAGAAGCTCCGCGCAAAGGCGGGCGATGACCAGAAAAAGCTTCGCAAGCTCAAAATGAAGCAGCCGCCGGAGCGCGGGTATGCACACTGGGACGAGGACACGTTCGTGCGGCTTCGGGAGTCGCCGCCCGAGCCGCTCGGCTCGCGGTTCCAGGTCAGCAACGCGATGATCCTCAACCTCTTCGAGCGGGAAGATAACGGTTGCCTCGCGCTTCGAACGTTGATTCGTGACTCGCACGAGAGCAAGAAGGCGAAGTATCGGTACGG
>CP070650.1:165943-171183 GCA_020354595.1 Myxococcales bacterium
GCACCGGGACGACCTCGTTCAGTGCCAACCTGGATCGGCGGCCGCGGCGGATGACGAGTGCGCTCGCGCTTTCCTCGAACGAGTCGGACGTCGCCTTTTCCGTCGGAGCCTCGCCGCCGAAGAGCTGGACGCGCGGGTCAAAATCGCTCGTGAAGCCACCGGTGCATTGGGAGACTTTTACGGCGGCCTCGAGCTGGCCCTGACGAGCTTGTTAGTCTCCCCAGACTTTCTCTTCCGGGTCGAGGAGGCCGAGCCGGTGCCCGGCGATCCGTCGCGAATGCGGCTGACCAGCGTCTCAATGGCCTCGCGCCTCAGCTACCTGCTGTGGAGCACGACTCCAGACGATGGTCTTCTCGCTGCGGCCGAGAGCGGCTCGCTCGTCGAAGACAGCGGCCTTGCTGCGGAGCTCGAGCGCTTGCTCGCCTCGCCCAGGCTCGAGACCGGTCTGCGCTCAATCTTCGCGGACCTCTACGACTTCAAGCAGTTCGACGACGGTCTGGTTCGCAAGGATGCCCTGCTCTTCCCGGCCTTTACCCAGCCGATGATTCAGGACGCGAAGGAACAAACCCTTCGCACGATCATCGACCATCTGATGAGAGGCGAGGACTACCGAAGCCTGTTCACGACGACGTCCTCTTTCCTCACCCGGCGGCTGGGCGTCGTGTACCGCGTCCCAGTGGCGACGCAGAGTGGCTGGGAGCGCTATGTTTTTCCAGAGGAAGCCGAGCGCGTAGGTCTTCTCTCGCATATCAGCGTGAACGCCCTCCACTCGCATCCCGGCCGGAGCTCCGCGACCCTTCGCGGCAAGTTCGTGCGGGAGGTCTTGCTTTGTCAGGACATCCCGACCCCGCCGGCGAACGTCGATTTCTCGATCGTCGAGGATACGACAGGTGAGCTTCGCACAGCGCGCGAGCGCTTGGAGGCGCACGTCACGAACGACGCCTGCGCTGGATGCCACGTGCTGACGGATCCGATCGGCCTCGCTCTCGAAACGTTCGACGCCATCGGGATGTATCGCACCGAAGAGAACGGCGTCCCGATCGACACCTCCGGCGAGCTCGACGGCGTCGAGTACGACGACGCCGCCGGGTTGGGCGCAGCCTTGAGCGAGCATCCCGCCCTCGGGCCGTGTTTGGTCCGGAGCCTCTACCGCTACGCCGTGGGGCGAAGCTCGGACGCCGGTGAGGCAGCGCTTCTCGAGCTACTGAGCGAGCGCTTTGCGGACTCCGGCTACCGGGTCTCCGATTTGTTGCGCGAAGTCTTGTTGAGCGACGGCTTCCGATTCACCTCCGGGCCGCGTGTCCTCGAGGACACGGGGGACGCGCCATGAAGCGCTTCGATCGCAGAACGATGCTTCGCGGCACGCTTGCAGGCAGCGCCGTCACCATGGGGCTTCCCCTGCTCGACTGCTTCTTGAACGACAACGCGACAGCCCTTGCGCAGGGGGCACCGCTTCCGCTGCGTTTTGGCGCGTGGATGTGGGGCTGCGGCATGAACCCCGACCGTTGGACCCCCTCCACCGAAGGCACGGGGTTCGAGCTACCAGTCGAGCTCGAGGCTCTGCACCGTGAGCTCGCCTCGGGTGGGACGCTTCGCGACCAGGTGAGCATCTTCAGCGGGTTCGACGTCCACCTCGACGGGCGCCCCAACTTTCCCCACACGGCTGGGCTCATGGGAACGCTGACGGGCAGCCTTCCGCTTGAGGACTACACGGTTCCGGCGCAGACACTGGATACGATCATCGCCGCCGAAATCGGAGGCCTCACTCGGTTCCGCTCGCTCGAGATGTCGTGCACTGGGAACCCGAATCAGGCCTACAGCTTCGAGAGTCAGGGCGTGCCCAACGCGCCGGAGATCTCTCCGGCGGCCTTGTACACGCGCGTTTTCGGACCTGAGTTCGCCGATCCGAACGCGGGCCCATTCGTGCCCGACCCGAGGTTGATGCTTCGGCAAAGCGTGCTGTCCGTCGTCAAAGACGATCGCCAGCGACTGATGCAGCGGGTCGGTGCGCACGACAAACAGAGGCTCGACCAGTACTTCACGTCGGTCCGCCAGCTCGAGCGACAGATCGACGTTCTTCTCGCGGGGCCGCCGGACCTCGAGAGTTGTCAGAAGGCGCCCGCGCCAGGTGCCGACGATCTCGGCACCGAGGTCGGACAGGCAACCACCACGAACCAAGTCATGGCGGAGCTTCTGTCATTCGCGCTCGCGTGCGATCAGACGCGCGTGTTCAGCATGATGTTCTCGGATCGAATCTCGGGTCTTCGGCAACCCGGATCGAGTGCTCAACATCACCAGCTGACGCACGACGAGCCACTCGACCCCGGGATCGGTTACCAGCCCGAGGCCACGGAGTTTGTTTACGTCTCGATGAACGCGTGGGCGGACTTCCTCGAGCGACTGGCTGCGATTCCCGAAGGCGACGGCACCCTCCTCGACAACTGCGTCGTGTTTGGTCACTCCGACGTGTCGTTCGCGAAAATCCACGGCATCACCGGCGTGCCCATGATGATCGCAGGACGTGCCGCCGGGCGGATCAAGCCGGGCGTTCACGTCGCTGGCGCGACTGCGCCCTCGACACGGGTCGGCCTGACGATCCAGCAGGTCATGGGCCTCACGACGGAGCGCTGGGGCACCCGCTCGATGGAAGCTACACAGCCGATCAGCGAAATCCTCGTCTAGCCTGCGGCGCTGGCGCTCAGGATGTGAGCCAGCATACAGTCGCGACGCGTGGTTGTTGACGCCCCTCCGACGCCCCTCGACACTGATCGGGGGGATGCGCACCGCAGGGGCGCACCACATCACCGGTTAGGGGGAACCGATGAAACGCTTTGCTTTGCTACTTGTTGTTTTCTGGATGCTCGCAGCGAGCGCTGGCGCGCAGAGCATGCCGACGACGATTTCGGCCGACGACAATGGCGTCGAGCTGACGGGGCCCAACGAGGCTTCGGAGGCCGACGTGCCCGAAGAGAAGAAGGCGTACGAGAAGAGGGTCGGCGGCAAGATCTGGCTGGAGGCCACTGCCGGTCCATCCAGGTTCAACGCGACACAGTTTCGCACGCTCGACATCCTCCCTGCACAGGCCGCGCAATTCATCCCGGAGGTCATCGTTTCGGGACCCGAGTTTGGAGCCGCGCTTCGTTTTCGGACCGGCTCCTCGACCATTGGCGCTCGTTTCAAGCGCGCCGACTACGAGCCGTTCGACCTGACTTCAATCGGCCTCGACCTCGGCTTCCTCGTCCGCGCGGTCCCCTACGTGCATCCGTCGATTCGACTCGGCTTCAACTACTACACGACGACCGGCGGGCTCGTGATTCCCGGATTCGAGAATCTGATCAGCGGCGTCCGAAGCCATGGCGGTGGCGCCTCGATTGGGGCAGGCATCCGCATTCCGATCGTTCGCTGGGTTTCAATCGCGGCAGACTTCGACTACTCGATCATCGGGCTCGTGTTTCGCGGAACGGAGACGGTCAGCGGAACCGGCGCGACCGTCACCGCCGGGACGGCCGGCACTCAGATCGCCGGAACGTTCGCGTTGACGTTCCATCTGGGCGGCTGACCGATCCTCGCCCATTTCCGCGTTGCGGAGTTCGACGAAAACGGAGTCGTGAGTACGGGTAGCGCTTGGGGGCGCTCGCGCGGTTTGGCTAACTGACTGCTGCTGGCTAGTATCCGTGCGTGTCGGCTGTACGAACGGGCGTCCTCACTGCGCTGGTCATGCTGTGCTCGTACCCGAGCCGTGGAGACGCCCAAGCGACTTACTACCGCACGATACCGCTCGGTGAGCGGGCGATCGGGATGGGCACCGCATACACGGGGATCGCGAACGACCCGTCGGCCACGTATTACAACCCGGGCGGCCTGATGACGGGCGGCCGGTTCCAGCTTCTGGGCAGCCTCATGTCGCTCGTGTTCCTTCGAGGTTCGATCGAAGATGCGTTCGACTCTCCCGAAATCGACCAGACCCTGACCTATTCGCGAAGCACATCGCTGCCCCACTTCATCGGTACCGTCATCAAGTTCGGAAAGAAGGCCTACGGCGATCACCGCTACGCAGTGGGCTACAGCTCCTTCGAGATCGCTCGCGAGAACCTGGGCGTCGGCTTCACACAGATCGAGCCGCAAGCCAGCGCCGACCTGAGCTTGAACAGCAACTACCGAATGCGCTGGTGGGGGGTGTCGTTCGCGGCGCAGACGACGAAGAAGCTGTCGCTCGGTATCACCGCATTCCTCTCCGAGCAGTCGTACAACTACAGTGAAGACATCGCACTAGCGGGCGGAGGTACGCTCGGCGACGCGGGCGTGCGCGTGGGTGGATCATCCGTCGTCTCGGACACGCGCGTTGGCACGCACTCCTGGCACTTCGTCTTCCGCTTGGGCGCCCTCTATCGAATCAACCCGAAATGGCAGGTCGGGCTCATGTTCCAACCGCCGGGAGCCCCGATCAAGGAATCCGGCAATGTCTTTCGACGATTCGTTTCGAACCTCGACGGCGAGGACACCTTCTTCGTGTTCAACGAGGGTGATTTCGAGACGAGAATGCCGATTCCATTCGAGCTGCGGGTCGGCGCCGAATACAAGGTCGACGCGCTGACGACGCTATCGTTCGATGCCGCGATCACTGGTCCGGTGAAGGACCAGACGGTATTCGCCAGGCCTCCGGAGCTCGAAGGGGCCCCCGGGAGTCTCGGCGCATACTTCCCCAACACTACGGAGCGCCGCATCACCCCGAACGGCGCCATCGGGGCCGAGCATCTGTTCGGCAAGGTCGTCGTGGCGGGCGGGCTCTCGACCAACATCTCGGCCTCGCCGAAGGTTCCGGAAACGGCAACCCAGTACACGCCAGCGCAGATCAACCTCTATGGCGCGTCGTTCGCAGTGGGCGTGGATGCCGCAGGCTACCGATTGACGCTCGGCGCCACCGGCTACTTCGGCGTCGGCGATGCCTTGGCCTTCACGCTCGATCGAGAGGCCCAGGTCGCGTTCTATCGACAAACCAAAGCGACCGCGGGCGGGCTTCTGCTTTACATCGCCGGCGCGGTCTCGGTCGCGAGCAGGGGCGCGCAGGACGTAGAGAAGAAGTACAAGGAGCGCAAAGCGCGAAAGGCCGAGGAGAACGGCGACGAGGAAGATCCCGCCGAGGACGCTGGCGCGGACACTGACGCTGACACTGACGCTGACACTGGCACTGACACTGACGCTGACACTGGCACGGGCACTGACGCTGACACTGACGCTGA
>CP070650.1:171283-173954 GCA_020354595.1 Myxococcales bacterium
AGCAGCACGACACCATAGAGAGCCGCCGCATCGTCTAAGAACAAGATCGTGTAAGCAAACAACACGGAGGTGACCGAGCCCCACGCACGAAGTCCGCGCGACGAAGGGACCTTCATCGCCATGAGCTCGTAACCGCCGACCGCGATCGCAACCAACACGAACGATGGCCACAACCAGTCGGGGCCCGCGAACATCATCCACAAGATGATTGGAATCAGCGGCACGACTGTTGCGACGCGAAGCGCCGTTCCGGACAAACCCTTTTTGATGGGGGGTTGCTCGATTGCGTCGGTCATATGGCGCGCTCCAACTCGTCGGCTGATTCGTTCGCGGGTAGCGGCTCGGCGTCGGGCACGAGCCCGAAACGACGCTCCCGAGACTGGTACGCAGCGATCGCGGAATATAGCGAATTTGCTCCGAAATCCGGCCAAAGCTCGTCGGTGAAGTAGAGCTCGGCGTAGGCCGAACCCCAGAGTATGAAGTTGCTGATTCTCTGCTCGCCGCCCGTGCGAACGAGAAGGTCCACGGGGCCCACGTTCATCGAAGGCATGAGCGCGTCCATCGCGGCTTCATCGATCTGCGCTGGGTCGATCTCGCCATCGCGCGCCCGTCGAGCAAGCTCGCGCGTCGCATCGATCAACTCCTCGCGTCCGCCGTACGACAACGCAAGTGTCAACGTCATGCCTTCGAATGATTGCGTTTCGGAAGTCAACGACGCCAACTTCGATTGCGCGCGTTCGGGCAACTTGTGCAGCCGACCGATCGCCGACAATCGGATCTCGTTGTCGACGAGCTCGTTGCGCTCTGAAACCAAACACTCGCACAACAGATCGACGAGTGCGTTGATCTCTGCTTGCGGACGATCCCAGTTCTGCTCGCTGAAAGCGTAGAGGGTGAGAGCTGGAATGCCGAGTCGTCGCGCGGCGCGCATCGTCGCGCGGACCGCGTCGGCACCACGCTCGTGTCCCGCGGTGCGCGGCTTGTCTCTGCGCTGCGCCCACCGACCGTTGCCGTCCATGATGATCGCCACGTGTTGCGGCAGACGGCTGACATCGACCAACCCCATGGCGTGCGAGTATCATGCACCCCGGGCGGCAGCAAGAACGCCGGTCCAACGGCTCCGGGGGCACAACTTGCCCTAAACAAGAGTCAGAAGTGCCAAATATGTCCGAAATGCGCCGAATATATGTCCACCCTGCCGCCTCGAAGGTGCCCCGAGGCATTGAAAGGCATCCTCGGATGGTTATGTTGGGTCATCAGCATGGCTGACCGCGACTTCTACAAGATCCTAGGGGTATCGCGGGATGCAAGCCCTGACGAGATGAAGAAGGCATACCGCCGGCTCGCCAGGGAGCTGCATCCCGACCGCAACCCCGGCGACGAGAAGGCCGAGGAGCGCTTCAAGGACGTGTCCAACGCGTACGACGTGCTTTCTGACGCCGACAAGCGAAAGCTCTACGACGAGTTTGGCGAGATGGGTCTGCGCGAGGGCTTCGACCCGGACTCCTATCGGGCCGCCACGCAGGGCTTCGGGGGCGCGGGCGGCTTCGACTTTGGGGACCTCTTCGGCGCGGCTGCCCGAGGCGGCGGCGGCGGGCGCTTCGAGTTCAACCTCGAAGACCTGCTCGGAGGGCGGGGCGGCCCGGCCGCTGGCGCCTATGTCCGGATGCCCCGAAGGGGAGCCGACCTCCAGTCGGAGGTGACGGTGGACTTTCGCGACGCCGTCCTCGGGTGCACCAAGGAGCTGAGCGTGCGGTCTGCAGAAGGCGATCGCACCATGAAGGTACGGATCCCGGCAGGGGTCCGGAACGACGGCAAGATCCGGCTTCGTGGTCAAGGAGGCAAGGGCACCGACGGCGGCCCGGATGGTGACTTGGTCCTCCGGGTCAAGGTGCGGAAGCACCCCTACTTCTCCGTTCGGGGAAAGCAGCTCCACGTGAAGGTGCCTGTGACCCCGCTCGAGGCATATGCAGGCGCAAAGGTGAGCGTCCCCACCCCCGAGGGCAGCGTTCAGCTTTCGATCCCGGCAGGTTCTCAGAACGGGGCGAAGCTTCGGCTTCGAGGGAAGGGCATCGAGCAAAAGGGCAAACCTCGCGGCGACCTGATCGCCCACCTCGAGGTGGTCCTCCCCGAAGCCCAATCGGACGAGGTCAAAGAGGCGCTCGAGACAGTCCAAGAAGCCTTTGGGGCGGATCCCCGTGAAGGCCTGAAGCTCTGAGCTTGAGAATGTTTCACGTGAAACTTCTCTAGTTACATCCAACCCGCCCACCCCCACCCGTAATCCTCCCTGCGCGCCCCATCGCTTCGCTCGGGGCTTGCCGGCGCATGCGCGCCGGGCTTCGCCGTTCCGGCTCGCGCTGCCGCCTGCTGTCTGCCGCGTCGCGGTGGATTGGTCCAATGGCGTGGGGCGCGCCCCGTGAACGGCCAGTACCCGCCCCCACGCAAGCACGGGGTGCGAGCCCGCAGGGCGAAGCCCGGCGCCAAGGGCGCCGGCAAGGCGGAGCGCAGCGACCGCCGCGCAGGGAGGATTACGGGTGGGGGTGGGTGGGTGGTGTGACCAAACTGCTCGAGCCCACCCCACAGAGCCCCCTTTCGCGCGCAACCCCACCGACGCGCCATGAGTCTGGACTAAGGATAAAGGTTTCCCTTTTCTCTCCACTAGAAAAGGTCG
>CP070650.1:174054-178326 GCA_020354595.1 Myxococcales bacterium
CCCATGAATTATGTACTCTGTATTCTTACTTTCCCGGCTATTTGCGTTTAATTTGTTTTTTCTTATTTTTTATTTTTTTCGCGCTCCCAAGTGCCCGGGCTTAAAACGGGCCGCCGGTTGTTTGTTGGGGGGGGGAGACACGACCGGGCGGGGGATAGCCGGTGGACATGTGGGGGGGTTCCGCCGGCGAAGTCTTGTTTTTCTCGACTGAGGACGGCTATGTCCTCATGGATTAAATGTTAAATAGTCAGACTGGAACCGTCAATGAAGGCTAGTCCATCGAGGTGAATTTTCCGGTGTAATGCCTCACAGTTCTGTTCGAAAAGAGCTGTCGGGCAACCACACCCGCGAGGCTTCCTAGGGAGTCCGCAACGAGGTCGGCAAGCTCGGGAGAGCGTCCCGGAACCAACGCTTGGTGAATCTCGTCTGACAGTCCCCACAGCTTCGAAACAAACGCCGCGAACAGCGCGGGTCGCCACGCAGCCAGCGAGGGCCAAGCGCGCGATGCCGCGCTTGCGCAGAGCCATCCGAGCACGGCGTACTCGACGAAATGAATCGCTTTGTCACGGAACGGTAGGTGCCGGACGCCGGGCACACTCACCTCGAACGACGAGATCACGAAGATGAGCGCCATGTACGCGAGCGCGAAGCGCCAGGGGCGCAACCGCTGCCACCACGGCTGCCCGTTCAGGCGGCACCTCCCGCATCGACGACCGACAAACGCGTTCGCCGGGCGCGAGCTCGTGCGTCTTCGGCCCCGGTCATGTAGCCCGACAAGCTGTGCCGGAACGGCTCATCGATCGTCACCGTCACCAGCTCGCCGGTCGGATCGTATCCAGCCGGTGCGATGAGGTGCACGATCTCGTTCCGCTCGCTGCGACCCGCGAAGCGACCGGTGTCTCCGGGCGATGGCCCTTCGACGAGAACCTGCAAGTCTTGCCCAACCAAAGACTGCAAGTGCGCCTGTTGCTGCGTCTCGACCAACGCAAACAACGCCGCGAGACGCCGGTTCTTGGCCTCTTCCGGCACCTCGTCTCCGAGCTTGAGCGCAGGCGTGTACGGTCGTGGCGAATACTTGAAGCCGAATGCGGAAACGAATCCGACTCTGCGGACCAGCTGCAGTGTCTGCTCGAAGTCGTCTTCGGTTTCGCCGGGGAAGCCCACGATGAAATCCGCCGAGAGGGTGAGGCCGGGTTTGGCCGCCTTGAGCGCGTCGGTGCGGGCAACGTACTCCTCAGCGCTGTAGCGGCGCGCCATTGTGCGAAGCACTCGATCGGACCCCGACTGAACCGGGAGGTGGACGTGCGCAGGCAAGAGCTCGAGCTCGGCATGCGCGGCCACCAGCTCTGGCGTCACGTGTCGCGGGTGCGGCGAGGTGTACCGGAGGCGAAGAAGGTCGGGCACCTCGCGGGCGATCCGCCGCAGTAGCCCTGCGAACTGCGAGGTCGACGCCGCCCTCTTCGATTCCGCCTTCGCGGCTTCGGCCGCCTCGCCGGGCTCGTGCCACGAATTCACCGTTTGACCGAGCAGTGTGACCTCCCGAACGCCGCCGGCGACCAGGTCCTGGATCTCTCCGACGATCTCGTCGGCCGCCCGGTACCGCTCCGACCCGCGTGTATAGGGAACGATACAAAACGTGCAGCGCTCGTCGCAGCCCTTCATGACCGTCACGTAGGCGGTGACCTCGCGGCGGTCGGCATGCGGTTTCGCCCGCAGGAATTGGGGGTCATCCATGTCGAACACGGTCCTCGTGATCGGGGGCGCACCCTGCTCCACCCCGCGAATCAGCGCGGGAAGCTCGGGTATGTTGTCCGGCCCGAGCACGATGTCGACGAAGGGCGCCTTCTTGAGGAGGCGTTCGCCTTCCTGCTGCGCCACGCACCCCGCGACGGCGAGCACGGTGCCACGCCGTCCCTCCTTGAAGGGCCGAAAAGTCCCAAGAAGGCTCATCAGCTTGTGCTCTGCCTTCTCTCTGACGCTGCAGGTGTTGACGATCAGGAGGTCGGCGAGCGCTGGCTCGGTCGCCTCGCTGTAGCCGCTCTGCCGCAACACCTCCTCGATCCGCCGGGAGTCGTGGACGTTCATCTGGCAGCCGAAGGTCTGGACGAAGTAGTGCTTCATCGGATGGTGGCGGTACCTTTAGCAGGGTAGCAACGCCGCCGCCAAACGGCCGAAATTACGCAGATCGCTGGCGGAATTAGGGCCCCTCGCGCTACAAGCCCTAGGTAGATGGGCGGTCGGCGAGGCATCTGGCTCCTGCTCCTTTTGGCGAGTGGGTGCAAGACGATCCCGGAGGATGCGTACGGCATCGACCGGATCCGTTTCACCGGCATGGAGCAGCTCGACCACGAGTCGCTCCGGGCCTGCATGGCCACCCAGGAGCGCGACCGAGTCACGATCGCCTTTGGGACGAGCGCGGACCGCGAGTGCGGGGTCCCGCCCTTCGATGGGAAGCGGCTCTCGTTCGACCTGTGGAAGAAGCTCCGCAAGGGCTGGCCAACCCTCGATTCAGCCGTTTTCGACCGGGACATCGACCGCATCGAGCGCTGGTACCAGGCGCGCGGCTACTACGACGCGGCGGTCATCAGCACCGAATTCGACCCTCCCGCGGCGGCGGGAGACGACCGCATCATCATGACCACGCCCGGGGAGGCTCCCTGCGAGCGCGAGGGTGAAGGCGAGGGCTGCAAGCTCGAGATCGGGATCGAAATCGACGAGGGTCAGCCCGTCCTCGTCAAGTCCATTCGGGTCACCGGCCACGAGAGCTTGTCCGACAAGCAACGCAGCGACGTCGAAGGCGCGGTGGTCCTCGGGATCGGCCAGCCATTCGACGAAGCGCTCTACGAGAGGAGCAAACGCGAGATACGCCGGCGTCTCCGCGACGCAAGCTACGCGTGCGGGCTCGCTTCGGGCCGCGTCGAAATCGACCGCGAGGCCAGGGAGGCGTTCGTCGAGCTGTACGTGGAGACGGGACCCTCCTGCAAGCTCGGCGACGTGACGGTGTCCGGGTTCCGAAGCCTGCCACCCCAGACCATCCTCGACGTCGCGGACCTGCACACCGGCGACACCTTCAGCTCGAGTGTCCTCGCCGACGCCCAGCGCGCGGTCTATGCGCTCGGCGCGCTGGCCTCTGTGAATATCCGGCAGACTCCTCGGCTCGATGAGGAGGAGCTGTGCACCGGGGTCGTCGACATCGACATTGCGGTCGAACCCGGCCGGCAGATCCGTTGGGGTATCGGCGCCGGCATCCAAAGCGGTCAGATCGCCACGTTGACCCTCGAGCAGGACACGCGGATTTCCGACGTGCACTTGTTCGGCCTGTTCGAGCATCGGAATTTCATCACTGGTTTCAGGCGTTTACGCATTGAGGACCGCCCTAAGATCGTCGCACAGGACCCGTTCTTTCGCTTCGGAAGAGGTTTCATTTTCGGCAACGAGCTTCGCGTCGGGTATCGGCGCCCCGCCTTTCTCGAGCCTCGCACGACCTCGGCAATCGACTTCCGGCACGACTGGGGCCCGGACCCATTCGAGCTCTTCCGCCGTCACGATCTCCAGATTCGCGGAAGCCTCTCACGGCCCTTCTACGACGGCCGCTTGCTCCTGGTTGGCGGCTTGAACTACGACACCTATCTGACCGTCGATCGTGACCCCCGTTATCCAGCGAGCTATCAAGTCGTGTTCTTCGACGAATCGATTGTGGTCGATTTGCGAGATGACTCCCGAAGTCCGCGTAGCGGCATGTTCTTTCGCATCAGCAGCCAGCAATCGCCTGCCAAGCTCCGGCGCTCTTGGCAGTACATCCGCGTTTCCCCCGAGGCGCGCGCCTATGCGCCTCTTCCCTTGTCGTCGACGCTCGCGTTTCGATTCGGTGTCGGGGCAATGTTCTTGTTTTCCCGGGACTCGAACCGCCTCGACCTCATCGGCCAAGCGCTCGGCCCACAGAACTACCGCATACGTTCCGGTGGTCCGACGACGCATCGTGGCTTCTTCGGCGGCTTTCTCGGCGACCCCGGCAGCGTCGACTCGCTCAACCGGGAAGGCGTCGACGCGCGCAACGACGGCGGGCTTCGCAAATGGGAGGCCGGTGTCGAATGGCGCGTTCCGATCACGCAAGCATTCGCAACGGCTCTCTTCATGGACTTCGGTGACGTTCACCGCGGCGAAAGCTTTCGCTTCAACTACATACGCGCAGCGGCGGGCTTCGGCTTTCGCTATCGAACACCGGTGGGACCGATCCGCCTCGACTTCGGGTTCCTGATCCCGGGTTGACAG
>CP070650.1:178426-182319 GCA_020354595.1 Myxococcales bacterium
CTACACGCCGGACGGCCAGCCCCACCCGGCTTGCCCGCGAAATCTCTTGAAGGGCGTGCGACAGCGCGCCACCGACGCCGGCTTCACCACCAAGTTCTCCGCCGAGTTCGAGTTCTGGATCTTCGAAGAGACACCACACTCGCTGCACGACAAGGGCTTCCGCAACCTCAAGTCCCTCAGCCCGGGGATGTTCGGCTACTCGTGGCTCCGCGAAGGACAGCATCAACCCCTGGTGGACGACATCCTCGACACCTGCGCCGAATACGACATCGAGGTCGAGGGGATTCACACCGAGACCGGCCCCGGGGTTTGGGAAGCCGCGATTCGCTACGACGATGTGCTCGCGGCGGCCGACAAGGCCGCGCTGTTCAAGACCACGGTCAAGCAGATCTGCTCCCGCCACGATCTTTCGGCAACGTTCATGGCAAAGTGGAACGCTGACCTTCCTGGCTCGAGCGGCCATCTGCACCAAAGCCTCTGGGACGCTGGCGGTCAGATCAATCTCTTTGCAGCGGCCGGAAGCGATCAGCTCAGCGAAACGGGGCTCCACTACCTCGGCGGCTTGGTGATGCTCGCTCCAGAGCTCACTGCGTTCTATTCCCCGTTCATCAACAGCTACAAGCGGTATGTCCCGGGTGTCTGGGCGCCGCTGAATGCATCGTGGGGCATCGAGAATCGCACCTGCGGCGCCCGCGTGATTCTGGGGCCGAGCGATAGTGCCGCCCGCATCGAGTTCCGCCAGCCCGCGGCCGACATCAACCCGTACGTGGCCATGGCTGCATGCCTCGGGTCGGGTTTGCACGGCGTCGTCCATCGGATCGAGCCTCCCGACGAAACTTCCGGTGACGCAACCGCCGGCGGCGATCCGGCCCTCGTTCTCCCGTTGACGCTCGAGGCCGCCATCCAGAAGCTCCGCGAGAGCGAAACCGCGCGCGCGGTGCTTGGGGAGGAATTCGTCGACCACTATGTCCGAACCCGCGATTGGGAGTGTCGCGAGTACAACCGCGCGGTGAGCGAATGGGAGCTCCGCCGTTACTTCGAGGCGGTCTGAGGGCCATTCATGCTCAAGCGCTTTCTGTCGGAACGTCCCCTCCGCTTGCCGCACATCAAACCGTACGTGCCGCGGCCGAGCGATCCGGCGATCTTCTGGTTCAACAGCGAGCGTGACGACATCGTGTCGGACGTCGTCAGCCGCATCTGCACGGAGCACGAAAGCGACCCTAGCCGCCTCGAGCTGGCGCTCAACGACGCCGCCTTTCACGAGATCCGCCGACTGGAAAAACAGCGCGACGAGGAAGCTCGCGATCGACTCGGCTATTGGCGTTCGATGATTCGGCGCATCGGCAAGATGGACGACACGGAGCAGCGCCGCGTGCTCCACACGATCGTGACGAACATGGCGCGCGATGTGGCCGGCAACTTTGACCCCCGCGTGTACCGCTTTGCACGTCGAGCGGTCCCCCGCCTCATTGGGGGCGTCATGGAGCCGAGGCGGCTCACGCAAGACCTGATGGCCACCTCCCCCGAGGCGCTCGGCCGCGTGCTCAAAGCGCAGGGCGACCTCGAGCACCTTCGGCACCTGCAGAACCGCGGCAGCTTGGTCTTCGTTCCTACGCATTCGTCCAACCTTGATTCAATCGTGCTGGCGCAGGCGCTCGAGATCTCGGGGCTCCCACCGGTCATTTACGGCGCTGGCAAGAACCTCTTCACCAACCCGATCATCAGCTTCTTCATGCACAACCTCGGGGCCTACCGCGTCGATCGCCGCATTCGGGTGAGCTTATATAAGGAGGTATTGAAGCTCTATTCGCAGGTGATGATCGAGCGTGGATATCACTCGCTGTTCTTCCCGGGAGGAACACGGAGTCGCTCGGGCATGATCGAACGGCATCTCAAGCTCGGTTTGCTCGGCTCCGCGGTCGAGGCGTTTACGACGAACCAGGTGCGCCGTATCGACCGGCCGGTTTGGTTTGTGCCCACCACGATCAACTACGCGTTGGTCCTCGAGGCGGAGACTCTCGTTCGCGATTGGCTCACCGAGGAAGGGCAGGCACGCTACATCATCGAAGACGACGAGTTCTCGCAGATCGATCGATGGATCGCATTCTTTCGAAAAGTGGTCGGCCTGCGAGGGGCGTGCATCATACGATTCGGCGAGCCGATCGACCCGTTCGGAAACGCCATCGACGGAGGTGGCCAATCGGTGACGCCGACCGGCCGCGTGATCGATCCCGGCGGCTACGTCGAGCACCGCGGAAAAGCGGTGCCGGATCCCACGCGCGACGCGGCATACACGCGAGAGCTCGGCGAAGTGCTCGCCGAACGCTACGAACGCGAGACGGTTTTGATGAGCACTCAGGTGGTGGCACACGTATTGTTCCGTCACCTGGTTCAATCCACCCCGGGCATGGACTTGTTCGCGCGTCTACGACTGCGAGGCGAGATCCGCGTCGAGCGCGAGACCGTATGTCGGGAGCTCGGCGATACCCGTGATCGATTGCGCGAGCTCGAGAACCGCGGTCGCGTACGCACGAGCGAAGTCGTCAAAGAAGACAGTCCGATCGAGCTTCTCGACCGTGCCCTGAACTTCTGGAATGGCTATCACGACTCGACCGCTGCCGACCTCGAAGGCGATCGTGTCGTCCTACGCGACCCTTCTTTGTTGCTCTACTACCAGAACCGCTTGGTGCCGTTCGCCGAGGAGATCGCCGACCCCGAGCAGCTCGAGGCCGCCTGCGAAATCGAAAAGCTGGGGGTATACCGATGAGCCTCCGCATCGGCGTCGTCGGCGCGGGGGGGTTCGGTCGGGCCATCGCCCTCGCTTCCGCGCGAAACGGCCAAGAGGTCACCCTGTGGAGCCGAAAAGAGCGCGCGCTTCCCGAGCCGATCCGCACGTCAACCGATATGACATCCATCCGCGACTGCGAGGTCGTCTTCGTCGCAGTGCCGGCACGCCACGCGGCACCGGTCGCCGAGCAACTCGGAGAGGTGGTCGACGGGAGCCACCTGATCGTGCACATCAGCCGAGGCCTCGTCGGAGGCGAGCTGAAAACACTGACCCAGGTCATCCGCGAGAAGACCGTCTGCCGAAGGATCGGCGCCCTTGCCGGCCCGCTCGTCGCCGACGCTCTCGCCGAAGGCCGTCCGAGCGGCGCAATCCTCGGCACGGGCTTTCCGGAGCTCACCGCGATGGTTCGCGAAGCGATCGGTGGATCCGGGCTTCGTATCTATGACACGAGAGACGTGGTGGGCGTCGAGCTGGCGAGCGCGACGGTCGGCTTTCTCACCGTCGTGATCGGATACGCCCAAGAGACGGGGGCGGCGCCCGGCACGCTGGCGGTGCTGGCCACGCGCGGAATGGTCGAGATGTCCCGGGTTGGGAAGACCCTCGGCGCCGAAGAGTCGACCTTCATGGGACTCGCTGGTCTCGGTGACCTGATCGCCGCCGTGGCCGGCGATCAACGCCCGGAGCTGCGCCTCGGCCGCGCACTGGCCCGCGGCAGCAATCTAGAGACAGCGATCGGCGAGCTCGGCGCCTATGTAGAGGGTTTCGAGGTGGCGAAGCATCTCTTGGAGCACGCACGACGAAACGGTCTCGAAACCCCGATCTCCTCGACGTTCGTAGCGATGTCCGAGGGTCGCATGAGTCCAAATGATGCTATTCAAGCGCTGATGGAGAGGCGCGTAGGCACAGAATGACCGACAGCTCGAATCTAGTTCTGTGGAGCTTCCCCACCCGAGTGCTCGCGGGCGAGGGTGCAGCGGCCCAGTGCGCGAACGAAGCGCATCAACTCGGCGGCACACGTGTGCTCCTCGTGGCCGACCGGGGAATCGAGGAGGCCGGCCTGCTCGAGCCGATTCGGAGCGCGCTCGACGCGGGGGGTCTTCCCCAC
>CP070650.1:182419-186254 GCA_020354595.1 Myxococcales bacterium
CACGCCCGGTACGTTCCACGCGATGTCGCCTTCCGGCAGTAAGAGGCCCGTGTCGCCCGCCATTTGTGCGACCTTTTCCTCCAAGGTCATCTGCGAGAGGAGCTCCTCGACTCTGGCTTCGAGGTCAGAGCCACCGGTACTGCTGCAGGCCGCGACCAGCAGGGTCGAAGCAATCCAAAAAGCAAGTCTCATGGTGCGAAAAAGTAGCTGATTTTCTTATCGGCGCCACGAGGGGCGATGGGCCGGCATGCGTCCTCGGCCCGTAGGTGCGAATCGACACCGTGGCGACGAAGCTTCTCGCTAGCCCTCCGGCAAAAGGAAGCGCGCACCCTGCCCATGCACCTCGATCACGCCGTCTGGAAAGCAGGTCTTGGCGGGAAGCACCAGCACGTCAGGGTCCTCCTCCATGTTGCCGAGGTCGCACGTCGTATGCTTGCGAAGCTCATCGCGTAGATCGGGGCTCGAGACCGGATCGATCACGACGTAGTCGTAGGTGAACGGCATCTCCTCGATGGTCGGCGGACCGGGTTCGAGCAGGAACTCGCCCGGGATTGGAATCCAATCGTCCTGTGTGGCGTAGCTGATGCAGGTGTCTTCGAACCCAGGCCAGTACTCGGAGTGGATGATCATCGAGTGAAGGTTCGGGTGCAGCAGCGGAAGCTGCCGGCTGAGGACGATGTCCGGGTAGTCGCTGACATAGAGAATTCGCGCGTCCCCCGGAAGCTGCGCAGCCATGCGCTCGAGGACGGTCCGGTACAGAACCTCGCGATGAACCAACTCGGGAATTGAAGGTGACTTCGCCGCATAACCTTGGGCCGAAGGGAGCATCAGGATCACGAGCTGAGTGAGGCTCGCCAAGGCAAGTGTGAGGCGCCGCGTCTTCCCCGGAAGCTCGGGCGTGACCGCAAGTGCCGTGGCGGCGATGACTGGAGGAATGAATCCGAGCAAGTAGCCCGGCTCCGAGCAGAACATCCCGAGATAGAACACGATCGAGGGGCACGCACTCCAGAAGGCGATCATGCGGGCATCACGGTAGGCGGTGTCGGGAGGGTTGTGGCGCCCTCGCCGAGCGAACATCGCCACGATGGCCGGTGCCAGAGCGAGGAAGAGCCAGAAGGCGGTGCTCGAGATGTTGAACAGCACGAACTCGGGGATCGCTTCGTCACTGAACGGGCTGCTCGGGCGAAAGAAGGTCTGCGACACGAGCCAGTCGTGCGCGGCGCGCCAGCGTGCATATCCTCCACTGGCCTCGAAGGTCGGGAGCATCCAGGCGATCGCACCAAGCAGGCTGACCACGCCTGCGATACACAAGTGGAAGAAGCGACGGAATCCAATCGCCCAGACGATCGGCCCCACGCCCGCGACGACGAAGCTCGGCCTGAATGCGCTCCCCAGCGCGAGCATGGCCCCCGCAGCAACAGCCAGCCATACCGACGGCCGCTGACGATACGACGCGAGCACAATCAACAGGAGTGCCGCGGCAAACGCTTCTGACGTGTGCGTTTGCGCATCGACCGCGTGAAATATGAGGAAAGGATGAAACGCGGTGAGGATCGCGGCGAATGCCGCCGCGAACGCGTCCGAAGGCCGGAAGATGCGAACGGCGGCATAAACCAGGGGGATCGTCGCGGTTGAAAGGAGTCTTGCGAGCAGCTGGATCGTCGACAAGAGGTCGCCACCAGCCACGGAGTGAAGGCCGCGCAGCATCCATACGTACACGAGATAGCCGGGTGGGTGGGGCGCGTGATGCGCGATGTTGAACTCGCGCATCCCGTAGAGAAGATTGATAGGGTCGACGTCGAGAGCGACCTCCGACGTGAGAGTCAGGCAGATCCAGTAGTGGGCTACACACGCCGCCAGCATGATGACCAGCGAGGTCTTCTCTACGGACAGCTCCGCGCTCCGCGTGCTCGTGATCCCCGTGCCCAAATTCCCCGACGCGCAGTATACCGGGGCCAAAAAGGGGGTCACTTTTTCCCCTTTTCGTGTCGATTCGCCCTAGATCGCGCAAAAGCGGACGCCTGCAGGCCGTGACGGCGATCACTCGGGTTGCGACAAGTGGGGCGGTAGCGTTACAAAAGCCCGGTTATGGCTCAGACAGCACAACTCCGCCGCATCGACGTCGTCGAAAACGAAGCACAGCGCATCTTTCAATTGCAGCGTGACGCGTATCTACGCGACCCGTACCCGAGCCTCGAGGAACGCAAGAAGCGCCTGACTGCACTCGAGCGAATCCTGGTCGACAACACCGACGCTATCGTACAGGCGATCAATCAGGACTTCGGTCACCGATGCGCCGAGGAATCCAAGATCCTGGAGATCTTTCCGATCGTCGACGGCATTCGCGATACGAGGAGGCGCCTTCGCAAATGGATGAAGCCCCAGAAGCGGCACGTTTCCGTGTTGTTCGCCACTGGTCGCAACCGCCTGCTCCCGCAGCCGAAGGGTGTCGTCGGCATCGTTTCGCCTTGGAACTATCCGCTGTTCCTGGCGATGGGCCCGCTCACGAGCGCGCTGGCGGCCGGCAATCGCGCGATGATCAAGATGGCCGCGAACTCCCAGAACCTGGCGCGGCTCCTCGCGGACAAGTTCAGCGAGGCATACAACGAAGATACCGTTGCGATCCTACCTGGAGTGCGTGCTAGCGATTTCAGCACCCTTCCCTTCGATCACATGTGCTTCACCGGGTCGGCGGACGTGGGCCGCACGGTCATGCGCTCCGCCGCGGACAATCTGACGCCCGTGACTCTGGAGCTCGGCGGCAAGTCGCCGACGATCATATGTGACGACTTCAACATCGAGGAAGCCGCATCGCGAATCATGTACTCGAAGTGCATCAATGCGGGTCAGACTTGCCTCGCACCCGACTACCTGTTCGTGCCTGCCGACAAGCGTCACCAGTTCGTGGAAGCAGCCAAGAAGGTGGTGCCGGAACGCTACCCGGACACAAATGACCCGTCCTACACGTCGATCATCGACGAGAAGTCCTATCGGCGCCTGCGGATGACTCTGGAGGACGCGGAGGCCAAGGGCGCGACCATCGTGCCCCTCGTGCCGGATTCGTCTTTCAACGACGTCATGCGGAAGTTTCCTCCACACCTGGTGCTGGACGTCACCGACGACATGATGATCATGCGGGAGGAAATCTTCGGCCCGCTCTACCCGATCAAGACGTACGACGACCTCGATGAGGTGATCGAGTACGTGACCACCCGCGATCGCCCGCTTGGCTTCTATGTTTTCAGCAACGACAAAGGCAAGCAGGACAAGCTGATCTACAGCACGATCTCGGGCGGCGTGACGATCAACAACTGCATCATGCACATCGCACAGCACGACCTGCCGTTTGGCGGCTCGGGCGCAAGCGGCATGGGCCACTACCACGGTTGGGAGGGTTTCGTCGAGTTCAGCAAGATGCGACCGATCCACGTCAACCCGTGGTTCTCGATGCTCCACATGTTCTACCCGCCGTACACCGGCCGGCAGGAGCAGATGATCGACCTGACGATCAAGTACAAGCCCTGAGCTCGCATGGGAGTCGACTCATGACGAAACCATCGTTCCCCAAAAAGGGGATGAGCCCCGAGTCGGTTCTCGAACAGCTTCAAGCGCATCGCGGCCAGGATGTCGACTGGAAAAGCGGCAAGACGTTCAGCCTGGTCTACTACGCCGGCGAGCAGGTGATGCAGCTCCTGCACGACGCGTACTCGATGTTCATGGCGGAGAACGGACTCAGCCCGATGGCGTTTCCGAGCTTGAAGCAGATGGAGAACGAGGTCGTCGCCATGACGGCGGACATGCTCCACGGGGGAGACGCGGCCGCCGGAAGCATGAC
>CP070650.1:186354-193302 GCA_020354595.1 Myxococcales bacterium
ACGCCACGCTCGGCAGCAATGCGGCGTGCGTAGGGAGAGATCCGGACGCGGTCACTCGGCGTCGCCGCGGCCCGCACGTCGTCGAGCGTGATGCGACCGTGATCGCCACTGCCGGGAACGCGCTCGAGGGACACGTCGAGCTCATGCGCTTTGCGGCGAACGGCAGGCGAAGCCATCGGCCCGTCGAGGTCGACCTCGGAGGAGCCAGCGGAGAGGATGCGGCCGCCCCCGGACTCGGATTCGGCTCCGAAGCCGGTTCCGGAGCCGGTTCCGGAGCCGGCACCGGTCCCGGCACCGGTCCCGGCGCCGGCTTCCGAGGGTCCGACGCCGAGGCCGGGGGATCCGATTTCCGCGAGGGGTGTCCCCACCGGCACCTTCTCCCCCTCGCTCACCAACAGCTTCTCCACCGTCCCGGTCTCGAACACCTCGACCTCGATGATCCCCTTGTCGGTGTCCACCTCGGCGATGATGTCACCCTGCGTGACGCTGTCGCCGGGGGCGACGCGCCATTTGGCAAGGGTGCCTGCGGTCATGTCGGCGCCGAGCGAGGGCATGACGAACTCAGCCACTGCCCATGCTCCTCTTCGCGGCTCGCACGATGCCTTCGACCTGCGGGATGGCAGCCTCTTCGAGGTGCTTGGCATACGGAATCGGCACTTCGACGGTGCAGACGCGTTCGACGGGGGCGTCCAAATCGTAGAACGCATCCTCGGCGAGGATGGCGCTGATCTCGGACGCCAGGCTCCCGGTCTTCCAGGCCTCGTCGATCACGACGGCCCGGTGCGTACGGCGCACGCTCTCGAGAATCGTTTCCTTATCGAGCGGTCGCAGGCTTCGGAGGTCGACCACCTCGGCGCTCACACCCTCTTTGGCGAGCTCCTCGGCCGCGTCGAGCGCTTTGTGCATCGAGCCCCCGTACGCGATCAGGCTCACATCGGTTCCCGGCCGGCGAACGATCGCCTTCCACGGTGAGGGCGGCGTAGCCTCGGTGTCGAGTTCTCCTTCGACGCCGTATAGCATCTGATGCTCGAAGACGAACACGGGGTCGGGGTCCTCGACGGCCGCCAACAACATGTCGTGGGCGTCCTGCACCGTGGCCGGGGCAAGAACCTTGATCCCCGGGACATGCGCGTACCAGTTCTCGAGGCTGTGCGAATGCTGCGCCGCAATCTGCTTGCCGCCGCCGGTGGCCATGCGCACCGCGATGGGGACTTCGAACTGACCACCCGACATGTGGCGCATGACCGCCGCGTTGTTCACGATCTGGTCGAGGGCCAGCAAGCTGAAGTTCACGGTCATCACTTCGACGATGGGGCGCATGCCACCGATGGCCGCGCCGATGCCGGCTCCGACGAAGGTCGACTCGCAGAGCGGAGTGTCCCGAACGCGGTCCTCCCCGAACTCTTCCAGCAACCCTTTGCTCACGGCGTATGGACCGCCGTAGCGCCCGACATCCTCCCCCATGAAGAACACACGCTCGTCCTCGCGGAGCAGAGTTTGAAGCGCGGTACGAACCGCATCTCGGTACGCAGTCACGACAAATCCCTCGCGTACACGTGGCGGGTGATGTCCTCGATGGGCTCCCACTCACCCTGCTCGGCAAACTCCACGGCATCGGCGATTTCCTTTGCCGCATCGGCCTCGATCGCATCGATGTCAGCCTGCTCGATCAGCCCTTCGGCGAGCAGCCGGTTTTGAAAGCCCTCGATCGGGTCGTGCTTCTTGTGTTTTTCGACCTCCTCCTTCGTTCGATAGAGCTCGGCGTCGTACATGGAATGGGCGCGGAAGCGATAGGTTCGGAGCTCGAGGAAGCGTGGCTCGCTCGTCTCTCGCACGAGCTCCGCTTCGTTGTGAACCGAGCGATTGACCGCCACGACATCCATGCCGTTGACCGAGTCGGCTGGCACGCCGTAGGCGCGGGGATTGTCAGCGATTTCGGCGTCCGCAACGTGGCGTTCCAACGCCGTACCCATCGCGTACTTGTTGTTCTCGCACAGGAACAACACCGGGAGCTTCCATAGCGCCGCCAAGTTGAGCGACTCGTGGAACTCTCCTTCATCGGTTGCACCGTCACCAAAGAAGCACGCGGTCACCCTAGACTCGCCTTTCATCTTGTCCGCAAGGGCTAGCCCGACGGCAATCGGCAAGCCGCCCCCGACGATGGCGTGACCGCCATAGAAACGACGCTCGGCAGAAAACAGGTGCATCGAGCCGCCGCGGCCCCCAGAGCACCCGTTCGCCTTGCCGTACATCTCGGCCATGATCTCGCCGGCCGGAATGCCGCGCACCAGCGCCTGTCCGTGCTCGCGGTATGTCGCCACGATGTTGTCGTCCTTGCGAAGAGCGTGCATCGCGCCGACGCCGACGGCTTCTTCGCCGATGTAGAGGTGCAAGAAACCGCGGATCTTCTGCTTCGCGTAGAGCTCCGCGCTCTTTTCTTCGAGCCTGCGAATGCGAATCATGTCGCGCAAGAGCGCGAGCGCGTGGTCGCGTGAGATGTCCAGCTTCAACTCTCTCCTCCTTCCAACGTCGAGGTGTCCCCTTCGGGCAACCCGAGCTCCCGCGCCTTCAGAAGGCGCCGCATGATCTTGCCGCTTCGGGTCTTGGGAAGCGACTCACAGTAGTCGATTTCGCGCGGCGCAGCCGTGCCGAGGTTCTTGCGGCCGAAGCCGAGGAGCTCCTTTTGGAGCTCGTCCGACCACTCGTGGCCCGGCTGCAGGCTGACGAACGCCTTGATGATCGTGCCGGCGACCGGATCCGGCTTGCCAATGACGCCCACCTCGGCGACGGCCGGATGCTTCATGATGACGCTTTCGACTTCGAACGGACCGATGAGGTGTCCGGCGGACTTGATCACATCGTCTGCCCTACCGACGAACCAGTAGTAGCCGTCCGCGTCGCGACGCGCGAGGTCACCGGAAAGGTACCAGCCGTCGCGAAAACATGCGTCGTACCGCTCTTTGTTGTTCCAGTAGCCCCGAAACATCGACGGCCAATCCGGACGAAGCGCGAGCTCGCCGTCCGTTTTGGGGTCGTCGACCTCGTGCAGGCGACCGTCGTCTCCCTCGCGAAGGATACCAGCCGTGACCCCGGGAATCGGGCGACCCATCGAGCCAGGCTTCACGTCCATCGACGCGTAGTTCGCGATCATGATTCCCCCGGTTTCGGTCTGCCACCAGTTGTCATGAAACGGCTGGCCAAACACCTCGTAGCCCCAGACGACCGCCTGTGGGTTGAGCGGTTCGCCGACGCTCCCCATGAACCTCAACGCCGAGAGGTCCTTGCTCTGCGGCAGCTCGGGGCCGGCCTTCATCAGCATACGAATCGCCGTCGGGGCCGTGTACCAGACCTGCACTTTCTCCTCTTCGAGGATCTGATACCAACGCTTCGGGTCGAACTCTGCTTCGTCGACGATCATGGTGACGCGGTTGGTCAGTGGTGCGCTGATGCCGTACGAAGTCCCGGTCACCCACCCAGGGTCGGCGGTGCACCAGTAGATGTCACCGGGGTGCATGTCGAGCGCGAGCTTCCCCGTCACGTAGTGAACCAGCGCCGCCCCGTGGACGTGGTATGCGCCTTTCGGTGTGCCGGTCGTGCCACTGGTGAAGTGGAGCAACGACGGCGTCTCCGGGTCGGTGTCCGCGATCTCGTAGTCGGCCGACGACGCCTCCATCACCTCAGCCCAGTCGATCGTCCCCTCGGGACGCTTGGGCCGTTTCGGGTCGGCCACGATGATCACGTGCTCGAGCGTTGGAACTCGGTCGACAATCGCCGCAATGCGGCGCTGGTAGAGGCGTTCCGTCGTGAACAGCACCTTGGCTTCGCCGAGATTCAGTCGCTGCAAGATCGGTTCGGGGCCGAACGCCGAGAAGAGCGGACAGAACACCGCCTGGTGCTTCAAGGTTCCGAGCGCGCAGACGTAGAGCTCGGGGATACGGCCCGCGAGCGAGTACACCCGGTCCCCTTTGTCGACACCGAGGTCCGCGAGGACGTTGGCGAACCGGTTGGTCAGCGAGTCGAGCTCGGCGTAACTGATCTCTTTGCGCTCGCCTTTTTTGCCGAGCCAAATGAGGGCGGTCTCCGCACCGTGCCCGGCGGCTACATGCCGGCCGATCGCTTCGTATGCGAGGTTGAGGCCGCGCCCCCCCGGAAGCCCGTCGAGCTCCTCGCGCGCCGCATCCCAAGAAAAAGAGCTTCGCTCGGTTTCGTAGTCGCTCAGATTGGGAGCGGCGTGCCCCGGATGGGTCTTCTTCTGAATACGCATGTCAGTGTTGCTCTCCACGCCGCACGGCGTCGATCAGCATGCGGCGTTCCGCCGATGCGATGACCTGACGCGTGCGTCGAACGGCGTCCGGGTTGACCGAAATCGAAGTGATGCCGAAGCGCACGAGCTTCTCCGCGAACTCGGGCCGGTTGGATGGGGCCTGTCCGCAGAGCGACGACGTCATGCCGCACTCGTCCGCGGTGCGCACGATGCGCTCGATGGCCCAGAGCACCGCGTCGTCCGCTTCGTCGAACAGCTCCGCGCAGATCGAGGAATCCCGATCGACGCCGAGCATTAGCTGGGTCAAGTCGTTCGATCCGATCGATACGCCGTGAATCCCGAGCTTCGCGTAGTCCGGGATGCGGTAGACGATCGACGGCACCTCGGCCATGACCCACCGGAGCAGGCCTTGGTCACTCCCGAGGCGATGCTTGTCGATGCGCTCCAAGCAAGCCTCGAGCTCCCACTTGGTGCGCACGAACGGAATCATGACGTTCACGTTGGGCGACGCTTCGCGCACGCGCGCGAGGATCTCGAGCTCGAGATCGAACAGCTCGGGATCCTTCACATAGCGGAAGCAGCCCCGGTACCCGATCATCGGGTTCTCCTCGTGCGGCTCGTGATCCGCTGCGCCCCGAAGACCGCTGAACTCGTTCGTGCGGAAGTCGTAGGTCCGATACGTCACGGGCCGCGGGAAAAACGGTCGTGCGATGCGCAGGATCGAGTCGGTCATCTTCGCGACGAACTCGTCGGAGCCACCCTCTGCGATGAGCGCTTTCGGGTGCTTGCCGTCGAGGGCGTCGGTGATCATGAACTCCCCGCGGAGGAGCCCCACCCCGTCGGCGGGCAGCGCTGCGACCTCTTCGGCCGCGTCTGCGATTGCGAGATTGACGTAGAGTCGCGTGGCCAGAGGCTCGAGCGACGTCTCCGGCGCGGCGCTCACGGCCGCCGCCTGCGTCGAGGCTTCCTCGGCCGCAGATGCACCGCCTGTCACATCTCCGGAGACGATTTCGCAACGCGTGCCATCGACGGTCACGAGCTGCGAGCCCTTCAGCAGCCGCGTCGCGTTTCCCGTCCCGACGACGCAGGGGATCCGAAGCTCGCGGCTGACGATCGCCGCGTGACAGGTCATTCCCCCGTCGTCTGTGACCAGCGCGCCCGCGTGTCGCATGACCGGAACCCAATCGGGGCTGGTCATCTGCGCCACGAGGATTTCGTCCTTGTCCATCTTGGCGTCGACTTGAAGCTCTCGCATCACGCGAACCTTGCCGGCGACCACGCCGGGAGAGGCACCGAGACCGGTCAGCAAAGTCTCACCCGACGCTTCTTCGAGCGTCGTGATCGGACGCGACTGAACGATGTACATCTTGCCGTCCGCGAGCGCCCACTCGACGTCCTGAGGGCTTCCGTAATGCTTCTCGATTTGGAGCCCGAGCGACGCCACCTCGAGCACTTGCGCGTCATCGATCGCGCGCGACTCGCGAAGCTCTTTTGGATTGTCGATCCGAGCTTCGGTGCCGTCCGGCTGACGCACGATTCGGTGCCCCTTCGATCCAATACGCGCGCTGATGAGCTGCACGCTGGGGTCCGAGGGGTCGGGCGAGCGCGACACGAAATAGGTATCGGGCTCCACTTGGCCTCCGACGACGACCTCGCCGAGTCCGTACGCGCCTTCGATCAACATCCGGCTGCGGTCTTGCGAAATCGGATCGACGGTGAACATCACGCCGGACGCCTCGGAGTCGACCATCCGTTGAACGACGACGGCGATGGTCGGCTCGTCGGTCAAACCCAAGCTGTGCCGGTACGCGACCACCCGGGCCCCCCAGAGCGAGGCCCAACAATCGACGATCCGCTGCATCAACGTCTCTTCCACGACGTTCGTAAAGGTCTCGTTCATGCCTGCAAACGACGCTTCGGCGGTGTCTTCTGCGGTCGCTGAAGAACGCACCGCGACGCGCGCACCGGGGCCAAGATCTTTGAACGCTTCCATCACGACCGAGCGCACGTCGTCGGGGATGCCGGCGTTGTGCACCGTGGTTCGGAGCTCGTCGGACGCCAGCTTGAGTGCGCTCGAATCCTCGAGGTCGGTGTTGGCCACGATGTCGAGAAGCCGTTGTCTGCAGCCTGCCGCGTCGAGCGCGTGCAGATAGGCCTGACCGGTGATGACGAACCCCGGCGGCACCGGCAAACCCGCTGCCGCCATCTCGCCTAGATTGGCCCCTTTGCCCCCTGCGACTGGGGTGTCGTCTTTGCGGAGGGTTTCGAAATCGCGCACGAACTCAGAGCTGCTTGCGGCCATGATGCGAGCGTACATGCATCGAGCGGGCCAAGTCTTCGGCAGACTCGAGGGCCCGGGGTTGGCTCAAAAACACCCGAAATGGGCCCGATGCGGGCGAGAATCCTGCGCCGGCGGCGAGCTAGCGCGAACAAACTGCGCCTGCTGACGCGGGCGTCGACGAAAATCCCTGGGGTTCCGTTTGGCACGCTAGGTGCACTACTGGTATTACCTCGGACCCCTCAAGGAGGAGACCATGAGCGCAGATGAAGCACAAAAGACGCTGAAGCAGGAGCTTGAGGACACCCGCAACGACCTCAAGCGGACCGCCGATGAGATCAAGCTGAAGCTGCACCTCGCCGGTATGGACGCCAAGGACGCGTGGGAAGAGGTTCAGCCACGCCTG
>CP070650.1:193402-199911 GCA_020354595.1 Myxococcales bacterium
TCACGGGGACGCACGTGGTCGACTTGGTGATCACCGATCTCGGTGTGTTCGAGATCGACAAGAAGGGCGGCGGCGGCATGACACTGATCGAGCTTGCCGACGGCGCGACACTGGATGAGATCGCCGAAACAACCGAAGCGTCTTACAACGTCGCGCCGGGGCTCTAGCCGAACGCCAACAGCACGACTCCGACGTAGAGCCCCATCCCGATCGCGAGGATGGCGGTGTAGCCGGCGATTTGGCGCGCCTTGAGCCCAGTGATCGCGAGCAGAGGCAACGCCCAGAACGGTTGCAGCAGGTTCGTCCACTCGTCTCCGAACGAAAACGCCATCACGGTGCGGCCCGCGTCGAGCCCCAAAGCACTGGCGCTGGTCAGCAGGACGTCGCTCTGGAGCGCCCACTGCCCTCCCCCGGACGGAACGAAGAAGTTCACGAGGCCGGCGCTCAGGAAGGTCAGCAATGGAAACGTAGTCGTCGACGCGATCGAGGCCATCCCGGCCGATAGGCGCTCGATCATGCCGCTCGCTTGCATGACGCCGAGAATCCCGAAGTAGAGCGGGAACTGAACGATGATCGAGCCCGCGCCGCGAGCGCCGTCGGAGACCGAGTCCAGGAAGCTCCGGATCGAGCCGTGCGCGGCGAGCGCGAGCGCGAGAAAGAAGAGATTCACCGAGTTGAGGTTGAACGCCACGTCGCCGCGAGCCCAGCTCAACGCGACCAATACGACCGTGGCGCCCCCAACCGAGAGACCGAGAATCGATCGCTTGGTCGTTGTCGGCTTGGTCGAGTGAGCCGAAGCAGTCTCGGGAACCGAAGCTTCCTTGGGCGCGAGCGCAATGCACATCAACGGCAACAGGATGAGAAGCCCGCCGCTGACGACATAGTTGAGCGACGAGAAGAGTGTCTCGCCGACCGGGATCGCCTCGCCGGCGCCTTGGGTGAACTGCGCCGACTCGGCCGCCTTGAGCGGCGCAGAGCCACTGAGACCGCCGTGCCAGACGGCCAAGCCCGCGTACGCCGCGGCGCCGAGGACGGGGATGTCCATCGGTCTTCCCTCTTCAGCAGCGCTGTCGGCGATCTCCCGAACGACGAACGCAGCCACGACCGCCCCGAGACCCCACTGGACGAGGCCGGTGACACACGCGATGAGCGCTACCAGCCCTGCCGCCGGGGGCGTCGTCTTGGGCCAACGCGCGAGCGCGCGCACGAGCTTCTGCACCGGCGGGCTCGACGCGAGCGCCTGGCCGGTGACGAGGATGAGGCACATCTGCAACGCAAATGCGAGAAGTGGCGTGCTCGAAAAGCCCGAATACCAGCCTTGCAGCACTTCGCCGGCCGACCCCGTAAGGGCAAAGCCCCCAATCACGGTGACCAGCGTCAGGACCAACGCCAACACGAACGGATCGGGCACCCAGCGTTCGGCCCACCGGCTGAAAACCTCTCCAAGCCGAGCCAGCATGGCGCGGACCATACCACCAAGTGCTAGAACCGTGGGCATGCAGAGTAGCCACCTATGGCCGATCGTGCTCTTGGCGCTGGCCCTCGGGATCGCTGCGCCCTACTTCGCGCTCCGGCGCGAGACCCGAGCGCTCAACGCCGTTGCGCGCGAGGCTCTCGGTGGAACCTACGTGACCTTGTCGGACGGCGTGACCCACTACGAGATAACCGGGCCAGTCGACGCTCCCGTGGTCGTGTTGATCCACGGCGGCACGATCGCGCACTACGCTTGGGACGCCCAAGTGCTGCCACTCCGCGAAGCGGGCTTCCGAGTCTTGCGCTACACGCACTTCGGCCGCGGCTACTCGGATCGCCCGCTGGTCGACTACGACCGCGCGCTCTACCAGCGCCAGCTCGAGGAGCTCCTGCAGGCGATGAGCATCGAGGGTCCGGTCACGTTGATCGGGGTCTCTTTCGGTGGCGCGATCGCGGCGACGTTCGCTCAGGCACATCCCGATCGTGTCGCCGGTCTCGTGTTGATCGCACCGGTCGTCGACTACGCGGAAGGCCGCGCCCTCTTCGGCTTGGCGAAAATCCCGGTCTTGAGCGAGTGGTACTCGCGCGTCTTCGCCGTGCGCGCGACGGTGGCCCGGGCCGCCGGGTTCTTCGAGGAGTCCGGCGCCGACCCGAGCTACGCGCAACGCTTCGACGAGCAAACCCGGTTCGACGGCTACGAGCGCGCGCTCCTTTCGTTCTCGCGCACCGACGCGCTGGCCAGCTACCGCGACATCTACGGTGGGTTGAGCGAGCAACCCAAGCTGCTCATCTGGGGCACCGCCGACCCCGAGATCCCAAAGGCGCACATCGACTTCCTCCGCTCCGAGCTGAGGAACCTCACATACGCAGAAATCGACGGAGCCGGCCACGGCGTCACAGTCGAACGCCAAGAAGAGGTCAACCACCAAATCCTCTCCTTCATGGGGACACGCTACCCCTCCAAAACCCAATAAATCCCGCGCACTTACAAGACCAACCGCGAAAATGCAGGCAAGCTGCGTGGCGCGTGGGCGAGACCGCGTTTTCGCGGTTGGGTCTGTAAGGTCGCGGAAGGAGGAGGGTTTTGGGGGGCGAGCGTGTCCCCTACATGGTGTTGCGGATGGCTTTTAGGAGGGTGACGCCGGCTGGGCCCATTTCCTTGGCGACGCGGTCGGGGACGCCCGCCTGCATGGCTTTGAAGGCGGCGAGCTCTTCGGGGGGCGGGTCGTAAATGTCGTAGCCGTAGCGCTTGAGGTTCTTGAGTAAGACGGGCTCGACTTTGCGCACCTGCTCGCGGCCCCAGGCCGTGAGCTCGCGGTCGAGGTCGTCGGTGATGATCTTCTGGATGTCCTTCGGAAGCGTCTCGAACCACTTCTTCGAGTACACCAGAATCGCCGGCTGGTAGCAGTGGCGGCTCAAGAAGATGTGGCGCTCGCCCTCCTTGAGGCCCTGATACCAGCTCCCGGCCATCGCGAAGAGCGGCGTGTTGTCGAAGCCGTCCACGACGCCGGTCTGGACGCTCATGAGCGTGTTGCCGTTGTCGATCGGGACCGGAGTGGCACCAAAAGCCTCGTACGTCTCGACGTGCACCAACGACTCCTGCGAACGGAACCGAATCCCCCGCATGTCTTCGGGCTTCCGGATCTTCTGCTTGCTGAAGTACGACCGATATCCGTTCTCGGCCCAGATTCCGAAAATCAAGCCCCGCTTCGAGAGAACCTTCTTGACCTGGTTGGTCACCTCGGCGTTGTCGAGCGCTTTGTCGGCAGCGGCAAAGTTCTGGAACACGTACGGTGCCTCGATCACGTTCACCTCGCGGACGATCGAGCTCATCCCCCCGACCGAGCCCGCAAACGCTTGCATGCTCCCCATTTGCACACGACGCGCCATCGAGCGCTCGTTGCCGCGCCCGAGACGGAGCTTCACCTTGAGACGTCCTCCGGTCGCCTCCTGGACTTCCTTCTTGTAGCGCTTGAGCTGGGCAGCCCACGGGCTTCCGGACGGAGCGACCGTCCCGACCTCCATCACGAACTCCGGATCTTCCGCGACGGCTGGGCCGGCGACGGCCACAGAGAGAGCGAGCAGCGCTGCGAAAGAAAAGAGGACTTTGTGCATTCGAAATCCTTCTAGCGAACAGGGGGAGCTTGGCTCGCCTCAGGACGAGAGGAGGCCCCTGAGGCGTACATGCCATCGATGATGGCTTTGTACTTGTCGTTGATGACGTTGCGTTTGACCTTCATGGTCGGTGTGAGCTCGCCGCCCTCGACGCTGAGCATGTGCGGGAGCACTTCGAACTTCTTGATCGTCTGATACCTCGCCACCTTCGCGTTGCAGTCCGATTCGATGCGATTCTCCAAAAAGGCCCGGACTCTCTCGTCCACCGCGATCTCCGGAAGCGGTGCGGCCGGAACGCCTGCGGCCTGGCACAGATCGGGAAGCGCCTCCTCCTCGAGCGCGAGGATCGCGCATAGGTAGGGCTGGCGATCGCCCACGACGACGGCCTGACCGACGCCCGGAATGCCCTGCAAATGGTTCTCCATCTCAGCAGGTGCGACGTTCTTCCCCCCCGCCGTAATCAATAGGTCCTTCTTGCGCCCGGTGATGCTGAGGAACCCGTCTTCGTCCACGGCCCCGAGGTCACCGGTTCGCAGCCAGCCATCATCGGTCCAGAGCTCGGCGCTCTTGTCGGGCATGTAGAGGTAGCCAGACACCATGTTTGCGCCACGCAAGAGGATCTCCCCGTCGTCCGCGATCCGCACTTCGACCCCTGGAAGAGGCTGCCCAACCGTGCCGAAGCGCGGCTTCCCGAGTGGATTGGCCGTCGCCATTCCGGTGGTCTCGGTCATACCAAAGCCCTCGTGGATTGGGATGCCGATCGAAGCGAAGAACTCCAGGGTCGACTGCGCGGCGGGAGCGGCCCCGGAACCCGCCCCGAGTAGCTGGTCGAGGCCAATCGCGCTCTTGATCTTCGAGATGACGAGCTTGTTCGCCAGTCGGCGCTGGAACGTATCGACGTCCACGCCGGTTTCGACGGATTGCTTGAAGCTCTGCAGCTCGACCCGCCGCGCCCAAGCCGCAAGCTTGGCTTTGATGCCCGTCGCCGACAGCAAGTTTGCCGTCAGCGCGGCTTCGAACTTCTCCCAAACGCGAGGTACCGCGAAGAAGAGATGAGGACGCGCCGCAACGAGATGGTCTTTGATCTTCGCGAGGTCGGCGCAGAAGTAGGTCTCGGTAGCGACTCTCAAACCCACGAAGTTCGTGAAGATCTGTTCCGCGACGTGACAGAGCGGGAGGTAGCTCACGTACCGGCTCGGATCGATTTGCATCATCTCCGGGTAGGTCTCGATCAGAGATTGGCCCATCGCCTCGATTCCACGATGGGTGACCATGGCTCCCTTCGGCACGCCGGTCGTCCCCGACGTGTAGATGAGTAACGCGAGGTCGTCCGGCTTTGCGGCGGCCATGCGTCGCTCGACCTCACCGTCGGACTCTTGACTCCCGCGAGCGATGACCTCCCACAGCGAGGTCACGAGCTCGCGGTCGCTTTGCACGGGGTCCATGGTGATGATGTGCTCGACGTCGATCAGCCCCTGATCGAGCGCGGCCAGATACTTGTCGAGCTGCGCCTGATTGTCGCAGATCGCCACCTTCGCTTTGCAATGCTTGACGATGTACGCGACCTGCTCGACCGTGTTCGTCACATAGATGGGGGCCGGCACGGCAGCGGCCGCGCTGATGCCCATCTGAGAAATCACCCAATCGCGACGATTGTTGCCGATGAGCGCCACACCGTCGCCTGGCTCAACGCCGAGCGCGATCAGCGCTTTGGCCAGGCCGCGCACGGCATCCCAGTACTCGGCCCAATTAGTCGACACCCAGCTTCCGTCGGTGCCCATCTCGACCAGCGCCTTTCGATCGGGGCGCTCGGCCGCAAACTTCGCGATCTGTCCAGGTAGGGTCCACGTCTCGGTCATGCTTCCTCCGCCGAAGGGGTCGACCCTACCCGAAATCGCGGGGCTCGTCTTTGCGAAAAAGATGCGCGTGCTTGCACCCCGAGAGCCGGTTCGGTACTCGTACCGCATGCATGGACGGAGAGCGCTTCTGTTGGCCCTGTTCGACCACACCTTGGGCACCGGCTCAGGAGGGGAGGCAACACGATGAGCAAAACAGCCGGCGGATCTTGCGTGTGCGGGGCCGTCGCGTACCGAATCGAAGGACCTTACCGGGGCTTTCAGTATTGCCATTGCAGCCGATGCCGGAAGAAGACCGGCTCGTCGAACTGCGCCAATCTGTTCGTCCCCGTCGATCAGTTCACCTGGGAGCGGGGTGAAGACAAGTGCAGGCGGTTCGAGCTCCCGGCTACAAAGTGGTGGAGCACGGCGTTCTGCACCGAATGCGGTTCGGCGGTGCCTTGGCTCACCCGCAACGGCAAGACCATGGTCGTCGGCGCGGGCGGCCTCGACGACGACCCAGGAGAGCGACCGATGTTCAGCGTGTACTACGGATCGCGAGCTCCTTGGTACGTACACGTCTCCGATCTCGAAATGCACGAGACGGGCCCGAGGTCGTAATGTATTCTCGGCTTCGTGGTTGGCGGAGAGGTCGCATGCGGAGAGTGAGCGTCGTGTGGTTGATCTGGATTGCCGCGTGCGGCTCGTCGGGCGAAGAGCCCATCGATCCGATTGCCGAGGCGTACTGCGCGGGATGCTCGGAGACGAACAGCTGCGCGCGTGTGGTGACCGAAACCATCAATGCCTTCTGTACGGAGGAGACCAGGGCGTACTACAGCTGCGTGACGGACGCCGCGTGCGATGTGTCGGCGTGCGAGGCCGAATGGGCTGTCCGCGAGCTCTGTAACGGGCAAGCGCCAGTCGACCGAGTCCGGGAGCGCATTGCTGCTTTCGCCCCATCAGCGAACATCGGTCACCGGGGTACCGGACCCACGAGAGAAGGGCACCCATTTCCGGAGAACTCGATTCTGTCGTTCTTCGCGGCCATGGAGCAAGGAGCGAACGGAATCGAGCTCGACGCCGAGA
>CP070650.1:200011-203160 GCA_020354595.1 Myxococcales bacterium
CGGCACTTCCTGGCCCAGATGGAGCGTCAGGTCGGGAAACGCGCGCTCGCGCGCGAGGTCCTCGGGCGGCTGCAGTGGCATCGCTGGCCGGGCAACGTTCGAGAGCTCCGGAACGTGCTCGAGCTTGCCGCAGTCGACTGCGACGGCGCGCTCATCGACCTTGCGGCCATCGAACGCTCGCTCCGGCGAACCGGTGAGGCGGGCTTGGCGGCGCCGTCCACCGACATGCTCCGCGAGGCGCTCGAGCACTATGGGGGCAACGTCTCGGCCGCTGCGCGCGCGCTCGGGATGCCCCGCTCGACGTTGCGGGACCGCTTGAAGAGCGACCCTGAGACCGCGCCCTAGGCGTTGCGGCCGAACGACTCTTTCATGCGTCGCATGCGTAGGTCCAACAGGTCCTGCGCGACGCCGACGATTCGTTTGAGCCCGGTCGACTTGGACTGCCCCGAATGCCGGGGCCGGCACTCGATCGTCACGACCGAGGTGGGCACGCGTGCGCCGAGCATGCGAATCGGGAACTCGAAGTTGAGGAAGAACGTGTCGGGTGCGAGCTTGTCGGGATCGAATAGCGCACGCCGAAAGAGGTAGGGACCGTCGCTTCGCATCCGGACCCCGTGCACCAGCAGGATCAAGGCGCGCACTCCGGCCGAAAGAACCTTGCGATGAAGGCCGTCGTCTCGATGGTCGTAGACGCTGAACACGACGTCGGCTTCCTCACCCCGAGCCGCGGAGCGCAGCGCGCCGATCGCGTCCGGCGCGATCTGGCCGTCGGCGGGAAGGAACGTGACCCAGTCGCCCTTGGCGGCGCGCACGCCCGTCTTGAGCGCTGCGCCAATGCCACGGTTGGATGGGTGGCGGAGCAATTGGTGTCGAGACCCGTCGAGCGCTCTAGCGGCCTGCGTGGACGTGCCGACCGAGGACCCATCGTCTACGAAGACGATCTCGGCGCGCGGCTCGTGGACTGCCAGCCATGCGCGCAGCTCGGTGAGGACTGGCGCGATGTTGGCCTCCTCGTTGAAGGCAAACATGACGACGCTGAGCTCCGGGCTGTTCACTAGGGCCGCTCCCTCGCAACCCGCGCTGGGACGCCCATCGCCACGGTGTAAGGCGGTACGTCTTCGGTGACCACCGCGCCGGCGCCGATCTGTGCCCCCTTACCGATCCGAACGCCGGGGAGCACGATGGCGCCAACCCCAATGTCGCAATCGTCTTCGATCACGACCGGAGCAAGCTCGATCGGTGAGCTCAAAATCGGGATATTGCGTCCCGCCTCCGCGTGCGAGGAGGTGATGATCCGCACGCCCGGGCCGATACCGACGCGAGCGCCGATGTCGATGCCGCCGGCGCTGTGAAGAAAAGCCTGCTGTCCGATCCAGGTCTCGTCGCCGATGCGCATCGTGTTCTTGTAGTAGCCCTTGAGAATCGCGTGGTGCCCCACGTAGACGTTGGCGCCGAGCTCGATGTTCTCCGGATGGAACACCAACACGCCCGCTTCGAAGACGCAGTCGGGCCCGCACCCCTTGAGCTGCTCCGCACGGAATCGCCCGTCGCCGTGACTGCGGTGACGCATCGCTCAAAGGTTATCAGGAGAGACTGGCAAGGTCGCAAACTTCGGCTCGACCGGCCCTACTGCATCGGACAATCCCGCAAAGTAGTGGGCGAGCTTCCGGGCGCCGGTCGAGTGCGCGATGACCGATGCGTAGTGAAGGTTTTGGGCAGGATGGCCTAGAGCCACCGGGGGCGCGTACGACGGATCCGGCTGCCGCGACGGCGCGATGCGCCTCGGGATCTCCGCGAAGTCCACATCCTGGAGACCCTCGATCCTGGAGACACCCGACAGGAGCGTCGCGATGGCCGTGCGCGGCAACCCTTGAGAGTACAGATCGTGTCCGCGCTGCAGTGTGACCAACGCGATCAGGCCGTCTGTGCCTGGCGACCCCCGTCCGATCTCCGCGAGCGCGGCGCTCGATGCGCGCGCGATGGCCGGCTCGCCCTCGGACTCTTTGCAGCGCGTTCGGACATCGAGGAGCCACTCGCTTGGGCACGTGGGAAGACCGAGTCGGTCGGCGAGCGCGACGCGCTCGACTTGGACCGGGCGAGACGGGTTCGCGCGAAGCAAGCGCCGAACCCGCGCCGCGCGGCCGCCTGGAGCGCGAAGCTCGATGAGACCGAGCTCGGGATGACGTCGATACAAGTGGTCCCAGTACCATTCCGAAGCGGAAAGCCCATAGGCGACGAGGACAACGTCCGGACGCATGCCGCGTTGCTCCTGCAGGTACAGCATCGGGGCGATCCAATGATCGTGCTCGACGATGACGATGGTGTCGGTCGGAGCCGCGAGGAGCGCCTCGCTCGCGATGTCTTCGGTGAACGAGTCGAGATGACGCGTGCGCTGGTGCGGCCCTGGGGGCGCCACCAGGATGAGGATCAACGCCGCAGACACGGCCGCCGCTGCGCCCCACGGGTTGCGCGCACCCAGGTAGGCGACGAACAAACCCGCTCCCGAAGCGGCCACCCAGGTCGGGATCGCGAGGTAGCCTGCGTAGTCGAGCACGTCCGTCGCGAACACGCCGTTGCGCGCGATGAAGGCGGCGAAGAAGAGCAGCGTCGCGTTGAAGAAGAAGCGGCCGAGGCCCCGCCTTCGGGCATACAGCACGAAGCCAGCGAGGCCTGCAATCCAGATGGCCAGGAGCCCGTTGCGCGTCGACCAGGCCAGCAGCTCCCACAACTGCATCAGCCACTGTGACCACGAGGCCACGGTCTTGTACCCAAAATCGGCTCCCGTGAAGTAGTGCTTGATCGCCGCCCAATCGTCGGGAGCGCCCCAGACGAGCACGTCCTGGCGCCCGGCCACCAAGAAGACGTAGACGTAGAACACGAGACCCACGAGGCCGCCAAAAGTCACCCACCCGATGGAGGCTCGAGGGATCTCCCGACGAGCTGCGCCGATCAAGAGCCGAGGCGTCATTGCAAAGGCGACGCCCACCGCGCACACGACGTTGACGCTCGCAGCAAGCCCGAGCGCGAGTCCCGTCGTGAAGTAGGGACGCCAGGTCGGCTCCTGCTCCAAGATGGCATGGACGAAACGCGCCGCGGCCCACAGCCCGAGGAACACGGCCAAGGGGTAGACCTCGATCCGCGTCGACGGC
>CP070650.1:203260-206327 GCA_020354595.1 Myxococcales bacterium
AAGCGTGCTCGAGAGCTGATCCCTCGAGACGCCTTCGCACGCCGCGAGGATGGCCGTGGCAATGGCGAGATCGAGGCCGGCCCCGGCCTTGGGGAGATCGCCTGGCGCGAGGTTCAGGACGAGGTGCCGCGGCGGAAACGCGAACCCGATCGACGATAGGGCAGCGCGCACACGAATCCGGCTCTCTCGAACCCCGCGTTCGGGCAGCCCAACGATATCGAACCCGGGAAGACCTTCGCCGAGCCTGACCTCGACCTGAACGGGATGAGCTTCAATGCCAATGAGGCACGCGGCATGCGCAGTTGCGAGCATACGCGCGTAGAGAGCACGGGGCGTGCCAGCGACGACGCCAGAGGAATCGCAGGCTTGGCCGGTTTCTGCTGGCGGAGACGCTCAAGTCCGCCACCCCCCGCCAGCGCCAGCGCCAGCGCCAGCGCCAGCGCCAGCGTCAGCGCCAGCGTCAGCGCCAGTGTCCGCGACCACCGATCCAGATTTCAGTCTCATCCCAGAGCCTACGCGCCACCTCCGAATCCCTCGCATCCTCGGTCGTCGGCGTCGGCTGGCACTCGGTGAAGTAGATGTCTCCCCGGAGACCTGGCTTCGTCGCGCAATGGATTTGAGTCTGCGCGCCCTCTTCGGGGGTCTTGAGAAAGAACGCCTCGACAGGGGCCAGCGCGCCTCGGACCTTTTCGATGAGGCCGGCGCCTTCGAGACCTTTGTCGGCATCGCGGGTGTAGACCGAGCCAGGGTGCAGGCAGTAGGCCTGGAGGTTCGAGGTGCTGGCGAAGCGCCGCTGAAGCTCCGAGGTCATGTGCATCAGCGCGAGCTTGGAGGTCGCGTACGCGGTCCAGGAATTGTACGGGCGCGTTGGCTCCGGGATGTCCACGTTCGAGCCTTTCGCGTAGATCTGCGAGCCCACCGTGACGACGCGCGCGTCCCCGGTCGCCTCACCCGTCTTGCGAAGCAGAGGAAGCAAGCGGCGCGTCAGGTGTGCGGTGCCCAGGTAATTCACGCGCCAGTGCGTCTCGACGCCGTCCGCCGTGAGTCGCGGTTCCTTCCATCGCGACAGCAGGTCGAGGTGCACGCCGGCGTTGTTGATCAAGACGTCGAGGCGCTCGTGCTTGTCGATGAGCCAGCGCACGAAACGGTCGACCGATTCGCGGTCGGAAAGATCGAGCGAATGGCCTTCGATGTGGTCGGCGGCGCCGTTCGGGAGCTCGGCGCGCAGTGCCTCGACGACGGCCTCGGTGTCGGCGCGCGTCGTCACGGTCACGGTGGCGCCCCAGTCGGCGAGAATCTTCGCCGTTGCGAAACCGAGAGAACGGGGACCTGCGCCTGTGACGACGATCCTCTTGCCGGTGAGGTCGACCGGCTCGGCGAACGTCGTCTTCACGAAGAGGCGCCTCACGGGAACGGCCTCGAGTCAGGCGCCCGTGACGCGCCGGCGGAGATCTTCGTTGAAGCCGTTGTAGGAGGGGCCGCCGCGCTCGGCGCCGAGGAGGCGAACGGTGAGCCCAGCCAAAAGCCCCTCGAAGGTCTCGCCGTGGCGGACCCGAGTTCGGGTGCCGCCGTCGAGAGGCTCCAAGATGAGGAAGTGACTGCCGTAGGCGATGCCTTTGGCGCCGCCTTGCCAGCGAAGCTCGCGGTGCTCATCGACGATTTGAAAGGTCACGTTGGCACCCGTCGGAATGCCGAAGAGCTTGAACTCGATGCGACCGGGGCCGCCCACGACGGGCTCCCCCCGGAGCCAGAAGTTGTTGCTCCAGTCGTCATATTTGCTGACGTCGATCAGGTGCTTCCAGATTTCGGAGGGTGGCGCGTCGATGGTGATTTGTGTTTCGTAGGTGGGCATGGTTCTAGATGGGCAATGCGGTTTTGATCTTTGCGAAGCCGCGGAGAAAAGGCTCGATGCTGAGCTCGCGGCTGAAGTAGGTGAAGTCTTGGATTTCCAGGTAGATGCCGAGGGCCTCTCTGGAGTCGAAGTAGCGGAAGTCGAAGCTCAGGGCGCTGCCGAGCTTGATGCCGCCTCGCACGACCTCCGGGTGGCCGGCAGCTTCCAGCCTCGGCGCGATCTCCGACATGCCGTTCTGGTAGATGCCGACGTGGTGGAAGACGTAGTCGGCGTCGACGAGCTCGCGCGCGTAGTGCTTGGTGCCTTCGCCCGGGCCGAGGAACTCGACTTGGCGGTCGCCGGCGTAACCGAGGGCGACTTCGAGCTTGCAATCTTTGAGGAGCTCCCCGCGTTCGACCCAATTGGGGGCCGGGATCGTGACGTGGAGAAAAGGCCCGGCGCCGACCGCCTCGGCCCGCTTCACGCACGCTGCAACGTCTCTCGCGGCGATCGCGTACTGCTGGGGGAACTTCAAGCCGAGCTGGTAGAAGACGTCGCGCGGCACCCGCTCCTCCACGTGAGGAAGCTCGAATTCTTTCAGAAGGGCGTCCAGCACGCGGTTGCTCGTCTCCATCGTTCTCCTCAAAAGTAGCTCCTCGCCGCTTTCATCGCGCGACGGAAGGTGGTCAGTGCCCGATAGGCGTCGGGTACGCGCGGCTTTTTGCCCTCCACCAGCGCGTGGTGGCGGGAGTGGGCGAGAATGACGGGCGTGAGCGCTGGTCCGATTCGCTTCATCAAAGGGAGCGTCGGCCCGAGCTCTGCGCTGACCTCATCGAAGTACTCGGCGGCTGCGCGCCGTTGGTAGTCGAGGATGGCCTGGGATTCTTCGGAGTCCACCCAGTCGGTCTGAAACAGCGCGTCGCCGAAAGCCGACCGTGGCAAGGGCGACAAGCCCATTGCGCCGAAGGCCATGTTCATGAACTCGCGGTACCGGAAGCGGTTGCTCGCGCCCCCGCCGAGGCAAAGCGTTCGACCGACGATCTCATCGACGACGAGCGAGTTGACGATGCCGAGGGCCTGGTCCTTCGGGTGCGTGAATTCGACCCGCATGTCTGGGTGCATGTCGAACACGAACGGCGACAGCGCGCCGAGCGCCACCGGCGGCGTCATGGCGATCCGAAAGATGACGAAATCGAGGTCGCAGGCTCGAAGCATCGTCTCGCACTCGGCCTTCTG
>CP070650.1:206427-211617 GCA_020354595.1 Myxococcales bacterium
GGACGTTGGCACGACGCCTGGAGTCCAATCGCATGCGGAGCGGGGGCTCGAAAGCATAGAGGTCCGGTAGGCCGTCATCGTCCTCCGAGATACTCGCGATCGGAACCAAGGCACCGATCGCGACATCTTCGATGGTCGTGCTGCCAACCAGGTTGCGGCGGGCTGCTGCGACGGAATCAGCGAGCCGACCGGCCGTCGACCAGACGGTCCGCTCGGAAAAGAGACGCGCGAGCGCGAAGGTCAGCCACCACAGGAGGCCGGAACCGAGCGCGAGCACACCGAGCTCCCACCTCTGAAGCGGCTTCGAGGGGGCGAGCGCGTAGGTCGTGACGAAACAAACCGCGCACGCCACGATGAGGGGAACGCCGATACGACGAAGGGATCGCCACCTGGGATCGACCCAAGCGAGGTGCCCCAGCCAGAGCAGGAGGGCAACGGCGAGCTCGACCGCCGCAGCCAAGGAGCCGGTGAACGGCCCAAACCAGGCGTAGGCAAGACCGACGGCTAGAACGACGATTGCAGTGCCGGAGAGCGCCCCCTCGATCGTGTGACCGCGCCCGACGAGTACGACTTGATGGAGTGCCCCGATCGCCAGGAGGCCGGCAACCACGACCACCGCGAAGGCGTGCTCGGGCAACAACCCGGCGCGGGCCAACGCGGCGGCCGCAGCACAAGCCAGAAGGAAGCCCCCTAACGCGCCGTAGCGGGCCAGCTCGCGCGTGGAGCGAGGCAGCGCCAAGTGGAGCATCAGCGCCGCGGCGAACAGCCAAGCGAGGTCATGCGCGGTATCGAGGGACGGCGATGCGGTGCGGGCCGACGCAATCGCGATCGCGAGGCTAACACCCATGAACGCCAGCGCCGAAACCCGCCTGCTGGGTCGGGCTCCCAGCAACGCCAGCGGGGTCAGAGAAAACGCGAGCGCCGCCGCCGCGACCAGCCACTCGGGCGAGGAGCTGGCGCTCGCGGAGGCCCGCGCCGCCAACACATAGAGGACGGACGCTGGACCCAGAATTGTCAGGAGCCTCGATATTCGCACGTTACGAGCTCGCCTACGCGACGACGCCGGAGTCTATCACCGGCCGCGGACCTGACCAGAGCCGCCGCTGTCCGATTGGACGAACATGCGAAAACCGACCCGTTGCCACCAGGTGCGATACTTCTTCTGCGCAGCCTCGCGCTCTTTCTTCGAGAGGCCGGGATCGTAGCCGAAGTACTCCTGCGTGAGATGCTTGAGCTCGTCGGCGGCGCGCCGTCGAAGCCGCTCGTCGGAATGCATGAGGCCGTCGATCAACCACTCGACCCGGTGTCGGCCGCCGTGCTTGTCGAGCCACCCGCTCCACTTCTTGGTGTTGGTGCCGAAGTCCTGGCAGCTCAGGCGCACCAAACTCGCATGGGCTGCGCGAATCACCTGGTCCTCGGGGCTGTCCAGGAGCGAAATGAAGAACTCGAAGGAGTCAGCGTCACGGAGTCGCCCGAGCGCCTCGATGGAGATCACTTGCGGCTGGAGTTGGCGGCCGTCCCGAGCCGACGCCCTGAGCCGCTCGATGAGCTGCATGAACTCCACCTCGCAGGCGTAGAGCACGCTCAACGCCCGGTAGGCACCGCTTCGCACGCCCGCATCCGGATCGAACAGGCGGCGGCCAACCGGCTGAACGAGATCGGGATGAACGAACTCCGAGGCGAGGATCGTCGCGTAGTAACGCGTGTCGGCTTCCTCGTGATCGAGCAAGGGGATCAGGTACGCCACCGACCGCTGTCCGAAAGCGACGAAGGCGCGGGCGATGGGTGAGAGGTCGCGCCCCGAGGGAATTCGCGCGTGGGGCTCGTTGCGATTGAACCAGAGGTTGCCCGGAAACTCACGAGCGAGCGCGGGAAGCGCAGCTTCGCCGACGCCGAGTAGGGGCAAGATGACTCTTTCGTCCTCCGGTCCGGCGGTTCGTAGCTCGGCGACCAAGCGCTCGACCTCGTCACCCACGTCGACGATCACGCTCGGAAGCGAGCCCTCCGAAACCGGCGGTGGCGGTGCGGGGTCCCATCGTCGTCCGGCGGGCTCGTGGTAGGCGTGGGGCGGGGCGGAAGCCGGCGCGCCGGGGCCGAGCGATACCACGTCGTGTGTCAGTGCGCTGCCATCGTTGTCACGTCTCGGATCGGACGGAACCGAGTGACCGTGACCGGCGGCTGGAGCCGGTGCAGGCTGCCAACCGGATGCGGACTCGGGTCTCGCTGACCGTTGAGGACGTGCGCTCGGAGCGCCCTGAGGACGGCGCGTGCCTTCCCGTCGCACGGACGGCCTCCCGAGCACCTCGGCTGTGCGCGGCGGAAGGCTGTAGCGCGTCGCGTCGAGAAAACCACTAGAGGGCTCGGAGCGCTTCCTCGCCGGCGTTCCGGGGTCGGAGTCACGAAACGTGCCGGCGGGAACGGAGGAGCCGATCTGGGGCAACACCGCCGGTGGCGGCTCGGTGTCCGCGATTCCCACAGGAGCGGGAATCGACGAACCCGCGCGGGGATAGGAGCCGGAGGCCTCCTTCTTGGGCGGAAGCGAGCTGCGTTTCCCGACCCCCTCGAACGGGGCGACGTAGGGCACCGGACCCGGATCGGCCGCGTCGAGTCGTTCTGCGAGATGTCGCATTCGGGAGGTCATCTCGATGTCGTAGTGGCGAGCCAAGCCAGCCTCGACGCGCACTGAGCAGACGATGCGCTGCACCGGGTCGATGCCGAGCTCGAACGAGATCTCGCGGAGGGTGGCGACCGGAAGCGGACGGTCGACGGCGAGCACGACCGCATCCTCGGTGCGGGCAACGGGAATCAGCCGGTGTCGAACCGCAAACTCCCGAGGCAGCACACGAATGGTGCTGATCGGCACCTGCATGACTTCGTCCCGCGTGGCTGGAAGAAGACCGTACACCGCGGCGGAGTAGGCGTTCAGTGGGTTCTCGTGGAGGTACTCGAGCTCGAGAAGCACGGTGTCGAGGTTGCCCCCGCGCATGACCTGCTCCTGGATCGCTTGCTGAACCCGCTGGACGGGGATCACCTGATCGCGGACCAGCAACGACGCGAGAACCGACATACCCGATCCATGATCGCGCCGCTCCGGTAGACCTGTCAACGAGGTTGCAAAGGCCGCAACCGGTCCTGAACGACGGTCAACGCGGCGGCAACCGCGGTGTCGACACGAAGGATCGACTTCCCGAGGCTTGCCGCAGTGAAACCGGCAGCCTGAAGGGAAGCGAGCTCGGCGTCGGAGAAACCGCCCTCGGGGCCGACGGCACACCATACCTGTTCAGGTGTTTCGTCGATCACCAAGGCCTCCGTGGCGCGCGCGCCGAAGACGACGCCGAAGACGCCGGTGGGAAGCTCGGCGAGGTGCTCCGCGCACGACTTCGGTCCATGAATGATCGGGATGTCGGCACGCTCACACTGCGCGGAGGCCTCCGCCGCGATTCGTGTGAGGCGTTCGATTCGCGAGCGCGTACGTTCCACGTCCCAACGAGGCACGGAGCGATCTGCCTGCATGAGCGCTACCTCGTGCACGCCGAGCTCGGTCGCCATGCGCACGCAGTCATCGAGCGTCGATCCCTTGGGAATGGCGAGCATCAGAACCACCCGAGTGTGGCGCGGCTCGGCTACAGTTGCTTCGTCGGCCCGACACGTCACCTCGCCCCCGATCGACTCGACTCGAGCAGCAGCAACGCGACCGAGGCCGTCGAAGAGCTCCACCTCTTCGCCGACCCGCAAGCGCAGAACCCGTACGTGTCGGCTCGCACCCTCTTCAAGGGTCACCATCCCGCCTTGCTCCGGCAGGTTTGGCGCGTACAGCCGCCGGACAGTCATGCCCCTCCTCTGCGTAGGAGGCAGGCACACCATTGTCCTTCCTCGAGCAGCTCTTCGAGACGCATGGAGGCGTAGGCAACGAGTAGCTCGTCGCGCTCGGCTCGCAAAATGCCACTCAAGATCAGCGCGGCGCCGGGGGCCATGCGCCCCTGAAGCTCGTTGGCCATGTGGACGAGGACTCTGGTTTCGATGTTGGCGAGAACGAGGTCGTATTCGCCGTCGATGTCTTCGAGAGGTCGTGTCGACGCTGTCACGGCCGAGGCGACGCCATTCAGCTCGGCGTTGTGCTCCGCGACCACGACGGCGTCGTCCTCGATGTCGATGGCCACCGACGACGCAGCGCCCAATCGAATCGCCGCAATCGAGAGAATCCCACTCCCGCACCCAACGTCGAGCACGCGCTCCCCGCCGCCCACGCGTTTGTCGAGAAACCGGAGCACGAGACGCGTGGTCTCGTGATCGCCGCTGCCGAAAGCATTTTCAGGGTCGATGGTGAGAACGACGTCATTGGGAGCGGCCTCCACCGGTTCCCACGAGGGGTGCAACAAGATGCGCCGCCCAATACGTTGCGCGCCAAAGCCGCGCCGCCATTCGGTCGCCCAGTTCTGATCGGCAACGTACACCAGCTCGGCCTGGTACTCGCCACGGACCTCGTCGAGTGCGCGGCGCGCGACAGCCTCGTCGTCGAATGCAGCGATCACGACGACATCGCCGCGGGTGGGCTCGCCAACGATCGTCGTCTCGTCCCGCTCTTCGAGCCCGGTCGCGCCGAGCTCCCAGAGCTTCAACTGCGCAAGCTCGAGCTGCTCCGGGGAGACCCGAATGGTCACGAACGGATGGCGTGCGCTGCCTGACATCAAACCTCGATCATTCGCGCGGACAAATAGATCACCAAGAACAGCAGCCAAGTGATCGGTCCGAGACGGTTGCCCCCGCGCCAGGCGACGATGGGCGTGAAGACCGGCATGAGGAACCCGAGATAGCGCCACTGAGCCGCCAACGGCCCCGACAGCACCCGCCACGCCATCAACAGGTGCGTAAACAGCAGCGCGGCGCCGGAGAGCGCCCAAGCCGCGAGCAGCCAAAGTTCCACGGGGCGGTTCTAGCGTATTTCGGGTGCCGGCGTCAGCGGACTGATCCACCCAGAACTCAGATCTCAGATCTCAGGTCTCAGCTCTGAGCCGCTCAGTTCTGGGAACTGAGATCTGAGATCTGGGAACTGAGTCCGTCAGCGCCCGCGCCAAGTAGGCAGGTCCCTACAGCTCCACGAACTGGGTCACGGCTTCCGCCTCGCCGCCACAGCTTGCGGGTCGCATGATGCCTGTTTCTTCTCGTCGCACCCTTGCGATCTCCTCGCCC
>CP070650.1:211717-215731 GCA_020354595.1 Myxococcales bacterium
GACGCTTTGCGGCGTGAGGCCGACGTGCGCCATGACCGGGATGCCCGCATGCACGATCCGTTCAATCGTGGGTGCGGCGTCGACGCCGCCTTCGAGCTTTACCGCTTGGGCGCCGCCCTCCGAAAGGAAGCGCCCGGCGTTGCGGAGCGCTTGGTCGGGGCTGACCTGCCAGCTCAAGAACGGCATGTCGCCGACGATGTGTGCGCGCTTCGTGCCGCGCGCGACGGCGCGACAATGGTAGATCACCTCGTCGACGGTGACGGGGAGGGTGGAGTCCTGCCCCTGCACCACCATGCCAAGCGAGTCACCCACCAAAAGCACGTCGATTCCGGCCTCGTCGAATAGCTGCGCAAACGTGGCGTCGTACGCGGTCACCATGGTGATCCGCTCGCCATCACGCTTCATCTTGCCGAGACGAGGCACCGTCACAGGCCGCCCGTCCGGGGCGTGTCTTCCGCTCATTGGATCGGTCCGCTTTGGTCGCGGCCAGGTCGATTCCCGGTCCACGCCGCTACGCCCGATGAATGTAGCACCGATTTGCGAGCCGTCATGGCAGTGGAAACCGTCGAGAAAACGGACGGTTAGGCCCTAAGCCTGCAACAATGCCGCGATCTTTTTCTGCAGATCGGCGTCCTGGTCGGAAAGCAACGCTTCGGCCCGGGTCAGCATCCGCCTCGCTTCGTCCCCGAGGTCGAGCGCGCTCAAGAGCCGGCCGGCTTCGTAGTGGTAGACGGCGTGGTTCGCGCGGTCGCTCCCTTGGCTGAGCGCCCGGAACATGTCCGCGGCGCGGTCGATCCGGCCCTCGGCCTCGTAGAGCTTGGCGAGCGTGGTCGCGGTGGACGGAGGGAAGTCGCTTACCTGTCGACTGGTAAAAAACTCGATGACTTGCTCGAGAAAACTCTGTGCCTCCCGAGCTTTCCCTGCCTGGTCGTGTGCGAGCCCAAGCTCCTCGAGGAGCCGCCAGTCGACCGCCGTGCTCTTGCTGAGCTGCAGGGCGTTCTTCAGCACCTCTAGCGCCTCCTCGGCGTGCCCCTTGTCCCGAAGGAAGGCGCCCATCGCGAGGTACGGGCGGTAGTCGTCAGGCACGGCGTGCACGGCCGCTTCGAAACGCTGCATGGCCTCCTCGAACCGTCCGTCGTCATCCGCGAGTCGGGCGAGGGTCAGATTGACCGCGACCTTCGCCTCGTTGGCTTCCCCTTCGTCGAGGCTTTCGAGAAACGCGACGAGTGCTTCTTTGCCGCCCTCCGCATCGTCGGTGAGGAGCCGCGCGCGCCCCAGTTCGAGCCACAAGTACTGCGGGCTCGGCGCCGCGCTCAGGAGCGACTCGAGCTGCGCACGAGCCTCGTCGAACCGCTCCTTATGCAAGGCGAGCAACGCGTCGAGGAACGAATCGCCGTAGGTCTCATACTCTTCGGCCTGCGCTTCTTCCCATTGGCCCATGAGGAGCGCTATCTGTTCTTCGTCGGTCATCTCCTGCGACGTCGCTTGTTCCTGCGCGTCCTTCGCCTCGAGCCCGTCGAGCGAGGCGCGAGCCTCGCCGAGGAGCGCTTCGTCGTCCGCAACCTCGAGCGCCCCTTCGAGCTCTTGGCGTGCGAGCTCGATGGCGCCCTCCGCAAGATACGCCCTGGCCTCGTCGATCCGCTGGCGGGCGATCCCGTTCGTGCACGCGCGGACTCTCTCTTCGAGAGCCTGCCGAGCGTCCTCGGGCGATGCCGCGATGGCCTTCTCGTAGGCGAGCTTGGCGGGACCGAAGTCACCCGCTGCGAAAAGGGCGTCGGCTTTGTTCTGCAGACCTTCGGGGTCTGCGGTGAAGAGTTTCTTGAACAGGCTCATTATCCGTACTGCTTCGACCTTCGCTTGGCAGCCTGCTTGAGAGGGCTCGGGATCCCGCGGCTTCGCGCCAGGGCCTTGAGGTCATTGCGGCGCAAGTGGGCGAGGAAGGTCATCGACAGGGCGAGCGGCGTCTTCGGGTTGTTGCAGAGGTAGCGCTTGATCTCGTAGCTCCGCAACCATTCCCGCTTGCGGCCGATGTAGCGAAGGACATCCTCGGAGACTTCACGGCTCTGCGCCGCGTTCTTGGCTTCGTTTTCGCTCATCGTCGGTGCGGAAATGGCGGCCATCGCCACCACACGGTTCGGGTCGCGCACGAGGATCGAGCGGGCTGCGGCGTTGCCGAGCAAAGCCATTCGGATCTTCTCGCCGATGTTCATGTCGCGGATCTGGTTCTGCAGGGGGACGAACTCTTCCTTGGTCTCCTCCGTCCCGTCGACGTCGTCGCGTTCGACCGCGTCTTGGTCGGAGTCTTGCTCGAGCGCCTTGGTGAAGGCGTCGTCGGTTGGCAGGGGCTCTTCGCTCGCCTCGGGGATGAGTTGGCCGAGAATCTCGCGCTTGAGCTCGTTGTACATCGGGATTCCCGGCAGCTCGAGGTCGTGCCGGGCCGCGAGCTCGATCAGGCGGTCGGCCGTCGACATGCGGGTGTTTCGATTCCTGTAGAGCGCCTCGATGATCGGTGGCGCACCGATCAGCCGTTGTTGGTTGATCGAGATGATCTCGGTGATGCGCTCTGGGCAGTGTGCGGAGATCCACGCAACGGTCGCGTCGGCGACGGCGTGATTTGCGGCGAGTCGCGCGAGGACTTCGTCGTTGCTCGAGAACCGCAACGCAAGCTCGTGGAACACCGCGGCTGGAAGGTCTTCGTTGCAAGCGGGCAACAGGACGCCTTCGGGCAGACCCACCAAGGTGTCGCCGGCGGCCTGCGACACGCCTCGGTCGGAATCGGCGGTGAGCTGGACCAGCAGAAGCACGAGGTCGCCTCCCTTGACCGGGACCATCCCGCGCGCGGCCATCATTCGAGCCGGTGCAGGACCGTTCGGATCGGCAAAGCGCCGCAGCCGCTCGGGCACGGCGTCGGTCGGTATCGGGAGCTCCGGGATAGCCAGCATCGGTTTTCGTGACTCTTCGATCTTAGCGGTTATTTGCCCGTGAACTCAGGTTCTCGCTTCTGGAGAATGGCCGCGACGCCCTCCTTGGCGTCCTCGGTATCGAGGCTCGCGGCTTGTAGGGCGGCTTCTTCGAGGGCGGCCGCGCGGATGTCCCAGCCGAGCCCGCGCCGGATTGAGGCTTTCATCTGCTGAACGGCCAGCGGAGCGGAGCCCGCGACCGCCCGCGCGAGCTGCATGGCCGTCGGCAGGACCTCGCTTGCCTCCTCCGCGTGGGTGACCAGCCCGATTTGAAGCGCCTCGTCCCCTCGGACGAGCCGGCCGGTGAAGAGCAGCTCTGACGCGCAAGCGGCGCCGACGAGGCGGGGCAGGACATAGCTGATGCCGAGTCCAGAATGGATCCCCAAGCGTGCGAAATTGACGCCGTATTTCGCGTCGACGTTGGCGACGCGGATGTCCGCGAGCAGAGCGAGGCCGAATCCCCCGCCTACGGTGTGGCCGTTCATCGCGGCGATCACCGGGACTTCGACGTCCAGGACCTTCAGGAACGGCTCGTACATCGCAAACGAGGCCTCCTGCGAGGGCTTGCCGAGATCGGTGCGCTGCATCGAGGAGCGGAGATCGGCCCCGGCACTGAAGCACTTGCCTTTCCCGGTGATGACCAGGCACCGGATCTCGCCGTCGGCGCGGGCCTCGTCGGTCGCCTCCGAAAACGCATCCAGAAGCTCCGGTGTCATCGCGTTGCGGTGGCCCGGTCGATTCAGGGTGATCAGCCCGATCCGGTCCGCCGCCTCGTACAAGACCGCTCGCTCGCCCATAGCCTCGGGACTCTAGCGGTCCCGGGGCCCTCGGCAACCGCGGATTCTTGGCCGATTTCTTGCCCAGGCGGCGCTGAACGGGTTAGCGGGACCCTATGCAGGGAACCAAGGTCGTTCGCCCGTTTCCGTTCTTCCGCGCTGGGGCGCGCGCAAGCCAGCCCCAGCTGTCGAAGCCGATTCTGGTGTTGGAGGACGTCTACAAGTTCTTCCGCCCCGACCAGCCGACGCTGCGCGGGGTCGATCTCTCGGTAGAGCGA
>CP070650.1:215831-220729 GCA_020354595.1 Myxococcales bacterium
TCGATCTCGATGTCCGAGACGTCCGCGTCCTGGTCCTGGTCCAGCTCTGCGCTCTGTGTGCGGAGTGAAGGCTCGACCTTCGCGATGGCGGCTTCGACGTCGCCTTCCCCGAGCCATTCGAACACTTCCGTGAGCGTGGCCTCCGGGTCCGAGAGCACCGCCTCATAGGCCAACATGTACACGGGGTATCGACGCGTCACGATGTCGCTCACGAGAGAGAAATTCTCGGTCCACCACTCGAGCACGGGCGGCATGTAGACCGGGTCGGGGACTTCGGATCGCTCGCGCGCTTCCTTCTTCGCCTGCTTTTCCATTTCGTAGAGGCGGCTTACCGAACCCACGTACTGTCGCCAGGGCCGAACCGTGGCGATCACTTTGTCGATGAATGCCCGGTCGGTCTTGATGAGCCCGGGGATGAACACCTTCACGGCATGGCGGCGGGTCTGCACGGGGAAAAGATAGACGCCACTCTTCGGATGCGGATTGGTCGCGTAGTAGATCCCCTTTCGGAGCTCGGACTCATAGAAGCCCGCGGGATTGGCGTCTTTGATCGTCTTTTCCCAATCCCTCGGAAACGCGTCCCCAATCGGCGGAAAGCCTGCCGCTTCGAGGAGCTGCATCCACATCGACGTCCCAGAGCGCTTCGTGCCAGTGACGATGATCATCGGGCTCGGAGCTTAGCAGGAACGTTGTGTTGAAGAAGGGCTTTACTATGGGCACGGGCACGCAGCTTCGGCCGCGGCTCCCTCGTCATCGCACTCGTCGGGCGCGTAGAAATCGGCGCACTCTAGCCCCGCGCTGCACGTGAAGTAGCTGATCGCGGCAGCCTCGCACTCAGGGGTGATGGACTCATCCAGGCAGTAGTAGTTGAGGTGATAGGAGATGCAAAAACCTGTTGGCTGGTAGTAAGGCGAATTAGGGAAGCAGCCGGCGAGATTCATACACCATGCGCTGAGGGCATCTTCGAGATCGCTACCACCCGAGCCACCGGATCCTGCCGAGCCACTTTCGTCCCCACCACATCCGGTGAGCGCGAGCGCGCCAGCGGCCAGCGGGGGAATCATCTTCTTTGGATTGAACATGGGCCCCTCCTCGTCGCGGCGACAGTAACCCGACCCGAGTGCTCGGGGCAACGACTAGATCTTCCGCACACTCGTCCTCAGCTTCTCGGGCGCGCTCGCGGACTTGAGCCAGCGAAAGTACACGAAGCCCCGCGGGTGACCCGTCGTGCTGATCCAGTTCGGGTGCCCGGGGTCTCGATGCGAGATCCAGAGCTCCCAGGTTCCGTCCTCTTTGAGCTCGACCTCGGAGCTGTTTAGGGCGCACGGGTGATTCGCGTAGTCGTAGGTCTGTAGGTACGGGTTCCAGAGGTGAACGCTCCAATAGACGCACTGGGGAGAACGCCCCTCGATCACCAGCGCCTCGTCGTCCTTCACTCGGAAGAACCCAAAGGAATGCATGTTGTCCGGGGTGGACCAGTGGCCGGTGTCCGCAGAAGCGGGCCGCGGCGGCGACATCCGGTTGTATGCTGGCGGAATCGGAGGCAGCGGGACCGGGGCGATCCCGAACCAGCCCTGAAGGAACTGCTCGAGGTTGCGGATTCGCCGCCCCATCTCGTCTCCCGTTAGAAGCGGCGGAACCGGAGGCGGATCGTCGGGCTTGATCGTCTCCTCGCCGGGGTCGTTCTCCATGCCGGCCTTGTCGAGGTAGTAGCGCCGCACCAGCACACAGTTCGCGGTGTCGTCGGTCGGCACGTCGTTTGCATTGCCTGCCGCAGGATCGGGTGTGATGCGCACTTCGAACGTGCCGTCTTGTCGGATTTCGATGTCGGGAGTCGAGGCGTTGCTCACCATGTGAAACTTCTTGGGCGTCTCGCCCCCATACACGGTGAAGGCGAGATACACGGCGCTCCCAATCGTGCCGGTGATTCGGTACCCGTTGTTGGGGTTGAGAGGCGCGAAGTAGTAGAGCCCGTCGGCGTTGTCGCCACCGATCTTACGAATCGGCGACACCAAGCGGATGAAGCGAGGCGCGTCTGGCGAGTTGTGGATGTAGCAATCGAGCCCGACGGAGAGAAGGTCCAGCATTGCGGAGTAGCCTTCGGCAAACTCGTTGTCGCGCGTGAGCATCCTCTTCCATCGAAACTTCCGCTCGAAGCCTCGTAAGGCACCCATCAGATCGTCGAACGCCTTCGCGTCCGCCCTTCGCTTCAATCCGAACATGCCGCTCCTTACTCCGGCAGTCGGAAGGAGTCGAAGACTCAGCCGGTGAAGATCTCGAGCGCGACCATGATCTGCGCTGCGAAGCCCGCGAGATAGGCCAGTGTGCGGATGCCTGGCAGACCGATTGTGAGCGCGGGGAAGTGGATCAGGCGTGCCCAGAAGTAGATCTGCGAGGCGAGGAGAACCTGGTCACCGTCCGCCTTGCCCATCGCCTGCGCGACGAGAACGAGCGTGGCGAACACGGCAAGGTTCTCGACCGCATTGTAGTGGGCGCGCTTGGCGCGCCGCGCCCACAAGGCCTGCCGGAGCTCATCCTCGGGTTCGACGGTCTTGAGAGCGCCGAACACACCGAGGGAAACCATTCGTTCCAAGATGTAGGGCACCCAGAAGAGTGCGGTCATCAATGCAGCAGCAGCGAGCCATTCGAGTGAGGACATGGGAATCTCCTTCCAGGGTCCTCTACGTTGGCCGAAAGGTCATCGTTAGCGCGGAGCACGATCGCAGCGTCAGAATCTGAGACCCGGTCGATGTCCGAGCACCCAGAAATACTGGGAAAAGTCGACCCGCCTCTAAGGCAGCCGCGGCCTTTGCCAACCGGTCACGGCGTTCAGCCAGGCGCTCGTGCGGGGCATCAGTCGGGTGAAAATCAGGATCATCTTCATCATCAGCGGCCGCACGATCTCGTCCTTGTCGGCCGCGAGGGCGCGAACGATGTAGCGCGCGGTCTTCTCCGGGGACAGGACCGGGATCAGCTTTGCGATGCTCGGAATCCGCTCGTGGGAGCCGGGGTTGTTCTCGAAGTAGTCGCTCGTCACCTCACCGAACACGAGGTGGGTCACCCCAACGCCGGTACCCCGGAGCTCCGAACGGAGGCCGTCGTTGACGCCGCGGAGTGCGCATCGGCATGCCGCGTATCCGGTGGCGCCCGGGATGACGAGATAAGCCACCGGTGAGTTCACGTTCGCGATACGCCCGCTGCGACGGCGAATCATGTCTTGCACGAACGCGCGGGTCGTGAAGAACGCTGCGAAGTAAGGCGTGCCCATCAGGGAGACCGCTTCGCTCGGTTCGGTTTCTTCGACCGCGCGCCACTCGCCGGCGCCCGCGTTGTTGATGAGGACGTCAGGCAGGCCCACCTCCGCTTTGATGCGCGCGGCAGTCGCGGCCACCGCATCGGCATCACTCACGTCGCAAGGGTAGACGTGGGCCTCGCCACCGCCTCTGCGAATGTCGTCCGCGACCGCGTCCAACTTCGACTGCGTGCGCGCGATCAGAACCACGCGTCCACCGGCCTTCGCCATCTCGCGCGCGGTCGCCGCGCCGATGCCACTCGAGGCGCCGGTGATCAAGACCAGTGCGTTTTGAAGTCGCATGACGCCGCCGAGTAGACGCCGCCCGAAACGTCAATGTCAACCATGGCGTGTATTGTGTTGCGGTGAGCGCCCATCCGCCTATTCTTTCGCGCCGCGATCGGGCTCAAGGTCCCCAGGCGACTCCCTAGGGCGGGTCGGCGATGAGGCCCTCGGCCTTCATTAGTTTGGCGATGTTGGAGCTCACCGACTGGATGATGTCGTCGACGGAGGCTGGGTTGACCGTGTCGGATAGCACGACCCAGGTCAGCAGCTCGTCTCGGACCGAGTAGACCGATGTCTCCACTCGGTACGTGGTGCGCTTCTCGTAGTGAGCAGGATCGCTGTTCACCGCGTACTTCTCGTCGTACCCCCCCATGTACTCGTCGCTGGAGGTGGCCGGGCGCGCGGGCACGTAGACTGGCTGCTCCTTGACGTCCGTGAGGCGCGCGATCACGACCGCGTCGTACCCGGCCTCTTCGACGGCGACGAGTACCTTGGCTCGATCGAGCTTTTCGCTCTCGGGAAACAGGGTCCAGCTCGCGCGAGCCTGTGCGCCCTGCCCCTGCAGCGCTTGGACCATGTTGTCCTCATAGAGGCGTCGGTTGCGGTCGTTCCTGCCCACGCCGATGACGAAGAAGCTCGTGAACGGGACGCCGCTGAACTCCGGGTTTCGCCAGGCCGTCGGGACGGTGGTCGGAGCCGGGCCCTTCTTGTTGCACGCGCTGCCTGCGAGCAGCGCCAAGACGCAGAGCGTTGCGCGAAGGAACACGGCGTTAGTTCTGGGTACGCACGACTGCCGGGGCCGGCGCGGCTGGCTCGCCGATGAGATCGAGGCGGGGCTCCGCGCTCTGCCGGCCAAACCTGCGCTGGAGCGCGAGCTTGGCTTCCGACCACATCATTCTGGTCGAATAAGACATGGTCTTTCGGACGTCGGTGAGATCTTGCGTGCTGAAGATCGAATCTCCCAACGCAAACGGGAAGAGGGAGAGGATGTTCCCGCGGCCGTATTCGAGAAGCCAGCACTCCTTCCCGAGGTGACTGCCGTTGGTCGTGCCCTTGGGCAGATAGGACATCTCCCCAGGCTGTAACGTCGCCGGCTGGAACTGGTCTGGCTTGAAGGTCTGGAGATCGCCGTGAATAACGACGTCGTAGAGATCGGCGCGATGACGTCCGCTGTGGCCTTCGGAACCCACGGCGGTCCCGCAGAAAACCAAGTACTCGGTCAAGGAGGTGTGCAGCACGCTCATCGAGCACATGATCCCGCCGGCGTTGCTCCAGATCCATTCCTGGCCGGTATGCACGTGGTCTCCGTACACCGCCTTCA
>CP070650.1:220829-228486 GCA_020354595.1 Myxococcales bacterium
ACGGCGACGGCCAGGTAGAAGAACGTTGCCAGGCTGGTTGCGGCAGCGACGAAGGCGATCGGCTGGAGAGCAGGCACGAAGGCGGCGTAAGCGAAGAAGGCGCCGAGGATGCCGAAGAGCACCGCCCGGTGCCGCATGAGGATTTCCAAATCGGGGCTGTCGACTTCGATACCGTAGAGCGCACTGAGCCGCTTCGCGCCGAAAAACCCCGTGATCGGCACGAGGTGAATCGCCGCCACGACGAGCATCAGCCCGGTAATCAGATTGTCTATCATTTCCAACCTCTAGCCCATAATCGTCGCTGGCCGAGCTTTCGTCCATGACCTCCCGAGTGCATCTGCAGACTCAGTTCCCGGTTCTCGGTTCAACGAATAGCCCAGCAGAGTGGCTCCGCCACACTGGGCCTCGGGCTAAGCGGCGACGACGGGAAGCTTCGCGGTTTTGGCTTCGGCCCGCTGCGGGTAGAACTGCTTGCAGTAGCGGCGGTACTCCGCGATTGGACCGTCGCCTTCTGCAAGCAAGGGCTTGTCCAGGTAGCGCTTGGTTTCCCAAACCGGCGCATCCTGGCCAACCTCGCGGTTGAGGCCAAAGCTGGCCGCTTCTCGGACGAAGTACGTCCATGCACGCGGCCCCCAGTTCTTCGTTGCTGCCGAGGTGCGCAAGATGATGTTTTCCGCGTCGATCGGAGTCGACAAGACCAGCAAGTTGATTTCGGCGTCGAAGCGCGGCAGCGTCACGCGAACCAGTGAATAGCCGAGGCCGTGCACCTCGACATTGAACTTCGCGAGCAGCGGGATCTTCCCCGCGAGCATGTACTTGATGCCATAGGCGCCCTTCAAGAGGTGCCCTTGGATTTCCAGGTCACCCTCATACCAAGCGTCGCCAAAGCCGTGGAGCTGCACGAAGTGGCCCACGTCGACGCTGTTCTCGCTCGTCTCTTGCGGGTGACTCGACACTTGGATGGCGCGGGTGCGGAATGTCGTCCAGCCTTCTTCCGGCCCCGGCAGCACTGGGATGTCCCACTCGGGCTGGGTCCGCTCCGGGTGGTACCACGCGAAGATGTAGCCGTTGTGCTCCCGGATCGGCCAGGTATCGAGCTTGGCTTTGCGTGGTACGGATTTGCCGTAGGCGTGTACGCAGCGGCCGTCACCGCCGAACTGGAAGCCGTGGAACGGGCACTTAAGGTTCTCGCCTTGCACTGTGCCCTTCGCCAAATGCGCGCCCATGTGCGGACAGTAGGCACCCGTTAGATGCGCCTCACCGGACTCGGTGCGGTAGAGAATCAGTTCTTCCCCGAAGTATTTCACCGGCACGACCTGGCCGGCCTTGACCTCCTTCGAGGTCGCGACCGTGTACCAACCCACCGGGATTCCCGGAAAACGGAAATGCTCGCCCAACTTGCTCTCCTGTTTGGCGGCCGAACCCGCCCTCTCAGGACCGGAATGTAGGTTCATCAGCTCCACCGATCCGAAAAACCGGCTGAACGGTCATCGAGACGGGGTGAACGGTTTGAGAGCGGAGGTGAACGGTTCTCGAGGCCGACCGAAGTCCGGAAAACCTCATGTTTCCGGGTACCTCCGGGTCTCGCCGCCTCGCCTCAATCTCTTTACAAGCGAGCCTAACGGGATATTAACCGCCCTGTGATTGCGCACTTGTTGGGTCTGCCGGACACACCCGGCGTGATGTTCCTCGTGTTCGCAGGTGGGGGGATGCTCTACTTCTTCCTGCTCGCGTCGATCGCCTACTTCCTCTACTTCAAGAAGTTCAAGGCGAAGTTTCATCCCACGTACGAGTTCGACCGCCGAGAGATGAAGTCGGCGATCAAGTGGGTCGTCATCGGCATCATCGGCAACGGCCTGTTGATGCTTCCGATCCACCTGCTGATCGCGAAGGACTACTCGATGATGTACTACGACATCAGCGAGCACGGCTGGGGTTGGATGTTCGGTCAGGTCGTGGTGTTGCTGCTCTTCACCGAGACGCTGATCTACTGGACCCACTGGGCCTTCCACAAGTCGCCCTTCCTTTGGAAGTATGTTCACGAGCGTCATCACAAGTACAAGGTGCCTCAGCCGTACTCGGCGTTGTCCTTCAATCCGATGGACTCGTTCCTTCAAGCCGTCCCGCATCACATCGCGGCGTTCTTCTTCCCGCTACACGCCGGTGTCTACGTGTTCTCCGTCATGTTCGTGACCCTCTGGGCCACGTGCATCCATGATCGCGTCAGCTTCTTCCGTTGGCCGTGGCTCAACTACACCGATCATCACACGCTTCATCACTGGTACAGCGACTTCAATCTAGGCCAGTACTTCACCTTCTGGGACCGATTGGTCGGCACGTACCGCAGCCCGACCATCGACTACGACGACGTTCCCGAAGGGATCATCTACCGTCCCCCGAGCGCGCCAGCGCGGTCGACCGCGCCGTCGGCGCTGACCCCGGGCGGCGTGCAGCCAGCCGAGTAGCGTCACCGCGTGATTCTGAAGTCGGTGTATTCGCCGGTGTAGCTTCGCCAGCGTACCTCGACGTCATCGACTCTTGCAGTCGAGGGGCCTGCGTGTGCCCACGAGAGGAAGTCTTTCACGTCGTCCTCTTCGCCTTCGGCGACGATCTCGACCGAGCCATCTGGGCGGTTCTTCACCCAACCGCTCAAACCGTGTTGCCGCGCCTCGCGTTGCGCCGTGGCCCGGAAGTAGACGCCCTGGACGCGACCCCGCACGAAGAGATGAATACGCTTCTGACCCATCAGCCGTACCGAACTCCCATGACGTGAACGTAGCCGAAGACCAGGAGCTTCCATACGTGACCACCGACGGTGCCGCCGTCTTCCGCAGCGAGGGATTTTGAAAAGACGACAGCCTCGGCAACGTGCACGGCCAACAGTCCCAATGCCACCATTGCGCCGATTTCAGGCGCGGGCACGGACGCAGGTATGACGAACGAGGCCGCTCCCCAGAACCACACCACCAGCACGACGACCTTGGCAAGCGCAACCGCTAACTTCATGGCGCGAGCATACTCAATCAGGGAGCCGCATGACACCCGGCAGCGGGTTTTTCGGCGCCCCCCGCGGGGGCGGCACATCGAGCAGCGCCGCAAGTGTAGTCGCAACGCGCAACACGTTTTGTGGTCGGTTGGTGGTGCGCCGCTCCACGGCGGCTCCCCACATCAGCACGGGGACCTGTCGGTCGTAGTCCCAAGGCGTCCCGTGATTCGTTCCGCCGTCCTCCGCCAACGCATCGAACCAGCCACGCTCCGGCACCAGGTACAGGTCTCCAGGCGGATCGTCCGGCAGGTTTGCGCCAACGAGACGCTCCGTCTTCCGGTTGCTCGATCGAAGCACGGCGCCGTCGCGCGCATCGAACACTGCCTTCACTCCCGCGACTCCGGGCATCGCTTTCTTGAGTGCCTTGGTGAGCTCCTTGTGTCGCGCCTTGCCTGCGTCGGTATAGGTGAACAGCGGCGCGACGTAGCCTGCAATCCAGTCGCCTCGTCCGAGGGCTTCGCTCGCCGCCCTTTCGGCGGCGTCGATCAGGGTCTGCGCCTTCAGCCGTCCGCCAGATCCGCCTTCCGCTTCGGCCCGCTCCGGAAGATCTGCGACGCCGTGGTCTCCGGTGAGCACGAACGCAACCGGGCCGCGTGCTTGGAGCAGGTGAGCGAATCGGCTGAGCGCGCGGTCGACGCGTGCGAGGTTGTCCGCGTACTCCCACGAGCGGGCTCCCCAGATGTGTCCCACGATATCGGTCCCCGAGATACTCAACGCGAGGAAATCCGGCACCTCGTCCATTCCCATGCGCTCTGCTTTGACCACCGCGTAGGCTGCAGCGATCAGGTACTCGCTCGATTCCGGCGTGGCCGAAAACGCGTACCAAGGATCTTCAGCATCGCGCGGGTCGTGCGGAAACGACGGATACATCTCACCCTCGCGCGCGTCGGGCCCGAAATGCTTCTCCCAGCGCACCGCGTCTTCCGGCGTCCAAGCTTGGAGCAATGGCTCCACGGGGTTTGCCTTGTTGAAGTCACGTAACCATTCGGGCAGACGGCTCTTGGGCGCGTAGTACGTCGAGGTCGTCATGCCGTGGGTGACGGCGTCGTAGAATACCACGGCGTCCGGTTTCTTCCCGACCGGCAGCACTGCCGAGCGCCCCTTCATCGAGATGCCGACGACGCGCGCTTTTCCGCCGGTGCTCGCCTTCAGAACATCCGCGACCGTTTCCGCTCGCAGCTGGGCCGGGCTCGCGAACCGCGAGGGGTTGCCGAGGACCGCGTGCTTGCGGTCGTCCACCGTGCGGCGCGAGCCGAGCTCGGCATCATACACCGCGTTGGCTACGATACCGTGCGACGAGGGAGAGACCCCGGTCGTGAGCGAGGCGTGGCCGGGCGCGGTCTGCGTCGACGCGAACGGGAATTCCGCCGTATGGAACGCGCCGTCCTCGTAGGCGCGCCGAATCACGCTGTCGCTCGGCAAGAGCGGCAGATGCTCGTTCAACACCCAAGAGCCGAACTGATCGAGCACGATCAGGACCACCAGCTTGGGCGCAATCGACGACTGCGAGGCGGGCTCTGTCGTCGTGGCGGTGGGTCCCACTGTGGGCTCACCTCCCGGCTGGGTGGTCGCACAAGCCCACATGACCGCGACGGCCGCGATGAGCGGGATGGCGAGGATGGAGGCCGCGGCACCCGTCGTCTTCTCGGTCACGCCCGCAACTTAACGCGGCAAAAGCGCGACCGCTAGGCGTCGGCTCTCGCGAAGGCTTGCTGGGAGGGGGCTGACAGCGCTAGAGCTATCATCCACCATGGCCCGACCCCTTCGAAGCATTCAAGCAAGAGCGCGGATGGCGCGGGGCTGGTCCCTCGGCTTCTACATCGCTGGGATCGCGGCGTTGGGAGCAGGCCTGCTCGTGGGTGGCATCGTGGCCGCCGCCACCGGTTCGGCCGCCGGGCTCACGGTCGCGGCGATCATTGCGGGGACCGGGATTGCAACGGGTGGCGTCGGCCTCTGGGAGAGCCGCCGTTTCCGGCGCCGGGCCGAGCGCCTCGAGCACACGATTTCCGAGCAGCGGCTCTACAGTCTCGCCGAAAAGCACGGCGGTGTGCTTCGCGTGATCGACGTTGCTCGGGGCCTTCGACTCACGAGCTCGGAGGCCGAGGAGCTGCTCGACCACCGGGTCGACGAGGTGCGGGTTTCCATGCGGGTCACCGACGACGGGGAGATCCACTACGTGTTTCGCGAGCTCACCACTGCTGCAGGGCCACGCGTGCGGGTCGAGGCCGCCGAACCGGAGCCCATAGAGGAAATCTTGGGCACCCTGCAGGAAGCCGACACCCCCTCAAGCGATTGAAATTACCAAACTATTCGACCTGAAGGGTTGCCGTCAGAGCTCGTCGGCACGATGATTTGCCGACGCGGCTCACCTAAGCTACATAGGGCGGCCTCGCTCAGCTACGGAGCACCACAGTCATGAAACCCGATATCCATCCCGACTACAACGAGGTCACCGTGCACTGCGCATGCGGCGCCTCGTTCCAGATGCGTTCGACCCGAGCCATTGAGCACGTCGACATCTGCTCCGAATGCCATCCGTTCTACACGGGCAAGCAGAAACTGGTGGACACTGCGGGTCGCGTCGAGCGTTTCCGTAGAAAGTACGCAAAGAACAAGGGCAAGAAAGCTGAAGCGGCGCCCGACGCGCCTGCCGACAACTAGGAAGCGGTGCCCCGTAAAACCGCCGCCGCTGGCAGCGCCCACGGGGCTTCGTCCCGCACAGGGACGATAATCGCCGCGATGGCGCAGCCGTACATTGGCGGCCAAGCGGTTATCGAAGGCGTGATGATGCGTGCGCCGGCCTGCTTGACGGTCGCGGTGCGTCGGCCGGACGGCACGATTGCCCTTCGCGAAGGGCCCTATCGATCGACCTGGTCGCGTAAGCTCTGGAAGCTCCCCGGCTTTCGGGGTGTGGCGATGTTGGTCGAGTCGCTGACGATGGGCTTTTCCGCGCTCCAGTTTTCCGCCGAGCAACAGATGACCGAAGAGGAGCTCGCACAAGATCAGGGATCGGGGAAGCTCGCCGTTGTGATCTCGACCTTGCTTGCGCTCGGCCTCTTCATCGCGCTGCCCCAGGCTTTGGCAAGCCTGACCGCGAGCGGCGCCGGCTGGGATCTAGGCCTCACCGACACCGGGTTCCACGTGCTGATCGGCGGGTTTAAGCTGCTGATCTTCGTCGGCTACTTGTTCGCCATCAGCCGCATCCCCGACGTTCGGCGGCTGTTTCAGTATCACGGCGCCGAGCACAAGACGATTCACGCCTATGAAAAGAAGCTGCCCCTCACCGTGGAGAACGTCCAGACGCAGTCGACGCTTCATCCGCGCTGCGGGACGACCTTTTTGGTGGTCGTGATCGTCGTGTCGATCATCCTGGGCTCGCTCGCCGCTCCGCTCCTGATGCCGAACGTTGAAGGGTGGCTCGGTCAAGTCGCGCTCCTGATCATTCGCATCGGCCTTCTTCCGCTCATCGCGGCGATTTCATACGAGTTCCAGAAGCTCAGCGCGCGGTTTTGCACGACTGGCTGGCGTCGTGTGGTCTTGTACCCCGGCTTCCTCTTTCAGAAGATCACAACGCGCGAGCCCGAGGACGACCAGGTGGAAATCGCCATCGCTGCGATGGAAGCGGCCGCGTGGCGTGACGGCATCCAAGAGCAGGCACCCCACGGCGAAGAGCCAATTGTCTTTGCGAGTTTCGCCCGCTTCAGGGAAGTATTGAGCGGGGAGGGGTCTCTCGGCGCTTCCCGCGCGGCCTAACGATGCTTCCCACCGACAAGCTCGAGTCGCTTGCGGCTCGCTATCGCGAGATCGAAGAGCTGCTTTGCCAGCCCAACGTCGTGTCCGACGCGAAGCGGTACACGGGGCTCACCAAGGAGCGAGCTGAGCTTCAGGAAGTCGTCGAGGCATACACCCGCTACGGGCAGGTCGTCGAGGATCTCGCCGGGCACAAGGAAGCGCTGTCCGATCCGGACCTCAGAGAGCTCGCGGCCGAAGAAATTCCGGCGCTCGAAGAGGAGCGGGACAAGCTGCTCGAGTCGATCAACCTCCTGCTCCTGCCAAAGGACCCGAACGACGAGCGCAATACGATCCTCGAGATTCGGAGCGGCACCGGCGGCGAAGAGGCGGCGTTGTTCGCGGCGGATCTCTTCCGCATGTACTCGCGCTATGCGGAGTCGCAGCGATGGAAGGTCGAGGTGATGTCGTTGAGCGAGGCGTCGGCGGGCGGCATCAAGGAAGTCATCGCGTCGGTCGAGGGTGACAAGGTCTACTCCCAGCTTCGCTTCGAAGGCGGCGTGCACCGCGTCCAGCGCATCCCAACGACCGAGTCACAGGGGCGGATTCACACCTCCACGGCAACGGTGGCGGTGCTGCCCGAGGTCGATGACATCGACGAGGTCCAGATCGATCCGAACGATCTCGAGATCATGACGACCGCGGCAGGCGGCCCGGGTGGTCAGCACGTCAACCGCACCATGTCCGCGGTGCAGATCAAACACATCCCGAGCGGCATCATGGTTCGCTCCGAGCAACAACGATCCCAGCACCAGAACAAGGCGAAGGCGCTTCAGATCCTGTCTGCGAAGCTGCTGGAGATTGAACGAGAAGCGCAAGCGA
>CP070650.1:228586-231616 GCA_020354595.1 Myxococcales bacterium
CGGCTGCCTTGGTCCCGAGGAGTTGCAGGCGTACGTCCGAGTCCAGCTCTGCGTCAAGCGGATACAGAAGGGTCACGGCTTTGCAACTTTGTCCCAAGCTGGTGGAAGTGCGCAATACCGTTGACGGTGTCGGCGATTTCGCCAAGCAAGCGCAACCGGTTCTCGCGAACCTTGGCGTCCTCCACCATGACGAAAACCTCGTCGAAGAAGCGATCGATGGGAGCGCCGAGCTCTTTGGCTACGAGCTTGAGGGCGGCTGCATATCGCTGCTTATCGGTCGCTTCGCGGATCTGATCGCGAACCGTAGCGAAGCGTTCGGCGAGCGCGCTTTCCGCACCCTCCTCGAGCAGAGCGGGCTCGACCGCGCCGCGGGCACTGTCCTTCGTGATGTTGAATGCGCGCTTGAACGCCACGGCCAGCGCTTCGAACTCGGGCGCCGTCTGGAGCTCGGACACGGCCTCGATGCGGGTTCGCAAGTCGCGAATCGAGGTGCCGTCCCACGCGCCGAGGCAGGCGTCGACGACATCCCCGCCCCACTCGTCCTTGAGCATCGCTCGAATCCGACCGCGGAAGAAGTCGTTGAGGGCGTTGGCCACCTCGTCAGCGGGCTTCAAGTCGGCGTCGCCCGCGTAGGCGTCGTAAGCCTGGCCGACGAGCGCGCGGAGGTCGATGTCGATGGGGCCCTCGAGTGCAATGCGGATGATGCCGAGCGCCGCTCGCCGCAAGGCAAACGGGTCGGCCGAGCCACTCGGCACGAGCCCGATACCGAAGCAACCGACCAATGTGTCGATTCGATCGGCGACCGCCACGACGGCGCTGACGAGCGCTTCCGGCACGACGTCGTCCGCTCCTTGGGGTCGATAGTGGTCGCGAATCGCGTTGGCAACTGCAAGCTCGATGCCTTCGCGCAAGGCGTACCAACGGCCCATCTCGCCTTGAAGCTCAGGGAACTCGTAGACAATCAAGGTCTCCAGGTCGGCTTTGCAGATGCGGGCCGCGGCCTGCGAAGCCGCGGCGTCGGCGCCAACCCATTCCGAAAGAGCGTTGGCGTTGGCTTCGATGCGCCGCACTTTGGCACCCATGGTGCCGAGCTTCGATTGGAAAACGACCGAGTCGAGCTTCGGCAACCGGTCCGCAAGCGGCGCCTTGAGGTCCTCTTCGACGAAGAACCGGGCGTCGGCGAGTCGCGCCCTCAAGACGCGGTCGTTGCCCTTGGCGATGATGTCGGGCTCCTGTGCGGTATTGACGACGTTGAGATACGCCGGAAGGAGCGCGCCGCCTTCCGACGCGCGCACGGCGAAATACCGCTGATGATCGCGCATCACGGAGATGACGACCTCGTCGGGGAGCTCGAGAAAGGCTTCGTCGAAGGTTCCCGGAACGACGAACGGCTCTTCGACGAGCGAGACGCACTCGTCCGCGAGGAACGCGTCGCGCTCGAGCACTCCGCCAAGCGACTTCGCCGAGGCGAGCAGGGCCAGCATCATTCGTTCTTTACGTTCCGCGACGTCGACGATCACGTGCGCACCTTCGAGCACCGCTTCGTACTGGCTCGCTTGCTCGATGTCGAAGGTGGACGGCGCGAGAAAACGGTGACCGCGCGTGCTCCGCCCCGCGCGAACGTTGGCGAACTCGAACTCGACGACATCGGAGCCGAGCAGGGACACGATCCAATGGATGGGCCGTCCGAACGCGATCTCACCGGGACCCCACCGCATCGACTTCGGAAACGTGATTCGCTGGCAGAGTTGTGGAAGGACGTCGGCGAGGACGTCCTCGATGGGCTTGCCGCTCTCGTGGACGGCGACGCTCACGTAGTCGCCCTTGTCCGTCGCCTGCTTCGTCAGCGCGCTGACTTCGACGCCGTGTTTCCTTGCAAAGCCGATCGCGGCCTTCTTCGGTGTGCCGTCGTCCTCGAAAGCGGCGGTCCAGGGCGGTCCCATGACCGTCTCGTCGCGGTCGGGTTGTTGCGCGGCAAGCCCCCGGATGCGGAGCGCCAAGCGCCTGGGCGTGCCCATGGCGTGCACGTCGAGTGCGTCGGTGCCGAGCCTGGCCTGAGAGATGAGATCGACGGCACTCCGTTGCATCGAATGAAGCGCGTGCGTCACGAACGACGACGGCAGCTCCTCGGTCCCAATCTCCAGCAAAAACTCGGCGGACATGGAGTGGCGTTGCTACCAGACCCGATCCTGGGGCGCAACGAGGCGCGGCCCGAAACCGGTCATTGGGCCGCGGCGGCGGTTTGGAGGAGCGGGAAGCCGAGGGCCTCGCGTTGGGCGTACCAAGACTCGGCGGCGGCGCGCGCCAGCAAGCGCACGCGTCCAATGTAGCGTTGGCGCTCGGTCACGCTGATCGCGCCGCGGGCGTCGAGCACGTTGAAGTAGTGGCTGCACTTGATGACGGCGTCGTACGCGGGGAGTACCAGGCGTTCGAGAGGCTCACGATCGAACTGAAGGGCTCCGCCCTTCCCCTTCTTTTCGCTGAGGCCGAGCAATGCAGCAACCTGTTTTTCGTACTCCCCGAAGAGTCGTTTCTGAAGGTCGACGTCTGCCTGCTCGAAGTTGTAGGTGCTCCACTCCCACTCGGCCCGCTTGTAGAGGTCGCCGTAGCGGATGCCAGGCGACCATTGCAGCTCGTACACGTCGTCGACGTCCTGCAGGTACATCGCGATGCGCTCGAGACCGTAGGTGAGCTCGCCGCTGATCGGCTTGCAGTCGATGCCGCCGCACTGCTGGAAGTAGGTGAACTGGCTGATCTCGAGGCCGTCGAGCCACACCTGCCAGCCGAGGCCCCAAGCGCCGAGCGTCGGAGACTCCCAGTCGTCCTCGATGAAGCGAATGTCGTGACGGTTCGGGTCGGTGCCGAGTGCGCGGAGCGATTCGAGGTAGAGGTCTTGAATGTCGAGCGGCGATGGCTTGAGGATCACCTGGTACTGGTGAAACTGCTGCAGTCGGTTGGGGTTTTCACCGTAGCGGCCGTCGGTGGGCCGCCGGCTCGGCTCGACGTAGGCGACGTTCCAAGGCTCGGGGC
>CP070650.1:231716-234344 GCA_020354595.1 Myxococcales bacterium
AACAACAAGGGCCTCTGCGTCGCGATGTGCGACGTCGATCACTTCAAGGCGATCAACGACGAGTTTGGCCACGGCGCCGGCGACCGCGTGCTTCAGCAGATCGCCACCTCGCTCACCGAGTATGTCCGGCGCAACGACATCGTCGCGCGCTGGGGGGGTGAAGAGTTCCTCGTCATCTTCTCCGAGATCAAGCTCACCGCCGCGCGCATCGTCGCCGAACGCCTGCGCGGTCGGCTTGCCAATACGCCGCAAGTCGAGGGAGGCCCCGAGAAGATCAGCGTCAGCATCGGCCTTTCGATGCTCCGACCCGGCATCGACGCCGACCTGCTGATCGAGCAGGCGGACCAAGCGCTCTATCGCGCCAAGGCGCGAGGCCGAAACCGAGTCGAGGTCGCCGGGGAGGAACGGCGGAGCAAGCCGTCGACCATCATGGTCAAGCAGGGCGGCGAGACCGCGCCGACCGACGAAGACAAGCGTCACGTCGACGGCAAGTAGGACCGAGCCTCAGGAGACGATTCGGTCGAGGAGCCGAAGTGCGCCGAGGTCCTCGACCGCGGTGGCCGCGCGTTGGAGCCCCGTCCGGGCGATGTGCGCGGGCTGCAGATCCGACATCGCCGAGGTGACCGAGGTCGCGATGTAGGCATACAACGAATAGCTCCGGTACCGCTCCCACAGCCAGTTCTCGTCGACATCGTGCACCGGCACCCCGAGCTCCACGAGACGGCGCCGATAGCCGCCGATTAGCGCCCTTTCATGCGCGCGGCGAAGCTCGGTGTCGAGCGACAGGATGAGAAAGTAGGCAACGTCCCGGATTCCCTGATGGTGTTGGGTGACTTGCCAATCGAAAAAGCCAGCTTGGCCGCCGACGAAGTACATGTTTCCGATGTGGGAGTCGCCATGAATCAGCGTCAGCGGCCCATCCGACCAGTAGCGCTCGAGCGCGCGCCGCTCGGCGTGAATACGGCCTGCCCCGCGGCGCACGCCTTCGGGCAGCAGGTCTGCGAATCGTCTCAGCGTGGGTCGGTGGGCACTCGAGCACACGAATCGCTCGATCGCGGCGTTCGGATTGTCGGCCGCGGTGCGCAGCCAAGGAAAACGCCGCGCGCGCCAGAATGCGGCGTGCAGCGTGGCCAGCGAGTCGATCACCGATTCGGCCTCTCGGAGCGAGACGGGGTCCGCGATGGTTTTGAAGACCGCGCGACTGGCGCCGAGGTCCTCCAGTAGAAGCGCGAACTCCCCTCCTTTGCCCATCCTGGCCGCATAGCAGTCGGGTGCGCGAACCGGCAGTCCCGGCCGGATGTCGCGATAGAATGCGACCTCGGTCGGTCCGAGCGCGAAGACGCGTCCGAACAGCTCTTCGGTGAGTCGGGGAGGCCGGACCTTCACGAACGCAGACCGCGGCGCGCCGGGCGGCTCGCCTTCGGCCGCGTACTCGATGGCCAAGGTCCGGCGCGCAGTCGTCCCGGAGTGTTCGCGGAGCGTGCGAACGCTCCGAACGCGGGCGTTCGGAAAGCGCTCGGCGAGCGCGCCGGCGAGCCAGGCAGCGTCTACCCGTTCGAGGGTTCGGGGCACGCGCTGCGATTCGGGGATCACGCGCCCCAGGCCTAGTCGAGCAAGCTCTGCGCCCAAGCGCCCCGCAAATCGGATCGCATCCAGCATCAAGCGACGGGAGCGGGATGCTCGCCCACCAAGCCGCAGGTGTCTTCGACGGCCTGGCTCATGCTGCACAGGAGCTCCTCCTCGAACGGAGGCGCCACCAACTGCAATCCGATCGGGAGGCCGCCGGCCGACAGGCCACAAGGCGTGCTGATCGCGGCCAAGCCCGCGAGGCTCGGAGGAAGGGTGAAGATGTCGGCGAGATACATCTGCAGCGGGTCGTCGGTCTTCTCGCCCAACGCAAACGCGGGCGTCGGCGTCGTCGGCGTGCATACGACGTCACAGCTCTCGAACGCCGTGTCGTAGTCGCGACGGATCAAGGTTCGCACCCGTTGGGCCTTGAGATAGAACGCGTCGTAGTAGCCGGCCGAGAGCGCATACGTCCCAAGCATGATGCGCCTCCGCACCTCGGGACCGAATCCCTGCGCCCGGGTATTGGTGTACGTCTCCGTCAGGTCGGAGCCTGACACGCGTAGCCCGTAGCGAATGCCGTCGAAGCGAGCCAGATTGCTCGACGCTTCGGCGGTCGCGATGAGGTAGTACACCGAGACCGCATGCTTGGCGTGCGGCAACGACACATCGACCAGCGTCGCGCCCTCCTTTTCGAGAGCCGCGAGGGCCGACTCGACGCGCGAGCGAACGTCCTCGTCTTGCATGCCCTCCAGGAGGTCGCGCACGACGCCGACTCGAAGCCCCTTCACCGGTCGATCACACGCGTCAAGGTATGCGCCGGTCTCGCGCTCCGCGGACGTCGCGTCCCGCCGGTCGTGGCCGGCCACGACTTCCAGCAGCGCTGCAGCCTCCCGTACGGAGCGCGCCATCGGCCCGACCTGATCGAGCGACGACGCGAACGCGACCAGACCGTAACGGGACACCCGACCGTAGGTCGGCTTGATGGCGGTGATGCCGCAGAACGCGGCCGGCTGCCGCACGGAGCCGCCGGTATCGCTTCCAAGCGCCAGCGGAACGAGG
>CP070650.1:234444-241502 GCA_020354595.1 Myxococcales bacterium
CACAGAGCCGCAGACCGCAGCGGCTCCAGCGTTAGACGCTCGCGATGGGCCTCGATCTCGTCGGGCTTCGCTGGATCGGGGATCAAGACCGGCGCGTCGGTCAGGGTGAAGCTGGCGTTCCCGTCGGGCCGCGTCGATTCGACGCTGTGGCAAACCAGGCAGGTGATGCCCGCGTATGCGAGCTCGTGGTCGGGCGTCACCTCTTCATCGATGTCGCCCGACATGAGAAGTAGTGGATCGTGACACCCTGCGCAGAACCGGCTCTCCTCTTTGCCGCGGTGCTCGCGAAACGCGTCGACGCTCGCTCGGTACCACGGGTTATCGAAGGACGCGTAGGCATGCGCGCTGTGCATCCAGTGCGAGGCCACGTCCGCGTGACAGTCGGCGCAATCGTCGGTCTTTGCGAGCCTCGACACGTCGAGGGCGGGGGCTCTGAGGAGGGAGGGGTTCAGATCATTCCCGCTCGAGCGCAGGGGCTCCGGCCCACCGAAGGAGCATCCCCCGATGCACAATAGGAACCCGATGAGAAGCCTGCGAGCCATCTTCACCTTGGACGTTCGACGCCCCCGTTCGGATCTGATTCTTTTCAGAGCGTGCCGATACTCACGAAAATCTGCGTGAGAAGCGCGTCGGCCATCAAAATGCTGATCGAGACGACGACGACGGCGCGCGTCGTCGACCGGCCGACGCCCTCGGTGCCGCCCCGAGTCTGGAGCCCGAAGTAGCATCCCAGAATGGCGATCAAGAAGCCGAAGAAGGGGGTCTTGAACACACCGCTCGAGAAGTCGTTGATTTGCAGTGAATCGAGCGCGGTCGAAAAGAAGAACTCCATCGGAATGCCGTAAGAAAGCGCGGCGACGAGCATCGAGCTGAGCATGCCGAGAATGAACGCTACGAACGTGATCAGGGGCATGATCACGATGCACGCGATGAGGCGCGGCACAACGAGCCTTCGGATAGGGTCGGCGCCCAACGCGCGAATGGCGTCGACCTGCTCGGTAACTGTCATCGAGCCAAGCTCGGCCGCGATGCCTGCCGCGATTCGGCTGCCAACTACCAACGCAGTCAACGAGGGAGCGAGCTCTCGCGCTTCCGAGACGGCGATGACACGGCCCAACGTGTCCTTGGCTCCGAAGGCCTCCATGGACACGGCGAATTGAATCGTCATGACGATGCCGACGAAGATCGCCGTGGCGGATGCGATCGCGACGCTTCGGACACCGAGGGCCTCCAGTTGATAGACGAACTCGCTCGTGTCGAAGCGAGAGGTGAAGAGGCTCCGGAACGTTCGGCCCGACAGGAGCGTCGCGCCACCCACTTCTTCGACGAACTTGCGCAGGCGCGCGATCTGATAGTCCGCCCAAGTCGTGAAGTTGCGAGGCCGGGTCGATGGCGAGACGGAGGTCACGACTCGCCCATGTCGGTCGTGAAGCCGCTCAACATCTGCTCGAAGTCGCCGAGGGCTTCCTCGAAAGTGGAGCCCGGCGGTGTGACCAACCCGAAGTCGTAGACGCAGTCGTCCTTCTTCAGAAACTGTAGCAGGATCTCACGGGGCACACCGTCGAGCTTGGCCGTCAAATGAGTGCGGAGCGCTTCTCGCCCGTCCATCGGCACGACCTCTTCCTCGACGACCTCTCGCTCGGTGAAGCCGATCAGAAGATGGCTGCGCAGCGCCGTGAGTGGAATGTCGAGGGCGGGGTCACAGTCCGAGTCCACGTGCATCACCCCGGCCTTGGTTTCGCTGTGCCAGGCGAGGTCGTTCTGATGGTCGACCGTGACGGGTGTCCAGTCCGAGGCGATCGGCCCGATCCGATACGAGGTCTGCTCACCCCGATAGACGCCGTTTTGGAGCGTTCCAGTGGTGGCACAACCGATCGTGGTCGAGCCCACAAAGAGCCAGATTCCCAGCCGCCGCCTCACGGGGCCAGACTGTAGCAGGCCGGGGTTTCTTGTCGATTTGTCCTTTTGTCGCGCGAAAGCGGGCCGCGCTCGTTCTCCTTCGCTAGACTGTAGGGACTGTGAGTCGGGGGGCTCAAACCGAACAGTCCGCACAGGTGCGCGGCGTTGCGATCTTGGATCGCCTCGTGGTCGAGGGGAAGGTGTCCCCGAGCCTCTACGACGAGGTGGTGATTCACGCGCAGCGAACGCAGTCGACGGCCGAGGAATCGATCCTTCAGCTCGGGCTGCTGTCCGAGGCCGAGCTCCTGAAATACATTGCGGGCCTCTACAAGACACGGTTCGTCGGCTCGGAGAAGCTCGCCAAGGCCGGCGTGGACCCGTGGCTGCTTGGCAAGGTGCCGAAGAAGCTCGCCAAGCGGCTCACGGCGTTTCCGATTCTTTACGACGCGCGCACTCGGACGCTCTCGGTGGTCGCCGCAGATGTGAGCGATGACGACGTTCGCCAACAGATGCAGTTCGCTACCGGAGCGCGGGACGTGAAGGTCTATGTCGCGCGTGAAGCTGCGATTCGCGCGGCAATTGCCAAGCACTACGACCAGAACAACGGGCCATTCGAGATGCTCTTGAGCGGAGCCTCTTCGCGCAAGGTGCGTTCCTCTCGAGAGTCCGATCCGGTTCCGGGTTGGGGGCAGGTGTTCGAAGAGCAGGACGGCCAGCTCGTTCAGCGCCGCCGCGCCATCTCCTTGGAAATGGAGGAGGCTGCCAACGACCAACAGTTGGAGCCGCAATCCGAGGAGCCTCCTCCCAAGACCCATCCGAGGGCCGCGCAGGGTCGCGCCCTCATCGAGCCGCTTTCCGCGCCGGCGCAGGCCGACGATCTCGCCGTGAGCCCCGAGGTGTACCTCGAGACGCTGAGCGTGTTGGTGACGTTGATCGAGCAGCTCAACCAGGATCGCGGCGGGCACTCCATGCGGGTCGCCCGTATCTGCAAGCAGCTCGGCGAGCGGATCCGGCTTACGCTTCCCCAAGTTCAGGGGATTCTGATCGCCGCGTACCTGCACGACCTCGGCGTCTCGGCAAGCTCGCACGTCACGCCATTCGACGCCGCGCACGACGACGCCAAGCGAGAGGCCGCACGGCGGGTGTACACGGCGCCGAGCCGCCTGCTCGAGTCGGTCGCTCTTCCCGAAGCCGCGGTCAATGCGCTCCGTCACCGCTTCGAGCGCTTCGATGGCAAGGGTTTTCCCGAGCGGTTGAGCGGCAAGGACGTTCCCCTCGGGGCTCGTGTGCTCGCCGTGGCGGAGAGCTACATCGACCTCACGCAAAACAAGGCGAACGTCCTCGGTCGCAGGCTCCCTGCGGAAGACGCATGTGACGCGCTCGACCAGCACAAGGGGACGGCGTTCGACCCGGCGGTCGTCGATTGGCTCCGACACATCGTGCTCAGCGACGGCGTCAACACCGGGATGCTCTCGACGCGTCATCGCGTCTTGGTCGTCGACCCCGACCCCGAGGAGACGGCGGTGCTCGAGGTCCAGTTCGCGTCGCAGGGATACGAGGTCGTGATCGAGCGTTCGATCGAGGCCGCGCTTCGCGCTTTGCGGGCCGAGAAGTTCGACGTCGTCATCAGCGAGGTTCGTCTTGCCGACGGCGATGGGTTCACGCTTCTTCGACGGCTTCGGGAGAGCACGCACGGGAGCGTTCCGTTGATGTTCCTCACGTCCGAACGCGCGCAGGCGTCGGTCAATCGCGGTCTCGAGCTCGGCGCATCGGACTACGTGGTGAAGCCCGCATCTGCTGCGGTCGTCGTCGCAAAGGCCGGCCGCATCGTCGGTGACGAGCCACCCAAGAAGACCGGTGCGCGCGGTGTGTCGGGGTCGTTACAGGAGATGGCGCTTCCCGATGTGATTCAGATTCTCGCGAACGGTCGCAAGAGCGGGCGCCTCCAAGTCAGCAGCGGCACGCTGCACGGCGTGCTGATGTTCCAAGACGGCTCGATCCACGACGCAACGTTCGGTGATCTCCACGGCGCGGAAGCGGTCTATGGCATCCTGCGGCTGACCGAAGGTGATTTCGCGCTCGAGCCCGACAGCACGCCCGTCGAAGATGCGATCGGAATTCCGACGCACCATTTGCTGCTCGAGGCGATGCGCAGGCTCGACGAAGAGCAGCGCTAGCACCCCCCAGGTGTTCAGCGGGCCGGGCAAGTTTGTGCCCCGCACGCCGTGGGATATGCTGCATAGGTGCGCTTGTGCCATCAATGTGGGGCGTCGGTAGAGGATGCAGCCCGTTTTTGCTCTGCCTGTGGGGCGTCGTCCGACGAGCAGGGGGGGCATGGCGCCGCGGATCCATTGGTCGGCCGGATCGTCGGCGGAAGCTACCTGCTGCAAGAGGTCGTCGGTGTCGGGGGCATGGGCCGCGTATACAAGGCCGAGCAGTCGACCCTCGGTCGCACCGTCGCGGTCAAGGTGATTCACCCACATCTTCTCGGCGATGAGCAGACCGTGGCGCGCTTCTACCAAGAAGCACGCGCATCGAGCCGGCTGAACCATCCCAACAGCGTGAGCATCATCGACTTCGGCCGGACCGACGACGGGATCCTCTATCTCGCGATGGAGTTCCTGAGCGGCAAGGATCTAGCGCTGGTCATGCACGAGGAGGGTCCGCTCCCGGTGGATCGGATCTGCAATATCCTGATCAACACCCTCGACGCTCTCGGCGAAGCACACGAGCTCGGCATCGTACACCGCGACCTCAAGCCCGAGAACATCATCCTTCGCCCGCTGCGTTCTGGACAGGACCTCGTGAAAGTCGTCGATTTCGGTCTTGCAACCATCGTCGGCAAGGAGAGCTCGATCACCAAGCCGGGTTTGGTCTGCGGCACGCCGGACTACATGTCCCCGGAGCAGGGCAGGGGCGACGGGGTGGACGGACGCGGCGACCTCTATGCGCTCGGTGTCGTGCTATTCGAGCTACTAGTTGGGCACCTGCCTTATATCGACGATACCCCGACACGCGTGGTTCTGCGTCACCTCAACGATCCGATTCCGGATCCGCGCAGGGCGAGCCCCAATCGGGACATTCCCGACGGGCTGGCCCAGGTCACGATGAAGGCGCTCGCGAAGGATGCGAGCGATCGCTTTCAAGTCGCGCGCGAGATGCAAGCGGCGCTCCGCGAGGTGGTAGACGAGCTTCGAGTCCGCCGCGCCTCGGTCACGCCTTGCCCGAGCTGCGGCGCACCGGTCTCCGGCTCGCAGAACTTCTGCGGCGAGTGCGGCTCGCGACTAACCGCAGCGGAGCCGGCCCTCGGGAGCAACCGCTCGCTTCGCCCGTCCTTTTATCCGCCGCTCGGTTCGCAGCGCGAGTTCGTCGGGCGCGATGCCGAGCTCCGCCAGATTCGCGAAAGCCGCCACATCGCGGCGCAAGGCGGTCACTGGGTTCATGTCTTTGGCGAGCCGGGTGTCGGCAAGACGCGGTTCCTGACCGAAATCGCGGAGGTCGCGGCAGCCGAAGGAGACCTCGTCGTCGGCGCGGGCGCGCATTCGACCGGTGCGCCGGTCCCCTACGCGGCGATCCGCACGATCCTCGCCGAGCTGCTCGAAGTCGACGACTCCGAGCTCGCAAGGATGGCCAACCGGGGCGACGAGCTCGGGTCGACCCTCGCGGGGGCGGGCGTCGACGAAGTGATGAACCCCTCCGGGCTCTTCGGTGGTGACGGACGTTCTCGAACTGGGGCGGTCGCCGAAGCGCTTGCCTGCGCCGTACGACGGGCGAGGGGACGCGCATCGAGTGGGCGCGTCATGCTCATCGTCGACGACCTCACGTATTGTGACGGGCTCACCCAGCGCACCGTCATCGAGCTCGCGCGCGTGCTCGGGAGTGAGCCGGTCTTGCTAGTAACGGCAGGCGACCACGATCGCGGCGTGCTGGCCAACGAGATTCTGCGGCTGGACGGGCTCGACTCTCAGCAAGCGGAGCAGTTCTTGGCAGGCTCGTATCATCTACGCCTGGTCTCGGGTCTCCAACAGCTAACCGAGTCGATGGGCGGCAACATCCTGCCGCTGCACCTCGAGCAGCTCGAAGCGCTGGGGATTGCGCCGGAGGACGGCCCCCCACCGCGTCTCGCCGACGCCATTGCCCAGCGCATCGAGCGTTTGGAGGTCGATGCACAGCGGTTGCTTCAATCGGCGGGCGTGCTCGGCAGAACGTGCGATCTAGACACGCTGCGCGCCGTGTCCGGCAACGACGAGCTCATCGGTCTCGACGAGCTCGCCGGCAACTCGTTGGTTCAGCTCGACGGGTCGAAGGTGAGCGTGACGCATCCCTTCATCGCAGAGCTCGTCGCCGCCACGATTCCGGCAGAAGCCCGCCGCACGTTGCATCGACGTGCCTTCGAGGTGTTGAGCGAGCTTCGCGCGCCCCAAGAAGTTCGTGCGGCCCATGCTTTCCGCGGCGTCGACCCGGTGACGAGCCTCGTCGTCCTCGAAAAGGCCGGTGACGCCGCCATGGCACGCGGCGATCACCTCGGCGCGGTCCTGGAGTACCGCCGCGCGCTCGAAATCGCCCGACGTGAGACGCTGGAGAGCGGAGACACGGTTTACGACACCGCGATCGCGACCTTCAGCCGCAAGCTCGGGGAAGCGATGGCGCGGGCAGGCGACCCATCCGGAGCGGACGGCGTCCTGCGCGAGGCGCTCGACCTGACGGTGCCGAAGAGCCCGGACCGGGCCAAGATGTTGTTGTCGCTCGGCCGTATCGCCGCGCGTCGCGATCGTCCGCGCGATGCGATGCGACAGTTCGGCCAAGCCCTCGAGCTCGTCGCGGGTGTCGAGCCGACGGTCGAATCGCATCTCCAGGTCGCCATTGGGCGCATTCGCCGCATCGACGGCGACCCACACCACGCGGCCAATGCCTACCGGCGCGCCCTCGAGCTCTTTGGAGAGATTCATGCTCCGGACGACACCATTGCCCGAACGCGACTCGAGCTGGCGGACGCCCTGACCGCCGCGGGGGACCACGAGAGCGCAGCGACCGAGCTCCGCACGGTGGAACGAGACGGACGGGTCAACAGAGGAACCAGCCTCGTGGCTCGTGCCGTCGGCATGCTCGGGTCGATCGATGAGCTCGCAGGCCGGGCGCGCGACGCCCAGGTGCGTTAC
>CP070650.1:241602-249024 GCA_020354595.1 Myxococcales bacterium
GGTAGGCGAAGTCGAACATCGTGCCCTCGACGTTTTCCTCTTGCTCGACCTCGAGGTCTGAGAGCACCGTTCGCGATTCGACGTCCCAGTTCACGAGGCGCGTATCGCGGTAGATCAGTCCCTCCTCGTAAAGCCGCACGAACGCCTCGCGCACCGCGCGGACCATGTCCGGGTCCATCGTGAATTTGGTCCGGGGCCAGTCGCACGAGGCGCCCATCTTGCGAAGCTGTTGGAGGATCCGGCCACCGGACTCCTCTTTCCACTGCCAAACCCGCTCGATGAACTTCTCGCGGCCGAGATCGTGGCGGGTCAGGCCTTCCTTCTTGAGCTGGCGCTCGACCACGACCTGAGTCGCGATCCCGGCATGATCGATACCTGGCACCCACAGGGTGTTGTAGCCGAGCATTCGCTTGTGGCGGCAGAGCACATCTTCGAAGGTCGTCCGGCAGGCGTGCCCCATGTGAAGCGAGCCGGTGACGTTCGGCGGCGGAATCGCGAGGGTATACGTGGGCCGGTGATCCTCGGGGTCCTCAGAAGCGGAAAAGAACCCGGAGCTCTCCCAAAACTCGTACCAGCGCGCCTCGGCTTCGGTCGGCGAGTATTGCTTGGGCATCTGCGCGAATCGTGCGCTCATCCGACCGACCGTGTGCGGTGAAATTGTGAGGCAGTCAAGCCTCAGTCACCGACGAGACGGTGCAATTCCTCGCGAATCATCGCCTCGGCGAGCTCGGGCACGACCTCCCACACCACGCGTTCGACGACCTCCGCGGAAAGCTTGAGCACCCCCTCGACCTGGTCGGGCGTGAGACCCAAGGTCTGCAGGCGCTCGACCACGGAATCGGTAATCGCCGCGCTGGCGACTGGAGAAGTCTGCGCCGGCACAGGTGCCGACGAAATCGGCCGAGCCACCGGCGCCGCGGGCGGCAACGACGACGCAACCGCGGAGGCTGCAACCGGAGCGCCGGTCAATGGAGTCGGCGAGGCCACGGGCCTTGCAGGGGGGGCCGAAGGGCCGCTGGCTGGCAGTGGCGGCGGCGTGGGCCGATAGGATGGCTGCGAAACGGGCCGGGGTGGGGTCGTCGCGGGTCGCGCGACCGGAATCGACGGCGCCTCGTACAAAGCCTCCGCCTGGCCGGCGAGGCTCGTCGCCTTGTCGATGGCCTCCTGGGTGTCGAAGGGCTTGAGAATGTGATCGTCCGCGCCGACCTCGGAAGCGCGCGCTTCGTCTAGCGGCCGGTGCTGGCTGGCCATCAGCACGACGGCCGTGCCGGCTAGTTGCGGATCCGCTTTGATTTGACGTGTGACCTCATACCCGTCGATGCCCGGAAGCGACGCGTCCACGAACGCGACGTCGGGGCTGAAATCACGCCCTTGTTGAAGTGCCAGCTCCCCGCTCTCGACGGTCAGCAACTGCGCGTCCTCGCCTGCGAAAGTCATCTCCATGACCTTGCGCATGCTCACGCTGTCTTCGACGATCAGAATCCTCATCGACATCAAGCCCCGTTCACCTAGATGTATGCACGCTGGCATACGCGATCGGGACCTTGCCGGTCAAGAAGCAGCGAGCCCGGTTTGACCCCCACGGAGGTCGCCGGTAGGGAGCGCTGGTGTCGGATTCGGACCTACGGCGGCTCTATCGCGAGCAGGCCCCGAGGGCCCCCGAGGGCCGGTTCTCGCTCGACGAGCTGATGGCAGGCGAGGGGCCAATCGAGCTGGACATCGGTTTTGGCCGCGGATTGTCGCTCTTCGAGCGGGCCGCCGTGGCCCCGGAGAGCCGGATCATCGGCATCGAGGTAAAGACCAAGTTGGCGTACAAGGTCGCCGACAGGGTCAAAAAGCACGGTCTCCAGAATGTGACTATTTTTTGCGGGGATGCGCGAGAAATCTTGAAACGGGCCGAACCGAGCGGATCTGTCGAGCGCGTCTCGGTGCACTTCCCGGACCCCTGGTGGAAGAAGCGGCATGGCAAGCGGCGGGTCATCGCAGAGGCCCTCCTAGCCGAGCTAGCGCGGCTCCTCGGGCCCGGTGGTCAGCTGTTCATCCAGACCGATGTCGAAGACCGCGCAGAGCAGTACGTGGCCGAGCTTCGAGAGCAGCCTGCATTCGAGCTGGCCTCCGAGAGCGGCTACGTAGAGGAGAACCCGTTCGAGGCGCGGTCGAACCGCGAAAGGCGCGCTATCGAGGACGGTCTTCCCGTGTGGCGCATCGTGGCAACGCGCCGTTAATCGGCGAGGGCCAACGCCGCACACTCGAGCGCGGTCTGTTCACGTAGTGTCTCCTGGCGCTCATCGAGCGACTCGTCCGGCGCGTAGCCTGGAACGAAGTAGCCGAGGTCGTCGACGATGTCGTAGAGCTCTTCGCCGCGCTCGAGGAGCACGCAGTTGCGGCGCTTGAGGGCGTCGACCAACCGAGGCACTGCGTCGACGCTGTGAGCTTTGGTGTCATGCATCAGCACGATGCCGCCTCGGTCGCCCGTGTCGTGCTCCCGGCGCTCCAACACGCGAAAAAACGCGCGAACCACCTCGTCCGGGGTGTAGACTTCGAGGTCTGCAGGATAGAGTGCCCACAGGACGCTTGTATAGTCGTTTTCACCGAGCAGCTGCTCGACGCGCTTCGACATCGCGCCTCCGGGCGGCCGGATCAGCCGCGGAGAGCTTCCAACCGCCCATGCGATCTTGCGGCCGCTCTTATCGAGCTCCGCCTCGATCTCGGCGTTGTTGAGAAGAGGTAGCTGTCGGTGGGTCTCGGTGTGGTTGCCCAGTATGTGCCCCCGACGAACGATTTCGCGCACGATGGCAGCGTGCTCGCGCTCCCAGGGGTTGCCGTTCCCGAAGCTTTCGCTCGTGACGAAAAAGAGCGCCTTGATGCCCAGCTGGTCGAGCATGTCGAGCAGGCGAGGGGTGGTTCGACGAGAGGGGCCATCATCAAATGTGAACAGGAGCATGCGGCGCCTGGTACCACCTCGAATCGTCAGACCGCTCGGGAATCGAGAGCCAGTCACGTCCGGCTCGCCGACCATGGCGACGCGCTTCAGAAGCTCCGGACCAGGTTCGGCATGGGAAGGCTCCAATATCGGTGCGCGAGTGGGTCGGGCCGAGGTCAATGCAATGGGATCGAGCGGCGCGCTGACTTCCGACGCACCGACGAAAGAGCCGCCAGCCACGATCGCCAAGAAGCAGCAGAGCAGCCGAAGCTTCCACGAGACCCAGGGCATGTCGACAGCGATCGTACGGAAGCGGAGCGTGCGGATGCGAGAAAGCCGCAGGACCTGGACAGGTCTCCAGTTGCAACGGTCGATCGCATCGGGTACCTGGGTCGCCCAACGGGCGCGAAGTGATTGAAGTTGAAGCTCTAACTAGGCGGTACGGCAGCCGGCTTGCGGTGAACGAGGTGTCGTTCCGCGTCGAGCCGGGCGAGATCGTGGGGTTTCTCGGTCCGAACGGTGCGGGCAAGACAACGACCCTTCGCATGCTCACCGGCTACCTGGCGCCAACATCCGGCGAGGTCCGCGTCGACGGGATCGACGCGGTGCGCGACTCGATCGAGGCACGGGCGCGGCTCGGATACATGCCCGAAGGCGTTCCGCTCTATCGAGAGATGCGCGTCTACGAGTACCTGCGACACCGGGGTGCCCTCAAGAACGTCGACGACGTCGCCGACGCGGTCGACCGTTCCCTCGAGCTCGCCGGCGTCGCCGACGCGCGCACGCGAATCATCGGCCAGCTGTCGAAGGGCTACAGGCAGCGAGTTGGGCTCGCCGAAGCGTTGATCGCCGATCCAAAGATTCTCATTCTCGATGAGCCGACGTCCGGATTGGACCCCAATCAAGTGCGGCAGTTCCGCGAGCTCGTTCGGAGCTTTGGCGGCGAGAAAACCGTGCTCCTGTCGACGCACATCCTCTCGGAGGTCGAGGCGGTATGCGACCGGGTGATCATCATTCGCGAGGGCGAGAAAGTCGCCGACCTCGTACCCGGTGACGCCGAGACGAAGCTCGAAGACGTGTTCGCCGAGCTCACCGCTTCGCGTTCCACGGAGGGCGCCTCGTGAGAAGCGCTTGGGTGGTCATGAAACGCGAGCTCGGCTCGTTCTTCGTCTCGCCGCTCGCTTACGTCGTGCTCACCGCGTGGTTGGTCTGGAACGGCGTGGTCTTCTGGGTGTTGACCGAGTTCTACGCCCGGAACGCCGTCTCGTCCGGCGCCGCGAGCCCGCTGTCTGCGTTCTTCGGGGGCAGCTCGCTCTTCTTCATTCCACTGCTGGTTTTCGTTCCGATCCTGACGATGCGGCTCATCGCCGGCGAGAGGCAGTCGGGCACCATCGAGCCGCTGATGACCGCGCCGGTGTCCGACGCCTCGGTCGTGCTTGGGAAGTACTGTGCGGCGATCGTGATGTGGTGTGTGCTGTGGCTGCCGACCGTCATTTACGCATGGATCATGCGCCAGCACGGCACCGTCGATTGGGGCGCGACGGCCGCGAGCTATTTCGGGATCCTGCTGCTCGGCTCCTACTTCATGGCGATCGGGCTCTTGATGAGCGCGCTTGCGCCGACTCAGATCATCGCCGCTGTGCTGTCGTTCGTCGCACTCGGCGTCCTGTTCACCGTGGGCATCGGCGAGTTCGTGTTCGACGGCGCCGCCCGCGAGTTCTGTGCGTACGTCAGCATGTGGGGCCACATGCAAAGCTTCTCGAAGGGGGTCGTTGACACCCGATACCTGTTCTTCGATCTGTCCGTGGCGACTCTGGCGGTCGGTCTCAGCATCGGGGTGCTCAAGGCGAGGAGGCACACGTGAGCGCCCAACCTCGAACGCGTCTGAACCTCGTGCTCACGGCGCTGCTCGGCGTCGTCGTGGTCGTGCTCGCAAACTACCTCTCGTCCCGGCACTACAAGCGCTGGGACTGGACCACGCACGGTCTGTTCACGCTTTCGGAGCGAAGCCAGCAGGCGCTCCGGGAGCTCGATCAAGACGTTCAAATCTTCGTGTTTCTCGGCCGCGACGAGCAAGACTTTGCCGACGTCGAAACGCTGCTCGAGGAGTACATTGCCGTCACGGATCGAATCACCGTCGAGTGGGTCGACCCCGACCGCGATCGAGCGCGGTACCAGGTTCTGGCCGACCGATTCGGGATCGACAGCTGGCTCGCAGGCGACGTGACGCTCTCTCAGGTCCCGGTCGTCGTCACTAGCGGGGACCGCAAGTGGAAGGTAGAGCGCCATCAGTTGATCGTCGAAGACTTCGAGAGCTTCGAGGACGCGGACGGTCACAAGCTCGATGTACAGTCCGAACGCGCCCTGACCGGAGCTATCCTCGAGGTGACAACCGGCAAGCCGACCAAGGTGTGTCTCGCTACGGGACACGGCGAGTGGGAGGCGGGCGCCTTCGGGGATCGAAGCTTCGACGCGGTCGTGCGCGAGCTCGAGTGGGAGAAGATCGAGGTCGAACCGCTCGAGATCAACAGAGACGACGTCCCGAAGTCGTGCGATGCGCTGTTCGTCGTCGGCCCGCAACGCCTCTACTCGAAAGACGAAGTCGCCATCGTCGATCGGTATCTGAGCTCGGGCGGCAACGTGCTCCTGACCTTCGACCCGGTGCTCAAGAAGGAAGCCCTGTCGCCAACGGGCTTCGAAGCCTCGCTCGAGGCTCGCGGCATTCTCGTCGGTGAGGACCTGGTGATCGAAAACGACCCGGCGCAGCAGCTCCCCGGCAACCCAGGCGACCTCTTCATCGTGACCAACCTCGGGACCCATCGCCTGGTCGACACGATCCGACAGCGCGGGGGCGGCATTCTCTTGGCGGTGGCTCGCTCGGTCGATGTCACGGACGGCAGCGACACCGAGGTGCTTTGGCGAACGAGCGCGAACGCCGTCGCAGAAACCGACCTCAAGAAGGCTCTGAACCCGGACGAAGGCAAGCCCACGCCGCCGAGCTCGGTCCCCCTCGCCGTGGCGTGGGAGTACGTTCCACCGCTCGGCGACGATCTCAAGCCGGTCGAGAGCGACGGGCCCGAGCCGGGTCGACTCTTGGTTGTTGGTGACAGCGACTGGATGGCTTCCGAGCTTCTCGAAAACCCCCAGCTCTCAAACATCGACTTCCTGTCCTCGGCGGCCGGCTGGCTCACGCAACGCGAGGCGCTGATCAACATCGCTCCGCGAAAGACCAACGCACAGGCCGTGATCATGAGCGACGCCGACCTCCAGAACCTCCTGTTCCGGGTCGTCGTCTTGTTGCCGCTTGCGGCATTCATCGCCGGCTTCGGCGTTTGGTGGTCGAGGCGGTCATGAGCGCACGTACGCCGATCGTTCTTTTGTTGATTGCGCTGGTGCTGCTCGGGTACATCCTCGCGTTCGAGCGGGGCCGTCCGGGCCGCAGGGAAATCGAATCGCGATCGGGGCTACTCGTCGAGGCGTTGGTTCGCGACCGGATCACCCGGATCCGGATCGCTTCCGGAGACGACCGCGTCGCCCTCCGCCGCGAGGGTGAGGGCTTCGACGAGACTTGGACGCTGGAAGAGCCCGAGGCGGGACCGGCGAACCCCGAGCCGATCGAAGACTACCTCCGGAACTGGGAGTTCGCGATTCCGGTCCGAACGCTCGAGGACCCGAGCCCCGAGGACATCGTGAGCTTCGGGATCGACTCGCCCAAGGGAGAGGTCGTGTTCGAAATGGGGCGCGCCAAGGTGCTCGTGTCTCTCGGGTCGGGAAGCCCAGTCGACGGCGGTGGGTACGTGCGCATCGATGACCAGAAGGCCGTCGCCGTCGTCGGAAAGGACGTCGTCGAGCTCTTCGGCCACACAGCGGACTCATTCGCGCTCAAAGGCGACGCGGGCGCACCGCTCCTGAGCGACCTGGAGGACGCGGGGCCGACCGACGCCGGAACCGACGCAGCCCAGTAGCTACTTCGCCTTTTCGAGGGTGTCGTGCGACGCGTACTCGACCAGGCCATTGCTGGTGTTGAACCCGCCCGAGGAGATCAACGTGAAGTGGCCCTTCACGCGGACCTTGTTGCCCACCTTGAGATCCGTCGGCACGACGACTCCGCCGGAGATGGTCGTGGTCTTGCGGCCGCGGCGGGCGCGCTGAAGCTGCTCTTTGTTGTCCGCATATCCGACGACGATGAGCTGCTCGGCCCGATCGGTCTGGTCAGCGGTGTCGGCGATGAACATGTGCGGAGCGGCTGCCTTCGGACACTCGTCCTTCTTTTTGAGCTTGCAGACGGGCGGCTCATAGATCTCGACGATGTAGCCGGTGACCGAGAGGTCGGAGTCGAGAACCTTCATCAAGCGGCTTCGAAGGCCGTAGATGCTATACGAGTCGTCCTCGTAGGTCGTCGGATAGGGCGGCGGTGGCAACGTCGGAACCTCGGGAAGGTTCGGGACGATTTTGGGCAGTTGTTCGGCTTCGGCTTCGGGCTCCGAAGCGGAAGTCAC
>CP070650.1:249124-252297 GCA_020354595.1 Myxococcales bacterium
CCAGACGACCTCGCCAAGTTACGACGCCGCTAACGTTTCGCTATGAACTGTTCCACGAACAGTCCAAAGAACCAGCGCGCAACGCGGCGTGGCACGAGTCTCATCGTGAACACCATCAGTCGGTTCATGAAGCCCGGAATGACCGTCACGCGATGGCCTAGGGTGCGAAGGCTGGTCGCCACCACGGTGGTTGCGCTCGTGAAGATCAGTCGCTGAAGAGGCCCGAAATTGCGCGGCTCGAGACCCGCCTTCCGTTGGAACTCGGTGAATACTCCGCCAGGGCAAAGCGCCTGCACGTCGACACCATAGGGCTTCAGCTCCGAAGCAAGCCCTTCTGCGAAAATCAGGTCGTAAGCTTTGGTCGCGTTGTAGTTGGCCATGCCCCGCGTTGCGCAGAACCCACTGACCGACGACACCACGATGACTCCGCCCTTCCCGCGCTCGCGCATGCCCTGCGCAATCTCATGGGTGAGCAGCGCGGGCACGCGACAATTGAGGTTGAGCATCGACTCTTGCACCCCGGCGTCCATATCCAGAAATGGACCGGTTGTCCCAAAGCCGGCGCAGTTGACCAAGAGGCCAATCTCGATGTCCGCGATGGCCGGTTCTAGGACCTGAACGATGTCGCGGGTGGTGAGATCGGCCGGTGCAACCCGGGCTTGCACTCGGTACAGGTCTTCGATCGTCGACGCCAGCTGCTCGAGCCGGTCACGACGGCGCGCGACCAGGACGACATTCACGCCTCGTTCGGCGATACGGAGCGCATACTCCGTGCCGATGCCCGCCGAGGCGCCAGTGACCACGGCCCAAGGGCCGTACCTCTCGGCGAACTTGCTCATCGCGCTCCGAGCGTATCACGCGGCACCCGGACGGACAGACGCTAGCTGACGACCCGGAGTCCGCGCGGCTCGTAGTGGAACCTCGGATCCCGCGTGAGGGCATCATACGACCCGAAGACGGCGTTTGGATCGGCGACCGAGTCGAGCGGCTCTCTAGGATCCTGATCGGGCGTTTGCCCGAACTCTCGGACGACCCCGTAGACGGTATCCCGCTGCACCGGCTGCCGCCCTGCATCTCGGATGACCCGGCGCAACGTCGCCGGCGTCGTCAACTGCCCATGCCGCGCCCCCGCCGCGGTCGAGATGCTCTCGTTCATCAACGTCCCGCCGAGGTCGTTGACGCCACTGCTCAAAAGAAGCTGCGAGGTGCGGAGGCCCTCTTTGACCCACGACGCTTGGAGGTTGGGGATGTCTCGGCCGAGCATGAGCCGCGCGATCGCGTAGAGACGGACGACGTCGTCTCCGGTGGGCCCCGGCCGAACACCGGCTACGTCGCTCTGGGCGAAGAGCGGCGCCTCTTCGTGGACGAAGGAGAGCGGTACGAACTCGGTGAAGCCACCCGTCTCGCGTTGCACCCGGCGCAGCAGATCCATGTGCCGCATACGATCCTCGATCGACTCGACGTGCCCGAACATCATCGTCGATGTCGTTCGGATGCCTAGACGGTGCGCGGCTGTGATGACGTCCAGCCACTCCTGGGTGGTGATCCGAGTGGGGGAAATCGTCTTACGCAGGCGGTCGTCGAGGATTTCCGCCGAAGTGCCGGGTAGAGATCCGAGCCCCGCCTGCTTGAGCTTTGCGAGATACTCTTCAAACGAGACGCGCTCGAGCGACGCCCCGAACTTCACCTCTTCCGGGGAGAACGCATGGATGTGAATCTCCGGCACCGTCTCCTTCACCTTCCGGCAGAGCTCGACGTAGCTTTCGCCTGTGAGGTTCGGAGAAAGCCCGGCCTGGAGGCACACCTCGGTCGCCCCCATCTCCCACGCCTGTCGGACGCGTACCGTGACCTCCTCGTGCGGAAGGAAGTAGCCCTGCTCGGAGCGAACGGTGCGAGCAAACGCGCAGAACTTGCAGTTCTTGATGCACACGTTCGTGAAGTTGATGTTGCGGTTTACGACGTAGGTGACGCGATCGCCGACTTGCTGGCGTCTGAGCTCGTCCGCGACGAGACACAGTGCATGGAGGTCGGCTCCCCGCGCCTCGCTCAACGCGACACCGTCCGGTACGCTGACCTCGCGTCCTTCTAAGCTCCGCTCGAGAATGGCTCGCGTAGCGGCCGAGACGTCCTGCAAACAAGTTTCGAGAGCGATGGTCATGGCCTTGCGAGCTCTATCTGAAGCTGTTCGACTCGTGGTCTAATCGATGCGTCGATGAAACCGGGTGTCCGCAGGTGCGTGGGATAGACCGGCAGCCGCGGCTCGAGTCGAAAGCCTTCCGCTTCGCAGGCGTGCCGCAACCGATCGAGATAGGGCCAGGGTTGTCGGGGGTTGATGTAGTCCGGGCTCACGGGCGAGATGCCGCCGAAGTCGTTGATTCCTGCGTCGATCAGCGTTCCGATCGAGGCCGGGTTGAGGTTGGGCGGCGCCTGAACGCTGACGTCGTCGTCCAGGAGCAGCCGGGCAAGGGCCACGGTGGCGGCGAGCGCGGCCGACGTGGGCTCCGGGGCGAGTCCCATTGGCGTCTCGGGGTGAGCCCGGAAGTTCTGCACGATGACCTCCCCGATGTGCCCGTACTGACGATGCAGTCGTCGGATCGCGAGGATCGTGTCGACTCGCTCCTCGACCGTCTCTCCGATTCCGATCAGGAGTCCCGAGGTGAACGGAATCTGTAGCTCTCCCGCTTCACGCGTCATCTGAATGCGTTTCGCCGGACGCTTGTCGGGCGCGCGGTGATGGGGCATCCCTTCTTCGCAGAGACGCTCGCTCACGTTCTCGAGCATCAGGCCGAGACTGACGTTGACGGGGCGAAGCGCGATCATGTCGTCGCGGCTGAGAATGCCAGCGTTGGTGTGTGGCAACAGCCCAGCGCGGAGCGCCTCTTCGGCCGCCCAGCGAAGGTAGTCGACCGTGCGCTCATGGCCCCACGACCCGAGCAATGCGCGGTACTCTCGAAACCCGGTTTCCGGTGTGTCGCCCAAGCAGAAGAGCGCCTCGACGCAACCCTGCTCGCGCGCACGATGAAGCCAAGAGCGGATCTCGTCGGGGCTCATCGTCCACTCGCCGGGATCGCCTGGCGAGCGCCGGAACGAGCAGTAGTCGCATCGGTTGCGACAGAGGTTGGTCACCGGAAGGAAGACCTTGGGTGAAAACGTCAGCGTCTTTCCCCACGCCC
>CP070650.1:252397-255481 GCA_020354595.1 Myxococcales bacterium
CATCCCGATGATGTGGTCTTCTTCGCTCGCCCCGCGCGTCACGCGCTCCGCCTGCAGGGTCTCCTCGCGCGCGTGGCTCCACTGGCCGTGCATCCACCGCACGTAGCTGGCCATGTGATAGCCAAGCCGCGCGTGAGACAGGGCGCCGTAGTCGAGCGCCTGCTCGGCGAGCGCCACGTACTCTTTTGCCGCCGACTCCCAGTCGTCGAGCGGTGCCGCCGCGAGCGCGATGTCGCGGAGGTCGATCGTCAGGCAGACGCGCTCCGCGTCGGGGAGCTGCTCGACCCACTTGAGGCCGCGCATGGCTAACGACAGGGCTTTGTCGTTGGCGAAGAATCGGAGGCAGAGCCGGCCGGCGAAGACCATGGCGCGGGCGGCAAGGCCCGAATCGCCACTGAGCGAGGCATGATGAGCCAGGTCCGCTGCCCGGTCGAGATCCACGGCGGCGTCCTGCTCCAGGAGCTCGGCCACTCTTCCGTGCATCACCATTCGCCGGGCGGGGGAGATTCCGGCGTAGATGCTGCGGGCCACCAGGTCGTGGGAGAACCGGAAGCCGTGCTCGACCGGCAGCAGGAGCGCCAGGCGCTCGGCACTCTCGAGGATCTCTCCCACGCGGTTCGAGTCGAACCCCGTCACGCGCGCCAGCGAGGCGACCTCGATCCGGGGTGCGAGCAGCGCGGCCCACCGCAACACGTAGACGCCGTCGAGATCGAGGCGCGAGAGTCGCTCCCGAACCAGCTCGTGGAGCGATCCGCCCCCGTCGGCGCTCTTCTGCGACCGCGCCAGCTCGATCGCCAGAAGCGGGTTGCCCCGGCACTCGTTGCTCCGAACGGTCGACTCCGCGTCGGACCTGTGCTCGGCGATGAGCTTGTCGATCGCCTCGTCGGAGAGGGGCCCGAGCCGCAGGTCTTCGAGCAAGCGGTCGCGTCGCAGGCCGCGTAGCGCCTGCTGAACGGCCGCGTTGTCGTTCAGCTCATCCTCGCGGGCTGCCATTACCGCGAGGAGGGGGCGGCTCCGGTTCATCCGCGCCACATAGTGGAGGGCGGCCGCGCTCGACTCGTCACACCACTGCAGGTCGTCGAACAGCAGGACGACCGGCCTCTCACCCGACTCGCGCGCGACGATCTGCGTCAGACTTCCGAAGAGCTGATCGCGGTCGTCGCGGTCCTGGTCTCCGAACACCTCGGAGGCCGCATCCGGAGCGAGCCTGCGCAGGGCGTCGATCCAGAGCGCGAACGGGCGGATCGCCTCCGATTCGAAGGCGCTCGCCTCGAGCAGGTAGGCGCCGGCGCTACGGGCGAGGTCGGCGGCGACCTCCAGCAGGCGGCTCTTTCCGATGCCCGGCTCGCCCTGGACGAGCACCAGCCTGGCTCGACCCCGCTCCGTAACGTCCATCAGACTGGCCTCCAGGTGGCGCGTCTCCTCCTCGCGACCGACCAGCAAGCGGGTCGCGCTCGCGATGGCCGGGGCGGGTGCGCGAGAAGCTGCGCGAGGCGCCGTCGCGGGCTCTGGCGCCGGCTCATGGGGCGGCGGCTCGTACCGCGCCTCGATCAGTAACCCCCGGGGGGCACGGCCGATTTCCTTCAGCAGCCGTTCGCCCATCCGCAGCTGCTGCTCGGCCTCGTCGGCGCGGCCCAAGCGAACCAGCAGCCGAATCAGATCGGCGCGCACGGCCTCGTCGTACGGAGATCGAACCACGAGCGCTCGCGCGTGGGGCAACGCACGCTCCGGCACGTCGCCGAGTCGATCGATCAGCGCCTGCAGCAGGCGCGCTTGTGCGCCTACCACCAGATCACGCTCGGAGACGCACCAGGCGTAGAAGCCATCCTGCTGGGTGAGATCAAGACCCTCGAGGAAGTTGCCCTGAAAGCGGGCGGCCGCCTCCTCGAGCGCCTCGGTGGGCACTTCCTCGAGTCCGTCGTCGGCGAGACTGCGGAGCGCCGTGACGTCGATGGCCACGCCCTCCGCATCGAACGAGACGTGGTTGCGGTCCGCGAGGATCCGGGGGCGGTCTTCGTCGTCGACCAGCCGCCGGAGCTTGGAGAGGCTCCAGCGGAGGGAGCCACGCGGATCGTCCGGAAGCTCCCACAGGAGCTCGCAGAGATAGTCCCGCCGGGAAGCGCGGGCGGTCAGGGCAAGATAGGCGAGCAGCGCCCGCGTCTTCTTCGACGGCGGCAGCGCCAGGGGCCTCCCGTCGCGCACCACTTCCACATCGCCGAGGAAGTTCAGCTCCAACCCCGCCATTAACGTAACTCTCCGAAAATACTCTGGAATATGGAAGGTCCGCGATCGAGGGCCCCGCCCGCTTCGGCGACTTCGTGGAAATAACACGCTGGCTACAACGCCCGCTCCATCGAGCGTAGCCGACATTCCCCTCGAGACGACGAGATCTGCAACGAGGAGGAAGAGCACCATGGCCCGCTATGACAGCGTCCTGGAGACCATCGGCAACACCCCGCTGGTTCGGCTGAGCCGGCTGGCCCCGCCGGGCGTGGCCGTCTACGTGAAGCTCGAATCGATGAACCCCATGGGCTCGGTCAAGGACCGCATGGCGAACGCGGTGATCGAGCGGGCGGAAGCGACCGGTGAGCTTCGCCCCGGCCAGACGGTGATTGAGGCGACCAGCGGGAACACCGGCATCGGCCTGGCGATGGTCTGCGCCCGCAAGGGCTACCCGCTCGTGGTCACCATGGCGGAGAGCTTCAGCATCGAGCGCCGAAAGATGCTGCGGTTCCTGGGGGCCAAGGTCGTCCTGACGCCGGCTTCCGAGAAGGGGACCGGCATGCTGAACAAGGCGATCGAGCTGGCGGAGAAGCACGGCTGGTACCTGTGCCGCCAGTTCGAAAACGAAGCCAACGCGGACGTGCACTCGAAGACGACCGCGCAGGAGATCATCGCCGACTTCGAGGACGAGCCGCTCCACTACTTCGTATCCGGCTTCGGCACGGGCGGCACGCTGCGCCGCGTTTGCTGCATCAGCCGCATACCTCAAGCAAGGGCTCACCCTATTGGGCGAAGGCGCGTGGTGGGATCACTACCGCCTGACGCTCGATGTTCATAGCGCGCTGATAGAGGTATGCTATC
>CP070650.1:255581-259132 GCA_020354595.1 Myxococcales bacterium
CCGCCGCCCCAGCCGCGGAAACCATTTGGATCGTCGAGGCCCCAGTCGAGCACGTTTCCCGGCGTCAGGTTGCGGTGCTCAACCTCGATCTCAGCGATTCCTTCGGGGACGTCGAAGGGAACGAAGAAGTGCGTCTCCTCGCCGGCGGGGACCTCGCCCATGATGTGGATGGGCTCGGGGTCTTGTGCGTCCACGGGGCTGGTGGCCACTAGGGCGAGCAGGACTGCGGCCCACGGAACACGATCGCGCATGGCGCGGATTGGACCCCAGTTCGCCTTGCGCTTCAAGTGCCAAAGTCGCAGCGGCTCCACCGAAGATGATCCATAGCCCCCGCAAACTCAGGTCCCAGAACTCAGATCTCAGTTCCCAGCTCTCAGTTCTCGGTTCTCAGAAGTGAGCCGCTCAGAGCTGAGATCTGGGTTCTGAGATCTGAGATCTCAGTGAACAGCGTACCGACCTACTTCAACAATCCCTTGCCCGGCACGAAGTTGATCTCCAGCCTTATTCCATCTGGGTCTTCGAAGAGAATCGAATAGTACCCGGGAGCCCACATGGCTTCTTCGGGAGCGTGGACGATTTGTGCGCCGAGCTCTTTCACGAATTCATAGGCCTCGTCGACGTCCTCTCGCGAGCGCGCGCGAAAGCAGATGTGGTGCAGGCCCACGCGGTTTTGGTCGAAGCGCTCGCCGCGGTTTTCCTTGGGCGCCTCGCGGATCGCGAAGCCGGTGCGGCCCCCAACGCAGTAGTACGTTCCGGGAATGTCCATCACGTTCTTCAGACCCAGGAACGGGAGCAGGTTGCTGTAGAACGCACGAGCGCGGTCGAAATCGGCCACGGTGACGAAGGTATGGGCGATGCCGTTGATCTCCACGAGAGGCCTCCTCAGCGAAGCTCGGACGACCGCTTGCCAAGCAGGCGTCGCGCGATGATCAGCAATTGAATCTGTTGGGTACCCTCGAAGATGTCGAGAATCTTGGAATCGCGCGCCCACTTCTCGAGGAGCTCGTCCTCCGAGTAGCCGAGGCCACCGCAGAGCTCGACACATCGCAACGTGACTTGATTCGCGACGCGGGCGGCTTTGGCCTTCGACATCGATGCCTCCATCGAGTTGGGGATGCCATTGTCCGCCATCCAAGCCGCTTTCAGCATCAAGAGCCGGCCGGCCTCCCAGTTGGCTTCCATCCGGATCAGCTCGGCCTCCGCCGCGCTCTTGCTGAAGAGCGGGCCGCGGTAGCGCACTTGGATCCCCTCTTCGGCGAGAAGCTCGCGCGTGTGCTCGAGCGCGGCGCGGGCGACGCCCACCGCCATGCCCGCAACGATGGGGCGCGTATTGTCGAATGTCTGCATCACGCCGCCAAAACCCTTCTTCTTGTCGATGTCGGCGGTGCCCAACAAATTGGCTTTCGGAATGCGGCAGTCAGTCAGCGTAATGCTCGCGGTGTCCGACGCACGAATGCCCATCTTCTTGTCGAGCCGCACGACCTCCATCCCAGGCGTCCCGTGCGGCACGACGAAGGACTTGATCGCCGCACGACCGAGGTTGCGATCGAGTGTGGCCCAGACGACAACCGAATCGGCTCGGCTGCCGGCGGTTACGTAGATTTTCTCGCCGTTGAGCACCCACTCGTCGCCGTCCAGCCGCGCGGTGGTGCGGATGTTGGCCGAATCGGAGCCTGCACCGGGTTCCGTGATCGCCATGGCGGCCCAGACGCCATCGAAGCGCTCCTTTTGCTCGCCGTCGGCGACAGCCGTGATCGCCGCGTTGCCAAGCCCTTGGCGAGGAATCGACAGCGCGAGGCCAACGTCACCCCAGCACAGCTCAGTCAACCCGAGGCACGTCGACATGTTGGCTCCGTTTCGAACGCCGCCCTTGCGCTCGTCGTCGCGCTGCAGCGAGTCGATGCCGGCGCCTCTCCGCCCCGAGCCGGCGTTGAGGCCGTCCATCAGCGCGGCCAGCATGTCGAGCTCTTTCGGATACTCGTGCTCGGCGCGATCGTACTTCCGCGAAATCGGCCGGAAGATGTGTCTGGCAACCTGATGCGCTTGATTGACGATGGGTTTGAGGCTCTTTGGAACTTCGAGGTAAATCACGCGAGCCTCCTATACCAGCAAGTTGCCGTCCATGACGCCGACGGCTCGTAGATGGCGATACCAAATCTCGATCGGGTGGTCCTTGATGAACCCGGCGCCACCGAGGAGCTGCACGCCGTTGGTGCCGGTCTCCATGGCCTTCTCGGAACAGAGCGTCCGCGCGAGGTACGCTTCGCGTTGGCAATCGAGGCCTGCATCGACCCGACCCGCCGCGCGATAGACCAGCATGCGCATCGACTCGAGCTCGATGCCGATGTCGGCGATCATGAAGGCAACCGCCTGGCGATGCGAAATCGGCTCGCCAAAGGCGACCCGGTCGTTGCAATAGGGAATCACGTAGTCGAGCACCGCTTGCGACGCACCGACCGCCATGGCGCCCCAGGCGATCCGAGCGCGATTGACCGCATCTTCGTACGCGGCCCTGCCACCGCTCTTCAAACTCGCCTCCCCACCCAGCAACGCGCTGACTGGGACGCGAACGCCGTCAAGCTTGACGCGTCCGAGCGCGGCAGAGCGCATGCCCATCGCCGGCTCGTCGACGACCGCGACTCCCGATGCATCGCGCTCCACGATGAAGAGCCGCGGCCCCGCTTTGGGAAGCTCGGCGGCGACCAAGAACCACTTGGCACTGTCGGCCAACGCCACCATCGACTTCTCGCCGTGGAGCACGTAGCCTGATGATCGCTTCTTCGCCGTCGTTCTGAGCGAGCTCGGATCGAAAAGCGGGTGCGGCTCGACCATGGCCCCGCTCGCGGAGGTCTCTTCGCCCTCGACAAACCGGCGGAGGAGACTCGCCTGCTGCTCGTCATCGCCCCACAGAACCAGAGCATTGACGAAGGACAGTGGAGCGAGGGCCGCGTATGCGAGCCCCATGTCGCCGCGCGCGAGGTCTTCCGCGATCAGCATGTGGGACACCGCCGACACCTGCTCGGCCGCGCCACCCAGTTCCTCGGGTACCGTCATCGGAATGGCACCGAGCTCCCCGAAGGTCGCCATGAAGTCATCGGGCGGGGCCCGGTGATCGTCAGCGTCGCGAGCTGCGGGCTGCATGACGTCGTCTGCGAAGCGGCGGAGCGTGTCGCGCATGAGCTGCTGCTCTTCGCTGAGGCTCAGGTCGAACTTGAGGGATTTGCTGGGCCGGTCCGATCGCTTTGGCGACAACCGCTTGGCCGCTTTCGCAGCGGTCTCGGCGACTCGCTTCGCGCCCTCGTAGACCAGTTGTTGCGTGCGCTCTTCCAGTCCGAATCGCTCGACCAGCGGAGACTCCGCCAACCGGCTGAGAGCGCGAAGGCCGCCACCCATCACCTCGTTGATGATCTTTTCGTTGTCCACGGAGAAATGCTGGGCCGCGGCGAAATGATGGTCAACACGACAACGACATCGGTGCAGCGGCAGCCTGCGCGGTTGTGTATCCTCCGCCGATGCTGAGCGAGCTCGACAAGCTCCTCGTCGGGGCGCTC
>CP070650.1:259232-262352 GCA_020354595.1 Myxococcales bacterium
CGAGAATCGGCTCCCAATCGGAACGACTGCGTGCGACCAGCTCCGGCAACCGCTTGAGGAAGCTCGCGACTTCCTCATACACCATCGGCACTATCACGATCACGCCAACGACGGTGATCACGAAGAAGACAGCGAGGATCACGGCGATCCCGACAGCCCTTCCATAGGAGCGACCTTTCAACAAACGGCTCTGCTCGATGCGATCGACGAGAGGGTCGAGCATGTACGCGATCAGGAAGGCGAAGAAAACCGGAGCCAGCACGCCGCGCAACGTGTAGAGCAGCCAGGCGCCGGCCACCGCGAGGCCGAGCCAAAGAACCCAGCGCGGGAGCTTGTCACGTTCCGACATGAGAGCCTTCTACCACGAGGGTCATGCCTGCCGCCTGAAGCAATCTTGGGCGATGCCGAGCCGTCGTCGTGAGAGCTCGGTCGCCTGAATGAAGCGCGTCGTCACCGGGTCGTGATAGCCGCTGGCGAGCACCAACTCCGGATCGGTGCGTCGGTAGAACTCGCCAATGCGACGCATACAGATTTCGCGTACGTACTTGCCGGCGATCGACGCGAGCGCGACGGGCAGATGTCGCGCGTCCGCGTCTACCTCGAAGCGAACCTCCCCTAGCCCATCGACCGAGTATCGGCGCTGACCCCGGCGACCTCGAAGCTCGGTCACGCGCTTGGTCTCGAAGCGACCGAACCGCGACGCGTAGTCTCGAATGCCCCCGATCATTCCGCAGAAGACGAGCAACGGAGCGCCATGGCGGGTACGCACGCCTTCGATGAGATCTTCGAAGAGCTCGAGATCGACGTCGAGCTTGTTTCGCCCGGCAGCAGATTTCGCGTTCAGCACACCGGCACACGCGATGCGGCTCTGCACGTCGACGATGCGAAGACCTGAGCGGCCGACGAGGCGCTCGAGAAGCTCTTGGCCAAAGTCGGGATCGCCGCCGAATACCGGCAGGTCGAGATCGACGCCCCAGCACTGCTCCGCTGTCGGCGCATCTGGACAGCACGCCCCGAGCCGTGGGCGAATGCCAGGGAAGACTCGATCGAGCAGGCCGTCCGCCGACCCAGGGTCGGCTCCTCCTTCGCCGGCGCGCAGGAGCGCCAAGGCGATCGACTCGATGAAGCCCATCCGACCAAATCCACCCGTCTCCTTGCTGTCGGTCAGCCCCAGCCGGAGGCCGCGCTGACAGAGCTCCGAGCGGGCGTAGCGCGGAGTTTCCAGGGTCAGCGAGGTCGCGACCAAGGGGCCCAGCCGCGGCCCCAGACCGTTCTCGTCGACCCCCATCACGAGCATGTCCGCCATGTACCACGAGGCCTGGTGGCAGCACCACAGGGGTCGCTTGGCCGAATGGCCAAATCACGGTAATATTATGGTGCTGTGGTATATCGCGGAAACGCTGCCCCGGACGGTAAGGATCGAATGGACACGGAGACCCCGATCGCCCGAATGGTGAGAGAGGCGATCGAGACGGTCGCCACGCCGGACGTGCGCCTTCAGATCTTGCACCGCGCCCTTCACATGGCACGCGAGCACGAGATCCCGCAGGCGGGCGCGCCGTTGCACCGCTTCGTCGACAAGCACCTGCGAACCGCGATGGCCTTCTACCTCGGCAACGAGGCGACCGATGCGGTGATGCAGAACCTCGAGCCGATGGTGTCGTACGCCGAGAAGGTGAGCTCGAATCCGCCTCGCAAGACGTCACGGCCCGACGAGACACGAAAGCTCGGGCGTGACCGGCAGTACTCGGGGATCAACCGACGGGAGCAGGCGGACCCAGCCGCGCTCGACACGTCGAAGTATCCCACCGTGCAGCCGACCGGCTCGGCGCTTCCCATGGTGTTCGTGGCGACCAGTAACCGCGCTCGGTGCGCCGAGATCACGAAGCTCGTCGGGGAGGCGGCGGCCGTTCAACAAATCGAGGACGTGGTGGCGTTCCTCGACAACCTCAAGGCCACCGCATCGTTGAGCCCGATGGTGGTCATCGATTGTGTGGACGCGTCGGTCCAACCCTCGACGATTGCCACTCTCGCGCACGAGCTTCCACCGAGCTCGGCGGTCTTGATTTGGGGCGCCTCGGACGCGCACCGCGACCTGACCGACCTAGCGAGCGGCGGCCAGGGTTGGCTGCGTTGCGGGGCCGAAGCCACGCCCAGCGACGTCGCGGCGTTGATCCACATGCTCCTCGGCCAGTAACCACCGAACGAGCCTCGAATCGTTCGCGGCGACGCGCGCGGCCGTGTCTTCTTTTCGTGCGGTGTCGTTCAGCCAAGGCCAATGCGGCGCCTGCTCCTTGCAGCCTAGGCTCTGCTCTTCACGGCTGCACCCGACGCGAAGATGAAAGTGATCGTCGTGAGCGTCCCCGTGTGAGGGTTGGTGCAGGATCCAAGTCGCGCGAACCACGGCCTGAGACGAGCGTTCGTGTCGCGCTGCGTACCGAAGCAAGCGCGCCTTGAGCTCGTTCGAGCAGAACAACCACTTCACGCGGGCGCCCTCATCCATGACGAGCGTGCGCACGAGATGCCAGTTTCGCGCTTCGTCGAACACGTAGACTTGGCCCCGCAGCGCGGACAGGCCGAAGCGATCGAAGCGCATCCAGCCTTCGTTGGGGGCCGACAGCCCCCCCGCGTCGCGCGCGAAGAACAAGAGATCGGCGTCACGACCAGAACGGTGACTTCGATGTCGGGGATGCGTGCCACCGTGGGGGCCAGATAGGTCTCCCACCCGAAGCGGGTATCCTCCGGGAAAGGCAGCGGCAACCTCGCGGGCGGCGCGCTCGATGGCGGCAACCAGCGTCGAGCTACCGTAGCGGGTGCCCTCCCCTGGCCGAAGCCGCCGGTACCCGTCGCCGCGGTCGGCGAGCGCCATGGCTTCACGGAGGTATCCGCGGTTCGACGTGCCTACCGAGATCGTCTGGCCCGGCGGCAGGGGCTCGGTCGCGCACGAGCAGATCGCGAAGATCACGAAGGCGGTGAAAAACCTAACCATTCCACAAGCATGATAGTCATAGTCTCGTCGATATCAGGATTAAGCATTGCGACACACATGTCGATGACGTGGCGAGGAGTAAAATACTGACCCTTGCTCCCTTTACCAACTTGCACAGACAGATATTCAAA
>CP070650.1:262452-266863 GCA_020354595.1 Myxococcales bacterium
GAAGTGCTCTTCGCGACCCATATCCTTTGCGATTTCGTGAAGAACGTGATCGCCCTTGGTTTCGACCGGGTTCGGCGTCGCACCGAGCATCCGCTTGGCCGTGGCGTAGTGGGGCGCCAGCTCCGTCTCCCAATCCTTGAGGTGGCTCCACGAGCCCGATTGAAAGAACGCGGACTTCGGTGTGGGCAACGTGTTCGCGTAGACGAGCGAGCCACCCCCGACGCCGACGCCGTGAAGCACGGTCATGTGCTTCATGAACGACATTTGGAAGATGCCCTTGAGACCCAGTAAGGGATTCCACATCCAGCGCTTGAGATCCCAGTTGCTCTTCGGGAAGTCCTCGTCGCCGAAGCGCCGCCCCTTTTCAATCACCAGAACCTTGTAGCCCTTTTGCGTCAGGCGGTGCGCCGAGACGCTGCCGCCAAAGCCGGAGCCGATGATCACCCAGTCGTACTGCTGCTCGCTCATGCGGCAACTGTACGCTGCAGACGGCCCGAGATCGAGGCGGCCTCAGCCTCCGTGGCCGCCGATTGAGCGCTGCATGCCGATGAGGGTGAGAAGCTCCATACGGGCCGCTTCGTCCTTCAGGAAGCACCCAGTCAGCCGGCTGGTCGTCGTCCAGGACCCGGGCTTGCGGACACCCCGATAGCACATGCAGAAATGCTGGCACTGGAGGATCGCCGCCGCGCCTTGTGGGGCGAGGGTCTCGTTGATGGCATTGGCGATTTGGGCGGTCAGCTTCTCTTGCACCTGGAGGCGCTTGGCGAATGTGTCTACGACGCGTGCGATCTTCGAAAGGCCGACGACCCTGCCGTTCGGAATGTACGCGACGTGCGCCTTGCCGACGAAAGGCACGACGTGATGCTCGCAGTGGCTGTAGATCTCGATGTCGCTCACTAGCACCAGCTCGTCGTAGCCTTCGACCTCACTGAAGGTCCGCGACAGGTGGGCGACCGGGTCCTCTAGGTAGCCTCGAAAGTGCTCGTCCAGAGCACCGAGCACGCGCGTAGGCGTGTCCAGCAGGCCTTCGCGGCTCGGGTCGTCCCCAATGTAAGCCAACAGCTTACGGACGCATTCAGCAGCTTCTTCGTTGCTTGGCTTATCGGTCATGGAAGTTAGGGAAACTTGGGCCGCGGCACTCGGACGTCAAGTCAGTCTCCCGGAAGATCGCCTCGCAACCACTTGGTCGACAGGACGCGCTCCGAAATCCGCCAGCCCGCCGACGTCTCGAGTAGCCGGTCCTTGTACTCACCCCCGAGGTCGAAAAACCGCATGCTGCCGTCGTCGCCTTTGTAGCCGTGGACCGCGTGCACGTACGCCGCCGAGCGGACCTCGTCGCCGTCTTGGGTGACCCGCACGTTGGAAATGAAGTGCTGCAAGATTGCGAACTCGGCCATGTGCTCTCGGAGCCAATCCGCGGTCTCTGCGCCGCTGAGCAAAGGCCCGCCAGCGCCGCGGTAGTCGACGCGCGCGTTCGGCAAGAACACGTCGCCGATGAGCTCCCACGCGCCGGTGTCGATCGCGGTGCAGTAGCGGACGATCGTTTCGACGATGGCGCGGCGCTCGGACTCGAGAATCATGGCAGCTCAGGGGGCGCGCTTGGCCAGCCGCCCGCGCTGCGATGATACACGCGTCGTGCCCCCCGGACGACGAATCGTTCGATTGAGCGCCTGCCGTGGATAGGGGCCCTCGCGCCGGGCGCGCCGGGTCGGTCCCTGATGTGCCTCGGGCGCCGGATCGGAAACCTGCGCCTCGCGGATCGCCGGAATCTCCTCGATCGGAGCCTTGGCTTCAATTGGAGGCGTTTGAGTGGGCGCTGGCGCGTCGCTGGCCGCGTACACCTCGCCACGGGCGGCCGCGCCGCCGGCGCGCCTGCCCGAGTACACGCAGTCCGCAATCGACAAGCCGGAGACGTACTGCCGCGAGCACACGCCCACCGCATTGCGCCCTGCCGCATAGAGCCCGGGAATGACGCTACCGCTCTCGCCCTTCACCTGGCCGGTGCCCTCGTCGACGACGAGACCGCCCAACGTGAGCGTCGGGCAAGGGAAGCGCTTGCTTCGGATCCCAGCGTTGATCGCGTAGTAGGGGCCGCTTCGCATGGCGTGCATTTTGTCAGCGTCTTTGCCGAACCGATCCGCGGTCTTGCCGTCGGCCGCGTCATTGTACTCGTCGAGCGTCTTCTGAAGAGCGTCGGCGGGAACCTTCGTGATCTTCGCGAGCTCTTCGATCGAGCTCGCTTCTTTGGTGTTGAACCAGAGGTTCAGAAGCGCGGGTGCGCGCTGGAACCACTGCGCCCGGCCCGGCTTGCACTGCTCCCGCGCGAGCTTCTTCAGCTCCGCGTTGATGATGACGATCGCCTCGCCGTCGTTCTCTTCCACCATCGCTTCGCCGACCGCAGCGCCGTACATGAACTCATTGATATAGCGCTCGCCCTTCTTGTTGATGATCATGCCTTTGGCGAAAGCTTCCGGGGGATTGATGAAGCGCCACGCGGAGATCCGGTCCATCAGATCGGTCTTCGCGCCGACGCTCTGGCCAAGCAGGATGCCGCTCCCGTTGTCGGATGCGGTGCCGAGCGGCATTCCGGCCCTGTAGTTGGGGGCGATTTCCTTCACCATGCCCCGGTTGTAGATGAATCCCCCGGCGGCGAGGATTACGCCGTTGAGGGCGCGCGCTCGCGTGACGACCGAATGCTCTGCCTCGATTTGGAAGCAGCGCTTACGAAGCTTCACCGCAAGCTTCGGGTTGTATTTGACGATCGCGATTCCCGCCTGGTGGAGCTTGCGGTGTAGCTGGCTCCAGAAGCCTCTCTTGATCTTGCGATACTCGACACCGAGCACTTGATGGCTGCTGTCGATCACCAATCGGGTCACGCGAGCTTCGTACTCGACGTCGATGCCGGCCCGCACCGCCGAGGCGCGGAGCGGCTCGTAGAAGCTTTCACCCGGAAGCCCCGTACCTTTGGCACGGTGACCTCTCGGAGCGGGCTTCGCCGCGTCCTTGTAGGGAGAGAACCCCTCGTTCCCGGAGTAGTAGAGGTAGTAGTCATCGGTGGGGTAGCTGGTCTTGTAAGGGCAAAGCGACCCTTCGAACGGGACGCCGTGTCCTTCGAGCCAGCCGAGGTTCTCGACGCTCCGATCACAGAAGTCGCGAAGGGTCTCCTCGGAGACCACCCCCTTCACCTCGAGCGAGAGGTAACGAAACATCGCCTCCGCGTCATCGTCGACGCCGGCTTCCCGTTGGATGTGGGTGCCGCCGCCGGCGTAGAAGACCCCGCCGCTGATCGCGGTCGCGCCGCCGCCGTGGAATCGGTCGAGGACCAGGACTCGGGCCCCCTGCGCCTTGGCTTCGAGCGCCGCACAGGCCCCCGCGCCTCCGAAGCCGACAACGATGACATCGGCCTCCCGATCCCACGAATTGTCATCGGATTTGGTCAACACCAGGGGTGGGTCCGCAGGCTTCGGAGCGAGTGATTTCTTCCCTTTGGGCATAGAGAAGAAATAGAACATGTTTCACTTTGGCTGTCGAGGCGATTTCGCGAGCCCCGCGCGGCACCGCAGGTCCCATGCGTCGAGGTGGGTCCCGCCGGTGCTGCAGCCCCGGACGCATCGTGTCCAAAAGGCGTTGGCCTGGTCCCAGATGAGGTCCTCCTGCCCTTTCCAGTCGGCATCGTATCCCGCCTGCTTGGCGACCCGAGACGCCTCGGTCAGTGCGAGCGCGATGTGCTCGTACACCAACGCAATGCGCCCGTTGGCGACCGCGTAGATGTCGCGCGGGCCGACGCGAATCGCTTTGAGCAGGTTGAGTGAGCGTTCGACGGCGATCGTTTGCTCTTCGAGCCACGGGCCGAAGCTTTCGAGCTCCCCGCTCCAAGGCACGGCGAGCGCCGCGTCCGTGACTTCCCGCAAGCGCTCGTACGCCGCGCTGGACGACCCGAACGGATCTCCCGGCACCGCATCTGCGTTCGTGCTCACTTCGTGCGGGACGATGGTCACGGCCTGCTCCTTCCCTCGGTTGCAGGCGAGCAGGAGCGCCAAAAGCGCTGCGGTGGAAGTCAGTCGAATCACGGTCGTAGCATCCTCGGCAATGTTCGTTTAGAGAGTCAGCTCTACTGCTGAGGGGGGATCGCGCTCTCTAAGAAGCGCAGGTATCGAGCGGCAATCGTGCCGACGAACAGCATGTCGTTGTGATCGATGCGCGGCACCTCGATGTATTCGTTCGCGTGGAAGATCCGGGCAAGCTCCTTCCCATGGCGCACATCGATGATCGAGTCCGCGCCGCCGTGGGCGACGAGAAGCGGGCACGAGAGCTTCTTGGCGAAATCTCTCGTCATGAAGCGGTCCTCGAGAAGTCGACTCATGGGAAGGAAGCGATAGTGCTCTTGGGCGAGATCGACGATCGACGTGAA
>CP070650.1:266963-270146 GCA_020354595.1 Myxococcales bacterium
GCATCAGCATCGACCGGCTCAAGCCCGGAGACTACCGCGAGCTCAAGCGCGATGAGCTCCAGCAGCTCAAGAAGAAGTTCCTCAATCCGTATCGACGTGCCCGCGAAGCCTCCAAAGGAGGGTGAACGCGCTCGGCACGACGAAAAGCGTCAGCACCGTGGAGAGCAAAAGCCCGCCGAGCACGATGGCCCCGACGCCGCGATAGAGCTCCGAGCCAGAGCCCGAGAAGATCACCATCGGCAACAGGCCCGCGAGTGACGTGGCGGTGGTCATGAAGATCGGCCGAACGCGCGCTTCGACGGCAAGCGGAACGGCCTCACGCAACGTGGAGCCTGCGCGCAGCCGCGCAAGCGAGCCGTCGACGACCAGGATGGCGTTGTTCACGACGACGCCAATCAAGATCAAGAAGCCGAGAGCCGTCATCAGATCCAGCGGCTGCTTTCCAAGCAGCGCGTTGACGAGCCACAACCCGCCCGCGCCGCCCGCGGCGGCCAACGGGACGCTCACCAGCACAGCCACCGGCGAAACGAAGTCCTCGAAGAGGGCCGCGATCAATAGGAAGCAGATGATGACCGCCAACAACAGGATGTTGCCGAACTGCCGTTGTGCGAGCTCGAGCTTCCCCGCAGCGCCAGTGAGGTCCAGCTCGACGTCCGGAGGAATGGCGCCTTGCTCTTCCATCGACCCAACGACGTCGTTTCGAATGGTGTCGATCGCATCCTCGAGCGCGAGGTCTTCGGGGGGCGAGACGTTGAGCGTAATGGCGCGCCTGCGTTCGAGGTGACGGATGACGGAGGGGCCGAGTCGCTCCTCGATCTTGGCCAGCGCTCCGAGCGGCACGGTGCGCCCGCTCGGGGTTGCGACCGGCGCAGAGAGCAGGGCTGTGGTGTCGGGCAAGAGCCGACCCTCGTCGGTCACGGCGCGCAGCACGACGTCGAGTTTGGGCTGACCCGTGGGCGTGTATTCGCCGATGATGGCGCCGTCGATCAGGGAGTCGACCACCAAGCCCAGCTCCGCGCCGCCCATCTGCAGCTGGGCCGCCTCCTTGCGCCTCGGGACCACGTGAAGCTCGGGTGCGCCGGGGTCTAGGCTCGGGACCGGACGGATCTGTGCACCCGGGAGTGCGCCTCGCAGGCTTCCGTAGAGCTGTCCGCCGACCGCGGTCAGTGTCGTCAGGTCGGGCCCCTGGATGTCGATCTCGATCACGCGCCCGCCGCCGATTGTCCGGCCGAACAACGAAGCCTGCGTCGCAAACGAGATCATCCCGGGGATCTTCGATTGCGTGCGCCGCAGGAGGTCGAGCATACGAACGACGTCTTCATCGTGCTCTGCGACGGCGCCGGCGAACACGCGGTCCGGGGTGCCGACGAAGAAACTTCGTTTGATGTTCGCCTCGCCGTCCGTCTCTTGCCCCGTGTACCGCGCCATGTAGCTCTGAAGCCGGTCGCCGGTGGCTTGCAGCTCTTCGATCGAATAGCCGGGAGGAGGCACGAGAATGCCGAAGACCAGGTTGCGGTTGCCCGTGGGCAAGTACTCCATCGGTGGAAGCAATGCCCAAGCAACGAGAAGGGAGCCGAGAATCGCGAATGCGAGGGTGGCGCCAGCTCGCTTCGCGGAGCCGCAGAGCCAACGCACGATTTCGGTGACGCGCCCCCGGAACCGTCGTCCGAAGTCGGTGAGCCCGCCGATGTCGAGCGTTTGCCCGCGCGAAAGAAGCCTCGCCGCGAGACTCGGAATCACCAGAATCGACACGACCAGGGAGACCGACACGGCGACCGCGATGGCGACCGCGACGTCGCGCAGGAGCTCGCCAACCTCGCCTTCCCAGAGCACGATCGGGATGAAGACCGCGACCGTCGTTGCGGTCGACGCGATCAGCGCGCCCCAGACCTCGCGAATCCCTCGATAGGCTGCGAGCTTGGTGTCAGGCGCCCGGGTACGCCACGTGTCGATGCTCTCGAGCGCAACGATGGAGTTGTCGACCACCATGCCTATCGCGAAGGTGATGCCAGCGAGCGAAACGACGTTGATCGTGCGACCGAACGCTTGCATGCCGAGCGCCGTGGCAAATGCACAGACCGGAATCGCCACACTAACCACCGCGGAAGCACCGAAGGTGCGCAGGAACAAGAACAGAACGATGATGGCGAGCGCGGCGCCGAGCAGCAGGTTTTGCTGCACGAGGTCGAGCGCGCCTTCGATGTACTCGACCTGATCGGCAAGCACCTCGATCTTCAGCCCCTCGCGGCTGAACCGGTCGCGCTGCAACCGCTCGATGACTCGGTGGACGTCCTTGGTCACCTCGAGGACGTTCGTGCCGGCCTCCCGGGAGAGCAGCATCACCATGGCGGGTCGGTCTTGGACGATCGCGACACCCCTTGGTTTTCGCAGCGCGAGCTTCACGGTGGCGACGTCGCCGAGCACGATCGGCGTCCCATCGCTGCTCGCGCCGAGGACCACCTCCTCGAGGGCCGAAGGCTTCTCAGGTGCGATGGTGGTGCGCACCAGGTAGCGACGTTTGCCGAGGGTCACGTCGCCGCCCGATAAATCACGGAGCTCATCACGGACCGCGGACGCGACGCCCTCCATCGATAGTCCGCGGGCCGCCAACGCTTGCGGGTCGAACAGCACGTGCACCTCGGTGTCTTGCCCGCCGATGAAGAAAATGCCCGCGACGCCGGGGATGCGGTCGAGCTCCGGGAGGATCTCGTCCTGAACCCAGGTGCGATAACCCGCAACGCTTCCCTTTTGCGGGTCACGGATTGCGATGACGGCGAGGGGAGGGCCGGAGCTGTTGGCGGTCTCGACGACGGGCTCCCGCACCGCGTCCGGGTAGCCCGACACTTGGCTCAGTCGGTTGGTCACGCGCACGAGCGCTTCCTCGATGACGGTGTCGACCTCGAACTCTAGCGTGACGCTGCCGCCGTCCATGCCCGCGGTCGATTCCATGCGCGTCAGCCCCTGCACGTTCTTGAGGACTTCCTCTTGGGGCTCGAGGACTTCCGTTTCGATCTCGACGGGTGCCGCGCCGGGCCAAGTCGTGTTGACGCTGATCGTCGGCGTCGCGATGTCAGGCGTGAGCTGAATCGGAAGGTCGACCACCGACAGCGCACCGAACAAGACGACGAGCACGATGCCGACGATCACCGAGATGGGTCGGTTGATCGCAATCCACGAAAGCCC
>CP070650.1:270246-274274 GCA_020354595.1 Myxococcales bacterium
GCGTCTTCGCGAGGAAACGACTGGCTCGAATGGCCGTATTGAAACCGCGCCGGCCGAGCATCGGAACACCCATCGCCAAAGCAACGTCCGTGCAGAACCTCCACTCCGGAACGACGTCGGGCGGCGCCTCCACAGCTCGGTTTGCGTACTGGATGAATGAATCGTCCTGTGCGTTGGCGAGGTTGAAGGGAAGCTCTTCGCGTTCGAGCCAGTGTCTCGCAGGAATCAACCAATGGGCGTGTCGATGGCTTTCGCGCTGCACGAGATCGAGGACGACGAGACAGTCGAGCGATGCGAGCGCACGGTCGAGGGCGGCACCGTCAGGTCCTGCAACGACGGGGTTGCCGGCCTGGACGATCAAGGCGCGTACCTGCCCTTCACCGGGCGTATTGATCTCATCCGGCAGCTCGCAGACGCTTCGGCAACCCATGACGGTCCGCTGGCCGCGGACCCTGCTGACCCCGTCCTCGCTCAAGCTGCGGGTCGCGAAATCGGTCATGTTGACGAACCCGGAGTCCCATCGGCGTCCGCCCGGGCGATCGAAATGCCCGGTCACGATGTCGAGCACCGTCGAGAGCCATTGCCCCAAGGTACCCGTATCGTTTTGGCTGACGCCCGTCATCGTGAGGCACATGGCGCCAGGTGCCTTCGCATACCCTCGGGCGATTTCTTCGACGACAGCCACCGATATCCCAGTGCGCGAGGAGAGCTCCCGGAGGTCGGCGCTCTCGGCCAATGCGCGGAGCCTCGCGACGTGATCTCCGGGAAGCTCTGCCAGCGCTTCGTCGCTCTCGAGCCCCTCTCGGAAGATGACGACCAGGAGCCCCAAGAGGAACGCCCAATCGGTCCCGGGTTCTATTGCCAAATGGCGATCGGCGTCATCGGCACTGCGCGTCCGACGCGGGTCGACGACGACGATGGTGGCGCCCGTCTTCCGCCGCTCGAGCATGCGACGCCACCCATCGGTCGAGGCTCCGAGCCATCCAAACCTGCTCGTCGCAGGATTGCCCCCGATGAGCAGAAGGTAGTCACAACCACTCACGTCCGGTGAAAACGGAACAAACGTGTACCCGAACAGTGCTTCCGAAACGACGTGCTGGTTGTTCTGGTCCAGAACGGAGGCGCTGTAGCGGTTGCGAGTTCCGATGGCGTCGATGAGGCCCAACGAGAAGACAATGTCGGAACCGAACCCAACCGGGTTGCCGATGTACGACGCGATGGCGTCCGACCCGTGCACGTCCATGATGCGGCGGAGATCCGCCGCCACCCCTTCGACGGCCTCTTCGTAGCTCACGCGGACGTAGCCGTCGCCGACGCGCTTCATCGGAAAGCGCAGCCTGCGCGGATGCTCGACTACTTCGTGGGCTGTCAGTCCCTTGTTGCAAACATCACGCCACGAGCCGGGGTTTTCCTGGTCGGCTTTGATTCGAACGACTCGGTTGGCTGCCACGTCCACCTCCACGGCGAGCCCGCAATTCGACTCGCAGTAGCGGCACGTGGTGAAGACCACCTGGTTCGGCTCGGCCACCGTCAGGACAGTCCGTCGATGATCGTGTTGAGGGTCGGGCTCGGGCGCATCGCCTGAGAGGCGAGCTCGTCGTCCGGGAGGTAGTAGCCACCGACATCCATCGACTTGCCCTGCACGTCGATGAGCTCCGAGACGATCTTCTCTTCGTTGGCGGCCAGCGCCTCGGCAACGGGGGCGAAGTACGAACGGAGCTCGTCGTCGCTCGATTCCGCGAGTGCCTGCGCCCAGTAGAGGGCGAGGTAAAAATGGCTGCCCCGGTTGTCGAGCTCGTTCACCTTGCGTGAAGGAGCCTTGTTCTCGAGAAGGTACTTCGTCGCGGCAGCATCGAGAGTCGCCCCCAATACCTTCACTTTCGGGTCGTCGTGCTGCTCTGCCAAGAACTCGAGCGAAGCGGCCAACGCGAGGAACTCGCCGAGCGAGTCCCAGCGGAGATGGTTCTCTTTTTCGAACTGCTGGACGTGCTTCGGCGCCGACCCGCCCGCGCCGGTCTCAAAGAGCCCACCGCCGTTCATCAATGGTACGATCGAGAGCATCTTCGCGCTGGTGCCGACCTCGAGGATTGGAAACAGGTCGGTCGGTAGTCACGCAAGACGTTCCCCGTGACCGAAATCGTGTCCTTGCCCTCTTTCATCCGCTCGAGCGAAAACCGCGTGGCGTCCGCCGGGGCCATGATGCGAATGTCGAGGCCGGAGGTATCGTAGTCCGTGAGGTACGCGTTGACTTTCGCGATGAGCTGCGCGTCGTGGGGACGCGTTTCGTCGAGCCAGAACACCGCGGGTGCCGCGGTGGCGCGCGCGCGGCGAACGGCCAGGGCCACCCAGTCGCGGACGGGCGCATCCTTGGTCTGGCAGGCACGCCAAATGTCGCCGGCCTCGACCTCGTGCTCCATCAGCACGTCGTCGTTCACGTCCACGATGCGGACCACGCCGCCCGACCGCATCTCGAACGTCTTGTCATGCGAGCCGTACTCCTCGGCCTTCTGCGCCATCAAACCGACGTTCGGGACGCTGCCCATGGTCCTCGGATCGAAAGCTCCGTGCTTCTGGCAGAACTCGATCACGGCCTGATAAACGGCCGCGTAGCTGCTGTCGGGGATGACCGCCTTGGTGTCCTGGGTCTTCCCGTCGGCGTCCCACATCTGCCCGGAGGTTCGGATCATCGCGGGCATGGAAGCATCGATGATGATGTCGCTCGGGACGTGTAGGTTGGTGATCCCCTTGTCGGAGTTCACCATGGCGAGGCCCGGACCGTTCTCGTAGGCAGAGCGGATGTCCGCCTCGATGTCGCCTCGCTCGTCCGCTGAAAGGCTCTCGATTCGGGCAAGGATGTCTCCGAAGCCGTTGTTCGGGTCAGCGCCGAGCCGGTCGAAGGTCGCGCGGTGCTTCTCGAACACGTCCGCGAAAAACACCCGCACTGCGTGCCCGAAGATGATCGGATCGCTGACCTTCATCATCGTCGCCTTCAGGTGAAGCGAGAACAGGATGCCCATCGCCTCGGCATCGCTCACCTGTTGACGCAGGAACGCAACGAGCGCCTTCTTGCTCATGAAGGTGCCGTCGATGATCTCGCCCTCCAAGAGCTCGAGGCCGTCCCTTAAAACCGTCTTCGATCCGTCCTGCGCCACGTGCTCGATGCGGACGGTCGTCGCCGCCGGCAGGGCGACCGACTTCTCGTTGTGCCGGAAGTCCCCCGCGTCCATCGTCGCGACGTGCGTCTTCGATGCGCTGGTCCACTCACCCATCGGATGAGGGTTTGCGCGTGCGTATTCCTTCACCGCCTGCGGCGCGCGCCGGTCGGAGTTGCCCTCACGAAGCACCGGGTTGACCGCGCTGCCCTTGACCCTGGCGTAGCGCTCCAAGACGGCGCGTTCCTCGTCGGTCTTCGGCTCCTCCGGATAGACCGGAACGGCGAAGCCCTTGGACTGAAGCTCCGCGATGGCCGCCTTCATCTGCGGCACCGACGCGCTGATGTTTGGAAGCTTGATGATGTTGGCTTCCGGGGTCTTGGCGAGCTGACCGAGCTCGGCCAACGCGTCGCTGACCCGCTGCTCCTCGGTCAGCGCCTCGGGGAAGGTCGCCAGAATGCGGCCGGCGAGAGAGATATCGGACAGCTCCACCTCCACGCCAGCCGGCGCGGTGAAGCCCCGAAGAATCGGCAGCAGGGAATAGGTTGCCAGTAGTGGGGCTTCGTCGGTCTTCGTGTAGAAGATGGTCGGCTTGTCGGTCATCGTCGGCCTCTTTCCCGCAAAGTCGCCCTGCCCGCAACCCAGCGACACCAAGAGCGCCCCCGACCCATACAATCGGGCAGGGGGCGCAGGGCGAAGGAGCAAGAGTGGATTAGAAAGGCCGAAATGCGATCGCAGCTGGCGCGTTGAGGTTGGGGAAGGCTGGAACCGCCAAGCCCTTGGCTGGGCTTCCATCCGGCTCGTGCACGGTGATGACGCTGCTCCCATTATTGACGACGTAGAGCCGGTTGTAGGTTGGGTCGAAGTGAAGACCAA
>CP070650.1:274374-277040 GCA_020354595.1 Myxococcales bacterium
CGGCGGCACAGCGCGCCCCTCAGCTTCCAGCCGTGCGATGAAGTTGTCCACGCCCAGTGCGTCGATCATTTCGAATGGCCCCTGGATCCAGTTGAACCCGAGCTTCATCGCGTCATCGATGGATACCAGCGACTCGTTGACGTCGGGCACCAACTCGGCCGCATAGCAAAGCGCACGCGACAGGACTTTCCAGGCGTATTCGCCATGCGGACTGTCGTCTTCGAGCAATAAGGTGAAGTCGCCAGCCTCCTCTGCAGCCATGGCGAGAGCAGGCCTCTCCTCATCGAGTTCGCGGTAGGCAAAAGTGTCGAAGTCGAGCGTCTCCTTGTGCGTGCTTCCCGGCGCCTTCTGGCGATAGAAACCGCCCTTCTCGCTCTTGTTCCCCGTGAGACCCTCGTCGATCATCCGCTTCAGCAACGGGAGCTCCGCCGATACGGCGTGGAAAGCGTCGGACTCCGGCAGCGTAGACACGAGGCTCCCGACTGCATCGCTCATCAGGTCGATGCCGATCAAGTCGTAGAGACCGAAGACCCCCGTTTTCGGAATACCCATCGGGCGCCCGAAGATGGCGTCGGCTTCTTCGGGCTTTAGGCCCATCTCGAAGGCGAGGTGCAGCGCGGTGCGGATCGCGAAAACGCCGACACGGTTTGCCAGGAACCCAGGCGTATCCTTGCAGACAACGATGCCCTTGCCCAAACGCCCTTCATTGAGCTCCTTCAGGGAGCGAATCACCTCCGGCTTCGTGTGCTCACCACGTACGATTTCGAGCAGGCGCATGAAGCGCACCGGATTGAAGAAGTGGGTAATCGCGAACTCCGCCTGGAACGCCTCGGGCATGCCTTCGACCAGTAGCGAGATCGGTATCGTCGACGTGTTCGACGAGACGATCGAGCCGTTCTTGCGCACCTCGTCGATCTGCCGGTAGAGCGCCCGCTTGTCATCCAACCGCTCGACCACCGCTTCCGCGATCCAGTCGCAATCGGCAAGCTTGTGCAGGTCATCCTCGATGTTGCCGACTTCAATTCTGTGGGCGAAGTCCTCGAGCAACAGTCCAGGCTGATTCGGATCGAGCAGGCGCCGCATGGCACGCTCGGAAATGGCATTCCGATTATTACCGTCTGCCGGCAGGTCGAGGAGCAATACGTCGATGCCTGCATTCGCCAGTTGCCCGGCGATGCCGCGACCCATAGTGCCCGCGCCAATGACGGCGGCCTTGTTGATTTCATACATGCGTCGACTCCGGAGCCTTGGCCAGGGATAGCCTCGTGGGAAGCGCTTGGCGAGCGAGCTCGGTTTCACGACGCTTTGGCCAGCCGAGGCTTGTTTCGCACCGATCCAGCATTTGGGGGTCGCCGCTCGCAGCCGCTAGCTCGTCATGGGGGTAACGAAAGCGCTCGCTTGCCGGGACGACGCGGAGCGCATCAGCGCATCCTGCGATTGACGGTCTGCTAGTCGTTCTCCGGATATTTGAGCTCCCGACCCACAGCCTTGCTCGCCTCTTCATAGATCGGCTCAATCACGTCCCGATAGTCGAGTTTGCCGCCCGCGATGAAGTCGGTGTAGCCAATCTCCCATCCGAGTCTCTCGCTCTCTGCCTTGCGGTCCTCCATCTTCGGCGGGATTGCGGGGCTGGCCAACGGGGGCGCCCAGGTGTGCTCTTCGACGATCGCCATCCGTTCACGGACGCCTTCCTTGGTCACATTCCACACCATGAAATCCTCGGCGAGGCTGAGAGGCCCGTCGTAGGTCGTCCTGATGCGCTCGTACACCTGGGCGGTGGTGTCGAAGTCCTTGAAGAAGTGATAGGCGACCGCGTGGCGCGGCTTGATGGTGCTCATCACCTTGCCGAAGGCCTCGGGGGCGGTGTGGATTTGGGTACCCACCTGGAGAGCGGCCTCTGGCGTGAAGCCCATCTTTGTCACGAGGCTGGGGACCGCGATGAAGCACTCGTGAATCGCCAAGTCGGCGTTCTTTGCGTGCTCGACGAACCACTTGTTGGGATAGGTGTCGCTCGAGAAGACGAACTTCAGGCCTTTCCACTCGAGGCTGTAGCTCACCGGCCCGTCGATCGCGTGAAGTGCAGGCCAGGAACGGATGGTCACGCCGTTCTTCTGATAGACGACCTGATTGACGCCCTTGTAGTCGAACTCTTGGACCTCGAGCGCGAAACCGCGCGTGTCCGTCATCCCGACTCGCCCGGCGACATCCCAGGTATACATCTCCTTCATCTTCTCGATGGCGTATTTGGTGCCCAGCTGTGGGGTCGGTCCGCTCGGACCCCAAATCCGAAGCGGCACGTGCCGGCCCATGATCATGCCGCCGATGAACATCTCCCCAATAGAGCCAAAGTGATCGCCATGAAGATGGCCGATGAAGATCTTATCGAGGAAGTCGTAGGGGATCTGCAGCGCCGACAGGCGCTCGGCGGCTCCGCTACCGATGTCGAAGATGAACTTGTCGCCGTTGCCGAGCTCGACCAGAAAGCACGCGGCCGCTTGCGCTAGCCGCTGCGTTGGCATGCCCGTGCCACAGGCGATGACCCTCATCTCATTCGGCCGCAGGTCCTCGGTATTCGGCACGTAGAAGTCCAGGCTGCGCGCTTTGACGGGCGAGACCTTCGGCGGCCTCGCATGCGCCGTCGAAGCGAGGTCAGCCTGCCTGCCCGC
>CP070650.1:277140-280026 GCA_020354595.1 Myxococcales bacterium
CACGGAGGGCAAAGGCTCCTGCTGCCACGACTGAGCGCGGCTACTACGGCTTGCGCAAGCTCTCGATGACCTGAGCGAGCACCGAGACCGCGATCTCCGATGGCGACCGCGAGCCGATCGGGAGACCCACCGGCCCCCGGATGCGCTCGAGCTCCGCATCGGCGAAGCCTGCCTTGCGAAGCCGCTTCAAACGGGTGGCGTGCGTCTTCTTGCTTCCGAGACAGCCGATGAAGAACGCGTCGCTCTCGAGCGCCACGCCGAGCGCAGGGTCATCGAGCTTGGGGTCGTGTGTCAGGGTGACGACAGCGCAGCGCGCGTCCAGATCGAGCGACTCGAGTGCCTCGTCGGGCCAAGAGAGATTCAGCGTGACGCCGGGGAATCGCTCGGCGGCCGCAAAGGCCGTTCGCGGATCGACGATGGTGACCTCGTAGCCGGCAAGGGTAGCCATCACCGAGAGCGGTTGCGCGATGTGCACTGCTCCCACGAGGACCATGCGAAGAGGCGGATTGAAGGGTTGGTAGAAGCGCCTGGGACCAGCGTCGGCCTCCGTGGTGACGGGCCGGTCGAGCCTGAGGGCAGTCGAGACGTGAACGCGCTCCTCGTCGGTTTCCCCGTCTCCGGGTCCCAGCAATCGCTGCTCGCCGGACTCGAGATTCGTGGCGAGAACGATCGGGCGTTTCGCCGCGATCGCGTCGAGAACCTCTGCGAGGACTTCGCCCTTCATTCGAGCGCCTCGACGAAAATCTCGACGCGGCCGCCGCAGGCGAGGCCGACCTCCCAGGCCTCGTCATTGCTGACTCCGAACTCGACCAGCTTGGGCTCTCCGGTCTGCATGACGCCCAGCGCCTCTTCCACCACTCGGCCTTCCACACATCCGCCCGACACCGACCCGAGAAAAAAACTGTCGTCACGGACCGCGAGGTGGCTTCCGGCGGGCCGGGGGGAGGAGCCCCAGGTCTTGACGACCGTCGCCAGGGCGACGCGATGACCGGCGGCCTTCCATTCGCGCGCCGCCGTGAGAACCTCGGCTTCAGACTGATCCGCCATCGGCGGCGATTCTAGGACGACCGAGTCCCGAGCGCTACGGGCACCCCGAAGGGCGGGCCGTGAGCGAAAGCGCCTTGCGCATGCACGCTGGCGACACACATTTCGCTGACGCTGACGCTGACGCTGACGCTGACGCTGACGCTGACGCTGAGATTAACAATGAAAGCCTATCTATTCGACCTCGACGGAACGCTGCTCGATTCGATCGATTTGATCCTGACGTCGTTTCACCACACTTCCCGCGCTCACTTGGGGCTCGAGCACTCCAACGCGTTCTGGCTCGAGGGGATCGGCACCACCTTGCGCACCCAGCTCTCGAGGATCGCGCGGTCCGAAGAGGAGCTCGAGGCCATGCTCGACACCTACCGACGCTTCAACCTCGATCAGCACGACGCCATGGCCAAGCCGTTCGCGGGCGTCGTGGACGTCGTGAAGCAGCTCCACCGCGATGGGGCGAAGCTCGCCCTCGTCACCAGCAAGCTCAGCGACGGCGCCAATCGTGGGGTCCGCTTGCTCGGCCTCGACGACGAGCTGTCGGTTCGAGTCTGCGCGGACGACGTGGTCAACGGGAAGCCTCATCCGGAACCTGTGCTCAAGGCGCTGGCGGCGCTAGACGCCCCGGCAGAATCGGCCGTGTTCATCGGCGATTCCGAGCACGACATCGAGGCCGGCCAAGCGGCCGGCGTGGCCACCGCCGCCGTGGGCTGGGGCCCGTTCAGCCGTGAGGAGCTCGAGGCCGCAGGACCGACCTATTGGTTGGATACCCCACAGGAGATCGCGAAGCTCTAGACGGCGTCGCCCGCACGGTCGCGCACGCGTTGCGTCAGCGGCGACTGAAACGCAGGTCGTGCGCGTCACTTTGTGAAATTCTGCCTGAAATAACGAGGGTCTGGCTGGCATGCGATGTGCAACGTCATCCGGCCATGCGGTTCCTCATTGCAGTGCTTTCGACGTGGGCGTTTGGCGCGCTCCTGGTGCTTCTGATCCCCGGTTGAAGAGAGGCTCACGGGTCTGGGGCGCCGGCCTTGACTGGCCGGGCGATTCCCTGAACAGCGTTTGGGGTGGAGTCCAAGGGGAAGCGGCGAGCTGCATTCGTGACCGGTGCCGCCACCGGCATCGGCAGGGGGTTGGTCGAAAAGCTGGATCGCGCCGGGTGGCGGGTGTTCGCGGGTTACAACCGGACCCCGCCGGATGCGTTGATCGCGGCCTGCGGGCCGTCCCTAGGCGTCGTGCGTTGTGATGTGAGCGACCCGCAGAGCGTGGACGAGGCTGCCAGTGAGATCGGCGAGGCCCTCGGCGGAGCGCCGCTCGATCTGCTCGTCAACAATGCCGCCACCACCCGCGCAGGAGGCGGGGGCATGGAAAACGTCGACCTCGACGACTTCCACTACCTGTTCGAGGTGAATTTCTGGGGAGCGCTTCGAGTCACGCAGGCGCTCCTGCCGCTCGTACGAAAGAGCGACGACCCGCGCATCATCATGGTCGGGTCGCCTTCGGCGTATCTGGCGATCCCGCTCGGGGCCCAGTACCCGATCAGCAAGGCGGCCATGGCCAAGATGACCGAGGCCCTCCGCATCGAGCTCAAACCGTTCGGGATTCAGGTCACTTCCCTCGAGCCGAACGGCGTGGCTACACCGATGACGGCGTTTCCCGAGCAAGAGAAGATCGATCTTTGGAAGACGTTCCCCGCGCACCTGCTCGCGGACTATCAGCGCTTCTTCAAGTATCCGGGCGACGTGCTCGGCAAAACCGCGTCTTCGTTCTGGTCGCCCGAGAAGTTTGCCGACGCAGTCTACGACAAGGTCGTGACGACCAAGAAGATGAAGCCGCGATACGTGC
>CP070650.1:280126-284942 GCA_020354595.1 Myxococcales bacterium
CTCGCTCGGGTTGAAGGGATCGTCAACCGTCTTCGAGAAGCATTCGGCGGCCGGGCGCGTTTCGGAAAAAGTCACCCGGTAGTGGGGATTGTCGCCCCCGGGGGTGTCTACCTTGAACCCGGCTCGCTCGACCGCGGCGACCGCTCGCGGGTTGAACGCGGTCACCTCGGTGCCTCCCGAAAACGTTTGCACCCCGTCGATACCGAAATGCGCGGCCGCGGCGCCGGCCCAGAGCTGCCCCATCTGACTCCGCCGCGAGTTGTGCGTGCAAATGAACGTCAGCCGCGCGTCCTCACCGGCACGCCGGCAAGCAGAAACGTTAGAAGCGACCCGCTCGAGCAGCTCTTTTCGTGACTGCGGGATCGCCCCAATCCCTGGGAGCGCGCGATCGATCGTCCGTGTCAGCTCGGGATGCATCGGGAGGTATTCATAGCGCAGTTCGGCGCCCCTTGCCGCGACCGGCCCAACCCGGATATCGTCACGGCCCCGCAGTTCTAGGAGGCGCCATGTATCTCGTGACCGGCGCCAGTGGCTTCTGGCCGAGGCGGGCGCCAAGGGCGAAGATCACGCCCCCCCACGCCCAGAAGCCGTGGCGTTTGCTCACATCATGCACGCAATACACTGGTAGTGGACGCACATCCGTACTAGTCGAACAGCCACACTGGGAATGGAACGATCAAGCAGAGAGTTGTTCGAGGCGACGGCCATGCCGAACCGCGATTGGTGGCAAGCACTTTGGCCGGATCCAAAGAACGTTCTCGAGACAGTAGGCGTAGAAGCCGGAATGCGCGCCGTCGACCTTTGCTGTGGCGACGGCTACTTCACCGCCCCGTTGGGGCAGCTCGTCGGCAGTGGCGAGGTGCTCGCGATAGAGCTCTCCGGTGAGATGATCGAGGCTGCGCGCACGGAGGTCGAGCGAGTCGGCGTAAAGAATGTGACCTTCATCCAGGAAGATGCGATGAGAACGGCCGAGCTGATCTCGGAGCCAGTGGACCTCGTGTTGATCGCCAACACGTTCCATGGAGCCCCGGATCACACCGGGCTGGCTCGCGCAGTGCGCGCGGTTCTGCGGGACAAAGGGACGTTCGTCGTCATCAACTGGTGGCCGCGTCCGCGCGAAGAAACCACTGTCCTCGGCAAACCGCGCGGGCCCCGATCCGAGCTACGCTTCTCGCCGGCACAGGTAGCGGCGTGGGTCGAGCCTGCGGGATTTCGACTGCGCGATGTCAAAGAGGTGGGCCCGTATCACTACGGCGCTATCTTCGACGCACTGGCGAAGGACGATTGATCATGTCCTTCGCGGCGCTCACAGGCTTGTTGGTCGGCACGGGCTACGGTTACATCTCGCAGCGAGGTGCGTTCTGCATGAACTCCGGTTTTCGGATGGTCGTGACCGATCGAAACACCGTGAAGGTCAAAGCTTACGTTCTCGCGATTGCCTTGCAGATGGTTGCCGTCCCGCTGGTCTTCGCGCTCGGGCTGTCGAAACCGACCTACCCCGCCATGTTTCCCATTGGGGCCGTGGCCGGCGGCCTTCTCTTCGGCGCGTCCATGCGATGGGCGGGGGGTTGTGCGGCCGGCGTTTGGTACAAGGTCGGGGCCGGAAGCCTGGGCGCATTGACTGCAGTCCTTGGTATGGCCATCGGGGCTGCTGCGCTTGAGCTCGGCCCTTTGGTCGGTCTGCGAGCCACGGTCCAATCGGCCGGACCTTCGGTGAGCGACCTGCCTTTCGATGCCTCTTGGGTCTGGGCCCCGGTGATCGGAGTCGTCGTCGTGCTTTTCCTCTGGCGGGCTGCTCCCGGTCGGGCCGGTGCGTGGTCGTGGCGCCGCACGGGCCTCGGAATGGGACTCCTCGGAATCCTGGCATGGCCGCTGTCGAGTCTCGCGGCGCGCGACTTCGGGATGGCTGTCGTGCCGGGGACAGTGACGCTGCTGACGGAGCCGTTACGGCGGCTCTTGAGTTGGGATGTGCTCTTCGTGTTGGGCATCCCACTCGGCGCGTTCATTGCCGCGCGTCGAAGCGGCCCAGTCACCGTATCGAAGGTCTCGACGGCGAGCGCAGCGAAGCACTTCGTCGGAGGTCTAGGCCTCGGCGTCGGTGCGTCGCTCGCGGCGGGCTGCACCGTCGGGCATGGCCTGACCGGCGTTCCGCTGCTCGCGCCGGGCAGCATCTTGGCCATCGTGTCGATCTTCGCCGGGAGCGCGATTTCGTCGCTCTGGGCGCAGCGAAGCGCAACGCCCGTCGGGAGCGGTCGATGAGCCGGCCTAGCGTCGGCCAGCTCTTCACCGGCGCCTGGTCGGATCGTGTCCGGCGCAAACGCCTGATCGTAGCGGGAATGTGGGGCTCACCGCCGCGATGCTCACGATCGCGGCGCTCACGTTTGCGTCAGGGCTCGTCGTCGCGCTCCGCATGCGCGAGACGCTCCGAATCCGCGCTCTCGACATCTAGCGAGGGCACGCTCTTCGCCGCGCCGATTCGGACCAGCAGCACCTCGAGGAGCGCAAGCGAGCGGACTTCTCGATCCGGGTGCTCGAAGAAGTGATCCACGCCAGGCTCGACGATAGTCACCCCTCCGGGAAGCAGTTGGTCGACGAGCATGGTGAGGCCATCGTTGGGGCCTAGATGACGCATCCGGGAGTAGCCGAAGGCGCCGCGGCTCGAGATGTCGCCTGACACCGGGACTGGGACATAACTGACGAGAAGCAGGTGCTCGGGAAACTGAAGCTTCTCGAAATGGTCACGCCGCCGGCTCGTTTGTAGGCTGAGCGCACCCTCGAGATCAAAGCCCTGTAGCCCGAGGTGGAGCTTCGAAATCCAACAGACGGTTGGATTCAGCGCCCAGTCTGCGAAGGGAGAGCCCTGGTGAACGCCGCCAATGCTCAGCCATGCGAGAATGCTGCTTGTCTCTTTGGGAGCGAGGATGTCTCCAAGCGCGACCGCCACCTCGGCGCCCGATTTGCTGCCGCTCACCACGAGGACCTCGCGGCCCTCTCGCTGCAGCCGCCGCAGCGCTTCGGCGATGATCGCTGCGTTCGATTCCACAGATCCGTTCTCGTCGGTCTTGATCAGCTCCCCCGGCACGCCAAGGCGCGCGAGCTGATCGAGCTGCCTTTGGAAATCCGCTCCGGTTTTGGCGCCGTGGGATTCGTAGAACCAACCCGGCGCAAACGCGACCGTGAGCCGAGAGCCCGAAAGATCGAGACCGGGATCCTCGCCGGTCTGCATCAGGCGATGGATGACATCCGCGTAGTCGCGCTGGATCGAACGACTCGGATCATGGGCGCTCACCGCTTCCATGAAGAAGAGCGTCGCCACGTCGGGCGAGTACCGAGTCGTGAGATAATTCAACGTGGGCTCGCTCGGAAGCAACCCTTCGGTGACGTGGGCATCGCGAAGCTCCTGTAGATCCAGCGGGAGTCGCCGGCCTTCGAGGTAGTCCCGGGCGATCGGATGATCGACCTCGGCCGTCCAAGATTGCTCCGCGAGTGTGCCCCGCGCGTAAAGATTGCCGTGATTCGACGCGCACCCCGGCGTGCTTGCAAGGGCGATGCAGAGCGAGGCGCGAAGGAGTTGTCGCGAATTGAAAAAGCGTTCCATGTTCATCTCTCCGGAATGAGGCTGTGCACGAGGAGATCGACGACTGCGTCTTCGAGCGTGGCCTCGTCGATTGCCTGTGGCGACGGATCCCAGTGGCGGTGGACAGCCCAAAACGCGATCGTCTCGAGAACGGCGCGCGCGGCGATCGGCACAGTTGGAACCCAACGCATGGACCCTGCTTCGATTCGAGCGCGCATGTATTGAATGAGAAGCTCGTGCTGCGCCCAGCGACCACGACCGAACCACACGTCGGCCAGGTCGGGATACTCCGACGAGCACCGGTCTGCGAGCTTGATCGCGAAGCGATTACGGTGTGCGCGCCGGTAGAGATCGACGAGCACCTCACGAAGCTCTGCGCCCAGATCGCCGCACTCGGCGACCTGCACGGCTTCGAGCAAAGCCAAGCCCCCGGCTTCTTCGGCGATCCGCTCTTCGAGCAGGCGGACAGTTGCGCCCGGCGCGGGCGTCTTCAGCGGCAGCTCGGCGGCGTCCGGCAGCGGGACATGCCCATCTGCAAAACGAATGGCCGCATCGAATAGCGCCGCCTTGCTTTCCACGTAGCCGTAGACGGTCCCCTTAGCGACGCCGAGCGCCTCCGCGACATGGGCCATCTGGGTCTGGCGATACCCCCTGGAGATGAACGTCCTGGTGGCGGCCTCGACGAGCTTTTGGAAGCGATCTGCAGGAATTGTGCGGGCCATACATGACCGAATGAGTCAGTCGTTTAAATGTTACATCATTTTACGTGAGCATCGCTCATATTGGTCCTATGGGCAGGCAAAAGGAGACAATCATGACTTGTTCGATGAAGCGAATGCTCGCTGGGGCGGTCGTCGTTGCCACGTCCATCGCGTGGACGAGCTGCTCGGACAGCTCGCAGGGCGCGTACGACAACGAGGCTGCGCTCCTCAGCGTGTCACCGCGCGGGAACAGCACCGACGTAGACCCGAATGCCCGCATCCGGCTGGAGTTCCAGCACGAAATGCAAGACGGAATGGAGGAGCTCTGCGTGCTTTACCGCGGCGGGCTTGATGGAGACGAGGTCCCCGGCAATTGGGAATGGTCGGAGGAGCACCACGTATTGCACTTCGTCCCCCGCGACCCGCTACAGCACGATGCGGAGCATACGCTTCATGTCGGCGGTGGGATGATCGATGTGCACGGTCACGCGATGAACTTCGACCAACACGGGCATGACATGGGAGGCCACTGGGTCGA
>CP070650.1:285042-287813 GCA_020354595.1 Myxococcales bacterium
ACTTTGTGAACGATAACTGAGACTTAGATGCAGTGGCCGGCGCTCGGGACCGTCGCCCCATATCAGGCCATTCCAGATCTTCGCGTCAAATACGCGTCAAAACTCAAGCCGCCTCGTGTTGAACGAGTCTCGCCTCGACGCTCCGCACAAAGCTGCCCCCGGGACGGCAATTCAGAGGAGCTGGCATCCCAGCACATGGCGTGATTTCGTCGCCGCTAGCCGCGACGCGCTTGCGATTGGACTTCCACGGCGACGAGAGCGGGACCGCGGCCGTTCCAGCAAAGAAGGAGGGAAGCTTGTGAGCTCGTCCCGTTGCACCATCGGTTTGGTTGACTCGAACCTGGGAAGGTCTCCTCGTGACCCGTCCGACCTTTCCGGCTGCGTATCCCGAAGGCCCCAACGCCCTTTCAGGTTCCCCCCCGGACCAGTGAGCCGGAGCTTATCGTCCAACCGGTGGTGGACATTCTCGATGCCTATGCTCGTTGATCCGGCATCGGGCACACGCGTCGCGAGCCGGGCTACTGGAGCGGTGCTGTCGACTGAGGTGACCTGCGCCGAACTGGCGTCCGTTGAGCTGTCGGCAGATAAGCAAACAAAAACCGCTCTCCGCGCGGTTCCCGACGCGACATAACAAGGTACTACCGCGCAATTGCGCTTCCGAAGTTGTCCCGATCGGCTAACAGAGCTTTCTGCCAGGGACCCGCCTTTCCGTAGCCGAGCCACGAGATCAAGCGGCGCCGAGATGTTGGAAGGCGACGTCGATGGAGGGGGTGGGAATTCCGGCCTTTACGATGAGCTCGCGGAGCTCGTCGGCGAGGAGCAGCCACTCCGCGCGGCCGTGCTCCGCATGGCCGAGCTTGGTCGCGGCCGCTTCGCCGCTGATCATGCGGCGCGTCACGAACAGCATCAGCCACCCGGGCAGCCACTCGAACACCCGGTGATTGCGCGGCGTGATGGGGACGCCGTTCGCGCGCAGCACCTGGAACCCCTCGCGAATCGCGCGCAGCATGAGCCGAAGCGCTTCGTCATCCGCAGCCAACTGCTCGGGGCGGCCTCCTGCCTGAAAGAGCGCACACACCATTGGGAGGATCTTGGCCACGTGGGTCTTCAGCCACGCGTCGATGTTCGTCGACACCGACACGGGAAACCCAGCTGCCCCCAGCGCGGAGGCGATTGCGAGGATGCGCTTGGACTTGCTGCCGTCGAGCTCGCCGAGTGTCGTCGGCTGCTCGCGCGCCGACGTGATGATGTAGCGAACGGCGCCCTCGTGCGGCACGCCCGCGGCCCCAGGAAATCCGAACAACACTCGGTCCCGGCCAAGCGCATCGATCATCGCGTCCGGTCCGGCAGCGTTGTTACCAAAGAACATCACGCTTGGCGTGCCGCGGTTGGCGGCGAGCGCCGGCAGGACGTCGGCAACGCTCTGCTTGGGCAGGATTACCAGCACGACGTCGTATTCGTCTTCGGGGGCGAAACGATCCACGACCCGCACGGACGCCTGCGTTCGCTCGCCGGAAACCGCATCCTCCAGCTCGATCCCACGACGCTGGATCTCCTCGAACCGAGCTCCCCTCGCCAGGACCGTCACGTCCTGCCCACTCTGAGCGAGCTTTCCAGCGTAGAGACTGCCAATGTTGCCCGCTCCGATGATCAGAAACCGCATGCGGGGAAGCTACCACAGGCGTTTGGTGGAACGCCGCCTCGACCAACACCGGCCCATGGCGGGCGGAACACTTGGGGCCTCTTCGCCCTGCCAGAGGTGCACCCCGATCTTGATATCCTCCAGCGCAAAGCCCCACGGTCGCCCGTGGTTGCTGACGAGTTCGTGCGCCGAGCCTGCTCCTACTTGCCTCAGCGCTTCGGCAAAGCCTGCGGAAGGCTTCATCGTCTCGGCTCGGCTCGGCTTAGTGCGCTTGTACCACGCTTCACCCGCACTGTGCGCCGCAGACCCGCCCTCCGATCCGGAACCGCGTGGAAGCCTGTTGCAAGTCCTCAAGAAGCTGGGCATACAAACCCACGTGAGCGATGGGTCATAGGGGCAGTGGCGATGGTGTCTCAACAACCGCGTCTCCAGGGCCGTCGCATTGTCGCCGCCTTCTTGTATGCGACCATGGGCGTCGTCAGCTTGGTGCTTGGCGCGATCTACTTGTTTCGCGATTCCTTCATGCCGTACCATGCGGTCGCCTTGAGCAAGAGTTGGGGCGAGCTCGACTCTGCGACTCAGACGCTTCTCAAGGCCCTGATGGAAGTTGCGGCCGCCGGCTGGCTGGCGCTTGGGACGCTCATCTTGTTGCTCGTCGCGTTTCCGATCCGGCGTGGTGAGCGCTGGGCGCGACTCGCCGCACCAGCCGCCATATTGCTCTTCTACGTCCCCACACTGCTCGCCACCCTGAGTGTGCTTCAACAGACACCCGCTTCGCCACCTTGGCGCTTCAATGTGGTGGCGTGTCTATGCGCGGTGGTCGGCCTTCTTCTAGACGCACCTTGGCGTTCTCACCAGACGAACTTCCGGTAGACCCGAGGATCGATCGCGGCGGCGCCGAGCATGCCGCCCGCAAGGGCCCCGGCGATGCCGGGGGTCATGACGTCTTGGCCCGTCAGGAACAGGCCGGGCACGGGGGTGCGGGCGGCAAGCGCCTCCGACAACATGCGGCGCGGCGTGGTTTCGACGCCGTAGAAGCCGCCCTTTTCGTGGCGGGTGAACGCTGCTGTTGCAAGCGGGGTGCCGAGCTCGCGGTAGACGACGAGCGGCGCGAGCGCCGGGAACTTCT
>CP070650.1:287913-295694 GCA_020354595.1 Myxococcales bacterium
AAACGGCCACCCGGCGAGCGGCGTTTCGCAAGAAGAAGAACAGAAGCGCCCTTCATCGCCCATCGATTTGGATTCGCCGGAATACTACCTCAATCGCGAGCTCACGTGGCTCGCGTTCGTGGAGCGTGTGCTTCATGAGGCGGAAGACGACCGAACGCCGTTACTCGAACGGGTGAAGTTCCTGGCCATCACCGGCTCGATTCTGGACGAATTCTTCATGAAGCGCATCGGAGGCTTGAAGCAACAGGTTGCGGCGGGCGTCCACAAGCTGACCGTCGACGGGCGGACTCCACAGCAGCAAATCGCCGAAGCCCATGTTGCGATCCGCGTGATCAACGGCGAGCAACAGGGTCTCTGGGCCGAGCTCAAACAGCTTCTCAGCGATATCGGGGTCGCGCTGGCTCCGTACGACACGCTCTCTTCGGAGGACCAGGAGTGGCTTCGAGAGGACTACCTCGAGAATATCTTCCCGTTGGTCACCCCGCAGGCGATGGATCCCGCACACCCGTTTCCGTTCGTCTCCAACCTCTCACTGAACCTGCTCGTGTCGCTTCATTATCCGAACGATCCGACGCCGCTGATGGCGCGCGTGAAGGTTCCACGGGGCGCGGGCGTCCCGCGGTTCGTTCAGGTGCGTGACACGATGGTTTTCGTCCCGCTCGAGGAGATCATGGCCCACAACCTGGATCTGCTCTTTCCGGGGATGGTCATCCAGAAGACCGAGCTCTTCCGCGTTACGCGAAATGCGGACGTAGAAGGCGATGAAGACAAGGCCGATGATCTGCTCGCCTTGATCGAATCCGAGCTTCGGGAGCGGAAGTTCGCGCCCATTGTTCGTCTCGAAGTGGCGCGCGGAATGGACTCGACCCACCGCGGTCGATTGGCTGCGGAGCTCGGCCTCGACGAGCAGACCGACGTCTTCGAAGTCGAAGGCTTTCTGGGGCTTGCGGACCTGTTTCAGCTGGCAGCGTTGGATATGCCCGACCACCGCGATCCCGACCATCGCCCCGTGGACGCTCCGCTCTTGGTCGGCCGCAGCAACGTGTTCCACACGATTCGCGAGCACGACGCGCTGCTCGTCCACCACCCTTACGAGGCGTTCGGCACCTCGGTCGAACGTTTCCTTCGGGAAGCGAGCGAAGATCCGAAGGTCCGCGCGATCAAGATGACTCTGTACCGGACCTCGGCGAAGTCGCGTGTCATCCAGCATTTGATCAACGCCGCGCTCAACGGAAAGCAGGTGGCGGTCGCCGTCGAGCTCAAGGCCCGCTTCGACGAAGAAGCCAACATCAACTGGGCGAGCAAGCTCGAGCAAGCTGGCATTCACGTCACCTACGGCGTCGTCGGGCTCAAGACCCATTGCAAGATCATCCTCGTGGTTCGAAGGGATCACGACGGCCTGCGTCGCTACGTCCACTTGGGCACCGGGAACTACCACGAGGAAACCGCGAAGCTGTACTCGGACCTCGGTCTCCTGACTTGCGATCCGGATATCGGTCGCGACGCGACCGAGCTCTTCAACTACCTCACCACCGGTTACAAACCAAGCCGTACGTTCAAGAAGCTGCTTCCCGCGCCGAAATTGCTCAAGCCGGCGCTCCTGAAGAAGATCCGTCGCGAAGTCAGGCGCGTCTCCGAAGGCAATAAGGGGCTCATTCAAATCAAGACCAACGCGCTCGAGGACGTCGATATCGCGCGCGCGCTCTACGAGGCGTCGCAAGCGGGCGTCCATGTGGACTTGATCGTACGCGACTCCTGCCGGTTGCGTCCCGGGGTGCCCGGCTTGTCCGACAACATTCGGGTCGTCAGCGTCGTCGGTCGGTTCCTCGAGCACTCGCGCGTCTACTACTTTCGCAATGGCGGCGACGAGGAGTTCTACATCGGTAGCGCCGATTGTATGACCCGCAATCTGGTGAGCCGTGTCGAGGTGCTCACCCCTGTCGAGCCAAAACGGCTCCAGGATGAGCTCCGGACGGCGCTCGACATCTTGCTCGGCGACCAGCGAAGCGCTTGGGACATGCAGCCCGACGGCACCTACGTGCAACGCAATGGGGGGGAGGGCGCGGACAGCGCGCACCAACAGATGATCAAATGGGTCGAAGGGCGGTTCGCGGAGGCGAACCGCTTGCGACGGCGCAGCGCGCGCGGCCCGCGCGGTCTCGCCCCTGGCAATGAGTAAGCTCCTGCCAGCGTTTGTGGCTGCGGGCGTGCTTCTGTCGGCATCCTCCGCGGTGGCGCAGCGTCAATTGATGGCGTCGCCGACGTGCGAGGAACTTACGATCATGGACTTCCTCGCTCGCCTCGACGAAGAGCCCGGACGATACAAGCGGGGGCTCGACAAAGAAGACCGTCGGAACTTGTCACAGCTACGGCGCGAGGTGTGCGCGCCCTACGTCGGATACAGGGTCACGCTTGCGCCGACGACGACCTGGTCGAACGGGCGCACGATCGTCCGAAACTACCTAGAGCTCAACCATCCCAACGGAGAGGTGGCGAAACGACGAAGTGGCGAGTGGTTCTATCCAAGCGGAGCTCGTGCCCGGAGCGCGCTCGGGCAGTGGCAGTACCCGAACGGCATGCTTGCCCGAACGAAAAGCGGCGAGTGGTACACGCGGGAAGGCAAGTGGGTCGACAACGCCGACGAGGTCCGGGCCGAAGCGTGCGAGTACCTCGGAAAGCAGCTCTGCCCGCTCGGCAAGGCAGACGAAGATTTGCTTGCCGTGACCGTAATGGGACTGATCAACAAGATGGCGCCGCCCAAAGAGGCTCCTCCTTCGGAGGAGCAGAAGGCCGCGCCCGAAAAAGAGAAGTAGGGCGTCCCGCGGTGTGGTAGAAACGCCGCCCATGGTTGAGCCTTCGCTTCGAGCATCGTCCACATCGCAAAGCCGCGAGGCCCTGCTTCAAACGGCCAAAGCCTCTCCTGAAATCGCCGGCCAGCACGACAAGGAGCGATGGCTGGCGCTCTATGCCGACGACGCCGTCCTACAGGACCCGGTCGGAACGCCTGTATCCCATAGGGGGAGGCGGCCCGGCCGTCTTGGCGACGAGGTCGGGCGCTTTTACGAGGCGTTCATTGCGCAAAGCGGCATCGAGATGGTGACGCGCAAAGACATCGTCTCCGGCATGCACGTGTTTCGTGCGGTGGACATCCACACCACGAATCTCAAGACCGGATTGAAGATGAAGGTGCCGGCAAATCTGCTCTACGAAATCGTATCGCGAGGCGACGGCCTTGCGATCCGCAGCATGCACGCGCACTGGGAGGTCAATCTGATGAGCCGCATGCTGATGGGCGAGGGTTTGCGGGGAGCACGCACGATTGCCGTCATGAACTGGAGCATGCTGCGCGCCTTCGGCGTCAAGTGGCTGATGCACTACTTCAAAGCCGCGCAGCGGGGCGTTGGACGCAAGGGCAGGGAGTTGATCGAACGGCTTGCTTCGGAGGTAGGACGTGACGGCCACGACTGTTTCACGCCTGGTGCGACCGTCGAGCTGCCGGGCGGCGCGACCGCGTCCGTGAGCGAGTTCCTCGAAGGATGCACGGCGATGGCGGTGCGAGATCTTCTCGCCTCGGGGCATACAGTGTCCGGATTGGCGTCGATCGAATGGGGTGCGCGAGCTCGCGATGCAGGGTTCGTGGCGGTCTTCGATGGGAGCGGCGAGCGCGTCGAACGGCTTCGCTGGTTCTGGGAGACCTGACGTGGGCAAGAAGATCGCAGGCTGGGTCGTCAGCGCGTTGGTCGTGCTGGTTCTCTATCTGTTCCTGTGGCCGGTCCCGATCGATCCGGGACCTTGGGACCCCCAGCCCGTTCCCGCGCTCGAGGGCGACTACGAGGAGAACCGCCTGCTCCAAGGGATGGAATTGTTCGCCACGCCCGACAGCCGCGGCCCCGAAGACGTGGCGGTCGACTCGGAGGGTCGGGTCTACGTGGGCGTCCAGGAGGGGAAGATCATCCGCTACGCCCCGGACGGCTCCAGTCCCGAGGTCTGGGCCGATACGGGCGGGCGACCGCTCGGATTGGACTTCGACAACGACGGGAACCTCATCGTGGCTGACGCGGCCAAGGGGCTGCTGTCGATCGATCCCGGGGGCACCATCTCGGTGTTGTGCACCGAGGCCGACGGCGTGGCGCTCGGGTTGACCGACGACGTCGACGTCGATTCGCAAGGCGTGGCTTGGTTCTCGGACGCGTCGGTGAAGTGGGGGCACCATCACGTGATGAGCGAAGCCCTCGAGAGCCGGCCGAACGGCCGCCTCGTGAAGTACGATGCGAGCTCCGGCGAGTGTACCGTCGTGTTGACGGGTCTCTACTTTGCCAACGGCGTTGCCGTCTCGCCGGACGAGTCGTTCGTGCTGGTGAACGAAACGATGCGGTACCGGACCAAGCGCGTGTATGTGCGCGGCCCGCGCGAGGGCGTGGTCGAAACCTTCATCGACAACCTGCCCGGTTTCCCAGACGGGATTTCCACCGGGGACAATGGGATTTACTGGCTGGCAATCTACGCCCCGCGAAACGAACTCCTCGACACGGCTGGGCCAAAGCCGTGGTTGCGCCGCCTCATCTACCGGATTCCAACCGCCTTGCAGCCGAAACCGAGACGCCACCCGTTTGTGCTGGGCCTGGACTCTGATGGAAAGGTCGTCCACAACCTCCAAGACGCCGATGGAAAGGACTTCTCCAAGTCCACGAGCGCCGAGCAAGTCGGAGACTGGCTCTACATCGGCAGCCTGACCGAGCCGAAATGGGGCCGAATCCGGCTCTCCACCCTCCCTTGAATGCGTTTCGGCGTCGGCTTGCGGGATCGGCCGACAGACTGAATTATCTGCGCATTGCTTAGGAGGAGTGCCCAGATGGTGCGCAATTGGCTTGTTTGTTCGGGGTTGCTGGCAGTCTGCCTTACGGGATGCAGCAGTAGCAGCAGCTCATCGAGCCCCGGCGGCGACGTCCGGATCGTGGCGTCCGAAGACGGCACGGTCGAGGTGGTCGTCGGCGGCAAGACCCTGTTTGCACTTGCCGCGACCGGGCCCGTCGCGCGGACCTTTACCGACCGATGGTCCTACCAAGGTGCGGGCCTCGTCCTTTTCCGCGATCGAGTTGACGAGCGACGGGATCCACTGTCGGTCCAGTCTGTGTCGGACGATGGCCAGAGCGCCCGGGTCGAGTACGCCAGCGACTCACGCACCGCGGTCCTAACCGCTGTGGCGGTCAGCGATGAGTTGAGCGAGTTCCAACTCGAAGTCGCCGGCGCCGAAGCCAATTCGTTCGCCGTCGGAGTCCGGTGCGATGAGGGCGGGACGTTTCACGGCTTCGGCATGCAGTACAACGCGACCAATCAGCGCGGCGAGGAGTTCGAGCTCTTCGTGAACGAGCAGGGGGTTGGCCGTGACGGCAGCCAGGGCATCAACGTCGGCAACTCACACACGACCTATTTCCCGATGCCCTATTACATCGACGCGCGAGGCTTTGGTGTGCTCTTCGACACCAAAGCGCGGGTCAACGTCGATCTATGCAAAAGCAACGAGGATATCGCATGGTTCGAGGTGATCAGCGGCGCCTCGGTTCGCTGGCGCGTCTTCCATGGTCCGACGCCCCTCGACGTGATCCGTCAGTTGGGCGACCTAGTCGGCCGACCGACGCGGCCACCCGCCTGGGCGTACAACCTGTGGCTTGCTTCGCAGGGTGGGGACGACGTGGTCCGACGCGAAGCCGACCAGCTCGAAGCGGCAGGAATTCCGGCCTCGGCGTTCTGGGTGCAGGACTGGACCGGCATTCGCCCGAACCCGGAAGGCGGCTTCGGCGTCGAGTACCTCTGGGAGCCGAAGCAGAGCTGCGATGGTCCCGACGACGTCTGCTATCCGGATTTTGCGGGGCTGGTTTCGGATTTCCACGACGACGGATACAGGTTCCTCGTCTACGTGAATCCCTTCATCGTCAATCCGAACGGCCTGGGCATCGACGACCCGTCCCGGTTCGCGCCGCGGTTTGACGAGATGGAGGAGAACGGGCTTCTCGTGGAGGAGATCGACGCGAACGGAGAAACGGTTGCTTACACAGGAGTTGGAGCGAACTTCCCGCAGAGCAACGGTCATCCCGACTTCTCCAGGCCCGAAACTTCGGACTACATTCGTGAGGCCCTCGCCAATATCGTGACCCAGTACGGGGTCGACGGGTGGATGGCGGACTTCGGCGAGTACATCCCGTTCGACTCGGCGAACACAACGTTACTCGAGGAACGGACCTTTCCGATCCACGCGGACGGCAGCATTGCGGACGAACGGCGAAATACGTTTCCCGTCGACTGGCATCGAGTGAACCGGGCCGCGCTGGAGCAGGCTCGACCGGATGGCGACTGGGTTTCCTTCGCCCGATCGGGCTTCACGGGTGTCCAGGGGGTCGCGCAAATCCACTGGGTCGGCGATCAGATGACCGATTGGAATGCAGATGACGGCCTGCAGACGGTGACACCCGCGCTTCTCAATCTTGGTCTCGCAGGACAGCCATTCGTCTCGCTCGACATCGCCGGCTTCTCCGCTCTGGGCGAGCCGAGCACCAAGGACCTCTATCGACGGTGGACCGAGCTGGGTGCCTTTGCACCTGTGATGCGCACCCACCAAGGCGCCCGCAAAGACGAGAACTGGAACTGGAACAAAGACGAAGAGACCACCGAGCACTTCCGCAAGTTCACGTTCGTGCACTGCACGCTCATGGATGACTTCATGATACTCGCCGCGGAGGCCGAGCTCACCGGTGCGCCGCTCCTCCGGCACCTGATGCTGGTCTTCCCCGAGGACACCGAGACCTGGGACATCAGCGACCAGTTCATGATCGGCGACTCCCTCCTCGTCGCGCCCGTGGTCGAGGAGGGCGCAACCAGCCGCTCCGTGTATTTCCCGGCCGGCACTTGGTACAACGTCTGGACCGGCGACCCCCTGGAAGGCGGCCAGCGTATGACGGTCAACGCGCCCATCGGAAGCCCCGCGGTGTACTCGCGCGGTGAGGACCGGACCGACATTCGCAATTGGGATACCCTCGCGTACGACGACTGCAGATAAGCGGCGCCGGTGTCTGTGTTCTAGCATCCGGCGGCTCGTAGCGACTACTCTGCTCTGAACATGGGGGAGCGCTCGACGTGGCTAGCTCGGTTGCATCCGGCGTGGATCGGCCTGTTCGGCTTCGGGCTCTATTCGCCCACCATCGGCTACGGCTACGTCGACTACGACGACACGTGGCTCATTCGCGACAATGTTCTGCTGCGGGAGCTCACGTTCGACTCCGTGTGGCGGGTCCTGACCGATCTGTCCTGGGAGCAACGCCACCGACTCGGAGCGGAGTACCTTCCGGTCCGCGATCTCTCCGTGATGCTCGACCACGCGGTCTACGGAGATTGGGCGGGGGGCGCTCACCTGACTCAAGTCGTTCTCTACGCCGGCTGCTGCGCCTTGCTGGCGACGTTGTCCCTCGCCCTGTTCGAGAGCCGTTCGCTCGCGTGGATGGCTGGCGCGTTTTTCGGCGCGCATCCCGTCCACGTTGAATCCGTCGCCTGGCTTTCCGAGCGCAAGGGCCTCCTAGGCGCGTTCTTCGCGGCGTCGTCCCTGCTTTGCGCGGTTCGGTATCTCCGGCGGAGCCGCTGGACGCACGCGGCGGCCGCGTGCGTCTTGTTCGCGTTGGCGGTGGGGGCGAAAGCCGTGACGATCTCTGCGGCCGGTGCGCTCATCCTCATCGTTTTATGGCTCGAGTCGCCGGCGGCCCGGAAAAAGAAGATAGCGTTCGTGTGCGCCT
>CP070650.1:295794-298466 GCA_020354595.1 Myxococcales bacterium
GCGGCTTCACCGCCCGCATGGAAGAACAGCTCGTCGCCGCGGGGCGACCAGCGGGGCTCGATCCCTCCGTCGGTGGAGACCGCGCGCTTGCCGCGGCCGTCGGGATAGGACACGACGTAGATCTCGTAGCGCCCGGACTCGTCGGACGCGTAGGCCAACCAGGCACCGTCAGGCGATAAGTGGGCCCAGCGTTCGTTGTGGGGTGAGTCGAGCAGCGGCTCGGCCGTGCGGTCGCCGGTGGCCGGCAGGGTCCAGATGCCGTAGCCGTTTTTCTTGGGATCCACCCACTGCAATACGAGCGTGTCGCCGGGCTCGTACCAGTCGAGGGGGTATTGCCGGCCTTCGGATTCGAGCAAAAGCTCCATCGCACCGCTGCCGTCGCTCGCCATCGAGTAGAGGTTCTCATCGGGCCGATAGGACCCGAAGATCACGCGCTCTCCATCGGGGGAGAACAGCGGCACGAAACTCGTGCCATGTTGCGTCAGGCGCATCCGCCGACCCCCGCTCGATTCCAGGATCCAGGTCTGGGCGTTGCGGGTCACCGCAACCCGCTCCCCGTCGGGTGACAGGGACGGGTAGTTGTACTGCCCGGATTCCTGTGTGATCGGCGTCTCGACGCCTTGACGGTCCAGCCAGACGACGCTCTGGCCCCGCGACCATGTAGAGTCGGTGAAGACCAGCGCTCCCTCGGGCGACGTCGCGAACTCCGTAACGGCGACGTCCTCGTCACCGAAGAACTTGAAGGGCGGGCCTCGACGCTCCAGCGTCTGCTCATCGAAGGGAAGGGCGACCAACCGGTTGGTGCGCAACAACAACAGGTGCCCGCTCGAGAGGTAGCGGTAAGGACCGTGGGTATCGCTCAACAAGAACGATTGTTCACCGGATTCGAACGACAGGATTGCGGTCTGTTGGCTGAACCCGTCCGGGCCGTCGCTGTCGACATTGAGGATCTCGAAGACCACGCCCTTACCGGAAGGCAACACGTAGGGGTTCGAGTGGCCGATTTCTCCGCTCTCGCGGTCCGGGGTGGTGAGCGTCTCGACGGCTTCGCCTTTTCCCGACACCCGTTTTAGCCCCGTGTCGAAATCGTCGCTGAAAACCACCGATCCGTCCGGCGCGAACGAGGCTCCGTAGAACACTTCCCCGGCGTCGCAGATTTCCCACGACCGTAGGCCGCCCACGCGGGTACCGCGAAGCTCGCCCTGCGCGACGAATCCGACATTCCCGTCTTTCGAGATGAACGGCCCCTTGGCGCCCTCGGTTCCGGCGAGCGGTTTCGAGTCCAGCGAGCCCAGATCGCGAGCGTACAGCCGGGCCACGCCTTGCGAATCGGCCGCCGCGTAGATGATCGTGCCACCGTCGGGAGTGATGTCGAAGAACGGAGAGTACGACGCCACGTAGTTGCCGCCCTCCGGAGGTTCGAGCCTGAAGCGAACCGGCTCCCCCGCACCCGCCGGGCCCTGGCGAGACGACCACCACAGGCCGAGCAGCGCCGCGATCACCGTGACGCCCAGCAACGCCCAGGGCAGGAGCGATGGCCGTCCTGTCGCCGCGGGGACGGCCTCGTCGTTGTCAGCGATTTCGCGGCGTGCTTCCTGCAACAGGATGCGGGCGTCGGCCGCACTGTGCAGTCGCTCGTCGGCGTCACGCGTCAGGCAGCGACGCAGGACTAGATGGGCTGACCGCGGCAGATCCGAGGGCAGCGCGTCCCAGTCCGGGTCGCTCTTGATCACGCCGGCCAGCACCTCGGAAACGTCCTCACCGGGAAACGTCGGCTTTCCCGCAAGCATTTCGTAGAGGATCACACCGAGCGCCCAGAGGTCGGCGCGCTGATCGACGGCGAGTCCACGGGCTTGCTCGGGGCTCATGTAGGACGCGGTGCCGAGGATCGTCCCGACCATCGAGCCGGCGGAGGTCATGGTCGGTGACAGCGAGGGGTCGGCCTCACCGGTTGCCGGGTCGTCGGCCCAGGCCTTTGCGAGGCCGAAGTCGAGGACCTTGACCTTGCGACCAGGCGTCAGTTTCACGTTCGCCGGTTTGAGGTCGCGGTGCACGATACGGCTTTCGTGGGCGGAGTGCAGGGCGGCGGCGATCTGAGTCGTGATCTCGAGTGCCTCGTCGATCGGCACCTTGCCGTCGGCGATGCGCTGGCACAGATCGATGCCGGGCACGAGTTCCATGGCGAGAAAACGGATGCCCTCGGCCTCGTGCACCGAGTGGATCGCCGCGATGTTGGGGTGGTTGAGGCTGGCCAGCGACTTGGCCTCGCGCGCGAATCGTGCCAGCCGTTCGGCGTCCTTCGAGAACGCGTCGGGCAACACCTTGATCGCCACCTCGCGGTCGAGGGTCGTGTCGACCGCCTTCCAGACCGCACCCATCCCGCCCTCGCCGAGCTTGTCGACGATGCGGTAGTGCAGCAGGGTCTGACCAGGTTCGATGCCCACGCCCACACGCCCCTAACGTAGGAGGGTACGCAGCTCGTACGCGTACGTGTCGTCGCCATTGATACCACGCAAGTCGTTCGTCGTGATGTATTTCGGTCAGTTGCGACGCACTGACTCGCGGATTGAAAGTCCGATGGTCAGTAAGCGGCGCGGTCGGACGACTGTCGCAAGCAATTGACCGTCAGCGACTTACGCGTGGTGGGCCCACCAGGACTCGAACCTGGGACC
>CP070650.1:298566-301812 GCA_020354595.1 Myxococcales bacterium
CTCACAGTATCGAAGCAATGGGGCGTGAGCCTAGGCGGCAGGGTCGACATCACCGATTACTGGGCGATGGGTTTCCGCGGCGAATACCTCGGGGCCTCGGCGGGCGACCAACCTGGCTCAATATTCACCGTGACCGGAACCGTTCGCTACTCACCCATCGAGTACCTGATCATCAGTTTGGAGCCCCGCGCAGAGTTCGCGTCGCGCGACATCTATTTCTCCCGTCCCTTCGTCACCGACCCGACCACCGGCAACAGCGTCCCGTCGCTGAACCAAGACTGGTTCTTTGGCTTCTGGATCGGCATGACCGCTCGGATTGGCAACTAGGCGGGCTAGCTTCGTCGGAGCCTCCTGAGGCGGTTTGCGATGCTCCGCAGCAACCGACTCCAAGGCTCGGCGAGTAGCGGCGCATCCACATGGGGGCTCGCGAGAAGGGAGGGCAGTGGAGCGGACTCTGGGTACATGGGAGTAACCCGACGGCTGGGGATCGCGCCGTCTTGCGCGAGAAGGTCACGGAGAACTTGCTCGATCACGTCGGGTGACCGCTTCGGCAGCTCTTCGGCAAACCACGCTTGCACCGCCTCGATATCGTCGGGGTCGAGATCGCCATACCTGGCGGCTACATCGGCAAAGGCTGCGGTGGGAGTCGGCATGATCGTTTCCTCAGCGAAGCGGGTCGAGCGCCCGGCTCGCTTCGACGGCGGCCGGCACGGTGTAGTAGCAGTAACGGCCGTCGCTAGGTTTCAGCAAGCGTCGGGGCCCGCGTGGGAGTCTCTGCCCATCCGGCAACACCGTCATGCCCCGCCGGACGTACCATTGCAGTAGCGTGTCCCCTCCCCGTTCGTCAGCATAGAGCGCGGTCCGTCCGAGTCGTCGCTCGTTGAGCGAATGAGTCACCGCGACGTCGAGGGCGATCGACCCCAAACGCCGAGGGAGACGGTCTTCCCCGATGGGATGATCTTCGATGGTGGTGAGCGCCTCATCCGGAGCCGTGGACAGAAACCAGACGAAGGCGCTATCCCGGTCGTGGTCGTCGAGCGCAGGGACGCGCCCGAGCAACTGCACGAGAGCACAAGGAATGAAGCGGTCACCGTCTTCGTCGTAGACCCCAACCGTGTAGCCTGCTGGTTTCCGCGTGAGGAGACGTCCCGTCACCTCGGCGAAGGGCACGTAGAGAAGCCAATTCCAACCGTTGTCGGCCCTTTCGGGATCGCGATCGATGACCGGCTGAACGTGAGAATGCCACCATCGCACGTGCGCTATCGTCATCTTCGCGACGCGAATCGGAACGTCTTTGCCGCTTTGAGTGGGCGCCCGGCGGACGAACGGGACGCCTCGCCACGACCTCAAGATGCCCACGCTCGCCTCTTCTCGTTGCGCCGTTGCTTCTGTGTCTCCATCGACCTACGCATCGGTGGCTAGCCGCGCACCTCTCAGCAACCACATCATCAGAGAGAGCTTTGGTCAATGAGCCGTGTTTGGCGCGAATTGACAATTATGTATATATATATTATGTTTTTTGTATGTATACCCAAATCTTCTCGGCTCTCGACCAGTGGATTGCGCGGGAAAACGTGAAGGCCCGGGCCGAAGGAGTGCCCACCCACCGCAAGTGCACGATTCGCGTGCTCGGACAGGCGGCGCTTTGGGTTGCCGAGGTCGACCTGGCGCTGACAGCAACACAAGACGTGGATGCGTATGCGGACTACGACTGGGCGGTCCAGCAAGAGCTGGAGCGCCTGCTCGCGAAGGAGGGGAAGGTTCTCGATCCCCATGGGCGTGAGGTCTGGATGCCGCGGGAGACGCACTACGCTCCCCTCTACGCGGGTAGGTACGTGGATGCGTTCGTGGCGGACCCTGACGCAGTCTTGATCTCCAAGGCATGCAAAGCGCCTGAAAAGAACGAGGCCTTGATCACCGAATACTTGGCGAAGGGCGCGAGCGAGCGCTTCTTCGAGCTGGCCCAGAAGTACGCCGTCGACCTGGAGCGGTTCGTATGACGCGCGGGCGAGACGACTTGCAAGCAAGGGCGCGCAAACGGCTTCGGGCGCTCCGCCGGAAGCAGCGGGACCCAAGGTTCCGGAACGCGATGGGGCGGTTCGTCGCCGAGGGCTTGCTCGAGACGACCATCGAAGGGATCCGGCCCCACGAAAAGCCCGTGCCGCTAGACGATGCGTTGTGGGCGGGTGGCGTAGAGCCTCGAATCATGGAGCTCCTTCCGGCCGTGCTCGTGAAGAAGCCCAGTCTCTTGCGCTTGCCCAAAGAGCTTCCCGCTGACGTGGCGGAGGTCATCCACGCCATCCGTCACGGCAAAGCGGCGCCGAGCTTTCGCGGTGTACCGCCGGAGCAATACCTGCCCTGGGTGCCCGCCGTCGGCCGAAAAGGCAAGTCCCCGTCGGTGCTGAAAAGCTTTCGATTCCAGCACGAAGACGTTCTTCGCCTTTCGAGGCTCCGAAAGAACCTACCCGCGCGCTCGGACACCGCAGTGATCCGCATGGCACTCGAGCTATTGGAGGCCTCGACGCAACCTGGCTGAACCGGGGGATCTGTTCCACTGCAACCTCGTTGGGCCCTCGTAGATTTGGCGGGGCCGGCCGATGGGTAGATTCGGATCTGCCTGGTTGAAAGGTCGAGTTGCCCATGCTTCCCTCCGGCCTCTGGCATGCGCGAAACCGTTGAGCAGTGGCTGAAGCAAGCAGGGTTGCACGAAGAGTGGGCGATCGAAGCGTCGACGACGCTCGTTCTCTTATGCGCAGTATTGGCCCTGGCTTGGCTCATCGATTTCGTAGTCCGCAAGATTCTGCTCCGCCTCGCTGCCACGCTTGCCAAGCGCAGTCGAGCCAAGTGGGACGACACACTTCTTGAATACCGGGTGTTCCACACGGGCGCGCACATCGTTGGGGCGTTGGTCGTCTACGCCCTGATACCCGCGGTTTTCGCAAACCGGCCCACGCTCGGCGGGACTATCCAAAACGTGCTCGAGGCCTATGTGTTGCTGGTGGCGTTGTTGGCAGTCACACGAGCGCTTCGAGCGTTTTTGAACGTCTATCAAGCCAACCATCCTGAAAGCCGAGTCCCGATGCGCGTGTTGGTCCAAGCGACGACCATCGCGATGTGGTTTGTCGGCTTGATCATCGTCGTCGCGCTTCTCATCGATCAATCCCCGACTGTCCTGCTAGGCGGCCTTGGGGCGATGACGGCGATACTGGCGATCGTCTACAAGGACTCGCTGCTCGGTTTCGTCGC
>CP070650.1:301912-304668 GCA_020354595.1 Myxococcales bacterium
CAGGTCTCGAACCCGATTCGACGGCTCAAAGAGGTGCAAGCGCGGGGCGCCAAGATCTTCGTCGTCGATCCCCGACGCACCGAAACCGCGAAGGTAGCCGGCGAACACGTCTTCATCCGCCCGAACACCGACGTCTTCTTCTACTTGTCATTCCTGCACGAGCTCCTGGCTACGACCACGATCGATCGCACCCGAGTCGACCAATACATGACGGGCTTCGACGAGCTATGCCGAGTGGCCGAGGCCTGGCCTCCCGAGCGTACCGCCGAGGTCACGCAGATCCCCGCAGACACGCTTCGGGCCATGGTGCGCGAGTATGCGCGAGCCGACGGGGCGGCGCTCTACTGCTCGACCGGCGTGAACATGGGAACCAACGGCTCGCTCGCCTTCTGGCTCCAGGAGTGCATCAACGCAATCTCGGGCAATCTCGATCGCAAGGGCGGGTTGCTGGTCGGCAAGGGCGTCATCGATTTTGCGGCCTTCGGCAAGAAGACCGGCATCTTGCTCCACCAAAACGAAAGCCGCATCGGCGGCTTCAAGTCGGTCAACGATGCTCTGCCTGGCGGCATCTTGGCGGACGAGATCCTCACGCCTGGCGACCGGCAGATCAAAGCGCTCTTCGTGACCGGTGGGAACCCTCTGATCACCATGGCCAACTCGGAGCGGCTTCGGGATGCCTTCAAGGAGCTCGAGCTTTTGGTGGTGCTCGACATCCAGCCTAGCGAAACCGCGTCTGTGGCGACTCACGTGCTCCCGTGCACGTCACCGTTTCAACGCCCGGACCTGCCTTTCGTTTTCCCACTGATGCTCGGGCTTCAGTCGAAGCCCTACCTGCAGGCCACGCGCGCGATCGTGCCGCCTCGAGGCGAGCAGCGCGACGAGGCGACGATCTACGTAGACATCGCGAAGGCGAGCGGCGTGAATCTATGGGGCTCGGCGGTCGCGCAACGCGCGATGGAGCTGGCAAAGACGGTGAGCTCGATCGGCCGAGGCGACAAGCAGCCTTCGATCCCGCAGGAGCTCTTGCTCTCGGGTCTGCTGCGCGCAACCAAGCAAGGCAGCTTCAAGAAACTCCTCAAAGAGAAGCATGGTCGGTTGCGCCCGGGTCACGAGCCGGGGAGCTTCCTCGGCAAACGCATCATTCACGACGACCGCAAGATGCAACTCGCGCCCGAGGTCCTGCTGAAACAAGCCGAGAAGCTCGAAGCGGACTTCGAGCTCGAGCGCGGCAACAAGGACAAGCTCAAGCTGATCACCAAGCGAGCGATCACGACGCACAATTCGTGGACGCACAACATCGAGGACTTCGTGTCCGGCGAGCGCTCTACGAACCACCTGTACATGCATCCCGACGACGCGGCTCAGGTAGGCGTCGAAGAGGGGGGGCTTGCCGACGTGTCGAGCGAGACCAACACCGTGCGCGTCCCGGTGAAGCTCCTCTCGGACCTCATGCCGGGAACGGTCGCGCTCCCCCACGGCTGGGGTCACCAGGACAGCAAGATGGGCGTCGCGAGCAAGACGACGGGCGTCAACGTGAACCTTCTTGCGGCCGATGGGCCGAACAAGCTCGAGCGGGTGTCCGGCATGGCGCACCTGACCGGTATCCTGGTCGACGTTCGCCCCGCAGCCGGCGCGCTCAACCCCAACCACTGGTCTGGGATCGGGCGCGAAGCGAGCTAGAACACCGCGCGGAACGACAGGTTCGGAAACCAAATCGCCGTGGTGAATGAAAGCGGACACGGCTCGGAGGGCTCGCCCCAGCGAGCGCGGCAGGCGAACGGCGCCGAAGGGTTGTTGGCATCGATCTGTTGTGCATCCCGCGCTTGGGTGACGTTGATCCACTCGAAGGAGATCCGCATTCGACGGCCGGGCTTGGCCCATTCATACGCGATCATCAGGTCGAGCCGAGTGAACCACGGCACGCGTTGGACGTACTGTCGGACTACCCCCGACGAATCGAGCCACAACCAACCCTCCGCCCTTCCCGACCGCGTCAAAACACGCGACGACAAGATCAGACCGAACTTCGCTTGCCAGGCGAGCGCGGCATTGACGACGTGCCGCACGTCGTATGAGGGTGTGTAGTCGAACGTTTGCGACGGCTGGTTGATCAGAAGCGCCGTCCCCTCCAGATCACTGAAGCCGAGCGTGTAGCTCGCTAGGGTGGAAAAACCGACGTCGAACGGGCGCTGCAGCAAGAGCTCAAAGCCGTAACTTTTTCCGTCCGCCGAGTCGTCCAAGATGCCCGCGGGCACGGGACCTGCAGCGGGGTCGTCGCTGATTTGCGGCTCGGTGAAGATGTCTACGAAACGCAGGTCGCGATAGATGTTCAGATAGCCACGCGTTTCGAACGTGATCTCGTGCGGAAGAAAGAAGCGTACGCCGCCTTCCGTTTGGTTGGCCCCTTGAAGCCCCGCTTCGAGCGGCACGTCACCGAGCCCCGGCAACGGGATGGCAAACGTGGCCGGCCGAAAACCGAGCCCCCAGCCGACGAAGAGGTCGGCGATGTCTTTCGCGTGGAACGTGGCGCGCGCCCGCGGGCTGACGCCGGCGTCCCGGTGGCCGGCGGTGTTCCAGACGTCGACTCGAATCCCGAGCGAAAGGTCCAACCACCGAAGTGGAGAAACGTCAGCGTCGACGAACGCACCGCCGATGATGCGCCGGTCCTGCGCAGCGAAGACGGGATCGCACGGGGTAGAGATGTTCTGTAAGCCCGCGGCGCACTCGGCCGACCCGAAAAGGCCCGACATTTCACC
>CP070650.1:304768-307371 GCA_020354595.1 Myxococcales bacterium
GCTGCAAGCGCAGGCTTTGATCGATGCGCGCAAGGCGACGGAGCGGGACTTTGCCGAGATCGCTGTCCGCAGTCGTAAGAGCGCGATGGACAACCCGAACGCCCACATCAAAGGGGAGACCAGCGTGGATGCGATCCTCGACGAGCCGTACATCAGCTCGCCGCTTCGCAAGAGCATGTGTCCCCCGATGAGTGATGCAGCAGCCGCCATCGTGCTGGCCGCAGGCGACACCGCGAACGAGCTCGTCAAACGTCCTGCGTGGATTCGAGGCATGGATCATCGCACCGAGCCCCATGCGCTCGGCCAGCGTGACCTGACCTCCTCGCCGTCCGCCAAGCTTGCGGCCGAAAAGGCTGGGGTGGGCAAAGGGAAGGTCGACGTGGCCGAGCTCCACGCGCCGTTCGCTCACCAGGAGATCATTTTGCGCGAAGCCTTGGGTCTCGGCGACGACGTCGACGTGAATCCGTCGGGAGGCGCGCTCTCGGCGAACTCTTTGATGACCGCCGGCTTGATTCGCTTCGGCGAGGCCGCGAGCCGAGTTCTTTCCGGTGAGGCCGATCGCGCGGTGGCGCACACCACGAGCGGTGCGTGCCTTCAGCAGAACCTGGTTGCCGTGTTGGAGGGCGAGTAATGGCCGAGCGATGCGCAGTGATCGGAATCGGTCAGACCAAACACGCCGAGAGTCGCCGTGATCTCTCGCTTCCAGGCCTGGTCCTCGACGCGGCCATACGCGCGCTGCAGGACGCGAACATGACGTGGAAGGACATCGATTCCATCGTCATCGGCACCGCGCCCGACATGTTCGAGGGCGTCATGATGCCGGAGCTCTGGCTTTCGGATGCGCTCGGTGCGGCCGGCAAGCCGATCTTCCGCGTGCATACCGCGGGCTCCGTTGGTGGATCCACCGCGGTGGTGGCTTCGCATCTCGTCCAGGGTGGAGTGCACGAAAAGGTGCTCACGCTCGCCTTCGAGAAGCAGAGCGAATCCAATGCCATGTGGGCGTTGTCGCCCGCGGTTCCCTTTCAGCCGCAGCTCGTTGCGGGCGCAGGCGGGTATTTCGCCCCGCTAATTCGATCCTACATTCGCCGTGCGGACGCGCATCCTGATACGGGCTGCATGGTCGCGGTCAAGGACCGTCAACACGGCTGCCTCAATCCAGACGCCCACCTTCATCTCGACCAAACCCTCGAGGAAGTGAAGGCCTCGCCCATGTTGTGGGACCCGATCCGGTATTCGGAGACCTGCCCATCTTCGGACGGAGCAGTAGCGATGGTCCTCGTGAGCGACAATCATGCCGACCGCGTGCAGAACCCTGCCTGGGTCAAGGGCACGTCGGTGCGTACCGAGCGCACGTTCTTTGCGGGTCGCGATCAGGTGAACCCGGGCGCAGGCAAACAGTGCGCCAAAGACGTCTACGACGAGGCCGGCATCACCAACCCGATGAAGGACATCGATTGTGCTGAGGTTTACGTTCCGTTCTCGTGGTTCGAGCCAATGTGGCTCGAGAACCTGGGCTTCGCGGAGGAAGGCGAAGGCTGGAGGATGACGATGGAGGGTAAAACGAAGATCGGCGGGGAGATGCCCTGGAACATGTCGGGTGGCGTCATGTGCACGAACCCGATCGGAGCGAGTGGTATGCTCCGATTTGCCGAAGCCGCCCGCCAAGTGCGCGGGACGGCGGGGCAACATCAGGTCGACGGCGCAAAGGTCGCCCTCGGCCATGCCTACGGAGGCGGCTCTCAGTTCTTCGCGATGTGGATCGTGAGCTCGGAACGCTGAGCAGGAGAAACGATGGAATATAATCTTGCCGATCTCTACGAGGCCATTGCCGACGCGGTCCCCGACAACATGGCGTTGGCTTCGGGTGACGTTCACCACACCTATGCAGACCTCGAGAAGCGAGCGAATCGGTTGGCTCACTACCTCCAATCGCAGGGGATTGGAAAGGGCGATCACGTCGGCCTTCACCTCTTCAACGGTCACGAGTTCGTCGAGGCGATCCTTGCGCTTTTCAAGATCCGCGCGGTCGGAATCAACGTGAACTACCGGTTCGTCGGCCCCGAGGTTCGCTACATGATCGAGAACGGCGACCTCAAGGGGATGATCACCCAGAGGCGCTTCATTCCCGTCATCAACGAAGCCAATGAGGGCCTTCCGCCACTTCGTCCGCTCATCGTGATCGAGGATGGCTCCGATGCAGTCCCAGACCAGGAATCGATCGAGTACGAAAGCGCGATGGCCCAGGGCTCGGAGGAGCGAGATTTCGACCCGCGTTCGGGTGACGACCTCTACATCATCTACACCGGAGGCACGACAGGAATGCCAAAGGGCGTGATGTGGCGCCACGAGGACCTGTTCTTCACGGGCCTTCAGGGCGGCTCACCCGGGGGAGATCCAGTCGAATCGCCGGAACAGCTCGTCGAGCAAGCCAAAGACGGTTGGTACACGGTGACGATGCTGCCTTGCGCACCGTTCATCCACGGCGCCGCGCAGTGGACTCAATGGATCTGCCATTTGACCGGAGGCAAGCTCGTCCTTCAGCACTGTCCGAGCTTCGACGCCAAACGGATCCTTTCGCTGGTTGCGGAAGATGAGTCCTCCAC
>CP070650.1:307471-310336 GCA_020354595.1 Myxococcales bacterium
GAGCACGACCACGGACCGAAATCGATCCGCCACCAACCAACCGGCTCCGATCGCACCCAGGATGGCGACCCCGCCCCACGAGTGTCCAACCCAGTGCGCCCGCCTCCCCGTCTCTTCTGAAACTAGCCGCTGCACCGCTGGAAGATCGAATTGCATTTGGTCCTCGGCGGTCCAGTCACGGTACCGCGCGTCTCGCGGGCTCCGACCATGCCCGCGCACCTCCGGAATCCAAACATCGTAGCCGCACTCGCGCAGAAACGGACCCAAGCCGACGCCCTTGTTCGAAACCCAGAAACTTCTCTGGCAAAACGTGCCGTGCACCAGAACTACCGGCTCGCCTGCACCCGTGCCGAGACGCGTGACGGCGATTTCGACGTCGTCATCGGTTCTGATGCGATAGAGCCGCGCGGCCTCGGGTCCGATCTGATCGTCCTCGACGATGCGCATTCAGTCGCCGAGGTCGAGCTCCGGGTAGCACCGGAATACGCCGTGCTCATTGAACGGGAGCCGCCGGTCGGATTCGAGGTATGCAGCGATCCGAGGACGCTGCGCCACGGCATCACGAAGTGCGAGGATCGAAGGCGTCGACTCGGTCACCTTCGCGAAACCCCTCGGGAACGCGTAGGCGAGCCCTTCGAGAAGCTGAAAGAGCGAAAGGTCGGGATAGGTGAGTGCCTCGCCCATCAGCCACGGCCCGCCGCTTCGCTCGCGCACCCGCTCGAAGTAACCGAGGAAACGCGGCATTCGCTCGCTGATGAAGCTCCGAGATGCCTCGAGCGCAGCTTCTTTCTGATCCTCATAGTAGAGGGTCGCGCTGATCGGATGGTGGGTGTTGTGGGCTTCGTCGGACACATCCGCAATCGTGAGCTGAAGCTGAAGCGCTTGCTTGCGCCGGCCCGGGTCATCCGGCGCGAGCCCGTGACGCTCGCCGACATACGCACAGATGGCGGCCGACTGCGCCAAGACCAGATCGCCGTGCACCAGAATGGGCGGCGCGTACGTGGGTTGACCGGGGCGTTGGCCGCTCATGAAATCCTGCAGGGGCTCGAACCCCCCACCCTCTTCTTTGGGCAGGCGTGCGACGTCGACGTACGGCGCCCCGGCTTCCTCCAGCACGAGGCGAACGAATTCGCCACGACCTGGAAGCATCGGCCAGTAGTAGAGCTCGTATCGGTCTTCCATTGCGCCCACTCTAGCAGGCGCGGTACCTTCGCCCCATGACGAACGTCGCCGTTCTAGGCGCGGGCGCTTTCGGCACAGCGCTCGCGATTCACAGTCACTCGCTGGGCCACCGCGTACGGGTTTGGGCCTTCGACGACGGCCTCCCCGAGGACGTCGCCGAAAAAGGCGAGAACGCGGTCTACCTTCCCGGCTTTCCCGTGCCGAGCGACATGGCCTTCACCAACGAGCTCGGCGAAGCGCTCGACGACGCGGACCTCGTACTCCTCGCGGTTCCATCCGGCTACATGCGCTCGGTCACCTCCCAGGCGGCGCCCCACGTGCCCCCAGAAGCGCTGATCACGACGACGGCCAAAGGCATCGAACAGGACAGCCTCGCGATGATGAGCGAGGTGCTCGCGGACACGCTGCCCGATCACGTCTCACACGCGACATACCTTTCGGGACCCAGCTTCGCCAAGGACCTGGCGTCCCGATTGCCGGCCGACGTCAGCCTCGCTGCAAACGACATCGAGACGGCGCGGCGCGTGCAGGAAATCCTCCACTCTCCGCTCTTGCGTGTGTACGCGAGCGACGACGTCATCGGCGTCCAGCTCGGCGGCGCGCTCAAGAACGTGATCGCCGTCGCATGCGGTGCCGCGTTTGGGCTCGGCATGGGTGCATCGGCTTTGGCCGCGGTCATGACGCGCGGCCTCGCGGAGCTCGCGCGTCTCGGCGTGGCGCTCGGTGCGAACCCACTGACGTTCCTCGGCCTGGCCGGGGTCGGCGACCTCACCCTGACATGCCACGGAGAGCTCTCGCGGAATCGCCAACTTGGAGTTCAACTCGCCAGTGGGAAGACGGCTCAGGAGATCGTGTCGTCGCAGAAGGCAGTTGCAGAGGGCTACCGGACCGCAGCCGCGGTGCACGCACTTGCAAATCAGACCGGCGTCGAGATGCCGATCTCCGAGGCCGTCTACCTCGTTTGCCACGAGGGCGCATCGATTCGCGACGAGGCGACGCGGCTCATGACTCGGCCGCGAAAAGACGAGCTCGCCGGGATTTTCGAAGCGCGCGGGTGAGTTACCCGTACTTGCGCTCGTGCGCGCGGAGGGTGCGGTTGGTCTTTTCGAGCGCACTCAGAAGACGCGCGTGGATCGAGGGGCCTTTGTCGCGCTCGGCCGTGAGAAGGCCGGTATGGGCGGCGCAAAGATTCTGCGCATCTTGCCAACGCTCGATCAGCTCTTCGGCCCAGACGCGGAAGTCGCTCGCAGCGCCCCGACGGCGTTCGAGGGCCTTCGGTAAGGTAGGATGAAAAATCAGAAGGTCCGGTCGTCCGATCAAACGCGCGGCCTTCGGCAGACGCGAATCCGTCCGGGTGTCGTCGACGTGGATGGTTTTCGACGAAGGATGATACGCCAGCACCGAAGAGAAGTGGACGTTCTCATTCTTCGAAATGAAATCGACTCCCCGCGGTACCGAGAAGTCGAGATCCTCGCCGAACATCTGATGAAGCTCTGGATCCTCGGTGCGCAGCGTTTCCCAAGGCAGCTCGACAAAGCGGGAGATGTGTCGCGCCGTTCCGTAGAGCTTGGCCTTCGGAAACTGCTCGTGCATCGGCCGAACGTGAATCGTGTGAAAGGGGTGCAGGTTCAGGATCGCCTCGATGTCGGCTCCGCCGTTCGTGAGCGCGCGAACCTCGCGCTC
>CP070650.1:310436-314931 GCA_020354595.1 Myxococcales bacterium
AAAGAGTGGGCCGAAGAGCGCTCGGACGCAGACCGTCTGGCCGCAACGGTGGTGATGGAGCACATCACCGCCGTGATGGCGCATCACGCGCTCACGAGGCCCGAGGAGTTCGACCCACTTCCCGACTCCGTTCGGGAGCTTCTTTTCTGGCACGCAATCGAGGAGATCGAGCACAAGTCGGTGGCTTTCGACGTGTACGAGGAGTGCGTCGGCGATCGGAATCGGCTTCGCCATCAGCTGTTGCTGCACATGGTCTTGTTCCCGATGGGTATTCGCGACTTCCAGCGCATGCTCTTGCGCGAGCTCGGCCACAAAGCGACATGGAAGGAGCGCGCCGAAATGGCGAGATACCTACTCGGGCCGAAGGGTCTGGTCGCGCGCGTGCTTCCACGGTATTTGGCCCTGCTCAAGCCAGGCTTTCATCCTTGGGATCTAGACGACTCCCACCTCGTCGCGGAGTGGAAGGATCGTCTCGGAGCCGCTATGAGCTAGCGTGGCCGAGGCGTCGATAAGCCCCGAATCTCACGTGGATGTCCTCATCGTAGGTGCAGGAATCTCCGGCATCGGCGCGGCGTACCATCTGCAAGACAAATGCTCGGACAAGACGTACCTCATCGTCGAGCGCCGGCAGAACCTAGGCGGTACCTGGGACTTGTTCCGCTACCCGGGCATCCGATCCGACTCGGACATGTATACCTTTGGCTACTCTTTTCGCCCGTGGAAAGAGCCAGAGGTCGTTGCGAGCGGAGAAGCGATTCTCAACTACTTGCGCGAGACGACCGAGGCTTACGGCATCGATCAGAGGATTCGATACGGGCTGAACGTGTTGCAAGCGTCTTGGTCGTCCCGCGACGCGCGCTGGACCGTTCGTGCGCGCGATGAAGGCACAGGCGAGGATGTCCGGCTCACCAGCAACTTCCTCTTTGCGTGCGCCGGCTACTATGACTACGACGAGGGCTACACCCCCGACTTCGAAGGCACCGAACGGTTTAGCGGTCGCATCGTCCATCCCCAGAAGTGGACCGATGACATCGTCTACGAAGACCAACGCATCGTGGTGATCGGTAGCGGCGCCACAGCTGTGACGTTGATTCCCGAGCTGGCCAAAAAGGCCGCGCACGTCACGATGTTGCAGCGCTCGCCCACGTACGTCGTGGCCAGGCCGGGTCAGGACCGCATCGCAAACTGGCTTCGCCAGTGTCTTCCCGACAAGCTCGCATACGGCATTACGCGCTGGAAGAACGTTCTGTTGATGATGTTCTGGTATTGGTACTGCCGTGCGCGCCCCCATAAGGCCAAGGCGATGATCGTTGGAGAGGTGCGCAAGATGCTCGGCGACGGCATCGACGTCGAGACGCACTTCACCCCACGCTACAACCCTTGGGACCAGCGAGTGTGCCTCGCCCCCGACGGCGACTTCTTCCAGACGTTGCGTTCGGGTCGCGCATCGGTGGTCACCGACGAGATCGACTGCTTCACCGACAGGGGGGTTCGCACCGTCTCAGGCGAAGAGCTCGAAGCCGACCTGATCATCATGGCAACCGGGCTCGAACTGAAGTTCCTCGGAGGTATCGAGGTCGAGGTGGACGGAAGGGTGGTGAGTCTCCCCGAGACCTTTGCCTACAAAGGGATGATGTGCAGCGACGTGCCAAACATGGCGCTATCGCTCGGGTACGCCAATGCCTCGTGGACGCTGAAAGCCGACCTCACTGCGGAATACGTATGCCGCCTGCTCAAACACATGGACGCACACGGCTACTCGTACTGCTGCCCCCGAGTGAACGACCCGTCGCTGCAGGCGGCATCGATGCTGGTGCTCGACGCGGGCTACGTTCAGCGAGGCCGCCACAGGTTCCCAAAGGAAGCCGCCGTCGCACCCTGGAGGCTCCACGATAACTACCTGCGCGACGTGCTTGCGCTTCGATACGCCTCCGTGCAGGACGACGTCATGCAGTTCGAGCGTGCGGACGCGTCAGCCGAAGGCGCCGACGAGCTGGCATCTTCGAGCGACGTGCTGCCCATCGGGCGCCCATGAATGACAGGCCGCGCCGCCTGTTAGACCAAATCGAAGTCAGACCGTCCTCCGCCGAGCCCGATCCACACGCGCTCCATGTCCGCGGGCGGTGGCACTTCGAATTGCATGAACCCGGACGACCACGCAAAGCCGACCTTGGCACAGTGAAGCATCACGCGGCGTGCGGTGACGACGGTTCCGTCATCGAGAGCAAGTCGCCGCTCGCCTTGGTAGGCGTGGTCCCCAAAGAGCGGTACGCCGGCCTTGGCCGCATGCACGCGGATCTGATGCGTGCGGCCGGTCTCAGGCATGAGTCGAAGGAGCATCGCGCGGGGTGTTCGTGCGCCAGCTTCATACCGGGTACGGGCCTCACGCTTGCCTCGGCCTGGCCCCGCAATGCGCTTTTTGGAGCTCTTTGGGTCCACCGAAATCGGCCATTCCCAAACGCCTTGTTGGGTGTCGAGCTCGTGAAGCGTGATGCCCAAATAGACGCGCTCGTAGCTTCCCGCGCGGCGTGCATCGAGTAGCCGTCGATTGGCCGCTCTGTTGAGGGCGAAGGTGACGAGGCCGCTCACCGGCGAATCGAGACGCGACGTGGGATGCGCATCGAGGCCGGGGACGTGCTCTTCCACCCAGCGGACCAGACACGGATCGGTCGGAGACGGGGACGTCGTCGGAAGCCCGGAGGGCTTGTGGACGATGAGGAGATCGGCGTCCTGATGGATGATCTGGGGGTCTGACACTGGCACTAGCACTGACACTAGCACTGACACTGGCGCTGACACTGGCGCTGGCGCTGTCTAGGCGCCCAGTATCTCTACCGTCCCGACATCTCCATCCACTCTCACGATATCTCCATCGCGAAGTGACCTCGTTGCGCTGGTTACGTTGACCACGGCGGGCACCGCGTATTCGCGTAGGATGATCGCCGCGTGCGACAGTGGGCCGCCGAGCTCGGTGACGACACCCGAAGCAGCTAGGAACAGTGGCGCCCACCCGGTGTCTGCAGCGGCGACGACCAACACTTCGCCCGGCTCGAAGCTCGCAGCCTGCGCAGGATCCTTCAGAATGCGCACCCTCCCCTCCGCGACGCCGCGACTCGCTGCAAGACCTTTGAGGCGCTTTGCCTTTGTGGCGACCCCCGCATCGTCGGGCGGGAAACCGACGAACGTGGTAGGCGGCTCGGGAAGCTTGCGATTGCGCTCGTATTCCAACCTTCGCCGCTGCACCCGAAGTGCGACGCGTTCGTTTTCGTCGTTCAGCACGCGTCGAACCTCGACCAGGGTCAGGAAGAACGCGGCGTCAGGACCGGCTTCCGGCTCACGCGCTTGAATACGGCGCGAGGTCTCGAGGGCCACCCGGCGAAACATGCCGAGCACCTCGACGACGTGACCCCGAAGGTGCTCGCGCATGCGCGTGAACCGCCGAACCACGTCGAGGAGCTTTCGCACAGCCGGCCTGAGCGGGATCGGCACGTTCTTTTCGAGCTTCTGCTCTGCTTCTTCGCGAACACGCTGAAGATCCCGTTCGCGCGATTCGCGGCTCACGGCGCTCGCGAGGTGTGAACGGAGCGCCGCAAACATCAGCGTTGCGTCCTCCGCCCAGCGCGGCGCGGCGATTTCCGCTTCGCGGACGCCTCGGTGACCATAGTCCACCAAAAACCGGCTCAGCGCGTCCCGCGTGCGCCCTGCGGGGAGCTCCCTGACGCGCAGCTCGGATAGAGGCTGATTGCGAATGTGCTCCGCGACCTCGGGCTCCTGCCGAGCGAGCTGCGCGATTTGCCACAGCACGAAGCCGGGGCGCGCGCTCGACACGTCCTGCAAGCCAGAGAGCAAATCCCGGTAGAGTCCCGAGCCGTGGTCGCGGGCGAACACCCGCAAAATCGCGAGCAACCCGAGCACAGCGCTCAAGAGATTCGCGTAGGCAGTCAACATGATGGAGCCGGTTTCATCGAGCAGATGCTCGACGTCGCCCAGCATCCGGTCGAGGCCGCTCGGCTCGAGGATACGCGGGTCGATCGAACCGATGCGAATGCGTTCGTCCGCGAAGTACGACTCGAACTCTTGGATGCGCGCGGTGAGCCGGAAGTTCTCGCGCACGTAGCGAGAGACCGTCTGCGGAAGCCGGAGGACGAACCCGGTCGAGCTGCGCTCGCCGACGACCTCGTCGAGCTCCTGCGCATATTCGCCGCCGCCGAGCCGCACCAGGGTGGAAGGATGAATCCACGGGATCTGTGACATGATCGAGCTGAACTCGGTGAGGTTGATGTAGATGCGACCGCGAAAGTCTCCCACCAGCTCGGCGTCGCGCGGCACCGAGCACCCCATGGCGCCGAAGGCGCGACGAAACCCGAGGTCGCTGAACTGGCTGAGAACCGACCATGTAAAAGGTGTTGCAACGCCGGGTAGAGCCTCCCCGACGTTAGCGTTGCTCCAGACGATCTTCCGGCGGTCCCACAGCCGATCTCGACGCGAGCTACGC
>CP070650.1:315031-319672 GCA_020354595.1 Myxococcales bacterium
GTCGCGATGACACGTTCCAAGTCGCTCACGCGCGCGTAGTCCGCCTCGGTGGAACGCCCGCCCTTGGACGCCGGTGATCCAGGCCGCCGAATGGCGACGACGTCGGTCCCAGCGGTTAGCAATGCGTCGCGTAGCTGGCCCCCGATGAAGCCGCTCGCGCCGGTGATCAGGACCTTGCCGTCCACGGTCGGAGTCGCCATCGGCACGTCGTGCCCCGTGAAAGCCCAATGTGCAAGCCCGCATTGACGATCCAGCGTGGCTGAGAAACGCTACCGCCCATGCCCAAGAGCTTCCAAACGATCTCCCCGGTGGACGGAAGTGTGGTTTTCGCTCGCGAGCTGGACGGAAAAAGCACCATCGAGCGGACGCTTGGGCGGGCCGACGAGGCGTTCCGATCATGGCGGCAGATCGACCTCGGCGAGCGTTGCGCGATAGTGCGACGGTTCGTGGAACTAGCCGTACATGACGCCGATGCGGTGGCTCGCGAGCTCACGATGCAAATGGGCCGCCCGATTCGTGACGGTGCGGGCGAAGTCGGTGGCTGGTTGCTTCGCGGACGCACGATGATCGACTTGGCCAACGAAGGGCTTGCCGACATCCGGCTCGACGAGCGCGATGGTTTCACTCGGTTCATTCGGCGCGAGCCACTCGGCGTCGTGTTCGTCGTCGCGCCATGGAACTACCCCTGGCTGACGTCCGTGAACGCGCTCGTGCCTGCGCTCGTCGCGGGTAACCCGGTCGTGCTGAAGCATTCTGAACAAACGCCTTTGGTGGCGAAACGGATCGGCGACGCTGCCAAGGAAGCGGGATTGCCCGACGGTGTTCTGCAAGTCCTCTACCTCGATCACCAAGGCGTAGCAGACGTGATCGGCGATCGCCGCGTTGCGTTCGTCGCGTTCACGGGCTCGGTTGGGGGCGGACACGCGATTCAAGATGCGGCCTCTAAGCGGTTCATCGGCGCCGCGCTCGAGCTCGGCGGCAAGGATCCTGCTTACGTCTCGGAGGACGCCGACGTCGCCAGGTCCGCTGCCAACCTGGTCGACGGCTCGTTCTACAACGCAGGCCAATCGTGCTGTGGAATCGAGCGCATCTACGTGCATCGCGACGTCTACGAACCGTTCCTCGAAGTCTTTGCGGCCGTGGCAAACGAGCTGGTGTTGGGGGATCCACGCGAAGCCACCACGACCCTCGGTCCGGTGGTACGGGTACGGAATGCCGAGGCAATCCAAGGACAGGTCGACGCCGCCCTTGCCGCGGGCGCCCGCCCCTTGCTCGACCCCGGGCGGTTTCCGGAGGCTGAGCGCGGCTTGCCCTACATGGCGCCTCAAGCGCTGACCGACGTCGACCACTCGATGGAGATCATGAGCGAGGAGACGTTTGGGCCGGCGGTCGGAATCATGGCCGTCTCCGACGACGAAGAGGCGGTGCGCCTGATGAATGACAGTCGTTACGGGCTCACCGCATCGATATGGACGAGCGACATCGAGCGCGCGAAGAAGATCGGCGAACGCGTCGAGACCGGAACCTGGTTCATGAACCGGTGCGACTACCTCGATCCCGAGCTCGCGTGGGTCGGCGTCAAGGATTCCGGTCGCGGGTGCAGCTTGTCGACCCTTGGATACGCGCAGCTCTCCCGCCCCAAGTCGTTCCACCTGCGCCACGAGCCTGGCTAGCCTGGTCATCGGCAGACAGGTCGCTATAGTCCGGCCCGATGAAACCGCCGGTGCTCCGCTGCCGCCACATCGTCAAACGCTACGGGAAGTTCACGGCGCTCGAGGACCTCTCGCTCGAAGTGTACGAGGGCGAGATCTTCGCGCTCCTCGGGCCCAACGGCGCCGGCAAGTCCACGCTCATTCACTGCATCACGGGTTTGGCGAAGCAGAGCGAGGGCAGCATCGAAGTGCTGGGGTTCGACACGGTGGCGGACTTCCGCACGACCCGACGGCTGGTGGGTCTCGTGCCACAGGAGATCAACTACGATCCCTTCTTCACGCCAGTCGAGAGCCTGATGATCCAGATGGGACTCATGGGCGTCGAGCCGAACCGCGAGCGGGCGGAAGCTCTGTTGAAGACGTTTGCCCTCGATGAAAAGCGCGACGCGTACACGCGAACGCTTTCCGGTGGAATGAAGCGCCGGTTGCTGGTCGCCAAGTCGCTCGTCCACGAGCCGCGTCTGCTCTTTCTCGACGAGCCGACCGCTGGCGTCGACGTCGAGCTTCGTCGCGAGCTCTGGCAGGAGGTGCAGGACCTTCGAACGGCGGGCACCACGATCGTGCTCACGACGCACTACATCGAGGAGGCCGAGAAGCTAGCCGACCGGATCGGTATCTTGCACAAAGGAGAGCTCCTTCTGGTCGAGAGTCGCGAGAGCTTGCTCGAGAGGCACGGGGGTCGGTCGCTCGAAGACATCTATCTCGAGCTGATTCGAAAGGCCGACGGGAGGCACGCGGCGTGAGCTCGATTGCGCTCAAGACGCTCTTTGTGAAAGAGGTCCGCCGTTTCAGCAAAGTCTGGTTGCAGACTGTGCTCAGTCCTCTCGTCACGACGAGTCTCTACTTTCTGGTCTTCGGCGTAGCGCTCGGCTCGCGCCTTCGCGAGATCTCCGGTGTTCCCTACATCCAGTTCGTCGTTCCCGGGCTGGTGATGATGACCATGGTGCGGGACGCGTTTCTCAACACCTCGTCGAGCTTGTTTCAATCTAAGATCAACGGAACGATCACAGACATCCTCGTCGCGCCGATCGGAGCGTTCGAGATGCTCGTCGCCTACGTCGGCGCGGCAATGCTGCGCGCGTTCATCGTCGGCGCGCTAGTCTACGTGGTCGCACTCACGTTTACCTTCTTTCCTCTATATCACCTCGGCTGGACTCTGTTCTTCGCCGTCTTCGTCACGGCGACCCTCGCCCTGCTCGGAATGATCGCGGCACTGTGGGCCCAGAAGTTCGACCACCTCGCGATCTTCCCCAACTTCGTGCTTCTTCCGCTGGCATTCCTCGGCGGCGTCTTCTACTCAATCGATCTGCTCCCTGAGCCCTGGTTCACCGTGAGTCTGTTCAACCCGCTCCTTTACATGGTGAACGGGCTGCGATACGGGTTCCTCGGAGTGGCGGATGTTTCGCCCGAGGCGAGCGCAGCCGTCGTGCTAGCCTCGTTCGCGGTGCTTCTCGGCGTCGCCTCCGCTCTCCTTCGAAGTGGTTACAATCTGAGAAGTTAGTGATGATGGGTGGGGGTTCATGAGCCGTAGCAGCACCTACTTTGCCAATCCGGAAGCGCGCGCGTTTCTGCAGCGACGAGTTGCGGTGTTCGGTCTGATCGGGGCCATCCTCGGCGGCACCGCGTTGGGCTTCCGCATCATCATGGGAATCCTTTTCACGTCGCTCCAGGATCAGATCACCCAGCCGAGCTTCATCATTCATGCAGCGGCCGTCGTGCCCATGATCGCAGTCTGGGCGATCTGCCGGCGTGGCCAGTACTCGGTCAATGCCATTCACGCGATCGAAAATGCCGGCATCTTCCTCACGAGCCTCGGATACATTGGGATGGGGCTCGATATCCGCCCCGAAGTCGGTGCGGATACAATCACGGCGTTCATCTTGGCTCTGGTGTTGTTTGCTCGGAGCGTCTTCGTGCCGAGCTCGGCCAGACGGACGGTCACTCTCGGGATCTTGATTGGCATCCCGCTGGTTGCAGCTATGTACTGGCACTACCTGCACGTCGACCTCAGCATCTGGAAGAGCTTCGGGTACCCGGCAAACTCGGACGAACGCGTCGCGGCGTCGCAAGCGGTGATCACGGTAATGTGGTGGACGCTGACGGTGGGCTTGTCCGCACTGGCGTCGCGCGTGATCCACCGGCTGCGAAAAGAGGTGCGGGACATTCAGAGCCTCGGTCAGTACAACTTGGAACGAAAGCTCGGCGAAGGCGCGATGGGCATCGTGTACGAGGCCAAGCACGGCATGCTGAAGCGGCCCACCGCGATCAAGCTGCTCAAACCCGAAATCGCCGACCCCGAGGCGCTGGATCGCTTTCGCAGAGAGGTACAGCTCACTGCGAAGCTGACACATCCCAACACGGTCACTATCTACGACTACGGGCGAACGCCGGACGGGAAGTTCTACTATGCGATGGAGCTGCTGAGCGGCGCGACGCTCACGCAGGTCGTCAACGCGAGTGGCCAGCAGCCCATTGAACGCGTGGTCCGAGTCTTGAGAGACGCCGCCCTCGCTCTCAACGAGGCACACGACATCGGGCTGATTCACCGGGACATCAAGCCGAGCAACGTGATGCTCGCGCGCCAAGGCGGCGTGCCGGACGTGACGAAAGTGCTCGACTTTGGTCTGGTGAAGAACCTCGGCCAAATCGACGACCTCGAGCGAACCAACACGCTGTCCATCAAGGGGACACCGCACTACCTGAGCCCGGAGGCGATCCAAGACCCACAGAGCATCGACGCACGAACCGACCTCTACGCACTCGGCGCGGTCGGCTACTACCTGTTGGCCGGGGAGCATGTATTCAACGGGAAAACGATCATGGAAGTGTGTCTCCACCACCTCCACACCAAGCCCCTGCCACTCGCGGAAAAGGGCTCGGAGGACGTTCCGTCCGCGCTCGAGGAGCTGCTCCTCGCGTGCCTCGAGAA
>CP070650.1:319772-323640 GCA_020354595.1 Myxococcales bacterium
AGGCCGTTGACGATGGTGATGCTCGACATCGATCACTTCAAAGTGGTGAATGACGAGTTCGGGCATCTCGCCGGTGATCACGTACTCAAAGAAGTGGCGCAGCTCGCGAAATCTCGCCTTCGCCCCGACGACGTGATTGCGCGCTATGGGGGCGAGGAGCTCGCCCTCATTCTGCCCGAAACCGACCTGGCGGGCGGTGTGCAGATCGCAAACGAGCTTCGCAAGATGATCGCGACGGCGAGCTTCGTCTTCGAGGACGAAGACATCGATGTCACGGTTTCCTGCGGTGTGGCTCAGCTCGATCCCGCATGGAGCTCGTATGACTTCGTCAAAGCAGCGGACGAGCAGCTCTACGAAGCGAAGGGCGCGGGCCGCAATCGCGTCTGCCCGAGCTGAGCTCGAGGGTGTTCAGGGCGTGCTAGGCTCGGCGGTGCATGCGATCGATTGCAGAGGCACTAGCGTCGATGCTGCCCGCGTTCTCTCCGCTGGGTGAGGAGGAGATTCGGGTGACGGACTCCGCGGGGCGGTATCTGTCGCGAGACGTGAAGGCGCTCTCCGATTCTCCTCCTTTCGATAACAGCGCCATGGACGGCTATGCGGTCCGAGCGCAAGACGTGCGTGGCGCGGACCAAGGCTCGCCGATCCGGTTGCCGGTTCGTGGCGAGTCTCGCGCGGGAGGGGCGCCTCCTTCCCCGCTCGAGCCGCAGACGGCCTTCCGAATCTTCACCGGCGCGCCGATGCCGCGAGGCAGCGACGCCGTCGTGATCCAGGAAGACACCGTACGTCAGGGTGACGAAGTCGAAATCCTGGAGGCCTCTCACCTCGGGAAACACGTTCGCGGCCGCGGGAGCGACGTCGAGGCCGGGGCGACCATCCTTCGCGCAGGCGACCGCTTGTCGGCCGGCGAGATCGGTCTGCTGGCCAGCCAGAACATCGATCGCGTCCACGTGTTCGTGCAGCCGCGGGTGGCATTGTTGTCGACGGGCGACGAGCTCCGGCCTCTCGGCGCCCAGCTCGAACCCGGGACCATCGTCAACTCCAACGTTTACGCGCTCACGCAGATGCTGCGCGACGTCGGCGTGGTTCCCGTGGCCCTCCCTGCCGCCCCGGACAGCCTTTCCGACATCGAGAACGCGCTTCGCGAGGCCCTGCAGGCGGACGTCGTCATTTCGATGGGCGGCGTGTCGGTCGGTGAGTACGACTTGGTCCACGAAGCGTTCGCGAATCTAGGAATCGAGTCCAGCTTCTGGAAGGTCCGGATCAAGACGGGCAAGCCGATCACGTACGCGACGCATCAGGGCAAACCGGTGATCGGCGTTCCCGGCAACCCGATGAGCGCCATGGTCACGTTCGAGGTGCTGGTCGCGCCTTGTCTCCGGAAGATGCTCGGTGACCCCCGGCCGCACCCACAGCCCGTCACCGCGCGGCTCAGCAACGGCTATCGCCGAAGGCCCGGCCGAGTCGAAATCGCCAGGGCTATCGCGGTCCGCGCAGGCGACGAGCTCGTCGTGACCTTGAAGGATCAGCAGGGTTCGGGCTCCCTGCCCTCCTTCGTGGGGGTCAACGCCCTGGTGATCCTCCCCTCGGACAAGGCCGAGCTTGAGCCGGGCGAGCGGGTCGAGGCGATCCTCTGGGGCTCCGGGCTCCGCGGCTCGGCGTCGTTTTTCGAGACCCTGGACTGAGCCTTTTTTTGCCCTCATTTCGGCCTGTTGCATGTTCCCTTCTTGACTAGCGGGGCGCGATCACTATGCTCGCGCTCCCTCAAAAGGGGGTCACGAGAATGAAGAAGACCGAGCTCAAGCGGTTTCGCGCCATCCTGGAAGAAAAGCGTGAAGCTGTGGTTCGCCGGGCGCGCGAGACCATGGACCAGGACATGACCCTAGATGCGTCCGAGCTACCGGACGAGATGGACCTCGCCTCCAGCGAGTACATGCAGTCGTTCACCTTCCGCCTGCGCGGCCGGGAGCGTGTGTTCCTCCAGAAGATCGAGAAGGCGCTCAAGAAGCTCGACGAGGGCGAATTTGGCGTCTGCGAGGACTGCGAAGAGCCCATCAGTGTGAAACGCCTCGAGGCGCGACCCGAGACCGAGCTGTGCATCCGCTGCAAGGAAGACCAAGAGCGGATGGAACGCGATTTCGCCTGAGCCCTACTCCACGTGCACACGGCGTTTCACGCCGTGAATGATTCGCCATGCGACGAGCATGATGATCGGCACGGCAACGGCAAAACTGAGCTTCTTGCTCCAGGGCCAGCCCACCCAGGCAAAGCCTTCCCAGAGATAGCTGAGCAACCCCATCAAGTAATAGGTGATGGCGACGACCGACAGACCCTCGACCGCCTGCTGAAGGCGTAGCTGCGTTTCGCTTCGACGGTTCATCGACGCGAGCAGCTCGCGGTTCTGACCTTGGATCGACAGCTCTACCCGCGCGCGCAATAGGCTGCTGGTTTGGCTGATTCGGCGGGACAAGTCCTCCAGCCGGTCACGTACCGCGTTGCAGGTGCGAATCCCCGGTGCGAGCCGGCGCTTGATGAAGACGTGGATCGGTTGAAGCCCCGGAATCTTCTCCTCGGTGAGCTCACGATTTCGTTCGCGAACCAGATCGAAATACGCGTTGGTCGCGGCGAACCGATACGTGGTGTCCGAGCGCAGTCGCTCGACCCGGGCCGCGAGATCCGAAAGCTCGTCGAGCAACGCGTGCTGGTTGGTCTCCTCATCGGCCCGTGTGAGCGCTTCGTTGACCCGAGCGAGCTCGCGCTCCATCGCACCTACATCGGGGGTGATTTTTCGAGCCACGGGCAGCGCAAGCAACGCCATGAGACGGTAGGTTTCGATCTCCAGCACCCTCTGCACGAGCCGGCCTGCCTGCAGTGGCGTGAGGTCGCGAGCTTGGAGCGCGATTCGGCCAAATCCATCGGAGTGAAGACGAAAGCTGCTGTAGAGATAGGCCGTGCCCTGCCGCACGATGCTTCCCCGAAGCGATTGCTTCTCGAAGTAGCGGTCGAGCTCGGAGGGCTCAGGCGGCCCCTCGGCCGCATTGAATGCCAGATGAAGTGCGGTCGTCGCGCGGCCCGGCACCGTCGCGAGCCACTCCATCGGTATGTGGCTTAGCGCGCTGGGCTCCCGCAGCGGGTTCACCCCGACTCTCCGAATGAACGTGTAAGTCGAGAATTCCGTATGCCTTTCCCAGCGAAGCTCGAAATCACCCAAGGTTTGGTAGAAGCAGGACGCACCCGCTGGAGGCGGGTTCACCTCGAACCGGTAGCAGAGCTTGGCCAGATGCGCGCGCTCGCTGTCCCGCTCCTCGGGGCTCATCTGCATCGCGATGTGACTGATGGTGCAAGGGGTCTCCACCAGAGGCGACGGCCGGCTATGAAGCTCCTCATAGAGCGCCTCGCGCCACGGGTGGACCTCGAGCGTGAGAGCATCGTTCACCGCCGGCATCTTCAGGCGGAAACGTGGCCTGGGTCAAGCGAGGGAGGCCTGTTCACGTTCCTGGTCCGAACGGTTCGGGCTTCCACATCCGCCAGACCAGCAGAAGGGGGATGATCGAATACGGCGCGCCGATCAGCAGAACCATCGGCAGATTCGTCTGCTGCGCGTGCTCGCTGAAGGCCTCCATCAAGACATAGACCACGATCGAGTAGAACATCGCCGCCCCGTAGAGCAGCGCCGGCATTCGAATCCAGTTGCGGCGGCGCACGAAGGCGTAAACCAGCACGAGATAGAACGTGCCAAAGACAAACGCGTCAATCGCAAACATCACGCGAATGCTGAGAAGCCGGTCGAGCAGCAGAGGGTCGTAGGTCTCGGCGTACCAGAACCAAGCCTGCCCGAGCGGATCCGTTGCCGTCCGCAGGTCCACGCCCC
>CP070650.1:323740-327983 GCA_020354595.1 Myxococcales bacterium
ACTTCGACGTCCAGGACCTACAGGAACGGCTCGTACATCGCGAACGAAGCCTCTCGGGACGGTTTGCCGAGATCGGTGCGCTGCATCGAGGAGCGGAGATCGGCCCCCGCGCTGAAGCATTTGCCCTTCCCGGTGATGATCAAGCAGCGGATGCCGCCATCCCCTCGGGCCTCGTCGATCGCCTCGGAAAACGCGTCCAAGAGCTCGGGAGTCATGGCGTTGCGGTGGTCGGGTCGATTCAACGTGATCAGCCCGATCCGGTCCGCCGCCTCGTACAAGACCGCTGGCTCGCCCATAGCCCGTGGAATCTAGCCGCCTGCGCGCCCTCGGCAACCGCGGAATCTTGGCCGATTTCTTGCCCATGCGGTGCTGAACGGGTTAGCGGGAGCCTATGCAGGGAACCAAGGTTGTTCGCCCGTTTCCGTTCTTCCGCGCCGGCGCGCGCGCGAGCCAGCCTCAGCTCTCGAAGCCGATTCTGACGCTCGAGGACGTCTACAAGTTCTTCCGCCCCGATCAGCCCACGTTGCGGGGGGTGAATCTCTCGGTCGAGCGCGGCGAGTTCGCGTTCATCACCGGGCCGAGCGGCGCCGGCAAGAGCACGCTCCTCAAGCTCATCTATCGCGAGCTGACCGTCGACGAGGGGCGGGTGCTCTTCTGCGGTCGCGACATCGGCCGGCTCACCGACAAGTCGATTCCGTTCCTCCGGCGCAACCTCGGGATCGTCTTCCAGGACTTCCGGATCATCGACCACTGGACCGTGTACGAGAATGTCGCGGTGGCGCTTGAGATTCTGTCGATGCCTCAGCGCCTCGTTCGTTCGCGTGTCGCCGAAGCGTTGGAGCGTGTCGGCCTGGCCGGTCGCGGCGTAGAGCGCACCAGCAATCTGTCGGGCGGCGAGAAGCAGCGCGTGGCTGTCGCGCGGGCCATCGTGCCGGAGCCCGCGCTCATCTTGGCGGACGAGCCGACGGGCAACCTCGATCCACACCTCGCCATCGACATTCTGACTTTGTTCGAGGAGATCAACTCGACCGGGACGACGGTGCTCTTCGCAACGCACGATCACTCCCTGATCTCCAAGCGGGACCATAGGTTGATTTCGATCGATGAAGGTCGCGTGATCGAGGCCCAAAAGGGGCTCAAGCAGTGGCCGGGCAGCGGCATTCACACGTTGGTGGGGTGAGCGAATGGACCTGAAGAGCGCAATGACGCGGGCGAGGCGGGGGCTTCGCGAGGAGCGACGCTTGTACATCGTCGCGGTTACGAGCTTGGCGGTCGCGTTCCTTTGCCTGGGCGCGACGTTGCTCGGGGTCACGAACCTCGACGCCGCTGCAACGCGGTGGGGACAGAGTGGCCGCATCACGCTCTTCTTGAAAGATGACGCGGACACGCAAGACATCGCACAGCTTCGCGTGGTGCTCGAAGGCCTTGCGGACGTCAGCGACGTTGCGCACGTCACGCCCGACCAGGCGCGCGCGTCGTTCCTCGAGGAGGCCGACGTCGGCGCCGACCTCAGCTCGCTACCTTCCGAGGTGATCCCGGCGTCGCTCGAGGTGACGTTGGTGCAGGGCGTGACGCGGGAGCGGAGCGAATCGATCGCAACTCGGCTCGCGCAGTTCCGAGCGGTGAGCGACGTCGAGAGCTACCGAAGTTGGTTCCAGAAGCTCGACCACTTGCTCTGGGGTGCGCGCATGCTCGCGGTCGGCCTGGCGGTGCTGGTGGTCTTCTGCGTGGTGGCGGTCATCGGCAACACGATTCGCTTGGCTGTCGCGAGGCGGCGCCAGGAGATCGAGGTCATGAAGCTCTGCGGCGCGACCAATGGCTTCGTGCGCGGGCCGTTCGTGCTCGAAGGAATGTTCCAGGGCTTTGCCTCCGCGCTTCTGGCGGTGCTGGCGTTGCTCGTCGGTTACCTCGCGCTTCACGAGTCGGTGGACGGAACCCTGGCCGCGCTCACGGGGAGCCGCGTCGTGTTCCTCAGCATCTGGACCCTGGTCGCGTTGCTCGCGGGAGGCGCGCTGATCGGGGCGATTGGAAGCGCTGTGTCGGTGCGACGCTACCTCTCGGTATGACATGAAAATCAAGAGCAGACTCTGGGTTTGGATCGCAATCGGGCTCCTCGCGGGCGTCACCGGCGCGGGCGCGGAGCAGGACCTCGGAATCGCCGCATTGGCAGACGTCCCCGCGGTAGAGGGGAAGATCGCGGAGAATCTCGCGCGCGTAGAGCACGCGCAGACCCGACAGGCGCAAATCGACACCGAGATCTCGGGACTCGCAGACAAACGGGAAGAAGCCGAGGGGCGGCTGCACGAGCGGGCGAGGGCGCTCTACCGAGTCCGTCGGGCCGGGATGCTGCCGGTCGCCGGCGGCTTCGACGCGCTGATGGGGCACCTCGCGCGGGTCCAGCGCCTGTCGCGGATGGTGAAGAACGACCTCGAGACGATGAGCTACCTCGAGGAGCGCGGGGCGGCGCTTCGAAGCGAGAAGGGCGAGCTTGCCGACGCATTGCAGGCGGCACACGCGGAGCTTCGCGCGCTCGAAGCCAAGAAGGAAGAGATCGAGCACAGCCGTCGAAGCGCGACGCTCTTTCAGGAGACGCTGCGCGGCGAGCCCCAAGAGGCGCCCCGCAACGACGCGATGAGCTACGGGCGCATTCGCGTCTCGGGCGACATGGACGACCTCGGAGAAGGCTTCGCCGACATGCGCGGCCAGCTCGCCCTGCCCGTGCAGGGCTCGATGCGGATCGGCGAGAGCTCGCGTGAGGGAGCGCCGGGCCTCGAATTCTACGGCCGCCCGGGCGGACCCGTCCGTGCCGCCGCCGACGGCAAAGTCGCCTTCGCCCGGAACTATGGCGCCTACGGCCTGATGGTCATTCTCGACCACGGCGGAAGCTTTTACACGGTCTACGGCGGGCTCGGCAGCACCGACGTCCAGGTCGGCGATTGGGTCGGCATGAGCACCCGCGTCGGCACCCTCGACACCGCCGGCCCCGACGCGATCCTCTTCTTCGAGGTCCGAAGGGGGACCCGCCCGCTAGATGCGCGAAGTTGGCTAGGATTGTAAGCTTCGCCCTTCTCGAGTGAGGAGAGGTGATGGGCTACAAGGAATTCCTGAACAGCTTTTCGGTGACGCCGTTGGGCGTTTGGATGATCAAGACGTTTGCGGCGAAGGCCGATCCGTTCTTCTACAGAATCAGTGGCGGGAAATTCACCAGCAGCGGACCGCTCTCGATTCCGCAGCTCACGTTGACGACTATCGGACGCAAGTCGGGCAAGGAGCGTACCGTGCAGCTCGGGTATCACGAGGACGGCGATGACGTGCTGATCGTCGCGAGCAACTTTGGCGGGACGAATCATCCCGCGTGGTCGCACAACCTCGACGCGAACCCCGATTGCAAGATCCGCTTGGGCGCCGAAGACAAGAACGTGACTGCGGTGCGGTTGACCGACTCGGAAAAAGCCATCGTGTGGCCGAAGATCGAGGGCACGATTCCACAAATGAAGACGTACAAGACGCGGACGACGCGCAATATCAAGGTGTATCGGTTGAAAGCCGTACAGCCTCGGGCCCTGGGTCTTGGGTCACGGGCCCCGGGTCGAAGCCTCGATCCTCGATCCGAGACTGAGGCCCGCGGCGCAGGCCCGAGACCCGAAAACCGAGGTCCAGGGCCCGAGGTCTTGCGCGCGTGGCGAATTCGCACACCCTTCACCCATGAAGAAGCTCATTGGCTTTGCTTGTCTGTGCGCGTTCGTCCTGGCGCTCGCACCCACCGCCCAGGCTCGTACCTACAAGATCAAAGGCGAAGTGCGCGCGCAATCCGGCGGGTATCGTCACGTAGTGATCATCAAGAACAAGAGCCGCGATTGGCTGAGTTGCGAGGTGTGGACCGACGTAGACCCGACCCCGCCTCACAGCGCAAGGCTCGGGCCGCGAACCAGCCGTGAAGTGATCATCCGTACGATGTCCGAGATCGACGAGTTCACGCCGTATGGCTACTGCCGGACCAACTAGGAGCAGCGCATCCTTCGACGCAGGCGTAGGATGCGCTGCGGGCGGGGTCCGAGCATAGCGAGGGGGGGGACCCCGCAATTACTACGAGCAGCCGGTGCGGTTCCTACCGCTTGGTCGCGCCGAAGGTCTCGGTGTAGGCAAGCAGGGCGTCGAGCTGAGCCTTGCTGATCTTGTCGGGGCCGAAGGCCGGCATGTCGTCGCCGCCCGAGCGGACCTTCCAGCGCATCTCAGCTGGTGA
>CP070650.1:328083-331430 GCA_020354595.1 Myxococcales bacterium
AGCAACCACCACATGAGCTGCCGCACCCCATTCGTCGCGAATCGAACCACCTCCGTTGGGGCGAGCGCGCGTTTCAGCACCGGCTCGACCTTGCGAAGCATTTCGGCGCGTTTGCGATCGCGCCGCCGGATCCGACCCTTGCCGGTCCCTGGAAACATCTCGGTGAACCGGACTGCAATCGACGCGGGCAGGAGCGCTTTGAGCTCCTCTTCTGGCTGACCCCCCCTAGGCATACCGAGGGCAAAGCCTAGCACGCGGGCGCCACCCGCATTCAGCGCTGCTCAAACCGTCAGGATGGTGCTACCATCGCCCGGAGCTCGCAGTTTGGGGGGGTTTTGGACATCGTAACCGTGCTCTTGGGGGTCGCGACACTTCTGCTCGCAGCCAATCTCGTCATCGCGCTCCTTCTATTGAAGCGGCGGGGCGAGCGCGCCGAAGCGGCCGACCTGCTCCGGGCTGAGCTTCGAGCGTCACGGCAGGAGGCGTCGGAAGCCGCGAGCACTCTTCGCCAGGAGGTGTCCCAGACTCACCAGGCGAGCACCCAGACGCTGGTCAAAACGATGAGCGAGATCGGCGGAACGCTTCAGCAGACCGTCGACGGCCGGTTGAAGGAGCTCCGCAGCAGCAACGAGAAGAAGCTCGACCAGATGCGTCAGGTCGTCGACGAGAAGCTCCAAAGCACCCTCGAGAAACGCCTCGGCGAGTCGTTCAAGCTCGTGGGCGATCGGCTCGAGGCGGTTCAGAAGGGCCTCGGCGAAATGCGGAGCCTCGCCAGTGGGGTCGGTGACCTCAAAAAGGTGCTCACCAACGTCAAAACGCGTGGCACCTGGGGCGAGGTGCAGCTCGGCGCGCTCCTCGACCAGATCCTCACACCCGAGCAGTTCGACCGAAACGTCAAGCCGCGACCCGACTCGCGCGACGTCGTCGAGTTCGCAATCCGTTTGCCCGGGCCGAGCGACGAGCCCGGTCAGTGCGTGTGGCTGCCCATCGATTCGAAGTTCCCTCAAGAGGACTACCTCCGCCTCGTCGAAGCGAGCGACAACGGCGACACCGTCGCGGTGCAGGCCGCGCAAAGTGCCCTCATTCGGTCCATTCAAGATTCGGCCAAAGACGTCAGCACCAAGTACCTCAACCCCCCGCTGACGACCGATTTCGCGATCCTCTTCTTACCGACCGAGGGGCTTTACGCCGAAGCGCTTCGGCACCCTGGTCTAGTCGAGCGCCTTCAGCGCGAGCACCGCATCGTGGTTGCCGGCCCGACTACCCTCGCTGCCGTGCTCAACAGCTTGCGCATCGGTTTCCGCACGCTCGCGATCGAGCAGCGCTCGAGCGAGGTGTGGAAGGTTCTCGGGGCGGTGAAGCACGAGTTCGGTAAGTTCGGCGACGTGCTCGCCAAGGTGAAACGCCAACTCGAAACGGCCGGCCGAACCATCGAAGAAACCGGCGTTCGCACCCGCGCGATGGAGCGAAAGCTCCGCTCGGTCGAAGCGCTTCCAGCTGACGTGGCCACCGACATGCTCGAGCTCGCCGAGGAAAGCCCGGTCGATCTGCACGAAGCCACGAAGGAAGACGGCGCGGCTTAGGCGATAGTGCCGGGACGGTGGGGCGGCACAAACTGGCGCCGGAGGCGGTCGGCGCCTAATCGCCGAGCGAAAGTAGCTCGAGCGCGGGCTGGGCACCTTCGCGGCTGGCAGCGAGGTCGACCCGAATACGCATGTGCCAACTGCGGTCGCCCTTCGGATCGAGGATGATTTGGGTCAGGCGCCACTCGCTATCGCCCCGCTCGATCTGGAGCTGCGCCGCGCTTCGAGCGTCGGGGCCGATGTCGACGGCGTCGTATTCCGACCAATAGGACGCAAAGGCTGCGGCGAGGCGCTCGGCGGACCACTCGTTGCTCTCGTCGACCTCGGAGAGGGCGTCAGCCGCGCGGTCATACTGCTTGAACGCCAAGTAGCGGACGATCTTCCACACGGCGTTGCGAACCATGGTGGTGAAGCCGCGTTCGTCCTTCGTGATGTCGACCGCCTCGTCCTCTTCGCGCTCGACGGGGGTGACCGGCTCGTCCTCGGGCGACTGGAGCTGCTCCCACTCATCGAGAAGGCTCGCGTCGACCGACCGTACGGTGAGGCCGAGCCAGTCCGAGACGTCGTAGAGCTCGTCGGTCTTGGCGGATTCCGGCACCGTCTGTACGAACCCTTTGTACGCGTCAGTGAGGTAGCGGAGCAGCACGCCTTCCGAGCGCTGTAGCCCGTACTCCTTCACGTACTCGACGAAGCTCATCCCGAGCTCGTACATGTCGCGCGCGATGGACTTCGGCCGGAGCACGTCGCTACCAACCCAGGGGTGACGCTCGGCGAACACGTCGTAGGTGCCGTAGAGGAAGTCCGCGTTCGGCTTCGGATAGTCGATCTTGTCGAGCTCGGCCATCCGCTCGTCGTATTCCATGCCTTCGGCTTTCATCGCCGCGAGGGCACGCGACTTGAGCGTGTCGGTCTGCCGGTAGAGCACGGCCCAAGGGTCTTCGAGTGTCGCTTCGACCAGAGTGAGCACGTCGAGCGGATAGGCCGCATCCCCGGCGTCGAGCACCTCGACCGCCTCGACCACGTAGAGCGACAACGCTTGGTTGAGGGAGAAGTCGGACTGGAAATCCTCGTTCACACGCGGGCCCTCGCCATCGAGCTCGAGCACCCCCGCATCCCGTAGCGAGCGGATCATCGCGATCGCCTCTCGGCCGTGCCGATACCTCGCCTTCGTGCTCTCGTGCGAGTCACGAATCAACTTTCGAAGCGCGAGGCAACCGTTATCTTCTCGCTCGAAGAGGTTGAGGATCATCGCGTTGCTGACCTGGAACCGCGAGCCGAGCGGCTCGGGCGGCGATTCCCGAAGCCGCACGAACGTGTCCTCGTCCCAATGTGCATAGCCGCGCTCCGGCGGCTGCTTCATCTTGAGCTTGCGAAGCTTCTTCGGGTCGTCTCCGGCTTTCATCCGAAGCTTCTTGTTTTCGATGGCGTGCTCGGGGGCCTGCGCCACCACGCTTCCGAGCGTGTCGAAGCCGCGTCGCCCCGCACGGCCCGCGATTTGCTTGAAGTCGCGCACGCTCAGCACCTTGGTCTTCTCGCCGTCGTACTTGCAGAGCTTCGTGAACAGCACCGTCCGAATCGGCACGTTGACGCCGACGCCGAGCGTATCGGTGCCGCAGATGAGCTGAAGCTTGCCTTCCTGTGCGAGGCGCTCGACTAGGCGCCGGTAGCGGGGGAGCATGCCGGCGTGGTGTACGCCGACGCCGTGATGCAGGAACTTCTTCAGCTCCTTGCCAAACGGCGTGTCGAAGCGCGTCCCGCTGAGCT
>CP070650.1:331530-337127 GCA_020354595.1 Myxococcales bacterium
CTGGGTGATGAGCCGCATGTTGTCCGCGCTCTTCATGATCAGCTCGGAACCGCGCGCTTGCTCGGCCGTGGCCGCGGCGATCTGCTGTACGGTCTCGGCGATACGCCCGATCGCGTCGGTCACTTGCCTGCTGCCTTTGGCCTGCTCGACGGTCGCCCGCGCAATCCCTCGCACCATCGCGGTCGACTGCTTGGACGACTCGAGGATCTTCTTGAGCGCATGCTCGGCCTCGGCACTCACGGTCACGCCCCTGTCGACCGTGCTTGCACCACGCTCGACTGCCTCGATGGCGTTCTTCGTTTCTTCCTGAATGGTCTTGATCAGGTCGGCGATCTCTTTGGTCGAAGCGCCCGCGCGTTCGGCCAAGTCCTTGATCTCGTCAGCTACGACCGCGAAGCCTTTTCCGTGCTCGCCGGCTTGAGCCGCGATGATCGCCGCATTGAGCGCGAGCAAATTGGTTTGCTCAGCAACGTCGTCGATGACGTTCAAGATGTCCCCGATCGCCTCGATGCGATCGCCTAGGTTGGATATGGTGCTGACGGCCTCGAGCGAGGACGACTTGATGCGATTGATCTCACTGATGATCTTCAGGATGGAGTCCGCGCCGGTCTCTGCGTCCGAAGCGACTTCCTCGGAGAGCCGCGCGGTCTCGTTGGCGTTCGACTGAACCTGGTCGATCGACACGTCCATCTCGTTCATCGAGGAGGAGGTCTCTTCGGCGGTCGACGCGAGGGCGTCCACGTTTCGCGCGACCTCCTTGATGCTGTAGGTCATTTCCTCGATAGACGATGCGGTCTCGCGGACGCTCGATCCGAGGTTGGCCATGTTTTCGGCAACCTCCTGATTGGTCGCGGTCATCTGCAGAATGCTGGACGAGCTCTCTTCCGTGCTCGAGGAGAGCGCCTCGACTCGGTCGCTAATCGCCTGAAGCGAAATCGCCATCGACTTGAGTGCGCGGGCGGTCTCCTCGACGGCGACCATTTGCTCGGCGAGGCCGCTTGACAACGCCTTTACGTTTTCGCCGATCGAGCCCTCGACTGCTTCGATCTCCCCGTACATCACGCGCAACTGCGCATCCACCTCGGCGACGTCGACCGAGGGCGGCAACCCCGCCGCGATGATGAGCATTCCGAGAACGCCGAGCACGGCGGCGGCAACGCCCGCGACCGACGCCGCCTGCGCTCCGGCGAGCAAACCGGACGCAACTCCAACCGGCCCTACGACGAACGCGAGCGCGAAACACAAAAAGCCAGGAACGAGATAGCGACTCTTGGCAATTGCCCGGAACATGACCCCCCGTTAACGAACGTCAGGGTATCCAACCCCGGGATGCGCGGGCAAGTTACGCCCCGGCGCAGACCCGGCGTGGGGGATCGTCCGTTCAGAGCGGATTGGTGAGGAGCTGCATCGCGATCTGCAAGGCGAGGGAGTAGTCGCCCTCCATCTTGAGCTTCCCGCCCAAGAACAGCTCCTGAACGGTCAGCTCGCCGCGCTGGACGCCCTCGAGGTCCGTGTATTCGAGCTCGGTGGTGAAACCGGGATCGGTCGGGGGCTCGGTGACGTTGAAGCCCACCCGCACACGTACGTCGCCGAGCTCGGGTACGCCTCGAAGCGTCAAGTGGCAGGTCATCGGTTGCCCGGCGAGGGCCTCCTCGAAGCGTTTCGAGGCGGTTTGTGCGGCCCCGATCGCCACCTCGTCGTCGTCCAAGGCCCCGGCCTTCACCGCCTCGCCCAGCAACAGCGTGGCCGCATTGCCGGGAAGGGCCGCCGCGATCTTGATCGGCACGCCTTCGGCTGGCGCGTCCCCGGAGCTCAGGGCCCCTGCGGTGGCGGACAACACCACTGGCGGCTCTTCGTCGATCTGGAGGGCCGCGGCGCCGGTTACCGCCTCGACGTCGTCGAGGATGCGCTTGGCGCGCTCGTCGCCGCCGGCGGCACGGCCTCGGAGGACTTCCACCCCCCGAGTGAACAGCTGAGGAAAACTATCCCGAAGGAACTCAATCGGTTGTACGGTCATGAGGCGCGGAGCATAGCCAACAACTACCGGCGCACCAAGCTGGCAAAATCCCCCAGAATCGGCCACCATTCAGGCGATGTCGGAAGTGGAGCACCGGCCAACCATCAAGATGGTCGGCCGGGGCGAGCCGATGCAGACAGCGTTGGGGGAGGCGTTACGGCGCCACGGAATATCCGTCGCTGGTTGCGCAACGGCTGAGCTAGAGCAGGCGGTCCGTGTGTACGCGCCGGACTTGGTCGTGCTGATCGGTGACGCCGCGGTGCGCGGCGGCGCCAGTGTCGTCCGTCGAATGGCGGGCAATCGAGCGACGGATGTTCTCCCAGTCGCGGTGGTGTCGAACGACGCAGTGCTCAAGCACGACGCTCAGGAGTTCCGAACCGGCGCCGTGGCTGTCGTCGCGCGGGGCGCCGGCGCGGACGCGATCGCCCGTAGGCTTGCGGAGCTCGCCGAGGAGGTACCCCAGCGTGCCGGCCTGATGGCGGGTGAGCTCAGTGAGGACAACCTCCAGGACGTCGTCGACCTCGTATCCAACGACACCAAGACCGGGATCCTGAGCATTCGATCGCCCAAGGGCGTCCTCGAGGGCATGCCGATGGTCGTCGAGACCGAGCGTGCGAGCGCGCACAACATGGAGCTCATACTCGATCGTCTACGCAACGCCATGGCCGACTCCGAGCCACTGCAGTACGAGTTTCACGAAACCAGCGGCGGCCGGCTCTCGACGCTGCCCGGCGCGATCGAGCCGGACGACGTCGACCTCAGTCAGCTTCGAGGCTCGCGCGTCGTCATCCTCGATTCGGACGAGCTCCGTGCCGAGAAGTTGGCTCAGGTGCTGATTCAGCGCGGCGTCCAAATCGCGGCGGCCGATTTTTCGACCGCGGTCATTCCGCGTATCCGCGAGATCGATCCCCAGGTGGTCGTTCTCGACTCGAGCGCCGTCGGCGGGCAGGGCATCGAGGTCGTCCGCGCGATGCGAAAGGATCCGCAGCTCCGCTGGTCCTCGATGCTCGTGGTTCGATGGGAAGATTTCTGGCCCTCCGAGGATGCCGAGCCCGACATTGCGCAGCTCGCATCGCGGATCTGCCCGCTGATCGACCAAGACCTGGAGATGGCTCGACGCGTCGAGGACGAGATCGACTTCGACACGCGCCTCGAGCTGGTCGGGCCCGGGCGCTTGCTTCGCGCTCTCGGCTCGGTCCCCGGGGTGCGCCACCTCGCAATCTCGGGTGCCAAGCGAAACATCGAGGTCGACATCGCGGACAACTCGATCGTCGGCGCGTACGCGACCCTGCAGGAGGGTACCACGCAGACCCTTCAAGGAATGCCCGCGCTCCTCGCCTTGTGGGGCCTCAACTCGGGCCGGGTCTCCGTGCGCGAGCAGGACTTGCCCTCCGTCGCGAACATCATGATGCCGGTCGACGAGGCGCTTGGCGTCGTGTCGCATGAGCTCGGCTTTGCGGACGGGAGTAGCAGCAGCATCGAGGTCACCGCCGAAACGATGCCGCCGGTAGAGCCTGAGGTAGAGGAGCACGCGACGGTGCCGCCGGGTGCCGAGGACCCCGCGCGGCTCGATGACGCGCGGACGATGTCACCGCCCCGCTTTCGACATCTGCAAGCCGCGGCTGGCGACTCACCGCGAGCGTCTTTCTCCGAAGAAGAGGCGCCGACGAACAAGCTGCAGCGAATGCTCGGCCGTGTAGAGACGCGTCGCACCGTTCCGGTCGCGCGTGGAGCACAGGAGCACAATGGCGACGGCGACCATACCGATCACGCCGTCGCGCGCTCGAGGAAGTCCACCCAACTGGGCCTCGCGCCGGTGTTTGAGGCCTTGCCCGAGGACGCGCTCGAAGCGCAGATGACGGTTCCAGCCCCCCGCAAGCCGACGCCTCCACCTCCGCCCCCGGCAAGCCGCAAACCGACACCGCCCCCGCTCTACCAGGATGACGAGGACGATTTCGCGCCCGAGCTGGCGCGCGTCTTGGAAGGGGCGACCATGTTGGCGCCTGCCCAGGGAGGCGGCGGGATGCCCGCATGGATACAGGGGCTGCTGCTGGTGACTCTGATCGCGGGTCTGGGCGTGGCCGGCTGGCTCCTTTGGTCCCGAAGTAGCTCCACCGAGCCCATCGCGGTCCAGGCGGAGGCCGAGGGTAGCAAGGGACCGATCACCGGGACGGTGAATGGCCTCGGGGAGAGCGCGATCGCGGAGACGGACACGATCGCGGACACCAACGCGGACACAGGCAAGGACACCAACGCGGACACGGGCCAGGACACGAACGCGGAAACGACCGCGGACGCGAACGAGACCCCGATCGAGACCGAGACCCCGATCGAGACCGAGACCGCCCCCAAGAAGCGCGAGCCGGCGGTCGCCCCCGTTCCGACCCAGAACCTCCCTCGGGATCCCGCCAAGGCGTCCGATGTCCTCGTCCACCGTGCCCTCCCGTTGATCCGAAAAGGCGAGCTCGACCGGGCCGAAGCGACGCTCGATCGGGCGTGGGAGCTCGACCCGAGAAACCCCCAGGCCATGGCCGGCTACGCGACCCTGTACATTGCGAAGAAGGACGCGGACCAGGCCGTGAAATGGGCGAAAAAGGCGGTGAAGAAGCGGTCCCGCCGAGCACCGTATCACGTGCTGTACGGGGACGCGCTCCGGCTTCAAGGGAACATCCCCGATGCGCGAAAAGCATGGCGCAAAGCGCTGTCGGTCGACCCCGACAACCGGGTGGCCAAATCGCGCCTCGCCAAGACCAGCACACAGCCAGCCAATTAGTTGCCCATTCCCTCGCCCCGTGCCTAGCGTCGGGCCATGGCGAAACGATTCTGGTGGGCGGGTGTCTTGATCGCGCTTTGTGGCTGCTTGCTGCAGAACCTCAGCCCCGAGACTCGAATGCGCGATGCGGTGATCGAGCTCAACGAAGGTGCGCGCTGGGGCCGTATGGACGTCGCGAGCGGCCACGTCGCACCTGGGTTCCGTCCGCAGTTCCAGGCCTCACACATTCGTTGGGGTCGCGACATTCAAATTGCCGACACGGAAATACTCGGCATGAACCCGCAAACCGATGAAGAGGGAGTTGGCGCCTTCTCGCGCATCGCGGTGCGCTGGTACGACGAAAGCACGATGGTCTTGGCCAACACCGTGATCCGCCAGACCTGGCAGAAGCACAAGCAAACGTTCCTGCTCACCGCCGAGTCCGTCGAGAGCGGCCACCCGGGGCTACTGATGATTCCCGAAGGCCAGCAACGAAGCGCCCAGCCCGAGGAAAACCCCGAAGCGCAGCAAAGCTTCGAGGAGGACTCTCAGTGGAGCACCGTCTACTGAGCTACTCGATTCCCACGGCCTGACGCACACGACCCATCGTCCGGTCCGCGATCTCGCATGCCTTACCGGCGCCGGCATGAAGGAGCGCGTCGAGCCGTTCCTCGTCCGCGCGAATCTCCAGGTACGCCTCCCGCTTGGGGCCAATCTCGGCTTCGACCGCTTCGTAGAGGTCTTGCTTGGCGTGCCCCCACCCGTAGCCGCCCTCCTCGAGCTTCTTCTTCATCTCCGGTGCGCGGTCGGGCGCAATCAACGCATAGA
>CP070650.1:337227-341660 GCA_020354595.1 Myxococcales bacterium
ATCTGCCAGGGCGAGGACCGCCGAATCGGCGGCAACCAGTTGCTCGGGGAGGTGGTCCTCGATGGTTTGCGTCCCGCCACGCGAGGCAAGGTGCAAATCGCCGTGCGATTCATGATCGACGCCGACGGCACGCTGCAGGTGAGGGCGCAGGACGTCGGCACCGGCCAGCAACAGCAAATCGCGATCAAGCTCATCGGCGAGCTGCCCGAACAGGAGATCGAGCAGCTCCGTCAACGCCACGAGGCCAAGCTCGGAAGTTAGAACGATGTCCAAGGCACAGGAAGCAGTCGACTACTACCAGCTTCTCGGCATCATCCGCACCGCGAACTCCGATCAGATCCGCTCCGCTTTCCATCGCTTCGCCCGCGAGCACCATCCGGACAACTTCGTGGGCTCACCGGAGGAAACCGAGCGCCACACCATGCTCTACCAACAGGCGAGCGAGGCGTACCGCGTGCTCCTCGACCCGACCAAGCGCCAGCTCTACGATGAGGGGCTCGCAAAAGGACAGACGCGCTATCGTGAAGACCGCCTCCGCGAGACGCGCCGTTCGATGCGGCCGCCAGGCGGCGTCATGCTTCGCTCGAGCAAGGCGCGTGCGTTCTTCACGCGAGCCCACCGCGCCATCAAGGCGCAAGACTGGGCGCAAGCCAAGCTCAACCTGCAGATGGCGATTCAGAACGAGCCCGACAACGAGGAGCTCAAGGCCAAGCTCGAAGAAGTTCTCCAGAACATGAAGTCGGGCTAGCCTGTTAGCCAGGGCGCATTTCCGGGCTATGGTAGCTGCGACATGGGACGAACAGCGACGATAGAGCGTCGAACCAAAGAGACCGACATCAAGGTGGTGCTCGATCTCGATGGGAGCGGCCAATACCAGGTGGAGACTCCGATCGGGTTCCTCACGCACATGGTGGAGCAGCTCGCCAAGCACGGCCTGTTCGACCTGAAGGTGAAAGCCAAAGGCGACACCCACATCGACGGTCACCACACCACCGAGGACCTCGCCATCGCATTGGGTCAGGCGTTTTCGGCGGCGCTTGGCGACAAGGCCGGGATCCGCCGCTACGGCTCTGCGATCTTGCCGATGGACGAGGCCTGTGTGACCTGTGCGCTCGACCTGTCGGGGCGGCCCTACTTCGTGTGGGCGGTGACGCTTCCCAAGGCGAGGGTCGGCGATTTCGATTCCGAGCTCGCCGAGGTGTTTTTCGAAGGCTTTGCTCGCGGGAGCCAGTGCAACCTGCACATGCGCCAACACGCTGGCGAAAACCTCCACCACGTCATCGAGATCAGCTTCAAAGCGTTCGCGCGCGCCCTCCGGCAGGCGACCGAGATCGACCCGCGCGTCGTCGGGGTGCCTTCGACCAAAGGCACGTTGAACGAATGAGCGCCGGACGGGTTGCGATCGTCGATTTGGGCCTCGGTAACTTGCACAGCGTGGCCAAGGCATTCGAGCGCGCGGGCGCCGATCCAGAGCTCAGCGCCGACCCGGAGGTGCTGCTTCGGGCGGACCGTCTCGTGATGCCCGGGCAGGGCGCGTTCAAGGAGTGCGCGCATGCGCTTGCCGGCGAGATCGGAGAGGCGGTCCGGGCATGGATCGACAGCGGCCGACCCTACCTCGGCATCTGCCTCGGCATGCAGGCGCTCTTCGAGTCGAGCGAAGAGGCGCCGGGCGAGAAGGGCCTCGGCATCTTCCGCGGTACGGTGAAGCGGTTTGCGTCCGACCTGTTGGATGCCGAAGGCAATCCGCTCAAGGTTCCACACATCGGATGGAACCAAATCGACAGCACCCACCCCGTGTTCGAAGACGGCGAGTGGTACTACTTCGTGCACAGCTACTATGTCGTACCCGACGACGAGAGTCTGATCGCCGCCACCGCGGACTATGGCGGGCCGTTCTGTGCGGCAATCGCTCGCGACAACGTCCTGGCCTGTCAGTTCCACCCGGAAAAGAGCCAGCACGCCGGCGCGCGGGTCATCGGGCACTTCTTGGGAGACGTCTCGTGGAGCTAATCCCCGCGATCGATTTGCTCGACGGCAAAGTCGTCCGCTTGCACCAGGGCAAGTACGACCAGGTCACCGTCTATGACGACGACCCGGTAGGCATGGCGAAACGGTTCGAGGAACAGGGCGCCAAGCGCCTACACGTCGTGGACCTCGAAGGCGCACGGCGCGGAAGCCCTGCGCACGTGCCCGTCATACAGCGCATTCTTCGTGCGACTGCGCTGCGGGTGCAGATCGGCGGCGGCGTGCGCAGCCAGGATGTCGCGTCGCAGTGGATGGATGCCGGCGCGGCCCGCGTCGTGTTGGGCACGATCGTCATCAAGGCGCCCGACGAGGCCCGCGCGATTTGCGAGAGGTATCCCGGCGCGGTCGTGATGGCCCTCGATGCGCGCGACGGCAAGGTCGCCGTCGAGGGTTGGCAAGAGCAAAGTGAGCAGGACGTGACCGAGCTCGCCCAAGAGGTCGACCGTTGGAACATCGGCGCGATCCTCTTCACCAACATCCATCGAGACGGCACCCGCGAGGGCCCCGACGTGGAAGCGACTGCCACCCTTCAATCGCACGTCGGTACGACCGTGATCGCCTCGGGCGGTATCGGCGCACTCGACGACCTGCGCGCGTTGGCGGCCGCGGGCGTTCGGGCCTCGGTTTGCGGGCGAGCGCTCTACTCGGGAGCGTTCACGTTGTCCGAAGCCTTCGCGGCGCTACAAGAGGCTTGATGCTTGCCAAGCGAATCATCCCCTGCCTCGACGTCAAAGAAGGACGCGTGGTGAAGGGCATCAACTTCGTCGGGCTCCGTGATGCGGGGGACCCGGTGGAGTCCGCGCAGCGCTACAGCGACGGAGGGGCCGACGAGATCACCTTTCTCGACATCACCGCCTCGCACGAGAACCGCCGCACCCTCTTCGACCTGGTCGACCGAACGGCGTCGACCGTGGCCGTCCCACTCACGGTAGGCGGCGGGGTCCGCGAGCGGCGCGACGTGAGCGAGCTCCTGCACGCCGGGGCCGACAAGGTGTCGATCAACAGCGCGGCCGTGGCCAATCCGACGTTCGTCCGGGACATGTCAGAGGCCTACGGCGCCCAGGCCATCGTCGTGGCGATCGACGCCAAACGGGTGCCGGGGGAAGAGGGCAAGTGGACCGTCTACACGCACGGCGGCCGCCGCGACACCGGGCTCGATGCGATCGCCTGGGCCGAGAAGATGGCCGACCACGGCGCCGGCGAGATCCTGCTGACCAGCATGGATCGGGATGGAACGCAGGACGGCTACGATCTCGTGTTAACTCGCACAGTTGTGGACGCAATCCCGATTCCGGTTGTAGCTTCCGGGGGTGTGGGGACCCTGGGGCACGTGCACGAGGGGCTCACCGCGGGAGGGGCGGATGCAGCGCTTGCGGCTTCTATCTTTCACGACGGCCACTACACTGTGGCCGAGGTCAAGGAGTACTTGCTCGACCACGGGGTATGTGTGCGTCCGCCCGAGCGGACGTGAGGGGGAGCGATGAGCAGAGACGTCGGGGTGGGCCAACTGGTGGAGGAGCTGGAGCAGCGCGGCGACCGCCTCCCGTTCGAGATCGGGGCCTTCGTGGCGCTCGAGGCCTGCGAGGGGCTCCTTCAGGAGTCGGTGAGGCTCGAGCCGGACGACGTGCGGGTCACTCTGGAGGGCTCGGTCGAGGTTGCCGACTCCGCGCCTCCCGCGGCACCCGACGAAGCCGCTCAGTCCCTGGTATCGGTGTTGGCCCGCCTTTTGGTCGCAGCCGGCCCAGGTGTGCCTCCCTACCTGCTGCAGCTCGTCCAGGAACGCGCCGCCGGGCAGACACAGCGCGGTCTTCGCGATCTTCACGACGCGATCGAGGCGTCGCTCATCCCGATCAACCGAGGCGCGTCGCGCCGCGTCCTCGCCCGCTTGGTTCGCGAAAGCGACCGGCCCCCCGCGCCCGAGGTTCCGCAGGTCGACCCTCACGAGCTCGACGCCGAGCTCGACGAGCTCCTACGAGACCCGATCTTGCGGACGCTAGAGCCCGAGCCCCAGCCGATCGAAGAGCCGGAAGAAGAAGAGGAAGAATCGGTCACCGAGCGAATTCGGATTCCTAGAGGCGTGCGCGAGGCAACTGACGCTGCCGCTGCCGCTGAGTCTGCCGCCGGCGCGGTTTCCCGGTCCTTCCCGCCTCCCGTTCCCGATCTCGAGCCCGCGACGGTTCCGATTCCGCCGTCCGAGCCTGCGCTCGAAGCGGCCTCCGTTCCGGTTCCCGATCTCGCGCCGCCCCCCGGACCTGCACAGGCTGCCGCGGTGCCTCGCGAGATCACGGAGCCGATTACGGCAACCATTCGCAAGTGGCAGCCCGCCGAGGAGCCGGAGGCGGAAGCAGAGTCAGAGTCAGCGGTAGAGTCAGAGACGGCAGCAGCGGCAGAGCCAGAGTCAGCGCCAG
>CP070650.1:341760-345065 GCA_020354595.1 Myxococcales bacterium
AACGGGAAGGGCGTTCGTTACACGGGCGAGCGTATTCGCGAGAAGGCAGGCAAGGCCGGAAAGGCTGGTGGCTGATCATGCAAAAGAAGGTGACAGGACGCGCTCGACGCAAGCTGCGGATTCGCAAGAAGGTGCATGGCACCGCGGAGCGGCCGCGGCTGGCCGTGTTCCGAAGCTCGAAGCACATCTACGCGCAGGTCATCGACGACTCGCAGGGCACGACGATCGCCCATGCATCGAGCGTCAGCGGCCCTGGCGCCAGCAAGGTCGAGTCGGCCAAGTCGGTGGGAAACGCCGTGGCCAAGGCCTGCATCGACAAAGGGGTCGAGCAGGTGGTGTTCGACCGAGGCGGTTATCGTTATCACGGACGCGTTCGCGCACTGGCTGAATCGGCGCGCGAAGCGGGTCTGAAGTTCTGAGGCACAGATGGCATACAAGGACGAAATCATCGATCCGAATTCGCTCTAAGATCTGACCGAGCGCGTGATCTTCATCAACCGCGTCGCGAAGGTCGTAAAGGGCGGCCGGCGGTTCAGCTTCAGCGCGCTCGTCGTGGTGGGCGATGGCAACGGTCATGTCGGCGTCGGCATGGGCAAGGCCAACGAGGTCCCCGAGTCGATTCGAAAAGGCACGGACGCCGCCAAGAAGAACCTATTCCGGGTTCCGCTCAGCGGTCGTACGATCCCCCACCGGATCGTCGGGCACTCCGGCGCTGGCCGCGTCATCCTGCGGCCGGCTTCCGAGGGAACCGGCGTCATCGCCGGTGGCGCGATGCGCCCGGTCCTCGAGGCCGCGGGCGTGAAAGACGTGCTGGCGAAGATCCTCGGCACCACGAACGCTCACAACGTGGTGAACGCCACCGTTGCGGCGTTGAAGGAGCTCGAGTCTCCGGCCGACGTCGCTCGCCGACGCAGCCGTCGCAAGGGCGAGGTCCAACAGTACGAGCATGCTTCGAAGGCAGAGCGTGCCGAAGAGCAGCCCGCTGACGCGTCTGCGGAGGCCAGCGCGTCGTAAGAGAGGCAGTCATGAGCGCGAAGAAACTCAAAGTGACGCAGGTCAAAAGTGGAATCGGCCGGATGGACAGTCAGCGCCGCGTCCTCAAGGGCCTCGGGCTCCGCGGTCCCCACTCGGAGGTCGTCGTCGACAACACGCCGTCGTTCCGCGGAATGGTCAAGAAGGTGCTCCACCTCGTCGAAGTTGAGGAAGTCAATGAGTGAGCAAAACGAAACACCGATCCTTTCCCGGCTGAGGCCTGCTGAGGGCTCGGTCCGCGGAAAGCGCCGCAAGGGACGCGGTCCGGGCTCCGGTCTCGGCAAGACCGCGGGCCACGGGCAGAAGGGCCAAAAAGCCAGGAGTCCCGGGAACTTCAGCAAGCTCGGCTTCGAGGGTGGCCAGACGCCGCTCTTCCGGCGCGTCCCGAAGCGGGGTTTTCACAACCCCTTCACCAAGAAGGTTGGCACCGTCAACGTGAAGGACCTCGGCCGCTTCGATGCGGGCACCACCGTCGACGAGGCGGCTCTGCGAGAAGCTGGCCTCATCAAGCGGAAAGTGGACATGATTAAGATTCTTGGCGATGGCGAGCTCGACAAAGCTCTCACCGTCAGGGTTCACGCCGCCAGCGCGACCGCCACGCAGAAGATCGAAAAGGCGGGCGGAACCGTCGAGCTAGTGGGAACGACCGCCTCTTAACGAAAGCCCCTACACTCCATGAGCACTGTCGCGAACATCTTTCGAATCCCCGAGCTGCGGCGCCGCATCCTCTTCACGTTGGGGATGCTGGCGATCTACCGGATCGGGATCTTCGTTACGACCCCCGGCGTCGATCGTATGGCCATGCGCAAGTACGTCGCCGGGCAGTCGGGCGGTTTCTTGAGCCTGTTCAACCTGTTCTCAGGTGGCGCGCTCGAGCAGGCGTCGATTTTCGCGCTCAACATCATGCCGTATGTCTCGGCGAGCATCATTTTGTCGCTGATGACGGTGGTCGTGCCCTCGCTCATGGAGCTTCGCAAGGAAGGCGAAGCCGGGCAGCGCAAGATCAATCAATACACACGCTACGGCACCGTCGCGCTCAGCGTCTTCCAAAGCATGGGTCTCGCCATGCTGTGGGAGGGTTGGAACGAGAGCTCGACCACGGGTGACATCGTTCACAACCCCGGCTGGAGCTTTCGGCTCATGACGGTGCTCGCATTGACGACCGGCACCTCGTTCCTGATGTGGCTCGGCGAGCAGATCACCGAGCGCGGCCTCGGAAACGGCATTTCGCTCATCATTTTCGCCGGTATCGTGGCCAATTTGCCGGACGCTCTCTTCATGACCATCGAGCAGTTCAAGCTCGGCGAGCTTCAGCCGATCGACTTGATGCTCCTCTTGGTCATTGCGCTCGGGACCACCGCCTTCATCGTCTTCTTCGAGCGCGCCCAAAGGCGGCTCCCCATCACGTATGCCAAACGGATGATAGGGAGAAAGATGTATGGCGGGCAGCAATCGCATCTCCCCCTCCGTGTCAACATGGCTGGCGTCATTCCCCCGATCTTCACGTCGTCGTTGATGATGTTCCCGGTCACCCTGGCGGGCACGAACATCCCATTCCTCTCCGACGCGATGCGATGGATCAGCAACAACCTCGTTCCCGGTGGCTGGGTCTACATCGTCGTCTTCGCGGTCATGACGATCTTCTTCTGCTTCTTCTACACCGCGATCACGTTCCAACCGGTCGACGTGGCGGAGAACCTCAAGAAGCAGAGCGCATTCATTCCGGGCGTGCGGCCGGGTAAAGCCACCGCCGAGTACATCGACGCCGTTCTCACGCGCATCACCGTCGGCGGCGCCCTCTACGTCGCTGCCGTCGTCACGGTGCCGACGTTGCTCCAGGCGCGCTGGAACGTTCCGTTCTACCTCGGCGGCACCTCGTTGATGATCGTCGTCGGTGTCGCCCTCGACTTCGCTCAGCAGGTCGAGAGCCACCTCATCACCCGACACTACGAAGGCCTCACCGGGAGCAAGGGCTCCCGCATCCGAGCGAGGAACGCGTGATGGATCTCCTTCTTTTCGGACCGCCCGGCGCGGGCAAGGGCACCCAGGCGAAGTTCCTGATCGATCTCTTGGGTATCCCCCAGATCTCGACCGGCGACATGATGCGGGCCGAGCGGAAGTCGGGCTCCGACCTCGGGAAGCAGTTTGACGAGTACATGTCGGCTGGAAAGTTGGTGCCTGACAGTCTCGTGCTGGATCTCATCAACCAGCGCCTCACCCAGGAAGATGCCAAAAATGGTGCGATCTTCGATGGTTACCCGCGAACGGTCGCT
>CP070650.1:345165-348489 GCA_020354595.1 Myxococcales bacterium
CAGCCCGTCGCCAGAAGAAGAATTGCAAACGTGATCGTGAAACAACGCATGAGCCCCCTCAGTCGAAGTTCTGAACCCCCCAAACTTCGCCGGAAGGTGTCGTGTAGAAGCCGCACGCGACCCGCGTGTAGGTCGTCGTGGCCATCGTTTCGTAGTGTCCGTTGACCGTGTCGGGGTTGCCGTCCTCCGGTCCCTCGTCCCACATGTCGCGAAGGCACCCCGTGATCACGTGGTCGACCGATGGCCAGCCCGGGCACTCGTTTTGAGCGCGCGCGCCGCTGCCGCACGGCGTGCTCTGGAAGCTCGCGTGCACCCCGTTGACGCTGTCGTATTCCGCGTTGCTGTCCGTGCAGGCCTCGCCGTCGGTCCAACGCTGAAGCGGTGGCAAGCATTGGCACTCCCACCGAAACTGGTTGATACGCGCGACGCAGTCGGCGTGAATGTCGCCGGTGCTTGCGGCCGGGATCGGATCGCAGTTGGGAATGGGTGCAGAAAGCGGCCCAGCCGAGCAGGGGTCGGGAGCAACCCCAGCCCCGCCGCTCCCCCCGGCGTCAGTACCGGCGTCAGCGTCAGCGCCCGCGCCAGTGTCAGCGCCAGCGCTCCCCGCGGGCGTCTCCGCGCGCGGCTCGCCGATTTGCGGCCCTTCACACGACAACGTCAGCGCGAGCAGCACGACAAGCCAAGCGCGAGTCCCCATAGGACTTTCAAGCTAGCAACCCTTTCGGGTGCATCCAAACAGGTAAGACAGTTGCTTACATCGAGGGTCGCCCACGACTAGGGAAGGAATCGGGTCCGGTGCTCCGCGGGAGGCAGGGGGCAGTGGTCGTATTTGCCGAAGACTCGGTAGCGGACGCGCGCGATCAGCCCGTAGAAAAAATCGGTGAGCCACGCCGGCAGGAAGCGAAACCAGGACAGCGCCTTGGCCGGGTACGGCACCTCCGCCAACGCGAGCGCCGCAGCGCGCGATCGCAAGAAGACCTCGCCCTCGCGGAGGTACACGACCGTTTCCATCTCCCTCGGAAAGCTCGTGTGAAGCGATCGCGCGAGCTCCGCTGTGGATCCTTGAAGCGGTGCGAAGTAGAAGCGCTGGTCGCGGTCGAGGCGCAGCATCGCCTTGACGATGCCGTTGCACATTGCGCACACGCCGTCGTAGAAGAGCACGTTCGGCGGCAGCTCGGTCATCATCGCTCCAATAGCAGAAGGCCGGCCTTGGGTGGACCGCCGACACGCGCACGAGCCGCAAGTGACTTGTTGTGACGCGCGTACGCCCATTTCGCCAGGGCGTGGCGGACGCTCCGCAGCATTGCCTGGGAAATCGCAGGCAAGGAGGGCTCGCACCGGATTGAATGCAGGACTAGAGTCACCGGGTCGCTGATCGGCGGCGGAAGAGCGAGGTCTGTCCATGTCAGGGTCCTGGAAGAAGACAGCCTGCATTCTGTGCGAGTGCAACTGCGGTCTCGAGGTGCAGCTAGGCGGGGAGGGCAACCGCCACTTCACGCGCATCCGTGGCGACAAGGCACACCCCGCGTCGAAAGGCTTCGCGTGCGAGTAGCCGCATCGGCTGGATTACTACCAGAACGGACCCGACCGAATCACCTCGCCGCTTCGACGAAAGGACGACGGCACCTTCGAAGAGATCGACTGGGACACCGCGATCCGAGAGGTCGCTGAGCGCTTGAGCGCCATCCGCGACGCGCACGGCGGCGACACGATTTTCTATTTTGGAGGCGGCGGGCAGGGGAACCACCTACCGGCGGCGTACTCCGTCGCAACACGGCGTGCACTCGGGTCGAGATATCGGTCGAGCGCGCTTGCACAAGAGAAGACCGGGGAGTTCTGGGTGGGCGGCCGTCTGATGGGGACCATTACACGCTCTGATTTCGAGCACTGCGAGGTCGGCGTCTTCATCGGCAAGAACCCGTGGCAGTCCCACAGCATTCCACGAGCGCGCGTCACCCTCCGCCAGATCGCAAAGGACCCGAACCGAGCGCTCATCGTGATCGACCCGCGCAAGACCGAAACCGCCGAGCTCGCCGACATTCCTCTTCAGGTGAAGCCGGGCACCGACGCTTGGCTCCTCGCGGCGCTCGGGGCTGTCCTCGTCAAAGAAGACCTGATCGACCACGCCTGGATCGGCGAGCACGTCGACGGTGCGGAGGACCCGATCGCGGCGCTGCGAGAGATCCCCGTTGCGGAATACTGCGAGATCTCGGGAGTGCCGGAGGATCTGGTGCGTGAGACTGCGCGCCGCATCGGCAAAGCACAGAGCGTCGCGATCTTCGAGGATCTCGGCATCCAAATGAATCGCTTCTCGACCCTCAATAGCTACCTCAACAAGCTGCTATGGGTGTTGACCGGTAACTTTGCGAAGGAAGGCGCACAATACGTTCCCGCCGTCCTCGTCAACGTCGCGGGCAACCTCGAGAAGCTCGGCGCCGGGGCCGAGTCCAAACGGACACCCGTTGCCAACAAGCGCATCATCTCGGGGCTCACGCCTTGCAATTCGATCCCCTCCGAGATCCTGACCGATCACCCCAAGCGCTATCGAGCGATGATCGTGGAGAGCAGCAACCCCGCGCACTCGATGCCGGACAGCCAGGCGATGCGCGAAGCGCTCGGCGCGCTCGACACGCTCGTGGTGATCGATGTCGCAATGACCGAAACGGCGCGACTCGCGCATTACGTCCTTCCGACGCCGACGCAGTACGAAAAGGCCGAAGCGACGTTCTTCAACTTCGAGTTTCCGCACAACTACTTCCACGTCCGGCACCCGCTGCTCGATCCACCACAAGGCGTTCTCGAGGAAGCGGAGATCCACGCGCGCTTGTGCGAAGCATTGGGCGCCTACACCGACGAGGACCTCGCGCCTCTTCATGCCGCGCTCGAGCAAGGGCGACCGGCGTTCATTCCCGCGTTCTTTTCCAACGTCCTATCGAACCCGAAGCTCGCGCCGCTGGCACCGGTCATCCTCTACCGAACGCTCGGACCACATCTCCCCGAAGGGATGCAGTCGGCGGCGGTGGTTTGGGGACTGGCGCACCAGTACGCGAACAAGTACCCGGAGTCGCTTGCCCGCGCAGGCTTCGAAGGTCCCGGATTCGTTGCCGCGGAGAAGCTCTTCGATGCAATTATCGAAAGCCCGTCGGGTGTGATCTTCGCGGTCGACGAGCCCGAGGTCGGGTGGTCGCGGCTCTCGACACCCAACGGCAAGATCCAGGCATCGATTGGTGAGCTCCTCGAAGAGCTCGGGACGCTGAAGGACGCGTCTCCTGGTACGGGGGACAGTGCATATCCGTTCGTGCTGTCGGCGGGCGAGCGTAGGTC
>CP070650.1:348589-351141 GCA_020354595.1 Myxococcales bacterium
GCCAATGACGTACGCCTCTACGAAGGCTACGAGCCGCTCTTCGACGAATACGGCATCGAAGAGGAGATCACCCGCGCGCTTTCACGGAAGGTGCAGCTGCCATCGGGGGGACACTTGGTGATCGACCAGGCCGAGGCTCTCACCGCGATCGACGTCAACACCGGTCGCTTCACCGGCAAGGGACGCGATGTCGAGCAGACGATCCTGCAGACTAACCTCGAGGCGGTCCGTGAGATCGCGTACCAACTGTTGTTTCGCAATATCGGTGGGCTCATCGTGCTCGACTTCATCGACATGGAGCGGCACGCACACCGCGAAAAGGTGTCCAAAGCGCTATTGCAAGCGCTGAAGAACGACAAGGCAAAGACGACCACGGTTCGCATCAGCGAGCTCGGGCTGGTCGAGATGACCAGGAAGCGAACGCGTCAATCGCTCGGCCGGACATTGTACGAGCCCTGCTTCTTCTGCGATGGCACGGGAAGACTTCAGTCGAAGGAAACGATTTGTCACGAGATCTTTCGGCAGATGAGGCGCGAACGAGACTCGCTGCCCGGCTACAAGATCGTCATCACCGCGCACCCCGCAGTCTGCGACATGCTCGAACGCGAGGAACGGGCTTCCATGGAGGAGGCAGCGCGGCGTTTCCAGCGGCGTATCGAATTGAACCCGCGAAACGATTATCATCTGGAACAGTTCGACCTGACGGGAGGCTAATCTTCGATGGACGACCATAAACGCGGTGAAAAGCGGGTCACGATCAACAAAGAGTTCGAGTCGTTCGACGCTTTCGTTCACGAGTACGTGACGAACGTTTCCCGGTCTGGTGTGTTCATTCGGAGCAAGGAGCCCCTCGAGGTAGGCACCGAGGTTCACTTGACGTTCACGGTCATCATGGACGAAGTCGAGACGATCGAAGGCACTGGAAAGGTCGTTCGCGTCGAAGACGACCCACCTGGAATGGGGGTCGCGTTCACCGAGCTCACCAAGTACTCCGAAGACCTGCTCGTTCGGCTGCTCACCCTACACGGCGCCGTCGAGCAATGAGCCGGCTGAGCGACGGACCGTTTGGGCCCCAGGGGAAGAAGCTCGCCGAGCTCACCGACGACGAGCTTGCAGACGAGCAGGCGCGCCGCCGCGGTGAGCAGCCCGCCGAAGCAGCGCGCCCTACTCTCCAACGGGTGAGGCAGTACCTCGCCAACCTCGAGCTGAGCCCGGGCGCCACATGGCCGGAGGTCGAGCGCGCCTACAAACGACTGCGCGAACGGTACAGCCCCGACAAGCACGAGGGGCACCCGGAGCGGCACGAGACGGCAGTGGAGCTGAGCGAGTCGCTGAGCAAGGCGTATCGGGCGCTGCGGGAATATTTCGGCGGCAATTAGTTTCGCTACGGACGCGCCCAAGTGATCGGCGTTGATCCGCCCCCCCAAACATGCACGGCAGTGCGAGCCGGAACGGCGAAGCCCGGCGCGCATGCGCCGGCAAGCCGCGAGCGAAGCGATGGGGCGCGCAGGGAGGATTACGGGTGGGGGTGGGCGGGTCGGATGTGACTAACCTTCGCGCGCCGCAACTCGGGACCCGCGACCTCAGCTGCTCCTAAGGTAGCCCTTTTCGAGCAGCGCGACTACGACCTCGGCCACCTCGGGATCCGGCTTGCCGCCGTGATTCATCATGTCGACCAGGGTCTCGTGGTTGAGCGCGAGCTGAATGACGTCGAGCTCCTCCGGTGAGGCGTCGCGGAGTGGCTTTTGGAGTGGCTTCGTAATCGAAATTGCGGACTGGAGCGCAGGAAGGGCATCGCCCAACCGACGCATCTCGTCGAGCTGACGCATGCCCTCCATTAGAAGACCTTCGATGCTGCTCTGGATCTCGCTCGGGAACTCGCGCTCGGCCTCGGGAAGCAAGTCGAACGTGCCTTTGTCCCAAACCAGCACGCGATAGAACGCCTTCTCGGGCGGCACCGACTCGTCGCCATTGACGACAGCGAACCGCACCATGCCCTCGTCGAGGTAAATCGCGCCAACGTCCGTCGCTGTGGTGATCTGCAACACGCCGGTCTTCTTCGATGCGGAGAACAGCTGCAACAAGTCGGGAAGCGCGACCTCGGCGATGGAGCCGGTCATGGTGCTTCCGGCAGCGGCGGGACGCGCGCTCGACGCGGCGGCATCCATCTGCGCTTGCGCGTCGACGACCGACGCGGAGCCATCCGAGGTCACGACCTTGATGATGCTGGTGCCGATGAGAATGCGGTCGCCTTCGGCGAGCTTGGTCTTGGTGATCTTTTCACCATTGACGAAGCTGCCGTTCGTCGAGCCGAGGTCCTCGAGAAAGATGTCTCCGTCCTCCACCGAAATCTTGGCGTGGCGGCGCGAGACCATGTCCTCGACGAGGACCATGTCGAGCTCGCTCGAGCGCCCGATCACGATCTCTCCGGAATCCGGGAGAGGAAACTCCCCTCCCTGGTACTTCCCCGAGATGAAGCGCAGCGCCAACGGCAACGCCAGATCCTCGATGACCAACTCCCCTCGTTCAGCACCCATGTTCGTGAACGAACC
>CP070650.1:351241-355621 GCA_020354595.1 Myxococcales bacterium
CACCACCCCGCCGACGGCCTCGGCTCCCGCGTCATCGAGCGCGCCGCGCCGTTGGGCGGGCCCCAGCGTGACTCGCGCAACATCCGCAATGCGGATCGGCGTGTGCTTGCGCGTCGTGATCACCGTCCGCTCGAGGTCGCCGACCGTTTGAATGAACCCCAAGCCGCGCACCAGATCCTCGGCACGATTGATTTCGAGCGTTCGGGCGCCGACGTCCAGGTTCGACTCCCGCACTGCCCGCGCGATCTGCTCGATCGTGACGCCGCTCGCGAGCATCGCCTCGGGATCCACGTTGACCTGGTACTCCCGTACGTAACCGCCGACGGACGCCACCTCGGAGACACCAGGCACCGACTGAAGCGCGAATCGGACGATCCAATCCTGCGTCGAGCGGAGCTCGTGCAGATCCCAGCCGCCGACGAGCTCTCCTTCGGGGTTTCGTCCCTCGAGCGTGTACCAGAACACCTGCCCGAGCGCGGTCGCGTCAGGGCCCAACGCCGGAGCGACGCCGTCGGGTAGGGTGCCAGTGGGAAGCGAGGCGAGCTTTTCGAGGACGCGCGAGCGTGACCAGTAGAACTCCACGCCGTCTTCGAAGATCACGAAGATGCTCGAGAAGCCGAACATGGAGGAGCTTCTCACCGTGCGCACGCCGGGAATGCCGAGAAGCGCGGTCGTGAGCGGGTAGCTGATCTGGTCTTCGACATCCCGCGGAGAGCGACCTGGCCACTCGGTGAACACGATTTGTTGGTTTTCTCCTATGTCGGGGATTGCATCGACGGGCACGCGGTCGCGCGGCAGCTTGCCAAGCTGCCAGTCGAACGGCGACACATAGACGCCCGCGCCAATGACTCCGGCCACGAGGACGAACACGATCAGCTTGTTGTCGACGAAGAAGCGCAAGAACGCCTCCCACGCTGGGGACACGATTTCACGCGGATTCGGTCTCTCGCTGGAAGTCAATGTTGATGCCCTTGCATGTGCTGGTGATGTTCGTGGCCAGTTGGCGCTGCCGGTTTCGCTGGAGCGGGCGTCTCCGGGGCGTTGGGCTTTGGCGCGGCCTTGCTCTTCGGTCGGCGCTTTGGGGCCGCGGTCTTCCCTCGTTCGGGCGACGCCCGCTGGTGGATCTCGTGCGCGGCCTCCGGTTCCGCAGGTGTGTCGTCATCGATCTCCAAATTCATCATCGAGTCGCCCCCTCGGATCTGCAGGTCTGCGTCGATCGCAAAGGCTCCGTGGACGACCACGCGCTCGCCCTCGTGCAGGCCGGCCAGCACTGGATAGAGCTCCCCCATGCGGGTTCCGAGCGTGACGACTCTGGCCTCGTAGGTCGGTGCTTCGGTACCTTCGACCTCGACGTAGACGATCGACCTTCGACCGGTGAAGAGAGGAGCGGTCGCAGGCACCACGAGCGGGGCCTCCAGGGCGGGCTCTGCGTCTGCATCGCTCCGGACGCTTGCTTCGACGAACATCCCGGGCCGGAGCCGCCGATCCTGATTGTTCACCTCGATTCGTACCCGGGCGGTTCGCGTCTGGGGATCGAGTATGGGATCCACGAACGTCACGCGTCCCTTGAAGAGCTCGCCGGGTAGTGCTTCGACTCGGAGCACGACCTCTTGACCTGCCTTCAGCACGGGGAGGTCGCTCTCGTACGCATCGAGTTGAACCCATAGCGTCGACAGATCTGCAACGCGGTACAAGCCGCTTCCGGTCTCGACGTAGTTGCCTTGCGTCGCGAGCCGCTCGATCACGGTCCCCCTAAACGGAGTACGGATCCGAACGCGCTCCGATGGTTTGCCGGCGCGCTCCATCGAACGCACCTCGGCGTCCGGAACACCAAGCAGTCGTAATCGATCGCGTGCCGCGTTGAGAGCCGCCTGCGCTGCTCTGCTCGCGCTGGGCGTCGCTCCCTCCTGGAGGCGTTCGAGTTGTTGCCGCGCCTGAATGAGATCTTGATGCGCGTTGTAGACCTCGGGACTGTAGAGCGTCGCAATCACTTGGCCGCGTTTCACCCGTTCGCCCGTCGTCGCTACGTGCAAGCGTTCGATTCGCCCGCCGATCCAAGCGGTGACCGTCCGCAGGCTTCTCTCGTCGTAGTCGACGCGACCGAGCAGCCGCCGTTCGACCCGCCCCGTGCCGAGCCGATGGGCTTGCACCGTTCGAACGCGCGCGAGCATCTTGGCACGCTCCGATAGAGTCACCCTCTTTGCGCCGCCCTCGTCCTGCTCTTCGCCTTCCACCGGGATCAGGTCCATTCCGCAAATCGGACACTGCCCCGGTTCGCTCTGCCGGATTTGCGGGTGCATCGAGCAGGTCCAGATCGTTTCCTTTGCCTCGTGCTCGTGCTCTTGGGCGCGGTCCTCGGGCGCCTTCGTGCCTCCAAGCAGCCATCCGCCGAGGCCGAAGGCGATCACCGCCACGATGGGCAGCGCGATCCACGGAGCATACTTTGTCTTGTTCTCGCTCATGGCTGCTCTCCTCGCTCGTCCGGTGTCACGGAGCGCCCGACGACGGCTTCCAATACGGCCCAAGCACGGGCGTGGTTGGCACGGCTTCGGGCAAGCTCGAGCTGGAGCTCGAGAAGATCCCGTTGCGCGAGCAGGGCCGAAGCGACCGTCGACCGCCCGCTCTGATAACCCCCAAGGACGGATTGGAACGTCGTCTCCGCTTGTGGGATGAGCGTATTCCGATAGAGATCGATTCTTCTCTGCGCGCCACGCACCCCGGAGAGCGCCGCCTCCAAGTGCGCGTCCGCCGCGAGCCGTGCGGCGTCACGGTCGGCTCGATGTGCGGCTCCCTCCGCGCGGGCCGCGCTCATGGAGCTCCGATAGTTGGGACCCCAAAGCGGCAGGCTCAGCCCCGCGGTGACGATGACGGCATCCTTGCCGCTATCGGGCTGAGGGATCTGCGAGTCGCCGACCACGATCCAGTCCAAGCCCGCCAGCAAGCTGGGCGCGCGGTCTGCAGCTTCCGCCTTGACTTGGGAGTCGCTCGACTCCGCCATCAGGTCAGCGGCTTCGATTCGCGGATGTTGAAGCGCGTCCCGATGGAGGCTCTGTTCGGGCTCTGCCGGTAGACCTTCGAAGGGGCTGTCAGTGGCAGTCAGCTGTCGTTGCTCTTGAGTCGCGCCAATGGCGCGCAGCAGCTCCGCCGCGGCTACGCGCTCCACCTCGCGGTGCGCACCGTGGTGATCATGGTGGCGGGCAATCCCGAGCTCGACTTGGTTGAGATCGGCAAGGGATGCATCTCCGGTACGAACGCGTCCCCGTACGGTCCCCGCCAGCGTTTCGAGGACGATGTCGTGCTCCATCGTCAGCCGATGCTCCTCGTGGACGAGCCACAGGCGCCAGTAGGCATCCGCGACGGCTTGCTGAACCACCAACGCCTCGGCGTCGAAGCGGCGCTGGGCCGCCCGGGCCTTCGAAGATGCCGCGTCCGCCCCCTTGCTCAGCGCGGTGGGCCACGGAAACGACTGCATCAGGCTCAGCTTGTGTTGCTGAGGACCGACCCGGGTCTCGATGCTCCTGACATAGTAGCTGTACTTGATGACCGGCTCGGGCATGCGTCGCGCCCGTGAGATCCGCATCGTTGCAGCGCGCCATCGCTCGAACGACGCGCGGAGCTCCGGGCTCCGCGCGAGCGCGTAGGCGACGTAGCTACTCAAACTGCCGTCGAGCGAGAGCTCCTTTGGCGGCGCCTCCTCGTCCGCGACGACCGCCGCGGCTGTCGAGAGATCATCTCTCGTTGCTGATTCATAAGTGCCGCGACACCCGACCGCCCCGATCATGAGCGCCGCAAGAAGCACATTCCTTTCCATTGATTCCTCCTGTCATTGAGTTTCCGCGGAGCGCGTCGATGGACGCGCGCAAGTCCGCGCTCAGAAGAGCGCGAGACGCGGTCTCAATTCAGGAAGGAACAATGACGAACGAAGAGCGGCGGACCGTGAATGTTCGGAGGCGCTCGCTCCCGAAGCAGGCCTAGATCACACGCAAACCGCGATTGCAGTGCGGGCGTGTTGGTGAGTCCGACGAACGCAATTGGGGCGTCCTCGACCCGCAGCATCGATGCTTCGTGAGTTGCGACGACCCGGCTCGCCTCGGTCAGTTCGATCGAGCAACAAGGCTGGCCCTCTAGCTTCGGCCCCGAAGCGTGATGTGCGTGGGCGCCATGCTCTGCATGCTCTGTGTGGGCGGCGTGGCCTGACTGCTTCTCGCAGTCACAGTCTCCCAGGGCGGCCCCACCCATCGACTGGCAGACGTGAAGTGCCACCCCCGCGGCGCCCGTCGCCGCGAGCGGAATCGAAAGGAGCAGTGCAAGGAGCCGCCTCCGCATGACCAAATCCATGATAGCAGGTATTTTCGGCTCATGGGCGAGTGGACCTGTCCG
>CP070650.1:355721-358910 GCA_020354595.1 Myxococcales bacterium
AGCCACAGCGGATGGTTCTTCGCGCCAGTCACGCGAAGCTGCCCATTTTCGATCCGCCAGTTGCCCCCGGTCTTTTCGTAGTTGCTGCCGAGCTGGGAACGGCCGAAGTCGTCAGAAAAACCAGAGCCGATGCCGGGGTCGCCTTGGGGGGTGCAGGAGGTGAGCAAGACAAGCGCCAAGACTGGCGCTGGCGCTGGCAGAGAGTGGTTAGTCCGGGTCGGTGCAACCGTCTTCATCGAGATCCCTTCCCTCGATTGCTTCTTCGTTTGGGCATTGGTCGTCGACGTCGGGGATGAAGTCGTTGTCGTTGTCGGGATCCATGCAGCCGTCTTCGTCTTCGAAACCGTCGTGGTCTTCAGGAAGGCGGGGACATTCGTCGCGGGAGTCCGGGATCCCATCTGCATCGATGTCGTTGGTTTGCGGTGACCATGCGACGCCGGCAATCGCACGGAAGCGGGGTTGGCCGAGACCGCGGACAAAGCCCATGCCGAGGGCGGCGGTCAGCGTCACGTGGTTCTTGGTCCAGCGCACGCCAATGTCGCCCTCGAGCGTGTTGGTGCTGCGGCCCCGAAACGTCGTCGTGCCGCGGAGCTCGAGCAAGCCGAACAGGTCCTTGGCCGGCGGAATCGGCGGCTTCAGGGCGAAGCCGTATTGAAGCTCCTGCCCGAGGGTGTCGGCTCCGAATCGCCGATTGTTCACGCGGTAGCGCCAGCCGAGCATCGTTCCGGCGCCTGCGCCGATCAGATGGAAGTCAGCGAGGAGCTGGGCATCGAACGAGAACTGCGACTCACTCGCATAGAGGCTCTCGCTGCCGATCGGTACCGGGAACGTCAGCAACAGGCCGAGCCCCGGTCCGTCGGGCTTGTCCTGCGACTCCTCCGTCTTCTCACCGAAGAACCGAACTCTCGTCGTGAAGCGAGGATCCTCGACGGCGAAGCCCGTGAACGAAGTGCGGCCATCGAGCGGGCGCGTCGTTTCGCCGTTCTGGTAGAACACGAGCGGGACCTCGAGCGCGAGCGACCACCGGCCGAACAAGCCGACTTCCGTGAAGAAGTCGCCGGTCATCCGATGATCGATGACATCCTCGATGATGCCGTCGGTGGCGTAGCGGATGCGCAGCGGCCTGTTGGAGTTCCAGGTGGTCAAGCCCACGTTCCAACGCCCATGGCCGAGCGTGCCGCTGCCGTTGAAGCCTAGAAAGCCGAACCGATCGAGTGACGGCCGAAATCGTTCGATGTTGATGGGCTCGGCGTTTTCCGGCTGCGCGTCGGCGACGGCTGCGGACAATACGGCGACGAACACCAACAGGGCGGCAATGCGCTTCATCAGAGCTCGCTCGTCCCAAGCAAGTGTGATGCGTGAACGTTCTTGAGCGCGGCGAGCATGCTCTGGCGGACTTTGGGGACGCGCTCCTCGATGTCATCGAGCAACTGCTTGATCTCCTGACGCCAAAGCTTTTCCTGCGAGCCGCAGAGATTGCAGGGGATGATCGGGAAGTCCAGCTCCGTGGCATAGGCGGCGATGTCTCGCTCCGAGGAATACAACAACGGACGAATGACTGTGTTGCGCCCGTCATCGCTCTGGAGCTTGGCCGGCATCGCGCTGAGCGAGCCGTTGAACATCATGTTCAACATGAGCGTTTCGATCGCGTCGTCCCGATGATGCCCGAGCGCGATCTTCGTGCAGCCGAGGCTTTCCGCGGCGTTGTAGAGAATCCCGCGACGGAGCCTCGAGCACATGCTGCAATACGTTTTGCCCTCGGGAATTCGCTCGGTGACCAGCTGATACGTATTCTCGCGCAGGATCCGATGCTCGTAGCCGTGGTTGCCGAGCCACGCCGCGAGCGCAGAGCCATCATAGCCGGGTTGCCCCTGGTCGAGGTGTACCGCAATGAGCTCGAAGGGGATCGGAGCCCTTTGGCGCGCCCGCTCCAAGAGATGGAGGAGGACGTAACTGTCCTTGCCGCCGCTGATGGCGACCATGACGCGGTCGCCGGGCTCGATGAGCTCGAAGTCCGCGATGCAGCGCCCCATCTCGTGGGCGAGTCGCTTTTCCAAGGTGGCCTGACCCACGCGTGAATGGGTACTCGGCGACGGCCCGCGCCGCAACCATCGGCGTCACTCTGCTCGTCGAAGTGCAACCGCGCGCGCGTGCGCCTCGAGGCCCTCCAGGCGCGCCAACACCTCGAGTAGATCCCCCTGCCTCGCGATCGCCGCCCGCGAGTAGCAAATCAAGGACGAGCGGACGACGAAATCGTAGACGCCAAGCGGGGAAGCGAACCGAACCGCGCCGCCGGTGGGGAGCACATGACTCGGCCCAGCCGCATAGTCACCCGCGGCCTCCGGGGTGTGATAGCCGAGGAAGATCGCGCCTGCGGCACCGATGCTCGGAAGGAGCGACTCCGGATCCGCTACCGAAAGGCTCAAGTGCTCGGCGGCCAGAACGGTCGCCGCGCGGCCCGCTTCCTCCAAGTCGCCAACGACGAAAGCGTAGCCGTTGTTGCGCACCGCTTCGCCCGCAATTGCCTTGCGAGGTAGCGATTGCAGCTGCCGTGCGACGGCCGCGTCGACCGCGTCGGCCTGGGAACGGGAAAGCGTGACGAGCAACGGATAGGCCGCCTCATCATGCTCGGCTTGGGAGAGAAGATCGGCGGCAACGATTTCCGGATCGGCGCCATCGTCGGCGACGACCAAGATCTCGCTCGGCCCGGCGATCGAGTCGATATCGACCGCACCGAAGACCAACCGCTTCGCGCACGCGACGTAGATGTTGCCGGGTCCGACGACCTTGTCGACGCGCGCGACCGACTCCGTCCCGTAGGCCACCGCTGCGATCGCTTGTGCGCCGCCGGCATCCACGACCTCGGTCACACCGGCGACCTCGGCGGCGGCGAGAATCTCGGGCGTTGGGTTCGGCGTGATCAACACGATTCGCTCGACGCCAGCTACCGTGGCTGGAATCGCGGTCATCAAGACCGTGGACGGATAGCGCGCCTTGCCGCCGGGGGCGTAGACCGCCGCCGCCGCGACCGGTTGCACGCGCTGACCGAGCCCGACGCCCTCCTCTTCATAGCGAAACCCGGGCTCGCGCTGATGCTCGTGATAACGACGGATCCGGTCGCCGGCGGCTCGGAGCGCCTCGCGGACGCTGGGGTCGACGGTTCTCGCCTGCTCGACCCAAGCGTCGCGG
>CP070650.1:359010-363019 GCA_020354595.1 Myxococcales bacterium
CATCCAACCGTTATCATCCCAATGTAGTAAGCAAACCTTGGAATAGCTTACTGTTCTGGGGGGAACAGAGAGTTTTAGTCAGAAGACAGTGGTGGGGATCGCACCGTACTCACTCGGGGTCCTGATAACACTGTCAAAGTAAAGTTCGCAGGAGGCAGGAAAAAATGGCCAAGTTGGCATACCACTTTGAAGCAGGCGGATGGGCGATGTGGCTGATCCTCGTTTGTCTCGTCTTTGCAATCGGGTTCACGATCGAGCGCGCGATGTATCTCTACAAAGCGTCGATCGACAAAGACGAGTTCATCGCGAAGATGCAGAAGTGCATCACCGCTGGGGACGTTGCAGGCGCGATCAAGGTTTGTTCCGCGGAGCACAACCCGCTCGCCCGCATCGTCAAGCAGGGTTTGCTCAAGGTGAATCGCCCTGATGATGAAGTTCAAGCGGCCATGGACGAAGCCGCGCTCCGCGAGCTTCCATTGATCGAACGGCGTACGCCATACCTCGGTCTTCTCGCCAACGTCGGCATGCTCTGCGGTCTCTTCGGAACGGTCGTGGGTCTCATCACCGCGTTCGGTGAGGTGGCCAAGGCCGATGCCGCCAGCAAGGCGACCGGTCTTGCAAAGGGCATCGAAGAGGCCATGAACTGTACGGCGTTCGGTCTCATCACCGCGGTCTTCGCGCTCTTGATGATGGGCCTTCTGAACGGCAAGACGCAGAAGATCATCGACGACATCAATGCGGCCACCGTGCAGGTTCTGAACCTGGTGGTGGGTAACCGCTCGAAGGTCGACCTCCAGAACATTCCCGCGGAGTAAGGGCGGGGGGCGTCTAAATGGCTGCAATCGAAACCGGCGGGGAAGGCTCTGGGAAGAAATCGGTCAATCAGGAGATCCCCCTGATTCCGTTCATCGACCTGTTGCTTTGCTGCGTCATGTTCTTGTTGGCCACCGCGGTCTGGAACCAGCTCGCCGCGATGAACGCCAATCAGCAGGTCCCAGGCCAGGCGTCCACCGAGGATGCCCCGCCCGAGGACGAAAAAGTGAAGCTCATCCTGCAGGTCCGGAACTCGGGGTACGTCCTCGGGTCCTCGGCCGGGGAGAGCATCGACATCAAGAAGCGCGCGGTCGCCGACCAGAAGGAGTTCGACGTCGACGAGCTCGCGACCAAGCTCGATCAGTGGAAACAAGCCTGGGACGACCGTGACGACATGATCGTCGCGCCCGAGGACGGCGTTCGCTACGAGGACGTCATTCGCGCGATGGACGTTGCGTCCGCCGCCGGCTTTACCAACCTGTCCATGGCGGACGGAGCAGCGTTCCTGTAGGGGGGAATCATGGCGATCCAACGGCCAGAACCAATACTGCTCCACCACATTCCGCTCAAGTTCGTTCGTGATCGGGTCTCCGGGCACGGCCGCAAATCGGTGGACCATCAGATCCCACTGATTCCGTTCATCGACTTCTTGATCGTCCTCGTCATCTTCCTGCTCATGTCGTTCTCCGCGTCGGGTGAGTTGGTTGCACAGCAGCCGACCATCACGATGCCCGCAGCGAAGAACACCGAGCAGATCGAGATCTCGCCGATCGTCGCAGTCGACGAGCGGGTCATCACGCTCGATGGCACCCGCGTGGCCGACACGCAGACGCAAGGGCAGACCGCACAGGTAGACCGCATCGAGCCGCTCATCCAGGGCCTCGAGGCGGAAAAGCGCAAGTGGGAGACCATCCATCCTTCGGAGCCGTTTGCTGGACAAGTCATCGTGCAAGCGGATCGCAACATCGACTTCCGAGTCGTGAAGAAGGTCATGTTCTCGGCGGCGGCTGCGGGCTACGGCAACGTCAGCTTCGCAGTCAACCAGGCCGAATAAGCAACAGTCGCGATGGAGCCTTCCGAGCTCACTCCTGCCGAGTTCGAAGGCGCTCCGAGAAACCGATACCGACCCGGGCTTCCCTGGCGGCGTATCGGTTTCATCGTTTTGGTGGCTGCCCTGATCGTCGGGGCCTACTTCTGGCGTCAGAAGGTCCGCGCGGATGCGCTCCGGGAGCGCATCTACACCCTTCACGCCGAAGAAGTGGCCCCGACTCTCGAAGCCCTCGACACGACTTCCGCCGATCTCCGCGCAAAGGCGCTGTCCGCCAAGTCAGGCGCCGCCACTCGTCTCATCGAAGCGGAAGTACCGCTGTCCGCCCTTCACGACGAGACCGTCGTCTATCTCAAGATTCGGGCGCCCGAGCTTCGCACCGAGGAGACGCTTTCCGCCGTGGTCGAGGCGGAGGAGCAAGACGCCATCGGCGCCTGTCTCGGCCTCGAGCTCACCCCCCTCCGGGTGCTTTCGGACGTGCCGGAGGTGCTGACCTCGAAGTGGCTAGCAAGGTCCGACGACACCAACGACATGCGCCGGCTCTCGGTGCGAGAGGAGCAGCTTCGACGGGCGATCGACCGCGAGCTTCCCTCCCTGAAGGAACACGTGCCCGCGGACTATTTCTTGTTGCTCGTCGTGCAGGGCAAGAGCCGTCTCGAGGATCCGGTCGACGTCTTCCTTTGGGATCTCGAGCAAGACCAGCTCGTGCTTCGCTCCCGGACGGAGAACCGCGGCCGTTTGATCACGGTTCGGAGCCAGATCGGGCCGAAGTCCGATGCCGCGAAAGCTGAGGGCGATCCCATCGCCGTCGCCGACTGCTCGATCGCAGCGCACATCAAGGCCCAGCTCGGGGAGCCAACGATGGACCTGGCAGCGTCGGATTGAACGCGCCGTTCTCGGCGTATTCGATACGCTCGAGCCAACGCTCGGCCTCCGCGCGTGCCGCCGCACCGATCCAACCCCGCTCCCGCCACTCGGTGGCGGACTCGGCGTAGCGACCGATCGCGAAGTAGCTGATGCCGAGGAGACGGCTCAGCTCTCGTTCCAATCGCTCGGTGGGAAGGCCCAGCCGCTTTGCATCCTCCAGCAACGGTGTCGCGAGCGCGTAGCGACTTTGTCCCATCAGCTGGCGCGCTTCCAGGTACTGGCCCAGCCCGTCGCGCCGCACCGTGGAGAGGGCTTTCGCGAGGTGGACGACCACCGGGCTCGACGACTGTCCGACCAGCATTTTGTATACGAGATCCCGCTCCAACGGGTCGCCAGAGAGGGCGAGCTTCTTCACCTCGCTCTGTCGGGCCGGACCGTCGGTCCGGGGCATCGCCAGGAGGTCCTCGTACAGCTCCGCCGCTTCGTCGGGCTTGCCGAGTGTCCATTTGGCGTCGGCATAGCTTTCCAGCGCTGCGGCCACGATCGGCTTCGGGGCTGACATCGCGGAGCGCAGGGCGTCGAGCTCTTCGAGCGCTTCGGCCTGTCGTCCGGAGCGTGCCAGAGCGCCGACCAACGCAGCCCTGGCTTGCCCTTCGTGCTCGTCGATATCGAGAATGGCCCGACAGGTTCGGAGCATGCGCGCGTCGTCTCGCGCGTCCACGTCGCCCGACAGATCGGCTCGAAGCTTTGCGAGCTCGTGTGGGCACACCGCGGAGAAAATGCTCGGCTGTGCGAGTGCGACCTCCGCGACACCTCGTTCGTGTGGAGTGACTGCGACCTCGCGTAAGTAGCCGTGCCACTCCGCCTCGAGCTCCGCGAGTGCACGGATCGACCCCTGTCGATAGTCCTCGAGGAACGAGTCCATGCCCCGGGTCGCGATGAGGAACCGGACCAGGCTTCCGGCGGCCATGTACGCTCGCCGCGCAGGCAGGCCACTAAACCGGACGCTCATCAGGTCCTTCGCCGGGGGGAGCTCCTTCCGATCGATCATGATTCGGGACCACTGGTCGGGATCGAGGTCATCACGGATGTCCCAAGCGAGCGCCACTGCAGCGCCCTCGACGATACCGGGGTTCGGAATTAGGCCGCCGAAGCTCGACGCCACGGCGAAGGGACCACGCCCCGCATCGCTGAGCACGGCGTGGACGATCTCGTGGCCCAAGACGGGATGCGGCCAGCGCTGCATCTGGAGGTACACCTCGCGCCTCCAGGGCTTCGCGA
>CP070650.1:363119-366070 GCA_020354595.1 Myxococcales bacterium
GACCCGCTGACACCTGTAATCGTCGTGAATCGCTGGAGCGGGAAGCGGACGTCGATCTCCTTCAGATTGTGATGCGCGACCGCCGTCAGCTCGAGCCAGTCGGCGTTCTTGGTGGGCCGGCGCTTGGTGGGCAGCATGGACGGCCGGTCGAGCGCGGCCGCGGTTACCGAGCCCTTCATCTTGCTGAGCTCGCCCTGGGCCACGACGCGCCCGCCGTGCTTGCCGCCCCCGGGACCGATGTCGATCACGTGATCCGCAGCCCGAATGGTGTCGGCATCGTGCTCGACGACCAGCACCGAATTGCCGCGGTCGACGAGCCCACGAAGCGCGCTGAGAAGCTGGCCCGTATCACGCGGGTGAAGCCCGATGGTCGGCTCGTCGAGGACGTAGAGCACGCCGGTCAGGCCGCTCCCGAGCTGTGCTGCGAGACGAACGCGCTGCATCTCTCCACCGCTCAGCGTGTTGGCGGCGCGCCCGAGGCCCAGGTAGCCAAGCCCGACCTCCTCGAGGAACGACAGCCGCCGAAGCGCCTCGTGCAGTGGGGTCTTGGCGATGGTCGCCTCGCGCCCGTCTAGCTCGATTTGTCGCAGCGTCTCGATCGCCTCGGAAACGCTCTGTTCGAACAAGGCCGTGATAGGCATGTCGGTCACGGTCACGCCCCTGGCCAATGGCGACAGTCGCGTTTGGTCGCACTGGTCGCACGACCGAGTCTCGATGGCGCGCTTGCGGCGGCGGCCGCGCCACTTCTTCTTCACGATCTCACCGCGGCCTTCGCACGCCGGGCACTGCCCCTGCCGCGTGTTGAAGGAAAAGAAACGCGGGTCGAGCTCGGGGTAGCCTCGCCCGCAGCTCGGGCATGCGCGCGTGCTCGAAAGCTGCATCTCTTCGCTCCCGGCGATAGCCCACGCTGCTCCGTCGCCGGTCTTCAACGCCTTGTCGAGCAGCTCCAACAGCGCCTTGCTTTTCGCGGACGCGCGGCCGACGACCAGCTCGACGTCATGCTCGACATAGCGGTCGAGCTTCATCCCCGGCTCGAGCTTGTGGATCGTGCCGTCGATGCGCGCCTCGGCGAAGCCATCCTTTTGCGCCTTGTTGAGGAGCTCGCGGTGGATGCCCTTGCGTCCGCGAACGACCGGCGCGAGAAGCGTCACCTTCTTGGCGCCGAACCGACGTTTCACGTCGCGCGCGAGTTGCGCTGCGGGCCGCGCGGCGATCGGCACCTCGCAATCCACGCAATGGAGGATGCCGATACGCGCCCAGATCAGTCGGAGGTAGTGCGACACTTCGGTGACGGTCGCGACCGTGGAGTTCGCGCCCGCCCGCGTCAGCCTCTGCTCGAGCGAGACGCTCGGCGGAACGCCGATCACCTGGTCGACCGCCGGACGCGGAAGTTGCGGCATGTATTGGCGCGCGTACGGCGAGAGCGTCTCGAGGTAGCGCCGCTGGCCTTCGGCAAACAGCACGTCGAACGCGAGCGTGCTCTTCCCGCTTCCGCTGGGGCCGGTGATGACCACCAGTTGGTCCCGTGGGATGTGCACCGTGATGTCCTTGAGGTTGTGCTCACGTGCATGCGTGATGCGAATCTCTTGGAGCGGCGACGCACCGGGTGTCGACTTCTTCTTCGGAGCGGACCGAGTCGGCTTCCTCGACTTGCCGAGGGCTCGAGCGAGATAGGGCGCGGTCTGCGAGCGCTTCTTCCTCGACACCTCTTCGGGGGAGCCCTTGGCCACTACGCGGCCGCCCTCTTGTCCCGCGCCTGGCCCGAGGTCGATCACGTGATCCGCGTATGCCGCGACCTGCATGTCGTGCTCGACGACGACGATCGTGTCGCCTCGCTCGACGAGCCCGGCCAGCACTTTCATCAGCGGCGCCACGTCGTTCGCGTGAAGGCCCGCCGTGGGCTCGTCGAACACCAACAAGGAGCCAGGCGCCGCACGGACTAACGCTTCGGCGAGCTTGAGCCGCTGCGCCTCGCCGCCGGACAGCGTATTGAGCGGCTGACCCAAGCGTAGATAGCCCAGACCGACGTCGATCAGAGGCTTGAGCGCCTTGGCGACCGTCGTGTCGTCCGCAAAGTGCTCTGCCGCCTGATGCGCCGTGAGCTGAAGAACGTCCGCGACGTTGAGCCCCATGTACTCGACGTCGAGGACGGGCCCGATGAACCGGCGCCCTTGGCACTCCGGACAGCTGAACACCACGTCCGCCAGGAACTGCATTTCGACCGTCTCCGCGCCGTCACCCCGGCACGCCTCGCAGCGTCCGCCCGCCACGTTAAACGAGAAGATACCGGGCTTGTATCCCCGCTCCTTGGCCAGGGGCGTCGCGGCGAAGCGCTTCCGGAATACATCCCAAATCTTCAAGTATGTCGAAGCATTGCCGCGCGAAGTTCGGCCGAGCGGAGCTTGGTCCACCCCGACGACGCCGTGAAGCGAGGCGTACCCCTTCAGGCTCGCGTGCTCGAGAGGCGCCCCATTGGCCTTGAGACCCAGCTTGCGCTGCACCGCCGGAAGCAGCGTCTCGAGCACCAGGCTGCTCTTCCCAGAGCCGCTCACACCGGTGACACACGTCATGACACCGCGCGGAAACGAGGCGCTCACCGATCGCAGATTGTGGCCCGATGCGCCGGTGAGCTCGATCCAACCCTTCGGCTCGCGTCTGTCGCGCGGGGATGCGCCGTTGGCCTTGAGCGCCGCTCCCGTGGCGGTTCGGGCCTTGCGTAGCGCCGCTGGCGTTCCGTCAAAGACGATTTGTCCGCCGTTCTCGCCGGCGCCGGGGCCGAGCTCGATCACGCGGTCGGCGCCGAGGATCATCTCCGGGTCGTGCTCCACCACCACCGCGACGTTCTCGTCTTTCGAGAGCGCCCGGACGACCCCGAGCAGGCGCTCGACATCCCGCGGATGAAGCCCGACGGTCGGCTCATCGAGGACGAACATTGCGCCGTTCAGCGTCGC
>CP070650.1:366170-368761 GCA_020354595.1 Myxococcales bacterium
GCCTGTTCCCAACCAGACGTTCACGACCTCGCCCAATCCCATCGCGAGGCAGAACGCCGCCGTACATAGAGCGAGCGCGACTCGGTCGCCTCTCACGGAATCGACCACTCAGCCCTCGCCCTGAAGTCGCGCTCGCATGCGATGGACGAGCTTGGGCGACGGAACCGAATCCGCCGCATCGTCCTCGAGCGCCTGGTACACCGCGGTTTGAAACGCGGTGGGCGCCTCGCCTTCGAGCCTATCCCAAAATAGCTCGCCGCTCGGGTCGAGGTCGCTTTGAAGCCCTTGGACGAGCTCGCGCGACAGCGCAAGGCTCGCCCGGGTGACCAGGGCGATCCAATAGCTCGACAGCGTGGGCGTGATCACGGGGACGCCGACCAGCTTTGGGTCCTTTCCCATGCTCTTGGCCACACGCTGAAGGAAATCCGCGTGGGTCATTCGCTCTGGACCCGGTAGGTCGAACCAAGCGGATCCGTCGAGCGGCATCTCGAGCGCGCGCACGATCGCCACCACGACGTCCTCGATCCAAACGGGCCACGAGGAGTAGCGAAGCCATCGAGGGAGCAGCATCGCGGGAAGCCTCGCGGCGAGGTCGCGTACCATCATCCACGAGCTTCCTCCGGAGCCGATGATCAGACTGCAACGCAACTCGACCGTGTTCACCGCGCCGGAGCGGAGGATCTCTCCCGTGCGGAGCCGGCTTTGCAGATGACGAGACGGTTGGCCTCCGGGCGCCACGCCCCCGAGATAGATGATGCGCTTCATTCCGGCGCGCTCGGCGGCTTCGACAAACGCTTCCGCTGCGCGCGCCTCGCGCTCTGGATAGTCGTCCGAATCGTCGATCGAGTGGATGAGGTAAATCGCCGCGTCACAACCTTCTAAGGCGGGCAGAATCGTCGCCTCGTCCTCGACATCGAGGTGCACCCAACCCGCCTCGGAAGCTTTTGCACGATTGCGCGTAGCGCGACGAACCGCCCACGAGGAATCTGCAAGGGCCGCATCGAGATGCCGCCCCACGAATCCCGTGGCGCCCGTGAGCAGCACCGTTTTCGAAGTAGTTCTATCGACTTCCAAATGAGGCCTCCAGTCGGCGAAGTTAGCACGGCTGTCGGAGATCGTACGCACTTCCGCCGACGTCTATGTGTCTTAAACTGCGAGGGGAGACATCGGTGGCACTGGAGCCAAAGCGCCTGCTGGTCCTCTTTGGAAACCAGCTCTTTTCGAACGAGCACATCGCTCGCGCCGCGCCGGACGTCGTCTTCATGGCGGAATCGGTCCGCATGTGCCGGCGCTATCGGGCGCATTCCCAGAAGCTGGTCTTGATCCTCAGCGGGATGCGTTCGAAAGCCGACGCGCTTCGCAACTCGGGGCACCGCGTCGTGTACACCAAGCTCGAGGAAAGCGGAAACCAGCCGTTTACGGCCCTGCTCGACGAGCATCTCGCGCGAGACGCGTACGAGAAACTCGTCTACTTCGAGACGGAGTCGACCGCAATGGAGTCGATGCTCCAGTTGCTTGCCGAAAAACACGGCCTCACGCGCGAGTCCCTGCCGAGCCCGATGTTCCTCACGAGCCGCGCGGCGTTCCAGGAGTACCGCGAGAGCCGCAAGCGCCTTTTCATGGTCGACTTCTACAAGTGGCAGCGAAATCGCATGAACGTCCTCGTCAATTCAAACGGCGCCCCGGTCGGCGGCCGGTGGAGCTACGACGAAGACAACCGCAAAAAGCTTCCGAAAGACGTCGTGCCGCCGCCGCTTCCGAAGGCTTCGCGCACCAAGCATACGCGCGACGTCGTGAAGCTCGTAGCGGCGGGGTTCCCGGACCATCCCGGCGACCCGAATGGGCTTTGGCTGCCCACGACGCAGGCCAATGCCGAGAAGGCGCTCCGCGCGTTTCTCGAAGAACGGTTCGAGCTCTTCGGCGACTACGAGGACGCGCTGAGCAAAGAGCACGCTTTTCTGTTTCACTCCGCGCTCAGCCCGCTTCTCAACGTCGGGCTGCTGACCCCGGAGCGGGTCCTCGAGCTTGCGCTCGAAAAAGAAGAGCGCGACGGCGTTCGCATAAACTCACTCGAGGGGTTCGTACGACAGGTCATCGGCTGGCGGGAGTTCATTCGCGGGGTATGGAACACGCTGCCTGAGGACCACTGGAAGCAGAACTTCTGGAACCACACGCGCCGGCTGAGCGGCCATTGGTACGACGGAACCACGGAGATCCCGCCGCTCGATGACGCGATTCGTCGCGCGCAGAACCATGGCTACAATCACCACATCGAACGCTTGATGGTGCTCGGCAACATGATGCTCCTCTGCCGCGTCGCGCCGCGCGAGGCCTACGATTGGTTCATGGAGATGTTCGTCGACTCGGCGGACTGGGTGATGGCGCCGAACGTCTATGGCATGGCGCTTCACAGCGAGGGCGGGGCGTTCACCACGAAGCCTTACATCTGCGGCTCGAACTACCTCCGCAAGATGAGCGACTACCCGAAGGGCGAGTGGTGCGACGTCGTCGATGGCCTCTATTGGTCGTTCGTGCGCGACCATCGCGAGTTCTTCGAAAAGAACCCCCGGACCAAGATGATCACGCGTGCC
>CP070650.1:368861-371373 GCA_020354595.1 Myxococcales bacterium
CGACGATCGTCGCACGATACGGGAGCGCTTTCGCCTCTGGTGGGCAGGGCAAGCCGCGGCGGAGGACTAGCCGATTAGCCGAGGAGCTCGCCCGCGATGGTCGACGCGAGCTTCCCATCGATCTGCCCGGGGAAACGCGCGCGTACTTCCTTCATCACTTTCCCGAGGTCCTTCTTGGTCGACAGGCCCTGCGCTTCGATGATCGCTGCGATTGCCTGACGCGCTTCGTCGTCGCTCAGCGGCTTGGGCAGGTAGCGCTGAATGACGTCGATCTCGGCTTGCTCCTTGTCGGCAAGGTCCTGGCGACCGCCTTCGATGTAGCTCTTGATGCTATCGCGGCGCGACTTCACGGCGCGGGTGAGCACCGCGAGCTCGTCCGGGTCGTCGAGTGTCAGAAGCTCGGATTTGATCATGCGAAGGGTGTCGCGGGTGACGTCGTCCCGCTCGAGCATGGCCTTTTTGAGGTCGGCGGCGATTTGTTCGAGAAGTGCCATGATCGAACCTTGTGCGGTCGGGGCTAGCCACGCAACGCCTCGATCGCCCTCAGCGCGTTGCCGCCGAGGATCTTCCGAATCCGCGCGTCGGCCCATCCGCGATCGAGCATCTCCTGGACGAGGCGCGGCAACGCCCAAATCCCGGGCAAGTCCTTCGGTGGAATAATCGAGCCGTCGTAGTCCGATCCGATCGAGGCATGATCCTCACCGACGGTGTCGATGATGTGGGCGAGGTGGTCGACCACGGTTTCAGCGCTCACCGCCCGTTTTCCGAGAAACGCGGCGTGGAGAATCACCCCCACCGTGCCGCCGGTGTCGGCGACCGCACGAAGCTGCTCATCGTCGATGTTGCGCCAATGGTCGTACACCCCCGCCAATCCCGTGTGCGTGACGAATAGGGGTTGTGTCCGATCGTGTGTCTCCACGGCATCGCGAAAGCCCTGTCGATTGATGTGAGCCAGGTCGACTCCGATTTGGAGCTCGTTGAGCCGCTCGACATACGCGCGGCCGAAGTCGCTCAGGCCCGCGCGCGAGGACGTCGGTAAGCTCGAGCCGCCGATCCGCGATGCAGTCAGGTGCACCAGGGTGACTCGAAGCACGGAGCGGTCTGCGAGAACGTCGAGCGCTTCCAGGCTTTCATCGAGCGCGTTGCCACCTTGAATGCCGATGAAGGCGCCGTGCTCGCCCGCGGCGCGCGCAGCGCGGAGCTCGGCCGCTGTGCGGACGTGAGTCACTCCGGGCGCGTCGTCGAGCAGCAAGCGCAACGCGCGCAGGTTCTTCTCGAAGACTCGCCGCCGACCGCGCGCGCTCCGAAGGGGATTGGTGGTGATCACCCACGTCGCACCACCGAGGCCCGATTCGAGGACAGTGGGGAAATCCGCGTGCCCGAAGAAGCCCCTTCCGAGCCAACCGCCTCGGTGCGCCCGGCCGAGGTCGTAGCCGAAGACGCGGTGCCAGATGAACGAGTCGATGTGCAGGTCGATCGCGCCTGCATCGCGGAAGAGCTCGACCGCTTCGTCCGAGATGCCGAGGCTGTGCGCGCTGCTGCGTTCCTGCATGGCTTGGCTTCACTATCACGCCCACGCGCAGATCGCTGTGATCTCGGCTAGTTGGCCGGAATCAATCCCGATCGGGGCTTGTAAAGCCGTTGTAAATGCCTGTTTTTGTTCGGTTTCAGTTGACTGAAAGAGCCTTCACACTCACAGTAGCCCTCCCCGGCTAGTTAACTTGTAAACAGTCGAGGCAAAGAAAGGACAGAGGATGTTGTCGACCACATCAGCGGCAAGCGGTAAGTCTGCGGATTTGTTGGCGTCGCGCGAGATCAAGCACGTGGTGGTCCTCGGCGCCAACGGCGCGATGGGCCTTGGAAGCGGGGCGTTGTTCACGACGGCGGTACCCCGAGTCACCTTTTTGGCGCGGACCAAGGAGAAGGCGGACGGCGGGCTCGCAGCAGCCATCAAGATGGTGCGGTCGAGCACCGTGGCGAACCGGGTCGACACCGGGAGCTACGACGCCGACTTCGATCGCGTCGTCGCCGAAGCCGACCTGATCTTCGAGGCGGTCACCGAGCAGCTCGATCTGAAGAAGGAGTTCTTCGACCGCATCGACGCGGTGCGCCGCCCGGACTCGATCGTCTCGACCGTCACGTCGGGTCTCTCAATCAATCAGCTCGCCGAGGGGCGCAGCGATTCGTTCCGCAAGAACTTCCTCGGGCTTCACTTCTTCAACCCACCGAACGTGATCGTCGGCACCGAGCTGATCGCCGGTAGGGAAACCGACCCGAAGCTGGTCGACTTCATCGACGCCTTCTGCACGGTCCGCCTCGGACGCCAAATGGTGCGCACAGCGGATACCCCGGGCTTCGCGGGCAACCGCGTGGGCTTCAAGGTGCTCAACGAGTGCGCGATTCTTGCCGAGGAGCACGGTCCGCTCCTCATCGACGAGCTCGTCGGCCCCTACACCGGCCGTGCGATGACGCCACTCGCCACCGTCGACTTGGTTGGTTGGAACATTCACCG
>CP070650.1:371473-381942 GCA_020354595.1 Myxococcales bacterium
GCGAGAGCCCTACGGGCTCACGCGAAGTAGGGCGTTCCCCAAGTAGATGTCGCGGTTGTGGCGGCAATCACGGCGGGTTTGGAAATTGAAACTGGCATGTAATACTTTGGTATGGGTGGGTCCAAACCCTCGGCTTGTCCCCATTTGGTGATAGTGAGGATGAAGAATCCGGGCGCGAAAAACATGAAAACGGCGCGCCGTGGAAGTCGTGCGGAGCCTTCCACGGTGTCGCGCGAACCCTCGCCCACCGCGCCCGAGAAGATCGGCCGCTATCAGCTCTGCTTCGAGCTCGCCTCGGGGGGCATGGCCAGCGTGTACTTGGCGCGCGCCGAAGGGTCGCCGGGCTTCCAGAAGCTAGTCGCGCTCAAGCGGATCCACCCGCACCTCTCGAACGAAAGAGATTACGTGGACATGTTTCTCGACGAGGCGGGAATCGCTTCGAGGATCACCCACCCGAACGTCTGCAGCGTCTTCGACTTCGGAGAGGCAGGCGGCGAGTACTTCATCGCGATGGAGTACCTGGTGGGCGAGCCGCTCTCCCGGTTGCATCGCCGCGTCGTCGCCAATGTGGACCAACGCTCCTCGCCGCTTCTTCCGGCGCGCATGGCGCGAATCATCGCGCAGGCCTGTGAAGGCCTCCATGCAGCCCACGAGCTCAGGGACGCCGACGGTGAATCCCTGAAGGTGGTGCATCGCGACGTGTCGGCAGAAAACCTCATCGTCACGTACGACGGAACCACGCAGGTCGTCGATTTCGGAATCGCCCACGCCAGCCAGCGCGCCCATCATACCGAGGCTGGTCAAGTCAAAGGCACGTTCCCTTACATGGCGCCCGAGCAAATGACGGCAGCGGCCGTCGACCGGCGCGTCGACGTGTGGGCCCTCGGCGCGGTGTTGTGGGAGCTGCTCACCCATCGGCGGCTGTTCCTTCGCGACACCGACGTGAACACGATGTACGCCGTTCTATCGAGTGAGATCAAGCCGCCCTCGGAGCACCGAGGCGACGTCCCGCCCGAGCTCGACGAAATCGTCCTCAAGGCGCTTCAACGCAATCCGGACGAGCGGTGGCAAACCACCCGGGACATGGGAAGGGCGCTGCGACGTGTTCTCGCTCAGCAAGAAGAGCTCGTGGGCCCGGCGGAGCTCTCCGACTGGATGGACGAGCTTTTTCCCGAAGGCGAGGCCCGTAAACGTCAGCTCATGGAGATCGCCCGAACCAGCACGAGCTCCATCTCGTCGGATCCGCCACACCGGGCCCAAGACCAGAGCGGCCGACGAGGCATTCGGATTCCGAGGACGAACGGCGGGCATCGCGTGCCCCCTGCGCCGCCGGTTCCGGCGAGCCTACTGGTGATGGTGATCGGGGTCGTGACCGTGCTGACCGCCGTCGCCCTCGACTGGCTGCGGCAGTAGGGTCATCAGCCCAAACGCGAAGTAGCGCGGGCCCCCCGCGTGGATCAGCCCGCGCATGCGCCCCGCGCTATCGAGCACGGGCGCGCCGGAGCTTCCCTCACGGATCGGGCACGACGAGAGCACGCGGATCGACGAAGGGGCGACTGGGCTCCACGGCGCGAGGTGTCGGTTGTCGTCGACGACGCAGCGGCGACTCCGGACCGAATGAACGTCGTCGTAGAAGCGATCGGCGGTGACCGACACCATCCGGACGACTTCGCCGGACGCGACCTGCCCATCGCCGAGCGGAATCGGCTCCCGCGTCACGTCCGCGTCGAGCTCGAGCACCGCGTAGTCGGGTGACAGCAAGGTGCTCGAGGTCGTCACCGAGGTGATGCGCTCACAGCCCACCCATTCGGAAGGACCGTCGTCGATGGGAGCAAAGCCGAGCCAAACGTCGTCGCAGGCGCCACCGATCGACAGCTCCCACGCCACGCAATGCCCTGCCGTGACGGCGGTGTGCGGTCCGATCAAAGCGGCAGTGCAGCGCATCGGCTCACTCGGCGCTGAAAGCCCGACCAGTAGCGCAACCGACTCATCGCACCGCTCACCCACTGGACATGCGATCTCGTAGCGAGGCGGCCCCGATTCGGCGTACCGTGCGGTCGTTGAAGATGCTCGGTGGCACGACGTCGAGGACACGAGTGCGGCGATCCACAACCCAACCGCGGCCCGCGTGCGCCCATCCATCCGATCAACGTATCAGGAGTGCGCGCGGGCGTCACAAAGTGCGTTTTCCATCGGTTTTTTGGCGCCTGCAGCGAACTTCTGTACACCGGATCGGCATGCTCCGAACACTCGGGATCGCACTGCTGTGCTTTGCCGCGCTGGCTCCGACCCGAGTGGACGCCGACGCGCCAACCGTCGTGGTGCAGCCGGGGGACGTGCTCGGAACGATCGCCAAACGCGAGGGCGTATTGGTCGCGCAGCTCAAAGAGTGGAACGGTCTTCGAGGCGACATGATCCGCATTGGGCAGAAGCTCGTCGTGGGTCCGGCGCAGCCGGAGGCGGCCAAGAAGCCAGCAGCCAACAAACCCATGGAGAGTGCGTCCGCAGAGAAAAGGCCCGCCCTGGTCGATGAAGAAGGAATCGATTGGACCCCGCCGTTCGACTACGGCGCGAAGGCCGCGGCGATCGAGGAGTCGCATTCCGCTCCGATCGCGGCGCGGGACCCCAGCGCCGCCGTCGCCGTGCGAGCGACCGAGAAACCCGTGACCAAGAAGAAGAAGGGTCGAGTCTATCGCGTGCAAAAGGGTGACACGCTCATCGGCATTGCCCTCCGCCACGACACGACCGTCGATGACCTTCTCAAGGCCAATCCGGGGCTCCATCCGAGTCGGATCTATCCCGGACAGACGATCGATGTCGGAAATCCCCGACCCGAGGTCGTCTTCCGGCTCGAGCGAGGCGACACGCTGGTTGCGGCCGCGAGCCGGTACGGTGTGAGCTCTCGCGACATCGCGCGCTGGAATTCCGGGCTGAGAACGCAGCACCCACGCGCCGGCACGCCGATCCACATCTACACGCGCACCGCGGTGAGCCCTTCGGAGGCAATCGGCCCTACGAACCGCGGGCGCCTCGAAAGCCCAGTTCGGCTGCCGTCACACCGCGGATACGTAATCCGAACGCCCGCCCGCACATACGGCACCGAAGAGACCATCCGATGGATCGTCGATGCGTTCGACGCCGTCGACCGCAAGTTAAATCACACCAAAGTGGTACGGATTAACGACATAAGCGACCGCAAATGCGGAAAGCTGCGCGACCACAAGAGCCATCAGAACGGCAGAGATGCGGACATCAGCTACTACCAGAAACAATGCGGCGCGAACGGGTGTCGATTCGCCGAATTCAGAAGCTCGGACCTCGACGTCGCGCGCCAGTGGACCCTGCTCGAACACTGGCTTCGAAACGATCAAGTCGAGATGATCTTCATCGACTACCGCCTCCAGGCCAAGCTCTACCGGTACGCTCGGCGCAAAGGCGTCAGCAAGGCAAGGCTGGACCAATGGATTCAGTACCCACGTGGCAGGTACGAGCCCGATGGCAAGATCCGGCACTTCCCGAACCACGAAGACCATCTGCACGTGCGGTTCGTGTGCCCTTACTCCGACCTCAAGTGCCGCCCGTAGGCACCCGAGCAAACAGCGCGTCTCGCAGCTTCCGCATCGCCTGGGCACGCGCGTTGACCCGCAACCGATGCTCTGGCGTCATCTCGCCGTAGGTGATCGCGTACCCATCGGGAAGGAACATCGGTTCAAAGCCGTGACCGAGATCGCCGCGGATGGGCCATACCAACTCGCCGCCGGCGTCTCCCCGGAAGATCCTCGTTCGTCCATCGGGCCAGGCGACGCAAAGGACACAAACGTAGTTTGCGCGGCGACTCGCGCCTGGCCCCGCTTGCTCGAGGCTCGCCTCCACGCGGCGGCGCGCGACGTCGAAGTCGCGCTCCGGTCCCGCCCAGCGGCCAGTGTGAATACCAGGCTCTCCTCCGAGCGCCACCACTTCCACGCCCGAGTCGTCGGCAATGGCGGGCAAGCCCGCGGCTGAGGCCGCCGCCACGGCTTTGAGCTCGGCGTTGGCCTCGAACGTCGCGCCGGTTTCCTCGGGCTCCGGGAGCTCGAAGTCCGCGGTCGATCGGAGCACGATCGGCAAGCCCTCGAAGAGCCGGCGAACCTCGCGAACCTTGCCTTCATTGTGGCTCGCCAAGACCCATTGCTGCTCGTCGGTGCCCGTCACTTCGCACGCCTGAACGGCAGACGCGATGGTGGGGTTTCCCGGAAGCTCGGGTAGGGGTGGCGCTTGGCGATCTGCTTGGAAAACACGGACGGTTTCGAGGTTGGGAGCTCGCACCGACCGCGCTCGCACACGTATGCCGTCGGCTTGCCGCGAAGCGTGCGCTTGCCTTCGAGCCAGGGGACGCGTTCTTGCTGCCTTTCCGCTTCGGCGTCCGTGAGTACCGCGAACGTCTTGTTCGGAACGAACGCGTCCCGGAGCCGCTCTGCCAACTGAAGCGCATCCGCTGGCTTCTCCGCAATGATGGCGATCTCGAATGGCACGTCGTAATAACGGTCCAATGCGACCAACAACATCGGGAAACCCGTCGGAGATCGAGTCACGCGAAAGGCAAGCGACGCAAAGAGGCGCTCGGCGGACCTGCGCCAGGCCTCGTCCCCGGTGATGTCTTCGAGGCGCAGTAGGTTGTTGGCAGCCAAAGAGTTCGGAGACGGAACGGCGCGGTCGTAGGCTGGCTTTTCTCGAACTAGCAGCGACTCGCCGTCCGCCGGCGTGAGAAAATAGCCACCGCTCTCGTCGTCGCCGAAACGTGTGTCCTGCCCCTCTTGGAGCTCGAGCGCGGTGAGCAACCAGCTCGTGCGTCCGGTCGTCTCATAGAGGTCGAGGCACGCCGCGACCATGAACGCATAGTCATCGAGAAACGAGGTGTCCGCTTTGGCGCCTTCTCGATACGTGCGCCGCAGCACGCCGCTTTCGTCACGCATCTCCGCGAGTACGAACTCCGCGGCGCGACTGGCAATCCCGACGTAGTCGGCATCGTCGAGGGCCCAGCCGGCCCGCGCAAACGCCGAGATCATCATGCCGTTCCAAGCGGCGATGACCTTGTCATCTCGAATCGGCGGTGGTCGCGATGCGCGGGCGTCATAGAGGGTGGCTCGGGATTGGGCGAGGATCTCCTCCACCTTCTTGGTCGGGATGCGGAGCTCGGCCCCGACCTCGCGGTCGGTCTTCACTCGATGGAGGATGTTTCGTCCCTCGAAGTTGCCCCCCTCAGTCACGCCGTACGCCGAAGACATTACGGCGGCCGCATCTCTTCCGAGTAGCTCGACGAGCTCTTGCGAGGTCCAAGTGAAGAACCAGCCCTCTTCGTCGTGACCGCTCGGTGTTGGACTGTCGGCGTCGGTCGCCGAATAGAACCCGCCCTGCTCCGACGTCATCTCGCGGGCAACGTAGTCGAGAATCTCCCGCGTGACTCTCCGGTACTCGAGATCGCCGGTGTGCTGCCACGCCTCGAGATAGAGCACGGCGAGCTGAGCATTGTCATAGAGCATCTTTTCGAAGTGCGGCACGAGCCATTGCGCGTCGGTCGAGTAGCGGTGAAAGCCTCCGCCGACGTGATCGTAGATCCCCCCGGCCGCCATGCGGTCCAGCGTGATCGTCACCATCGCGGTGGCGCCCGGATCGTTTGCCCGGCGTGCGTATCGCAGGAGCATCAACAAACGCGAGGGCTGTGGGAATTTGGGCGCTCCGCTAAACCCGCCGTCCACGCGATCGAAGTTGGTCGCGAGCTGGCTCGCCGCGATCGCGATCGTCTTGTCGCTCGGCACGCCTGGCCCTGGCCGCATGAACGCCATCTGCTCGACCCGCTGACTGATCTCTTGGGCGCGCGCGACCACCTGCGCGGGATCGTTACGATAGAGAGCGAGCATCTCGGTGAGGATGTCGATGAGGCCCGCGCGCGATCCGCGAACGCCTTTTCGTGGTGGAAAGTAAGTCCCGCCGAAGAATGGCTCCTTGTCCGGCGTCATGATGACGGTCATCGGCCAGCCGCCGCGCCCCGTGAGGATGTTCACCGCGGTCATGTAGACGCTGTCGACGTCCGGCCGTTCCTCGCGGTCGACCTTGATCGCGATGAAGTGACGGTTGAGAAACGCGGCGATTTCCTCGTCCTCGAACGACTCGCGCTCCATCACGTGGCACCAGTGGCAAGTCGAGTAGCCCACCGATAGGAAGATCGGCTTGTTCTCGCGCTTGGCCCGATCGAATGCCTCGTCAGACCACGGATACCAGCTAACCGGATTGTGCGCGTGCTGCAGGAGGTAGGGGCTCGACTCCTCGATCAGCCTATTGGTGAAACGCGGCGTGCCGTCGTCGCGCAGGTGGTGGGTGCGCGGAACGTAGGTCGGTCCTTGGGCGCGCAGCGCACGGTCGAGACGTTGCTGAAGCGTCTCGTCGACCGTGTCGATACCGGGCAAGCGCGGATCGCTTTCCACCGGGATGGTGGGCTCGGCGGCCGGCGCCCGATCGGCCTCGCTCGTCGAGTCGCACGCGAATCCGAGAACGCAGATCGAGACCATCGTCAGCAGAGGTCCGAGGCGCGTTGCCGTGGAGGATGTCATTTTTCGATAAACCCTAATGAGAACAGGACCTTGCAGGAGTGTGCTCCTACGGCTACATCCAGCCGACCGCAACCGGATGCAAGGGCACCGCGTCCGTGATACACGACGGGCTCGTTTTTGCGGCCCCGGGGGCCCGCTTCTACCTGAGTTTTAGAGGAACTGTAATCGATGGCCGAGAGTACTCCTTCCGTTCCACCGCGAATTTTCGAGCACGTCAGCCGCAAGGACTGGGGCCGCTCGGTCCTCCTTCTGGAGATCCCGGACAAGCGCACCTTCCTCTTCGAGGACGGCGCGGAACGCAGCTTCCGCCCAGATTACTGGCACAAGATGGAGATCATCGACGTGCAGTCGAACGAGGCTGTCCGCATCGACCGACTGGCGCGCCGCAACCAAGTGCCGGCTCCCGGTTCGACCCGCAAGTCCAAGGCTCCACCCAAGAAGCCGGACATCACCTTCGAGCAGCAGGTCGCCTACTTCATGAAGCTCTACCCGGTCGGCTTCGAGGACGAGGCCTACATCAAGGCGGAGCGCGGCGAGCCAAGCGCCAAGGGTTACGAGAAGTTGAAGGAAGCGGCCCTCGAGCGCGCCGAGGACCTTCTCACGAAGAAGAACCTTCAGGAGATGATCGACTCGGGGAACTACGAAGAGTTCCATCAAATGATCTACGAGCTCCTCACCAGCACGAAGAGCACGACGCAGAAGGCGGAGGCGACTCGCTTCAAGAACATGTCGGAGGACATGCGCGAGACTTTCGCACAGTCGGTCTACGAGCTTCTCTACGGTGAGCGCACCTATCCGATCCGTTTCGACTCACTCGTTGCGGCCCTCGACATCGAGGGAGGCGCGACCTGGCCACTTTCGACACTGTTGCCGGCGCTCGTGTACCCGGCCGATCACGTGTTCGTAAAGCCCACCTTCTTCAAGAAGCAAGCGCTCATCCTCGACATCGACCCGAAGTACGACACCACGCCGAACGCGACGACCTACGAGCAGTTCAATCAAGCGGCCAAGAAGACGATGGAGCTTCTTCAGGAGGCCGGCCAGCGGCCGCGCGATCTGTGGGACGTGCACGTCTTCATCTGCAAGACGCTGAGCCCGAAGGCGATCAAAGAAGCCACCGGCGTAGAGTAGCGCGTCGCCATGAAGGCGGTGGTCCGAGTGGAGTCGTGGCCGATTCGAGGAGGATTTCGAATCGCCCGCGGGGGCCGGGCTGCGGCCGAGGTGGTCGTCGTGGAGCTTCACGACGAAGGGTCTTGGGGGCGCGGGGAGTGCGTACCGTACGCGCGGTACGGTGAATCGGTCGACTCCGTGGTCGCGCTGATCGAAGCCTCGTCAGCGGAGCTCGATGCTGTAGACGCGTTTGCAGGTGTTCAATCGATGCCAGCGGGGGCGGCGCGAAACGCGCTCGACTGCGCGCTTTGGGATCTCGAGGCGAAGCAGAGCGGGAGGCCCGCGTGGGCGGTCGCGGGTCTGCCCTCAGCGCCTGCACCAACGCACACGATGCGGACCGTGAGCGTCGGATCCGCGAGCGAGATGAAAGAAGCCGCAGCCCGCTTCGGTACCGCCGCAACGATCAAGGTCAAGGTCGACGGTGGTAGCGACCTAGGGCGAATCGCGGCGGTGCACGAGGCCGCACCCGGCGCCAAGTTGATCGTCGATGCCAACGAGGCTTGGTCGATCGAGCAGACCCAAGCCTGGCTGCCGGAGCTTGGACGTCTGGGGGTGGCGGTGTTGGAGCAACCTCTGCACGCCGATGACGACGCAGCGCTCGAAGACATCGAGCACGTCATCCCCATATGCGCCGACGAATCCTTCCACGATCGAAGCTCGTTCCCGAACGTCGAAAACCGCTACGACATGATCAACGTCAAGCTCGACAAGACTGGCGGGCTGACCGAAGCGCTGGCGTGCACCGCTGAAGCCAAGCAACGGGGTCTTCCGATCATGGTCGGTTGCATGGTCAGCACGTCACTTGCCGTCGAGCCTGCGCTCTTGCTCGCCGCGGATGCGGCGTACGTCGATTTGGACGGGCCTCTCTTGCTCGAACGCGATCGGGACGGAGCGCTCCACGATGAGGCGGCGGGCCTGCTCCGTGCGTCTCCGTCAATCTGGGGTGGCGGCTAGGAACGCGATGGTGCCTCGAATCACCTCGGGTTGATTCATGATGAACGTGTGGATGGCCGGAACGACGTGATGCTCGGCGGCCCCGTCGAGCCGCGTCTCGTCCACCGTCAGCAGCCCATCGCCAGGAACTCCCGGCGCGTCACCCGCGAAAATCGCGAATGGAACATCGGGGACCGGGAGCGATTCGGCAAAGCCCTGCGCGATCTGGACGTACGACGGACCAAGAATCCCCCGGATGACGCCACCTTTGTCGAGCGTCGAGGCCAGCGAGGCGCCGCGGTTTGGGGGGGCGAGCATGACGATGCGCGACATGGCCGAACGCCACGGCGCGTCGTAAGTGCAGAGTTGCCGAATGACCAAGCCACCGAGGCTGTGGGACACGAACGAGAGCTTTGTCGGAGTCGGCGTGCGATCGAGAAGCTCCGCCACCGCCGCAGCGTGCCCTTCGATCGGTCTTCGCGTGCTTGGATAGTCCAGGCGTACCGTCGTGAACCCCTCGCGGGTGAGGGCACGATCCATGCGTGCAAGCGAGCGACGTGTGCGGCCGAGCCCGTGTAACATCACCACGAGATGGTCGGCCGGCGTTGGCGCGCTCATCCGCCGAGGTCCGCTTTGAGGCGGTCCTGAATCTTGTCGTCGCTCGGATAGATCTCTTCGACGTGCTCGGAGTCGACCAAGGTCGAAGTGAGCTTCTTGAGCATGTGCTTGACCGAACGGGCGTCGGAGCCGGCTGTGACGAGCTCGATCAAGAGTGCTTCCTTCCGATCGGGATCGAGCTCGAGCTCGCCCCGCTCGACCATTCCGTCGAGCGAGCCGGACAAAGCCTGCATGAGCCTCCGCGTGAACGGGGTGTGTTGGAAAGGAGGCGGTTCCTCTTGGAAAACCTCTTCTTCGTCGGGTGCGGGGACACTCGCAGCGGTGCGCCAGCTGTCGTGCCGCTCGATCCAGTCGAACGCGAGCGAGGCGAGGCGAGAGTCGCCGCCGCCGGCGGCCTCGTCGATGATCTTCGGCACATCGCCGCCGTGAATCGCTTGCTCGAAATCGATCAAATGGTCGACGAGCGAGCGGTGCACCGCGTCCATGTCCGACACGGCAATGTCCGACGGAAGCTCGAGGCTACGGTTCGCGAGAAACCGCCGCGTGAGCCAAAGCGACAGGCGTCGCTGCCAACCGTCTTCGCGATCGACCGGTGCCTCGCTTCCGTCCGACTCGACCAGCGGCCACTGGCCACGCGAGATCGCATCCCACGCCTCGGGAAGCGGCGTGTCCAGGAGCTCCTCGACGATGAACAGTGCGGACGTCGGCCCCTCTTCCCAATCGTCGTCGAGCAATGCGGACGCCTCGCTCTGCACCTCTTGAAGCTCCATGCCGTCTAGCTCGCCCTTGGCGTGTCGCACCTGCGCCGCCATCCAACGGAGCACGCCGCCGAGGTCGGCGAACTCGAAGTCTCCGCGCATCCCATCCTTGATCGTGTAGACGCGGTGACGACCCTCCGGGTCCGCGATGGTGTCGGCGAGAAAAATGACGTCGTCGAGGCCCGGCGCGACGAACGGCTCGACTTCGCCGACCTGAATCGCCCAGTGCAAGTGCCAGGGCCGGCTTGCGTCGCCGACGGCGATCCCGGCGTACGGAGAATCGAGAAGCTTGAACAAACGAAACGCTTGCTCGGCGTCCGCCGTCACGTGAAGGAGATCGATGAACGCATCGATACGGGACTCACCCAGCTCGGGTGGCTCTCCGGGCTGGCCGAGCGCATCC
>CP070650.1:382042-385511 GCA_020354595.1 Myxococcales bacterium
CTGCACCGTTCTCTTCTGCCCGGACTTTCGGCCCGTGGTGGTCAGTGCCAACACCGGGAAGAGGATCAATCCGCTCGAGTTCAAGCGCCCTCCGGTCCACCGGTAGATGATCGGGTCGAGCCGTGCCGAGAAATGGGTGAACAGCCATCTCCCCTGGCGCGTCAGGGCAAGCTTCAGGAACAAGCCGACGTACCATCGAACGAAACGATTGTGATAGAGAGCCACGCCGGGAGAGTCGCACAAGAGGCAACGCTTGGGCTCGACCAAAAAGTCAAGTACAACTGACGATGTGACCAGACCGGGCAGCAAAGATGCCGATTTCGAGGCCGCCAAGCGTGCCTCGGTGGCTCAGTTGTTGATGAAGTGCGGGCGTTTGCTCAACGAGCGGGGGGTCGAGCACTTCGGCGAACAGATGGGCGTCGATACCCTTCGCGCGGCTCATACCAATCTCTTTCCCTACATCGATATGGAGGGCACGCGGCTCACGGAGCTATCCAAACGCGTCGGCATCTCCAAGCAGGCGGTCGGCCAGCTCGTCGACGAGCTCGAAGAGATGGGCGTCGTCGAGCGCGCTCCCGACCCTCGCGATGGCCGCGCGAAGCTCATCCGCTTCGTCCGCGAAGGCGGTCAGCCCATCTTGATGCGTGGCATGGCCGTGCTCGGTGAGCTCGAAGCCCAAATGCGAGACCAGATCGGCGCGGGCCAAATGACACAACTGCACCGGGCGCTACTCACCATCGAGGCCTGGCTCATGCAGGAGCCGGCTCACGAGTAACTCCCTTGACATGAAGCGGCGGTCATCGGTCCTAAGTGCTTTGCTCTCTCGCTTGCATCGCGGTTCCGGCTGCCGTCGTGACCAGGCCAACGAGGACGATTGCGTTGATGATGAGAAACATCGGATCGCCTGAGAGGTCGTAGAGATAGAAGATGAACAGCACGAGCGGAGCTCGCGCCATCATCGTGAAGGGAGAGTACTTCGGCCAGTCGCCTTGACGGTAGATCATCAGCAGCAGGAAGCTCAAAACGCCCATCATGGCGCCTAGCAGCCGAGGAAGGATCTCTCCGTAGTCACCGGTCGACAAAAAGAGCTTGAACGTGAGGTCCGGGAGGAGCGCGAATCCGATGGCAGCAACCCCCAGGTACGAGATCAGATAGACAAACGCGATTTTCTTCAGCTTCATCCCCATGGCAGCTCTGGTTCTACAGAGCCGCGGGGGAAAAGGGAATCACGACCGCAAGACCTTCTCGATTCGACGAAATACTTCGTCGATGATCTGCGCTTCCGGCAGCACGGTGAGGCGGAAGTAGTTGCGATAGTCCACGTTGAAGCTCGAGCCGGGCGCTACGAGCACATGCTGCGTCTGCAGTAGCTCCATCGCGAAGTCTTGGTCGTCGAAGTCCGGAAGCTTGTCCGTATCGGCGCCGACGAAGGCGTACATCGCACCCCCGGGGGGGACCATGGTGAGGTAGTTACTCGCTTCGACGCCTCGGATCACAGCTTGGCGCGACTCGTACAAGCGGCCCCCCGGCCGAACGAGCTTCTTCAAGCTTTGGTAGCCACCGAGCGCAGTTTGCACGCCCCACTGTCCGGGCACGTTGCTGCAAAGGCGTAGCGACGCCAGGAGGTCGAGGCCTTGCAGGTAGTCTTTGGCAAGCTCGTTGGTTCCGCTAAACGAGACCCAGCCCACGCGGAAACCGCAGGCGCGGTACACTTTGGAGAGCCCGCTGAACGTGCCACACAAAGTGTTCTTCACCATGGGCGCGATCGGAAAGAACTCGGCATCGTCGTAGACCATGCCGTCGTAGATCTCGTCGCTGAAGACGACGAGGTTGTGCTTTTCTGCGAGCGCGACCATCGCTTCGAGCACCTCGCGACCGTAGACGGCACCGGTCGGATTGTTCGGATTGATGATGACGATTGCGCGGGTTCGGTCCGTAATGAGGCCGGCGAGCGCGTCGAGATCTGGCTGGAACTTCTTCTCCGGCGGGCACGGATAGTGCACCGCCTTGCCTCCGTTGAGAATCACCGAGGCCGTCCACAGTGGATAGTCGGGGCTCGGGATCAGCACCTCGTCGCCGTCGTTGAGCAGAGCCCGCAGCGTGAGGTCGATCAGCTCGCTGACACCGTTTCCGATGAACACGTGCTCGGCGGTCACGTTCATGACGCCGCGGTCCTGCTGCTGCATCACGACCGCCTCGCGCGCCGGGAAGATCCCCTTCTGGTGGCAGTACGCCTCACTGCTCGGTAGGTTCTCGATCATCGCCATCCGCATGGTTTCCGGCGTTCGGAAGCCGAAGAGCCCCGGGTTCCCGATGTTCATCGAGATGATCTCGTACCCTTGACGCTCCATCTCGTGTGCGCGCTGCGCGAGCTGCCCGCGTATTTCGTAGCGAACGCCGCGGAGGTTGTCGCTGGTGTTGACCTTGCTGCTCATCACCGGTCACTTAGCACCGGTCCGAGGCAACTGCCGCCATCCGGTGCAGCAGCTCGCGCTGGGCATCGCTCCCGCCCACGTGTACCAGCCAGGGCAGGGTCGCGCCGAGCCTCGCTGCCGCGGCCCGATAGTCTTCAGAAGCAAACGCTCGCAGGCCTTCCGCGAGCCGCGCGAGCACGAAGCCGCCGTGCGCCTCGTCGATGGTCGGCGCGTGAAGCCAGGCGTCGAGGCTCGGTATGTCTCCCGCTCCCGCCAACGCGAGCAAGTGGTGGAGCACGATGAACCCATCGGACTCGTCGCGCAGACCCGAAATCGCATATGCGCGGGCCACCTCCCAGGGAAGGGGAGCCCGACGAGGTGCATCGAGGCGCAAGCGCCAAAGCATGGCCGGCGCGTCGGTCGCTGCCTCGCCACGCTCGACGGCGGGGAGGATGTGCTCGTTGAACCGGGCGTATGCCGAGCTCCACTCGGAGACCGCCAGCTCGAACACGCCCATGTGCCAGTGCAGGTGCACGTCCTCCGAGGTGTGGCCCTTCCTGTTGTCGAGCCACTCGCCGAGGACTCGATGTCCGAGCTCGTAGCGCCGCTCGTCGGTGAGTTGATGCGCAAGCACGTGCATGCGTCCGACCTCTCCCTTGGAAAACACCTGAAACTGATTTGCACCCATGACGACCTCCGTGACCGGGTGCTTCTGCAACCGGCGTGCCACGGCCGGCGAGGGCGGGAATACCCCTGTTTCTCAGGCCAATTTGGTAAACGGACCGGAGCTCATGTCCAAAGAGACATATGAATTCAGATATGACGAGCCTGGGCTCATCTCCGATCGGACATGGCAGCGAAGGGCTCCCGTTCTCTCATCCGCCACATGAGCAGCAGGGGGATGATCGCATAGGGGATGTTCACAACGAACACGCCGACCATGTTTGCGTGCGAGCGATTGTCCGCGTCCAGAAGCTCCCAACCGAAGTAGACCGCGGTGGAGTATACGATTGCGGCTCCGTAGATGAAGGCTGGAAGACGGATCCAAGTCCGGC
>CP070650.1:385611-388263 GCA_020354595.1 Myxococcales bacterium
GACCCGCCTCGAGCGGCGTGAAACCAGGTAGCCCTGCAACCGCGAGCTCGTGCGTGAAGGCGTCGCGGTTTTCGACTCGAATCTGTGTCCCGGTTCGTGCCGCCAGCGTGGATGGATCCAAAGCGCCGCCTCGGAACCGGAAGGTGCATCCGATTGGCGGACCGGTGAACTTGCCAGTGAGAACCGCGAGCACGTCATCGTGGTCGCCTTTGTCGCGCCGCTCGGGAAGCGCGCCGTTCCACACTCGCCAGTAGTGGTCTTTTTGATCGGACTCCGAACGCGCGTCTGTGCTTGGGCTCGCCTTGACCGATCCCTCGATCGATTCGGCCGACACCCCGCCGAATGCGACAAGCACAGCGGCCACACACCCGGCCCCCAGCATGATCCAATTCCTCAGTGTTCCCATTGGTATTTCTGTATTATTACAGCTCTACTGAGAGAAAGGTAACAAAATTCCCGTTTTCCAGCCGAGACCGGAGTCGACTGGGGGCTAGATCGCCTCGTAGTCGATCAGCTTGATCGGGTCCGGATGCAGGTGGGCGCGCATCGATCGGGTCATCCCCGCGGGATCACCACCGATTTCGATGGCCGTCGGCTCGTCGAACTGGAGCTCGACATCGTCGGCGTAGAAGTCGAGAAGGTCGTCGTGCCGATACGTCCCCTTCCACACGCTGACCATGTGTGCAGCGATGTTGACGGGATGGGTCGCGACGATACGGAGACAGAAACGGTCCGGAGGACGCTCCTCGGCGAACGGAAAAACCTTCACGCCGAATCCCCAGTACGGGATCGTGGATACCAACGCAGCAATGCATCCACCTTCGAAGATGATTTCGCCGGAAGCGATCGATCCCCCCGAGGGTCGACCGTGCTCATCCAGGCGCTCGACCTCCGCGCCACGGTTCACGACGCGGACCTGCATTCGACGCCGGAGCGCGAGCGCGGGAATCGTTCGTGTAGGAATCGAAATCGCGTAGGACAATCCGCCCGTCGCTTGCTTACCGATGAAAGGAACTCGACCGAGCATGGAGCGCACCTCGTGAAAGTGCTTGAGACCGAGCGCATCGAATCCTGCTCCTGCAAACGGCGTGAGGAGGTCTTGCACCTCGATCAACCGGAAGTCGCGGTGCGCGGTGTGCTGTCGGAGCTTGGCGAGGTCGGCAATCACATCCTTGCCACGGGTCCCTGCGCCAAGCGCCCACGCGAGCGAGTTGCCGGTGCCGAGCCTGAGCAACCCAAATGGGGGAGGCTCTTGGCCGCGGCATTTGGCCACTTTCGTGATCGACGTGACCATCTGCACGAAGGTGCCGTCCCCACCGCCAGTGACGACGGTTTGGTATCCCTCCTCGACGATGCTCAGCGCGATGCCGTGCGCCTCGTCCATGCTGCGCGACAGAAACAGGTCGCCGCTTCCGACGACTTGGTCGAAGCTTTCGACGAGTTGGTCGGTGACTTGCCTTGCGTTGCCGTTGAGTACGACCGCCACGCGGCCGGGCCGGTGACCCACCGGACTACAGCCGAATGAGCGCCGCTCCCCAGGTAAATCCGGAGCCAAACGCAGGCGTGAGAACCAGGTCGCCCTTCTTGGCGCGACCTTCTTGGATGGCTTCGCTCAGCGCGAGCGGGATCGAAGCAGCGGTCGTGTTGCCGTACTTCTGGATGTTGTGGACGACCTTCTCGGGCGGGATCTCGAGCTTCTGCCCGACGAACTCGTTGATGCGCTTGTTGGCCTGGTGCGGAACGACGAGGTCGAGATCGCCGACCGCAACCTGGTTGCGCTCCAGCACGGACTGCGCGACTTCCGGCATCTTGGTCGTTGCCCACCGAAACACCTGTCGGCCGTTCATAGAGGGCCAGATCCGGCGCTCGTCGATCATCTCGTGAGTGATGCGCGGCATGTGCTTGCTTGCGGGCGCCTCGATCCACAGCTCTTTGGCGCCACTGCCGTCGGCGTGAACCTCGACGTCGAGCACCCCTTCCTCTTCATTGTCGGTCGGACCGAGGAGCGCGCATGCTGCGCCATCACCGAAGAGCACCGTCACGTCGCGTCCTTCGTCGGTGAAGTCAATGCCCGTCGAGTGCACTTCGGCACCAACCAGGGCGACCCGGTTGTACATGCCGCAGCGAATCCAGGCGTCGGCGACCTGCAGCCCGTAGAGGAAGCCGCTGCACTGATTGCGAATGTCGAGGGCCGGCACACCGGGAAGGCCGAGCTTGTCCCCGAGAAACACGCCACATCCTGGGAACTCGTGGTCCGGCGAAAGGGTCGCGAAGATGATCGCATCGATGTCGGAGACCTCGATGCCCGCGTTCTTGCAGGCCATTTGGACCGCTGGGACGGCGAGATCGCTTGCACCAATACCGTCCTCCTCGATGTAGTGGCGCTCCTTGATGCCGGTGCGCTGCTGAATCCACTCGTCGCTGGTATCGAACATCTTGGCGAGGTCGTCGTTGGTGACGACCTTCGACGGCACGTAGTGCCCCATCCCCAAAATCGCAGTCCTCGTCATGAATCGAGCCCCTTCCGGTTTGGCCCGAGCCTAGCGAACCGACCGCGCAAAGTCGATCCAATGCACGGCGCGCGGAGCTGCGCCCACGTGCTCCCCGAATGCACGATTGCCGGGGCCTGCTATAAGACCGGCCCCCACGGCC
>CP070650.1:388363-391128 GCA_020354595.1 Myxococcales bacterium
GAGCTCCAGGGTGTAGAAGGTGGAGTTGTGGTTGACGGTTCGCAGGTCCACGGAGCTGAAGGACGCCAGGACCCACCAGTACATGTTCAGCGGGCTCTCTCGCATGAAGTCGGTGTACGCCACAACATCGGCAAGTGTATGGAGGTCCTTGAACACGAATGGAGAGAACAAGACCCAGGGGATCTCCCAGAGGGCGTTGGTCAGCATGTAAGAGAGCATCCACACGACGAGGGCGTCGTGGTAGAGGTCGAGCTTCGAGCGGCCTTTGTTCTGCGGCAACACGAACACGAGCATCCAGACGTTCAACCAGACGCTGATCGCGTAGAGCCCGATCTTGGCGCTCGTCGCGAAATCGAGGACGCCCACGTAAAAAAGCGCCGCGCAGACGCCGACTCCACCCCATACGAACGCAGTGCAGGTCCAGAAAACCTTGATGGTGCTCGCAGAGGCGGCGCGTTCGCCGACCTGTCCAACCATTTGCAGCCCGGTTGTTGCCGCTGAAACGCTCATGTCACTCCTCTGTGACCGCTGCTCTTATTACAGTTTGCTATTTGCGGGAAGTCGTCAGCGTCGCAAAAGGCAAAGTGGCACCGCTGCATGATGCGGTCGCAGTTGAAAAGCGTGCACGCTCCCGGCACAGCAGCGCGAATGGCCGGGGCTATGGGCGGACACTACGACTGGGCAAACCGACGCCAACAGTCACGTCGACGGCGGGCTGATTCACGCGGCCTTCAGCATCCACCACAAAGCCTGGCGGGTGCGCTCGCGGGCGTCGCTGCCCTCCACGAAGTCGCCGTGGGCAAGGACGACTCGGTCGAAATCCCACTGGAGCATCTTGTGAACGCTGCGTCCCGCGGCAGCGCGATCTTTGGTGACCGAACGCCACAATCGGCTTTGGGCGAGATTGCCGCCGTTCGTGCCGGCCATCCACAGGACCATCTTAGTGAGGGTGTTGACCGGGTAGCGGATCTGAAAGAGCAAGTCGGTCACGATCAAGGTGCCGGTTGCGGCGTGCAGGAAGACGAACTCGTCCGCCTTGGGCACGCCTTCGATCAAGAGCGGGTGGAGCTCGTCGGCCCACGGGGGCTCGGTTTGTCCGAGCCATGCATCGACTGGGAGGCCCTTCTTGGACTGGCGCAAGGCGGGCGATGCCCAAAGCGTTGCGCCTGGGTAGCGCTCCTTGGCTGCGCCGGAGAAAGAGTCGTGCCAGCCGTTCGGCGCGACGATGTGGCGGACCTCACCGAGCGTGTCGATCTGCGCCGCGCGCGCGTCATCGAGGGGGATGGGCGAGTGCAGCCACAAACCGCCGTCTGCGAGGCGCACCAAGGTCGAGCGCGTCCTGAACTGCACTCCCCCCGGGGCGTGGTCATGCGTGTCGTGCCATAAGCCGTCGGTGATTTCTCGGTACATGCGGGCTCCTTCGAGGTGCTGACCCGATTGTGGCCTCCAGACCGCAAATAGTCAAGTTTACTTGACTAAAAATCATCTAGGGCTTGCGTCGAACAGGGCGGGTGCCTGACCGGGCTCGAGCTCGCCCGTTTCGAGCAAGAACCGAACGGTGTCGAGGAGCGTCTCGCGGATCGGGCGGAATGTGACACCGAGCTCCTCGGTCGTTGCGCGACTATCCGACGGGGCGAAGAGCGTCATGAACAAGGACGCCTCGTAGGTGATTGGGAAATCAAAGGAAGGCGCTACCGCCCTGACCATATCGACGATGCGTCCCATGAGGTGCACCATCCAAGGCGGCACCGCGTACCGACGCATCTTGCGTCCGGTGATCTGCTCCAGCAGATCGGCGTCCTCCGACCAAGACAGAAAGTGCCCGCCTGCCATGTAGCGACGCGGTCCGCGACCCGGTTCCAGCGCGGCAACGATGACGCGCGCGACATCTCGCACGTCCACAAGCCCGACTCCGCCACTCGTGATCATGGAACCGAAACGGATTTGATCCCGGACCCCTCGAAGAGCAGCGCTCAGCCCTGGGTCGTTGGGGCCGATCACGCCAGTCGGGTAGATCGAGACTACGGGTTCACCGGCGGCCTGGAACTCCCGCGCGTAGCGTTCCCCCTCGGCCTTGGAGCGGCCGTAGTCCGTGTGCAGGTTCGCCACTGGATCGTCGACCCGGATGACCGGTCCGGCGGGCGGGAACATGGTTGCGACGCTCGAGACGACGAGGATCGGGTCGAGACCCAGCTCGACCGCGCCACCGACGACGTTGTGGGTTCCGGCTACGTTGACTTCGAATACCTTCTTCGCGCGTCCGATCTCGACCTCCGCTGCCGCGTGCAGGACCGCGTCACATCCCGTCAGTGCATTACGGACACATGCTGCGTCGGTCATGTCTCCGAGCACGACGTCGGAGACTTTCATCCCCAGCGTCCCCAGCACGCGATCGACCTTGTCGGGAGTGCGCGCAAGCAAACGCACCTCGTGCCCCGCGCGCAGGATCGCCTCGACGGCATGTGAGCCGACGAACCCCGTTCCGCCCGTGACCAGGACCTTCATCGGGGCGCCGTCTCCTCGATTCCTGGGACCGGCAGACGGAAGAGGATCAGCTCGCTGGAATTCAAGCGCCCTCCTGTCCGCCGGCGATTGTGATAGAGCGCCACGACCGCAGAGTCGCACGAGAGGCAACGCTTGGGCTCGACCAAAAAGTCAAGTACAACTGACGACGTGAGCCGAGCGGGCGACAAAGACGCCGATTTTGAGGCCGCCAAGCGTGCCTCGGTGGCTCAGTTGTTGATGAAGTGCGGGCGTTTGCTCAA
>CP070650.1:391228-396011 GCA_020354595.1 Myxococcales bacterium
CCGGACGAAGCGACGAATCGCCTGGTGCGATTCGCGAAGACTCTCCAGGTTCGCGAGCACGAACGTCAGTGGGTTGTTGACCTCGTGCGCGAGCCCAGCGGCCAGCCGTCCGACGGCGCGAAGGCGGTCCTCCGAAACGCGGGGGCCGGCCATCGCTGGCGGAATGCTCGGAGGAATGCTTGGAGGAACGCTCGGGCGCAGGGCCGGCTGAAGCTGGATGATCGTCGCCTCGGTCCCGTCCCAAATCGATACGATCGCCGTGGCCGTGAGCTGAAGAGTCTGCCCGTCTGCGAGCTGCGCGTGGTAGATGGCGGGCTGTCCCTCGTCGGGCGCGGCGTAGGGGAACGACTCCCCAACCATGGCTTCGCACTCCACCCCGAGCAGCGCGCAACCGGCAGGGTTGATGAAGACCACTTGTTGCGCCGCGTCGACGACGACGATCCCGTCGGTCGCGCGGGTCAGGAGAAGCCGGCTCTGGGTTTCGGTGCCATGCGCATCGCGGAGCTGCATCAACAGGCGGCGAAGCTCGTACTCACGATTGATCGATTGCTGGAGTCCCGAGACGTAGTCGTCGGGTAACGTCATCGCCCACGGTTGCTCTTCGGGAAGAGTGCAGGAGTCCTCTCCAAGCAGGAGCGTGCAGATGCCGCGAGCCGTCGCCGGGAGCTCGGAGCCGAGGCTGGCGTCCCAGCACAGGATGTGGGGGGCATGGCTTTCGAAGTGATGGATGGCGTCCTCACGACTGACCGCCACGCGGCAGACCACGGTTTCGGGCCACGCGTGGAGGCTCTCTCGAACCATCATGATCCGCTCCGGATTGCCCGTCGCGATCATGACGCGGATGCGTCTGGTCCCCGAAACCACTGACATTTGAGCCTTGCCGACGAGCACAGTTCCCCGGGGGCGCCGGGATCGGCCTTGACGCCCCCATAAAACCATAGCACTGTAATAAGGCGCTGGTAACGGTATTTTTGGTGGTGGGTGATGCTTGAAAAGCGCGATGGGCAGGAGGAGCACGAGGTTCGGGAGGTCCTCCTCGTCGAGGACAACCTGATCGACGCGCAGCTCATCCGGCGACTGCTCCGTCGCGTGTCCTCGGCCTATTACCGGATCACCCACGTCCGCACCCTGAATGACGCGATTCTGTCGGCCGAAGAGCTCACGCCGGACGTGATTCTCGCGGACCTCAATCTTCCGGACTCCCGGGGCACGCAGACCGTCACCAGCCTGCAGACATCGTATCCCGACATCCCGCTCGTCATCGTCAGCGCATGGGAGGACGAAGCGATCTCGCTTCGATCGGTCAAAGCGGGCGCGCAGGACTATCTGGTCAAGGGACACATCGACGGCGCGAACCTTCACCGCGTGATTCGCTACGCGGTCGAGCGAAAGCGTACGGAGCTCGAGCTCGTTCGCTTGGCCCACTACGACCAGCTCACGTCGCTTCCAAACCGCACCCTGCTTCGAGAGCGGGTGGACCACGCGCTGGCACGAGCGATGCGCGCGGGAACCGGTGTCGCAACGCTGGTGCTCGACATGGATCGCTTCAAGGAGATCAACGATATGCTCGGCCATGAGATTGGCGACAAGCTCCTGGTCGAGGTCGCTCAGCGCATTCGCGCGAGCGTGCGCGACCAGGACACGGTCGCGCGACTCGGCGGCGACGAGTTCGCCGTGGTGTTGGAGGGCGTGAGCGAGGCCAAGGAAGTCTTGCCGGTCATCGAGCGGATCATCGACAGTCTTGCCGAGGTCACCACCATCGGAGGCCACGAGATCAACAGCTCCACCAGCGTGGGCATCGCGATGTACCCTGAAAACGGGAGCAATCTGTCCGAGCTCCTGAGAGCGGCCGACCTAGCGATGTACCAGGCGAAATCGTCCGGTCGCGGCCGTTATCAGTTCTTCGCGGATGCCATGCAGGAAGAGGCACAATCGAGGCATGCGCTCGAGTGGGCCCTTCGCCGCGCGGCCGACAAGGGCGAGTTCCAGTTGGTGTACCAGCCGCAGCTATGTCTGCGCACCGGTAGGATCATCGGCGTGGAAGCCCTGATACGCTGGATGAATCCAACGCGCGGCCTGCTGACGCCGTATCATTTCATCGCGGGCCTGGAGGAGTTCGGGCTGATCAACGAGGTCGGCGAGTGGGTCCTACAGACTGCCTGTGAGCAGATCCGGCGGTGGCACGAGATGGACTTCGAGCCCATGCGCATCGGCGTGAACGTCTCTGCGCAACAATTCGAGGATCCGATGCTGATCGACAAGATCCAAGGGGCGCTCAAGCAGACCAAGCTGCCACCCGAGTTCCTCGAGCTCGAGCTCACCGAGAGCTGCCTGATGAGCGACCCTGGACAAGCTGGCGCGCTACTTCGCGAGATTCGCAAGGTTGGCGTTCGGATCGCGATCGACGATTTCGGAACCGGCTACTCGTCGCTGACCTATCTCCACGATTTCCCGCTCAACGCTTTGAAGATCGACAAGAACTTCGTGCAGAGCGTCGAATCGAACGACCGGGGAGGGCCGATCGCCAACATGATCGTGGGCCTCGGAAAGAACCTCGGCCTCGATGTCATCGCCGAAGGCGTGGAGACCGAGGCGCAGCTCGAGTACCTGCGGCAGCAGGGATGCGACATCGCACAGGGCTATCTTTACGCCCGGCCCGAATCGCCTGAGGATCTCACGCCCTGGCTCGCGACGAACCAACACGTATCCGAGACGCACGTCCGCTCGGTTCCCGTGCCCAAGCGCGACGACGAGACCGGGACCTGAGCGGCAATTGCCGGTGTGCTAGCGTAGCGTCATGCCGGCCGCGACGGTTCTCGTCGTCGACGATGAACAGAACATCCTGACCTCCGTGTCGCGAGCGCTCTGCCTCGAGGGCTACGAGGTTGAAGTCGCAGGCAGCGCAGAAATCGCCCTCGAGAAGCTGGACGAGCAGACGTTCGACGCGATACTGCTCGACGTCCAGCTCCCCGGCATCGACGGACTGCAGCTGCTCGACGAGCTCCGCAAGCGCGAGGTCGCAACGCCGGTGATCATGATGAGCGGGCACGGCACGATCGAGGTCGCCATGGAGGCGATTCGACGAGGGGCCGACGACTTCATCGAGAAGCCCATCGGAAACGACCGGCTCGTGCTTTCGCTCGGTCGAAGCCTCCGGCTGGCCGAGCTCCAACAGGAGAACCGGGAGCTTCGGCGGAGGTACGGAACCGGTGAAACGCTGCTCGGACGAAGTGCCGCCATCGTGAGGCTCAGGGAGCAGGCTGGGTTGGCAGCGCGCTCCAATGCTTCGGTGTTGGTGCTCGGCGAGCGAGGGACCGGTAAGGAGCTCGTAGCTGCCGCGATCCATGCGGGGTCATCGCGAGCCAACGGGCCGTTCGAGAAGCTCAACTGCGCTGCGGTCCCAGAAGGGTTGATCGAGAGCGAGCTGTTCGGCCACGAGGCTGGCGCGTTCACGGGAGCTACCAAGCGTCGCCGTGGGAAGTTCGAGCGCGCCCACGGCGGCACGCTCTTTCTCGACGAGATCGGGGACATGCCCTCGCAGATGCAGGCCAAGCTGCTGCGCGTGCTGCAGGAAGGCGAGCTCGAACGCGTCGGCTCGGGCTCGATCGTAAAGGTCGACGTTCGAGTGGTCGCCGCGACCAACAAGGCGCTGCAGGAGGAAATCGAAGGAGGCCGTTTCCGCGCCGACCTGTTCGACAGGCTCAACGTCGTCCCGCTTCAGGTGCCCGCGTTGAGGGAGCGGAAGGAGGACATCCCGCTCCTCTGCGAGTACTTCCTGCGCCTCGCGTGCGAAGTCCACGACCGCCCAGGCAAGAGCATCTCCGAGGGGGCGATGCGACTGCTCGCCGCGTATTCCTACCCCGGCAACGTCCGCGAGCTTCGAAATCTCGTCGAGCGGCTCGTCATCCTGACCCCAGAGGCAACCATCTCCGAGGCGCAGGCGCGCGCGCTGCTCCCGATCGGGGCCTCACAGCCGCAAGGCGGCTATTTTCTGCCAGAAACGCCGCTCCGGCGGATGCTCGAGGCCGCCGAGCGCGACCTCATCGAGCGGGCTCTGCGGCATAGGGACGGACATGTCACCAAGACCGCGGCCGATCTCGGCCTCGAACGCAGTCATCTCTACAAGAAGATGCGCGCCCTAGGGATTCGAAAAGACAGCGTCGACTGAGATTGCGTTCTTCGCCCAGCCAACATACAGATCGCGGTACCCCCCGAGGCCGCCTTGCTCGACAACCTCTTCCCCATCGATCCCGAAGTCGCCGCCCGCATCGAGGCACTCGACCTCCAGTTCAACAAATTCGGGGTGGACCCCTACGGCATCGACAAGAACGATCTGACCCGATTCGTGTCGGCGTTTGCCTGGGTCTATCGGTACTACTTCAAGGTCGACGTGTATGGGCTCGACAACGTCCCGTCTCGCGGGCGCGGAGTGCTCGTCGGCAACCACTCCGGCGGCGTTGCAATCGACGGGGCGATGGCGATGGGCTCCATGCTGCTCGATGCCGAGCCTCCCCGGCTCCCACACGCGATGATCGACAAGTTCATCCATGAGTTCCCTGGAGCGTCCAAGTTCATGGCGCGAACCGGACAGTTCACCGGGAACCCCGATCAGGCCAAGCGTCTGTTGCGAGCCGAGCGCCTGATTCTCGTCTTCCCGGAGGGCGCCCGCGGCACCGCCAAGCTGGCGAAAGACGCCGATTCGCTCGTCGAGTTCGGCACGGGGTTCATACGCCTCGCGCTCGAAACCAAGAGCCCGATCATTCCCTTCGGCTTCGTCGGCGGA
>CP070650.1:396111-400296 GCA_020354595.1 Myxococcales bacterium
GCGTACGTCGTCGACGGCGACGCGATCGAGGAAGTGGTGGCCCCTTCGTCTGGTCATCCCGACCAAGTGCTCGAACGGATTCGAGACGCGGCCGGAGATCGCCCACTCGCGATGCGCGGGGAGGGCGCCACCCCCGACGCGCTCATCGCGGAGGTGCGGTATGTGCATCGTACCGAGGGGCCGGCAGATCTAGCGTCTCTCGAACCCCAATATCTCCGGCCGAGCGATGCAAAGCTGCCAGACGAGCCGCTCCGCACCGACCACTCGAGCTAACCTGCCCGCGCCGAGACCGCGTCCCGATACGCGCGCTCGTAGAGGCGAGTGGTCCGCTCCCAGGAATGGTCAATTCGCATGATGCGGCTCTGCATTTCGCGGAACGCTTTGTTGTTGGCGAACGCCGCGGCAGCCCGTTGGAGCGCCGACAACAACGAACGTGTCGCAAGCTCGTCGTAGAGCAAGCCCGAGCCGGTTTTTAGAGACGCCTCGGCGTCGACCACCTCGTCCGCCAGACCGCCTTCGCGGTGGACGATTGGGAGCGCGCCGTACCTCTGGGCGCGCATTTGGATGTTGTCGGTCGGCGCCTCTCGACCTGGCACGACCACGAAGTCGCTCGCGCCGATGAGGGTGTGGCGAAAAGCTTCGTCGGCGCCGGTCTTGATCTGAATCCGATCGGGCCACTGGTCCCAAAGCTCTTCGTAGATTGCGACGAGCTCCCCGTCGCCTTCGAGTTGCACGACGAGTTGGACCTCGTTGCGCAAGAAATCTGGCCCTACCTTGGCGAGCAGGTCCATTCCGTCGTCTTCGACGCGGCCGATCGCCGCGAAGAGCGGAACGTCGCTACGAACGGGAAGGGTGAGATCGTGCTGGAGCTCGGCTTTGCACTTGTCCTTGCCTTCCATGTCGAACGGATCGAAGCGCGCCGGCAGGTGCCCGTCAGTTGCCGGGTTCCAAAGCGCAGGGTCGATGCCGTGACGCACTCCCACGAGCTTCGGCGCGATCTCGCGAAATACCCCGGCGAGCGCGTCCTCGTTTTCTGGCCTTTGTAGCCGGTGTGCATAGTTGGGTGAAAGGGTCGTGACGCGGTCCGCCGCGAGAAAGCCGGCTTTCAATACACAGAGTCCCTCGCCCTCGCGGGCGGCATCTCCGAGATCGAGCCAGTCGGCGTCGGCGATGTCGAAGCGGCCTTGCTGCGAAGCATCATAGACCGTCAGCACGGCGGGAAGATCGGGAGTTGTCTCTGCCAAACGCGCCACCACGGCGCTGGCCGCCCAACCGTGCGCGTGCACGAGGTCGTATTGCCCCGGGCTCTGACGAACCAGCTCGGCGGCTGCGGACGCAAACACACCGACACGCGATGCGTCGAGCTGCCCACCTTCGCCCGTGAGCGAGTCCGCCGACAGCAGAACCTCCTCGTTGCCGATGAAGGTCAACCCGACCCCGTCCGGGCTTCGGCCAGTGTAAAGCTCGCAAGCCCAGGACCTTCCCCCGAGGTCGAACTCCAACTTGGTGAGGCGACGTGCGAGCGCGAGCTTCGCGCTGTCGACGTGCCCGTACAGCGGGCACACGAGGTCCACCGTGTGGTCCGCGCGCCGCAACACCTTGGCCAAAGTGTTCACGTCGTGGGTCTCGGGGGCGCCGGTGAAGGCCTGTGGGGCAATGAGCAGGATTCTCAAAGTGCTGGACCATAGCGACTGTTTGACCTCGCGGCCACGTACAAAACGCGGGTTGCGCGACCCGCTCGCTGGCCCAAGGTATGAGCGCATGGCCCAACTCGGAAAAATCGCAGTCACCGGCGCCTCTGGGCTCGTCGGGCGAAGACTCGTCGCCGTGCTGCGAGACCGCGGCTACCAGGTGCTCCGACTCGTCAGGCGAGCACCGGCGTCGGACGACGAAGCGAGATGGAACCCGTCGGAGGGCACCATCGATCTCGAGGGCCTCTCCGGTGTGACCGGTGTGATTCATCTCGCGGGTGACAACGTCGCGTCCGGTCGGTGGACCGAAGCCAAGAAAGCCAAGATCCGCGACAGCCGCGTGCACGGCACGGAGCTTCTCGCCGGCGCGCTCGCGAAGCTTTCGTCCAAGCCGAAGGTGATGGTCTCGGCGTCGGCCATCGGGTACTACGGCCCTCGCGGCGACGAGGAGCTGCTCGAGACTAGCCCTTCGGGCACCGGCTTTCTCGCGTCCGTGTGTCGCGAGTGGGAGGGCGCGACCCGTGCCGCCGAAGATGCCGGCGTACGCGTGGTTCACGCGCGGATTGGCGTCGTATTCGCGAAGGAGGGCGGTGCGCTCGCCAAAATGAAGACGCCCTTCATGTTGGGCGTGGGCGGACGGGTCGGCGATGGCAGTCAATACATGAGTTGGATTACGCTCGACGACGTCGTCGCTGCTCTCGTCTTCGCGCTCGAGGATGAGACGCTCGAGGGTCCGGTGAACCTGGTTGCCCCAACGCCGGTCACGAACGCCGAGCTCACCAAGTCGCTCGGGCGTGTGCTCAAGCGCCCGACGGTCCTTCCGGTGCCGAAGTTCGCGCTGCGTTTGGGCGCTGGCGCGCAGATGGCGGACGAAATGCTGATCGCCAGCACTCGCGTCGTTCCCGCCGTTCTGAAAGGGCGCGGCTTCCATTGGGAGCATCCGACTCTAGAGCCTGCGCTTCGTTCGGTTTTGTAGCTAGACGACCGGTTCGTGGTCGAGCTCGATGAGCGTGATTTCCGCCGGGGCAGCGATGCGCATGGGCGGGCCCCAATAGCCGGTGCCCGAGCTGACGTAGATCTGCGAGTCGCCGCGCCGATGGAGTCCGGAGAGGAAGGGCTGAACGAGGCGCGTCAGCACCCCGAACGGGAAGATCTGCCCACCGTGGGTATGCCCGGAGATCTGGAGGTCCACGCCATGCTCGCGCGCCTCCTCGAATTGCACGGGTTGGTGCGCGAGAAGCACCACCGGTTTGGTGATGTCTCGTCCTTGCATCGCGCGAGCCATGTCGGCGCCGTGGCCGCGGCCGAACTGATGCGCCGTCCAGTCGTCGACGCCCGCAACGTGGATCGTCTCGCCATCCTTTTCGAGCTCCACGTGCTCGTTTCGAAGTGCTCGGATTCCAAGAGTCTGAAGGAAGCCCAACCAGGAATCGGCGCCGGAGTAGTACTCGTGGTTTCCGGTGACGAAGAACGTGCCGAGCGACGCTTGGATGTTTCCGAGAGGAGCGACCGAGTGGCCTAGGTCTTCCACGGTGCCGTCGATTAGATCGCCGGTGATTGCGACGATGTCCGGATCGAGCGCGTTCACCTTTTGCACGACGTCCTCCACGAACTCTCGCCCAATGGTGAGTCCCACGTGCATGTCGGTGAGTTGCACCAATCGAAGACCGTCGAGACGCGGCGGGAGCTTTCTCAGGCGAATTGGCACACGCTTCACCTCCACCGGCCGAATCGCCGACCACACGCCCCAGCCGGAAAGCGCAAGGCCGACGGCGCCCGCGCCACCCGCCAAGAGCTGCGCGAGAAACTCGCGGCGGCCCCCGTCGACCGAAGTCATGCTCGCGTACTTCACCCAGCCCCATCGAGCGAGCTCGCCTCCCCACAGCAATACCAAGAGCAGGAACATCGACCCCATCCACACGTAGCCCACCCACGAGACGGGAATCGCCACATTCCGTGGGAGGGTGCGCCACGCCAGCATCGATGCGGGGATCGAGAGCGCGAGGAGGATCAGCGCAACCGTCGCGACCTGGCGCCACGGCGAGGGCCACATCGGATCGCGAATCAGACGCGCCCAGAGGTAGTAGTGCGTGCCCAGGGTCAGGCCAAAGATGACCCCGAAGAAAATGAGAATGCGACCAAGCGACATGACGCGCCGATTACGCTGGCATAAGGATCCGGCGCCGAAGCGTCAAGTTGCCGCTTGGCCCGGCACCGACGGGTCGGGCGAGTCGTAGCGTTTCTTGCTCTCCTCGAGGTGCGCGAGGAGCCGCTCCTGGACCTCCGGGTGCGTGAGCGCCACGATGCGGGCCGCTAAAAACGCGGCGTTCTTAGCGCCGTCGACGCCTACGGTCGCTACTGGAACGCCCGGTGGCATCTGAACGGTCGCCAGCAGAGCGTCCGCACCCTGAAGGGCTCCCGAGGCGATCGGCACGCCGATCACCGGCCGCATCGTATGCGCGGCAACTGCGCCAGCGAGATGTGCGGCCATCCC
>CP070650.1:400396-403577 GCA_020354595.1 Myxococcales bacterium
GCGGAGGCGGCGCGGTCGTAGTGATGGATAGGCCCGTCGTAGGTGATGTGCCAGCGCCGAAACGGCTCGGCGCAGCGAAGAGCGATTCCGCCCGCCGCGATCTGCGATTCGTCGCCGACAGAGCTCTGCGAGGTGCGAATGAAACCGGTCGTTTGATCCGGGAGATAGAGGCAGATGAATCCGTCGCGGGCACCTGCGTCGGGTGAGGCGCCAACCCGAACGGCACAGGCCCACCCGGCATCGCTGTCGAACACGTTGAAGTAGAACGACTCGTTCCAATGCGCTTGCTTGGTCGATTCGTGCCAGTGCTCGTCGGAGGGTTGCAACATCGCGTCCAACCTCTATCGCCTGTAAACGAACTGCAGCGACACGGAGCCGTTGACGGTCTTGTAGTCGCCCTCGCAACCAATACGAACGAAGCCGCTGCAGGCGTTGGGGTCGGTGCTCGGCCCGACGTGCGCGTTCGCGAATGCTGCTTGCAAGGCAAAGTCTACCGCGAAGCTCTTCCAGCTCGCCCCGAACCCCGTGCTGAAGGAATGACTCCATCCGGGAGGCGGCACCACGGGCTGTGCGCCCGCGTCGGTCGTCGCGGACGAGCTCGGTACATAGCCTCCACGCACCGCAAATCGTCGGGTGATCTGATAGTCGACGCCAAAGCGAAGGCTGAACGCGTTCTGCCACAGGAACAGGATGTCCGCGGTCTCCGGCAGCAGCGGCTCTGAGCCGTCGAGCGTCAGCGTCTGCTTCTCGTTCGAGGCTTCGTAGAAGATCACGTGAAGCTCGCTTGCTACCGTGAGCGCATCGTTGACCAACGAGAATGCGAGGCCGCCCGACAGCACATGAGGCGTCGAGAAGCGGGCGGTGACCGACGAGCTGAGCTCGAGCAGCCCCTCCGTACTGAGATCTCCGCTGAGCCGGCTGGTCGCTACCGTGCGATACATGAGTGACAGCGCGAGCATGTGGGTTGCGCGCCAGGTGAGGCCGATGCGACCGCCCGGCCATCCGGCGCCTCCGAGGGTCGCCGACGTGGGTACGATCAGCATTCCGAGCTCCGCTGGAATCTTGGCGCGTTGCCACGCAAACGGGACCCGGAGCGTGACACCCAGATCAAACGACGGCGTGACCTTGATGCCGACCCCCACGGCAGCTTCGCCCGACACGAACGTGACTTCGAAGTCCCCGGTCGCGCCCGGCTGGCCGTACAGGTCCTGGACGTTCGAGTACTTCGCACCAAAGAGTCCGAGCGCGTACGCACCAAACCCGAACACGACGCGATCGGCCACGCGGACGGCGCCAAAAAGGCTGGGAATCGGTCCGAAACCGAGGTCGGACCGCACCTCGCTGTTCGGCCCCGAGAGCGGCGCTTGAGACACCGTGAACACCGGCGTGAGGTTCACGCTCATCCCACCGCGGTCGATGCCGACGAGATTTGCGGGATTGATCGCAAGCGCGGAAGGATTGTCGAGATAGGCCATGCCGGTCGTTCCGGCCGCGATGCTCTTGGCGTCGTAGGAAGACGGCTCGATGTTCGCCGACGCGGGGCTGGAGACGAGCGCAGTCAGTAGCGCGATGAGTGCCACGATGTCCGATGGTCGGCTCACGCGTCCTCCTCGCTCGGTCCGATGCGTGCGAGCTCGGCTCGTGCGATGCGATCGACGAATGCGAGCTCCGATTGGAAGAACTCGGGCTCGGGAACGACTGACCACAACAGCGCGCCTCCGAGCAGGGTGGCGAGAATCCCCGTAACGGTGGATTCGAAGTGCGACTCGTCGGCCGAAGCTGGCAGGAGCGCGCGTGCCGCGGACAAGAATGCGCTTCGGTGCGTCGTGAAGATCGGTCGAAGCGCATCTCGCAACGATTCGTCGGTGCGCGCTGCCACGTAGAGCTCGAGGGTCGCCTGCAGGCGATCCGATCGAAACAACGACCACACGGCACGAAGCGCATGATCGATCGGCTCGGGCTCTTCGGCGAACTCGCGCGCCATCTCCAGGAACCGACCGATGACGTCTTCGAGCACCCACTCCGTAGTCGCCGCCATCAACGCGCTCTTTGTGGGGAAGTGCTTGAACAGGGTTCCGTGCGCGACCCCCGCCCGCTCCGCCACCGCCGCCGTCGACAGCCGACTATAACCTCGCCCGGCGAGCAGCTCCGCCGAGGCATCGAGGAGCTTGCAGCGCGTTCTGACGGCCCGCCCGGCTCGCACCGAGCCTGGTTTTGCATGGGATTCCAAGGGGCTGGCCACGAAAGTGAGTATCCACTCACTCACTTCGGATGTCTATAGGCAGGGGCTTCGTCCGACCTTGGGGGGGCAAGACGCCGCGTAATCTTTCTCCGGGCCCGCGTGTAGACTCTTCGGGACCCGCGCGAACACCTGGTTGAACGCACCGGACGCCCCGAATGGACGAAGCGCAGTTGGAAATCGTGCTGAGAGATGCCCAAATGGGAGACGCCGTCGCGTTTGGACGGGTTTACGGCGAGTTTTCGAGCAGGGTGTTTGGGCTCTGCCGGAAGATGCTTGGCTCCCAGGCCGCCGCGGAAGACGCGACGAGCGAGGTCTTCGAGCGCGCGTATCAGTCGCTCGAGTCGTACGACCGGGAGCGGCCGTTTGACCGTTGGATCTTGACCATCGCGAGCCGGCATTGCCTGAATCGGTTGCGGCGGGAGCGCCTCGAGAAGCGGCTGTTTCACGATGAGCCCGTCGAGGTCCCTGCTCCCGCAGCCGTCACCTCGCCACTCGTTGCGTTGGAGACGCGGGAGCAGCGGCTGGCCCTGCTCGAGGCGATCGACACCCTCCCGGAAAACTATCGACTCCCACTGGTCCTGAAATACTACGGCGACCTTTCGTACGACGAGATCGCCGAGCAGCTTGCGACCACGCGAAACAATGTCGCCGTGCTGCTGCACCGAGCCAAGCGCGAGCTTCGAGGCCGCGTCGGCGCACTCAGAAAGGAAGAATCATGAGCTGTCCAGACGAGCTCACTTTGTCGATCTACGCCGATGGCGAGCTGCCCGGAGCGGAGGCCCGTCATGTCGCGGCACACCTGAAAGGCTGCGCGACCTGCAAGGCGTTGTTGGCTTCGCTCCAGCAGGAAAACGCGGTCCTCATGGAAGCGCTGGGCGAAGAAGAGGCCGCGGCGCTCGGTTGGGATGCCGGCGCATCGGTGAAGGCGCCTTTCGCGGA
>CP070650.1:403677-406238 GCA_020354595.1 Myxococcales bacterium
CCTTCAACGTCTCGTTGCCGCCCACGCGCTCGAACTCGCGCTCCTGCAGGAAGCGAAGGAGCTTGATCTGCACGCTTGGCGGGATCTCGCTCACCTCGTCTAGGAACAGCGTGCCCCCGTCGGCTTGCTTGAAACGACCCTCGCGCCGCGACGTCGCGCCCGTGAAAGAGCCGCGCTCGTGTCCGAAGAGCTCCGATTCGAGCAACGTTTCGCTCAGCGAGGCGCAGTTGAGTCGAACGAACGGCTTGTCTTTGCGCTACGAGTTCTGGTGAATCGCCGCGGCAATGAGCTCCTTGCCTGTGCCGGTGTCGCCGTGAATCAACACGGTTGCGCGGCTGCCAGCCACCTGCGCGATGTTCTTCATCAACCGTTGCATCGACGGGTGCTCACCGACGATGTTTCCGAACTGGAAGCGGTCATCGACGCGCTGTCGGAGGTCGGCGGCCTCGCGACTGAGCTGCGTTCGATTGAGCGCCCGTTCGACGATGGCGAGCACTGCTTCGAGCTCGAGTGGCTTGGTGAGGTAGCTTTCTGCGCCGAGCTTGATGGCTTGAACGGCAGTGTCGATCGTCGCAAACGCCGTCATGACGATGAAGGTGGTATGAGGTGACATCGGGCGTCCGCTCTCGATGAGAGAAAGGCCGTCCATCCCCGGCATCTTGAGGTCGGTCAGAACCACGTCCGGATCGACTTGCTCCATTTGCAGCAGCGCGGTGCGTCCGTCGGCGGCGGTGCTCACTGCATAGCCGGCGTCGTCCAGCAGCTCGGCGAGGGCGTTTCTCGCATTGGCCTCGTCGTCGACGATGAGGATCTTCCCCTTGCGGGTCTCGAGACTGGGGGCATCACTGGGTTCGGTGAAGTCAGTTGCTGTAGTCACGCTGGTCATGGCTCTTCTCTCGTATCAAGGGTGTGCCAACACGAATCGGTTGGCGTCTCAGGTGCGTGCAGGAGCCTCCTTGCCTCCCAACACTTCCGGCGCCCGCTCGGCGGCGAGCTCTTGGTATTCGGCAAAGGCAGCTTCGAGGTCTTCGACAAACTCGTGCACGTCCGGGAAGGACTCCCAGTCGGCGCAGAAGCCCCAGTGAAGCCCCCCGTCGTAGCTGAAGAGGGCGATACCGACGTTCTGATTCCGCATGAGCGGAACCATCGGGTAGATGGCTTTCATCTGCGCCCCGAGCAGGTAGAGCGGGATGGGCGGACCTGGGACGTTGGTGATGATCAGGTTGTAGGAGCGGAGCTCCATAGCCGCCTTGTAGAGCTGAGAGACGAGGTGTTTGGTCGTCAGGTCGGCGATGTCCTCGATGAGCGCCGCACCCCCTGTCTGATTCGACTCCTTTTTCAGGTCGGTCGTGATCTCGATGACTTTCTTCAAACGATCGATTGGGTCGGGCTCTGAGACGGGCAAATCAGCCAGCAACAACGCCACGGCGTTCCCCAATTGGCCACCACCCTGTCGAATGTTGACGGGGAGCGCGGTGCGAAATTCCTCGACCGTGTCCACGTCCTTGCCCCGGCGCCGCAGGAAGCGGCGAACCGCGCCTGTCACCGTGGCGACCACCACGTCGTTGATGGTTCCACCAAGCGCACTCTTGACCGCCTTGACTTCATCGAGCTTGAACGAGGTCCAATCGAAACGCCGATACGGGCTGATGTCCTTCTCCGTGAAGAGCGTCCTCGGCGTGGGCTTCATCCCGGATTGAAGCAGCTTCCGCAATCCAGATAGATTCTCACGCACGCGCGCCCCGTAGTGCGACAGCGTGCGTAGGCCGTCCACGCGGTGCTTGAACTCTCCTCGCGCAAGCGCCACGCCGCCCGGCGCTGGGCGCGCTTTCCATTCCTTGGGCTCACGCTCGGTCGCGTCCGGCATCACTTGCAGCAGCGCCTGTAGGAGCTCGACGCCCGCGATCCCGTCGACCATGCAGTGGTGCACTTTGACCACCAGCGCGAACCTGTCGTTTTCGACGCCTTCGATCACCCAGAACTCCCACAAGGGACGGCTGCGATCGAGGTGCTGAGAGAACAGCCTGCCGACCAGGCGCTTCAGGGCTCTCTCGTCGCCGGGAAGCGGCAGCCTCGTGTGGCGCAGATGGAAGTTCAGGTTGAATCGCTCATCGTCCACCCACACGGGGTGGTTGAACGCAGGGACCCATTCCACCCGCTGTCTGTAGCGGGGGATCGAATCGAGGGCGGCCAGCGTGTATCGAGTGAGGCGGTCGATATCGAGCCCGCCGTGCTCCAGAGTGAGGGGCTTCGCATCGAACAGAAGAGCGGCGCCGACGTGCATCGGAGCCGCTTTGTTTTCGACGTCGAGGAAGATGGCGTCGAGGGCGCTCAAACGCTCGTGAAATGTTTCCGGCATGGCAGCGGTCTACTTAGCAAATTCCGAGCCCACGCCGGTTTGCGGCGATATACGGATCGGCGGGCGTGGGGAGGGCCTAGAGAGGCGCAAATCATGCGTTTTGCGACACTCGAAACGAATAATATGCGCTTAACGGCTTCCGTACCAGCCCCACGCGGAACGTGCGATAAAGAGCACCGATGTCGCAGCTTCTCACTCGAGA
>CP070650.1:406338-411644 GCA_020354595.1 Myxococcales bacterium
CCGTTCCGGCTCGCGCTGCCGCCTGCCGCGTGCCGGCTCGCGGTGGACCGGGCGAACAAGCGTGGGGCGCGCCAAGTGAACGGCGTGTACCCGCCCCCAAGTCTGCACGGGGTGCGAGCCCGCAGGGCGAAGCCCGGCGCCAGGAGCGCCGGCAAGGCGGAGCGCAGCGACCGCCGCGCAGGGAGGATTACGGGTGGGGGCGGGCGGGCGGTATTACCAAGCTGCTCGAGCTCTCGACCCCACTCGCGTCCGCATGGCCGCGCGGTATTACTAAGCTGCTCGAGCTCTCTCGCATAGCGCGCTTCCTCCGCGCCTCCGGATTCCCCAGCTGTCCGCACGCCGCCATCACGCTCCGTCCCTTCGTCACTCGCTCGCGCACCGGCAGCCCCTCCGCGCGCAGCCATGCGATGAATTGCTCGACTTCCGCTTCCTCCGGCGCGCGCGTCAGCGGTTTCGTTCCGGGGTTGTATGGGATCACGTTCACCAACACGCGGCCGAGAGGCCCGCATAAGTCTGCGACCCCGCGTGCGTCTTCTTGGGTGTCGTTGATCCCGGGGAGCAGGCAGTAGTTGACGCCGAGCGCGAAGTTGCGGCGCGGACGGTAGCCCTTCAGCGCATCCTGGAGCTCGGCGAGATTCGTGCGGCGGTTGACGGGCATGATCTCGCTTCGAAGCGAGTCGTTGGCGGCGTTGAGGCTGATCGAGAGGTTCAGCCGCTTGAAATTCTGCCGGTCGAGCGCGCGAATGCCCTCGACGTGACCGGCCGTGCAAATCGTCAAGCGCTCTTGGCCGATCGCCAGGCCGGCTTCGTCGTTCAGAACGCGAATCGCCTGGATGACGTGGTCGGCGTTGTCGAGCGCCTCGCCCATACCCATGAAGACGATGTTTCGAATTGGCCAGCCTAGCCGATGCTTGGCGACCAGCACCTGCGCGATGATCTCCTCGGTGCGCAAATGCCGGAGCAAGCCCATGCGACCAGTCTCGCAGAACGCGCAGCCCATCTTGCATCCTACCTGGCTCGACACGCACAAGGTGTACCGGTCGCGTCCCATCGGGATGCACACCGACTCGGCCTCCAGGCCGTCGTCGAGCCGGAGGACCATTTTGGACGTAGCTCCATGCTCACTTTCGTCGGATTTCATCGCGACGATGTCGGGAAGGTCGAACGAGAAATTCGACGCCCACGCCGCACACGCTTCGGGGCCCAGACCGAAACGCTCGGGCTCGAAGCGTCCCTCGAGCATGGCGCGGCGGTGCACCCGACGTGCAAAACCGTGGCCTCGCGGCAAGAGCTCCCGCGCTCGTTTTCGAAGCTCGGTGTTCGTGAGGCTGTGAATCGGTATGCGCGCCATACCCGCGTCAGTCCTGAACCAGGAGGAAGTGAGCGGTGGCAACGGCAACCGGCTTCTCCGGGTCGTCTTGGTACGCAAACACGCGCACGTTTGCGACGCGGCGCCCATGCCGTGTGAACACCGCCTTTGCGAACACGTCCTGAGCGCGCGCACTTCGGAGGTACTCGACGGTGATGTTGATCGTCTTGGGCACGGCCTCGGTTTCACCGTGCCAGAGAAGCTTGAAGATGGCGGTGGACTCCATCAGCGCACCGAGTGTCCCTCCATGAAGCGCTGGCACGGTCGCATTACCCACGAGGTGATCGGAGTATTCCATGCGACCGCGCACGTCTTCATCGACCAACTCGGCGGTGATACCCATGAACTTGGCATACGGGATCGCCTCTTGGAGTGGCCCGAGGTCACCGCTCTGCCGAGCTGCCGAGACCGCGTCGCGAAGCCTCATTCGGAGCCTCCATCACTGCTCCGGCGCTCGTCCCGAAATACGACGAAAGTGCCTGATGCCGTCGCGATCGGGCTAGCTTTGTCGCCATGATGCGCGGTTGCGCGCACGAAGGCCACGTGGCGGGTCACCTTGTAGCAGTGCGCCTCGCAAATGACCTCCTGATGGGGAAGCGCAGGCCGCACGTAGTCGATGCGAAGGTCGAGCGTGGCGATTCGGCGCGGTGCTGCAAGCGACATGATCACGGCACCTCCGCACGTGGCGTCGATCAAGCTGGTAATGCAACCGCCGTGAAGCACGCCGGTCTCGGGATTGCCCACCAAGTCCTCCCGGTACGGAAGCGCGAGCGACAAGTGCTCCGGCCGGTAGTCAGCGACGCGGAGATTCAGGGCTTGATTGTGAGGGACGCCGCCGACGTAGCGCCCCTCGAGGCGCCGCCTGATTTCGTCCTTTTGCGGAAGGAACGAGCTGGACATCGAGCCACCTGATAGCAGGCGCGCCCAGCTTAAACCACCGGCGGGGGCGGGGGGGTCGCTTGCTCGACGAGCCACGCATCGGAAGACACGAACTCGACGCCTTGCGCATTCTTCAAAGCGAGAAGGTCTGGATGATCGGTCAACACCCTCCCGACGCGTGCGGCTTTGGCGAGCGCGACGAGTGCCTTTTCCCAGTCGTCGATGAAATGCTCACCATTTTCGACTACATCCACAAGGCCGCGAATCGTCGACATCTGCTGCGCGACGGCTTCATCTCGGAACTCCGGCAGCGCGTGCAGCATGGATTGCACGCGTTCCATCACCCACGTCGAGGTCTTCGGCTTTCCGGGACCGCTGAACGCGCGGCGAACGGCATGCTCCGGCGAAGACCCCAATGCAACGGATGCGTTGACGTAGATGTCGGGTGCCAAAACGACGTCCATCTCGTGATTCTAACACGTTGCGCGCAGGCTTGACACGAATCTGGGAGGCATTAGTGGTGCTCGCATGAAGGCAGTCTGGATTCCGAAGTTCGGAAAACCCGAAGTCCTCGAGGTGCGGGAGAACGACGACCCGACGCCCGGCCCCGGTGAGGTTCGAATCCGCGTGCGCGCATCCGGCATCAACTTCGCTGAAATCATGGCTCGCCAGGGGCTCTATCAAGATGCGCCTCCGCCGCCGATGGTCGTGGGCTATGAGGTGTCCGGAGTCATCGACGCGGTTGGGAACGGCGTCACGGATCGAGTTGAAGGTCAACGAGTGCTCGCGATGACACGGTTCGGAGGATATGCCGACACGGTCTGCATCGAATCGGGGCAAAGCTATTTGATGCCGGCGGAGATGTCGTTCGAGGAGGGGGCTGCGCTTCCGGTCACCTACCTCACGGCGTTTCACATGCTCTTCAACGTCTTCCGCGTCCGGTCGGGCGATCACGTGTTGATTCACCAGGCGGCTGGCGGAGTGGGCACCGCGGCGAGCCAGCTCTGTCGATCGGTCGGGGGCGTCACCACGTACGGCACTGCGTCTGCGTCCAAGCACGACTACGTGCGCGCCAACGGATGTGACCACCCGATCGATTATCACTCGGTCGATTATGTCGAAGCGATCAACCAGCTGACCGACGGCCGCGGCGTTCACTTGGTGCTCGACGCGCTGGGCGGGGACGACTGGAAGAAGGGCTACTCGCTTCTTCGCCCCGGGGGCATGCTCATTCCTTTCGGTTGGGCGAACATGGCGAAGTTCGGAAAGCGCCGCATCACGCACGTCCTCGGCCAGCTCACGAACATGCCCTGGTGGACGCCGATGAAGCTCATGCACGAAAACAAGGGCGTGGCGGGTGTGAACATGGGCCACCTCTGGGACGAACGAGAGATGACGCTCGAGGCATTCACCGCCTTGCTGAAGCTCTACGAGGAAGGCGCGATCAAGCCGCACGTCGACCGGTCTTTTCCTTTCGAGCAGGCCGGGGAGGCACACGCGTACATCGAAGCGGGCCAAAATGTCGGCAAGGTGCTACTGACGCCGTAGCCATGCCCGTACGCGTCTGCTTCGTCTGTCTCGGGAACATCTGCCGGTCCCCAACGGCGGAAGCCACCATGCGGCTGCTGCTCGAAGAGGCCCGGCTGAGCGTGGACATCGAAATCGACAGCGCCGGGACCGGAGCGTGGCACGTCGGAGAGCCGCCCGACCGCCGAGCGACGGCAGCCGCAAAGCGCCGCGGAATCGACGTTCGGGGCCGCGCGAGAAAGGTCGTCCTGAAAGACTTCGAGCGCTTCCACTACGTGATCGCGATGGATCGCTCCAATCGAAGCGACCTTCACCTGCTTGCGCCCAGTCACGAGGCGCGAAGCAAGGTCGAGCTCCTTCGCAACTTCGACCCGAGCTCGCCACGCGACGCCGAGGTCCCCGACCCGTACTATGGCAGCGGCGATGGTTTCGAACGTGTCCTCGACATCTGCGAAGCGGCGTGTCGCGGTCTGCTACAGCACATTCGAGACAACCACCGGCTATGAACCTTGAGCTCCGCCTCATCCTCGAGCAGACGCTGGGTCGTCCGGTGACGAGAGCGACGGGGCTCGGAGGCGGAAGCATCAATGACGCCTACGAGGTGACGCTCGCAAACGGCTCCCGCTTATTCGTCAAGACCCATGCGAGCCCACCGGAGGGGATGTTCGAGGCGGAGGCACGGGGGCTTCGATGGCTCGAAGAAGCGGGGACGATTCGTGTGCCGCACGTACTCGCGATCTCGGACACCGAGCCCGCGTATCTCGCACTCGAGCTTCTCGCGCCCGCAAAACGAAAACGTGGCTTTGACGAAGACCTCGGCCGGTCGTTGGCCGCGCTGCACGCATACGGCGCACCCTCGTTCGGCCTCGACCACGACAACTTCATCGGGCGTCTGCCGCAATCGAACACGCCGCAGGAGGATTGGCCTGCCTTCTATTGGTTGCAGCGGTTGGAGCCGCAGCTCCGACTGGCGTCTGATCGCGGCCTAATCCGGGGCGCGACGCGAACGCGATTCGCGGCGCTGCACAATGCCCTACCCGACCTCGTGGGCCCCGGCGAGCCGCCTTCCCGGCTTCACGGCGATCTCTGGGGGGGTAACCTGCACGTCGACGACTCGGGTGCGCCGTGCCTGATCGACCCGGCCGCGTACGGAGGCCATCGCGAGATCGATCTTGCGATGATGCGCTTGTTCGGCGGATTTGGTCCGCGGGTTTTTGCCGCATACGACGAGGCATTCCCCCTCGCTCCAGGATCGCAGCGACGTGTGTCTCTCTATCAGCTCTACCCGCTGCTCGTACACGTCAACTTATTCGGCGGATCCTACGTCAGCTCCGTTGAACGAGCCCTCGCCGAATACGTCTAGCAGGAATGGGGCGAAGCCCCGTGACCAACGCGAAGCGTTGGTGTTACGGGGCGGGGTTGACACTCGGTGGAGCGGGGCCCAGATCTGCCGCGTGCGTGCGCTCCTTCTCATCGATCACGGCAGTCGCCGCGCCGAGGCCAACGCGCTCCTCGACGAGATCGCGGAGAA
>CP070650.1:411744-420281 GCA_020354595.1 Myxococcales bacterium
ACACTCAGCTCTCAGTTCCCAGAACTCAAAACTGAGCCACTCAGAGCGGAGACCTGAGAACTGAGTTAGCCTCGACCCACGTGGCTCCTGAACCCTCCATCGACGTCGTGATCCCCGCTCTCAACGAAGAGCGCGCCCTTCCCTTCGTCCTGCGCGACGTCCCTCGTCCCCCCGTTCGCCGCATCGTTGTCGCCGACAATGGTTCGACCGACGCCACCGCATCCGTTGCCATCGAGCACGGTGCCGAGGTCGTCCACGAGCCCGAGCGGGGATACGGCGCCGCGTGCCTCAAAGCCCTCGCCCACCTGGCCTCCGATCCTCCCGAGGTCGTCGTTTTCCTCGACGGCGACTACAGCGATCACCCGGACGAGCTTCCTGATGTCGTCGATCCGATTCTCACCGGAGCGGCGGACCTCGTGATCGGGTCGCGGGCGACCGGAGCTCGCGAACGCGGCGCGCTCAGCCCTCAACAACAGGTCGGCAACGTGATTGCGAGCACCGCGCTCCGTGCGCTCTACGGCGCCCACTACACCGATCTCGGCCCGTTTCGTGCGATCCGATGGGACACTCTTCAGGCGCTCCGGATGAAGGACCGAAACTACGGTTGGACCGTCGAGATGCAGATCAAGGCCGCCCAGCAGTGTGTCCCGTACCGCGAGGTTCCGGTCTCCTATCGGCGGCGCATCGGCGTCTCGAAGGTGAGTGGCACGGTGCGCGGCTCGGTGAGCGCGGGCGCGAAGATTCTATGGCTGCTAGGCCGCTATGCATGGAGCTAGCGCAGCTCGCCGTGTTCGTGCGACCGCCCGCGGAGGGCGCCGTCAAGACTCGCCTGCAGAGTCTCCTCGGAGCGAGCGGCGCCGCAGCGCTCTACGAAGCGTTCGTCGAAGACACCATCGCCTTGTGCGATCGCGTCCGAGCCGCGGGGAGAGTGGACGTCGCGTTATGGGCCGACGGCCTCGAGCACGAACAGGTCACCCGATGGGGCCGCGCGCTCGCTGCCGTGCCCCGGTTGCAGCCCGACGGAGACTTGGGCGTTCGCATGGCCACCGCGTTTGACGAGGGCCTTTGCCGCTACGAGCGCGTCGTGATCATCGGAAGCGACGCGCCAACGCTTCCGCTCGAGCTGATCGTGGCGGCCTTCAACGCGCTAGACCACGCGCCGCTGGTCTTGGGGCCCGCAAACGACGGGGGCTACTACGCGATCGGGGCGACTCATCCCACGCGACCGTGCTTCGATGGTGTTCGCTGGTCGACGCCCTATTCCCTTTCCGACACCCTTGTCGCCAACTCGGATCTCGACGTCGCACTGCTGCCCCCGTGGTACGACATCGACGAGCCGGACGATCTCGACGTGCTCCGCGCGCACCTGTCCGTCAGCCCCAGAGCCGCGCCGGCGACTGCGCGTTGCCTCCGTAACCTCGCGCCCCGTTCAAAGATAGGGCTTCAGCAGTCGCGCCGTCCCGTCGCGTAGGTTCTCGATTAGCGAACGCTGGTCCAGCTCATCCACCGTCAGGAGCCGCGCGTCTCGGAGACGCACGCGCACGTGATCTTCGAGGCTTTTCGCGAGCTCGTCGTCGTAGCACTCGAGATTGAACTCGAAGTTAAGTCGCAGGCTACGAGGATCCCAGTTCGATGAGCCGATCGAGGCCCAATAGGAATCGACGACGAGAAGCTTCGAGTGATCGAATGGCGGCGGCGTCAGCCAAAGCCGCACGTTGCCCCGCAAGACCTGGCGGTAGTGCCCCCACATCGCCCAGCGGACCACCGGCAGATTGCCTACCTCGGGCACGATGATGTCGACCTCGACCCCGCGTTGCGCCGCCAGGTGCAGCGCCTGCAGAAGCACTCGGTCGGGCAAAAAGTACGGCGTCATGATCCGAATCGAGCGCCTCGCCGCGGTAATCGCCGCCAGGAACACTCGCTCGAGGTCGTTGATCGTCCGATCCGGGCCGTCGACGATTCCACGCGCCAATACCTGTCCCCGCGGCTCGAGGTCCGGGAACCACGCCCCGCCGTGAAGCTTCTCACCGGTCGTGAATGCCCAATCGCTCGCGAAAGTTTCCTGCAATTGCGCGACCACAGGGCCGCAGACGCGGAAGTGAAGATCCTTGGTCGGATGCTTCGGATCCGAGGCCAGCACGCAGCCCTGCCGAATGTTGATCCCACCGGTAAACCCCACGCGGCCATCCACGACCATGATCTTGCAGTGATTGCGCAGATTGAAATGCGTGAACGTGCGCGGGAGCAAGGCAGGAAGAAACTTGGCCACCGTCACACCGCGCTTTCGCAATACGCGATGAATCCTCGGGCGCGCGTATCGGGTTCCGACTTCGTCGATCAAGACCCGCACTTCGACTCCGCGCTCGGTCGCTTCGCACAGAGCGTCCACGAACTCCGCGCCGACGCCCGTTGCTTCGAAGATGTAGCTCACAAACGAGATCGTTGCTCGCGCGCTTCGAATGTCGCTGAGCATGGCGGGATAAGCTTCGTCGCCGTCCACGAGACGTTCGACGGAATTCCCGACCAGCAGAGGCCATCCCGTGACCTCGCCGACGACGCGAGCGTGCTCCACCAGCCGCGCTTCGCCGGCGCCGAGCTCCCGCTCCAGATCAGCCGGCGCACGCGGCGCGTCATCGAGCGGGACTCCGTATGGTGTTGCGCCCGCCTTCAGCACTTTGGCGCGACGCTCGATGCGGTTGATGCCGAGAAAGACGTAGAGCACCGTGCCGACGAAAGGCACCAGCCAAATCAAGCCAACCCAGCCCGTCGCAGCGCGCGTGTCGCTCTTGTTCAGGATCACGTGCGACGACGCCACAGCAGCGATGAGGAACTGGAGCACAACGCTGATGGCGCTCAGCTCGGGCGCAATGTCCCGCAGATACTCCCAGTCGACCGGCATCGTGGCCTTGGGAAAAGAGTACGTCGTAACGGTCTGGCGGTCGACTGAACGGCGGGGTACATTGATCCAAGTGGGGCATGCCGGATCAGTCTTTGGCTGAGAAGTTTGGGGTCAGTCTTCCCGGGGGCACGACGGTCTTTCGTCAGGGCGAGCCGGGAGGGTCCGTCTACGTGATTCGCGCGGGAAAGGTGCGCGTGCTCAAAGAGTCCAACGGTCGTCGCCGCATGGTGACGACGCTCGGTCCTGGGGACTTCTTCGGGGAGATGGCGGTGGTCACGGGGAGCCCGAGGTCGGCGACCGTCGAAGTGGTCGAAGACGCCGAGCTCTTGAAGGTCCCGGCCGGCAAGCTTCAGGAGATGGTGGCCGGCACCGGCGAGGTCGCGATTCGATTGATTCGTCACCTCGCCGAACGCCTCGCGCATGCCAACCGCTTCATCGACTTGTTGCTCGAAGACGACGTCACGGCTCGCGTCATCTTGGCCATTCGAGAGATGAGCGACAAAGCCGAGGGCTCAGCCGCGCCGGACATCACGGATGCCGATCTGGCTCTTCAGCTCGGCGTCGGTAAGAACGACGTTCGGGTTGCCCTTCGCCGGCTCACCCGTGTCGGCATCCTCGAAGTGTCGAGCGGTTTCGTTCTGGTGAAGGATCAAGAGCGCCTCGAGGAGTTCTTGGAATTCATTCGCAACTCGGGGAAATCCTGATGCAGCTACGGATCCTCGGTTGCCATGGCGGCGAGACGCCCAAGCACCGCACCTCGAGCTTCCTCGTGGGCGATACGCTCGCTGTGGATGCGGGCGCGATTACGAGCGGCCTGTCGCTCCGGGAGCAAGAGGTGATTCGTTCGGTGTTGGTCAGTCACCCGCATATGGATCACGTTCGCGATCTCGCGACGCTCGCCGACAACCGATGTCAGCAAGGTGGCTCGACCCTGGACATCGTCGGGGTTCCCGCGACCATAGAAGCTCTGAAGCAGCACTTCTTCAACGACATCATTTGGCCCGACTTCACGAAGATCGATGCGAAAGACGGGCCCACCGTCCGTTTCGTCGAAGTGAATGCCGGCGAAGCAGCCAATGTCGATGGCTACGAAGTCACCCCTGTCATGGTCAATCACACGGTCGACACGTCCGCGTTCATCATTCGTCACGAAGGCAAGAGCATCGTGTACAGCGGAGACACCGGCCCGACCGACGAGCTTTGGGAATGGATCAATGCGCTCGATGATCTGCAAGCGCTGATGATGGAGGTGTCGTTCCCCAACGACGAAAGACGGCTCGCGCACGATTCACGCCACCTGACGCCGGAAACGCTCGGCTCCGAGCTCGCAAAGCTCACGCAAAGTGAAGAGCTTCCTGTCCTTCTCTACCACATCAAGCCGACTTTCGAACAACGAGTGCTTCGCGAGCTTGCGGGTTTACGAGGACGAAACCTTCAGGTTTTGCAGCTCTACGAAGAATTCCTTCTCTGACTTCCGTTCTAGACTTGGCGCGGTAGAACGTAGGCTGTATGTTCGAGGGGTGAGTGACGTTGCCCCAAAAAGGCTTCACCTTTTCGCGACGCCACAGTCGGCAACGTGGCTTACGTCGGGCGGCGGTTGGGCAGATTGCCCCGCGCTGGTGCGAACTCCGGCAAAGCAAAGCAGGAGACTCGCTGCCGTGACTCGGCCTGCGATGACCGCGGGTCTAACCACCAAGGAACGCTCCGCGTGGTCTGGGCACGGTGCTCAGAGACCCGAGAGCGCCGGCATTGCCGGGGGAGGAATGTGCGTATGGACACAGTTTGTAGAATCGGACTCTCACCGGAGGTGCGGGCGAGTTAGCCCATAGGCAACTCCCCCCTTGGTGGGAGTTCTGATCAACGAGGGCCGGCGTCCATCAGGACGCCGGCCTTTGCTTTCTTACAAGGCTTCCGCCTCGTCGTACTCGAGGACGCGCTTGTTGAAGAATCGGATGAGCACGTAGAGCAACAGCCCAACCGGGCCGATCATCAGCGTCGCGAGCAGGCATGGAATGACCAACCAGTGCGGTACATCTCGCCGCTGCGCGTCACGTACCTCCCAAGCACCGACGAACAAGTCGAAAACCAACAGGTGAATCCAAGCCGCGACGACGATGTGGGGCGCGGAAAAGCCGACCATGACGCCATAGAGCGTTTGGAAATTCATGTCTTTTGGCGGGATCGCGTAACCGAAGAGCATGTAGGCGTAGATCGGTGTGAGCAGCAAAAGGACTACCGGAGCGTGCACGAGTCGCTGCGTCCAATTCCAACGCGGTGCGGCAACCAACAACAACCAGAACGGAATCACCGTGTAGTTGGCGGCTTTGAACAACATCTCGAGCGGCATGGCCTAATCCTACTCAATCAGCGCGCAAGACTTGCGCGCAGCCCACGGCTCCCCAATAACTATCAGTCAATCGAGGAGCCCAATGCTTGTCTTGCCCACGACTCATACTCTGAAAGCCACGTTGAACACCAGCCGCTCCTGCGCGCTGCTTGCCCTGGTCGTCATGGCAGGCTGCGGGAGTGACGGCTCCGGCGGCGATGGCACCGCTCCCAAGGGCTGCGACTACGCGAGCACCTACGAAGCCATTCAAGAGACCATCTTCGAGGCCAAGGGCTGCACTGCGAGCACATGTCACGGAGACGCGATGCTCGGCGGTCTCGACCTTCGGGCCGAGGCGTCTTTCGATGCTCTGGTTCGGCAGCCGAGCCTGATCGATTCGGGGGTCCAGCGCGTGTACCCCGGAGACCAAAGCCTCAGCCTTCTCTATCTCAAGCTCGAGGCAGCGACTGAGGGCACGGGCCTCGGGAGCCTCGGTCAACCGATGCCGGTAGGCAACGACCCGCTCACCGAGGATGAGCTCGAAGCGGTCAGGCTTTGGATTCGCGGAGGGGCATCCCCTGACACGATCGTCGGAGGTACTCTCGAGCGGCTCGGCTGCGAAGGCGTGTTCGATCCGGCACCCAACAAGATTCAACCGCTTCCCGCCCCCGCGGACGACGAGGGCATCCAATTCTATGCCGGCGCGTGGGACCTCGGGGCCGAGTCGGAGGATGAAGTCTGCTTCGCGACCTATTACGACTTTTCCGATACCGTTCCGGTTGAATACCAGGTCGATTGCCCCGAGCTCGGCGAAGGCAGGAGGTGTTTCGCATTCCGCCGTAACGAGCTCGCGCAAGACGGACAGTCGCACCACAGCATCATCAACGTCTACACGCCAAAGTCGGATCCGAACGGCGGCGATTGGGGCCCATGGGAATGCCTGGGCGGTGAGCGGAGCGGTGAAGGATGTGATCCCACCGCGCCAGATCCTTGCGGGGAGCGCAGCGAGTGCGCCACGCGCCCCGTCACCTCGGTCGGCTGCGTCGGCTACCCCTTTGCCCCAAGCGACTTCGGGATCGGTGGCGGCGCAGGGGGTCCGACCGACACCACGGTCCAGCTCTCGGGTGCGCAGGAGTCCACCACGATCGACCTTCCACCCGTCGGCGTCTACTCGGTGCTACCGCTCGACGGCTTCGTCTCGTGGAACAGCCACGCGTTCAACCTCACCAAGTTCGACACCACGATCGAGCAGTGGGTGAACCTCACGTTCGCCCCCGAAGACGAACGCTTGTGGCTTCGGCGTCAGATCTTCGAAGCACGCAACATCTTCGCAATGAGCCCGGTCGCGCCGTTCACGAAGAGAGAGATCTGCATGACGTGGACGCTGCCACAATACTCGCAACTTCTTTCCCTGAGCTCCCACATGCATCAACGCGGCGAGCTGTTTCGGATTTGGCTTCCGCCCAACGCGTCGTGCAGCGGCGTGAGCAACTGCGCGCCGCCCGCGCGCGAGCCGGACTACGTGAGCCGCCTCTACGACGATCCGGTCTACACCTATTATGAGCCTCCCAACGACTACTCTTCCTCCGCGGAAGCCGACCGCACCTTCCTCGCATGCGCGGTTTACGACAACGGTGAAGACGACCCGCTCGAAGTGAAGCGGGAGTCGACAAAACCCAACACGCCGGCCTGCTCCTACCCGGTGGCCTTTTGCGGCTGCGACACGGGAGCCCGCGTTTGCCTCGGCGGGGACAATCAAGGGTCGGCGTGCAATGGCGACGACTCGGTCTGCGGTCAGGGCGGGATGTGCGATGCGTGTCCGCTCCTTGGCGGCGTGACCACCGACGACGAGATGTTCATCCCGCTCGGGTCATATTACGTCGCCCAGCCATAGGCCTTAAGGCGGCAAAAAGCGCGACGTCGTGTTATCATTTCTGAGCACAGCTCACATTTTTGCTTGCGCCGATAACCGAATCAGGAAAAATCCCGCCCTAACTTAGCCTTAAACCCCGTTTGGAGATTCTAATGAAACCCGTTCAATACGCGGTCGCCGCCGGCGCGATCGTCATCGTCGCGGCTTGCGGAGCGGACAGTTCGAGCAGTCCCAAACCGAAATGCGACGTCGCGAGCACATTCGAGCAGGTTCAGCAGCAGATCTTCGAAGGTCGAGGTTGCACCGCGTCCGCCTGTCACGGCGAGGCGGCCAATGGCGGCCTCGATCTTCGCGCAGCCGCCGCTTATGAGAGCTTGATCAACGTCGAAGCGAGCTCAGGTGACTACATGCGCGTGTTCCCGGGCGAGCAGGAGCTCAGCCTTCTCTATCAGAAGGTCGCCGCCAAGACCGAAGGCTTCGAGCTCGGCTCGCTTCCGAATCCGATCTCCGGTGGCGCCATGCCGACGGGCCCCGATGTGTTAAGCGACGACGACCTCGGCTTGCTCCGGGCCTGGATTCGCGGCGGCGCGCCAGAGACCGGCATCGTCGAGGGCTCCGAAGCGTTCGCGTCGTGCGCGCTCGAAGGCGACATCGCGCCGAACAAGATTCAACCCCTCCCTGCGCCCGCGGCGGACAAGGGCGTCCAACTCTACTCCGGCGGTTGGGACGTCCCACCCGAGGCGGAAGGCGAGGTCTGCTTCGTCACCTACTACGATTTCTCCGATCGAGTCCCAGACGAGTTCAAGGTGCCGTGCGATGACGCACAAGGCGGCCCGGAGCGCGAATGCTTCGCCTACAACAACATCCTGCTGGCACAGGACCCTCAATCGCACCACAGCATCGTCGACGTCTACGTTCCGGTCTCGGAGGATGCGGGACATTGGGATCCGACGGACGAGACGTATTGGCAGGGTTGGTCCTGCTTGGGCGGTCCGAACGCCGGAGCGACTTGCACGCCGGGGAGCGACGAGTGCGGGGAGCGCGGCCAATGCACAACACCGGTACAAACCACAATCGCGTGCATCAACTATCAATATGGGCCTGATGAAATGGGCACGATCGGCGGGCTCTTCGGTGCCGCCGAGGTGAGGCAGAACCTCGCCACAGCGCAAGAGTCGAGCTTCCGGGAGAACTACCCCCCGAAGGTATTTTCCAAGATGCCGATCAAAGGGTTCGTTCTTTGGGACAGCCACGCCTTCAACCTCACCCAGCGGGAGACCTCCGTCGAGCAGTGGATGAACCTCGAGTTTGCGGCTCCGGAGGAGCAGGTCTACCCGCGCGAGCAAATCTTCGACGGGAGGAATCTCCTCGATATGGGACGCATCGAGGCCTACACGTCGAAAGAGGTATGCACCTCGTACATCATCCCGCGGTACGCG
>CP070650.1:420381-428687 GCA_020354595.1 Myxococcales bacterium
AACGAGCGCGTGAGACGGGCAACGAAATACGCTTCCAGGTCTCGCACGTCTTGATTCCGGTCGAAGAAAGCGCATCGGCGACCGAGGTCTCGGCGGTGAGGCAACGAGCGGATGCAATTCGAGGGGAGCTCACCCCCGAAAACTTTGGCGCGCGAGCGGAAGAGCTCGGAGGCGGCGAGCTTGGTTGGATTTCGCCGAGCGACCTGCCCGAAGAGCTACGGCAGGCTATCGGCCGACTGCGAGCGGGAGAGATCAGCACCCCGATTCGGGGCCGCGCAGGTTTTCACATCTTTTACGTACGGGATCGCCAAGTCGGCTCGGACTTTCCGTCGTACGACGAAATGAAACAAGAGCTCTATCGAGAGATGCTCGATGCGGCGATGACTCGACAGGAGAAGGTCTTTCTCGAAGAGATGCGTCGTAAGGCGGTCATCAACCGCATGCTCTAGTCTGCTGTTTGCTGCTAGGCTCGCGCGATGACCGGTGAAGTCAGAATCGAGCGCGACGGCCCGATCGCACGACTCGTATTCGACCACGAACAGCGTCGCAACGCGATCACGGGCGACATGTGGGAAGCAATCCCAGACGCGGTGGTGGAGCTGGAGGCCGACCCGGAAGTGCGGGTGGTCGTGATGCGCGGCGCGGGGTCGGAGGCGTTTGTGTCGGGTGCAGACATCTCGGAGTTCGAGCAGACGCGCACCGGCAATGCGGGGCGCGAGTACGACGCGATGACGGCCCGCGCATTCGCCGCGCTTCAGTCGCTCGCAAAGCCCCTCATCGCGTCGATCCACGGGTTCTGCATCGGCGGGGGAGCCGCCATCGCACTCACGGCTGACTTGCGCTACGCGGCCGACGACGCGCGCTTCGCCGTCCCTCCTGCCCGCTTGGGCCTCGGCTACCACACGGCTGGGATTCGGGCCTTGATCCGCGTCGTGGGTTTCTCCGAAACCGCCGACCTCCTGTTCACCGCTCGCCGCGTTCCTGCAGACGAGGCCCGCCACATAGGCTTGGTCAACGAGGTCTTCGCCAAAGACGTATTGGACGAGGCGGTCGACCACGTCGCCCACACCATCGCCGACAACGCCCCTCTCACGATCCGGAGCGCGAAGATCACTCTGCAAGAGCTCGCCAAGCTCGAAACCGAACGCAACATCGACCGTGTCAACGAGTCGATCGAGCGCTGCTACCAGAGCGAGGACTTCAAGGAGGGAGTGCGGGCGTTTCTGGAAAAAAGAAAGCCCCGGTTTCAGGGGGGGTGACACTGACGCTGGCGCCGACACTGACGCTGACGCTGGCACTGGCACTGGCGCTGGCGCTGGCGCTGACGCTGGCGCTGCGACTGGCGCCGAAACGGCCTCTGACCTACAAGAAAGCAATGCTGAGCAACAAACCCACCGGCCTTCTCGCGTTCTGGCGCAATTACGACCGCAAGACCTACGTCAAAGCCGCTGTCCTCGCCGATCGACTGGGGTACGATTCGTTTTGGTTGCCCGAGGTGTGGGGCTATGAAGTGTTTTCGTTGCTCACCGAGATCGCGCTCAAGACCAAGCGCATCAAGATCGGAACCGGCATCATCAACGTGTTCAGCAGGTCTCCTGCGTTGATCGCAATGCAAGCTGCCACGATCGACGAAATCAGCGGCGGTCGGTTCATCCTCGGACTCGGCACCAGCGCAAAGCGAGTCATCGAGGGTCTTCACGGGCGAGACTTCGAGAAACCATTGACGCAGACCCGGGACGTCATTCGCGTAGTGCGCGCGATGCTCGAAGGCCGGCCTTTGAACGAAGCCGACACGAAGCTCCGGCAGTATCGTCCCTTCACGCTCGACTTCGAGCCGACTCGACGACGCATTCCGATTTACATCGCGGCCCTCAAGCAGAAGTCGATCACCAGCATCGGCGAGATGGCGGATGGCTGGATGCCGATCTTCTGGCCATACAATCGACTGGGCGACGGCCGCGCATGGATCGCGGAGGGCGCGGCCAAGGCGAGTCGCGACCCGAGCGAAATCGCGACCGCGCCTTTCACGACCGTGATCCCCATCCCAGGGCGGGGCGCCTCGGCCAAGGCCCGTGAGATCATCTCGTTCTACGTCGGCGGCATGGGTGAGTACTACAAAGAGCTGTTGAGCGGTTTTGGCTACGCCGACGAGTGCGACGAGATCGCGAAGCTCTACAGCGACAAGGCGACCCGGAAGATGGCGCCCGACGCGGTAACCGACGACATGATCGAGGCGCTGACGATCTCGGGAGACCCGATCTATTGTCGGCGCGAGATCGCTCGGCGTCGCGAGCTTGGGATGGAGCAGCCGTTGATCAATCTCCCTCCCGGCATGCCTTGGCCGGGCCTTGCAGCATTCATCACGGCGCTCGCTCGCTCCTGACGTCGCCCAAACATGAGGGTTGGTCACTTCGCCGTCACAAAATCGGCAGGAATGGGTGAACAATTACGTATGGAACGAGAACAATTACGTATGGAACACCCTGCCCAAACGACGTATTAAGTACGCACAGGGGCAAGCAAGACAGAGATCCAAATCGTGCGCTATGCCACTCGGCTCAGCCAAAACACGGGTTGAGCCTCGACGCGGCCGGTCGGAAACGGGCTGGCCGGCCGCGTCGCTCTTTTAATGAGGCGTTTCGCAAGCCGAGAACCCCTTCGACTGTGTCAGTCCTCAGGCGGGCCTTCGGCCATGATGGCGATGAGCTCGGCCTGCGAATTGACGCCGGCTTTTTGAAAAATCGTGCCGAGCTGTGTCGTGACCGTGCGAAGCGAGGCGCCTCTTTGCTCCGCAATTTCCTTCGCCGTGAGCCCTTGAAGGACGAGCTCGATGATCTCGTGCTCGGCGGCCGTCGTGCCCTCGGGGTATTGGAGCTTGGGGAGTGGAACGCTGAGGACGATGATGTCCTCGCCCCCGACGCGCATGCGACTGACCCGCGGGCCGTCGTCCGTGCGGTCAGGCTCGACCGGAGAGTCGGAGGTCTCGGTTCGATCCCCACCGTCCTTCGGATCAGACGTCGCCACTGCGTCAAGACAGTAACCACCGTCCCCATTCTTGGTCAAGCGATCAACCGGTTTGGCCCGAAATGCTCATAGTCCCATCTGTTTCGCGATGATGACTTTCATGATTTCACTCGTGCCGGCGTAAATCCGTTGGACGCGTGCGTCCACGTATGCGCGGCTGATCGGATACTCGAGCATGTAGCCGTAGCCGCCATAGAGCTGCAAACAGGCATCGACGACACGGTTCTGCATCTCCGTCTGCCAGAGCTTGGCCATGGAGCACTCCTTGACGAGGTACTTGCCCGCGACGTGCTCCGAGACGAGCTTGTCCAAGAACGCGCGTCCGACCTCGATCTCCGTGGCGCACTGAGCCAGCGTGAACTGGGTGTTCTGAAACTTCGAGATCGACCGCCCGAACGCCTTGCGCTCCCGGGTGTAGTCGATGGCGTCCTCGAGCACCTTTTCCGTGCTGGCCTGGGACATGATCGCCACACAAAGGCGCTCCTGTTGAAGCTTCTGCATGAGCATCATGAACCCAGCCCCCTCCTGACCGAGGATGTTTTCGGCGGGCACACGACACTCGTCGAATGCAAGCTCGGCGGTGTCCTGGCTCTCCATGCCCATCTTCTCGAGCTTCCGGCTTCGGATGAAGCCCGGTCGATCTCCTTCGACGAGAAATAGAGAAACACTCCGGTGCGGGTCGTCGGAGTTCTCGGTGCGCGCGGCGACGATGACGAGATCGCAGCTCATGCCGTTGGAGATGAACGTCTTGGCACCGTTGATGACGTAATCATCTCCGTCGCGCTTCGCCGTCGTTGCGATGCCCGCCAAATCCGAGCCGGTGCCGGGCTCGGTCATCGCGATCGCGGTGATCGTTTCGCCGCTCGCGCATCGAGGAAGCCACTTGGCCTTTTGCTCCGGGCTACCGAACGAGTGAATGTAGGGAACGATGATGTCGGAGTGCAGGCTCGCCGCCCAGCCGGACTCGTAAGCTCGGGAAAGCTCCTCCATCACGATCGTCGAATGAAGGAAGTCGCCGCCGGCGCCTCCGTACTCCTCCTCCATCCAAGGGCACAAGAACCCCGAGGCACCCGCCTCGAGCCAGATCTCGCGGTCGACGACGCCCTGCTCGCGCCACTTCGGCTGCTTCGGCACGACCCGCGTTTCCACGAACTTGCGAAAGTTGCTGCGGAAGATCTCGTGCTCTTCGGAAAAAAGGCTTCGCTCCATGATGCTCCCTCGACTGAACGGCCATTCATTTACTCGAACGCAGGGTGCTCAGCAAGCAGGACCGCCGCCGTGGCCTTGCCCAACCGCGCCGCCGTATCTATGGTCCGCCGCGATGCGCCGCCGACCGGCTCGCTTTTCTCTCCTCCTTGCCTTGTTCGCGGCGATTCCCGCCACGGCCTGGGCGAGCGGCGGAGAACACGGACTCAATTACGACGTCTGGTTGATCCTCGCGGGGATGATCCTCGCGGCGAAGGTGGGTGGCGAGGTCGCAGTGCGCCTGAATCAGCCCGCCGTGCTTGGCGAGCTCTGCGTCGGCATCGTGCTCGGGAACCTCTACCTGTTCGGCATCCACACATTTGATGGGGCCGCCGAGCTGGTCCCGGTCGAGTTCCTCGCGGAGCTCGGCGTCGTGTTGCTGTTGTTCGAGGTCGGCCTCGAGTCGACGCTCACCGAAATGAGGGCGGTGGCGCCGACGTCTGGGCTGGTCGCGATCATCGGCGTGGTTGCGCCGATGCTCCTCGGCTACGGCACGAGCGCCTGGCTGATCCCCGCGGCCCCCTTCTCGCTTCATCTCTTCATCGGCGCCACGCTCTGCGCCACCAGTGTGGGTATCACCGCGCGCGTGTTGAAGGACCTCGACGCGATGGCCAGGCCCGAGACGCGCGTCATCCTCGGCGCCGCCGTCATCGACGACGTGCTCGGCTTGATCGTGCTCGCAGTGGTTGCGAGCATCGCCGAGTTCGGCGCGGTTCCGGGCCCGATCGACCTTTCCAGAATCATCGGCCTCGCAGCGGGCTTCCTGGTCGGCGCGCTCCTTCTCGGTGCGTACGTGATGCCCGGGGTGTTCCGGGTAGCGTCCAAGCTGCGCACACCAGACGTCTTGGCCGCGGTCGCCATTGGCCTTTGTCTCTTGCTCGCCGGCGTGTCCGGGGCCGCCGGCCTCGCACCAATCGTCGGCGCGTTCGCGGCCGGCTTGATTCTCGACGAGGTCCACGTGAGGCCATTCGGCCGCAAGTCCGCCCACGATCTCACCGAGATCATCGGCCCCATCGTCGCGGTGATGGCGCCGATCTTCTTCGTTCGCACCGGCATGATGGTCCAGCTCGGCGGCATCGGCACCGAGCCCCTAATCCTCGCAGGCGCGCTGACGGTGGTCGCGATCGTCGGGAAGCTCGTCTCGGGCGTCGGTGTGCGGGGCAACACCGCAGACAAGCTCACGGTCGGGATCGGCATGGTCCCACGCGGCGAGGTCGGATTGATCTTCGCGAACGTCGGCGCTGGCATCAAGTACGAGGGTAAGCCTCTCATCGCGGCCGGTGTCTATGCCGCAATCGTGCTCATGGTCATGGCCAGCACTGTCGTGACGCCGCCCTGGTTGGCCCAGCGCATTCGGCAGGTGGTGGGCAAGCAACCCGATGTCGCTTGAAGCGGCGCTGCAGAACGCAAACGCATCGATTCGGGAGCTGGTCGAATCGCTCGGCCGCAAAGAGCGAGCCGACGTCGCCTCGATCCCCACCGGCGCGCTCGACTGGGCGCTCGCGGAGGCCGCGGCGTCTCATCCGGGCCGCCGATTCGTCGTCGTCACGAAGAACCTCGACGAGGCGTACCGGCACCAGTCGAACCTCCGTTTCTTGCTCGGCGACCCGAACGGTGACGTGCTGCTGTTCGCCGCCTCGGACACGAGCCCACTCCTCGACGTGGTACCGGATCGCCGTTCCGAGATGCAACGCATGGCGACGCTGGCGCGACTCGCCGCGGAGGCATCCTGGCGCTTCCTCATCGTTCCTGCCCCCGCCCTCTTGCGGCGAGTTCCGCCGCGTTCACACGTGGCGTCCGGACTCGTCTCGCTTTCCGCAGGCGAGAAAATCGAGAGGGAAGCCTTGGTGGAACGACTGCTCCGGCTTGGGTATCTGCGCGTGCCGTTGGTCGAAGACCGCGGGACGTTCTCGGCGCGCGGCGCGTTGATCGACGTCTACGCGCCCGACGCAAAGCTCCCGTGTCGGATCGAGCTCGATGACGACGAGATCATGCGCATTCGCCGCTTCGATCCCGATGATCAGAAGACCACGGAGGAGATCGAGCGGGTTCGGCTCGGGCCAGCGCGCGAGGTGCCTGACGAGCCGACGGCAATCGCTCGGGCCAAACGGTTGGTGCGCGAGTTGTGTGACGAGATGAACATGCCTACCCTGCAGGCGCGTGAGCTCATCACCGAGCTCGACCGAGGCTCGGGCGCGTTGATATCGAACGCAGTGCTGCCTGGCTACTTCGAGGCGCTCGATACGATCTTCGATTTCGTTCCGAACGATGCGCGCCTCGTCCTCGTCGACCCCATCGCGATCGCGGAATCGGTCCGCACCGAGCGGCGGCATGCCAAAGAGGAGCATGCAGCTCGGGCGGGTCGACCGACGTTCGAGCTTCGGTCGTACTATCTAGACGAAGACGAGCTCGCCGCGCGGCTCGGGACGAGCTCACCCGTGGTCGTTCATCCCCTGGCGGTGCACGGCGCTGCCGGACAAGAGGAGGGCCCGATCGCGGCCGCCTACGCGCCGGCAAGCGAGCCGCTCCGCGTCGACGCATCGGACCAGCGATCGCTGATCTCGAGCCTTCGCGCGCAAAAGGGACACGGCGACCGTGGGCTACAGCCGCTGGTGGATCAGCTTCAGGAATGGAGCGATGCGGGGTTGCGCGTCTCGCTGGTCGGGCGAACGCGACACCAAGCCGACCGCCTCGTCGATCTGCTGCGAAGCTACGGCGTCGGCAGGAGCATTGTCGACGGGGTCATCCTCGGCGAGCTGCGTGATGGTTTCGTCCTGTGGGGAGAGGGGCTCGCGTACGTCACCGAAGAGGAGATCTTCGGCTCCCGAGTGCGCCAACGACGCAGCAAGCGCGTCACTCGGAGACAGCAACAGCGGTTCCTCGAAGATCTACGGGAGCTCACCGTCGGCGACTTCGTCGTCCACGTCGACCATGGAGTCGGCAAGTATCTCGGCCTGCAACACAAAGCGCTGAGCCTGACGGCGATGGACAGGATCCAGCGCCGGGCGGCGCAAACCGTCGAGGTGATGGTCGTCGAGTATGCGGGTGGAGACAAACTCTTCGTGCCCGTGAGCCGTCTCGGGGTGATCCAGAAGTTCAAGGGCGGCGAGGGTCATCAGCCGAAGCTCGACCGACTCGGCGGGACGACGTTCGCCACGAAGAAGCGACGTGTGCAAAAGGCGGTCGAGCAGATGGCGGAGGAGCTCCTGAAGCTCTATGCGGAACGCACCGCATCGCAACGCGATCCGGTCGAGTCTGCAGGCGGCGCCTACGCCGAGTTCGAGGCCACGTTCCCCTTCGAGGAGACACGAGACCAGGAAAAGGCCATCGACGACGTGATGGCCGACCTCGACGAAGGGCAACCAATGGACCGGTTGGTCTGTGGAGACGTCGGCTTCGGCAAGACGGAGGTCGCCTTGCGGGCGGCGTTTCGAGTCGCGATGAGCGGACGCCAGGTCGCGGTGCTCTGCCCCACGACCGTGCTCGCCCAGCAACATTACCGAACCTTCTCGGCGCGCTTGGACGGCTATCCCCTGAAGGTGGAGGTGCTGTCTCGTTTCGTGCCGCGAGCCAAGCAGATCGAGACACTGAGCGCGCTCAAGGCAGGCAAAGTCGACGTCGTCATCGGTACTCACCGCATTCTCTCCAAAGACGTCCACTTCGCGGACCTCGGCCTGTTGGTAGTCGACGAAGAACAGCGCTTCGGAGTCACACACAAAGAGCGCATCAAAAAGCTCCGGACCAACGTGGACGTACTCACGCTCAGCGCGACGCCGATCCCGAGGACCCTACAGCTCGCCGTCGGGGGCATGAGAAACCTGTCACTGATCGCGACGGCACCGCAGGATCGACGCGCGGTGCGGACATTCGTCTGCCGCTGGGACGACCACCTGATCAAGGAGGCCGTCGAGCGCGAGCTCAGCCGCGGCGGACAGGCGTTTTTCGTCTACAACCGAATCGAGGGTCTCTACGAACGAGCGCAGCGGCTCCAGGAGCTCCTTCCCACGGCGAGGATTGCGATCGCGCACGGGCAAATG
>CP070650.1:428787-433311 GCA_020354595.1 Myxococcales bacterium
CTCAAGGGCATCATGCAGGCCAAGAAGAAGCCGATCGACAACACCTCCATTGCAGACCTCGGCGTCGATGGGGCCAAGACCCTCAACTACACCAAGTTCGAGCTGCCGCCGGCGCGCTCGGGCGAAACCACGTTTGTCGAGGATGTCGCGGACCTCGTTGACAAGCTGCACAACACCGCCAAGGTCATCTAACCCTCAGGGAACGGAAAGGAAGCATCAGACATGGCTAATGTTCTCGTTGTCGCGGAGCTCCTCGAGGGGAAAGCACGCAAAACCACTCTTTGTGCCGTCACCGCCGCGAAGCAGATCGCGGAAGGTACCGGCGGCTCGTTCGACATCCTCGCGATCGGCGAAGGCGCAGGCGCCGCCGCTGACGAGCTCGCGGGCTACGGCGCCGGCAAGGTGCTCAAGGCGGAGATCCCCGGGGGCTACACCTGCGAGAAGTACGCAGCGACCGTCGCCGAGGCCGGCAAGGGCTACGACGTCCTCGTTGCTTGCGCCAGCGCGTACGGCAAGGACTTGCTGCCGCGCGTCGCGGCCAAGCTAGGCGCCGGGGTGGCGTCCGACATCTCGGCCGTGAACATCGACGGCGGCAAGCTCTCGTACACGCGTCCGATGTACGCGGGCAACGTCATCGGCACCGTCGAGATCAACAGCGACAAGCAGGTCGTCACCGTGCGTCAGTCGGAGTTCGACGCAGCCGAGGCTTCGGGCGGCGCAAGCCCCACAGAGGACTTCGCGGTCGTCACCGACCCCGCGGCCGACAAGGTCGAGTTCCTCGGCGTCGAGGTCGTGAAGAGCGAGCGTCCCGACCTCAGCGAGGCGGACATCGTCGTTTCGGGTGGCCGGGCTCTCAAGAGCGCCGAGAACTTCACAAACATCGTCGAGCCGCTCGTCGACGCGCTTGGCGCGGCGATGGGTGCGTCGCGCGCCGCGTGCGACGCGGGCTATGTGGCGGCCGAGCTCCAAGTCGGCCAAACCGGCAAGGTCGTCGCGCCGAAGCTCTACATCGCGATCGGCATCTCGGGCGCCATCCAGCACTTGGCGGGCATGAAGGGCAGCAAGACGATCGTCGCAATCAACAAGGACAAGGAAGCACCGATCGCCCAGGTGGCCGACTATTTCCTCGTCGCCGATCTCTTCGATGCGGTCCCGGCTCTGACCGACGCGGTGAAGAGCCTCTAGGCCCCGAAGCCTTCGAAATCAGACCGAAGAAGCCCGGGCGGCCCCGTCGTCCGGGCTTTTTTGTGGCCCACAACGGCGGGCATCCGGCACAATTCTCAGGATGGCTTGGTCTATTGCCGCGCTGGCGGTTCTTTCGGCAGCCCTGCTCGTGCTCACGCGCGCCCGTCGGACCGAGCGCGCGCGGGCAACCGGACATCCCTCGGCCGCGCCCCGTTTCCGGGCCTCGGAGGGAATTCCGGCGGGGGCCTCGAAGGACGGGCCTGAATCCGCCCCGGTTCGGAGCTGCCCGGTTTGCCTCTCGGAGTACGCGCCGCACAACCGCTTCTGCGTTCGGGACGGGGCCCCACTGAACGACGGACGGTCTTCGGGCCCGTTTTCGCAGGGGATGATCTGCCCGACGTGCCGCCGGGGCTACCCCTCCGACGCCAGCTTCTGCCCCGAAGATGCCGACGAATTGGTCCCCTACGGCATGTACGGGGCGGCCAGCACCACGCGCCCTTCCCTGAGGCTCGACGGCAACAAGATCTGCCCCGAATGCGGTGTCCGGCACGCCGCGGGCCACGTGTTCTGCGGGAACGACGGGACCGAGCTCGTCGTCGTGAACTGAAAAGACCCAAGGATCCGGTAGGATGGGGGTCCAAGCACGCGTGGAGAACCTTCGTGGACTTCTTGCTCGGCACAGGACAGGACCGCTATGATCCCGGTCCTAAAGGGGAATCTTCGATCCGGCGCGCATCGATCTGTCTTGGGCCGGGGGGAGACGGGGGCTACAGATGAAAATCGTTTGCGATAGCTGCGGGGCGAAATACTCGATCGCCGACGAAAAAGTCGCTGGAAAAATCTTTAAGATCCGGTGCAAGAAGTGCTCATCGGTGCTGGAGGTTCGGGGGGACCAAACCGGAGCACATCCATTTGCGGACGCCGGCGCTCAGGACTCTGCGGGTGAAGCCGTGTGGTACATCGTGATCGACGGCGAGCAAAAGGGTCCGCTCCCGCCGATCGAGCTGAGTCAGCTGTTCGCGAAGGGCACGGTGGGGTTGGACTCCTACGTGTGGAAAGAGAGCTTCGAAGATTGGAAGGTCGCGAGCGACGTCCCCGAGCTCGCGCAGATCTTTGGCGGCGCTGCGGCCCAAGCCCCACAGGCCACAGCCCAAGGTGGCGACGACACGTCTTCGTTTGGTACCGGGGGCGACCTGTTCAGTGACGGCGGCCGCGAGCCCACCAGCGAGATCGACACGAACAGCAGCATGTTTGCTGGCTTCGACGAGGCTCCGACGCCGACGGAGTCGGAAGGCGCGCCCTTGGCGGCCAGCTCGGAAAACGACGCGGGCGGCGTCTTCGGTGGCGGGGCCGCTGGGCTTGGCGGCGGTGGTATGGCCGCGGCCGCTCCGCAACGCATGACGGGGCAGCGCAACGAGAACTCGGTGCTCTTTTCGCTCAGCAACTTGCAGCAACTCGCCTCGCGTGGCGGGTCCGCCGGTGAAGCGGCGCCCGTCGTGGCAAGCCAGCCGATGAGTGGGGGACAAAGCGCTCCGCCCGCTGCGGGCGAGGGCTCGGGACTCATCGACATTCGCGCCCTCGCGAAGTCCACCACGCCCGGCACGAAGTCGGCTCCGTCTCAGGCGGTCGATGATCTGCTCGCCATCGGCGGCGGCGGAGGGACGCTCGGCGCCCCGCTGCTCGGGCCGGCGCCCCTCGAGACGTCGGACGGCAACCGCTGGCTTTGGATCGCGGGCGCTGCGGTCGCGGTGATCGCGATCGTGGGGGCCGGCGTCGGCGTTGGGATGGCGCTCGGTGGCTCCGACGATGACGCCCTCGAGATCGCGGCGCCAACCGCCCAGCAGCCACAGACGAATCAGGCGGCCCCAACCCCGGTTCCGGGGACCAATGAGGCGGCCAACACGGCCCCTGCGCCGGAAGAGCCGCCGCAGGAAGCCGCGGTGGTCGACATCGAGCCCGAAGAGCCGGCCGAGGCCGCAACGATCCAGGACCCCGCGCGACCCGCGCCAAAGAACCGGACCTCATCGAGCACGCAGCGGCGTCAGCGGACCGCGAAGAGCACCTCCTCGAAGCCTGCGCCCGCTCCGAAGCGCAAGAGCAACAACCTCGATGCGTTGATGGACGAAGTCGTCGGCGGCTCGTCCTCCTCGAAGCCCAAGACCACCACCCGGTCGACCTCCTCGTCGAGCAGCTCCAACTTGCCTGACGCACCCTCACGCAACGACGTCAAGAAAGCCCTTCAGGGCGTGAGCGGCGCGGTCAAGGCATGCCGCAAGGACGCGGGCGGAACCGCGACCGTCAACGTGACCTTCAGCGGCAAGACCGGCCGCGCGACGGGTGCAAGGATCACCTCCGGCCCATTCAAGGGAACCCCTGTCGGTTCGTGCGTCGAAAGCGCCGTAAAGCGAGCGCGTGTGCCGCGGTTCAAGCAGTCGTCGTTCAAGGTGACGTTCCCGTATAGGCTGTGAGGGTCGCGACGCTTGCTGTCTCGGGGGTCGTGCTGGGGCAGGCCGCCTGGTACGGCTTAGTTACACCCACCCGCCCACCCCCACCGTAGTCCTCCCTGCGCGCGCGCATCGCTACGCTCGCGCTTGCCGGCGCATTCGCGCCGGGCTTCGCCCTTCGGGCTCGCACCCCGCATGTTCGGGAGCCGAACTACCTCAGGCTCTCCAAGAATCTCACACCGGTCGCGACGCCGAACCCGGTGCCGCCTTTTGGCATTCGGCGGTGGGAGCGGTCGAGGAAGGCGGGGCCGGCGATGTCGAGGTGCATCCAGGTCGTTTCTTCGGTGAACTCTTTGAGGAATAACGCGGCGGTGATCGAGCCGCCGTACCTTCCGCCGATGTGCTTCACGTCGGCGATGGGGCTCTTCAATAACGAGCGAAGCTCGGTGTCGAGCGGCATGCGCCAGATCGATTCGCCCTCGGCGCCCGCTGCGTCGAGGTAGGCGGACGCAAGCTTGTCGTCGTCGGTGTAGAGCGCCGCGCGGTACGGGCCGAGCGCCACCATGCAGGCACCAGTCAGCGTGGCGTGGTCGATCATGTAGTCGGGCTTGAGCTTGCGCGCTGCCCAAGTGAGCACGTCGGCCAGCACCAGTCGGCCTTCGGCATCGGTGTTGATGACCTCGACGGTCTTTCCCTCGAGCGACTTGTAGATGTCGCCCGGCCGGTACGCCTTGGCGCCGGTCATGTTCTCGGTGGAGCCGACTAACGCATGCACCTCCACCGGTAACTTGAGGCGAGCCGCCGCAAAGACGATGCCCGGCGGCGCGGCGGGGGCTGCGCTGGCGGGCGTCGGGTCGAGCATCGAGGCCGCGGGCGGGTGGCACAGGGCGCGCGC
>CP070650.1:433411-438543 GCA_020354595.1 Myxococcales bacterium
AGAACGCGTCGGTGCCGGCACCGGACCCGAGGTCGAGAACCCGTTCGCCTTCACGCAGCGGCTCGAGGTCGAAATGATAGCCAACCCCGGCAAATGACTCCATCGCGCCGGTGGGGATGTTGTCGAGCAGCTCCGGCGAGTAGCCGAGCATCTCCAATAGCGGACGCCCCGTCGGGACGTGGAACTTGCCGCGCGGAAGCGTCGCGACGTCGGTGTACATGTCGGCGATGTAGCCGCGAAGCTCTTGCAAATCGATGTTCATGGCGGGTCCGAAGCGACGCAAGCTTTGCAGCGCCCTCCCAAGGCCGTACTCTGCCCATAGGCTCGATGGAATTGCACCCTCCATCGCGCGACGTGACATGGCCAAGGCAGACGAGAACGCTGACCCCTCGGTCGAGCTAGACGTGCTCGAAAAGCAGCTTCGCGAACTCGACGCGCGCAACCTCGAGCTCGAGCAGCTCGCAGCGCAACGCGGGGTGAAGCTCAGCTGTGCCAATATCGCGCTGTCGCGCGCGAAGATCGCATTCGAGCAGGCGGCGCAACGCCGCGAAGAGATGGTGCAGGACGTCGCCCACGACCTCCGAACCCCGCTCACCTCGATCAAGGGCGCGTCGCAGAACCTGCTGGACGAAATGGCGGGGCCGCTGAGCGATTCAGCCCGAGAATACGTCGAGATCGTGCGCGACCAGGCCGAGCACTTGATCGGCATCGTGAACTGGTTGGTGGACGCCATGCGGGTTTCGCTCGATCCGGTCGAGCTCGAGACGGCCCCCGTGGACATCGACGAGCTTGCAAGACGCGTGGTACGCGGATTTCGGCCCATCGCGGACGAGCAGCAGATCGAGCTGACCGTGAGCACCGAGTCTTCCGGCGCGCTGGTCGATCCCGACAAGCTCCTGCTCGTCATCGAGAACCTCGTCGGCAACGCGCTCAAGTTCACCGACGCGGGCGGCAAGGTGTCCGTCTCGGTCCGACCGATCGATCAGACGGTCGAAATCACCGTGGCCGACACCGGCGTCGGCCTCACTGCCGAAGAGAGCCAGCACGTATTCGACCGCTACTACCGCTCGAGCCACCCGCGCGGCGGCACCGGGCTCGGCCTGTCCATTTCCCGCGAGCTCGTGCGCCTTCACGGCGGTGACATCGACGTGACCAGCGAAAAGGGCAAGGGAAGCACCTTCGTCGTGACGCTCCCGAGCGATTGCCGCGAGCTCACGACTTTGGCACTCCAAGATTCTTGATCAACCGCGCGAGGTAAGGCTGGCGCACGCCGAGAAGCTCGGCGGCCTTGGTCTGGTGACCGCCCGTTCTTTCGAGCGCTCGCCGGATGATCGTGCGCTTGGCCTCGAGCACGGCGTCACGATACGGCCGGATCTCGGGGTCGTCGGGTGGAATGGGCCGAATCGTACTGACGTCGGCATCCGGTTGCGTTTCGAGCTCGCGAAGCTCTTCGGGCAGGTCGTCGACGTCGATCCGGTCTTCCGGCGCGAGCACGGCCGCACGCTCGATGACGTTGTTGAGCTCGCGCACGTTGCCAGGCCAGGGATATTCGAGAAGGAGGGTCCACGCCTCGTCCGAAATGTTCAAAGGCGCGCGCCCGAGCTCCGCCGTGAAACGCGCGAGGGCGTGCTCCGCGAGTGGCCGGAGGTCTTCAGGGCGCTCGCGCAACGGAGGCAGACGAATCGAAACGACGTTGAGCCGATAGTAGAGGTCTTCGCGGAAGCTCCCGTCTTCCGCCTCTTTTCGTAGGTCCCGGTTCGTCGCGGCCACGATGCGAATGTCCGCGTCCAACACCTTGGTCCCACCCACCCGCAGGAACTGTCGCTCCTGCAGCACGCGAAGCAGCTTTGCCTGTGCCCCACTCCCGAGCTCGCCCACCTCGTCGAGGAACAGCGTACCTCCTTCGGCTTGCTCGATACTTCCGGGTTTCGCCTTGTGCGCACCCGTGAAGGCCCCTTTTTCGTGGCCGAAGAGCTCACTCTCGAGCAAATCCCCGGAGAGCATCGCGCAGTTGAGCGCCACGAATGCGCCGTCGGCGCGCGGGCTCCGGCTGTGGATGTGCCGCGCCATCACCTCTTTGCCGGTTCCGCTTTCTCCGAGCAGCAAAACGGTCGCATTGCTCGCCGCGGCGCGGTCGGCGAGCGCGAGCGCGTCTTTCATCGCCTTGGATGCGCCGCGGACCAACGTGTGGCGATCGGAGAGCTGGCTCTGAAGCACCAGCACGCGCTGTCGAAGCCCCGCCGCCTCGAGCACCCGCGACACGACGTGGTCGAGGTGCGCAGCCTCGAAGGGCTTCGGAATGAAATCCGCCGCGCCCATTTGAATCGCCCGCACGGCTCGCTCGATGTTGCCGTGCGCCGTAATCATCACGACGTCCGGTGGATACTCGATGCGGCGCAGCGCTTCGAGCACCTCGAAGCCGTCCTTCTTGGGCATCTTCATGTCGAGCAGAACGAGCCCCGGCTCGAAGTCCGCCACCGCCTGAAGCGCGGCGTCACCGTCGACGGCGAGCTCCACCTCGTGTCCTTGCGCGCGCATGCGGTCGGCGATGATCTTTCGAATCGCGGGGTCGTCATCGACGACGAGAACTCGGGCAGAGGCCATGGGCCGGATCATACAGAATAGGACATGGGCCGGGCGCTCTCATATCCAAAAGGACATGTCCAAACGGATATGACCACGCGCCTTTCACCCTAATTTGCCCGTGTTTCTTGCTGGCATGGCGGTTGCAATCTCCTGCGCCAACCACGGCAAGGAGGAGGAGAAGCCATGAACACCGTCGATGCCAATGCAGTAGAAACCAAGGTCAAGAGCATGTACGAGCGCGTGGCGCTCGACCCCCACGGGGACTTTCACTTCGAGATGGGCCGCACCCTCGCCGAGCGCCTCGGCTACTCACCCTACGACCTCGACCGCGTGCCCGCCGCCGCGATCGACTCGTTCGCGGGCGTGGGACACCACTTCGACCTGGCGGCGCTCCGCTCCGGCGAGCGGGTGCTCGACCTCGGTAGCGGCAGCGGCCTCGACACGTTCGTGGCCTCGCTGAAGGTCGGCAGGACTGGCCAGGTGCTCGGCATCGACATGACCGCCGCCCAGCTCGCGAAGGCTGACGAGCTTCGCCGCCAAGCCGGCTTTCCGAACGTCCGCTATGTCGAAGGCTACATCGACCAGCTGCCGTTCGAGGACGAGAGCTTCGACTGCGTCGTCAGCAACGGCGTCATCAACCTGGTCACAAACAAACAGGGCACTTTCGCAGAGGCCGCGCGCGTCTTGCGGCCAGGGGGCCGTATTGCCCTGAGCGACATCGTCACCGCCGTCGATCTGCCGAACGGAATCGTGTGCAATGCCACGCTGTGGGCCGCCTGCATCGGCGGCGCCATGCACCGCGACGCGTACCAAGACGCCATCGAGGACGCCGGCCTTCGCATCCAGGTCGTGCAGCCGAACCCGCAGTACCGGTTCATCAGCGACCAAGCCAGCGGCGCAACGCGCAAGTACCGAGTTCAGAGCATTTCGCTCGTGGCCGTAAAGCCATGAGCCCGAGTTTCAACTCGCCGCAAATGAAAGAAAGAGAGAAAGTCATGACCATCAATCACACCCGCAAGTTCCTTCGGCTACAGGGGTACGAATTCGACGACGCCAGCTTCGACGAGCTGGCCCGCTGGATGCGCTGGCCGTACGTCTTTTGCGCTTCCGCCGTGGTCGCCGGCGTCACGCTTGCTTCGCCATGGATCCTCTGGGGGCTCGCCGCCTTCGCGGCGTCGACCGTGTTTCTTCCCTCGCACCCCTTCAACTACCCCTACAACTACGTCGTCCGACACATCACGGGCACGCGCGCTCTTCCGCCAGGCACGACGCAGGGCAAGTTCGGGTGCGGCATGGGCGCGCTCATGCTCGTAGGCATCGGCTACGCGTTCTACACGGGCGCGACAACGGTCGGCTACGCGCTGGGCGGCGCGATGGCCGCGATGGTGACGTTTCTGGCGGTGACCCAAATCTGCATCCCCTCGCTCCTCTACAAGGCGCTCTTCGGCCACAAGACGATTTCGGTCACGCAGCCCGCCTAACAGAAAAAGGGGTCTGACCCCTTACCGCCAGCACGCCGAGGCCTGACCCCGAAAAGCCGATGCTGTGCATCGGCCACGGGGCCTCGACGGTTCATTTGCCCGTCGGCGGTTGGATTTGTGACAATGAGGCTGTCTCCGTTGGGGGCGAGGAGTCATCATGATCAAGTTCGTTCAATGCGTGCGCCGCAATCCGCGACTTTCGAAGCAGGAGTTTGGCGATCACTGGACCGAGTACTGCAAGCAGATCCGTGCCATTGCCGACGCCTCGAACGGCAGGCGATGCGTTTTCAGCCGTTCACTAGCGGTCGAGCAGAACCTCGAGATCATCCAGGAGCGTGGGACCAAGGCTCCCTACGACGGAATGGTCGAGGTGTGGTGGGAACGCGGCAACGACATCGTCGCATTTCTGGATTCCGGGTCCGGCGATAAGCTCATCGACGACCTCCGGCGGGCACAGGAAGCCTTCATGGATTTGCCCAACTGCACGTTCTTTTTCGCGAGCGAAGAAGAATAAGCCTTTCTCGTTGCGCTCCCGGGCCGGCCGGTTGTAGGAATGGGGCCTCAAGAGGAGATCCCGCGAATGACTGAGACCCCCCCTGATCCGACCCACATCATGGACGTGGGCATGGGCTTTTTCGGCTCACGCACGCTGCTCACCGCCGTCGAGCTCGGCCTTTTTACTCACCTCGGCACCGGCAAGATGAGTGGAGCAGAGATCGCCAAGCGCTTGGAGCTCCACCCACGCGCGATCCCAGACTTCCCTGATGCCCTCGTCGCGCTCGGCTTGCTGCGGCGCGACGGCGACGGACCCGACGCGCTCTATGGCAACACAATCGAGACCGCCGTGTTCCTCGACAAAGAGAGCCCCCAATACGTAGGTGGCATTCTCGAGATGGCGGGCGACCGTTTGTACGGCTTCTGGGGGAGTCTCACTGAGGCCCTCAGGACCGGAAGGCCGCAAAACGAGATCAAGGATACCGGCGAGCCCGTGTTTGCGAAGCTCTACTCGGCGCCCGAGCGCCTCGAACAGTTCATGAACGCGATGGCCGGCGTGTCGGCTGGCAA
>CP070650.1:438643-441994 GCA_020354595.1 Myxococcales bacterium
AGCAGGTGCTGAGCTTCGCGTTGAGCGATCACATCCGCTGCAGGCTGCCGGGCAATTTCGAGGTCGACATCACGTTTCTTCACGTGAACCCGAGGCATCACACGGTGGCGCTCGGCTCCGGCCTTCCGAAGCACGTGCATCATTTCATGCTGCAAATGGGCTCACTCGACGACGTCGGCGCCGCGCTCGACCGCGCGTTCGCGAACCGCGTCCGCGTCGTGCAGAGCCTCGGTCGCCACCCGAACGACAAGATGGTGACGTTCTACTGCGTCACGCCGTCGGGCTTCGAGTGCGAGGTCGGCTGGGGCGGACTGACCGTAGACGATTCCACGTGGGAACCGACCACGTACGACCGAGTTAGTGACTGGGGCCATCAATCTCCATATCGAAGGCCGCCAAAGCGACAGACAGAAATGGGAGAACAGCCATGAGCAAGAAACCGCGATTTCCGATTCCACGCTATCCCCGGGGATGGTTCCAGGTGGCGTATGCGGATGAATTGAAACCTGGCGACGTGATGCCGCTCAAATACTTCGGCGTCGAGATGGTGATGTTCCGCACGGAGGATGGTGAGGTCAGCGTGCTGGACGCGTTCTGTCCGCACATGGGCGCCCATCTCGGTCATGGCGGCAAGGTCGAGAACGGTGGCATCGTGTGTCCGTTCCATGCCTGGAAGTTCGATGGCTCGGGCAAGTGCACCGAGGTGCCGTACGCCAGACACCTGCCGCGCAAGGCCAACATCACGGCGTGGCCGGTGATCGAACGCAACGGCATCATCATGGTGTGGCACGACATCGACGGGAAGGAGCCCGAGTGGGACATCCCCGAGATCCGGGAATGGAACAACGACGCGTGGACGCCCTACTGGCGCCAGCGCTGGAAGCTCCGCACCCACAATCAGGACATGTGCGAAAACACCGTCGACAAGGCGCACTTCCGTTACGTGCACGGCATGCAGGTGGTTCCGCAGCCGCACACGATCAAGCTCGACTATCCGCGCATCAAGATGATCACCGACGCGCTCTTCAACACGCCGCGCGGCGACGTGACGGGCGAGCTCGATGTCGAGGTGCACGGTTTCGGCTTCTCCGTCAGTCGCTTCCGCGGCATCGTCGAAACGACCAACATGGCGTCAGTCACGCCAATCGACGACGAGTACTGTGACGTGCGCTTCTCATTTACCGTGAAGAAGCTCGGCGGCGCCGACGTCACGGCAGGCGTCGGCAAGGCGTTCACCAAGGAGATCGCCCGCCAGCTCGAGGAGGATGCGCCGGTTTGGGAGAACAAGGCGTTCTTCCATCAACCGATGCTATGCGACGGCGACGGCCCGATCGCCGAATTCCGCAAGTGGTGCCAAAACTTCTATCCAGAGTGGTACCACAAGCAAGCGCAAGACGAGTATGATGGCGTCAAGGAGGTGAGCAAGCCGCTCACACTGGCAGAGCGACGTCGGCGGCTTGCCGCAGCATAGATGGATAGCGGTTCGGATACTCAGACACCGGCAACGCCGGACGAAATCAGATCGCGCATTCGAAGCGAGCACGCGCAGATTTCTGCTTTGCTCGCACGAGTCGAAGCATTGAGCGAACGCGTGGGCGACGACGACGCCAAGTCGATCGTCGCGCTGCGCGAAGAGCTGCAGGCCCTCGGCGAAATTCTCCTCGAGCACCTACACTATGAGGAATACCAGTTGCCCTCGTTGGCGGAAGAGGGCAAGGCCGATGCGATGAGGGAAGGGATGCACAGAGAGCACGAAGCCCAGCGCGAGCTCTTCGATCGCATCATTCGCGACTTGGACGAGACGGCGGTGGGCAAGAAGCTGGTCATCGGCGTCCGCGAGCTCGCCCGCGCGATTCGAGATGACATGGAGCACGAAGAGCGCGAGCTATTGAGCAAACCATAGACCGAGAGCTCCGGGGCAAGGGAGTGGACCGATGAAGATCATGTACAACCCAGCAACCTGCAATCACTACGGTGTTTGCTGCGAGGAGGCCGCGGAGATCTTCTCGTTTGCTGAAGATGGAAGCTTGTTGATTCAGACCTACGACATCCCGCCGAACTTGGAGGATAAGGCGCGCGACGCCTGCATGATGTGTCCAACCCAATCGATCCAGGTGGAAGAAGAGTAGTCTCAGAGCTCCAGGTAGGCCTAGATCCGCGTCAGCAATTTGGCTGTGAGCATCCTCGACGACGATATGATCGGGGTCATCGTGTGACTCGACGCTGTCGTGGGATAGCCCGACGAGTCGAATACATAGACATCTTTCGTTCCATAAACTTGGCCGTCTAGATTCGCCCCGCCGTCTCGTTCCGACGCGGCGAAGCGGACGGTGCCTTGTTGATGCGCGCTGATCATCGGGGCGGTCGCGGGCGCGAAGCTGAGCTCCTGAGCTTTCTTGGCCTCGCTAGCGGAGTTGATGAACACCGCGGGAGCCGCTGGAATCAATACCTGCTTGGCGCCAGCCTCGAGATAAATCTTGGCTGCGTTCTCCGCCGCATCGCGTAGCCGCTGTTGATGGTCGGGACGCTGGTCGTATCGAATCGTCAGGCGGCCATCGCGCGCAACCTCGACTTGGCCGCTCGGGCGGTCGGGTGCGAGCAGAAGAGATGCCGCCATGTGGTCGTATTGTGCCATTCCCTTCATTCCGGAAACGCCGGAGAACGGCAGCATGCTCGAAACGATGCCAGGAGTCCCCATGATGGCTTCGATGCGGTAGCCCCAGAGCCCGTATTCGGCGTGATCTTCTTCCTCGAACTCGGTCACCGCGTAGGCCTGTGGAATCCCATCGAACGCGGCGATACGTTCGTCGAAGAGCCCGATGATGGGAAGCTGGGGCTGGAGAATCAGATTCCGCCCGACGTGCTCGTTGCCAATGCCCGAGCGTATCAGCAGCTGCGCCGACGCAATGGCGTTGGCCGCCACGATGACGATCTTCGCGCGCACAGTGAGCTTGCCCTGCTCGTGATAGCCTTCGGGATCGAGCGTGCGAACGGCGACCTCTTTGAGCTCATGGTTGGCGTTGCTGATCTTCACAGCGCGCGCTCGGGTGAAGATTCGCGCACCCGCGGTGATGGCTTTCGGGATCGCGACCATTCTCGGATTGCGCTTCGCGTGCACGGGGCAGCCGATGAGGCAGGTTCCGAGCCCTTGGCAACCGATTCGGTTGTGCAGCATCAGCTCGCCACGGAGGCCGAGCCCCTCGGCGCCCTGGCGGAGCTTGTTGTTCGCGACGTTGACGAGATCCTCTGGAATGCGGCTCGCGGAGAGGTCTTCGAGGGCGGCTTCCTCGTACTGCTTGAACTGCTCAGGCGCGAAATCCTCGAGCCCGTGCTTGGTCTTCCAATGATGAA
>CP070650.1:442094-446216 GCA_020354595.1 Myxococcales bacterium
CCGGTGAGGATCGCGCGGTAATCCAAGTGCTCGGGCCAGGCCCTGTCGTAGTTGTAGACGAAGAGGTGGATGAGGCGTTCGTCGCCTCGGGGGCGCGCCGAGGTGATCCAGCTGAGGTCGCGTCCAACAAATGCGACGAGGCACGCGCCCAACAGCAGCGCCACGCCGATCCCGGCGCCCGAGCCCTCGGGGCGTAAACTGGTCTCCGCGGCGACGAGGTCCCGGCGGGCCACCACCGCAAGCACGGCGCCGACAATGAGCGCGGCATAGCCCCAAATCGGACGTGATTGCTGGAGCACCCAATCGTCGACGTGAATTGCTTCGGCAGGAACGACGCCGCGGGGATCGCCCGCGAGCCACGCGAACCCGAGCACCATACAGAGGCCAGCGCCTGTCGCGAGCATCGTGGCCGAGGGTCGTTTCGGACCCCAGACCTCGCCGAGAGCGATCCCGATGAGGATCCCCGCGGGCACGATCGAGGGAAGGAGATAGTGGTGGAACTTCGTCACCATGGCGCTGAAGAGCACGAAGGAGGACAGAAGCCACATCGCGAGGACCAGGAGAGCTTGCCGCCGATCGTCACGAGCGGTTTGCGAACCGAGGCGCGCGGCGGCCATCAAGGCTAGCGGAGCGAGCGCAATCCACGGGAAGGTGGCGTAGCCAAATTGCCTCACGAAGTACTCGATCGAGCCTTGATCCCCGTGGACCCCGGCAGCGAGTCGGTTGATGTGATCGTGAATCAGGAGCCGATTGGTGAACGCTGCTCCGTGGCGCACGTACATCGCGAGGTACCAGGGAAGGCTCACCGCGCTCACCACGAGGACGCCGAGCGACACCCGTAGATCGCCGCTCGCAAGCAGACTCCAACGCCTCGATGCGAGGAGATAGAATAGTGCAGTTGCGCCTGGAATCGCGATCCCAAGTAGGCCCTTGGCCATGAAGGCGATCGCGCAGAAGAAGTAGAAGGCGACCATGAAAAGCGCGCGAGCGCGCCGCTCCTTCCGAATCCTGGCGGCGAGCGCTCCAAGGGCCGTCAGCCATACAAGCCCTTGAAGGAACGGTTGACCCAGCAGTCCCGTGACGTGTGGGAGCTGATCGCGAGGGTTCGGGTTGCCTGGAATGTCGACGTTGCCGGCCGAGCCGTACAAGAAGCGATCCGGGTGGGCGACGAGGCCGAACCCTTCCACGAACGAGATGTTGCGCGAGATCAGGTAGGTTGCCTGCGGCAACACGACTACGATCAATGCGAACAGGACGACGTGTTGAAGTGACACCTGCCACGGACCGATCGCATAGACCCGCGCTTCGCGTTCCCGGTCCTCCTGCATTGCGAGCAACAAGCAGCAGATCGCCATGGTGATGGCCGCGACGAGTGGCATGTCGGTGATCGCCTGGTGCGAGATGAAGAAGAACTGCGGCATCGTCGCGGTCACCAGCGTTGCGAGCGCTCCCGCGCGCGCGCCAAAGCTCCGCCGCACGGTTTCGTAGAGCATCACGAGCGCCGCGAGGGTCATCAGAATCGTCGGCAACCGGAGCGCCCATTCGACATGAGCGGGGTTGGCGTCCGGCATGAAGTCGACCCCTAGTGCGCCCATGCTGAGCGCCTCCATCCAGAACAGCAGTACGGGCTTCGACCAGAACCACTTGTCCTGCGCCCACCACAGGCTGATCCAATCGTTGCGGGAGAGGATCTCCCTGGCGACTTCGCCGTAGTGGGTCTCCCACGGATCCCACAAGCTCGTCGCACCGAGGAGGGGCAGGTAGAGCGCCGCGACCACGAGCATCACTGCGATCCCTGGACGTCGCAGCGAGAGTGGGGCGCCTAGCGCGCTCTTCGGCCAAGGTTCGACTTCGGCAGTAGAGGCCGGCAAGAGCCAGGCGACCCACGCAAAGGTCGTGGCAAGCGTGATCAGTGTTCCCCAAAGAGGACCGAGCCAGAACGGCTCGCGGTTCGCCATCCAGAGCGTCATCCCGATGGTGCCCGCAATCGCTCCGGCGAGGGTCGCGCGCCTCCCCACCGGTCTTCGTGCCTCGCTCGTCAATTGCTTACTCAGACCGTCCGGTCGCCTCTCTCAGATCGAATCGCGTGATGCCTCTCGACGGCACGGAGAGCCGTCGGACCTCCTCCGCGGCCGGTCCGCTCTGTCCATAGAGGGTGATGTGAATCTGATATTCCCCCGGCTGCAAGCGGACCATGTGTCGAAAAACGGGGGCTTTTTGGCCCACTCGATCGAATCGAACGCTTGCGGCGGCCTCTCCGTCCTGGACATAGTCGACGTCGAGCTCCTCGACGGCGGGCCCTACCTCATAGGTGACCTCCACGTTCCGCGGCCACATCATCGCGAGCCGACTGCCGACGAACGCAGCGCCGATCACCGCGACGAGGATGGCCATGCGGCGACGGGTGGACAGCGACCCTATATTCGATCGGTAGTCCTTCATGCACAAAGCTTTCGACTAAATCGCGAAAGGGTCACTACCTTGGCACCAATTGGAGACGGTGTTAAATTCCCATGAACCCCGCAATGTACCGCCATGGTCCGCCTCACCAATATTCTTGAAAAGGTGAAGGGATACCATCCCCGAGCAGATACGGATCTGATCAACAGGGCCTACGTCTATGCCGCTCGCATGCATGACGGACAGACGCGCAAGTCGGGCGACGTCTATTTCACGCACCCGGTTTCCGTGGCCGACATCATCGCCGACATGCGGCTCGACGCGTCGAGCGTTTGCGCAGCTTTGTTGCACGACGTGGTCGAGGACTGTGAAGCCAACGTGTCCGATATCGAGACGGTGTTCGGCGATGAAGTCGCTTTTCTCGTCGACGGAGTAACCAAGCTCGGAAAGGTGAACTTTGCTTCGCGCGAGGATCGCCAAGCTGAGAGCTTTCGCAAGATGCTCGTCGCGATGGCGCGCGACATCCGTGTGCTGTTGGTCAAGCTCGCTGACCGCCTCGATAACATGCGCACGCTCGACCACATGTCGCCGGCGTCACAGGAGCGCATCGCCCGCGAAACGCTCGAAATCTACGCACCGCTCGCCGGCCGCCTCGGCATTCAGTGGCTCAAAGCCGAGCTTGAAGATCTGAGCTTCAAATACCTGGAGCCCGAATCGCACGATGTGCTCGAGGCCCAGGTCAAAGCAGTGGCGAAGAACACCGACAGCTACATGTCGGACGTCACAACGAAGCTCAGGAAGATGCTCGTCACCCGCGGCTTCTCCGTGCAGGTCAGCGGCCGCCGCAAACACCTCTACTCGCTGCATCGCAAGATGAAGTCGAGTAGCATCGGGTTCGAGCAGGTCCACGATTTCGTCGCGTTTCGAGTCATTACCGAGAGCGTAGCGGACTGCTACGCGACCTTGGGCGTCATCCATTCGGAGTGGACTCCGGTTCCGGGGCGCTTCAAGGACTACATCGCGCTCCCGAAGTCGAACATGTACCAGTCGCTTCACACCACCGTGATTGGTCCGGGAAACCGCCGAGTCGAGATCCAAATCCGCACTCACGAAATGCATCGCACCGCCGAGTTCGGTATCGCCGCACACTGGCAATACAAAGAGCACACCGGTGGCATCGATCCGAAAGACGCCGCTCGGTTCGTGTGGCTGCGGCAGCTCATGGAGTTCCAAAAAGACGTCGTGGATCCCGAGGAGTTCTACGAGAGCGTCAAGGTCGACCTCTTCCCGGACGACGTGTACGTCTTCACGCCCAAGGGCGACGTCAAGACGTTTCCTCGCGGGTCCACCCCTGTCGATTTCGCGTATGCGGTGCACTCGGAAGTCGGGCATCGTTGCTCGGGCGCCCGTGTGAACGGTGCGATCGTTCCGCTTCGTCACAAGCTCCAGAACGGCGACGTCGTCGAGATCATCACGAGCAAGAACCATCACCCGAGCAAGGACTGGCTCGAGTTCGTCGTCACGAGCCGAGCCCGCTCCCGGATTCGCACTTATCTCCGAACCGAAGAGCGTAAGCACGCCGTGAAGCTCGGCAAGGATCTGCTCGAAAAAGAGCTACGAAAGAACGGAATGTCCTTGTCCCGCTTCCTGAAGAGCAAGCGCGCCAAGGAAGTGTTCACCCGGTTCCGCGTCGGTGGCGAGGACGAGCTCTACGCGCGTATC
>CP070650.1:446316-449358 GCA_020354595.1 Myxococcales bacterium
GGCGTCGTCGAAATAAATCAGAACGTTGCGGCAAAATGCGACGTCGACCCGGCCCACGATCGCCGCGCGCCGCTGATTCATCAAGTTGAGGTGTCCGAAGTGGCACATCGAGCGGATGCGCGGATGGAGCTGCCGACCTTCATCGGTGTCGATGAAATATCGCTCGTAGTTCGGAATCATGGCTCGGAAGCTCGCTGAGCCGTAGGTGGCGCCGCGCGCCTTGCGCAAGACGCGTCGCGAAATGTCGTTGCCGAACACGCGCACATTCCAACCTTCGAAAAGACCGGTGGCATCGATCAGCATCGCGATCGTGTAGACTTCTTCTCCGCTCGAGCATCCGGCGCTCCAGACGTCGAGCCGCTTGGCCCCCCGCGCCAAGGCCCGCCCGCGCACGACGGGCAGGATCTCGTCGGTGAAGGCGCGGAGCTGGTACGCCTCGCGAAAGAAGTAGGTCTCGTTGGTCGTCAAAACCTCGGCGGCCGCCTCGAGCTCAGCTTGTGCTTTGGGATGATACTGAAGGTAGCGGTAGTACTCCGCGAAGTCGTCGAGCCCGAGGTCATGAAGCCGCTCGCGGAGGCGTCGCTCCACGATGTAGGCCGAGTCATCCGCGAAATAGATGCCGCAGAACTGGTTGACCAAGTCTCGCAAGAGACGAAAATCCTTGAGGCTCAACGACGGCCCCGCTTCGTGAAGCAAGGTCACGTCACTCTCCGAGTTGGAGGCCGCTTTCGATCGCGTGCCTCACCATGGTATCCGTCTCGTCCGCCAGCGCGTTGGTGAGGAGCTTACGGGTATGGGCGGTGTTCAGATCGAGCAGGAGCTTGATTGCGAGCATTCGAACGTTCCACGCCGGATGCTCGAGCCCTCGACCGACGAATTGCTCCGCGTCGTCACCCGGAAGAGTGTATGCGGCACGGAGGCCTGCCTGAAACACCTCGTCGTCTGGGTGCCGAAGTGCGCGCTCCACCGCCGGCGCTACTTCAGAGTCCCCGAGCCATGCAAGGGCGTCGAGCGCAGCGGCGACCACGACGGGTTCCTCGTCTTCAAGTAAATCGCGGATTCTAGGCATGGCGGAGTTCGCATCACGTCGTCCAAGGGCGAGCGCCGCCTCGGCGCGGATCGGGGCGAACGGAGAATCCAATGCAGTGCGAAGTGGAGTGTTCGCTTCGATGGTGCTCATCTGCCCAAGAGTACGCACGGCGGCGATCTGAACGTCGATGTCCTCGTCTGCAACCGCGTAGCCGACCAACTCTGCCACGTCGGTTGCATTGGCCATCGCGAGCGCTTGAACGGCGGCCCTGCGAGTCCGTGGGTTGCCACTGTGAAGCCCGCGCTTGAGGACTTCGACCGCGCCGGCCGAGTCGAGGCGGGAGAGCACGTGCGCGATGTCGGCGCCGCCAGGCCCGTCGAGATCGGCCTCTTGCAACGCGGCTTCGACCGCCTCGGGCACCCGGCTCACCAGCGCTTCCAACGCGCTCGTCGCCGCGGCGCGAATCACGTGCGCGGGGCTGTTGAGACAGTCGACGAGCGCTCGGCAGTCGCGAGGGTCGCCCCACCAGCGAAGGCTGTGTGCCGCCGCAGCCCGAACCTCGTCCGTGGCGTCGATCAAGTCTCGCTCGATCAAGCCACGGATTCGGTCCCTGACGCCGTCCGGAACCCTGTCTAGGTGTTGGGAGCTCGTCTCCGCGGCGAGCTCGAGCGCAATTGCCCAAACGCGCGGCTCTCCTCGACGCAACATGAGGAGCGGCTCGATGAGGTCGGGCCCCCAGCTCCGGAGCGCTTCGACCGATTCAGCCCCGGCGACGTCGTCGGCAATCGCCTGGATCACCGCTTCGAGCGAGCTCTCGTCGCGACACAAGGAAGCGAGATAGGCCGCGCCCTGGCGGGTCGGCGTATCTCCGTGGAGAAGCGCTTCGTGGAGAGCGTGCCGAAAAGAGTCGCTCGAAGCGCAGAGACGCTCGACGAGATCGGCCCGGTCGGTGGCATCATCCTCCACAAGCTCCGCGATGGCCCGAAGCGCCGCCGCTGAGGTCTGTGGCGAGGCGTCAGTCGCGAGATCCAAGAGGAACTCGAGAGCCTCAGGCCGCCCGGTCCTTCCGAGCAGCTCCGCCGAGATCCGCCTGACGATCGCGTCTTCGACAGCGGGCTCGAGCTCTTCCCATGGAACGCGGGTGCCCAACCGCGTCAACCCTTCGACGATCGAGATTCGAAGAAACAGGTCGGACGCCGACAATCGCTCGCGCAAGAGTCCCTCGGCACGGGCGCCACCGATGCGAACTAACGCTTCGACGGCCGCCGCCGCGGCGTTGGTATCGGAGCCGCGGATCAGATCCTCCAGGCTATCGATCATTTGCGGGTCGCGAGTCTTGCCCATCGCCTCGACGAGGAACTTGCGGCCGCTGGCGCCGGCGTCGGCACACGCTCGCGCGAACTTCTCCGCGCTTCCCTGCCCGATGATCCCGAGGACCTCGATGGCGGCGTTGCGCAGTCCGATGTTGTCGGTATCGACGACACGTTCGAGCAGTGCTTCGATCAGTTGGTCCTTTTCGTGCGTCTGCGCGGCAAGCGAAATCGCTTCGCGCCGTACACGCCAATCCATGTCAGAAAGGGCCTCCACGATTTGAGCCAGGGGAGTTCCCTGCGGACGAAGGCTCATCCGATAGACAGCCTGACGACGAACGTCGGGGTCCGCGGAATGGAAGGCGCGATCGAGCTGGTCCGCGGTCACGGCGCCTCCGAGGGCAAGAAGGAGAGCTCCTGCGACGGGATCTGCATTGCAGGCTCTGCGAGACGATCCGCGTCGAGCAAAAACACCAACCGCTCTTCGTGACGGTACGCGCTCGTGATTCCCCGCTCGCGGTGGCGCTCATCGAGCACGGGAACTTCGCGTTGCCGATTCTCGGCGGACGAGAACACGTCGAGGACGGCGTCGACGACGATGCCCACCAGACGGCCACCCGCGTCGAGGATGACCCACTTGGTCCGCCGGCTCGGTTCCTCGGGGGACAACCCGAAGAAGCGGCGCAGATCGACGACCGGCAC
>CP070650.1:449458-452648 GCA_020354595.1 Myxococcales bacterium
CCAAAACGCCTAGAGGACCTCCACGTGCACCTCTCTGTACACCGGCTTTCGTTGCCCCTCCTGATGCGCGACCCGCACCACCACGTCGCCGTCTTGGAGTGTCGCTTCGTAGGTCGTCAGTAGATAGTCGCCCTCGCGGTATCCGAATCCGTCGCCCGCGTCCTCGTAGAGACGCCCCTCGGCTTTGCCTTCTTCGTCTAGCGCGACGATCAGGGTGAGCGGACCTTCGAATGCTTGGTCGGTCGTTTGGCCTCCAGGGCCTATCGGAAGAATGGCGCCGGGACGGAGTCGCAACACCGGGTGCGCGGGGTCCGTCGCCGGGTCTTCTCCTGCAAGCGTGAAGGCGCGCCAATCCCCGGGAAGGGTCGGGAAGTCGTGTTGCTCGTGTTCGAGAAGCGCCGGCTGCACCAGGACGTCACCGCCGAGCAGGAACGCTTGGTCCTCGTTGCGAAGCGCGGGGTCGGAAGGATCGGCAAAGAACAGTGGCCGCGCGACCGGAAGACCCGTCGTCGCGGCTTCGCGAAACAGGGTGTAGAGGTACGGGAGGAGCCGATAGCGCCGGGCCAGAGCCGTCTTCGAAATCTCCTCGACGGCGGGGCCGAACGACCAGGGCTCCTGATCTCCCTTGAGCGAGTTGTGGGTTCGGCAGAAGGGAAGGAAGGCGCCGACGCCGATCCAGCGGGCGAAAAGCTCCGGTGAAGGGGTGCCGGCAAAGCCGCCGATGTCTGGCCCGCTGTAGGGCTGCCCAGAGAGGCCGAGGTTCAACACCATGGGGACCGACCAGTAGAGGTGCGTCCAATCCGAGACGTTGTCGCCGGTCCAGGTGGCCGCGTAGCGCTGGCCCCCGAGGTAGGTCGAGCGCGTGAGAACGAAAGGACGCCGGTCCGGGCGCTTCCGACTCATGGCCTCGTGTGTAGCTTTGGACATCAAGAGCCCGTAATCGTTGTGGTATTGAGCATGGGTCCCCGGAGCGATGTCACCCCCGCCGCCGTGTCGGAGATCCCCTGGAAGCTCGGCTCCGTGAGGCAGGATCGGGGAAGGCTCGTTCAGGTCGACCCAGACGCCATCCATGCCGTGGTCGAGAAACGCGCGGGTCCGCCGGCCCCACCAGGCGCGCGTCTCGGGCCGCGTGAAGTCGGGAAACGCCGCATCGCCCGGCCACGTCCACTCGTGATGCTCGCGGCCTTCGGCGTCGACGAGAAAATGCCCCTCTGCAACGCCGTCCTCGTACGCCGTGTAGCCCGCCTCGGCTTTGACCGCCGGATCCAGAATCCAGACCGAGCGGAAGCCGAGGTCGTGGAGATAGTCGTTGGTGGCGGTGGGATCGGGGAAGCCCTCCGGATCGAAGGTGAAGACCTTGTAGGCGTCCATGTAGTGGATGTCGATCCAGATGGCGTCGCACGGCATCTCACGTTCGCGAAACTCGCAAGCGAGCTCGCGAACGCGCGCGTCCGGGTAGTATGAGAAACGGCACTGATGGTAGCCGAGAGTCCAACGAGGCGGGAGCTCGATGCAACCTGTCAGCTGGGCGAGCCGCGCGATAACGGATTGCGGCGAATTGCCTTCCATGACGATGACAGGGAAGGGCTCCGCGGAGCTCAGACGAATGCCGTCGCGGAGGTCGATTTCGAGCCGATAGGTCGTGTCGGCCAGAGCCCCGAACGCGCTCCCGTCTGCTCGCACGGCCAGGACCCAGGGGTGCGCTTGGTAGAGGCTCCTCGAACGCTCGTCGTAGTTGGGCACCGGCGTCCCGTCCCCTTCCAGGCGAAACGGCTGTGTGGCCCACGCTTCCGTGACGAATCCGTTTCGCACGAGAGGACCTGCCACCTCGCCGGTCCCGTAGAGGCTCGTACCGGGGTCGATCGGGATCGCGGCCCGATAGGTATCCCCCGAGCGCTCGAACAGGGGCGCCACGCGCCAAGCATCAGGAATCGGACCGCGCACGGCGGCGGGCGCCGCGAGGGCGAAAGATCTCGGAAGCGCGGCCGAGTCGACGTCAGGGGGAATGAAGCGGGCGACGCCATCGGCGAGCAGCCCCGGATCCTGATGTGACGTCGCCATCAAGCGGAACCTTATCACCCGCTCCCGGCCGGGCAGCCGGTGTAACTCGATAGCGCGCCGAGGGTCGGCCGCGTACCCCCGCGCGGATGCCACCCCCCGCCCCGGACTCACCGGCCTGGACCTCCAACCAGCGGCGAGAAGCTAGGAAGCTCATTCTGGAGGTTTGAGCGGCATCGTGTAGCAGAGGGCCCCGCCAGCGAGCACCACGGTTCCATCGTTGCGTACCACTTCGGTCTTCAGCTTCGTGATGGGCTTGTCTTCGCGCACCTCGAGGACTTCGACCTTGCCGGTGATTTCGTCGCCGGGTCTCACGGGGGCCTTGAAGTTCCAATCGACGTGAAGAAAGACGGTTCCCGGGCCTGGTAAGTCCTCGGCAACGACGGCGTTGAGAATCGCGCTCGTGACGCCGCCTTGTACGACGATTTCGCCGAAACGCGTCTCTTTGGCAAGCGCCTCGTCGTAGTGAAGCGGGTTGCGATCGCCTGAGATTTCCGTGAACAGTAGGATGTCGCGTGGCTCGACGGTCCTCTTGCGCTCGGCACGGTCACCGACGCTCGGCACGCCCCGAGGCCAGACTTCTTCGGCGGTCATGATTCGCGATAGTCACCGCTTCGATGCTTCCTGACAAGAGCCGCGGTCTGCCGACCTCGCGCGACCGTCGCGGCACCTACTCCGCCCAGGATCATCACACTAGCAATGGCGAGTCGGGCGGTGGGCTCTTCTGCTAGGACCACGATGCCACCGGCTGCGGCGATGACCGGGACCGCGAGCTGCACGATGGCCGCGCGCGTTGCCGTCAGGTCGCGAAGTGTGATGTACCAGATCACGTACCCGAGGCCGGAGGTAACGGCGCCGGAGCTAACGGCGAGCGCGACGCCACGGGGTGATGTGTGAAGCGTGCCCCATACGACGGCGAGACTGGCGAGGGCCAGGGGAAGGGCGCGGGCGAAGTTTCCGGCCGTTGTGGTCACCGGCGCGGACCGCCCTTTGCCTCGCAGGGAGTAGATGCCCCAGCCGACGCCCGAGGCGGTCATCAGGGCCGCGCCGAGTGTGTCAGGCGCGGAGATGCCAGGAAGGACGAGATAGACGAGGCCTGCCATCGCGACGACGAGGCCTATCCATTCCCGAG
>CP070650.1:452748-456247 GCA_020354595.1 Myxococcales bacterium
GGCTCCTGCTGCCACGACTGAGCTAGAGCTCATCTCGGGAATTGCGAGACGAGCTCTACGGCTTGCGAAGCGTCTCAATGACCTGAGCGAGCACCGACACCGCGATTTCGGACGGTGACCGGGACCCGATCGGAAGGCCCACCGGACCCTTGATGCGTTCCAGCTCCGCGTCCGTGAACCCGGCCTTTCGCAGCCGCTTGAGGCGGGTCGCATGCGTCTTCTTGCTTCCGAGACAGCCGATGAAGAAGGCGTCGCTTCGAAGTGCGACGTGCAGGGCCGGGTCGTCGAGCTTGGGGTCGTGGGTGAGCGTGACCACTGCGGAGCGCGCATCGAGCCCGAGCGACTCCAACGCCTGGTCGGGCCAGGAGAGATCGAGCGCGACCCCCGGGAATCGCGCCTCGGCGGCGAACGCCGAGCGCGGATCCACGATGGTGACCTCGTAGCCGGCGAGCACGGCCATGGTGGAAAGAGGCTGCGCGATGTGAACCGCGCCGACGAGAACCATGCGCAACGGCGGGTTGAACGGTTGATAGAAGATACGCCGACTTTCGTCGGGTCCCGTCGTGACGGGCTTGTCGAGACGGAGCGCGGTCGACACGTTTGCCCGCTCGTCGTCATCATCCCCATCGCCCCGCCCAAGCAGGCGCTGTTCGCCCGATTCGAGGTTCGTCGCAAGGACGACCGCGCGCTTGGTCGCGATCGACTCGAGCACCATGTCGAGGATCTCGCTCTTCATTCGATTGCCTCGACGAAAATCTCCACCCGGCCGCCACAGGCGAGCCCGACCTCCCACGCTTCGTCGTTGGACACGCCAAACTCGACCAGCTTCGGCTCGCCGGTCTTCATCACGCCGAGCGCCTCTTCGACGACGCGCCCCTCGACGCAGCCGCCCGACACCGAGCCGAGGAAGTGGCTGTCGTCGCGGACGGCGAGATGGCTTCCGGCAGGACGCGGAGACGAGCCCCACGTCTTCACGACGGTCGCGAGCGCGACGCGGTGGCCCGCGGCTTTCCATTGTCGGGCGGCCAGTAAGACCTCGGTTTCGGATTGATCGGACACGGGAGCCTCGACGACGATCCTAAGGCGGTCCGGAACCAAATGCCACGGAACGCCGAAGGGCCTACTTCGCTCTACGAATCCGCTTGTCGATCAACTTTTCGATGCTCGCGAGGTGTGACCGCTCTTCCGCGTCGCAAAAGGACCATGCCGTTCCCGACGCCCCAGCCCGCGCCGTGCGCCCAATCCGGTGCACGTAGGTTTCGGGAACGTTCGGCAAGTCGAAATTGATGACGTGTGTGACTCCGTCGACGTCGATGCCGCGAGCCGCAATGTCCGTCGCGACGAGAACGCTGAGGTCGCCCTTGCGAAACGCATCGAGCGCTCGCGTGCGGGCGCCCTGAGACTTGTTGCTATGAATCGCTTCTGCCGCGATGCCAGCCTTGTCGAGCTGCCGGACGATACGGTTGGCGCCGTGCTTCGTACGGCTGAACACCAGCGTGTGCTCGACCTCGGGGTCTCCCAGCAGGTCGACGAGAAGCTTCCGCTTGTCGGCCTTCTTCACGAAGAAGACCTTCTGTTCGATGAGATCGACAGTAGATGAAATCGGGGCAACCGCCACGCTCACCGGCCGATCGAGCAGCCCCTCGGCGAGGCGCCGAATCTGAGGCGGCATCGTGGCCGAGAAGAACATCGTCTGCCGGTCCTTCGGAAGCGCCTTCGTGATGCGCCGGACGTCCGGCAGGAACCCCATGTCGAGCATGCGATCGGCTTCGTCCAGGACGAAGAGCTCCACGTCGTCGAGCCGGACGACACCGCGGCTCATCAAATCGAGCAGCCGGCCGGGAGTGGCGACCAAGAGGTCAACGCCGCGGCGAAGCTCAGCGATCTGCGGTTTGTCGCTGACGCCGCCGAAGATAACCGTGTGCCATAGATTGAGGTCTTCGCCGTAGGTCGTGATGCTGTCGCTGATTTGCGCCGCGAGCTCGCGCGTGGGTGTCAACACCAGTGCGCGGAGTCGTGGCTTATTGCTCACGAGCGCGTCGAGGTGTTGAAGAAGGGGGAGGGCGAACGTCGCCGTCTTCCCGGTGCCGGTCTGCGCGCATCCGAGGACATCGCGCCCGGCCAGCGCCGGCGGAATCGCCAGCTGCTGAATCGGAGTCGGACGCTCGTAGCCGGCACGTTTGGTCGCGGACAGGAGCTCCGGAATGAGACCTAAGCCGTCGAAGGTCGGATGCTCCTCGGGCATCGGACCCTCGACAGCGCGGTCAAGTGCAGCTTGCTGGTTCAAAAGCGTCTTTCTTACCAGCGAGCGGTCGAGCCACGGTCGCGCTTTGGGCGATCGTTGGCGCGGTCGACTCGGATCGAGCGACCGTCGAGCGTGCTGCCGTCCAGCTCTTCGATCGCGCGCGTCGCGGAGTCCGCGTCGCTGTAAGTCACGAAGCCGAAGCCACGCGAGCGGCCGGTGTCACGGTCGGTGATGACCTTGGCCTCGACCACCTCGCCGCAGGCGGCGAAGGCGTTCTGCAGCTCGGCGCTAGTGGTGTTCCAGCTGAGGCTGCCTACGAATAGTTTGGTACTCATGTTCTTTCTTTTCTCTCTGTGTTCAATAAAGCCCCCAAGGGGAGGCCCTAGCTTGTTTGGTGGACTCCAGCGTGGCCCAGGCCTCCTTGCCCGAGCGTCCGCCTCGTCTCCCGTCCTCTGTTGCTTCTACGAACCTCTAACCGCTATTTCGAATCACGGCGCGGTTCTCGTAGGAACAGACAACGTGCCGGCGGCCCACGGTGAGCCACCAAGCCCAGAAGGGCTTTCAGGCAACGACAGTAGCAGCTGGGAGCCTCCTGTCGAATCCCCGTCCTCGACAGTCACCCGGATGACACTACGAACACACACGAAACGATGAAAACCTACTTATTCGATCTCGATGGAACCCTGCTCGATTCGATCGACCTCATTTTGACGTCGTTCCACCACACTTCGCAGGTACATTTGGGCAAAGAGCTATCTGATCAGTACTGGTTGGCAGGCGTCGGCACACCCCTTCGCACCCAGCTCAGAAAGATCGCGCGCTCTGAGGAAGAGCTCGACGCGATGATGGACACATATCGCGACTTCAACCTCGAAAAGCACGACGAGATGGCGAAGCCATACCCGGGCATCGTCGAAGTCGTGAAGAAGCTTCACCGTGAAAACGCCAAGCTTGCCTTGGTCACTAGCAAGCTTAGCGAGGGCGCAAACCGGGGCGTCCGGCTGCTTGGCCTCGACGAGGAGCTTGCGGTTCGGGTATGCGCGGATGACGTTGTGAACGGCAAGCCGCACCCCGAGCCTGTGCTGAAAGCCCTCGCCGCTCTCGACGCGGAACCCGAGCAAGCGTTGTTCATTGGCGACTCGGACCACGACATCGAATCGGGAAGGGCCGCTGGGGTGGCGACCGCAGCGGTCACATGGGGACCCTTCACCCGCGAGCGACTTCAGGCGGCCGGACCCACCTACTGGGTCGACA
>CP070650.1:456347-458959 GCA_020354595.1 Myxococcales bacterium
ATCCATCGGCACTTGTAGTCGATTCGGTCTCCCGCATCCGACATTCCTCTTCGATCGAGCGATCCGACCCATAGATTGATCACGACGGTGACGCACATCATGAAGAAGCTGAGGTTCAGAAAACCGTGCATCAAGGTCACGTACGAAATGTCTGGCTGTATGTCGGTGACGACGAGCTGGTAGGCGACGGCGGTCAGGATCCCGATGAACGAGACGCTGATTCGGTCCGCCAACAAGGAGGTCTCCATCCAGAATACCGACCACGAAAGCATGACGATGAACATGAGCGGGATGACGACCAGACGCACCATGAAAAGGGAGTCGCGTTCGACGTCCATGCTCACGACGAACGACGAGGCGACGCCCTGGCGTCCGACATAGGGCGCTGCACGATCCCTGCTTGAAGTGTCGACGCTTTTGAGAGTCCATTGCGGCGTGTGCACTTCGTGGTCAGACCCGGACATCGGCTCTGCCTCAAGCACGACCTCCGTAACGTCGGCGCCCAGCACTTCAAAAACCGCTTCCAATTGATGGTGGTCGAATGGGTAGCGCCGCAGATTGAGCTCTGCCTCCGCCCTTGCTGTGATGGTCTGGATCAAGGTCGAGCTGCCGTCGGGCTGCACTCTGAGAATCACACCGAGCATCTCATAGAGCCCGGACTCGTTGACCAGCACGACCTGGGGGTACCAGGCGGGAGCGATCTCGTTGAACTGAAAGGCCCCTTGGTAGATCTTTTCGTCGACTTTCTCCGCAGTTGGGTCGAAAGCCTGCCGTTCATCGAGCCAAGTCAGCCTCAGGACGCCGCCGAACTCGAAGGTCTCCGCCGCATCGTCGATCTCGTTGATGTCGCGCAACTGGAAGCTGGCTCGAACGACTACGGGACCGTCGACCGTCGGGGGGCTGAGAAGAGAGGGTTCGGTCGCTGCGGCCCAAGGGCTCGCCGGCTCCGGGGTCGTGACCTCCTGTGCCACGGCCAGGTTCGCACTGACGCCCCAGACGATCCCGGCGGCCATGAGCATCAAAACGAAAGCTCTTGTCATTCGCCTGCCTCTCACATGGGGTGTCTAGCATTTGCCAGGCCAAACCCGAAGAGGCTGAAATCGGGCCTCCCATGCCGGTGATCGGCCCGAGTACCTTGAGCAACGGGATCGTGACCAAGCGCATCATCGCGTCCGCGTCGCGCGCGAAGCTCGTTGCGAGCGCGGCCCCGAGCCGTCAAGCACCTTCGACGGTCTTTGTGACTACTCGTTCGCCCGTTTCTCGATAGCTCCGATGTCGCAGAGCTCATCGTCGGGTCGTGCGTTGCCTAGCTGGTCGACTGCCAGGGCCGAAAACCCGGGGACGGCATGCTCGCTCATGAAAATGCTGAGATGGGGGGCTTCGGAAAGCCGGCCCGGTGAGAACAGGGCCATCCATTCGTCGTCACCAAGCACCTCGGGCCCCATCCCTGGGATCTCTGCGGCGAACAAAGCAGCATCGAGACGATGCCAGAAATGAATGTACGGATGATTCCAAAGCTCTGCTGGCCACGTCACGCGCGGACCAAACCACTGCGTGTCGGCGAGTGTGACAATGGGATTGCCCGAAGGATCCAGGTACGGCTCCGCCTCGGGCGTCTCGGGGTCCAAATCGACCGACCGGAGGAAAGCCTCGAAATCCACCGTGAAATCACCCGCAAAACCGTCGAGGCCGTAGTGCGCCTCCACCCGGTCGAGCGTGACCGCAAGGAAGTCGTCATCGTAGCCGCTTGCGACCTCGTACTCGGCAACGACTTCGCTCACGTCGTAGCGGGACGTCGGTATCTGGTCCAAGGCGCTTCCCTCGGGCTCGTAGTGAAGCACCACGGGCTCTCCGGCATCGACCCCCGCGGAGAGAATCGAGCTCGAATGGGTGACTCCTGAAGCCAGATTCAGCACCTCGGCGACGTCGACCCCGTCTTCATCTCCCTGTTTCGGGTAGTGCCTTCGGCAAAGCGAGCGCCATTGTCTTTGTCCCACTGGCACCAGGATCTGACTGAAATCGATGGCACCGATGCGATTGTACCCCTTGCTCTTGAAGTAGAAGAGGGAGCCGGTGAAGACATCGTGGTCATAGGCTTCGCCGCCGGTTTCGTGGACCGTGTTACCCGCGATAATCGAGTGCCCAACGACCATGTCTTCCACGGCATGCGCGTTGCCGATCGTGGCCACTACACCGCCGGCGAGGTTGGGTTTGTCCAGATCGTCCGTGCGCGGGGTTCCATGGACCTCGTTCTCGACGATCGTGCAGCCATGGATCTCGAGGTAACCGTTCGACATGTAGACGCCCCCGCCACGCCAGTATCCGATTCCGTACGAGGGAGGCGGTGCACCGGGCAGGGCTGCGACGAGGTTCCTCGCGACGGTGCTGTTCTCCAACTCCAGCCTCTTTGCTTTGCCGATACCGCCGCCATCCGAATAGACCCCGCCACCGTAGGCGAAGATTCCATGGATGCCGTTGCCCGTGATGACGGATCGACGGATGCACTACACCGCATGGGGCGCCACCGCACCACCGACGGAAAACACGCCGCAACCGGAAACCCCGGAAGCGGAAACCGAGTTCCCGCTGACCATACAAAACACCAGCACGAC
>CP070650.1:459059-461748 GCA_020354595.1 Myxococcales bacterium
CCCCGAGAACGGATTCCTCGAGCTTCGCCCCCCTCAAGGTGTGAATCCGCACATTCAAATCGTAGGCACCCTGGGCAGTACAAGCCAAACGGTGATCCTCTGTAGTGCACTGTAGGTGTCTCTTGTCTTGATTACTTCGTACAAACGGGGACGCTAGGGTTTGGAGGGCCTTTGATGGCAGGCGTGTGGTCACTCGCCGTACTTCTTCGTCACGATTATTGGCTTCGTTTCGGTGCGCGGAAAGCAACAGCCGCCCGTCGATCGCACGCGTACCAATCCGGTCGACAAGACTTCCTTCCGGGACGCGTCTTGGTATTTCGCCCGCGCCTTGATCGATCTCGATTGCGAAAGAGGGCGCCTCAGCACGTTCCCGGGCGATGCCGCAGCCAGGTGAGTTTCTCGGCCAGCCGGTTGCCGCGTTTGAAATCATGAAGTTCAAACCGGTTCGGATTTTCCCGAGTCCTGGCAGCCGCGGTTTCATTTCATGGCCTGTGTCGACCTGCAAAACGAAGTCGAAGCGCTCGACCCGAGCGACCCTGCACACGCGAGCAAGCTTCACGAGTTGCGGCAGGGCGAGTCGTTTCTCGAGTACCTGATCGAGCTTCAAACCGCATACGGCATCAGCAACTTCTTCTGATGGCGGTCACCCCCGGTTACACTAGGATGAGTATTGGGGGTTCCGTTGCCGGACAAGGACGACCTTCTTCGCCAGTACCGCATGATGATGGTGATCCGCCGCTTCGAGGAAGAAGCCGCGCGGAACTACGCCAAGGGCAAGATCGGGGGTTTCCTTCACCTGTACATCGGTCAGGAGGCAATCGCGGTTGCTGCAGCCGACGCGCTCGCGGACCAAGACTACATTTTTCAGACCTACCGTGATCACGGCACCGCGCTCGCGCGCGGGATGTCGCCAAACGCCGCCATGGCGGAGCTGTTCGGCAGGGACACGGGCTGCTCGCGCGGGCTCGGCGGATCGATGCACTACTTCGATGCGGAGCGGGGTTTTCTCGGGGGCTGGGCGATCGTGGGCGGACATATGGCACTTGCCGCGGGAACGGCGTTCAAGTCGAAGTACGTGGGTGACGACCGTGTCACGATCTGCTTTTTCGGTGACGGGTCGACGAACATTGGCGGCTTTCACGAAGCCATGAGCTTGGCGGGTCTGTGGAAGCTGCCGGTCGTCTTCGTTTGCGAAAACAACCAGTACGCGATGGGGACGCCGCTCGAGCGCACGAGCCCTCTCGAAGATTTGTCGATCAAGGCCACGGGCTACGGCATAGCAGGCGACCGCTGCGAAGGGCACGACGTCGAGGTCGTAGCGGACCGGATCGGCGCGGCTGTCGAGCGTGCGCGCAAGGGACAAGGGCCCACCTTCATCGAGATCCTCACCTATCGTTTCAGAGGCCACTCGATGAGTGATCCCGCGAAGTACCGTTCGCGCACCGAGCTCGAGCAACGTAAGCAAAGAGACCCGATTACGGTCGTACGAGAACGGCTACTTGGGCTCGGCGTGGAAGAGAGCACGCTGGACGACATCGATCTCGAGGTCGACGAGGAGATCGACGCTGCCGTCCGTTTTGCGGACGAGTCGGAGCCTGCGCGGGAGGACGTGATGCTCAGCACGGTACTCGCGCCGGAGGGCGACGCGTGAGAGAGATCCGCTACAGGGAAGCGTTGCGCGAGGCGATGCTGGAGGAGATGGAGCGCGACGAGAGCGTCTTTCTCATGGGCGAGGAGGTGGGGCACTATCAGGGCGCCTACAAGGTGTCCGAAGGGCTGCTCGAAAAGTTCGGCGAGCGCCGCGTCATCGACACGCCCATCGCCGAGGCCGGCTTTGCCGGAGTTGGCATCGGCGCCGCCATGGTGGGCCTTCGACCGATCATCGAGTTCATGACTTGGAACTTCTCGTTCGTCGCGTTCGACCAGATCATCAACAACGCCGCGAAGGTGTATCCGATGAGCGCAGGTGCGATTCAGGCTCCGATCGTCTTTCGCGGACCAAACGGCGCGGCCAAACAGGTGGCGGCGCAGCACAGTCACAGTAGTGCGCCGTTCTACACGAACATTCCCGGCCTCTACGTCATCCAACCGAGCACACCACGTGACGCCAAGGGGCTCTTGAAGAGCGCGATTCGCAGTAACAATCCGGTCGTGTTCCTCGAAGGGGAAACCCTTTACGGCGTCAAAGGCGAGGTACCCGACGAGGGCGAGGAAGAGCTCATTCCGATCGGGCAGAGCCGACTGGCGAGGTCGGGCGGTGATTGCACGATCGTGAGCTGGGGCCGCCCGTACTACACCGTCCTGGCCGCTGCCGAGAAGCTTGCGGCGGAGGGGATCGAGTGTGAGGTCATCGACCCTCGAACGCTCCGGCCGCTGGACACCTCGTTGATGGTGCAAAGCGTGAAGAAGACCAACCGCTGTGTCGTGGTCCACGAGCACTGGCCATACGGCGGTCCCGGCGCGGAGATCGTCGATCGGCTACAGCGCGAAGCGTTCGACTATCTCGATGCGCCGCTCGAGCGCGTCGCGAGTCTTGACGTGCCAATGCCCTACGCGCTCAATCTCGAAGACACGGTGCTGCCAACGGAGGAGCGGATAATCGACGCTGTAAAGAGCGTCAGTTATGCCGAGTGAGCCATGGCGAAGATCATCGGACTACCCAAGCTTTCGCCGACCATGGAGGAGGGAA
>CP070650.1:461848-466266 GCA_020354595.1 Myxococcales bacterium
CTACATCCCGAAGCGCTTCGCCCCCGAGACGGCCGACACCGTCATCGAGGCCGACAAGTGGCCGGAGGATCCGAGCGCGCGGCGTCCGCCGGAGCTTCTAACGCGCGACGTCGTGGCGCGAGCCATTCGCGCGGAGGTGCAGGCCGGTCGCGGTTCGCCCCACGGTGGCGCCTTTCTCGACATCGCGTCGCGGCGGCCCGCCGACTACATCAAACGCAAGCTGCCTTCGATGTATCACCAGTTCAAGGAGCTCGCGGAGGTGGACATCACGGCAACGCCAATGGAGGTTGGACCGACGCTCCACTACTTCATGGGCGGGATTCGCGTCGATGCCGATACCCAGCAGACCAACGTGCCGGGGTTGTTTGCATGTGGCGAGTGCGCCGCGGGGCTCCACGGAGCCAATCGTCTCGGGGGCAACTCGCTTTCCGACCTCATCGTCTTTGGGCGGCTCGCTGGCGCCGGAGCTGCCGAGTACCTGTCTGGGCTTGGGGAGACGCCGCGCGCCGGCGACGCGCAGATCACGGGCGCGTTTCGAGAGGCCACCGACATCCTGAACCGGGAATCCGGCGAAAACCCCTACCTGATGCACGAAGCCATCCAAGAGGTGATGAGCACCAACGTCGGCATCGTCCGAACAGGAGAGGAGCTGCAAACGGCCATCGAACAGCTCGGCGAGCTGAACATCCGTGCACAGAACCTCAAAGCCCCAGGGACGAGCCAATACAATCCCGGCTGGCATGAAGCGCTGTCGGTAAAGGCCATGCTTGTCGTGGGGGAGGCGGTGGCGCGTGCGGCGTTCGTTCGTGAGGAAAGCCGTGGCGCTCACACGCGCCTCGACTTCGAGGGGGAGCGCGAAGAATGCGCAACATTCAACATCGTCGCGAAGAAGGGTCCCGGCGGCGAGATGCAGGTCCGAAAGGTAGAGCGCCCTGACCCGCCGCAAGAGCTGGCAAAGATCGCCTACGCAACGCTCGAAGAGCTCGAGGGAGGCCAAGTGCAATGAGCACACGCACGTTCAAAATCTGGCGCGGCGACTCGCGGGGCGGCGAGTTCAACCAGTACGACGCAGAGGTCGACGAGGGCATGGTCGTCCTCGACGTCCTGCATCGTATCCAAGCCATTCAAGCCAATGACCTCGCCATCCGGTGGAACTGCAAGGCGGGGAAGTGCGGCTCGTGCAGCATGGAGATCAACGGGCGCCCGAGGCTGGCGTGCATGACGCGCATGAACACCTTCGGGCCCGAAGAGGTGATCACGGTGCAGCCCCTCAAGGCGTTTCCCATCATCAAAGACCTCACCTGCGACGTGTCCTGGAACTACGAGCAGAACAAGCGAATCGCGCCCTTCAAGCCCAAACCGCGCGGTCGTGACGGCGAGCACCGCATGTATCAGGAAGATGTCGACCGCGTGCAGGAGTTCCGAAAGTGCATCGAATGCTTCCTCTGCCAAGACGTGTGCCACGTCGTGCGCGACCGCGGCCGCAAAGACGCTTTTGTCGGCCCGCGTTTCATGATTCGCCTCGCCAGCCTGGAGATGCATCCATTGGACGACGACGATCGGATCCCCGAGATCAAGAAGGAATACGGCTCGGGGATGTGCAACATCACGAAGTGCTGCACCGACACGTGCCCCGAGCACATCAACATCACCGATAACGGGATCATTCCGCTCAAGGAGCGCGTCGTCGACCGCTACTACGACCCACTTGCGCGCTTGGCTAGGCTGTTTGCAGGGCGTAGGATGCGAACGAAGACACGGTCAGAGGAGCAGTCAGGATGACGGAGACCTTCGCCCTCAAGCGCATTTCCCCCGACGCGATCGCGCACGCCGTGGAGCGGGCAGAGCACTACCGCTTGCTCAACGATCCGGAACAGGCCGAAAGCATTTGTCTGGACATTCTTGCCGTCGACGATGGAAACGAGCGGGCCCGCATCACGCTCATTCTCTCGATCACGGATCAGTTCCGTCGGGGCGTCGGCTCTCGCGGCGGGGCGCGGGCGATGGAGCAGGTGGCGAAGCTGCCGGGCCAGTACGAACGAGCGTACTACTCGGGGCTCGTTTCGGAGCGTCAGGGGCGCGCGCATCTCCTGCAGGGGGGAATCCAGCGCACCTTCGCGTACGAAGGGCTCCACGACGCCATGCAGCATTACGAAAAGGCCGATTCGCTCAAGCCGGCCGGCGTGGACGATGCGATTCTCCGATGGAACGCGTGCGTTCGCACGATTCAGCGCGAGGGACTGCAGCCTCGTCGCGACGAGCCAGAGCTCCCGCTGGAGTGAGGCGCCCCCGCGAGTTGCGAAAATCGCGTCTCGCCGTAAGAAACACCGCGGAAACAGGGCCCCGAACATGCGTTGCCGGCTCGGCCGGAGCACGCTAAAACGCAGGCTAATTCATGGATCAAAAAGCAAAACTCGAATACGACGACATGAGCTACGAGATGCCGATCGTCGAAGGCACGTACGCGGAGCGCGCCATCGACATCCGAACGCTTCGTAAGGACACCGGGCTCATCACGCTCGACTCCGGGTACATGAACACCGGCGCAACGGAGAGCGAAATCACCTTCATCAATGGTGAAGAGGGCATCCTGCTCTACCGCGGATACCCGATCGAACAGCTGGCCGAGCAGTCGACCTTCGTCGAGACCAGCTACTTGCTGATCTACGGCGAGCTTCCAAACGAGACGCAGCTCGAAGAGTTCTCCACGATGCTGACCTACCACAGCATGCTCCACGAAGACATGCGTCACCTCTTCGATGGGTTTCCCTCTGCAGCCCATCCGATGGCCATTCTCTCATCGATGGTGAGCGCGCTCTCCGCGTACTACCCGGACAGCCTCGAGCCGGATACGCACAACCAGCAGCACATCGCCAGGCTGCTGTCGAAGCTCCGAACCATCGCTGCGTTCAGCTACCAGAAGAAGCAGGGGCGTCCGGTACAGTATCCACGCAACGAGCTCGACTACTGCGGAAACTTCCTCCACATGATGTTCTCGCACCCTGCCGAGCCGCTCTACGAGCCCGACCCGGAGATGGTGCGCGCCCTCAACGTGCTGCTGATCCTGCACGCCGACCACGAGCAGAACTGCTCGACGTCGACGGTGCGTCTCGTCGGATCCAGCCAAGCCAACCTGTACGCTGCGATCAGCGCGGGCATCTCCGCCCTGTGGGGACCGCTTCACGGCGGCGCCAACCAGGCCGTCATCGACATGCTCAGGGAGATTCGCGATGAGGGTGGCGACCCCAAGACCTTCATGCAGCAGGTGAAGAGCCGCGAACGGCGGCTGATGGGCTTCGGCCACCGCGTTTACAAGAACTTCGATCCGCGGGCGATGATCCTCAAGAAGTACGCCGATCGCTTGCTGAGCCACCTCCACATCAACGACGAGCTGTTCGATATCGCGCGCCAGCTCGAAGACGTGGCGCTTTCGGACGACTACTTCATCGAGCGTAAGCTCTACCCAAACGTCGACTTCTACAGCGGCATCATTTATCGGGCGATGGGCATCCCCACCGAGATGTTCACGGTCCTGTTCGCCATGGGTCGCATCCCCGGCTGGATCGCCCATTGGAAGGAGATGATGGACGACCCGAACGTACGCATCGGAAGGCCGAGGCAGATCTATACCGGGGCGACCCGGCGCGAGTACGTTCCGGTGACCGACCGCTAGAACGCCATCATGGCATTGGTCGAGCTCACTACTCCGGCGCCCCATATTCGTCTTCTCACCCTGAACGAGCCTGAGACGCGAAATGCGATTTCGTTCGATCTCGCGACGGAGCTCTACGCCGCGCTCGACGCTTTGCGCAAAGACAACGACTGCAGTGTCGTCGTCATGACGGGCGCCGCAGACGCGTTCTGCTCCGGAATGAATCTCGCCAAGATGGGCATTCCACCCAACTGCGAGGGCATGCCGATGTCGCGGATCGCGATCCGATCGATGCAGTACATCTCCGGCATCATTCCCGCGATGCGTGAGATTCCTCAGCCGATCATCGGCGCGATCAACGGTGCTGCGTACGGCGGGGGTCTTTGCCTCGCTCTCGGGGCGGACATTCGGCTTGCAAGTGGGTCGGCGAGCTTCTGCTTTGCCGGGGTCCACCACGGGCTCACCGGCGCGGAGATGGGCATCAGCTATCTGCTCCCACGCGCGGTTGGCTCCTCCTATGCCAGCGAGATCTTGCTGACCGGCCGCCGCTACGATGCGGCCGCGGCGTTGCGAATGGGGCTGGTCTCCGAAGTGCACGCCGATGAAGCGTTACTCAGCCGCGCAACGGACATGGCCAAGGAGATCGACGCTTGGAGCACGCACGGAATCTCCATGACCAAGCGCGTGCTCTGGAGCAGCCACGAATGCGGCAGCCTGGCGGCGGCGATCGACCTCGAGGACCGCAATCAGATGCTGGTGAGAATGA
>CP070650.1:466366-470138 GCA_020354595.1 Myxococcales bacterium
AGCTCGAAGCCTTCGGGACGCCGCGCAAAGTCGCGGTCGAGCTCTTCCCACCAGCGTCCCCGACTGAGAAGTGACGGGGCTCGCAGGCACGACTCGTGCGCGATCCGGGACACGACGGAGGACTGGTCCACTTAGTCAGCATACCGGATCGCGTTCACGATGCATCTTTTCCGCTTTAGAGCTCGGGTTCGACCTCGAACGGCAGCGCGCCGATGAGGCTCCCGTTCACGTCGCGGATCTCCACGCGCCAGAGACCTGGCTTCTTGGCGTGCCGCGTGTAAGCCCACGTTCTCCAGCGGGGAGCCGCCGCCGGAATGACGAGCTCGATCCCGCCACTCACCTGTCCCTTGGGGCCGATGAAGTGGACCATGATGCTCTTGTCCGAAGTCGACTCGTTGCTAGCGTCGACGAACGCGTAGATGGGCTCATCGCCGGCGCTGAAAGTCGAGGCCGTGGCAACCGGCTCACGCTCTTCGATCTGCGACGTCGTCACGAAGCGTCGAATCGCCAACCCGTCGACGCTTTCGACGGCAGGCTCAGGGGAAGTCGCCTCGGGGGTCGGAAGCTCTTCTGGTTCCTCGACCGTCTCCGATGTTTTGTTCCCGAGCTCGGGAGCCTTCACCGTCGGCGGCTCTTCGGTCGGAGCCTCCTTGGCGGGCTCTGTGAGAGCCACGGTCGACGTGAGAACCGGCGTGTCCGCGGCGGCCGGTTCGACCGCCTCCGACTCCTTTTGCGTCTCGTGGGCGCATCCGAAGAACGTCAGCGACGACGCAACGAGGGTGATGATCGCAATGTGCTTGATAGTCATGAGACCTCCTGCCCACCTCGAAGAGCACGAGCCGTGCCAAGCTGAATTCCAGGCTCTCGCACGTTCCCCGGGTCGCTGGTGTGTCATCGAGGACGCAGCCCGTGGCTCAGCGGCCACGCATGTCGCCGGTGCTTCCCACGGGATTTCGAAAGGGCGCGAACGCGCTCGCATCGCGCACCTCTTGGAAATGTCGAATCGCCCAGTGGACCGACGGGAACGCGAGCTCCCCGGCGGGAAGGTCATCGAACCCGAATAGGCCGACCTCTTCGCTCTCCGGTCCGGCGGAGACGTTGGGAGACGACAGACGCGCACGAAAGAACAACTGAAGCTGACTGATGTGGCGCAAGCTGTAGACCGCGAGCAGGTCGATGATCTGTAGCTCGGCGCGCGCCTCCTCCCGAGCCTCTCGGGCCGCGCCCTCCTCCGGGCTCTCGCCCATCTCCATGAAGCCGGCGGGTAAGGTCCAGTACCCGCGACGCGGCTCGATCGCGCGTCGACACATTAAGAGCTTGCCTTCCCACGTCGCGACGACGCCGACGACGACCTTGGGATTCTCGTACGCGATGTATTCGCAGTCCGGGCACACCAGACGCTCGCGGTCGTCGCCACTCGGTACTTTGCGAATTCGTGGGCCTTTGTCTCGCATCGTCGAAAACCGATCGTCATGCGGTTCGTACCACGGGGGCACCGCGCTGGCTATGGCGAGGTTGGGCGAACGCCTTAGACTCCGCCGATGGATTCGCGGCAACGCCTGGACGGTCCGCAACTGCTCGGTGTGTTTCGTCAGTTGAAGCACGGGGGCACGCTGGTGTGGACGACCAGTCGGGGTCTGAGCTTCGCGCTGGGCTTGTTGAGCTTGGTTGCAGGCGTGCTTCCCGCCGGTGTCGCTTGGGTCGGCAAACTGATCGTCGATGCCGTGGTGCGGGCAGCGCAAACCGGAGCCGCGGAAGACCAGCGAGCGGCATTGACATGGGTCGTCCTCGAGCTCGGTCTCGTCGCCTTGCTTGCTGGTGCACAGAAGGGTCTCAGCACGTGTCAGCAGCTCCTGCGAGCGTTGCTTGGACAACGTGTCAACGAGATGATCCTCGAGAAGGCGTTGACGCTCGACCTCGCCGCGTTCGAGGACTCGGAGCTCTACGATCGCATGACTCGCGCGCGTCGCGAGGCGTCGCAACGTCCGCTGAGCCTGGTCATGCGAAGCTTCCAACTCGCGCAGCATTCGTTTTCACTGATCGCGTATAGCGGGCTCCTTCTGCAACTATCGGTGTGGGCGCTGGCGGTTCTGGTCGTCGCAGCGATCCCATCGTTCTTCGTAGAGACCCGTTTCTCCGCGGACGCGTTTCGGTTGTTCACCTGGCGCGCGCCGGAAACACGAAAGCAGAACTACCTAGAGGTGCTGTTGGCGCGAGAAGACTTTGCCAAGGAGGTCAAGCTGTTCGACCTCGGCCCGGTCTTCTTGGATCGCTACCGCGACATCTTTCGGGAGCTGTACGCAGAAGACCGGGCGCTCACTTTGCGGCGCGGGTTCTGGGGGTTCGTACTTGGGTTGCTGAGCACGGTGGCGTTTTACGGCGCATACGCCTGGATCGCACTCGAAACCATCGCAAAGCGCATCACACTCGGCGACATGACCATGTACCTCTTGGTGTTCAAGCAAGGCCAGGCAGCGCTGGCGTCCATCCTGAGTGCGATCGGTGGAATGTACGAAGACAGCCTCTATCTCTCGAACTTGTACGAGTACCTCGACTACGAGATCCCGGACGAGGGCGGGCGGGCGACCGAGGGGCCGAAGCCGGGCGATGGCATCCGGTTCGAGGACGTCGGCTTCACCTATCCGGACGTGGAAGCGCCTGCCCTCCGCCACGTGTCTCTGCACCTTCACCCGGGTCGAAAGCTCGCGCTCGTCGGCGAAAACGGCGCCGGCAAGACCACGCTGATCAAGCTGCTCACCCGCCTCTATCAGCCGAGCGATGGGCGAATCTTGCTCGACGGGCTCGAGCTCGACGCGTGGGATTTGGACGTGCTGCGAAAGCGCGTCGGGGTGATCTTCCAAGACTTCGTTCGGTACCAACTGGCCGCGGGCGAGAATGTCGGCGTCGGCGATGTGCGGGCGTTCGCCGACCCAGACCGGTGGCGCGTCGCGGCGGAGAAAGGGATGGCGCACGAGTTCATCGAACGTCTGCCGGAGGGCTACCAGACCCAGCTCGGCCGCTGGTTCGACGATGGCCACGAGCTATCGCTCGGCCAATGGCAGAAGGTCGCGCTCTCGAGGGCCTTCATGCGCGATGAGGCCGACATTCTCGTTCTCGACGAGCCGACCGCATCGATGGACGCCGAAGCAGAGGCCACGGTCTTCGAGCGGTTCGGGAGGCTCGCCAAAGACAAGATGGTGATCCTGATCTCGCACCGTTTCTCCACAGTTCGAATGGCCGATGAAATCGTCGTGCTCGAGCGCGGGAGGGTGACCGAACGCGGAACGCACGAGACCTTGATGCAGCAAGACGGCCAATACGCGCGCCTCTTTACCCTCCAGGCGGCCGGCTACCAATAGTGCGCCGCTACTCCCAATCCCACGAGAAGTCGAGATAGAAACCGTTGATCCGGAATCGGTAGTCACCCGCGTAGCCGCACGCCGGACACTCCCCGGCCAGCTGGGCACGACTGAGTGAGTCGTCGGCAGTCGAGGGAGTCTGGTTGTCGGGCGGTGGCTCGTCGATCAAGACCTTTCCAAACCGACGCGCGTAGGCAAAGTTGATCTCCCACGGACCGTGGTCGTACCCGATGCCCGCTGTCACCGCGTATGTGTGAACGGGCGGCGTGGAAAAGCCGCTCGGGTACTTGAAGTTGGTGGTCTTGGAGTCGTAGATGAAACCGAGGCGGAGAGGAATCTTCTCCTCGAAAACCCGGTACTCCGTGCCTACTCGGAGCGTCCACTGATCCTCCCATTCGAAGACGTTTGCGATC
>CP070650.1:470238-473483 GCA_020354595.1 Myxococcales bacterium
ATCGAGACGGCAGAGGCACTCGGCGAGCGCGGCATCATTCAGGCTCAGGGGGAGCGCTATGAGGGGTTCACCGTCTTCTTCACATCGCTTCTGACTTCCGCCGGCGGAGCGGTGCTCGACGCGCAGGGTAGGTTGTCACTGCAGGAGGCGCCCACGCGCAAGGCGCTCGAGATCATGAAACGCCTGGCTTCGTCGCCGGCCGCTAGCCCTACGCTGTCGACCGCCCGAGAGGATCAGGCACGCTTGGCGTTCGAGACCGGGAGACCGTCGTTCATGATCAACTACACCTTCGTTTGGCCGAGCGCGCGCAAGAACACCCCCGACGTGGCGGCGAACATGGGATGGAGCCGCTGGCCCGGAGTGACCGAAGACGTGCCCAGCCGAGTCACCGTCGGCGGCATCAATCTGGCAATCGGCGCATACTCCCGCCACCCCGACTTGGCCTTCCAAGCAGCCGCCTGTGTGGCCTCCGCGGACAGTCAACGGATCGCAGCACGGCAGGGTGGCCTTCCTCCCACGACCGGAGCGCTCTACGACGACGCGGAGGTGCGCCTGACTTTTCCCTTTGCCGACTTGCTGCGAGCGACTTTGAAAGATGCCGTGCAGCGAGCCCAGACCCCCGTGTACAACGACATCTCTCTCGCGATCAGCCGCACACTACATCCGATGAAGGACATCGATCCCGACCAGGATGTGAAGGCCCTCCGCGAGGCCGTGGGTCGGGCGCTCCGCTCGGAGGGCCTGTTGTGAGGGGACGAACGCGTTCCGAGCATCGCTTGGGTTGGCTGCTCTGTGCGCCCGCGGTCGTGACGATGGCTGTGGTCACCGCATACCCCATTGCCTACGCGTTCTGGCTGTCGCTTTTCCGTTACGATCTGCGCTTTCCAGAGGAGCGGGCTTTCGTTGGCTTAGCCAACTACGCCAGCGTGCTCACCTCAGAGGTCTGGTGGCGCTCGATGGTCAATACGCTGATCATCACGATCGGATCCGTGACGGTAGAGCTCGTGCTCGGCTTCGCCTTGGCCCTGGTCATGCACCACGCGGTCTTTGGGCGACGCACCGTGCGCGCGGCCATCCTCGTGCCCTACGGCATCATCACCGTGGTGGCCGCGCTGGCGTGGAAATTCGCGTTCGATCCGACCACCGGCTTCGTCAATGCGCTGCTCGGGCTCGATGGGGCGTGGCTCACCGAGCGCTGGTCCGCGTTTTTCGTGATCATCGCGACAGAGATCTGGAAAACCACGCCCTTCATGGCCCTGCTGCTGCTGGCCGGGTTGACCTTGGTGCCCGAGGATTTGCTACGCGCCGCCCGGATGGATGGCGCAAGTGCGATGCGGCGATTCTTCGCGATCACGCTGCCGCTCATGAAGCCCGCGATCCTCGTCGCATTGCTCTTCAGAACATTGGACGCCTTTCGAATTTTCGACACGGTGTTCGTTCAGACCCGAGGCGCCCAGGATACGGAAACCGTCTCCATGGTGGGCTACAACACTCTCGTCGTCCGCCTCAACTTGGGGCTCGGCTCGGCGGTGTCGGTGCTGATCTTCGTGTGCGTCGTCCTCATCGCCGTGGTTTTCGTGAAGGCATTTGGCACTTCCGTGGGTGGAGAGGAAGGGGAGCTCGAGTGAGTGCGAAGCAGACGAACATGGATCGCTTGTTTTGGGGCTTTGGCGTCGTTATCGCCGTCGCCTACGCTCTCATCCCGGTGGCATGGATCCTCTCCCTGTCCCTCAAGCCTGCGGCTGATCTCAATGACAACCGCTTCTTCCCCCGGGTCGTGAGCTTCGAGCACTACCGAGCCATCTTCCAGGATATCCAGTTCCCCGCCGCGCTTTGGAACTCCGTGGGAATCGCCACCCTGTCCAGTCTATTGGCGGTGACCCTGGGCATGTTCGCGGCCTATGCCATCGTCCGGCTCGAGTTCCCCGGCCGAAGGTTGGTGCTGGGTGCGGCCCTGTCGATTGCGATATTCCCACCCATCGCCATCATCGGGCCCTTGTTCAACTTGTGGCGTGCTGTGGGCTTGTTCGACACGTGGGCGGGGCTCGTCCTTCCTTACATGACCTTCACGCTACCACTCGCAATCTGGTCTCTTTCGGCGTTCTTCCGGGAGATCCCCTGGGATCTCGAGAAAGCCGCCCGAATGGACGGGGCCACCCCGTTTCAGGCGTTCTACCGCGTGATCGCGCCCCTTGCCGCCCCCGGTGTGCTCACCACGTCCATTCTGGTGTTCATCTTCGCCTGGAACGACTTCCTGTTTGCCGCCTCGCTTACCTCGACCAACAACGCTCGCACCGTCCCTGCGGCCATCGCCTTCTTCACGGGAAGCTCGCGTTTCGAGTTGCCGACCGGCTCCATTGCGGCGGCCTCCGTGGTGGTCACCGTGCCCATCATCGTCATGATGTGGGTCTTTCAGCGTCGCATCGTGGCCGGCCTGACCGCCGGCGCCGTGAAGGAGTGAGCGGCCGTGGCGGAGATCGTGTTGGATAGTGTCCGCAAGCGTTTTCCCGTCGGCACCGTGGCGTTGCGCGATGCAAGCTTCACGATCCATGAGGGCGAGCTCTTCATCATCGTGGGACCATCGGGCTGTGGCAAATCCACGCTGCTCAACATGATCGCGGGGCTCGACACCGTCAGTGAAGGGGAGATCCGCGTGGACGGCAAGGTGGTCAACGACGTCGATCCCAAGGACCGCAACATGGCCATGGTGTTTCAGAGCTATGCCATCTACCCCCACATGACGGTGCGTGAGAACATGGTCTTTCCTCTCAAGCTGGCCAAGCTCCCCAAGGACGAGATCACGCGTCGGGTGGAAGAGGCCGCTGCCATTCTGCAGCTGACCGAGCTGCTGGAACGCAAGCCGCAGGCGCTTTCTGGCGGGCAGCGACAGCGAGTCGCCATGGGACGAGCCATCGTACGCGAGCCGGCAGCCTTCCTGATGGACGAGCCACTGTCGAACCTCGACGCCAAGCTCCGTGTCCAGATGCGTACGGAGATCGCACGCATCCAGCACCGTCTGGGTATCACCATGGTGTATGTCACGCACGACCAGACCGAGGCCATGACGCTAGGCGACCGAGTGGCGGTCTTGCGTGACGGCGAGGTGCAGCAGATCGGCACTCCGCGCGAGCTCTACGAACAGCCCCGCAACGTGTTTGTCGCCGGTTTCATCGGCTCTCCCGCCATGGGCTTGTTGCCCGCTGAGTTCGATGGTGAACGAATCATCCTGCCCATGGCCGAGGTGG
>CP070650.1:473583-479484 GCA_020354595.1 Myxococcales bacterium
GTTTTGGACGCGTCACAACGCATGCGAGGACGTCGTGGTCTCGATGATTCCAGACTTCGCTTCCAAAGACGGCAGCCGCATCGAGCGTCGCAAAGCGATCGGATGCCGAGACGAAACCAAGGTGGAGCTCTTCGTCGTGCAGGGAGCCGGGCACACGTGGCCGTCGGGTTGGCAGTACCTGCCCGAGAGCATGGTCGGCCCGACGAGCCACGACATCGACGCCGCCATCGCGGCGTGGCGTTTCTTTCAAAGCACGCTCTAGCCCGGGGCGAAAGTGCTAAGGTCCGCGGATGGTGGAAGCCAAGCTCGGTGATCGCGCCCTGTTTCCCGACCTGGAAGGCGTCGCGTACCTCGCTCACGCCGCGATTTCGCCGTTGTCCACACCCGTGTGCGAGCGCATCACCGAGGTCGCTCGAGACTACGCGCGCGGCGGGATGGCAGGCTTCGTCCGGTGGGCGCCGCGCCTCCGGCAGGTTCGACAGGACCTCGCCTCGCTGATCTCGGCGAACGCCAGGGAGGTGGCGTTCGTCGCGAACACGACCCAGGGGGTTATCGACATCGCGTTCGGCATTCCTTGGAGGAAGGGGGACCGCGTCGTGCTCTTCGATGGCGAGTTTCCCGCGAACGTCACCCCCTGGCAGCAGGCCGCCGAGGAGTTCGGCCTCGAGCTCGTCTGGCTTTCACTCGATCCGTTTCACGACTCCGTCGACGGCGGGCTCGAGGAGCTTCGACGCGCGCTCGAACGCGGTGTCCGCGTCGTTGCTGTCAGCGCCGTGCAATACAAGACCGGCCTTCGGATGCCGCTTGCGGAGATGGCGGCGCTTTGCCACAAGTACGGCGCAGAGATCTTCGTCGATGCGATTCAAGCGCTCGGCGCGACACCGATCGACGTTTCTTGGGGCATCGATTACCTCAGCTCGGGGAGTCACAAGCACCTGATGGGCGCCGAGGGCGCAGGGTTTCTCTACGTTGCCGACCGCTGCGCGGCGACACTGAAGCCGAGGCTCGCCGGATGGCTCGGTCACGAGGATCCCGTTGCGTTCCTCGTCGCCGACGAGCCGACGCTCCGGTACGACAACCCGCTCAAGCTCGGCGCGCGCGCGCTCGAGATCGGTACGAGCAACGTGATGGGGCTCGCCGGCCTGGGCGCGTCTCTCGAGCTCCTGAGCAGCCTCGGGGTGCCCGCGATTCACTCCCACGTCGAGGGATATCTCGATCTTCTCGAGGCCGGCCTCGTCGAGCGCGGGTTCGAAAGCCACCGCGCTGAGACGCCCGCGCTCCGTTCGACACTCTTGAGCGTCTCGGTTCCGAAAGACGTCCGGCTCAGCAAGCTCGCCGCGGGGCTCCGCGACCAGGGCGTCGTCTGCAACACGCCGGACGGCTTGATGCGGTTCGCGCCCCATTGGCCGAATTCCCACGATGAAGTCCCGGCCGTCCTAGACGCGATCGACCAAACGCTGGCCCGGCTCCGTGCTTGAGCCTAGGCTCGCCCCGGTGTCTTCTGAGAGCGACCGAAGCTTTTGGGTCTTCAACGCGGTGATCTCGACTGCCGCCGTGGGTTTCCTCGGTTGGCTGCTGCTCGTGCGGGAGGGGGGCGGTGTCCATGCCGATCTGGGTTTCATGCCCGGAGTGAACGCCGGCCTCAACGCGACCTCAGCGACCTTGCTGGTCTCGGGCCTCGCCGCGATTCGAAGCGGCCGCCGCGAGCTTCACAAACGTCTCATGGTCTCCGCGTTCGTTGCGTCCGCGGTCTTCCTCGTTGGGTACGTCCTCTACCACTACGCGCACGGCGACACGCCATATCAAGGAGAGGGTGCGATTCGCATCGTGTATTTCACGGTGCTCATCACCCACGTCGTCCTGTCGATCGTGATGCTCCCGATGATCCTCACTACTTTCTACCTCGCGGCCCGCAAACGTTTCGCGAGCCACAAGAAGCTCGCCCGCTGGACCCTACCGATCTGGCTGTACGTCTCTGTGACCGGGGTGGTCATCTACTTCATGCTTCGCTAGGGACACGCAGCCACCCCGCAAGCGCGGTCATTCCAACCACTTGCAAGCCCAACCGCGAAAACGCATCTTTCGCCGACGCTGACGCTAGAATTGACTCGGAGGGCCCTGTGGGAATCATTTCGTGGATCATCTTCGGCCTCGTGGCCGGCATCTTTGCCAAGTTCCTGATGCCCGGCGACGATTCGGGTGGCTTCATCAAGACGACGCTTCTTGGCGTTGCGGGCGCCTTGGTCGGCGGTTTCATCGCGACGCGCATCGGGTTTGGAGACGTGACCGGCTTCAACCTTCGAAGCTTCGCGATCGCGATCGCGGGCGCGCTGCTGGTGCTCTGGGGCTACCGAAAGCTCAAAAGCAGTTAGCGCTAGGCGCGGTTCATCAATTTCCGCACTGCCAGCATCCCCTCCGCGACCATCCACAACAGCAGGACCAACAGGAGTGAAGCCAGCGCGATGAGGGGGGCGTTTCCTTGGGCGATGAACTGTTGGAGCTTCGTGAGCAGCGCCAAGGCGGCGACGGGCATCACCAACAACATGGGGATGACCAGCGGCCACACCGGCCGCTTTCGCGCGAAAAAGTAGAGCGCAAGCGTCATCAGGGTCAGGGCAGCCAAAAGTTGGTTGCTCGCCCCGAAGATCGGCCAGAGCACCCAACCGACGGCCTTCGCCTGCCCGGTGGCGGGATCCGGCGTCTCCGCGAGTGCAAGGTACATCGCCGGAACGACGGCGACGACCGTTGCGATGTACGGATTGGTGAGTGGCTTGATTCGAAGCGCGCTGCCGAGCTCGCTCAGGATGAAGCGCTGAATCCGCGTTGCCGTGTCGAGCGACGTTGCCGCAAACGCGATGACCAACACAGCCATCCAGGTGCGGGCAAGCTCGGACGACAATCCGACCGCCTCGAGAAACGCGCCGCCCCCAAGCACGAAGGCGGCCGCCTTATTGCCGCCAGCGTGCGCCCATGAGTCGTAGTACACCGCCCAGCTCAAGTCATCGACCGCACCTTGGGTGGGTAGGGCGCACGCACCAACCAGCCCAATGCCGGCAACCGCGGCGAGCGTCGAAGCCAGGGCCAACGAACCTTCGCCCAGCATGCCGCCGTAGCCGATCAAGCGTGTGTCTCGGAGCGTGTTGACCTGCTTCGAGGTCGTTCCGGACGAAACCAGCCCATGGAAGCCGCTGATCGCGCCGCACGCGATCGTCACGAACAGGATGGGGAAGATTGCGGGAGCGCCCGCCTCGGGGCTCCGATACACCGGCGCATCGAAGCTCGGGTGCGCGACGAGCACGCCGAGAAACAGAAGCCCCAAGCCGACGAACAGTTGGTGGCTGTTGATGTAATCGCGCGGCTGAAGCAAGAACCAAACCGGAAGCAGGCTCGCAATGGCCGAGTAGATCAACAGAAAGAAGATCCAGCCGGTGGTCACGCGATGCTTGTCCATGCCCATCGCGACGAAGTCGATCGGCACTTCGACGCCGACCCAGACGAAGAAATAGAGCACCGCGAGCGCGATCAAAGACGGAACGAGGATTTTCACTCGGCGCTTGTAGACCAGCCAGCCGATCACGACGGCGACAATGATCTGGATGTTGATCGGGATGACGCTGGTTGGCTGGCTGACGAAAAGGCCCGCGATCGCCATCGCAAACACAGCCAGCACCAACCAGATCAAGACGAGCACGAAGCACAAGAAGAGGATGCGCGCTCGCTTGCTGATGGTCTTTGCCGTGATGTCGGCGATGGAGTGACCGTTTTCGCGCACACTTGCCACGAGCGCGCCGAAATCGTGGGCGGCCCCCATGAAGATCGTGCCCAGCACGACCCAGGCGAGCGCGGGGCCCCATCCCCAGAAGGCGGCCACACAGGGACCGATGATCGGCGCGGCACCCGCGATCGAGGTGAAGTGGTGGCCGAAGAGCTCGGCGCGCTGGGTCGGGACGAAGTCCACGCCGTCCTCTAGCTCGTGCGCCGGCGTGACGATGTCTTCCTGGTCCTCGTACACGTGCGTGCCGAGGAATCGCGCATAGAACCGATACGCGATCACAAATGCAACCAGGACCAAAGCCGCCGCCAGCGCCGCCATTTGCGGGTTGGTCCGACTTTTTCAGGCGTTGGTCAAGTACAAATCCCGCTTTCTTTTGAGTCGAAAAGGGCTAAGGTCCCCGGCATGAGTGGGACCTTCCGACCCCATGGATTGTGGACCGCGCTGGTGACGCCGTTTTCGACGGATCGTCGGGTCGATCACGATTCACTCCGCCGCCTAATCGAGTTTCAAATCGACGAGGGCGTCGACGGCGTACTTCCGTGCGGAACCACGGGCGAGTCGCCCACGCTTTCGTGGCAGGAGCACGACGCGGTGGTCGATGCCGGCGTTCGCGCGGTCGAGGGGCGAGTCGGCGTGCTGGCCGGCACGGGCAGCAACAACACGCAGGAAGCCATTCGCGCGAGCACCCAAGCCAAGGAGGCCGGCGCCACCGCCGTTCTGCTCGTGGATTGCTACTACAACGGTCCTTCGAGCCTCGAGCTCCGCACCGAGTACTACGAGCGCATTCTCGAGGAGGTGCCGGACATTCCGATCATGCCCTACGTGATTCCCGGTCGGAGCGGTTGCGCTCTCTCGGCGGCAGACCTGGCGATTCTGCACCTCAACGATTCGAAGCGCGTCCCGGCGGTCAAGCAGGCGACGGGGGACCTCGACCGCATGCGGCTCGACCGGCAGCTCGCCGGGCCGGCGTTGAGCATCCTATCGGGCGACGACGACATGACGTTGACGATGATGCGCGATGAGGAGATCCGGGCCTCCGGTGTGGTCAGCGTGCTCTCGAACCTCGCCCCCGGTGCGATTGGCGGCATGGTCCGCGCACAGGCGGCCGACGACGCCGAAGAGACAGACCGCCTCGCAGCGGCGCTGGGACCCGTGCTCAAGCTGGTGACCTGTACGGTGACGGCGGTTCGGACGCTTCCGAACGGTCAGAGTATCGAGGTCACTGACAAGTTCCGCAATCCGGTTCCAGTGAAGACGATGATGGCAGGCCTCGGGATGATCTCGTCAGCCAAGCGTGCGCCGCTCGGCCGAATGAGCCCGACCGCGGTGGCGCGGTGCCGCGAGGCGCTCCGTGAGGTGCACGCCGCAGACCCGGGCATTCTCGGTCCAATCGAAGAGGCGTTCGACGTTCGCATCGACCAACGCCTCGGCGACGACGGGGCATGGTCTACGCTGGCCTGCTGAGAGGACCGTGTACCGAGCGCTGATTCGTCCGCTGTTGTATCTGCTGCCGGCAGAAACGGCGCATCATTTTGCGTTTGGTTGTCTCCGGTTGCTCGCGGCGATTCCCGGCGTGAAGGCGCTGATGCGGAGCATCTTCCACGGTGCCGGGACACGGCGCGTCCGCGCACTCGGATTGGACTTCCCGAATCCCGTTGGGTTGGCGGCGGGCTTCGACAAGGATGCGGTCGGGTACGAGGTGCTCGGGGCGCTGGGCTTTGGCTTCGTCGAAGTGGGAACGCTCACCGGCCGGCCGCAGTCCGGAAACCCGAGGCCGCGACTATTTCGGCTGCCGAAGGATCGCGCGCTCGTGAACCGGATGGGCTTCAACAACCGCGGCTCGGCCGATGCAGTGGCGCGCTTGGAGCGCCCGCGTCGGACGATCGTCGGGGTGAACATCGGAAAGACCAGAGCGGTTCCCGAGGAGGATGCGATCGCCGACTACGTGGCCAGCGCAAAGCGAGCAGGCCCCCACGCCGACTACGTGGCCGTCAACGTGAGCTCGCCGAACACCCCGGGACTTCGCGACCTCCAGGCGGTGGAAAAGCTGCGACCCTTGCTCGCCGCAGTTCGCGAAGCACTTAATGAAGTATCTTCAGACCGCCGCGTGCCGCTGCTGGTCAAGA
>CP070650.1:479584-486111 GCA_020354595.1 Myxococcales bacterium
ACACCTCTCGGGGCACCGCGCGCCACTCCGCAGGAGGAGGGCGGTCCGGCTTCCGTTCGCGCAAGGCAGGATCCGACGCGACGTCGGCCGCCCATTTGAGCGCCTCCACCGCCTGACCTGGGCTCGGTTCTCGCTTGGTCACTGCCGACATCGTTCAGCCTAGTATATCGCCGAGTGCCTCGATCAGGCGCTGATTCTCCTCAGGTGTCCCAATCGTGATCCGAATGCAACTCCGGAGCCTCGGGTCTGCGTGCGAGAACTGGCGGACCGCGATTTGTCGGCCGAGAAGGGCGCTACAAAGCTCCGGCACATCGCCGGTGTAGCGAACGAGCACGAAGTTCGCGTCGCTCGGAAAGCATTCGAGCGCAGCATGCCGACCGAGCTCGGCAGATACTCGCTCGCGCTCCGCCACGATGGTGGTGATGTGCTCTTCGAGCAGAGGGGCGAGGTCGGTCAGCGCGAGGGTGGCGACGACTTGTGACGCGGTGTTCAGATTGAAGGGCTGACGCACCTTCTCGAGCTCGACCGAGAGTGCTTCGTCGAGGCGCACCCAACCGATCCGCATGCCGGCGAAACCCACCTTCGACAACGTGCCGAGCAACGCGCACTGCGGTCGCTCCTCGCACAGGGTCGCGAATGACTGCCCGGAGTAGGCACCGTATGCCTCGTCGATCACGTGCAGCGTATCCGGAAATCGGTCGACCAACGATTCGATCGTCTCGCGTGAAAAGCAATTGCCGGTCGGGTTGTTCGGTGTCGCGTAGTAGACGAGGTTCGGCTCGGTGCGCTCGATCGCGGCCGCCATTGCCTCAGCGTCGAGATTCCATTCCCCGTCGAGCGGAACGCCCACCGGCTCCCAACCGTGCGCGCGGCTCGTCATGCCGTACATGACGAATGTCGGCTCCGGAAACACGACCACCGGTCGGTCCGCACCGGCCCGCGGCGTGGACATGGCGGTAGCGAGCAGCGCGATCAGCTCGTCGGACCCGGAGCCGAGCACGTACTCGTCCTCGCTGCCGCCGAGACCCCACGCCAACGTCTTGCGGAGCTCGGACGCCCGGCCGTCCGGATACCGATGGATCTCGGTGGCGTGCATCGCAGAGGCCAAACGCGCACGCGCGTCGGGCGGCAGCGAAAACGGGCTCTCGTTGGCGTCGAGCTTCACCGCCGGCGGGGCCGGGGGCACTCGGTAGGCGGACAGCTCCTCGAGCTCGGGCCTAAACAGCGATTTGAGGGATTCGATCGACATCGGGCTCACCGGTCGCGCAAAGTCATTGCACGCCGTTGGCCGGTGTAAAGCAGGCGGCTCGACTCAGTGGAGAACCTGGTCGGCCTGCTCGCGGGCCTCCTCGAGGGCGAGGCTGATCACGCCCGCGTCCTTCGCGTCTGGGCGGGCCTCGAGATATGCGGCCAGGTCCTCGGACGCGGCGCCGTACGTGCGCAGCGCGTGAGCCAGAAGCCCCCGGTCGCGCCGGTGCTCCGGCGCCTGCGTGAGCTCGACCAGGTGATCGCATGCGAGCATCGCGCGCGCGTAGTCGCCTCGGCGCCGATGTGCGTTTTTGAGATTGGCGAGCATGCGAATGGTGATCGTGTGGCAATCGACCGGCTCGAGATAGCTCGGATGCAGCGCCATCTCCGCGCCGAGGAACTGTGCGGCCAGCGCACGAAGACCGTCGCCGTCGAGAAGCTCACCACCGTTGAACGGATCTTGATAAACGCCTTCGGGGCCGCCGACGCGAACGAGGAAGTGACCCGGGAACCCGACACCTTCGACATCGATTCCCGCACGCTCGCCCACCGCCATCGTCAGCACGGATAGCGAGATTGGAATCCCCCTGCGGCGCAGCATCACCTTGTCGAGGTAGCTGTTGTTTGGATTATAGTAGTCGTCGCGCTCGCCCTCGAAACCCAGCTCCTCGAACAGAAGCTCCGCGAGGATTCGTCCATCGCGCTCGGGCGTCGAACGAAGGCCGCGCCGGATCAACGCTTCAGCGCCAAGACCATCGAGAGCGCGACGCAGCGCATGGTCGTCGAGCAGTGGGTTGGCTTCCCTCGCGAGGAAGATGGCGACGTCCTCGACCCGCACTCCGGGTCGTTGCATAACCGACACCAAACGATCTCCGCTCGCCACGTTTCTATCCTTGCGTTGAAGTAGATTGACTCATCGAGCGCTGATGTCGAGCCGATCGCTGTGCTACACCGGCTTTGATCGCAAGCCTATGTGCTGTTCCAATGGTTGACGAATTTCTGCACTCTTTGGAGCACGGCCCGCAGTACTGGGCCTACGTGCTGGTCGCAGCGGCAGCGGGCGTCGAATATGTGTTCCCGCCTCTCCCGGGCGACACTGTGGCTTTGTTCGCGGTTGCGCTAGCCGTTCGCGCGCAATTGCATTGGTTGTTCGTGTACTTGTCGATGACCGCAGGCGCGCTCGTGGGCGGTCTCGGTGCATGGGGCGTGGGTCTTTGGCTCGCGAACCACGAGGAGCACTGGCCCGGGTTGTTGAAGACCCCAACGGCGACACGCGCTCTCGACGCAGTGCGTCGTGGATACGCAGAGCACGGGCCCATGTATCTCGCCGTGAACCGGTTCCTGCCCGCCCTTCGCGCGTTCTTCTTCGTCGGAGCAGGTCTGTCGCGGATGAGCGCCGGCGCGGTGCTGCTCTACGGCGGCGTCTCCGCGTTGCTCTGGAACGCGCTCCTCATGGGAGCCGGCTACGCCGTCGGCAGCAACTGGGACATGCTACGCGACCTAGCCGAGCGCTACACGATGGCTACGCTATTCCTGATCGTGGTGTTCGTCGTCGGCGTGATCGCGCGCTTCGTCTACGACGCTCGGTCGCGACGCTGAATCGGCGTGTCGGCCTTGACCATCGCGCGGACGAGCTCGCGGTTCATCCGTGCGATCCACCTGAGGCTCACGCCCTTGGGACACGCGGCTTCACACTCGCCGTGGTTGGTACAGCCGCCGAAGCCTTCCGCGTCCATCTGGGCGACCATCTTGCGCGCGCGGTCCCGTCGCTCGGCTTGGCCCTGCGGCAGGAGCGAGAGATGCGCGATCTTCGCGGCTGTGAAGAGGCTTGCCGATGCGTTCGGGCACGCGGCAACACACGCCCCGCAGCCGATGCACTCCGCGGCGTCCATGGCCTTGTCGGCGTCTTCCTTGGCGACAGGCAGCTCGTTGGCTTCCGACGCGCTCCCGGTTCGAATCGAGATATAGCCGCCGGCCTGAATGATTCGGTCGAGCGCCGAACGGTCGACCACGAGATCCTTGATGACGGGGAACCCGCTCGCCCGCCAAGGCTCGAGCCAAATCTCGTCGCCGTCGTTGAACTGCCGCATGTGGAGCTGGCACGTCGTCGTGAGCTTCTGCGGGCCGTGCGCCATGCCGTTGATCACCATCCCGCACGTCCCGCAAATGCCTTCTCGGCAGTCGTAGTCGAATGCGATCGGCTGCTCGCCTTTCTCGATCAGCTCCTCGTTGACGACGTCCAGCATCTCGAGGAACGACATGTGCGTGCTGATGTCGCTTGCCTGGTGCGTTTCGAAACGGCCGGCGTCATTAGCGCCGTTCTGGCGCCACACGTGAAGGGTGAGATTCAGTAGTTCTTCGCTCATCGATAGGCCCCTTACTTGTAGCTCCGCTTGCTGGGCTTGACGTATTCGAAGGACAGCGGCTCCTTGTGAAGGCGCGGCTCGGCTGGATTGCCGGTCCATTCCCACGCGGCGACGTAGCTGAAGTTCTCGTCGTCGCGAAGCGCCTCGCCATTCTCCTCGTGCTCCTCGCGGAAGTGACCGCCGCAGCTCTCTTCACGCTCGAGCGCGTCGAGGCACATCAGCTCGCCGAGCTCGAAGAAGTCCGCGATGCGGCCTGCGCGCTCGAGCGTCTGATTGAGCTCCTCGCCTTCGCCGGTGATCTTGACCTCGCGCCAGAACTGGTCGCGTAGCCTCGGAATTTCCAGGAGCGCCTCTTCGAGCCCGGCCTTGTTGCGGGACATGCCGCACTTGGTCCAGATGATCTTTCCGAGCAGCCGGTGAAAGTGCTCGGGAGGATATTTGGGGTCCGGTGCGTTCATGAGCTTTCGGATACGCTCGCTCACGCCAGCCACGGCTTGCTTCACGTCCGGATGGTCTTCCGCGAGCGGAGGCAGAGTGCGCACCTCGCCGAGGTAGTTGCCCACCGTGAACGGAAGCACGAAGTACCCATCTGCCAAACCCTGCATGAGCGCGGACGCGCCAAGTCGGTTCGCACCGTGGTCGGAGAAGTTCGCCTCGCCGCCCGCGAAGAGCCCTGGGATGGTTGTCTGTAGGTTGTAGTCCACCCAGAGGCCGCCCATCGTGTAGTGCGTCGCAGGGTAGATGCGCATCGGTGTATCGTAGGGGCTGTCGCCCGTGATGCGCTCGTACATCTCGAAGAGGTTGCCGTAGCGCTCTCGAATGGTCTGCTCACCGAGCCGATTGATCGCGTCGGCGAAGTCGAGGTAGACCGCGCGCCGCTCGCCATCGACTTCGGGACCCACGCCCAAGCCTTCGTTGCAGACGTAAAGCGCGTTTCGCGAAGCGACGTCGCGGGGAACGAGGTTGCCGAAGGCGGGGTAGCGCTCTTCGAGGTAGTAGTACCGGTCCGCCTCCGGAATGTCCTCGGGTCGCTTGGTGACATCTTCTGTTTTCCGCGGAACCCAAACCCGGCCGTCGTTGCGAAGCGACTCGCTCATCAGTGTGAGCTTCGATTGGTAGCTCCCCGCCTGGGGGATACAGGTCGGGTGGATCTGCGTGTAACAGGGATTCGCGAACGCCGCGCCGTGACGGTGCGCTCTCCACGCCGCCGTGACGTTGCAGCCTTTCGCGTTGGTCGAGAGGTAGAAGACGTTGCCGTAGCCGCCCGTGCACAAGACGACCATGTCGGCGATGTGGGCGCCGATCTTGCCCGTTTTCATGCAGCGCGTGACGATGCCCCGCGCGCGGCCCTCATGGACGATGAGGTCCAGCATCTCCGTCCGCGTGTGCATCTGCACGGTGCCCGCCTCGATCTGTCGGCTGAGGGCCTGGTAGGCGCCGAGCAGAAGCTGCTGACCGGTCTGGCCGCGCGCGTAGAACGTGCGGGACACCTGGGCCCCGCCAAACGAGCGATTGGCCAAAAGCCCGCCATACTCACGAGCGAACGGCACGCCCTGTGCGACCGCCTGGTCGATGATGTTCACGCTGAGCTCGGCGAGACGATAGACGTTGGATTCGCGCGAGCGGAAGTCGCCGCCTTTCACCGTGTCGTAGAACAGGCGGTACACGCTGTCGCCGTCGTTTTGGTAGTTCTTGGCCGCGTTGATCCCGCCTTGCGCCGCGATGCTGTGGGCGCGTCGGGCGCTGTCCTGGTAGCAGAAACACTGGACGTTGTAGCCCATCTCGCCAAGCGAAGCGGCTGCAGCGCCCCCGGCGAGGCCGCTACCCACGACGATGATGTTGTACTTTCGACGGTTGGCCGGAGCGACGAGCTTGCTCGCCTCTTTGTGCTTCTCCCAGCGATGCTCGATGGGCCCGGTCGGTTCGTTCGATCGAAGTTCCATGACGATCCTTACAGTGTGACGAAGCCCGCGAGCACGGCGATCGGAAACGAAAGGTCCCCGATGGTGACCACGGCGCAGATCGCAATCGCGAGGTCGCGGCGGTAGTTGTTGTAGCGGGGGTGGTTGGCGCCGAGCGATTGAAACGCGCTGTAAACGCCGTGAAAGAGGTGGAACCCGAGGGCGATGTTGCCGACGATATAGAAGGCTGCGATCAGCGGGACTTGAAAGCCCTCGACGACGTTGCGGTACACGTCACCGGGGTGCGCCGGAAGAATCGTGAAGTGCAGTAGGTGATAGACGATGAAGGCCAACAAGATCGGTCCGGACCAGTACATCGTCCGGGCTGCGTAGTCCGTCGCGAGGTCCTTGCGCTGCTTGTAGCGCGACCCTCGCGCCTGCGTGTTGCGCGCCCAAAGCGAAAAGGCGGACGCGATGTGCACTCCCACGGCAAATAGCAGCACCAGACGAGCGGTCCAGACCACCGGGGGCATGCTGTGGAGCTTCGCCGCGTATCCGTTGATCGCTTCAGGCCCGAGATAGAGCTGAAGGTTCCCGAGCAGATGGCCGATCACGAACCCGACGAGGATGAACCCGGACACGGCCATGATGACCTTTTTGCCCACGGTCGTTTGATGGAGGGTTAGAGCTCCTTGCATCGCTTCTCCTCAGCGCCCGCGCTCAGGGGCGGCCGATTCATACATCTCCAGGCCATGATTGGCCATGTGGCGGGCAAAAAAGGTCGGTTTCACAGCTCAGGGGGGTCGTAGTACTCCACGAGGTCGCCGCGAAACGTCCGGAGCACCGTGACGCCGTCGTCTTCACTCACAAGATAGCTCGGGCCGATGGGGACTTTGCCGAAGCCACCTGGAGTGTCGACGATGAGCTTCGGCAACGCGATGCCGCTGAGCCGCCCTTGAAGGGTCGCCATTAGCTCGATCCCGCGCCGAAGTGGTGTCCGCAGGTGCCCAGT
>CP070650.1:486211-490077 GCA_020354595.1 Myxococcales bacterium
AAGCGGAAGCTTCGAAGCCACCTGGGCCGGCTGATCTTCGGGCGGTTCCGCCGCGAGGACGTGCGAGGGCGGTGGGATGAGGACACGTTCGTCGTCGGGTTCGACGGGTCGAGCGCTCGCGCCGTCGTCGAAGTGATTCGCAGGCTTCAAGACGAGCTCGGTGCACAGCGCGTCCGGGAGCCCGACGAGCTGGTATTCCTTCACGCGGCGATCGGGCTTTCGTCTTATCCACTCGACGGAGACACGACCCGGTCCTTGGTCTTGACCGCCCACGAACGGTTGGAAACCGCGGCCGAGCGCGGTGAAGACTCGCTCGTCTGGAGATAGGTTACGGCTCGCATCCGGGGCACGGAGACGCTAAGCTTCGGGCATCGAACCTACCGCGCAGAGCGGCCCCACCGAGGCCGATGTAGCCGCCGACATCGAAGTCGCCGATCCGACGCTGCTGCTCAAGTTGACCGGTCCGGGCGGGTCGAACCTTCGCGTGCTCGAAGCCGAGCTTGGGGTCTCGATGGGCCTCCGCGGTTCGACCATTCACGTGCAAGGTCCGAACCGCGACGTCGAGCTGGTAGAGCGAGTGCTCCACGAGCTGATCGACGCGCTGCAGTTCAGGGAGCTCTCGCCCGTCGAAATGGCTCGGGCGGCCAGGACGCTGCAAGCACATCCGCAGATGAGGCTTCGGTCGCTCCTCGACGATGTCGTGTTGACCACTTCGAGTCGCCGGATCGTTTCGCCCAAGGGCGTCACACAGCAGAGCTACATTCACGCGATCCGCTCGCACGACATCGTCTTCGGAATCGGACCGGCCGGCACGGGTAAGACCTACCTCGCGATGGCCATGGCGGTGCGGGCCCTTCAGGAGAGGCAGGTCAAGCGCATCATCCTGACGAGGCCCGCGGTCGAGGCGGGCGAGCGTCTCGGCTTCCTTCCGGGGGATCTCGCCGAAAAGATCAATCCATATCTCCGTCCTCTCTACGACGCGCTCCACGACATGATGGAGCCAGGACGCATCGCGGCACTGATGGAGCGGGGGACGATCGAGGTCGCGCCTCTCGCGTTCATGCGAGGCCGGACCTTGAATGACAGCTTCATCATTCTCGACGAGGCGCAGAACACCACCGCCGAGCAGATGAAGATGTTCCTGACCCGCCTCGGCTTCGACTCGAAGACGGTGATCACCGGCGACGTCACGCAGATCGACCTACCAGGCGGCGCGCGTAGCGGTCTTCGGCACGCCGAGCGGGTGCTCTCGAAGATCGAAGGCATCGAGTTCGTCTACTTTTCGCACTCAGACGTCGTCCGACATCCCCTGGTGCAAAGCATCGTCCAGGCTTACGACGTTCACGAATCTCGCTCTTCAGGTGGTGACATCTAAGCGCGCCCTGGTATGTTAGCCGCCACATGACCGATCGAATCTACGATGGCGCGCTGGACCTGATCGGCCGGACGCCCCTGGTGCGGCTCTCGAGGATTACCGGCGACAAGGGCGCCGAGATTTGCGGCAAGCTCGAGTCCAACAACGTAGCGGGGTCCGTCAAAGATCGACCGGCGCTCTCGATGATTCTCGCCGCGGAGGCCGAAGGAGAGCTCGGAACCGGGTCGACGGTCGTCGAAGCGACGAGCGGCAACACGGGCATCAGTCTTGCGATGATTTGCGCCGTGCGCGGTTATCGCTGCGTGATCGTCATGCCGGAGGACATGAGCGAAGCGCGACGCCACCTGTTGAAGTCCTACGGAGCGGAGGTCGTGCTTACGTCAGCCGAAGACGGCATGGCCGGCGCGGTCGAGCAGGCGGAGCGAATCCTCAGCACGACCCCTGGCGCTCTGATGTGTGGCCAGTTTGAAAACCCCGCCAACCCTGATGTCCACGAGAAGACCACCGCCGAGGAGATTTGGGAGGCGACCGGCGGCGAGGTCGATGTATTCGTTGCCGGCGTCGGGACCGGCGGCACGCTGACCGGCGTCGGCCGTGTGTTCAAAGCGCGAAATCCTGAGATTCGGGTCATCGCCGTCGAGCCACGCGCGAGCGCGGTGTTGTCTGGCGGCAAGCCCGGTCTTCACGGCATTCAGGGGCTCGGTGCTGGCTTCATTCCCGATGTTCTGGACACGGACCTCATCGACGACGTGATCACCGTCACTGATCTCGCTGCTGAGCGCATGACGAAGCGCCTCGCGCGTGAGGAAGGGCTCCTGCTCGGTCCATCGGCGGGCGCCAACGTGCACGCGGCCCTCGAGATGTCGCGCAAGATGAAGTCCGGGCAACGGGTCGTCACCATCCTCTGCGACGGCGGCGAGCGCTACCTCTGCTGAGCGCCATGGGCAGCCTCGTTCAGGTCTCGCGAGCGTTGAGCCGCGCGGTCGAGAAGCTCCGCTTCGAAGACCCGGTGACCCATGTGTACAACCCGCTGCGATACGCGAGACGGTCCCACGAGCTCTACCTGAGCCGGTACGGCTCCGGTCGTAAGGAGGTCGTCTTGGTCGGCATGAATCCCGGGCCATTCGGAATGGCGCAGACCGGCGTTCCCTTCGGCGACGTCGGTTTCGTTCGCGACTGGATGGGAATCGAAGCGCGCGTCGACCGTCCGGACCAGGAGCATCCGAAGCGTCCGGTGCTCGGCTTCGAATGCGAGCGCTCCGAGGTGAGCGGGTCGCGCCTTTGGGGCTGGGCGAGGGAGCGCTTCAGCTCGCCGGACGCGTTCTTCTCCCGCTTCTTCGTCGTCAACTATTGTCCCCTGGTCTTCCTCGAGGAGACCGGGCGCAATCGAACGCCTGACAAGCTCCCGATGAAGGAACGCCAAGCCCTGCTGCCGGAGTGCGACCGGGCCCTCCGTGCGGCGATCCAGCTCCTCGACCCCGCGCTCGTCGTCGGCGTGGGAGCATGGGCGACCAAGCGCGCCAAAGCCGCGCTCGACGACGAGAATCTGCCAATCGGCACGGTGCTCCACCCGAGCCCTGCCAGCCCCAAGGCCAATCGAGGCTGGGCGGCGCAAGCCGAGAGCGACTTGCGGGAGCTCGGGATCAAGTTCTAGACGCGCGCCCTGCGGGCATGCGCTATGCTGCGCGCCGGGGGTAGAGCGAATGCCGAGCAAAGCGGTCCTGGTGACAGCGATCACGGTGCTGAGTTTGGGGTGCGGGCACGAGTCCGCGGCCACTCAGCAAGTGCGTAGCGCGGCCTCGGTCGACCTCGAGTGCGACGCATCGCAGATCGAATTCGTCGAGGACGAGCCCATGGAGAAGCGCGTGACCGGCTGCGGCCGCACGCTGACCTACATGTACAAGTGCAATCCCGCCCCGGGCGGCGGCCAAGACTGTCGCTGGAAGCCAGTTCGCAACGAGAACAACAAGCTCTAGCCCCCGTCGGGCCGAGCGGCCCGAGCTTGCTCCTGGAGCTCCGCGATGTCCGGGTTGTTGGGGTCGAACTCCGCGGCTCTGACGAGCGCCGCCTCGGCAGCGGCCAGGTCGCCGTTCTGCAGCGCGGCGCGCGCCCGCGCAAGCTCGTCCTTCGCGGCTTCTTCCCTCTCGTGCGGGGACAACACATCAGCGCCAGCGCCCGCGTCCGCGTCAGCGCCCGCGTCGGCGTCGGCGCCCGCGTCGGCGCCAGCGTACGTGTCAGTATCGGTGGCTGCCGGCTCGCACTGTTCGATCAGCACCCACAGCGCGACCAAGACCCCCAGCGTCATGACCATCATCAAGGGCACGCTCTTTCGTCTCTGCGAGACTCTCGGCGGCTTTCGGCCATCGTATGCCTCGCGCAGGGCAGAGACGAACGTGCGCGCGCTCGCGTAACGACTCGATGGGTTCTTTCGGAGCGCTCGCAAGATGGTGGCGTCGACCGTCATCGGAATCGGGGCGCCGCGATTGGCTTC
>CP070650.1:490177-495928 GCA_020354595.1 Myxococcales bacterium
AACCACACCGTCCAGGCCGCTCGGATCCGTCGCGTTGCTGCTTACGCGTTTCAAAGCTTCGCCGATCCCTTCGTCGATCGCGTCCCGCGTCGCCAGATCGAAGGCGAGTGAAGCAGCCCTGTGGCCGGGCTGGATTCCGATCCGAGCGAAGCGCTGCATCAGTTCCTGCTCTTCGGGCACGATCACGACCTGCTCCAAGAGGAAGTTGAATAGATCGATGAAGCCAGACGATCTGGCTTTGTCCGGGTCGTACATCGGGAACGTGATGCCGGCGGCGACCGGAGCCCTGGATCGGCTGAGGAACACGTGCAGCGGCGTAAGCCGGAACCCTCTTTGAATCGCGTTGGCCGCCTCGAGGTCGTGCGGTCCGCGAACCTCGACGCGCACGATGCAATAGACGAAGTTGCTCTCGCTGCGATACACGGCCTTGGTGTCGCCGGGCTTCGTCCCCTTCCACTGCGGGCCTGCGACGAGATAGCTTCCTGATTCGCCGTTGGTCGCCCGCGTTCCCATGTACGCGAAGTTGTGCGTGAACATGTCGATCAACTGCACGGAGAAGTATCGATCCTCGATTTGCGGGACGGTGATAACCAGAGGCTGAGCACGAAGATCGATCCATCCCATCGAGTAGACCGTGTCGTTGTTCGGTCGCACGATATCTTTGAAATCCGGTCCGAGAAGCTCGGTCTTGTGCACGAGCTCGTTGAACGGAGCGAGGTATCCAGGCGCGGTTCTGTCGATGGCCTGGACGTACATCGTCCGGTAGTTTTCCATCATCGGGTAGGCGTAGACGTAAGCCTGTTCGGCGATCAACTGGGCCTCGTCCGGGGTCACTGCCGGCTCCTGGCCGGACTCAGCCCCCGGTGCGACCTCGTTCTTGGTACAGGCGGCTAGCAGTGCGACGACTGCGAGCGAGACGAGCGCTGCTCTGCACTTCATGGGCTTACTGTACTCTCGCCGAGCCGTCGGTTGAAGTAGAGCTTTGAGACCGGGAAGGCAAGCAGGAACACCACGAACATGCAGACCGCGACGGTGATGAGCACACGCGGATCGTCTCGGAAGTTCGCGGTGGCGATCGTCGCGGCCGCGCCGATGTTTCGGGCGGTCGTGATCACGCCTCGGGTCACGCGCCCGCGCAGCCGGCCTGGGCCGAACAGGTAGCCGACGCCAAACGCGACCACCGTCAGGACGACGGCCGAGGCGACGGCGCCAGTGCCGACCGTCGCCGCGAGCTCGTCCCAATGGAGCACGAGCGCAAGCACGAGAAACACGAGCGCCGATAGGTTGACGACTACGTTTGCCGGCTTGTGGAGCTTCGTCGCGGTCGCTTCGCCGTAATGCCGAATGGAGAGCCCGATCACCAGCGGGACAAACATCTGAAGGAGCAATGGCTTCGCGATCTCCCAGACCCCAATCTCAGCACCCGGCACCAGGAAGGGCAGAATGAGCGGCATGTAGAGTATCGTCAGCACCGTGAGGAGCATCGTTGCCGCGATGGAGTTTGGAACGTCACCCCCGGCGGCGGCCACGAGCTTCGGCGTGTAGGGCGCGCCCGACGCAAACCCGTACAGCAACACGCCGATCATGTACGGCCGCTCGAGCGGAAAAAAGATGCTCATCCCGTAGACGATCAGGGGTACCAGAAGGATGTTGGTGGTGAGAGCACGCGCGACGAGCCCCACGTTCTTCATGGGCCGGAACACCTCCTGCAGCGTGACCTCGAGCCCGGCGGTGAAGAGCACACCCGCGATGAACACCGCGATGGCGACGTTCAAGACGATTTCGAGCATTTCCAGCATCGGGGTGGGGCTGTGTTACACCATTTGCAGCGACAGCGACAGCGACAGCGACAGCGACAGTGCCGGTCCCGACGCGCTCCCAGCGCCGAGCTCGGGCGTGGCGTCAGAACGACGACCCTGGTTCCTTGAGGAACTCGATCTCCTCGTCGGTCGACGCTCGTCCGAGGATTTCGTTGCGGTGGGGGTAGCGGCCGAAACGGTCTATGATCGCGCGATGGCGCCTGGCATAGTCGAGGTAGTAGTCGGCGTCGTTCTTGAGGGCATCGGGGGCGGTCTCGCATAGGCGCGCGAAGACTTCGTGGCAGCGGTCGTGATCAGTGATTTCTTCGCTGTGCTCCAACGGAAGGTAGAAGAAGACGCGCTCGTCGAATGACAGCTGGTCGTCGAAGCCCGTTTCGAGCCCCTCGCAGCACACCTCCCGGGCGAGTGCGTCCGCGGCGAACATCTGTGCGGTGTTCCGAAACATGTTCCGCGAGAACTGATCGAGGACAATGATGTAGGCGAGCGACCCTCTAGCGGTGCTGCGCCACGCTTCGCGTTCACCCGCCACGACTGCCTCGTAGTCGCGGCGGAACTGGGATCGAATGGTGTCGTCGAAGGCCTCGGACTTCGTCCACCAGAGCTTTCGCTGACTCGGGTTGGCGCACCCGAGCTCGTCGAGCTCTCCAAACCAGAAATCGAGAATGTCTTCGATGCGATCACTCACAGCGGTCACTCTGGAGCGAGGCTACCGCATCGAGAAACACTCTGGCCTTCAATTCGGTTTCTGCGACCTCGCGGTCGGGATCGCTGGCTTCGACGATGCCGCCGCCCGCCCAGTAGTCGACTTTGCTGTTTCGTACCGTGGCAGTTCGAATCGCTACCGCGAGCGACAAGCCCCCTTCCTGATCGATGAACCCGAGCGCACCGCAGTAGATGCCGCGGGGATGCTGCTCGAGCTCTTCGATGATCTCGAGCGCACGAATCTTGGGTGCGCCTGTCACGCTTCCTGGGGGGAAGGTCGCTTCTAGAATCTGATCCAGAGTGACCTCCGGGCGCGTGACGCAGCTCACCGTGCTCACCAGATGATAGAGGCCGGTGAACGGCTCTACGACCAGGGGCGCGTCGACCTGTACCGTGCCGATCTCCGCGACCCGACCCAGGTCGTTCCGCTTGAGGTCGACGATCATCGAGTGCTCCGCTTGCTCTTTGGGGTCGGCGCGGAGCCGTTCGGACGCCCCGTCGTCGGTGGGTTCGCGGCGAATCGTGCCCTTGATCGGTCGCGTGACGAGCTTGTTGCTCCGCGCGTCCCAATGAATGAACCGCTCCATCGTGCAGGCGAGCACGGCGTGGTCGCCCGCGTTCAAGAACATTCCGAGCGGTACGCGACTGGCGACCCGCATGGCCTGCCAAAGCGCTAGGGCGTCTCCCTCGAAGCTCGCCTGCCATCGCCGCGCGATGTTGACCTCGTAGACTTCGCCCTTCGCGATGTAGTCGAGAGCCTGGACGATGGCACGACGATGCGCCTCTGCATCGTCGACTTGGATCGCGCCCACGTCGGGCGGAACCGGGCTCACACCCTTCGCCGCAGCCAATCGTTCCCGAAAAGTCTCGCAAGCCGCTCGGTCGTCTCCGACGATCCAGCCCTCACCTTGCTCGTGGTCGATGGCGAGGATCGCTGGGTAGCGTCGAAACAAGATCACCGGCGCCGGGTCCCTTTCAAAGCGCGGCTTGCCCCGCGCGGGATCGGACCAGAACGCGTCGTAGGCGATGTACCCGATCCAGCTCGGTACGTCCGATGGCCTCGGCCCTTCCGTCCCTCGCGCAGCGTCAGTGAGACGCAGACCTCGAAGAGCAGCGAAGGGAGTGGCGTCTCCGTATTCGACTCGGATCTCGTCGCTTGGCCACGCTGCCAGGAACGAATAACGCCCATCGCGCGATTCACTCCGATTCGAGTCCAACCACGTGAATCCGGGTTGCGCGCTCAGGGATCGCGCGGCGTCTACCTCCTCGATCGAAGCAACGCGTTCTGCCCACATTGCGATCCTCTACTTGCTCGCCATCGAGCGGTGACGCAACCTCACGCGGTGACTGGTCGCTCGGTCTTGCTTGCCTTGCTTTGCATGGGCGTCCTTGCGTGCAACGACGACGTCTCCCAGTTCGTTTTCGAAGCGCGCATCCTCGATGGGGACGGAGGCAACCCCGCCGCCGGCACCGACGCGACCACGCTGCGAATCGGCATCGCCGAGGGCGAGCTTGCGGTCAGGGAATTCGAATACCCGATCGAAGACGGCCAGTTCGACGCCACGCTGGAATTCGCCTCCTTTTCGAGCGTCACACGAATCCGCATCGACATGGAAGGCCCGACCACGGCGCTTTTCACGGCGCCTCCAGCGTTCGTTCCGTCCGCCAGCTCGGGATTTCTTCGCGTGGTGGCCGCTGCTCCGTCTTCCTGTGAGCCCGTGACCTTCAACGCGATGGAAGCGCCACGCGCGGATTTCGGCTTCGTACAGTCGGGGACGTTCGCGTTGGCAGTCGGCGGCACCTCGACATCCGATGAGCAGGTCGAGTTCTTCGACGCCCTCGAATGGGACTCGCGCTTGTTCTTGGAGGACCTCTCGCTGTCGCCTCTCGGTCCGACGCGCGCCGCTACGATCGGGGAGGGTGAGATCCTCGTGCTCCCGACCGGCGCGGCGCCCTTCATCTTCAACATGCTGGACGCCAGCCAACGGATCACGCTCCCGAATCTCTACGTGGGAGCGGGGCCTCAATCCGCGCTCGTTTCGATTCGCGGCGTGGGCGCCATGGTGATCGGAGGAGAGGCCGGGGGCGCGGCGCTCGCCGACGCGAGGTTGGTTCAGCCCGGCGGCGTGATCCGCTCCTTCGAGCTCAGCGAGCCGCGGTCCGGGGCGTCGGCCGCAGCGCTCGGGGAAGACGTCTTGGTAGTCGGCGGGGACGCCACCGGGACGGCAGAGATCCTCCTCTCCGGCAACCCACAGGGTCAACCGGTCGCGGGCGTGATGGACGGGGTTCGAGCAGGCGGTATTCTCGTCAGTGACGGTGAGAGCCAGGCACTTTGGCTCGGTGGAACCGACGCGGGCGACGCCCTTCGCCAAGATACCCTCCGCTTCGACGACTGTCCCGCGTCGTGTGCGGCGAGCGCGGGGCCGACTTGGACCCGCGCTCGACTGCGCGTCACGGTACCCGAGTACACGGCAATGCTCGTCGGCGGTGAGGGTTCACGGGACGTCGAAGAGGTCCAGTGGAACAGCGGGGCGGTCGCGATCGAGCGGGTCCTGGACCTCGACGTCGCTCGCGCCGGGGCCGGTGCGATCGTGTACGAGAGCGGCGCCTTCGTCGTGACCGGCGGGGACGACGGCTCGGCCGTTCGGGACGACTTCGAATTCTGTACTCCGGCCGCTTTGCAGCCTCTATAGAAGGGCGGTCGCCGGGGCAGGAACCTGATATCCTGGCAATTCCGGGTAGATGCTACGCAAGCTGGAGAAGTACGAGGTCCTCGACGAGATCGGCCACGGTGGAATGGCTACCGTCTATCGGGCGCGCGACAGCTCGCTCGACCGGTTCGTCGCGCTGAAGGTGCTGCACCCGCACTTGCAGCGAACGACGGAGGCCCGTGCCCGATTCGCGCGTGAGGCGAAGAGCGTCGCGAAGCTACGCCACCCCCACATCCTCGAAATCTACGACTACAGCGGTGAGGCGTCAGACGAAACCTACATCGCTGCAGAGCTTCTGACCGGGCCGACGCTCAAGGACTTCGTGTTGGCGCACAAGGAGCTTCCTCCTGAAATCGCGGCGTGCGTCGCGTTGCAGCTCGCCGACGCCTTGGGTGAAGCGCACGCCAAGGGCATCATTCACCGCGACGTCAAACCCGAAAATGTGCTCATCCACGAAGATCGCTGCGTGAAGCTCACCGACTTCGGGATCGCGCACATGGTCGACACGCACACGTTCA
>CP070650.1:496028-498714 GCA_020354595.1 Myxococcales bacterium
CGGGCCTACCACGGGATTGATGCATGAGTATGAGGTCAAGCTTGCCGAGCTGTTGGTCAAGCACTTCCCCGCGGTGGACATGTTCCGAATGCTCGGCTCCGGCACCGAGGGCGTGATGGCCGCGATCCGCGTCGCGCGCGCGCACACGGGCAAGAAGTGGATCATCAAGATGGGCGGCGGTTACCACGGCTGGTCGGACCAAATGGTCTACGGGCTTCGCGTGCCCGGGACGGGGCGTCGGGATGCGATCGGCATTCCACGGGACTGCGTTTCGCACGTGCAAGAGAGCTTCCCGCACGACATCAACGCGATCCGCCGGAGGCTCCAGCTCAACAAGCTGCGAGGCGGCACGGCTGCGGTGATCGTCGAACCCGTGGGACCGGAAAGCGGCACCCGACCGGTCTACAAGACATTCAACCAGGAGCTCCGGCGGCTCTGCGACGAGTTCGACACGCTCCTGATCTTCGATGAGGTCGTCACGGGCTTCCGTCTCGGCATGTCGGGCGCCCAGGGCTACTTCGGTGTCAGCCCCGATTTGACCGTGTTTGGGAAGGCTCTGACCGGCGGCTACCCCATGGCAGGCGGCATCGGCGGCAGGCGGGAGATCATGATGAATCTCGCGGGCGGCATCGGCGGCTCGAAGCGGGGTGCGATGGTCGGCGGGACGCTGTCCGCGAACCCGCTCTCCTGCGCCGCCGGGTACTTCGCGATCAAGGAGATGGAGCGAACCGATGCGCCGGTAGTCGCCGGGCGCGCGGGCGATCGGCTCTGCAACGGCCTCAAGGAGATCATCGATCGCCTCGGCCTGCCCTACGTCGCCTACAACCAAGGCTCGATCGTTCATCTCGAGACCTCTGGGGTGATGCTACTCAACGCCAACACGCCACTGCAGATGCTTCGAACGCTCAAAGAGGCGAAGCCCCGCAAACACATGATGGAAGAATTCGGGGCGGCGTACTGCGCGCATGGAATCATCACCTTGGCCGGCAGCCGCCTCTACACCTCGCTCGCTGATACCGACGAGGTGATCGACGACGCCCTGAACCGCTTCGAAGACGTCATGAAGCTCGTGTGAGGACGGTGCGATGACCCAAGAGATCTCCGAGCTCCTTCAAAGCGACGTGGCGAGGCTTCGAGCCAAGTCGCTCTTCGGCTCGCCGGGCGACTCGGTGTCCATGCGCATCCCGGGCCAACAAAGATTCTTGCTGGCCCTGCCGGACGGTCACAACCTCAGGACAATCGCGTTCGGCGACGACGGCAACGAAGCGGGTGCGTTTCACGCAGCCATCTACCGAACGCGCGCGGATGCGGGCGCCATTCTGATCGGTCGCACACCGTGGTCGGCTGCTCTTTCCACGATAGGAGAGGCGGTCCCGACGCTATTCGACGAACAGGCGCGGCACATCGGCAAGACCGAAGATCCCGTCCACGTAGGCCGCAGGGAGTGGGCTGTCGCGGCGCTTCGCGGCGGTGGAAACGTGGCGGTCTACGGCGACCAGCGCATCTGCATCGGCACCACACCCGACCGCGTCGTGTTCAATGCCGACCTCTTCGAGAAGTGCGCGAAGGCGTTCGTGATCGCCCACACGAGCGGCCACCGCATTCGAAAGGTACCGGGTTGGGTCCGCTACATCGCGGGCGGACGCCTCAAGAAGGACCAGAAGCGGGCCGCGGAGAGCTACGACGCGGGCCGTATACCCGAAGGCATGGATGCGTATTGAGCCATGAGCACGGAGAACGACAACCGCGCCAAGACCGAGCTCACGCGCGTTCCTCAGCAGGCGAGAAGTCGGGAGAAGTTCGACGCGATTCTCGCCGTGGCGCTTCGCCTGATCCACGAGAAGGGCTACGAGCAAGTCTCCGTGCGAGAGATCGCACGCGAGGTGGGCCTCCCGATCGCGTCGGTCTACCAGTACTTCCCCAATAAGCTCGCCATCGTCCGCCAGCTCTGGGAGAGCTACACGTCCACACTGGCCGAGCTCATGGGGGCCGAGCTAGCCGCCGTGGGAAAGGACGCCGCCGAGGAAAATCTGGCGCGTGTGGTGAGCAACGTCGTCGACCACATGATCGCCCACCATCGCGCCAATCCGGAGCTCCTCGATGTATGGCGCTCGGTCGACGGCTCTCCCGAGCTTCGCGCCCTCAACCGGCAAGACACGATCAACGTCGCGCAGGTGATCACGTCCGCGGTCCTCGTGGCACGGCCCGATGCCGACCCGAAGGAGACCATGAGCCGCGCTCTAATCGCCTGCGAGACGGCGTCTTCCACGGTGAAGCTGGCTCAGGAGCTTCCGCCCCCCTTGGTGGATGGCCTTTACGACAGCCTGAAGTCCGTTCTCATCTCGATCTTCGAGGAGGCCCCGTGAAGACGGAGCCCAAAGTCTATCCATACCGCTGGGTCATCTTGGCCGTGTTCATGTTGATCACCATGGTCGTCGAGATCCAATGGCTTGCGCACGCGGCGGTCGCGAGGCCGGCGGAGGTCTTCTACGAGGGCCAGTTCGATCCATCGTCCTTCTTCAACATCGACTTTCTGGCGATGGTCTACATGCTCGTGTTCCTGATCATGAGCTTCCCCGCTTCGTACGTAATCGACACATACGGGATTCGCGCTGGGATTTCCTTCGGGGCGGCGCTCATTGGGGTGTCGGGCCTGGTCATCGGTCTACCGATCATCATCATCGGA
>CP070650.1:498814-503196 GCA_020354595.1 Myxococcales bacterium
AGTGCGGCGCGACCGTCATGAGACCGCGAAGCTCCACGTTGGGGAGGGCTCGGACCGCTCTCACGAGATCCGCTACGTCCTTCGGCGCGCACCCGGACTTCTGCGCTTCGCCGCCGACGTTTACCTGAAGCAAGAGCTCGACCACCGAACCCTTGCCCGCAGCCCGCGCCGAGATCGCCTCGGCCAATCGAATCGAGTCGACGGTGTCGACCGTCGCCCGCGCTCGTTCGATCAGCTTGATCTTGTTTCGCTGAAGGTGCCCGATGAACCGCCACTCGATGTCGCTCAGATCGCTCAACGCCGCAGCCTTTTGCCCTAGCTCCTGAGCATAGTTCTCACCGAACACGCGCAGGCCCGCGGCATAGGCAGCTCGCACCGCCTCTTCCGGGTGCGCCTTCGAAACCGCGATCAACTTCACCTCGCTCGGATCGCGGCCAGCTCCCGCGCACGCGCGTTCGATCCTCTCTCGGACGCGGTCGACGGTGTTCTCGACGTCGTAGCTCACGGCCAGCGCTCCAGCGCCCCGTGCTCGAGCAACAACGCGACGACTTCTGCGGCGGGAAGTCCGACCACGTTGGTGTACGACCCCTCGAGGCGGGTCACGAAGCCGCTGGCCAAGCCCTGGACGCCGTAGGCTCCGGCTTTGTCGCGGCCTTCTCCGGATGCGACGTAGCGCGCGAGCTCGTCTTCGCTCGCCTCACGAAATCGAACCGTCGTTTCGACGACCCGGGTGCCGAGCGCTCCGCGGCCTACTTGCCCCAATGCGATCGCGGTGCGTACGACGTGATCTCGACCTGAGAGGAGCCTGAGCATCGCGACGGCATCGGCATCGTCCGCCGGCTTTCCCAAGCGCCGTTCACCGACGCACACGATCGTATCGGCCGCGAGAACGTACGCGGCGCCTTCCTTCGTTCGCTCGAGCACGCTCCCAAGCTTGGCTAGCGCCGCCTCGCGCACGAACTCGACGTCGTCGTCGATGCGGAGGGAGCTTTCGTCCATGAGGCTCGGCTGCACCTCGAATGCGAGGCCGAGCGTAGACAAGATCTCCCTTCGCCGTGGAGATGCCGAGGCCAGGATCAATGCGGGCTGCCCGAGGCTCACACCCCGTCTTCCTTTTCCGCCATGCGCGCCTTGTACCTTCGCAGATAGCTTTGGCTCACCTGTTCGGGGTCAAGCCGCAAGCACTTCGCGAACTCGGTGACGAAACCTCGCACGTACACCGCCGCGGGGAGCTTGTCGAAATCCTCTTCCTCGATGCAGCGGAGGTAGTTCGTGCCGACTTTCGTCCGCTCGCTGATTTGGTCGAGGCTGGTGCCCTGCGATTGCCGCACGGCGCGAAGGAGCCCGCCGCTGAAATCCGTGTCCGGGGTGATGCTGGGGGCCGGAGGCAGCTCCTCGCTCGGCACCTCCTCTTCTTCTGCCTCGATCGTGTCCTCCGGCGCCTCGGGAAACACCGAGATCACGTAGGGACGACGGCGCGCCGGATCCAAGAGCACATCGTAGGCCTCGTCGATCCGGGCCCGGGCCGCTTCGAGACCTTCCTCGTCGAACAGCCCGAAGGTCACGAGGTTCTCTGGGTCGAACACCGCGCACATCCGCTTGTACGCGCGGCGGATCTCCTCGTCGGTGGCGCCGCGCTCGACCTCGAGCACGTCGTGATGGGAGCTCTGCGGCACCTCGCGCCACGGCTCCCGGTCGCGGCGGCCTTCCTGCGAAGCGAACAACCGCCGCGCGATCTTTTCGATGTTGCGGCTCGCGCGACAGCCCGGGCTCTCGAGCAGGAGCGGCCGGCGCTTGCGTGAGCACGCCCGGACCGCATCGTCGTGCTCTACGTAGCCGAGGTACTTGAGATGAACGCCGTAGCGGCGGCGCACGGCGACGGTCGCTTGATCGCCGAGCTCGAGATCCGCTCGCAGCCGCGCTTGGTTCACGATGAATGGGAAGCGCAGCGCGTGCATGTGCGCTTGCAGCGCTTGCCCGACTTCGGGCCACTCGAGTTGCACCAGCGAAGCGATATCAGACGGGGCAGGAGACTGACCGGCCTTTGCGAACGCGGCGTGGAGCGCGCTCTGCTGACGCTCGTCGTGCAGCTGTTCGATCGCGGTCGCCGCAAACGCCTTGCGGACGAGGCGGTACAAGCCGCTCACGGCATTTGGCTCGGGAATCGTCAGGGCGAGCCGGTGAGGCGAATTGCACCAGAAACGAATGGCCGCATCGGTCGCGGCCGAGCCGAGGTCGATGACCGCAAAGTCCGCGTCCTGCTTGGCTAGCCGCCGCTCGAGCTCGCGCAACGAGCTTCGTCGCGCGCTTCCTCGGTGCGGCTCACTCAGACCCCCGTCCATGAGCCGCAAGCTCGGAATGGGTCCATCGATCGGCTCACGAAGCGGCAGCGTGTTGATCGCGTCGTGGTCGAGAGTCGATGCCAAACCGGTCAGCGTCCCCTCGGCGCCAAACGCAGGCGTCGGAGCAACATAGGGCGCCACTCGCGGCCCGATGCCCAGCATGGCGTGGAGGTCGGCCCCGGATGGATCCGCGTCGACGGCAATCACCCGCTTTCCGATCGTCGCCAGATAGATCGCCAGGTTGGCGGCGAAGAGGGACGTTCCGACCCCTCCCTTCGCACCGAGAATCGCGATCGTGGTCGGGGGCATCGAGCGCTCTTACCAACCGCCCGATTGGCGCGCAACGAACCCGTCCGCTCGCGCTACGTCAGCGGTCGCCGTCGTCCCTCGATCGAAGAGGGAACGGGTAGAAAGGCGGGTGGGTGCTCTCGGGTTGAGCCTCGTCGGCTTCGGTAACGTCCGCCGCCATCGGGGGGTCCGCGGCTCGCCAGCGCCCGGAGCCCGAGGCCTGTCGTTTCCTACCCTCCGCGGTGCTGATTCGCAGCCGTCCAATGGGCGCGCTCATTCGTGGCTGAGTAGTCATCCCCCTCCGATCCGAAACCGTGCTGACTTTAACCCTAGCGGATGTTTCTGAGGAAAGCACAACCGCAGGGCGTTTGGAAGCCAAGACTGTTAGATTGCCCCACAATCGTGGGGTCGCCGGAGTCAGACGAGGTCCTCGAAGGCGTGGTCGAGGATGTGGTTTTCCGTAGTGATGACGGAAAGTTCACCGTCATTCGCCTGACATCGAACGAGGACTCGGCCCACACGGCGGTTGGAGATCTCGGGCAGATCGCCCCAGGCGAAAACGTCCGCCTCGTCGGGCGTTGGACGCAGCACGCCGTCTACGGCCCTCGGTTCCGCGTCGCATCGTTCACGCCGACGATTCCGGCCACGGAGAAGGGCTTGATCCGCTACCTCGGCTCGGGGCTCATCCCGGGAATCGGGCCTGCGCTCGCAGCGCGACTGGTCGAGCGGTTCGGAAAGGACACGCTCGATGTGATCGCGACTCGATCGGCCCGGTTGAGGGAAGTGTCGGGCATCGGAAAGCAGCGCGCGGAGTCGATCGCCAACGCCGTGCGCCAAAGGCGCATCGAAGCCGAGACGATGAGCTTCCTGCACGCGCTTGGCATGGGGCCGGCCACTGCCCGAGAGATCGTTCGCAAGTATGGAGCCGACGCACCGAAAGTCGTGCGCGACGATCCGTACATCGTCGCCGAGCAGATCCGCGGCATCGGCTTCCGAACCGCAGACCGAATCGCGGAGGCACTGGGAATCGCAGGTGACGACCTCCGGCGTGTCCAAGGTGGGGTGTTGCACCTTGTCGGCAAAGCCGTCGACGACGGTCACGTGTTTGCGACACGAGAGCAGCTGGCCGCGGGGCTCGACCAACTCGACGTGCCTTCGGATGCGCTCGACCAGGCGCTTCGACAGCTGCGCATGCGAGAGCTCGTGACGATCGACGGCGACGCCGTCTATCCGCCGCCTCTCTATCGCGCCGAAGCACAAGTCGCCGAAGCGTTGAGCAACCTGGCGAACCGTCCCAAGGTGAAGCTTCCGGCAAAGACACACGACCACACGTTGAGCGACACGCAACGCGCGGCGGTGGACGCATCACTCGGAACGCATCTTCTCGTCCTCACGGGCGGGCCCGGCACAGGCAAGACCACGACCGTGCGCGCGATCGTGCGAGCTCACGCCGCTCTCGAACGAAGCGTGGCGCTCTGTGCGCCCACGGGGCGGGCGGCGAAGCGACTCTCGGAAGCGTCTGGGGTCGAGGCCAAGACGATTCATCGGCTCCTCGAATGGAACCCCGCCACCGGCCACTTCAACCGCAACGCGCACTCCCCCCTCGACGCCGACCTCATTCTCGTCGACGAGGCGTCGATGCTCGACGTCCGCTTGGCCGCCCAGCTTCTCGCGGCCATCCCTGCGAGCGCGACGCTGGTTCTGGTCGGCGACATCGATCAACTGCCTCCCGTGGGGCCGGGTCAACCGTTG
>CP070650.1:503296-506343 GCA_020354595.1 Myxococcales bacterium
ATCTGACATACGCCAACGACCATGTCTGGACCCCTGAGCACTCAGCTCATTCGAGAGTCGCCTCGACCTGCTTCTCTTCGTAGCACTCGATGACGTCCTGCTCTTTGACGTCGTTGAAGCCTTGAAGGCCGATGCCGCATTCCATGCCGGCCTGGACCTCCTTGGCGTCTTCTTTGAATCGACGGAGCGAACCGATGGGGCCCTCCCAAACGACGACGCCGTCGCGAACGAGCCGCGCGCGGGCGCCGCGATTGATCTTGCCCTCCAGGACCATGCAGCCCGCGATGGTGCCGATCTTCGGAATGCCGAACGTCTGGCGAACCTCCGCCTTTCCGAGGTCGGCTTGCACGACCTTCGGCGCGAGCAGACCCTTCATGGCGGCCTTCACGTCGTCGATGGCCTCGTAGATGACGTTGTAGGTCCGAATCTCGACGCCTTCCTTCTTGGCGGTCGACGAAGCCTTGCCCTGGGGGCGCACGTTGAACCCGAGCACGATCGCTTGCGAGGCGCTGGCGAGCATGACGTCGTTCTCGGTGATGCCACCGACCCCGGTGTGAATGACGTTGACCTTCACCTTCTCGGTAGCGAGGTCGGTCAGCGAGCCCTGCAACGCCTCGACCGAGCCTTGGACGTCGGCCTTGACGACCAGCCGAAGCTCCTGAACGTCGCCGCTCTGCATCAGTGCCTGGAGCTGATCGAGGCCACGAAGCCCACCGGCCGGACCAACGGTCGGCTGACCGGGCTTCTTCCGCGACCCGGCCACCTCTTGCGCCTTTCGCTGGTCGGTGACCTCGTAGAAAACGTCGCCGGCCGCGGGAAGCTCGGCCAAGCCGAGGACCTCCACCGGCGTCGCGGGTCCCGCAGCAGCAAGCTGCTTGCCGCGGTCGTCGGTCATCGCGCGGACACGGCCCCAAGCGCCACCCGCAACGACATAGTCTCCGGTGTCCAAAGAACCGTTGCGAATCAATACGTTAGCAACTGGACCTCGACCGCGATCGAGATAGGCTTCGAGGACGACGCCCGCGGCAGGGATGCCGGGGTTTGCGGTGAGCTCGAGCATCTCGGCCTGAAGCACGATGTTGTCGAGCAGGTCGTCGATGCCCTCCCCGGTGATGGCCGAGCAGGGGATGTAGATGGTCTCGCCGCCCCAATCCTCGGGCTGGAGGCCGAGCGCCGCGAGCTCGTTCTTGACCTTGTCAGGGTTGGCCTCGGGCTTGTCGATCTTGTTGACCGCGACGACGATGGGCACGTCGGCGGCCTGCGCGTGGTTCACCGCTTCCTTGGTCTGTGGCATGACGCCGTCGTCGGCGGCCACGACCAGAATGACGATGTCAGTCGCCTGGGCGCCGCGGGCTCGCATCGCGGTGAATGCCTCGTGGCCTGGCGTGTCGAGAAAGACCACCGTTCCCTTGTCGGTGTCGACCCGGTATGCACCGATGTGCTGCGTGATACCGCCGGCTTCGCCTGCCACGACGTCGGCTTCGCGAATCTTGTCGAGGAGCGAGGTCTTGCCGTGGTCGACGTGGCCCATGACCGTGACGATCGGCGCCCGGTGCTGCCGCTCTTCGGCCTTGTCCTCGAACTGGCCGCGCGCGTCGCCGACGATTTCGTCTTCGCTTCGCGCGACGTTTTCGACCTCGTAGTTGAACTCGCTCGCCAGGACCGCGGCCGTGTCAGCATCGAGGGTGCTGTTGATGTGAACGCCCGAAACGCCGAGCTCCATGAGCTTCATCAAGACGTCGGTCGCCTTGAGGCTCATCCGCTGGGCGAGCGCTTGCAGCTGAATGTTGTCTTCGATGCGGATCACGCGCTTCTGCGCGCCTGGCACCGTGATTTCGGTCTGTTTCGGCTTCTTGCCGGGCTGAAGACGCTTCTTGCCGGGGCGCCCCTGCGGCCTGCCGGTCGGCCCGATTGAGGACCGGCCGCGAATCTCGCGCCTGCGTGGCGCGTGCTGCTCACGCTGCGCGGCGTGCTCGGCGACGATGCGGCGACGCGCACCTTCCGAAAGCGGTGTGGCGCTCGGCGCCTTCGCCTTGCCGCGGCGCATGACACCGGGCGGGAGCGGATCGTGTGAGAAGCGGCCTTGCTCGCCCAGCTCCTCCCCGGTCTCGGGTGGGGGCGGTGGGGGTTCCGACACCCGGGTCTCTTCGATGGGCTCCGCTGCAGGCGGCGGCTCGGCCACCACCGGCGGCTCGACGGGGGCAGGTGCCGGCTCGACCACCGGCTCGGGCACCGATGGAGGTGCCGGCGGCGCTGGCTCCGGCGCGGACGCTTCAGTCGATACTGGTGCCACGGCCTCGGCCGCTGCCGGCTCTGCCTCTTCGCTCTTCTTGCGCCGCTTGCGTCGAACGACTGTCGGTCGAATGCGCTCCTCGACCATCGCCTCGCTGCGGTCCTTGCCCAGTGATCGTTTGATGCGGTCCACTTCGACCGGATCGAGGACGCTCATGTGGTTGCGCACCTGGATCCCCAACGTCGCGATTCGCTGGATCAGGTCGCGGTTTTCGACCCCCAGCTCCCGTGCGACCTCGTAGACTCGAACCTTACTCATCCGTCCTCCGATAGGGCCTCGACGTGCGACAGGCAATCCAAGATCGCACGGGCGATACCCCGATCCGTCACCAGAAGGACGCCGAGCTCCGAGCGGGTGAACGCGTCCCCCAAGCTCGCCTTTGTCCCCCAAGTGACTGTCGCGCAACCAAGCGCCACTGCGGCGCGCGCGAGCTCATCCCCGCGACCACGCGAATCCTCTGCGCGGATCAGTAGATCCCCCTGATTGGCCTGCAAAGCGGCCCGAACCGCCTCGGCCCCGAGCGCCAGGCTTCGAGCTCTCTGAGCCGCGCTGAGCAGGCCCAAGGCGCGCTGTTCGAGTTGAGCGACGATCATGCGCTCCACGCTCTCCGGCTCGACTCGCGCCACCCCGCGGAGGGCCTTGGCGAGCCCACCCCGCAGCGCCGCCGAGCGCACGCACGTTCGGGTCGGATGCACGGAGACGCCGCGGCCCCCGAGCTTGCGCCCGAGGTCGACCGCCACAAACGGCGCGCTGG
>CP070650.1:506443-512309 GCA_020354595.1 Myxococcales bacterium
GAGGCTCGCCCCCCCAATGCGCACCCTTGCCGTTCCCGGGAATTTCGGGTCGGCGGGTGAGAGTTGAAATGCCAAATCCTCGAGCGCGGCGGCTTGCAGCCGCAAAGAGGCGGCTAGCTGAAACAGTCGCTGAGGGTCCGGAAAATCCCCTGCAAAACGCAGGGAATCAGCGCCAGACGGCGCGGAGCCACCTAGCGGAGGTTTCGGAGGTCAAAGAGGAGCGAGTCGAGCGCGACTTGGCGATTGGCGTTGTGTCGCATCGATTGCACGCACTCGTGAATGAGTGAGACGCGCGCCGCCGCCGCGCTCGCCAAGCCGGCATCGGCGTCGAGGGAGCTCACGGAAAGGTCACGGTAGAAGCTCTGAAGCGTGAGTAGGGCAAGCTCGAGGTCGTCGCGTCGCGCGAGCTGTTCGGCGAGCTCGACCAAGGCTCCGGGGCCGGCGGCACGCACGGCCTCATCCACCGAGCGCGTGAGCTCGGTCAGCTCCTCGACGGCGCCGTCGCTCGCGAGCGCCAGCGCGACGTCTGCGCGGCCGGCGCTCAGCGTGATTGCGGGGCCGATCGCTTCCTCGGGCACGCCTTCGGCCTCGAGTATTTCCCGCAGCACCGCGGTCGGAAGGCGTGCAAAGCGAATACGCTGACAGCGGGAGCGAATCGTGGACAACAGGGAATCGGGCCGCTCCGAAGTCAGGATGAAATGCACGTTCGGACGCGGCTCCTCCAACGTCTTGAGCAGCGCGTTGGCTGCCTCGGGCTGGAATTCGGGAAAGGAGATGTCTGCCTCCGGAAAGATGAAGAAGGTCGCAGAGGCCTCGAACGGCGCGAACTGGGCAAGGGGAAGGATCTCGCTTCGCAAGACTTCGACCTGGATGTTTCGCTTGCCTTCGTCTCGAGGCCGGAAGACCCGCACGTCTGGGTGCGCGCCTGCTTCGATCCGATCGACGATGTGTGGGTCGTCGCCTGCGACGAGGTCGGTCGCGAACGACACCGCGGCGAGCTCCTTGCCGACGCCGCTCGGCCCGTCGAACAAATACGCCGATGCGACTCGCCCCTGCTCGCGCGCCCGCAACAGCGCTTGCACCGCAGTCTCCTGCGCGCGCACGGATTCGAGGAGGCTCACTTGCCCGAGCCCCCGGCGAAGATCGAAACGGCGAGCGTTTGTACGGCGTCGACGACGTCGTCCGGAGAGAACGCATCGGGGTCGACGAAGGCTTGCATTACGAGCCCGTCGAGCAGTCCCATGACGATGCGAGGCAGCATGTCGCGGGAGATGCGCGACTCGAGCCCGAGCGACATCAGATTGCGTTCGAGGTACTCGCGAATCTGCGCGGCTCCGAGCTCGTAGAACTCGGCAAGCTTGGGCCGGAGCGATTCGTCGTAGAGGCTGAGCGCGAGGAGGTCGGCGACGACGAGGGCCTCATCCGTTCGTTCGGCGCGGGCCGCCCAGAGCTCTTCGAGTGATTTGCGCAACGCCTCGAAGGGATTGTCCGAGGGAGACCAGGCTTGCATGGTGCGCGCCTGAACCACGTTGCACGCGCTCTCGAGGACGGTGTGAATCAGAGCCTCTTTGGTCGGGTAATGGTAGTGCAGGGCCCCCTTACTCATCCCGGCCTCTTTGGCGATGTCGAGGAGGCTCGTGCGCGCATACCCCTGACGCGCCAAGACGCGGATTGCAGCGTCGATGATCTGCTGGGAGCTGACCGCGCTCTTTGCGTACGCCATGGCGACAACGACCATGACGCCTGGCCCTGGGGCTCGTCAACCGCTTGTGCTACAGGCGCTCGATGAGCAAACGAGGTGAGTCACTCGCCGGGCTCGTGGAGCTGATGCAAACACTGCTCGGCCCAAACGGTTGTCCGTGGGATCGCGAGCAGACGCTGGAATCGCTTAGACAGTACGTCATCGAAGAAGCGCACGAAGTCGCCGATGCGATCGACCAGGGGAAGCCCGAAATGCTGCGCGAAGAGCTGGGCGACCTGTTGCTACAGGTCGTATTTCAGGCCGCGCTGGCCGAACAGCAGGGCTGGTTCGACATCGACGGCGTGGTCGAGGCGATCTCGGACAAGCTGGTTCGCCGTCACCCGTGGGTTTTTGGCGATGAAGACGTCGACGACGCGAGCGGCGCCATCAATAGCTGGGAAGCGATCAAGGCCAAAGAGAAAAAAGAGAGAGGCGCGCTGAGCGGGGTTCCGACTGCGCTCCCAGCCCTTCTCCGCGCTGTACGGATCGGCGAGAAGGCCAGCGCGGTCGGCTACGATTGGCCGGACGCGGGCGGCCCGCGCGCCAAGATCGACGAAGAGCTTCAGGAGCTCGACGAAGCCGCTGAAAAAGGCGACAGGGCTGCGCTCGAGCACGAGCTCGGTGACCTGCTGTTCGCGCTGGCGACCTACGGACGCAAACAGGGCATCGACCCGGAGGCGGTCCTTCGCGCGTCACTCAATCGGTTTTCATCGCGCTTCCGCCACTGCGAGCTCGCCGCCAAAGCCGAGGGCAAGGACCTTCGTGACTACGACGAAGCCGACCTAGACGAGATGTGGGAGCGCGCCAAGGCGGCCGAACGCTAGAGCTCCTCCTCGGGGAACGGCATGACGGCCTGGATCGACTCCGCGCCGGACAACAACATCAGCAAGCGATCGACTCCGAGCGCGTTGCCGCCGCTCGGCGGCATTCCTTGCTCGAGCGCTTCGAGGAACCTCTCGTCGATCGGATACACCGGTCGCCCGGCGGCGCGCCGGTTCGCCTGGTCTCTCTCGAACCTTCGTCGTTGCTCCTTCGCGTCGGTCAGCTCACCGAAGCCATTACAGAGCTCGATGCCTCGATGGAACGCTTCGAATCGATCGGCCGTTCCGTTCTCGTTCAGCTTCGCGAGCGAGGCCATCGAAGGGGGCCAGTCCGTCACGACGACAGGTCGCTCCTTACCGAGCTCGGGCTGCACACGCTCCACCCATACCCGAAAAAAGCGCTCCTCGTCCGAGGCGTCGACCGTTGCGCCGGCGTGGCGCACGAATGCCTCGTCGACGGTGATGCGCTCCCACGGGGAGCCGAGGACGCCCGCATCGGGAGCGCCGAGCGCACGCGCCACGTAGGCGACTAGCTCTTCGGTATCGACGATGACGTCCTCCGAGGAGGCGTTCGCCCGGTACCATTCCAGCATCGTGAACTCGCGCTCGTGATGGCGGCCGTGCTCGCCTGATCGGTAGCTCCGACACAGCTGAAAGATCCGCTCCGCTCCCGCGCTCAGCAGGCGTTTCATCTGGTATTCGGGGCTCGTCCCGAGCCAACCCACTGCGCGGCCCCGGTCGTCGCGCACTTCGAATGCGCAAAGGTGCACGTCGAGGCCGGGTGAAGGCACGATGGTAGGTGTCTCGACCTCGACGAAGTCGCGCTCCGCGAAAAAGCGGCGAATCGCATCCATGGCCGTGGCGCGGAGCCGCAAGACCTGGAGCATGACCCGCGCTCAGCCCTTGACGCGTTCCACGTAGGAGCCGGTTCGCGTGTCGATCTTGAGCTTGTCGCCGGTATTGACGAAGAGCGGAACGTTGACCTGCAAGCCCGTCTCGAGCATTGCCGGCTTGGTGGTGTTGCTGCTGGTGTCGCCCTTGAAGCCGGGCTCGGTCTCGGTGACGACGAGCTCGACGAATGTCGGAGGCGTCACACCGATGGGCCGCCCCTCGAAGAGCATGATGTCGACCTCGGTTCCATCGAGCAGGTAGTAGACGTTGTCGCCAAGCTGGTCGTTGCTCAGCGAGAGCTGTTCATAGCTCCGGGTGTCCATGAAGACTCGCGTGTCTCCCTCCGGGTAGAGGTACTGCATCGTGCGCTCTTCGGTATCTGCCTTCTCGAGCTTCTCGCCGCTTTTGAACGTTCGGTCGATGACCGCGCCCGTCATCATGTTCTTGATTCGCGTGCGGATGAAAGCTTGGCCCTTGCCCGGCTTCACGAACTGGTGGTCGACCACGGCGTAAGGCACGCCGTCGAGGAGCATCTTGAAGCCCTTTTTGATGTCTGTGGTGTCTGCCATGGGGTTATTTCTCGCGGATCTTCTGTGAGGCGACGATGAGGTCGCTCGGTTGAATGGGGCTGTCGCTCTGCTCGGCAGTGATCTGCACGTCGAACTCGAGCATCGAGGTGGGAATGGAAGCCCTGCCGACCCGCGTCTCGGGGTCGTAGTCCAGCGCTTGCTGGCGAACCGGATGCTCACCGACAGCCGTGAACCAAACGACGTAGTGGGTCATTCCAGGTTCGATGTCTGCCGGGGGCGCCAGGTGGTCCATCGTCACGTTAATCAGGATCTGTTCCTTGTCGATCGATTCGACGTCGATGTCACCGTGTGCGGCAGGCACGTAGGCGCTACCGACCAGCGCGTAATCCGCCGGCGGATTGCAGCCCGCGCACGCCACGAGCGCCGCCCACCCGACAAACCAAAGCCCCACGAATTTCTTCACGGCACGGCTTGTAGGCGGCCGATCCGGCCCCGTCAAGCGGCAGGCCTTGCCTCGCGTCCGGGTCGGTTGTACCCCGGGTTTCATGCGAGACGTCGACGACGAAGTACGGCAGATCAAGAAGGAGATCGTCGAGAGCCGCGGCCTGATCATCAAGACCAACAACCTGGTCAACGCCCTCGGAGCCGACATCAAATCCATCGCCAAGCGCCAGGCGGGTTACGAGCGGCGCCTGAACTGGAATAGCGGCGTCGCGATCGCGGTCATCGGGGTTCTGTCCTTCGTGGGCCTGAAGCTCTACTTCGACGCGCAGACGGGAGGGTTGCGCTCGGAAAAGGCGGAGGCAGAGGCGGCCGCCGAAGAGCTCCGTCGCGATCTCGGAGACGAGGTGCGAAGGTCGTCGGACCGCGGCGTCGCCGCTACCAAGGCCGCGGAGTACTACGAGCTGATCCGGGAGCGGAGGCGCGCGGAGGTCGTGCGCCAGTACCCGGAGATGGCCAAGGACGCGCTCTCACCCGCCGAAGCCGCGATGTTTCGCGACTACGAGCAGCAGTTCCGTCAGGACCTCTCGCTCGAGGCCTACCAGAAGGGGTTGGCCCTCGCCGCCGCCAAAAAGCATGAGGAGGCGATCGCGCGATTCCAAAAATCAATCGAGCTTCATCCGGACGGCACCCATATCCCCGCGGTGAAGCACGCCCTCGCGTTGTCGTTGCGCAAGGAGAAGCGCTCCGCGGAGGCGTTGGTCTATGCTCAGCAGGTGGCGGACCAAACCACCGATGGCGCCCTTCAGCCGGACGGCTGGTGGCTGGTCGCGCTCTGCGCGCGCGATCTCGACGATCTCGACACTGCGCGTGACGCATTGAAAACCCTAATCAACAAGTGGCCGAGGTCTGCGCTCTCGGTGGACGCGCGACCGATGCTTCGCGCAGTGACCCGCGAGATATGGTTAGGGAAGCAAGCGACGACCGCGGAGCCCCCCGCTCCCTCCCAGTAGCGGCAACGCACGAATTGCCTGTCGACTCCACGGTCAACGTGTGACACGTTCCACCCGATGCCTCGGCCTCGCGTTGCGTTCGTCGGTTCGGGTGGCGCCGCCAAGGGGGTGGCGCACGTCGGTGTGCTTCGGGCGATGCAGGAGTTGGGCATCGAAGCCGACATCTGCGTAGGCGCTTCCGCCGGCGCGATCGCCGGCGCCTTCTACACACAGGGCTACACCCCGGCCCAGATGATCGACTGGTTTCGACCGTTTTGGCGCCGCGGTCTCGAAGACCCGCCCCTCAAGGCGCGGTATTTCCTGGGTCTGCCGAACCAAGAGCAGCGCCGGAGCTGGGGCTACCTGACGAGCGGCTTGTTTTCGATCGATCGCTTCGAACGCTTCGTCGCAGAGCAGCTTCCGAGCGACGACTTTCGCGATCTGAACAAA
>CP070650.1:512409-516198 GCA_020354595.1 Myxococcales bacterium
AAAACGATCGAGGTTCATTCGGTGCTGGCCAACGAGCCTGATCCGGCGCTGAAGCCGCCAACCGATCCGGTGTCGGTGGAGCAGGACGACTACCGCTTACTGATCGCGCTTGGTGCCCTTGGAGCCCTGGCGCTCGGCGCGCTGCTCGCCTGGTTGCTCATGCGCTGGTGGCAACGACGCGATCGACCCGAACCGGAGCCGCCGCCGCCACCGCCGCCCTGGGAAACCGCGTTGGCAGAGCTTCGGGCTCACCAACAACAGCGCGAGGCGGCCATCGCGGAAGGACGCACCGAGCAATGGGTCGATGCCGTCAGCGATTCGATCCGTGGCTACCTGGGCCGGCGTTTTGGATTTCACGGTCTCGAGAGCACCACCGACGAGATCTCGGAAAGGCTCGCCGCGACCAAGTCGCTCACAATCGCGCCTCAGGAAGCGATCGGCTTTTTGGGGCAATGTGATTTGGTGAAGTTCGCCAAAGCTTCGCTCGCGGACGAAGCCTCACACGCGTTGATCGAAGAGGCCTTCGCCTTGGTCGATCGCACTCGTCCGAAAGCGCCCGCCGCCGAAGGAGGTGCGGCGTGAAGCCGGCCGAGCGACGGGCATGGGCTGTAGGTTGGCTCGCGGTCGCGGCCTTCGTGGGTGCCGTGATCAGCTTGCGCTACCTCGACGTGCGGTACCAAATCCTGATCTCGGACGAGGCATTGCGTTTCGAACGCCCTTGGGCGGCGCTCCTGCTGCTCGCCGCGCCGCTCGTGTGGCTCAGCCGTCTGTGGATCCAACGCGGCGCGCGACCGCGTCTTCAGTTCAGCAACGCCTCTGCACTGCGAATCCCCAAGGGGAGCTGGCGAGCACGCCTCTCCGAGCTCCCGGGAGCGCTCCGCGCCATCGCACTCGCTCTCTTGGTGGTCGGGTTGGCGGCGCCCCAAAGCATCCACGCGCGAGACACCGCCGAGGTGAGTGGCATCGAGATTATCCTCACGCTCGACATGTCGGGCTCGATGGAAGCGGCAGACATCCGCCCGACTCGCTTCAGAGCGACCAAAGCGGTCGTGCGCGATTTCGTCAACCGCCGGCCCAACGACCGCATCGGTGCGGTCGTCTTCGGCCGCGATGCGTACACGCTGCTACCCTTGACCACGGATCGCGCCGCGCTCCGCACGGCCCTGCGAGGCCTTGAGCTCGACCAAATCGACGGGCGGGGAACCGCGATTGGAAACGCGGTCGGCGTGAGCCTCAACCGCCTCAAACGATCGCAAGCGAAGAGCAAGGTCGTCATCCTGATGACCGACGGCGAGTCCAACGCGGGGAATGTCTCTCCTTCGCAAGCGGCCGAGCTCGCGAGCACGATGGGGGTCAAAATCTACCCGATCCTCATGGGCGTTAGCGACACTGCGCCGGTGCAACAGGGCACGGGGATCTTCGGACGCGCGATCTTCGGAACCGCCAACTATCCAGTCAATCCGGAGCTTCTCGATCAGATGGCGCAGCAGACGGGCGGAGAGTTCTTCCTGGTGAGCGACCGCGAAGCGCTCGAGCAGAGCTTTCACCAGATCCTCGATGCACTCGAAAAGACCGACATCGAAGACGCGGGACGAATGTACACCGAGCTCTTCCCTGCTTTTGTCGGTCCTGCCCTTCTGTTCTTGTTGATCGAGCTCTTGGTCCTCTTGTGGCTCAGGAGGTGGCCGTGACCTGGGCCGATCCCCAAGCGCTCTGGCTGTTGGCGCTGCTCCCCGTCGCATTCGCCACGCTCTGGTGGAATGCGGCCAGGCGCCGGCGGGCGACCGAGATGTTTGGCAGGCGCGTGACCGTCGAGCCCTTAATCGCGGGTCAGGCGCGGTGGTGGCGAGCGGCGCGCGCTACATTGATGCTCGCCGGCGTCGCGCTCGTGATCGTCGCATTCGCGGGGCCGCAGTACGGAAGCCGGACTCGCGTGTTGCGCAAGCGAGGCATCGACGTGGTCATCGCGCTCGACTTCTCCAAGAGCATGCTGGCCAAAGACGTGCACCCGAGCCGCATCAAGCGCGCCAAAGCGGAGCTCGAACGACTGCTGACTGACCTCGATGGCGACCGAGTCGGGTTGGTCGCATTCGCGGGGGACGCGATGGCGTTCCCGATGACGGTGGACTACTCGGCCGTACGACTCTTTCTGCGGGACCTCGGACCGATGGACATGCCGGTGGGAGGCACCGCGATTGGCAAAGCGCTCATCGCCTCGAAGCGACTGATCGAAAGCTCAAACGAGGGCCGAGGCGAAGAGGGAGGCGCGGCGCCTCGGTCCCGCGTCGTGATCCTGATGACGGACGGCGAGGACCACGAGGGTGACCCGATCGCGGCAGCCGAGGAGCTGACCGCCGCAGGCATCAAGGTGTACGCGGTGGGGATCGGCTCAGGAAGCGGCGAGCCGATTCCAAGCTACACTGCGGACGGGACGCTCACAGGGCACATGAAGGATTCGGACGGGCGCCTCATCATGACCTCACTCAGCCCCGAGAACGAGCAGACGCTCGAGAAGATCGCATCGATCACGGGAGGCAAATACGTGAGAGCGGAGGAAGGCACCGTCGGCGTCACCGAAATCCGTGCAGAGCTCGCCAAGCTCGAGGCTTCCGAACAGAAGGCGCGCCGCGTGACGGTTCACGAGAATCGCTTCGCCCTCGCCCTGCTGCCCGCATTCCTGTTGATCGTGCTCGAGGGGTTGCTTCCGGAGGCCTGGATTGTGCATCGCCGAAGGAGGGAAGCATGAGGCGAGCGCTAACGTTGTGTTGTTGTGTGGCGCTCTCGTTTCCGGCAACGGCCCTCGCGTGGAGCCCGCTTCGCGCGAAGAACCCCCGGGTCGAGGAGGGCAACGAGCTGATGGCGCAGGCGCAGTACGCCGACGCCCTCGAAGCCTACGACGAGGCCGCACGCGAGCTGCCCGACGCGCGGGCGGTCCAGCTCAACCGCGGCCTCGCGCTCTTGTCACAGGACCTCACGGAGCCTTCGAAGGAGGCCTTCATGACGGCAGCGGACCCGTCTGCGGCCCCGGAGACCCGAGCGGACGCGTACTACAACCTCGGCATCGCCCACGCCCGCGAAGGAGACGCGCTCTCCGAACAGGAAGACTTCGAGAGCGCGTCGACGCAGTTCCGGGAGGCGGCCAACGCATTCAAGCGATCACTACGCCTTCGGCCCGGCAACCGAAGCGCAGCATGGAACCTGGAATACGCCCTGCAGAGGATCCGGGAGGAAGAGCAGAAGCAGGAACAGAGCCAGGAGCAGGAACAGAGCCAGGAGCAGGAACAGAGCCAGGAACAGGAACAGAGCCAGGAGCAGGAACAGAGCCAGGAACAGGAACAGAGCCAGGAACAGGAGTCGGACTCGGAGTCGGACTCGGAAACGGAGCCGGGATCCGAACCGGACTCGGAGCCGGAACCGGACTCGGAGTCGGAGTCGGAGCCAGCCCAGCCTCAGCAGATGCAGCCGTCGGAAGTCGAGCGCTTCCTCGACGCCCTCGAGCAGAACGAAGAGAGTCTCCCGCTCCAGCGTGCGCGGCGGCGTAGCGCGGGGCGGCGGCCGCCGGAGAAGGATTGGTGAGGACGCTCTTCACAGCCTCACTCGCGGTCCTCGGCATGCTCGCCTACGCGACGCCGGTACTCGCCGAGCCGGAAGTGTCGGTGACCCTCGATGCGTCGCCCACCGAGGCGCGCGTCGGCGAAAGGATACGCCTCGAAGTCCGGGTCCGCGTTCGCGGAGGCAGCATCGACGACCTCCAGCTGAACGACCTCAAGAAGTATCCCGAGCTCGAGA
>CP070650.1:516298-519823 GCA_020354595.1 Myxococcales bacterium
GGTGGATACAAGGGACGCTCGAGGGAGGTGGACCCGGACGAGCTCCTCCACGCGATCACCGCCCGTTACGGAGTGGAGGCGCCGTACGTCATCAACGAGTTCGGCGCGACCGAGCTAAGCTCGCAGATGTACGAAACCACCCTGCGCGAGGCACTCGACGGCATGCTCGGCCCGAGGCGGCTCTGGGTGCCGCCATGGGTTCGGGCGACGCCGGTGGATCCAGACTCGCTCGAACCGGTCGAAGGCGATGCCGTCGGCCTACTGCGCATCGACGACTGCGCAAACCTCGATTCGGTCTGCTGCATTCAAACTGCCGACCTCGCGCGCCGCGTCGATGACGGCATCGTGGTCCTCGGCAGGGCGCAAGGTGCCACCCCGCGCGGATGCTCGTTGGCCGTCGACCAAGCCTTGGGGGCGAAATGAACGATGGCCCCACCGTGATCCGCGAGCGCGGAACGGCCATCCAGAACGCGACGGAGGGCTTGCGCGCCGAATCGGTGGAGGGTCGAGCCGCGTGGCTCTCTGCCGCCGCCGACCTGTTGCTGTCCGAGGTGTGCGAAGCAAAGGACGCGCTCGCCGAAACCACAGGGCTCAGCGCGCCGATGGTCGAGTGGGGCGCCCGGACGACGCTTGAGACCGTGAGTGAGAAAGCGCTGCGCGCGCTCGCCGATGAAGCACCCAAGGGGGAACCAATCTCGATGCTCTCGCTCGTCTTGGCCGGCAACCTCTTCACCGCTTCGGTACGTGCCGTCGTGGTCCCGCTTCTTCTCGGCGTCCCCGTGCTCGCCAAGACCTCGTCGCGGGAGACCTTGTTTCCCCAGATGCTCAGAGACGCATTGCGGCGCACCGACTCCGAGCTCGGCAAAGCCATCGACTTGGTCGCGTTCCCGGGAGGCGACATCGAGTGCGAGCGCGCGCTCATCGAGGCGGCGGACGCGGTCGCCGTGTACGGGGGAGACGAGACCGTCGACGCAATCCGCGCACGTCACCCGGACACGCCGCTCGTCGCCCACGGCCATGGCGTCAGCGTGGTCTACTGCGGACGCCACGCCCTCGCCGACGATCGAATCGAGCAGACCATCTCGGCCTTGGCGCTCGACACTTGCGCGTACGACCAACGCGGGTGCTTGTCCCCCCAAATCGTGTACGTGGAATCGAGCCCAGACTGCTCGGGCGAACGGTTCGCCGAACGATTGGCAGCAGAGGGATTGGACCCACTCGGCACGGAGCTTCCGCGCGGGCCGCTGCCTTTGGACGTCGGCGCCGCGCAGGCCCAGTGGCGGGGGCTGGCCGAGGTCGAAGGGTCGCTCATCGCCGGAGATTCCTTCGGGATCGCGGTTCGGGGCCGGGGGCCTGTTCGGTGGAGCCCCGGCTATCGAAACGTCACGGTCGCTCCGGTCGAGGGGCTCGCCGGCGCAATGCGGGCCATGACGCCTTTGGGTCACGGCCTCAAGTGTGTGGGGGCGGACGCCGGCTCGTGGATCGACGTCAGAGCCCACCTCGCTCAAAGCCAAGAGCTGACGGCTTACGCCACTCCGCTCGGGACGATGCAGACCCCCGCGCTCGACGCACCCGCCGACGGCGAGCCGATCTGGCGCGGGCTCGTTCGCCCCTAGACCCCAATGAAGAGGCGTTGCCCGAAATTGCGCTCGAGTTTCGCGTCGAAGATCTTCGAGGCGGCGCTTTCGATGTCGTACTCGATCCGCTTGAACTGGAAAGTCCGGGACTCGCTGTCGTACACGGTGTAGCTCGCACGGTTGTCGTAGTCGCGAGGCTGCCCCACCGAACCGACGCTCACGATGTACTTGGTGCCGTCTTTGAGCTCGAAGTCCTCCGGCGGGAGCTCTTCGACCTCACCGGGCCGTAGCGCAAAGACTTTGCAGAGGTGGGAGTGGCCGATCAGCGTGATGTGGCCGAGGTCGTTCCAAATCGGCAAGCACTCCGCGGCCTGATCGGGCGCGAAAATGTACTCGAACTCCTCGAGCCGCACTGGAGAGCCGTGGCAGAGATCGACGCCGACGTCTTGTAGGACGTGCTTGTAGGGGAGCGCTTTGAGCCAGGCAATGTTTTCCGGGGTGAGCTGGCGCGCATGAAGGTCCAGCGCCTCGCGGGCGGCCTCGTAGTAGTACGAGTAGTCCATCCGGCCGGCGACGGCGGCGTCGTGGTTCCCGAGAATGGTCACCTCGGCTACCTCTCGGATGATATCTGCACACTCGTTCGGGCTGCCGCCGTACCCGACGACGTCACCCAGGCAGTAGTAGATGTCGATTTCCTCGCTGGAATACGCGTCCATCACGGCGGACATGGCCTCCAGGTTTGCGTGTACGTCGCTGAAAATGCCGAGCCGCATGATTGGTTCGCCAGTTACCCCGAAGGTTCCATGGTACACGAAACGTCGGGCCCGGTCGAAGTACCGTGCAGCCCCTGCAACCGCTGCAAGGCGGCGCGATTCGCTTCGATCTCGGCCTCGCCCAGGCCGTGTTCGGACGCCGTGGGCACGATTTCCTCGAACCGACGTCGAAGCAACTCGACGAGAGACTTCGAGGTAGAGGCGAGTCCGAATCGCACGGCCTGAAGCACGAGGAGGTCCGACATCGCGAGCCCAAAGCGAGTGGCGTCCATCGCGACTCTGCGGCGCGAAAGCTCGACGACATTCACCGGGACGCTCTTGATCAGAAGCGTTTCTTCGATGCGTTCGGGCGAGCTCCAGCTTTCGAGCTCGCGGAGCCTCTGAAGCGCTTCGCCGGCGGTCTGCGCTTCATCCCGGAGCACAAACGGATGGCCTCCAACTTCAATCGGGGGTGGCGTTGCGCGACAGGCGTCGACGGCAAGAGCCCACCGCTCCTTCGAGCAGGATGGCCCATGCTCGGTACGCTCGAGGATTAGCTTCGCGTTGGCCGCCCGCGGCGCTTCGAGCCGAAACGAGCGTAGCAAGCGGCGCGCATCGTCGAGGACCACGATCGAGGCATGGAAGTCGCGGCGGAGCAGGTCGAGAACGGGGGCGTCGGCGGAGCGCGCAGGATTCAAGTAGGCGCGCCGCACGGCTTGGGCTCGTGTGTCGACGAGGCTCAGCACGCAAACCGGAATCTGATCGATGGTCTTGAGCTGAACGAGCAGGTCGCTACTGGACTCCGCGAACGCATCGGCTTCGTCCTCGGTGACTTGGGCGAAGACCCACAGCTCCTCGTCTTCGATGAGCGGTGCAAGCTCGCTTCCCGCATGTTGCCAAAACCCTGCCTCGGGCAGCAGTCCAGCGAGGCGGGGATAATAGCTTGCGACCACAGCCGCCGTATCGACCGGCTCGAGCTCGTTGACCTCGACCTCCATCGTGTGCGCGTCGTGGACATAGCGCGCGAGGCCCTCGTGTCCGTACACGATCGAGAAGTGACGGACGTAGTCAGGAACATCGTTGTCGTTTTCTCTCATGAGGAGGTCGAGCAGGCGCGCCTTCTCAGAGAGCTCGCGCCCCCGGGCGCCGTCGGGGATGACCAGCGCGAACTGGCGGGCCTCCGGATCATGAAACAC
>CP070650.1:519923-526298 GCA_020354595.1 Myxococcales bacterium
CAGGCCACCGTCAAGACGGTGTTCGAAGGTATGACCGGCCAGAAGATCCTCGACATCGCCATGGCGATAACGCCTGAGATGGCCGAGCAATCCCTGCAGGAGCCGATGCCCGAGCCAATGGAGGATCCGATGATGGATCCCGACGGTGGCGTGGGCGGTATGAGCGGCGGCGGCATGGGCGGTATGACCGGGGGTGGCGGCATGGGTGGCGATCCCGGCACCGGCGGCACGGGCGGCAACGAGCCTCCCCCGCCAACGCTTCCCGACGCCGATCCCGAGGTGCATCCAGCGATTCAGCGCGCCTACAACCTGCAGCAGCAGATTCTCCGCACGATTCAGGGTCGGTTCGTCGACAGCAACCACAACCTGAAGTTGCTGGTCCGTGAGATCGTCCTGAGTCCATACTTCCGCGCCAAGAACTCGGCGCCGATGACGGCGGAGATGGAGATGGAGCTGTCTACCTTCGGAACGGCGCGTCTCCTCACACCGGAGCACCTGAGCCGGAAGATTGAGGCGACCACAGGCATCCGCTGGCGGTCGCGCCCGGACCGACCGGACTACCTGCTCGACCAGTACCGTATCTTCTATGGCGGCATCGACTCGGACCTGGTGACCCAGCGCGTGACCGAGCCGAACGGCGTCATGGCGAGCCTCGCGCAACGCATGGCCTACGAGGTCGCGTGCTCCGCAGTACCGTTCGACTTCTCCAAGTCCCCGAATCAGAGGCTGCTGTTCCCGACGGTGGACCTCAGCACGCCACTGTCCGAGGCTTCGGACCAGGTGCGGGATACGGTCCGGCATCTTCATTCACGCCTCCTCGGTGAGGATGTCAGCGATACCGAGCTCAACGCCACGCTCGGTGTTCTGATGGAGGCCTACAGCCTCGGACGGCAAGGCATTGCCGACGGCTCGACGCCGGTCGAGCTCAACGAGTGCCGCCTCAACCGTGATCGAAACACCGACGCGTCGCTCCCCGATGGCCGTCGGATCAACCAAGACCCCGAGTACAACATCCGCGCCTGGATGGCAGCGGTGAGTTATCTCCTGGCCGACTACCGGTTCCTGTACGAGTGAGGGAGGACTAGCTGTGGATCGTCGTGACTTCTTGAGAATGGCTAGCTGGGCAGGGCTCTCCTGTGTCCTGCCGTCGGTGGTCGACCCGCTACGGGGCACCGCTCAATCGATCTCCGGTTCTGCATACACCGGCACGTATTGGATCTTCATGCACGCCGGCGGCGGCTGGGACCCGACCCACCTCTGCGACCCCAAGGGCCGCGCGAACGAAAACGAGAACGACCCGATGGGTCGCTTCCTCACGAGCGACATCAAGACCGCGGGCAACATCCAGTACGCGCCGCTCGGCGACGACGGCACTGCCCTGGACGCGTTCTTCCAGGAGCACTACCAGCGGCTGCTGGTCATCAACGGGATGGACACCGGCACCAACGGCCATGACCAAGGGACACGGGGCACCTGGAGTGGGCGAACGGCGGAGGGTCATCCACCGATCGGCGCGCTGATCGCGGCGACGCATGGTCCGACCCTGCCGATGCCGCTCATCGGCTACGGCGGATACCTCGACACGCAGGGGGTGACCAACGCCGTCCCGCTCGGCGACGGCGGGCTTCTCCACAACCTCGCCTTCCCATCGCGTCCCGACCCGACGGGCTCCGAAGAGAACTACTTTGGGCACCCGGACGTGCCCGCGATCATCCAGCGCGAGCAGCAGCTCCGGCTCCTTCGGCTCCAGGGGCAGCAGCGCCTGCCGCGGATCTGGGATGGGCAAGACGAGCTCATCCTCGCGCGCCTCGGACAGGACGATCTCAAGCGAGTCTCCGAATCGCTTCCGGAGAACTTCGCGGATGGTCAGCTTCAGCGGCAGATCCAAGTCGCTCTCGCCGCGTACCAGGCCGGCCTCTCCGTGAGCGTGAGCGTCAGCACGGGTGGTTTCGACACGCATGGGAACCACGACGACAACCATCTGCCGCGACTTGTCGACTTCGTGAACGGCGCAAACTTCGCCATGCAGGAAGCGGAGCGAATGGGCATCGCCGACAAGGTTGCGATCGTCATGGGCTCCGACTTCGGTCGCACGCCGGGCTACAACAGCGGCAACGGCAAGGACCACTGGCCGATCAGCAGCATGATGATGATGGGTCCTGGCATTCCCGGAAACCGCGTCATCGGCGGTACCGATGACCGGCACAACCTGTTCCTGATCGATCCGGTGACGCTCCAGCCCACCGGCCGTCCTGATGAAGCCGAGGGCAGCAGGCTTGGAATCGCCGATGTGCACAGGGCGCTCCGTGATCTCGCAGGCGTGCCCGACGACTACAAGGCAGCGTTCCCGCTCGCCGGCTCCGACCTACCGATCTTCGTGTAGGCCTAGGACAGCGCCCAAAGCACCACGCCTCCGATCGCGACGGCGAGCAGAGACCAGAGTCGCATGACGAAATGGGGTTGGTTCGTCCACCACGCGATCACGCGTTTGAAGCGTTCGTAGCCGACCACTAGAAGCGTCGCCGCGCTCACGACCGCAAGCGCCCCGAGGGTGCGCAGAACGATAGGCAAGCGGGTGTCGGGCGCAGCATACCAAAGCGCAAGGCCGAAACACAGGCGTAGCAACACCGCGAGCCAGAACCCCGACTTCGAGCTCCAGCCGGAGATGAAGGCGAAGATCGACCCAGGAGCGAACACACCCCACGCCCCCATGACGAAGACGAAGAGCGCCACCGCGAGGGTAAGCACTACGAACACGATATCCAACCACGCCCGAGGCCCAACCACGCGCCCGAGGCGGCGCGAAGATATTCGCTTATGTCGCTCCGTGCAACGCCCGTCGAAGCCCCGCCGTTAGAAGGACGCGCCGCCTGCGATTCGTAGGCCCCAAACCTGCCGTGCGTCGAACGAGAACCCGTAAGGGTTGTCTAGGTTGATGTTCACCCGGATGGCTCCAAACGCGTTCTCGTTGCCGAAACGGAGGTAGGGCTCGACGGCGAGCTGCGTGTTCTGCTCGACCCATTTCGGAATGAGAACCAAGGTGAAACGCGAGCCCACGCGGAGCCAATCGGTAGCCTGGTAGCCCATCATCGCAGCCATTTGCATCAGGAAGTCGGTCTTCGAGGTGCGCGCATTCTTGTCATTGAGCTTGATGAGCGCGCCTGTGTCCAGGTACGCACCCCAGAGGAATCCACTGGGTTTTCTGCGCTCAAACCCGATCGGCACGATGATGCTGACCGTGTGCGGATCCCAGAGCCAGAGGTCGGTATTACCGCGCAGAGCGGCCGCGAGATAGTACGCCTGCGACTGGATGACGCGGTCGTTGATGTCGTTCGATAGGCTCGCGACGGGAATGGCTGCGCCGATGCCGAGCCGGTAGGTAAACTGGTTCTTCTTGCCTTGGTAGTGAAAGGCAATGTACGGGTTTCCGACCCGAAACGTGTTCTCGGGATCGGCGTCCTCGAGGTCGACGTTTGCGTACGAGAAGCCCCACACGGTCTGCATCAGGAAGTTGTACGTGAGCTGAAAACGCATCTCGAAGACCGGCGACATGATGATGGAACGCTGGTCGCCCTCGAGCTTGCCGGCGAACATGCCGAGCTCGCCCAGGATGTGGAAACGCTTCGTATGCGCCTTGTTGCCCTCATCGAGGCTGTAAGGCTCGGCCGGATACGCCCGCGCCTCTGCCGGCGCCAACCAGAGCGCCGACGCGAACAAGAGACCCACTACTCCCCACTTCCGAAGAAAAGACATGTTCCACCCCCAACGAAAAAGAGACCCCCCTCTTTTTCTCTTTCTCAGTATAGGCAGGACGTGGGGCCGGGGCCCATGCTTCGGTCGTTAAAGGAAGACGGACCGCATGTGATCGTTCGTTCAGTTTGGACGCCAGCATACACCCAACCCAACCACGTGTTTCGCCATGGCGGCTGAATGTAGTCGATTCAGGCAGCGAGAAGGGCGTCGAGTTCCTCGTAGCGAGTGAGGACCTTGGCGGGCAGACGGAAGCTCGCGAGCTCGTGGCCCTCGGGGAGCCCGAGCCAGACTTCGTGCGTGCGTGCGAGCTTCTCGATGCCGGCGATGATCTGCGTTTGCTCGCCCGGCTCGCAATCGCGCGCGATGCTCAGGAGGATCTTACTCGCGCGCGCCTGTTCCGCCGCTTCGGAAATCTCGTCGAAGGGCATGTGGGTCCCGAGATAGATCGGCTCGTAGCCCTTACTTGCCGCCATGAACGCGCCGATGATCGCGCCGAACTCGTGCAGGTGGCGCGGCGGCGTGGCCACGATGATTCGGGGCGCCCCCGGCGCGGGTTCAGCGTGGCGCATGAGAGTGCCGAGCAGGCTCCGAAGCTGACCGGAAATGATGTGCTCGTGCGACACCCGAATCTGGTCTGCCAACCATGCCTCGCCAACCCGGCGCATCAATGGGACGATGACCTCAAGTGTGAGAGTCATCGCCGGGAGGATCGCGGCGGTCCGCGTGAGGATCGACTCGGCACGCTGAACCTCGTAGCTCGAGATCGCGTCGAGGTAGTCTTCGACGAGCGCGGCATAAAGGGAAACCTGGCTGCCGATGTCGGGGCTCGTCTCGCCGATAATCCGTCTGAGGTCCTCGTCGCGAAGGCGGGCGACTTGGCCGATCGAATGGCCGAGCTCGGTCGCACGACGGAGCATCACCAGCCTACGCACCTGACTACCGTTGTACCGGCGTTTATTGCCTTCCGTGCGGTCCGGAGCCACCGCAGAGTAGCGGCGCTCCCAGACGCGAATGGTGTCGGCGGTGAGGCCGGTGAGACGGGAGACGACCCGCATGGGGTACAGGCCGTCCGATTGGCGTTCTGCGGTGATGGTCATGACGAAGGAGAGTGGTACGAGGGCGAGGGCCCGAACCGAGAACGCACGACGTTTCGCCTGACAATGAATGGGGTGGTGGTTCTAACATTCATTTCCGCGTGCCCCGGGCTGCGAGCACCCGCCCCGTACCGGAGAGGGTGGAGACTGCCCGCCCGAAAGGAGCGGGCAGTCTCGGGTTGTAGGGAGAGGATGAGGAGTGGAAAGGATTTCTAAGAAGACGGGATGAGCACTGTATCGATGACGTGGATGACGCCGTTGGACGCCATCACATCGTCTTTGATCACGTGGGCGGCGTTGACGCGCACGACGGAGCCAGACGCCGTGATCGAATCCGGTTGAACCTCCACCGTGTTGTCGGAGGTAAGCTTGACGACGTCGGCCGCGCGAACTTCGCCGGCGACGACGTGGTACTTGAGGATTGCGGTGAGCTGCGACTTGTTCTCGGGAAGAAGAAGGCTGTCGACGGTTCCGGCGGGGAGCTTCGCGAACGCTTCGTCTGTTGGTGCGAAGACGGTGAAGGGCCCCGGACTCTGCAGCGTCTCGACGAGGTCTGCAGCCTTCACTGCGGCGACAAGCGTGTTGAACTGCCCGGCCCCCGCTGCAACCGCGACGATGTTGGGCTCGGCTGGCGCACTGGCGGCCGTCGAAGCTTGAGGCGCGTCTTTGGCGCAGCCCGAAAGAGCCAGAGCAAGCAAGGAAATCGAAAAAAGTGACGTGGTTCGCATGAGTTTGTTCCTCCAGTAGGCGTTCACGAAGACAAAGCCTTCGCAGAGCTCGGGATGTGTCGGCTGTGCACGATTCGAAGCGCGAGGTGCGCGGCGAAACGCCTCATCAACCATCGGTGAAACAGGGCCTGCGTAGACAGGTAGAGAGGCCACGGCAACCGGGGCTCGTAGTCGTGCACGACGGTGAGAAGGGCTCGCCCACCGAGCGCCTGACGAAGCTCGAACCGAGGCCGGCCGCTAGGGCCGAGAAGTGCACCGCCAGTCACGTAGAAAAGCTGTCGACTCGGACTGCTTCGCGCGGGTATACGCTCCAAGCGCAGCAGAGGCAGGTTCAACGGTGCCAGCACGAAAGTGAAGCCGTTCAACGAGTCGATGTCGACTCGGAGCAGACCGCTCAAGAACCGCGGAAGCCAAAGTAAGTAGTCGGTTGCGGCGCGTTTGGCCGTCCAACCCGCAGGAAGCTCCATCCGCTGCACCGACCGGACCAAGGACACGCCTCGTCGGCCGGATGAGCCTCGGAACGCGTGGGGGACAGAGCCGTCGAGCTCATGCACCGCCTGCCGGATGGCCTCTGCCGTAGGCGTTCTGGTCACGCCGAGGCGCTCCGCCAGACCCTCGTCGTGAATCACCATTTCGTGTCGAAGGCTTTGTACGAGCGGCCCGACGAGAGCTTTGGGCGCGCCGGTCACGAGCGAAACCCAGAGTCGAGAGAGGCCGGGAGACATGACGCGCGACGGAACGAAGAAACGGCGCTTGCCGAGCGCCTCGGCCGTCATCGCCATCATCTCCTTGTAGGTGAC
>CP070650.1:526398-529496 GCA_020354595.1 Myxococcales bacterium
CGAACCATCATCGTGGTCAGCGCGTTCCGTTCGGAAAACGATGGCGCCAACGGAACGAGCCGACACGCCGCAGGCGAAGCGGTCGACGTCCGGGTGGAGGGCGTGCCGAACGAAGCGCTTCGGGACTATTGTCTGACGCTTCGTAGAGTCGGCGTGGGCTACTATCCGCGAAGCAGCTTCGTGCACGTCGACATCCGCGACCGAGAGGTTTACTGGGTCGATTGGTCCCGGCCGGGCGAGCCGCCACTCTACCTTCCGCCGGGCGAAACCCCTGAGAAATACGACGCGGGCAGCTCTGCCGCGGCCACGCCCGCGTCGCTCTAGCCCTTCCCTTGCGGAAGCTCGATTCCGTGTTGCTTGAGCCGCCGGTAGAAGGTGCGTCTCGCCATCCCTAGCGAGCGCGCGGCCTGGGCGCGGTTCCACCCATGCGCATTGAGCGCGTCGAGGATCCGGTCCCTTTCCGCTTCTTTGAAGTGACGGTAGTTACTGACGTCGCGCTCGGCGCGCTTCGGTAGTGGCATCTCTTCGATCGCCAGCTGCTCGGCGTCGATGGTGCCCCCAGTGGCGAACACCGTCGCGTTGACGAGAAGATGCTCGAGCTCTCGCACGTTGCCCGGAAAGTCGTGAGCCGCCAGCCGCCGTACGGCCGAGCGGCTCAGCCTCTTCTTGGGCTCGCCTCGCTCCTTGGCAATCCGCCGCAGGAAGTGATCGCAGAGCAAAGGAATGTCGGCTCGCCGCTCCCGGAGGGGGGGCAGCTCGAGCTCCACCACGGCGAGTCGGTAGTACAAGTCCTCACGAAGTCGGCCCTCGTCGATCAGCTCGCGGAGCGGCCGTTTCGAGGCCGTGATCACGCGCACGTCCACCGGCTTTTCATCCGCTGACCCCACCGGCCGTACACGGCATTCCTGCAAGACCCGAAGCAGGTCCAGTTGCATGCGAGGCGGCATGTCGGCGATTTCGTCCATGAATAGTGTTCCGCCATTTGCCTGAATGAATACCCCCGCGCGTCCGCGCGCTGCGCCGGTAAACGCGCCGGCCACGTGTCCAAAGAGCTCGCTTTCGAGCAATCCTTCCGGGATGGCCCCGCAGCTCAAGGAGACGTAGGGTCCGTCTGCTCGAGCGCTCCCTCGATGAATGGCGCTGGCGACGAGCTCCTTGCCGGTTCCGCTCTCCCCTGTGATGACCACTGGCACCTCATTGATCGCGACGCGTCCGAGTACCTCGTAGACCCGCTGCATCTCCTCGCTCACGCCCACCAGCCCCCAACGGTCTCCGGCCGCGGTGGAGCCCTGGAGCCGTACGATCTCTCGGCGCGTTTGCTCCAGGGCCTCCGACTGCCCGTGCAGCCGGTCTTCGAGGCGCACATTTGCGTCCTGCAACGCTTCGTTCGCGTGTTCGAGGTCCCGCTTTTGGCTTTCGACTCGCTCGAGCAGGTGGGCTGTCTCGATGGCGATCGCCGCTTGATCTGCAAACGCTCGGAGCATTGACAGGTCGGTGCCGGAAAATCGGCCTCTGGCGCTTCGGTGCTCGAGATAGAGAACGCCCCAGGTGCGTCCGCGGGTCTCGATCGGCATGCATGCGACGGACTTCAACATCAGTTGGTGCACCGACATGTAGTCCTGAACCCGCGCATCCTGTGCGGCATCGACGGTGACGACCGGCTCGCCGTCGATCAGAACGGTCTCTGCAATCGAACGGCTGAAGGCAGCAGTCTGCCTTCCGAGCTGCTCCTCGGCCCCGCGAATCGTTCGCGTCTCGAGCTTGCCTTTGTCGTCGACCAACAACACGAAGCCACGTTCTGCTCCCGAGAGTGCAACCGCGCCATCGGTGATCAGGTCGAGAAGCTTGGAGAGATCCCGCTCGCTGGCGAGTCGTCGCAGGCTGACCAACAGCGGTCGAAGCCCCTTTCCCGGTGGAGCCGACGCTCGGCCTTTGGGTCGTTTGGCGCCGGTCCGCACGCTCTGGCGGCGAACGTCAGACCAGAAACCGGTTCGCAGGGGCGGAGGGAGCGTCATCGCGAGGTCGTCCCAAAGCCCGACCGCACGCATCGTCGCCTTGCGCATCCCTTCGTCGTCGTTGCGCTTCTGGCAGAGCAGTGCGAGGTCGGTCCAAGCTTCGGCGGCGATGCGGGCTGCGCCGTCTCGGCTCGCATCGTGCGCCGCCTGGGTCAGCGCCTCGGCGACATCACCATCCACCGTATGCGCCCGAAGAAGGCCTGCTTCCGGGCTCGGCTCTTCGATGTCATCGAAAAGCTCGGACGCCTCGGTCATCCGTCCGAGCTCGATGGTCGCGCGGGCGGCCACTTGCAACGCGCGCGTACGGACGGCCCCGTCGCCGTTCGCGTGGTTCGCCCAACGCAGGGCGGACTCCCAATCTCCACGGGATGCGGCGACCCGTGCCCGCACCAATGCGAGGGACGGCGAGCCGGGATCGAGCTCGGCGATCAGGCAGAGCGCGGCGTCTTCGTTGCCGCAATAGGCCTGAAGCTCTGCCCGGGTCAGAAGGCTCGCCCGACCCTGATCCGCGTCGCGTTCGCCCTCCCAAAGCACTCGAAATGCCTCCCCGAGGTCGCCTTGGTCCGCGTAGGACCAAGCGAGCTAACTAAGGCCCAGTGAGGCACGGTCTGACACACTGGAAGTGTAGCCGAAGACTAGCGCCCGAGTAGGTCGATGATGACCACGCCTCGATCGGACTCGTCTTCACGCTCAGGCGCCTTCGACCCTTCCGGAACCGGAAGCGGGAGCTCGATCTGAGGAACCGGCTGCTTTGCCCGCTCTTCCTCTTCGCGCTGACGGATTTGGTCGATGATGAAGCCTGGAAGCATTTCGTTCCTCTACCCTTAACCTAGGTCACTCCCCCGAGGCGGCCAATATAATAACGCCTTCCACCCCGACAACGGGTGTGACACAAAGGGATCTGCAGTGCCGATTCTGTGCCGAAAGCTCCATGATCTTCCGGAGTTGTATCAGTGACAGCGGATTTCCCCGACTTGGGTGATGCCCGGGATCTGTTGCGGAAATATGAGCTCATCCCGAAACGATCGTTCTCACAGAACTTTCTCGTCCAGCCGGCGGCCACTGCACGTATCGCGGATGTCA
>CP070650.1:529596-533098 GCA_020354595.1 Myxococcales bacterium
GATCTGGACCAGGTTTTTGTAAGGCCAGGTCGGCGTCGGCCCGGTAAAGGCTTCGACCGCCACTTGATCGAGCTCGTCGCTCGGGACTCCAAACCTGAAGTGTTTCATCTTCAGCGGGCCCCGAAGCCTCTCGTTGAGGAAATCCTGGATCCCTCGACCTGTCACGCGCCGGATGACCTCGCCGAGGATGAAGCCGCTGGTGATGGCTTGGTACGCTTGGACGCTGCCGGGCCGGTGCGTGGGCTCGAGGTCGCAGAACGCGCGCACGATTTCCTCTGGCTTGGAAAGCAAGTCGAGATCGATGACTTCCTGGGGCGTTGCGGGAATGCCGGCGCGGTGAGTCAGCACGTCGCGAATCGTGATGCTGTGCTTCCGCCGCTTGGCGAACTCGGGAATGAACGTGGCTACGGGCTCGTCGACGTGCAGCTGCTCCTCTTGCTCGAGCAAGTGAATCAACATCGCGGTCACGGTCTTCGAGCCCGAGAAGAAGTTGTAGAGCGTGTCCGGGGTCGCCTTGACCAGCGGCGTGCCCTCCGGGTCTTGTGGGCCGTTTCCGCTGGCGTGACCGATCGCCCGATCGAGAATGATCTCGCCACGCCGCCGAATGCAGAGCGCGATCGCAGGATGAAGGCCGGCTTTGTAGAAACGCACCACGGAATCCCAAATGGCCTCCACGTCCTCGATGCGGAGACCTACGCCACGCGGATCGACTTCCCGGTGGCTCTTGGTCGTCGCTTCCTCTGGATCAAAAACCTGGACCGTGACCGGCAACAGATCCTTCAGGCGCGGCCTCTGCATCAGCGACTCCGGTCGTAGCCGAGGTTGGGCTGGAGCCACCGCTCGGCTTCAGGGACGCTCATCCCTTTGCGTCCCGCGTAGTCCTCGACTTGCTCTCGGTCGATGGGACCGACCGCGAAGTAGCGCGACTTGGGGTGGCCGAGATAGATGCCGCTGACGCTCGCACCGGGACGCATCGCAAAATGCTCCGTCAGCGAAATGCCAATCTCGTCGGCACCAAGAAGCGCCCACAGAGTCCTCTTTTCCGTATGGTCTGGGCAAGCCGGGTAGCCGAACGCCGGGCGGATGCCGCAATACTTCTCCGCGATGAGCTCCTCGTTGCTGAAGCCCTCACGCGGCTCGTAGCCCCACTCCCGACGCGCGCGCTCGTGGAGCAACTCAGCAAACGCTTCGGCCAATCGGTCGGCCAGCGCCTTGACCATGATCGCGTTGTAGTCATCGTGCTCCTGCTCGAACTGCCGAGCAAGCTCGTCCGCGCCGATCCCCGTTGTCACCGCAAACGCTCCGATGTGGTCTTCGACATCCGCGCCGATCGGCGCCACGAAATCCGAGAGACAAAAGTACGGCTGCTCGTTCGGCTTCACCGACTGCTGGCGTAGCATGTGGAAGCGGAGCTTTTCTTCGGTGCGCGCCTCGTCGCTCCAGATGACGATGTCATCGCCGTCCCGGTTCGCCGGCCAAAAGCCATAGACGCCGCGTGGTGTCAGTAGCTTGTCCGAGATGATGCGGCCGAGGAGCTCTTGACCGTGCGCGTACAGCTCGCGCGCGGCCTCGCCGTGGCGCTCGTGCTCGAGGATCTTCGGGAACTTCCCCTTGAGCTCCCAGGCGGAGAAGAAGAAGGTCCAGTCGATGTAGCGTGCGATTTCCTCGAGGTCGATGTCGTCGACCACGCGCCGGCCTAGAAACGCGGGCGTGGGTGCGTCCTCGGGTTTCCAGGCGATCGACTCGGCGTTCTCGCGCGCGCTCGAGAGAGAGACCAGCTCGCGGTTCTGTCTGTGCTCGAACAGCCTTCGGGATTTCTCCTGCTCGTCCCGGTTCTTCTCATCGAACGCCGCGCGACGCTCGGGGCTGAGCAGGTCGGACACGACGTTGACGACGCGAGAGGCGTCGAGCACGTGTACGGTGCTGCCCTCGTAAGTTGGTGCGATCTTCACTGCAGTATGGGCGCGGCTCGTGGTCGCACCGCCGATGAGCAAAGGTTTGTCGAGGCTTCGCCGCTGCATCTCGGACGCGACGTAGACCATTTCGTCGAGTGACGGCGTGATCAGGCCGCTGAGGCCGATGATGTCGCACTTCTCCTCCGCTGCGGTGTCGAGAATCCGCTCCGCGGGAACCATCACGCCGAGGTCGACGACTTCATAGTTGTTGCAGCCGAGCACCACCCCGACGATGTTCTTGCCGATGTCGTGGACGTCGCCCTTGACCGTTGCGAGCAGCACCCTGCCCTGCGCCGATGCCTCGGTCTTCTCCTCTTCCATGAACGGCTCCAGGTGCGCGACCGCCTTCTTCATGACGCGCGCGCTCTTCACGACCTGAGGCAAGAACATCTTGCCGGCGCCGAACAGATCGCCCACGACTGACATTCCACTCATCAGGGGGCCTTCGATGACTTCGAGTGGGCGAGCATATTGTAGACGCGCCTCCTCGGCGTCCTCGATGACGAAGTCCACCACACCGTTGACCAGCGCATACTCGAGCCGCTTCTCGACCGGCGCCTCGCGCCACGACAAGTCTTGCTTCTGTCTCTTCCCTTTGCCCTTGACGGTCTCGGCGAGTGCAACGAGACGCTCGGTGGCGTCGGGGCGGCGATTTAGCAGGACGTCTTCGACGTGCTCGAGAAGCTCTTTAGGCACCTGTTCGTAGACCTCGAGTTGCCCGGCGTTCACGATACCCATGTCCATACCAGCTGCGATCGCGTGGTAGAGGAAGGCCGAGTGCATCGCTTCTCGAACGCGATTGTTTCCGCGGAACGAGAAGCTGAGGTTGCTTACGCCGCCGCTCACGAGTGCACCCGGGCAGCGTTCCTTGATCTGCTTCGTCGCCTCGATGAAGTTGATCGCGTACTCGTTGTGCTCCTCGATGCCGGTCGCCACCGCAAAGATGTTCGGGTCGAATACGATGTCGGTCGGCGAGAAGCCCGCCTCGTCAACGAGCAACCGATACGCGCGAGCGCAGATGTCGACCTTTCGTTCGATGGTATCGGCTTGGCCTTCCTCGTCAAAGGCCATGACCACCGCACCCGCCCCGTAGCGGCGCACTTTCCGGGCTTTGTCGAGGAAGTCGGCTTCGCCTTCCTTCAGGCTGATCGAGTTGACCAGCGCTTTGCCCTGCACGCACTTGAGCCCCGCCTCGAGCACACTCCACTTGGAGCTGTCGATCATGATCGGCACTCGGGCGATCTCGGGCTCGGCGCCGATCAGGTTCAAGAACCTAGTCATCGCCTCCTCGGAATCGAGCATGCCCTCGTCCATGTTGACGTCGATGATGTTGGCGCCGCTTCGAACTTGCTGCAGGGCCACCGAAACGGCCTCGGCGTAGTCGCCTTCGGTGATCAGCCGACGGAATTTGGCCGATCCCGTAACGTTGGTTCTCTCCCCAACCATGATGAAGTTCGTCTCCGGTCGGATGATCAACGGCTCGAGTCCGCTGAAGCGCGGATAATGGGTGGTCTCCTCGCGCCCGGGGCGAGGTGCGACATCCACAA
>CP070650.1:533198-540630 GCA_020354595.1 Myxococcales bacterium
GATCATCCGCCAGCACCGTTCCACTGCCGGTGAGGATTGCGCAACTGCGCGCACGCCAGGCCTGCACGTCCTGCCGGGCTTCCGGACCGGTAATCCACTGGCCCTGGGCCCGAGTGCCGAGGCGTGGCGTTCCGGCAAGCGCTCACGATGACAGCACAATTTGCCTCTGTTATGTTCCGCTCCCTATGCCGAGCCTCAAGTGGATTGCGCCGCAGGGTCGGCCGCGTGTGTTTGGGATCTACAAGCGCGTCACGTCGATCGGCAAAGCCGGCGCCAATGATGTCGCGATCGACTCGGACTCTCTGCGACCCCATCATGCCCAGGTCGTCTTTGACGGGCGGGATTTCGCGGTCGAACCCGTGGATGCCGGGGCTGCGCTTCTCGTCAATGGGAAGAAGAAGAAGAAGTCGAAGATCTTCCATAGCGACAAGTTGACGCTCGGGGATGTCGAGCTCGTCTTCTCGCTTTACGACGAGAGCGCAACGCGTGACACCGGCACGGACGAGGAGGCGTCGCACACCTCCGAGATCGAGGGCATGATGAAGCTGAGCGAATTCAATCGCCGGCTCCTCGAAATTCGCGCGATTCCGGATCAGATCGAGGCGCTTCTCGACGCGGTGATCGAGGTCGTGCACGCGAACAAGGGGTTCGTGATCCTGCTCCGCGATGGCGACCCACAAATCGCTGCAGCGCGCAACGTGGACCACAAGACGATCCCGGACGCGGTCACGCAGCTCTCCGACAGCATTCTTCGAAGGTGTATCGACACTCGGCAGCCCTTGATCGTCAGCGACGCGGTCAACGACACGATGTTCAACTCGAGTGAGAGCGTTCTCAATCTTCAGCTCAGCTCGGTCATGGTTGCGCCGTTGATCGCGCAAGGGCAGCTCCTCGGGTTGATCTACGTCGGCAACGACAACGTCGTGAACCTTTTCGAGCAGTCGAGCCTGGAGGTGCTCACCGTATTTGCCGGGCAGGCATCCTTGATTTTGCAGAACGCGATCCTGCTGAATCAGCTAACCACCGATCGAGATCGAATCGCCGAGGAGCTCGAGGCGCAGCGCTTCGGAGACATCATCGGCAGCTGTCCGAGTCTGCAGCAGGTTTTTCGCCGGGTGGAGAAGGTTGCCGCGACCGACATCAACGTGCTGATCACGGGCGAAACCGGCACCGGCAAGGAGCTCTTCGCGCGCGAGGTACACCGCCGTTCAAACCGCTGCGAGGGGCCGTTCGTCGTGGTGAATTGTGGTGCGATTCCGGAAAACCTGATGGAGTCGGAGCTCTTCGGTCACGTCCGGGGCGCGTTCACCGGCGCGGTTTCCACGAGGCAAGGCAGCTTCCAGGCCGCCAATGGCGGGACCTTGTTTCTCGACGAGATCGGCGAGATGCCGCTCGCGCTTCAGGTGAAGATCCTCCGCGCGCTGCAAGAGCGCGTCGTTATCAAGGTTGGCGACACCAAGCCCGAGCCCGTCGACATCCGCGTTTTGGCGGCGACCAACAAGGATCTCGAAGCGTCGATCAAAGAGGGAACGTTTCGAGAAGATCTCTATTACCGATTGAACGTGGTGAATCTGCACCTGCCTCCGCTTCGAGAGCGCGGCGATGACATCACCATTCTCGCGAAGTTTCTTCTCAACAAGTACGCCGCGGAGTTCGGGGCCAGCGTCAACGGGTTCACGCCCAAAGCACTCGAGGCGATGCGCAATTACGATTGGCCGGGCAACGTTCGCCAGCTCGAGAACCGCATCAAGAAGGCGATCGTGCTCGCGGACAAGATCCTCATCGGGCCGGACGACCTCGATCTTGGGGTGGACCAACAGCGCGCGGTCGTGCCGCTCACGCAGGCACGGGAGGACTTCACGCGCAGCTACATCCTTCAGGTGCTCGAGCGCAACGGTGGAAATCGAACCCGTACCGCGCGCGATCTCGGGGTCGATCCGCGGACGGTATTCCGCTACCTGGAACGCGAGCCAGACGCCCCAGAGCCGGGTGGACCCGCCGAGGGCTGACATTAATGTCATAGGGACACCCACGAATTCGTCGGATAATCCCCAAAACACTATGTTTTCTAGGCTTCGGAGCCGCGGCATGGCCTTTGCTTTCAATTTCAGTGGGATGCTCTCCTTTGCTTCATGTGTGGCGCTGGCCGCGACCATCTCGGCCACCGGCTGCATCGCTACGAATCCCGTCGAGTTCTCCGAGGCGCAGAACTACCCGCCTTCCGTGGTCAGCCAGCCGACGGCCGAGTACCCGCTGCGCGAGATTGGGCAGCTCGATCTCAGCGTTTCAGCCGAGGAGGAGCTCCCATTGGATGTGGTCATCCGAGATCCGAACGTAGACCAAACGCTCGAGTACCGGATCTTCCTCAACTCCCCGCCGCCTCCTGCACAGGAGATCCCCATCGACGCCGACATCATCGAGCCCCAAGGAGGCTCCGTCGAGCGTCCCGAGACGTTCAGGGTTCCGCACAGCCTCTTGGTGCCCGGCGTGTGCAACAAGATCGAGCTCGTCGTCGTGGGCAACTTCGCGAGCTTCGTCGAGCCCCGTCGACCGGTCGAGGAAGGCGACTTCGACGACCGGGTTTGGTGGATCGAGGTCATCGACGCGGACAATCCCGTAGTCGAAGTGGAGTGTCGATGAGGGTACGGTTCGCATTTCTCCTGGTCGCGCTCGCCGGCTGTAGCTTCGATTCCGCCGCCGTGGTCGAAACCGTCGACAACCGATGCGGTAGCGACGCCGATTGTCAGGCGGGCGTCTGCGACGGCGACATCTGCATCGACGATTCCAATGCCGTGGTGGAGTTGGTGATCGAGGTCTTTGGAAGCTCCGCCGAAGCGCATGCGGCGATTCCGGCCAGCTGGGTGTTCGAGGCAGAGCGCTTCTCAGGGTCGAGCGTTCGTGACCTGGTGCTTCCCGCGACACGCGAGGTGCGCGGGACCGTTCGCTGGGACGGGCTCCGAGTACCGGCCACGTTGAGGTTCGTGCGCCGCATGCCTGGCTCGGTGACCCCGCTCGAGCCGGTGCCCGTCGAAGTCAACACCTTGCGTGAGCCCGCAGGCGGTGACGGACCGGAAAGCTACGACTTCAGTGCGGTGCTCGTGGCCGGCGAGACGTACGACGTGGTGGTGCTCCCGACCAGCGACATGGTGATGTCGCCGACGAACGCGTCGGCCCCTGCGATCCGTAGCCTGCCACCGCTCTATCTCGAAGCTACGGTCGAGGGGGGAGACGGGACGGATCCCTTCCGCTTCGACGTCTCGTTTCCAGCGGGCCTGACCGAGGAGTGCACTGACAGCCGCGAGACCACCTGTACGCTCGAAGCCAATGTCGTGAGCTTTGACGGCGAGGTCGAGATGGCCGAGCCAGGTTTGCAGGTTCGCGCGATCGACGCGAACAGCAGCCGGGTGGTTTCCTCGATTGCAGAGACGGACGAGTCCGGTCGGTTCGCAATTCGTCTCGGCGAGGATGCCACGGACTATTTGATTCGGGTGACCTCTAGCGCGGGGCGTGAACCGTTTCCCGCCGTGTCGGTCGACCCTGAAGTGGCGTTTGCCAACGATCCGGTCGAGAAGGTCATCTACATTCCACGGCTGAGCCCGGTCCAACTCACCGGCCGGGTGAGCGATGAAGAAGGCGCCGCCGTGCCCGGGGCCACGGTTCGCCTGTTGTCCAACGGTATCTTCGGCGAAGGCCAGCTCGGCCTGCAGGGTTCGTTCTCCAACTCGACCACGACGAACGAGGACGGCACCTTCGGCGTCGAGCTGCTGTCCGGCTACTACGCCCTGACGGTCACGCCGCCCGACGATGTCGAAACCGCGTGGGGTGTGTTGTCGTCCGACGCGTTGGTGGGGCAACAGAGCACCACCGTCGATCCACTCGTCGTTCCGTCGAAGCTCGAGCTCTTCGGGTCGGTTCGCACGTTCCAGGACGACGCGGCAGCGGGTGTCGCGGTCACCGCGCGGGCACGGACCAGCACCGAGCTTGCGTCCGCGCACCGCTCTCAAGAGGCGGTTTCCGACGGCGAGGGTGTCTTCGCGATGCTGATGGACCTCGGGCTTTACGACATGCAGGTGAAGATCCCGTCGGAAAGCGGCTATCCGTGGTTGGTGGAGCCGGCGCTCGTCATGGAACAGGACTTGGCCCGGAACTATCTGTTGCAGCCTCCGATCCGCATCGAGGGTGCCGTCATCGCAAGCGGCGGAGCTCCCGTGCCAGATACTCTGATTCGCGCCTCCGTGCTCACTGCCGACGGTTCGTCGACTCGCCTCATTCAAGTTGCAGAGACGGTGTCAAACGAAGAGGGGAGCTACCGTCTTCTCATCGCACCGCGCCTCGGCGACGAATGAGCATCGAGCCGATCGCGAGGAACGAGAGCCAGCCCGGCCAGTCGCCGAGCGCGGTGTAGATCGTTGCCTGCTCGAGCATGTGAACGTCGACGCGAAGATTCTCGCGAGTGAGGAGCCCGCTCTGCGCGACGACACGGCCGAGCGGATCCACGACCGCGCTGATTCCACTGTTTGTCGAGCGAACCAAGTAGCGTCGATGCTCGATGGCGCGGTACTTCGACAGTACGAGATGGATCCACGGCTCTTGTGTGTCGCCGAACCACGCGTCGTTCGTGAGGTTGATCATCACGTGCGGTTTGGCTTCGGTAATCATCCTCCGCGTGAAGCGCGCGAGAATGTCTTCGTAGCAGACCGGGGTCGAGATTCGCCAAGGCCCCAGGGTGACCGGACGGACGTGGCTCCCCTTCGTGAACTTGCTGCTGTTCGGGGAGAGCTCGTACAGGATCGGGAAGATCTCCCCGAAGGGTAGGTACTCGCCAAACATCAACAGGTATGTCTTGTCGTACGTCGAGTGCACCATTCCATCGGCGTCCATCGCAAACACCGTGTTGTAGATCCGTCGCTCCCCATCTACGGCCTCGGTCGAAACGCCTCCGAAGAGAATGGGAGTGCTCAGGTCTTTACGAATACGATTGCCGTTCCACGGAAGGTCACGCGGCAAGTTGGCGATGTACGCGGACTCGGGCCAGACGATGAGGTCGAGCTCACCTTCCTGTTCGAGCTGGCGGCTCTGCTCGAGATGCCGACGATGTCCTTCGACGGCCTCCGTGCGTTTCTCGAAGATGCCCATGTTGACCTGGACGATCCCGAGGCGCAGCACCGGCGCCTCCCTGAGCCGCGCTTCGATCTGGTCGATCCGAATCGCGCCGTAGATCAGAGTCAGTGCCACCGCGACCCCCGTGATCCCCCAGGTCAGCTTCGGCGCGGTCCGCGTCTTTCGCCACCAGCGCCAGGTCTCGTAGAGCGAGAGATTGACCAGGGCCATCAACGACGTGATCAAGAGCGGGCCGCCGACGTCCGCGACCTGCGTCGGCAGCGTCAACATGTGGAGGCCATTGGCGAGGTAAGTCGGAAAGAGCGCTGGGTACAGCCACTCCATCAGGAGCAGCACCGGGATCGCCACGGCGGCCGTGGTGAAGCCGCGTCGTCGGAGCGCACGGTAGAGGACCGCATAAAGCGCGTAGTCGAACCCGAGGTACATGCAGAACGCCAGGAAGAAAGCGGCGCTCCCGAAGAGACCGTAGCCCGAAAAAACGTCCAAGAACTCGACCAGCCAGTGGTAGCCTCCGAGGTAGCTGACCGCACCGTACACCCAACCGAGCCCAAGTGCGTGACGCCAAGGGCGTTCGAGACCGAGCTCGAGCGCTACCCAAAACGGAACCATGCAGACCAAGCCCAGCGGCCAGATTCCGAAGCCCGCCCAGCCGAGGAAATGCAGGATGCCCGCGAAGATCGCTAGACCGTAGGCCTGGCGTCGGGCGGGAGGGCGCGTAGCGGCGGCGTCGGTCACTTGGCGCTTAGTAGCACGCGCTCGGTCGATTCGCGCACGATCTGCAGGAGGCGGTCGAGGTCGTCATCCTCGACGTTGAGGGGAGGAACGATGTACACGGTGTTGCCGAGCGGTCGCAGGTGCGCGCCGAGCTCGAACGCCACTTCTGAAATCTCCCATCCCACCTTGCCCATGTAACCGCCGGCGCCGACATCGAACGCGGCGCACATGCCGAGCGCGCGGGGATGTGTGACGCCGGGGATGTTCGTCATGGCCATGATGGCCGTCGCGACTTCGGCCGACTTGGCTCTCGCTCCGAGAAGGATGTCGTCATCGCGGTAGATCGCCAGCACCTCCCTCGCGACGGCGGCGCCGAGTGGGTTGCCGCAGAAGGTGTGGCCGTGCATGAGCGCGCGGCTCTTGTCGCCGCGGAAGCCGTCGTAGACGCGCTCGGTCGCGAGGGTTGCCGCGAAAGGGAGCATGCCGCCCGAGAGACCCTTCGCGGTGCACAGGAGATCGGGGGAGACGGCGGCGTGCTCGCAGGCCCACATCGGGCCAGTCCGGCCGAAGCCCGTGAATACCTCGTCCGCGATCAGCAGCGCGCCGGCCTGCTCGGTTTCGCGACTGAGCGCGGCGAGCATCCCCGGGGGATACATCCTCATGCCAGCAGCGCCCTGCACGACCGGCTCGACAATCACCGCCGCGATCTCGTCCCCGCGGTTCCTGAGCATAGCAAAGAGGTCACCGAACACCGGCTCCCACTCGTGGTCGATCGGCCCGGTCGGTCGCTCTACGTCGAAGAGGAGCGGACGAAACACGGCGGTGAACTCGTCGACCGCCCCGGCGCTCATCGCGCCGAAGGTGTCGCCGTGATAGCCGCCGGGCAGCGCGATGAAGCGAGTGCGCCTTGGCTCGCCGTTCTGTTGCCAGTACTGGAACGCCATCTTGAGGGCGACCTCCACCGAGGTCGAGCCATTGTCGCTGTAGAACGCGCGGCTCAGACCCTCCGGAGCGACCTCGGCGAGCTCGGCTGCGAGGCGGGCGGCTGGCTCGTGGGTCGCTGCCGCAAAGGTACAATGCATCAGCTGCTCGGCCTGCCGCGCGATCGCCCCGCGAAGCCTCGGATGCCCATGCCCGAGGTTGTTGCACCACCAGGACCCACTCGCGTCGAGCACGCGTCGCCCATCGCTCCCGATCAACCACGGCCCTTCGGCCCGCTCGACGACGAACAGGGGTTTACCCTCGTGATCTTCACTCGAGGTATACGGACGCCAAACGTGCCGGCGATCGAGAGCGATCAGGTCGTCGTCGGAGGGCATTGCGCAGAAGCTTGCGACGCCGCGTGTATCGGCGCTACCCCGAGTCTCGGGCCGTGGGCCACGGGTTTCCGGCCGAAGCCCCGGGCCCCAGTCTCAGTCACGGGCCAAGGGCAAGGATCGAGACTGTGACTGCGGCTCGAGGTGCAGTGTGGAGGCCCGCGACCGTGGGCCGGCGGCGCGTGGAATAAAACACTACATCGGCCCAACAATAAGTTCTCGCGGTCCGCCCGCGTTGCTGCTCGGGGGGCCAACCAGGCTTTTTTGCTCTTTTCGCTCGA
>CP070650.1:540730-543310 GCA_020354595.1 Myxococcales bacterium
AAGCCCCGAGCGAAGCGATGGGGCGCGCAGGGAGGATTACGGGTGGGGGTGGGCGGGTGGTGTTACTAAACCGTTTCACGTGAAACGTCTTCCCAACCTCCTGGTTTGACCCCTCGCAACGCCTGGGCTTAGATCGCCTCCATGGGCTTCGAAAGCCAGATCCGAGAAGCCCTGCGAGAACTCGAGGTTGCGGGGCTTCGGCGGTACCCCAAGCGGGTTTCAGGCCCCCAAGGGCCGGAGATCGAGATCGATGGTCGGGCTGTCATCTGCTTTTGCTCCAACAACTATCTGGGCCTGGCGGCGCACCCCGCCATTTGCAAGGCCGCGGCCGACGCCGTCCGGCAGGAGGGCACCGGCTCGGGGGCGTCCCGGCTCATCACCGGAACCATGGATGCACACCGCCAGGCCGAAACCGACCTCGCGGCCTTTGTGGGGGCTCCTAGCGCAGCGCTCTTCTCGACTGGTTACGCCGCCAACTTAGGAACGATTCAGGCCCTCGTCGGCCCCGGCGACGTCGTCTTCAGCGACGCATTGAATCACGCGAGCCTCATCGATGGCTGCAGGCTCTCGAGGGCCGAGGTCCACGTCTATCGGCACCGCGACCCGGTGCACCTGGAAGGCCTTTTGAGCCGACATCGAGGTTCGGCTCGGCGGGCCCTCATCGTGACGGATTCGTTGTTCTCGATGGACGGCGTGATCGCCCCCGTGGCAGACCTTGCCGCGCTAGCCGAATCATTCGATGCCGGTTTTCTAGTCGACGAAGCCCATGCGCTCGGCGTCCTCGGACCGATGGGTCGCGGCGTCTGCGCCGCCGAAGGTATCGTGCCGGACGTGTTGGTTGGAACGCTCGGGAAGGCATTTGGTGTCGCGGGCGCCTTCGTCGCAGCGCATGACGACGTCATTACATTCGTTCGCAATCGTGCGCGCAGCTTCGTCTATTCGACAGCGCCGCCGCCCATGGTCGTTCGCGCTGCGCTGGCCGCACTGCCGATCGTTCGCGACGCCGATGACGCACGCGCCACGCTCCTCGGCCACGCAGCGAGACTCCGGTCCGAGCTGCGCCAGCTCGGGTTCGAAGTGCCCGACGGCAGCAGTCAGATTCTCCCTGTTTTAGTTGGCGAAAACGAGCGTACAATGCGGCTCTCTGCAGAGCTCCTCGATCGAGGGGTCTTCGTGCAGGGGATCAGGCCGCCCACGGTTCCGGTGGGTACCGCGCGGCTCAGACTGACACCCATGGCTACGCATCGAACAGAACACATCGACCGAGCGCTCGACGCATTCCAGGCGCTCGCCCGTCAACGTTAGGAGGGCGTGAGATGAAGGGCGCGTTCATCACTGCAACCGGTACCGGGGTTGGAAAGACATGGCTCGCAACGGCGCTTTCAACGGCGTGCGTGCAAAGGGGCAAACGCGTTGCCGCGATTAAGCCGATCGAGACCGGAGTCGATCCGGATGCGCGCGACGCGATCGAGCTCGCGCGCGCGTGCGGCAACGAGTCGCTCGCGACCGCGGATGGGTTGTATCGTGCAAAGGAGCCCCTTGCTCCTTACGCGATCGAGAAACGCGGCGGCCCTTCGGTCGGCTCACTGCGCGCGATGACGAAACGCATTCGCGAGCTTGCCAAAGATGCCGACTACACGATCGTCGAAGGCGTCGGCGGCGTGTTGGTTCCTCTCGATCGCGAACGCACGATCGCGGACCTCGCGGCGCAACTCGATCTGCAAACCGTGATCGTCGCGCGCAACGCGCTCGGCGTGTTGTCGTACACGCTCACTGCCGTCGAAGCGCTTCGCAAACGAAAGGTGTCCGTGCGTGCGATCGTGCTCAACCACGTGGATCGGAAACGTCGCGACGACATGAGCCGCACATCCAACGCAGATGTGTTGGCGGACTACCTCCCGCGGATCCCGATCCTCCGTGTTCCCCGCGTACAGACTCCAGGCGACATGGTCGATGCGGCCACCCAGCTCTATAACACATTGAAAATATAAGCGTTTCAGGCTCTTCGGGCAGGAATCTTTATTGATACCCTGCTTAGAACTTTCCTGATACCCTCAACCCCGCTGGGCCGAACGATAGCTGCGTCTCCCGCTCGGGTTTGGCGCGCTTCGCGCTGATCGCAAACCATGTTGCGCTTCCGGCCAGCGCTGCAACTCCGAGCCCGCCGTAGACCCACGTCCACGAAGTGGCCGAGCTCTCTACGACGCACTGTCCCGCAACTTCTCGTTTGCACGTTCCGTTCTTTGCAAGACCGACACTCATCGCCGCAACCCCTGCAACGCCAACCGCCGCAAGTACGCTCGCACCAATGATCGCAGACTTCGGAACGCGCGCGCCGTCCTCTGGTGTTCGATAACGAATCGTTGCTTCGTCCAGTGCGAGCTCGGTTGCCTTGCGCTCCGCGATCGATTGTTGAAGCGCATCGATTCGCTCACGCACCTCCGCTTGTCGCGTCGGCTCTTCGGTCTCTTCGAGGTAGTGCTGAAATGCTTCCAACGCTTCCTCTTCACGTTGCAATCGGTCCGCCGCAACACCGATGTTGTATTGAAGCTCGCCGCGTCGGCTCAATCGATATGCGTG
>CP070650.1:543410-546664 GCA_020354595.1 Myxococcales bacterium
GAACGCGGGACGCTGACCGCGAGCCTTGGCTTGTCTACCATTTCGAGAACGACGCCCGCGACCTCCTCGACCGTGAGTAACCTCGGCGCGGCGAACGCCAGCCCAGCCTCTTTGAAGCCCCGAATGCTGCGCACCATGTCGGTGTCGATGGCATCGGGACAAACGGCACTCACCTTGACGGGTAACCGCGCACGATCGAGATCGCCAGCGAGAGACAGGGAGAGGCCTAGAACCGCGTGCTTGGTTGCAGCATACGTGGCCAACCCCGGTACGGGAGTCAGAGAAGACATCGACGCGATGTTGATGATGTGGCCCCCCTTTGCACGCATCGCGTCGACCGCAGCGCGAGATCCAAACATCATGCCCAACACGTTCACCTCGACCATTTGCCGCACGACCTCGTCGGTGTGGTCCCAGGCGCTTCCGGTGTAGAGAACGCCCGCGTTGTTTACCCAGATCTCGAGAGAGCCGCGCTCGTTCGCGGCGCGCGCGACAGCGCGGTGAGAATCGGGGTCGCGTACATCTTGCTCGATCGACCACGCTCCACCGCCGATCGCGGCTGCGGTCGCCGCTGCAGATTCCGAATTGATATCCGTCGCTAGAACGACGAAGCCCTTCTTGCCGAGCCCAGTGGCGATCTCACGGCCGAGGCCTCGCCCGGCACCGGTAACGACTGCGATCTTCATGCCCGCTTCTTTGGGGCATCCCCATGAAACTTCAAGCGCCGTGCGGTGGGCTTTCGGGCCTATGCTCGAAGATGGCCATTACTGCTTTCACAAGGGAGCCGAAGTCCCCTCGCGAGGAGTTCTCGCGCGGATAGTCGGTGCCCGCGCCGTAGACAGTGTTCGACCGTCCTTCTAGTCTGCCGGCATGAAGTACGTCGTAGCTCCTCTTGTCCTCACGGTGTGGCTCCTCGTTCTCATTGCTGGTTGCGGCGGCGATAGCAGCTCGGGTGCTGGCGGCGGCGGGGTTCCCGCTCCCCCAATCAGCTGCGATCCGCTTTCCCCGACATACTGCGGATTCCCCTACCCCAACGACTACTTCACCGTCGCGGACTCGAGCACGACGACCGGACGCCGCTTAGCGCTTCCCGAAGAGGCGATGCCGGCCAATCGTTTCAACCAGCGTTCCAATCCGGATGCGTTCAACGAGATGGACGGGTTCTCTCCCGGCATCTCGGCGATGACTCACCTGCCGGGCGCGACGGTCACCGGACTCGCCACGCCAGACACGATCGACGACTCATTGGCCCCAGACTCTCCCACGGTGTTCCTCAATGCGGACACCGGAGAGCGCGTCCCCCACTGGGTAGACCGCGACGAGTGGGTGGTCCAAGCCAAGATTCGAAGCGACGCGGGCGAGGACCGGCCCCCGTTCAACATCTCGCGGGACCTGGATGAGCTTCGGGAGGAGCAAGCGATGATGCTACGGCCCGCGGTTCGGCTCGACGACGCCACGCGCTACATCGTCGCGTTCCGCGACATCGTCGACGAAGACGGGGCGCTGGTCGCGCCGCCACCGGGCTTCCGGGAGCTGCGCGACGGCGAAGCATCGGACGACGATGCCATCGAGTCGCGGCGCACGCACTTCGACGAGATCTTCTCGACGCTGCAGAGCGCCGGAGTCGAGCGCGACGACCTGCAGATCGCCTGGGACTTCACGACGGCAAGCCGAGAGAACAACACGGCGGCGATGCTCCACATCCGTGACGACGCGTTTGCCAAGTATCCGGACGGCGTCCCCTATACGATCGAGGAGATCATCCCGGAACAACCAGTGCTAGGGATGGCATGCCGCCTCGAGATCACGTTCGACATGCCGCTCTACATGACAGACGGAGAGACGGGCGCCCTGCTCAACCTCGGCGAGGACGGGCTTCCCGAGCAGAACGGGACCTACCCTTATGAGGCTGCGATGTTCGTTCCTCGCGCCGCGCAAGGCGAGCCCGCTCCGCTGGTCGTGGTCGGACACGGGCAGTTGGGCGCCAAAGAGCAGGTGTTTGGCTTCAGCGAGATCTGGGCAGAGGGAAACCTCATCGGCTTCGGCCTCGACCACAAGGGTTTCGCCTCGGACGACATTCCCACCGTGGTCAGCGCGATCTTGGGAGGCGACCTGTCGACCTTCCGCGCAATCCCCGAGCGAATGCATCAAGGGCACCTGAACTTCCTGATGGCCATGCGGACCCTGTCCCGAGAAGCGGAGGGTGGCCCCGACACGCCATTCAACGAGGCACTCACCAATGACTGCGGCGGCGCGAAGGCGGACGGCACCAAGCGGTACTACTTCGGCGGCAGCCAGGGAGGCATTCTCGGCGCGGTCATCATGGCGCTGAACCTCGACGTCGAACGCGGCGTGCTCGCGGTTCCCGGGCAGTCGTACAACTTGCTCCTCAACCGGAGCGTCAACTTCGACGAGTACGCCGGACAGCTGTACGAGGGCTACGACTGGAACGGGCTGCACATGCAGATGAACCTCGCCTTGATCCAGGGGCTCTGGGACCGCGCTGAGCCGACGGGCTATTCGAAGTACATCCGGAACGACCGCCTTCCGAATACGCCGCCGCATGAGGTCCTGATCCAGGTCTCGAAGGCCGATCACCAAGTCACGAACTTGGGCGCGCACATCATGGCCCGCACGATCGGCGGGGTCGTCAACCTCGCGCCGACGATACGCCCTGTCTGGGATTTGCAGGAGGAGGACGGCGTGCACACCGGCTCGGCCATGCTCGAGATCGACTTCGGCAACGACGAGGCCCCGATCACCAACATTCCCCACTGGGGCGACACGAAGGGCGACCCCCACGGCCGCGCGACCGAGCTTCCGGGCCTCGGAGATGCCGTCCTCCAGTTCTACGAAACCGGGCAGATCCAGAACCCATGCGGCGGAGAACCCTGCCGAGTCCTCAACTGAGGGACACGCTACCCCTCCAAAACCCCCTTCATTTCAACCCCCTACGACACCAACCGCGAAAACCCGAGCTAGAACTCCAGGACCAGTCGCGTGGCCGCCTCTGCGCTGGTGTGTCCGTCGAGATGGCGCACACCGAAGCCCGCCTGCCACATGAACAGCGCGTGAATCCGCCAATGGACTTGGGGCATCCAGCGGATGAGATAGAAGTTCGGGAACCATTCGAGGTTCTGCTCGGTCGCAACGACGACTCTGGGATGCGGGGCCCACCCCAAAGTGAAGTTCACGTAGATAACGCCGTAGTTCTTGCCGGTCATGTGGCTTTCGAGCGCCGGGCCTATGAGCGA
>CP070650.1:546764-551689 GCA_020354595.1 Myxococcales bacterium
AAGGACAAGCATTACCATCACCATACCGGCTACATGGGCAACCTGAAGTCGATCAGTCTGGAGCGCCTGCTCGCGACGCACCCGGAGCGCGCGCTGACCTATGCGGTGAAGGGCATGCTCCCGAAGAACAGCCTCGGCCGGCAGATGTTCCGCAAGCTGAAAGTATACCCGGAAGGGACGCATCCTCACGTGGCGCAAAAGCCCGAGCCCTTTCCGCTTTGACCTCGAGAGAATATTGAATGGCACACGCTAAAGTCATCGACGGACGTCACTACGGCACTGGCAAGCGCAAGAACGCGATCGCGCGCGTCTTTTTGAGCCAGGGCGCCGGCACCGTCACGGTCAACGGCCGCACCTTCGAGAACTACTTTCCGCGCGAGATCCTTCGGATCATCGCTATGCAGCCGTTCGCTCTGCTCGGGAAGCAGGGCCAGTATGACGTTCAGGTCAACGTGCACGGCGGCGGGGTGTCCTCGCAGGCCGAGGCCGTGCGTCACGGCATCGCCCGCGCGCTCGTCAACATAGACGAGACCAACAAGCCAACGCTCAAGAAGGCTGGCTACCTGACTCGCGACGCCCGTAAGAAGGAGCGCAAGAAGCCAGGTCAGCCGGGCGCCCGCAAGAAGTTCCAGTACTCGAAGCGCTGAGAGCTTCCGATTCTCTTTCGAGAGCCGCGGCGCCCCGGGTGCCGCGGCTTTCTTGCTTAATGGCGTGGACACGCCACAAGTCAGTATCAGGATGGAGATGAGCATATGACCCCCAAGCCCATACGCGCGATCGTCGTTGGCGGAACCGGGTACACCGGAGCCGAGCTCGTACGCCTCGCGCTCGCCCATCCTTCTCTCGAAGTGACCGCAATCGTCGGAAACACGACTGCCGGGCAGGCCGTTGCGGACATCCTGCCGAGCCTGAAGGGCGTCATCGACGGGACCGTCCAGGCGTTCGACCCCGACGCCATCGCCGCGCAAGCCGACGCCGCGTTCTGCGCACTGCCTCATGCCGCCAGCGCGGAGGCGGTGAGCGCATTGCGAGAGCGCGGCTTGCCGGTGCTCGATCTCTCGGCCGATTTCAGGTTCGAAGACGTGTCCGTCTACGAAGCTTGGTACGGCAAGCACCCGGTTCCCGAGCGATTGAACGAGGCGGTGTACGGGTTGGTGGAGCTCCATCGCGAGGAGCTTCGAAGCGCCGACTTGATCGCCGTGCCCGGTTGCTACCCCACCGCCTCGACTCTGGCGTTGGCGCCTCTAGTCGACAGCGGGCTGATCAAGCCAGAGGGCATCGTCGTCGACGCCAAGAGCGGGGTATCTGGAGCGGGTCGTGGGCTTTCGAGCTCGACGCACTTCCCCGAGGTGGGCGAAGGCGTCCGGGCGTACAAGGCTGGAGCCCATCGGCATGGCCCGGAGATCGAGCAGGAGCTCAGCCGGCTTGCGGGCGCACCGATTCGAATCGCGTTCGTTCCGCACCTGGTCCCCATGTCCCGGGGAATTTTGGCGACGTGCTACGCGCAGGCTTCCGCGGGGAGTGTCACGGCGGCGACGTGCGTTGAAGCGGCGCGGTCGCTCTACGAGGGCTCTGCGTCCGTCCACGTGCTCGACGAAGGGCAACACCCCGACACGTTGTGGGTCCGCGGCTCGAACAGAGTCCATGTCGCCTACACCCAGGACCCGAACAGCGGCATGATCATTGCGATGAGCACGATCGACAACCTCGTCAAAGGTGCTTCGGGCCAAGCGATTCAGTGTTTGAACGTGCGCTTTGGCCTCGACGAGGGCGCCGGCCTTCAGGCAACGGCCCAATGGCCGTGACGAAGGTGTTGCACGTCAGCGACGTGCATCTCGAAGACGGGTTTCCGGGCGTGCCCTTCAAAGCGTTCCTCAACAAGCGGATCGCCGGTTACGCCAACCTGGCGTTTCGCCGCCGCAAGGCCTTCGCGGAGGCAGAGAAGAAGATCGACGCGCTTGCGGCGTTTGCGAAGGAGCAGAGCGTCGACGTCATCGTGTGCACGGGCGACTACACGGCGCTCGGCACCGAGCCCGAGCTCGCCTACGCGCGCAAGATCATCGAGCCGCTCACGCACATGCCCATCGGGTTCTTCACCGTGCCGGGCAATCACGATCTCTATCTTCGCGACACCGTCGAGGGCGGCTGGTGGGAGCGGCACTTCGGCGAATTGATGAAGACCGAGCTCCCGGAGTACGCCGTTGACGGGGTGTGGCCGCAGGTTTGGTTTCCGGCCGACGGCTTGGCGATCGTCGGCGTGAACAGCGCGCGCGCGAATCCGAAACCCACGCACTCGAGCGGTCGCATCACCGACGAGGAGATCGAAGCGCTGATCCGCATTCTCGACGACGCGCGCCTTCGCGAACGGTTCGTGATCATCGCGACTCACTACGCGCCGAGGCTCGCGAGTGGAAGGCCGGACCGTCCGGCCCACGGCCTCGAGAACGCCGATGCGCTGCTTCGGGCGAGCGCCTGCGCGGCGCGCGGCGTCATCCTCCACGGCCACATCCACTGGCGCTACCTCGTCCGCGTTCCCGAGTGCCCGCTTCCAATTTGCGGCGCGGGTAGCACGACCCACGACGGTCGCGAGGGTCTCTGGATGCTCGAGGTGGGTGACGCCGGTGTGACGGCGACGCCAGGAACCTGGGATCAAACCCGCTACGTGCTCGAACCGGACCAGGCGGTCGCCCTCGACCCGTAATTTGCCGCAAAAGGGCCCGCTGCAATACAAGCCAGGATATGGCAGCTCGCCAGTTTGGGGCCAAACGCGAAGCGCGAAGGGCGGTTCGAAGGCTCGTCGACCTCGAGTGCGACGTGTACTCCGAGCTCTGGGGGGAGGCGATCGCGCACCGGGCGACCGACGTGAGCGAGGACGGGCTCTGGATTCAAACCGAGCTGCTGCTGGAGCTCGGGACCGAGGTCACGCTAACTTTCTATCCACCCGACTGGGAAGAGCCGCTTTGTGTCGCGGGAAGGGTGCAGCGCGTGCAGCTCCGCGCGCGGCCTGGGGACGGATCCGCGGTTGGCATGGGGATCGCGTTCGAGACGCTGCGCAACGACGAGCGCCGCCGTTTGACCCGTAGCATGCGCTGCTTGCGGGCGCAGGAGAGCTACATCCTCGATCAACGAACGCTCACCGGCGTTCCGGTTGGGGTCGGTGAGCCGCATGCGTCGGCGCCCGATACCGGCAGGACGATTGCGGGCTGGGCTGCGCCTTCTCTCGCACTCGACGAACCACGCCCCTCGCGCATTACGGCAAACCCGGGGGCGCACCAGCCACACGCCGAGCCACCCAAGGGTGCATTTACGGGCGGGCTCGACCTCGCAGCATCGGTCTTTTCGTCGGACACGTCCGACTAGCGCACCGGCAGCACGCCGGCCCGCACCCGATCGACGCCGTCGTTCGGTCCCGACTTCACCTTCAGCCGTTGGCTGCCGCTGAACCAGCCGACGTACATCACGTAGTCATCGCTTCGGAAGTTTGCGGGAACGGTCAGCTCTTGGGTGTCCGCGATCACGTCGCCGGTGTCCCACAGCCTGGGTGGGTATCGCCCTTCGACGGGCTCGTGATCGCCGTTGAGCCGTAGCCCGTTGCCGTCGATGTGCACGAAGACCTGGTACCCGGACGGCGGCTTTGCGATCACGCGCCAGTACCAGGTGACGGTGAAGCGTTGGCCCGCGCCGACGGAGTCGCCCGCGGGAAGGTCCAGGTCGTAGCCGACGAGCTCGATCCGGCCGTCGTAGTTCGCTTGCGTATCGTGCTGGGGAGCAGGTGGGCAGTCGAGCACGGCTTTCGCGACGAAGCTCTGATTCGGGCGGCCAACGACCGGCTCGGCGGCGACGAGGAGCAGCCGCGCGCTCCGGGCGTCGGCGACGTAGAGATGCTCGCCCGTTTCGCGCCGGTACGCTCGGCCGGCGCTCGCCAACTGATCTGCGGGCAGGACGGCCCAGCGCTGACCTCCTTGTCCGAGGAAGCGCAGTAACTCCGCCTGGCTGTCCACCTCCTCGATCGGCGCATCGGTGTAGTAGCTCGCCGCGGTCGTGGGCACGCGATAGGCGGCGAGCGGCTCGGACCGCTCGGCGGTCAGCTCGGCGAAGGTTTGGTACACCGGCTTCGGTGAGAAGTGCTGGCTGAGCGCCGGCTGAAACGAGAGCGCGACGAAGGCGCCGGCCCCGAGGCCGGCCGCGAGCACGGGAAACACGCGAAGCGCGCCGAGCCGACTGTATAGATAGCGCAGCCAAGGGAGGCCGAAGACCAACGCCGCGAGACCCAGCGGGGCGAAGAAGGCGTAGCGTCCCGCCCGCACGACGACCGATGCGATCCTCATGTCGAGGATGAAGCACATCAACCCGAACACGACGCAGGCGCCGAGGAGCGAGATCGCGAGCAGCATCCATCCGCGTCCGGGCCACCCGTCCTGCCACCTCGCTCGGAGCCACTCCACCGTGCGCTGGCTGTCGGGCCTGCTGGTTCCGTCGGGGCTGACTAGCATGAGGCAGAGCACCGTTCCCGCGACGACAAACGCAATGGCCCATTGCCCGGCGGGACGATACACGTCGGGAACGCTCAGCACGTCCGCGGCGAGAACACGTAGGGGGCTGTCGGGGTAAAGCGCGTAGTCGCGAATCAGGAGCCCCGTCATCAATGCGACGACCGCGGCGGCTGGCCACCGGGACGTGCCCGACTCCTCGGCTTCCGTCAGCCAGACCCCGATCAATCCCGCCAGCGGGAGCACGGCGAGAAACGGGGGCGTCCCGTACCGCGACGCGAAGATCGTCCACGAGACGACCCCAAAGGCCGCCCAGAGCAAAAGCACACCCGCCGTGCGCTGGTATGCGTCGGAGCGGCTCGGCCGCGGGACGAGCGCCCAGGGCACGGCCACGAGCAGGGCCGCGCTCCAAGGCGCAAACCCGTGAAAGACCAG
>CP070650.1:551789-556980 GCA_020354595.1 Myxococcales bacterium
GCCGGCTGATGGCGTCGAGGAGCCGGTTGTTGGCGATTTGCTGGTAGCGGCGGGTCATCCGCTCGAAGCTGATGTGCGACAGGTTCTTGATCCACTCGAAATAGGATACGACCACGCCCCCGGCGTTTGCGTAGATGTCGGGAAGCACCACCCGTCCGGCTTCACGCAGGATCGCGTCCGCCTCCGGGTCGACTGGCCCATTCGCAGCCTCGACGATCACCTTGGCCGCGAGCTTGTGCGCGTTCCCGGCGGTGATTTGGTGCTCGAGGGCGGACGGGATGAGCACATCGCACGCCTCCTCGAGGATGAGATCCGGGTCGGCGAGGAACCGGGCCCCCGGGAAACCGCGAAGGGATCCATTCTCGCTTCGGTGTAGCAGCACCGCCTCGACGTCCAGGCCGCCTTCGTCGTAGAGCGCGCCGTCACTCACCGAGACACCGACGACGATCGCGTCTCGTTCGATCGCCGCGCGCGCCGCGTGAACCCCGACCTTGCCGAGGCCGGATACGATGATGCGCTTGCCGGCCATACCCGTTTCGAGGCCAAGCGGCTTCACATCTTTCGGCTCGGCGAGGAAGTACTCGAGCGCGATGACCGCTCCCAGTCCGGTGGCTTCGCGTCGGCCCCGGATACCGTGGACGCTCAACGCCTTGCCCGTGACGGAGGCGAGCGAATTCAGGGTGTCCTGTCCGTACACTTTGTACGTGTCGTAGATCCAACCCATCTCGCGCTCGCCGGTGCCGACGTCCGGAGCCGGGACGTCCACGTCGGGACCGATGAAGCGCTTGCGGATGAGCTCGCTCGCGTACCGGCGAGTCACGCGTTCGAGAAACGAAACGGACTCGTTGCGGGGGTCGACCACCACGCCGCCCTTTGCACCGCCGAAGGGAACGTCGACGACCGCGCACTTGTAGGTCATCAGCGCGGACAAAGCCATGACCTCGTCCTGAGAGACGTCGAGTGCGTAGCGGATGCCGCCCTTGGTGGGCAAGCGATGGTGGCTATGCTCGGCTCGGTAGCCCTCGACGACAACGACCTCGCCGTCATCGCGCCGCACGGGGAAGCGCATTCGATAGACCGCGTTGCACGCGCGAATCTGGCCCAGGATGTCCTCGGGGACATCGGTGTGATGAGCGGCGGAGTCGAAGTAATGATTGACGTCGTCGAAGAAGCTCGGAGCCATCGCCGTCGGAGCATAGCTCGGAAACACCCTCGTGCCGTTGGAATGCCGGCCGTGCTACGTTCGGCAGCAGCACTCCGTGCCCAGCACAGCACTCTGTAGGCCCGCCGAACCCGCCGCCGGAGGCTGAGTACTGAGTGACGAGCATCCAAATGAGCCCCATCTACACCGATTCGACCCCCTCCCTCGCCTACCATTCCTTCGGCATCCAAGGCCCTCCGGTTCTGTTCATCATGGGGTTCGGGATGCCTGGGGCGGTGTGGGGGCCACAGGTGGACGAGCTCCAAGCCGATCACCGTTGTTGCTACTACGATCACCTCGGCGTCGGGGATAGCGACCGGGGGCCGTTCCTCCGAACGATTCCCTCGATGGCCGAGGACGCGGTCCGGATCATGGACGATCCCTCGTGGGATCGCGCGCACGTGGTTGGGGTGTCCATGGGCGGGATGATCGCGCAGGAGCTGGCACTCCGCTCGAAGGATCGCCTGCGAAGCCTGACCCTCGTCGCCACGCACGGGGGGGCGCCGGTCGCATCGTTGCCAACCCCGAAAGGGATGTGGCTCTTTCTGAAAGGGCTCTTCGGTGGTCGAAAAGCCCGTCTGAAGTCCCTGCCGCGGCTGCTCTACACGGACGAGTTCATCGCGTCGATGGGAAGCGATCTCCGAGAGCATCTCGATGTCCGCCTCGGGCGCCCGCCGAAGCTTCGTACCGTCCTCGGTCAACTGTACGCGGTCAACCGGCACTCGACGGAGTCGCGCCTTCATCAAATCCAGACCCCTACGCTCCTGGTTCGTCCCGGTAAGGACATCCTGATCCGTCCGACGCAAACCGACCGTCTCGCCGCCCGCATTCCGAACGCCGAGCTTTTGCGCTTCGATGACGCGGGTCACGGCGTGACGTTCCAAAAGGTGCACGAGCTCAACGCGGCGCTGCGCGATCACTTCGCACGCCACGAGTCGCAGCGGCAGAAGCCTTCGACAAGTGCGGAAGCACTCTCCTAGAACGCTGCGCTGAGCTGAATCCGCCAGAAGAACTGGCTGCCGTCGTCGTTTGGCTGGATGTTGTTGAGCGGCGAGGCCGGCACCGAGCTCCCCATCTCTCGGCCGAGGAAGTACTGGAAGTCCGTCGAAAGCTTCACGTTATCGTGGCCAGGGATGACGAAGTATGACAGCCCCACGCCGAACGCGTGAAAGGCGCTGGGAGCGGTGGTGGGCAGCCCGGGGAGCGTGGGCGGGGGCTCCCCTTGGATTTCCGGCTTGGAGACGAAGGAGTACTGCCCGACGACCTGCAGGTTCTCGAGCACGAAGTACCCTCCCATCAGCGAGGTGGCGGCCGAAACGACTTCGAAGTTCGTGGTGGTGTCCACCATCTCCACCCGTCCGTCCTGGCCGCTGGTCGCCGCGAGGAGCAAGCTCCACCCGTTTCCTCGCATCGAGAGATCGATGGTTCCGAACGCGATCTTCACGGGGCTCGTGCCCTGACTTCGGCCGCCGTCCTGATAGTGGACCGCCCCGCCGAGCCTGACGCCGAAAGGCGTGCCGCGACGCGCGACCAGCCGGTTGAATCCTACCAAGCCTCGTTCGCCCCAGGCGTACTGCGCGCGCAAGGTCACGGCGAAATCGGCCCTGGAGGGCGACCTGATCTCCGAGAAACCGGTTCGGAGGCCATCCGAGTAGCCGAGATTGATCGAGAACCGTCTGCGCAAGTAGGTGAACATGACCCCCTTGGAGCTGCCCGGCGAGAAGACGTTCTCGTGGATCGTGTAGTCGTTGAAGAGAAGGTCGTTCGGGTTGATCAACGTCTCGGCGATGCTTTCGTTCAAAAACAAGCCTGCGCGAAGTCGGAAGTACTTCCACTTCAGGTCGATGAACGCGCGTTGAAACGAGAAGTCTCCCCCGGCGACTACACCAACCCGCATGTAGAGGGCAACGAATTCGGTGAGCCCGATGCCGAGATGGAAGCGTGCGCGAGCGACATCGAACCCCTGGGTGACCTGCATCTCGCGAACGCCGGTCTCCGGATCGGTCGGTGGTTTCGTCCGGTAGTTGACCGCGTAGCGAGCCTGAACGAGGCCGGACAGCGACAAGTAGAACCAGTCGTTGACGCTGACGAGCAGCCCGCCCTGATATCCGTACGCGACCTTGACGGGTTGGCCCCAGTCGTCGGCGGGCTTCTCCTCCGGGGCAGGTTGTTCCTCCTCGGCCTCGGGCTCGACAGCGAGCTGCGCCTCGTCGTGGATGGTCGGGTCCTCCACGGGCAGCCCCGCCGCCGAAGTCTCTACGGCCCCTTCGACGAGGCCTTCGTCTTGGTCCGATGTGGTTTCGGGGGCCGCGGCGTCGTCCGGCGTCGAGGCCTGCTTTCCCACGGGTTGGAAGTCATCCCGTTGGTGGATGGTGGGGTCCTCGACGGGCAGCTTCCCCGCGGTCGGTGGGGGGCGCTCATCGTTCTTTGGCTCTTCAGCGTCTGGCTCTTTGGGTTTGGGTTTCTCTGCGGTGGGCTCTTCCGTGCCAGCGTCCTGCGCTCGCACCGGGACGCCCATGCCAAGCAAGAGTGCGATCAGCAACGTGGATGTCGCGCGTGCGTTCATCGAACAGGAGACGCGCAAGCGGTATCACATCTCTAGCCGGCCTCCCAGTCAAACACGGTTGCCGTCCAGATGCGCTCGAAGGGCATGGACGCGGTACGTTGCAGCTTCCGGACCGCCTCCGCGTCAGGCGCTTCGTACTCGCAGACCATGCGCTTACGGTCCTTCGAGAAGTAGCTGCGGATGAATGTTACCTGGTGCTGCTCTGCACACCACGCGAAGGCATCCTCCTGCGCCTGGAGGTCGTCGAAAGACTCGGCCTCCTCGAACTTCCGTTCCACCATCACCCTTGCCATCGCATCCCTCGCATCGTTTCATCCTGCCTTGGACATGGCCGCAGCCGCCGCGAGCTCGCGTTCAACGATCACGCCGACGTGGTTCGCGTACCCGCTAATCTGTCGGAGCTCTTCAGCGAGTTGCTCGACTTGCGTCGCATCTCCTTGCTCCCGTGCGATTCGAAGCAACACCGCTCGCGCGAGCGCCAACTCGCTCGGTTGCTGGAGGATCCGCCCAATCGCCTCGGCCTCAGCTGCCAGCGCCGTGGCGCTTTCGAGCTCGCCGCGTTCCGACTCGACCGCAGCGGCTTGGGTTAGCACGAAAGCGAGGCGTTGCTTGGCGTCCACGTCCCTCAACTCTTGGATCGCTCCCTCGAGCGTAGCTCGGTGCTCTACATCGCCTTGCTGGTATCTGCAGAGGGCTAGCATCGCGCGTCCCAGTGGGCGCTCGCTGCCCTCGCGTAGCTTCTCCCCGATGTCCGCGAGCTCCTTGGCGTACTCACACGCCTGGTCTGGGTCTTTCGTGTGAATGGACGCCATCACCAAGTGCTCGAGCGCCATGAATTCTTCCAATCGGTTACCGCGCTTCTTCGCGATCGCCCACGCCTCCTCGAACGCCTCTTTGGCTTCGCCCAATGCTCCGGCGTGCAAACGAAGTAGGCCAACCCCGTCGAAGACGGCCCACGCAGGCTCCCCCGACCGCTCCGTGAGGGCTCGCGCTTCCAGCAGTAGCGCTTCGGCTTGAGCGAGGTCCCGTTCGAGAATGACGAGGCAGCGAGCGGTCTCCGCGATCCCGACCGCTCGTTGAAGGTCATCCGTTCCGCGGCTTGCGAGCTCGGCGCGCAACGACAGACGATGCGCATCCCCGAGCGATCCTTCATGCCAACGGAGTGTGCTCACCAGGGTAAACGCAAGCCGGGCGTGCTCCGAGCATCCGGCGTCGAGGGCCTCTTCTGCGAGCGCCTCGATGCGTGTGGACTCGGCGTCCGGATCGTCCGGCCACCGGGCCCCTATGCTGACCTGCTCGAGCTCGATGCGGAGCTTTGCTCGCTCTGGATTGGGAAGCTGGTCGACGAGACGAAGGCCTCGGCGTGCATGAGTGTAGGCCTCGGCGTTCGCGAATACGCGAAGGCAGCGGTTTGCGGCGGCGAC
>CP070650.1:557080-562001 GCA_020354595.1 Myxococcales bacterium
ACCTAGAAACGCTCGAAGAGCAGCGCGGTTTGCCTTGCCGTGTTTGAACTTTTCGTCGGCTGCGAAGACCACGGCCTTGGCTTTGAGGTCATTGGCTAGCTCGGCCACGGCCTCGCACGTCGCCTTGTTCTCCTTGGTTCGACGGAAGCCCGAATCGGCGACTGATTTCGGGGCTACGACCGTGAAGAGAAAGCCGTCGGGTGATTCGCGGATCCAGCGCCGGACGGTACCCGCGCCCGGGATGGCGATCTCCGTGTCCGAGATCTCCACCGCATCGAATTCCCGCCAATATCGGCTTACCGGCACGGGGAAACCGGAGCACGCGACCACAAACATCGCTGCGAAGTATACCGGTTTTGACGCAGAAGGCTCGGGGTCACTCCGGGGTCGGCGGGAATTCCTGCCCGAAGCACCGTCTCTGGTAGCATCGCCGCCGTGTCTGACTTCGGCTTCGACGCTTACGCGCTCGACGGCGAGGATGCGGGGAGACACCCGCATCCGTTGGAGATCGCACGCGATCTGATCGCGTCGGGCAAACCTCGATCGGCGCTCGAGGTGTTGAGCCTCCATCACGAAGAGCTCGTCGATGATCCCGAGTACCTGTTGATCTGTTCCGAGGCGTGGTGGGCGGACGGCGACACGCTGCGCGCGCAGCAGGCATTGCTCGGCGCGGCACGTCTGGCCCCCGAAGACCCCACGCCGCTTCGACTGTTGGGCGAGCTCCTCGAAGAGCGGGGCGAAGGCGAAAAAGCGGAGCGCTTGCTCGAAAAGGCGGCCGCGCTCGAAGCCTCGGCCAAGATGGACGAGCCGATCGAAGGCGAGTTCGCCGAGCCGGAAGACGACTTGATCGCGTTCGCCGAGCGGCAAGAGCGAAGCACGCAAGCGGGGCTCACGCCGAAGCAGATCCTGATCGGTCTCGTTGCGTTGGCCGCAGTCGGTGCGGTGATCGCCGGCATCGCGTCGCTCACGCAGCCTGAGGAGGCAGAGACAGAGTCAGCGCCAGCGACAGAGTCAGCGGCAGAGCCAGCGCCAGTTGCAGTGGCAGCGCCAGTGGCAGGGCCAGCGCCAGTTGCAGTGGCAGCGCCAGCGCTGGTGGCGGAGGGGCCGACGCCGTCCGAGCCGGTGACCAGGCCGATGCCCGCGCCCCAACCTGCCACCGTGCCTGTACCGGCTCCCGAGCCTGAGCCGGTGACCAAGCCCATGGCCGCCCCTGAGCCGGAGTCCGACCCGGCGCCCGAACCGAAGCCCGCTGCCCGCGCGCGCCCGAAGCCGAAGCCCAAGCCAAAGGCGGCCGCACCAGCCGAGCCGTCCGAGCCCGATGCCAGCGTCGTTCAGTCGGAGCTCGCCTCTTTGGATCCCTCCGCCCTCACCAAGCGGGCCGACCAGCTCTTCGCGCAGGAGCATACGGGAGTGGCCGCCAGTTACTATCGGCGTGCGCTCGAGCTCGACCCGGACTACGCGCCAGCGCTCGTTGGCATGGGCAGGAGCATCCTTCGCGCCGAGAAGTACGACGATGCCATGAAGAATGCGACGCGGGCCCTTCAGCTGGCGCGAGGCGTGGACGCGCGGCCCGGACTCGAGGCGGAGGCGATCTACCAAATCGCACGCGTCCACCTGCACCGCGGAGACCTCGACGCCGCACGGCGACTCTTCCGCCAGTCGATTTCACTTCCTGGGACTCCAGCCGCCGCTTGGTTCTATCTCGGTGAGGCGCTCTGGAACGACAATTCTCCCGCCGCAAGGGTGGCCTACGAGCGGTATCTCGAGCTGATGCCGAAAGGCCATTTGGCCGACCGGGCTCGCCGAGCAATTCGGTAGTATGCTTCCCCGATGGCGAAGAAGCAGCACGAGCGGCGCCAGGCTCGCAAAGAGCGACAGAAGGCGGCCAAGGAAGCACGGCAGGAAGCCCAAGCTCTAGCCAAGCGGCGTCGACAGTTGCAGCTACGGGCAGCCGGCGCGGTGGGGTTGTTGACGCTCGCCCTGGCCGGCGTTTGTTACTGGGTGCTCGACAACCGTCAGCTCATGGGTGCGACGCTCCTGATCGGTGGCGTGCTCTTCCTCTTGTTGGTTCTCGCCGCGTTGGCTTCGGGCGTGCAGCCGCGCGACCGCACCCGTGCCGGCTCCATCGACTACGGCAAACGCAATTGAGGCGCGCGGTGGGCGACACGCAGTCCAAGCGTTGGGAAGCGGCCGAAGAGGGGATGGAGCTTCTTCATGCGGGCGAGCTCGACGACGCGATCGTCGAGCTTCTTCGCGTCGCGCACGAGGATCCGGACAACGAATATGCGTTTCACTTCTTGGGGCATGCATACTTCGAGAAGGAGGCCTATCCCGAGGCGCTCAAGAGCTATGTCGAGGCGCTCACGTTGGCGCCGGACTACGTGGGGGCGATGCTCGGCGCCGGACAGACCTTGCGGATGATGGGCGAGTACGACCGCGCGATTCGGATGGGGCAGCGGGCGCTTCAGAAGCATGAGGACGACGGCGACGCGTTGTTTCTCGTCGGCGCGACGCATTTTCAAAAGGGCGAGAATCAGGCTGCAAAGCGCTATCTCGAGCGCTTCTTGGAGACCAATCCGGAGCTGGAGGTCGCTCTCGAGGTGGAGGGCATGCTCCAGGTCATCCGCGGCGAGGTCTTGCCTTTCCCGGGTGCAGAGGACACGGTAGAGAACTGAGCAGGAGGTACCGTGGCATCGGATCCCGCCGAAAAGCTGGCCCGCGGAGGACAGCCTGACGACGAACGCAGTCGTCTCGAGGAAGCGAGCGAGCGCTGGCGATCCGAGGACGTGCGGGGCGCGGCCGCGCGGCATCCGCTCCGCAAGGAACGCTTTTCGACCTTGAGCGACCTCGAAGTGCCGGACCTTCTCACGCCGGCCGACGTCGGTCCGGACTACGAGCGCGACCTCGGCTTCCCGGGCCAGTTCCCGTACACGCGCGGCGTGCAGCCCACGATGTATCGCGGGCGGCTCTGGACCATGCGGATGTTTGCCGGCTTCGGCACCCCCCGGCAGACCAACGAGCGGTTCCGGTACTTGCTCGAGCAGGGGCAGACGGGGCTTTCGACCGCCTTCGATTTCCCCACCTTGATGGGATACGACAGCGACTCTCCGCGCTCGCTCGGCGAGGTCGGGATGGTCGGGGTGGCGGTCGATACGCTCCGCGACATGGAGATCCTGTTCGATCAGATCCCACTCGACAAAGTCACGACATCGATGACGATCAATGGGCCGGCGGCCGTGCTGCTCGGCTTCTACGTGGCGTTGGCCGACAAGCGCGGTATCCCCCGCGACAAGATCGGGGGGACCGTACAGAACGACTGCCTCAAGGAGTTCATCGCGCAGCATGCATGGGTCGTTCCGCCGCGGCCGGCGATGCGCATCGTCACCGACTCGATCGAGTTTTGCGCCAAGGAAGTACCACGCTGGAACAGCGTCAGCATCAGCGGCTACCACATCCGCGAGGCGGGGGCGACGGCGGCGCAAGAGCTCGCGTTCACCATCGCCGACGGTCTCGAGTATGTGAAGTGGGCCGTGGAGCGGGGGCTTGACGTCGACGAGTTTGCGCCGCGGCTTTCGTTCTTCTTCGATGTCCACAACGACTTCTTCGAGGAGATCGCCAAGTTCCGCGCGGCCCGGCGGATGTGGGCGCGGCTCATGAAGGATCGCTTCGACCCGAGCAATCCACGCTCGCTGATGCTTCGGACGCACGCCCAGACCGCCGGTGTGTCACTCACGGCGCAGCAGCCGTACAACAACGTCGCGCGCGTCGCGCTTCAGGCGTTGGCGGCGGTGCTCGGTGGCACCCAGTCGCTCCACACCAACAGCCTCGACGAAACGTTCGCACTTCCAACCGAAGAGGCGGTCACCGTGGCGCTCCGCACGCAGCAGATCGTCGCCGAGGAGTCGGGCGTCACCAACACGATCGATCCGTTGGCCGGCAGTTACTTCGTCGAGTGGATGACCGACCGCCTCGAAGAGGAGGCCATGGGCTACATCCGCAAGATCGACGACTTCGGCGGCATGGTCGAAGCGGTCGAGCGCGGCTACCCGCAGCGCGAAATCGCGGCGTCGGCGTACCGGCTACAGCAGCAGATCGAAAGCGGCGAAAAGACGGTCGTCGGCGTCAACAAATACCAGCAGGAAGAACAGCCTGACATCCCGACCCTGCGCATCGACGAGAAGATTCAAAAAGAGCAGATCGAGAGCCTGGTCAAGGTCAAAGCAGAACGTGACGACACCGCGGTGCAAAAGGCGCTAGCCGCCATTGCGGATGACTGCCGTGCCGACCGCAACGTGATGCCGGGCATCATCGAGGCGGCCAAGGTCTACTGCACCGAGCAGGAGATCTGCGACGTGTTTCGAGCGGTTTACGGGCAGCATCAGGATCGGCCTGAGTTTTAGTTACACCGCCCGCCCACCCCCGCCCGTAGTCCTCCCTGCGCGCCCCGTCGCTCCGCTCGGGGCTTGCCGGCGCATGCGCGCCGGGCTTCGCCGTTCCGGCTCGCGCTACCGCGCACGGCTGCGACCTCGTTGCGCAGCGCGAGACTCAGTACGCAGTACCCAGTACGCGGGCCTCAATCCTCAGCGGGGGGCCGGCTACTTTTTGTTCCGCGCCTTTTTCTTTTTCTTCTTCTTCGCGTGCTTCTTGCGCTCCGCCTTCGCGCGTTCGATGCCTACCTCCAAGTGATGGTCCGGCTCTAGCATCGGGAAGTGCGCGAAGGCGGCGATCTCTTGTTCGGCGTTTTTGGCCGCCTCGTTCATCTTCTTCTTGATCTTCGCGGTGGTCTTCTGCGCCCGCTTCTTGAGCGCGGCCTTCTTGCTCACACGCTTCTTCGCCGCCTTCTTGGGGGCCCGTTTCTTGGTCGCTTTCTTGGCGGCCGTCTTTTTGGTCGGGCGCTTCTTGGCGGCCTTCTTCACGGTGC
>CP070650.1:562101-569499 GCA_020354595.1 Myxococcales bacterium
GAAGAGATGGACGCGATCATTGCGCATCTCCCTCAATCCACGCGCAAAGGCTATCCGGTACGCGACTTCGTGACCTTCGTGCGTGAGACGAGCCTCCGACCCTCCACCGTCTTCGGCCTACGGGCTCCTCACGACTATGAACCGGGGGCGCGGCTCCTTCGCATCCGAGACGAAAACGATAAAGCGAGGTTTGGTCGGGATGTGCCGATCACGGACCGCGCCAGAAAAGCGATCGACTCGAGGTTCCCCTGCGAGGGGACGATCTTTCCCGAGTTCGATTGTCGAGACGTGCTGCGGGATGCGGCACGCGCCGCGGGCATCAGCGCGCACCGCGCCAGCAAGCTCAGCATCTACGACTTCCGTCATGGTCGAGGGACCGAATGGGGCAGGACCGGCAACCTGATCGGCATCGCCTACCTGATGGGCCACAAGCACGTGACCACGACGAAGGAGTACCTGCACTCCAATCTCGAGGAGGCTCAGTCGGTGTTATTTCGCACCAGTTTCTTCACCAGTCCGGCTGAGGCCGCTCCCACGACGGAGGAGCTGATCGCGCAAGCTGCTGAAATGATTGGGTGCGGAAGAGAGGACTCGAACCTCCACGGGTGTTACCCCACTAGATCCTTAGTCTAGCGCGTCTGCCAGTTCCGCCACTTCCGCAGGAAATGCAGGAGCCGGAAAGTAGTCAAGCGGCGCGGGCTGTCAAGGCGAGAGGCGGCGCCGTTGGAGTCACAACGTGTGGACCCTCCGATCCCCACCCCGCCGCCCCCACGCGAGCGCCTAAGGCGGCGCCACTCGGTAGATTCGCAACCCGGGCCGAACCTCCGTGAGCCCCGGAACCCCGGGGGGCCAGGACTCCCGTTTTCCGAGGGCCACGAACCCACCCGGAACGGTTCGCGTGAGCAGACGCTCCGCAACTTCGTCCTGAAGCGCCCGATCGAAATACATGAACGCAACGTAGCGGCACAGGATCAGATGAAACGGTCCGGTCGGCATCTCGACGCGGATGTCCTGTTGTAGGAGCTCCACCTTTTCTCGAAGGTCTTCGCGAAACACGAACCCATCTCCTTCGGGCTCGAAGTAAGACGCTCTCCATTGCGCCGGAAGATCTTTCAGGGAACCGGGCGAGTAACGCGCCCGACGCGCTCGCTCGAGTTGAAGCGGATCCGCATCCGTTGCAACGATTTGGACCGGGATCCCATGCTCGTGCGCAGCCATCGCCAGGGTGTAGGGTTCTTCACCCCCTGCGCAGCCCGCACTCCAGATCTGCACAGGCTCAGGCGATGCGAGCGTCCGGAGCTCCGGCAAGGCGGTGTCGCACAGATATCGGAAGGCGGCCCGTTCCCGGTAGAAGCGTGAAATCGTGATGTGCGTCAGACCATCGAGAACGGCCCACTCCGCAGGGTCCGATTCCAGACGCGCCCGATAGGCTTCGATGCTCTGCAGTCCGAGATCGCCCATCCGACGCGTGACCCGCTTGCAGACCTGACCCCGCACTTTGCGGTAGCCGGGCCATTGCCGGCGAAGGCGCGGCAGCGCCCACTGAAGGAACGCGATGCAGTCAGAGTCCTTCACGCTGAGCCCTCGTCTTCCCGGGTGCTAGTCCGCGAACCGTGTGGGGACCTTGGTCGCGCTCGCGACGATCAATCTCGAGGGCTCGACAAACCGAATGATCGTGGGGAGATGACCCCGCGTAAGCTTCAGCTTGCCTTCCATCATTGCTTTGATCGGGTCGAGCCGGCCCTCAATGACATCTCTCCAGCGATCGTAAGTTCCGACGATCACGAACTCCGCGTCCCGCGGGTCGCTATCCCCCTCGACGAACCTCGCCCCGTGACACTCGCCGCGGTGCACGTGCAGGACGATCCCCGCGTCCTGCTCGAGGCCGTTGTTCGCGTCCGATCGCACGATCATGGCGACCGCACCAAACGTCCACGGCTTGCCCGCCTCGCGATATGCGCGGTCGTTGTTGAGGGTGACCCTCAACGCCTCTGTCCATTCCACGGAAGGAAACCGATGCACCAACCCACTCCCTGCCCGGGCTTGGAGGACGCGGTCCTTAGCCCGGCGCGCCAGCTCGCGCAAACCCGTCGTGCTACAAACCACAATGTGGGTACGTTTCGTTCCACGCTTCTGGATAGGTACGACTTCCCTCACGTGTTCGCGACGCGCGCCGGGGGGGTGAGCGATCCGCCCTTCGATTCGCTCAATCTCGGCTTTCATCTGGGAGACGACGACGAAGCGGTGCGCGAAAACCGCGAGCGCTTCGCAGAGGCGCTCGGTATTCCGCTCGATCGTTTGTTCGAGCAGCGCCAGGTGCACGGTGACCACGTTCGCGAGATCACGGACGCTGACGTCCCGACTGCGATCGTGGATGCCGAGGGGGACGCCCTGATCGCCCGCGCGGCGGGCATTGGGGTAGCGGCGCGCACGGCGGACTGCGTGCCGATCTTGATCGCACACCCGCCAAGCGGCGACGTCGCCGCGATTCACGCGGGTTGGCGGGGCGCCGTGGCCGGGATCGTGCTCAAGGCCATTCGAGCCCTGTCACGGGAAGCCGGCGAGCTCGTCGCCGCGATCGGTCCTCACATTCGGGTTGGGGCTTTCGAAATCGGCGAAGAGGTCGCGCGCGAAATGGAGCAGGCCGCTGGTGGTCGACCCGTCATCGACCGAAGCTACAGCACGCCTCATGGCGACCTCGCTCGCTTGATCCGCTTTCAACTTCAAGACGCCGGCCTCGACGATGATCGGATCGATGATGTGGGCGGTTGTACTCACGCTGACGCTGCGTATTTCTTTTCGCATCGGCGTGACCGCGGCAAGACAGGCCGGCACCTATCCGCGATCGTGGCTTCATGCTAGCCAATGACCGTGGCGGAGTTCGCCAAGACTAAGGCCGGAGTCGACGCTTCCGAGAAGAGGACGCTCGGCGAGGGGCTGTTCCGCAAGTGCGACGCGTGCGGTGACGCGGTCAAGAAAGAAGACTTCGAGCGCAACCTCGAAGTCTGCCCCGCATGCGGTTTTCATTTCCACCTCGCGGCCGAGGGCTGGATCGACCTTCTGGCCGACACGGGCACCTGGACGGCGCTCGACACGGAGCTGGTTGCCGCCGATCCTCTCGCGTTCGTCGACTCGAAAGCGTACCCCGATCGAGTCGAAGCCGCTCGCGACGCGACCGGGGTGAACGACGCAATTCTCGCCGGCACGGCGCAGATCGGCCGACGACCGGTACAGCTCGGCGTCTTCGTGTTTCGCTTCATGGGCGGATCGATGGGCTCGGTCGTCGGAGAAGTGGTCACGCGCCTGATGGAGCGTGGTGCGGAGCACGGGCAGCCCGTCGTCCTGCTCTCCTGCTCTGGTGGCGCGCGCATGCAAGAAGGCTCACTCTCGCTGATGCAGATGGCCAAGACCGTGGCCGCACGTGCAAAGCTCCGTGAGGCGGGAGTGCCCTTCGTGAGCATCTTGCTCAATCCAACGACGGGCGGTGTGGCCGCGAGCTTCGCGTTGCAGGGCGACGTCAACATCGCCGAGCCGGGCGCGCTCATTGGCTTTGCAGGGCCACGAGTCATCGAAGACACGATCAAGCAAAAGCTCCCAGAAGGATTTCAGCGAGCCGAGTTTCTCCTCGAGCACGGTATGATTGATCTGATCTCTACGCGACAAGACATGCGCGACAACGTCGCCCGCATCGTCGAATATCTTGCAGGGTGAGTCGCTATCGAGAAGCGCTTCGGTGGCTCTACAGTCTCGAGTCACGCGGGATCAAGCTCGGCCTCGAACGGATGCAGGCGGCGGCCGAAGCGCGCCACCACCCGGAGCGTGGCGCGAGCTACGTCCACATCGCTGGCACCAACGGAAAGGGCAGCGTCGCAACCATGGTCGAGTCGGTGCTTCGGGCGGCTGGGTATCGCACCGGGCAATTCGCCTCGCCGCATCTGCAGCGGTATGTCGAGCGGGTACGCATCGGCGGACGGCCGATCTCCGAACGGGAAGCCGCGAAACGCATCGAGGAGCTTCGAACCGACGATCGTCTGCCCCCGCTCTCGTTCTTCGAGTACACGACCCTTCTCGCTTTTGAAGCCTTTCGCGATGCCGGGTGCGACATCGTCGTGCTGGAGGTCGGCCTCGGAGGCCGATTGGACTCGACCAACATCGTGACGCCCGAGGCGTCGGTGATCACGAACATCAGCTTCGAGCACGAGCGCATCCTGGGGGATACGCTCGCCAAGATCGCGCGCGAAAAGGCGGGCGTGCTGAAGCCGGGCGTGCCCTGCATCGTGGGCGCCCGGGGCAAGAGCGTGCGGCGCGCGATCGGTGTGAGGGCCCGCGCGGTCGACGCCCCGCTCCGTTGGATCGATCGCGACTTCGAAAGTGCGTGGCACGGGAAGACGCTCTCGGCGCGAGCCGGCCAACGAGAGTGGACGGGCCTTCGTCTCGGCCTCCGCGGACGCTATCAGGCCGACAACGCCGCCTGCGCCTTGGCGACGCTGATGGAGCTCGACGCGAAGGGCTTTGAGATTTCCGACGAGGACATTCGGGTGGGGCTTCGTCGCGCAAAGTGGCCAGGCCGACTCGAGTGGCACGGCGGACATCCTTCGTTTCTTTTCGACGCCGCGCACAACGCCTCCGGATGCGAGACGCTCGCGTCCTACTTGGATGACCTCGACTTTCCCGGGAACGTCGTCCTCCTCTTTGGTGCCATGCGAGACAAGGATCACCGGCGGATGCTCGCTGCGTTCGATGGGCGCGTGGATCGGCGCATCTACGCTGCCCCTTCGATCTATCGCTCCGAACAGCCGGAACGGCTCCAGAAGATCCGAAGGGGCACGGCCGCCCGAAGCATCCGCGATGCCGTGGCACGAGCGAAACGCGCCGCGGGCCCCGAAGGCCTGGTCGTTGCCGCAGGTTCGATCTTCTTGGTCTCCGAAGCCCGCGCCTTGGTCAAGAACGTCCGAACCGACCCACCGATCGCGTTGTAAAACGGGGTCGGACCCCTTTTCCGAAAGCGCGACTACTCAAAAAAGGGGTCTGACCCCTTTTTGCATTTGAGCTATGGGTATGCCGATGAGTGTCTTCTTGCAGGCCTGTCGGCGTGAGCCGACTTCGTACACGCCGATTTGGATCATGCGGCAGGCTGGCCGCTACCAGCCCGAATACCGAGCGCTGCGCGAGAAGGTGAGCTTCATCGAGCTCTGCAAAACACCGGACCTCGCCTGCGAGGTGACGGTGCGAGCCGTTGACCAGCTCGGCGTCGACGCGGGCATCATCTTCGCCGACATCTTGTTGATCCTCGAGCCGCTTCGGATCGGCTTCGAGTTCACCGACGACCATGGCCCGCGGATCATGGACCCGATCCGCGAAGCAGCGCAGGTCGACGGCATTCCGGAGCGCATCGATGCGGCCGGCTCTCTTTCGTACGTGATGGACGCCATCCGCACGACGCTAAAAGAGCTCGATGTGCCGCTGATAGGATTCGCCGGCGCACCCTTCACGCTCGCTTCGTACGCCATCGAAGGTGGGGGCTCGAAGAACTACTACGAGGCCAAGAAGCTCATGCTCGGCGACGAAGGGCTCTGGAACGCTTTCATGGCGAGACTCTCGAACGCGATCGCCGACTACCTCATCGCTCAAATCGATGCGGGCGCGCAGGCGGTTCAGCTATTCGACAGCTGGGTCGGCTGTCTCTCGCCCTCGGACTATCGCCGCTATGTCCTTCCGCACACCAAAGCGATCTTCGACAAGCTTCCGAAGAACACGCCCGCGATTCACTTCGGCACCGGCAACCCGGAGCTCTACCCGGCCATGAAAGAAGCGGGCGGCGACGTCATCGGCATCGATTGGCGCATCTCGATCGACGAAGCCTGGGCGAGGCTAGGCGACGACGTAGGCGTTCAAGGCAACATGGACCCCGCGGCACTGCTCGCATCCACCGAAGTGATGCGCGCACGGGCTTCCGAGGTGCTCGACAGCGCCGCAGGCCGCCCCGGCCACATCTTCAATCTAGGCCACGGCATCATGCCGCAGGCGACGCCAGCGCAGGCACGCGCCTTGGTCGACCACGTCCACGAAGCCAGCCAGCTCTAGTCCTTGCGCACGCCAATGAAGTGGAAGGTCAGAGCGAAGGTGCCCGCCAGCTGCTGACCGCTGATCCATTGGTCGATCCGCGCGCCAGTCGTAGGGTCGTCGCCCCGCATCGACAGGCCGATGTACGACCAGTCGAAGGTCGCCGCGAACGACATCCAACGCACGATCGGAATACGAAGACCAACGCCGAACGTCGTGTCGAGGCCGCCGTTGTTCATGTTGAGTAGGCCCCAGGGGTTGGTTCCGGACATCTTGGCATAGCCGATGTCGACGCGGAACATGATGTGTACGTAGGGAATGCGAATCGTCGGTTGAAACTCCAGACCCGTCTTGAACAGCTTGTACGCGTTGTAGTTCGCCTGATGGTAGTACCAGCCCAAGAAGAAGCCGCCGCCGAAGCCGGTTCCGAGCGCGAAGCCAAACAGAGGCCCTCGCTCCTTCGGTGCTCCGCCGGTACTCGCTCCGATGCTCAGGGAGCCGAACTGATCGGGATCGTACGACGAAGGACCCGCCACGCCCTCAATCCACAGCCAGCCTTTGACTTTCTTGTAGTAGGGGCTCCTCTTCTCCTCCGGTGGAGCCTCCTCGGCTTGCGCCGGGGGAGTGTCCGTGGCGGGCGCCACGTCCTCCCCAGCCGCAGCCTCCTCTTGAGCGGATGCTGTCGCGCCGAAGAACAACAACATGCTTACAAGGACAACGAAGTACTTCATTAGTTCTCTCCCCAGCTAGGCTCCACCGGCGCCTCTTGGATGCGGTAACTCCCCTCGAACCAGTTTCCGGCGTCGACCAGCTTGCACCGAGCCGAACAAAACGGGAAGCTCTAGCTTCGCTTGCTGAGCTCTTTCTTGCAGATCGGACAACGCGCGACCTTCATTGCGGCGACCATAGCACAGTGGAACGCAAACCTCGCCACATCTACCTGGACCCGCTGGACGCGATTTGGCTGACCGTTGCCGGCCGGATCGGTTTTCGAGTGCAGCGCTCTTCGGAGGTCTACGCGTCGTCCGATGGCCAAGGCACGATGACGATTGGCGACCCAAGCACACTCGACCCCGATGATTGCCTCGCACAGATGATCCTCCACGAGCTCTGTCACTCCCTCATCGAAGGGGCGCAAAGTTTGCGCCTACCCGACTTCGGTTTGGACAACGAAAGCGTGAGAGACGTCGCATGGGAGCACGCCTGTTTGCGCCTCCAGGCATGGCTCACCGACAAGCACGGCCTCAGAGGAGTGCTTGCCCCGACGACGGACTTTCGGAGCTACTACGACGAGCTCCCGGAGGACCCATTTGCCGGAGAAGATCCGGCCATCGA
>CP070650.1:569599-573419 GCA_020354595.1 Myxococcales bacterium
ACCCCAGCCGTGATGCCGCCCGCGACGACGACTGCCGAGGCGGCAACTATCCAAGGCCACTTCTTCTTCTTCTTCGGTTGGGCACCCTCATCGCGTGCCTTGTACTTGGGCATCTCGAAGCGATCTGCTTTGCTCGAGGTCGCCAAGGGCAGCGAGCCCTCGATCGTGGCGGTGAAGAGCACTCCACCCTGTCTCGTCCGGGCGGTTGCCGAGCATCCGTTGTGCGCGCCCGAGTTGGGCAGCCTGAGGCTGACACTCTTGCCTTGGGAGGTGCGGGAAACCGTCCTGGCGTTGTTGTCGACGTTGCACTGAAGGGTGGTGTGGTCGACCAGTCCCTCGGGCACCCGCAGCACGTTGGCGACCATCCACGGGGACTCTTCGATCGTCTTTTGCTCGATGCGAAGCTCGACACTGTTCGCCCCGCTGTTCGCTTGTCGCACCTGTTCGAACACCTCCCGAACCGACGGTGGCGCGAGCCTGCTCAGCTCGTAGCTATTGCGCACCGCGGCCAACCGGCGAAGGTCGGCCCGCATGGCAGCGTCGTCGCCGAGCGCATGGTGCACCAGAGCCCTCATCTCGAAGAGCTGAAGCAGCTCCTCGACCGACAGATCTGCGTTTCGCGCGGCGGTGTCGAAGGTTCGAAGCGCTTGTTCGAAATCCGCCTGCTCGTAGGCCTCGATGGCCCGGTCGAGCATCGGATGAGCATGCGCAGCCCCTGGCAATGCCCAGACCACACAGAAAACCGCAATAATTCCGAGGCGAATCCCCATTTTCGCACCCAGTGAGCAGCATAACCGAAAATACGCTAATAATCAAAGATTCCGCTAGCATTGACACTCTGGCCCCCGCTACGCTGGAAAGGGGAAACATGTCATCCGGTCCCGAAGAGGCAGCGGCACCGCAGGTGCCTCTTGTCGAGGTTGTGCCGCACTCCGAAGAGTCGGTGGAGCCCGAGAGGACGGTTCCCGAGCGCATTGGGCGCTACGAGCTCTGCTTCGAGCTCGCGTCGGGGGGAATGGCAACCGTGTACCTCGCCCGCGTCGATGGCGCGTCGGGGTTCGAGAAGCTGGTGGCTTTGAAGCGCATCCACCGGCATCTCGCGAAGGAGAAGAAATACGTCCAGATGTTTCTCGACGAGGCGAAGATCGCCTCGCGGATCACGCACCCAAACGTCTGCAGTGTGTTCGACTTCGGCGAAGCCGAGGGCGAGTACTACATCGCAATGGAATACCTGGTCGGCGAGCCGCTCTCTCGACTGTGCGGCAAGGTGGCACGAGATCAGGAGCAACGCCGCCATCCGCTCCTGCCGATGCGCATGGCGGGAATCATTGCGAACGCGTGCGAGGGGCTTCACGCCGCGCACGAGCTCAAGGACGCAAATGGTGACCTCCTTCACGTCGTCCATCGCGACGTCTCCCCCCGGAATCTCTTCGTCACGTATGACGGATCCATTCAAGTGGTGGATTTCGGCATCGCAAGCGCGCGCCAACGCATGCACCACACGGCAACCGGCCAGGTGAAAGGAACGTTCGCCTACATGGCTCCCGAGCAGCTCACGTCGAACCCAATCGATCGAAGGGTCGACGTCTGGGCCCTCGGCGTAGCGCTTTGGGAGATGCTGACGCTGAAACGACTGTTTCGACGTGACACCACCGCCAACACGATTCACGCGGTGCTCTACGACGAGCTCGATCCTCCCTCGCAGCACCGTTCGCAGGTTCCTCACGAGCTCGATGAAATCGTTCTGAAGGCGCTTCAGCGCGATCCGAAGGAACGATGGCAGACGGCCCGCGAAATGGGCCGCGCTCTCCGGCAATTCTTGGCAACTCGGCAGGCGATCGTCGGGCCTGCGGAGCTCTCCGAGTGGATGGGGGAGGTCTTTCCCCAGGGAGAGGCACGAAAGAGCCAGCTGATGGAAGTCGCGAGAATGGCGAACGAGGCGGTACCCACCATGCCTCGGGTGGGCGAGACCGACGTGACGATGACCGCCACGGACGTGCAATTCGCCGAGGCTCCGCCGCTGCCAGAGAGGCGATTCGGAACCAAGCGAACCGTTGCGCTCGCCTCGCTCGTCGGCGTGCTCGCATTGTTCGGCGTATTGACCATCGCTTTGTCGCCCATGGAAACCGAAGAGGACTTCGGCGCGAGCGAGCCCAGCCCCGAAGCCTCCGCGCCGGTGGAGGTAGTCGAGCCGGAGCCTCCTCCACCAACCACAGTCGAGACTCCCGTCGCGGCTCCCGAACCGGAGGATACCGCAGCCGCGGCAACCGATCCCGAGCGGCCGAGGCGCGCGCGCGCCAAGCCGACGGTGAACGCGGGTCCCGGGACGATCAACCTGGTCACCCGAGGCGGTTGGGCAGAGGTCTACAAGGGCAAGAAGCTACTCGGCAGCACGCCGCGCAGGCTCACGTTGCCGGCCGGGCGTCACCGCCTCGTGCTCAAGCCATTCGGTGACGGCAAGCCGAAGACGGTGTGGGTCACCGTCGAGGCCAACAAGACGAAGAAGGTCTCGATCCGCCTAGAGTGATCCCTCGTCCCAGAGGGTCTCCGGTGAGTACGTCTCGCCGAGGAACCAGAAGCTGCCGTCGACCTTGCGTTGATGCCGGTCGAGCGACGCGATCGCGGTCATGTCCGCCAGCGTGAGCGTCAGCTCGCGTGCTCCCCAGTTCTCTGCGATGCGGCGAGGATTGACGGACTTGGGAATCACGCTGGTGTCGCGAGCCAAGGCCCAAGCGATTAGCACCTGCCCCGGCGTCGCGCGATGATTCTCCGCGATCTCGACGATGGTCGGATGCTCGGTGAGCAGCACGTCGTCCTCACGGCCCATGAATGCCGCGGAATCCGGAGAGCCGAGAGGCGAGTAGGCGGTCACCGCGACCCCGAGCTCCCCGAGGGCAGCGACCAACGCGTTCTGCTGTAGATAGGGGTGAAGCTCGATCTGATTGACGGCGGGCGTGGCTCCCGTGGCATCGCGCACCCGCTCGATCTGCCCCTTGCTGAAGTTGGACACACCGACCTGCCGCGCGAGCCCTGCCTCCTTCAAGGACAGCATCGCCTCCCAGGTCGACTCCAAAGGCGCCTCCGACAGCGCAATGAAGTCTTCGGGTCCGCTCGGAAGGAGCGTTCCGTTGCGGAGCGCCACCGGCCAGTGGATCAGGTAGAGATCCAAATAGTCGAGCCGGAGCTTCCTCAAGCTGCTTTCGATCGCGGGGCGGACGTGCTCGGGGAGATGAGAGTCGTTCCAGAGCTTGCTGGTAATCCAAACGTCCTCGCGATTCGCGTCGGACGCGGCAAAGCTATCTGCAAGCGCGCGGCCCACTTCTTCTTCGTTTTGGTAGATCGCGGCGCAGTCGATGTGCCGATAGCCGACCTCGAGCGCGGACCGCACCGCCTTGTGGACCTGCTCGGGCTCGGACTTCCAAGTGCCGAGCCCCAGCGCGGGCATTTCGGTCCCGTCCTGTAGCCGTTGCGTCTTCATCGGAGTCTCCTACCCCTTGGTCGATCGGTGTGGTACGCGGACGCGCATGGAGATCGTCAAGCAGACCGAAGAGTACCAAATCATCAAGAAGCGCTCCGGCCGGTATGGCGTCCGCACCCCTGACCGCAAGTGGGTGAGCGGCGACGAGAAGGTGAAGATCTTGATCGCGGAGGGACTGATCAAGGCCCCGGAGCCCAAGGCCGAGCCAGAACCTGAGGCGGAAGCAGGGACCGAGGCGGGCGCTGACGCTGGCGCTGACGCTGACGCTGACGCTGGCGCTGACGCTGGCGCTGAGGCTGAGGCTGAGGCCGAGGCTGAGGCTGAGGCTGAGGCTGAGGCTGA
>CP070650.1:573519-576091 GCA_020354595.1 Myxococcales bacterium
ATCAGCAGCGTGTCGAACTCGTCGCAGAGCCGCCGGAGCTCCTGGTTGAACGTTTTGTAGACCGGTCGGGTGCCGCTTTCCGGTCCCACGGGCTCGACGATCACCGCGGCGGTGCCGCCTCGTAGCTTGTTGAGCTGGAGCTTCCGGCGGATCGCGTTGATGTCGTGCGGGAAGCTCTCTTGCACGTGCGAGACGCAGGCCCGTGGAATGCCGATCGCATCCCGACGCCCGGTCCCGGGCACGCGAAGCCCGTAGACCATTTGGTCCGACCAACCGTGGTAACCGCCGCCCATCTTGATGATCCACTTCTTGCCCGTGTGCGCGCGCGCGACGCGGATTGAGGCCATCACGCCCTCGGTGCCGGAGCCGAGCATTCGGAACATGTCCACCGCGGGGAAGTGCTTGACCAACAGCTCGGCAAGCTTGACCTCATACTCGTGCATCAATCCCGTGGTAGGCCCGCACGTATCGAGCAGCTCGTGCACCTGCTTGCGAACGGACTCGTAGTTCGAGCCGAGGATCGTCGGCCCGCCTGCCTGCAGAAAGTCGATGTATGGGTTCCCGTCGACGTCCGTCATGTACGCACCGTGGGCGCCGGTGATCGCAAGAGGGTGCGGGTAGTTGAACGCGAGGTTGTGCTGGACTCCGCCCGGGATGACCTCTTTGGCTCGGTCGGAAAGCCTCTTGCTTCCCTGGCACTTCTCGTCGAAGTACCGGAGCACTTTCTCCATGTTTTCCGGGCGAATCGGGCGTATGGGTTGACTGAGGAGCGCGTTTAGCCGCGCCATCACCTCGTCAGTGTCGTGCCATTCCGAAATGGCGAAGCCGTTCGATCGGTCCCTCTCGGCCGCCTGGGGTCTGGCCACGGTCTGAGCTTGCATGGTCATCGTTCCGTCTCCTGGAGCTCATCGCGCACTGCCGACCGAAGCGCGGCAATGACGAGCGCGCGCACCGATGGATCGAGCGCTACGGATTCGTTGGCAGCGCGCGTTTCGAAGAACGCCGCGCATTCGGACTCGAGCGCAGCCACGCGCGCCATCGCTTCTTCGGCATCTTTGCCGACGCAGATGACGCCGTGGTTGCGCATCAAGTAAGCATTTGTGTCGGGTTTGATCGCGCGCGCTACGCGCGCGGCGAGCAGCCCCGTACCGGATGGTGCGTACCCGACGCACGGAATGCGTGCGCCGAGAAGCTCACGATGCCGGCTGTCCTGTACCTCGAGCGGCCTTGCGAGGAGCGTGTACGCGCTTGCGATCGGTTGATGCGTGTGCACGCTCGCCCGGCATTCGGGCCGTGCCTTGAGCACACCTGCATGAAGGCCCGCTTCGACCGAGGCCTCACGCTCGCCTTCGACCTGCTCCTTGTCCGAGAACCGCACGACACACACGTCGGCGGCGCTCATCGCGTAGTAGTCGGTGGCCGAGGGTGTGACCGCGAAGTGATCCTCGTCGGCGCGTAGCGCGACGTTGCCGCCGGTGCCCGCTAAGAAGCCCTGGTCCGCCAGCGTGATGCAGGTCCTCACGACCGCTGCCCTGGTTTCCTGAAACTTCATCCCAGCCGCTCCTGTCAGGCTCCATCAAACCTGAGCGTTGCTTATGTCCGGACAATATGAGCATCGCTTAGATTTGGCAAGCCCGTAGAATCGACGCTTCGCGCCGATCACGGGCCAAGGCCCCCTCAGCCCTGCAATTTCAGGCGGTTATGGGCTAGTTGGCAGCTGCTTGGACCGCCTTGAGGAGGCTCTTGCTGTAGACACCGCGCTGGGTGAGCTGGTCGCGGGCCTTCTTGGCGGCGGCGTCCCAGGCAGCCTGGTTTGCGGCGGTGTCCACTTCGGTGATCCCGCGGGTGAGTAAGGTTTGGTACGCGCGGTCGTCGTCCCGGCGGACGATCTGATCGAGCTTGCTCGCGGCGCGCTTCGCCGTATCCAGCAGGGTCTGTTGGTCGGCCTTGCTGAGCTCGTTGAACTTCTTCTTACTGATGATCGAGCCTCCAACGATGATGTTGAAGTTGCTCGACGTCATGTACTTGAGCTTCGTGTACCACTGGAACGCGACAGCAGCCATGGCGGAGGCAGGCACCACCTCGAGCTTACCCTCGGTCAAGCCTGGCAAAACGCCGGACGAACCAACCTTCACCGGCTTGCCTCCGAGCGCCTGGACGTAGGCCAGGGCGACCGCGTTGTCTTTTCCTGCCCACGCGGGCTTTGCGGCCAGCTCTGAGGGCGCGGCAAACGCGGCCGATGAGAACACGCGGTTCTTGCCGCCGTCACCCCAGGCAAGCAGCTTGAACCCGCCGTCGTCGATCATCTTCTGGAGCTTCGCGTCGAGCTTCTCGCGCACGCGGTCGAGCTGCGCGTCGTCGGTGAGCAGCCCGGGCGCCGTCAGCACCTGAAGCTCCTTCGCGATCATGCTCAAGCCGGTTGTCGCCACGCCGGCCGCGTCCAGCTTACCGGCCTTCATGCGCTTCACGAGGTCGCGATCGCTGCCCTCGCTGCCACCGGAGAACACCCGGAGCTCGACCCGCCCCTCGGTCTCTTTTTGGAGCGTGCGGCTCCATGCCTTGAGCACCTTCA
>CP070650.1:576191-583553 GCA_020354595.1 Myxococcales bacterium
CGCCTCGGCAAGCGCCGGGTGCTGCGCCGCCACCCCCTCCCACCGAGATCTCGACGGCGCGCTCCCGGGCCCGAGCGCGCCCGCCGCAGAAGACGATGCTGGGCATCCCGCGGCCGAACTTCCCAGCGCCGCCTGGTAGGCCCGGCGCTGATGAGCCGGCCGAAGCTGAGCAGAGCGTGGAGGTTCCGACCGAGCGATTCGGGCCTCCGCAGGACGCGAGCCCCAGTCATCGAGCGCGCGCGCGGGTGCGCTACGACAGCGCGAACGAGCCGTTCCCGATGGTCCAGCGTCGCAAGAACGCGCTACGCGGCCTAGCTTTGCTGGTGGTCCTCTCAGCAGCCTGGCTCGCGTACCGGTATCTGACGTTGAATGGCTAACACCGCGCCAAACGGCCACGCGCTGTGTAGTGCCTGCGGGGAAAGTAACCCACCCGAATCCAAGTTCTGCGGGAAGTGCGGCAAGAGCTTGGCGCCCACGCTTCCGGGAACCGGGGACATCATCGCGGACCGCTATCGCGTCGTCGAGAAGATCGGCCAGGGCGCAATGGGCACCGTGTACCGCGCCGAGCACGTCCAGATCGGTAAGGCCATGGCGGTCAAGCTGCTTCACCACGAAGTCGAGCAGAATCCCGAGAGCGTCGCGCGCTTCCATCGCGAAGCCGAAGCCGCGTCGCGGCTCAACCATCCGAACACCGTGCACGTGTTCGATTTCGGCCGCACGAAGTCGGGCTCGCTCTACCTGGTGATGGAGTACGTCGACGGCGACGACCTCGGCAAGGTCATCGCTCGCGAGGGCGCCATGCCTTTTGGTCGCGTGGCCTATCTCTTGGCCCAGGTGGCCGGCTCGGTAGCCGATGCCCACGCGGCAGGCGTCATCCATCGCGACCTCAAGCCGGAGAATATCGTCATCGCCGAAGGCCGCGACGGGGAGCGGCCCAAGGTACTGGATTTCGGTCTGGCGAAGCTCTTCGAAGGCACCGTCGAAGCGCAGGTCACGAGCAGCGGGACGATCGTAGGCACCCCGTACTACATGTCCCCCGAGCAGATCCAGGGCCACGAGCTCGACGGGCGGAGTGACGTCTACGCGATGGGCGCGATCATGTATGAATGCGTCGTAGGCAAGCCGCCGTTCGATGCGCCGAACCCGGTTGGCGTCCTCTCGAAGCATCTATCGGAAGAGCCGCAGCGCCCTTCGACTCGGTCGCCGCTGTCCGTGCCCTCCGAGGCCGACGAAATCATCATGCGCTGCCTCGAAAAAGATCCATCGCATCGCTACCAGACCGCCGAGGAGCTCCGGCAAGCGCTCATCAAGTATCTCACTTCGGTCGGCTCCGGAGATTGGCGGTTGAGCAGAACCGCTACGCCATCCGCCCGGAGCGGCACTCGGCGCATCGACGAGATCGACTCGCTGTTTGCGCGCAAACGACGGCCGTGGCTGTGGTTACTCTTGCTCTTGCTGGCCGCCGGGGGCGTCGCGGCATGGCAGCTCGCGACACGGGGCCCTTCGGAGCGCGAGCCGAACCACCTGCCAAAGGACGCGACACGACTCGCTGAAGCGACCGAGATGCAAGCCTACCTCGGCCAACGGCTCAGCCAGGATTCAGGCGACGTCGACCTCTTCGAGATCGAGCATCTTGGGCCCGAGCGCCGCGCGGCCGAGCTCGACGTCAGCTCGATCCCCAACATGGACGTGGTCGTCGAGTTGCTCAAGCCCGGTACCGACGAACCCCTCATCGTGGCGGACTCCCGTGGCCTCGGTCAGGGGGAGCGTCTGCCCAACGTCCCGGTCGAGCCGGGCAAGTACCTGATCCGCGTGCGCGAGAGGCTGGCCGAAGGGGAGCTTCCGACGGAGAACGTATCGGACGAGTACTACGTGCGCTGGGAGCTCCTCGACGATGACCCGACGTTCGAGCGAGAGCTCAACGACTCGCTGGAGCTCGCCGAGCCGCTGCCGCTCGGCGGCGAGCGGCGAGCATGGATCGGCTGGCCGGGTGACGTCGACACCTTCTGCTTGAACCAGGACGCCGGGCGTGTCGTCGCGCAGGTGAGCGCGTTGGCGGGGGTCGACCTGGTGCTTCGGGTCGTCGACCGACGCACCGAGCGTAGCCGCAAGATCGACGATAAGGGTGACGGCCGCGGTGAAACCAGCAAGCAATGGCGAAGCGCCGAGGCCGGAAAGCTGTGCATCGAGGTTTCCGCCGATCCGCTCGACCCAAAGGGCCGCGCGGCACAGCCCGAAGAGACCTACGGCGTACGGTTCATCACAGCGCCCGAACGATAGATGCGGATCTCCGACCTCGATTACGAGCTGCCCGAGGGGCTGATCGCCCAGGAGCCGCTGGCGAAGCGTGACGCTTCTCGTCTCCTCTTGGTCGACGTCGACAGGGACGACGTCGAAGACCACCGCTTCTCGGAGCTTCCCGGCTTGCTTCCGCCGAGCCTATTCGTCTTCAACGACACTCGCGTGTTCCCGGCGCGTTTGCTCGGCCGCAAAGCGACCGGCGGCAAAGTCGAGCTCTTGCTTCTGCGCAAGCGCGCCGCAGGCGAGAATCGTTGGCTCGCGATGGGCCGCTCCGCGAAGGGGTTTCGGCCGGGCATGGAGCTTTCTCTTTGCGAAGACCGGCTCGGTGCGCGCGTCATCGCCACGCTCGACCACGGCCAGCTGGAAGTCGACCTCTACGCCGACGAGGTGGACGCCTTGATCGAGCGCGCGGGCCACGTTCCGCTTCCACCTTATATCCGCCGTCCGGATGCCGAAGCCGACCGGGAGCGCTACCAGACCGTGTACGCGAGCAAGCCGGGAGCCGTCGCCGCGCCGACCGCCGGCCTTCACTTCACCGAGGAGACCCTTCGCGCGCTTCGAGATGCGGGGCACGAAACCGCCTACGTGACACTGCACGTCGGACCCGGCACATTTCGTCCGGTCCAAGCGGACCATTTGGACGATCACGAGATGCACGAAGAGGCGTACGAAGTTCCCGAGACCACCGCGGACGCGATTCGGCGTGCACGGGATGAGGACCGACCGATCGTCGCCGTCGGGACGACCGTCGTGCGCACCCTCGAGGCGTCAGTCGATGCCGACGGGACCCCGGTCGCCGGTTTTGGCGCCACGCGCCTCTTCATTCGACCACCCTACGACTTCCAGGTCATCGACCACCTGCTGACCAACTTCCACCTTCCGCGCTCGACCTTGCTGGCCTTGGTGATGGCGTTTGCAGGTGTCGAGCTCACGCGCCGCGCCTATCGTAAGGCGATCGACGGGCGTTACCGGTTCTACAGTTATGGCGACGCGATGCTGATTCGAAAGGGAGCACCATGACCCTCCCGACGGCTGGGTTTTCCTTTCGAGTCGACGCGGTGGACAGCAGCGCCCGTTGCGGTGAGTTCACAACGCCGCGGGCCACAATCAAAACCCCTGCGTTCATGCCCGTCGGCACGCAGGCCACGGTCAAAGCCCTCACGCCGGCCGAGGTCGCGTCGACCGGCGCGCGGATCATATTGGCGAACACCTATCACCTGTGGCTTCGCCCGGGCGCCGAATCGATTGCGTCCCATGGTGGCGTGGTGGGGTTCATGAAGTGGCCGCATGCGCTGCTCACCGACAGCGGCGGTTACCAGGTGTTTTCGCTCGCTAAACACCGGACCATCGACGACGACGGCATCACGTTTCGCTCCCATCTCGACGGAAGCCTTCACCGCCTCACTCCCGAGGAGGCGATGCGCGTTCAGGCGTTGCTCGGGTCGGACGTCGCGATGGTGCTCGACGAATGCCCGCCCGGAGACGCGCCGCGCAAGACGATCGTAGACGCGATGGGGCGCACTACCGAGTGGGCACGCCGCTGTCTTCGCACCAAGCCTGCTGAAGGCCAAGCGCGCTTTGGAATCGTGCAAGGCGGGACCGAGATCGATCTTCGCATGGCGCACCTTCAGACCATTGCGGCCCTCGACTTCGACGGCGTGGCGCTCGGCGGCTTTTCGGTTGGCGAACCGCCGGCACAGATGTATGCGCTCCTCAGCGAGATCGCGCCTGCGATGCCTTCCGACCGGCCCCGGTACTTGATGGGCGTCGGCACACCGACCGATCTGCTTCGCGCGGTGTCGAGCGGCATCGACCTCTTCGACTGCGTTCTGCCGACGCGAAACGCGCGCAACGGGCAGGCGTTGACTTGGGGTGGGCGCGTCAATCTCCGTCAGGCGCGCCACCGTGACGACGAAAGCCCGCTCGACGCGCGCTGTGACTGCGCCGTGTGCGCAACGCACTCTCGTGCGTACTTGCGTCACCTGGTCAAAGCGGACGAGATGCTCGGCCCCCGTCTGCTATCTCTTCACAACTTGCATTTCTACGGCGCGCTCATGCGCGAAGCGCGCGAAATGATTCGTCTCGGACGCCTCCGCGCGTGGGTCGAAGCCACGGTCGCTCAGATGCACGAGCAAGACGAAGTCGGCGATTGACGCCCCAAGGGCGCCGGGGTATGGCCGGACCTTCAACGGTCGACCGGGCGACGACCAAGAAGGTAGGGGCATGACACAGATCAAGCGCGCATTGGTATCGGTTTCGGACAAGACGGGGGTCGCCGAATTCGCCAAGGGGCTCTCCGAAGCCGGTGTCGAGATTCTCTCTACGGGCGGCACGGCACGGGCCCTTCGCGAAGGTGGTGTTCCGGTCGTCGACGTCTCCGAGTACACCGAGTCGCCCGAGATCATGGACGGCCGCGTGAAGACGCTTCATCCGCGCGTTCACGGTGGCATCCTCATGCGCGACAGTGACGAAGACCGCGACGCCCTGACGGGCATCGGCGGCGCGCCCATCGATCTGGTTTGCGTGAACCTCTACCCTTTCGAGCAGACCGTCGCTCGCGGCGCCTCCCACGAAGAGACGATCGAGAACATCGACATCGGCGGACCCTCGATGGTGCGAAGCGCTGCCAAAAACCAAGCGCGCGTCACGGTCGTGACCGAGCCGAGCGACTACGAAGAGGTGCTCGCTGCCGTCAAGAGCGGCGACGGACCAAACGCCTCGCTTCGCGCCCGGCTTGCCGCGAAGGCTTTCGCGCAAACCGCCGCCTATGACGGCGCGATCGCCGCATACCTCACTTCGCAAGGAAGCGAATCAAAGTTCCCGCGCGCGCTCACCCTGAGCTTCACCAAGGCATACGACGTTCGCTACGGTGAGAACCCCCACCAACAGGGCGCCTTCTACATCGAGCGGAACGCACCGCCGGGAAGCCTCGCGCTGGCCGAGTCGCTCGGCGCCGGCGGCAAGGAGCTCTCCTTCAACAACCTCGTCGACGTCGACGCCACCGTCGAAGCCGTTCGCGAGTTCGAAGGGCCGGCGGCTGTCGTCGTCAAGCACACGAACCCTTGCGGCGTCGCGACGGCCTCGACCCTCGAGGAGGCGTACCGGATCGCCCGCGAAGCCGACGCCCAGAGCGCTTTCGGCGGCATCGTCGCGTTGAACCGCGAGGTCGACGAGGCTACTGCGAATGCGGTCGCCGAGACCTTCATCGAGTGCATCATCGCGCCCGGATTCGCCCCTCGGGGGCTCGAGCGGCTCCGCAAGAAGAAGAACCTTCGCATCCTCGCGACGGGGCAATGGCTTGCTGCGGACTACCCGGCGCTTCAGTACAAGCGCGTCGGCGGCGGCATCGTCGTGCAGGATCGCGACGCGACCGGACCTTCCGAGGTGCGCGCCGGCACGGTGGCGACGAAACGGCAGCCTACCGACGCGGAGTGGCAGGCGCTCGATTTCGCGTGGCGCGTCTGCAAGCACGTGAAGTCGAACGCGATCATCTTCGCAAAGCCCGACCGCACGGTCGGCGTCGGTGCTGGCCAGATGGCGCGCGTGACGGCCGTCGGCATTGCGGCGCAAAAAGCCGGCGAGCTCTCGAAGGGCGCCGTGATGGCATCCGACGCGTTCTTCCCGTTCCCAGACGGTATCGAGGCGGCCGCTACGGCTGGCATCACCGCAGTGGTCCAGCCCGGGGGCTCGAAGGGCGATGAAGCGGTGGTGGCCGCAGCCGACGCCGCCGACATGGCCATGGTCTTCACCGGCGTTCGCCACTTCCGGCATTGATCATGCGGGTTCTGATCGTCGGTGGAGGCGCGCGAGAGCACGCCCTCGGATGGCGGCTCTCCCAAGAGGAGGGCGTCGAAGTGATCGGCGCGCCGGGCAACGCGGGCATCGCAGCGATCGGCCGCACGGTTCCCGTCGATCCGACCGACGCCGCGCAAGTCGTCGCGCTCGCCAAGCAAGAGTCCGCGGACCTGGTCGTCGTCGGCCCCGAGGCGCCGCTGGTCGCAGGCGTGGTCGATGCGCTTCGTGACAACGGCATCGACGCGTTTGGTCCCGACCGTGAAGCCGCGCAGCTCGAGGGCTCCAAGATCTTTTCCAAGGAGTTCATGGCGCGGCACGACATTCCGACCGCGGGCTTTGCCGTGTTCGACGATCCCGACGCCGCCACGCGCTACATCGAGGAGGCCGGCCGTCCCCTCGTGGTCAAGGCCGACGGGCTCGCCGCAGGGAAGGGCGTCATCGTCGCGTCCGATGCGGCGGAAGCCATTGCAGGTGTCGACAAGATCATGCGAGAGCGTGCTTTTGGCGACGCTGGCAACCGCGTGCTGATCGAAGAGTGCCTCGTCGGCCAAGAGGTGAGCTACCACGTGGTCTCGGACGGAAGACGTTTCATCCCGCTCGCGCCCGCGCAGGATCACAAGCGGGCCTTCGACGGCGACAAGGGTCCCAACACCGGGGGTATGGGGGCTTATTCGCCGCCGCCCGTCGTCGACGCGGACGTGGAGAGAAAGATCCTCGAGCGCGTCATCGAGCCGACCCTGAAAGGCATGGCCGCCGAGGGACGCCCGTTTCGAGGCGCGCTGTTCGTTGGGCTGATGATCGTGGACGGCGAGCCGATGGTCCTCGAATACAACACCCGCTTCGGGGACCCGGAGTGCCAGACCCTGATGACCCGCTGGAAGGGGTCGATCATGCCGCTGATCCGCGGCTCGGCGCAGGGGGACTTCGGCGGGCTGACGCCCGAGTGGGAAGCACCCGCGTCGCTTTGCGTCGTGCTCGCGTCGGGCGGCTACCCCGGGAGCTACGAGAAGGGCAAGGTGATCACCGGCCTGGTCGAGGCTGCCGAGCACCCCCAGGTGACGGTGTTCCATGCCGGCACGGCGCTCCGCGGCGACGACATCGTGACCTCGGGCGGACGCGTGCTTTCCGTCACGGCCATCGGGCAGAGCATCGACGAGGCGGCCGAGTATGCCTACGCCGCCGCCGAGAAGATCGAGTTCGAAGGAAAACAGCTCCGCCGGGACATCGGCTGGCGCGCCCGCACCCGGTGATGGACGACCTCGCCTC
>CP070650.1:583653-589070 GCA_020354595.1 Myxococcales bacterium
CAGAGTGGAGCTCATTGCTCGGATGGCGGGGACGGCTACCATCCCCCCGCGCGGCAACTATGAGGCCCCGCACCCCGATTGATGGATCGCGACGACGAGCTCACACATTTGGATCGCGACGGCCAGGCAACCATGGTCGACGTGGGCGACAAGGCCAAGACGGCACGCGAAGCCACGGCACGCGCCACGCTTCGCATGGACCCCGACACACGGCGCGTGTTGTTGTCCGGCGAGGTACCCAAAGGGGATGCGCTCGCCACAGCCCGCATCGCCGGTATCCAAGCGGCGAAGCGCACGTCCGAGCTCATCCCCCTTTGTCATCCCCTCGCGATCACCGGTTGCGACGTCGTATTCGAGCCGGCCCCCGATCAGGAACGCTTCGTGATCGAAGCGTCGGTTCGCTGTGCCGACCGAACCGGTGTCGAGATGGAAGCCTTGACCGCCGTGACCGTGGCAGCCCTGACGCTCTACGACATGCTGAAGGCGATCGATAAAGCCATGACGATCGAAGAGGTCGTGCTCGTCGAGAAGAAGGGCGGCCGGAGCGGCCACTATCGCCGGGGCGGCTAGTCTCGCCGGGCGATTCGGCGGAGCGCGTGCCAGTCCTCCGTGTGGAGCTCTCGGGTCACGACCAACGCGGCCAGAGCCGCCAGAAAACCGGCTCCGAGCGCCACGATTGCCATGGGGACCGAGTCGTGGGGAATCGTGCGAGCGGCGACATACCCGGCTCCCGCCGCGAGCACGGCACGGCCCCAAGTCAGCGGCGCAATGAAGACGCCGAACTCGCGGCGGAGGACCCAGGTCGAGAGCGCGAGGGCGACCCCCATGCCGATCGTCGTTCCGGTTGCGGCCGCTTGGAGGCTCTGCTCGCCGAGCCCCGCCCTCATGATCAGGATTCGGTTGGCGACGATGACGGTCGCCAGCGACACACCTGCGATCATGGCCGCGATCGACGGCTTGCCCGCCCCGCTGATCGCGGTAGCGGCGACCGCGAACAACGCGAACGCGGCAACCCCGAAGACCAAGATCGCCAGCGCGGATGCACCGGCGAGATAGTCCGCCGGGTACGCGATTCGCATCACGCCTTCTGCGGCACCGGAGATCGGAGCCGCCACCAGCAAGAGCAAGAGCAGGGACAGCCGCATCGCATGTTGAATGGTGGACTTTGCCGCCTCTCGGTCTCCGAGGCTCGTGGCTTTGCTGATCATCGGAAACACGATGAAGGTCATCGAGATGATCAACTGGTAGGGAACGAACGCGAAGGTCTGCGCAGCTCGATAATAGCCCACGTATTGGTTCGCGACGTCGACGGCAGCCTGTATCGAAGTTGCCCCAGACAATGCGATCTCCGTGGCCGTTCGTTTGAGCACCTGAAGGTCGATGAGCAGAATGCCGTTCAAGCAAATCTGGTAGGTCCAAATCGGGGCCATGAACCCAAGCCAGCGGCGCCTGTGGATCTTCTCACCGGGCTTTGCGGGCTTTCCAAACCCGACCCAAATGAGGCTGATCGTCACGATCGTGGTCGCGGCGGTCGCGAAGCCCGCCACGGCGCCGAGAGCGCCGACGCCGAGCGCGGCGCCGCCGAGAATGCCCACGGTTCGCAGAGTCGAGAAGGTGGCGTCGAGGCGCGCTTGTTGGGCAAACATGTGTCGCCCGTTGAGGCTTCCGACCGCTGCCGCGTACAGCGAGTACGCGAACACCACGACCGACGCGATCCGTAGCAAGCGTGTGAGCTGGTCATCGAGCAGGGCGCGGGCTACCGCCGGTGCGAACGTGAACAGGGCCAACGCCAGAATCCCGCCGACCAGCGCCTGAATGCGGAGCCCCTGTCGCAGCGCGATCTCGGCCCGGCTCTCGTCTTCGCTGACGAACTTGGAGACCGATTGAATCGTCGCGACGATCAGAACGTTCGTGAGGATCGCAACCCCGCTCATCGTGGCCGAATAGAGCCCGAACTCTTTGGCCTCCCCGAAGATCCGCGGCAGCAGCAGCTGCACGGCGTAGCTGGTGAGGATGAAGTACGCCTTTGCGCCGGCAATCGACACCAAACCTCGCCCCGCACGACGCGCGTCTTTCGAGGGACTCACCGCGGCCGGTTGTGCCGTCCCTGGTCGCGCCGGTCAAGGGGTTGACTTGGATCCGCGCATGACGCCAACTACGCCCCAGTGAAGCTCATCTCGTTCAGGTCCAGGCGGGGAGGGTATGGCCGTCTGCTTTCCGCGGCGGGTGTGTTGGGCGCCGTGGTCCTCGCCGGTGCGACGGCCTACTACGCCGTCGGTGACGGCCGCTGGTCCTGGTTCGACTGCTTCTACATGACGATCATCACCCTCTCGACCGTCGGTTTCGCCGAAACACTCGAGGGGATGAACGAGATGCCCAACGCGCGGGCGGTCACGGTGACGCTGATCATCCTCGGCAGCGGAACCCTGCTTTATTTCATTTCAAGTCTCACCGCTTTGATCGTAGAAGGTGACCTACAGGGAATTCTGAGGCGAAGGAGTATGCAACGAGCAATCGGCACATTGGGCGAGCACATCATCGTTTGCGGGGTGGGCACCACGGGCCGGCACATCGCCATCGAGCTTGGAGCGGTCGGAATTCCTTTCGTGGTCGTGGACAAGAACAAGGCCCTGCTCGAGGAGATCAACGAGGAATTCGAGGAGGACTTGCTGTACGTCGTTGGCGATGCCACCGACGATCACGTCCTCGAGCTCGCGGGGGTGGAGCGCGCCCGGGGCGTGATCTCGGCGCTAAACGACGACAAATCCAATCTTTTCGTGACGATCAGCGCTCGCGCCCTCAACCCAACGGCCCGAATCGTCGCCAAGTCCATCGAGCCCTCCACCGAGCGAAAGCTCCGGCGCGCCGGCGCCGACGCCGTCGTCGCGCCGAACTACATCGGCGGTGTCCGGCTCTTCAGCGAGATGATCAGCCCCAAAACGGTGGCCTTCCTCGACCGGATCGTCCAATTCGGCAGCGGGATCAGCGTCGGCATCGAGGCGATCGACATCCCCGCATCGAGCCCGCTCGTCGGCCAGCGGCTTGCCGAGACCGACTTGCGCGAGGCCGGCGCCCTCGTCGTCGCCGTTCACCTGGCTGGCGGGGACTACGTCTACAACCCCGGGAGCGAGCAGCTGCTCCAGGCGGGAGACTCGCTGATCGTGCTGGCGGAGAGTGACGACGTGGCGGCTCTTCGGCAGAGCGTCGCCGGCTGATTTCGAGCTCGATTTCGGCGGTCGAAACGGCTTGACGGGGCTCCGGCCGTGGTTACTTTGGCTCAACTCCGACGGCAGCTCGGAGGCAAAAGGAGACTAGAAAGCATGGGAAAAATCATCGGCATCGACCTCGGGACGACCAACTCTGTCGTCGCGGTGATGGAGGGCAAGGACCCGAAGGTCATCGTCAACGAGGAGGGTGACCGGATTACACCGTCCGTCGTGGCGTGGGACGACCAAGGCGAGGTTCTCGTCGGTCAGATCGCCAAGCGACAGGCCATTACCAACCCGGAAGGCACCGTCTATTCGACCAAGCGTTTCATGGGCCGTCGGTACGACGAGCTCGGCGACGACGCGACCCGCATGCCCTACCACGTCATCAAGCGCGACAACGGTGACGCGGGCTTCGAGGTGCGCAGCAAGACGCTTTCACCGCCCGAGGTTTCGGCGCAGGTACTCCGCAAGCTGAAGAAGGCCGCGGAGAACTACCTAGGCGAGCCGGTGACCGAGGCGGTCATTACCGTTCCGGCATACTTCAACGACTCCCAGCGCCAGGCCACCAAAGACGCGGGCAAGATCGCCGGTCTCGATGTGAAGCGAATCGTCAACGAGCCGACTGCGGCCGCTCTGGCGTACGGTCTCGACAAGACTCAGGACCACCTCATCGCGGTCTACGACTTCGGTGGCGGCACGTTCGACATCTCGATTCTCGAGGTGGGCGACAAGGTCGTCGACGTCGTGAGCACCAACGGCGACACGCACCTCGGCGGTGACGACGTCGACCAACGCATCATCGAGTACCTCGAAGCCGAGTTCAAAAAGGACACCGGCATCGACGTCAGCGGCGACAAGATGGTCGTTCAACGCCTGAAGGACGCGGCGGAGAAGGCCAAAATCGAGCTCAGCACGAAGCTCGAAACCACGGTCAACCTTCCGTTCCTCACGGCGGACGCTTCGGGTCCGAAGCATCTCAACATCCGGCTGACCCGAGCCAAGCTCGAGTCGATGATCGAGGATTTGGTACAACGCACCCTCGAGCCCTGCAAGAAGGCGCTCTCCGACGCGGGCAAGACGGCGTCGGACATCTCCGAGGTCGTTCTAGTTGGCGGCTCGACTCGTATGCCGGCCGTACAAGAAGCGGTCACCAAGTTCTTCGGCAAGGAACCCCATAAGGGTGTGAACCCCGATGAGGTCGTGGCGCTCGGCGCCGCGGTTCAGGCGGGCGTGCTCTCGGGCGACGTGCAGGACATGGTCTTGCTCGACGTCACGCCGCTCAGCTTGGGCGTAGAAACGCTCGGTGGCGTCATGACCGCGCTCATCTCCCGCAACACCACCATCCCGACTCGGAAGGAAGAGGTGTTTTCCACTGCGGAGGATAGCCAGACCAAGGTCGAAATTCACGTCCTTCAAGGCGAGCGCGCCGAGGCGAGCAACAACCGCACGCTCGGGCGCTTCCACCTCGAGGGCATCATGCCCGCGCCGCGCGGCATCCCGAAGATCAAGGTCACCTTCGACATCGACGCCAACGGCATTCTGTCGGTGACGGCCAAGGACGAGGCAACCGGCAAGGATCAGAAGGTCACCATCACGGCGAACAGCGGCCTCTCCGAGGACGAGATCGAAAACATGGTCGAGGACGCCGCGGCCCACGAGGAAGAGGACCGCAAGCGTCGCGAGCAGGTCGAGGCCCGCAACAAGGCGGACCAACTCGCCTACGGGGTCGAAAAGGCGCTCGAAGAGGTGAAGGACAAGCTTCCTGCCGAGAAGGTCGCCGACGTCGAGGGCAAGGTAAAGTCACTTCGCGACGCCATCGAGGCCAACGACACCGCGGCCATGGCCACCCATAGCGAGGCGCTCGAAGCCGCCATGAAAGAGATCGCCGAGGCGGCGTACAGCTCGGCGGCCGCAGACGCCACGAACGGCGCCCCGGGTGGGGAAGCTCCCGGCGGATCCGAAGAGGCCGGTAAGGGTGACGATGACGTCATCGATGCCGAGTTCGAAGAAGGCGAATGACTTCGGTCTAGCACCCCTCGAAAGCCCCGCTCGGCAGCGCGCCAAGCGGGGCTTTTCATTGTGCTTGCCCGAATCCCATCAGCTCGTATGTAATGGGGACGGTCGCTCGGATTCGAGGGCCGAAACCCCATGCCGGCACTCGATATTCCTTTCTTCGGCACGCTAGTGCTGTCCCTGACGCTCATCAGC
>CP070650.1:589170-593138 GCA_020354595.1 Myxococcales bacterium
CCGGGACCATTGGCGCGCTGTTCGGTCTTGGGTACTCTCTTCTGGATTGGATGGGTGTGGAAGTGCGTGGCCGGTGGATGCGGTACTTCAGAATGCCGGACGGGGCCCCTCAGTACGCCTGGAGCATCGAAGCCGGATTCAGCTTCTTCGTGAAGTGACGTCATGGCGACGGTAGACGCGCTCATCGTCGGGGCAGGCCACAACGGGTTGGTGGCCGCGATCGTGCTCGCGCGTGCGGGGCTGAGCGTACGGGTTCTAGAGGCCGCTGAGGTCGTTGGAGGCGCGTGCCGAACCGAGTACCCGTTCGAACACGCGCCAGGCGTCGGACAATCCACGGGGGCCTACCTGCTCGGGCTGATGCCGCCCGAGCTCATGCGCGAGCTCGGCATTTCGCTTCCATTGCTCCGCCGCGACCCGCACTATTTCCTGCCCACGACCCGAGGGCGGTTCCTCTTGATGGGTCGGGACAGGGTCGCCACCGAAGCGCAGCTCGCGGAGCTCTTTTCGGAGCGGGACGTCGAGGCCGACCGAGCACTTCAAGGCGAGCTCTCGATGCTCCGCGAGGACATCGCTCCGGCGTGGCTGGAGGCTCCGCTCTCGATCGAAGCCACGGCCGAACATTTCGTCCGTCCCGCGCTGCGCGAAACCTTCGTCGACCTGTGTCGAGGCTCGGTCAGCGCATACCTCGCGCGATTTGGGTTCGAAAGCGAGCTCCTCGAAGCGATGTACGCGGTGACCGACGGCTTCACCGGCCTATGCGGAAGCTGGGACACGCCGGGGGGCGGGATGAATTTCTTGGCGCACAACATGTGTCGGCTGCCGGGAAGCGATGGCACCTGGATGGTGGTCAGAGGCGGCATGGGCACCGTCACGCGGGCGCTCGCCGAACGAGCCATGCGGGCGGGAGTCGACATCGTGCTCGGTAAGCCCGTAGACCGCATCGAAACGACGGCCGGGGTCGCCACGGGCGTCGCGACGACGGACGGGGAGGTGTATCAGGGTCGTGTCGTGGTCGTCGGTGCCGATCCGTTTCGAATACTGTCGATGCTTGGCGACGCGTGTCCGGACGAGCTGCGAGCGCGAATCGACGGCTACCACCGCCCGGGCACGAGCATCAAGGTCAACCTCTGTCTCTCCGATCTTCCGACATTTTCCTGTTTGCCGGAGCGGAGAGGCCAACATCGGGCGACGATTCACTTGCTGCCCGAGAAAGACACGCGAGCAACCCTGAGCGAGGCCTTTGCGCAATGCGAGGCGGGCCGGCTGCCTACCCACCCCTCGATCGAATGGTACATCCACACCACACTCGACCCATCGCTCCAGGACGATCGAGGGCGGCACAGCGCAGCGCTCTTCTGCCAGTGGGTGCCCTATGAGCTCGCGGAGAGCTCGTGGGACCGAGAGGAGGCTGGTTTCGTCGCCCGCCTGCTCGAAATCTGCGAGTGCTTCGCGCCCGGAACGTCGGCGCTCGTCGAGGACGTGTTCACGCTGACGCCCCCAAAGATCGAGTCCCACTTCGGGATCACGCAGGGCCACATTCATCACGTCGATAACAGCTTCGGCTTCGCCGATCGTTTGCCGTACCGGCTTCCCGTCGCCGGGCTCTATGCGTGTGGAGCAGGCTGTCACCCTGCCGGCTCGGTGATCGGTGCAGCCGGCCACAACGCAGCCGCCACGGTGCTGTCCGACCTCGCTATTTCTTCTTGAGGTTGGCGACCGCACGTTGCGCCCGCTCGGCGGCGGCGGGATCGCTCTTCTTCACGGCGCGGATGTATTTCTCGAACGTCGAGACCGCCATTTCCGTGTTACCCACCTTCTCGTAGCAGGATGCCAAATCGAACAGTAGGTCGGGTGGGCCGCCGTCGCCGAGCTCGATCGCCTTGATGTAGATTGGAATCGCTTGCTTGTATCGCTCGGCGCCTCGGTATGCGATGGCCAAGTTGCGGGCGAGGGCTGGATCGTACGGGTCGGCGTCGACGGCTCGTTCGTGCGCTTTGATCGCCTCGTCATAGCGCCTTGCCTTGCGGAGCGCGACGCCGAGGTTGTTCAAGAGCTGCGGATCGTTCGGATGAACCTTCAGCGCCTTTTGGTAGACCGCAATGGCGGCGTCGTTGTCTTTGGCTCTGCGGTAGGCGACGCCGAGGTTTAGCCAGTGGTTCTTGTGGTCCGGCTCGAGCTGAGTGGCTTTTCGGAGATACGTGATCGCCTGCTTCGGTCGATCGAGCCGCAAGAGCACCGCGCCTGCAAGCCCGTAGGCACGCCCGTCCTTGGGCTGAAGCTCGATTCCCCGCTCAAACGCCTTGAGCGCTTCCTCGTAGCGGCCGAGCCGTCGTAGGATGGAGCCGCGGGTCACGTGTCCTTGCGCGTAGGTTGGTCTCAGCTCGACCGCGGCGTCGATCTCGGCGAGAGCCTCTTCGTATCGCCCCTCCGCGCGAAGCGTCTTCGCTAGCCGGTAGTGAGCGTCCGCGGCATCCGCGAACACCGTCGGCGCCGTGAGCCACAGCGCGCACCCCAGAACCACCCCGAGCCATCGCACGCCCTCAGCCTATCACGACTCCGGGGCTAGATGCCCGTATAGAGCAAGCCGATGGCCGTATGGAACACCGGGGGCATCACGCGGCCGAACACGACGAAGGCGACGATGAGTCCGAGCAGCATGCCGCCCCCCGAGAAGAGCCCGAACCATTTGTCGCGGAGACGATCGTTGAGCACCAACGGCACCATCGCGTAGCCGTCGAGCGGCGGAAGAGGAATGAGATTGAAGCAGCCGAGGATCAGATTGATCGAGAACAAGACGCTTAGAAAGAGCGCGAGGCCGCGCGCGACGCCCTCGGGCGCCACCGCGAGCGTGTCGAGGGAAATACCGCCGCTCGGAAGGTCGAAGTATCCCGCCGCGATGCCGACCCGAATGGCGACGCCTGCCAGCAGAGTTAGGGCGAAGTTGGCCGCCGGGCCCGCCGCAGCCATCAGGGCGGCCCGCTTCGGATAGCGGTTTGCCCAGGTCGGATCATAGGGAGCGCTCGCCCAACCGATCATCCACCCGCCACCCTGCAGGAAGAACGACAGGATGGGCACCACAATCGTGCCGAAGGGCTCACGGCGGATGTGCGGCATCGGGTCCAACGTGACCTGGGCGGCCGCCGTCGAATAGCCGCCGATTCGACCCACGAGCGCGTGCGCGGCTTCATGACAGGTAAGGGAGAGCAGGAACGCTGCAACCCAGAGGGGAAGCGTGGCGAGGAGGTGCGCGTCCATCGTCGGGGCGGAGCCTACTACGAAACCCAGGCGCTGCTACATTGCCCGCCGTGAAGGTGACGATCACGCTGTTCGACATCGACGGCACGCTGCTCCGGGCCGGGGGTGCGGGACGTCGCGCCGTGGAGCTCGCCCTCGGCGAGGTGCTCGGGGGCCGCGACGACGTGAGCCTCGAATCGGTGGAGTTCGCGGGGCGCACCGATCCGTGGATCGTCTCACAGGGTTTGGCGAAGTACGGCGTGAGCGCGGACGATCGATTGATCGACGACGTCCTCAGGCGCTACGTCGCCCATTTGCCCGAGCAGCTCGAGCTCGCACCGGCGTTCGAAGTCCTTCCTGGGGTGGCGCGCCTCCTTTCTGCGCTAACCGAGCGGACCGATATCATTGTCGGCCTCGGCACCGGCAACACCGAACGCGCCGCCTACGCCAAGCTCGCGCGTGGTGGCCTCGATTCGTTCTTCTCCTTTGGAGGCTTCGGCTCGGATCACACGGAGCGACCGGAGCTTCTTCGCGTCGGGCTCGAGCGCGGCCGGCGCCACGCGGGGGAGGGCCGCGACATTCGGGCGGTCGTGATTGGAGACACGCCGCGGGACGTGACCGCCGCCCGAGCGATCGGGGCGCAATGCGTGGCGGTGAGCACGGGTAGCTTCGACGCAGCCGCGCTCCGCGCCGCTGGCGCCGACGTGGTCGTGTCGGACCTGTGCGCTCCTGCG
>CP070650.1:593238-601718 GCA_020354595.1 Myxococcales bacterium
AGGACAACCCAGCCCGCCTGAGCGCTCTGCTGACCTCTGATTCGAACCGACCCGGCTCGACCCCGAGGTTGGGGAAATTCTCCGCCTTCCACTCCGGGTAGAGCCACGCTACCTCAGTCACGGCGACTCCCCGGCTCAGCGTGTAGCCCAAACGAGTGCTCATCCGATTGAGCGCTGCAAGCCGCGGCCAAATGTCTGCCTCCGGATTGATGTCGAACGAGAGGTCGACCGGACCCGTCGTCACCGCGCTGTCTTCGCGCGGCCGAAACGGGAACCAGCGCTCCCCGTCCGTGTGCAGGTAGGGGTAAGCGTGACCATGCAGCATCAAGCGGTTGATCCCCGCGCTGAATGCGCGTCCAATCAGCAGCCGCACCTCGTTCTCGGTGAGTGTCAGCGCTCCCACGGTCACCAACGTTTCGCTGCTGGCAAATCGCTTACCGCTGACTTCGGCCGCGGATGCTGCCAACCTTAGAAAGTCGTAGGACCCTCCGGCGTAAAGGCCTTCCGACTCCGGCACATCGGCCATCGCATAGGCGTCGAGCGTGTCCGCATATCCGCCGTGCGACTGGAGTCGAAGGTCGAGCCCCCTTTGCTCGGACCATGCCTCAGCCGCCGCGATGACTTCTTCGGCGAACAGCGCGCCGCGGTGCGCCTCGTAGTCTTCCCTTGCGCGGAGGCCCCGCTCGTCCGTCGATTGATACCTGGGTGGTGGCTCTCCGAAGAGGTTGACGTACTCCGACTCGCCGCCATCCAAGAAGAGGAACGGAAGTGCCAAGGTTAGATCATATCCAACACTCGATTCGAACGTTTCGCCGAAGTTGGTCGTCCATGGAAGCTCGCCGACGAGCTCGAAGCTGTCGATGAACATTGCGCGCGGTGGGCAATCGCTCACCGCGTCGACCCAAACGCCGAACTGTCGTTCGAGAAAACCATCGATCCCGCGTCGATCGAGGTGATCGATCACTCTTGCTTGCTCCAGTGGCGCTGCATATGCGTTGCCGAGCGGGTAGTGTTGGGTCCGGTTCTCGTAGATCGCGAAAACCCGATGCGTTCCTGCGGGAACGTCCCAAGTCAGCGTGTTGCCCTCGACGTTCGCGGTGAGGTCGACGACGTCACCGAGCACGGCGGGTTCGTCCACGGGCTCTTCGAGTATCTCCGCGGCCAGCACCAACACCAGCGTGGTCTCTTCGTCGAACCCGTCGATCGCTGGAAGGATCCTGTTGGTCGCCTCGATCCACGCCGGGGGCTCCGCTTCAGGCAACGGACCTTCATGCGCAGTGGGACCGTTGAGCGTGAGCTCCGCGGCGATCAGCTGTCTGGCTCCGTCGTCGCCGACGTCGGGTCCCCCGGTCGGCCAGCCACTGCCGAGCGTGAGATCCCAGGCAAGCCCGAGCTCCTGCGCCGCGCACCCAGCGGTCCGGAGCCCTTCCAAGAACGAGGATTCGCCGACAGTCCGAATGCGGGAATCCTCGCGCAGATCGGCGTTCGTGATGGCGGACATGAAGGGCTGGATCTCGACGGCGCTGTAGCCTAGGTCTGCGAGCTGGCGCAGCTCGTCGCGGAGCGTGGCATCGTCAACCGCGCCGCCGGGCCACCACCAGCGCGCCTGCGGTCCGAGCTCCCGTGGAGGGTTGGCGAAGACCTCCACGGAGAACTGGTCGTCGTCGACGCCGGGCGAGGTCTGCGCGGTGCTACACCCAACCGCGAGGGCGAACAAGATCAACGAAGAAGCAAAGCGAGCCATCGACATGTCCTAGCAGACGCCCAGAGCTTGGCCTAGCGGAGCTGACGGATCGAGCGAATCGTCAGGCCGACAGAAACCCAGATCCAGACCGAGGCGATGGCCCTGTCGAGGTTCGACATGAGGATGTGCGGGCTGTGGCCGACAATGATGTTGGGCATGTAATACGCGACGGTGCCGGCGACGTAGAGGCCGTTGAGGAATGTTTCGACGATCGGTCGAATCTTGGCCTGCCGTAGATAGAGAACGCCCACCAACAACGCGAGCGGGGCCTCGATGAACAGTTCGAACCAGTAGATCGTGTCGAAGTAGACACGGCCAGGGTGATGCATCGGCAGGGTGTGCACGTCGTTTAGCGCGATGTACGACTCGGTGAGGTTCGGCATCACTTGGAACAGCCCGGACATGATGTCGCAGCCGGTGTGAAACCACGTTGCATTCAGGAGGAACCAAAGGGTGGCCATCTTGTCGGTTGCGCTAAACCCGGCCTTCGCTTCCCACGTGCGCCGCGCGATCACGATGGCGCCAACGCTGAGGCCAAAGAACGTCAGGAAGACCGGAGAGGTCAGGCTCGCTACGACGCGCGAGACGTCGAGCGAAAACGGAAACGTCGAGTCGAGTTGGGCGGGATCGTAGAGCCAGCTCGTCAACGCGGTGCCGAGGAACAGAAGTACAGGCCAGTAGACGTGCAGAAAGCGCATGGAGCGCAGACTACACCCGTTTTTTCGGCTCAGGGCACGCCGCGTGATAATTTCGCCGATGCACGCATTGGCGAACCAAGCCGAAAGGGGGAAGCCATGGTGTGGCTCATCACTCTCGCGATCCTAGTGGCCCTCGTTCACTTCGAGCTGTGGCCGATTGCAGGTATCTGGCTCTGCTACATGGTGGCCACCTCGCTGACCACCCCCGACCAATGAGGTCCGTCTAGAAGCTCAGCGTTGCCGCACCCTGCTTGACGACCTCGAGCATCGCGGGTGCGCCGGCAATCGTCACACCATCGACGAGATCGTCCTCCGAGTAGCCGCGGACCTTTGCGCAGGGCGGACAGACCAAGACGCTGCCGCCGTTGGACATCAGATTTCCGATCATGTCTCCCAACGTGGGATCGAGCGGGTTCAAGTGAGCAACGGCTCCCGCGCCCTTGCGTACCCAGTCGACGCCGGAAGCCACGAGAAACACCGTCACCTCCATGTCCGAAGCGATGCCGGCGTTCGCGATGCTCCAAGCGACCGACGAACGCTCATCATCAAAACCACGCGAAATCACGACTACCAGCTTGTTGGTCTCTGACATCATTCACCTCCGCTCTTCCGAGCGGCGCGATGATACGCACCGGGCCGTCGCACGTCTACGCCAATGAGATACACTTGACTCCGCAGAGCTGCGCTGTTGGAATGGCCGCTTGGAGCACCGATGGGACGCGGGCGAGATGGGATGCGGACAGCTCGTCTTCGAGCTTCGTCGCCGCATGAACGAGCTCGAGCCTGGGGAAACGCTCGAGCTCATCGCTCAAAGCCCCGGCGCGCCAACCGACCTACCCGCCTGGTGCCGGATGACCGGCCACACGTTGTTGTCGGCGGACCATCCCGTCTACCGGATTCGGCGCAAGGAAACGCCATGAAGCTGGGCGTCCTTTTCGCGACCCCCTAGCAATGGGCCCGAGCGCCCTCTCCGCTGCCCCTGCCACTGTTGAGGAGTGCGATTCTCACGACGGCTCGTTGGCGACCGCCCCGGCCCGTTTCGACTAGAGAGAGATCTTGTCGTATCCGGCGTCGACTCCTTCGCTCTGCAGCCAATGCGGGGGCCAGCTTGCCCGCACCGAGGGTCGCTCCACCATCCGTTCGTACCAGGCGGCGAGCCGGGGGGTCCGCTTGGAGAGCGTGAGCCCCGTCCTGACCAGGAAAGCCACGCCGGGAAAGACCACGACGTCTGCGAGGCTCAGGTCGTCGCCGACGAAGTAGTCTCCGCCGTCACCGAGGTGTATTTCCCACCGCGCCATCTCGGTATGAACCTTGCGGAACGCCGCTTTCCGCGGCTCGGGATCTCCATCGTCCGTCTTTGCACCGAGGGCAAAAAGGATTGCGTCGTCGGTCTCGGACTCGAGGTAGGAAGCTTCGCTCGCCAACACGAGCGTTCGGGCTCTGCCCGCGGTCGAGCGTGGAATCAAGGGCGGTTCCGGATGCTCCAGCTCGAGGAACAAGCAGATCGCCATGCTCTCGTAGAGGGTCACATCCCCATACCGAAGGATGGGCAATCGGCCGCGCGGGTTCAGCGCCAGCATCTCCGGGGAGCGATGCTCCCCGGACATGCGGGAAATCCACTTCGCTTCGTACCCGATGCCCTTCTCCTGCAGCGCGATGAGCGCCCTCCACACAAACGGTGAGCCGGAGAAGCAATAGATGAGGGGCTTGACGGGGGTCTCACTCATGGGCCTCGACGCTACCCGAAGCGACGACGCCCGCCAATAGGCCGCAGGGCCTCGTCGCTTCTAGCGGGCGAAGTCGCGCCCGTTGCGCGTCGCACGGTTGCCCCTTGATGAGGTTTGCCCGCACTGGCACTCTCGCAGGTCTCACAACATACAACGGCCGAGCCGTAGGAGAATCGATCATGAAGTTCAGTTCAAAGTACACGATTCGTCCCGAGCACAGAAACGAGGCCATCAGGCGCTTCCTGGAAGGAGGAGGCCTGCCGCCGGAAGGCGTCAAGATGTTGGGCCGATGGCACAGTACAGCCGATCGCTCCGGCTACTCGCTCGTCGAAGCCGAAGATGCGGTCGCCATGGCCAAGTGGTCGCACCAGTGGTCAGACCTCCTGACGATCGAAACCTCGATCGTCATTGACGACGAAGAGTTCGTCCAAGTCCTCGGCTGAGCCTGACCAACCGGCCACGACGCGAAGCGCCCGCCGAATTCTCGGTGGGCGTTTTCGCGTCGAAGCGCCCACCCGCCCCGCGCATCGCGAAGCCACGGTAGACACGTTCGTTTGGGACGTTTAGAAAGGGTCATGATTCTGCGGTGGTGCCGTCGCGCGCTTGTCTACGTCACGAGTCTCGGAGTGAGGCCAGGCGACGACGACACGTTACGCCTGCAGAAGACGACGTTCACGGCTGTCAGTCTGTTCGTCTGTTTGGTCGCGCCGCTATGGGGGGCGGTATACATCTACTACGGTGAGCTGCTGTCTGGCGCGATCCCTTCGAGCTACTCGGTGATCTCCGCCGCCAGCTTGACGCAGTTGAAACGTTCTGGCGCTTGGCCGATCTTCCGCTGGAGCCAGCTGCTCTTGATCTTCGTGCTCCCGTTCGCGCTCATGCTGAGCCTCGGCGGGTTCATACAGGGAAGTGCGGTGATGCTTTGGTCTTTTCTCGCCCCGCTTGGTGCACTTTGGAGCGGAACGATCAAAGAGGCCGCCGGGTGGTTTGCGGCTTTCGCAGTCGGTGTCGCGTTCTCCGGCGTGGTCGATCCGTACTTGACCGCCACGAACAACTTGCCCGAACCGGTGATCACGACCTTCTTCGTCATGAATGCGGTGACGGTGGCTGCCATCGGGTTCTTCGTCATCGCCTACTTCGTCGGGCAGAAGGACCGGCTCATCGAGGTCATGCGGCGGAATCGTGAGCTCGAAGAGGCGTATCTCCAGCAAGAAATCACTCTCCGTCAAAGCGAACGGCTCGCAACGCTCGGCAAGCTCAGCGCTGGCGTCGCCCACGAGCTCAACAACCCCGCGGCGGCCGCACAGCGTGCCGTCGAACAGCTACAGGAAAAGATCATAACCCAGCAGCAGACCGAGAACGAAGTGACCTGCTTGGGTTTGTCTCGCGCAGAGCTCGACGCATTGGAGCCCCTTGCCGCGCAGGTCGACGAACGAGCGCGGCGCCCGACGTTCCTCGATCCGCTGGTTCGCAGCGATCGCGAGCGAGCAATGGAAGACTTGTTGGAAAGAGCCGGAGTGGACAACGCCTGGGAAATCTCTCCAGCGCTGGTGAGCCTCGGATACGAGGCCAAGGACCTCGACGAGCTCGCATCGAGTATGCGCCCCGAGAAGTTCGGCGGGGCGATGGCGGCACTGGCCCGCCGATATACGACGCAAAGCCTCCTACTCGAGGTGGGACAGGGAGCGGGCCGGATCATCGAAATCGTCAAAGCGCTAAAGTCGTACTCGTATCTCGATCAGGCACCCAAGCAGTCCATTGACATACATGAAGGACTCGATGATACCCTCGTGATGCTACGGAGCCGGCTGAAGGCCGGCATCGAAGTACGGCGCGACTACGCGAACGACATCCCACGCATCGACGCGTTTGGGAGCGAGCTCAATCAGGTGTGGACCAACATTCTCGATAACGCGATCGACGCGATGAACGGCCGAGGAGACATCGTTCTCGCGACCCGACGCAGTGGGCCGTACGTGGTGGTCGAGATCACGGATTCGGGGCCCGGGATACCTCCCGACATCCTCGACACCGTGTTCGATCCCTTCGTGACGACGAAGCCGCCGGGCTCCGGGACGGGGCTGGGCCTCAACATCAGCCACGGGATCGTCCAGAAGCATCGAGGCGAAATCGGCGTCGAATCTTCGCCGGGGCGAACACGGTTCACCGTCAAGCTGCCGATCGAAGCGGCGACAAGAGACCCCGGCAGGAGAGCTGAGTGATGGCGAAGCCGGTCATCCTGACCTTGGACGATGAGGTTCAGGTGTTGAACGCCATCGACCGCGACCTCAGGGCTCACTACGGCAAGGATTATCGCGTCGTCAAAGCGACCTCGCCCACCTTGGCCCTCGAGACGCTCGAACAACTCAAGACGCGCAACGAGCAGGTTGCGCTCTTGCTGGTCGATCAGCGGATGCCGGAGATGGAGGGTACCGAGTTTCTCGCGCAGGCACTCAAGCTCTACCCGGAGGCCCGCAAGGTGTTGCTCACCGCGTACGCGGACACCCGTGCCGCGATCACGGCGATCAACGACATCGGCCTCGACCACTATCTGATGAAGCCGTGGAGCCCGCCAGAGCAGAACCTCTATCCAGTGCTCGACGACGTCTTGGATGACTGGCAGGCCACCGTTCCGGTGCCCTACGATGGGATTCGCGTTGCTGGAACCCTCTGGTCGGCGACCTCACATCGTGTGAAAGACTTTCTGGCGCGGAGCCAAATCCCGTATCAGTGGCTGGACATCGAGCGCGACGCGGAGACGCGAACCTTGGTCGAATCGCTGAACGAAGGCCAGGGCCGACTTCCTGTCGTCTTCTTTCCGGACGGGAGCACGTTGATCGAGCCTGACCTTTCGGCGTTGGCCGATAAGGTTGGATTGCAAACGCGTCCCTCGCAGCCTTTCTACGATGTGATCATAGTCGGAGCGGGCCCGGCCGGATTGGCGGCTGCGGTGTACGGGGCATCGGAAGGGTTGCGTACCCTGCTCATCGACAAAGAGACCACCGGCGGCCAGGCGGGAACGAGCTCTCGAATCGAGAACTACCTCGGCTTTCCAAAGGGATTGAGCGGCGCCGACCTCGCCCGCCGAGCCACCTCCCAGGCGACGCGCCTCGGCGCTGAGATCCTCACCGCCCAGGAAGTCACGGCGATCCGGGCAGACGGCCCGTACCGGTTCGTGACGTTGTCCGACGGAACCGAGCTCAGCTCCCACGCCGTGATCATCGCCAGCGGCGTATCGGTGCGCATGCTAGAGGTCCCTGGCATCGAGGGGCTGACGGGCGCGGGCGTCTACTACGGGGCAGCCATCTCCGAGGCTGCGCACTACGCGGGCGAGCACGTATTCGTCGTGGGAGGAGCAAACTCTGCGGGTCAAGCCGCGATGTTCTTCTCCCGTTACGCCGCCCAGGTCACCATGCTGGTCCGCGGAGATAGTCTCGCAAAAGGTATGTCGCAGTACCTCGTCGACCAGATCGAATCGACTGGAAACATCGAGGTGCGGCTGGGCGCGAGCGTCGCCGAAGTTCACGGCACCGACAGACTCGAAGGCCTTACCATCAAGAGCAAAGGCACCGACGAGGTGGAACCCGTCCCGGCCGCAGCGCTTTTCATTTTCATCGGCGCAAAGCCCCACACCGGTTTCGTTCCCGATGACATCGAACGCAACGACGCGGGCTTCATCTTGACCGGCCCGGATCTCGTCGTCGACGGCCGCCGCCCCAAAGGTTGGCCTTTGCAGCGCGATCCCTACCTTCTCGAAACGAACGTTCCGGGAATACTCGCGGTCGGTGACGTCCGCCAAGGCGTCGTCCGGCGCGTTGCGGCCGCGGTCGGCCAGGGCTCCACCGCGATCAGCTTCGTACACCAATACCTAAGAACCGTCTGAAGCCGGCCCGCTCTCGGCGGTCGAACCCGCCTCCCTCAGCCGAGCACGGTCTTTCCGATCGCAGTACCACTCGCCTGGTGCGTGAGCGCTTCGTTGAGGCTGTCGGTTCTGATCTCATCGAATGATTTTGTGGCCGTGTTCCGGAGAACACCCCGATCGACCAGCTCGCTCACCTCGTTGAGCAAGCGACCCTGTTCGTCCATATCGTCCGTCTCGAACATGGGACGCGCGAACATGAACTCCCAGTGAAACGAAAGCGCCTTCGTTTTCATGGGGGAGACGTCGAGCACTCCCGGATCATCGATCGCGCCGATCTTTCCCCCCGGCCTCATCATGTCGATCGTGGCCTCGAAATGGAGATCTGTTTTCGTGAGTGACGCGGCAAGGTCGAGTTGGGTGACCCCGACGGCCTGCAGCTGCGGGGCCAT
>CP070650.1:601818-605982 GCA_020354595.1 Myxococcales bacterium
CGGCTTCCAACCACACGACTCTCCAGCTTGTTTCTTAACGCTAGAAAAAGGGCTCTGACCGCTTTATTAGGTGCAGCGGCAATGTCGGCAGCGTCACACCGATCCCATCCCGAACTCGGAAGTTAAGCCTGTCAGAGGCGATGGTACTGCAGCGGAAGCGCTGTGGGAGAGTAGGACGCTGCGGGCGGCGTCATCGCCAACGCGGTTAGGAAGACAGCGCTTTCCGCGTATTTTCCAGCGTCTTCAGGAACAGCCAGTTGGTGAGCCGCGGGGCCAGGCGGTCGAGCCAGCAGAGCAGGCGAACCTCGGAAGGAAACACCAGCCGCTCCGGGTTCTTGGCGACGCCTTTGAGGATGGCGGTTCCGGCCTTTTGCACCGACAGAAAGCGAAACGGAACGGTCTCTTTCGCTTGGTGGCGGTCCACTCCGGGCGCGCTCTCGGTGTGTTCGAAGAGCGGTGTCTCGATGAACCCGGGGCAGACGGCGGTGACCTTCACGTCGCTCGCTTGGCCTTCCAGACGGAGCGAGCGCGAAAGCCCGACGACGGCGTGCTTGGTGGCGACATAGGGTGCGACCATCGGCCCTGGGAGCTGACCAAACATCGAGGCGATGTTCACGATGTGCCCGCCACCTTGCGCGGCCATTCGCGAAAAGGCGAGACGCGACCCGTGGGCGACCCCCATCAGGTTCACCGCCACGATGCGCTCCCACATCCCCGCATCGATGTCGGCGATTTCGCCGGCCATGCCAAAGCCTGCGTTGTTCACGACGATGTCGACGCGGCCGAACCGCTGCCAAGCCTCATCGAGCGCGCGTTCAAAGTCGTCGGGCCTCGTGACGTCCAAGGTGACCGCATGAGCCTTCTCGCCGAGAGAGTCCGCAGCCCCGCGACACGCGTCGGCCTCCTTGTCAGTGAGGACGACCTCGGCGCCGAGGTCGACGAGCTGCCTCGCGAGCTCGAGCCCGATGCCGCTCGCAGCGCCCGTGATGAAAACGACCTTGTTCTTGTAGTAGTCCAATGAGCGAACTCTCGCTTAGAACTCACGATTTGGCTAGAGCAACACATGGCGTCGGAGATGGGCGAACCATATACGTATCGACGCGCACCATATACGTATGCGGGCGAACGATATACGTATGAAAGCGCAACAATTACTTATAGATATGAAAGCCCGGCCTGGGGTACTTAAGAATGAGCGCTCTTCTCAGAGCCATCGACTCGAAAGGAAAGCTCATCATGGATCGACACCAAGAAATCAACCGGGTCATCGAGCAGGCAAGGCAACAGCGAGCTGAGTACATTGCTTCGATCGTGCGGAGTCACCCGCTTCCCCTGGCACTCGTCGCCGCCGTCTCGCTCCTGCTCTTGCAGTTCAGCACCTTTCCCGCCTGGGAAGGTGGTCAACAGGCCGAGGTAGCACCGCAAGTGTCACAGCTCGGTTGAGCTCAGAACGCGACGCCGAGCCCTAGTCTCAGCCACGGGTTCCACTCGCTATCGTTCACGCTCTGCTCGAGGACCTTGACCCGCCCGTAGGAATAGGTGAAGCCCGCGCCAAGCGACAATGCAAACCGACTCCACACCCCGGTCCATCCGAACATTCCGCCGGTCTGCATCCCCCTGAGTTGTACATCCTGATTGCCGCGTGCATTTCGGCGGAAGCCACCAACCTGCCAAGCAAACCAAATGCCTTCGGGCGCCCTCCCAACGAGGTTGACCCGTGCACCCGCGAGCCCGCCGAAGCCGACCAGCGTGTCGTTGCCCAAGCTGTCGAACGCGACGGCGTAGAACGCACCAAAGATCGAAACTCGATCATGAAGCGCGCGTTCGTACTCGAGCTCGATCCGTCCGGCAAACGTCGAGCCCGCTATGATGAGAATCAGATTCTTGTAGTCGGTAGCGTAAATGCCGCGTCTGCACGTGCAGCGATAAGTGCATTCCCTTTTGCACTCGGGCTCCGGAGGCTTCTCGTCGCAGGTCGCCGACTCTTCCTCACGGGTTTGTGGCTCGGCCAAGGCCGATCCACTCCATCCGATCGCCAGCATGCCCACTGCCAAGCAAGCGCCAAGCCGATCGCGCTCCCGAATCATCGCCCTGGTACGGGATAGCGGTGAACGATTCGTTGCACGTTTTCACACGTGCGACAGATGGGCGAAGGAAGCCCAGAGCCGCGCCTCGACCGACCCGCAGCCGCCCGAAACAACCTGAGGCTGTACTCCTCGTCGCAGGCGAGACACTCATTGACGAGATTGATGTCGTTCGGAACGAAACCTTCTGGGTTGCACTCATAGGGTTTGTTGCCCGGCGCCTTCCGCACACTGGGGTCGCCGCAGACCCGAAGACACTGCTTCTGTGTGTTTCGAGTATTGATGTCCCACGCCTGCGCGCAGGGAAGATCGAACCCGAGGCTTGCGATGCACGCGAGCCGACTGAGGTCTCGATCGATCAAGCCCGTGAGCCCGCACCTTCGGACGGGCTCGGTAAGATTGGGGTTTGCGATGTAGACGGCGAGATTCCGCAAGGACGAGCACGCGCCACATTTTCCGCCGTGTGTCACCATCGCACCGGCCTTCTCGGCTTCGGCCTGGGTCTCGTAGCTCACGAGGTCGTATGGCATCGGACCGCCCTCGTCGCCTTGAAGGTCAGGCCGGGGAAGCACACCACACACCCAGGTGTTCACCCCCTCCTCGGGCGGAGGCGGCTCGAAGTCGTTCCCCTCGAAGACCGGCCAAGGCTCTGCGAGCTCCCAGTCGTCGCGAAGGGCCTGCAGGTCTTCGTCGGTGTACTGAGGGGCCGTCCAAGTCTTGATTTCTCCGTCTTCCACGTAGGTGCACGTTGGCATGCAGCACTCTTCGCCAATGGGTCCGTTTTCGGGGGGCAGACCGAACAGCGTGTGCCGCCCAGCTTCGAACTCCTGGAAGCGCATGTAGTCGGGCGGCGTGAAGGGTTCTGAGCCCGGGCCTTCTCCGCACCCACCCGTGGCGGCGAGAAGAAAGAACAAGACGGGGGATGTCGCTGAGCTTCGCCGCATTGAACGCTACTCGAGTGGAATTGCGGGAATCATCCCGGTCGTGTTGGGCTCTAGAATGTAGACCGTCGCGTCGACGGACGCGTCGACGAGATCGGCGTCGACGACGATCAAGACCGTGGTTTCGCCAGTCGAGACATCGACCGGAAACGGTCCTTCGTCGATCACAGGCGGGACGGACGAGACAGAGAACCCTAGCTCGCGCGGACCGGCAGCGAGGTCGATAGGCGCGGTTTGGCCTCCCAACACGAGGCCGGTCGCCAATACCTCGCTTGCATCGGAGTCGACCACGTCGACCGTCGCCCAGGTGCTGTCGTCGGCGCCGTGTCCAATCACAATCCGACCGCGATCGACCTCAAGCCCTTCAGTCCCCTCTTCGAAGACGATGAGGCCGGTCGAGGTCGCTTCACCGGAGTTGCGATACGCCACGACCGTGTATCGCCCCTCGGGTTCCAATTCCCAGGTAACACTCGCGAGGGGCGGTCCGCCGCCCGGCTCCGTCGCATCCACCCGATGCATACCGGCCGCCAAGGTTGCCCGCCCGCTGGCTCGGCCGAATGCGATGTCGTTAAAGGAGCCTTGGTCCACGACCGTGAAGTCCAGACGGTCCGCGTCTGCCTCGGGAACCGCGACGGCGAGGTGTGCCACCCGAAGTATCGACGGGGCGATTCCTCCGGCGCCCGCTTCGCCCCCCGCGCCGCCGACAGCCCCGGCGCCGCCTCCGCCGCCAGACGAGCTGGCGCAACCGAAAACCACGAGCCCGAGCACTGCAATCGAGAGACTCCAAACCGCCCGCGGTCCAACCCCGATCCGTTGTCTTTCGGGCACGGTCAGCTCTCCGGGTCGGCCTCCGCCGCGAGAGCGTGAAGCTTTTCCACGAGCTGTGCCTGCGTCTTCACCTTGAGCTTACGCATGGCCGAGCCCAGAGCACTGCTGACTCGGGTCCGCGAGATCCCCAGCCGGTAGGCGATCAGCTTGTGACCGTCGCCGAGCGCCGCGTAGGCGACTACCTGACTCTCGCGCTTCGTGAGACCTCTTGGATCCTGCACACGAGGAGCGTTCGGCACCGCGAGCATGTACCGGCGGTCATCGGTGTCGAACCACTCGACCATCGACCAACGCCCCTGGAGCAGCGCCCA
>CP070650.1:606082-608744 GCA_020354595.1 Myxococcales bacterium
CGAAGAAACCTCGTTGGCGCGTCGGCCCAGCGTCAGCATGGCCCTGCTTCAGAAGCGCCTGGACGCGCGGCTCGAGTCGCTCGGTCTTCAAGGGTGTGAGCGTCTCGGTGAGGAGCGCTGCTCGATACCCATGGGACTCGGCCTCCCAATACACGGCCAGGCGCTGGTTCCGTTCGGCGCCGCCGCGGCCATGGTGCATCCCGCGTCGGGCTACTCGATCGCGCACGTTCTTCGCAAGGCCGAGCCCGTTGCGGCCGCGCTGACGGAACCCCTTTCAGCCGGCGACGCCGAGCTCGCCGTTGCAGCGGCAAACGCCGCGCTCTGGCCGCGTTCCGATCGCACAGCCTGGGAGCTCTACGCGTTCGGGCTCGAAACGCTCATCCGCATGCACAGTGAAGAGATCGGCAAGTTCTTCGATGCGTTCTTCCGGCTCCCAGAGGACGCGTGGGGCGGCTTTCTCGAAGGCACCCTGGGTCCGCGCGAGCTCGGCGTGGTCATGGCCCGTCTCTTCCGCAGTCTTCCCGCGTCCGTCCAATGGCACCTCTTTCGCACGGGTGTCTCCGCGGGCGCCGCACCCTTAGCTAGAACCGTTCTTCAACCAGGTACGACATGAAAGCAGCCACACCCACCGCAACCACGGCCATCAAGCACACCACCGCCTTGGCTTCTCTTCTCTTGGACCAAGGTGATCTCCTATCGAAGGTCGAAGCCCGCATGATCGAGCTCGCCGGCGACCGGTTTGCCGACCCCGGCGCCCGGATGGTGCACGAGCACCTCGGCACGGGTGGCAAGCGATTGCGTGCCAGGCTCGCGCTCGCCGCATGCCAGGCGCTTGGTGGGCACCCAGACGATGCCGTGGATTGGGCCGCGGCCGTGGAGCTTCTTCACAACGCGTCGCTCATCCACGACGATATTCAAGACGGAGATCGCTCACGGCGAGGAAAGCCCGCCTTGTGGACGCAATACGGCGCGGCACAGGCGATCAACACGGGAGACCTGCTGCTCATGCTGCCGTTCCGCGCGCTCAACCGATACCCCGCCGAGGCGCAAGCGGCGCTGGTCCAGATCCTCGCCGAGTACGCGGAAAGCACCGCTCGCGGCCAGATTCGCGAGATTGCGCTCACCGCCTCGCCGGATCGAGATTGGTCGGACTATTTCAGCGCAGTCGCAGGCAAGACGGGCACGCTATTCGCGCTCCCGGTGCGCGGCGCCGCCGAGCTCGCCGGGCTGATGCCGGACGAAGCCCAAGAGCTCGCTTCGGTGCTCAGCTCGATCGGCGTCCTCTACCAGCTGCAAGACGATCTGCTCGACTTGTTCGACGCCAAAGGGCGCCGTGCTCGCGGTAGCGACATCTTCGAGGGTCGGTTGAGCGCGGTCGTGCTCACGCACCTCGACTCCCACCCGGACGATGGTCCTGCGCTGTTCGACGTGCTCCGCAAGTCGCGCGAGCAGACGACGGAGGAGGAGGTCGAGCGCATCATCGAGCTCTTCCTCCAGAAGGGTACGGCAGACCAGCTCTTGCTGCGCATCGAGCACCTGGCCGCAGAGCTCCTGGCTTCCGACGTGCTCAACCGGTGGCCGTCCGTCCACGACGTGGCGAGCACGCTCGTCGCCCGGGTGCTCGCGCCGCTCGAGGTCGTGAAAGGAGCGCACCGTGAGTAACGCGATCGTGATCGGCGCCGGATTCGGCGGGCTTGCCGCGGCAGCGCGGCTCCGCGCCATGGGCCATCGCGTCACCGTCGTGGAAGCCGGCGACCAACCGGGCGGCCGCGCGCGGGCGTTCGAGCGCGAGGGTTTTCACTTCGACGCGGGTCCAACCGTCATCACCGCCCCCTATCTATTCGATGAGCTCTTCGAGCTTTTCGGCAAAGACCGACGCGATTACTTCGAGCTCGCGCCGGTCGATCCGTTTTACCGCGTCGCGTTCCCCGACGGCCGGCACTTCGACTATGTCGGGGATGACGAGCGGCTCTTCGACCAGATTGCCGCGTTCAATCCGAGCGACGTAGTTGGCTACAGGCGACTCGTCGAGCATTCGCAACGCATCTTCGACGTCGGGTACACGCAGCTCGTCGACGCCGACTTCTCGCGATTCGGCGACATGATGAGGATCGTGCCGGACCTCGTTCGACTCCGCGCATACAAGAGCCTCTACGGTCTGGTCGCCCGCTACATCAAGGACGACGCGCTTCGCCAAGTCTTCACGTTTCAGCCGCTCCTCATTGGCGGAAACCCGTTTCGGGCGCCGGGTATCTACTTGCTCATCCATTGGCTCGAAAGGAAATGGGGCATCCACTTCGCGATGGGAGGCACGACCGCGATCGTGCGCGGCCTCACGCAGCTCCTTGGCGAGGTCGGCGTCGACGTACGACTGAACGCGCCGGTCGAGCGGATCGAGGTCGCCAACGGCCGAGCCAAAGGCGTCCTGCTCGCGAACGGGACCTTCCTCGCGGCGGACCTCGTCGTGTCGAATGCCGATCCGGCGACGGTCTACACGAAGCTGATCGATCCTTCGGTGCGAAGGAAGCACACCGACCGAGCGATCGCGCGCAAGCGCTACTCGATGAGCCTGTTCGTCGGCTACTTCGGCACGAACAAGACCTATCCCAACCTCGCACATCACTCGATCTTGCTCGGGCCGCGTTACCGGGAGCTCCTGACC
>CP070650.1:608844-613885 GCA_020354595.1 Myxococcales bacterium
ACGAACCTGGACCATCCGTGAAGTCCTCGATTGGGCTACGAAGGATTTCGAGGGGCGCGGGATCGAAAGCCCTCGCTTGGATGCCGAGCTTCTGGTTGCGGAGGCCTTGGGAACCGACCGTGTAGGGCTCTACCTCGATCTCCACCGGCCGTTGCTCGAGAACGAGCGAGGCGCGATTCGTCCGCTGGTCGCCCGCAGGCGAGAGCGTGAGCCGGTTGCCTACATCCTCGGCTGTCGCGATTTCTATGGGCGACGATTTCGCGTCACCTCGGACGTTCTCATCCCGCGCCCGGATACCGAGACTCTCGTCGAGCACGCGCTCGTGCTCATTCCGGTCGACATCGCTTGCCGCGTGCTAGACGTCGGCACCGGAAGCGGCGCCATCGCGGTGACGATTGCTGCGGAGAGACCGCTTGCCCAGGTGACCGCCACGGACAACTCGGAGGCTGCGTTGCAGGTGGCGGCGGACAATGCCCGGGAGTTGGGCGTCGGTGACCGCGTCTCGTTCGAGCACGCCGACCTGATGAGCGGCTCGGCGCAATACGAGGTGATCGTGTCGAATCCTCCGTACATCACGAGAGCGGAGATGGAAGGGCTGCAGACGGAGGTGCGGGCGCACGAGCCGAAGGCCGCGCTTGAAGCCGGCGCGGATGGGCTCGACGTGGTTCGGGCATTGTTGACGACCGCGGAGCCGGCGACCGCCCCCGGAGCACAGATGCTAATCGAAGTGGGCGCTGGACAGGCGCCGAAGGTGCTCGAGCTCGCCAAGGTGAGCTCCGCTTGGGAGCCAGCGGGCGTGTACCAGGATCTCAACCGCGTCGAGCGAGTGGTTCATCTGCGCCGGACCTGACGCAGCCATAGCTCGGTGAACAGGAGGGCGACCGCCAGGAGCAGCAGCCAGGGCGCGAGAGGCTGCTCGACGCCCTGCAACGCGTCGGCGACCGCTGCTTCAGGGCCTTCGGTCTGCTCCGGGGGGCCTTGGGACACGAGCTCGCTCTCCGCACTTGGGGCATCGACGACAAACGCGAACCGAGCGCCCTTGACCCCGTTGATCAGCACGCGATAGGCGCCGATTTCGCCGGTATCGCGAAATGCGACCCGGTCGGCTTCGGCCAGGTCCACGGTTCGGCCCGTCGGCGTGACGACTTGAATCCGTTGGCTCGGCGTCGAACCGGGCAGAGAGACCGACGCATACGGCTGCACCGTGTGCTCGGTGCGACCTGCCAGCCGCTCCAGAGCATCGAGCACGAACGGAACGAAGACGGGTTGGTAAGGCAGGTCCGTCCACGCGTCGTCGATGCTGGTCGCAAGCATCGCGACGCGGCCGCTGCGGTACCGATGCTCGACCATTGCGGGCGAGCCGTCGCTGAAACGCGCAGTCACGACGGCATCGAGCGCGGTCTCCGCGATCGGCGTGCGCGCGATCACCTTGGCTTGGGCGAGCTAGGGAAGTGCGCGCGAGCGCAGACCGACGGGTCGCTCTTCGTGACGCGTGGCCGTGTACCTTCCGGGCAAAAGCTCACGCAGCACGCTGCCGTAGACGCGGGGATTGATGCGATCGCCCGCTGTGATCCACAAGCTCCCGCCGCCCCCGACGAAGCGCTGGATCAGGGGAAGCCACTTCTCGTCCAGGGTGGCGTTGGCCAGCACGACGACGTCGGAACGAATGATCGCACTTTCCGAAAGGTCCTGCGTATCCAGGGTCTCGACCGCAAACGCCCGCCCGATCCGAGGCGCGACTCCGAGTGCGTGACTGAGGAACGCGGTTTCCCGCTTGCGCGGATCGGGGTGCGGATCCCCGTCGACTAGCAATACGTGTACCGTGTCGGATCCCAACAACACGCCACGTACGTTGTCCGCTGGAAGTACGTCGTCGGGGTCGAGCCGAAGCTCCACGACGGCGTCGGTCGCGCCCGGTTCCATCGTCAGCGCGGCTTCGCCTCGATCCGCCGTCCAATGAACCGGGGTGCGTTGGGTCTCTTGCCCTTTCTGTCGAAGCCGGACGTTCTGCCGGGATGCCGTGGGAACGCCCTCGATGCGCACTTCGATCAGCCGCCCCTCGGCCGATTCGCGCTCCCCGGCAACCTCGACCGATGCGATGTGCCGGTTGTCGGGATTGGACGTCGCGACAGCCTCGAAGCCGACGCGAATTCCTCGAGCAGGCCATTCGCACTCGTCGGCGCCGGCTCCCGGCGTGAAGTCCGACACCACGAGCAGACGGCGATCGGTTAACTCGCTTTCGAGGAGGAGCTCGACCGCGATCCGAACGGCATCGCACAAAGCACCGGCCCGGGTGGACCGCGTATCGATCTCCCCGAACGCGCTCTGCACCATGTCGAGATCGGAATGGCGGCGAACCCAGACACGCGGCGGACGGCCCGCAAGCACCACGGATACCTCCGAGCCCTCTGGAAGCTTGTTGATCCGTTCGGTGGACAGCGCGGCTGCGCGTTCGATCAAGGTCTCGCCTTCATCCATCGCCGCCATGGAGAGCGAATCGTCGAAGACGATGGCAAGCGCGTGCTGGCGGTCGAGAAGGCTGGACTGGACGACGCGATAGGGCGCCGCGGCGATTAGCGCGAGCGCAGCAATGAGCGCAACCCGAGCCGCGAGCAACAACGCGTCGACTACGCGGAGCCGCGCGGCTCGGGTCGCGTGAATCCGATTCAGGAATGCAATTGTCGGAAGCGTCTGCTGCGGAAGCTTCTGGCGCCTTAGCAGGTGCGCGATGATCGGAATCGTGACCGCGAGGAGCCCGGCAAGCGCCCATGGAACACCAAACCCCATGAGAATCACCCCGCACGCAGGAGTTGAAGAAGGATGTGCTCTGGTGGCGTGTCGGTTCGGGCGAGTAGATAGCGCGCGCCGGCCGCGACCACGCGGCGCTGACAGGAGGCCACGAATTCATCGAGCGCATCCCGGTAGCGACGCCGAATCCCGTGAGGATCGACCTCGACATGCGGCTCGCCTTCAAGGCCTTCGAAGCGCATCGGATGCTCGTACGGAAGCTCCAGCTCCGCGGGATCCAGTACGTGGAGAACGACGGTCTGGTGTCCCTTCGCTTGAATGCGGGCCACCGGCTCGAGAGCATCCCCGGTGAGGTCCAGCAGATCACTCGCGATGACGACCAACCCCATGCGACCGGCGTGCTCGATCAGCTCGTCGAGCGAAGCATGAAGCGCCGTCACCCCCGTCGTAGGGGAGGGCTGCGCCAGCAAACGCATGAGGTAGTCGAGGTGCGCTGGCCCCGAGCGAGCCGGCAAGCGATCCCGAATCGATTCGTCGAAGGTGATGAGAGACACCGCGTCGCCCTGCCGAGTGAGCACGTACGCGAGCGCAGCCAAAAGCGTTGCGGCGTAGTCGATCTTGCTCACCTCGCCGCTCCCCCAATGCATCGACGGCGAGATGTCCAAGGCGAGCGTCCCACGAAGCTGGGTCTCGTGCTCGAAGTGCTTGATCGTATATCGATCCGAGCGAGCGTAAGCACGCCAATCGATGAGCCGCGGGTCGTCACCCGGCCTGTAGGCACGGTGCTCCTTGAAGATGGCGCTCGCGCCCCGGTGCGGGCTTCGATGCATCCCCGCGAGAAGCCCGTCGACTGTTCGTTTGGCCCGGAGCGTGAGTCCGGCGAGTCGAACCGCCAGCTCCGGTTCCAGGACGTGCGTCACGGCTCGATGCTTTGCTTGATGTCCTCGATCACATCCTCGGCTGTGACGCCTTCGGCTTCCGCGCGGAAGTTCATGACCAGGCGATGCTTGAGGACGGGCTCCAACAGAGCGCGGACGTCATCGACTTCGGCCGCATATCGACCGTGTAGGATGGCCCGCGCCTTCGCCCCGATGATGAGACCCTGGCTGGCGCGCGGCCCGGCCCCGAAAGCGACGTTCTTGTGGACCAACTCGGAAGCCTTGCTGTCGTCCGGCCTCGAAGCGCGAACGAGAGTCACGGCGTGTTGGACCACGTGGTCTGCCGCCGGAACCCGAGGAACCAGATCCTGGAAGGCGATGATGTCCTTCGCCGAAAGCACCGGAGTGATGGACGTCGGCATCGGCGCAGTGGTTCGCTTGACGATTTCGATCTCTTCGTGGGAGCTCGGGTACCGAACGTCGATCTGGAACAAGAAGCGGTCGAGCTGCGCTTCGGGCAGCGGGTACGTGCCCTCCTGCTCGATAGGGTTCTGTGTGGCGAAGACCAAGTACGGCTGCTCGAGCGCGTACGTGTTCCCGCTCGCGGTGACCTGACCCTCTGCCATCGACTGAAGAAGAGCAGCCTGGGTCTTGGGTGGAGCGCGGTTGACCTCGTCGGCCAGAAGAATGTTCGTGAAGACCGGTCCGGGGATGAATCGGAAATGGCGCTTGCCGCTCGTTGCGTCCTCCTCGAGAACGTCGGTGCCAGTCACGTCGCTAGGCATCAAGTCGGGCGTGAACTGAATGCGGTTCGAGTGAAGCGAAAGAGCATCGGCAAGGGTCGTGATCAGCAAGGTCTTGGCCAGGCCCGGAACGCCGACGAACAGCCCGTGACCCCGCGCGAACAACGCGATGAGAAGCAGCTCGACCACCTCGTCTTGACCGATGATTCGCTGCCTCAGCCGCGAGACAATTTCGTCCCGCGCCGAGGCGAGCTGCTGCACGCGTACGACATCGGAAGTAGCGCCGCTGGGCGCTCGCGGAGGGGTGCTAAGTACGGGATCGTTCACGAGGAGACCTTCTAGCGCCTGGTCGGCGGAATTGCCACATCACTCCCTCATCCCCCCAAGCCGGTCACACAGTGTGGCTTCGTGATCGGCTTGGGGGACCCGCAGCTTCGACAGAATGCAGTGTGGCTGCGGATCGAACGGGTTCTGGGCAATGGCCCGGGTCGCAGCGCCCTGCGCGAGGTCCGCGTTCGACGATCGAAACATGGCAGTCGCTAGGCTAGAGAGTGCAGGGGCGTGGTTTGGGTATCGGTCCAGCGTTTGTAGCAGCGGCCCGATCGCCTGCTTCGGACGGCCGGCCGCAAGTGCTGAACGCGCGTAACGTGATGCGACGACCGGATCACGCGG
>CP070650.1:613985-617337 GCA_020354595.1 Myxococcales bacterium
AGTCCGCCAGGCGCTCTATCACGCCCTTCAGCTCCTTCATCAGACGCTCGACCTCCACACCTGTGTCTTGCTGATGCCGGCCGACGAAGCCGAGCAGCTCCAAATTGCCGAGCTCGTTACCCGCAGTGATCACGTCGCAGAGGGGCCCTTCTCGCTCGGCGCCGGGGCCGTAGGCGCCGCCGTTCGACGGAAAGTCACGACGAACCTGCAGCAGATTCGGCCGGGATATCGGGGGATTTGCTACTACCGGGGTCCAGCTGAGGTTCAATCGTTCATCGCCGTCCCGGTGCTCGAGCGAGGGCACTTGAGAGCCGTGCTCTGCGCTGACCGAACCGACACGCGTCCTTTCAGCCCGCGCGAAGAGGAGCTTCTTCGAGAGAGCACGTCTCACATCTTGCGAGCCTTCGAAAACGAGCGCGTCTTCATGGCCCTCGAGACCTCCAAGCGGGAGCAGGAGATCCTCTATCGGGCTTCACAAGCGCTGAGCACCGCGTTGACTCAAGACGCGGTCATGGACGTGGGGTTGCGCGCCGCAGCCGAGATCGCGCCCCACGACTTCGCGGCGATCACCGAGTATCAACCCGAGGGGCGACGACACGTCGTGAAGCGCGCCATCGGCGAGCGTGCGCTCGACCTTCAAGGGCTGCGCTTTCGCGACAACACCTCGTTGACCGCGATGGTCGTCAAGAACCGGCACTACCTTCCCTACCGAGGGGAGTTCGATTCCAAGCAACAGGTGCTCTTCACCAAGAAGGCCAAGCTCAAGGGGATGGAGTCGCTTCTGGTTCTCCCTCTCGTCGTTCGTGAAGAACCCATCGGCTCATTGATCGTCGCGTCCAAGGCGCCGTCTGCGTTCGGAGCCTCGGTGCGTGCGACGCTGCAGGCGCTCGCGAACCAGCTCGCGGTATCGTTGGCGAACGCGCGGGCGGTGCGCCAGCTCGAAGAGCTCGCGACGACCGACGGCCTCACCGGTTGTCTCAACAAGCGCGCCTTCCTTGCAGAGCTCACCCAGAAGCTGATGGCGGCCCAGCGCTTTGGCCGAAAGCTCTCGTTGATCGTGACCGACCTCGATCACTTCAAGGCCGTCAACGATACCTACGGCCACGCGACCGGGGATCGGGTTCTCCAGGAGCTCGGTCGCGTGCTCAAGCGGATGAAGCGGGAGACCGACCTCGTCGCCCGGTTCGGGGGTGAGGAGTTCTGCGTTCTGTGCGAGGAAACGGACGCGCGCGGCGCCCAGCTGTTGGCGGAGCGCGTCCGCGAGGAGCTCGCTGGCACGGAGCTTCAGACCGAGCTCGGGGCATTGAAGGTGACGGCGTCGCTCGGGGTGGCGACCTTCCCCGACCACGCCAAGAGCGCCGAAGAGCTGTTCTCGCAAGGAGACAAAGCGCTCTACGAGGCCAAGAACCGAGGTCGCAATCAGGTCTGCACCGTCTAGCCGGACTCGGCTAGAAGCGTCGCAGCTCGAGCGTCTGCGGATCGAGCATCCATTGGATTGTGCCCCTACCCTCATCGACGCTCAGGAGACAGGCCGAGCCCGTTCCAAACGCCGGCGCATGGGCGAGGCGCCCGAGATGGGCAGCAAGGACCCCGATCTTCGGCATGTGGGTCACCATCACGATGAGATCTTCGGCGCCGGCGTCGTCGATCGGCGCCAACGCCCGGGCGGTCGTGCCTTCGTTGCTCGACAAGGCTCGGTGCACCTGCAGGGGACCGTCGAACCCGGGTTGGGTCAGCGCGAGGATCTCCGCGGTTTGCACTGCGCGCACGAGCGGGCTCGTGTAGATGCGGGAGTAGCGAAGGTCGAGCCGTCCAAGCATTTCGCCCACCGTCGTCATCGTGCGGCGCCCTTGGTCCGTCAGCCAGCGATCGTGGTCGGACCCGACGGCTGCGCCGCCGATCGCCTCCGCATGCCGCACGAGCAGTATCCGCATGGAGCAAGCTTGCCACGCCCGCTAGGGCTCGTCTCGTGAACCGTGTGCCGAAAGTGCGAAGGATTCCTCGGGGGCCAGGACCAGCTTCCGTCGCGCGACCAACGCGAACCACAAGAGGCCCAACCCATACCAAACCGCCGCCCCTATCACGACCTTTTGATAGACGGGATCGGTCACGAAGAGCGCGACCAACGTGACCACGGCGATCGACAGCGCGACGACCGCGCCGGGCACTCCGAGCGGGCTCCGGTAGGGTCGCTCGATGTGGGGGAGGCGAAGGCGGAGGAGGATGTACGAGAGCATCTGGAGCGCGTACGCGATCACCGCACCGAAGACCGCCATGTTCAGGAGAACCGCGCCGACCGGGTGCTCCGGGCCGAGGCGATGGATGCCATACGCCACGGCGTAGCCGAGCGCAGCGCCGACCAAGAGCGCGACGTGAGGGGTCTGTCTGCGCGGATGCGTGCGGGAAAGCCAACGCGGAAAGTAACCGGCGCGAGACAGCGAAAAGATCTGCCGACCGTACGCAAAGATGATGCTGTGAAAGCTGGCGATGAGGCCCGTGACCGCAACCAGCGCGAGCAACTTGGCCCCGAGACCGGCTCCGAAGATCGTCTTGAAGCCCTCGAACAACGGTTCGGCCGACGACCCCAGCACCTGCGAGCCAGGCGCGATTCCCGCGTTGAGAAAGAGCGTGAGGAACGCTGCGATGACGAGCGTCGCCAAGCCGTAGAGCAACCCCCGCGGAAGATCGCGCGCCGGAGCGTGCGCTTCTTCCGCGGCGAGCGGGAGCTGCTCGATCGCGAGGAAGAACCAAATCGCGAAAGGAAGCGCCGAGAGAATCCCCTCCGAACCGCGGGGAAGCCACTGGCTGTGGCCCTCGGTAGGCGTGATGTTGAGCGCCCACTTCAGATCGAAGTGCGGGAGCGCAGTCACCCAGAACACGAGCAGAACGCCGAGTGCGAGCCCCGTGATCAGGACGGTGAAGCGAAAGGTGATTTCGACGCCGGCGACATTGAGACCGACGAATACCGCATAGGCTGCGAGCCACCACACGGGCTCTGCGCTCGGAGGGGTGCCGAAGATCGCGCCGAGATAGCCTCCGATGCCGACCACGATCACGGCCGGAGTGAGAATGTACTCCATGTTCTCGGCGAGACCCGTGACATAGGCACCCCACGGGCCCATCGCCGAGCGCGCAAACGAGTACGCGCCGCCGGTGTGTGGGAGGGCCGCGGCCATTTCCGCGATGCTGAAGCAAAGACCGGCGTACATGACCGTGATGATCAGGGTGGCGAGGAGAAGGCCGCCGAAGCCACCGGCCGCAAGCCCGAAGTTCCAGCCGAAGAAGTCGCCTGAAATCACGGCGCCGACTCCGAGCGCCCACAGCGACCAGACCCCGGCGTACCGACGCAGGC
>CP070650.1:617437-620420 GCA_020354595.1 Myxococcales bacterium
CCGCCGGGACCTCGCGCGGGGCACGCGGCGCCATGCCGAGGCTTCGTGCACGCTCGAGCTCCGCGTCCTCGGCCTGTTCCTGGTCCTCGACCTCGAGGTACTGCACCTCTTCCGGATCGACTTCGACGGTCGCCGGATCGACGTCCTCTTCGAGGAGCACGGTCTGGAACCGCACGACTTCGTCGATCAACCGCAGGTTTCGCTCGAGCTCGGCGACGAGGTCGCTGAAGCCCACGTACTTCAGGTACACGAAGACACCGCGGGTATTCTTCTGGATGGGGTACGCGAGCCTTCGCTTACCCCAGTTGTCGAGCTTCGTCAGCGTGCCGTCGAGACGCGCGATGACGTCTTTGGCTCGGTTGACGATCCTCTCGGCCACATCGTGATCGACGTCGGGCCGAAGAATGTAGATTGTCTCGTATTCACGCGCCCATCGCTTCGCGGGCGCTGCTGCAGCAGTAGCCATTTCTCCTCCTGGTCTGGTCGGCCCCAGCCCGAAGCTGGAGCGAGGAAGGCCGAGGCATAGCCGATCTTGGCGCCGGCGCCAGTACTCAGGATCGGTCGTGGTGGCGATTCATCGCTTGGCGGACTCCCTCTCCGACAGCCGTCTCGGCCAGGTCGGCGGCCAGCTCGAGCACCATCGGGAGCTCGACACGCTCCAAGCTGCTGAAATCACTCAGCACATACTGCTCCGGCCGGCCCCGGCTCGGCCTCCCGATCCCCACCCGGCACCGGACGAAATCCGGGCCGCCGCAGTGCTGGACCATCGAGCGGAGCCCGTTGTGGCCGGCTGTGCCCCCGCCCGCTTTCAATCGCACCACACCGAACTCGAGGTCGAGCTCGTCGTGGATGCACAAGACCTGGCCGAGGGGCACCTTGAAAAAGCGCATCGCGGCCTGAACGGACTCCCCGCTGAGGTTCATGAACGTCATTGGCTTTAGGAGCACGACCTCTTGGTCGCCTACCCGAACCTTAGTGAACTCGCCCTTGAACTTGTCGCGGTAGCCGGGCGCGCCCCACCGCCGCCGCAGCTCGTCGACCACCATGAATCCAACATTGTGGCGATTTGAGGCGTACTTCGGCCCCGGATTGCCAAGGCCCGCGATGAGATGCGTGCTCACGGCCCGCGCCGCGCTCAGCCCTCGGTCTTGGGCGCTTCACCCTCGGCAGGAGCGGCGGGCGCAGCCTCGCCCTCGGCCGTCGCCGCGACGGCTTCTTCGACGGTCTCTTCGACCACCTTCCGGGGCTCGAGCACGATTGCGAGCGTGAGCTTGGATGCGAGCATGCACTCGACGCCCGCTGGAAGCTCGATCTGCTCGACCGAAATCGTGTCCCTTAGGTTGAGATGGGTCACGTCCACGTCGATGGACACCGGGATGTTCGCCGGCGTCGTTCGAAGCGGGAGCGTGCGGCGCGTCACGTTGAGGACGCCGCCTTGAACCACGCCTTGGGCCCGTCCGAGCGTGTGGAGCGGCACATTGATCTCGAGCACCTTGTCCTCGAAGACGCGGTACAAATCCACGTGGAGCACCTCCTGCGAAACCGGGTCGGTGGTCACGTCTTTGACCATCGCGAGCTCGTCCTTGCCGCCTACGGACAGCTTGAACACCACGTTCCGCCCTCTTTCGCCTCGAAGCGCTTTTTCCAACTCTTTGGGGGACAGGGTCAGCGGCGTGGGCTCGACTCCCGGGCCGTAGAAGACCGCCGGGACTTTTCCTTGAGCACGCAGCCGACGCGCTGGCCCCTTTCCGCGTGAACCGCGGACCTCAGCCTGCAACGTCGTCGTTTCCATTCTCTATTGCTCCATTCATACGAACAGCGAGCTCACCGAGTCGCTGTGGTGAATCCGTTTGATGGCCTCTCCTAGCAAACCTGCCACCGAAAGCACGCGGAAGCGCCCCGTCGCCTCCGCTTCAGCCGTAAGGGGGATGGTGTCGGTCACGATCACCTCCTCGAGCGGTGAATCGACGATGCGCTCGAGCGCCGGACCGGACAAGACCGGATGCGTCGCAGCTGCCATGACGCGTTTTGCGCCCTTTTCCTTCAGCGCCCGGGCGGCGTTGGAGATGGTGCCAGCCGTATCGATCATGTCGTCCAGAATCACACATTCGCGGCCCTCGATGTCCCCGATGATGTTCATCACTTCGCTGACGTTCTTCTCTTCGCGGCGTTTGTCGATGATGGCAAGGTCGGCACCCAGGCGCTTCGCATAGGCGCGGGTGCGCTCCACGCCGCCCGCGTCTGGCGAAACGAACACCGCCTGTTCGCGGAAGCGAGGGCGCAGGTGATCCAGAAAGACTGGTAGCGCGTACAGATGATCGAAGGGCTTGTTGAAGAAGCCCTGAATCTGGCCCGCATGCAAATCCATCGACACGACGCGGTCGACACCCGACGCGCTGAGCAGGTCTGCCACCAACTTAGCCGTAATCGGGGTACGGGGAGCGGCTTTGCGGTCCTGCCGGGCGTATCCGTAATAAGGGATGACCGCGGTGATCGAGCCCGCGGAGGCGCGCTTGAGCGCGTCGATCATCACCAGGAGCTCCATCAGGTTGTCGTTGACCGGTGCGCAAGTGGACTGAATCACGTACACATCGACGCCACGGACGTTCTCTTTGATCTCTGCGAAGACCTCACCATCGGAAAAACGCGAGACGCGCACGCGACCCATCGGCAATTCCAGGTAGTTAGCGATCTTCTCGGCGAGGTTCGGGTTGGAGTTCCCCGAAAAAACGCAGGTCGACTTGAACATCGGTGGATCCCTTCGACGGAAGAAAGAGCTGCCACCCCAGGGGAAGGCGCTCGGAGGTAGCAAAGCGTCAGTCGAGTGTCAACCACGGCACGTGTTCGTTACTGGTTGACAAAAACCGTGCCGTGCTTTTGCGAGGATACACGGTTGTCGTCCGTCACGCAGCGGTGTAAACCTCATCGCTCCCGCACTCGGAGGAATGATGACACTCAGCGTGACATTGTTGACGGAGCGTGA
>CP070650.1:620520-625881 GCA_020354595.1 Myxococcales bacterium
ACCACGGGATTTCAACCGGCGCGCTCTTCCTTCTCGTCGGCGTGATCTACGACCGACGTCACACCCGCATGCTCGACGACTTTGGCGGGCTCGCGAAGGTGATGCCCTGGTACACGTTGTTCTTCGTCATCATCACGATGAGCTCGATCGGGCTTCCGGGAACCAACGGCTTCATCGGCGAGTTCATGGCTCTCGCTGGCGCGTTCTTCTCGCGGACGCCCATCGGCTTCGGGTCGTACTGGTTCATCATGACGCTTCTCGCGACCACCGGGGTGATCTTCGCGGCGGTCTACATGCTGCACGCGGTGCTTCGCTTGTTCTGGGGCAAGGTGACGCACGAGGAAAACGAATCGCTGACCGACATCAACCGACGCGAGACCTTGGCGGTCGTTCCACTCATCGTGATGGTGTTCTGGATCGGCCTTTACCCGAAGTTCTTCTTGGACAGGATGAACCCCGCGGTCGACTCGTTCGTCACCGATTTCACGGTTCGTTATTACGAGGGCAGCCGAACGTCCGAGCCTCACTTGGTTGATTTCGACGACCTCAAGGAGCGACTGCAGGCTTCGGGCGGCCTTGCCATGCTGGAGACCCGCAAAGAGGAGACGCGACCATGAGTGCGCTGGTCGGAGTATCTCCTCTGCTTCTGCTCGTTGCCGCGGGGCTCAGCATCATGGTCATCGACGCGTTCACCACGGACCGCAGCGAGCTGGCCCTGGTCACGACGGCCTCGCTTTTCGTTGCGGCCGCGGTCGCAGGTGCGTTGCTGGTCGGCTCGGACGTCGCGACCCCGCCCGAGGTGGTGAGCCGCTACCTTGCGGTCGATCGACTGGGACTGTTCTTCGACGTGGTCATTTGCGTTGGGGCGGGGCTTTCGACGCTCCTGGCCGGCGGGTATCTGCGCGAGCATGGCTTCGAGCGCGGTGAGTTCTACGTCCTCGTCATCTTTACGGCGTTCGGCGCCATGGTCCTAGCGCGTGCGGTCGACCTCTTGAGCATCTTCCTCGGCCTCGAGACGATGTCACTCGGGGCATACGCGCTCGTTGCCTACCGCCGAACGAGCGCACGCGCGATCGAGGGCGCCGTGAAGTACTTCTTGCTGGGTTCGTTCGCTGCGGCGATCCTGCTGTTCGGGAGTGCGCTGCTCTACGGAGCGACCGGCCACACCGACCTCACCGGCATTCAGCAGTCGGTCGCGTCGGGCGAGGCCGACGCGATTCTGACGATCTTCGGCCTGGTGATGATGGTGGTCGGGCTGACCTTCAAAGTCGGTGCCGTGCCGTTCCACATGTGGGTTCCAGACGCCTACGAGGGAGCCGCAACGCCCGTGACGACGTTCATGTCGGTCGCCGTCAAAGCGGCGGCGGTGGCGGTCATGGTGCGCGTCTTGGTCGGCGCGTTCGGCGACCCGTCGACCATGGGGCTCTACACCGGCTGGACTCCAGTCATCGTCCTGCTGGCGGTGATCACGATGATCTACGGCAACCTCGCCGCGTTGGCCCAGAGCAGCGTCAAGCGCATGCTCGCATACTCGTCGATCGCGCACGCCGGGTACATCTTGGTGGGTCTCGCGGCCGCACATGAGGTTGGCTCCTTCGCCGTGAGCGCAGTTCTGTACTACATGGCCGCGTACACCGTCTCGAACGTCCTTGCCTTCGGCTCGCTGATCCTCATGGGCTCGAAGGGCAAAGAGGCGGTCAGCTATGACGACCTGGCCGGAGCAGGCCGTCGCCACCCGATGGCGGCCTTTCCGTTCGCCATCGGCGTTCTGTCGTTGCTCGGCATGCCACCGACCGCGGGCTTCTTCGGTAAGTACTACGTGTTCAGCGCCGCGGTTCAGGCCGGTGGACCGATGGTGTGGCTCGCCGCGCTCGGCGTTCTCGCGAGCGCCGTCGGGGCCTACTACTATCTCAAGGTCATCGTCTACCTCTTCATGCGCGAGCCCGAGGAGGACGCGCCGATCGCCGTGCCGATGCAGTCCGGCTACGTCGTCGTGGCGCTGGTCCTGGCCGGCTACTACGTGATGAAGATGGGGATCACGCCGAGCCGGTACCTCGATTGGGCCGTCTCCGCAGCGTCCGGCTTCATCGGCTAGCTCGCACGTCCTAGACGATCGCCGGGGCGCACGAGGAGCCGCCTCGGACGATCCTCGGGAAGCACGTCGAACGCCCGCTTCCAGTCCGCGAAACGGCCACCGGCATGCACGGCATCGAGCACCGCCAAGCCCTCCGCGCGGCCTCCTTGCGCGAGCATGTACTCAACCCACGCCCAACGGGCGCTGGTCGCGCGCACGTCGACCCGGCCGCGCGCTCCACGTCGCAGCCGCTTGAGCCTGGATTCGACCACTTGCATTCCAGCAAAAGGCGCGCCGTCGAGTGGGGTGTTTCGCTTGGCGACGAAAGGCGCGACGCCGAGCGAGAGAGGGATGATCGTCGAGAGCTCCTTGCCGAATTCCACGAGCTCGTCGATGTCGTCGTCCGTCTCGGTTGGAAGTCCGACCATCACGTAGAGCTTGAGGCGCTTCATACCGTGGCGGCGAGCGAGGCGCGCGGCGTTTCGAAGCTGCTGTTCGCTGGTTCGCCGCTGAATCACGTCCCGCATTCGCTGGCTCGCGCCGTCACTCGCCGTCGTCAGTATTCGGTGACCTCCGCGTCGGAGCGCGGCCACGAGCTCGTCCGTGAGCCGGTCTGCTCGGAGTGACGACAGCCCGACCTCGCGTCCGGAGTCGGCCAGAGCGTTCACGACATCCGTAATCTGGGGATGGTCGGTCGTCGCAGCGCCCACCAAGCCCACACGCCTCGCGTGGTCGGGGACCAGGGAGAGAATTCGGTCCTTGTCGAAAGTGCGCATGCCGTCGTTAGTGGAACGCCGCATGACGCAGTAGGTGCAGCCGCGATGACAACCCCTCTCCGGCTCGATCAAGAACATGTTGCGAAGCTCGGTGTGAGGCGTGATCACTTGCGAAAACGCCGGGAGTGTGTCGTCGTCGGCTTTGTCGATCGGGGGCAGACGATCGCCGTCGAGCGTGGGCACGTACACGTGGGGATGCGCGGAGAGCGCGCGGAGGGCGTTGTCTTTCGACTCGCTCTCGAAGCACGTGCCCAGAACCGCGTGGACGGACTGGTCGGCTTCGCCCATCACCACTGCGTCGACGAATGGCGCCAAGGGCAGCGGATTGCTGAACGTGAGCGGCCCGCCGGCGAGGACGAACGGATGCCGTGCATCGCGGTTTTCGGCGAGGGGCGGAACACCAGCCAGCTCGAGCGCCTGAATCAGTCCAGCCAGCTCGGCCTCGTACGCCACTGAAAACGCGATGACGGGATAGTCCGAGACGGGCCGCAGCTGCTCGTAGGTCAGCAAGGGCGTCCGTGACTTCTGCCAAGCCTCGACATCGTCTGGCAGAAACGCGCGGTGGGCGGCGCGTCCCTGCACGGCGTTGACCGACCGATAAATCGTCTGATACCCGAGCGACGACATCGCGACGTGGTAGGGGCTCGGATACACCAGCGCGACGGACTCGGGCGCTTCCTTCTCGATCGCGCCGACCTCGTCGCGCCGTCGCGCCAAGATCTCACTCCTCACGTCGGCCATTGTCTAACTATAGGGCTGTTTCTTCCGGACGCCTTCGGCGTTAGTTGGTCCCGCCCCACCGCCCCCACGCTATCGCCTATTAGTCGACGGAGCTGCCGATTCGGGACCAGCGGATGCGCTCCCAGAGCGAGCCGCGCGCGTTTCTCCACGACATGTAGATGAAGAGCGCCTTGCCCTTGATGCGGGAGTTGGGGACGGCGCCGATCAATGGGTTCCGGCTGTCGTTGGAGCTGTCGCGGTGGTCGCCGAGCACGTAGACGTGCCCTTCCGGAATCTCTAGAGGCAGGCGGTCGAGCGGAAAGTCGTGCTTCGAGTGGCTGATCCGGTGTGCGGTTCCCTCGAGGACCTCTTGGTAGATCCTACAGGTGGGGTCGATGCTCTTCTGCTCTTCGTTCGAGCAGGGCCCGAGCTCGGAGGTTTGAAGCACCTCGCCGTTGCGGGAGATCTTGCCGTCTCGAATGAGGATTTCGTCGCCGCCGACCCCGATCACACGCTTGACGATGTCTTCATTGTCGGCGGGGCTGTGTAGGATGATGATGTCACCGGGCTCGGGCCCGCCCCAGTTCACGGCCGCTTCGTGAGTGAACGGAAGGAACAACCCGAACGGGTACTTCGCGACGACCACGCGGTCACCGTCGAGCAGCGAGGGCTCCATCGAAGGGCCATCGATTGCGAACGCTTCGAAGAGGGTCACCCGGATGAACAGCGCCAACAGCAGCGCACCACCGATGGTCACCAAATTCGATTTCCAACCGTCGCTCTTCTTCGCCTTGCGCGCCCCTTTCGAAGCAGCTTTGTCTCGTTCTTTGCTCATTCGTGGGGCACTAACGGCGAGCGGTGCGGGCCAGTGCTTCGCTGGCGCGGACGCTAGTCTGCGGGTAGGCATGCGTCAAGCAAGCCTCATGACGACCCTCTGCATCGATACTGCGACCGAACACGGCATGGTGGTCGTTGCTCGCGACGACGGTTCGACGGCCGCCGCTCGGTGGCGCTCGGCCGGGCGTCATGCCGAGAACCTGTTCGGCTACATCGAATCGGCCTTGGCCGACGCTGGCGCTTCGCGTGAGGAGCTCGCTCTCATCGGCGTGAGCATCGGGCCCGGCAAATTCACGAGCTTGCGTGTCGGCCTCGCCACTGCGAAAGGGCTCGCCTTGGGCTTGGGACTGCCGATCGTCGGCGTCAGTTCGCTCCGGGTTCTCGCGCGCTCGATCGAGGGTGACAGGAGATTGGTCCGGGTCCCCGTGATGAACGCTTATCGGGGAGACGTGTTCGTTGGGGCGTACGTCGTCGACGGCGACGCGATCGAGGAAGTGGTGGCCCCTTCGTCTGGTCATCCCGACCAAGTGCTCGAACGGATTCGAGACGCTGCCGGAGATCGCCCGCTGGCAATGCGCGGGGAGGGCGCCACCCCCGACGCGCTCATCGCGGAGGTACGGTATGTGCATCGCACCGAGGGGCCGGCTGATCTAGCGTCGCTCGAACCCCAATATCTCCGGCCGAGCGACGCAAGGCTGCCCGACGAGCCGCTCAGCACCGACCACTCGAGCTAACTTGCCCGCGCCGAGACTGCGTCCCGATACTGACGCGCTCCAAACAAGGCGCGACCGAGCAAGTGCGCCCAGGCATCCGCATCATACGGATCGAGCCGCATCGCCTTACGTATCCATTCCATGCCATCCTCGGGTTGACCGAGCCAAGTGAGGATTTCGCCGCATTGGGCGACAATTCGCGGGTCGTTGGGATTAATACGCAAGGCCTTTTCATTCAGCA
>CP070650.1:625981-628617 GCA_020354595.1 Myxococcales bacterium
GCCCGAATTCGCAGGCGAAGCGCGTTGAGCCGAATGAACCCCGTCGCATCCTGTTGGTCGCAGACCTCGTCCGCCTCGAAGGTCGCGAACTCCGGATCGTAGAGCGTGTTTGAGCTGCGACGGCCCACGACGTCGGCGCTTCCCTTATAAAGCTTGATACGCGCCTCTCCGGTGACGTCTTTCTGAGCCTCGTCGATCAGTGCCTGAAGCATCTCTCGTTCTGGCGCGAACCAGAAGCCCCGATACACCAAGGAAGCGTACTCGGGGATCAGGCCGTCCCGAATCCGCAACACCTCGCGGTCGACGGTGATCGACTCGACGGCTCGGTGGGCCTGGTGGAGGATGGTTCCGCCCGGAGTCTCGTAAACGCCGCGCGACTTCATCCCGACGAACCGGTTTTCCACGATGTCCACGCGGCCGACGCCGTGCTTCGAACCGATCTCGTTGAGCCGCATGATCAGGGCGGCCGGCGACAGGCGCTCTCCGTTGACGCTGACCGGATCACCGTTCTCGTAGCCGACGATGACGTACTCGGGCTCGTCCGGGGCATCCTGCGGATCGGTCGTCCACCGGAACATGTCCTTGTTCGGCTCATTCCAGGTGTCCTCGAGAATGCCACCCTCGTAGCTGATGTGGAACAGGTTGGCGTCCATCGAATAGGGCTTCTCGGCAGTGACCTCGATGGGGATCTTCCGGTCCTTGCAGTATTCGATGCAATCGCTCCGCGACCTCAAAGACCACGTCCGCCACGGAGCGATGACCTGAATGCGAGGGTCGATCGCCAGCGCAGTGAGCTCGAAGAGAACCTGGTCGTTACCCTTACCGGTCGCGCCGTGGGAGATCGCGTCCGCGCCCTCGGCCTTCGCGACCTCCATCATGGCCTTGGCGATGACCGGCCGGGCAATCGACGTCCCGAGCAGGTAGTCACCCTCGTAGACCGCGTTCGCGCGAAGCATCGGGAAGCAGAAATCGCGCGCGAACTCCTCTTTGAGGTCGGCGATGATGCACTTCGATGCGCCGGTCGCTTTGGCCTTTTCGTCTAGGCCTCCGAGCTCCTCCCCCTGTCCGATATCCGCGCAGAACGCCACGACCTCCGCGCCGTATGTCTCCTTGAGCCAGGTCAGGATCACGGACGTGTCGAGGCCGCCGCTATAGGCGAGCACGATCTTTTTCGGGGCTGCTGCCATGGGCCCCGATGGTAGTGGTCCCCCTCGAAGGCGCAAGCGGCCGGCTGTCAGGCGACGCGCTCGATGGCTTTTGCGTCCAAGAGCTCGGTGAACACGCGAAGGGCTTGGAGCCGCCCCATCTGGCAGAGCTCGAGCACCTCGGCGACCGTCGTCTGACCGTCGACCAGCGAAAGCAGAAACGCGGCCTGCGGGTCCAAGCCGAGCCACTTCACCTTCGCGGCGGGCACCGCAAGGTTGAAGATGAAGTCGAGCGAGCCGATGCGGGTCGTATATCGCGCTTCGAGGCGGCGGCGGCTCGTCTCCGCGTAGTGGCGCGCACTTTCATCCTCGGGGTCGACTCCAAGCTGGAGCTCCGCGGCGCTCAACGCGGCCGCGTAATCGCCAAGTGCAAATCGATCGGCGATCTCTCGATGAATGTCGTCCGGGACGGCGTCGCCTTCCTCCGATGTCTCCGCGGGATCCGACGCCATGCGAGGAGGCATGAGGCTCCGCCTGTCCCGATCGATGAGCCAGGCGTCTCCGGTCGGCATCATCGTCGGACGCTCGCTCACACGCTGCGTCGCCAGGCCGCCGCTCAGGTCGATGCCGCCATCGCTACCGAGCACCCCGGGTCGCTTGGAATCGCTCGAGCCGGGTTTAGCCGAAGCCATGGGTCATGCCGACTTGCCGACGACGCCCTTGAACATCCGCTGCGTGCGGCCGAGGGACTCCAGCTCCTCCTCGAGCGCGTCGATGTCGCCGCGCTCGAGCAGCGTTCGCGCCTTGTCGACGACGCCCTTGGCCTTGTCGATGGCGTCGCGCCCGAAGTCGCTGCCGGCCACGATCGACTCGACCTCCGGGAAGAGCCGCTCGATTTCGGCGATCAACGTTTCGGCCTCCTGGCGAACCTTCTCTGCCGCTTCGTCCTCGCGCCTCGTGATCGCGAAGTCGGTGGCGTCGGCCATCATGTCGTTGATCTCGTCTTCGGTGAGGCCGCTGCTGGCCGTGACGGTGATTGACTGCTCCTTGCCGGTCTCGACGTCCTTGGCATGGACACTGACGATGCCGTCCGCGTTGATCTCGAAGGTGACCTCGACCTCGACCTGGCCCGCGGGGGCGCGTCGAAGCCCGGTCAAGATGAACTCGCCGAGAAGCTCGTTGTCCTCGGCGCGGCGGGACTCGCCCTGAAGCACGAGGATCTTCACCGCGGTCTGATTGTCGCGCACCGTCGTGAAGGGCTTGCTGCGCGAAGTCGGAACGGTGGTGTTCTGCGGAATGAGCTCTTCGAAGTAACCGCCGACGACCATGATCCCGAGGGTGTGCGGCGTGACGTCGAGAAGAACCATGTCCATCTCTGGCGAATCGTCGACGAGCGCGGCGCCCTGAATGGACGCGCCCAGGCCGACGACCTCGTCGGGATGGACGCCCTTACAGGGTTCGCGCTCGAAGAACCTGCTGACGCGCTCCTGA
>CP070650.1:628717-636078 GCA_020354595.1 Myxococcales bacterium
ACCCATGTCCGCCGCGTGGCTGCACTATCATCGTTCACTCAACCACGACGCGTAGAAGCGCATCCGCGCAACGGAAGTCTGGGACACGTGTCCCTCCTGGCTCCGGCAACTCGGATTCACTGGGTTTCAGCACAGGTCTCCCGATCGACACGTTTCGGCGTACTCGCTACTAAGTCACGCGAACCAGGTTGTTCCAAAGATGGCTCGAGTCGCGCCGCCTCTGCGGACAACCGTTCGAGAACATTGCGCCCCGATCGCGAGCGGCGGCATCACCGGCAAGAGCTAGTCCAGACCTCATATCGTTTTCTTACCGGCACCAAGAGCAACTACCCCCGTCTCCGCTGGGAGGTTTTCGGCTGCGCGATCGTCGGTGGTGAGCACCATCGACGCGAGCTCCAGGGCCTTGCGGAAAGCAAACTCAGGAGAACCGCGCTGCAAGATTTGTCGCGCAACTTGAAATGCGGGTGCGTCGATGACTGCTGTCGCCAAGTCGTGAACTTGCGCGATCGGCACGTCGCCACCGTCAGCCACGGCGCGGAGCAGATCGCGGGCGAGATTCTTCACCACTGGTGAGAAATCCGGCCGCCCGAGGGTGTTCTCGGGCGTTCCTGACCGACTTGCGCCCTTGAATTCATGCGCTTTTTCTTCTGCAAGGTCGGCTAAGGATCTAGTGGGGTAACACCCGTGGAGGTTCGAGTCCTCTCTTCCGCACCGTTTAGTCACGGGCACCGAGGTGGTCGGCGCGGCACGGGTTGTAACGAGAATGGCGTCAATGTTACGTTGACTACCACGGGGACGACTGATTCCCGGGCGAAACACGACCTGGGAGTGTGAATGCGAGAACCCGAAGCGAAGAAGGCCCAGGCTGAGAAGCCACGCTTTCATTCGAGCTCGATGAAGACCAGGCTGCCTCCTTTCCCCAACAGTTGGTTTCACCTGGCCCCTTTGAGCGAGTTCAAGAAAGACGAGATCCGGTCATTCAAGTTTCTCGGGCACGACATCATCGCCTTCAAGACGGGGGACGACAGCATCACGGTGATGGATGCGTACTGCCCTCACCTAGGTGCCCATTTGGGACGGTACGCGAAAGGGCGGAACAATCGGCTGAATAACGGCTGTGTAGAGTGCCCGTACCACCATCTCACCTTTGACGCGCAGGGAACCTGAGTGAAAGGCCGGAGCCACGCGTCTGTGCCCAGGGTGAAGATTTTCACTTGGGAAACCGAAATCGTGGAAGGCCTCGTCTTCGTCTATCACCACAAAGATCGGTTGCCTTCGACCTGGAAGGTCTCCGACTTCTTTCGCCCGGAAGGAAAGTGGAGCCCCCCGTACAAGACCTACCAAGGCGTGCATCCCATTCACCCCCAAGACGCGGCCGAAAACTCGGTCGATACCTTGCACTTCCGGACGCTGCACCAGTTTGACCAGGTCGATCAGATCACGGAAGCAGTGGCCGACCGCCAGCATTTTTACCAAACGCTTCACATCGGAAGGATGGGGATTCTTCCGAAGTTCATGAGGAGCGTTCCCATCTACTCCGTCGTCAAAGAGGCTGCGGTAGGCGTTGGATTCCCCATGGCTCACAATCGTTTTCATCCGATCGGATTGCAGGTGAACCATCTGGTTTTCCTGACCCCGATTGACGAGAATTCGACCAACTTCTGGTTCTACTTTCAGGTCTCTTTCGCAGACGTGAAAATCCCTCAGTTTCTGAAGAAGCACAAAGAGCGCCTCGACCGCTATTTGAGCGAAACCGTTAGACAGGCCCTCGACAGAGCTGTCCATCGCGCAGCATGTACCGCTTTGTCACCGATGTTCGTCTTTATCAACAGTCAAGACCTCGACATTTGGTCGACGAAATCATATTGCGAGAAACCCGTAGTCCTGGGAGATGACGGCCACATCCATCTCTTCCGCAAGTGGGCTAAGCAATTCTATTGAGAGGTAGACTAGGTGAACTGGTACCGAATTAAGACCGCGCTCGGCGGGCTCAAACGATTGGCAAAGCTGTCGGACGAGGACAAGCAAGCTTGCATCGACGCCTACAAGTTCTTTCAGAGAATGCAGTCCGGTGAGCAAACGGAGACCGCGGCCGAAACGAAGGCCGTCGCGGACTACTACAAGGTCCTGAATAACCTGCTCTCGGTTTTCGACCTGGAGAAGCTCTATATCCCGCCGCAGCTAGACGAATCGCAGGGATTGTACGGGAATCAGCTCTTGGTCGAGCAGCACGTATTGAAGGAGCTCGATCTCAAAGACCCCAATCGATCGCATCTGTTGGACATGGGGTGCGGGAGGGGGAGGGTTTCATATCACTTCGCCACGCTGACGGGCGGCCAGGTGTCCGGATACAACATCGATCCCAATCAGATCGAGAGCGCGATCGACTGGGCGGCGGAATGCGGAATGAGTGACCGGCTTCACTTCAAAGTGGGCAACCATCACGAGCCGCTCGAGTATGAGTCGGGCACCTTCGATGGATGCTTTTCCTTTCAAGCAGTCTGGCCGTTCTTCAAGAAAGAAGAGCTGGATGATCACGCGGGAGAAATGTTCCGCGTCCTCAAGGCTGGAGCGCGATACGCGTGTTCCGAGTATCTGTTGACGCCGCACTTCGACTGGGACAACGAAGAGCACGTGAACCTACACAAGGCCTATCTGCCTACGCTTGCGGCCACTCAATCCATGTACCCGGCAGACGTTTGCGCCGCCTTGGAAAGAGCCGGGTTTCGAGTTGTCGCTTCCGCTCCTTCGAAAAGCGCGGCCTGGCCAATTTGCGAGCAGAAGAGAGATTTGATTCTCGGCGGGCGAAAACTCATCCGGGCGCTCGAAGCGATTCGCATCTTGCCCCCGTGGGTCGAAGAGTCGCTCGACCTTCTTCAAAGCGGCGGTGAGGCATGGACCCTAGCGGAGAAGGCCAAGATTGCCGATTTGAACTGGAGAATCGTCGCGGAGAAACCGCTCGGCTGATTTGCCGTAGACGGCCACTCGTCGTCGAGTGCGTGACGCGCTCACCGCGCACACGGGGGCGCGCTACGCGCAGATCGCGAGGCCGAAATTGGAGGCCGGACGCCCAATACGTTGACCGTGCGCACGCCGCTCTCAGAATGCGACAGTCAGACCTTGAGTCGTCGCACAGTCCCCCGTCGTCCCGCAGGCCGGCGCTTCGTCTTTGCGGGAGAGGGCGACCGCGACGCCCGCTCCAATCCCAGCAGCCGCGATCACGCCGATCATGACCCAGAAGCCCGGACGCTTCACGAAGCGGGTTCGGTCGTCGACGGGTTTCGCAGGCGCGGCAATGCCGTCGCTGTCACCCGAGATGGCGATGGTCGACTCGGTCACGGTCAACGTCGTTGCGGGCGGGACCGCGGAGGCGCTCGGTTTCAACTCGAAAGAATACGCATGTTCGCTCCCGCGTGCGACTCGAATCTCGCGTCGATGGGGCTCGTATCCCTCGTGCGTCACCAGGATCGAATGCGTTCCGGGATTGACGATGATTAGCCGCTCTCGCCCTTCCGACGCGGATGGCAAGCCGTCGACGAAGACCCTGGCGACCGCGGGCGTCACCGTCACTTGGACCTTTCCAACGGCACCCATGAGGAGCGCTCTGAGCTCGTCGCCACGCCGTCGTGCCCGTTCGTCCTCCTCTACTTCAGGCATGCGGTCGTACTCGTCCAACTCCGAGAGTGCTTCGACAGGTCGGTCGAGTCGGTAGAGGGCGTTGGCGATGTTGTACGAAGTGCTCGGCCTCGCGACCAAAGCCGCCGAGCGGCGAAAGGCGGACAGCGCTTCGGGCCAACGGTCCGCCTGGGCAAAGGCGAGCCCTTCTTCGAACGAGTCGCGAGCGAGTGCCTCGGACTCGGACGACTGAGCGACGACGCCGCTCGCGTTGGAGAGGATCACAGAAGCGCCAAGACAGAGCAACGCGGCCATGCGGAACGATTTCACCATTCGGTTATCAGCTCCGGCGGTTTGTCATAGCGGCGGTCGGACGATGAGGAACGGGCGTCGCCTCGACGCGGTCGCGTTGGCTTGGCGCGGGACGCCTTGGGGGCGGCCGGCACCGGCTTCGACGGGATTGGTTCGAGCGAATCGGCATTTTCAGTCGCCTTCTCGAGCTCCTCCGCCGCGGGGTCGGCGGTCGTCTCTTCTGGCTGCAAGAGAGCGGTCTCCGTCGCCTCGTACTCCACCGGTTCGGAAGAATGCCCAGCCTCTTTGGGTGGTGGCGTACTCGAGGTTGACCACGCATCTTCGTCGGTGCCGCCGATGGTCCACCACGCGGCGAGGCCCACCGCGATGGCTAGCGCGGCTCCACCGAGCAGCGCCTTCCAATGAGACGCGGGCGGAAGCGTCAGCAACTCCGAGTCGCGCTGCACGGGTCTGGCGCCTGTCGTAGACAAGCTCGGGGCGCTACCGCTCGACAGCGTTCGGCGGATGTAGCTCGGCCGGTCGTGAGAGGGGGGCCACGAGGAGACGGCGGCCAGATCCGCGCCCTGCGACGCGGGGGCTAGACCGCTTTGCTCCAACTGCGATCTCAGCACCGATAGGCCTCGAGTCCGTTCCAGAGGGGAGCGTCGAAGAGCTGCTCGGAGGATCGGAACGTAGTCGTCAGGGATATTCTCGAAGTTGATGGGCGCCTCGCAGACCGCGTTGAGAATCTCCAACGGTGTGCCGCCGTCGAAGGGGGGCTGCCCCGTCAAGCATTCGTACCAAACGACACCGACGCCCCAAACGTCGGTCTGGGGACCGATGAGGTGGATTTGATCGCGAGCTTGCTCGGGGGACATGTACTGCGGGGTCCCGACGATTACCTTGCTCGAGGCGCCCGGGCTCGAAGGCTGAGTGTCTCGGAGAATCTGAGCAACACCGAAGTCTAGAAGCTTCGGTGTCATCACCTCGAACGGATCGACGCTGAGCACGATGTTCTCGGGCTTGAAATCTCGGTGCACGATCCCAAGTCCATGCGCGGTCTCTAGCGCATCGATGAGCGGAAGGAGGATCGCCAAAGTATCGTCGGGCGAAAGTCGACCTTGCTCGAACAGAACGTCCCGGAGCAAAGGCCCATCCAAGAGCTCCATCACCAAGTACGTCGTTCCCGCCTCGTCTTCACCCATGTCGAGAACTTCAACGACGTTGGGATGCTCGAGTTGCACCGTGGCTCGCGCTTCCCTGAGAAAGGCCTCCCGGAGCTCATCGTAGTGAGGCAAGGAGGGGTCCAAGATCTTCACCGCGACTTCGCGCTCGGTCCACAGATGCGTGGCGCGGTAAACGGTACCCACTCCTCCAGAGCCGATAACCGGACCGAGGCGATACTTTCCACCGATCAGGGCGTGTGGGGGCAGAATGTGCTGCGAGGTCGGCATGGGGGCGTGGAAGAATCGTCGACGCGGGAGGAGCTCAACGCGAAGCGAGAGCAATACAAGAGAGTGCGAGATCTGGCCCTGCGAGACAAGCGGGAAGAGTCGTCGAGGTGCGGCAGATCACTAGGCGGCTTGCCCGATGAGACTACGCCGGTACTCTTGAATTCTTGTCCTGTTCCCCCCGCCACTCAGACTCGTCCAAAAACGACGCGCATCGGATTCGGAGCATCCGCCGGTTCCTTCCCCTCAGCATCGCACTTTCACTCTTTGGGGTGAATTGCTCGGAAGGTTCGTCGACGCAGCTGATCGTGCTGATGGACACGGACTATTCGGTTCCCGCCGAAGTCGACCGAATCCGAGCCCGCGTGGGCAAGGTGGTCGAGTCCGAAAGTGGTGCTCAAGAGCAGGAAACCTGGGTTCGCGTGTTCCCGGTGTCTAACGATGCTGCTGCGGGGCCCGAGGCCCATGCACTTCCAGCCACGTTCGCCGTCGTGGCCGCTGATTCGGACATCGACCGGGAGATCATCGTCCAGCTCGAAGCCCTCGGAACGGGGACTGACCGGGTCCTGGTGACCCGGCGTGTGAGGACGGGATTCGTCCCCGGGCAAGCACGACTCGTGAGAATGCTGCTCTACCAGGCGTGCGCAGAGGCGGCGTGCGTTGATGGACAGAGCTGTGGCTGCCCCGGAGGGACCGCGTGCTCGGCACCATCCTGCGTGAGCGAGGCCCTCCGACCCGAAGACTTGGAGCGCATGGATGACCCTGCTTCGCTCCCACCGGACTCCGAGTTTCCAATCGTCGACGGAACGGACTCCGGTGTGCCCCTCGATGCGGGAACCGAACCGGACGGTGCCGTCACCTCCGACGGCGGCGTGGAATGCGAGCCGCCTCTCACGCTCTGCGATTTCGAGTGTGTGGACACGCGGAGCGACCCGCGTTACTGCGGGGACTGCAGCACCGTTTGTCCTGGTGGGTACGTGTGCGAATCCTCGGCATGCGTCGATCCGGCGGACTGCCGGACGAACGAGCTCGGCTGCACCGGATTTACGTACTGCGACGAGGCCACCGGGAGCTGCCTGCGTGGTTGCACCGAGGACGAGCAGTGCCTCAGGAACCAGGAGATCTGCGAAGTCGACACTCATGAGTGCATCTGCGCGCCAGGCTTTGAAAGGTGCGCCTTCGACTGCGTGGACACGCAAGCAGACCCCCGCTTCTGTGGTGGTTGCCTGACCTCGTGTCTTCCAGGAGAAGTCTGCGACGCCGCCATCTGCGTCGATCCCGGTGATTGCCGAACCAACGGCATCTCGTGCACTGGATTCACTTACTGCGACCAAAGCACGGGGGATTGCCTGCGTGGCTGCTCACAGGACGCGCAGTGCACCGGGATGAACGAGGTGTGCGACATGATCCTGCACGAATGCGTTTGCCGCGTCGGTTTCCACGATTGTGCTGGTGTCTGCGTCTCCGACGCGGACGTCGCGACGTGCGGCACATCCTGCGTTCCCTGCCCCGCTCCCCAGGGTTCGGTTCCCATCTGTGCTGCAGGCGTTTGCGACTTCGTTTGCAGCGACGGGCTCGAGCGCTGCGGCTCCGACTGTGTGGATACGCAAACGGATCCGCGGTTCTGCGGTGACTGCATCACCTCGTGTCCGGCGGGCGAGGTCTGCGAGGCCGGCGCTTGCTTGGATCCCGGCGATTGCCGCACCAACGGCATCGGATGCAGCGGCTTCACGTATTGCGATCAAGCTACGGGCGACTGCGTACCAGGTTGTGGAGGCGACGCGCAATGCACGGGGGATAACCAGATCTGTGACACCACCGCGCACGACTGTGTGTGCGCGACTGGATTTCATGACTGTGCGGGTTCGTGCGTGTCTGATCTGGATGTCAACACGTGCGGCGCCTCCTGCGTCCCCTGCCCCGCCCCGCCGAGCTCGACACCCACCTGCATCGTCGGTGTCTGCGACTTCGTGTGCAACGAGGGATTCGAGCAATGTGGGGACA
>CP070650.1:636178-638799 GCA_020354595.1 Myxococcales bacterium
ATAGGAAGCTCGAGCAGTCCGTCGCCGCGTCGCCAGTACGGTTGCCCGACTCGGTAGGGTCGCCTGGGCGCGCGTAGCACAGCGAGCCCGTCCAATATGCTGGCGCTCTTTCGTCCGCGAAGCTTGATCGCGGTCAGCGCTGCAGCCTTGGCTGCGTAGTAGCTCGGGCACGGAAAGACGCTCGAGTCATACTCGACGTCCATCGATTCGAGAACGCGGAACAACTCGTCCGAGACGGTGTAGCCAGGTGCACGAAACCCTTTCGGGCGCGTTCCGCATGCGTCGGCGATGGCCGTCGCGCCCCGCTCCACCTCTTCGCGAATCTCTTCCTCGTTCCGGCGAACGAGGTCGTAATGGTGATGGTAGGAGTGATTTGCGATCTCGTGACCGGCGTCGTGAAGCGCAGCCAGAGCTCGGCGGTTCTCCTCGCGCTCCAAGTCCTCGCCGATCGCAAAGAACGTCGCTTTGATCGATTCGCGGTCCAGCCAAGCCGCGAGCCGCGGGAGACAACGGTCGTAGACGGCATGCGCTGCGCTGCCGAGGTCCGACGCCAGACCGTGGATGGATGCGTAACGAGGCACCTCGTCCAAGTCGATCGATACCGCTGCAAGCTTGAGACTCACCCTTTGATCCGGATCGCGATGAACAGCTTAGCCAAGTTCTTGAGAACGTTGGGCACTCGTCGCGCCAAACCGACCGAAGGTGGGCGTTTTTCGAGTAGGCGCACCGGAATATCCCGCATGCCGAGCCCGGCGCGTTGCGCCCGGATGACCAGCTCGGAAGCAAAGAGGTCGCGATCGACCAGGCAGATGCGTGCGATAGGCACGACGGGCTCTCGCATGAAGGCCTTGAGCCCGTGGGTGTCCGTTCCGCGAAAGCCGAGTGTCCATCGAAGCAAACCATTGATCACTCGTGTCCCGAGCCGTCGATGGAGCGGCCGTTCGTCCCTGGCGCCTTTCATCGTTTTGGCGCCAACGACGAAATCGATCGCGGGGTCGTCGAGCAGTGCCAACGCGCGGTCGTAGAAGTCGGTGTCGCATAGATCGATCTCGTCGCAGATGATCGTTTGCCCCCGCGCGTGTAGGATTCCGTCGCGGAGCGCTTTTCCGTAGTTGGGCGCGTCCGTGTGCCGATACACGATCTGCGGAAAACGCACGAGGAGCTCCTGTGCGACCGCTACCGTTCCGTCGGTCGAGCCGTTTTCCGCGAGAATGAGCTCGTAGGACCAAGGCACGGATGCCAGCTGGTCCACGAGATCGAGCACCGCAGCGCGTAGGATCGCTTCCTCGTTGTAGACGGGGATCACGATCGAGATCGACGGCGCGGCATGGTAGTCCGGCAAGGCGCGGCACTGTCTTACGACGGCATGTCGACGTCAAGCCAATGTGCACAACATCGCATGCGCAGCATGTAGGTCGACGCCGAGGGGCCCGATCGATGCCGGGAGCGCAGCGGTTTGTCCGCGTTCGAGCTCGGTGGTCATCTCCCCGTCGTCCAAGGTGAGCCGCCCTTCCACCATCGTGAGCCCCTGCAGCCGGTCCGCGACCCCGAGCTCGATGTGCCCGGAGCCAGCGAGGCGACGAAGGAAGAAGCTTTCGGACCGAAGCGGCCCGGTCGGGCTCATGAGCGTTTCGAGGCTCGCCGAATCGTCGACGGGCGCCGGTCCGCCCGGATATCGAATTCGATCGATGAGTGCTTGGCCGCGCGGTCCCTCCCAGTCGGTGACGTCGAGCGCGCGCTCGACGTGCAGCGTGCGTGGCTCTCCCGCGTCATCCAGCTTTCCGGACGCGTCGTAGCGTCGGTTCCAATCCCAGTAACGATAGGTGATCCCCCGCTTGCCCGGATTCACTCGTTGCGGCTCGAGCAACAAGACGCCCTTGCCGATCGCGTGGGGAGTTCCGGGCTCGATCACGAACAAGTCTCCCGCAGAGACCGGAACGAAAGACATCAGGCGGTCGAGTGCGTTCCCTTCTTCGATCGCTCGGCTCACGCCCTGTCGCGACACGCCCTCGACGAACCCGAGGTACAAACCGGCTCCAGGCTCTGCGTCGATGATGTACCAAGCCTCGGGCTTGCCGCTTTGTCCCGGACCGAGCATGGGGTCGGCGTCGCTCGGGTGGATCTGGAGCGACAAGTCGTCCGCGGCGTCAACGAGCTTGATCAGTAGGGCGGTCGATCCGAGGTCCGCTTCGCAGCCGAGTAGGGTGGGGTCGGCGCGGAGCACCTCGTCGAGGGTCGGCCCATCCTCGACGCGGCTCGGAAAGTCCGGCTCCACGGAAAGCTCCCAGGCCTCTCCGACCGGGCCGCTCACCGACAGTGCCTGCCCTGCTTTCAGCTCGTCGACGATTCGGCGGCCGCCCCACGGCGTGCGCGCGGGCGGCGTGAAATTGTCGGCTGTCAGCCGAAGCGGCCGCCGCCAGTTTTTTGCACCTACTTTGTCCCACATGTAAGGTAAACCTGAGCCCTATCGTAACGCCCGAGGAGGTTTGGATGGGTTATTTAGGCAAAGAACGCCGAATTCACCGCGTCTTCGTAACTCGCAACAGTGAATACCACGTGCGTCGCAACGTGTGTGTGGGAGTCCGTGACCGCCGCAGCGGCGAGTGGCTCACCGGCCACAT
>CP070650.1:638899-641815 GCA_020354595.1 Myxococcales bacterium
GCAGCAACGTCGCCGAGATCTACGCGGACGACGCCACGCTGCGAAAGAAGATGACTCCGATCCTCCGGCGCCACATGGAGGTCGAGAGCGGCCTCGATGCCGAGGTGCGTTCGAAGATCAAGAACCTGCAGGAAGGCACCGCGGCGTTCGAGGTGGAGTACGCGAAGGTGATGGACCAGATCAAGCACAAGCGCGGGCTCGAGTAGCGTCCCATGCGGAGCATGACCGGATACGGAAGCGGGCGGGCAACGCTCGGTGAAGGGTACGTCGTGCTCGACGTCCGCACGGTGAACCACCGCTTCTTGGACGTGCGCGTTCGACTGCCGTCCCGGATTCAGTCGCGGACTCCCGTCGTCGAGCGCGTGATCCGCGCGCGCCTCGAACGTGGCCGCGTCGACGTGACTGCGCGCTTCGAAGGACAGACGCTTCCTCAGACGGCGCTCGACGTAGATCGCGCACGGGCGGTGTATCAGGAGCTGGCTGCGCTCCGTGACGAGCTCAATCCCGACGAGCCAGTGCCGCTGGCGCTGCTGTCATCTGTTCCCGAGTTGTTCGTCATCAACCGTGACATCGACGAAGAGGCACTCGATGTGGCGCTCGAGCAGGCAGCCGAAACCGCGTGCGACGCCGTCATTGCGATGCGTGACAAAGAGGGCGCGGCGTTGGCGTTGGAGCTGGTGGGCCGCCTCAATGAGGTCGGCCAGAGCCTGGACGCGCTCCGGGCCGCCCTCCCCGTGCTCGTGGAAAGCCACCGAACGAGGCTCCGCGATCGCCTCGACGCACTGCTCGCCGATACGAACGTCACTTTGGAGCCCTCGCGGCTCGAGCAGGAGATCGCCGTGCTCGCCGAACGATCCGACGTGACCGAGGAGCTGGTTCGCCTCGACAGTCACTGCAGCCAAATGCTCGAACTGACCGAGAATTCGAACGCACCCGTCGGAAAGCGTATCGACTTCCTGCTCCAGGAGATGACGCGGGAGGCCAACACCATCGGCTCCAAGGTCCAGGACGGCACGGTCACCCCTCACGTGATTGCGCTCAAGGCCTGCATCGAGCAAATGAGGGAACAAGCGCAGAATGTGCTTTAGCCGGCCGCGGCGCCGCGGTAGAGGTCGCAAAGGGGTGGACGAATGAGTGTCGCGTCGTCGACGGATCCGGATCTCATCTTGCTGGTCATCAGCTCGCCATCGGGTGCCGGAAAGACGACGCTGACCCACCGACTGCTCCAAGAATTCCCCGAGCTCCGGTTCAGCGTTTCGCATACCACGCGCAAGCCTCGTCAGAACGAGGTCGACGGCCAGGACTATCATTTCGTCACCGAGGAAGCGTTCCGCCAGGTCCTCGATGGCGATGGCTTCGCCGAATGGGCGGAAGTGCACGGCAACCTCTACGGTACGAGCGTCGCTGAGATCGACCGCGCGCGCGAGGACGGCAAGGCCGGGGTTCTGTTCGACGTCGACTACCAAGGGGCGCGGCAGATCAAGGAGAAGTTCCCGCACGCGGTCGGTGTGTTCATCTTGCCTCCGTCGATGGACGAGCTTCGCCGCCGGCTCGAGGGCCGCGGCTCGGACGACGCCGACTCGCGCCGCCGGCGCTTCGAAAAGGCTCGCGAAGAGATCGGGCACTACCCGTTCTTCGATTACATGATCGTCAACGACGACCTGCAACTCGCGCTCGCAGAGCTGCGCGGGATCGTGCTCGCGGAAGGCTGCCGGCAGTGGCGAGTCGCCGCCAAAGCCGAGGCGCTCCTCAAGAGCTAGAGCTCATCTCCGAGATCACGACCGAGTGATCTCGGAGATGAGCTCTAGTACTCGATCCCCAGGATCAGGCGCATCGTCAGAGCACGTCGAATACCCAAGCCTTCGGTACCCGGCTCGCGCACGCCGTCGACCTCGAGGAAGCGCAGGCCGTTGAGCGGAAAGAGCACGCCGAACTGCCCGGCGACGAAGAAACCATCGGTGAACTGAGGCCCGTTCTCCGTCCGGTAGTAGATCGAGATGTCGATTTCGGCTCCGAGATTCGGCTCTGACGAATACGTCTGCTGCTCGTACATCGCGCGGCTGTAGATGAAATCGAGGCGCGCGCCGAAGACCCGGCCGAAGTCGCTGCGGATGATGTCGTAACTGACCGCGGGAGCGAGGTACCAAGCCCCGGCAATGGCACCGAGGATCTCCTTCCAGAGGATCAGGTCGATGCGGTAGTCGGGGTGGAACGAGAACGTAGAGATGTTCTTCTTCCCGACGGGTTGCGTGGCCAGGTCCTCATATTGCGAGAGGCCCACGACGTCAGGGTCGCCGGACGCAACGCCGGTCTTGAGAAAGACGCCGAGCTTGCGGCCGACCGTGCGGTACTCGCCCTCGAACGCGATGGCCCACTGCCTGAGCTTGAACTTGCTTACCTCCGCGGTGGGCGGGAACACGTCCGGTGTGATGTTCTGAATCTGCCCGAAAATGCCCGCGAACTCGAGCTCGAGCCGCAGGTCCTTCCACAGGGCCTGAAACCAACCGTCCGGCATGTAGACCTTCGCGTCGCGTCGCACGAAGGAGTTCTCGACGTCGGTGGGGGTGCCCAACAAAGGCGCGGTCGAAGTCGACAGGAACTGCGTCCTGTAGATGAAGTACGCCCCGCCGTTGATCACCCACTTGCCGCGTTTGAGCAGCTTCTCGGTGGGGACGGGCTGTAGTCGCCGCGCGATCAGGAAGCTCCACTGCCGCGTGTCGTCCAACCGGCTGGCGTCGCGCGGAATCCCTTGGATGTTCTCGACAGGGTCGGCGATGTAGCCTTTGTTCACGAAGTCCCACGACACTCCGAAGAACACACCTTTGAACTTGCCGATGAGCTGAAGGCGGTCGATCTCCGACTGAAAGTCGGAGTCGAGCGCGCTGCCGAGGATGTTGGTGCCCTCGCCGGCGTTCC
>CP070650.1:641915-645688 GCA_020354595.1 Myxococcales bacterium
GGAGTTCGTCGATATGTTCGCGACGAGCGCGATTCGGCGTTTGCGCGGCCGCGGGGTGCCCGTCACCAGCATCTTGACGGCGCGTGGGGGTGACTCGGAACGCTCTCGGGCGGAGAAGGTCGGCATCATCTCTCCGGAAGAGGCGCTCAGCCGTGCGTTCGCCGGCTTCGCGGCCGAGGCGGACCAGGCTGCCGAGATGCTCCGACAGCGCGAACGGAGCAGCGCCCTCGATTGGCGACTCGACCAGACTACGGGCTCGGTGCTGGTCCCGGGTAACTCGTTTCACGCCGAGCTCGACAACGAAAAAGCGCGGCTTCGCTTGTTCGAGGCCCTCGACGAGGCGCGCGCCACCATCCACATCCAGTTCTACATCGTTCGACCGAGCGATTTCACCGAAAGGCTCGTCGTCAGTCTGATTCGACGCGCTCGCGCGGGCGTGAAAGTGCGCTTCATGGTCGATGCGCTCTACTCCGATGAAGATGTGCTCGGTCGCGTCAACCCGCTGATCCAATCGCTCAAGCAAGAGAAGAACGTCGAGGCGCTCGCGCTCCATCCGATTCAATCGAGCCTAGAGGTCGGTATGTCGAGCCTGAAGAAGCGAGACCACCGAAAGCTCATGATCATCGACGGCGAGCGGGCCTTCGTTTCGGGGCGCAACGCGAGCGACGAGTACTATTTAGGCTTCGACGAGGTGCCCGTGCACGACAACACACCGCACGAGCGCATCCCGTGGCTCGACGCGCACGTCGAAATCTCGGGCCTACTCGTGCGCCAAGTCCAAGAGACGTTCATGCGCACTTGGCACCGCAACGGGGGCAAAACCATCGAGCCCGACCAGAGCGTCCTCCCTGAGCTCCGGCCCGCAGTCTCGGCAGGAGGGCGCCTCGTCGTGCACCGCGGCCTCGCCGACACGAACGGCCTCGACATGTACGAGTCGATGTTCGACGCGGCTCGACACCACGTCTACATCGTGAACGACTTTCCCATCGTCCACGCCCTCGAACGCGCGATTCACCGGGTGTTGGCGCGCGGCGTGACCGTCAAGCTCTTGACGGGGAACGCGGCATCCCGGCGCGACGACGGCACGTTCTTCCCCGCTCCCATGCACCGCACGCTCTTCGAGTACATGGTGAAAGCCAAGTTGGAGCCGTTTCTCGAAGCGGGAGTCGAGATCTACGAGCTCGTCCCTCCGCCTTCTCCCAATGTCGTCGCGCGTGGCGGACGCTTCCGGCCCTACGTGCACGCGAAGATCGTCTCGATCGACGGTTTGGTGACGAGCATCGGCTCCGCGAACCTCGACGCGACCGCGAGCTTCTGGGAGAGCGAGGCCAACGTGGTCGTGCAGGACGCAGAGTTCGCGACGGCCGTCGAAGCCACGCTCCAAGAGCTCATCGACGGCAGCGTCGTGCTCGATCCCGATTCCGAGTACTGGAAGCGAGAGCGCGCGCAACGTGCCGTCGTTGGGAGGCTCTGGCCGGGCGCGCTCTACTCTTGAGCCTCTAGCTCTTCTGCGGCCTCTTCCTCGGCCTTTTGGACCTCTTTGGCCTCCTCGAGCTCTTCCCAGCCTTCTTCGATCGTCTCGGCGATTTCATAGGTGACCGTCATCTTGACCTCGAACGCGCTGTCGATCTCGATGTTCTCGGAGCCGTCCACCGTCTTCACGTTCAACAGGTCGGCCGCCTCGCCGCTCGCGCGCGCATTGGCTTCGAGCGCCTTGAGATTGAGAACCACCTGTCCGGTCGCGTTCATGGTGAGCGCTTCGAGGGTCAGCTCGACACCCTCTTCCTCGAACGTGACGGTCTGCTTCGGGGCGGTTTGCTGGATCTGCACGTTGAGCTTCACCTCGTCGCCCACCTTCTCGGTCATCGTGTAGGTGTCCGCCTGGTTGATCTTGAAGCCGTAGAGAAGAAGCTCTTTGGCCGCCTCCCAGCGCGCTCCGACGCCCACCGGCTGGGCCGGAAGGACTACGCGAGCAAGTGACGTTCGCGCGTTGATGATCATCATGAGCAGGCGAGCGGGAACGTCCGGATTCTTTGCGGCGCTGTTGAGGTCGCTCCGCTGCACGATACCGCGGTCGTCGACTTCGACCCAGCCCCCGACGTTATTGAGCACCGCAACGCTTTTGTTGAGGTCGAGCTTCACCGCCGGGTCGACGCCCTCCGGCACCAGCGCCTCGGCCTTGATGATGCGGACGTCGAACCGGGTCGACCCCCGCTTTCCTTCCATCGACGGGCCCGAAACGATGTGGAGACGCACGCCCGGCGTCATCGAGAGCTGGCTGCCCTGCGTGGTGGTTGCCAAGGAGGCCAGCCCGTACTCCATGGTGGAAGTCGTTCGCGTCCCGTGCGCGATCTCGTAGCGCAAGGTTTCGCGCGGCTCTTGCCCTTGATCGATCACGAGGACTGGATCGTTCCTCTTCGCGTCGCCGGCATCGTCGGATTTGCATCCGTTCAACACGAGCAACGTGGACATCGCGATCAACGTTCGCAGAACAACTCGATTGGTCATGGCCTCTCCTTTTCGGCGCCCTTTGCCGTTCGTCGCCGGTGTATATCGCAAGGGGGCCGACCAGCGTCAAGGTTGTGCGTCGACCGGACCCTTAATCCGTTTGTGGCCGTCGGGGAGTGCGAAGACCGAGGGCGGAACGGGCCCTCTCTGGATTTCATCGACGACGAAAACCACCGGCACCCCACCTGCCTGCTCGACCCGCATTTTCATCGAGAACCCCGGCTCGACGCCGTATCTCTTCATGGCCTTGGTCCGCTCGTCGTCCGACATCTCGAGCCCGAGGTTCCGACCCCGGAACGCCCGGGTCCAAAGGTCGGCGGGGTACTTCTTGGTTAGCCAGAGGTCGATGACGGCATCATTGTCTTGGTCCAGAATGCGGACGTGCCTGGTCTCGACGCCACTGACGGTTTCCTTGCCGAGCTTTTTCACGACGAGGTTGGCGCTTTCGCCCGACCCCTTCACCTGCCGGCTGGTGTCCGCGAGAGCCGAGTACGGCATCTCGACGATGACCTTCTGATCGGGCGCGATGGTGAAATAGCTCGGGCCTTTGGCTGGCAGAATCGTCGTCGCCAACGTGAGCCGCCCATCCTCGCCAGTGGAGCGAATGTCCATGCGCACGTCTCCGGTCTTCGAGTAGCGCGCGACAATCGTCGCGGCCACGCCCTGGTCACTCGACAGAGTGGCCTTGAGCTCACCTTCAAACGCCAGCGCCGGCGACGTGGTGAGCGCCGCCAGGAGGAAAGTCAGAACCCCACGCATGAGGCCGAAGCTTAGGCCGACTGCACCACCAAGCCAAACGCCTCGTCCTCGTAGAGCTGGTCGAACGTTTCCTTGAACTTCGTTTCGATGTTCTTTCGCTTCATCTTGAGCGTCGGCGTGAGCTCGTCCTCCGTCACGCTGAACTCCCGATCGAGAATGTAAACCTTCTTGATCGTCTCGACCTGCGAGAGACTCTCGTTGGCCCGTTTGACGGATGCGACGATGCGAGCCTGGACGTCGGCGTTCTGCCCCACCTCGCGAAGCAGTGCCTCCAGCTCCGCGGACCTCGCGAGCGGGTTTTCGGTGAGGTCCTTGATGTGCTTGTCGGCGGTCGCGCCGTCGATGACTCCCTGCTGGCGGGCCCACTCGACGGCTTCGCCTGCGCCGACCGTCACGATCGCCACGAGGTACTTCCGCTTGTCGCCGTGCGCGTGCGCTTGGCTGATGAGCGGGTCGGACGCCTTGATCTCGTTTTCGATGTTGGCGGGTGTGAGGTTCTTGCCGCC
>CP070650.1:645788-648358 GCA_020354595.1 Myxococcales bacterium
ACGCCGGAGCCGGCGCCGGCCCAGCCGACCGAAAGCGAGTAGCCCTCAGCTCTACGTGCGCATAGGCCCGTGGCTACAGGGCGACCACAACATATTGTGGGGGTCACGCACTGACCCTCGCTTCTGGTCGCGCAAAACGTTGCAATCTCGTATGTTCAGTGATAGCCACGACCAGATACTCCTTTGGGGGGCAACGTGAAGATCAAGAAGCTCCACATCGTTGGCTTCAAGTCCTTCGTGGACCAAACGACGGTCCACTTCGACCACGACATCACCTGCATCGTCGGGCCGAACGGCTGTGGCAAGTCCAACATCGTGGACGCCATCAAATGGTGCATGGGCGAGCAGTCGCCGTCGCGCCTGCGTGGCAAGCACATGGAGGACGTCATCTTCAGCGGGGCGGAGGGACGAGGACCTCACGGCTTCGCCGAAGTGACGCTGATTTTCGACAACACCGACGGCCTCGCGCCTCCGGAATACAACGAGTACGAGGAGATTCAAGTTACCCGCCGGCTCGATCGCCAAGGGCATAGCGACTACCTGATCAATCGGACTCCCGTCCGGCTCCTGGACATCACGAATCTGTTCCTTGGAACTGGCGTCGGTAAGCGGGCCTACTCGGTCATCGAGCAGGGCCGCATCGGTTTCATCGTCACCTCCAAGCCGGAGGACCGTCGCACGATGATCGAAGAGGCGGCCGGCATCAGCAAGTTCAAGCTCAGCAAGCGCGCTGCTGAGCGCAAGATGGACCAGACACGTCAGAATCTCCTGCGCGTCACGGACATCATCGGTGAGCTCGAGCGCAGCCTCGCGTCGCTGAAGCGGCAAGCGCAAAAGGCCGAGCGCTACAAGCGCTACAAGAAAGAGATGCGAGATCTCGACCTGTGGGTCGCGTCCCATCGCTTCCTCGAGCTGCACGGGCAGATCGGATCGGTGTCTGCTTCATTGTCGAAGGCAAGCGAGGACGTTCAGTCGAGTCGCAATCAGCTGGTTGCGAAAGAAGCATCGGTCGAAGCCGAGCGCGTTTCGCTTCAACAACTGGGCTCCGATGTCGAGCGCGGTCAAGCGCGTGCGTACGAGCTCGACAACTCCGTTCGGCAACTGGAGGGGCTGATCCGCCAACAGAAAGATCGGCAAGCCGCGTTGGTTGAACGAAAAGAGCTGGCGACGCGCGAGCTTCGTCAACTCGAAGAGCAGCGCCACGACCTACAACAAGAAGTGTCCGGCGTCCGTCTTTCGCTCGGTGAGCTCGAGGCGCTCGAGACGCAGGCCGGCCGGCTTCTGGCCGAGGTCGAGGAAGAGCTGCAAGCCCGGAAAAACACTGCGGAAGAGGCCGATATGGCCCTGGCGAACGCGCGCGCTCGGTTGAGTGAAGGCCGCGCGCACGTAGCGGGCGCAGAAGCGGTTCTCAACGGATACGAAGCCCGCCGCCAGGAGATCCGCGCGCGCCTGCAGCGTTTGCAAGATGAAACCGAGGCGCTCGCCGCGCGCGAGGTCGAGTTCCACCAGCAGCGTGGCGAGCACGATGCTCGCATGGTCGGCTTGCGCAGCGGCAAGGTAGAAACCGCCGAGCGCCAATCTGAAATCGAAACCGTGCTCGCGTCGCAGAAGGAAGCACTGACCGAGGTCGACGCAGAGGTCGAGGCACTTCGCGAGAGCCTCGCGATCACGCGCTCGCGCCTGAGCTCGCTCAACGAGATTCACGAGCGGTTCGAGGGTGTGGGCGCCGGCGCTCAGGCGGTCATGACGGAGTACGCACGAGGTTCTTCCGGGTTGGTTGGCTTGGTAGCCGACCGGCTCGAGTGCGCGCCCGAACATACGCGCGCCTTGGGTGCCGCGCTCGGCGGCTCGCTCGAATACTTGCTCGTAGACGATACTGATGCGGCGCTTCGCGCAGCGGACTACCTAGCGCGCGAAGAGAAGGGCCGTGCGACGTTCCTTCCGCGCTCTCCCTCGGGCGCAGCGCGCATCGTTCCGCAGTTCCCAGCGGGGCTGGGCGTCATCGGGCCGTTGCTTACGCTGGTGCGCCATTCCCATTCTGACTCCGATTGGGTTCGCTACCTGTTGTTCGACGTGCTCGTCGTCGACACCCTGCAGACCGCGGCACGCCTTCATCGCCAAGGGTTCCAAGGTAAGCTGGTCACGCTCGACGGCCAGGCGCTTCTTCCAAACGGCGCAGTCGTCGGGGGCGCGAAGGACGAGTCGGCCGCTCACCTCCTTCGGCTGCAGCGGGAGATCCGGGAGCTTGGCGAAGCCGCAGCTTCACAGAGCGCCCAGCTCGACCGCATCACCGCGGAGCAGGGTCGCCTCCGGGCCTCGATTGCCGAGCGGCAGGCTGCCATCGACTCGGCCCGCGTCGAGGCACACGATGCAGAGCTCGAGATCCTGGGCGCCGAGCGGGACTTGCACGTCGTGCAGATGGAGCTCCAGCGCATCGAGGAGCGCCGCTCGGAGATCGGTGAGGCCGAGGCCGAGGCGCGGGCAGGCCTGGCCCAGATCGACGTCGACGAGGCGAACAGCAAGCGAGAGCTCGGCGACGCGCGCCGGCACGTGGCCGATGCCGAAGAGGC
>CP070650.1:648458-651036 GCA_020354595.1 Myxococcales bacterium
GCACGTCTTGCCTCGTCCATCGCTGCCGAAGGAGAGGCGCCCAAGTTCCTCGAGAAGCGAATCTGGAACCAACCCGTGCCCGGCTTGGCGCTCACCGCGGCGTCCGCCTTGCTCTTGGCGAACCTGGCCGACCTCACCGCAATCTCGAGCATGGGAAGTGCAGGGTTTCTGGTGATCTTTGCGTTCGTGAACGCGGCCAACTTCGTGCGCTCCAAGGAGGCGAAGAGCAGTCGGCTGGTCGCCGGCCTCGGAGTGCTGGCTTGCATCGGAGCACTAGCGGCGCTTCTCGGCCACACCGCTCGGTCGGAGCCAGGTCAGTTGTGGGTTCTTGCCGGTCTGGTGGGCTTGGGGTTCGTGATCGAGGTGCTTTATCTCGCGTTTGAGAAGCGGTAGCGCCCAGCGTGATGTGTGGCATGGTCGCTCGAACGCCATGACCGACAAAATCACAGCAAACAAGGTCGTCACGCTCACTTACACTCTGCGAGTCGACGGCGAAATCATCGATCAGTCGCGGGACGGCAGTCCGCTTCTGTACCTTCACGGCGCGATGAACATCGTGCCTGGTCTCGAGGAGCAGCTCGAGGGCGCCGCCCAAGGTGACACGGTCACAGCCACCGTACCGCCCGAGAAGGGCTACGGTCCGCGGATCGGCGAAGCGCAGGAAGTTCCGCGCCACCTCTTCCCCGACGACGCGGAGCTCGCGGCCGGGATGCAGGTCATCGCCCACGACGACGAGGGCCGGCAGATTCCGTTTTTCATCACGGGCATCAGCGACGAGGCGATCACGGTGGACCCGAACCACCCACTCGCCGGGGAGACATTGCACTTCGAGGTCACCGTCGAGGCGCTTCGAGACGCAACCGACGAGGAGATCGAGCACGGTCATCCCCACGGTCCCGGTGGTCACCACCACTGAGCGTCGCCAGGGTTAGAACAGCAGCTGTAGCTGGATGTTGAGTCGGAAACCGTTGAGTCGGCCCGTATTCCAGATCTGCATCACCCACGCCGTTTCGGCCGTGATCTTGAGGCTGTCCCCGATCACTCGGCTCTGCCCCGCGAGCGCCAGGTCCTGATCGGTGGTCTGATCGCCGTTGCGTCCGTATTGGATAGCGGCGGCGGCCATGTCGGTCGCGTTCGCAATCTGGAACTGGCCATAACTTCGTGAGTCGCTTCGAAGCCAAGGGGTGAGGTAAACGATGTTGTACCGCAGCGACAGCTCCCAGATTAGGTTGAAACGGTATCCCGCTTCCGCCAGGAATCCGATCGGCCCAAACAGGATTTTGCCGCCCTCCCAAGGCTTGAACCACGCGATGTAGCTCACCGCGTTGAGGTGGATGCCTCGGATCTTGCCGAGCCACTCGGCGGAAAGGCGGAGGCCCAGGTCCTCGGTCGCCACGGGGCGCGCATCCCAGGCCACGCCGAGGCCGAGGCTGTGCCGAAGAGCCTCCGTTCGAAGCACGTCGCTGTTGCTGTCGGTGTTGATCTCGCCGAAGTTCTTCGCCACACGTGCGGCGAGCTCGGGGTGAAACGCGCTCACCACCTCGCCGGCTCCGAGATCGGATGGGCTGAGAGGCTCTTCACCATACACCTCCGTGATGCCCACCCCGTGCGCGCCGCGCGCGTTGACGCCGCTGAAGAGCCCGATGGCGTACTCCAGGTCGAGAAACCCTCCGCTCGCAAGCATTTCACCGCCGATCTGGCGCTCGGAGCCGAACATTCGAGTAGTTGCCGCCCAATCGACGAATGACAGAGCCGCAAACGACTGCGCACGGTAGCGGTCGTACGGGATCTTGAACTGGCCGATTCGGAACGTGGCGAACTTGAAGCGCGTGAACGCAAACCACAAATCGATGAGCTCGAATGCGCTCGGTGTCAGATTGATCTGAAAACGGCTCCGGATGCGTCCCTCGATGAACGAGCTCGAAAGGGTGAAGCGAATGCGCCGAAACTCGAGGGTCTCGAAGTTGGCCGCAGGGAAGCCCCCGGTCTCAAACTGCTGGTCGTACTCGAACTCCATCTGCGTCGCGAAGCCGATGCCGATCCAATCGTTGCCCTTGCCGACTGGACTGCGAACGGGTCCGAGCCGGGTCGGCAGCTTTCGTTCGTCGGGAATGTCGACGGCTGCCTCGTCGATCGAGGTCGTGCTGGGTTCGGCAGCCAACGTGTCGCCGCTGTCCGTGTCCGCGACGCCCTTGGTTGCGCCGGTTTCGCGCCCCACCTCGAGCGTTCGTTTCTTGCGCTTTTCTCGCTCCTCCTCCTTTGCGAGCTGTGCCTCGATGCAGTCGAGGTCGCATTCCTCTTCAGGAACTTCCGTCCGCGCCTTGGCGTCACCGGTCTCTGCGGGCGCCTCGGTGAGCGAGGGCTCGCCGCCGAGCTGCTCGTTGTCCGCGACCTGTCCGTCGCGCTTGACGAATGGCTCCCGCTCCTTCCTCGGCTCGGCCTTGGGGGCATCGGCTTCCGGCTCCGGCGTTCCAGCGTCCGAATCCTGTGCGGAAACGCCGAACGCACTCCCGAGCACGAGAGCGAAAAGGATACCAAGTGCACGGGAGCGCATTGGCCGAAGCATGCCAGCCAGCGC
>CP070650.1:651136-654169 GCA_020354595.1 Myxococcales bacterium
CACGGCGCGCCGGTGATCTCCGCGGAATTCCTGACCGAGAGCCCTGGCGCGGACATGATCTCCGGGGGGATTTGGCCGGCGATCTACGGCACGATCTTCATGACTTTGCTGATGACGATCGCGGGCGTGCCCATTGGTATCGCGACGGCCATCTTCCTGACGGAATACGCCTCTCCACGTTCTCGAGTCGCCAGACTCGTCCGAATCGCCGTGAACAACTTGGCCGGCGTTCCTTCCATCGTATTCGGCCTCTTCGGCCTCGGATTCTTCATCATTTTCGTCGGCGGCAATTTGGACGCGATCCTCTACGACGACCCGCGGCCGGTCTGGGGCAAGCCCTCGATTCTGTGGGCGTCGCTAACCCTTGCAGTGTTGACCCTCCCCGTCGTCATCGTCACCACGGAGGAGGCACTTCGCCAGGTTCCGCGTGAGCTCCGGGACGCTTCTCTCGCTCTCGGGGCGACACGCTTTCAGACTGTCTACAAGATCGTTCTTCCGAATGCGAAAGGCGGGATTCTGACGGGCGTCATCCTCGCGGTGAGCCGAGGCGCGGGCGAAGTCGCCCCCATCATCTTCTGCGGAGCCGCCAACTTCCTGCCGTACTTACCGACGGACCTTCGCGATATGTTCATGCATCTCGGCTACCACGTGTACGCACTCGCGACGCAATCCCCCAACGTGGATGCCGCCAGGCCCGCTCTCTTCGGGACGGTGCTCGTCTTGCTCGTCCTCACTTTCTCGCTCAACCTGCTGGCGGTGATCATTCGCGCGCGTTCGCGCGCGGCCATACGACCATGAGTGAGTCGACAGAAGCTGTCGCGGACGCGCCCTCGAGTGCGAAGATGGAGACGCGCGACGTCAACGTCTTTTACGGCGACAACCAGGCGATCAAAAACGTCAGCCTGGATATCGCCGACCGCAGTGTCACAGCGTTGATCGGCCCGTCGGGTTGCGGCAAGAGCACCTACCTTCGGGCCCTCAACCGAATGAACGACACCATCGACCTCTGCCGAGTTGAAGGAAGCATCTTGCTCGACGGAGAAGACATCTACGACCGCGGTGTCGATCCCGTCGAGGTACGCCGTCGGGTCGGTATGGTGTTCCAGAAATCTAACCCCTTTCCGAAGTCGATCTTCGACAACGTCGCATTTGGGCTCCGGATCGGCGGCGAAAGCAATAAGGACCTGATCGCGCAGCGGGTGGAGGAGTCACTCAGGGGCGCTGCGCTGTGGGACGAGGTGAAGGACCGGCTTCAGAGCTCCGCGCTCGGCCTGTCCGGCGGACAGCAGCAGCGTCTCTGCATCGCGCGCTGCCTGGCCGTCTGGCCGGAGGTGATCCTGATGGATGAGCCGGCCTCGGCGCTCGATCCGATCGCGACGGCCAAGATTGAAGAGCTCATTCGCGAGCTTCGCGAGAAGTACACGATTGTGATCGTGACGCCCTCGATGCAGCAAGCCGCACGAGTGAGTGATTTCACTGCGTTTTTCTACATGGGCGAGCTCGTAGAGCACGGGGACACCGGGAGGATGTTCACGAGACCGTCGAAAAAGCGCACTGAAGAGTATATTTCCGGTAGGTTTGGATAATGGCGCGTTCGAGCCGACCGATGCGTATGCATACCCATCAGGAATTCGAGGCCGAGCTGCGCAACTTGAAGGATCGGCTGCTCGCGATGGGCGGCCGCTGTGAGCAGATGATCGGCCTCGCGGTCCGGGCGTTCGAGGAGCGGGACGAGGGCCTGGCCAACGAGGTGATGGAGGCGGACCGGCGGATGAACGAGGACGAGCTCGCGGTCGATGAGCTCGCGGTTCGGATCTTGGCCTTGCGCCAGCCCGTAGGCCGGGATCTCCGCTTCGCGGTCGCTGCCGTCAAAGCCTCGACGGACCTCGAGAGGATCGGCGACGAAGCCGTCAACATTGCGGAGCGCGCCATCGAGATGCAGCCGGCGGATCGACTGAGCCCACCTGGGTCGAAGCTCTCCGAGATGGCGCGCCGCGCAGGCGCAATGCTGCGAGACGCTCTGAATGCGCTCGTCGAAGAGGATCCGCGCCTGGCGCGCGACGTGTTTTCGCAGGATGACGCCGTCGACCGAATCTACGGCGAAGTGATGAAGCTCTGTCTGGAGTACATGAAGGATGATCCGGATCGGATCCCCGGTGGCATGCGCATTTGCAATTGCGCGAAGTACCTGGAGCGTATCGCCGACCATGCGACGAACATCGCCGAGATGGTGATCTTCACGGTCGAAGGCCGCGACGTCCGCCACGGGCGCGCTTGAGACCGACCATCAAGGATAGCCGGCGGGCGGGAACTGCTCGTCAGCCGTCGGACAGGTCCACATCTTCGCAGTCACGACGAAGGTGAGCCCGTCTTCGAGGTCGGGATGGGCTCGGTCGAGCCTGACATGGGTTGCGCCGCGATCGGCCGCTTGCTCCAAAGCGTTCTCTCGTGCGCGCTTCTCGCTGCCGCCCACACCCTCGACGACGCCGATCTTCTCGCAACGCGGCTCTTGGCTCACGACCCGCACGTCTCGGGCAGAACGGGTGCTCGCGGGTGGCTTACACGCTGCCCATAGACAGCACGCAAGGACCACCCACAAAGCAGCGAGGAGCCTAGAGGGAGGCCTGGAGCTGCAACCGGAAGGTCGTGGCACCGTCCTTGTAGACCTCTTGATCCGGATTCCAGATTTGAGACACATCCGCTTGAATCTTGAACGGGTGACGCGCGAAGTACCAGCTCACCGAGAACGTCGTTCCGTAGCGGTCGGTCAAGCTCGTCGCGCGCCTGGTGGAGATGGCCTTGATGAGCGCGCCGCGAGCTGCGACCTCGAAGCGGGTGTTCGGGACTAGATAGCCGGCCTGCAGGAACCAACCGAGACCATTACGGGGAAGCACAGGTCCGAGGGCCTCACAGGTCGGATCGGTCACCGGATCGCAGCCGGGCGGCTCCGTAGTGGGGTCGTCGCCGATGTTCTTTCGGTAGCCCTCCCGAAACATGAATTCCGTGACCGCTGAGAAGCCACGCGCTTTGAAG
>CP070650.1:654269-657321 GCA_020354595.1 Myxococcales bacterium
ATCACGTAGGCATGAAGCCGATCGGGGTCCATACGTAATTGTTCTCCGAATTTACGTAATTGTTCTCCCAACTTGACCGCGCGGACCGCCCTGCGAAGAACCTGCGCATCCGCTTTGCCCGGCGCCGTGGGGAATCTTGCCCCGTCCTGAACGTCGGGGTACACGGTGAGATGGGGGCGCAGAAAACACAGAAGGGGTTCCGTAGGTAGTGGCGTACACCGCGAAAGACATCGACGTTCTCGAAGGCTTGGAGCCCGTCCGCAAGCGGCCCGCGATGTACATCGGCGGGACCGACGCGCACGGCTACCACCATCTCTTGTGGGAGATCGTCGACAACTCGGTCGACGAAGCGATCAACGGATATGCGACGCGCATCGAGGTCGTGCTCGACGCCGACCATCGTGGCGCCACCGTAACCGACAACGGACGCGGCATTCCAGTCGACACCCACCCGAAGCACAAGAAGTCCGCTCTCGAGCTGATCCTCACCACGCTTCACGCGGGCGGGAAGTTCGAGGGGAAGAGCTACCAGGTTGCGGGCGGTCTCCACGGTGTGGGGTCGTCCGTGGTCAACGCGCTTTCGTCGGACATGACTGCGACCGTCTGGCGGGGTGGGAAGACCTATTCGCAGAGCTACCGGCGTGGGAAGGCCAAGGCAAAGCTCAAGCGGGGCGGGAAGACGAGCAAACGCGGGACCGCGATTCACTTTCGACCTGACGAGCAGATCTTCGGCAAGCGGACCGCCTTCGACACCAACCGGGTGGCAGAGCGGCTCGAAGCGAAGACATACCTTCACCGTGGCCTCAAAATCCTGTTCGTCGACGAGAAGACCGGCGACCGGCAGGAATTCGAGCATCCGGGTGGCATCGTCGACTTCCTCGAGAAGCTGGCCGCTGAGCGCGGGAAGCCGTCGGTCCACAAAGACGCCTTCACGATCGAGCACGACGCGGACCCGCGTTTCGAAGTGGCGCTCCGTTGGACCGAATCGACCGACGAGGTGATCCGCTCCTACGCCAACGGCATTCCAACGGGCTCGGGGGGCACGCACGAGAACGGGTTCAAGCAAGGGCTCGCCAAGGCGATTCGCAACCACATGGATACGCACAAGCTCACGCCCAAGGGCGTGAAGGTGACAGCCGACGACATCCGCGAAGGGCTAGTGGCGTTGGTGAGCATATACGTCGAGGAGCCTCAGTTTCAGGGCCAGACCAAGGACCGGCTCAACAATCCGGAGGTGACCGCGCAGATCGAAACGTCGGTGCGGACCGAGTTCGAGCAATGGCTGCTCAACAACAAGACGTCGGCCGAATCGATCATTGCACGTGTCATCATCTCGGCGCGCGCGCGTGCAGCCAGCCGCGCGGCCAGTCAGCAGGTCTCCCGCAAGACCGCGGTGAGCCATCGTTTGAATCTGCCGGGCAAGCTGGCGGACTGCTCGAGCACCAATCCGGACGAGAGCGAGCTGTTCCTCGTCGAGGGCGACAGCGCCGGCGGGAATGCAAAGCAGGGGCGTGACCGAAAGACCCAGGCGATCCTGCCGTTGCGGGGCAAGGTGCTCAATGCCGAGCGCGCATCGCAGGCGCAGATCCTCGGCAACCGCGAGCTCCAGGACATCGTCAGCGCGCTCGGCTGCGGGGTCGGCAAGGACTTCGACATCACCAAGCTTCGTTACGGGCGCGTGTTCTTGTTGATGGACGCGGACCGCGACGGACACCACATCGCAACGCTGCTGCTCACCTTCTTCTATCGGTTGTTGCCCCAGCTCATCAAGGCGGGGCATGTGTTCTTGGCGCAACCGCCTCTCTACCGGATCGACATCGGCAAGGATGTGCACTGGGCGCTCGACGACGACGAGCGAGACAGGATCATCGCGGAAGCACCCAAGAACGCGAAGGTGGAGATCAGTCGCTTCAAGGGCCTCGGAGAGATGACGGCCGAGGAGCTCAAGGAGACGACGCTCGATAAGACGCGCCGTCGCGCGCTTCGGGTCACGGTCGACGGCGAGCTCGAAGCCGACCGCGTCTTCAGTGAGCTCATGGGGAAGGACCCGTCCGCGAGGTTCTCCTTCATCATGGACAGGGCGCCGCAGGCCGAGGCCGTCGAGCTCGACGTCTGAGCCCGAAAAACCGTGTGCGGTTTTTTGACCGCAGTCCGCCGTTCTGGTTCAACCACTTCAGGAAGTACTTCGATAACTCCGGGAGTGGTGGATGCAATCGACTTGTCACGTATGCGAAAGAAGCTTCGAAGCGCGCTTTCGCTATCAGGTTCGCGAGGAAAACGGGCAGTACATCTACGTGTGCTCGACCGCTTGCCAGCAGCGGCTGCTGCTCGGCGCCGACGGCGTGCACGCTTGCGACACCTGCGGTGCGACGTTCGAGATCGAGTTTCCGTATCAAATGAGCGTGAGCGATGGCAACCGGCACTACTTCTGCTCAACCCGGTGTCGCGAGCGAGGGCAGCAACGACAGAGCCAAGTCGGCCTCCTGCGCTCGACGCCCAAGCGGATCGCGGTGTTCAATCACAAGGGCGGTACGGGCAAGACGACCACGTCGATCAACCTCGCGGCGGGGCTTGCGGAGTCGGGTCGTCGTGTGTTGCTGATCGACGCGGACGGGCAGGGCAACGTTGGTGCCTCGCTCGGTATCGCAGGACAACGCACCCTCTATCACGTCCTCGTGAACGGTGCGAAGGCGTCCGAGGTCGCGGTGCCGGTGCGCGATGGGCTCGACGTGCTGACGTCGAACGAAACCCTTGCTGCCGCGGAGCTCTTTCTCGCGGAGCGTCCCAATCGGGACCGCATCATGCGCGAGCGATTGGGCGATGCTTGCAGGGAGTACGACACGGTCGTGATCGACTGCGCCCCGGCGCTCTCGTTGATGAATCAGAATGCGATGGTCTACGCAGATAGCGTCGTCGTACCGGTGGCGTGCGACTATCTTTCACTCGTTGGCGTCAAGCAGGTGCTCCGCACGATCCGGAACGTGCGCGAGCTGCTGCAGCACGACGTCCAGCTACTCGGCGTGTTGCCAACGTTCTTCGACGTTCGAAATCG
>CP070650.1:657421-661695 GCA_020354595.1 Myxococcales bacterium
CACCCCCGCGACCGTGGCGACGTCGCGAAGATCGTCCGCTACTGTCACGAGCAAGAGATCCCACTCTACACGTACGGTGCAGGTTCCAGCGTGACCCGCGGAACCGAGTGTGTGAAAGGCGGGATATCGATCCATCTCGGTACGCACATGAACCGGATCCTTTCGCTCAATCCGGTCAACCAAACCGTCACCGTCGAGCCGGGCATTGTCGGCCCCGCGCTCGAAGAAGCGCTCAACCACGCGACCCAACGGTTCAACGCCCCGCACGCCTATACTTGTGGGCACTTCCCGCAGTCGTTCGAGTTCTCGTCCGCGGGGGGCTGGGTGGTGACCCGAGGCGCCGGCCAGAACTCCACCTACTACGGCAAGGCCGAGGACCTCGTGCTCTCCCGGAATACATTACGCCAGTCGGCGACATCCGCACCGTGGACATCCCGGCGTACGCGACAGGACCGAATCTCGACCAGATGTTGATCGGAAGCGAAGGCGCGTACGGCGTTCTCGTCGCGGTCACCCTGAAGATCTTCCGCTACCAACCGGAGAACACCACTCGCTTCAGCTTCATATTTCCCGATTGGTCGCGCGCCTGCGCCGCGGCCCGGGAGATCATGCAAGGTGAGTTCGGGCTTCCGTCCGTGTTCCGGCTATCCGATCCGGAGGAGACCGACGTGGCGTTCAAGCTCTATGGGGTCGAGGGAACTCCCATTGACTCGCTCGTGAGCCTGCGGGGCCTCAAGAAGGGCGAGCGCTGCCTGATGCTCGGCACAGTCGACGGGGATCGCGCCTACACCTCGATGGTCAAACGACGATTGAAGCAGGTCTGCCGCGAGCATGGCGGCATGTACGCGACGGGGCTCATCACCAAGAAGTGGGAGCACGGGCGTTTCACCGACCCGTATATGCGCGAGGACCTGCAGGACTACGGCATCCTCATCGACACGCTCGAGTGCGCCACGAACTGGGAGGACTTGCCGAGGGTGCACGAGCACGTGCGCGCGTTCATCAAGAGCCGTCCCCAAACCGTTTGCATGACGCACATGTCGCACTGCTATCCCCAGGGGGCGAATCTCTACTTCATCTTCATCGCGAAGATGGGCGCGGAGGAGTTCCTCGAGTTTCACCGTGGCATCCTAGACGCCGTTCAGTCGTCGGGCGCGACGATGAGCCATCATCACGGAATCGGAAAGATGACGGCGCCCTGGCTCGAGGGGCAGATCGGCAAGAACGAGCTGGAGGTCTTTCGTGCGCTCAAGCGCCACTTCGACCCGAAGAACGTGCTCAACCCCGGCGGCACGCTGGCGCTCGACCTGCCGGATGAAGACCGCCGGTTGCCTTGAGCTCCGATGCATTGAGGCCGCGGGCGTGATTGCGTAGGATTCCACGCGTGCGATCGAGGCATTCGTCTTGGAGGATCGAGAATGAGGACTGAAGATCGAGCTTTGCGTGAGCGCATGTCGGGCAAGGCTGTCGTCGTCACGGGCGCGTCGAGCGGCATTGGGGAGGCGTTGGCCGAACGCTTGGGCGAAGCCGGCGCCAAGGTTCTGTTGGTTGCACGCTCGGCCGACAAGCTCGATGAGATGAAACGAGCGATCGAGGCGAGCGGCGGGGTGGCGTTCGCCTACGCGGCCGACCTATCGAGCGCGGAGGACACTCGAAGAGCGGTCGAGGCGATCCTCGCCGATCACGGTCAAGTCGACATTTTGGTCAACAACGCGGGCATTTCAATTCGTGGAAGCGTCGCCAAGTCGTACGACCGACTGCACGACTTCGAGAGGACCCTCGCATTGAACTTCCTCGGGGCCGTGCGCCTCATCATGGGGTTCCTTCCGGGCATGCGCGCACAGAAGCAAGGGCAGATCATCAACGTGTCGACCGTTGGTGTGCAGGTGAATGCCCCACGCTATGGCGCGTACATTGCGAGCAAGGCTGCCCTCGACGCCTTCAGTCGCGTTCTCGCGGTGGAGGTGTTGAAGGACGGCGTCAAGGTGACGACCTTCTACATGCCCCTCGTGAAAACGCCCATGATGGAGTCGACGACGATCTACCAGTCGTTCCCGATGCGGAACGCCAACCAAGCCGCGGACCTGATCGTCGAAGGCATCGTCCACCAACCGAAGCGCGTTGCCATTCCCGTCGGGAACCTTTTCGAATTCGCCTACGGGGTGGCCCCAAAGGCGATCGATCGTGTGCTCAACGCCGCCTATCAGCTCTACCCCGAATCAGGCGACAAGAAAGACCAACGCGATCCCGTATCGCGAGACGCCGCGATGTTCCAGCGTGTGTTCAAGGCGGTGACTCGACGAGCGCGTCGCCGTGGCCCTGGACGCCAGTAGCGTCCTGCGGCTATACCCGTTTCGTGAATCGACATCTCCCGTTCGTTCTCTTGCTGGCCTCGGTTCTGGTGGGGTTGCCCGGTGCCGCGCCCACCACCCGTGCCGAGGAAACGGTCACTCTTCGTATCGCGTCGCTGGCCCCCGCCGGGTCTTCTTGGATGAAGGTGCTCAACGCGTGGAAGTCGACGCTCGAAAAGGAAACGCAAGGCAAGCTCAAGCTCCGTTTCTACCCCGGCGGCTCTCAAGGCGACGAGCGAGATTTCGTCCGCAAGATGCGGGTCGGTCAGCTCGATGGCGGCGTCGTCACCATGACGGGCATGAGCATGCTCGTGCGGCCCATGGTCATTCTCGTGTTGCCGGACTTCCTCGACACATACGAAAAGCTCGACCGAGTGCGTGAGAGGATGGCAGCGGAGTTCGAGAAGATGTTCGTCGACGAGGGCTTTCTCATGGTCGCCTGGGGGGATGCTGGCAAGACGCGGCTCTTTTCGAAGCAGAAGATCGAGAAGCCTTCGGACATCAAAGCGATGCGGCCCTGGATGTGGAAAGACGACTTGGTCTTCATCGAGTTCTACGACGTCATCGGAGCCAATGGCGTACGGCTCGGCGTGCCCGAGGTCTATCCGGGGCTTCAGACCAAGATGGTGGACGTCGTCACCTCTTCTGCACTGACTGCCGTCGCCCTGCAGTGGTACACGCGGGTCAGCTACATGACCGGTCACAACTCCGCGATCATCGCCGGTGGCATGGTGATGAGAAAAGAGAAGATCGACAGCCTGCCGCCCGACCTCAAGAAGGCTTTCCTACGCACCGCCAAACGCGTGGAGGTGCTGCTCAACAAGTCGATTCGCCGTGACGACCAGAAAGCCTACGAGGTCGTCATCAAGAAAGGCATCATCGCCACCGATACGAGCAAGTACAGAGCCGAGTGGGATGCAGCCGCCAAGCAGGTTCGTGACCGGATGACGGGGCGCGTGTTCTCGAAGAGCTTGCTGGACGCCGTTCAGGCCGCCGCTGCGGAGTAGTACGCGTCCACCCGGGCTGAGATCACCTCACGAACGCGGTCGCGAAGGGCCTCGATGTCGTCCTCGGTGAGACCGTCGGTCGTGATCGGCTCTTCGACGAACACCGAGATCACGTGGCCGGGTCGGATCACCAACGAGCCCTTGTGCAGAACGTCGTACAGGCCCGTCACCGCGACGGGAACGATCGGAACACCGAGCTCGATCGCGATTTGGAAGATGCCGTCGTAGAACTTCCCGACCCGACCCGTCAATGTCCTGTGTCCCTCGGGGAATCCAAGGATCGAGTGGCCCCGGTCGACTTCCTCGCGAACGGCCCGCCGAAGCGCTTCGAGCGCACCTTGGCGGTCCTTGGGTACGGGACTGGTTCCCCGGGCCTTCATGAACCAACCGTAGACCGGGTAGTCGAAGTGAGTTTCTAGCTCGATGCCCTGCTTGAAGTGCGGGGTCGCAGTGTACATCGCGACGTGATCTAGATGGCTCGTGTGGTTCTGGATGAAGATGTACTGCGTTTCAGGGTCAACGTTCGGGTGGACGTGGTGCACCTGCCTGTTGAAGGTGAGCGCGAGCTGGGTACGCGCATAGAAGCGCTCGAGGAACTGCACCCGATCCGGACCGACAAACCGGTAGAGGAGCGTGAGCAACGAAAGCATGAACGCGAGAAACCCACCAGCCACGATCCAAATGACGAAGCTGGCGATTCGGTCCCAGGCTGTCGTTTCGTTCTTCATGCGATGAGTCGAAGGCTGCTGTGCAAGACGTCGATCGAGAGCGGAGTCACGTGAAACAGGTCCCCGTCGAAGAAGCCTGGAAAAGGAAGTATCCCGAGCAGGTCTCGTGGGCAGTCTCGGTAGATTCCAAAGGGAAGGCCGACATCATCTCCCTCGGCTGGTGCATGCCCACCTCTTTCGATCCGCCC
>CP070650.1:661795-666268 GCA_020354595.1 Myxococcales bacterium
CTCGAGCGCCGACGTCATCGCGTTGAAAACGCAGTTTACAACTTGTTCAGCTCGGCTCTTGGTGATCTTCGTCCGCTGGGCTACAGCGTCGATGAGCTCCGACTTCGTCATCGATTCTCTCCCCATTGGGCGCCCAGTATATCCAGGCCCCTAGCCGCGTCAACAGCGATTTCGCGCACTTGCACCCATCGAGCCCCGAGCCTACCCCCTCGAGTCCCAGCAGGGGCAAAGAGTTGCAGCGCCGTTTTGTGAGACGAATCGCAGTATCCCTGCCGATACGTCACGTCGTCGAGTCGAGCGCGGCGAGCACGTCGGCGATGAGCTCGTCGGTGTCTTCGATACCCACGGCGTACCGCACCAGGTTGTTCTTGATGCCGATCGCCTCGCGTTCCTCGGTGCTGAGCTCGAAGTAGCTCATCAGCGCCGGCTGCTCGATCAACGACTCGACGCCGCCGAGGCTGGGCGCGATCCGAGGGATCTGGCAGGCATCGATGAAGCGGCTCGTCCCGTTGAGATCCGCGTCGAGCGAGAAGGTCACCACGCCCCCGTAGCCACTCATCAGCCGCTTGGCGGTTTCGTGATTTGGATGGGACCGTAGACCGGGATACCAAACCCGCTGCACCCGCGGGTGCGATTCGAGCCGTTCCGCGAGGGCCTGCGCAGACGCGTTCTGTTGCTCCACGCGAAGCGCCAACGTCTTGATTCCGCGGTGGATCAGATAGGCTGCGTGGGGGTCGAGCATGGCGCCGAAGACGCTCCGCAGGTCGCGCACCAGCGACACGAGACCGGCCTTGCCGGCCACGACGCCCCCGAGCACGTCGTTGTGCCCCGCGAGGTATTTCGTCGCGCTGTGCACGACGATATCGATTCCGTAGCTCGTGGGCTTGAAGTTCACCGGAGTGGCAAACGTGCTGTCGATGAGCGTCTTGACCTTCCTCTCACGACAGATCTCGACGACCTGCTCGAGGTCGGGAACGGTTTGATACGGATTCGTGGGGGCCTCGGCGATGACGAGTCGGGTTTCGGGACGGATGGCCCCTCTAAGGGCTTCGACGTCGGCCGGGGGGATCAACGTGCTGGCGACGCCGAAGCGGTCGAGGAACGTGGTTACGAATTGACGGGTCCGCCGGTAGCAGTCCGCGAACAGAATCACGTGCGAGCCCGACTTCACCAGCGCGAGAATCGTCGAGGTCATGGCTGCCATGCCACTCGCGAACGCCGCCGCGTCCTCGGTCCGTTCGAGCGCGGCGACCTTTTCCTCGACCAGCCGGACCGATGGATTACCGTACCGACCGTACTCCTCGCGCTCCTTTCGGCCCTCGAAATAGGCGATGAGCTCCGCAGTGTCCGCGAACGAGTATGTGGCGGTCTGCGTGATCGGGGCCGCGAGCGCGTCGTACGGGTACGTCCGCGGCTCACCACCGTGAACCGCCAGCGTCTTTTGGGAGATGTCCTCGTCGTCGGACATAAGACGCGAGCGTAGGAGAGCCGATCTAGGGGTGCAACCTCACAGTGGATTGCAGGTTCCGAGCGCGATGTCGCGGACGCAGTCGAACGCGGGGTCGCCCGGACCTGGATTCGATGCCTGCCCGTTGAGTTGGTAGACGCGGTCGGTCGGTGGGCCGGTGAACATTGGAGCAGAGCCCGCGTGAACTACCGCCGCGTAGTTGTTCGAAGACGAGAACGTCACGACGCCGATCGTCACGACCGAGCCGATGCGAATGTTGACGTTCCCGGAGCCGTTGCTCTGCCCGCCGAACGAGACGACGACGTGATCCAAGGTCGATCCATCGGAGCCTTGATTGAAGTCGATGCCCCTCCAGAAAACCGGAGCAACGGCGTCGGCGCTGGTAAACGTGATCGGGTCGGCGACACTTCCGCGCGCGTCGAGGACGCCATCGTTACCCTCCCCCACGCGCAACCGCCGGCCACTCGCGAAACGGAGCTCGGTGCCGGGCTCGATCGCCATGACCGGCACCGGGTCGAGCGGATACGACTGGCGAAGCTCGATGTCGCCCTGCACCACGTAGGGCACGTCGTTGGCCGGCCAAGTCGCGGTTGTGTCGACTACATCGCCGGCGACCCAAACGCCCTCGTGACCTAGGGTGGCCGACCTGTTGTTCCCTGCCATAGCGTTGTCGACGCCGAAGCGCCCGATGAAGTTCGCGACCATTCGAAGCGCCGAGAACCGGGAGCCGGTGATGGTATTGTCGTTGCAGCCTCCGCCACAGTGCGTGCCGTCCGCGAACGTCACACCGTAGCCGTTGCTGTCCACAATCGTCGTGTCGGAAATCTCCGGGATGGCGGGAACGCCTCCGAAGGCCTGGACGGCGATTGCCGCGCGGCCCGTCGACGGACCGAGGCTCGGATCGGAGCCGGCGGACTGCAACACCGCATGGGTGATCCGCGACGTGCCCGTGACGCCCGATCCGCGCAGACGGATGCGATACCAATACCCGATGCCCGAGGCGGGCTCGAAGACGACGGGCTCGCTCGGCGTACCGTCCACGGCCAACTGGCTGTTGGTCATCGTCAGCTGCCCATTGAGAGGCATCTCCACGCGGTTGCCTGCGGCGACGACCAGGGAGCCGTCCGTCACGCTCAGGTTGCCCGCAACTCGGATCGGCTGGGTCGAGGTGTCGCTCGCCGTGGGCTTGCTCCAGACCATGTCTGCACCGGTCACGCCACCAGAGCGCACCCGAAGGGGCGCTTCGTAGACGTTCGAAGGCGTGAGCACGTCACTGAAGCCGGGCATCGCTGCACTGACCGACAGCGCCTGGACGTCGAGCACGTTGTTCTCGAACGAGCTGACGCCGGCCGTGGTCGAGACGTAGACGCCGACCGATCCCGCCTCGGCACTTTGGAACAGACAGCTCTCGACGATGGCGACCGGCGCGCCTGGATCGACGCGTAGGCCTCCATTTACCGCGCCGCTGAAGCCTACGATCCGGGCGCTGCGAAGCACGGTTCCCGGTTGGACGTTGTCGTCGAAGTGGACTCCGTTCCAGACCCCGCTGTCCGGGACCATTCGAATCGGTGCTGCCGGGGTACCCGATGCAACCAGCGCGGCATCCTCGCCGCTAGCGCCGCCGGTCGACACCTGCAGGCGCCTGTTCGGCGCGAAGCGAAGCTCGGTGCCCGCATCGATGCTCATCGTGCTGCCACCCCGCACCACGAGACCTGCACTCAAGAAGAAGGGGACCCCGTAATTCGTCCAGTCGGCGCTGGTTCGGCGGACGGCAGACCCGCGCACGTAGACGCGGTCCTGGCCGTTGCCCAGCAGGTCGAGGTTCGAGCCGAGGGTCGAAACGTCGTCCGAGCCCATGCTGATCGGGCCGCGCCCGTTGCTGGTGAGTTGGTTGCCGTCGAACCAGTTGCTCGTGTCCGAACCTGCGCCGGCCTGCGCATAGAGACCGTAGTTCAAGCTCTCGCGCACGATCGAGCCCTGGACGTTCGGTGAAGAGCTCGAGAGCACTTCGATGGCGCCCTGCTCCGTGCTCGTGTTGCGCCGCCCGCCAAACTCGACGATCGCGTTGCGGAGCACCGTCGTCGCCGAGATGTTGTTTGCGCCGAAGCGCAGGCCCCGGTAGTGGCCGCTCGGAGCTGGCCCACCCACGCCCTGGAACCGCGTGAACACGACCTGGTCCCCAATGCCCGGCTGGCCACCGTCGGCGACGAGCGCGCCGGCGCTCGCAACGCCCACGTCGATGCGAAGATTGCTGTTGCCCGCGAACATGACGACCGCGCCCGGCTCCAACGTCACGGTCGCACCGCTCTCGATACGCACGTCGCCCGTCACTACGTGCGGGCTGGCCGATGCGGTGAGCGTCAGATTGGACGCGATCGTGCCCCTCAACGTCGACCCATCGCCCTCCGTGACGGTGAAGCGCTTGGCCAACGTGCTAGTCGAGCCCTGGTCGACGACCACGTCGTAGACTCCCGAAGGCCGTAGCGTGTCGATGGGGACGACCGCGCTCAACGTGTTCACGTCGATGAACGTCGTCGCGAGCGTCTCGCTATGGCCACCGCTCTCGAGCCGAACCACTGGTGACGCGGCGGCGACGAAGCCTGCACCGCGCACCACGACTGGAACGTCTGATTGCCTGCGTCCAGCGGCCGGGGTGATCGACTCCACGCTCGGCGGCGCGGCGATCACCGTGATGTCGATCGTCGCGCTGTCCACGCCCTCGGTGTTGGTCGCCACGATGTCGAACGAGTGCACACCGAGATCGGCCTCTACGGGTGCTGGCTTGGTGGATGACGCCGACAGCAGCCCCGTCAATGGATCGAACTCGAGGAAGTCGGGAACCGTTCCGGAAGTCGTCAGCGTGGGTGTCGGGTTGCCGGTCGCCTGCGCGGACGCACCTGGAAAGCTCTCCCCGACCTCGATCGTGAACGAGGTGTCGGGCGTGACGGTCAACATCGGAGTGGCGGGTGGATAGACGGCGTCGACTACGATCGTCTCCTCGTCGC
>CP070650.1:666368-671678 GCA_020354595.1 Myxococcales bacterium
ATGGCCCTCCGCAGCACGGTGTCGGGCGGCCTCAAGTTCCACGACAACGGCGCCATCAGCGCCTCCGAGGGGCTTCCGACCGTGGGCGAGTCGCTGTTCTTCATCGCAGCAGGGCGCGATTTGATCACGAGCCCCGTGCTGAATGTCGAGCGGCCGCCGCGCAACGTCGTCCACGCCTATCCGATGTAAACAACCCGTGGTGGGATGCTATATCCCACCTCGTGCCGTCGCAGATGAAGACGATTCGCGTGGTTGCCGCCCTCGTCGAGCGTGGTGGGCGCTATCTGATCACTCAGCGTCGCGAGAATGCAGTGCTCCCGTTGCTCTGGGACTTTCCGGGGGGGCGTGTCGAGGAAGGCGAGAGCGATGAGGCCGCGCTCGCGCGAGAGGTCGCCGAACGACTCGGCGCCGCGGTCGAGGTCGGTCAGCTGATCTCCTTCGTGAACCACCCGTACGAGAAGTACGCCGTCGATTTGTATCTCTACGAGTGCAAGCTGCTCACCGAGCAGCTGCACTGTCATGCCGTCAAGGACTACGCGTGGGTGACTTCGAAAGAGATGGAGTCGTACTCGTTCACGCCGGTCGACGAGGCGTCGATGAGCAAGCTGCTCGGTGTGGGTTGAGCTCGCGGCTCAGCCGACGTCATAGAAGATCGGCGGTCGCTTCCGGATGAAGCGAAGCACGAGGTTGCGCGCGTCGTCGGAGAGCCCTTCGAACTGGATCCCGATCCCCGGCTCGGACTCCGAGGCGAAGTCGAGTGGGTCGCGCACGAAACGAACGTACCCGTCGCACTCGAACTCGAAGCCCCCCGGCAGCGTGACGAGCATCGTCACCGAGGTATCTTTGGGCAGGGTTTCGTAGGTCGCCAGGAATACGCCACCGTGCGCGATTTCACCGGTGAAGCCGACGTAGAAGTTGGATTGGGTGGTTGCGCCGAGGTTGGCTTCGATGCGATGGCGTTCGCCGGTCGGGATCGGCGCGGGCGGTGGCAGCATCGATGTCGGGATGGGCGCAGGGACGACGGATGCCGGCACCGAGGAGATCGGTCGATTGGATGGCGAACGGCTCGGCGGCCGGCTCGACGCCGGCCGAATCGAAGGAGGCCGGTCCGGAGCAGGCGTGCTCAGCGCTGGGCCGAGCGCGCTCGGAGGAGGGCGATTCGACGGAGCTGGGCTCGGCGGTCGGCTGCTCACTGGCCGATGACTCGGCGGCGGACTGCTCACCGGCGGATTGCTCGGCGGCACGCTGCCCACCGATGGATTGCTCGCCGGCGCCGCGCTCGATGGCGAGTCGGGCCTCACGCTCGGTTTGTTGGTCAGCGGAAAGAGAATGCTGATCACGTCGGCGATGCGCTCGGTCGCCCCCTCGACGCCTGGGTGCTCGCTCTTCACGTCTTGGAGCAGCGCGAGCGTTTGGCTCAGCGTGCCTAGCGCGTTCTTGACGCAGGTCTTGCCGTCCACCTCGGTCGAGGCGTACTCGGCTTCGAAAAGAGCTCCCACCGACTTTGCGATGTTTTGTGCGATACCGAGCGCTTCTTTCGGAATGTCGGCGTCTTGTTGAAGCGCCTCGAGCGCCTTCCCGAGCGCTTCACGAGCTTCTCGTGCCTCGCCCGCCGATGAGTAACCCATGCTTGGTCGTCCCCCGTTTGCCTGAATCTCAGGATACCGGGAGTCGCCGGGAGGTCAAAGCTCCTTGACGAACACGGCGCGCGAGCGACCGGGGCCCGCGTAGTCTTCCACCTCGGTATGAGCGAAGCCCATCGACTGGTGGAATTGAACGGGCCCCTCATGTCCGGAAGAGGCCAACGACTTCAAGCGCTTCATTCCGGCGGCCCTGCAACGCTCGGTGTAGTGCTCGTAAAGTCTCTTGCCGACGCCCCTGCGTCGATGGTCGGGGTGAATCCCCACCAGATGCACGTATCCGGTCGCCGAGGGCGCGGGCACCATGACCCCCAGGAGAAAGCCGATGACCCGCCCATCCTGCTCCGCGACGAGCGCATGCTCGCCGAACTCGTAGAAGAACATGGGGTCCGCACGACGTCCGGCTGGCCCGCCCCACCACTGGTCGAGCACCGAAATGATATAGTCGTAGTCCGCTTTTGTGAGACCCCGGATTCTCATGACGCCCGACAGCGGATAACACGATCGCCTGACGAACGCACGGCGAGGTCAGCCAGAGCATGCCCCGGCCCGTAGAGAGTCCCGAACAAGCCGAGATCCTATTCTGCCCGTTCTGCGGAGACGGATTTGAGGGGCTCACCGAGTGTCCCGAGCACGGGCTCACCTTGGTCGCGATCGACCGATTGCCGCGGCGCGGGCGATCGTCCCCGAATGAGGTCGATTTCTTCGCAGACCCGCGCATGGGTAGAGGCGGCGTGCTCGCCGGTGCGGCGTTGGTTCTCGTGGGCTTCTTCCTGCCCTTCGTCCGCGCTCGGGGCATCGAGGCCTCGGCGTTGGAGGTAGCGATCGACGGCGCGCACAACCTCTGGCTCACGCCGGTCGCCGCCGGCGTCATGTTGTGGGTGCTTTCCGCGCGCCGCACGCGCCAGGCGATGCGGTCTGCGCGTTTGGCCGTGCTCGGGCTGGCCCTCGCTGGGGCGATGCCTCTGATCTACACGAGCCGCCGCATTGGGGTCATGGCCGGCTCGAACGATACGGAGATCGCGTGGCTTTGGGGCGTCGCCGTCATCGTTGCGGGCCTCGGCATTGCCGCATTGGCGAGCGTTCGTCTCGGGGGCGCCGCGAAAGGCCCTGGTTAGGCGGCGCCAGGCAAGGTGGGGCGGAAGATGTAGCCCTGTTGCTGGACGACGCAGACCCTGTTGGGCCCCGCAACCCGGGCGCGCGCCACCGCGATGCTTGCCGCGTCCAACAGCTCGCTATGCGTTCGAATCCGTCCGCTCGGGTAGAGGCCCACACCGATCGCGATCGTGATGTCCACGCGGTCCTCACCGATCTGGAGCGGGCGAAGCGCGACCTCCGTGACGAGCCGATCGGCAAGCGTGAGCGCACGCGCCGGGCGTGTGTTCGGAAGCAGCAACCCGAATTCCGCCGTTCTGAATTGCGCGGCGATGTCGGTAGCGCGGATCGTTCGGCGCACCCGATCCGACACCTCGTCGAGGATCTGGGCGGCGGTGTCTGCGCCCCGGTCGGATACGAGCTGGCGGAAGTCGTCGAGCGCGAGGATGCAGCACGCCAACGGGTCCAAGTGACGTTGGGCCTCGTCGAACTCGTTTTCCAGACATTCGTGGAAGTGGCGATGGTCGGGCAGCACGCGGAGCTGGTCGTGAAGCGATGAGTATTGGATCTCGTTTTTCGCGAACTGGACGTCGTCGTGCGCCCGCTTCACGCGCAGCATGTTTTCCACGCGAGCGACGAGCTCCGCGTCCTCGAAGGGCTTTGCGACGTGGTCGTCGGCGCCCGTTCGCGCGCCCTGCAACCGCGCCTTCATATCTCCGGGAGCGGTGAGCAGGACGACGGGCACGAACTGGTCTTTGGTGATCGTTTTGATCACTTTGCAGGCGTCGATCCCGCTGAGCCCCGGCATGTTGACGTCGAGCACGACTAGGTCGACTGGCTGCGCACGCACCGCATCGATGGCCTTCTGACCATTGTTGGCAGGGACGACGGTCAACCCTTGTGCGCGGAGCGATTCGGAGATGCGCTCGCAAGTCGCGCGATCGTCGTCGGCGACGACCACCACCGCTTTTGGAAAGGGCCGAGCAGTCCCCACCAGGACATGGTAGCCGAGTGGGCGACGATTCGCGAGCCCGGGTCGTCGAGTTTCCCTGAGCGCTTGGCGCGTCTATACTGCCAAACGAAGCACTTCTCGGGGTGTGGGGCCTGAATGGAGCTCAAGCAGCAACTCAAGTTATCGCAACAGCTGATCATGACGCCGCAATTGCAGCAGGCGATCAAGCTGTTGCAGATGTCGCGCATGGAGCTCAGCGAGCTCGTGCAAGAGGAGCTGCTCGAGAATCCCGTGCTCGAAGAGGGCGCCGAGCAACGCGAATCGAGCGTGAACGTCGCGGAGGAGAGCGCGGCGCCGGAGGTGGAGGCCCACGAGGCCAAGAAAGAAGAGATCGACTGGGAGCGCTATTTGGAAAACCAGTCGACCGAGGCGCCCATGCCGGCCATGCGCCGCGGTCCAGACGAAGAAATGCCGGGCCTCGAGGCGACGCTTTCGACGTCGGAAGACTTGACCGACCATCTCGGGTGGCAGCTCCGCATGGGGGATTTCGTCGACGATGAGCGCCGGTTTGGCGCGCTGGTCATCGGCAACCTCGACGACAACGGCTACCTCAAGATCGAAGGCATCGCTCCCGAAGACATCGTGCCCCGCCTTGCCGCCGAGTCCGATCTCGATCCCGAAGACGCCGAAGAAGTCTTGGCGATGATTCAGCAGTTCGATCCGCTCGGCGTCGCGGCGCGTTCGCTGCAAGAATGTTTGATGATCCAAGCCAAGCACTACGGCATGGACGACTTGGTTCTCCGCGTGATTTCGGATCACCTGTCCGACCTCGAGAAGCGTCACTATCCGGCGATCGCGAAAGCGCTTGGTTGCTCGCTCGACGAGGTGTACGACGTCGCGCAAATCATCGCGGAGCTCGAGCCGCGTCCGGCGCGCCGGTTTCAGACCGAAGAGCCTCGGTACATCGTTCCGGACGTCTACGTTCATCGGGTGGGAGACGAGTACTACGTCGTCGCCAACGATGACGGAATGCCCAAGCTGAAGATCAGCGGGTTCTATCGCTCCGCGATGGCTGACAATCCAAAGGCCAAAGAGTACATCCAGGACAAGCTCCGAAGCGCGCAGTGGCTCATCCGGAGCATCGATCAGCGGCGTAAGACCATCGTCAAGGTCACCGAGTGCATCGTCGAGAAGCAGCAGGATTTCTTCGACAAAGGCATCGAGCATCTCAAGCCAATGATCCTGCGCGACGTGGCCGAGTCGGTGGGCATGCACGAGAGCACGATTTCCCGGGTGACGAGCAACAAATACGTCCATACGCCCCGCGGAACTTTCGAGTTGAAGTACTTTTTCAACAGCGCCATAAAGCGGGACAACCAAACCGACATCGCTTCGGAAAGCGTAAAGCAGGCGATCAAGAACATCATTTCTGGGGAAGATCCGAAGGCCCCGCTATCGGATCAGAGAATCGTTGAGATACTTGGTCAAGACAACATCCAGATTGCCCGCCGAACGGTCGCGAAGTATCGTGAGATGCTCGGCATATTGAGCTCTTCCAAACGCAAGAAGTACTTTTAGACGCAGGAGGTTCGATGCGTATCAGTTACACATTTCGCAACATGG
>CP070650.1:671778-675188 GCA_020354595.1 Myxococcales bacterium
CATGTGCATGTTCGGCTACAACGCCGGCGGTGGCTCCTATCTGCCTCGGCAGGGCAGCTTCATGATTCAGCCGTCGCACACGTTCTTCGGGCTCACGGGGCCGGGCGTCGTGAAGTCGGTGCTCGGTGAGGACGTGACCGCGGACGAGCTCGGCGGCCCCGGCGTGCACGGTCAAAGTGGGGTGTCCGACTTGACCGTTCGCGACGAGGTGGGCGCGCTCCGAACCGCGCGACGCCTCTTGAGCTATCTCCCTGGAAACAACCATGAATTCGCGCCGTATCAGGAGACCTCGGACCCGATCGATCGTCCCACCGGTGAAATCGACACCTTGCTCCGCAAAGCATTCAACTCACCGACGGGGTTCAATACGCCGATCGACGTCAGCATCATCCTCCAGCAGATCTGCGACCACGGAGACTACTTCGAGCTTCAGCCCCAGCGCGCGCGCAACACGATTACTGCGTTTGGGCGCTTGGGCGGCCACGTCGTCGGCTTCGTCTGCAACAACAGCGCCGTGGCCTCGGGCCAGATCGACGTCGACGCCGCCTTCAAGAACTCGCGGTTCATTCGCTTCTGCAACCTCTACAACATCCCCGTGATCTTCCTGGAAGACACGACGGGCTTTTTGCCCGGCCGCGATCAGGAGAGCCGCGGCATCGTGCAGGCAGGCCGAGCGATGCTCGACTCGATCATCGATCTACGCACGCCGCGGTTGCTCTTGATCATCCGCAACGCGTTTGGAGGCGCGTACGCGGCGTTCAACTGCTACGCGACCGGTGCCGATCACGTCATGGCGCTGCCGACCACGCGAGTCGCCGTCATGGGGCCGGCCGGCAAAGAGTACGTCTACAAGAAGGAGCTTCGCGACATGCGCGAGCGAGCGAAGGTCCGGCTTCAAGAGGCGCTCGATTCCGGCGCGTCCAAGGACGAAGCGCACACGCAGGTGGCGGTCTGGGTCAAGGAGCAGGAAGCCGCGTTCAGCGCACGCTACGAGAAAGAGCTCATGAATCCGAAGGAGGCCCTCAGCCTCGGCTCGATCTCCGAGATCGTGATGCCCACCGACGTTCGCGCCGGCCTCGCCAAGAGCCTCAACTTCTATCTGTCCCACTACACCCCCGAGCCGTTTGGCGGGGTCCAGCGAGAGTTTCACTGATGGCGGCGGCCAGCTACCTCCACAATCCGATGATCCATCGAGACCGGCGCCTCGGTCGGTCGGAGTCCGAGTGGGTGAAGTCGTTCAGCTGCGAGGACATGACCGTTCTGATCGTCTGCCGCGGGCCGATTCGCCAGGAGGCGCTCGACGTCTTCGGCGAGATGGGCATGAAGCGGGTCGGCATCCTCCTCTCGGAGAAGGATTCGATCGTTTATCCGCGCGCGCTGGCTCCGGAGCTGCGGCGCTTGGACCCCTCGCGAGTGCACAACGTACAGGACTACACCGGTGCGAGCGGCGAGGAGCGCACCGAGCGCATCGCCGAGATCATCGCGATCGCCAAGGACAACGGTTACGACTACATCTTCGCCGGCTACGGTTTCATGGCGGAGGACGAGGAGTTCGTCAGCGCCATCGAGAATTCGGGCTTGCGTTTCATCGGTCCGGGCTCTCACACGGTGCAGGCCGCGGGCTTCAAGGACGAGGCCAAGCGAACCGCCGAGCAGGTCGACGTGAGCGTTACGCCGGGGGTCAACGACGCGACCGGGCGTCTGCTGCTTCGCAAGCACCCCGATCGGAAGGCCCTCCAGAAGCTCGCGAAGAAGCACGGTCTGGACGTGCCGGAGCTCACCGACACCAGTCTCGGGCTCGAGGTGGTGGCCGAGGCGGTGCTGGGCGCGTCGTACGATGCGGGCATCGACCTTTACACGGTCGACGAGCTTTGCGAGCAAATCGAAATCGAGGTCGGCTCGATTCTGAAGGAGTACTCTGGAAGCCGGATTCGGCTCAAGGCGATCGGCGGGGGCGGCGGCAAGGGCCAGCGTATCGTTCGAAAAGCGAACGAAGCTCCTGCCATGGTGCGCGAAATCCTCGGTGAGGTGAAGGCGCTCGGCGTCGGCGACAACAAGAACATCTTGGTCGAGCTCAACATCGAGACGACGCGCCACAACGAGATTCAGCTCATCGGCAACGGCGAGTGGTGCATTTCCCTCGGAGGTCGTGACTGCTCGCTCCAGATGCACGAGCAGAAGCTCCTCGAGGTGTCGATCACGCAGGAAACCCTCGCCGCGGCGGTCGAGCGCGAGCGAGCGGCTGGTGACGAAGCCGAGGCCGCCGCAATCGAACAGGACCTCAACATCCTGCGCCGCATGGAGGAGCAGGCAGAGCGTTTCGGGGAGACGGTGAAGCTCGACTCCGCGTCGACGTTCGAGTGCATCGTGGATGGGCCCCGACACTACTTCATGGAGGTCAACACACGCATCCAGGTTGAGCACCGCGTGTCCGAGCTCTGTTACGCCTTGCGCTTCACGAATCCCGAGGATGAGTCCGACCGGTTCGACGTGTACTCGGTCGTCGAGATGATGGCGCTTCTGGCCAAACACAAAGCGCGGCTCCCGCGACCGGTGCGGGTTCAGCGCGATGCGGCTGCGGTCGAGGCGCGGCTCAACGCGACCGATGATTCGCTGTCACCGCACGCAGGTGGCGAGATCATGTCTTGGTCGGACCCGATTGAAGGCGAGGTTCGCGACGATCAGGGCATCTGCTTCAAGAATCCCGATACGAGCCTCTTCATGCGCTACAAGCTGGCCGGCGCCTACGACAGCAACATCGCGCTCTTGGTGACCACCGGCGATGACCGGTACGACAGCTACGACCACCTCCGTGAGGTGCTGCGTAGAACGGTGCTCCGCGGGACGGATCTGCAGACGAATCTCCAGTTCCACTATGGGCTCGTGCATTGGTTCCTCGCGAACGGAGTCGACGCAAAGCCCACGACGCAGTTCGTCGTGCCGTATCTGACGCTGGTCGGCGAGCTGCTACAAGAAGCCAACGAGATCGACGCCGACTACGCGTACGATCGGCTGTGCGGCCAGTATCTAAAGGCCGCCAAGGACGATCCCGTAGCTGCCAAAGCGACCGGCGAGCTTTCGGTGCTCAAGAGAACGCTGATCGGGCGACCGCTCGGCCGCATCTTGAGGCAGCCACATCTGCTTTCCGCATGGCTCAGCTCCAACAAGGCGCACTTCGACGTGAGCAATGGCCGCGTGACCTGGCTCAGGAATCCACTTCTCTTGCTTCAGGATACCTATCATCTGCTTCACATGGACGCGGGCGTGGGCCTTCCGGCCGCGCACCGGATTTGGGAGCAGGACGACGAGCTGCTCAAAGAGGGCGTTGCGTTTTACGAACAGGTCGAGGAACGGCTTGGCGAAACCTCTTGGCCTGAGCTCGACGCGCGCTTGAAGAACAAAAGGGTGCC
>CP070650.1:675288-679166 GCA_020354595.1 Myxococcales bacterium
ATTTGAACAGTCTGAAATGGATCCGGCAGCTGCAGCCTCAGAATTCGTAGACACTGAAAAAGGGGTTGAGTCCGTTGACGAGGCACTGGCCGGAGCAGAGATTCGCCACCGAGAGCTCGGGGCTGATGAAGCTCCTCGGCATGACGGGCCCCCATTGCGACATCGCGGCGCGACTCGCCTCGTGCACACCCATCGGCTGGTCCGCGGTGAAGACGTCGCCGTCGCTGTAGTGCTCGTGTTTGGCGCCGTAGGGATCGTTCCAGTAGTCGAATACCTGGCTTCCGAGGATGTGACGCCCAATACCCCAGGCGTGGCGCCAGCCGCGCTCTCGCATCCATCGCTCGCCCATGGCGACCGCGTCCGCGTCGACGACTTCGTAGGCGCAGTGCCCGAAGTGCGGCGCAAACCCCTGCGCGATGGCGACGGAGTGATGGTCAGCGGGTGTGGTGCCTAGATCGAGTCGCATGAACACGACTGCCGGCGAACCATCGGGGAGCACCTGCACATCGCTCGGGATCAACCCGAAGTGCTGCGCGTACCAGGCGCAGGTGTCCTGAAATCGCGGCACTTCGAGCGCGACGTGCCCGAGCTTCGTCGTCTCCGGGGCGGCCACCGGCGGGCGCTGTGTGTCGTTGACGCGTGAATGCGTCTCGGGGCTGTTTAGGCGGAGCGGCTCGCGGTGCGGCAGCGGCTCGACCTCGGCTTGCCCGTGCACGGCGTCGACCGCGAAGCCCGCCGGATCGATCAGTTGCACTCGCTCCCCTCCGCCAGGCACTTCCATGGGCTCAATCGCGGAGGCGCCCGGAAGGTCGCTGAGCGCCTCGAGCTCTTGCCGAGTCGCGACCCTGAACGCAAGACCTATGAAGCGCGCCTTGTGTGCCTTCTTCACGACGTGGCAGAACGGCGACCGGCCCGCGTTGCGAAACCAAAGCGTATCGGCGGAACGACGGGTCACGTGCAGCCCGAAATCGGCGAGGAAGCGCTCTGCCTCTCCGAGGGTGGGGCGCTCGAACGACAGGTATGCGAGCTCGATGGCCTTTGCCGTTGGGTCTGGGCATCGGCTGGGTTGCGCTGTGGCCAAAGAGATCATCGATGCACCTCCGTTGCCGCGGACGCTCTCGAAGCCGCCGCGCGTGGGCCGATCTCCTTGGAACGGCCGGAATCCGAGTCTTCGGCCCCAAGAACCGCCAGCGTCTCGCGGACGAGGCGCGCCGCTTCGGTGACGGGACCATCGTGCAGGATGGTGCGGTCCGGACGAACGACGGCCGCCCAACCGACGGGCGCAGTGCCGGGTACGAACGCGCCGCTGATGTCCTCCCAGACGTGGTCACCCTCGCGCCTGTGGATTCGCTGACCGCGATGGCAGAGCTGGATGCAGGTCCCACCCACAGCGCTCAAGGCCGCGGCAGTCTGGCCCAGATGCTCTTCGGGGTCGATACCGAACCCAACCAGTGTAAGGCCGTCGCCAAGCGCGTCGTCGCTCCAGCAGCCATCGCTTCCCCGCTGGATCCATCCTTGCGGAAACATGGCCCCGCGGGTTAGCTGTGTCTTCGGTTGAGCCGAAGGGCGGCGCAACCCACGTCGCCGGCGCTCGACGAACAGGCCGCGATCGAATTGGTTCTGCGGTTTGATCTTCAGCTCTTCGAGGTAAGAGCGTGCCGGTGGAATCAATCGCAACCCGCGCATGAGGACCCCGGTCGCGAGCGCTTGTGCACGGCTGGTGGGCATGATGATGCGCCCCAACAACCTGGCCAAATCGATCATGGCTTTGGCATGAGGTCGCCGCTCTTGGTCATAACTCTCGAGAACGCCCGGCCCCGCATGCCCGCGGAGCACCCAGGCGAGCTTCCAGCAGAGGTTCATGGCGTCGCGAAGCCCCGCCACGAGCCCCTGCCCCGCGAACGGGGGCGTGATGTGCGCAGCGTCGCCCGCCAAGAACACCCGACCCTTCTGAAAGCGCTCCACCGTGCGAGCGTGAAAACGATAAACGGCGGTGCGCTCGACCTCCATGTCATCCGGGCTGCCCCAAGGCGAGAGGAGCTCGCGCACCTTCTCCGGGCGTTCCATCTCCTCGGCGCTCTCCCCGGGATGCAGCATGAACTCCCAACGTTGGCGGCCTCCCGGCGCAGGCATGTGCGGCGCCGGGCGACGTGGATCACAAAGGAACTCGATGTGATCGAGCGATGACGAATCGAGCTTGGCGTCGACGATCAGCCAGTCCTCGGCGTAGGTGCGCCCGTCGAATCCCACGCCAAGTGCCTTGCGGACGTGCGACTTCGAGCCGTCGGCGCCGATGAGATATTTCGCATGTACGGTGTGCTCGGTGCCATCGCGGTGCCGAAGGCGTGCGCGGATGCCGTCGGTGTCTTCGACGAAGTCGACCAGCTCGACCCCGAGCTCGACCGTCACGCTCGGATACTAGCGAACGCGCGAACGAAGCTCCGACTCGAGCTCGGGCTGATAGAACGTGACGAGCTTGGGGTGCCCGTCCAAACAGCCCCCGGTCTGCAGGCGGGCAAGCTGGCCGACATACGGTGAGCGATACCGTACCTCCGGAATCGCGATCGTCTCGAAAGCCCCCTCGGGGAGCCCGGCCGCTTGAAGAATGCGCAGGGCCTCGTTGTCGAGCGCGATGGCGCGAGGCTGGGGGAAGATCTCGGTCGCGGTGTCGATCGCGAGCGTCCGAACCCCATAGAGGCCGAGAAGGTTGGCGATGGTCGCGCCCACGGGCCCGAAGCCGACCACGAGCACTTCCGTTTCTCTGTCCAATTCGTCCATGCCTGGCCTCCTCTGGGCCTCCCTCTGGCCTTGAAGTGAGGATTTTATCATTTCTGATGAACTTGTCAACTCTCTCGTCTGGTGCTATGGCCTGAGCATGGTGCAGAAGAACACGACGACTTCGACGGCCGCCCAGGTCGAGGCCTCCCCCCACCCCCAGCCGGAGCCAAGGGGGTCTCGCCGACGGCGCCGAACGCGGACTCGGCTCCTCCGTGCGGCGTTTCGACTGATGGCCGAGCGGGGGATGGAGGCCGTTGCGATCAACGAGATCACCGAGGCCGCGGACCTGGGCTTTGGCACCTTCTACAACTACTTCGACTCGAAGGAGGCGATCCACGAGGCGCTGGTGCACGAGCTGTTCGAGAGCTTCGGCGCGGCGCTCGACCAAATCGCCGAGCAGGTGGACGACCCCGCGGAGGTCATCGCCGCCTCGGTTCGCTACACGCTCCGACGTGCCTCCGAGGAGCCACTCTGGGGGCGCTTCCTCGTTCGCGTGGCGTATTGGTCCCCAGCGCTCGATCAAGGCCTTGCGCCTCGGATGCTTCGCGATCTGCGAACCGGTGTCTCCCTCGGCCGCTTTCGAGCTCACGACTTCCCGATGATGGTCGTCGCCGCTCGCGGAGTGGTATTGAGCTCGGTCGATGTGAGCAGCGCGTCTCCCAATCAAGACGCGGAAGATCGAGACCTCCTCGGCGTCCTCGACGCCGACAGACAGAGCATCCCAGAGCGGACCGCAGCGGTCCTTCTGCGGTTGCTCGGTCTCGATCCCCAGGAAGCCGAGGAGGTCGTTTGCCGCCCTCTTCCCACAATCGCGTTGCCGACCAATCCGCTCGGGCCGCCCTCACCCACCTAGAGCGCTCGTTCACTCAGATGCCGAAAGACGACACAGCACTACGTGAGCTAGTCCAGGGCTTCTTCATCGGCCTCGGCAACGCCATCGCGTGGTACACCCGCCTCGAGTACGAAGGACCCGACCGCCTTCCGGAACCGCCCGCTCTCCTCGTGGCCAACCACGGCTTTGGAGGGGTCGTCGACCTCAACGCCTTCATCATTGCCTCGCTCGCCCCACGCCTCGCCCCTCGGGACGATGTTCAGTTCAC
>CP070650.1:679266-683455 GCA_020354595.1 Myxococcales bacterium
ACGTGGTCTCGAATGGCAGTCTTGAGCGCGCCCTCGAGCGTGGCTCTCTGATCGTCTGGAATTCGACCCTCTTGAACCATGCACGTCGATAGCAGCAGCATCACGCAAAGCGTCCTCCTAACCGACTGCGTAGTCAATAGCGTTGGGAAAAGCCTCGAGGCTAGCCTACCGGGAGCTAGCCTAGGTGAAGCGCGACGCCGAACGTGAGGAAGTAGTCGTTCTTGGAGGGAAAGCTGCCGTCTGCGCGGCGGGTCGGCTCTTCGGTGCGCAAATAGATGAACGTCGACTGCAGGTAGAGAATGTTCGTGATCTCGAAGAGCAGCTCCGCGATGCCGGTGTGGTTGGTGTTTCCGAGGGTCGTGTACGTGAGGTTGGTCACCCACTGGAACGTGAGGTAGACGTCTGGGGTGAAGTCGAAGCGTGCGCGAGTCTCGAATCGAGTGAGGCCGTCGTGCTCGGGATTCTTGGTCCCGATGAAGGGGTCGAAGAGCCGAACGTATTGATAGCCGAGGCCGATCGCGAGGTCCCACATGGCCTTGCTCGGGATGTCGAGGAAGCGAACCCCAGCGGTTGCCGCAGGCTGAGCGCGAAACCGAATGTCTTGAAACCGGTCGCTCAAGAGCTGTCCGACAATCGGCTCGACGAACCAGCGTCGCGTCAGCCACACCCGATTCCCGAAGGTGACGATGTGTCGACTGACGTTCGTTTCGCGGTCGGCGTACCCTAGGTTCAGGATGTAGTCGACCTCGGTTAGGGTCCGTTTGCCCTCTCGATTGACCGCGAAGCGCAGGTTCACGTCGGCTTGATTGCTGTTGCCCCGGTTGAGCCCCAAACCGACGTCCAGCGCCATGGACCAGTAGTCGAGCTCTCGTCCGCCGCCTTGGACGATCGACCAGAGGTCGGTGCGGGGCCGGACGACGACTCCGCCGTCGGCCTGGACCGCGAGCGTCTCTCGGGTAATCATCGCGGGCCCGATGAGGCGGCTTCGGTCGTCGAGCAAGTACGTGTTGGTTCTCGCGGCGTGAATCTCGGCCACATCCCGCATGTTGATCTCGACCTCGCCGAACTCCTCGCTATCGAAGCTGAGGATGTCGTCGCGCATCCAATCGATGCTGCCCCGAACCCATTCGCCCGAGGTCGTGCGAACCCAGTCGGAGCCGTCGGCGAAGCGAAGCATTCCAATCGTCTCGCCCCCATCGAGCTGCCGGTTCGCCGCATCGAGCGCGTTTTTCACTCGAACTACCGCCAGCGCGTCTTCCGACCCAGCGTCGAGCTCGCCTCCGGCATCGGAGCTTTGCGCAGCGACCCGCACGGCATGCAGCGACATCACGCAGCAAAAGCACGCCATCACGACGTGAACGTACCGAGCCCTGCAGAGCGCCCCCCAACGCACGCACCGAGAGTACGATTCGGATCCGCAAACCGAAAAAAAGGCGTAACGCCACTTCGTCGTGGACTTCTAGTCGAACCAGCCGCGCTTGTAGAACAGCCAGGCACTACTCAGCGCGACGATGGCCATCAGCGAAAGCGCCCCACCGTAGGCGTACGGATGGCTGAGCTCCGGCATGTTCTCGAAGTTCATTCCCCAGATGCCTGCGAGCAGGGTCAAAGGCATGAAGATCGCGGAAATGATCGTCAGGAGACCGAGGCGCCGATTGAGGAGCTCGGTCTTGTGGTCCTGCCGCCTTCGCAAGAGATTGTCGATGCGGTCGTCCGTTCGGCCGACGAGCCGCTCGGTCGCGGCAGCCATGGTGGTGAGTAGCCCGAGAGAGCCCTCCACGGCCGAGGGGTCGAAGCCAGGGCTCTTTGCGTGAGCGATGAGGTCGACCGCCTCCTGTTGTTCTTCCGCGATCGCGTTGGTGAGGATCGCTCGTCGTTTGAGCTGCTCGAGGGCAAGGGGATCGACCATGGCGGGATCGTCGTCCATCAGCTCCGCCAAGGTCGAAGCTTCGTCACGAAGGTGCCGTGCAAACTGCGCGGTTCTCGCGGCGCGCCGGACGAGAAACGAGCAGAGGAGGCTCGAGGTCCCGGTACCGTCGAACTCCAGTTTGTCGATGCTCTGGTGTATCCGCTCGGCATCGTCGATCGCTGGGGCGTGGAACGTGACCAACAGTCTCGGCAGGCATAGGGCTGCGCCGTAGGCCCGCCTCGCGCAGCCCTGGTCGGCGAACAACGGCAGCGTGGCGAAGGTCGCCTGCGGGACCGCTAGAACCAGGGTCGAATTGCCGACGCGGAAGCACCGCTCCTTGAGGAACTCCCTCACCTCGAGCCGATTCAGTAGCGGTTCGAGCTCGCTTCGGTCGAGCAGGCCTGCGTCAATCCAGAAGTCGCCGGCGCCGTCGCGCCCGCGCGCGAGCACGTCCTCGACCGGCAGCGATTCGAGCCTTCCCTGCTGTTTGAGCTCATAGGCACGGATGCTCATGCGCTCAGGAGGGTACCCTAATTCGAAAGTAACGCGGTGATCGCAAACGCGAAAAATAGGGCTAGACGTCGGATGCCAAGGGCCGATAATCGGCTCGGACGTGTATACGAAGCGAAGCTACTCCCTGAAAGAAATGGTGCTGTGGACTCGGCAGGAGACCGTCCTGCTGACGGTCATCGCGCTCATCCCGGTAGTCGCCTACGAGGTATTGGATCAGAAATGGTTGCACCTCCCATGGCTTCCCATCGCGGTAGTCGGTACCGCCGTCGCCTTCATCATCAGCTTTCAGAACAACGCCTCGTATGATCGCGTCTGGGAAGCCAGGAAGATCTGGGGCGGCATCGTCAACGCATCCCGGGCGTGGGGATATGCCGTGAAGGATTTCGTGACCGGCGACTTTGCGGAGGAGGACGTCGCCGACACGGAGCTCCGGGCGATCCACCAGGAGCTCATATGCCGGCACGTAGCCTGGATGACCGCGCTTCGGCATGCGATGCGTCAACCGAGGCCGTGGGAGCACTCTCTCGAGCACCCGACCAACCAAGAGTGGGCGGCCATGATCGGCGTGCGCGAGCATCAGGTCTCGCTCGAGGACGAGCTCGAGGGGAACATGCCCCCAGACGAGCTCGCCTACGTGCTGTCGAAGTCGAACAAGGCGGCGCAGGTCCTCTCGCTGCAGTCGAAACGGCTTCGCGAGCTGAGGACCCGCAGGCTCATCGAAGACTTCCGGCACATGGAAATGCAGAACCTGCTCAACGAGCTCGTGGCACTCCAGGGGAAGTCCGAGCGAATCAAGAACTTCCCGTACCCCAGACAGTACGCGACGCTCAACTCGAAGTTCATGTGGATCTTCGTGCTCCTTCTGCCGTTCGGGGTGATGTTCGAGTTCGACAAGATCGGGAGCGAGCTCGCGTCCGCATATCCCCACATCGGGCGCTACTTCGTGTGGATGAGCATTCCCTTCAGTGTCCTGGTGATGTGGGTTTTCCACACGATGGAGCGGATCGGCCGCGTCAGCGAGAACCCGTTCGAAGGCACCCCGAACGATGTGCCGATCACCACGATCTCGCGAGGCATCGAGATCGACCTTCGCGAGATGATCGATCAAGACCCATCCGAGATACCGCCGCCGATCGAGGCCCAATACAATACGCAGACCTGAGAGAAGAGGTGATTCATGTCCGAGCGTCCTGACAACCTGAGCGCGAGCGAAGCGCTAGAACGGCTCACGGAAGGCAACCAACGTTTCGTCTCCGGTGCATCCGAGCACCCGCATTGCGACCCCGACCGACGGGCCGAGCTCACGGGAGGTCAGCATCCGTTCGCGACGATCATCACCTGTGCGGACAGCCGCGTGCCCGTCGAGCTGGTCTTCGACCAGGGCTTGGGCGACGTGTTCGTGATTCGGGTCGCTGGCAACCTCGCGGACGACGCCGTGCTTGGCAGCATCGAGTACGCGTCGAGGCACCTCGGGGTGAACCTCGTCGTCGTGATGGGGCACCAAAGCTGTGGTGCGGTGGGCGCCGCCGTTGCTGGCTCGGCCACCGGCACGCACATCGACGCCCTCATCGATGCCATTGCGCCAGCGGTCGCTGAAGCGAGGAGAGGAGGCGACGAAGACCTGCTCGAGCGCAGCGTGCACGCGAACGCGAAGATGGTCGCGGGACAGGTTCGGGACTCGCAACCCGTGATGGCCGGCCTAGGTGCCGCAGGGGTCTCGGTGCAGGCCGCCTACTACAGCCTAGAGAGCGGCGAGGTGAGCTGGCT
>CP070650.1:683555-686471 GCA_020354595.1 Myxococcales bacterium
CAGGGTTCGGGCCGTATGTGATCTCCGGATCCAAGCGAAGCCGCATGTAGCCATAGGACGCGTTCTTGCTCTGCCACTCGGCGGTTGGGAGGGCCGCTGTCGTCGGCAGAGGCGCGTTCCCAACCCAGTTGTAACGAGCCCGGTAGAACCCGTGGAAATTGAACTTCAACGGGATGGCATCCTCTCGGTCCCCGGTTCCGCGAACACTCTCTCCGACGGTGCCGATGCTGCGCCGCGCCCGCTCGCGCTCGGCGGCTTGGGTGCCCATCCCAGGTTCCGCCGACTGGCCGGGCGGTCGGAAGCCGGTGACCTTCGGCGTCTCGTCCGCCTCGATTTGCGCTTCGACTTCCGCCTCGACTTCATCTGCTGCGGCCTGCGACTCGGGGGAAGGGGTCTCAGGGGCCGCTTGTGCGCCCCACTCTTGTGCGGCGACCTGCCCTGTCGACAACAAGGCCGCCATCATGGCGACTACCGCGATCCATCCATACTTCACGTCGCACCTCCACCTTCTACGAGAGCGCACCGAGTGCGGGCCGGGGTCGATGTGAACCCCGGTGTTGCGGAGAATGCACAATCGCGGAACGTTCTGTCTACCCCCTTTTTCGGTGGTTTCATGGCTTTCCACGCTGCGAACGCGCGCTCTACGCGCACATTCTGCGTCAACTCGCCGTTTTCGGTCGCGAACCGCAGCGCTTAGCGTTCAACGCGGCGCAGGATCCACTGCCGATTGCCCACGCTTGCGTGTACCTGAACGGGTTGCAGCCCCAACGCGGTGGCCCACTCGGGCAGCGTCGGTTCCGCGACGAACGCTACTTCGTATCCGTTCAGCGTGTCATCGAGGACCGCTGTGAAGAATGTCTGCGCGTCTTCGTCCTGCTGCTGCGTGAGCACCGTCGGCGCGATCTCTCCGTCGCGGAGCTTGCGCGGAATGAACTCGCGCGCCGTGTACTCGGGCACGACCAAGACGTCCGGACGTCGCTCGCTCATGTTGCCGTAGGGCTCGTCGATTTCCGTCGCGCCGACCAGCGGGTTGCGCTGCGCGATAGGCCTCCGGCTCACTCGCTGTAGCGTGTATGGCGAGGCATCGGAGACGTCGAAGTGCGGAAGATGGACCAGCAAGTGGTACGTTTCGACGACCGTGCCTGGAGGTAGTTCGGCGAGATACGCGCTCACTCGATTTCGAGCGTCCCCGCGTTGCGTCAGATGGACTTGGAAGCTGTGTGCTCCTGCAACGACGACGAGCAGTACGGCCGCTGCGTAAGCAAAACCGCGAGCCCCGCCCCGGTGGTGCCCCAAGCGAGAGAGCAGGGTCGTGGCGCCGACGCCGCCGTAGTACGAGAGCCAGAATCCAAACGGAAGAAGGAAGCGATGCTCGCACCGGGCCACGACGAGTGTGAAGAATAGAAGACTGCTGGCCCCGGCACAAAAGGGAAGCAATCGAAACGTTCGCGATCGAATTCCCGCGTCGCCGCGGCTCACGAGCACCATCACGACCCCAAACCAGCAGAGTGCCACCACCAACCACGGCCAGTAGAAGGCCTGTTGCGCGAAGGTGATGTCGACCACGTTTCGCGAGACGCCGGCAACGGTGCGTTCGTAGGTCATCCAATCGTGGCTGGCGCCGCCCGTGAGCTCGCGAAACCGCGCGACGAAGCCGGTCGGGTTCAGCAGTCCGCCGCCGAGCAAGCCGAGAGACAGAGCTCCGCTGCCCACCGCGAGCGCCGTGTTCCTGTAGTGCGTGGCCGTCGGGCCGAACGGTCGGTCCTTTCGAAGCGGGAGCAGGAGCACGTAGATCAAGCCCGGCAGAACGAAGCCGGCATAGGCCTGGTCTTTCGTGGCAACCGCGGCCCCGGCCAGGGCTCCGAAGATCACGTAGTCCCGCGTGCTCCTGCTCTCCGCGATCGTCAGGAGCCTGTCCATCGCAAGAGCCGTCCACATCAGGTACGGGCCGTCGAGGTTGCTGACGCGCCCGTAGTAAGCGAAGGACAGTGAGGTGGCCGCCCAGATCGCCGCCCAACGGCCGGCTTGCTCGTTCACCGTCCGCCGCGCAATTCTCGCAATTGCGAAGATCGAGACGCAGGCCATGGTGAGGCCGACACCCTTGGCCACAATCGAGACTCCGGTCATCGTCGGCACGGTGAGGATCTGCTCCATCAACGCCGGTAGGCTCCAGTCCTCTGCTCGGAGCGCCGCGGGCAAAAGAACCGGAATGCTCAACACGCCGACGAGCAGGTTGTGGAATAGCGGATAGCGATGGCCTTGACCCGGCGTCAGATTGATCGCGATGCCGGCGAAGAAATCCCGCGGTGCGATCCCATCGTTCTCCCAGCCGTAGCTTCCGGGAAGGTCCCAACCCATCGCGGTGAGCTGCGAGAGAACGAACAAGGCGACGATCCATCCGATCGCCCGATCCTCACGCAGGACCTTCACGACGCCGCGCCGGGCCGAAGCCTGTAGGCATAGAGCCGGGCCAGATGGCGCAGGAAGTTGAGCTGTTCCTTGAGCGACAGCTTGCTTTCGCCGTACTGGCGGTCCGAGAAATGGATCGGCACCTCGCTCGCGCGTTGAAAGTCGCCCTTGACGAAGATCTCCAACGCGATCTTGTAGCCGATCGGTGAGAGGCGGCTCCGTTCGGGCATGTCTGCGCGATGGAACGCGAAGAATCCGCTCATCGGATCTTTCAGATGACAAAGTGGGCGAGCCATCAAGGAAGGAACGATCGAATTGAGCTTCCTGAAGACGCTCCACTCGTCGTGAATCGTGCCGCCTTCGACATATCGTGACCCGAGGACGAAGTCGCTCTCGTTCGCCTCCAACCGGCGGAGCATCTCAGGAATGGCGCTCGCCGGGTGCGAGAGGTCTGCGTCCATTACGACGACGATGTCGCCGGAAGACGCCTCGATTCCGTGAATCACC
>CP070650.1:686571-689362 GCA_020354595.1 Myxococcales bacterium
GAGACGAGCTCGGTCGACCGCGACTCGTCGGGATTCGAGCACGCGGCCCTGCTGACGGATCTGGACGGCGACGGGGTCGACGAGCTGTACGTGGCGAGCGACGACCAGGGCGAGGTCCGCCGCTACGTCCAAGGCAAGAAAGGCTTCTCCAAGACGGTGCTCTACCGGCGGGAGATCCCCGAGTCCGTCTTCACCTGGAACATCACATCCGTCCCGCTCGAGCTCGTCGAGTAGGTCGGCTCCGCGCTCAATCGCCGGAGGCGGAGTAGAGGGACGAGGCCTTGAGCGACGAGGTCGTGATGCCCTTGATCATCGCCGAGCTGAACCCCTGGTGCTCCATCTCGTTGAGGCCCGCGATGGTGCAGCCCCGCGGCGTGGTGACGCTGTCGATCTCGTGCTCCGGGTGTCTGGCCTTCTCGAGAATCAGGTTGGCGGCCCCCGCGGCCGTCTGGGCCGCCATCAGCAGCGCCTCCTCGGGGTGAAACCCGATCTCGATCCCGCCCTGGGCCGCGGCGCGCACGGCGCGCAGGAAGAACGCGATCCCGCAGGCGCACAGGGCGGTGGCCGGGGTCATCAGCTCCTCGTCGATGATCAAGGTGCGACCCACAGCGTCGAAGATCGAGACGACCCTGCGACGCAGCTCCTCGTCGTCGGAGTTCATGGCCACGCAGGTCATCGAACGGCCGACGGCGATGCCCGTGTTGGGCATCGCCCGCACGACGGAGAGGGAGGCGCCCGTCAGCCGCAGCAGGTCGGAGAGCGCGGCGCCGGAGACGACCGAGATCAACAGATGCCGGTCCGGGTCGAGCGAGGGGCGGATCTCCTCGAGCACCGGGTCGAGCTGGCGGGGCTCCACGGCCAGGACGACCACCTCGGCGCGTCGCACGGCGTCCCGGTTGTCCGTCTGGGCCTGGAATCCCTCGGCGGCGAGGTCCTCCAGCCGGTCGAGTCGTCGTCGCGTGAGGATCATCTCCTCTCGCGGAAAGCGCCCCGCGGAGGCGAGGCCGACGGCCATGGCCCGGCCGATGTTCCCGGTTCCGATGATCGCGAGCTGCGCCTTGTCGCTCATTCACCGCTCCTATGGGTGTCGTTTCGCGCCGACCCGGTCGCGGGATCCTGATCGCCGGGCTGTGCTACTTTACCGTGAGCGGCGGTCCCGTCGCTGAGATCTCCTTCCGGCAAGACCGATGCTGTCCATCACCAACCTGGGTAAGAGCTACGGCGCGCAGACGCTGTTCCGCGAGGCCTCGATCAACTTCGGGAAGGGGCAATGCTACGGCGTGGTCGGCGCCAACGGATCCGGCAAGTCTTCGCTCTTGCGCATCCTCGCCCGGGACGAGGAGGCCGGGAGCGGCTCGGTGTCCGTCCCGCGCAAGGCTCGCGTGGGCGTCCTGCGCCAGGATCACTTCCGCTACGAGGACGAGCGAATTCTCGACGTGGTGATGATGGGCCACGGGCCGGTGTGGCGGGCGATGCAGGCCAAGGAGAACCTGCTGCAGAACGCCGAAGAGCACTTCGACGCGGAACGTTACTCGGAGCTGGAGGACGTGATCATGCAGTACGACGGCTACTCGCTCGAGGCGCGCGCGGCGGAGATCCTGGCCGGGCTGAACATCCCCGCCGACGTCCACGACAGGCCGCTGTCCGTCCTCTCCGGGGGCTTCAAGCTGCGGGTGTTGCTGGCCCAGACCCTGGCCGCCGATCCCGACATCCTGTTGCTGGACGAACCGACCAACCACCTGGACATCCTGTCCATCCGCTGGCTGGAGAAGTTCATCGAGTCGTTCAAGGGCTGCACGATCGTCGTTTCGCACGACCATCGCTTCCTGAACAAAGTCTGCGACTACATCGTGGACGTGGACTACGAGCGAATCACGCTCTACCGCGGCGACTACAACGACTTCGTCGAGGCCAAACGCTCCGATCGCGAGCGCATGGAAGGCGAGATCGACAAGCGCGAGAAGCAGATCGCCGATCACAAGAAGTTCATCGAACGATTCCGGGCCAAGCCGACCAAGGCCCGCCAGTCCAAGAGCAAGGCCAAGCAGCTCGAGCGCATCGTCATCGAGCAGCTGCCGCAAAGCTCGCGCCAGTACCCCAAGTTCGCGTTCGAGTCCAGGCGTCCGAGCGGTCGCAGCGTGCTGAAGATCCAGGAGCTGGGTAAGGCCTTCGACGGCCGCGCGGTGCTCGACGACGTGTCGCTCCTCGTGCAGCGCGGGGATCGTCTGGCGATCATCGGACCCAACGGCATCGGCAAGTCGACGTTGCTCAAGATCGCCGTGGGCCAGCTCGCCGCCGATACGGGAACGATCGAATGGGGTTACGAAACGTACCCCGGCTACTTCGCTCAGGACCATCGTGAGCTGATCGAGGGAAGCAGGGACGATCTGCAGAGCTGGCTGTGGAACTTCTGTCCCGGGCAGCCGATCGGCTACGTGCGGGGCGAGCTGGCCCGGGTGCTGTTCAAGAAGGACGAGGTGCACAAGAAGGTCGCACAGCTGTCGGGCGGCGAGGCGGCGCGGCTGATCTTCGCGCGGCTGCGGGTCACGCAGCCCAACGTGCTCGTGCTGGACGAACCGACCAACCACCTGGACCTGGAAGGCATCGAAGCCCTCGAGCAGGGGATCACGGCCTACGACGGCACCGTGATCTTCGTCTCGCACGACCGCTGGTTCGTTTCCAGGCTGGCCACGCGGATCCTGGAGATCACCCCGGAAGGCCTCCAGGATTTTCCCGGCGGCTACGAGGAATACTTGGCGCGCTGCGGCGACGACCACCTCGACGTCGAGGC
>CP070650.1:689462-692159 GCA_020354595.1 Myxococcales bacterium
AAGTGCATCGCCTCGGCGACGACGAGCCCTGTTCCTTCCGAGGCTCGCAGGACCCGCTCGGCTTCCGTTGCGTTCGCGGCGAAAGGCTTCTCGCAAAGGACGTGCTTGCCCGCTTCGATGGCTTTGATGCACCAGTCCGCGTGCATGCTGATGGGCAGGGGTAGGTAGACCGCGTCGATGTCCGGGTTTGCGAGGAGGGTATCGAAAGAGCGGTAGGTGTGCGGAATGCTGTGCTTCTTGGCGTAGCGCCGGAGATGCTTCTCGGAGTGGTATTCCTCCGCTACGGCCACGACGTCGACGCCGTCGAGAGTGCGCGCATGCTTCAGCACGGCGAAGGGCGCGATTCGCGCGGCCCCGAGGACTCCAAGGCGAACGGGTTCGGGCATCGTGGTTCCACTTCCTACCACCGTTGCAATCCGATGGCGACTGCGGCACAAGGCATCGATGAGCTCAGAGCCACTCTATCGCTCCCGCCCCGGTGGGCATGAGATTCAGCCGGCGTCGCAGCCTGAAGCCACGAAGATCAACGACTTCATCTACCTGTCAGAAGGGTTGTCGAACGCTTTCTTGATCAGTACGCCAGAGGGCCGAATCGTGATCAACACCGGCATGGGCTTCGAGGCGCCCATCCACAAGCGGAACTTCGACGCCGTAGACGACGGTCCCATTCGCTACATCCTGGTCACTCAGGGGCATGTCGACCATGTCGGCGGCGCCGATTTCTTCCGTGAGGAGGGCACCCAGCTCGTCGCGCATGCAAACAATCAGGCGCACCAGTCCGACGACGCGCGTATCGCGTCCTTCCGGGCCGTCCGAAGCGGGTTCGCGTTCGCCGACGCCATTGCCAAGGCGTGGACCTACATCCAACAGAATGTCGGCGGCGGCATCCCCGCACTGTCGAGGACCACGCCCGACTTCCGGTTCGACGACCGATCCGAGCTCGTGATCGGCGGCGTTCGCCTCGAGCTCCTGTGGACGCCAGGTGGCGAGACGACCGACTCGATGGTCGTCTGGTTGCCGGACCACGAAGTCTGCTTCACCGGCAACCTCTTCAGTGCGCTGTTCGGCCACTTTCCGAACCTAGTGACGATTCGCGGGGATCGATATCGCGAGGCTCTGACGTTCATCGAGTCCCTAGAACGCGTGCTCGCGCTCGAGCCGAATATGCTTCTCCCCGGGCACGGCGGACCGGTCGTCGGCAAGGAGACGATTGCAGAGGAGCTCACTCGGTTACGGGACGCGGTCCGGTACGTGCACGACGAGACCGTCAAGGGGATGAACCACGGCAAGGACGTCCATACGCTCATGCGCGAGATTCAGCTTCCGCCCGAGCTCGAGGTCGGGGAAGGCTACGGAAAGGTCTCCTGGAGCGTTCGCGCCATCTGGGAAAACTACGCCGGGTGGTTCCATCACAGCTCGACCACCGAGCTCTACAATACTCCCGCGTCGGCTGTGCATGCTGACCTTGTCGAGCTTGCCGGCGGTCCCGACGCCATCGCGGAGCGTGCCGCTCAGAAGCTCCAAGCCGGCGAGCCCGTCGACGCCATCCATCTCGCCGAAGTCGCGCTCTCTACGGCGCCCGCAAACGTAGCGGCGCTGCAGGTGATGGTCGCCGCGCACGAGCAGCTCGAGTCCGAGAGCGAGAACTTCTGGCTCACGCAGTGGCTGCGGAAGCAGCTTGCGGATCACCGCACGACGCTGGCCGCGGCCAAGGCAAAGGAGGCCGAGTCGTGACCGAGCGCCCTCGGGGCAATGGCGCGAACGGCAAGGTTCTCTTCGTTGACGACTTGAGCGCGCCGGTGCTCACGCCCACGCAGCGCTCGGTCAGATGGCTCGCGTCCAAGCGCCATACTTCGATCACGGCCGAGGGAGTGCTGCATCGCGCGAAACGAAGGACTGGCCTCGACGATTTTGGCCCGAGCGACTTCGAGGCCCGACTGCAACTCTTGGTGGACGACTACAACGCGGATCTCGGCTTGGGCGAGATGGGGCGGCGAATCCTGTCGGATGAGCTGGCCCGCTACGCAACCAACCGGCTTCTGATTCAGGACTACCTTCGGCGTCATCCGGAGGCGCTCGAAGAACGGATCGACAAGCCGCTCATCGTCGTGGGTCTCCCGCGAAGCGGCACCACGCACCTGGTGAATCTTCTTGCGGCAGATCGCCGGTTCCGGTCGCTGCCCCTTTGGGAGTCGATGGAACCCGTGCCAAACCCCCGCGAAGGGACGCCATCCTCGGCGAGGGTAGCGGCCGTGCGCTCAATCGACAGAGTGCTGCCGCGCAGGGCCCGCGCATGGCTTGGCGTCGATCACCTCATGGCCGACCCCCGGTATCTCCGCTGCGCCGCGAACTGGGTCGGCATGCGTACCATGGTTCCGTATGTCGCGGCGATGCATCCGATGAATCCGGATCACGTCCACGAGGAGATTGACCTGATGGGGCCCGACTTCTCCTCCTACACCTTCGAGTGGACAGGCTACGTCCCTCATTACCGCGACGACTATCTGAAGACGGACCAGACGCCGCACTACGCATACATGAAGCGCGTACTCCAGATCTTGCAGCACCGCGATGAGGGGCCAACGAAGCCCTGGGTCCTGAAGAGCCCGCAGCATCTGGAGCAGCTCCCGGCACTGCTCGCGACGTTTCCCGACGCAACCATCGTCTTCACGCATCGCGATCCGGTTGCCGTGATCC
>CP070650.1:692259-694783 GCA_020354595.1 Myxococcales bacterium
AGGTTCTCCTGGGAATTACGGGCAGTGGGAAGACCTTCACCGTCGCCAACGTCATCGCGACCACCAAGCGCCCGACCTTGATCATCGCCCCGAACAAGACCTTGGCCGCCCAGCTCTACAGCGAGATGCGGGAGCTCTTTCCGAACAACGCGGTCGAGTACTTCGTGAGCTACTACGACTACTACCAGCCCGAGGCGTACATTCCTTCGAGCGACACGTATATCGAGAAGGACGCCATCATCAACGACAAGGTCGACCGCATGCGCCACAGCGCAACGCGTTCCTTGCTCGCCCGACGCGACGTCATCATCGTCGCGAGTGTCTCGTGCATCTACGGCATCGGTTCCTCCGAATGGTACCAGGAGATGCTGATCAATCTCGAGGTTGGTCAGGAGTACCGGCGCGATCGTTTGCTTCGTCGGCTGGTCGACATCCAATACCAACGCAACGACATCGACTTTCATCGCGGCACGTTTCGCGTACGCGGTGATGTCGTCGAGATCTTTCCCGCGCACTCGGAGAACCTCGCGGTACGCATCGAGTTCTGGGGCGACGACATCGAGCGCATCGTCGAGATCGACCCCATGCGCGGCAAAGTGCTCGAAGAGCTCGACCAGTACGGTGTGTATCCGGGAAGTCATTACGTGACTCCAGACGAGCATCGAAAGCGCGCAATCGAGTCGATTCGGGAGGAGCTTCTGCAATGGCTTCCGGAGCTCGAAAAAGAGGGCAAATTGCTGGAAAAACAGCGCCTCGAGCAGCGCACCCTCTACGATCTCGAGATGCTCGAACAGATGGGCTTCTGCCACGGCATCGAGAACTACAGCCGGCATCTATCGGGCCGAAGGGAAGGAGAGCCGCCGCCGACGCTTCTCGACTATTTCCCAGAGGACTTCTTGGTCATCCTCGACGAGTCTCACATCACCGTTCCGCAGCTCGGTGCGATGTTTCGTGGAGACCGCTCGCGAAAAGAGACGTTGGTCGAGCACGGGTTTCGTCTTCCGAGCGCCCTCGACAATCGTCCGCTGCGTTTTTCCGAGTGGCAGGAACGGGTCGGTCAAGTGGTTCACGTGAGCGCAACACCTGGAGACTGGGAGATCGAGCACGCGGGCGGAGTGATCGTCGAGCAGGTCATCCGTCCCACCGGGTTGCTCGATCCCAAGGTGCACGTGCGCCCCACCAAGCACCAAGTCGACGACCTGCTCGGAGAGATTCGCGGCCGCCTGGGACGCGACGAACGTGTGTTGATCACGACGCTGACGAAGCGGATGGCCGAGGACTTGACCGAGTACTACAGCGAGCTCGGCGTTCGTGTACGCTACCTCCACAGTGACGTCGACACCCTGGAACGTGTTGAAATTCTTAGAGATTTGCGCCGAGGAGAATTCGACGTTCTCGTCGGGATCAATCTCCTCCGCGAGGGTCTCGACCTCCCCGAGGTCTCGCTCGTCGGCATCTTGGATGCCGACAAAGAGGGATTCCTTCGCTCCCCGCGGTCGTTGATTCAAACGATCGGGCGCGCGGCGCGGAACGCGGGCGGAGAAGTCATCATGTACGCAGATCGAATCACCAACGCGATGCGCTATGCGATCGACGAAACCGAACGAAGGCGAGCGCGCCAGATCGAGTACAACGACGAGCATTCGATCACGCCGCAAACCGTTCGCAAGGCGGTGCTCGAAATGGACCCCTCGACCGGTGCGGGCGACTACGTCGTGATTCCCGTTCTGAGGAAGGGTGAAGAGCCGAGCGACCCGGCCGACATCCCCGCGCGCATCGAGGAGCTACGGAGCGAGATGCTACTCGCCGCCGAAGAGCTGGAGTTCGAGAAGGCGGCCGAGCTTCGCGATCAGGTCGAGCAACTGCGCGCCCAACTCAAACCCGGACCACAGAAGTCGCCAAAGCGAGATCGCCGCTCCCAGCGCCCCCGGCGGTGACTGGGCATCAAGTGGTCGTAATTACGATTTTTCTCGCTGCCGCCCGCCCCTTCCTTGAGACGGAAATCCACGACGGCTAGGCTGCTCGGGTCATGCGCTTGGGTTGGCTCATCCCTTTATGGATCGCGTTCGGCGCGGCGCTCCCAGGCGCCGCCGTCGCCCAAGCGGGCGACCGCCTCATCGAGCTCACGTTTACGCCGACCAAGAGAGCCCAGATCGCCATCTGGGTGGAGACCGCCGATGGCGTCTTCATGGATACCGTTGCGCTGACCTCTTCGGTCGCGCTTCGGGGGGTCGGAAACCGGCCAGGCGCGCTTCAGATGAACAGCGGCTTTCGATGGCCGTACGGTCGGCGCGAAGGCATCCTGCCCGTGTGGGCGTACAGGCGAGCAAATGCGCCCGGGTCGGAGCTCTTTCCGATGGTGATCTTTCAGGACCGAACCTCGGAGGGATTCGCGTCACGCACTTCGGTCGATGCGTCACCCGACTCGTATTTTTGCCTCTCGTTCGACCAGACCACGACGACACGTGAAGCCCTCGACGCCGTGACGTGCGCGAGTGTGTTCAGCAGCGACAAGGGCCGATTC
>CP070650.1:694883-697571 GCA_020354595.1 Myxococcales bacterium
GATACGCGCCGGGCGTCAGCCGCAAGAGGACTTCTTCGTCGAGCCCTAGCGGCCCGTAGCTTCGACCGTTTACGTAGAGCTCGCCTTCATCGAGCGCTGCCCGAACCTGCACCTCGACTGGGACCTGTGCGTCGGCGTAGGCGGGTAGCGGTGGAGCGGCGGTGCTGGGAGTCGCGCGGCGGCCGGCGCTCACGATCGTGATCACGGCTGCAAGACCAAGTAGCACCAACACCGACGCTGCGGTCGACCACGAAAACGAGACCGGGTCGGCCTGGTCGTGCGTACGCTCGCGGGGTCCGCGCTGAGCGGGCATCGCGCGAGGAACCATGCTCTTGACGACGTGGGGCAGCGTTGGTCCGGCCGCGGGGCGGTCGTCTTTGCCGCGCGGGAGCGGATACTGCTGGTAGAACGGAATGGCGCCTTCTTCCGGCGGATCGAGCGCATTGCCGTCGAAATCGGCCACGATGCAGGTGATGTTGTCGTGTCCGCCGGCCGCATTGGCCAAGTCGATCAGACGATCGGCGAGCTGCGGAAGCGGCCCGACGCAGGCCATCTCCTCGCGAATCGCGTCGTCGTGAACCAAGCCGCTCAAGCCGTCCGAGCAAAGGAGCACGCGGTCACCACGACGCAGCTCGACGAAGGTGAGATCGACTGCGACCTGCTCGGTTGTGCCGAGCGCCTGCAAGATGATGTTGGAGTGCTCGAAGGCTTCCGCTTCGTCTTCGGTGAGCTGCCCCGCCTCGATGAGCTGATTCACCAGTGATTGGTCCTTGGTCACCAAGCTCAGCCGGCCGTTGCGTAGCAGGTAGCATCGGCTGTCACCGACTTGTCCGATGAAGAGCACTTTGTCGATGAGGCCCGCGACCGTTGCAGTCGTCCCCATCCCTCGACGCGTGCGGTCCTTCTTCGCCGCGAGAAAGATACGCGCACCGGCTTCTTCGACCGAGTCGACGAGGCGCCTTGCAAAGCTGTCGCGATCCTCTGCGACATCGTCACCGCGGAGCATCTCGAACAAGGTGTCGACGGCCATGTGGCTCGCCACCTCACCTGCCGCTGCGCCGCCCATGCCATCGCATACCGCGAACGACACGCCGCGAGGCGAGACGAGACCCGAGATCTCCTCCTCGTCTTCGAGAGGTCCGTCCTCGTTACTGAGGTCGGCGATCATGAAGTTGTCTTCGTTGTGCTCGCGAACGAGGCCCACGTCGGTCTTGCCGTAGACGCTGAAAAAGAGGCCCTCGGGCGTGGGGACGAGCGCGGCTCTGGGTGCCCGGCTCCAACTCTCCATTCCGGGCTCGGGAGCGAGGGTCTCACCCACCTCGTCGGCGCTCGGCCGACCGTCACCGTTGTGGTGTGCGTCGCCGCTCATTCGGCCCCCGACTGCATCCGCTGCCCCACATGAACACTATAACGATACAGCCTACAGCGGCCCTGTCGAAATCTCCACCCGCCGCGAGGCCGAATCCAGCCGGATTTCGGGCGGTTTCAGAGCAGGAAGTTGAATCCCACCCGCAGCACGAGCATGGCATCGAGGGCGCCGCTGGTCGCCCGAATCGCGCCGTCCCCTGGGGTCTCGAAGGCGCGGGTCCGGAGGAGGTTCCCGGTGACCAGGAAGGAAAAGACATTGTCGTGGCTGATTTCGACCTCCGCGCCGGCGCCGATTTCCGCGGTTCCCCCGACGGTCGCGACCCGGAAGGAGGGCCCGAGCAGCAGCAATCCACCCCGGAGGCGGATCAGGGGATGGGTCGCGTGGTTCGGAAGGAACGAATACTGGAGCAGCCCGAGAAAGGATTGGGGCACGGTGATTTCATAGACGCCATTGGCGGCCAAAAGCCAGAACTCGTAGCCGAACCCGAGGCCGATTCCATTCGCCCACCGGTACGAGAACCCCACGCTGACCGCCCATCCGAGGTCGGCGATACACTGATAGCCGTCGGGGCAGAGACGGTTGGTCGAGAGCGGGATGACGAGCCCAGTCTCGGGCCCGATGGCAAAGGACCCGGTGCGCTGGGGCGGACCGCCCGGCAGGTCGGCCGAATCGGCCCGAAGCGACGCCGGCGTGACGAGGCACAGAAGGCACAAGCAGAGGGCAGCGGCGCGGGTTGGCACGGCTGTAGCATAGAGGGGGAGATCCCGCGTGGACAAGATTGACAGCCCCCGGCCCTCTCTTATAGTAGCGCGCATTCGAACCGCTTTAGAGGTTTTCTGATGGAGATCTTCCTGAATAAGCGCGCGATGCGGCAGATCCGGCTCTCCGTTGCCGACGCAATCGAAGACGGCGAAATCGACGCGTTACGCGAAGACTTAGTCAGCACGTTTTCCGACGACGACATCGAAGAGATCGAACGCCGCATCGACAGCGGCGACTTCTACGATTTCATCTCGGAAATCCTCGATGAATGGTCCGGCGAAGACCTCGACGAACTGATGGAGCTCTTGGAGACCCAGCTCGCAGATGCCGACGTGGACTTGAAGTACACCGCGCCGGAAAACGACGACGATGACGACGACAGCGGCGACGACGAGGAAAGCGAAGAAGAGCTGATCGTCGACGAAAGCGACGATGATTTGTAGTCGTTAGGCGCGAAGCACCCCTCGAGCCTCCATACCCGAGTCGCGAGTCTCCATACACAGGCCTCAAGCCAAAGGCCCAGGACCCGAGACCCGAGACCCGAGAGGCTGGAGCGA
>CP070650.1:697671-702312 GCA_020354595.1 Myxococcales bacterium
AAGACCAGCGCGTCGAACAAGTCGGGTGAGACGATGCGAAAGATGCGGCTTGCGCGCTCCGGTGCGAAGGCTTCCGGCTCCGCAAGGATACGGGCCAGGCTGACCAAGCCGCTTCGCAGGGGAACGGCGAGCGCTTCGGCGCGGGGGGTGAGGACCATGCCGCCGCGGCCGCGGACCAAGAGCGGATCGCCGAACAGCTCGCGAAGTCGTCGAAGGGTGTGGCTCATTGCAGACTGGGTGACGCCTACACGTTCAGCCGCTCTCGTGACGCTCCGCTCGCGCGTCAGGGCATCGAGGGCGACCAGGAGGTTCAGGTCGATCCGGTGGAGGGCAGGCCCATTATGAGTACTGCTCATGCTCACATGAAAACAACTCGTTGGATTCATGTCAACGGCGGCCGCAGAGTGGTCCTCACAAGGAGGCACTCATGGAACACACTCAGAACGTACTCGTAGTTGGAGCCACCGGCGGCACGGGCCGCGCCACGATCGACGCCCTGCTGCGGCGCGGGCACCAGGTGACCGCGTTTTCGCGGCATGCGGACTCGCTCGATATCGACTCGGACCGATTGACGCTGCTCAATGGCGACGCGACCGACCCGGACGACGTCGACCGCGCCGTCGCAGGGCACGACGCGGTGGTCATCACGCTCGGCATCACGGAAAACCCCGTTCGGGTTCGGCTATTTGGCGCCGCTCGCACGCCAAATGATGTGCGGTCGGTCGGCACGCGCAACGTCATCGCAGCGATGCGCAGGCACGGCGTCCGCCGGCTCGTAGTCCAGAGCTCGTATGGAGTTGGCGAAACACGCGGCAGCTTGCGCTGGATCGAACGGCTGTTCTTCAGCCTGTTGCTCAAGCCACAGATCGCGGACACCGAGGCGCAAGAGCTCGAGGTGCGCGGGAGCGGCGTCGACTGGGTGCTCGCGCAGCCGGTGCATCTGACGGACGACGATGTTGACGACATGCCGTTTGCGTCGGCTGATGGCCAAGTCCGCGAGTGGAAGATCTCGCGCAAAGGCGTCGCGCAGTTTCTGGCGCTGGCAGCGCAGGTGCCCGACTTCGTGGGGCAGTCGGTGGCGTTGTCCGGAACAGGTGCGCCTGCCGCAGCCTGATGGCAGACCCCGCCTGCGATGCGCGAGGATTGCGCATCAGGTGGGGTTGTCGTCTTCGTCCTCGGGCTCGCTGTAGAAGAACGGGTCCGATGCGGTGTTGGGGTCGAGGGCGGACTTGAGTCGCGCGACCCATCGGTCGTAGTGGTAGCAAGCGGGGCCGAGCTCCTTGTTGGCGTTCACGCCGAAGCCGGCGATCGGGACGCCCAACGCTTCGTCAATCGACGCGCGCAGACCGCCTTCGACCAAGTCGCGGACGGCCTCGACGGATGCGGGGTTGCTGGGGTCGTAGAGAATGATGCCCTCGAGGTAACCGAGGTGCCCGCTCTCGAAGGTGCCGCCCGCACCCAGGTCGCCGCCGTCGGCGATGATCAAGCCTTGCTCGATGTACTTCTGCTTGGCTTTCGCCGCGTACTCGGCTTGGGCGTGCGCGAGGTCCCACGTGTCAAAGGCGCCCATCATGGTGGCCATCCCCTGTGACGGACGAAATGCGGATTGGATGTTGACAGCGTTTCGAACGAGGAGCCAGAAGAGCCGCGACTGAGTCGCCCTTCGTTGTGCAGCTCCGAAGCTCGACGACTCGGCAAATCGTCGAAGCGCCGGAGACTTTCGGAGCGGCGCAAGTGGGTCTTTGACGCCGGCAAGCAACTTCCCCGCGAGCTTGAGTGAGCGTATCGACGCGGACAGGTTGAACGGCACGGGCGCAGCGTTCGTTTCCTTGATGATCTCGGCGAGGGCCTCCTCCTTCCACGCAAACTCTCCGTCCGAGGCGGCGAAGAACGCGCACGACAAGACGTGATTCGCGAACTTCGGAAAGAGCCCGCTATCGAGCGCCTCTTTGAGCTCGAGGTTGTTGTTGGTAAGCCCAAGCGCCGTGAAGAACATCGGTGTGCGGAACTCGCCGTAGTTGAGCTCGGCCTCGCCCATCTTGTAGCCCCCGTCCCGTTCGGCTTTGCGCGAGGGAAACGCGATCGCGACGAACTTGCCTCGCTTGGGAATCTCTTTGAGCACGTAATTGGGGGACTGACCTTCGAAATCCCACGAGCGCGGCCCGTCGTACTTGTAGAGCTTGATCGAGCACTTCGTGAACACGCCCAGACCCCCGAACGTTCCGTGAAACCCGCGCATCACTCCGCGCATCGAAGGCCCGGGCCCCTCGCAGCTGAACCAACCCGCGCCGAAACCGCTGCTCCCCAAGGTGACGATGTCGCCGTTCGGGAGCACCCATTCGACGCCGAGGAGATTTCGTCCGGAGTAGCTGGTGGACGAGCCGGTCACCCCGTACCCCCAAGCCGCCGCGTGCGACGCGAGCAGCGAGTGCATCGCCCCGGCGGAAACGATGTGACAGTTGAGGCCGACCTTCAGAAGTTGCGTCTGCAAGTCGATGCCTCGGACGTAGGGCTCGACGACCGCGATTTGGTTCTTCTCGTCGATGTCGAGGATGCGGTTCATACGCTTGAGGTCGAGGATGATCGTGTCGTCGTTCGAGGCGGCCGCCGCGGTATGGAAGCCGGTCGAGATCGGCTTAGCCATGTACTTGCTGCGAGAGCAAAAGCGCATGATCTCTTGGATCTCTTCGGCCGAGTCGGGCAAGAGGACCGCGGCGGGTCGAGGCAACCACTGCGACCCGTCCTGATTCATCGTTTCGGGGTTTTGGTAGTAGGCGTAGGTGTCGAGCACGCACGGAGCCCGCTCGACCCAGAGCTCCCCGACGATACCGGTGAGCGTTTCGTATGTGCGTTCGTCGAGCGGCATCGTCAGAGCCCCCACTTGCCGCGGTGAAGCACGCGGTTTGGATCGAAGAGTGATTTCACCTGACGGATGAGCGCGAAGTTGGCTGGGTTCTTCGCGAAGATTCGATCGGCCGTGCCGTAGGGCCGGCTGAAGAAGGCGCCCGCGTCGAGGAGCCGTGTAACCGCGTCTTCCTCGAGCCGCTGCATATTCGCCTCCGCCGTCCCGGAGCTCGGGTCGTAGCTGACCGTGAGCTCGATGTGGCAGCCGTGGTTTTGGACGACCGGCTGGACGTAGAGACCGATCTCGGATTCGTGGACGCCGTAGTCTTTCGCGGATTCGGTGAAGCAGGCCGCCAGCTCGGGGGCACGGTCGAGGGTGGAGAGGAAGAACACGGACAGGCAGCCACCGTGAACGTGTTGGCGCCAATCGATCTCGCCGCAGGTGTTGTTTGCGTGAGACAGCAGATCGCGCGCGGATACCGCGTCGAGAGCCTGGAGGAGCTCGAGTCCGTGGCGAGACGCATGGGCGCCGATGTCGTCGCGTTGGTAGGCGAGCCGCTCTTCGGGGAGGCGTTCGAAACCGGCGATGTTTTGCAGGCAGAGGAAGGGGGGCAACGACTCACAAAGCGCGACAAGAAGGCCGGCGTCCATGCCCGCCATCAGCATAGCTGCCGCCCGCGCGTTCAGAATGAACGACTGCTCTCCGAGCAATGCCCTCTGCACGTCGTAGACATAGGGGATCAAGGCATCGAGGGAGTCCGCGCGCAGAAGGTGCGGGTCTTCGATCGACGGGGCGAGCTCGGCTCGGAGGGTCGCCCAAGTCACGACTCCCATGGTTCCTTGCGCTCCCTGCAAGACGCGATGGAAGTCGGTGTGCGACGGCCCCGAGGAGAACTTTTGGGCGCCTCCGACTTTGCGTTGCGCGTCGATCGAACCGGGGCCGCCTGCCGCCCCGGTGCGAAAGTGCTCGCCGGTTCCGAACAAGAACTCGGTGCTCCCGACCGGGTCGCTTCCATCCCATTGCTTGTTCGGCCAGGTGCTGGGCTCGCGATCCATCACGGCGGCGAGCACACTCTTGGTGCTGCGCGGTGCGAGTGGCATGGGAAGAGTCATGCCGTGGGGTTGGAGCGCGGCGAGGAGCTCATCGTACGTCACGCCGGGCTCGACACGGCAAACCCGATTGCGGCGGTCGACCAGGTCGACCCGCTTCCACGCGGAGAGGTCGACGAGGGCGTGTGCCTCTGCGGTTGCTAAGCCGTCTCGAACGTGCGGGCTTCCCGAGGACATGACCACGAGGTTTTCCTCGGCCTCGTTGGCGTCTTCGATGAGTCGTTGCAGCTCGGGGACATCCCCGGGGGCGAGCACTCTTGAAGGCGGGCGCACGATCATGGCGCCCTCCCCTGGAGACCGGCGGCTTCATAGACGAGGTCGACGAGGTCGAGCACCGGCATCGGGCCGCCCGACTGCCAGCGTCCGAGATTGGCGACGCAGTAGTGGCACGCGGTTACGATGGCCTCCGCGCCGACGTCTTTGGCCTCCTCGACCCGTGATTCGGCGGCCGTCCGCGCGACCTCCGGATATGCGTCGAGGACTCCCCCGCCGCCTCCACAGCAGAACGAATACTCGCGGATGCGATGCATCTCGGTTAGCTGAAGACCCGGAATCCGATCCAACACACGGCGCGGTGGATCGTAGACACCGTTGACTCCGTTGTTGATTGGTTTGGGCGGGTCAAAGTAGGTGAGCACGCCGTGCGTCATCTTCTCTTCGCCCTCCCATGGCTGCGGGGGCTCGCTT
>CP070650.1:702412-705022 GCA_020354595.1 Myxococcales bacterium
TCCCGTTTGCCGACAACGACGCGCCCGGTCCGTACGACGCGCAAGCCGTACATCGGTTCTGGCTCGCGCTGCTTCAGATCGATCGCGTGTTCAAGAAGTTCCGAACCGGCTTTCTCGGGAAGGTGAGCCCGGTTCATCTCTTCTGGGGCAGCTTCGACCTCGCGGTGACCCGATTCTCGGGCCGCTCCGCGCCGCGGCATCCCGGTGGGATCCCGGCCCTACCGGACGGCGTGACGCGCGAAGCCTACTCGCACGAAGTGAGCTCGGCCGGCTTCTGGGGAGGCGGCGGCGGTCTAGGGTTCCCCGCGTTTTACTCGTATGCCTACCCCACACCCGACGGCTTCGGCGACCAGCCCGTCTCGCCGGGCGAGGCCTACTTCGATGCCAATCTCGGGGAGTTTCTGCTCCCCTACGACGCCGTTCGAAACGCGGAAGACCCGGATCAGACCCTCCTCGACTTCCTCCAATCGACCTACGAAGCCGCGGCCGGGCTCGGCAACTGGGACCGGGAAGCGCTCGAGTGCCCATTCGGCGTACCGCGGGTGCCCCGGGTCGTTTGAACCCTCTTGCCGTATGCTCGGGCTGTGACCGACCACGCCTAGTGGCCCCGGCCTCGATAGGTCAAACCAAAGCCCGAAGAGTTGCGCGGGCCGTCACCTGCGAGGACCGAGGAGCTCGACGAAGTTGCCATCGGGGTCTTTCACGACCGCCATGAGCACTTCTTCCGGCATGTCGCCGAGGTCGTTGTCGAAGATGTCCATCACCTGGGGTCTGAGTAGAGTGCCCACCGCGAGCTCGAACGGCATCGATACGGCGCCCTTGCCCTGAGGAACCACACCCGCATCGTCCAACCGCTGCAATGCCGCCCCGATATCCGAAACGAACAGCGACATGTAGTTGATGCCGTAGTGGGAATGGATGAACGGTCGATCGATGCTCGATGTGTCGACGTTGGCGACCTGCATGAGCTTGAGGTCCGTCGATGGAATCGCTTCGTCCGCCTCGAGCTTCAGCACGCTGATTTCGAGCGACCGATAGTCCGTCAGCCCCGACTCGCCAGCCAGCTCCCGGGGCACCGAGAACCCCATGACCTCGATGAAGCCGATGGCCTCCGTGTAGAATTCGACCGAGCGCTCCAAATCACGAACGACCATTCCGAAATCCACGATGCTGCTGGCGAATTCGCGATCGCTCGACATCACTTGCCCCTCTCTGCGACCACCCCCAGAGGCTAGCCTGCCGGTGCGGTGACAGGTAGTTGAATTGGCGCAATCTCGATTGCGTCGAATCCACCGCGAAGTTAGCCTCGCGCCAACCTCGGAGGTTTGCTGGGCATGAGCGATTCGATTCCTGATTTTGACGTCATCGTCATTGGCGCCGGGGCAGCGGGCGGCCTTCCCGTGGGAGCCTACTTGCAGAAGGCCGGGGCGAGCGTGCTTCTGGTCGACGGCAACAACTCTCCCGGCATCCATTGCCGCAACTACGAGTACTATGGGGGCGCCAAGTGCGTGCCCTGCGCCGGAGGCTTTGCCGGCGGCATGATGCCGCTTTGGGAGGATCTCGAGCTCGAGAAGTATGGAGCCGAGTTCATCATGAACCGGCGTGCGTTCGGTGTGATCTGCCCGGATGAAACGAGCCTCTTCTTTGGTCCGGACGGGCTTCGCACGCTCAAAGACATTGCGCAATTCTCCAAGAAGGACGCCTGGACGTTCGCCAAGATCGCGAAGCGGATGGAAGAGACGAAGGTTGAGCTGAACGCAACGCTGGTCTACTCAGCCCCCACTCCCGAGAACCTCCAACGCGCGTTCGAGATCCTCGCGTACTGCTGCCACATGTCGGTGGAGCAGGTGCAGAGCATGAATGCGTTCGAGATCCTGGACCACTTGTTCGTCAGCGACCAACTCAAGCAGACGCTGTTCATGCCAGGCGGCTCCGTCTGCCTGTTCGATCCGTTCAAGAAGGGGGAAGGCGCGCTTGGCGTCATGATGCTTCACTTCTGCTCGGGCGGCGTCCTCAAAGGCTCGAACCGCGCGCTCGTGGAGTCGGTCGAGCGCGTCTTCTTCGAGCATGGCGGCTCGATGTGGCTGAACTCGCCGGTCGAAGGCATCGTCGTCGAAAACGGTGTTGCCACCGGGATTCACATGTCCGACCAGGCCGTGATGTTCCCCGGTCAAGTGATCAAAGCGAAGAAGGCGGTGGTCAGCAACGCCGGCGTCATCGGCACCCGCGAGCTCGTGGGCATCGATGAAATTGAAAAAGCCGACACGAGCCTAGCGACGATGATGCGGAACTGGGACGTGAAGCATCGGCCCTCGCTCTGCACCGTCTGGAACCTCAAGCACCCGCCTCATTGGAAGGCGACCAAGAAGAACCCGTACCTCAAGCGCGCCGATTGGGTCTACATCGGACTCGACAGCATCAAGGACTGGGGGAAGTGGTTTCAAGCGCAGCTCGATGGCGACATGGACGTCGGGTTCCAAGGCTGGTGGGAGACCTTCATCCCGGGGGTGGTCGATCCCTCTCAGGCGGGTGACGACGGAGCACTCACCCTTCGAATCGAATCCGTTCACCCACACCCCCGCGGCTACGACGGCGAAGTGCTGATCGACA
>CP070650.1:705122-710083 GCA_020354595.1 Myxococcales bacterium
GGGATCGCGATCGGATCGCTCTTCGACGCAAGGGCTACGACGAGCTGGGGGTCGAGCTCATGCTCGGGCGACGGGCGGTTTCGCTCGACACGACCACCCACGAGATTCGGCTCGAAGGGGATGACACGGTGCCGTTCGACGGCTTGGTGATCGCGACGGGCGGCGAGGCGCGAACGCTTCCAAACCAGCCGCGGCTCGCCGGGGTCTACACGCTTCGCACGCTCGATGATTCCGAGGCGATCCGCGCGGCTCTCGAGAAAAAACCGCGTGTTGCCGTCATCGGCGCTGGGTTCATCGGGGCCGAGGTCGCGGCCTCCGCTCGCCAGCTCGGACTCGACGTGACCATGATCGAAGCGATGGAAACGCCTTTGGCGCTCAGCCTCGGTCCTCGGCTCGGCGGGCTCCTTCGGGCGGCGCACGAGCGTCGCGGGGTGCGCGTGCTCTGCGGCCGCAAGGTAGAACGCTTCGAGGGCGCAGATCACGTCCGCGCGCTGCATCTGGACGACGGTAGGCGGGTCGAATGCGACCTTGCAGTCGTCGGCATCGGGATGACCCCGTCGGTTTCGTGGCTCGAAGGATCGGGCGTCGAGCTCGAAAACGGCGTGCGATGCGATGAGACGCTCGCGACGAGCGTTCCCCACATCGTCGCCGCAGGCGATGTCGCCAATTGGTATAATCCGCTTTTCGAAGAGCGCATGCGGGTGGAGCACTGGACCAATGCGGTGGAACAGTCGCGTCACGCGATCGGGACGTTGCTCGCTGCTCCGGGGCAGACGAAACCCTTCGAGTCCGTCCCGATGTTCTGGTCCGACCAGTTCGACATCAAGATCCAAGGCGTCGGGCGGCCGCGTCCGACGGACGAGTTGATCGTGACCGGGTCGCAGGAGGACGAAAAGCTGGTCGCGGTCTACGGCAGGGAGGGCAGGCTCGTCGGTGCCGTGGCGTTCAACCAACCGCCCAAGCTCATCCAGCTTCGCATGCTGATCGGAAGGCGCGGCGGGGTTGATGAAGCGCTGAAGATCGCCGAGTCTTAGCGCTTGAGCATCCGACAAAGCGATGTCGAGCTGCTGAGCGGCGGCGATGTGTGCCGCGCGTGGTTCTTCTTGCCGCAAGAATCGGCCGGGAGGCTGCCGTGCGTCGTCATGGGGCATGGATTCGGTCTAACTCGTCGATGTGGGCTCCGGGACATCGCGACGGCGTTTGCCGAGGCTGGATATGCCGTGCTCCTGTTCGACTACCGGGGTTTCGGCGACAGCGAGGGCATGCCCCGTCAGCTCGTGTCGTTTCGCAAACAGCTGCAGGACTGGAGAGCCGCGGTGGAGCTCGCGCGCGCTCGGCCGGAAGTCGATACGAACCGCGTCGTAACGTGGGGGTTCTCACTCGGTGTGGGTCACGCCCTCACGACGGCCGCGCGGGATCCGAAGGTAGCGGCCGTCGTCGCCGTTGCACCCATGTTCGATGGCTTGAGCAGCACGTGGTCAGCGATGAAGCGATGGACTCCGGCGAACCTCGTTCGGATCGTCCTTCGAGGCGCTCGCGATTGGATTCGAGCGCTCTTCGGTCGGCCACCGCTCATGGTGCCCATCGCGGCCGAGCCGGGACAGATCGGGCTGCTCACCTCGCCTGATGCCTACCCAGGCTACCAGGCCATGGTTCCGCCCGACTTCAACTACCATACCGCCGCTCGTGTCGCGCTCGCGTTCTGGACCTATCTGCCTGGACGGCTGCTTCGCGGTTTCACCAGAGCGATCCTCGTGCTGCCGTCGATGATCGACAAGGTCAATCCTCCGGGGCCGACCCTTCGTAGGACCCGAAGGTGTACATCGGCAACGATCGTCGAGCTCGAATGCGAGCACATGGAGGTCACCTCCGATCCTCATCGCAGCCGGATCATCACCTCCACGCTCGAGTTCTTGAACGACCGGCTGCCTTCAGGAGAGGTCGAGTAACCACTTGGGCTCGACCTCCGCGCCCGCCCGTTCGACGGCGATGCGGGCGAGGTTTACCCAAGCGTCGCAAGCATCCAGAATGGCGCTGTCCGCGGTGGCGACGACTGCGCTCGACTTCTTGAGGCTTTCATCGACGCAGTCCGAAGTCAGCGCCTCGAGGTTCGAGCCTTGCTTGGCCGCTGCCTTCCGCACGGTTTGCGCAAGACGCCCCGAGTTCGAAACGGGACGATCGATGTGGAGCAACGCGTCCGAGGGCTGCATGGAGTCGACGACCTCGACCAAGATCTCCACCGCGCGCTCGGTTTCGTGGACCAAGCGGTAGCTCCCGTGGAAGCTCGCCATGTCGCGCATGCACTGGTCCCGCCCGATCAGCAGAACGCCGTGGGCCAAGGCCACCTCGATTGTCGTGATCACGTTGAGGCCGTCGATCCGCAATGGCCTTCCCGAAACATCGACGGGGTCGATCCGGCTCGAGGCGCGCCCCGCTTTTGAGGCGTCCGAGCAGGCGCACCGGCCGACAGCCACCCGTTGCCGCTGACGGAGCTGATATCGATCACCCACGAGCTTGATCGCCGACGGCTCGGCGTATCCCCGGCTACGAAGCCAGCTCACATCCGCAACCGCCTCGCGGAGCCTCGGGAGCGCTTCTTCCGAGAACAGTTGATCATCGGAGGGATGTGGCCCACGGTGACGCCGAGAATCACCCATGCCCGGCAGCTTAGCCCTTCCCAAAAGGGGTCTGACCTCTTTTTTGGTTTTCGTGATCGCGGTGGGCGGAACCGTGGGGGGTGCTCGGGCGCAAGAGTGGGGCGGGGTCGTCGCCGCGGGCGGTGAATACAACTTCTCACCGGCGTTTACGGGGCGTGGCTGGGGGCTGTTCGACGCGATGGGGGCAGGGGTCGTCGGCAATGGGAATCTCCGCCTGCACTACAACACGACCAAGCTTCACGTGGGCATCGAGCGGCTGTTCTTCGCCAAGAACAAGATGGCCTTCTTTGCCTTTGCCGAGGGGCAGCTCATCCTCGCGCAAATTCTTCGAGACTATTTCAAGCGCGGGCAACGCATTCCGGAGCTCGGGTTCGACGCCAGCGAGGCGCGTCTCCACGCCAAGCTCCAGTGGTACCCGGGTCCGTATCAGACGCTCGAGGTGGCCGTCGAGGGGCACTACTGGTGGTTCGGGACAAACCGGAACACCGCACCCAACTTCGTGCTGCCGCCCAACACGTGGGTCTTCGAGCCGCGCATCGGCTACGTCTTTTGGAAGATCGACGCGCACGAGGAGGAATGGGAGGCGCACAGATTCTATCCGCGGGTCCGAGGCGTCGCGCTCGGAATTCGCGGAGGCGTCGATGTGCGATCTCGGAGCGGAGCGTGGGGGCTTCCCGACGGGCGCAACGACCCCGGCCGCGCGATTTACACGGTGCGTCAATGGCTTCGGGCCGGTTGGCAGTTCGTTCCGTTGGCGCGCTTACAGGTCGATCAGTGGGGGAGCTACGGCTGGGGGGAGGACGACATCACGCGCAATCGTGTCGGCGGCGTGAACCCCTACGTGGTTCCGGTCCCCGGTCTTCCTTGGACCGGGCTGGTCTCCGAGCGGCTCTTCTCTGCGCAGCTCGGTGTTCACATCAAAGCCAAAGAGGCTTCCCGTCACGAGTTCGGCGTCTTGTTGGGTGGCGGTGCGTTCAACGACGTGACGCGTGATGGCGCTATCAGCACCTACGGCGGCGCAGGCGGATTGGCGCTCTTTGGTGACTTCCGTTTCGGCGAGCGCGACCGATATCAGCTTCACGCGCGATTCAGCTACGGTCTTCCGGTCGTTTGGTTGCTCGATGGACCCTATCTCTCAGGCCTGCTGACGTTCGGCGCGAGGGTGTTCTGACGCAAAAACTGCGTATCGATCGCAACGATTTCTCCTTGGCCGACCGGCTTTGCGCAGGTTTAGGGGTTTTCGAAGTGGCACGTCCTTTGCTGCATTCGTCGATGGAGCATGATGAACGGCATGGCGTCTACTGTCCTGGCAGTTACCGATCTGACCTCCGCGAGCTACAAGCTCGTCGGGTTTGCTGCGTTCATCGCAGGCCCCAGCGATGGGGAAGTGATCTTGGTGTCGACCTACGGTGGTGTGGGTGGCGGCCCCCGATCGGAGCCGCCGCCGGGCACCCGTGAAAACGCGGACAGGTGGCGCGAAAAGTTGGAGGCCAGGCTTCGGCAGGAGGGTCAGCTCCTCGAGCGACAACGCCAGTGGTGCGCGGATCGGGGGGTCAAGTGCCGGGCCGAGCTGTACGAGGAGGGCCGGTGGCCGGACTTCGTGCTTCAAAGCGCACAGCGTTCCCGGGTCGACCTGATCCTCGTCGGGGTCCAGCTCATGGCGTCTGCCGACCAGGTCAGCGCCGACGACCTCGAGCGTTTGGTCGACAACGCGCCCTGTCCCGTCAGCATGGTGCGTCTCCCGGGGCTTTTTGCGTTCTGAGCTCCCCCGACCCATCGAGCGCTTGACACAAAGGGCGCAATTTTTTAGCCAGGCGTAATGGCCGATCCCAGCCTGCTCCCCGCGTTGCGTGAATACGTGGGGTTCGACGAGGCCTCCGCCCGCCGCCTCGGGGCTCTCGCTCCGCGCATGCGGCGCTTCTATCAGGGCATCGTCGACGAGTTCTACGACGCGATCCTCTCCGATCCGGGCACTCGCGCCGTGTTGAAGAACGAGTCGCAGGTGGACCGCCTCAAGGTATCTCTTCGCGACTGGCTCGAGGGGCTCTTTTGCGGACCCTACGACGAGTCGTACTTCGAGAAGCGCGCGCGAATCGGCCGGATGCACGTCAAGGTCGGACTCGAACAACGCTACATGCTGAGCGCAATGAACCTGATTCGAACGGGGCTTCATCGCGGTTTGGCCGAGATCTCCACGGCCGGTCTTGGTCAGACCCTCGATCACCGCGCTATCGACCAGATCTGCGACATCGAGCTGGCCATCATGCTGGAAACCTATCGAGAGGATTACGTGCTCAAGAAGAC
>CP070650.1:710183-715573 GCA_020354595.1 Myxococcales bacterium
TGGGCGCCGCGGTGGGGACCGAGTCGGAATCGGCTTGGAGCCGCCGGTGCGCACGACGCGGCAGATCGGCCATCTTCCGGACTCCGTCGAGCATGGCGCCCCGAACCCGGTGGTACGCGAAGGTCTGAAAGCGCACGCCTCGACTTGGATCGAAGCGGTGCGCCGCCTCGAGGAGGCCGCCAAACCCAAAGGCGATGAGGTCGTCGACATCTCCGCAGAGCGATAGCTCCCGGCGCAAGCGGTGAGCGAGGCCATGAACCATCTTCCGATGTCGCATCACGAGCTCTTCACCTGGCATCCGAGGACCCCCTGAATGCAAGGGCCTTAGCCAAGTGGGTGGGTGAAGTCAAGCCAACTACATTAGCCTACATCAGTCGCACCTAGTCGTAGCGATTCATTTGCGTTATAGCGAGCGGGTGCGCACGAGGGGGCCTGGCATCGCAAAGGCAGACACGCGTCCAGGCGACGCCTTGTCGAGGAACCTCGTGCTCAACGTTCTCGAAGACCTCGACGCGCTCATCTCGGAGGAGACGGAATCCGGCGCCACGGCCTTCGCGTGGGGCGATGAGGCTCAGGGGGGTGCCGGCTTGATACAGTCACGCGCCGGGCGCGACCACGAAGGGCTTCGAATCTCTTGGAATGACGGTCAAATTGAGAGTATCGAGATTGAATCTCGACCTGGCATGAGCTTTTTTGCGTCGGGCCGAGCCGCCAACCCGGCGGACGTCGTCGACGCGATCGTCCCGATGCTGTGGAAGCATATCCGCAGTGGCGGCGAGCTGCCGGCCGGCATCGATCGCTTCGCCGGCGCGCTTTCGCTCCCCTGAGCGGAAGGGCCAGAGCGCTTGAGGCTAGTGGTAGCCGTTGCCGTTGCCGAGGAGGGCGCCCTCGAACTTCTTCGTCTCCATGAGCGAGCCATCTTCGGCATCGCGTCGGACGACGAAGAAGCGCCGGGTCAAGGTGCCGCTGCTCTCGCGCGCCACGACCATGATGGTGTTGAGCCCGGGTCGAACCGGGATTTCTGCGTCGAAGTCCAGCTCGCGCGGGGTGGTGCTTCCTTGGTTCGACTCATAGAAGACCTTGTGGCCGCTCGTCGTGATGTAGAGGTCGCGGAGCCGTTGCTGATCGGTGGCTTGGCCCTTGACCTGAATCGTCTCAGCGCGGGTGGCGAAGCTCTCGGGCCCGGTGAGCTCGATCTCCGGAGATGCGTTGGGCGTCTCCCATGTGAGCGCGGGCGCCTTCGCAACCTGACCTTGCGCCGCCGAAGTCGCTTTCGATTCCACCCAACCCGGTCGGCCGCCACCGAGATTGACGCGAGCGAACGTGGAGCTCTTGGCCGTGAGCAGCAAGCGCACGGGCTCGTCGATACGGGCAATCACGGGCGCATCGGGATCGGGGCGCTCACGCACTTCGGTGCCGGCCTCGACCAACACGACCCGCTTGCTCGGTAGATTGTCGATCGCGCCCGAGTCCTGGGCGATCGGAATGGTCAGCTTCTGCCCGGCGGCTGCGCCGAGCTCGTTGTCGAGAACGCCGAGCATGAGCGTGGCTTCGCCTTCAGCAAACTCGGGATGCACGCGAAGGGTAAACGGAACGACCCATTCCTCCCCTCGCTGCAGACCCGCCGAGTTCTCGAAGCGGCCGTCGTAAAGCAGGATGCCCGTACCGCTCTTGTTCTGGATGTTGGCCTGCAGATCGAAGCTGTCGGCTTGCCCGACGTTCCTGACGGTGAAGTAGACGGTCACCTGCTCGCCGGGCTGCACGAGGCCATCGCCGTTGCCGCGCAGGTTGTCGGCGACCTGAAGCCCGTAGGCGAACCGAGGTCGCGGCAGGGCCGTGACCAAGGTGCGAACCTCGACCGGGTCGGGCATATGGCCGTGCGCCTCCTCGAACTCGACCGTGATACCGTCGGCGCGATCGACCGTCGCCCGCGGAATCCGGCAAACGCGCTTCTCGTTCTCGGTGAGGCAATGACCGAGCGTCGTCGTCCATGTCCGCGTCTCGCCCGGCGCGAGCTTGCCGAACACCAGCTCCCGCCCATCGAACAGCCCGTTGTCGCTGCGGGTGGTCGCGCGAAGCCGGTAAAGCGTGGCGTCGCCCTCGTTGGTCACCCGGACCTGGAGCGAAAGCGGATCGCCCGCGCGCACGGCCTTGCCATTCGCGCTCGTCTTCGCGACGACGCGGACCTGGCTCGCGCCGCGGTCAGGCCCGACGCTCCAATCGACCCCAAGCTTCTTGAGGTCGCGCACGACTTTCTCGTTCTCCTGCTTTTGAACGCGCTCGATGATCGGCTTCGACTCGCGCAGCATCTGAGGCCGCTTCGACAACTTCGCGTTGAGCACGAGGTTCTTGGAGAAGCGAATGAGGAAGTTCTCTTTGTCTTCGTTTTCTTGCTCCTCGGGCTCCGCCTCCATCAGTCGCTGCCGGAGCTCGGGGTTCAGATAGTAGCCCATCACGATGGAGGGACGCTGCGCGTCCGACGCGCTCTCATGGGTCAGGTGCGCGTCGAGGTCGGCCTCGCGAAGAAAGAGCTCGTTGACCTTCAGGTCCATGTCTTCCTTGTCGACCGTCATCGGACTGATCGCGATGTCCGGGACGATCCCCACACCCTGGATCGAGACGTCGCCCGGCGTCAGGTATTGCGCGACCGTGAGCTTGAGGGCCGAAGCATCGGGAAGCTCGTAGAGGACCTGAACCGACCCCTTGCCGAAGCTCTGCTCGCCGATGATGAGCGCGCGATCGTGGTTCTTGAGGGCGCCGGCGACGATCTCGCTCGCGGACGCACTCTGCGCATTCATCAAGACGACCATGGGGTATTGGGCCTGAGTGCCTGCGCGCGTCGCGTACTTCTCCTCGCGCTGGCGCGGGTCCTGCGACGACGTGGTGACGATCGGCCCACCGTCGATGAACGTGTCGGCAACCTGCACGGCCTGGTCGAGGAGCCCGCCTGGATTGCTGCGCAGGTCGAGCACGAGGCCCCGCATCTTCTTACGGTTGAGCGCCTGCAGCGCGTCGCCGAGGTCGTCCTGGGTGTTGCCCTGGAAGTTGTTGATCTTGATGTAGCCCACCCCGTCGCGGAGCATGCGATGTTCGACCGACTCGATGCGAATGATGGCCCGGGTCAGCTCGACCTTTCGAGGGGGCATCCACTTCCCGGCTTTGTTCTTGCGGCGGATGAAGATCGTGACCTTGGAGCCCGGCCTGCCGCGAAGGCGGTCCACCGCACCGTTGAGCGGCATGTTGAGCGTGGACTCGTCTTCGATCTTCACGATGCGGTCGCCACGCTGAAGCCCGGCGCGCGAGGCAGGCGTACCGTCCATCGGCCGAATCACCGTCAGGTGGCCGTCGCGAATCGAGATGACGATGCCGAGCCCGCCGAACTGGCCGCGCGTGCTGGTGCGCATTTCTTTGTACACCTCCGGCGGCAATAGGACCGTGTGCGGGTCGAGCGTCTTGAGCATCCCATTGACGGCGACGTACTCGATCTCGCGAAGCTCGATGTCGTCTTCGTCTTTCAGCTCGTCCTGCAGAAAGCTGAACACCTCCCGGAAACGCCCGGCCAGCTCCCAGGGGCTCGACACATCGGATACCGAGAACTCGCTCTGCGAGCTGTTGACCTGGACCTTGAGGGTCTCGGCCCCGTCTTGGTAGTGCACGAGGACAGGCGCGATATCCTGCTGGATGGCGTTGAGGCCGGCCAGCATCATGCGCTGGTGGTCGATGCGGGTCGGGTCGACGTAGTCGCTGTTGACCTCGTGAATGACCCGGTTCATGACCTGCAGCTTCTTGAGGTCCCAAGGAGTCTTGTCGCGAGCCGCCAACGCCCGGGGCGAGGTGTCGATGTCGATTTGGAGGCCGTTTTCGACCGGCCAACCGAAGGAAATGGTGAACGCCGCAAGTACGACCACCAAACCAAGCAAGGGCTTCCAGAGTCTTCTCATTGGATCGTAGGGGGCAGTGGGGGGAAGTAGGGGGAGACTGGGGGCAGTCTGACGAGTGTAACCCCGTTGGGCTTCTGGGCCAATTGGGTCCGGTGCCAATTGCGTCAGTTCTTTCCTAGGGTTATCGGTTCGGCGTGCCACACCGCATCCTCCGCCAGCAAATCGCCCGGCCGGTGCTCGAAATTTGTAAGGAGCTCCGCAATTCGGCGGAGCGCGCCTGGGTGGTGGGCGGCTGCGTCCGGGACACGCTGCGCGGGGAGGTCGTGAACGACTGGGACGTCGCGACGACTGCACGGCCCGAAAAGGTCCAGAAGGTGTTCGAGAGGGTCATCCCTACGGGGATCGATCACGGCACCGTGACGGTGCTTTGGAAGGGCGAGGCCTACGAGGTCACCACGCTGCGCGGGGAGGGCGCGTACAGCGACGGCCGGCGACCCGACCGCGTGGTCTTCGTGAGCGACATCGATGAAGACCTCGCCCGGCGGGACTTCACCGTAAACGCGATTGCGTACGACCCAGTGCAGAGCAAGGTCGTCGACCCATTCGGTGGCCTTCGAGACATGCAGGACAAGACCCTGCGCGCGGTCGGCGATCCGAAAGAGCGCTTCCGTGAAGACGGGCTTCGTATCCTCCGTGGCGCGAGGTTTGTCGCCACACTCGACTTCGAGCTCGAGGAGGACACCGAAGCGGCGTTTCGCGGCGCGCTTGGCACCTTCCGCAAGGTGAGCCCAGAGCGGGTGCGCGAAGAGTGGATCAAGACGATGAAGGCCAGCGAGCCTTCACGCGCCTTCGAGGTCATGCGACGCACAGGCATTCTCGAGGTGACATACCCTGAATTGCTCGAGCAGGTCGGATGCGAGCAGAACCAGTGGCATGCCTATGACGTGTGGGATCACACCATGCGGGTGCTCGACGAGTCGAAGGGCGACCCGGTGGAGCGGGTGGCCGCGCTGTTGCACGACGTGGCCAAGCCGCGGACGCGGGCGCGGTCCGAGAAGACCAACGACTGGACCTTCTATCACCACGAAAAGGTCGGCGCCGACATGGCCGACCGCTGGCTCCGAGACTACCGCTTCTCGAACAGCGAGCGAGCTCTGATCACGGGCCTCATCCGGCATCACCAGATTTGCTACAGCAGCGAGTGGACGGACGCCGCGGTGCGCCGGTTCATGAAACGAGTGGGCCCGGACACCCTCGATCCGCTGCTTCGCCTCGGCAAAGCCGACGCGCTCGGCAAGGGACGCAACGTCGACGAAGAGCTCGCCGCACTCGAAGAGCTCCGCGGCCGCATCGATAAAGAGATCGAAGCGGGTCGCGCCCTGACCACACAAGACCTCGCGATCGGCGGCAACGACGTGATCCCATTGCTCGATGGGGGAGCCGGTCCAGCGGTTGGGAAGATTCTCCGCGCGCTTCTGGAGAAAGTCATCGACGACCCCTCGCTGAACA
>CP070650.1:715673-726307 GCA_020354595.1 Myxococcales bacterium
AAGTCCGAGCTGATCGGTCAATTCCGTACCCACGACAAGGACACCGGCTCGCCCGAGGTCCAGATCGCCATCCTGAGCGAGCGGATCGGGTACCTGACCGAGCACTTCAAGACACACAAAAAGGACCATCACTCCCGCCGAGGCCTGCTAAAGCTGGTCAGCCAGCGACGCCGGCTCCTCGATTACGTCCGCTCGCAGGACGTGGAGCGATACCGCAAGATCATTTCAGAGCTTGGCATTCGGAAGTAAGCTGAGCCCCGGGGCGTTACCCCGGATGTAACTTGGTTGCTTCGCGTCGAGTCCGGCGTTCGCTCTTCGCTTCGAAGATTTGAGCTTTTTCAAATCCTGGAATCGGGGACCGAGACCGCTCTCGACGTGAACGCGGACCGCATGCGCGGATGTGCCGCGCGGAAGGCAAGTGGAGAGCGATGATAATTAGAGAATCCGTTAAGGTTGGTGACAAAGAGATCACCATCGAGACGGGCCGTATTGCCAAGCAGGCAGCCGGCTCGGTGTTCGTCAGCTGTGGCGAAACGATGGTCCTGGTCACCGTATGCGGCGCCAAGGAGGCGAGGCCGGGTCAACCGTTCTTCCCCCTGACCGTCGACTACGTCGAAAAGACGTACGCTGCCGGGAAGATCCCCGGTGGCTTCTTCAAGCGGGAGGGCAAGCTGCGCGACAACGAGGTACTGACCTCGCGCTTGATCGACCGACCCTGCCGCCCGCTGTTCCCCGAGGGGTACATGGCCGAAACGCAGGTGATTGCCACCGTGATGAGCGCGGACGCGATCAATCCGTCGGACGTGCTCGCCATGATCGGCGCATCGGCGGCGATTCACATCAGTCCGATTCCCTGGGCCGGCCCGATTGCCGGCGTGCGCGTAGCGCGCGTCGACGGCCAGCTCATCGCCAACCCGACGTTCGAAGAGCAGAAGCAGAGCGACTGCGAGCTCCTCATCGCAGCTTCGAAGGACGCCATCGTCATGGTCGAGGGCGAGGCCGACGAGATGAGCGAGGCCGACATGATCGAGGCGATTCAATTCGGTCACAAGTCCGTGCAGGGCGTGCTCGAGCTGATCGAGAAGATCCGCGAGGCCGTCGGCAAGGAGAAGTGGGCCTTCGAGCCGCCCAAGCGCGACGAGAAGATCGACGCCCGCGTCAAGGAGGTGGGCCTCTCCACGGTGATCGAGGCGTGCAACATCGCCGAGAAGCACCCGCGCTACGATCGCTTCGGCGAGATCAAGAGGGAGGTCGTCGCCGACCTCGCCGAGGAGTTCCCGGAGCAGGAGGGCGACATCAAGGGCGCGTACGAAGACCTTCGCTACAACACGATGCGTGGGCAGGTCCTCGACGACACGCGCCGCGTGGACGGCCGCGACTACGCGACCGTGCGCCCGATCGCCATCGAGGTGAGCCTCCTTCCGCGCGTACATGGCTCGTCGCTGTTCACCCGCGGCGAAACGCAGGGCATCGTCACCACGACGCTCGGCACCCGCCAGGACGAGCAAAAGATCGACGGGCTCACCGAGGAGTACTACAAGCCGTTCCTTCTTCATTACAACTTCCCGCCCTACTCAGTCGGCGAGACGAAGTTCCTCCGGGGCCCGGGCCGGCGCGAGGTCGGCCACGGTAACCTCGCGGAGCGCGCGCTCACCAAGGTGCTGCCTCCGCACGAGGAGTTCCCCTACACGATGCGCATCGTCTCGGAGATCACCGAGTCGAACGGCTCCTCTTCGATGGCGACCGTCTGCGGCGGAAGTCTCGCGATGATGGACGCCGGCGTGCCGATCAAGGCGCCGGTCGCGGGTGTAGCGATGGGCCTCATCATGGAGGGCGAGAAGTACGCCGTCCTCACCGACATCCTCGGTGACGAGGACCATCTCGGCGACATGGACTTCAAGGTGTGCGGCACCGACAAGGGCATCACCGCCATTCAGATGGACATCAAGATCGAGGGCTTGGCTCAGGAGATCATGAGCGAAGCGTTGGAGCAGGCGCGCGAGGGCCGACTCCACATTCTCGGCAAGATGAACGAGGTCATGGCGACGCCGCGGCCGGAGCTTTCCAAGTACGCGCCGCGCATCGAGACCCTCAAGGTCAAGCCCGATCAGATTCGCGTGGTCATCGGCCCGGGCGGCAAGATGATCAAGGCGATCACCGACCAGACGGGCGCCAAGATCGACATCAGCGACGACGGCACCGTGAGCATCGCGTCCCCCGACGGCGAAGCGCTCAAGAAGGCGATCGAGATCATCGAGAGCCTCACCCTCGAGCCGGAAATCGGTCAGAAGTACAACGGCATCGTTCGGCGCGTCGAGAACTACGGCGCGTTCCTCGAGATCGCCCCGGGCAAGGACGGCCTTCTGCACATCACCGACATGGACTGGAACTACGTCGAGAAGGTCGCCGACCTCATGGATCTCGGTGACGAGGTCGAAGTCATGATCAGCGACATCGATCGCGACGGACGCATCCGCCTCTCGCGCAAGCAGCTCCTCGAAAAGCCGGAGGGCTACGTGGAGCCGGAGCGCAAGGAGCGTCGTGAAGGCGGACGCGGAGGCCGCGATGGCGGCCGAGGCCGACGAGATCGCGACGGCGGACGCGGACGAGGCGGACGCGATCGGGATCGAGGCGGACGGGGCGGTTCCCGCGCAGGCGGCCGCGACGGCGACCGAGATCGGGATCGCGGACGTGGCCGGGATCGGGATCGGGACCGAGGTCGGGACCGGGATCGAGATCGGGACCGGGATCGGGATCGGGATCGGGATCGGGATCGCGACCGCCCCCGTGCCCAAGAGCAAAAGGACTGATGCCGAAGCTGCGCGTCCACAAGATGCGCGCCGACGCGATCATCCCGCGTTACGGGACGAGCGGCGCGGCGGGGCTGGACCTCGCCGCGTGCTTGACCACCTCGATCACGCTCGAGCCTGGTGGAACCGCACGTGTGCCGACCGGACTGCAGATTGCGTTACCACCAGGTCATGAGGGTCAGGTGCGTCCTCGTTCGGGCCTAGCTGCCCGACATCGGATCACCGTGCTCAACGCGCCAGGCACGATCGACGAGGACTATCGGGGCGAGCTCCAGGTGCTCTTGATCAATCACGGCCCGGAGTCATTCACCATTTCGCATGGCGAGCGGATCGCCCAATTAGTCGTGGCGCCGGTCGTTCAGGTGGAGATCGAGCTGGTTAACGAAGAAGCCGCGCTCGGCGGAACCGAACGCGGCGACGGTGGATTTGGGAGCACGGGCGTTTAGAGAGCCCGGTCCATCAGCTGAGCAATCGTCGTCTTGGGAGCCGCGCCGATGTGTTGCGCGACGAGCTCGCCGCCTTTGAACACCATCAGGGTTGGAACGCCGCGGATGCCGTACTTGGAGGCGGTGCCTGGGCTTTCGTCGATGTCGAGGTGGGTCACCTTGACCTTCCCCACGTACTCGTCGGCCAGCTGATCGATCAGCGGGGCGATCTGCTTACACGGACCACACCACACCGCCGAGAAGTCGACGAGGACCGGGGCGTCCGCTTGAAGGACTTCCGTGTCGAAGTTCAGGTCGTTCACCGCGTGTACATTGGGACCAGCCATCTGCGCTCCTGTTTGGGGTTGTTCGAGAAGTCTAAGTAAGGACGGTCGGTCCGCTTGTCAACGCGAGCCGCTCCCGGCTACCGCCCAAAACCCCGGCATGGTAGGCTTTTTCGTGGCCTGCCCCACACCCATGGAGGCCCTCACGAGACGATGAAAGCCGGCCTCTTCATTGCTACCGCGGCCCTCTACGCGATCGCCTGCATCATGTACCTGTTCGTGCTGACGCGGGGTTCGAGCAAGGCAGAGCGGGCGCCCGGCACGGTCTTCGTTGCGGCGCTCGGGGCACATCTCGCGTTCCTGCTTCTCGAGGCCCCACCGGGCGAGCTTCCGCTCTCTGACATATCGCAGATCCTGAGCGTGTCTTCCTTCGGCATCGGCATCGCGTTCCTGCTTGCTTCGTACCGCTGGGACGTCACGATTCTGGGCGCGTTCGTTGCGCCGCTCTCGCTGATGCTGTTCCTCGCGTCGGGGCTCGGAAGCAGCTACGCCCCTGTGCCCGCGAGGGTCGAATCCGTGATGCTGACGCTCCACATCGGCGCCAACGTGCTCGGCTTGGTCGCGTTCGCGCTCGCATTCGTGGCGGGCTTCGCTTACATGCTGCAGGAGCGCCTGCTACGACGACGCCAGCTCACTGGCGCGTTTCAGCGGCTACCCTCGCTCGGTGTTCTCGACACACTAGGCCTTCGCTCCGTGCTGGTCGGCTTTCCACTTCTGACGTTTGGCATGGTCACGGGGACCTTCTGGCACGTTCGGTCCGGCGGCAGTCAGTTCTATGTCAGCCAAGCGCTCGGCCTCGTGGCTTGGGCAATCTTCGCCGGCGTGATCATTTTGCGCGTGGCTGCGGGGTGGCAGGGCCGCAAAGCCGCAGTCGGAACCATGCTCGGCTTCGCCTTCACGTTGCTCGTCCTGGTCGGTTACGCGGTCCGCGCCGCAGGAGGCGCCGCATGATGCGCGACTTCGTCGTCGTGGGCCTCTCGCATCGCACCGCGCCGGTCGAGGTGCGCGAGCGGCTGGCCGTGGCACCCGCGGACCTCGAACGGGAGCTCCGCGGAATTGCGGGTGAGGCCGGCTTCGAAGAGGCGCTGTTGATTTCGACCTGCAACCGGGTCGAGCTCTACGCGACGAGCGTCAATCCTCTGCAGGCCGCGCAAGACGCCAAGCAGACGCTTGCGAAGCGCCTCGCGGAGGTCGCCGCGGACGACGTGCTCTATCAAGAGCGAGGGGTCGACGTCGTCCGGCACGTCTTTCGCGTCGCGGCAAGCCTCGATTCGCTGGTCGTCGGCGAGCCGCAGATCCTCGGGCAGGTCAAGGAGGCATTCGACGCAGCCAACGAAGCAGGCACTATGGGTACCCTCCTCGGGCGTTGCTTCACTCAAGCCTTTGCTACGGCCAAGCGAGTTCGAAACGAAACGGGGATCGCCGAAGGCACGGTGAGCGTCAGCTCTATCGCGTGCGAGCTCGCAAAGAAGATCTTCGGCAACCTCGAAGGCCGCCGCACGCTCCTACTCGGCGCTGGTGACATGGGCGAGTCCGCGGCGCGCAGCCTGCGACAGACCGGCACCCAACTGCACGTCATCAACCGAAGCGATGAGCGAGCCGAGTCGCTCGCGCGGGCCTGTGACGGCCGTGCGGTCTCCTACGAACGACTGACGACCGAGCTTGCCGACGCGGATGTCGTCATCGCATCGACCGCGAGCCCGCAATTCATTCTCACCCCGAAGCTGATGAAGGGCGTCGTGCGAACTCGACGCCATCGTCCATTGTTCATCATCGACATCGCCGTCCCACGCGACGTCGACCCGCGCGTGGGCAACATGGACAACGTGTTCGTCTACGACGTCGATGACCTTCAGCAGGTCGCAGAGGAGAACCTCGCCGTGAGGGCGCGAGAGGCAGCGCATGCCGAGCGCATCGTCGAGGAAGAGGTCGAGTCGTTCTTGGCGTGGCGCCGCTCGCTCGAGCTCGCGCCGACGATCGTCGCCCTTCGCAAGCGCTTCGGTCAGGTGGCCGAAGAGGAGCTCCGGCGCGCCCTACCCCGACTTGAAGGCCTCAGCGAGTCTGATCGGGGCGTCCTCGAAGCGATGAGTCGCTCGCTGATCAACAAGCTGCTCCACCAACCGATGACCGAGCTCAAGGCGGGAGCGGGCGAGCCCGACGGAGCGTTGCTCATCGACGCGGTGCGCCGGTTGTTCGCCATTACCGACGAGGAGCCATCAGCGAAAGAGCCCTCGACCCAGGGCGGCTCCGAGGCCAAGGTCGGCCAGCTGACCGCCGCAGCACAGGGGCACACAGGCGAAACCAAGTGAAGACGTTACGCATCGCAACACGGGGCAGCAACCTCGCGCTGGTCCAGACCCGATGGGTTGGGAGCCAGCTACGTTCCCATTTCCCCGACCTCGCCATCGAAGAGGTGCACGTACGAACCCAGGGCGATCGGATCCAAGACCGGCCGCTTGCGCAGGTAGGGGGCAAGGGGCTGTTTGTCAGCGAGGTCGAGGCGGTCGTCGTACGCGGCGATGCTGACTTTGCGGTGCATTCGCTCAAGGACGTTCCCGGGGACGTGCCACTCGCCGAGGGCATGGGCATCTTGTGTGTTCCCGTTCGCGAGGATCCCCGCGACGTGCTCGTCACCGTGGACGGGATCGACCTTCAGTCCCTCAAACGCGGCGCCAAAGTGGGGACAACCTCGAGGCGCCGTGTCGTACAGCTTCAACGCCAACGCCCCGACCTCAACTTCGTCCCGCTCCGCGGCAACATCGAAACCCGCGTTCGCAAGCTTCGTGAGGGCCAGTGTGACGCCATCGTCCTGGCGGCGGCCGGCCTTTCCCGAACCGGCGCCCTCGAAGCCACGCCACACGTCGTGCTGCCGCCGGAGATCTGTCTCCCTGCAGTCGGCCAAGGGGCGCTCGCCATCGAAGGCGCGCTGAGCGACGACGCTCTACGAGCGCAGCTCGAGGCGATCGAAGACAGGTCTGGCCGAATTCAGATCACGGCGGAGCGCGCCATGCTGCAGAAGCTCGAGGGCAACTGTCATTCCTCGATCGCGGGGCACGCCAGCGCCGCCGAAGGAAGACTCAAGCTCGAGGCGATGGTCGCGTCGTACGACGGCGACCGAATGCTCTCCGCTGCGTCGGACACCTATCTCGATCTCGGCGCCCCCGACGCGGCAGAACGTGCCGCAGAACTCGGCGAAGAGGTCGCGAGCCACCTTCTTTCGCAGGGCGCACACGATCTGATCCGGCAGGCCGAGGTCTCCGCCATGCAGACTCAGTTGACTAGCAACTGAGTCGCGGTCAAGGGCGCGTAGCCGAGGATGCGGCGCACACCGCCGATCGACCGTTTCATCCATTCGTCGCTCGTCGTCCGGCCCACACTCGCCACGTAAACCGTCTCCCCCTCGAGCGAGATCGAGCGCACGTCGATGCACTGGCCCACCAGGGAACCAGGGACCCGTCCGTTGAATGACCCAGAGCGCATGAGCGGTGCGACGGCGCCGAGCGCCTCGCAGATCGTCCGCTCCCCGGCCCCCGCGATCAACAAGCCGTTGTCGATCGCAACGACCATGGCATCGAGCTCTCCTTCGGCACGAATCTGTTCCAGCTGGAGGCAAAGGGCGCGGTACGGGTCCTGGCTTCGGCGTAGGCGGCGTTCTTTCATGGGGGCTCCGAGAGGATGTAGGTGTATGTAGCCTATTATCCTACGGCTAACCAGGCAAAGATTCCGCAGAATTCAGCGAATTCCACGAGATCGACACCCTCTATAGGACTGCTAGAGTGGCGCTCCAATGAGTTTCGCGGACGTGCTGAGCAGCCACCGCGTGGTGGTCACCGTCGGCAGCGGCGGGGTCGGCAAAACCACGACGGCGGCGGCGATGGCGGTGCATGCCGCGATGCAGGGCCGCAAGGTGCTGTGCTTGACCATCGACCCGGCGCGGCGCCTCGCCAACAGCCTCGGTCTGGACGAAATGACGACCAGTGAGCAGGACGTCCCCGACGAGCTCTTCCGCAATCATGGCTTGGAGTGCCGCGGCGCGCTTTCCGCCATGATGCTCGACACCAAGCGGACGTTCGACGCGCTGGTCGAAAAGTACGCCTCCGACGAGGAGGCCCGCGACCGAATCCTCCAAAACCAGATCTACCAGTACGTCGCGAGCTCTTTGGCGGGGACCCAAGAGTACATGGCGATGGAGAAGCTCCACGAGGTGCGCAAGGACCCCAAATGGGATCTGGTCGTGCTCGACACGCCACCCACCGCTAGCGCGATCGACTTCCTGACCGCGCCCGAGCGCCTCATCGATGCGATCGACTCCCCGGCAATGCGCTGGTTTCTTCAGGTGTTCGAGGGCGCTGGCAAGGAGGCGTTTGGCTTGGTGGGACGCGGCGCCACCGTGTTGCTCAAAGGCATTGGAAAGATTACGGGCCTCGAGTTCTTGGAGAAGGTCGCGGAGTTCGTGAGCGGCATCAACGATCTCTTTGGAGGCTTCAAGGAGCGGGCCGAGCAAGTGTCCGATGCGCTCCGAAGCCCCGAGGTCGCGTTCGTTCTGGTCACGAGCCCCGACCCGCTGGCCATCGGAGAGGCGCGCTTCTTCAGCGACAAGCTCGAGGCCGCGGGGATGAATCGGGAGGGGATCATCGTCAATCAGGTGCACACACTCATCGACGAGCCGGACATCCCGGTCGCCCAGCAAATCGAGGCGCTACGGGCCGTGATGCCCGAGTCGATCGACGCCACGGACATCCATCCGCGAATGAGCGAGGCGCTCGGAGCGGAACGGACTTGGGCAGTCGCCGACCGCGGTCAGGTGGAGCGGCTTGGCGAAGAGATCGGCAACGACACACGCATTGTGGAAGTGCCCGCATTCGATGAAGATGTTCATGACCTCGCCGCATTGGCGAGAGTGGCTGCCTATCTCACGGACGACGCAGCGTAGAGCACCCATGCACTCCGACACGACCCAGCCTTGGAACGCCATCGTCCTCGCGGCCGGCGAGGGCAAGCGCATGAAGAGCCCCCGCCCGAAGGTGCTTCACGAGATCGCGGGACGCGCACTCGTTTCGTGGGTGGTGCGGTCCGTCATCGAGGCGGGCGCGGACCGATGTCTGGTGGTGGTGGGCCACGGGCGGGACGACGTCGAGCGCGAGCTCGTGAAGCAGTTTGGAGAGCGGGTGGAGACCGTGCTTCAGAAGGTGCAGCGGGGCACGGGCGACGCGGTCCGATGCGCGATCGAAGCGCACGAGGATCTCGAAGGCAGGTTGGTGGTGCTCTACGGCGACTGCCCAATGTTGCCGTCATCCCTCCTCCGAGAGCTGATCGATCGCACCACCAAAGCAGACGCGGACTGCGGCCTGGTTACGGCGACTCTGGCGGACCCGAGCGGGTACGGCCGGATCATCAGGAACGACGCCGGCCTGGTCCAGCGAATCGTCGAGCACCGGGACTGTACGCCGGCGGAGCGCGCGATCGAGGAGGTGAATCCGGGCCTCTACGCATTTCGCGCGCGATTCTTGCGCGCCGCGATCCGCCGGCTGAGCACGGACAACGCGCAAGGGGAGCTCTACCTCACCGACGCCGTGGGGCTGGCCGCCGACGCGGGCGAGGTAGTAGATCTGGAGGGTGACATGGCGAAGCTGACCGGTATCAATGACCAACGAGAGCTCGCGCTCGCCGCGACGGCACGGCGCCGCGAAATCGCCGAACAGCTCGCCAAAGCGGGAGTCGGCATCGTCGACCTCGACGCGATCTACGTCGATGCCGACTGCGAGATCGAAGCAGGTGCGACGCTCGGGCCCAACGTTCATCTACGCGGGCGTTGCATCGTGCACACGGGCGCTCACATCGACGCCGGCTGCGTTCTCACGAACGTCGTCGTGCAAAAGAACGCGAAAGTGCTCCCCTACACGGTCGCGACGGACTCGACGATTGGCGAAGAGGCTCAGGTCGGTCCGTTCAGCCATCTTCGGCCGCAGAGCACGCTCGGACCTCGTAGCAAAGTTGGGAATTTCTCCGAGACGAAAAAGACCTCGCTTGGCGAGGGCTCGAAGGTTAACCACCTGTCGTACGTGGGAGACGGCGTGATCGGTCGAGGGGTGAACATCGGCGCCGGAACGATCTTCTGCAACTACGATGGCGAACAGAAGCATACCACCACGCTCGAAGACGAGGTGTTCGTCGGCAGCGACAGTCAGTTCGTCGCGCCCGTCACGGTAAAAAAGGGCGCCTATGTCGCCAGTGGCACGACCGTCACCCAAGATGTGCCCGAAGGCGCCCTGGCCATCTCGAGGCCGAGGCAGGAAAACAAAGAACGGTACGCCGCTCGCTTGCGGGCGCGTCTGCGAAAGAAGAAAAAGCCCTAGCCGCTGCCTCAGAACTTGATCGTGAAGCTGGTCCCCCCCGGGTTCGCGCTGAAGTCGAACTCGGGACCCTCCTCATGGGTGTCGTAGTACTTGCTCGAGCACGCGATGCCACGATAAGCCTCGTAGCCTTTGAGGCCCTCGGTCGGCGCCGTTGCGGTCTGAAGACCGAGCAACACGACCGGCGCGACGTAGATGGCGGCCGTGAGCCCGCGGCTCTTGCCCGGCCACTGCGTTGCTTTGATCGGTCCGCCGACGACGCCATAGATGAGACCACCAACCACGCCTAGAGCGCCGCTGTTCAAGCCCTGAACGTTGGCGGCTTTCTTGAGCGTCTGGGTCGCGTAGAGCAGCTGCGCCCGTCGCGCTTGCTCGGTGTCGCTCTCTTGACGCCGGATGCGCTTCGCGCCCCAGACGTCGGGCGCCGGAATGAACGCATGCGTCAATCCGACGAAGTAGCTCCCGGCCGCCAGGTAGGCCCAACCGAACTTGTTTGCGTCATCGCTCTTGCGACTTGCCTCGACCGCCGCGTAGGTCATCCCGGCCCCGCCTGCCAACCAGAGGCTCATCCACGTGTACCGCCAGCGCGTCGCGTGCTTCTTGCCGTCTTCGAGTTTCTTTTCGATGTAACGGACGCGATAGCGGACTTCGTCGTCGCTTAGCTCCTCGATGCAGCTAAACGCGTCCTGCGCGTCCGCCTTC
>CP070650.1:726407-729356 GCA_020354595.1 Myxococcales bacterium
ACCCGAGAGCGCTGCACACACGGCGAGTCATCGGAGGTGAGCCTAGCAGCTACGATGTAGGCAGTCGGCGCATATTCGCGATACTCGCTCATCCTGTTACGATGCAAATGTGACCGCGAGCAAAACGATCCTCGTTCTCGATGACGATCCCTCGCTTCGTCACATGCTTCAGGTCTTGCTCGAGCAAGACGGCTACGCGGTGATTGCGGCGGGAGACGTCCAGTCCGCGCTCGCGCAATGCATGGTGCAGATCCCGGAACTGATGATCGTGGATCTCATGCTCCCCATCGAAGACGGCGAGATGTTTCTCCGCGAGTTTCGGCGGCGCTGGCGGCACGAGGAGGTTCCCGTCATTCTTCTGAGCGCGAGTAGCGCGCGAAACGAAATCGCGCGGCGGCTCGCCGTCGAGGCGACGTTGCCCAAGCCCTTCTTCGCAGAAGATCTACGCGACCTCGTCACGCGCCTCGCCGAAGAGCGAGAGGTCGTCGCAGCCGGCTGAGTTCGGTGTCGTCGGAGCGCGGATCTCGTGGTATGAGCCGCCGCATGGATCAGCTGTTTGTCGATGGATTGTTCGAGGACGAAGTCGTCCTGATCACCGGGGGTGGAACCGGGATCGGCCTGGTTTGCGCGACCGAGATGGGTTTGCTCGGTGCGAAGGTCGCGATTTGCGGAAGGCGCCCGGATACCCTGAAGAACGCCGTCGCGCAGCTCGAATCGAACGGCATCGAGGCGTTCGGGGCTCCCTGCGACATTCGCGAGCCTGAAGCCATCGCCGAGTACGTCGATTTCGTCGTCGAACGCTTCGGGCGCATCGACGTACTGATCAACAATGCGGGTGGGCAGTTTCCCACGACGGCCGAAGCGCTCTCGGCGAAGGGCTTCGCAGCCGTGATTCGCAACAACCTGATCGGCACCTGGGCGATGACCCACGCCGTTGCGACCAAGGCGATGATCCCGCAAAAGCGCGGGCGCATCGTCAACGTGATCGCACAGATCATCCGCGGCTTTCCGGGCATGGTCCACACGGGCGCGGCGCGAGCGGGCGTCGACAACATGACCAAAACGCTGGCCGTCGAGTGGGCGCTGCACGGCATCCGCGTCAACGCGGTTGCGCCTGGCGTCATCGTGACGAGCGGCACGAAGCAGTATCCGCCAGAGCTGCTCGACAACGCGGAGAAGAGCAACCCCCTCAAGCGCTTGGGCACCGCGGAAGAGGTGTCTCACCTGATCACGTACCTCGCGTCACGGTACGCCGATTTCATTGCCGGCCAGACGCTTTACATCGACGGAGGCGCGAGCATCTGGGGCGAGCAGTGGTTCCTCCCCGACGACTTACCGAAGTTTCCGCCCTACCCCGTGCCGGAGCGCGGTTAGGGGCTCGGCTCGCTCGGTTGTCTTTGAAAGATGCTGATCAGGTAGGCGAGCCCCACGCCCACGAAGTAGAGCGCGACGAGGGGGATCAACATCATCACCATGGTGTAGACGTCTTGCGGCGTGAGCAGCATGGAAATGAAGGCGGCACACACGATCCACCAGCGAGAGAACTTCAGTAGCTGACGCCAGTTGACGATGCCGGCGCCCGCCAGGAAGGTCACGATGACGGGGACCTCGAACACGATGCCGAACGCGAGGAGCATCCGGCGGAAGAACGGCATGTAGTCCTTGACGAAGAGGGTGGCCACGAGAGTTTCGTCGCTGAAACCGAGCAAGACCGTGAACGCCTCCGGGAAGACCAGCTTGTAGCCGAACACCGCGCCGCCGGCGAAGCACAACGTCGACGCGATGATGAACGGAATCGCCAGTGCCTTTTCCTTCTTGTAGAGGCCGGGCGCAATGAACATCCAGAGCTGCCAGAAGATCCAAGGCGACGCGAGCAGGACGCCGGCGATCAGCGCGTTCTTCATGTACATCATGAACGCGTCGGCGGGTCCGGCGAATCGGAGGACGGCCTCCCCCGGAAGATTCAACCTCTCCCAGGCCGGTTGAAGTGGCGCGACGAGGAAGTCCTTGATCTCCTTTTTGAAGATCCAGCCGACTGCGACGGCTGGAATCAGTCCGACGATAGCGCGAAGCAGCCGGCTCCGGAGCTCGCCGAGGTGTTCGAAGAAGGTCATCTCCTGATCGTCCTCGGGGAGTCGGGACGGCTCGGGGTCGGGCACCGGGAGCTGGATCGGGTCGGCGGTCATGGATGCTTTGCCTCGCCCGAGGTTTCGGGATCGGGCTTTGCCTCTGGCTCCGTGGGCTCGGGTTTCGGCGGCGGCGCAGTGCTGGCCGCCTTCGCGGCTTCTGGCACGGGTGGCGGAACCGTCGGTGAGCGCTCCGAAGCAGCGGCCGCCTCATCTCGAACGGGAACCGGCTTCGCGCGCGGCGGGCGGACCGGGGGAGCGCGGAATGGATCGCCCTCGCGCATCAGCTCATCGAGCCCGATTGCGTCCTTGAACTCGCGACTTGCGTTGCGGACCTGCCGAAGGCCTCTGCCGACCGTGCGCATGAACGTCGGCAATCGGTCCGGCCCCACCGCCAACAAGAGGATGACCAGGAAGAAGGCTAGCTCAGTGGGCCCAATGCCGAACATCAGCTCCTACCATGAATGGTCCTTGGCCCAACAGGCAAGCGGGGAAGCCCTACGGCCGACGCTCCGCGTCGGTTTTGCGGGGTTTGTCACGGGGCGAGCCGCAGGTCTCGCAGGCGCTCCACCGCTCGATTCATCGCGCGAACGCGTTGCTCGTACTCGCGCGTGAGGTCTTGAATCCGGTTGGCGGCCGCCAAGGTCTGCTCTGAGCTCTCCGCATGCTTTCGGTGTGAATCGTGGAGCTGATGCACCATGTCGGAGATGTTCTCGATCGCGCCGGTCATCTGCCGCCCGCCCTCGGCCTGCTCTTGGCTGCTGCGCTCCATCTGCTGGGTGATGAGACGCATGTTGTCGGCGCTCTTCATGATGAGCTCCGA
>CP070650.1:729456-732523 GCA_020354595.1 Myxococcales bacterium
AAGTGGATGACGTGGTCCTGGATGCACTGGGACGCGATGATCAGGTTGCGCAGCAGCCGCGCGTTGGGTGGCGGTTTCGCGCCGATCGCGTCCTCGACCGCTCGAATCGACGCGATCGCGTGGACGGTCGTGCAGACACCGCAAATGCGCTGGGTGAAAGCCCATGCATCGCGCGGGTCTCGCCCCTGCAAGATGATCTCGATACCTCGGAACATGGTCGACGAAGACCAGGCGTTCGAAACTTGGCCGCCGTCGATCTCCGCTTCGATGCGCAGGTGGCCTTCGATGCGGGTTACCGGGTCGACAACGATATGGGTCATTCTGCGCCTCCTTCATCGGTCCGCTGCGGCGGGCCTTCCGGGGCGTGATCACCCCCCGTTCCAACGAGCTTCTTTCCGAGATGCACCAAGGTGTGTGTGGCGAACGCGGTCGTGACGCCGATGCTCGCCCAGAAGCCGATCTTGTCGATGTTCGAGCCTTGGCCGAAGCCGGGGAAGCCGGGGAGATGCGCGTAGAACGGCGTCATCTTGTCCCAGAAATCCGGCTCGGCGCAGCCGATGCAACCGTGCCCGCAGGCGATCGGCCAGCTGGTGTTGTCGTTCCATCCGACGTTCGGGCAGTTCTGGAACGACACCGGGCCCTTGCAGCCCATCTTGTAGAGGCAGTGCCCGTCGCGATGCGCTTCGTCGCCCCACTGCTCGACGTACTGGCCGGAGTCGTAGTGAGCGCGCCGCTCGCAGTTGTCGTGGATCGACTTGCCGTACGCGAAGAGCGGACGATTGAGCTTGTCCAACGCCGGGAACCGACCGTAGGTCAGGAAGTACACGAGGACCGCGGTCAGGTTCTGCGCGTTCATCGGGCACGCGGAGAGGTTGATGAGGTTCTGCACCCCGGGCACCGCGTCGGCCACACCAAGCGCGCCTGTTGGATTCGGAGAAGCCGCGGGAATCCCACCGAAAGCCGCGCAAGTGCCGGCCGCTACGGTTGCTAGCGCGTTGCCGCACACCTCGTTGACGAGGTCATACGCGGACCTTCCGCCGACCGTGCAGTACGCCCCATCGGCTCCCGTCGGAATCGAGCCCTCGACGACCGCGATGTACGCGCCCTTTTGGTTCTCCACGACCGAATGCAGATTCGCTTCCGCTTGGTGACCGGCTGCAGCCATGATCACCTCGTGGTAGTCGATCGAAATCAGATCGAGGATGACCTCTGCCGCGGTCGGTTTGCTCGCGCGAAGGAACGACTCGGTGTTGCCTGCGCAGTCTTGGAAGTTGAGCCACACCAGTGTGGGTTTGGGTTTGTTCTCGATCGCGTCGGCGATCATGGCCGTTGCGCCCTTGGGCAAGCCAAACATCACCGCCATCGCCGAGCAGAAGCCCATGAACTCGCGGCGGGAAACGCCGCGCGCCTCTAGCTCACGACGAAAGTCATTCCTCGGTTCGTCCATCGCACCCTCCTCGCTGGTTGAAGCAAAGGCCGCGGCAATCTCACTATCAGCCGCCCGGTCGCTGCGACACTACACCTGCGAAACCGATAAAAACAAGGTTTGCGTGCGTATTGAGAACCGTTTTCGCGAACAAGCGCAGCGCCAGTTCTCGCGTTGCGCGAGGCGCAAGATTTGCGCGTGTGTCACAGACCGTCGGACGACAGGGGAGCGCACCGGAGAGAGCGAGAATTCCTGGAAATTCTGGAACGTTAGAGACCTCTCCGGCGCGCGCAGGCGCCTTGACATTTGCGTTTTGGAGCAGCACTCCAAGAAGTCATGGTCGCTGAGGCAGCATTCGAAGGTGTGATCCCCCAAGAGGGCGTAGGTGACGTGCTCGGCGGTCTCGAAGAGATCGGGACGACCGGCGTGCTTGCGTTTCAGAGCACCTCGGGGTCCGGCACCATACGGCTAGTTCACGGTCAGATCGCCGACGACGGAACGACACCCGACCAGGAGCATGCGCTCGAGGTGCTGCTCTCGCTTCGCGACGGGCAGTTTGCGGTATACCCGAAGCTCCCGCACCTGCCGGTCTCGCGCGGCACCGACACCACGCGCAGAGGCTCGCTCGGCGTGCATCCGCCGCCCGAGCTGATGCGATACTGCGAGAACGCCGGGTTGACCGGACGCCTGTTGCTTGAGCATCGGGGTCGCCTCGCGATCGGCTACTATGAGAAAGGGGAGCTCTCCGATGTCAGCATCGACGGGGGAACCCCCGCCGACTTCGTGACCGCGTTGGAGTGGACGGAGGGCACGTTCCGAGTCGATGCGGTGGCCCCTCCGCGGGAGACGCTGCCGCCTTCGTTGCGTGACGCGACTTCGGACCTACCGCCGAAGAACCCCACCCAGCTTCCGCTCGTCCAGGCCTTCGAGGAAGGTCTCGCCGCGTTGGGAAGGGCCGATGATACTCCGGTTTCGGGCCTTCGACCCCGGATAGAAGAGGCCGACGACGACGCGACGATCCGCATCATTCGCCGGCCTGGAACGGACGATCTGGACCAACCTCACGCGCTCTGGGACTCCCTCGACTATTCCCCCTCCTTTGCGAAGGAATCTGCTACAACTACGCCCGTGAAGACGAAGGACGACGGTCGGCCGATGGGCTTTTGGCGCACTCTCGGGTGGGTGAGCGCCGTTTTCGTGGTCGTAGCTGGCTGCCTTTGGCTTCTCGCATCGCTCCCGCCGCTGGAGTAACCTCGATCTCCGTGGGCCCGCGCTTGCGACCGAGACGCTGGCTTTCGAGCCTGATTCCCTTTGTGTTTCTCGTGTCGCCGATCGCGGCGAGCGCGCAGGACACCGACTCAACCGCCGAGCCCTACCGTCCCGGTGACGTCGTTACCGTGCCTGAGCAGGCCGCCCAAGAACAGGACGAGGAAGAGTTCCGCGATCGCTACGGCTCAGTAAGCGACGCTCCCACCGTTGATCAGGTCACGTCGCAGGTCCGCTACGTGCTCGAAGGGATCGTGGTCACCGGCAACAGCCGAACCAAGGCCAAGATCATTCGCAAGTTCGTTCCCTTGAAGCCGGGGGACTTCCTCGATCCCGAATCGCCGGAGCTACTCGAAACCGAGTGGAGACTGATGG
>CP070650.1:732623-735196 GCA_020354595.1 Myxococcales bacterium
CGGTGGAGCAGGTGCCCGAGCTCGCTGCGCTGACCGTGCTTCTCGGGAGCGACCCGACCACGTCGACCGCGCTCATCGGCCTCTTTCTCGACGATGATGGTGCGGCGGCAGCGACCGCGGCTTTTGTCGCTACGTCGCTTGGAGCCGAAGGCCCCGTGGAAGACGGGGTGCGCACTTGGCTCAACTATGGACAAGAGTTTCCTCCGGAGGTGGTTCCGGACAACGGGCCGGCGCCGACCAGTCTCGAAGAAGCGGGCATGTGGGGGCAGGAGGTCGAGCCCACCGATCTCGAAAACCGGATGATGCCCACGTTCTATCGCGGGCAGACCAACTTTTCCGACTGGTACTACCCGAGCTCGGGTCTGAGCGTGACCTCCGACCTCGGCCTCGACTCGACGGCGCTTTCCGCGCCGCCCCCCGCTGGTCGCGGCCGTACCGACATCGAGAACCTCACGCAGGCGAGGAACGTGAACATCCCCGTCATCGCGTTCGGGGGCACGAACGGCCTCTTGCCGGTGCCCGGAGAAATGGTTCGCTACGCAGAGACTCTCGGTGCATGCAGTGCGCCGAGTTGCGATGGCACTACACCGCGAGTCGTCGACGCGGAGGCTCCCAACAGCGCCGTCCCGACGTTTGGCGGGGCCGAAGGAGGGTTCGAGGTGTACATGTCGGAGGGCTATGCACACGTAGACGTCGTGAGCGCCGAGGACGATGAAACCAACAACGTCATCGGCCCCCTGCTCGACTTCGTCTCGCGCAACCTGGAGGAGTAAACAGCACGCGGGCTCGCTGCGAAGCAAGAACTTCAGAACAGTGCGTCGTCTGCGTGTCCCCGGGGGCTCAGAAGTGGAACAGGAAGCCGAGTTGCGGGCCCCAGATGATCATGTCGTAAACGAAGCGATTGGAGCCGCTTCCCGTTTCGTACTTCATGCCGATCGCGCGGAAAGCGAGGCCGAGCTCGAAGACGCGCTTGCCGTTGATTCCATCGAAGTTGTAGCCCCCGAAGGGATACACCTGCCACGCATAGAGAGACCCGATCGTGAATCCGCCGAAGTCTGCGCGGAGGCCTAGCCGCCAATGGTCGTCCTTGAAGGGAACCGAAAAGCGCACGACGATGAGCGGGTCGACCCAGTTGTCGCGAAAATCAATGTCGACTGCGGGCAGAACCATTCCCGCGGGTGCCGTGAGGTCGGACTGGATGAAGTTCACTCGAGCTCCGGTGCCAAGCTCGAACCATTCGACGATTCGACCGAGGAACACGACTTCGGCAGCGAGCTGCTGCATCCTCAGCTCCGCGTTTCGGCCGCTCACCGGGAGCACACCCCCCTGACCGAGATTCATATAGAGAAGGTCTGTACCAATCGAGAACTTCGGATGCTTTGCCTCGAAGTAGAGCATCAAGGCCCAGTTCAAACGCTTCAGGATGTCGGCGGTCTTGAGATTGACGTCGACGGTCACGCCGTCGGTTTGGCCCGGGAGCGGATTGGGAAGCGTCAGCGAGCCATTCATGAAGGGAAAGATTAGGTACGGCGCGATCGTGAAGTGCCACTTCTTTTGCTTCTCGGGCGGGATCTCCCTGTCGACGTACGACACGGATACGTCTGCGCTGCCGGCTTGCTCGCCTCCGTGCGGGTCTACGCCAGCGGCTTCGGTCTGCGCGTGAGCCGCTTGGGCGACTGACACGGCCGCGATGAAGGTGGCGCCGACGAGGATCGCTCTCATGCCTACGGCGACTGTTTATCACAAATCGCGAACGCGTAAGGTGAACAGTTGACTAGCGACTCCCCCACGTGGCAAGGCCTCGAATCATGAAGAGCAAAGCATTCTGGTTGGCGGCGGCGGTCGCGTGTGTTGCTGGGGTCGTCTCGGTCGTGTGGGCACAGCAAACGCAGCCGAGTCCAGAGATGCTTAAGGCCAAGGAGTTCTTCGGGACCGCGGGTATTCCTGGCAAGCGATGGATCGAAGGCGAGACGATAGTTCCGCACGTCGCTCCGGCGAGCCACTTCAAGGCGACGATGCTCTATTACCCCGGGACGGAGGAGCTCCAGCCGGATGAGGTCCGCGTCATTTTCATGGGGTCGACCTACTATCCGAACCGGTCGCAGTCGGGGATGAGCATCTTCGTGGAGCTCGGAAACGGGGAGAACGTCGTATTCGACCTCGGGATTGGATCGCTACGCAACTACAATGCGTTCAGCGTTCCGTTCAACACGATCAGCCACGTCTTCTTCACGCATCTGCACATGGATCACATGAGCGACCTTCCCTACTTCGTGATGTTTCGACCGATCCAAGGCGGCTGGACCCCACTTCACATCTACGGCCCGAGCGGGTCTGAGAAACACTACGGCATTGCGCACATGGTCGAGCACATGATGAAGATGACCGCGTGGCATCAGGACAGCTTCAACGCGTGGCCCATCGGCGACGGCTACAGCCCCGAAGTGCACGAGTTCGACTTCATGAAGGAGGGCGAGGTCATCTACGACCGAAAGGGCGTCAAAATCCGCCACTGGCCCACGTCGCACACGAAAGACGGCGCTACGAGCTACCGCCTCGATTGGAACGGCCGA
>CP070650.1:735296-738919 GCA_020354595.1 Myxococcales bacterium
GCTGCGTGCGAGGTCATGCCCCCTGCCGCCGTGACGACGCCCTTTGCGACCTTCATCCCATGGATGTCTTCCGCGCTGGTTTCGGGACGGACGAGGATCACGTCCTGACCCTCGGCGTCCCATCGCACGGCATCATCTGCGTGAAACACGATGCGCCCCGAGGCTGCGCCGGGACTGGCCGGAAGGCCCTCGGCCGCAGCGCGGACCCCACGCTTCTCGAGCTCCGCGTCGCTCGGCAACCGCGCTTGGAGGAGCTGCCCGAGCGAGCGCGCGTCGACTCGGAGAAGCGCCTGCTCTTTGGACAGCACCCCTTCCCTGACCATGTCGACCGCGATCCGTACGGCGGCCCGAGCGGTTCGCTTCGCGCTACGCGTCTGCAGAATGTACGGCTTGCCGCCCTCGATGGTGAACTCGATGTCCTGGATGTCTCCGAAGTGCCGCTCGAGCGTGGCGCAATACTCCGATACCGCTTCGAAGACCTCCGGCGATGTGCTCTCTAGGCTCGTTGCGTCCTTTCCGGGCGCTTCTGCGCTTGCGGTCAGGGGTACGGGGGTTTGGAGGCCCGCGACGACGTCCTCACCCTGCGCGTTCTGCAAGTACTCGCCGTAGAGCTGCTTGTCTCCGTTGGATGGGTTGCGGGTGAAGGCAACCCCGGATCCGCTTTGCGGGCCCGTGTTTCCAAAGACCATCGCCTGCACCGTGCACGCCGTCCCAATCCCGTGCTCGATGCCTTGCATGCGCCGGTAGCGGACTGCGCGCGCATTCCCCCAGGAAGCAAACACGGCGCCCACCGAATCCCAAAGTTGCTTCTCGACGCTCTGGGGAAAGGGGGAGCCCGACGCTTCTTCGATGAGCTCGAGGTATCCGGAGACGAGCTCCCGCATCGACTCCACGGATAGCTCGGAGTCGGTCATGCGCGGCCGCCCGAGCGCGGTCTTGAGCTCTCCCAAGCGAAACTGAAAACGGTCAGCTCCGATGCTTCGGACGACGGTGCCGTACATCTGGAGAAGACGACGATACGCATCGAGCGCAAACCACTCGTTGGCGTGCTTGGCCGCCAGCCCAGCAAGCGTTTGCTCGTTGAGCCCCACGTTGAGGATCGTGTCCATCATTCCCGGCATCGACACCGGCGCGCCAGAGCGAATCGATATCAGCAACGGGTCGGAAGGATCGCCGAAGCGTCCGCCGACACGGTCCTCGAGGTCGTGAATTGCTCTTTCGACGGCTGGCTTCAAACCGTCCGGCCACTCTCCGCTCTTGCGGTACTCCGCACCGACTTCGGTGGTGATCGTGAATCCCGGCGGCACCGGAATCCCGAGTGCGGTCATCTCGTGCAGACCGGACGCCTTCGTTCCGAGGAGTTGCAGGCGGATGTCCGAGTCCAGCTCTGCGTCAAGCGGATACAGAAGGGTCACGGCTTTGCAACTTTGTCCCAAGCAGGTGGAAGTGCGCAATACCGTTGACCGTGTCGGCAATTTCACCGAGCAAACGCAGGCGGTTCTCGCGAACCTTGGTGTCATCGACCATCACGAAGACGTCGTCGAAGAAACGATCGATCGGTGCGCCGAGCTCCTTGGCGACGAGCTTTAGGGCTGCCGCATATCGGCGTTCGCCGGTTGCTTCTCGGATCTGATCGCGCACCGTGGCGAAGCGCTCCGCAAGCTCGCTTTCGGCACCCTCTTCGAGAAGACCGGACTCCACCGCGCCCCGCGCGGTGTCCTTCGTGATGTTAAAGGCGCGCTTGAAGGCGACGGCGAGGGCCTCGAACTCGGGAGCGGCCCGGAGCTCGGTCACGGCTTCGATGCGGGTTCGCAGGTCGCGAATCGAGGTGCCGTCCCAAGCGCCGAGGCACGCGTCGACGACGTCTCCGCCGTACTGGTCCTTGAGCATCGCGCGAATGCGACCGCGGAAGAAGTCGTCGAGGGCGCTTCCCACCTCTTCTTCCGGCTTGAGCTGAGCGTCGCTCGCGTACGCCTGATGAGCCTGGACAACGAGCGCGCGAAGGTCGACGTCGATGGGTCCCTCGAGCGCGATGCGGATGATCCCGAGCGCTGCGCGCCTGAGCGCGAATGGATCCGCGGAGCCACTTGGTACGAGCCCGATCCCAAAGCAGCCGACCAAGGTGTCGATCCGATCCGCGACGGCGACGACTGCGCTGACCAGCTCGTCGGGTACGACGTCATCGGCGCCTTGCGGCCGATAGTGATCGCGAATGGCGTTTGCGACCGCCAGCTCGATGCCCTCGCGCAGTGCGTACCAGCGGCCCATCTCGCCCTGAAGCTCAGGAAACTCGTACACGATCAAAGTCTCGAGGTCCGCTTTGCAGATGCGAGCGGCCGCCTGCGCGGCGGCGGCGTCTGTCCCCACCCGCTCGGCGAGCGCGTTGGCGTTGGCCTCGAGGCGCCGGACCTTGGCGCCCATCGTGCCAAGCTTCGATTGAAAGACCACCGACTCGAGCTTCCACAATCGGTCCGCAAGCGGCACCTTGAGGTCTTCTTCGACGAAGAACCGCGCGTCGGCGAGCCTAGCCCTGAGAACGCGGTCGTTGCCCTTTGCGATGGTGTCGGGATCCTGCGCGGTGTTGACGACGTTGAGATACACGGGAAGGAGCGCCCCGCCGTCCGAAGCGCGCACCGCGAAGTAGCGCTGATGATCGCGCATCACCGAGATGACGACCTCGTCGGGCAGCTCGAGGAAGGCCTCATCGAATCGGCCCGGCACTACGAACGGCTCTTCGACGAGCGATACGCATTCGTCGGCGAGGAATGCATCGGGCTCGAGAACCCCGCCTAGCGCCTTCGCCGAAGCAAAGAGCTCCTCCATCATCCGCTCTTTGCGCTCCGCCACGTCCACGATCACGTGGGCGTCCCGAAGCGCTCGTTCGTAGTTGGCCCCCGAGTCGATGTCGAAGGTGTTCGGCGCGAGAAAACGATGGCCGCGGCTCGTGCGGCCAGCCTGGACGTTCGCGAACTCGAACTCGACGACCTCGGCGCCGAGCAGTGACACGATCCAGTGAATCGGTCGCCCAAAGGCGATCTCGCCGGGCCCCCAGCGCATGGACTTTGGAAACGTGATGCGCTGGCAGAGTTGCGGAAGGATGTCGGCGAGCACCTCACCGGTGGCCTTGCCGGCCTCGTGGACGTCCACGCTGACGTAGTCGCCCTTGTCGGTTGCCTGCTTCTTCAAGGAGCTGACGTCGACGCCATGCTTCTTGGCAAAGCCGGCGGCTGCCTTCTTGGGCGTACCGTCGTCTTCGAAGGCCGCGCTCCATGGCGGCCCCATGACGGTTTCATCGCGGTCCGGCTGGCGTGGCGCGAGCCCGCGAATGCGAAGCGCCAAGCGCCGAGGCGTACCCATCGCGTGCACGTCGAGCGCATCCGTGCCGAGCCTGGCTTGCCCGACGAGCTCGACCGCGCTCGCATGCATCGAGCGGAGCGCGTGCGCCACAAATGACGACGGCAGCTCTTCGGTCCCAATCTCCAGCAAAAAATCGGCGGACATGAAGTGGCGTTGCTACCAGACCCGATCATGGGGCGCAACGAGGCCTGCCCCGAAACCGGTCATTGAGCCGCCGCGGCGGTCCCGAGGAGTGGGAAGCCCAGGGCTTCGCGTTGGGCGTACCA
>CP070650.1:739019-743038 GCA_020354595.1 Myxococcales bacterium
CTCACCGTGCAACGCGATCAAGCCGTCGACGTCGTGAGGCACGAAGAACGCGTAGTTCCACGCCGTCCCTTCGACGTAGCCAGGACCACCGAGCCGGAGTGGAGACGACCCCTCGATCGCATCCGGGTCGAAAGGTGTGAGAAAGGAACCATCGCGGTTCTTGGGCCGGAGTGTCCCGCTCTCCTCGTCGAAAAATCCGCGATACGACCGAGCGCGCGCTCGGAGCGTTTCCACTTCTTCTTCTCGCCCGAGCCGGCTAGCAAGCTCCGCCAGAGACGAGTCTGCGAGTGCATATTCCAAAGTGGTCGACACGGGGCCCCACACGGCGTTGGCCTCCTCCATCGGAACGTAACCGAGCGCGAGATAGTCGGCATTGCCCGGTCGATGCTCGGAGCGGCCGGAAGCCTCGAGCAGCACCTCGTAGACCGCCTGGGCGTCGAAGTCGGTGAGGCCCTTGGCGTAGGAATCGGCAAACACGATCGCGGCCGGGTCGCCCACCATCATTTGAACTTCCTCCGCGAGTAGCTCCCATTTCGGTGGCGCATTCGCGCCGAGGGTCATGTCCCGGAGGGACTTCAATATGCCGAGCTGGATCTCCGGATAGACCAACGTGAGCAACGGGTGGAGGGTGCGGTACGTGTCCCAGAGCGAGTGAACGGTGTACCGGGCCTCATTGCCGGCATTGCCGACGTCGCCGCGCGAGAAACGCCGATAACTGCCACTCGCGTCGTGGACGATACTGGGGTGGATCAACGCGTGATAGAGCGCCGTGTAGAACCTCGTCCGATCTCTCTGCGCGCCGCCGGCGAGCTCGATCCGACCGAGCTGCTCCTGCCAGGCCTCCGCCGCGGCGTCACGCGCCTCCTCGAAAGGCAGTTTCTCGGCCGCCAGATTGGCCCGCGCCTCCTCGATGCTCACCCAGGAGAGCCCCACCCAGACGGTGATCGGCTCCGCGGGCGCCGCGTCGTAGTGCCAAGTCGCCATCGCCTCTTCGGGAGCATCGTTGATCAGCGATTGGGAAGCCCGATCGGCGGGGCGGTCGGTCTGCACCACGAAGTAGAGCCTCCCGCCCTGGCCAATCGCGCAAAAACCACCGTAGCCTGCAGAGCCCGCGATTTCGTCGCTCTGCAGCCCCTCGGGAAGGTCCGCTCGATTCCGGGCCCAACTCACGCCCCGAGCCGGATCGATTACGATGTGCGCCGGCCGACCTTCTGGCAGCCAGAAGCGAAACACCCCCGTGCGAGGCGTCGCGGTCATTTCGGCGACCATCCCACGATCCCCGAGCTCGACCGAGTAGTAACCCGCGTATGCGACCTCGTTGCGGTAGGCCGAGGCGTAGTCGCTTGGCTGCGTCGGGACCTCTCCCACGACTGGCGCGATCACCGGTAGCCCGAGGTCGGGACAACCGACGCCACTCAGGTGGGTGACACCGAATCCAAGGATTTGCGGATCACCATGCCGGTAACCCGAATTGGCAAAGAGCCCGTTGGCCGCATCCGTGGGCGTCGTCAGCCTCGTGTGCGGGCTCGGCGACGCCATGCCCCAAGGGACGACGGCGCCCGGAAAGGTCTGGCCGTCGTGCGGGGCCTCGCCCCCAGTCCCGATGAACGGGTTGACCTCGGCGGCGAGCGGAGCTTCGGGAGGCGGGGCCGGGACCCCGTAACCTCCCTGCGGAGACCCGCTGCATGCAGCCAGGGACAGAGTGACGGCGGTCGCCGAACATCGCAACCACCGTTGTCGAAGTCGACCGGTCACTGCGTCATTCGGGCAAGCCAGACGTCTCGATCAAGGCGAGGATCACCGCGCCGATGCCGTAGTTCACGTCATCTTCGACGGGCACGTCCAGGTAGCCATCCGTGCCGCCGGTTGGCGATCGGAGCAGCCACGGATCGGTGAACGTCGAAACCCCACCGAGCACGGGCCCGTCGCCATCGTCGCGGATCATCTGCTTCACGCCTTCCGCGGCCTTTTGCGCAGCCTTCCGTTCCGCGTCGCCGAGAATGCCGTAGCGGTAGGCGCGGGCGAGGCCATAGGCGAACAAGGCGCCCGCGCTGGTCTCGAGGTAGTTGTCGGGCTCGTCCGGATGGCTCATCGCCGTCAACCATCTTCCGGTTTCGGCGTCCTGCGCAGCGACGACGGCTCGAACGTGGTCGCGAAAGATCTGCTCGACCGTAGAGTCGGTTTCGCCCCGTTCCGACCGGATGCGAAGGTAGTCGGCCAACGACGCAACGACCCAGCTATTGCCGCGCGCCCAATGGACGCTCTCGTCATAACCGGGCCAGTCCTGCGCATGCCGCATGAAGCCGTTGTCGTCTTGCAACACGTCCGCAAAGATCACGATTTGGTCCGATTCCATGTCGAGACGATTGGAATCGGACGCCTCGCCCCATCGATTCAGAACCATTCCGAACATGAAGAGACTGTCCACCCACACGGACCGCTGCCCGACGGTACCGTTGTGGCTGATCCCGCCTTCCTCAGTGCGCAGGGCTCTATCCTCGTCATCCAGGTACGCGAGGACGTCGTCGACAACTTGCTGATAGTCGCCGGTCGGCTCGCGCTCTTCACGCAAGAGGGCAATCGCGGTGAGGGCGGGCGGGCAACCATCACTCCAAAAGAGCCGGTCCGCGTAGCCCTCCTCGATGTGGTGATCCATCCAGGCCTTGTAGTACTCGGGAAGCATCTCGTCTTCGGTGACCCGATAGAGTTCCGTCAGCCCGAACATCAGGACTCCCGATCGCCAGTCCCAATCCTCCTCTTCGGGGGGGTGGCTTTCGATGTACCGATGTGCCAGCGCGGTCGCCAGCTCGATTTGCTCCGACTCCGGGTCCGGTGGGCAGTTGTCGGTGCAGCTGGGGGAAGTCGCACTGCTGCCACAACCGTAGGTCGCAGCACCCACGAGCAGCGCGACGCCAACTGCCCGCGCGGTCGAGATGAGAAGTAGTTTCATGTTTCCTCCACTTCAAATGTTAAGAAAGGCAGGGTCGCTTTGTGCGCCCGCAGATTCCGTGAGCTAGCAGCTGTGGAGGCCGAGGCTAGTCGTCGATCGAGCGGCCGTACAGCGCTTGGACGTGGCGGGCGTTGTCGCCTTCGATCGCATTGATGCGCTGGATCTGCTCGGGCAACGCCTCGTTGACGTGCTTGAGTACCAACCAAGCACCAACGTCGCCGTTTCGAGGAGTCGGACCTTCATCGCGGGGCCGTCTACTCGCCATCGGCCGCGCGCGCAACACTGCGCGGCGAGCTGAGCAGCATAGCAAGCCATGTCCAGTCCTTCGACTGCGCCGCGATGATGCGGACGATGATCGTAAGCGGAACGGACAGCAGGGCGCCTATCGGTCCCAATACGAAGCCCCAGAACACCATCGAGAGCACGACGACCGAGGGAGAGAGATCGGTCGCCTGCCCAGCCCAACGAGGCTCGATCATGATTCCGATGACGAGGTTGATCACGAAGTAACCAGTGGCCAAGCCGAACGTGGGCAGCCAGCCGAGCGTGATCAGGCAAAGCGCAAGCGCGGGAAGTGACGCCAGGATGCTGCCGATGCTGGGAATGTAGTTGAGAATGAAAGCGATGAGACCAAAGAGAAGCGAGTGCCCGAGACCCACGACGGCCGTTAGAGCGGCCACTAGCAGGCCTGTCGCAGAGCTGGTCACGGTCTTGATCAGCAGATAGCGCTGGACGTCGCGGGCAGCGTTCTTCAGCACCTTGACGTCCATTCGGCCGAACCGGTCGGTTCCCCGGAGCTTCTGAGCGATCGAGGCGCTCTCGACGACCAGGAACACAGTGATCAAGAGGACGAGCGCGCCGGCCGAAACGACGCTCAACGCCAGCGTCAAGCCAGGGACCGTCAGGCCCCGCACGAGCTCGCCGGGGTCGAACTGCTCCACCGCGGTGGCAGGAATGCCGAGGCCCTGCGTCCAGAGCCACGAGGCGGCCTCGAACTGGAGGCGTTCGAAGTCCCCGCGGTATTGGCTGAAGGCTAGTGCGAAGTCCGTCGCGGCGCGGGTGGTGAGAA
>CP070650.1:743138-745864 GCA_020354595.1 Myxococcales bacterium
CGGCGCCTCGAACGTGGATGAAATGCCCGCGGCGGCGCGCCATGATTCGGGCCGCGTTCCCCTTTGGCGCGCTCCGTCCCGTCCAGTAGGTCGAGAATCGGTGGCTCGGACACCGTTCGAAGGCTTCGATCAGAGCGGTGTCCCACAGGCCCGACCAGCCCGCGACGATCAGGCCGTACTCATCGAGCACCCGATCGAGGAACGCGTTCATGGCAGGCTCGTAGTGCGACAGCTCCTCGGGGGTGTTCTTGATGCGGGTGTCGAGGTAGTCCCCGTTGACCTTGGCAATCGTGACATCGCCGGCCGAGAGCGGCGAAGCGCCTTCGATGTCGCTCGTATTGGTGATCACGGTCGGCACGATGTTTTCATCATGAAGCGCCTGCTCGAGCAGCCGGTCGAAGTTGGTCGTCACGAACACCCGGAGAACCCCACTCTTGGCGAGCGACGCCAGGGCCCGATGCGCAGGCGTGGGCGACTTGAGTCCTTGAACGCGTTCGTCCTCGGTAGGCTCGAAATACGACCTCAACAGGCGGGCGCGTTCCGTCGGGGTGCGCGCAACCTCGTCGAGCAGCTTGCAGTAGTCGGGCTCCTCGGTGTAACGCGCCCGGTACCACGCTGCGGGATCATCGCCCGGGTCCTCGCCGAGGCTTAGCGCCACCCGTTGAATCAGATCGATGATGATGCCCCAACCGGTAGGGATCCCCGAGGTCGCGGACACACCCGAGCCGAGAAGGCAAGCGTACGTCCCGGGATTCGCTTCGAGCGTGAGCGAAAGGCTGACGGTAGGTTCGATCATCGACGAGACCCCATACAATCACGATCGAAAGAAGCCGACAATCCGCTTCTCGGCTGCGCGGGGCGGCCAGCCGACCGACGAAAGCTGCCCGACACTCTGGCGGGCGCCGGTACGCGGCACATCGTTGCAACACCGAGAGCTGGTGCGGGAGGGCGGGTTTGAACCGCCGACTTCTGCCTTGTCAAGACAGCACTCTACCCCTGAGTTACTCCCGCTTTATCAAGTCCACCGTGGTGGAAGCGGCGTCTTAACCCTGACCCTCAGGGGTGTCAAGATGCGCTCACCTTTGCCTATTTGTGGGCCCGCTGATAAGCCCCCGGTTCGATGAGCGCCGATCCCTCGAGCGAGAAGAAGCCAAGCGTCCTACGGCCGTTGCCGTCGGTCGACATGGCGTTGCTTCCCGATGAGCTCAAGGCACGTCGTACCCGACGCATCGTCATCGGCGGCCTGGTTGGCGCGGTCGTCGTCACCGCCCTCCTCTTGTGGATCGCCAAGAGTGTCATTCCACAGTCGTGGTCGTGGATGGAAGGCGCGCTCGGAAGACAAGACGCCAAGCTCGCCGCCGACCTCGGTGTTCCCGAAGGCCTGCGGCCCGCGGAAGATGCGGGCGTCGGACCCGAGCTCAGCGAAGAGGAGAGCCTGGCCCTCTTTCGCTCGCGGCCGAACGCGCGGTACGAACCCCTCTGCGGCACCACGCCGAGCTTTCGCGGCGCGTTGCTCGAGGCCGGGCTCGAGCCCGACGAGTGTGAGGAGATCGAGCTTGCGCTTCAGCACATCGTCGACTTTCGGCGCTGTCGCCCCGAGCACCGACTGATCGTCGAGCGCGACGAAAACGCCGCGCTCAAGCATTTCGAGTATCACCCGTCGGCGACCGAGTTCGTGGAGGTCACGCGCGGCGAAGACGGGTTGTTTCGCGCGGAGCAGATCCGCGTCAAAGTCGAGCGCACGCCGATCGCCCGTGCAGCGTCGGTGGAGACCTCGATCGGCGACGGGCTGGTGGGGCTCGGGCTCCCCGCCGGTTTGGCCACGTTCTTCGTCGAGGCCTTCGAAGGACGCGTGAATTTCGCGCTTCAAGCGCGCAAGGGTGACGTCTTTCGAATCATCGTCGATGAGGAGCGAGTGGACGGAGAATTTCTTCGGCACGGCCGTGTCCACGCGATGGAATACGACGGGCAGAAGACCGGCAAGATCCAAGCCTTTTATTACCAGGCCGGAAACAACGCTGGGCAGTTCTACGACGACACCGGCCGCGCGATGGTGGGCGGATGGCTACGAACCCCGCTTCGGTACGACCGGCTCTCGTCTCGCTTCAACCCGCGACGGTTTCATCCGATCCTCAAGCGCGTCATGCCCCACCTCGGCGTCGACTATGCGGCCCCTACGGGGACGCCGGTGTGGGCGGCCGCCGATGGTCGCGTGACGTTTGCAGGGCGCAAGGGGCCCAACGGCAATTTAGTCGTCATTCGTCACGGCGGCGGCTTCGAGACCGCGTACGCGCACCTTCATCGCATCAAGAGCGGCATTCGGCCGGGCAAGTTCGTCAAGCAACGCGAGCTGATCGGTTTCGTGGGCTCGACCGGTCGCTCCACCGGCCCGCACTTGCACTTCGGTCTCAAGAAGTACCGCCGCTACATCGATCCGCTCACGGAGCTCAACGGTCCCGGGCTTCGCATGGCGTCGCGGGAGCTGCCTGCATACAAGGACGCGATGACGGACTTGAAGTCGGGGCTCGCCGGCATCGAGAACGCACCGATGGTCGTCGCCGGCGCCGATGAGCCGCTGGTCGAGGTCGACGAGATCATGGACTGACACATGGACCGGTCCCTTTGGCTCGAGCGTGCGGTGCTGGCAGCCGCTGCCGTGCTCACGGTGTGGGGGATCGGCTCGTTCGGCATCTGGGATCCTTGGGAGCTCGCGCCGGCGCGCATCA
>CP070650.1:745964-749874 GCA_020354595.1 Myxococcales bacterium
AGTTGCTATCCCAGGCCGTCTTGATCGCCTTGTACGTCTCGATGCCGCTCTCGCTCAGGTCCAGCGCGCCTTCCGCGACCAGGTGCTGATGGATGTCCTTGGGATCGGTCTTCCAACCCTTGGGGACGTCGAGCTTTACGTTCACCGGGACGCCGCCGAGGAGGCCTTGCTCGTCCATCGTCCACAGGGCTTCGGCTGCCAGGAATTGGCCGGCGATCTTTCGGTACTCGGGCTTGAGATGGCTTGCGAGGGGAAAGACGTCGTAGAGGCCGACTGCGTCGCCGGGGATCGCAAGCGGTTGGCGCAGCGCCTTGAACACCGGCGCGGCGATCGGGAGCTCGACGAGCTCCAGGCCGGCGATGTCGTGGCCCCGGGATGCGTTCAACGAACGCTCATAGGCGTCGCCGTGGCTCCGGCTGATTGCCGCGGGCCGCGCCGAGCCGTCTAGAAGGACCGTAATCACGAGGTACGGTCGTGGGTCTCGCTCTTCCGACATTTCGCGCGCGACTAGTTAGCGCATTTGTCCCGGGTTGGGTAGTGCCCGTCGCCTTGACGTCACGGGGACCCGCGCCTACCTGGAGCGACCGCGATGCGCATCGAGATTCACCCTACGCACCCGCAGCCCCGCAAGGTGGCTCGAGCGGTGGAGATCCTCCGCCGCGGAGGTGTGGTCGTGTATCCGACCGGCACGGTCTACGGTCTCGGCTGTGATATCCACCAGAAGAAGGCGGTCGAGCGGATCTACCAAATCCGCCGGCTCAAGAAGGACCATCCCCTGAGCTTCATGTGCCCCGATCTGAGCAAAATCGCCCGCTACGCTTACGTGGACGACTTCGCCTACCGAATCATGAAGCGTTTGGTTCCCGGCCCGTACACCTTCGTGCTCAAAGCCACGCGTGACGCGCCCAAGCTCCTGTTGCGCAAGCAGAAGACCGTCGGGATCCGAGTGCCTGACGACCAGATAGCGCTGGCGCTTCTGAACGAGCTCGGGAGCCCTATCGTCTCCACCTCGGCTACGATCGACGGCGAGGTGTTCAACGACCCCGATGAGCTTCACGCGCGCTTCGGCCACGTCGACGCATTCATCGACGGCGGGTGGGGCGGCATCGAGCCGTCGACGGTCATCGATCTCACCGGCGACGAAGCGGTCGTTCTGCGCGAAGGCGCGGGGCCGATCGACGTTCTCTGACTAGACGCGCACGGCCACGCCGCGGGCTTCCGCGATGAGGCTCCTGAGGAGCTTGGTCCACTCGCGGTAGCGCGGGGCTTTGCGCATCTGTTCGACGATGCGCTCGGCGGTCCAGTCGTCCCGGCCCTTGAACTGGGTCACGGCCCCCCAGTTCGCCAGGTGCTGGTCCCATTGCTCGCTGGTCCAGGAGCCGACCTCACCCGTGCGGAAGATGAAGAGGTGATCGTCGGCGAGGTCGGAGCCCGCCACCCAGAGCCCGGTATCCGCGATGAACGGACCGAGTTGGCGGATGACGAGATTGCGCTCGGCGCCACGGCCCAGGGGCTCGAGGGCGCGGTCGAACTGCTCCCAACTCCGCGTGAGCGTGCGCACGCGTTCCTCCGAGATCGGCATGTGCGGCTTGAAGGCGCCAGGCGCGACGCGCGCGTCGTGGTCGTCATAGATCCGGATGCCATGCTTCTCTTCGGCCTCGCGGTAGGCCTGGAGCGCGACCTCGCGAGACGCTTCGCCGTCGATGTGAGCAAGAAAAGTCGTGAGGAGAGGGCGGGTCACTTGATTCCGGCTAGTTGGGAGGACCTTGCTCGGCCTTGGGTGAGGGCTGCGGGGATCGGGCGCTCAACAGAGCACGGACCCGATCGAGGATCTGATTGGCCAGCGCGTGCTTGCTCATCTCGGGGAGCGGCGTCGCGGAGTTCCCGTCGACGAGGGTCACCCGGTTGGTGTCGCCCCCAAGGCCGTCGCGCGCGTCGTTGGCCACGATCAGGTCGGCTGCCTTACCCTCGAGCTTGCCACGCGCGGCTTCCTCGAGAGTCTCGGTCTCGAGGGCAAAGCCCACCAGCACCGACGGCCGCTGTGCGCGCTTCGCTCCGACGTCTGCGAGGATGTCGGGGGTGCGAACGAGCTCGAGCTCGAGGTTACGACCTTTCTTGATCTTGTGGGGCGCGCGCTGGGCGGGCCGGTAGTCCGCGACCGCGGCGGCCATGATCACCACATCGTGTTGATCGAACCGCGACATCACCGCTTCGTGCATCTGCTCTGCGGACCGAACCTGCACAGCCGCCGCACCCATCGGAATCGGAAGGTGCACCGGGCCGCTCACCAGAGTGACCTCGGCGCCGCGGCGCAGGGCTTTCGCTGCGATCGCATAGCCCATGCGCCCGCTCGAGCGGTTTCCGAGAAAGCGGACCGGATCGAGGTCCTCGTGGGTCGGGCCTGCGGTGATGAGGATCCGCGTCCCGGCGAGGTCGGCGGCGTGGGTGAGGTGAGACTCGACCCCCTCGGCGATGTCCTCGGCCTCCATCATGCGTCCTTCGCCGATTTCGCCGTTTGCAAGAGGACCGGTGACCGGACCGAGGATCACCGCGCCGCGGTCACGCAGGGTGTCCACGTTCTTTTGCGTGGCGGGGTGCGACCACATGCGCTGGTGCATTGCCGGCGCGAAAAACACCTCACCCCGGGCACAGGCGAGAGTCGCCAGCACCGCGTCGTTGGCTTGCCCGGTCACCGCGCGCGCCATGAGGTTCATCGTGGCAGGCGCGATCACGACGGCGTCAGCCCATTCGCCGAGCTCGACGTGGACCTCGCCCGCATAGTCCTCCGCCCAGAGGTCGGTCACCGGCGGTTCGCCGGTGAGCCCCGCAAATGTAATCGGGCCCACAAAACGGGTCGCGGCGTCCGTCATGGCCACACGGACCTCGGCGCCGCGGCGCATGAGCTCGCGAACGAGCTGCACCGCCTTGAACGCGGCGATTCCGCCGCCCAGACCAACGACGATGCGCTTTCCCTGAAGGGACATGCTCGGGGCAGTCTAGCAGGGGTGCGCCCCTTTTCGACGCGTTTTCGGTGCTTCTACGGACTGAACGGAAAGCCGGTAGCTAAAGCCTAAAGGCGCAGTCCCGCGCGCGACGCGACCCGTCGGGTCGCGGGAATCAGTGAACCGGAACGCCCGGCGCGGGGAACTGGTCGCAGAGCTCTTTGACCTCGCCCGCGATCCGGTTGATCAGCGAGTCGTTCTCCACGTCCTCGACCACGTCGGCCATCCAGTTGCCGAGCCGCTTCATTTCGTCGGCGCCCATGCCGCGGCTCGTGATGGCCGGCGTGCCCAAACGAACGCCGCTCGGGTCGAAGGGCTTTCGCGTGTCGAAGGGAACGGAGTTGTAGTTCGCGACGATACCTGCGCGGTCGAGCGCCTGCGCGGCGACCTTTCCCGGGACGTCCTTGCCGCTGAGGTCGATCAGGATGAGATGATTGTCGCTGCCGCCGGTCACGAGATCGAAGCCGCGCGACAAGAGCGTTTCGGCCAGCACGCGTGAGTTGTCGACGATGGCCCGCGCGTACGCCTTGAACTCGTCTGTCATCGCGAGCTTGGCCGCAATGGCGATTCCCGCCGTGGTGCCGTTGTGCGGGCCGCCCTGAAGGCCCGGGAAAACCGCCCGATCGATGGCCTTCTTGTGCTCGTCGTTGCACAGGATCATGCCGCCACGAGGACCGCGGAGGGTCTTGTGCGTCGTGCTGCTGATCACCTCGGCGTGGCCGACGGGGCTTGGATGCGCGCCGCCAGCAACGAGGCCTGAGATGTGCGCGATGTCGGCCACGAGGATGGCGCCGGTCTCCTTCGCGATCTCGGCGAACTTCGCGAAGTCGATGATGCGCGGATACGCCGTCGCGCCGCAGAAGAGGAGCTTGGGCTTGTGCTCGCGGGCAAGTGAAGCGACCTCGTCG
>CP070650.1:749974-755214 GCA_020354595.1 Myxococcales bacterium
AATGGACCGCTTCAGTCTCAACGAAGTTGGCTGACTAGCTCGTCCGGATCCGTCACCGGGGCCTGACACACGAACTGCTGGCACACGTATGCCGTTGCCTTGCCGTCGACCTTTGGTCGGCTTTCGAGGAGCGGTAGCGGCGCTTCGCCTTCTTGCGCCGCCGCGACCACCTGAAACGGCCGATACTCGCTTCGCAGCACCTGCAAGAGCGGAGCGAGCTCGTCTTCGCTCCCAACCAGCGCGACCTCTCCGGGCTCACTCAGCATGAAGCTCGCTGCGTTGAGCCACTGACCGAATCCCGTTGGGTACTGCTGCATGAATTTGACCATCGAGCCAACGCTCCGCTCGGCGAGCTGCCAGTAGTCTCCGTTGCCGGTCAGCAGGCTCAGCTTCAGCAGCACCGTAGTCGCGACGGCGTTGCCGCTCGGGGTCGCGTTGTCTTGCAGGTCCTTCGGACGGTGGATGAGCTCCTCGTGGTCGTCGGAGGTGTCGAAGAAGCCGCCGTTCTTCTCATCGTGGAAATGAATGACCATCAGACCGGCGAGCTCGCGCGCCCAGTCGACCCAGCGGGCATCGAACGTCGCTTCGTAGAGCGCCAACAAGCCCTCGGCCAAATAAGCGTAGTCCTCCAGGTAGGCGTTGTACTTGGGCTCTGACCCGGCCTTCCATGTCCGAAAGAGACGCCCTGATTCGCTTCGCATCGTTTCATGCAGAAACTCTGCATTCGCTAGGGCCGCCTCGATGTAGTCGCGTCGGCGCATCGCGACACCGGCCTCTGCGAACGCTGCCAGCATCATCCCGTTCCACGAGGTCAACACCTTGTCGTCGAGTCCCGGCCAGACCCGCTTGCAGCGGATCTCGTAGAGCTTTTCCCGGGCTGCCAGCATACGAGCCTCGAGGTCGTCCGGGTCCATGCCCAGTTGCGTTGCGTAGCCGCTCGGATCGAGGTGGAGGTTCAGGATGTTGTGCCCCTCCCAGTTCCCCTCTTCGGACACGTCGTAGATTCGCATGAACACTTCGGCCTCTTCGCCGAGGGCCTCGAGGATTTCGTCGGCCGACCAGACGTAGAACTTCCCTTCGACTCCCTCGCTATCGGCATCGAGGCTGCTGTAGAACCCGCCACCCTCGTGGCGCATCTCGCGAAGAACCCAATCGAGAGTCTCCTCCGTGACGCGCCGGTAGAAATCGTTGCCGGTGATCTGCCACGCGTGGAGGTAGGCCCTCGCGAGCTGCGCGTTGTCGTACAGCATCTTCTCGAAATGGGGAACGAGCCACCGGTTATCGACCGAGTAGCGTGCGAAGCCGCCACCGATCTGATCGTACATGCCGCCCTCGGCCATCTTGCGAAGGGTCTTCTCGACCATGGCGAGCGCGTCGGAGCCCGAGTCCCGCAGGTGCGCCCGCATGAGAAACTCGAGGGTCATGGACGGAGGAAACTTCGGCGCGCCTCCGAAGCCACCCCAGGTCGCGTCGAAGTTGGCCGCGAGGGCGCGCAAAGCGCTACGAAGAACACCATCGCTCACGGTGCCCGGATCGAGCCCGACATCGGACAGTGCGCGGAGCCGGTCCGCCACTTCTCCCGCGCTGCCCACGACGTTGTCGCGATCGTTGTCCCATGCCTGCTTCACACCGGTCAGGATCTGCCGGAAGCTCGGCATGCCGTGCCTCGGCTCGTTCGGGAAGTAGGTACCGGCATAGAAGGGCTTCCCTTCGGGCGTGAGGAACACGGTCATCGGCCAACCCCCCCGGCCCGTCATCGCGGTCACCGCCTGCATGTAGATGCTGTCGACGTCCGGACGCTCTTCGCGATCGACTTTCACGTTGATGAAGTCCGCATTCATTTGTGCCGCCGTAGCCTCGTCTTCGAACGACTCGTGGGCCATCACATGGCACCAGTGGCAGGCGGCATACCCGATGCTCAAGAGGATCGGTTTGTCCTCTGCCTTGGCGAGCGTCATCGCCTCTTCGCCCCATGGGTACCAATCGACCGGGTTGTCGACGTGTTGCAGGAGATACGGGCTCGTCTCGTCGCCTAGGTGGTTGGCCATGCGTGCTTCGTCTCTGGGGCTCCGGCCGGTCAGGTCAACATCGCGCCGATTGCCCGGCTCATCAGCCCGGCAAGCACCTGTGCTTGTTCGAGGTTGGGCCCAGGCACGATGCGGCCGAATGGCGGGAGACTCACTTCCAAGCGAATGGAGGTTGATCGTAGTGGGCGACGCGCGTGTCCCGGCCGTGGATGGCCACTTCGCGGAACTGGTAGATGACCGCGGCGGTCGGCGCAAAGATGTCCTTGCCGAGGATTCGTACCGACAAGACCGGGCGATCGCTCATGCCGAGGTCGAACAACTTGGGGATGCCGGGCGCATCGAGGTCCGCGATCGGGACTCGGTGCACCTCGGCGACTTCGTTCGGGTTGGGCGTGAGCTCGACGTCTGTGCCCGCCCATACGACCACCGGCGTGATGCGAAAACCCGAGCGGGTGGGGTAGTCATCGAGAAGGCCCAAGACGCTTTCAGGACCGCGTCGTAGAGAGACTTCCTCATCGAGCTCTCGCAGTGCCGCAGCGATGGGATCTTCGCCTTCATCGATGCGTCCACCGGGGAGCGCATACTGACCGCCGTGGTTTCGGAGCGATGAAACACGCCGGGTGATGACGAACGAAGCCTCGCCCTCGGTGTCCGAGACGACGGCCATCGCCACGGCGGCGGGACGCAAGGAAGCATCGGCTTCGGTGTTGCGCGGGTGGGCCGCGAGATTCGCAGCGATTCGCTCGCGAAGGTTTTCGTCCGCCCTAGGCACCAGGCGGATTCATGCTGCGGAGTTGGTAGCGGTTCGAAGTGACGCACACGACCTGACCGTTCGCGTCCTTGAGTTCGCACTCCCAGTCGTAGTCGGCTTTGCCCGCCTCGTTGGCTTTCTCTTGGATCTTCGCAGCCTCGTTTAGATCCAGATGGATTTCGACCGTGACGTCTGTGGTCGCCGGCTTCACGAACTTGATGTCCATCCCTTTGATGATGGGATAGAACTTGCCGACGTCGAACGTCGTGAGAAAGATCGCGCCGCCAGGGAGCTCGGCGAGAGTGAATAGAGCCCCGGCGTACATCGTGCCGACGTGGTTCAGGTTGGGCTCGAGCGGCATCGTCATCTTCACGTGACCGGGCTCCATCGCAAGCACCTTCACCCCGGTGCGTCCGACAAAAGCGATCCCCTGCTCGATCATCATTTTCGGATCCATGTGCCCGGTATACTTCAGAGACGTACAAACGCTAGACTCCGGGGATGCCAAGAGTCCTCTATGAGCGAGACGGGCGGATTGGGCGCATCACGCTGAACCGACCCGAGGTAATGAATGCAATCGACAACGAGCTTCCCGTGGAGCTCGCCGATTGCGTGGCCCAAGCCAATGCCGACGAGAAGGTTCACGTGATCGTTTTGTCGGGCGCAGGAAAGGCGTTCTGCGCGGGGTACGATCTCACGTACTACGCCGAGGCCACGGGCTCTCAAACCGGCACACAAGAGATGCCTTGGGATCCGATGAAGGACTACTACTTCATGATGCGGAACACGCAGCTCTTCATGTCGCTGTGGCGTTCGTATAGGCCCGTGATCTGCAAAGTCCATGGGTACGCCGTCGCCGGCGGCTCGGACATCGCTCTGTGCTCGGACTTGATCGTCATGGCTGAGGACGCCCGCATCGGATACATGCCGGTCCGTGTGTGGGGTTGTCCGACGACCGCGATGTGGGTCTACCGGCTCGGACCACAACGGGCAAAGCGGATGGTCTTCACCGGCGACAAGATCGACGGCCGAGAGGCAGAGCGGATCGGGCTCGTGCACAAGGCGGTTCCTACCGAAGAGCTCGATGCAGAGGTCGAGGCGCTCGCTGAGCGAATCTCCTCGGTACCCGTCAACCAGCTCATGATGCAGAAGCTGGTCGTGAACCAGGCCGTCGAAGCCATGGGGCTCAACCAAACCCAGATGTTCGCAACGGTGTTTGACGGGATCACCCGCCACTCGCCCGAGGGCATCAACTTCAAGAATCGCGCCGTCGAGGTTGGTTGGAAGCAAGCGGTGAAGGAACGCGACGAAGGCACGTTCGACTGGACCGCGAATCGCCCGTTCGAAGACTCGTGATAGGGTGCGCCCGATGCAGGTGATCCCAGTACCGTGTTTGAGCGACAACTACGCCTACCTGGTCGCCCAAGGCCGCCAGGCGGCGGTCGTCGACCCCTCCCAAGCCGATCCGGTGCTCCGGGCGATCGATGAGCACCGCCTGAAGCTCACGGAGATCTGGCTCACCCACCACCACTGGGATCACGTCGGCGGGATCGAGCCTCTCATCGAGGAATGCCCCATCGCGCACGTGCGCGGCTCTCGCTATGACGCCGACCACCAGCGAATCCCTCGGCAGACCGATGCGCTCTCCGATGGGGATTCGTTCGAGTTTGGCGACGCAACCGTCGACATCCTCGAGATCCCCGGCCATACCCTCGGTGCCATCGCATTCATCACCGAGGGCAACCTCTTCAGCGGCGACACCCTGTTCATCGCGGGTTGCGGCCGCGTGTTCGAAGGCACCATGGAGATGATGTCGCAATCGCTGTCGAAGCTGCGCTCGCTGCCGCCGGACACCAAGGTCTGGTGCGGCCACGAGTACACCGTCAATAATCTTCGCTTCGCCAAGACAGTCGAGCCCGACAACCAAGAGATCGACCGCGCGCTCGAAGAGGCCATCGAAACTCGCGAAGCCAATCGGTTCACGGTGCCAGGGGCCCTAGAACGCGAGCTCGCTACGAACCCGTTTCTCCGGTTCGATGACCCGAACGTGGCCGCCGGCCAAGATGCGGTCGCGTCGTTCACCGCCATTCGCCAAGCCAAGGACCAGTTTTAGCGATGACTACACCCAGAGCGCGTTGGACGCGGGATGAGCATGGCATCCCGCAGATCACGGCCGACGACATCGATGGCCTCTACTGGGGCATGGGCTACTGCCACGCGATGGACCGCGGCCTGCAGATGCTGATCATGCGCATCTTGGGCCAAGGGCGCGCGGCGGAGCTTCTGGATGGCAGCGATGAAATGGTCGAGGTCGACCGGTTCTTCCGTCGCATGAACTGGAGCGGCGGCGTCGACGAGGAGGCCGAAAAGATAAGCATCGAGGCACGCGCCGCATGTGATGCGTATTGCGAGGGCGTCAATGCCCGGTTATCGAAGTCCACGCCGTGGGAGCTCAAGCTCGT
>CP070650.1:755314-757848 GCA_020354595.1 Myxococcales bacterium
CCACCCGCCCACCCCCGCCCGTAATCCTCCCTGCGCGCCCCGTCGCTTCGCTCGGGGCTTGCCGGCGCATTCGCGCCGGGCTTCGCCCTTCGGGCTCGCGCTACCGCCTGCTGGCTGCGGTGCCAGTGTCGGTGCCAGTGTTCGCGTGCTAGCCTGCCGGCCTCAGGAGGTCCCTTTATGCGTCTTGCAACTCTCGCTTCTGTCTTCATAGCCGGCTTCATCTGGTTCGCGCTCGCAAGCGCGCCCGTCGACGTCAACGCGGACGAGCACACCGCGTCTTGTCAGACCTGCGGAAAATCATCTACGGCGTGTCCGCACTGCGCCGCGGGGAAGGAGTGTCCGCACTGCACTCACGGCAAGGACTGCCCCCACTGTGCGAAGGGCAAGAGCTGCAGCCACTGCGGCCACCACGGCAAGTGGGGCGGACACAAGTGGGAATACAAGTGCGTACGCCCCGGCAAGAAGCCGGCCGAGGTGACGAAGCAGTTCACCGCGATGGGCGGTCAGGGCTGGAAGCTCGTCGAAGCCGACGGCGGCATCTGGTGCTTCGCAAAGATCAAACGATAGGGGACACGCTACCCCTCCACGATCGATTTGATTTCGCGTACTTGCAGACCCAACCGCGAAAACGCGCCTTTCGCTGACGTAGCCGTCAGCCCCGCGCCTTGATCTGGTCCGCGATATAGCTCGCCAGCCCGTACACGGTCACCTGTGGATTCACCATGATCGAGGATGGGAACAAGCTGGCGTCTGGCACGTATACGTTGTCGAGATCGTGGCAACGGCCGTCCGGGCCGACGACGCTCCTCTTCGGGTCGGCGCCCATACGCATCGTGCCCTGCGGGTGATACGACGCGAGCCGGTACTTGTGCTTGCCGTTCGTGAGGCTGTTGATCACCGAGTCGACGTCGCTCTCGCGCTCGATGGTGGTGCGCCGCGTGGTCGGGAGGTACACACGCTTGGCGCCCGCGGCGAAGTAGATGCGCGCCACCCCGCGGAGCGCTTCCCGCATCGATTCGAAATCACGGTCGTCGATGTCGTACTCGATGCGTTTTCGGCCGTCCTCGAGGAACACCCGGCCGACGTTGTGGTCATGGATCAACGTGATCGCGGATTGGAAATTCTTGCTGTTTGCGACGAAGTCGAGGTAATCACGACCAACACCCCCGTCGGTGGCTGCGCTGGTGTTGACCGGATCCGCCATTGCCGCCTCGATCAGGTAGCCGCCTCGCAATGGGTTCTCGATTTCGCCCGCGTGAGCCGTGATCGTGGCGCCGACCCATGCGTAGACGGGTCCATGGTGCTCTCCGAATACCGCCAACGAGGGATGGCATGCGAAGTTGAGCCCAACCTGCCCACTGCTGTTGGCGAGCTTGTTCTTTTGAAAGAGAAGCGGCGTTTGGATTGGACCCGCCGCGACTACCACGAGGTCAGCCTCGACGCGCACAGGCTTGTTTCGGCCAGTCGAGTCCGTTGCAATCGCGTTCACGGCGGTGATTCGCCGGTCACGAACCTCGAACGTGTCAGCGCGGGTCCCGCTCAGGATCGTTGCCCCCAACTCGCTCGCCCAGGGAAGATACGTCACCAGCATGGACTGCTTGCGATCCGTCCTGCACGCCGCCAAGCAATGACCGCTGAGCGCGCAGTTCTTGACGTTACGGCTCGTGGGCGACGCTGGAATTCCAATCTTCTTGGCGCCCTCGAGAAGCAAACGACCGTTGTAGTTGACCTCGTGCGGCTCGTTTTGGTGGATCGAAAGATTGCTCTCCAACTTGTCGAAGTAGGGCGCCAACACCTCCGGTGAGAGATTCTCGAGCCCATGCTCGGTCCTCCAACTTTCCAGCACCTGATCGGGCGGTCGGAAACACGCAGCCGTGTTCACGACGGTCGACCCACCGATGCACTTGCCTTGCAGGACGACCATGTCACCGGTCGTGTTCACTTGATTGCCGTGATCCTGGTAGAGGGTCTCGAACGCCGTCTGAGTGTGCTCCTGGAACTCGCTCGAGGGAATGTATGGACCGGCCTCGAGGACGACGACCTTGGCGCCGGCGCGCGACAGCTCGTACGCCATCACGGCGCCCGATGCGCCGGAGCCAACGATCACGACCTCTGTGCGAAGGTCGAGGCCCGCGTCCGGGATCTCGGCTGGTTGCATGACCTTCAGGATTGGTGAGGTCTCGCTCATGGCTCCTGCCCGGTTGGCGGCATCGGAGCGTTGCCGAGGTTCGGTATGCCGCCTTCGACCGACACCGGACCCTGGTACCCAATCGCGCGGGCCGCTTCGATGTCTTTCCAGTATCCCAGATAGGTCAGCTTCTTCAGGAGGTCGACGATACCGCGTTGGATTTCGACGCCCTTCTCCCACCGGTGGACATAAGCGACCCGTCGTTCCACGGAGAGGTTCACGAAGCGCCTGAAGTGCAAGCCGATCACGATCGCCCCATAGTCGAAGAGCTTGAAACCGACGCGCACCTCTTCGAGCGTCGGCTCGTCGAGAAGCGAAAGGGCGTGCGCCACATTGTCGACGATCG
>CP070650.1:757948-763286 GCA_020354595.1 Myxococcales bacterium
CATGGTCGAGGACGCCGCGGCCCACGAGGAAGAGGACCGCAAGCGTCGCGAGCAGGTCGAGGCCCGCAACAAGGCGGACCAACTCGCCTACGGGGTCGAAAAGGCGCTCGAAGAGGTCAAGGACAAGCTTCCTGCCGAGAAGGTCGCCGACGTCGAGGGCAAGGTGAAATCACTTCGCGACGCCATCGAGGCCAACGACACCGCGGCCATGGCCACCCAAAGCGAGGTGCTCGAAGCCGCCATGAAAGAGATCGCTGAAGCGGCGTACAGCTCTGCGGCCGCAGACGCCACGAACGGCGCCCCGGGTGGGCAAGCTCCCGGCGGATCCGAAGAGCCCGGTAAGGGTGACGATGACGTCATCGACGCCGAGTTCGAAGAAGGCGAATGACTTCAGTCTAACACCCCCCTCGAAAGCCCCGCTCGGCAGCGCGCCAAGCGGGGCTTTTCATTGTGCTTGCCCGAATCCCATCAGCCCGTATGTAATGGGGACGGCCGCTCGGATTCGAGGGCCGAAATCCCATGCCGGCACTCGATATTCCTTTCTTCGGCACGCTAGTGCTGTCCCTGACGCTCATCAGCGCGTCGTACACCATGGCGATGGCCATGGGCGCGGGCCAAGGGCGTCCTCATCTTCTCCCGTCCGCGCGATGGGGGACGTACGCAACCTGCGCGCTCATCCTCGTCGCGGTGTGCGTGTTGGCGTATGCATTCCAGGTCCACGACTTCCGGATTCGGTACGTCGCTCGATACAGCGACCGGTCGATGCCGTGGTGGTATCTGATCGCGTCGCTTTGGGGTGGGCAAGACGGCTCGCTTCTGTGGTGGGCGTTCCTTCTCGCTGGCTACACGTTCTTTGCGACGCGTTGGCTTCGGGGACGCTATACCGAGCTGCAACCGTGGATCCTCGCGACCCTGATGAGCATCTTGATCTTCTTCATGGTCCTGATGCTCTTCGCGGCCAATCCGTTCGCGACGTACATCCGAACCACGCCCGGAGATGGCGAAGGGCTCAACCCGCTGCTCCAGAACTACTGGATGGCCATCCATCCGCCGAGTCTCTACCTCGGGTTCGTCGGGTGGTCGGTGCCCTTCGCGATACTGGTGGCGGCACTCATCACCGGACGCCTCGGCAACGAGTGGGTTCGCGCTGCGCGGCTCTGGTCGATGATCGCGTGGACGTTCCTTTCCCTGGGACTGCTGCTCGGCTGCTTGTGGTCCTACGAGGAGCTCGGCTGGGGTGGCTACTGGGCGTGGGACCCGGTCGAAAACGCGTCATTCATGCCGTGGTTGGTGGGAACCGCGTATTTGCATTCGGTCTTGATTCAAGAGCGGCGCCACATGATGAAGGTGTGGAACGTCTTCTTGCTGTTCCTGACCTTTTTCCTCACGATTTTCGGCACGTTCCTCACGCGTTCGGGGCTGATCGCCAGCGTCCACTCTTTCGCGCGCTCCGACATCGGTCAGTACTTCGTCTGGTATATGGCGTTCCTCATCATCGTGATGGCCGCCCTGATGATCTGGCGACTGCCGAAGCTCAAAGCTGACAACGAAATCGAGTCGTTGGTGAGCCGCGAGTTCGCGTTCCTGCTGAACAACTGGGTTCTTCTCGGGATGATGGTCTTCGTGCTCATCGCCACGACCTTCCCACTCCTGAGCCAGTGGATGCGAGGCGAGGAAGTGACCGTGGGCCCGGGCTTCTACAACAAATGGATGGTGCCCCTCGGCATCGTCTTGCTGTTCCTGGCGGGCTTGGGGCCTCTCGTGGCGTGGCGCAAAGCAACCGGATCCAAGCTCGCGCGCGCTTTGGCCTTGCCCGTAGGCGCAGGCGTGGCCGTCGCGGTCCTGCAACTCCTGTTCGGTGCGCGACTCGGTTACCCGCCCATCGTAGAACGCACCGAGATCTACGACACCACCACGGGCGCGGTTCTCGCGTGGATGACCGCCGTAGCGCCGGTCGTCTCGTTCGCCACGTGCGCGTTCGTGCTCGCGAGCGTCGGGCAGGAGTTCTGGCGTGGCGTCCGAGTCCGCATGAAGAAGGGCGAGGGCTCGGCGACCGCTTTGGTTCGACTCGTTTCCAAGGGGCGCCGCCGGTATGGCGGGTACGTGGTTCACATTGGCATCGTCTTCATGTTCATCGGCTTCACGGGTGCCGCCTACGACGTCGAGCAAGAAAAGGCGCTTCGCCCGGGCGAGACGATGGCCATCGGCCAGCATACGGTCCGTTACGACCAGCCGCGCATGGAGGCCGACCCGAACAAACGGATGATCTTCACCGACATGACCTTGCTCGACCCCTCGGGAGCGGAGAAGGGTCAGGTGGCTCCCGCGAAGTTCTTCTATCGAACGCATCCACAGATGCCGACGACTGAGGTGGCGATTCGAAGCCGCCCAGCGGAAGACGTCTACGTGATCATGAGCACCGTCGATCCCTCCACTCGTCGGGGCACGTTCCGGATCATCATTCGGCCGCTCGTCGCGTGGATCTGGCTCGGCGGCATCGTGCTTCTGCTGGGTGCAATTCTGGGGATGTGGCCGACCGGGCGCGAGCTGGTTCGCGAGCAGGCGGCCGGCGCGGGACCACGGCGCCTTCGGTTCTCTCCTGCAACCGCGGTCGTTGCGCTGGCGATCGCGTTGGCGACCATGGTCGCGTGGATCGGCGTGGCATCGGCCCAGGTGGACGATACGAGCAGCACGTTGCACGCCGGCACGGTCGTGCTCAACAATCCAACCGAGCGCCAGCTCTTCGGGAGGTTGCTCTGCCAGTGCGGTGATTGCGCGCGCCTACCGCTGGACACGTGTGCGTGCGGGTGGGCCGACGACAAGCGCGCCGAGGTCCGCGAGTTGCTTGCTGCCGGCGTCGAGCCGTCGACGATTCAGGAGTCCTACCGGGCACAGTACGGTGCCGCAGCCCTAGCGATTCCGTCCGACAAGGGCCTCGACCGGGCGCTCTGGGCGGTTCCGATTGCCGCGATGGTTTTCGCGATCGGCCTGGTCGTGTTCATCGGCCGCAGGTGGCAGCGCCGCGGCGCGGAGGCACACGCCGCATCCGCACCGAACGCGGAGGCGGAGCTCGAGTACGATTCACGGCTCGACGAAGAGCTGAAGCGCATCGAGGAGAGCTGATGAGCGAGCTCCTCCCCTGGCTGTTCGTCGTGACTGCAGCGGTTGCCATGGTGGGCGGCCTGTTGAGTCTGTGGCTGAGCTTGAGTCTCGCGCTTTCCAACGAAGTTTCAGACGACGCCCGCGCGCAGCTCACCAACGACGCGCGGCTCGCATTGCTCACGGAGAAAGAAGCTTTGCTTCAAGAGATCCGTGACGTCGCGTTCGAGCACGACGCCGGCAAGCTTTCCAAGGCGGACTACGAAGAGCTCAACGCAAAGCTCCGCGCGCAGGCTCGGCGCGTGCTGCACGAGCTCGACGCAGGCGCCGAGGGCTTCCGCGAAGAGGCGGAGGCGTTGATCGCGCGGCGCCTCGAGGAAGATGAATGACACGCGTCGCGTTGTTGATCGGCCTGCTGGCGTGGGCTCCGGCGTGGGCGTTTGCGCAGCGCGATCAGGCCGTGGTCAATCGGGCCCTCGGCAACGTGCCGGACCTGGTCGCCTCCTTCGTCGATGACGCCTTACCTGGAGGAACGATCGCCGTGGAGGTCGTCGATTCCTCCCAGGCGCCGGTCGCCAAACAAGCGGTTAGCCTGGGCATCATGGAGCAGTCGGGCGCAAGAGAGAGCAAGGCGTGCGTGACCGACCAACAGGGCATCTGCCCATTCGATGGGCTTGTCACCGACACTCAACATTCGTATCGGGTCAACGTACCGTACAACGGCGCCCGCTATAGCTCGAAGCCGTTTCGGCTGGACCCGGCGAAAGGTCAGCGGGTGCGCGTGGTTCGGCTGGAGACGACGACCGACAATCGACGTGTCTTTCAGATGCTGGGTCGCACGATAATTGAGTTTCGGGACGACCGGGCCCACATCACACAGGATACGCGACTCACGAATCTCGGTGAGGCGACCTATGTGTTCCCGGAAGGAGGGTTGTCCATTCGCTTGCCGGACGGCTTCAAGGCCTTCGAGGCGATGGCGGTGATGACGAACCAACAGATGACCGCTACCGACAACGGGCTTCAAATCACTGGTTCGATTTCGCCCGGCCGCGTCAACCTGATGTGGACGTACGACATTCCGGTAGGGGGCACGTCGATGACGGTGGAGCAGGCGGTGCCTTTTCCGACGATGGAGTACCAGGTCATCAGCGACTACGTCGACGGCATGAGCCTGGAGGTCGAGGGCTTTCAAGTCGCCCGGGTGCACGAAGGGGGCGATCGGCGTTTTCTCGTGGCCGGGGTCATGCGTCGGCCTGGCGACCCGCCACTCGACCGCTTCAATATTCACATCCGCGGGATTCCAGGAAGTGGCCCGCTGCCCTATCTGGCCGCCGCGGTCGCCCTGATCTTCGCCTTCTTGGGACTCTCGCTTCTTCTGCGTCGGGTCGACCAGAGCGAGGCCCTCGCCAAGGTGCGCGCTGGCCGCCGTACCGAGCTCCTCGACGAAATCGCCTCGTTGGAGCGTCAACGCTCGGCCGAAACGATCGGACCGTCGTTTTACGAGCACCGTCGCCGCGAATTGACCGATGAGCTAGCAATCGTCCTTCGCATGCAAAGCGAGGCGACGAGCCATTGATCCGCGGCCGCAGGCCGCGTATGTTCGCCGCCCATTGCGGCTTAACAGAAGAGGGGAGCCATGGCAGAAGGCCTAAATCGTGTGACGCTCATCGGGAACCTGGGTGCGGACCCGGAGCTCAAGTACACCCAGAATGGGCAAGCCGTGTTGCGGCTGCGCCTTGCGACGACCGAGTCCTACGTCAACCGAGCCGGAGAGCGCCAGCAGCGCACGGATTGGCACACGGTGATCGTTTGGGGCAAGCGCGGTGAAGCGCTCAACAACATCCTTTCCAAGGGCAGAAGCATCTGCGCCGAGGGCCGAATCCAGTACCGCCAGTGGGAGGACAAGGACGGCAACAAGCGCAACAGTACGGAGATCGTCGCGCAGAACATCGTTCTGCTGGGAAGCGGTCGGGGTCGGGACTCCGGGGCGCCGGGCGATTTCGGCGGAGGCGACAGCGCCCCGCCGGCGGACGATTTCGGCGACGACGACATTCCTTTTTGAACGCTGCTTACGGTTGTTGGAGGGGTGAGGGTGGTGGGGCGGCTTCGGCTTGCTCGGCGTGCTCCGCGGCCAATGCTGCTTCGAGCGCCGCCTCCTGCGCCTTCTTGAGCTCCTTCGCTTCGCGTGCCAGGCGGGTCTTTTCGGAGACGTACGCCGCGGACGCCGCAACGACCA
>CP070650.1:763386-766717 GCA_020354595.1 Myxococcales bacterium
ACCAGATGGCCGACTGGATCCGAAACCTGCGCGACGCCGGCGACATCCTGCGGCGGGCCAAGAACCCGGCGGAGCTGGCTAAGGCACTGGTGCCCAATGCGTGGCTCGCGAGAAAGGTGCTGAACCTCGACGCGCCGCGAAGCGAGGGCCCGATCGCCGCTTCGGACGCCGCGGAGGCGCTGCGAAAGCTTGGCAACGCGCTGAAGGTCGAGGTGATCGGCGAGGACGGTCGGGTGGATTACGAGAAGCTCCAGGCGTCGGAGACGTTCGCCGAGCTCGAGAGAACGAGCCAGCTTCTTCATCATGTCGACCCCGAGCAGCTCACCACCGACGACGCGCGCATCGCGTTTTGGATCAACGTGTACAACGTGCTGGCGATCCACGGTGTGCTGGCGACCGGTGTGCGCGAGTCGGTCATGGAGATCCCGTCATTCTTCGGCGTGGTCGCGTACCGCGTCGGTGACTTCGTGGTCACGCTCGACGAGATCGAAAACGGCATCCTCCGCCGAAATGCGCCCCATCCCGCAACCAAGGCGCGCCTCTTCGACGATGATGATCCGAGGCTCGCGCTTTGTCCGGATCACGTGGACGCCCGCATTCACGCGGCGCTGGTATGCGCATCGACGAGCTGCCCACCGGTGGCCTTCTACGAGGCCGGCAGGCTCGATGACCAGTTGGACCTCGCCGCGGACAACTACGTCGCGACGGATGTGCGGGTGGACCACGAGGCCCGAGCCGTGCGCCTCCCGATCACGTTTCGATACTACGAAAGCGATTTCGGACGACACGCCGGTGTGCAGCTATTCCTGCTCAACCACGCCACCGAAGAGCAAAAGAAGTCGCTCCAAGCCGCCTTCGACGCCGACTACCCCTTCGACTACCACCGCTACGACTGGTCCCTCAACTCATAGGGACACGCTCCCCCTCTAAAACCTCTCTCTTTCCAACCCCTTACAAAGCCAACCGCGAAAACGCGCAATTCCGGAGCGCTTTGCGGTATGCCGCGGGGTCGGCCTTTTCCCCGAGGCTTCCGAGTTTTCGCGGTTGGGTGTGGAAGTGTGCGGAATGACCCGTGTTGCGGGGGGCTAGCGTGTCCCTAGGACCAGCGGTCGCCTTGTTTGGTGATGCGGCCTTCGCGTTCGAGTTTGATCAGGTGGGCTTCGATCGATTGGAGGGCCAGGGGCCAGAGGGCTTTGGGGGTGTCGTCGTAGGCCTGGGCGACCAGGTGGCGCGGGCGGGAGGGCTTGCCGCGGGCCTCGAGCGCCTCGAGGACTTTGCGTTCCCTCATCAGGCGGTGCTCGATGTAGAAGCTCAGGACCGCCTGCGGCTGTTGGATGACGTCGCCGTGCGCCGGCAACAGCGCGGAGGGCTCGATGACCGACATCTTTCGGAGCGACTCGAGGTATAGGAGCATGTCGCCGTCCGTGGGCTCGACGATGATCGTACCGACCGCCGCGACCATATCGCCGGCGATCATCATGCCCGTCGCCTCGTCGATGAAGCACAGGTGCCCCGGAGGGTGCCCAGGAGTATGCACCGCGGTCAGCGCCGTGGGCGTCGGCCCGCTGAGGTCGATGCGCTCGCCATCCTGAATCAAGCGGTCGATCTCGACGATGCCGTCGAGGCGCTGGGCGGTCATCGCGTGCGCCCACAACGGAAGCTGAAGCCGCTCGCGAAGGGCCATGGCGCCGCCGACGTGGTCCGGGTGGTGATGCGTGGCGAGGATCGCCACCGGCTCCACGCCCTTGAGGCGCGCGGCCTGCACCCACTCGACCATCAGGTCCTGCTCTTCGCGGTATGGCGTGGCGGGCTCGACGACCACCGCCTCCCCGGTGCCCACCAAGAAGGTGTTGGTGTGCGTCGCCGGCGGCAGCGTGGGCGTCCGCACGGGGAGCATTTGAATCGTCGGCGCCACCGCCTGAATGCGATCGGTGAGCGACTGCGAGCCGGACGGCGGCATGGGAGGCCTCAGGCGCTGCCGACGAGCTCGATGTCGTCGAGGTCGAGCTCTTCTTCGGGCGCAAGCGCGTGGATCATCGAGACCGGGCCGCTCGGGTAGAAGCGGTCGCGCGGCTCGTCGAGCAGGCATTCGACGCGGCCTTCGCGGTGCAGCGCCGGATCACCCAACTGACGCATGCACAGGCGCACAGCCGACTTGAGCGCTTCGAAGACGCCCCACCCCTCGCGCGCCGACGCGACGAGCTCGGGCACCCCTTCGGGCACGCCGAGACGCTCGGAGAGCTCTGCGACGTCGAGGACGCCAGAGATGTCGCGCTTGTTGTACTGAACGACCAGCGGCACCCGGTCGGGATCGACGCCGTGCAGCCGCAGGTTGTAGTCGAGATTCCGGATGCTGTAGTTGTTGCCTTCGAGCGCGTCGGGTTGGCTGTCGACGACGAGGACGACGCCGTCGACGTTGCGCAACACCAGGCGGCGGGTCGAGTCTTGAGCGATTTGACCCGGGACCGAGAGAAGATGCAGCCGCATGTTGTAGCCGCGGAACGTGCCGAGCTCGAGCGGCAGGAAGTCCAGGAAAAGCGTGCGCTCCGCTTCGGTGTTCACCGCGACGAGCTTGCCGCAAGACTCCGGCCGCGACTGGGAGTGAATGGCCTCGAGGTTGGTGGTCTTGCCGCCGAGCCCGACGCCGTAGTAGGCGATTTTGAGAGTGATCTCGCGCTGTGCGTGGAGAACCAGGGCCATAGCTCGGAAGTACCCGGCTCCCCGAAAACCGTCAAGAAGCTGGCAAGAGCGACGCCCTAGCCAGCGTCCTCCCGGACGGCCGCGTTCCGCTCCCAGCGGGCGACTGCGGCCCGCGCAGGCGCGTGCTCGGGCAGAGAAAGGTCGGGATCCGCCGAGACGATGCGGTCGACGAGCTCGGCAGCGCACCCCAGCAGAGCGCGATCTTCGATCAGGTTCGCGAACTGAAGACCGCTGGCCCCCGACTGGCGATACCCGAACAGGTGACCGGCGCCCCTCAGCTCGAGATCCCGTTCGGCCAACTCAAAGCCGTCGTCGGTGTCGCAGAGCGCTCGAAGGCGCGCCTCAGCCTCTTCACTCAGCGGTTCGGCAAACGTGAGCAGGCAAGCGCTTCGTTGCCCCGCGCGTCCAACGCGCCCGCGCAGCTGATGGATCTGCGCAAGACCGAACCGCTCGGCCTGCTCGACGACGACGATGTTGGCGTCTTGGATGTCCACTCCGACCTCCAACACCGTCGTGCCGACGAGCACGCGCTGCTCACCTTCGGCAAAGGCGCGCATCGATTCCCGGCGCGCGTCACTCGAAAGCCGCCCGTGCACTTGCCCGACCGCGTCGTCTCCGAAATGCGCCCTCA
>CP070650.1:766817-769472 GCA_020354595.1 Myxococcales bacterium
ACTCCGAGCGACGCTCCCTTACCGGTCGCCACCATGATCGACATCGGCGTGGCCAGCCCGAGCGCACAGGGGCAAGCGATGATGAGCACCGCCACCGCGTTGATGAGAGCGTAAGACATCGGCGGCTCGGGGCCCACGAACGCCCACACGGTAAAGGTCAGGATCGCGGTCACGATCACGGCGGGCACGAAGTAGGACGACACCACATCCGCGAGCCTCTGAATCGGCGCCCGACTGCGCTGGGCTTCAGCGACCATCGTGACGATGCGGGAGAGCAGCGTCTCCGCGCCCACCTTCTCGGCCCGCATCACGAAGCCTCCAGTGCCATTGACGGTCGCGCCGATGACCTTGTCGCCCCGGCCTTTCGCGACCGGGATCGGCTCGCCCGTGACCATGGACTCGTCCACGCGGCTCGTGCCCTCGAGCACCTCGCCGTCGACGGGCACTTTCTCGCCCGGGCGAACCCGCAGCCGATCGGCCTTGTGCACCTGATCGAGCGGAACATCCTCCTCGCTGCCATCGTCACCGATCCGTCGGGCCGTCTTCGCCGCCATGCCGAGTAGTTTCCTGATGGCGCCGCTGGTCTGACTCCGGGCTTTGAGCTCGAGGACCTGACCGAGCAGGATCAGCGTCACGATGACCCCAGCGGCCTCGAAGTACACGGCGACCTCGCCCCCGTGCCCGCGAAACGACTGCGGGAAGATGCCCGGCACGAGCGTGGCTACCAGGCTGTAGACGTAGGCTACGCTCACGCCGAGCGCGATGAGCGTGAACATGTTGGGGCTCATGTTCTTCACCGAACGAACGCCGCGTACATAGAACGGCCACGCCGACCAGAGACACACGGGCGTGGCGAGTGCGAGCTCGATGAATGCGCGCGTCCGGCCAGGCAGTACGCTCGAGATCGGGCGGCTCGGCAACATGTCGATCATCACGATGGCGACCAGAGGCGCCGAGAGTGCTGCCGCGAACCAGAAGCGGCGGCTCATGTCGTGGAGCTCGGGGTTGGCCTCTTCCTCTTCGACGCTCACGGTACGCGGTTCGAGCGCCATGCCGCAGATGGGACAGTCGCCCGGCTCGTCCCGCACGATTTCGGGGTGCATCGGGCAGGTCCACTCCGTCCTCGTTGACATCGCGGGCACTCCCTTTGGCTCGAGCGGCATACCGCACTTCGGGCAGTCCCCCGGCCCCGCCTGCTCGACTTCAGGGTGCATCGGGCACGTGAACACGGCTTCGTCGTCCCCGCGGTGGTGGTCATAGCGGCAGCCGCTGCGGCCGTCTTCGCGATGCTCATGGTGTTCGTGACTACTCACCGTGGTCCTCGTCAGCAGCTGCAGTTCTTCTCAAAGACCCGCACGAGCTCCGCGATCTTCGCGGCCCGCTCGTCCTCGTCATTGCTCTCGAAGGCTCCGGTGACGCACGTCTGGATATGGGACTCGAGCAGCATTTTGCTGACCTTCGCCAGAGCGGCGCGGGCAGCTGAGATCTGCATCAGCACGTCGACGCAGTAGCGGTCGCCCTCGACCATTCTTTGGATACCCGATACCTGCCCGGCGATCCGCATGAGGCGGGCCTCGACTTTCTCTTTCGTTTCGGGGGTCATCATGGTGTGCATCCTCGCTGCTGTGTTAGTACCTATACCCGGTAGGGGTATCCTAACACCGCTCGCGCCCTCGTCAACGCAGCGGGGCCAACCGTTGTAGCTCTCCACTCCACTTCGCTGAATCTCAAAACTCCCTTTCTTCGCTGGTACGGCCGCGTTCCCGCTCTCGGCGCTGTAGAAGTCGGATCGCGCGGGCGTCGCGCTGCGCGGCCCGGCTTGCGACGAAATGACGCCACGTGCCGGGGCGCGGGGTCTTCTGAATCCCCCATCGCTGGGTGGCGTGCTTCTGCTTGAGCGCGCGGATTTCGATGGTCTGGCGAAGCTCGAGCTGGCGGAAAAGACGTTTTCGGTCCGGACCTGATACGGGTAGCGCAGCCAAGAGGTGTCGCTGCTGCCTGTACTTGCTCTTGAGACGTCGTCGCTCGGCAGCCGCGGTATCTCGATAGCGAGCCCAGTCGCGTTCACGACGAGCCCGCGCTTCTTGGAGGGTCTGCTCGTACTCCTTCCACAAGCTCTGAGGCGCCTGCGCCGGCATCGGTGAGTACCGACGGGGCGCCTGGCGCGCGGCTTCCAGCTCTCGCTCCGACACCGGTTGGAACGCTCCAAGCCGTTCGCAAAGCCCCGCCTTGCTGAGCTCCCGACCAACGGCCGAGGCCTTCACCCGGACGCCCCGCACCACATCCTCGAATACGAGGCCGTTACCGCGCAGGCGAATGACCACACCGAAACGTCCGCAGACGTCGTGCACGTCATCCCAGCTTCGTAGCGCCGTCGCTCGAAAAGCCGGCCGAAGGTTTTCCCGGGCCCAACGCGCGAAGCTGTGGATGCCCTGGTGGGCTTCGCAATCGATGGCTCGCTCGGGAATCTTTTGTCGGTCGCGCGCCCTCGACCGAAGCGGTATCAGGCCGAGCTCCCTCTCGAGGGCCCGGGCCCCGGTGAACAGCTTCTGGGGGTCCCAAGCGGGCGAATGAATCCGAAACGTTTCCGGGTGGATCTTGTTGATCGCGACGAGGATGTGCTCGTGATCGGTGTCGCTGTGACGCACAGCGACG
>CP070650.1:769572-773566 GCA_020354595.1 Myxococcales bacterium
AATCGTCGCAGTGGTGGCGGCAGTGTTGATCATCGGCGCCGCGGTTGGCGTGTACTTTCTGACGCGCGGTCCGGGAGAAAGCCCCTACCGAGGTGCGGAGGTCACGAGGAGATCAATCATCAAGGAGGTCCGCGTGACTGGCCACGTCGAGCTCACCGACCAACTCGAAGTCCCCGCGCCAATCGAAGGACAGCTCGTCGAGGTGGTCGTCGAGCCGGGTGACACCGTGGAGCAGGGGGAGCTCTTGGCTCAGCTCGACAGGGTATCCGTGGAAGTGGCCTTCTTGGTTGCTAACGCCGAGCTTCAGGTCGCCAATGCTCGGGTATCCGAAACCGAGGCGGCGGCGAAAGGCGCGGCGCGCTCCCTGGATCGTACGGCGCGTCTCGCACAGAAGGGACTCGCCAGTGCAAGCGACCTGGAAGCGGCTCGCTCCGAGATGGCCAAGGCGCGCGCTGCCCTCGACGCCGCGAGGGCCGAGCGCGCCGCTGCGGTGGAACGGGCCTCTCTCAAGGGGCGCGACCGAGACCGCGCCGACATCGTGGCTCCGCGAGCTGGGTTGATTCTCGAGGTTCCCCCGCGCACCGGCATGGTGGTGGGTCCAAAGACCCGTATGTTCCGCATCGGTGCGCCCCTCGACCAGATGTACGTGGAAGCTCCCATCGGCGAAGCCGACATCGGGGAGATGTCCCTTGGGCTGACGGCGAAGTTCGAGGTCCCGACATACCCGGGGCGCGTCTTCGATGCGAAGGTGAGCCACATCAACCCCGACCCAAAAACCCAACACGGCGCGACCTTCTACACGGTCACGCTCACTGCTGACAACCCTGACCACGTTCTGTTGCCAGGCATGACGGCTCAAGTTCGCATCAAGGTAGCTCAAGTGGAGGACGCATTGGCGGTTCGGGAAGCTACGCTGAGGTTCACGCCGGAAGGGGCGCCGGAAGCACCTGCGCGGACGCGAGTGTGGAGAATCAAAGGCACCAAGCTCCAGGAGATCCCCGTCGAGGCAGGTTTGTCGGATGGCGCCTTCACCGAAGTTCGGCCGGCCGAACCCGACGGACTCGAGGTGGATGAATTGATCGCCATCGGGTTGGCGATGGACGGTGACGACGGCGCCGGTGCTCCCTCGTTGTCGCTTCGAGGGCAACGATGAGCGGCTTCACGATCGTCGAGGCCACCGGTATCCGAAAAGAGTTTCCGAACATGACGGCGCCGGTCCTCGACGACGTGAGCATTCACGTGGAGTCCGGAGAGATCGTTGCCCTGATGGGACCCTCCGGCTCGGGGAAGTCGACTCTGATGAACATCCTGGGATGTCTCGATGGTCCAACACGAGGGAGTTACTCGCTCGGAGGCCGCGACGTCTCGACGTTGACCCCACGTGAACGCGCTTGGGTTCGCCTTCACTACATCGGCTTCATCTTTCAGTCGTTTCACCTGATCGCCGACCATACGGTACTTGAGAACGTCACCCTGCCGCTCTACTACGCTGGGTTGGATCGGCACGAACGGGAGGCCCGCGCCGTGGAGCTCATCGAGAGAGTAGGGCTCGGCCACAGGCTCAGTCACCGGCCGGCGCAGCTCTCAGGTGGAGAGAAACAACGGGTGGCCATCGCTCGCGCGGTGTCGGCAAAACCGCGCCTCCTTCTCGCCGACGAGCCCACCGGTGCGCTCGATACGAAGACAGGAAACGAGGTCATGGAGCTCCTGCTCGAGCTCCATGAGGGCGGCGCGCTCACTTTGATCATCGTCACTCACGATCCGGAGGTGGCGGAGTTCTGCCACAGGAAGGTCTTCCTGCGCGACGGAAAGATCATCAGCGACGGGAGACGGCATGCAGCGCACGCGTAGCGAAGTCGTCGGCGGCGCAGTCCGCACCGTTGGTCTCGGTAGCCGAGTGGAGTGAGGTGGAACATGAATGTGGTCTGCAATTGGATGAGCCGGTTTACGGCCATGGTGGCCGTGCTGGTTGCGATTCTCGAACCCGGAGTCGCGTCGGCTGAGGTCGTCACGCTTCAGGAGCTCGAGGCGCTAGCGCTCCGAAACCAAGCCCACTGGGAGGCGATCAAAGCAACCACCACGCGGGCAACCGCGGAGGTCGATGCGGCGCGAGCACGCAAGCTGCCGACGTTCTGGATGGACGTCATGAGCGTCGTTGCGCCAGGCTCCGACATCGAGCGCGTTGAAACGGTCGACGGCCGCGAGGTCAACGTGAGGGCCTCGCCTACGGTCACGGAGAGAACCGCGTTTCGGCCGAACGTCCGCTACGAAGGAACGATCCAGATGCGCGCGCCCCTATATGACGGGCAGACCCAAGCCTCCCTCAGAGCAGCGAGGGCCTATCGTGCGGCAACGCAAGCGAGCGCCGGCGCATCTCAGGAAATGGTCCTCAACATGGTGCGCACCGCGTATCTGGATTGGCTCGCCACATATCTCCACCACGGATTCGCCGCCGCATCCGCCCGGGAGGCCCAGGCACAACGCCGTCGTACCGGCATACGCGTCAAGGATGGAGAACGACCGCCCGCCGACCTCGATGCTGCACACTATCAACAACTGGAGGCCGAGCTCGTGGCATCGGACGCAGCCGCAAAGCTGGAAGCCGCGAAACGCCTATTGGAGTCGGCGGTTGGGACCGAGTTACCTCCCGATGCCGAGCCCGATCGCGATCTGCTGTTCATCGTCGCGGAGGACCCGCGCCTCGAGCAGAAGTGGGAGATCGAAGCACTCGAGCTCGAGCGGGATGCGGCTCGCGACGAAGCCGACATGTACCGCAAGAGCCGGGTCCCGGTGCTCGCGGTCATCGGTCAAACGGGCTTAGCGGGCGTCAACGAACGCGTGTTTCCGATGTACCGGTTGGGTCTGAACCTTTCGGTTCCGCTTTGGGACGGAGGAAGGGCCGTGTCCTTGGCGCGCGCTGCCGACGCGCGGGCATCCGAGCTCGACGCGCGGGCCCGCGATGCGCGAATTGAACGCGATGACCGGCGGCAGCAGGCTTTGATTGAGCGCAGGAACGCGGAGGAACAACTCGTGCTCGCCGAGAGTCTCGTCGAGATTTCTCAAAGACGCGTGGTTCAAGCCGAAACCGGCTACGATCTCGGCGCCGGCGATCTGGACGCCGTCGCGGACGCTCGCTCCGCGCTCCGCGACGCACAGTCCCGGCGCCTGCAAATCCAGGTGACGCGCGCGGATGCGATCTTGAGGCTTAACTACCCCGAAACTCAGTAGCGAAACACGTATTCCAACCAAAGCCAGTGCTCTGGGTTGGGTACCCGCGCGAGGGTGGACTCCCGCTCGTCTAGGAACGCTCGCAGGTCGTATCGAAGGCGCAGCGCGTCCCGTTCGCGGACGGTGAGCGCGGCATCGATGTAGACCCACAAGGTCTGGGGAAGCCGGTGATTGTCGAGCACATCCTCGAAGTCGTACCGGACGCGCGTCCGAAGTCGAAGAAGGTCGACAGGGCGCGCGGTGAAATTGAGAACCGCAACGAGATCGTGCTGAGCTCTTCGGGCTGCCGAGCCCTCGAGCCGACGGTGTTGGAGCTGCCAGGACAAGGCAACGCGTCGCACGGGCTCGTATGCCAGCTGCGTGGTCCACGAGAGTCGGCGCCCGGCGTGCCGGTATTCGAGCCACCATGCCCACCTCCAGGATTGGGCGAGCCGAAAGTCCGTTCGAGCAAAGAGCAGTAGATCAAAGCGGCCAAACGAAAGTCTCCGCCAGCCATCCGCCAGCGCGCGCACCGCGACTCGGGGCGTCGGCTGCATCGAGGCGCGAACTCGGAGCCCCGCCTCGTCGCGCGCGCGAAGACCGTCCAGCTCGTCAGGCGCCGACACGGGTCTTGCGTAGGGGTTGGAAAAACGCGACCCGTAGTATCGCGCTGATACGTCGAGCTCTCCAGCGTCGAGTGTCGTCACGCTTCTCGCGATGGCGCCGTAGCCGCCGCCACCGCCGGCTTGCTTGTCGAAGCTTCGAGTTGCTTCGATGAAGAAGTCCT
>CP070650.1:773666-777019 GCA_020354595.1 Myxococcales bacterium
GCAGGCGCTCGAAGGCTTCGACTTCCTGGTTCACAGAGTCGAGCAGCGCCGTGAGCTCGGCTTCGAACCGCTCTCGCTCGGGGCCGCCGTTGCGGAGCTTCGGGCGGAGCTCTTCGGCAGGAAGGATCAAGGCGTATGGCTGTGGGTTGCCGGACCCGGTCACGCAGGAGAGCTCGACCTCGCTGTGGTTGTTCAAGAGGTTCTCGATCGGCACGGGGGCGACGTACTTGCCCTTACTGGTCTTGAAGAGCTCTTTGACGCGGCCGGTGATCTTCAGGCGGCCCTCCTCGTCGCGCTCGCCGCGGTCCCCGGTCCTGAAGTAACCGTCCTCGGTGTAGCACTCGGCGGTCATTTCGGGCTGCTTGTAGTAGCCCATCATGTTGCCGGGGGACTTGATCAGGATCTCGCCCTCGTCGCTGATCTTCACGTCAACGCCTGGCATCGGGCTACCGACGTACCCAACGCGACCCTTGCCCGGGATCGTGGCGTGAGAGTACGCGAAATCCTCGCTCATCCCGTAGCCCTCGAGGAGCTCGAGGCCCAAGTCCCGGTACCACTGAATCAGGTCGGGCGGAATGGGCGCCGACCCGCTTGCAGCGAGACGCACGTGTTGGAGACCGAGGCCCGTGAGGACCTTCTTCTTGATGACGCGATTGAGAAGCGGAATCCGCAGGAGTCTCCCGAGCTTATCGGGTGGAAGCTTGTGAAAAACGCCGAGCTGAAACTTGAGCCAAAGGCGGGGCACCGAGATGAAGATCGTGGGCTGCGCTCGATTGAGATCGGCGACGAACGTGTCGAGCGACTCCGCGAAGAAGATTTGCATCCCCGTGCGGAAGCCTTGCGCCTCGATGCAGAATCGCTCGAAGACGTGGGCCAGCGGAAGGTAGGACAGTACCCGATCCTTCGCAGTGGCCTGGAAGATCGACTCGGCGCCGTCGACCGAGGCCGCGATCGCGCCGAAGCTGTGCATGACGCCCTTGGGCCGGCCCGTGCTGCCTGAGGTGTAGACGACGATGGCAAGCTCGTCGGGCTTACGGCGTGGATTGCCTTGGAGTGGCTCGGTCTTCCCGATGATCGAGTCCCACTGTTCGTAGTCGTTCGGCGGAGCCAGGGGGAAGGAGATGCACGGCATGTCCTTCGGGATCCCTTTTTGGATCTCGCTGAAGCCGTCCAGCTTGCCCACGAACAAGAGCTTCGAGTCGCTGTGGTCGAGGATGTACTCGATCGTATCGGCGTTCAGGGTGGGGTAGAGCGCGACGCTCACATGGCCGGCCATCCAAATCGCCAAGTCCGCCAGGATGAAGTGGGCGCAGTTCTTGGAGATCATCCCGATCTTGCTGCCCGGCTCGAGCCCGAGAGACTGAAGGTGGGCGGCCATTCGACGCACCTGATCCATGGCTTGGCTCCAGGTGTACGTTTCGAGCTTTCCGTCCCCAATGGGTTGCGTCATCCAAAGCTGATCAGGTGCGTTCGCTTCCCAGCGGTAGGCGTCGTCTAGTGTCAGTCGCGGCTCGGCCATGGTCACTCCTCGCTTTTACGGGGTTGGCAGCATACACCTATCGGCCCCACCTCTGCTAGCCTCGCCCCCTAGGCGGATGGGATCGGTCGAAATATGCTTCATAGGTAGCGGGGACGCGTTCGGCAGCGGCGGCCGGTTCCAGACCTGCATTGCCATTCGCAGCCCGGACGACTTCCTTTTGGTCGACTGCGGCGCCTCGTCGTTGATCGCGATGCGGGGGCAAGGCATCGACCCTGGCGAGGTGACCAAGATCCTGATCACGCACCTGCACGGCGACCATTTCGGCGGCCTTCCATTCCTCCTTCTCGATGCTCAATTCGCCACCAAGCGCACGGCCCCCCTCACGATTGCAGGCCCCCCCGGGCTCGAAGAAAGGCTCACGCAAACGAGAGAAGTCCTTTTCCCGGGCTCCTCCAAGGTCAAGCCCACCTTCGATTTGGAGCTCGTTGAAATCAAGCCCCGCACACCGATCACCCTCGACGGGGTGACGGTCACCGCCTTCCCCGCGGCCCACTTCAGCGGCGCGCCGTCTTATAGCTTGCGTGTCGAAGTGGAGGGCAAGACGTTCGTGTACTCCGGAGATACGCAGTGGACCGACACGCTAATCGAAGCGTCTGAGGGCGCCGACCTATTCGCCTGCGAGTGCTACGTGTTTGACAAGGAGGTGCCGCTCCACAACAGCTACGCCAACATCGTGGAGCACCTCTCCGAGCTCACCTGCAAACGGCTCATTCTCACACACATGAGTGACGACATGTTGTCCAGGGCTTCCGAAATCGAGCACGAGACGGCCGAGGACGGCAAGACGGTCGTCCTGTGAGCATTCGTGGCGACATCGAGCGTTGGTCCGCGGAAGCGCCGACGCGCGTGGATCTCACCGAGCCCGAGCAGGACGAGTGGGTGCGCTCGGTTGCTGAGCGACTCCTCGATCGTGTTCCGGACGCGGAGGCCCTCGTTCGGCTCGAGGAGGCCGCGACGGACGCGCCCGTGCTGCTGCGGTTGGCGATGAAGCTTGCTCAATCGAGAAGCCGCCTGTTGGCACTTGCCCGGCCCTTCCAGGTGTCGATCGTGTTTGCCGTCTACAAAGAGCACAACCGACTTCGTACCCGGGCCGAGCATCCACATGGCGAGGATTTCCTCGTGCGCAAAGTCGAGCAGGTGGAGTGGCTGCTCGGCGGCGTTTCGGGGGCGACTTGGCAGATGCTGGTCGTCGACGACGGTTGCCCCGAGAAGAGCGGGGCTATCGCGGAGCAAATCATCGACGCCCGCGGCTTCAACGACCGGGTAAAGGTGTTGCTCCTACAGGATGCGATCGATGCGGGCCACGAGACGGTCTGCGAGCTGACCTCGACCGACGATAGCCAGAAGGGTGGCTCGATCGAGTACGGCATGAGCGTGGCGGCCGAGGACGACGCTCCGAGCCACGTCATCGTGTTCACCGACGCTGACTTGTCGACTCACCTGGGGCAGCTCGGCCTGCTCGTCGATCCCGTCTTGCGCGGCGGAAGCGACGCCGCGATCGGGTCGAGGCGCGAGCCGCTCTCGGTCGTCATCAAGGGTGGCGCACGAAACACGCGCGGGAAGCTCTTCATCTATCTATGGAAGCGGTTGATTCCTCAGCTCAGCCCGATCGTTGACACGCAGTGCGGCTTCAAAGCATTCCGTGCCGACGTCGCCAAGAGGATCGTCACCGACACGGTCGAGAAGCGATTCGCGTTCGACATCGAGCTCCTCTTGCGCACCGTCCTCGAGCGCCCGGGGTCGATCGAACGGGTTCCAATCGCTTGGATTGACAGCGAGGCGGCGTCGACGACCAAGGAGCTCCAGCCGTATA
>CP070650.1:777119-780055 GCA_020354595.1 Myxococcales bacterium
CGCGGATGTTCGTGTAGTGCAGCGTTCCGTCGGCGCGCTTACATCGATAGATGTCCGCTCGCGCGGAAGTTGCCGCGCCTGCGAGAAGGCACGCAACGCCAAGCAACGCCAAGGTCCGCCGAACCATAGTTGCGGAGTGTATCGCCGGCTGCGAGGTCACGCCAAAATGCGCCTCCTACGCTTGCACTTGCGGCGCTTCTGCGCATCATGGGCGTTCCCAAGGCGACGCCGAGCTTTTTCGAGGGTCCCGCAAAGAAGCTGGAGCTGGTCGTGACTCCTGAGGTCGGATCCCTGCGGGCGTTCGGCGAGGATGCGTGGCGCCGAGTCGTCGAGGCTGCCGGAGCGAATGTTCTCTCCACTCTGCGAAACGAGCATTGCGACGCCTATCTCCTATCCGAGTCGAGTCTCTTCGTCTACGACGACTGGTTCGTGATGATCACGTGCGGCCAGACCACCTTGGTCGACGCGTTCGAAGAAGTGCTCCGATTGGTTCCTCGCGAGGCGATCGCGTTTCTGGTGTACGAACGGAAGAACGAGCACTACCCGGAGCATCAACCGACGACCTTCTACGAGGACTCCAGACGACTGCAGTCGATGGTGCCGGGGCGCGCGGTTCGGTTCGGCGACGAGCATGGCCACTACATCCAGATGTTCCATACGACGCGACGGTTCCAACCAGAGACGAGTGACCCGACGCTCGAAGTCCTGATGCACTCGATCGACCGCAGTGTCGCCGAGCGATTCATCGGCCGGAATGCGGCCGACGGTGTCCACATGGCGGCTACGCTCGGCATCGATTCGATCCTTCCCGGATTCGTCACATCTGAACATGTCTTCAAGCCAGCCGGATATTCCCTCAATGCCCTCAAAGGGCTCGAGTACTATACGATTCACGTGACCCCCGAGGACGTCGGCAGCTACGTTAGCTTCGAGACCAACTACGACGTCCGAGGAAGGTTGTCTGAGCTCGTGGGCGCCATCGTCGAGCTCTTTCAGCCTCGGGCGTTCGACGTCCTGACGTTCCTGCCGGGAGAGGATGCGGAGCTCTCGGTGAACGGCTATTCGCTCGGCGATCACGTGGTCGACGCGCTCGGTGGATATCGGGTCAGCTACTTTCAGTATTTCGTTCCGCCAACTGGACCCCGCAAGCCCTGCGAGCTCGCTCTCTGAGCGGTGTGGTAGACTCCGCGGTCCATGCGCATCGAATGCGACTACCTGGTGCTGGGTAGCGGAGTAGCTGGCTTGAGCTTCGCTCTAGAAGCCGCGCGACACGGCCGCGTTACGATGGTCACGAAGCGAAGTCGAACGGACTCTGCGTCCAACTGGGCGCAGGGCGGAATCGCCGCCGTGCTCGACCCGGCCGATTCGTTCGAAGCGCACGTGAATGACACGATGGGCACCGGGGGCGGGCTTGCTCATCGAGACATCGTCGAGATGGTCGTGAGAGACGGTCCCCACCGAATCCGCGAGCTGATGGACCTCGGGGCGCAGTTCAGTAGAAAGGGTGACGACCGCGAGCTCGACCTGACCCGGGAGGGCGGTCACAGCGCGCGGCGCGTGGTCCACGCTGGCGACATCACCGGCGAAGAGGTCCAACGCGTTCTCGTCGACGCGGCTGCCGCCTCGCCGAACATCGAGATCATCGAGAACCACATGGCGGTCGATCTCGTCGAAACGTCGAAGTTCGGCGGCGCAAGTCGGGTCGTCGGCGCATACGTTTTGGACGAAACCACCGGAGAGGTTCACACGTATCTTGCTCGGGCGACCGTGCTGGCGACCGGTGGGGCGGGCAAGGTCTACCTCTACACGTCGAACCCGGACGTTGCGACGGGCGATGGCGTCGCGATGGCATATCGGGCGGGCGCCGAGATTTCGAACATGGAGTTCTTTCAGTTCCACCCCACTTGCCTCTATCACCCGGAAGCCAAGAGCTTTCTCGTCAGCGAGGCCCTCCGGGGCGAGGGCGGCATCCTCCGGTTGGCGACCGGAGAGGCCTTCATGGAGGCGCACCACGAGATGAAGGACCTCGCTCCCCGTGACGTCGTCGCCCGCGCGATCGACTACGAGATGAAGCGGCGAGGTGACGATTGCGTCTATCTCGACATGACGCACGAATCTCCTTCATTCCTCATCGAGCGGTTTCCGAACATTCATGCGCGCTGCCTCGAGTACGGAATCGACATGACGAAGGCGCCGATCCCCGTCGTTCCTGCGGCCCACTACCTCTGCGGCGGCGTCTGGGTCGACGAGAAGGGCCGAACGACGCTCGAGGGCCTTTGGGCCATCGGGGAGGTGACCTGCACCGGGCTCCATGGCGCGAATCGCCTAGCCTCCAACTCGTTACTCGAAGGGCTCGTCTACGGCCATCGGACCGCCATCGCCGCGCAGGGAGCTGTTGAGAGCGCGCCTGCGCCCTCGCTCGTGCGGGTGCCGGATTGGGACGTCGGTGAGGCCGTGCCAAGCGATGAGGCCGTCGTCGTTTCGCAGAACTGGGACGAGATTCGGCGATTCATGTGGAACTACGTGGGGATCGTCCGTACGGACCGCCGGCTGCGCCGGGCTTCGCGACGTATCGGCATGCTGCAGGACGAAATCCGGGAGTACTACTGGGCCCACCTAGTGAACCGGGACATGCTCGAGCTTCGTAACATCGCGGACGTTGCCGAGCTGATCATCCGTTGCGCAAGCGCCCGCAAGGAGAGTCGTGGGCTACATTACAATCTCGACTACCCCCATTCGGGCGAGGAGTGGGGTGGCGACACACGAATCTCCAGGAGCACGGCCCCCTACATTGCCCACGAGTGAGCATTCGCTTTTTTCCGCTGCTACGTTGTAAGAGCGAGAGTTTCTCGCTTTCTTACTTTTCGGGGAGAGATGCGTTTCCTTCTTATCGTGGTGGTTTCAATTGCTTGCCTGGTATCGGCGTCAGCGGTCGA
>CP070650.1:780155-785377 GCA_020354595.1 Myxococcales bacterium
ACGGGCGATGAACGCTCTGTGCGCGATCGAATTCGAGGCCGGGGACGACGCCAAGAGCTACGAGGCGTGCGCCGAAGCGGTGGAGTACGGCCGCAGCCATTTCGGCAGCGCGACCGCCGTCGACTTGGGGAATTTCGCTGAAGCTGCCCGCTCGGTGTTCCGCTTCGACGAGGCGGAGCGGCTCTTGATGGAAGCGTCGAAGAGTGGCCTTTCGTGGTACGGCAATCCTTGGCTCGAGCTTGCCGACCTCTACATGCGGGCGGGTCGTTTCGCCGAGGCGCTCTCAGCGCTTCGCGAAGTGCCGCGTCATCGCGCAGCGCGCCCCGCGCACGTGCGGGATTCGGATAGGAACGAGGCGCGTCGCTCCCTCGCAGCATTTCTTCTGTTGATGGGGCGGCCAGACGAAGCGTTGCGAATCACCGACAAAGCGACGGTGCTGCCGGATCGGCGCGCACACAACAGCCGCGACCCTGAGCAAGACCGCAGCATCGTCGCACTGCTCGACCGACGGGCGCGGTTGATGCTGGCCGAGATGACCGTCGAGCGTGCCACCACCGCCCCGTTCTATTCACGCTGGTGGGCCTACGGCAAAGCGGCTTGGCTGCGTCTTCAGGCTTGGATGAGCGCTCGCCAAGCAGCGCGATTCCTCGACGACGAGGCGCGCCTGGTCGGGACGTTTGCCATCGGTACAGCCCGGAGCGCAGTCATGCCGCCTTGGCTGCTCAATGAGTTGATTGGGGCGCTCGGGCCCGGCGTGGTTCGCGCGGCGGTCGATTCGATGGCGCTCGAAGACGAGCGAGAGGGCGCGTCTGCGTACTACGATGCCGTCCGCGCCGAGGTCGCTTTGGCACAGCGAGAATATGGCGAGGCTGTCGAACACGCGGAGCGCGCGCTCGGCGGGTTACAGCCCGGTGATGCTCTCCTTCGCGAACGAGTGCGCGCGGTTCTCGGAAAAGCGCTTTCGGATCCGCGTCAGGCGACCGCCCTCTACGAAGAGGTGCTCGCCACGGATCCCGGTCTCTTTCGACGGCTAGGTTGGGCGTTGCCCGTCGAGGTGCGGTCGAGCGATGCCGCCATCGATCGTGCGCTCGCATCCGCCGTCATGCGTTCTCCGCGCTTCGAGCGTTCGCAGAACGGGCTCATCGTCCAGGTCGACGGTGCCGAGATCTGTTTGTTCGGTCGCACGGGAGCTGCGTGGGGCTGCGGCGAAGTAGAGCTCGAAGAGGACGAGACCACGCGAAGCTACGAGCAGCGCATCGTCGACGCATTTCACACGGAGATCTTCTCGCCGCGTATCGACTTGAGCCGCATCGATATCAACTCCCTCGATGGGTCCAACCGAGTGACGCGAAATCCTTTGGATATGCTGCAATGAAGCCCTGGATGCGACTACTCTTGCTCGCCGCGTTTCTCGGCGGTGTCTACGCCATCGGGAAGATGACCGGCTTCACCGACGAGCTCACCGTCGACGGCATTCGAGAGTCGATGCGCGAGGCGGGCCTGGGCGGCTTCTTCGTCTTCATCGGGGTGTTCTGCATCGGACAGCTCCTGTACATTCCCGGCTTCGTTTTCGTGATGGTCGCCGGGTTGGCTTACGGGCCCCTCTGGGGCGCCGTGGCGTCGGTCATTGCCGCCAACATCTCCGTGGCGGTGTCGTTCTTCATCGTGCGGACCATCGGCGGCCAACCGCTCAAGGACTTGAACATCAAGCGGCCGTTCCTTCAAAGGCCGCTCGACCACCTGGAGGATCGGCCGATCCGCTCGATGATCATCATTCGGCTGTTTCTCTGGGCCGTCCCCCCGGTCAACTACACGTTGGCAATGTCGGGCGTATCGTTTCGGGACTACCAGATCGCGGCCGCCATCGGAATGACGCCACCGTTCGTCATCCTCTCGGTGTTGGCTGGCCTCGGCTTCAACCTTCTGTAGTCACTACTTCTTGCGGACCAGCGGAATGCTGGGGTCCGGCACGGTTTCGTCCGCTGCCCCCGCCGCCGCCAACGCTTCCTTCGCGGCGAACGGTTTGGTTTCCGGCTCGCTCGGTCGCGCCATGTCGAGCTGCTCCCGTGCCCACCGGATGCTCTGCGCGATCACGTGAGCGTCGGTGACTTCTTCGCTGGCACGAAGCAGTGCCGCGAGGTCGCGCGCCATCTCGCGACTCGACGCATAACGCTCGATTGGGTTTCGACGCAATGCCCGGCCGATGATCTCGCGCAAACGTTCGGGGAGATCATTGCGGTACTCGGACAGATCGGGCACCTCGGTGTCGCGAATCGTGCCGACGACCTTGAGGGGATCCTTGCCTTTGAAGAGCTTCTCGCCTGCGAGCACCTCCCACAGCACGACGCCGACGCTGAAGACGTCGGTTTGCGCGCTCGGCTCGGCTTCGTACGTGAGCTCGGGTGCGAGGTACGAAATCTTCCCCTTCACGAAGCCGGGCTTGGTGATCGAGCTTCGGTCCATCGCTCGGGCCAGACCGAAGTCGGTCAGCTTCACGACGCCGCAGTTGCTCACCATCACGTTCTGCGGAGTCACGTCACGATGAAAGATCGGCGCCGGGTTTCCTTCTTCGTCCGTTCGCTCGTGCGCGGCGTGAAGCGCATCCAGCACCTCGATGCCGATCGCGGCGGTCAGATTCCACGGCACGTGGTGGCCGTGCTCCTCGTACCCTCGACGCCATTCGGTGAGCGTGAGGCCCTCGACCCATTCGAGGACGAGGTAGTACTCACCCGCACGGTCGCGATCGAAGTCGTGGATCTGCGCGATGTTTGGGTGATCGAGCTCGGACACCACCCGCGCCTCCTCGACGAACATCTTGAGGAACTCCGGGTTCTGGCTCAGAGGCGCCAGAACGCGTTTGATCGCGACGGCTCGCGTGAAGCCGGCCGCGCCGTGCGTCTGGCCACGGTACACTTTCGCCATCCCGCCTTCACCGGCGAGCTCGAGCACTTCGTATTTGCCGCCGAGCAGCTCTGTCATACAGGGGGTGAGACGCGTCAGCTCTCAGGCGAAAGCACCGCGTCGAGCTCACCATTGTCGTACATCTCGCGGACGATGTCACAGCCCCCGACGAATTGGCCGCGAACGTAGAGCTGAGGAATCGTCGGCCAGTTGGCGAACTCCTTGATTCCCTGGCGAATTGCCGGGTCTTCGAGGACGTTGACGTCCTGGAAGTCGGACCCGGAGCGGCGCAGCACCTCCACGACCGTGGCGGAGAACCCGCACTGGGGGAAGTGCTTGGTGCCCTTCATGAAGAGCACGACTTCGTTGCTGTCGATAATGCCTTGAATCCGATCGCGGAGCGTGTCTTCCATGTCTAACCCTCTTGCTCAGACCAACTCTCGGGCGTGTAGGTCTTGAGCGCAAGTGCGTGAATCGGCCCAGCCATGAGCTCGCCGAGGGCCGCGTAAACCATTTGGTGCTGTTGGATGCGGCTTTTCCCGGAAAACGCTCCGGACACGATCAGCGCTTCCCAGTGGTCCCGGGTGCCCGTCAGGTCCCTCACGACGACGTGTGACACGTCGCCTACGCCTTGACGAATTCGCTCCTCGAGCGTTTCGGCTTCAACCATCCAACGGCCTCCAACGCCCTGAGCTACGGCCGGGTAGCGGGATTGTCAATCACTTGACGCCGAATAGACGTTTCACCGATGGGCGCCCGAGCACGATGATCGTGAAGATGCCGAGGATGGTGCCGAACGGGAACATCAGGCACTCGCCCCAGCCGGTGAGGTAGCAAAACGTCCACCATCGCCGCTGCCGAATCTTCACGCCCACCACCGTCAGATGGATCGCGCTGATCACCGCAATGGAGAGGCCCGCAACGATGGCCGTCACGAGCAGTGTTTCCACGTCGCGCAGCATTGCATCGGCGCCCCCACCAAAAGGGTCGGCGCCGGCCTGCCCCGAGATGTCGCCCATCGCCCTCGACAGGTCGCCGCCGACCTCGTCGACGAGCTTTGCTCCCGCAACGCCCCAAACCAGGGCCGGAATCCCGCTGAACAGCGCAACGCCCGCGAGGATGAAGTGCCCGATCGACAACGCGCTCAGGTGCTCTCGATCTTCTGCGTTCGGCTCTTCGTCCACTCGGGCCCCCCGCAGATCGTGCTATGCAGCCCCGCGATGGGCAAGGTCGCGTTCGTTTTTCCGGGGCAGGGCAGTCAGAAGGTTGGGATGGGCCGCGAGGCATATGACGCCTCCGATGCCGCGCGCGCCGTGTTCGACGAAGCGGACGCCGCGCTCGGGGAGGAGCTCACGCGACTTTGCTTCGAGGGACCCGAGGAAGACCTCAAGCTCACGGCCAATACACAGCCTGCGGTCTTGGCGACGTCGGTGGCGCTCCTTCGTGCGCTCGGCGAGCCCTTCGATGTGGTCGCCGGTCACAGTCTAGGGGAGTACTCGGCGCACGTCGCGGCGGGTACGCTCGCGCTCGCCGATGCGGTTCGACTGGTGCGTAAGCGCGGCCAGTACATGCAGGAAGCGGTTCCCTACGGACGAGGCGCGATGGCTGCGGTGCTCAAGGCCGACCGTACGCTGGTGGAGCGCATCTGCGCCGAGGTCCCGGGATTGGTCGAAGCAGTCAACTACAACTCGCCGGGACAGATCGTGATTGCTGGCGAGACCGAGGCTGTGGGCAAAGCGGGCGCCAAGCTAAAGGAAGAGGGAGCGCGCGCGAGCACGCTACCCGTGAGCGCGCCGTTTCACTCGTCGTTGATGGAGCCGGCCGAAGCGCGCCTTCGCGCCGAGATCGAACAGATCGCGTTTTCCGATCCGAGCGTGCCGGTGTACGTCAATGTAGACGCCGAGCCGGTGACCAATGCCGCCGCCGCCAAGGAGGCGCTGATCCGCCAGGTGAGCCGACCGGTTCGATGGGAGGAAAGCGTCCGCCGCATGATCGCCGACGGGGTATCTCTGTTCGTCGAGGTTGGCCCGGGGCGCGTGCTGAGCGGGCTCCTGGTGCGAATCGACAAGCGAGCCGGGCGCGTCAGCGTGCAGGGTCCGTCGGATTTCGATGCGGCCAAAGAGGCCATCGCCGAAGCCCGGGCAAGCTGATTCCGCTGTAATTTCAGCCTTCTGGCTGGCTCGCTCCCCCTCCGTTTGACCTGTTTTTCAATTCTTGTAGATAGCGGCCGCCCGACAGCAACTAACCGGGATCGGGCTCGAATAGAGGTTCAGCGATTATGCAAAATCTGATTTATGCAGCCCCCGTGGCGGGCGTGCTTG
>CP070650.1:785477-788376 GCA_020354595.1 Myxococcales bacterium
CCGATGCGGTGGCGGCAAACCGGGCTCATCGCGGCCGCGGCTGTCGCGTTGTTGATCGTCGGCGGTGTCGTCGGTCTGCCCGACCGTACGGACTACAAGGGCGCAGGGATGCTTCAAGACGTCGTCGACCTGCATTCCAAAGCACTGCCCTCCGACGTGGAGGCAGAAGCGCCGCAAGAGGTCGTGCGTTACTTCCAAGGCAAGACGCCATTTCCGGTCAAGCCGGCGCAGTTCGAGGAACCGAGCGTGAAGTTCGTCGGCGCGCGCTACATCAAGGTCGGGACGCGGCCCGCGGCGGCGCTCTACTACAACCACGGCGGGCGCCGGGTCACGTTGCTCGTCTTTCAGTCGCCCGAGCTCGTGCGGAGCGCGCAGCGCACACATGTCGGCGGCCGTGAGCTCTACTATCACGATGTGGGCGGCAACGTGGTCACCATCCGCCAGCACGGTGGGGTGAACTACGCGTTTTTTGGCGATCTCGATCGCCCCGTGCTGTTTCAGCTCGCAGCGAACGCCCGCGTCGCCTATTGAGGCCCCGTCAGCCGGTGATCCCCGATTTTGCGGAGCTTCGGACGTTGACAGAACCGGCTCCGGAGCACTATTATTTTTTGACGCGGGCATAACTTTGCACGCGAAGTGGGGGCTGGGTTCGTCGTGGTTTCGTTCAAATCGCGGAATCGCTGGTAATCTGGCGACGGGAATCAAAGGGGATGCCAAATGTCGGATGACGAGATGTCGAGCGATATGCCTACCAAGATGGGCGAACCACCCGAGATCGATGACGAGATCGATGAGTTTGCGGAAAGCGCGTTCGACGCGCTGTTGATGGACGGCGAGGGTGAGAAGCCCGCTCAGGAAACGGAAGCTGCCGAAACGACGAGCCCCGAGACGGCGAGCTCCGAGACGGGCGAGTACGAGGACGTCGAGCTCGACGACGTGATCATGGTGTCGGACGCGCCACCCGAAGAAGCGGCCGCTGTCTCTGCGCCGCCTGCGGCGCCTGCCGAGCCGGTTCCCGACGATGGTCCCGGCACCGCCGAGATCGAAGCGGCGCGTCTGCGCTCCGAAATCTCGGAGCTCAAAGCGAAGCTTGCCGAATCCTCGGGCGGCGTGTCGAGCCGTCAGTTCCTCGACCTTCGCGAAGCGATGAACACGAAGGACAAGGAGATTCTCGAGCTGCGGGATCAAGTCAGCGGCCGTGACAAGGAGATTCTCGAGCTGCGGGATCAAACGATCGAGCTCGAGCGAACGAAGGCCGACTTCAACGAAAAGACCGCGGGCCTCGAGCGCTCCCTTGGCAAAGCGCAAGAGGCCATCGCGAGCCTCACCGAAGACAAGGAAAACGCCAACAAGCGCTACGAAGACGTGAAGGGACGGTTCGAGCGAGAGAAGGCCAAGGCCGATGGGCTCGAGGCTGAGCTGGCGCAGGAGCGCGAAGCGCGCGCGGCAGACACCGAGGCGCTCAAAGGCACGCACGATGCGGAGCTGGCCAGAGCGCGCGTCGTCTCCGAAGAGGCGATCGAGCTGCTCAAGGCGGAATCGGCCGCCGCGTTGGCCAAGGCCCAGGAAGACAACGAAGCTGCGCTTCACGCTGCGGCGAGCGAGAAGGAGACCGCGCTTGCGTCTTTGCGCTCCGAGCTCGCGGACGCGCAGGCCGCCGCGTTGGCTCAGGCCGCCGCCGAAGCGGATGCGGCCAAGCAAGGCGCCTTGGCGGCACTACGCGAAGAGCTCGAAACTGCTGCTTCCTCGCGAATGGCCGAGGCCGAGGCCGAGTGGCAGCGCACGATGACCGAACGTGAGTCCGCGCTACAGGCCGAGAAGCAACAAGAGATCGAAGCAGCCGAGCAAGAGCACTCCAAGCAGCTGGCGACTCTCGGCCGCAAGCTGGCCGATACCGAGACCGAGCTTGCCGGCGTTCGTGAGCGCGAGAAGCTCAATGAGGAGCGCTCAATCGAGCTCGAGGGAAAGCTGACCGAGACGGAAGGCGCGCTGGCGACCACCCGGACGCAGCTCACCGAGACCCAGGCGACGCGCGATCAGCTCCAAGGCGAGCTTTCCGAAACCAAGGAAGCGCGCGACGGATTGCAGCAGGAGCTCGACGCGAGCCGCACGCGGCTCGAGGTGCTCGAGGGCAACAAGAAGGACCTCGAGTCCCGTGTCGGGTCGCTCGACGCACTGAAGTCACAGCTCGAATCGAAGCTCTCGATGGCCGTCGAGAAGATCGCCACCGACGAGGCTTTGCTCGAGCGTGTACGCAAGGCGATGGCGATCGGCTTGAGCTTGCTCGAAGAGCAGCAGAACAACACCTACGGAAGCGTTACCGCCGAGAGCGAGCCCGCTTCCGAGGACGCCGAGTAGGCGCGGGTCGCGTCGACGCCAGGCCGGGTGCGCTCGGCAGGGTGTCGCACGCCTCAACCGATCGAACGAGCACGCCGAGGTCGCGTTGCGCGAGCGCGGGCGGCGTCGCGTCGGCGACGAGGTCGAGGAACGCGCCCGCGTTGGGTGGGCGGTCCCCGGGGCTTGGCTGAAGGAGCGTCTCGATAGCCGCCACCAGCGACACGGGGGCGCTCGGCGCGTGGGGTTGCAGCGGCTCCCGTCGACCGTTGCGCGCCCGCTCCAAGGTCTCGACGTCGTTGGCGCCGTCGAACGGACGAAAACCCGCGAGGCACTCGTAGAGAAGAACGCCGAGCGAAAAGAGGTCGGAACGCGCGCTCGACTCACGCCCTAGCGCGTACTCGGGTGCCATGTAGGGGATCTTGCCTTTGAGCGCGTTGCTTTGGACGCTGCTCGGCCGGTTCATCGCTTTGGCGATGCCGAAGTCGGCGAGCTTCACCTCGCCTTCGTTGCTCAGGAGCACGTTGGAGGGCGAAACGTCACGGTGAACGACTCCAGCCGCCGC
>CP070650.1:788476-792706 GCA_020354595.1 Myxococcales bacterium
TGCGACTTCCAAGGCGTGCTCGTAATGCTGCGTGGCCTCGTCGGCACGACCGAGGAAGCGCGCGATTGCGGCGAGACCCCAGCTCGTCGGTCCTTCGAGCGTCATGTAGAGAATGCCACCCGTCACGAGATGCTCGCGCGTGACGAGTAGGCGCCGGTACAATCGCTCGGCGAGCTCCCGGTCCCCGGCCGCCACACAGAGTCGGGCCACCGCAAGCTGTACTGTCTGGTCTCCGAGCCGGAGCAGTCGCTGCACGGAGGAACGGTCGAAACAGCGCAGCCCATCGGTGAGCCGCCCGGCCGCGATGTGCTCCGCGCCGGAGATCACGTTGGTCATCGTGCGCCCCACCTCCGTGGTGTCCCAGTGGCCGTCGAGGTCCGCGAGTAGCCGTTGTTGTCCCTCGAAATCGCCGCGGTACTGCAGAAGCCGCACCCTCTGCATCGTGTACACGACTCCCGCGTTTGGATCGCCGCCACGTGCTCCGAGGTCTCCCGCTTTCTCGATCAGTTGCTCCGCTTCGACGAGCCGACCTTCCCAGAGGGCGCGCAAGGAGCGCATTGCGACCGGGCGCCACGCGTATGCGGGGTGGTTGAGCGTTTCGGCGATTCGTTCGCAGGCCCGCATGGCTCGGAACGCATCATCGAGCCTTTCTAGCTGGAGGTAGTCCATGATCGAGCGTAGATTGCCGCGGAGCGCCTCGACGGGGTTGTTGAGGTCTTCGGCAAGGACCGCATGTTCCCGATCGAGCGCGATGCGTTCCTCGACGTCGCCGAGGTCGACCATCGCCGAGCCTCCGTTGCGCAAGGTGTCCAGCAGCGTCTCGGAGTCGTCGAGGCGCCGCGCCATCTCGATGGCGTCCCGCGCCAGCTGGATCGGACCTTCGGGGTCTTCGGCCGGCTGAAGTGCTGCGGCGAGCCGCGCCATTGCGCGCGCGCGAAGGGTGCTGTCCGCCGGGCCGAGACCCTCGAGCGCTTCCTCCAACAGATCGACGAGCTCCGTATCGACCATGGCGTACATCAGCTGTGTGCCGTGCTCGAGAGCGGCTCGCGCGAGCATCTCGGCGTTGCCGTGCTTTCTGGCGATCGAAGCGGCTGCGACGCAAGTTGCTTTTCCCTCGGCGATTTCACCGGCTCTCGTTTGCGCGTGGCCCAGCTCGAGCAGCATCTCCACGTGCTCTGCGGGATCGATTTCGCCTCCCCGTTCTGCGACGCGTAGGGCATCACGATGGGCTTGCACGGCCTCATCGAACGCGAGCTGGTTCAGAGCCTGGGCCCCTGCTTCGCGAAACGCGCGAGCCGCTTCGATACACTGGCCCGCTGCGACGAGATGGTGTGCGACTTCCGACCAGCGCGGCTCGCCATTTCTCGGCCGCTGCTCGAGGATGAGTCCGAGACGGGCATGTGCCGTTGCGCGATCCTGTTCGGGAATCGCCTCGTAGACCAACTCTCTGATGAGGAAGTGCACGAACCGATACCGCTGGGGCGCGACCTCGGCGAGGATCGCGGCGTCCGTGGCCTCTTGCGCGACCTCGACGTCGCCTGCGGCTTCCTGACCGTAGCAGGCTTCGAGAAGGCCGATGTCGAACTCGCGACCGACAACGGCACCGCGCCGCAGCATCTCCATGCATGCCGGCGTCACGGTGGCCAGTCGCTCTTGGATCGCAGTGCGGACCGACGGCGGGATCGCGGGGGCAGCACTGGAACCGGTGCGTCCCTGGGCGCGCCACAGACGGGCGACCTCCACGAGAAACAAGGGGTGGCCGTCGGTGGTGCGATGGAGCGCGCTCACGAAAGACGGTTCGACCGTTTCGCCTGACGCCTGCAGGAACGAAGCTACATCGTCTTCGCTCAAGCGCTCGAGGGACAAGCGCTGGTTGTGTCGCGTCACCCGCATCAGCTGCGGGCCCGCAGGCGCGGAGGCCAGCTCGACCTCACGAAAGGTGCCAACGATGAGCAGCGGTTGATGGCGAACGGTTGCGGTCAGGAACTCCAACAAGAGCACGGCCGACACGTCGGCAACGTGCAGGTCTTCGAGGACGACGACGAGGGGCAACCGTTGTGCGGCGTCGGCCAGTACGTTGCTGACCGCGTCCATGAGCTGAAAGCGCGCTTGCTCGGGGCCGAGGTCGGTCGCTTCCGCCATCGATTGGCCGGCCGGAAGCTCGGGGAGGATCTGGGAAAGCGCGGCCATGTACGGATCGAGCTGGCCGGGCTGCGCAGTCCGCAGGACGGCGCGTAGCACCTGCACCCACGGCCAGTACGCCGGTGCGCCGCCGGCCTCCCAACATCGGCCCCAGAAGGTTCGCATCCCGCGTTCGCGTGCGATGCGGGCAACCTCTTCGGCGAGACGGCTCTTCCCGATGCCCGGCTCGCCGGTCAGGTACCAGACGGAGCCACGGCCTTGTGCAGCGCCCTCGACAGCTTCGGTGAGACGCGCGACCTCGCGGTCCCGTCCGACGATGGTTGATTCTGCCAACGCGTGCCCTCGGGAGCGAAGTTATCACGCACGTACAGCTCGTCGAAGCCAGCGCGCAACATGTTCCGGTAGGACGACCCAGCGTCGCCGTCGACGGGCACACCGGTTTCGGTGAACGCATGATCGCAGCCGAGCCGCTGAGAGCGCTCCAACCTCGCGGCCATCAGCGCGCGCTGGCACCCTTTGCGCCGCGCTTCGGGAGCGGTCGCGGCGAAGACGAGAAGGGCATCGGTGCCGCGAGCATAGAGTGCAGAGGCGGCGACCACCCGTCCGTCGTCCTCGGCCACGAAGTAGTGCCAGCCTCGGGCGCCGATCGCCGTCGTGAAAACGGAGCCCGCCTCGTCCGGGAGGTCGAAGGACGGCGCCACGATTTCGGCGATTCTCGGTGCGTCCTTGGCGCGTGCGGGCGAATGTGCAGGTCGCAACCGGCCGCTTCGACAGGCGCCGCGCGTCGGGCGAACTTCATCCAACTCCGCGGGTAGGGCACGACCCCCTGCGCATCGAGGTGTTTAGGAAGCTCGGAGCAGCGGTACTGGCTTCCGAGGTGGATCCAGTAGCGCGCGATGCCCCGACGCGCGTAGTAACGAACCGCCGCCGCCGCTGCTTTTTCCGGAGCATCGCCGCCGTCGAGACCGATCGCGCGATTGAGGAGGAGATGATCGACCTTGGACGCGCTGAGGAAGGTGACCCCCGAGCGCTCGTCGGCCTCGAGCCCGAGGGCCCGCCTGAGCCGCCTCGGGGCCCGCCGGTAGAGGATCGTCCAGGCTTCCCGCTCGATGGCTTCGCTCCGTTTGATCAGGTCCCGCATTCCTCGTCCTCCTCGCAATTCCGGCGTGACGACCGATGGAACGATGTTCCCTCCGAAATCACGCCTTTTGGTTACAGCGCGGGCCGCAACCCGCAGAGGAGGCGAGAAATGGATGCAATTACAGTCGGTATCATCGTGTTTTTCTTGGCGTTTATGGCGTACGACACCCTGCGCCCCGCGCGCGACTACCCGAAGGTCAAGGGTTGGGTGCTCAAGGGCATCGTGGCCTTCGTGGTGTACGCGGCGCTTTCGACGGGGCTTCCCTTCGTCTGGGACGCCTGGCTTGGGGAGCACCGCCTCATCGATGCGACCGGGCTTGGCACTTTCGGCGGGGCGGCGGTCGGGTTTCTCGCCGTCCAGGTCTTCATGTATGCCTGGCACCGCCTGATGCACGACAACGACTTCCTATGGAGGTGGTTCCATCAGATGCACCACAGCGCGGAGCGCGTCGACGTGGCCGGCACCTTCTACTTCTCCCCCCTCGACATGGTCGGCTGGACCTTCCTCGGCAGCTTGGCGCTGGTCTGGGCGGTCGGCGTGACCCCGCAAGCCGCCGTGTTGGTTAACCTCGCTGCGACGTTCATGAGCGTGTTCACCCACGCCAACATCCGGACGCCGAAGTGGCTCGGCTACTTCTTGGCGCGTCCGGAGATGCACGCGATCCATCACGAACGCGGCGCCCACTCGGGCAACTACTGCGACCTCCCGGTGATCGACATGATCTTCGGCACCTACAAGAACCCGGAGACCTTCGAAGGCGTGGGTGGCTTCTACGACGGAGCGTCGAGTCGAGTCGTGGATATGTTGCTGGGACGGGATGTTTCAGTGCCTGCCCAACCCACTCAGATCCCAGAGCTCAGATCTCTGAGCTCAGGTCGCAACCACTCAGTTCTGAGAACTGAGTACTGAGTGATTCAGTCAGCCGCCAAACGGACGAAAGATCGCAA
>CP070650.1:792806-795402 GCA_020354595.1 Myxococcales bacterium
CACCGCCGACAGCGGAAACCCATAAACCTCATCGCCCGCCGACACGGCAAGCACCGCTACCGAGCCGGTCTCGCTCGTCGGGACTGGGACTAGCGTGTCCTTGTGGGTCGTCAGCCTCATGGTCGACTCTCCAGCGCGCGGAGCAGCTCCGGTCCCTCGAAGTACTCCGTGAACAGCGCGGGTGCGTCGAGCACCAGGGCGACTTTCTGATCCCCGAGGTCGGTGGCCCCGGAAAAGCCCCGTACGGACGACAGGCTCTTTCCTAGGGACTTGATGATGACGTCCTCCTGACCGATGAGGCCGTCGACGACAAACCCGAGCTCGCGGTTCCCCATCGAGCCCACGACCACGAATCGGCCCTCTCGCTGACTGGATTCGCGAAAACCGAACAGCCGGGCCAAATCACAAATCGCCAACGTCTCCCCGCGCAGTGTCAGTACCTCGCGCCCCTGAATGGTGCGAACCTCGCTCGGCACGTACGGGATCGCCTCGCGAACGGCGGTGATCGGGAGGGCAAAGGTTCGCGACGCGACGGTAACGATGAGCGCGCGGATGATCGCGAGCGTGATGGGCAGCGTGATCGTGATCTTCGTGCCGATGTCCTGCTCGCTGGCGATCGCAATCATGCCTCCCATCCCCAAGATGTTCGTCTTGACCACGTCCATGCCGACGCCCCGGCCGGACATGTCGGTGATCTGGGAGCTGGTGGTCAAGCCGGGCAAGAACACGAGGTTCAGCATCTCCTGGCGGCTGAGCTCGTGGCCAGCGTCCGCCGCCAGGAGGCCTCGCGCGACCGCGGTGTCGCGGAGACCATGCGCATCCATGCCGCCGCCGTCGTCTTCGACCTCGATGACGACGTTGCTGCCTTTGTGGTACGCGTTGAGCGCAAGGGTGCCCTCCGGACGCTTGTCGGCGAGCTCTCGATCGTGAGCCGGCTCGATGCCGTGATCAATCGCGTTTCGGATCAAGTGCATCAAGGGATCGGTCAGCTCTTCCACGATGAGCTTGTCGACCTCGGTGTCGGCGCCGGTCACCACGAGACGAACCTGCTTGTCGTGCTCGCGCGCCGCTTGCCGCACGATTCGCGCAAGCTTGTTGAACACCTGGCCCAACGGAACCATGCGAACGTCGAGAATGCCGGTGCGCAGCTCGGAGAGTTGGCGCTCGAAGCTTCGACCAATCCGGTCCAGGTCCATCATTGGCTGCCTGTGGACCGAATCGTCTTGCAGCCGATCGACGATTCGGTTGACGGCACTACGGAGCAACGCGAGCTCCCCGACGACGTTCATCAAATGGTCGAGCTTACGAATGTCCACGCGAACCGAGTCGGCAACGGATCGGGCGGAGGCTTGGCTCGGCTCGTCTTCGGGCTGCGCCCTCATGCTTGTCGCGGCGGCGGGGATCGACGTCCGCTGCGGCGGAAGCGTGGGCAGGTGGGTTCGCTCCTCGATCGCCTCGATGATTCCGTAGCGCGCCTCGAATTGCTGCTTGAGCTCGAGCTCGGGAATGCCACTTGCGAGGAGGACTACGAGCTCGATCGTATCCTCGTTGCCACCTTCCATGCTCGGCAAGTAGGTGATGATCTCCGCGTCATCCTGCACGTCGTCCCGCAGGCTCTCGATCGAGTCGTCGATCGCGGTGAGGTCGAAAGCAGCGCGAAGCCGGTACAACCGTAAGCCTTCTCGGATGCACGCGCGAAGCCGATGTTCTTCGTACTCGGTCAACACCGAGAGAACCGCGGGATCGATGGAGTACTTGTCGAGAGGGTCACCCACCTCGGCCTCGGGCGCCATCCCGATGGAACGGATGGCGGTGATGAAGGACTGGACGCTCGCGTCTTCCGCTGGAGACTGGGGATCTTCGAGCACCAGCAGCTGCTGGAATCGCTCCACGGAGTCGAACAGCACATCGAGAAGCTCGGGACCCAACACGGCGCGACCCAAGCGAAGATCGTCCAATAGATCCTCGAGCGCGTGCGCGACGGCCCCGACGTGCTTGTACCCGAACATCCCCGCAATGCCCTTGAGGGTGTGAACGCTGCGGAAGATCTCGTTGATCAACGCAGGATCGATGCGCTCGTCGCGCTGGTGTGCCTCGTCAAGCAGCAGCAGGTCGCGCGACAACGCTTCGACGAGCTCTTGCGCTTCGGCCAAGAACTCTTGCTGTACGTTGTCGCGCGGGTCGCTCACAGAGAGGCCCCCTCGGCCGAGCCCAGCAAGGCGCTCACCAACTCGCGAAGCTGCTCCACCTCGAAAGGCTTCTGCAGAAAGGCGTCGGCCCCCAGCTCGACACCGCGCTTCGCATCCGGGCCGTCTACCTGAATGCTGATGAGAATACGCCGAGCGGCTTGTTGCCGTGGGCTTTTCTTCATGAACGCCAGAAGCTCCAACCCGTTGATGTCTGGCATGTTGACGTCGACGATCACCACGTCGAACGCGTTTGAAGCCAGCAGCCGTAGCGCTTCGAACCCGGTCTCGGCCTCCTGCACACGGGCGAAGCCCGCGTCCTCCAACGAGGCGCGGACGAACGCGCGCACGGCGCTGCTGTCATCGACAATGAGAGCGTGAAATGCCACTCGATCCCCCCGCGTACATGG
>CP070650.1:795502-806255 GCA_020354595.1 Myxococcales bacterium
CTAGGCAAGTTTCTTCAGTACCTCGATCGAGGGGATGTCACGGAGATTGTCTTTCAAAGCGGAGCCACGGCGGCTGCGAAGAAAAAGGGCAAGCTCAAGCCGGTCACTCGCGAGCCTTTGAGCGCGAAGCATATCCTCAAGCTGGTCAACAACACACCGCTCGCAGAATTGGTGCCGGAGGAGGACGGAGCCTCGGCTCCCACGACGACCAAAATCAATGGCGTCAACTACATCGCTACGATGGCGCGGTCTGGGAAGATGCTCATGCTCCGCGTGCGCCGCGAGGGACAGCACACCGATCCGCCGAAGGTCCCGATCGGGTCGATCCGAACCTCGGTGAAATCTCAGAAGCCTGCGAATCGAGTGGTTGCCGAAGAGATTTCCAAGCCAACGCGAGCAGAGCCCGCCCGCGCGCCGCAACGCCCGGTCGAGCTCGATCGCCCGGTCGTGGCCAGGGCGCCGGCCGCCGTCGACCTCACGGTAGGACGACCCGAACAGCCGAGGGTCTCGTTCCGACCCGCTCCGGAAACCTCGGGGCTTGGCGAATTCGTGCGTGCCGACGTTCCGGTGAAGGCGCCCCCGGAGCTCGGTTCGCTTCTGGAAAAGGCGCGCGAGCAGTCTGCGAGCGACGTGCACATCATGTCTGGCGAGCCGCCGCGATTCCGGTGCGGAGGGAAGATGGTTCCCGTGGGCGAGCCGATGTCGGACGCGCACGCGCAGGCTCTCGTCACCCCTCTGCTCAATGAACGAAACGCGAAGCAACTCAACGAGCTCGGCTACGCCGATTTTGCGTGCCAGCTCGAGGGCGCCGATCGCCTCCGGGTCAACGTCAACAAGCAGCGCACGGGGATCAAGGGTTGCTTTCGGCTGATCATGCCGGAGCCGCCGACGCTCGAGTCGCTCGGGTTGCCCCAAGAGCTCCGTCAGATGCTCAACTATCACCAAGGGTTGGTGGTGGTTTCGGGTCCAAACGGCGCCGGCAAGACCACGACGCTTGCCGCGTTGGTCGACATGTTCAACGCCGAGGGAAGCGTTCACATCATCACGGTCGAGGATCCGGTCGAAGTGATTCACCCGATCAAGAAGGCGATCGTCACCCAGCGCGAGGTGGGGGCGCACACGAAGAGCTTCCACTCGGCTTTGAAGGGCTCGCTCCGAGAGGATCCGGACGTGATCGCCATCGGCGAGCTTCGCGACCGCGAGACGGTGGAGAAGGCGCTCGAGGCCGCGGAGACCGGTCACCTCGTGTTCGCGACGATGAGCACGCCGTCGGCCGCGAGCACCATCGACCGCCTCATCGACATGTTTCCGCCCGATGATCAATCGCAGGTGCGCGCCACGTTGGCGGGCGTCTTGAAGTTCGTGGTCAGTCAGCGGTTGGTCCCGCGTCAAGACGGCAATGGCAGGGTCGTCGCGGTGGAGCTCCTCACGGGCGGGATGGCTCTTTGGACGTTGATCCGCGATGACAAGCTCTACCAGCTGCCGAGCCTGCAGCAGCGCGGCCGAGCGTTTGGCATGATTCGCATCGAGGACTCCCTAAACGACCTCCTCGAGGCCGGCGTAATCACGATGGATGTCGCGAAGCGCTTCGCCGACGACCCTCGGGTGATCGGCAAACCCGATCCGGTGGCAGAGACGGTTGGCGCCGACCGAGGGAGGAAGGGTGCCCGCCGAAACCTTTTCTCCAAGAAAGGGGGGTAAGCGATGCCGGCAATCGACCGCTACTTCGACACGCTACTCGAACGGGGAGGCTCGGATCTCCATCTTTCGATTGGGTACCCACCCATGATCCGCGCCAAGGGCGAGCTCATCGCGATCGAAAACGAGCCGCTCGACCATCAGAAGATCGTGAGCCTGATGGACGAGATCATCAGCGAGGACAAGCGCATCTTTTTCCACGCGCATCGCGACCTCGACTTCGCCTACGGCTACGAGGACAAGGCCCGCTTTCGTGCCAACTACCTCTACAAGACGACGGGCCCCGGCGCAGTGTTCCGCACCATCCCGAGCGAGATTCTGACGGCCGACCAATTGGGGCTTCCGAGCGCGATCATCGATCTCGCTGAGCGCCAGTCTGGCCTCGTGCTGGTCACCGGGCCGACGGGCAGCGGTAAGAGCACCACGCTGGCCGCGATGCTCGACCACATCAACCGGACGCGCGAGGGCCACATCCTCACCATCGAGGATCCGGTCGAGTTCGTGCATACCCCGAAGAAGTGTCAGATCACCCATCGCGAGGTCGGGGAGCACACCCCGAGCTTCGCGGACGCGATTCGAAGTGCAGGCCGTGAAAACGCCGACGTCATTCTCGTCGGCGAGCTCCGCGGTCGGGAAACGATGAAGATGGCACTCCAGCTCGCGAGCTTCGGCATCCTCATCTTCGCCACGGTCCACACGAACTCGGCGCCCGCGACCATCGACCGCTTCGTCAACGCGTTCCCGGCAAGCCAGCAGCCTCAGATTCGTGGCATGCTCGCCGACTCGCTAGCCGGCATCGTCGCGCAGCAGCTCCTTCGCCGCGCTGACGGGAGCGGCCGAATCGCCGCGCAAGAGATCCTCATCGGAACCTCGGGCGTCGCCGCCGCCATCCGCGAAGCCAAGACCGCGATGCTCCAGAGCCTCATCCAAAGCGGAGGCAGCCACGGCATGCAAAGCATCGACGCGGTGCTCGCGGGCATGGTCTCGCAAGGCGTAGTCGCCCCCCAAGACGCCCTCGAGAAGGCCGCAGACAAAGACAGCTTCGCAAGAATCCCCAAAGTCGCCGCCGCCCTGAAGTAAGGGACACGCACCCCCTCCAAAACAGCAATCACCTCGCGGGCTTAGCGCCTATAACGCGCGTTCTAGAAGCGAGAGTACTATAACGCGCGTTATAGGTTGCAACGTGCTGGAAACGTTGAGGTTTTGGAGGGGGTGCGTGTCCCCTAGTTGACGGTGAAGGTGTAGCGGGCGCCCATTCTTGGGGCGCCGAAGGTGGGGAAGCGGACGGTTTTGATTTGGTTGCCCATGCAGCCTTGGAACGAGGCGCTGCCGCCATGGACCGTGGCGCCCATCACCGAGCCACTGCCTGCGATCGCGAGGTCGACTTTGACCGTGCCGGGCTTTGCTCCGCTCTTCACTTCGGGGATGACGCATTTGCTGTAGAAGCGGTTGAGATTGCGGTTCATCACGCTCGCGACTTGTCCGCCCGTGAGTCTCCCCTCGCCGCCGCCTTGGGAGGCGTCGCCGATCTCCATCGCCTGGCTCATCGCGTCGGAGTAGCTCGCGAAGCCGCTGGCGCTGCGCTTGGCCGGTGCACCGCCCGAGCCGCGCTTACGGCGCCGGACGGGTGGATCCGGAAGCAAACCGGCCTCGCCAGTGGTGATCTTCCCGAGCTTGAACAGGTCGTCGAGCTCCATGTCCGCCAGCTCGCGCGCGCCGCTCGAGCGCGACAGCAGGAAGCCGCCGACCGAAATCACTGCAATACCGATCAACGAAGCCGCGATCATCAGCTTCATCGCCGATGAGCGCTTTTCCGAACGGTGCGCATTGACGCGCGCGGCCTGTTCGGCAGCTAGGGTGTCCTGGTGCTCGCGCTGCAGGATGAACTCGCGGAACTCCGGCCACTCGCGAAGCTTCTTACGCTCGCCCGTGTCCGTGTTCATCGTCATGTCGTCGCCGGAGAACCCGCCGACGTTCAGCCGCTCGATGAGCTCGCGCGCATTGAATGGGCCGTGATCCATCTTGTCGCGCGCGACCATCCAGCGTTGCTTGGTGTCCGCGGTGAGCTCGTGGATCAGACTCGACAGCTGGCGACGTCTTGGCGGCGGAGGCGGAGCCTGGGCCGATTCGGGCGCTTCCACGATGCCCGGGATCTCCAGATCCGACGGCGGAAGCACGGATCCAAGGTCGATGTGGACGCTGACGCCCGTATCGGCAGCCGGTGGGATGGAATTCGCGATCGTCACGAACGGAAGTAGGGCGTTTCGCACGGCCTCAGGCGAGTCGAACCGATCTTTCGGGTCGGTCGCCAAGCACTGGAAGAGAATCGCGTCCATCTCGGGCGGAATGTCGTCGCGCACGTGGGACGGCGCCACGAAATCCGAGCCGGGTGCGCGTGTCGTGAGAAGCTCGTAGAGGATCGCACCGATGCCGAACACGTCGCTTCGAGGTGTCGGCGGCTCGCCAGCCTTTACCTCGGGCGCGAGACACGCGTGGTCGGTGCTCTTGAACGCCTCCGGTCCCGCCGAACCCAACAACACCTGGCCGACTCCGAAGTCGTGTAGCTTCACGCGCCCGCCACGCGTGACCCAAACGACGCTCGGTCGCAGGGTTCCGTGGGGCCCCTGCTCGTGGGCGTAGCTCAGCGCGCTGCAGAGGTGCGCGATGACGTTGTAGATGCCGCGAAGCGAAATCGGATCACCGTCGCGGTCGCGCTCCTTTATGAAGTCGGAGAGCCGGGCGCCGTCGATCCATTCGCCCGCGATGAAATGCTCGCCCTTGGGGGTTTTGCCGACGCCAAACACTCGCGCGATGTTTCGGTGCGACAGGGTTGCGGCTGACCGGCAGGCCTCCCGAAAGTCCGGTGCGGAGGCCGATGGCACGAGCTCCGGCCGAATCACCCGAACTAGAATGGCGCGTTTGGTCTGTTGATCCTTCGCGGACCAGACGACCGCCTGGAGGTCCTCGTCGATCTGGTCGACGACCTCGAATCTTCCCCCGACCACGGCGCCTGGGTGCAACCCCGAAGGCTCCGGTCTATTCGATGCAATCCCCTCCGGCATCTACCGTGATCAAGATAGACGACCGAAGGACGAGCCCCCAAATTTGGGGTTAGCCGCCCTCGGCCAGCTCCAGCTCGAGCTCCCGGTCGTGGAGCACGGCGCCTGCCATCGAGTCGATCACGTCCTGCGCCCGGTCTTCGGGGACATCCACCAGCGAGTGCTTGTCGCGGACCCGTATGCGTCCGATTTCTTTGCGCTTCAGACCCGTCCGATCGCGCAGTAGGCGACCGAGCTCGGAGGCCTTCAGCTCGTCACGACGCCCGACATTGATGTAGATAGTGGCCGTTTCGGGCGCGTCGTCGGTCGGCGCCAAGCGGCTGGCGTGGTCGTCGGGGTGCTGTTTGCCTCGACGCCGTTTCGCCGCGGCGACCTTGTCGACGTCCTCCGTCTCCTCCCCAAAGAACGCGCCGAGCAGGCCGGCCAGCATTCGCTCCGCGTTCGCATGCGTCATGAAGCGACGCACGAGAGCGAGCTCTCGCTCACTCGGCGGGTTCGGGTAGGCGGCCTCGATCATGGCAATCCGATCCGCCTCGTGGCGAGTGCGTTGCTCGCCTTCGCTCGGCAGGGTCCGTTCGACCGGGAAGATGCGATACTGCAATCGGAGGTAGTAGAGAATACCGAGCTCCGTCGGACCGACGAGTGAGATCGCCGTGCCGGTTCGTCCCGCGCGGCCAGTTCGGCCGGTGCGGTGGACATACTGCTCTACGTTCTCCGGGAGCGAGAAGTTGATCACGTGAGTCAGGTGCGAGACGTCGATTCCGCGCGCGGCAACGTCCGTCGCGACGAGGAATCGGACCTCTTCGCGCCGCACACGTCCAAGCACCTCTTCGCGTTCGCGCTGCGGTCGGTCTCCGTTGAGCCACTCGGCGTTGAACCCAGCACGTTGCAATGCCGAGGACACCTCTTCGGTCTCGGCCTTCGTGTTGCAGAAGATCAGCGCACTTTCAGGATCCTCGGTTTCGAGCACGGTGATCAGGTTGGCAACGCGCCCCACGCCGCTGACCATGTAGACGAAGTGCTCGATCCCGAGGGCTCCGACGTGGTCGCCCGAAAGCCCCAGGAACTCGGGGTCACGCATGTGCTTTTCGGCCACGCGCTTGATTGCCCGGTCGACCGTCGCGGAAAAGAGCAGAGTCTGCCGTTCTTTGGGGAGCTTTTCGATGATGGCGTTGAGCTCTTTGGCAAAACCCATCGACAGCATCTCGTCGGCCTCGTCGAGAACGAGGATGCGAAGCCTCGAGGCTTTGATCGTCCCTCGGTTGAGGTGGTCGAGGACTCTGCCGGGCGTTCCACTGATCACGCGCGCGCCCTTTTCGAGCGCACGCACCTGCCGCTCCATCGAAGCCCCGCCGTAGACAGCTACGGTATCCACATCGCGATGGGCGCCTAGCTTTTCGATCTCGCTTGCGCTTTGCAGTGCGAGCTCTCGTGTCGGAGCCAGAATGAGCGCCTGCTCGTTACCTTCCTTGGAGATCAGCTTGTCGACCAGCGGGATTCCGAACGCGCCTGTCTTCCCAGTACCGGTTCGCGACTGCACGATGATGTCGTGGCCGGCGATGGCGAGTGGGTAAGAGTCGCGTTGGACTGGGGTGGGGGTCTCCCAACCCATCTCGCCGAGCGCGGTTAGAACCTCGTCACTGAGGCCAAGCTCTTCGAATGTTTGGGCGCCTTCCTCTTCGGCAGGCTCGGTCATGGAGAGGGCTCCGCTTCTTGGGGGGTTGTGGAGTCGGCGTCGGAGCCGACGGTTTCGCTCACGCGCTCCGCCAGAGGGGCGTCCTCGCGCATGTATCGCTGCAGATTGAGCTCGACTCGATGCCGGTATCGGTTGAGTAAGTGCACTTGGTCTTCGTCACATCGCTTGGCGAGCGCGTTCAAACGGAGGTCCCACGACTTGAGAGTCTCGCGAAGCGCGCTCGGATCGGTTTCGTTGGTCGATAGGTACGCCAGCCGCACCTCGTCGACTTCGTGTCGGAGCAGCTCGAGCCCATCGGCGCATTCGAGGTCGAACGAATCGTCGCTTTCGGGCCAGAAAACCTGCGGAATCACTGACGCGAACCCTACGATGACCAGATAGGCAAGGGCGATCGAGTAGATGCCTATGGCCAGCCGGCGGCCCAGTCCGCCTCGTTGTTTCTGTTCTGGCAAAAGGTCTCCTCGCGCGTTGCTGCCCGGTGCAAAGCGGCTTGGTTGTACAGAGCGGCCCCCACCGGGTCAAGACGGCGGCTCGTTCTGCTTTCTTTGCTTCTCTCGGTGCGTTCCCCACACGAAAAGCCCGACACCGACGATGACGGTGAGCGCGACGAGGCCTCCGCAAAGCCCGTACCAGAGAAAAGTAGTGACGCCGGTTCCCATCCGACTAGCAGACGAGCTTGTAGCCCACACCGTAGACGGTCAGGATGTGGACCGGTCTGTCGGGTTTGGGCTCGATCTTTCTGCGGAGCTTGACGATGAAGTTGTCGACCGTGCGGTTGTTGGGTCCAGCTTCGAGCCCCCAGATCTTTTCGAGAATCTCGTCGCGAGACACAGGCTCCCCCTCGCGCTCCCAGAGGAACTTCAGGAGCTCCACCTCGTAGAACGAGAGATGCTCCGTCTCCGATCCCCGAGACAGTGTTTGGGCGCCCGTCTCGATGTTGATGTCGCCGATCTGGATTTCGGCGGACGAAGGTCGGACCGAGCGCCCGGCGCGGCGGAAGAGCGCTCGCAGACGGGCGACCAGCTCTCCGATCGAAAAAGGCTTCGTCATGTAGTCGTCGGCCCCCGCTTCGAGGCCGCGAATCTTGTCGGCCTCCTGCCCGCGGGCCGTCAGCATGAGGATCGGCAGGATCGGATCGCTTTCGCGAATGGTCTCGCAGACCTGGTAGCCGTTCATGTCCGGCAGCATCAGGTCTAGAATGACGCAGTCGACTGCCTCCGAGCGCGCAAGCTCGATCGCCTTTTCCCCCTTGGAGGTGTGCACGACCCGATACCCTTCGAAGCGCAAGCTGTCGGAGAGCCCGAGCGCGAGCGCGGGGTCGTCCTCCACCAGCAGGATGCTGCGTCCCGTGTCGTCCATCGGGGCGAAGATAGCCGCACTGCGCGCAGGCGGCAAAGACGCGTGTTCAGGGGTTGGAGCGGCGGAGCGCCGTGGGAATCCAGAAGCCGACGATGGCTCCGCCTCCGGGCGCGTTCTTCGCCCAGGCTCGACCGCCGTGGGCCTGCGCGATGTGCTTCACCAGTGCGAGGCCGATGCCCGAGCCGCGAGTAGGTCCTGCGTGCGGTCCCCGGTAAAAGCGCTCGAAGACGAGCCGGATCGACTCCGCGGGGATTCCCGGTCCGCGGTCGCGGACGGCGATGTCGATCACCGAGCGCCGCTTGCTGATTTCCAGCTCGACGGGCGTCTGCCCTCCGTACTTCACCGCGTTGTCGAGCAGATTGATCACGGCGAGCGCAATTGCCTCTTGGTCGATCATCACCTGGGGCAGGTCGTCTTCCGCCACGAGGCGAACCTCGACACCCTCTTGCTCGCTCCGGTAGCGGAATGCCTCGAGGGCGCGGCTGACTGCTTCGACCAGGTCGCCCCTTCGGAGCCGATAGGTGCCTTGGCCGCTCTCGAGCGCGGAAAAGTCGAGCACGTTGTCGATCAGCGACGTCAGTCGCTCGGATTCTCGGCAAATGATATCCAAGTACTCGTGCCGCCGCTCCTCGCTCGGCACCCGGTCCGAGCGCAGCATGTCTGCGAACATCCGCACCACCGAAAGCGGGGTCTTCAGCTCGTGAGAGACATTGGCCATGAGCTCGCTCTTGAGCTGGTTGAGACGACGTTCCTTTTCGGCGGCGTAGAGGAAGAACACCGCGCTCAGTAGAATGATCGCAAACGACATCAGGGGAAGCGCAGCCGGGCCCTTCATCCGGGAGCGGCCGTGCGCGGTCAGAAGCTCCGCTTGCCGAGGCGCGACTTGGAGACGCCAGCCGTAAAGCGTCTGTGGGAAGCGATGTCCGACCGTGTAGACGTCGACCTCGGAGAGGTCCGGACCGAACACGACGCGGTTGTTCTCGTCCACGATGTTGTACCGTGGCGTCGACTCCTCGGACGCGAACATCACGGGGAACACTTCGTCGACCAAGTACTCCGGATCGTGATGCGCGATGATGTACGTCAGCTGCCCCGCCAACGTCGAGTACGCCTTGTACGAGAGCAGGTAGCCTTCCTCACCCACTTGTTGGTGCAAGTGACGAAGCCGGTGTGGGTCCGGCGAATCCAAGTCCAACGCCTCGAGTAGCTCCAGGCGAAACACCCGCAGGAAAGCGCGGCGTGTCTTTCGGTCATCGGTGCTCGCCCATTGAATGATGTTGCCTTCACGATCGACGAGCAGCACCGAACGCACGCTAGGCGTTTGCGACTTGGCTTGGGGGAGCCAGATGGTGTCGATCGTGCTTGAATCGTTCGGATCGACGAGCCCAAACACCGTGTGGTCCGCCGCGCGGATATACCGTTCGACTTCCTCGACCCCTTGCTGCGCCACGGACAGCAGGGACTGCGCAATCGTCTGCTCCCGGAGCTCGGCGTGCTCGCGCGAAGAGCGAAACGTGTAGAAGCCGAGGATCCCCGCAGCTATGATGACGGCGGGGACCAAGATCCAGTACCCCAGCCGAAACCCTTGGCCTTCCATACGCTACCCCCTACGGGGCAGAAGGTTGAACGGCGTCGCTCCGGTCAGGGCGCGGGTCGCTGAGGTCGAGCTCGAGACGGTCCGGCTCGAGAAGCGCGTTGGCGAGCACGGCGTCCATCTTGGAGACCGGCACGAACTCGAGCGTCTCGCGAACCTCTTCGGGAATCTCGTCGAGGTCGGCGGTGTTGCGTTCGGGCAGGATGATGCGCTTGATGCCCGCACGATGTGCGGCAAGCACCTTCTCCTTGATGCCGCCCACGGGAAGCACCCGGCCGCGAAGCGTGATCTCGCCCGTCATCGCGACGTCGTGCCGGACGTGGATGCCACTGAGCAGCGAGACGATCGCGGTCATCATGGTGACGCCCGCGCTCGGGCCGTCCTTTGGCATGGCGCCGGCCGGAATGGGGATGTGGATGTCGCTCTTCTCGAGGAAGTCCTCCGCAATGCCAAAGGCCTTGGCTCGCGTTCGGACGTAGCTCATCGCCGTTTGCGCCGACTCCTTCATGACGTCGCCGAGCTGGCCGGTAAGCTGGAGCTTGCCGGTTCCGTGCATCTTGGTGCACTCGATGAAGAGGATCTCTCCGCCGACCGAGGTCCAAGCCAAGCCCGTGGCAACACCGGTTTCGGCCGTGCGCTCGGCAACCTCCGAGGAGAAGCGGGGCGGCCCGAGGAACGGGCGAAGCGCGTCTTCGTCGGCGATGGCCCACGGACCTTGTTCGCCCTCGGCGACCTTCACGGCCACGCCTCGTACGACGCTGGCGATCTGCCGCTCTAGGTTACGCACGCCGGCCTCGCGGGTGTAGTGATCGATGATCGACTCGATGGCTGCGTCTTCGAAGCTGACCTGCTCCGGCTTGATTCCGTGCTCGTCGAGCTGCTTGGGCAAGAGGTGCACTCGCGCGATGTCGAGCTTCTCGCGGCGCGTGTAGCCGGGAATCTCGATGATCTCCATCCGGTCCTTGAGCGGCGCCGGGATCGTGTCGCCGACGTTCGCCGTCGCAATGAACATCACTTTCGAGAGGTCGTAGGGGATCTCGAGGTAGTGATCGCTGAAGGTGTCGTTCTGCTCCGGGTCGAGCACCTCGAGCAGCGCTGCCGCGGGATCGCCACGGAAGTCGTGTCCAATCTTGTCGATCTCGTCGAGCATGAAGACGGGGTTGATCGTCGTGGCCTTCTTCATGCCTTGAATGACCTGGCCGGGAAGGGCGCCGACGTACGTTCGCCGGTGACCGCGAATTGCCGCTTCGTCGTGCACGCCGCCGAGACTGATTCGGTGGAACTTGCGCCCGAGTGCGCGCGCGACCGATCGGCCGAGCGAGGTCTTGCCCACGCCGGGAGGACCGA
>CP070650.1:806355-810479 GCA_020354595.1 Myxococcales bacterium
CGATGGATCGGACCGCCTGCCGCAGGGGAGACTCCCCCAACAGCCGTGTCCGCCGCCATCCGGCGAAAGGCACGATCGACCCCCGTTGCGCCATGGAGCCATCCTGGAGAACGAAGATGTGCTCGTCAATTGGAAACGGCGAAGACCATTCACAACATTGCGCCTTCACGCTGACGGCGAGACGCGTCATGCTCCGCGCATGAGCAACGCCTTCGACATCGGTCGTATCGGTGGGCAGGACGGGCTTCGCGGACTGCAAGACGTCGCGCGTCGCGCAGGCGACGCCGCGTTGAAACATTTTCAACAAGGCATCGTGCCCGAGAAGAAACCCGATCGTAGCCCGGTGACCGTCGCCGATCGCGAGGCGGAGCAGATCATTCGCGACTACGTTCTCGCGAAGCACCCGGATGCGGGCTTCTTGGGAGAGGAGACCGGTACGTACGGCGATCGGTCGAGCATCCGTTTCATCGTCGATCCGATCGACGGCACACGCGCGTTCGTACGGGGGTGGCCAACGTGGTCCGTGCTGCTCGGCGTCGAGGCGGACGGCGTCCCCGTCGTGGGGATCGCCTACATGCCTGCCGCCGGCGACTTCTTCGCGGCGGTGCAGGGCGCGGGGGCGACCCACAATGGCGCTCCGGTTCGAGTGTCGAAGGTCGGCCCGTTGGCCGATGCCACAGTGACACACGGGGGCCTCCAACAGTTCACGATGACCGGAGTCGGCGACGCGCTGGTCCCTTTGGCAAATGCCTGTGATATCGCGCGCGGGTGCCCCGATTTTGATGGCTACCGTCAGATTCTCCTCGGTCGCTCCGACGCCATGGTCGACCCGGGCGTCCAACCCTATGATATCTGCGCACCCGCGGTGCTGATCCGCGAGGCGGGCGGGAGGTTCACGTCCTTTCGCGGCGAAGAGACGATCTATGGCGGCGGAGCCATCGCAAGCAACGGCGTCATCCACGACGAGCTCGTCGCGGCTCTGGCGGCAACTCCTTACAAATAGAAGACAAACCGGGCGACGGACGTAACGGCTTGCCTTTCGGCCCGTCTTGCGGAAGGTTCCCCCGCCCGAACCTCAGGAGAGAAGTATGACGAAACCAGTACGGCGAGCAGGTGTGATCGGAGCGGGCGTCATGGGCAGCGGCATCATGGCGCACTTTGCCAACGCCGGTGTCGACGTGGTGATGCTCGATATCGTGCCCCCAGGGCTGAGCGAGGAAGAAAAGAAGAACCCGGCCAACCGGAATCGCTTTTCCGAGGGGGGCCTGAAGGGCGCGCTCAAAGCCAAGCCCGCGGCGTTCTTCCACAAGAACTACGCAAAGCGCGTCACGGTCGGCAACCTCGAGGACGACATCGACCTCCTCAAAGGCTGCGACCTCGTGATCGAAGCGATCATCGAAAACGTCGACATCAAGCGAAGCCTCTTCGAGAAGCTCGAGAACACGCTCGACGAAGGGACGATCGTCGCCTCGAACACGTCGGGCCTTCGCATCGCCGACATGCTTGAGGGCCGCGGGGATTCGTTCCGCAAGAACTTCCTGGTCATGCACTTCTTCAACCCGGTTCGTTACATGAAGCTCCTCGAGCTCGTCGCCGGCGAGGAGACCGACCCCATGGTCATGCACCGGATGAAGCTCTTCGGAGAGAACCAGCTCGGCAAGGGCATCGTCATCGGCAAGGACACGCCGAACTTCGTCGGCAACCGCATCGGTTGCTACTCGATGTCGCTCACGATGAACGAGATGCTGAACGCGAACCTGACACCCGAAGACGTCGACGCGATCACGGGGCCGCCGATGGGGCACCCGAAGAGCGCGAGCTACCGAACCGCGGACATGGTCGGGCTCGACACGTTCAAGCACGTGTCCGACAACTGCTACGCGGCACTGCCGAACGACCCCGAGCGGGACGTCTTCAAACTGCCCGAGTTCATGAATGTGATGGTCGAGAAGAAGCTGCTCGGGAACAAGACCCGCGGCGGCTTCTACAAGAAGACCAAGGAGGGCATTCAGACCTTCGACCCGGTCGAGCTCGAGTACCGCGCCAAGGGCGGGGACGAGGAAATCAAGAAGTTCTGCAAGAGCCTCAAGGGCTCGCCCGCCGCGCGCGTGAAGGCGCTCGTCGAAAATGACGGCCCCGCCGGCAAGTTTGCGTGGACCGTGCTCTCGCGCACCCTCGCCTACTCGGCCAACAAGATCCCCGAGATCACAGACAGCGTCGAAGCCGTCGATGACGCGATGAAGTGGGGCTACAACTGGGACCTGGGCCCCTTCGAAACCTGGGACGCCATCGGCTTCAAGGCCGCGTACGACCGCATGAAGGCGGACGGACTCTCGCTGCCGGCGTCGATCGACAAGATGGCCGAGTCGGGCGCGGAGAGCTTCTACACGGACGACGGGCGGGTCTATGACCTCGTCACCGGTGAGTACGAGGCGCGGGACATCGACCCGCGCAACGCGACCCTGACGATCATGCGCCGGGGCGAGGCGGCGGTGTTCCAAAACCGCGGCACGGAGGCGTGGGACCTCGGCGACGGCATCCTGGGGCTTACCTTCACGACCAAGGCCAACAGCATCGACGACACGGTCGTCGGGGGCCTCAGCCAGGCCGTCGACATCGCCGAGCGCGACTTCCGCGCGCTGGTCATCTACAACGAGGGGGACCACTTCTGTGTCGGAGCCAACCTGTTCGCAGTGGTGATGGCGGCCCAGCAGAAGGCGTGGGACCAGCTCCGCGGAACGATCAGCGGCCTGCAGGGCGCGCTCCAGCGTACCAAGTACTCGACCATCCCCGTCGTCGCGGCGCCATTTGGCATGACCGTCGGCGGCGGCTTCGAGGTCTGCTTGGGCGCGGACGCGATTCAGGCGGCTTCGGAGACCTACGTCGGTCTCGTCGAGGTCGGCGTCGGCCTTCTCCCGGGCGGTGCAGGCAACATGAACATGCTCTGGCGCGCGCTCGAGGGGATTCCCGACGGCACGGACGTCGACACCCTTCCTTTCGTATCACGCACCTTCCAGAACATCGCGATGGCGCGCGTCGCCACGGGCGCCGGCGAGGCGCGGGAGTTCGGCTACTTCCGCAAGACCGACGGCATCTCGTTGGACAAGGCACGCTTGCTGACCGAGGCCACGAGCCGGGCGATCGGCATGGCCGAAGCGGGCTACCACCCGCCGCCTCGGCGTTCGTACCGGCTTCCGGGCGAAAGCGGCATCGCGACGCTCGAGATGATGATCGACTCGCTTCAGGCCGGCGGCTACGCAAGCGAGCACGACGCGCTGATCGCACGCAAGGTCGCGCACGTCCTTTGCGGCGGCCCATCCGGCCACGCCCACGAGGTCACCGAAGAGCAGATGCTCGAGCTCGAGCGGGAGGCGTTCATCAGCCTCTGCGGCGAGCCGAAGAGCCAGGAGCGCATGCAGCACATGCTCACCACCAACAAGCCTCTGAGGAACTAGGCCAACCGGAACCCAACGAGCAACGAGGAATCAGGAGTAAGAGACATGGGTAAGATTGTCGTCGTAGATGCGGTTCGCAGCGCGGTGGGTCGCGCGAAGAAAGGGTCCCTGGCCAATCGGCGTCCGGACGAGCTTGCGGGTGAGGTGATTCGCGGCTTGATGGCGCGCAACCCCGAGGTGGATCCCAGCACGGTCGAGGACCTCGTCCTCGGCTGCGCGTTCCCCGAGGGCGAGCAGGGCATGAACGTAGCGCGCATGGTCGGCAGGCTCGGTGGTCTTCCCGAGGAGAGCTCGGGCATGACGATCAACCGTTTCTGCTCGAGCGGGCTTCAAGCCATCGCTCTGGCTGCCGGTTCGGTCAAAGCAGGCTTCGACGACGTCGTCGTCGCAGGCGGCATGGAGTCGATGACGATGGTGCCGATGACGGGTAACAAGCCGAGCGCATCGCCCGAGGTCATGGAGCAGTATCCGACCACTTACACGCCGATGGGCATCACGGCGGAGAACGTGGCCAATCGCTTCAACATCAGCCGCGAGCAGCAGGACGAGTTTGCCGCGCGCAGCCACGAGCGCGCCCTGGCGGCGATCGAGAAAGGCGCGTTCGTCGACGAGATCGTGCCGGTGCATGGCGTGAAGTTCGACAACAACGGTGAGCGCCAGATGTTCGAG
>CP070650.1:810579-813196 GCA_020354595.1 Myxococcales bacterium
CAGCGCGTGCGCTAGCACCGGCCCCCACAGGACGCCGGTCAGCTCGAAGATCGAGCCGAACAGGAGTCCCATGATGAATGCCCAAATCGACCAGGCCAGGAAGACGCGCTTCGGACCGGTGTGCACGGCACCGAAGATGATCGAGGTCACGAGCAGCCCGAGGACGGGTTGCATGGCTCCTCGGAAGAAGAGCTCTTCGGCGAAACCGGACGTGAGTGCGAGGAGCGTGATCTCCAGCGACGAGAGCCGATCGACGATCGGTTTGAGCTCCTGGTGGAGCGCTCGCGCCCACGCAGTGCGTTCGACCAGCGCAGGAGTGATGGCGATGACCACGAGCGCCAACACGAGGCCGAGACCCAGCGATACACCCAACCGCACGCCGTAAGTCGCCGAGAGCCAAGGGCTCGGCAACGACCACGCAAGACGATCTTGACCGAGCCGCGCCCACGCGAGAGCGACCGCCGCCAACGGGACGTAAATCAGGATCGCGAACGAGGTGATTCGGGTCGATAATGGCAAGGTCGGGCGGGATGTTGCACCATACGCTCATGAGCGGCCAGCCTGGCGAAGACGTCGCGAAGATCCTCGTCGTCGACGACGAGGAGGTGATTCGGGAAATCCTGGCGGACTTCCTGACGATGGAGGGGTTCTACGTGCGCACCGCCGATGATGGCAGCGGAGCGCTCGTCGAGCTGTCACGCGACCGCTTCGACTTGGTCTTGAGCGACCTGAAGATGCCCAACATGGGCGGTCTCGAGCTCCTCAACGCGATCCGAAAGCATACCCCACACGTCGTCACGATCATCATGACCGGGTTTGGGACGGTTGAAACCGCGATCGAGGCGATGAAGCAGGGAGCCTACGACTACGTCCTAAAGCCCTTCAAAGTCGAAGAAGTCGTGCATACGATCCGGCGGGGTCTCGAAAAACAGCGGCTCGAAGCGGAGAACTTCCGGCTCAAAGAAGCGCTCTCCCTCTACAAGGTCAGCGAGGCCATTGCGGCGAGCCTTTCCCTCGAGCAGGTGGTGCACACACTCAGCAGCGCAGCCATCGATGAGGTCGACTCCGACCTCGTCTCCGTGCTGTTGAGCGACGGCGGCGGAAGCTTCTACCGCCGTAGCACGGAAGTGAACCCGAGCTTTCGTCTGAGGCGCCCGCCCGACTTGTTGAGCGTCAAGGCCCTGAGCGAGCACTTCGCACACGCGTCTGCGCTCCTCGAGCACGGTGATCGCTGCTGGCGCTACTTCGAGGAGGTCGGCGGAGACCCTTCTCCTCAGTCCCTTGCCGTCGCGCGCCTCGCAGCCCGAGGCGACACGATCGGCTTTCTCTGTGCGGTCAGCTATACACAGGGGAAGCGGTTCGATGAGGGGCAGCGCAAGCTCCTGCACGCCACGGCGGACCGGGCGTCGGCGGCGATCGAGAACGCGCGCCTCTACGAAGACCTCCAGGCCACCTTCAAGCAAACCATTCGAGGCTTGGCGAGCGCGATCGACAAGATGGACCGGTACACCGCCGGACACTCGGCGCGCGTCGCCGCGTACGCGCAAATCCTCGCGATCAAGCTCGGGCTCAGCGACCAACAAATCGAGATCGTACGCCAGTCGGCGCTCATGCACGACATCGGCAAGATCGGTTGTGTGATGAACCTCAACAAGCCGGGGCGCTTGTCGCAGGAGGACTACGAAATCTTCAAGCAGCACCCCGAGCACGGGCGCGACATCCTTCAGCCGATCGAGTTTTTGCACCCGCTCATCCCCGGCGTGCACCTGCACCACGAACGCTGGGACGGGCTCGGCTATCCGCTCGGGCTCAAGGGCAACGACGTCCCCCTCATCGCGCGCATCATTGCCGTCGCCGATACCTATGACGCCATGACGAGCGACCGCGCGTATCGAAAAGCCCTTTCGCACGACATCGCGATTTCAGAGATCGATCGCTGCGGCGGAACACAATTCGATCCGGACGTCTCCCATGGTTTCCTCCAGTCCATCGCCGAGTTCCGTCACGAAGGGCGTTCACTCGAGGAGTTCCCGGACGTGCGAGAGACACGCTCCGGCCTCATGGCGCCACGGACGTAACCACGCGGTCCGGCGGCTCCGGTAGCGCAAAGGCAGCACTCCACCGACGAGAGGATGCGGGCGCCGTCCAGCGGCGTGTGATCGGCGCTCGGCCGGGAAGCTTGAAAGTGGTGACGAGCTTCACGCTCCGCCGGCGCATGGGTCTCAGGGCGCGCGGCTCCACGACGACGATGGTCAACGCTTGCGACGGACCGATCGAGGGGTCCGCGTAGTCGAGGTGGTCCATGCCCTCCGAGACGAGGCGACGGATGGTGTTCTCGTTGGTGAAAGAGCGGGTCGACGTGACCAAATGGCCGTGTTGGTCCTTCCAGAGCGTCGGCCCCGTCGCGAACTGCTTTGGATTGCCTAGCTGATCGCAGCCAGCAAGCAGCACTATCGCGGTGCATCCGAGGAGCGCGCTACGTCGACTCACGGCTTCGCTCCCGCGCCACGTCACGCTCGGTCGCGACACCGGGCACGGGCAACTGTGCCTCGCCTTGGTCCTTCTTGTCCTGCCACGGGTACTTGATGCGATTGTGGTAGGCGTTGCACAGCGTGTC
>CP070650.1:813296-822416 GCA_020354595.1 Myxococcales bacterium
ACTTCGTCGACGAGGAGGCGCGCTCCGCGCTCGTCGCAGAGCTTGCGAACCGCGGCGAAGTATCCCGCATCGGGGATCGGCATCCCCAGTGTCGCGGGAATCGCTTCGAGGATCACCGCCGCGGTTTGTTCGTCGATCGCCGCCTCCATCGCGCCGACGTCATTGAACGGCACTTGCATAAACCCAGGCAGGTTCGGACCGAAGGGATCCCGAAACGCGGCGTCACCGGCCGCGAGCGCAAGCCCCGTGTGGCCGTGGTAGCCGCCGTGTGCGGAGACGATCTTCTGCCTGCCCGTCGCACCTCGAGCCGCCTTGATCGCGACGTCGATGGCCTCTCCTCCGGACACTCCGAAAACGACTCTCGGCAGCGTGTCATGCAAGGTCGCGGACAGTCGCGTCGCGAGCTCTGCGCGTTGGCCCGAGACGAAGTGGTGATTGCCGATATCGAGCGTCCCGAGCGCATCCGCAACTGCCGTCGTCACCCGAGGGTTGCAGTGGCCGAGATTGAACACGCCTCCATTGCAGTGGCAGTTGATCAGTCGAAGTCCCGTATAGGCGTCTTCGAACCAAATGCCTTGGCGCCGACCCATCACGAGCTGCAAGCCCATACGCTGGTAGTAGGCGAGCTTGTTGGGCGCAACGTGCTCGCGAAACGCGGCGGCCAAGTCGCCAAACGTGTCGTAGGGCTGCGGGGGCGATCCTTCAGACATCGAGAACGAGTCTACCCGAGCGAGCTTCGTGCTCCGGCCAACAAAAATGCCCTATGTCGCGAAATGACTGCGCCCAACGACTCCGGCCGCGCAGGATCTGCGCGCAAAAGTGCCAAAAAGTAAGCGCAAAGTGCGTGAAACGGTCACCCTGAAGGGACGGCATCCGATTTGCACTCTGGTCTCGCTGGCTGAGTGCGAGCCGCAAGAGAGGTTTCGTGACTGCATTCCACCACGCGCATGGCAACACGTTCCCGAGCACCGTGCCAGGGCAGTCGAGCACCGCGTGGATCGATTCCCTTTGTCCGGATTTCTCCGGCCACTCTTTTCTACGTGGGAGCAGCGACGAATGTCCGGTGCTGGGCAAGCTTGCGTACGGTCTCGATCGTCTTGCCGCCACCGTGATGTCGGTCCCGTACAAGCGCAAGATCCGTCCGCATCTGTCGGACACGACGTTGCAGGAATACATCGACTACCACGCCTTCTACTCCCAGCAACGTTTTCTCGACGATCCAGACGCTGCGTTCGAGCTTCCTCCGCGGGGTCATTCGGTCGTCGAGCGCGCCACGCGTCGGCGCTCTTGGGATCCGAAAACCGCGAGCCTCGCCAGCATCGACTTCTACAGCCCGTATCGGACGCTCGACCCGCGCTTCCGCGACGAGTATGCGGCGCTCGAACCGAACGACCGAGTAGAATCCCGCGGCTGGTTTCACGAGGACGGACCGAGACCCATCGTGATCTTCTTGCATGGCTTCTCAGCGCCAGACTATCGCATCAACAAGATGTGGTTCTCCGCGCAGAAGTTCTACGACGCGGGGCTCGATGTCGTGTTCATGAACCTGCCGCTGCACGGTGGGCGCATGCCGAGGTCCGCCGCCTTCCACGGCACCGCAATCATCCAGCCGTCGCTTTGGCGCCTAAGCGAAGCATGCGCACAAGGAGTGATGGACCTTCGCATTCTCATCGACCATCTCTTGAAGAGAGGGGCGCCAAAGGTCGGCATCATGGGCTACAGTTGGGGCGGCTTTCACGCGTCGATGCTGGCGTGCCTCGAGCCGCGTACCGACTTCATCGTGAGTGTTGCACCGGTCGTTAGCATCGCGGACTTGGTGATGAGCTGGCCGACGCGCTCGTTCTTCGAAGAGTCACTCGACGAACCGGCCATGATGATCCGCGAGCTTCGAAAGATCCTCGCGCCCTTCACGCCGCTCTCGCACGCGCTGAGCATTCCCAAAGAGCGCGTCCTGCTGGCCGCGAGCGCGAACGACGGGCTCATCCCGGCCGTCCACACCGAGGCGCTTTGGGAGCACTTTGGGCGGCCCGAGGTATACTGGAGCTGCGGCGGCCACATCCTCTATTTCGACAAGGGGCGCGTGACCGACCGCACGCTGCAATTCCTCCACGACATCGAAATCATCACGTAAGAGCATGCAGGTCCGCGGGTACAGCCATCCTGACTTCCGTTCGCTGAGGAACACCGTTCGACGTTGCGCGCCCGCGCACGGCCCAGGTGGAGTCGCGGTTGCGGTGTACCACCGTGGCGAGCTCGTGGCGGACCTGGCCTGTGGGACGCGCGATCGGAACGGCGGTCCCTTCGAACCGGAGACGCTGGCAATGAGCATGTCGACGGGCAAAGGGGTCATGGCCACCCTGCTCCATCTCTGCGTTGATCGTGGTCTCGTGGATCTGGAGGCACCGGTCGCAAAGTATTGGCCGGAGTTCGCAAAGAACGGCAAAGGAAACATCACGATGCGCCAGGCGGCGTCCCACCGGGCGGGCCTCTACTCGATCGCGCGCATCATCGACTCGGCCGAAGAGATGTTCGATTGGGACCACATGGTTCAGGTCGTCGAAGACATGTGGCCCGTCCACAAGCCCGATACCGACTTCGGCTATCACGCGTGGACCGGCGGATGGATCATCGGCGAAGTGCTGCAGCGGGTGACCGGAAAGCGCTTTCCCGAGCTCGTCAAAGAGCTCTTGGCGGATCCGCTCGAGGTCGACGGCCTCTTTATGGGCTTGCCGGAGAGCGAGATCCACCGCGTCGCCGAGTTCTTGATTCCGAAGATCCCGCGCAAGGTCTTGCGGGGACGCCCTCGCAGCATCCGCGCGCGCGTGCGCCGGACCGCGTCGACGACTGCACGCTGGCACTCGGCGGTCGGACAGTTCGTCGACGCGATGATTCCACCCGGGCTCGGCGACGTCTTGGGCGACCCGCGGTGGCTGACGTCCGTGATTCCCTCGGGCAACGGAGTGTTCAATGCGCGTTCCTTGGCTCGCATGTACGCCGCGCTGAGCTTGGGCGGTCGGCTCAACGGCGTGCGATTGATGTCCGCATCAACGCTCGCAGAAGCGGCCGAGGACCAGAACCCACGTATCGGGCGCGTCATCCCGTTCCCGCTCCGCTTCAAAGTCGGCTACATGCGGCCGGTCTCGCTCGGACTCCGGTTCTCGTGGGGCAATCGACGATTCGACGTCGGGCGACCCAACCCGCACGCGTTCGGTCATTTCGGCGCGGGCGGCTCCGGCGGCTGGGCTGACCCGGAACGAGAGCTCGGCGTGGCGATCGTAAGCAATTGCTTCGGCGGTGTGATCCCAGGCGACCTCCGCCCAGTGGCCGTGGCAACCGCGAGCGCGCGGTGCGCTGATCATCGCTCGAGCTGACCCACGGTTGTCGGCTTGATCGGGCTCTTCTAGCGCCTCACGCGCCAAGGCTTGGCCTGCTCCAGCTGCGCAGCGAGCCGGAGCAACTTGGCTTCGTCACCGAAACGCGCCAGGAACTGCACCCCGATCGGCAGATCGTTCTCGGTCCGGTGGAGCGGGACGGACATGGCCGGGATCCCGGTGAGATTGGCGATCATCGTGCGCAGCATCGCCTCCTTCACCAGACGGTCGAGCTGAGCGTCGACGATCGCATCTCGGACCCTCGCCGAACGCAGGAAGCGCGACCCCGCTCGGGAGCCGAAGAACCGAAGCAGGCGCCGATCGACTGGGCTCGGCCCGGCCTCCTCGAGCCGAACCGGCACCCGGCCACTCGCGGGAATGACCAGCACGTCGTACGTCTCGAAGAAGCGCCCGAGCTCGGCACCGGTTTGCAGGACGGTATGCCGAGCCGCCCCGGCGAGCTCCGCGGGCATGGCCCGCCCCATCGCCGCGAGCAAGAGAAACAGCTCTTCGAGCCCGCGTCGGACCTCGGCCGAGCCGTACCGTGCCTCGAGTCGGCCGACCACCGCGGCGCAGTCCATGGCACCGAGCGTGATCCAGGCTCGGAGGACTTCCCACTCGTCATAGGGAAGCGGGACTTCCTCTACCGCATGCCCCAAACCCTGCAAAAGACGGCCTGCTTCGCGAGTTGCCTCCACACAGGCGGCATCCATCGGAAGGCCGAAAGCCTCCTGAGATGTCGATATTCCGACACGCAATTGCGCCGTGTCGCCCTGCAGAGCGTCCAGGAACCCGCCTCCCTCGGGCGCGACGTAGGGCGAGCCAGCCTCCGGTCCCGCCGTCGCGTCGAGCATCGCGGCCGAGTCGCGGACGGTGCGGCTGATGACGTGGGAGGTCGACTGACCCCCATACTCCCAACCGAAGTCCGGGCCGATCGGGTTCCTGCCCCTCGAGGGCTTCAGGCCGAAGACGCCACACGCGGAGGCCGGCAACCGAATGGACCCACCCTCGTCGGTGGCGGAGGCCATGGGCACGATGGCGGCTGCAACCGCCGCCGCAGAGCCACCGCTCGAGCCCCAGGTCGAGCGGGTGACGTCCCAGGGATTGCGCGTGGTCCCCCAGGCCTCGCAGATCGTGTGGTGCCCGATCTTGTACTCCGGGGTGTTGGTCTTGCCGAAAGGCACCACGCCCACGCCGAGAAAGCGCCGAACGATCTCGGCGTCGAACGTCGAAATCTCACCCTGGTGCAGGCGGCTCCCGTTACTCATGGGGGTCCCCTTCAACGCGTGGTGGGCGTCCTTCAGGAGAAATGGGACGCCTGCGAATGGACCTGAAAGCGCTTGCCGCGCTCGTTGCTGCGCGTAGTCGTAGAGCGGAGCGACGATCGCGTTGAGCTCGGGGTTCAGCTTCTCCGCCCGCAGGATCGCCGCCTCGAGCACCTCGCGTGGGGAAACTTGCTTCTTCGCGATCAGCTCGGCGAGACCGAGACCGTCGTAGCGTACGGAGTCGTCAAACATCGTGCTCAGCTCGCGTGCTTCCCCGCCGCGCGCGGGAGCCCAGGATGGCCATGATCGAACCGAGCGAAGTGACCCCGATCACGTAAGCGCCCCCATGATCGAAGATGTGGTCGTGCACTTGATAGAGCCCGAGGCTCACAACGATGCCGAGCGCATAGCCGATCCACGGCTGCTCCAACCACTGGATCTTCTGTCGCTTGGTAGCGACGGCAACCAGCGGCCAAAACGACGTTGCGGCAACGTAGCTCCGATAGGGCTCCCCGAGCTCCGCGATGAGGCGGCGGTCCTGGTGCATTCCGCCGACGAAAGAGAGGACGATCACGCCGAAGAAGAACACGAAGGTCACGCTGGAAAGTGCCAGTAACGCGTGCGCTGCGGCCCAGAGGGCGATACCAGAGAAGAACGGGTGACGCGTGATCTGCTGGATGCCGCGAACGGGCAAAGCTCGGTGTCGAAAGACGGCCATGGGGGCGCGTGGATAGCCGAGCACCGCTGCGATGAAGAGCGTGAAGCCGAAAACCGAGAGCGCCAGCAATGCGCCGCGCACCGGAGGAAGGCTCGCGATCAATGACCCATGCGGCGCTTCGAAACGATGCAGCGCAACGTAGTGGACCAAGGCCGAAAACGTTCCGATGGCCACCACGGAATAGAGCAGCACGTACCCGCCCTCGCCGAGCGCTCGCACCAGCCGTTTCCGAATCGGCGCGACGGTCAGGCCGACATGGGTCCCTCCGAACCCAAGCCACAACAACGCAGTAACGAGTCCTTGATGCATCGCTTCGCGGCTACGCCACAGCCTGCTTGAGCACCTGCGCGTAGTTGTCGGCAATGCAAGCGTCCTCGAGGACTCCTCGTTCACGGAGCATCTCGTGGAATCGGGGCAGGTTGTAGTGCGGAACGGTCATCAAGAGGTGGTGCTCCAGGTGGTACTGAACCCGATTGGGCGCGATGAAGAGCCGCTCGAGCCAACCGTCGCGAACCGTTCGCGTCTGGCCGATCGGGTCCGTCGGGTCCGGAACGACCGCGTGCTCTGCGATAGACCGAATGCGCGCAACGAGCTTGTTCGTCGTTAGCCAGGCGCCGAGCCAGAGCAGGTAGAGCATCGGGTGGCCGAGCGCCCAAAGAAGCCCGAACAAAACCAGGTTCGTGATTAGCGTGCCCGCCACCATGCGAACCGCCGGAGCGCGCTCGAGGCGCAGCGGCAACGTGCCGGCGTCGACCTGCTGTCCCCGACACACCTTGACCACGAGAAACGTGGTGCCCACGAGTTGCTTGAAGCCCGTGACTCCGAGCAGATCGCGCGCGACCTTGCGCATCATGCTCGCCTTGCTGACCGGAAACGGCGTGGCGAGCTCGAGATCCGGATCCTCCTCGGTCCACGTCTTCGCGTGATGCTCGATGTGGTGCGTGCGATACATGTCGCCGCTCAAGTAGATCGGATACGCAGCGAGCCAGTTGCCCGCGAGATCATTGAGCCAACGGTCTCTGAAGAGCGTCTGATGTGCGCTTTCGTGCATCACCACCGCGAGGCCGAGCTGACGCGTCCCAATGATGAACAACGCCAGTACGACGGTCAGCGCGTTGGGCGCATACGCCACCATCGCCATCGAAGCGGCGATCAAACCATAGTTGACGAGTAATGTGAGCCACGCGCGGTGGTCCCGAATCACGCGAAGGTCGCGGATCTCGTCGGTCGAAAAATGCTCCAGCCACCCCTTTGCCGAACGACCCATGGATTAGCCGCGATGAATGTACTGTTCGAGCTGCTCGATGGTGAGCTCCTGCTCCGCCACGATGCTCCGCACCAGGTCGCCAATTGAAAGAATCCCCAAGAGCTCCCCGCCTTCCATGACCAACAGGTGGCGGGTTCGTTTGCCTGTCATGATCGCCATACAGTCCCGCGTGGTTTCCTCGCGACCGACGAAAAGGACGTCCTCGTCCATGGCCTCCCGGACGGGCGTGGTCGGGGATGATTTGCCTTTCAGGAACACGTTGCGCGAGTAGTCGCGCTCGGTGATGACCCCGACGACCTTGCCCTGGTCGATCACGACCAGCGCCCCGATGTCGAGGTCGGCCATCCGGCGGATCGCGTCGTAAACCGTGGCGTCCGGCGCAATCCCTTCGACGTTGTGGCCCTTTTGGTCGAGTAACTGTGCAACCGTCGTCATCCTGGCACCTGTGCCGAGGGTACCACCATCGGCTCGAGCTCTCACCCGCCGCAGGTGGTGCCTGCATAATTGACGCTCGTAGCGGCTCCCCAGGTGGCATCCGCTCGCCATTTGGAATCATTGCGGTTTTTGGTGGCATCGAGCGACTGATTCCGGTCGGTGGATACCCCGGCGGCGTCTGCCCGGGGTGCTACGCTCGGCAAGCACATGAAGGACCCGCCGTGGAAACGCCTCGTCGAGGAGCTCAAGGACCAGGGCTACGAAAGCATCTACCTGGACCGCCTGCGCGCAACGCTCGACGTCGAGCAGCAACACGGGATCCTCGAAAAGGAGATCATCCAGGAGATGGCCTACGCGCTTGGGCGAAGCGCGGCCAAAGTCGACCACGCGCTTCTGGAGCTCGAGCTCTTGGAGGCGGAGCTCGAAGAGTGCCCCTCCGGGGAGCGAGGCGACGCGCTCATCGTCGCGATCGAGGAGAAGCGCGCCGATGCGCTTCGGCTTCGACGCGAGCTACTGATTCATCGGGAAGCTCTCGGAATCCGCCGCAACGAAGTACTCGAGACGATGTACCCGATCGCCGAGCGGCCGTGATGGTTTAAGTACCATCGAACGACAGAGGGCCGGAGCATGGTCATGCGCGTACGAAATTCGTCGACGCCTCTTGCAGCACCGCGAGTCGGTACGCGATGTCACCGCTGATTTGGCCGGGCGCGCTTGCGAGCTCATTCACACGCCGTAGCAGCCAACCAAGACGGTGTTCTAGATCTTCGCGAGTGAGCTCGAGCTTCGTCTGTGCGAGCGCCAGCTTCTTCCGGCGGGCATCGACGTACTGCGGATGGCCCACTGCCCGCTGCTCGCGCTCGTGCTTGGTGAGCAACGTAGCTGAGTGCACCTCGAGCAAAGGGGATGCAGTCGAGACGATCGCTGGAAATGGCGTCGGGCTGTTGATGTCGACGACTCGCGTGAAGTGCCCGGCCCAGCAGTGGTCTTCGCCGCGGCTGGTGTCGCTGACGCCGACGACTTCCACCTCCGGGTCGCCCAAGCGCGGACAAAGCTCGCGGAGAAGCTCGATCTTGGCTTCGCCACTATTGATGTGGTCGAGCGTCGAATAATGAATGTGGTCCACCCCGAGGGCTTCGCCAGCGACCTCGACGGTCGGCTTGGGTGAAGCGCTGCTGAGGACCACCTCGACTTGCGGCCACCGGGCGCGAACCCACGCGAGGTCGTCCCGATCGATCACCTGGTCCCGCTCATGTCGCTGCCAAATGCGCAGGGCAAGCTCGCGCAAGACGTCCTCGGAAGTCGTTTCGAGGTGTCGCAGCAAAGTGAGCTGGGGAAGACGCTGCGCCGCCCGAACCGGATCGGTCACGAAACGCTGGAACCCTCGTCGACGCAGCCAATCGAGTCGCGCGGCCGCCTTCCCCCAGAAACCGTAGTAGGCGCCCGGGTAGCCCCAAATTCTCAAGCTTCGGGCCAAGTAGCGGACGGTCTTGCGGGGGTGTCCCCAGTCGAAGAGGAACCTGCCACTCGGTTGCCGGCCCGCGATGCGCTCGAAGTGCGCACTCCCATATCCCTGATACGCACAGAGCTCCCAACCGAGATCCTGGCCGAGATCGCGCCCAAGGTGAATCGTCCGGTCGAGATCGAGGACCAGGTAGCGGGTTTTCGGCGTCAGAACTCGTGCGCAGAGCTCGCGAAACGACGCCACCTCGCCATGATGAACCAAGCGGTCCACTAGGCGGTTGGGAGAAGCCGGCGATTGGGCTTGCGGTGCCACGAGGCCAACGTAGGGCGGCTTCGTTCGGGCATTTGTAAAAGTTAGGTCAAAGCGGTGTCACAGTGCCTCAGGCCAGAGCCTCCCGACCGCACGAAGAACGTTGAAAAAGCCGCCCATTTGGGGTCTCGCAAATAAGCCGTTAGGGTGATGGTCGTACTTCGTTCGGGGGGGCGGATGTTTCGAAAACCAAGAAAGACAACCAATCTGCGGGTGCAGTTGGGGAAGGCGCTCAAGGCCGAGCGGCTCAACGAAGCGCTCGACCTCTACGAGCTCATCGAGAAGCAGAA
>CP070650.1:822516-828595 GCA_020354595.1 Myxococcales bacterium
AGACACATTGCCACGCGTGTCCTCTATCGCGTCGTTCACGATGACGCGTGGGCGGCGCCGACCCTGGATGCCGAGCTCCGCCGAGGTTCCGTCGACCGCGCCGACGCTGCCTTGGCAACGCAGATCGTCTACGGGGCGTTGCGCGTCGTGCCGGATTTGGAGGCGGCGCTGTCGCGATATGCGAGCAAGCGGATCAAGGTCGACGATTGGTCTCGCGCCGCGCTGCTCGGCGGAGCGTTTCAGCTCCAGCATCTCGATCGGGTGCCACCGCATGCAGTCGTAAACGACACCGTCGAGCTCGTTCGCGCCAAGCGAGGCAAGCGCGTCGCGGGGTTTGCGAACGCGATCCTCCGCAGGCTTTCCGCGGACCGTCCGGAGATGCCGCAGCCACCCGCTGCCGTGAGCGTTCCTTCGTGGCTGAGGGACGCGCTGGTGGCGTCTCTTGGAGTTGAGCGTACCGATCGGCTCCTGCGAGTAGGGGAGGAGCCTCCGTCGATCGATCTGCGTGTGCGCGCCGACGCGGACCGAGATGCGATCGCCAGCGCGATTCGAGGCGCACGGCCCAAAGCGGAGGTTTCACACACCGCGCTTTCGCCGTTGGGTCTGCGCATCAGTGGCGCCGGCGATCCGCGCGCGCTTCCCGGTTACGCAGACGGGCGCCTTGCGGTCCAAGAGGAAGGGGCACAGCTGATCGGCCTGCTGCTGGATCCAAAGCCGGGCGAGCGTTTGCTCGACGCATGTGCGGGTCGGGGCGGCAAGACCGCACAGTTGCTCGAAGCCGCGGGCGAGGAAGGAAGTGTCGTCGCAACCGATCTGCACGAGCACCGTTTGGAGCAGATTCCGGCCGAGCTCGAGCGGCTCCATTTGCGCGCCGACCGCCTGCGAACCGCTTGCGTGGACTGGACCGTCGGCTCTGGACCGCTCCGCGGTGACTTCGATCGCGTGCTCGTCGACGCCCCTTGCACGGGGCTCGGTACCCTGCGCCGTAGGCCTGAAATTTTACTGCGATCGAAGCCAGAAGATGCGGCCCGCATGGGTGAAACCCAACGCCACATCCTACGAAATGCGGCCGCGTTGGTACGGCCCGGCGGAACGCTCCTCTATGCGGTCTGCTCGCCCCTCTCGGAGGAGGGCTTGGACGTCGCTCGGACCGTCGCTTTGCCCGGGTTCGAGCTTCGAAGAGAGCGTCCCTCTGTGTTGAAATCATTGTACTTTGGATCGGGTGGCCGACTGGACCTCGGGCCTTGGGTACCCGGCGCCGGTCCCTGGGCCGATGCCTACCAAATCTACGTGTGGGTAAATGTAGGATAACTCGTTGACAGTTCTCGGCCATAACGCTAGATTCCGCCGAGCTTGAAATACGGGGCGTAGCGCAGCTTGGTAGCGCGCACGGTTCGGGACCGTGAGGTCGGAGGTTCAAATCCTCTCGCCCCGACTAGAATTCAACACTGCAATTACAATTGCGGCGGAGGCAAGATGGCAAAGGCGCTACCACCGGTAAGAGTTCTCGTCGTCGACGACGACCAAGCGATCCTGGAGTTCATGGAGACGTTCCTCACGAAGGACGGTTTCCAGGTCACCACGCTCGCCGACCCCAAGGACGCGCCCGAGGAGGTCAAGGACGGAGGCTACCACCTCGTGGTCCTCGACTTGATGATGCCCGGCATGGGCGGCGTCGAGGTGCTCGAGTCGATCCGCAAGGTCGACAGCGACGTCGCGGTCGTGATCTTCACCGGCTATCCGTCTCTCGAAACGGCGGTGCAGTCGATGAAGCTCGACGCCGTCGACTACCTCAAGAAGCCGTTCAACCCCGACGAGTTTCGAGAGGTCCTCGATCGCGTGATGCGCAAGAAGGGCCTTCTTCGTACACCCGAGGAAAACCTCCATCGGGTCATCGGGGAGACGATCCGCGGCCTTCGCAAGGATCGCGGCCTCACCCTGAAGCAAATGGCGCGTCGCACCGGTTTGAGCGTGTCGCTCCTGTCTCAAATCGAGCGCGCAGAGTCCAGCGCGTCGATCAGCTCGCTCTACAAGATCGCGACAGCGCTCGACGTACGCATTCAAGACCTCTTCGGGGAGTACTGAGCTCCTCAACGGTCCCCGGCGGTTTCGAGCAACTCGGCCAGGTGGGCACGAAGCCTCGGCTCGTCGATGACCGCCAGCGTTTGGCGGCCCCGGGCGACCGCCTCGTCGAGTCGCCGTTCTCGTTCGAGTAGCTCGACCAGACGGACACGGGAGTACAGGTCGTCCGGCGCAGCGGACGTCCAATGTTCGAGTACCGCGATGGCGCTCGGGTAGAGGCCCCGCGAAGCGAGTTGCTCAGCCGATGCGCGGGCACGAAGTCGGGGCGGGCTGGACGTCGTCACGCGGACGCTCGCGTAGTAGGCCGCCGCTTCGTCAAAATGGCCGGCGTACTCGAAGACCGACGCGAGCGCGGCGCGCTCCGATGGCTGCTTTGGATCGAACAGTCGGAGGCCCGCGCGCAGCTCGCCCTCTTCGATGTAGATTCGCGCGAGCTTTCTGCGCACCGCCAGTGACGCGTGGGGCGTTACGCTCAAGGCTTCGGCGGCGGCACCGCTTCGACCTTGCGCCAGCGAACACTCGGCAAGCGCCATCCTCGAGGCTTCGAAGGGAGCACTGCCCAGCGGAACCTCCGCGAGGGTAGCCGCAGCTTGGATGTACTCGCCGCGGTGGAGGAGCGCGCGCCCGCGCGCATATTGGACTCGGGGCGAACGTTCGGCTGCCGCCAAGAGCTCCAGGGCGCGCGCGTTTTCGTCGAGCGCGACCAAGGAGCTGGCGCGGTCCTCGACCGGCGAGAAGCGCGCGGCCTCGGGCGACGCCAAGAAGCGCGCCGCTCGTTCGTGGTCTCCGCTTTGCACGAGAGCGCGAAGCCACAGCTCGACGTTTCGATCCGTGTCGAGCGCTCCTTCGAGCATCCGCACGGCAAGCGCCGGTCGGCCCGCAGCGAGCGCGAGCTCGCCGGCCTTTTGGGCGCGGCTCGCGTCGGTCGAGCCCGGCTCGAATCGTAGGGCGCGTGCCAGGGTCTCGGGGTCTCCCGTACGATGGGCCAAGCGTACGAGGGCCTCGCGAGCGCCTCGCGATTGCTCCTCCGGCGCCATTCGCAGGAACTCGAACAACACCGCGCTCGCGCGCTTCGGGTGGCCTCTGGCCACGAGGGTCTCAGCCGTCGCAACGGCGGGGGCGCCCCATGTGGGGGCGAGCCGGCTGGCGCGAGAGAACGCAGCGAGTGCTTCCTCGATCTCGCCTCGGTTCCTGAGAATCCTTCCTTCGGCAAGTGCAACACGAGGGGAGCTCGGGTAATAACGGCGAGCCAAAGAAAGCGCGCGGTCCGCCCGGCGAGCGGCGCCGCTCATCTCGTACTCCTCGGCAAGACGCGTGATCAACACGACGTCGCCGGCCGGCGTCGCGGTCGCGCTTTCGAACGCCATCGCGGCCTCGCCGTGCCGCCCTTTGGCGGCCTGCATTTCTCCCTCGATGAACCACTCGTACGCGTAGGGCGCAACCAAAGGACCGTCCTCGACATGCCCATCGACGACACGAGGCACCGTGCGTGGAACCGACGACGCGCAGGCGGCGAGTCCAACGAGCAGTATCGACGCCAAACGGCCCACGGCGACATCATAATCGAAGGGGCCGGCGGAGGCCCAGCCGCGCGGCACACGGGGTTTGACTTCGTCGCGTGCCACCCCTAAACCTTCGCGAAGCGCGAGGCTGCAATTGCACTGATTCCGCGCTCGAAGTCAGGGAGATAACGATGGGTCCGATTTGGATGACGCTGCTGTTGGTGAGCACGCTCGGGTTTTTCTCTTGGTCGGCGTTTCGGCGGGTTCGACAGGTGAAAATCGGGGTGCCGGACCCGCGCTTCGCTTGGACCGGGGAGCAGATCGCGGACCGCACGAAGGCCATTGTCGTGTACGTGCTCGGTCAGAAGAAGATGCCGAACTACACCCTGGCCGGTTTCGCGCACGTGGGCATCTTCATGGCTTTCGTGGTGCTCTTGCTGAACAGTCTCATGCTCTGGGGCCGCGGCTTCGATGCCAGCTTCGACTTCTGGGGATTGCTGAGCACCGATCACCTCGTCGGCCAGCTCTATTCGCTGATCAAAGAGCTCGCCGCCTTTGCCGCCATCGTGGGTTCGGTGGTGTTCCTCTACTTCCGCTGGGTCAAGCGCGGAGAGGACAGCGGGGATCCGAAAGAGGTCAAGAACAAGCCGCGCATGACACTGAGCCACCACGTCAATCGGTACGTGTTCACCGAGCCGATTCTGATTCTCTTCATCATCATCACGATGATGTTGGCGGACTACCTCTACGTTGGATCTTCGTTGGCGCTCGACGCGCGCGCCAGCGGCGGAGCGATCCACGCGGGCTGGTGGGAGCCGTTCGGCGGCATCGTCGCTCAGCTTCTGTCCGGCGTGGACAATTCGCGCGTGGTCACCGCGCTTCAGCACGCTGGGTTCTGGTGGCACTCCGCTTTCGTTCTGATCTTCCTGAACATCCTGCCGTACTCGAAGCACTTCCACGTCCTCACGGTCATGCCCAACGTGTTCGCCTACGATCAGCGGCCGAACGCGCTCCCCAAGGTCGAGGACCTCGAGGGCAAGGTCGAGCGGGAAGAGTCGCTCGGCATCAACCAGCTCAGCGACCTGACGTACAAGCACATCCTCGATCTCTACACTTGCACCGAGTGCGGTCGTTGCAGCGACAACTGTCCCGCCTACATCACCGGCAAGAAGCTCTCCCCCAAGCACCTCACGTTGGCAATTCGAGACCACCTCTACGCGACCGAGCAGGACATGTTCGGCAAAGAGGCATTGGTCGCCGAGCCCGGCGATACGCCTGCCGCCGCGCCGAAGCCGAGCAACGCAGAAGAGCCGATCCACACGTTCCCGCAGGCGCCGGAGGGCGGCTATTTCGTGGGAGAGACGGTCGTCGATCTCGTCCCCAACATCCTTCATCCCGATGTGATTTGGAGCTGCACGTCTTGTCGGGCTTGCGAAGAGCAGTGTCCGGTCATGATCTCCTACGTGGACAAGATCGTCGGCATGCGCCGCGAGGAAGTCATGATGAAGAACGAGTTCCCCGGCGAGCTACAGGGTGCGTTCAACGGCATCGAGACCAACGGCAACCCGTGGAACATCTCTGCGATGGACCGCGCGGACTGGGCTGACGGGCTCGACATCCCGACACTCAGCGACAAGCCAGACGCGGAGGTTCTCTATTGGGTGGGTTGCGCCGCGAGCTACGACGATCGCGCGAAGAAAGTTGCGCGGGCGGTTTCGAAGCTCCTGAAAAAGGCGCGCGTCGACTTCGCCATCCTCGGCACCGAGGAGACCTGTACGGGCGACCCCGCTCGCCGGGCCGGCAACGAGTACCTCTTCCAGATGCTCGCGGAGCAGAACATCGAGACGCTCAACGGCTACGAAGCTTCGAAGAAGACGATCATCACGGCATGCCCGCACTGCTTCAACACGCTCGCCAACGAGTACAGCGATTTCGGCGGCCAGTACGACGTCGTCCACCACGCGGACTTCCTCAACGGGTTGCTCGTCGCCGGCAAGCTCGTTCCGTCCAAGGCCGTGAAGGGTAAGGTCGTCTACCACGACAGCTGCTACCTCGGCCGCTACAATCAAATCTACGACTCGCCGCGCAAGATCCTCGAGTCGATTGAGGGTCTCGAGCTCACGGAGGTCGAGTACTGGAATCGCAACAAGGGGCTTTGTTGCGGAGCCGGTGGCGCCCAGATGTTCATGGAGGAGCACGGCGAAGAGCGCGTGAACAACAAGCGAACACTGCAGCTTCTCAACACGGGCGCCACGACGATTGCGAGTGGATGCCCCTTCTGCATGACCATGCTCACCGACGGGCTCAAGGCCCAAGAGAAAGAAGAAGAGATCGGTCAGCGCGACATCGCCGAGATCCTCGCTGATGCGATTGAGCTCGACGAGGTCGAACAGACTCCGGTCGCCGCCGAGTAGGGCGCATGTCGGTGCGCGACTTCCTGCATGCCGCGTTTCACGACCCGCGCACCCGTGCGTACCAAGTCGTCGAATCGACCG
>CP070650.1:828695-831406 GCA_020354595.1 Myxococcales bacterium
ATCCGACTGAGCTACGAGGACTAGGAGGCGGCCTATAGCACGCAGGCCGTCGAGCGGGCGAGCGGTTGACGAGGCCGTCAAGGCTGTACTACTCCTGGCTCTTCCCCATGAGCGGCGAACGACGATACCCCGCGCCCGTGATCGCGGTGTCCAACCCCGCCTCAGAGCAGGCGCCGGCGGAGAGCGCGCCCGTACCCAAGCGCCCGGAACGCAAACGGCCGAACAATCTTCCGGCCGATCTTCTCTTTCGAAGCGACGAGGAGGCGGCACGGCGGCTGGCGCTCAAAGCGTTGTCGGCGGCGCGCGCCGCGGAACGGAGGCTCGACGATCGCTCCGACCCGGAGGCGCTTCACGATTTTCGGGTGGCGGTCCGGAGGCTTCGAAGCCTGCTTCGCGCATACAAGCCGCAGCTGCAAAGCGCGGTGCGCAAGAAGGATCGAAACCGCCTTCGCGAGATCCAGCGCGCGACGGGCGGAGGCCGCGAGGCGGAGGTCGCGCTCGAGTGGCTCACCAAGCAGCAGCGGGACTTGGCGCCGGAGCACCTGACCGGGCTCAATTGGCTGTCCGCCAAGCTCTTGGCCCGGCGCAGGGAATGTGCCCAAGCGCTCGATGGCGAGCTTCGAGAATCGTTCAAGCGGACCGCGGAAAAACTCGAGGAGCGTCTGGCGATCATGCGTAGCGAGCAGAACCTCTTGGCCGAGCGGCCACATGTGAGCTTCGCTCGCACGTTGGCGAACTTGACCGAGTCCCACGGCACCGACCTCCTCGTCCAACTCGGGCAGATCGCGAGGATGGACGACTCGGCAGCCCTGCACGAGGCTCGGATCATGGCGAAGCGGCTGCGTTATCTGCTCGAGCCGGTCCGCGCGTTCGTCGACGATGCTCAGCCGGTCGTCAAGAAGACCAAACGCCTACAAGACGTGCTAGGCGACCTCAACGACGTCCACGTGCTCATGGATGAAATCGATGCTGCCTTCGAGGATGCGCTGGCCCACAAAGCCGGCCGCATCAAGGAATCGCTCGGACGCGGCGATCTCGAACGCGCCCGCCGAGACGCCTCGATGAGCGAATGGGTGGGCCTCGTCGAGCTCTACAGCCGTCTCGAGAATGAGCGCCGCGAGCTGATCGCCAAGCTTCGCGATCGCTGGCTCGATGGTGAGCTAGACGCGCTGGTAAGCCGCACCCGCAACCTCGCGCACGACCTTCGCATGCGCGATCACGCGCCGGACGCTCAGTAGTCCAGGATCGAAATCACCCGGTGGGGCTCGAGCTTCTTGGTGCCCTCGAGCGCCACCAAGTTGATGACGAACACGAACGCGGCGACTTCGGCCCCACACTGCGCCACGAGCTCGGCCGCGGCTTTGGCCGTACCGCCAGTCGCGATCAAGTCGTCGACAATCACCACCTTGTCGCCCGAGCCCAGCGCGTCTTGGTGGATCTCGACTGCGTCGCTGCCGTATTCGAGGTCGTACTCGGCGCGGACCGTCGCGGCGGGCAGCTTGCCGGGCTTTCGAACCGGAACGAACCCCACTCCGAGCTTGTCGGCGAGAGCAGCGCCGAACATGAAGCCGCGCGACTCGATGCCGATCACCGCGTGGATCGACTCGCCATCGAGCCGCTCCACCATGAGCTGAATACACACGCGGAAAGCCCCGACGTCTGCAAGAAGCGGGGTGATGTCCTTGAAGAGGATCCCCTCTTTGGGGAAGTCGGGGATGTCTCGAATGCGGCTTCGGAGGAAGCCCACGCGGTCGTCGCTCATCGGTTCTCCGTAGGGCCGGCCAGGTAGGCCGCCACCCCAAGGTGGTCGGGTTGGGTGGCCTCGATGCTGAGCGGCGTGACCGAGATGTAGCCTTCGTCGAGAGCCTCGGTATCGGCGCCTTCGACCGGCTCGCTGCGGGCCCCGCCCGGACCGCCGATCCAGAGATAGTGACGCCCGCGGGGGTCGTCTCGCACCTCGACCTCGTCCGAGTACAGCCGAAACCCGAGACGCGTGGCGCGGATCCCTTTCGGGGGCGTGTGTGGGAAGTTGATGTTGAGCAAGACCGCTTGGCCGGCGGGCGGCGTGCTCCCGAGCAGTTGCTTGCAAAAACGCTTCGCGTACTGAGCGGCGCCCTCCATGTCCGACGACGAGCTCGAGAGCGCGATCGACGGCACGCCACGAAGCGCGCCCTCTCGCGCGGCTGCGACGGTGCCCGAGTAGTGCACGTCGTTGCCGAGGTTGGGACCATGATTGATGCCCGACACGACCAGGTCCGGCCTACGAGGCAGCAGGTCCTTAAGAAAGAAGGCGACGTACACGCAGTCGGCCGGCGTCCCATCGACCGCCCACACCCGCTCGTCCACCTCGTTGAATCGCAGCGGGTGATGCAGGGTGATTGAGTGGCTCTTGGCGCTTTGCTCGGTCTGCGGTGCGACCGTGTACACGTCGGCGAATGCGGCAAGCGCTTCTCGCAACGCGATGTTTCCCGGCGCGTCGACCCCGTCGTCGTTCGAGACCAAGATCAGGGGACGGTCCGACATGTCGTCAACGACCTATCGCGGAAGCGGACGGCGGGCAAAGCAATTGAGGGAGGGCCGGCGGGCTTTCGCCCTCCGGTCCACCAATGGTCGGGGCGACTGGATTTGAACCAGCGACCCCCTCACCCCCAGTAAGGTGCGCTACCAAGCTGCGCTACGCCCCGTCCACCCTCTATTCGAGGGCTGCCGAC
>CP070650.1:831506-835167 GCA_020354595.1 Myxococcales bacterium
CAGTTGCGCGACGAGGCGATGACCTTGATTTTCGCGGGGCACGAAACCACGGCGCACGCCCTGGTGTGGACTTGGTATCTGCTCGCCAAGAATCCCGAGAAGACCGCCAAGTTGCGCGAAGAGCTCGAACGAGTCGTCGGCGACCGGCGCGTGGAAGTCGACGACCTTCCCACGCTCCCGTACCTCGAGATGACTGTGAAGGAGTCTTTGCGGCTGATGCCCTCGGTATGGGCCTACGCACGCGAAGCGCAGCGCAACCTGGTGATCGAAGGCTACGAGATCAAGAAGGGCCAGACGATTACGATCGGTCACATCGCCATGGGCCGAAACCCGAAGTACTATGACGAGCCGACGGAGTTCCGGCCGGAACGCTGGACGCGAGAGCTCGAGCGACAGCTGCCGCGCGGGGCTTACACTCCGTTCGCCGGCGGGCCCCGCGTGTGCCTCGGCAAACAGTTTGCGATGATGGAGATGCGCATGATTCTCGCGACGCTCCTCCGGCGGATCGAGATCACCATCCCCGAGGGTTTCGAGCCGGACGTCGTGACCGAGCTCTCGATGCATCCGGGAGACCGAGGGATGCCCACAGATGTAAAATTCCGCTGAAAAGTCTGATTTGGTCATCCGGCCGAGACAACAAACGAATTTTGTGTCATGTATCGGTCCGCTACGGAGGGCGATACCGATGAGAGAAGGACCCCACAGCACCGACGACATCAATGAGGAGGTCGGTGGCGACCTGTTCGATCGATACTTCACCGGCGAGCACACGATCACCCAGGTTGCCGACCGGACTTGGTTCGTCACCGCCGACTACGTGAACCTGACGGCGTACGAAACCGACGTGGGGCTGCTCCTCGTCGATACGGGCACGGCAGAGTCGGGCGAGACCGTCCACGAGCTGATCCGAAAACAGACCGACGCGCCGCTTCACACCGTCGTGTTCACGCACGGGCACCTCGACCACGCGTTCGGGCTCAAGCCTTGGCTCGAGGCGGGCGAGAAGCCACGCGTGATCGCGCACGAGAATGTGGTTCGTCGTTTTCGAACCTACCAACGAACCGCGCCACTCAATTCACACATCAACAGCGTGCAGTTCGGTATCGCTGAAGGAATCAGTTGGCCGCGCCGCAGCGAAGAGTTCACGTGGCCCGACACGCTCTACCAAGATCGGTTGACGTTGGACCTCGGCGGCGAGCGCTTCGAGCTCTACCACGCCAAGGGTGAAACCGACGATGCAACCTGGGTCTGGGCTGCGGGTCGCAACATCGTTAGCTCCGGGGATCTGATGCTCGGCATTCTCCCGAACTGCGGCAATCCGCAAAAGGTGCAGCGCTACCCGGAGGAATGGGCCGACGCGCTCGAGGCGATCGCGTCCGTAGGGGCTGATGTCCTGCTTCCAGGGCACGGCAAAGTCATCAAGGGCGCCGACGTGATTCGCGAGCGTTGCCAGGTGACTGCGGCGGCTCTTCGCGCGATCGTCGAACAGACGCTGGCCGGCCTGAATGAAGGCAAGATCCACGAGGAGATCCTCGCTTCGATTGAGATCCCTGAAGAGCTCGCGAAGCATTGGTACGTCGACGCGCTCTACGACCGTCCCGAGTTCATCGCGCGGAACCTCATCCGCAAGTATGGCGGTTGGTGGAACGGCTACTCTGCAGAGCTTATGCCGGCGCCCATGCCCCAGCGTGCCCGGGAGATCATCGAGCTAGCGGGCGGCGTCGAGCGGTTGATCGCGCGGGCCAAAGAGCTGAAGGACAGCGACCCGGCGATGGCGTGTCATCTCGCGGAGTGGGTTGCGCTCGGGGCGCCCGAATCTCGGGAAGCCCAAGAGTGCGCCATCGAGGTATTCGAGGCGCGCGCGGAAGACGAGATCGCGCTCATGGCGCGCGGCATCTACAACCACGCCGTGCGACGGTCGGAAGAAGCCATCGAGCGCATCGAAGAGACTCAGGGCAGCTGAATCCCTCCGATGAACTTCAACGTCGGCAACTATCTGAAGATCATGCGCCTCGCGGTGAGCGGGCGCCCGAACCGCAAGCTCTTCACCATCCGTCTCTCGACACTGCAAGTGCTTGCCGGCTGGTCGTTCGTCAATGCGGCGTTTCAGCAGCTCGACCGAGTGCTCTATCCCGAAGCCGCGAAGACACCGATTCCCGCGCCGGTCTTCATCACTGGCGCCGCACGGAGCGGGACGACGTTCTTCCACCGACTCCTGTGCCTCGACGACGAGCACTTCGAGCACTTCCGGTTCTGGGAGATCGCGCTTCCATCGGTCACGCAAAAGAAGCTCGCAAGGCGCGGCGCTACCCTGTTGACTCGCGTCGCTCCGCGACTGACCCAGGCGATCGAGGACTGGGAGCAGCGTCAGTTCGATTCCGTGCAGCAGCTCCACAAGTTCGGTTTCAACATGCCCGAGGAGGACGAGTTCCTGTTCCTGATGCCATTCGCGTCGGCGACCATCACCGTTCTGTTTCCCTGCCTCGATGAGCTCCAGCATCTGGTCATGCTCGACGAGCAGCCGGACGAAGAGCGCGAGCGCCTGATGAAGTTCTACCGGGAGTGCGTCGAGGCCCAGCTCTACGTGCACGGCGGCGATCGGACGTTGCTTAGCAAGAACCCGGCCTTCGTCGGCAAGATCAAGAGCGTGTCGGAGGAGTTTCCCGACGGGAAGTTCGTCTACCTCGTGCGGGACCCGCTCGAGACGATTCCCAGCGTCGTGAACCTGCTGCAGACGGCCTGGCGCGGTCTCGGGGTGCAAGAGGAGGACATCCTCGGCCACACGCCGGCCATCGTGGCGTCGTTCGTACGCGACTATCAGCATGCGTATTCCGTGCTGAAATCCCTGCCAGCGGAGCGCTATGCCATCGTGCTCTACGAAGACTTGGTGTGCGCTTCGGAAGACACGGTTCGCCGTGTCTATGCCGAGCTCGGTCTCCCCGTCTCGGAAAGCTTCTCGGCCAAGCTCCACGAGGCGTGCCAGCGCGCCGCCGATCGCGAGCCCAAAGCCCCCCACGATCCGGAAACCTTCGGCATCGACGTCGGTGCGATCCGAGGGCCGCTCCGCCCGATGATGGAAGAGCTCGGCATCTGGAAGTCCGAGGAGCGCGCGAGCACCGCCAACTAGGGTACTATCGCGGCATGGCAGGTAGGAGCAGCACCGCTCGCTGGATTCTCGTCGTGTTGGTAGTCATCGGGGTCATCGTCGTGGCCATGTTGCCCCGGGGCGCGACCGAGGACGTGGAGCGAGCGCCCGAGACACCGACCGCAGCGCCAGCCGCCCCCGTTGAAGTGACGGACCAAGACGTGGATACCGGCAAAGCGACCAAACGCGTGCTCGACAACTGCGATCCCGAGGCCGAGGCGTTGAAATACGAAGGGCACGTGGACGAGAAGGCGCTGGCTGTGTTGCGTTGGAACAACATGGGCGAGCGGGCCGCCAAGCTGAAGATCCCGGTCTACGTGAAGAGCGTCGACGACGGCAAGGTGAACGTGAGCGTCCTCGAGATCCCGATGCGCGAGCAATACCTCACCATCTGGCAGAACAGCGAACACATGGCTCCCGCCTCGGACGGTACCTTCCTGCTCGATCCCTGCGCGGCATGGATCGAAGCCTGGGAGACTCCGTGAAACGCGAGCGGCCCACCCACGTGAATCGTGG
>CP070650.1:835267-841295 GCA_020354595.1 Myxococcales bacterium
CGGCTCGACGACGGCGCCATCGTCGTCCTGACGCCGATCGGATACTCCGCGACTGGCGAAGCATTCAACATCAGCAGCCACGATGTGGCGGCGGCGGCCGCAGTGGCGATAGGCGCCGACAAGCTCATTGGCTTGCTCGAAGGGCACGGCGTCTACGATGCCGAAGGGCGGGTGCCCTCGCAGCTCACGCCACGAGAGGCCGAAGAGATCCTACGCACTGGCCACGACTTCGGCCACGACGTCGAACGGTTTCTCGGCGCGGCCATCGAGGCCTGCCAGGGCGGCGTTCCCCGCGCGCATTTGGTCGCGCGGCAGAGCGATGGGTCGCTCCTCAGGGAGCTCTTCACGCGGGACGGCGTCGGCACGATGGTGACGTCCGAGGCATTCGAGGGCGTGCGCGGCGCGCAACAGGGCGATATCGGCGGCATCCTCGCGCTGATCGAGCCGCTCGAAGAGCAGGGGACCCTGGTCAGGCGATCGCGCGAGATGCTCGAAAACGACATCGATCGCTTCACCGTGATCGAGCGCGACGGCATGGTGGTCGCGTGCGCGGCCTTGTACGAGTACCCCGACGACGGGATCGCGGAGCTGGCCTGTCTGGTCGTGCATCCGGACTACCGAACCTCGGGTCGCGGCGATCAACTCCTGCACTACCTCGAACGCGAATGCGCGGCGCAGGGGCTCAGAAGGCTGTTCGTGCTCACTACGCAGACGTCCCATTGGTTCCGCGAGCGCGGCTTCGACAAGTGCGACGTGAACGATCTTCCGGAGGCCCGTCGCTCCCACTATGACCAGGGCCGGCGTTCGAAGATCCTTCTCAAGCCGATCGGCTGACGCATCTTCGCCAAAGCACAGCACTTTCTGTTCGTGCTTGGAGACACGTGCGAATCGTGCTACTCGTCCCCGAATTCGCCAAAACGGGACGTGATTCGTCCTTGATACGCGGAAAATGAAGCAGGCTGAGCTCAATCGGCGCCCAGACGCGGAACCACCCCCCGCAGACGCGGAGATGGAGGAGACCGTCGCCCAGGAGGAGAAAGTCCTCGAACGGGTGCATCGAACGATTCGAGCCAAGCGACCGACGCACCGCGGTCAGCTCATCGACTACGACGCCGAGCTGATTGCGCTTCGCGACCAGATCCGCGAGGCGCGGCTCGAGGACATCCCACCGCTGGTGGAAGAGATGGAGCGGCTTCAGCAGGTCGCGCAGCGGCGTGCCAAAGTGATGGAAGGGGCGGTCGATGCGATGTCGCCGTACTTCGGCCGCATGATCCTCGAAGAAGAGGACCGCAAGCGCGAAATCCTGATCGGTCGCAGCACGTTCCTCGACGGCAAGACCGGCGTGCGCATTGTCGACTGGCGCGATGCGCCAGTGAGCCGGGTGTATTACCGCTACGAAGAAGGCGACGATTACGACGAGATCTTCGGTGACCGGGAAGTCGAGGGCGAGGTCCTGCTTCGCCGCAACCTGTCGATCACCGGCGGGAAGCTTCGCCGGATCGGCACGCCGCAAGGCACGTTCCGCCGCTCGCGCACCGACACCTGGAGCCGAGTCGCCGACCAGTCGACCAAGCTCTCGGGCGGGCAGGGCGTCGCGATGCGTCCCGAGTCGTATCACCGGCCGGGCGAGCTCGGCATAGGCGACGAGGACCTCCGCGAGGACAAGCACCTATCCGAGATCACGGCGCTCATCGACCCGCGCCAGTTCGAGCTGATCAGCAAGCCGACCTCCGGTCTCGTGGTGATTCAGGGCGGCGCGGGAAGCGGCAAGACGACGATAGGCCTTCACCGGCTCGCGTACCTCGCGTTCCAGGACCCGCAGCGGTTCCGTTCCGATCAGATGTTGGTCATCGTCTTCAACCACGCGCTCGTTCGCTACATTTCCCGCGTTCTGCCCGCGCTCGGTGTCGAGGACGTGCCCGTCCAGACCTTCGAAAGCTGGGCAGAGCAGCAGCGCCGCCATCACATCCCGAAGCTCACCACCCGGTACGTGGAGGATACCCCCACGCACGTCGTTCGAATGAAAAAGCACCCGGCGATGCTCAAGGCGATCGAGCAGTACGTCGCGGAGCTCAGCGAGCGCGCCGAGGCCGAGATTCTCGAAGAAGCCAAGCTAAGCGAAGGCGGCGCGCGCGTGATGCGGGTTTGGCGCGGCAGCGCCGACGAGCCGCTCGGTGTGCGTCTCGAGTTGTTGCTCCAGTGGATCCTCGACCGGAACGGGGAGGCGCGCGAGGTCGCCCTCGGGACTCGGCACGGCGTCGAGCGTGTCTGCCAGAAGTGGCTCCGACGCACCCGCGACACGGTGACCGCGTGGGCCGACCTAATCACCGACCGTCAGCGCCTGGTCGACGCATTTGCCAAGTGGGGCGCGGACGCGCTCAGCGACAAGGAGCTCGAGTGGGCGCACTCCTGGTGCAGCCGCCATTCGACCCGAGTCCTGCTCGCCTATGAAGAGGCGCTCGAGGACGACGGTGAGAGGATCAGCAACCTCGGCATCGACGGCGCCGACGAAGACGAACCGGCCGCGCTCGACCGTGAGGATGACGCGCTTCTGCTGCGCGTCTATCAAACGTTGCAGGGTCCGCTGACCGGGCGCCGTGCGGTGCTCGCGTATGAGCACATTTTCGTCGACGAGGCTCAGGACATGAGCCCCGTCGAGCTTTCGGTCGTCCTCGACACCGCGGCGGAGCAACAGAGTGTGACGCTCGCCGGCGACATTGCGCAGAAGCTCCACCTCGACAACGGCTTCACCGATTGGCGCCACGTGCTCGAGCAGCTCCATCTCGACCACATTCAGATCGAGCCGCTCAAGCTCAGTTACCGGTCGACGCACGAAATCCTCGATTTCGCGACCGATGTGCTCGGTCCACTTCGTAACGAGGTGTCCGGCGAGGCGACGCGCTACGGGGCGCCTGTAGAGCTATTCCAATTCGGGGGCAGTGGCGAGGCCGTCGGCTTCATGTCCGAGGCGCTCCGCAAGCTCGTGAGCTCGGAGCCGCTTTCGTCGGTGGCGGTCATCGCCCGCTACCCGGAGCAGGCCGATCTCTACTACAAGGGCCTGCGTCACGGGGAGGTCCCGAACCTGCGCCGTGTCGCCGAGCAAGACTTCCCTTTCCGACCGGGTGTCGACGTGACAGACGTACGACAGGTCAAAGGCCTGGAGTTCGACTACGTGGTCATCGTCGAATGCAACGCGGCGACATTCCCCACAGACGACGAAACCCGCCACCTCCTCCACATCGCGGCCACCCGCGCGGCCCACCAGCTCTGGGTGTTTTCGACCGGCACCCCGTCGCGCCTGCTGCCGGAGGCCCTGGTTCGCGCCTCGTCCTAGGTTGGGGCGGCCCCGGATTTGCTGGGAGTTGCAGTCTCCGGCGGGGTGTGTAAGATCACAATGTAGCGGCGGATGCGGTCTACACCCGGGTCTACGTAGAACGAGCAACGACGCCGCGACGGGGAAAGACGCAACGCGCGTAGTCCTATTTGGGTCCCGCTAGTTCCAACGAGACACATTCAGGCCGACCCAGCCTTCGTAATGGCAGATACTGCTCTCCAAGAATCGGTAGAAGAAGCCGCTCAAGAACCAGCCGCTGAGGAAGCGGCCGGCAAAGAAGCGGCTCCGCAAGAGGAAGCGCCCACGTGGCGTGAGCCGACGACGTCCGTCGCCAAGAAGCTCGCGTCGATGAGCGACCGTGCGATCCAGCGCGTGACCGGTGGCAATGCGTTTCTGCGCGGGCGCCTCTACGCGCGGCGCAAGGCGGTCGAGAACCTGACCGAAGAAGAGCATCAGGTGAGCGGCGAGATTTCGGTGCGCACCGCGGACGAGCCCTACCGCACGACGGTGAAGTACGACGAACAGGGCGATAGCTGGGAGTCGAGCTGCACCTGCCCGGGTTGGCGGGGTCCGAGCGGGCACTGCAAGCACGTCGCCGCCGTCATGGTGGCCCTGCGCGACGAGGTGCGGCCGCCGCGGCCGAAGGGACAGCCACAGCAGCAGTCCAAGAAGAAGAAGAAGACCGAGCCCGTGCACGTCCCCGGGACCGTTTCCGTCGGCGGCAAGCGGCGGCGGTCTCGACGTAGGCGTCGCGGTGGCGGCGGTGAAGCCGGGGCGCTCGAGGTGCTCTCGCCGCGCGAGCTTCAGGCCAAGCGCGGAGAGGCTAGGGGACCGCTCGATGCGTGGCTTCCGGCGGAGGCCTTGTCCAAGCCGCTCGACTTCGAGTACCGCATGACGGTGCGTCCTGCGTCGATCACCGTGACCCCCGTGTTGGCCGGCTCGCGAAGCGCGGTGCCGATCAACGACGCGCTGGGCGCGTTCAACATGGTGTCGATCGACGAACGGCCCCTGTTCCGGGCGCTCGCCCGCAACACCAACCGCGGCCAGGCAACGACCGCCGAGCTTCGCGGTGAAGACGCCGCCGAGGTGCTGGAGATGCTCAGCGACCGGCGCGTGCTGCTCGAACCGGCCTCGATGGAGCTTCGCTTCGCCAATGAGGCGCTGAAGCCGCGAATCGAGCTCGATCCCGTCAACGCCGACACGCTTCGCGTGCGCGTGGTGTTCTACCTCGAGAGCAACAAGCGCCGCTTCGCGCTTTCGAGCGGCGCCTGGTTCGAAGGAACCCCAGGCTGGCAGATCGACACGACCGAAGGCGTGGCCAGGCCCGTTAGCGAGCTGGTGACGCCGGCCTGGCTGCAGCGCTTGTACCGCTCGCCTGCGATGGTGCAGACCCACGAAGAGCTTCCTGCGCTGCTCGGCGAGTATATACCGCGCGTCGCGGCATTGCTGGGCGCCGAGCTCCCAGACTTGAGCTCGGTTGCCGACCTGGTCGACCAGAAGCCGCAGTTCGAGCTCAAGGCCAACGGCGACATCATCGACGCGCGCGTCCGCCTCTACGTCCGCTACGAGGACCAGGAGTTCGACGTGCCTCCCGACGACATCCCATCGCCGCTCGCGGTGCTGCCCCCGAAGAACGGCAAAGGCCGGCCCCGCGTGGTGCGGCGTGACGTGGGTGCGGAGATGTCCGGCGTGCAGGCACTTCTCAACCAGAACTTCGAGGTGTCGGAGTCGGGTGAGGAGCTAGTGGCCACAGGCGACGACGCGATCGCCTTTTGGACCCAGGGCATCGGCGAGCTTCCCGAGGAGTGGGACCGCTTCATTCCCGATGACCTGGTCGACGTGACCATTCGCGAGGAGTCGGTGACGCCTCAGATGCGGGTGTCGAGCGGCGTCGACTGGCTCAACCTCGACATGGCGTTCACGTCCGGTGGCGCGGCCGTTCGTGAGGAGGAGCTCCGGGCCTGTCTCGAGAAGGGGCGGCGGCTCGTGCAGCTCGAAGACGGCTCCTACGCGCCTGTTGACCCCGACCAAGTCGGGGACGTGCTCACGCGGATGGCCGAGATCTACGCGACGGCCGGGATGAAGGACAAGCTTCCGCTCTCGCAGGCCGGGCGCGTGCAAGATCTCCTCAAGATCGTGGAGAACGCGAAGGTCTCGGCGTCGGCCAAGACGCTCTTCGGGAAGATCGAAGGTATAGACGAGATCCCCAGCATCCCGAAGCCACGCACGCTCAAGGCCGACCTTCGCCCGTACCAAAAAGAGGGCTTTTCGTGGCTGGTCTTTCTCCACGAGCTCAACAGCGGCGGCATCCTTGCCGACGACATGGGTCTCGGTAAGACGATTCAGACCATTGCGCTGCTGCTCTGGGCCAAGGGCAAGTACAAGCGCAAGCTCAACCTCGTCATTGCGCCGACGTCCGTCGTTCCGAACTGGGAGCGCGAGATCAAAAAGTTCGCGCCAACGCTCAAGACCGTCGTGTGGCAAGGCCCGAACCGAAGCCAGCGCGCGCCCGAGCTCGAAAAGGCCGACGTGATGATCACCAGCTACGCGTTGCTTCGCCGCGACGAAGAGCTGTTGCAGGCGCTCGACCTTCGTTACGTGATTCTCGATGAGGCACAGCACATCAAGAATCCGATGAGCCAGACGGCTCGTTCCGCAAAGAAGCTCGGCAGCGAGCGTCGCCTCGCGCTGACC
>CP070650.1:841395-844352 GCA_020354595.1 Myxococcales bacterium
GCCCTCGACGCGCGACACCAGGATCGCGCTCCAGATGTGGTGAGCGACGAAGCCGATGAGGAACCACATCGCGATGTGGTGAATCCAGCGTGCCGTTTGCGCGCCTCCGAGCAGCGGAAGAAGCCACTCGAACCAACCCATGTAGCTCGTCGCGCTCACGGAGTAGAGCGCGACGCCGGTGACGATCATAATGACGTAGAGCGCGAACACCGCGAGGTACGTCATGCCCGCAAGCGGGTTGTGACCGACGTTGAGCGGAGGCTCCTTGCTGATCAGCGTGTAGAACTTGAGCATCCCGAAGACGTCGCGACGACGACGCGGGCTCATCGGCACGAACTGATGCCACCGTGCGTAGTACGACCCGACGAACATCCACAGGATGCGCGTGATCACCGTGAGCGAGAAGATGATCGCCGCGTAGAAGTGAACGACCTTCATCGTTCCCATCACCGACATCTCCTCGGCCGGTCCCGCCGGGATGAGGTAGGGGTCGCCGATGTAGAGGCCGGTGATCACGAGAATGCTCATCGAGATCACGATGAACCAGTGGCTGAGTCGGACGACGAGGTCCCACACGTAGACGCGCTCGATTCCCTCGGCTGCGTCCCGCTTGCGGTGGCTCACCTGCGGACGGGCGCCACCTTTCACGGCCGTCGCGGATGGGGGTGTCATCGCGCTTTCACGCGAGTCACCTCGCGCCCTCCAGGCTCCACGACGTGCACGCCGCACGCCATGCAGGGGTCGAAAGAGTGGACGGTTCGGAGGATCTCGACCGGCTGCTCGGGATCAGCGACCGGGGTTCCGAGCAACGCCGCTTCGTACGGCCCCGGCACGTCGCCCGAATCTCGCGGACCCGCGTTCCATGTGCTCGGGACGACGCACTGGTAGCGCGCGATCTTCTCGTCCCGGACGTGCACCCAGTGGCCGAGCGCGCCACGCGGCGCTTCGTGGAAGCCAGCGCCCATCGTGTCCTTCGGCCACGTCGCGGGATCCCACTTCGCGTTGTCGTGAATGCGAAGCTCGCCCTTGCCCATGTTGTCGGCGAGCTCGTCGACGAAGTCGCCGATCTTGTCGACGAGGAGCTTCGTCTCGATGCCGCGCGCGGCGACTCGACCGAGGGTCGAGAACAAGGCCTCGGGACCCACGCCAAGCGTCGTCAGAACGTGATCGACGAGCGCCTTGACCTTCTCGTGCCCGCGCGCGTAGTTCACGAGCATGCGGGAGAGCGGGCCCACCTCCATCGGGACGCCGTCGTAACGCGGGGACTTGAGCCAGGAGTAGCCGGACGAGGTGTCGAGCCGCTCGAAAGGAGGCTTTGGCCCGGTGTAGTTCGGGTTGGTCTGCCCCTCGGAGGGATGGATCGCTTCGACGCCGCCCTCGTAGTCATACCAGGAGTGGGCGACGTGCTCGGTGATCTTCGCCGGATCGAACTTTTCGATGTTCGCGAGATCCTTGTTGCGAATCACGCCCGACTTGATGAAGAGATCCGGATCGGCTTCGTCATCGAGCGGGTACTCGCCGTACACCATGTAGTTCCCGACGCCGGCGCCGATGCCCGCCCAGTCCTTGTAGAACGAAGCAACCGCGAGGAGGTCAGGGATGTACACCTGGCTCACGAACTGTTGAGCCTCGGCGATCATCTTCTTGAACGACGCGATCGTGTGGATGTTGAGCGAGGCCTGGCGATCGGGATCGACCGGCGTGGCCATGCCGCCTACCAAGAAGCTTTGAAGGTGCGGGTTCTTGCCGCCGAGGATGGCGTGCATCTTGATGAACTCACGCTGCCAGTCGAGCGCTTCGAGATAGTGCGCAACCGCCATGAGATTGGCCTCGGGTGGAAGCTTGTAGGCGGAGTGACCCCAGTAGGCGTTGGCGAACGGGCCGAGCTGACCGCGGTCGACGAAGCCCTTCACCCGTGCCTTGATGCCCGCGAAATACTTCTCGCTCGACTTCGGCCAATCCGAAATCGACTGCGCGAGCTTCGACGTGGCCGCCGGGTCCGCTTCGAGCGCCGACACGATGTCGACCCAATCGAGCGCGTGCAGATGATAGAAGTGGATTACGTGGTCTTGGATGCACTGGGACGCGATGATCAGGTTGCGCAACAATCGCGCGTTAGGTGGCGGCTTCGCGCCGATCGCAACCTCTACCGCGCGGACGGAAGCGATCGCGTGAACCGTGGTGCAAACACCGCATATGCGCTGGGTAAACGCCCACGCATCACGCGGGTCTCGCCCCTGGAGAATGATCTCGATACCTCGGAACATGGTCGACGAAGACCAGGCATTCGAAACTTGGCCGCCGTCGATTTCCGCTTCGATGCGCAGATGGCCTTCGATGCGGGTTACCGGGTCGACAACGATATGGGTCATTCTGCGCCTCCTTCATCGGTCCGCTCCGGCGGGCCTTCTGGGGCGTGGTCACCCCCCGTTCCAACGAGCTTCTTTCCGAGATGTACCAAGGTGTGTGTGGCGAACGCGGTCGTGACACCGATGCTCGCCCAGAAGCCGATCTTGTCGATGTTGGAGCCTTGACCAAACCCAGGGAAGCCCGGGAGATGCGCGTAGAACGGCGTCATCTTGTCCCAGAAATCCGGCTCGGCGCACCCGATGCAGCCGTGCCCGCAGGCGATCGGCCAGCTCGTGTTGTCGTTCCACCCGACGTTCGGGCAGTTCTGGAACGACACCGGGCCCTTGCAGCCCATCTTGTAGAGGCAGTGCCCGTCACGATGTGCTTCGTCGCCCCACTGCTCGACGTATTGGCCGGAATCGTAGTGAGCGCGTCGCTCGCAGTTATCATGGATCGACTTGCCGTACGCGAAGAGCGGACGATTGAGCTTATCCAGTGCCGGGAACCGACCGTAGGTCAGGAAGTACACGAGGACCGCGGTGAGGTTTTGCGCGTTCATCGGGCACGCCGACAGGTTGATCAAGTTCTTGACCTCGGGAACCGCGTCC
>CP070650.1:844452-850306 GCA_020354595.1 Myxococcales bacterium
CGTGCTCGATGGCAACGGATGCGGTGGCGTCGGTCGAACCGTTGTCGGCGACGATGATGCGGCGAACGGGGGGACGAGGGACGTCGCGCAGGACGAAGGGAAGGGCGCGCTCTTCATTGAGAGCGGGGATGACTACGTCGATCGAAGGATCGGGGGCGGTTTCAGGAGTAGAGATAGTTTCAGTTATAGTAGGAGATTGAGGAACAGTTACAGTGACTGAGACTATGGCTGAGACTGCGGCTCGCGACTCTGGTGAGGGGACCCGAGACCCAGGGCCCAAGGCCCGAGGGACCAAGCGTGTCGCTTCATTACTCGGGTCGCGAGTCGCCGGCCTCCTTACCTGAGCCTCGATCCTCAGTCTCAGTCGCGATCCTCCCTTGACCGGCAAAGCCGGGCGAGCCTCTACAACCGCTTCGAGTAGTACTCGATGACCAGGTCGATTTCGAGGGGGAAAGGCACCGAGTCCACTTTCGGGAGGCTCTTGATCGTGGCCGTCTTCTTACCCTCATCAAACTCGATCCAGTCGGGGCGCGCGAGACGCACGTCCTCGAGGGAGGCGTCGACGGTGGGCAGGTTCTGGCTGCGCTCGCGAAGGCTGATCACGTCGCCTTCACGAACTCGATAGCTCGGAATGTCGAGGCGCTTGCCGTTGACGAGGAAGTGGCCGTGGCAGACGAGCTGCCGCGCGGCGGGAATCGTCGGTGCAAATCCGGCGCGAAAGACGGTGTTGTCGAGACGGCGCTCGAGGAACTCGAGAAGCTTGTCGCCGGACGGCTCCTTACTGTGCACCGCCTCGCGGTAGAGGCGCATGAACTGGCCCTCGTTGAGGCCGTAGTTGTAACGGAGCTTCTGCTTTTCGAGCAGCTGCTTCTTGAAGTCACTCATCTTTCGGCGACGCGCCGACTTCGGCCCGTGCACACCGGGGGGGTACGGGCGATCCCACATGCTCTTGCGGGAGAGGCCGGGCAGATCGAGCCCGAGCGCGCGCATCCGCTTTACCCGTGGTCCTGTGTATCGAGACATGTTTCCGTAAGCTCCTGGCGCGAAATCCCTGGGCTTTTCGCCGGTCCGCGCGAGGCGGCCCTTATACTGCCTTCTGCCAGTGAGGCAAATCGAGGACAAAAGCCGGGGCGTCGAGTCACGCGGCCCGGTAGCTACCGGCCCAATTTCCCTGTAATCAGGCGGGATGGGGGAGCCTCGAACCATTCATTTCGTCTCGCTCGGGTGCGCGAAGAACCGCGTCGACACCGAGGTGATGCTGGGGGTGAGCGACCAATCGGGCTTCGAGGTCGTCGAGAACCCGGCCGAGGCCGAGGTGATCGTCATCAATACCTGCGGCTTCATCGGCCCTGCCAAAGAGGAGTCGGTCGAGACGATCCTGCAGATGGGGACCCACAAGGAAGCCGGCACGTGTAAGAAGCTGGTCGTGGCCGGGTGCCTTTCTCAGCGGTACCCCGAAGAGCTAGCGAGCGAGCTGCCCGAGGTCGACCATTTCCTCGGCAGCAGCGACATGATGAAGCTCCGGCGGGTGCTGCGAGGCTCCCGAGAACGAATGTTGGTCGGCAACCCGGCTCAGTACACGATGCGGGCGGACGATCCGAGGGTGCTGACCGGACAGACCCACCGCGCCTACGTGAAGATCGCCGAAGGCTGCAACCGGGAATGTAGCTTCTGCGCGATCCCCTCGTTTCGAGGCAAGCAGCGCTCGCGACCCATCGCGGACCTCGTGCGCGAAGCCGAGCGGCTCGCCGCCGCTGGTGTGGTCGAGCTCAACCTGATCAGTCAGGACACGATCGCGTATGGTCGCGACCTCGAGAAACGCGAATCGCTCGCCGAGCTCCTCGCCGCGCTCGGAAACGTCGAGGGCATTCGCTGGGTGCGCGCGCACTATCTCTACCCGGAGACGCTAACCGACGCGCTGATCGATGTGTTTTCGCAGCACGACAAAGTGCTCCCGTACATCGACATGCCCCTGCAGCACGCGTCCGACTCGATGCTTCGCGCGATGCGACGCGGACACGGCGGCGAGCGCATGTACAAAGTCGTCGAGCGACTACGGCGCGCGATCACCGATATGGTGTTTCGGACGACGTTCATCGTGGGCCATCCCGGAGAGACCGAAGGCGATTTCAAAGAGCTTCGCAAGTTCGTCGAGTGGGCCGAGTTCGACCACGTCGGGGTGTTCGTCTACTCGCCCGAAGATGGAACCCGGAGCGCCGAGATGGGCGACCCCATAGCCGAAGCCGTCGCTGAGGCGCGTCGCGACGAGCTCATGAGCCTTCAGCGGCCGATCAGTCGGGATCGACTCCACCTTCGCGTTGGCACGGAGCTCGATGTGCTCGTCGAAGGCGTCAGCGATGAGAGCGATCTGCTCCTCCAAGGTCGATGGTGGGGCCAAGCCCCCGAAGTGGACGGCTCGGTCTATCTGGCGAACGGAACTGCAAAGGCGGGAGAGATCCGAAGGGTTCTGGTGACCGACGCCGCGGACTACGACCTGATGGCGGACTTCGTCGACGGACCGGACGGACGCGACGCCCCCCCGGGCGCAAAAGATCCACGGCCGCTCAAAGTTAAGCTACGAACCCTAGCGTGAAGTGGATTGGGGCCGGCTCGTTGCTCGTGACGCTCGCTGCGATCGGCGGCTGCGCGACGGCGGTTCCAGCCATGAGCGGTGGCTCCACGACGCCGAAGAACCGAACCGATGTCGGTTTTGGAGGCGCCGCGCGCGTCCCGCTCGGCGATCTGAAGGACCCGGCGGTCCTCGATCCTGGGGAGTCCCAATACCGATACGCCGCGGACGCGGGTGGCGTCGTTCCGATGGCGTACGGCCGCTACGGGATCGCGAAGAATTGGGACCTCGGGCTGATGGTGTCCGGCGCAACCGTGCGCGCGGAGGCTCGCTACGAGAGCGTGTTGCAGGAAGGCACGACTCGAACGGTCTTGATGGTCGGAATGGCGCCCTACGGCGGCTGGATTCCCGAACGCGAGCAGTCGGGCAAGGGCGGCCGCGTCGGCTTCGAAGTGCCTTTCGTGTTCGGGGTAGAGATAGGCGGCATCTACGAGATGTGGATCGGCGCGCGCGGCAGTGGCGAATACGTGTTCGGTGACTTTCAGATCGCTGGGTCCCAGCAGAAGGCGAGTGGCGCAGGCGTCCGAGCCGGCCCGGTGGTCGGTATGGCCCTCGGGGTGCGTCGCATTCACGCGCTAGTCGAGCTGACCGCAGCCTATGAATACTGGTGGATCGACCATGCCGGGACGTCGCTCGACCGAGGCGGTTTCGTGCTGATCCCCGGCTTCGGAATGCGGCTTCGGTTCTGAGGGCCTATGCGGCCTTCGGCCGTCGTGACGGCTTCCGCTCGTTCTTCTGCAGCTGTGGTTTCGCCGGATCGCCCCGGAGCAGATTACCGACGAAAGCGCCCATCAAGGCCATCATGGTCGCCATCAAGGCTCCGAGCACGTACGCGCCGCCCGAGAGTTGATATACGTCGGCGATGCTCGAGAGATAGACCATGGTCGGAATGGCCGAGAGCAGGCCGCCGACGGGAGGCTCGAGGAATTTCTTGCCGGGCGAGACGTAGTTGATCGCCGCGGCACCGACGAACCATAGAACGATCGTGATCATGATCCCGGGAAAGCCCTGGGGGTCGTACGTCGGGATGACCATGGGCAAGAGAGCCAGCGCCAAAGCGGCTGCGACGAGGAACAGCCCGAACGAAATGAACACCCAACGCAGCTCGAACTCGTCGGGTTGGTGGCGGCGCGCGTAAAGCTCCTCTTCAGTCAGCTCGGCCGCGAGCTCGGAGAGCCGCGCACCGCACGATTGGCAGCGTTCCGTGCCCCGCGCGTTCTCCGCTCCACATACGTGGCATTCGATCTGTTCGGCAGCCATATCTCCCTCACTCGGCTGTTGGAGTGTCCCCGGGCCGCATTGTCACCGGGGCGGTGCGGGAGCGCAACTGCCTGTACATGCGAAGGAATCGGGGCGTACTTGACGGGCGACACCGGAGGGCTACCTTCCCGCACCGCCCCAAAATCCGGGCTGCAAGGAGGCCTGCTGTGGCCCGTTTCATCGACGAGCTCAAGCGTACACATTCCTGTGGTGAGTTGAGACAAGAGAACATCGGCGAGGAGATCGTTCTCTTCGGCTGGGTGCAGAACCGCCGTGATCACGGGGGCTGCATCTTCATCGACCTTCGCGACCGCGACGGACTGACCCAGGTGGTGTTCGACCCGGAGACGACCGCCAAGGACGCGTTCCAAACCGCGGACAAGGCACGCTCGGAGTGGGTGCTCGGCATTCGCGGCGAGGTCCGCGACCGCGGCGCCAAAGACGACGGCACCAGCCTCCACAACCCGAGGCTGGCGACGGGCGCCATCGAAGTCATCGCGCACGAAGCGGCGATCTTCAACAAGGCCGAGACCCCGCCATTCGAGATCGAGGACCAGATCAGCACCGGCGAGGACAAGCGGCTCGAATACCGTTACCTGGACCTGCGCCGGCCGGGTTTGCAGACCAACCTGGTGATGCGGAGCAAGCTCAACCACGAGACCCGCAACTACTTCCACGAAAACGGCTTCCTCGAGGTCGAGACCCCGGCCCTGGTGCGATACACTCCGGGCGGCGCTCGCAACTTCCTCGTGCCCTCGCGCCTGTACGGAGGCCACTTCTACTCGCTCGCCGAGAGCCCTCAGCTCTACAAGCAGCTGTTGATGTGTGCCGGCTACGACAAGTACTACCAGATCGTTCGTTGCTTTCGTGACGAGGACCTCCGTATCGATCGTCAACCGGAGTTCACGCAGATCGACGTCGAGATGTCCTTCATCAACCAGGACGACCTCTTCAAGGTGCTCGAAGGGCTAATGTTCCGCCTCTGGAAAGAGGTGCTCGGAATCGACCTGCGCGAGCTTTACCCGAGCGGCGAGTTCCCGAGGCTCAAGTTTGCGGAGTCGATGGAGCGGTTCGGCAACGACAAGCCCGACATGCGCTTCGCGATGGAGCACGTCGACCTCACCGACCTCACCGTGGAGCATGGCGGCGGCGGCATTGGGATGCTCGAGCCGATCGCCCAGAAGTTCCGCGACGGCACGTACCGCAGCGATCTCCCGACCGAAATCGTCAAGGCCATGGTGGTGCCGGCGGGCCATGGGTTCTCGCGCAAGGACCTCGACGCGCTCGAGAAGTACGTTCGCCAGATGGGCTCCAAGGGCCTCGCGCGTGCGAAGGTCGACGCCGAGGGCAACTGGCTCCAGAGCCCCCTCGCGAAGATGGTGACCGCCGAATTTCGCGAAGCGGTGAACGAGGCGGTCGATGCGAAGGACGGGGACTTGATCCTGTTCCAGTTCGGACCTGCATCGAAGGTGCACACCGTGATGGCGAACCTTCGTCTCCACGTGGCACGCAAGCTCGGCGTGATTCCGGAGACGGGAAGCAACGGCGAGTGGAACTTCCTCTGGGTCGTTGACCCACCGCTGTTCGAGCGCAACGAGGAGAAGAAGCGTTGGGAAGCTGCGCACCACGTTTTCACGCGGCCGCACGATGATTGCATCGAGCTGCTAGGCACCGATCCGGGCAACGTCCTCTGCTACCGCTACGATCTGGTCCTCAATGGCTTCGAGATTGCGGGCGGCTCGATCCGTCTGCATGATCCGGAGGTCCAGAAGAAAGTGTTCGAGGTGATCGGGCTCAGCGACGAGGAAGCCGAAGAGAAGTTCGGCTTCCTCCTCCGGGCGCTCACCTACGGCGCGCCACCCCACGGCGGCATCGCGTTTGGGATGGACCGCATTGCCATGCTGGCCGCCGAAACGGAATCGATCCGCGACGTGATCGCATTCCCGAAGACCCAGCGAGCAAACG
>CP070650.1:850406-860406 GCA_020354595.1 Myxococcales bacterium
CCCCCGGCGAGCGCGAGCCCGAGCGAATTCAATCCAAGCGCCCGGCACGTCTCCTCGTGGCCGGGCGTCAAGGGCAGGGCGTCGGCCTGAAGCAGCGCGCCGACTCCCGACGCCGTGCAGAGGTGCTGTAGGTCTTGAACGCATCCATCGGAGACGTCGACCGCGGCCGTCGCGACTTCGGCGAGGCGCTTGGCGGAGTGGCCGTTCATGGGAGGCCGCCTCCACCGCTCGATGAAGCGTTTGGCGTGCTCCACATCCGTCCGACCGGAGTCGAGAATTGCAAAGCCGAGCGCAGCCGCGCCCAACGTTCCCGTCACGTAGACCGAGTCGCCGGGTCGCGCGCCACTGCGGGTTACCGGTTCGCCGATCGGAAGCCCGAACACGGTCGTCGTAATCGACAAGTTCTCGCCTGCGCTCAGGTTGCCTCCGATCACACGCGCACCGGTCGTGCGCGCCGCCCCCGCCAAGCCTTCGATGAGCTCTCGGAAATCTTGGTCTGGAAAATAGGGCGGAAGCGTGAGCGCGGTCAACGAGGCGCTCGGCGCGGCTCCCATCGCCCAGACGTCGCTCACCGCAGCGGTCATCGCTCTTCGTCCCGCATCGCGACACGAGATCAGGTCGCCGCGAAAGTGCACTCCTTCGACCTGGGTGTCCACGGTGATGATCGTCGGACGGCTCCCGAAGTCGTAGACCGCCGCGTCGTCGCCGATGCCGACGACGAGCCCATTTGAATCGCCATCCAGCTCGAAGCGAGTTTTCAGCCATTCGATCTTGGCGAACTCGTCACGCATCGTCGTCGGCCGCAGGAAGCGTCACCGTGAACAGTGTGCCCTGGCCCAGCGTGCTGGTCACTTCGATCTTGCCTTCGTGTCCATCGACGAGCTGCTTCACGATCGACAAGCCGAGGCCCGCACCACCGTGCGTCCGCGTAGTGCCTGCGTCGACCTGATAGAAAGCGTCGAAAATCCTCGGGAGCTTGCCCTCTTCGATGCCCATGCCAGTGTCTCGGACAGTGAGGATGACCGCGGGTCGCGTTGTTGCGAACAGCGCCGACCCGAGGCCCGAAGGACCCCCGGTTTGTAGCTCGCCCGCTGCGGCCGACAGCGTCACCGAGCCGCCCTCGCTCGTGAACTTCACGGCGTTGTCCGCGAGGTTGAGCAGAATCTGCCGGAGTCTCACCGAGTCCCCCCAGATCTTCGGCGTGTCTTCCGCCACGTCGATGTCGAGCGTGACGTTGCGGCGGTTGGCTGCTGGCACGATCGTGGAGGCCACGGCAGAGAGCAGGGCGCGCGCGTCGACCGCCTCGTGCTGAAGCTCGAGGTTCTGTGCCTCCAATCGCCCGAGGTCGAGGAGGCTGCTGATCAACCCGAGCAGCTCGTCGGCCTTTCCGCGAATCGTTTGAAGGAACTCGGTCTGGCCGTCGCTGAGCGCGCCCGCCGCGCCGCTTTCCAACATCTCCGTGTACCCGATGATCGAGGTCAGCGGAGTGCGGAGCTCGTGACTCACCGTGGCGAGGAAAGTGGACTTCAGCTTGTCGAGCTGCTTGAGCTCCTCGTACGACTCCTTGAGCGCCTCGTTCTTTTCAGCGAGCTCCCGATAATTCTCGCGTACGCTGGCGACCTGCATCGTCGAGGCCAGCTGCGCCCGATGCCCCGAAAAGACCAGGAGCTCGATCACGCCTTTCAAGTGGTCACAGAGCTGCATTGCGATGTCTTCACGGACCCGTGGCATTTGGTTGTAATGGCCGCGCACCGTGTTGGGATCGACCGCGCCGTCGACCGACGTCAGGGACGCCGGCGGCCCGTTCGATTCCGCGGGGAGATAAGGACCCACGATGAAGCGGCCAATTGGGCGCCCCTGATGCGCCAGAGGCACGACTCGATACACCGCGCCCGTGAAACACGGGTGAACGACGAGCTCACCGTTCGGTTCGAGGTCGCGCACCGTCGCGACCGTCGCCGCGCACTGCTCCGCGCCATTCAAAAGGGTGTTGAGGTAGCTGCAAAGAGGCTGGTCTCGGTGGGCGTCCGCCAAGAGGTCTCCTTCGTGCGAAATCACACGGACTGGAATGCCGAATAGGTTGAAATACGACCTCGATACCGAGGTTACCGAGTCTCTGCTGAGAACGTCCTCGAGCCGAACGACATCGCCCATCAAGATGTCCCCGCCGTGCGTTTCGTCGTGCATCATCCTTCCGCCCGCCTTGCGTCGTGTTTGAGCTGCGACTCGATCTCGCTCATGAAACGAAGCGGGCTGATGCCGAACTTCTCTTCCAGCCCGTGTTCTTCTTCCAGCTTGTTCCACGTTTCGCGAATCAAACCAATCAACGTCTGCATGACGCCATAACCCCGGGTCGCCACTGCCTTGTAGATCGGCTCGCGGCTCTGCTGCGCAATTGCCGCAAGCTCCTCGTCGGTTCGGATGTCATCCAAGTCCCGCTTGTTGAATTGAATGATGATTGGGATCCTCTCGGGATCGATCCCGTTGTCTTCGAGGTTCTTCTTCAGATTGAGAAACGACTCACGGTTGGCGTCGGCTTCGCTTCGCTGGGAGTCTGCGATGAACGCCACGCCGTCGGCGGCTTGGAGCACCAGTCGCCGCGTCGCGTCGTGCATAACCTGGCCTGGCACGGTGAAGAGCTTGAGTCTGATCTTGAGCCCACTTTGCGAGCTCATCGCGATCGGCAACATGTCGAAGAACAGGGTGCGGTCATTTTGGGTCTCGAGGGTCATGAGCTCGCCGCAGGCGCTGGAAGTGCCGAGCCAGTGAATCGCCCGCAGGTTGCTGGTCTTACCGCTGAGCGCGGGCCCGTAGTAGACCAGCTTCACGGTGAGCTCCTTTGCGGCGAAATCTACCTGCATACCGAGTCGCGGAGCCGCTCGCGATGGGTGTCTACCCCCGCATCAGGAGCCACACCCCAGCCCCCATCAACACCAACATGATAAAGAATGCGGCCCATGTCAGCGTCCTTTTGTGCTGCGTCGTCGCCGGCGCGACGCGCGTGTCCTCGAGCTGTTGCGTGGCGAGGGCGATGAGGGTGTCGATGTGCTCGGACGCATCCGCCGCCCGCGCCGGGTCGTTTTCGCGCACCTGGCGGTAGCGCTTTCCCGCTTCGGGCAGGCGCTCCAAGGCAATGCAAACGCCCACGAAGCGGCGATGCGCTTCTCGATTCCCCCAGTCGGCCTCGACCGCTGCCCAGGCTTCGTCGATCGGATCCACCGGGCACCAGACTAGCATGAGCCGGATATGACAATTTAGGCGGAAAATTGGCTCATCAAAGCCAGAATGGCCCCCCTCGAGGTCGCCGGGAACAACCACGCGGGCACGGCTCGTTCACCCTAGACAACCAGGTGATTCGACCCTCGCTTCCCACGTCCCATAACCACCTACATGAATTCGAAAAAACCTATTTAATTCTATCACTTGCACTGCAGAAAGAAGTTGACATCGGACGACCTCCAGCCGTAGCTTCCGACCTAGTGGGAAGTAGTGGGATGAAGTGTCAAACCACCGCTCACTAAGACGAGAGGGTTAGGTTGTTCCGAGGACGCTACGAGCACAGCATCGACGCAAAGGGCCGCACCTCGGTTCCGGCGCGCTTCCGCGAAGTGATGCTTGCGCAGGGGGACTCCCGGCTGGTCCTGACGACCGGCTTGGACACCTGTCTCGTTGCCTACCCGATGACCGAGTGGCTCGCGTTCGAGAGGCGTCTTTCCGAGCTGCCGCAGTTCGATGCGGACGTCGTGACGCTCAAGCGAATCTACGTGTCGGGCGCGGTCGAATGCGAGCTCGACAAGGTTGGCAGAATCCTCATCCCGGCGGGGCTTCGCAAACACGCCCGCTTCGGCCGAGACGCACTCTGGGCCGGGATGGGGAGCTACATCGAGCTCTGGGCCAAGGCGAGCTTCGAAGATCTCCGCAAGGATGTTCTCAGCGATGAGGATCGCCGTTTGGGGATCGCCAAACGGCTAGCGGAGCTCGGCCTGTGAGCGATTTCGAGCACGTCCCGGTGTTGCTCGACGAAGTGATGGAGCAGCTCGCGCCGGTTGCTGGCGGGGTCTACGCCGACGTGACGCTCGGCGGCGGAGGACATTCGCGTGCCATCTTGGAACGCACCGCACCCGATGGTCGATTGATCGGCACGGACCGAGACCCGAGCGCGTTGGAAGCGGCGGGCGCGGCGCTTCGGGACTTCGGCGAGCGAGTCGCGCTTCGCAAAGCACGCATCCGCGATCTGCGCGACGTGTTGGACGAGCTTCACATCGAGCATGTCGACGGGGTCGTGGCGGACCTCGGCGTGAGCTCCGCACAACTCGACCGAGAAGACCGCGGTTTTTCCCTCGCGAAAGAAGGCCCGATCGACATGCGCATGGACCCGACGGAGGGGGAGACCGCGCTCGGGCTCATCGGCCGAAGCAACGCCGAGGAGCTCGCCAACATCATCTATCAGTATGGCGAAGAGCATCGTTCGCGGCGTATCGCGCGGTCCCTCAAGCGCGCGTACGAAGAAGGCGAGCTCGAAACGACCGGCGACCTTCGGCGCGCGGTGCATCGTGCAACCGGACCCAAACGCGGTCGCATCGATCCCTCCACCAAAACCTTTCAGGCGCTGCGTATTGCGGTGAACGAAGAGCTAGCGGATCTCGAAGCGTTCCTGGGCTCGTTGCCGAGTGTTCTCAGAATCGGCGGCGTCGTGGTGGTCATCAGTTTCCACTCGCTCGAAGATCGAATGGTCAAACACACGTTCCGCGACAGCGAGGAGCTCGACCCGCTCACCAAACGTCCGATCATCGCCTCCGACGAGGAACGCGAGCGCAATCCGCGAGCGCGGAGCGCGAAACTTCGCGCCGCTCGCCGGGTGGAGGTCAGCGCGTGAAGAATCGCTTTCTGCTTCTGTGGTGCGTTGCGGTCTTCGCCACCGCCGCCGCATTCGTGGTGCATTTGTCGATTCGGTTCGAGACGGTACGCCTCGGCTACGAGGTGAGCGAAGAGCGCGACCGGCAGCGTGACCTCCTTCAGGATCGGCGATTGCTGTCGATCGAAGCCGCGACCCTTCGGCAAAGCGGCCGCATCGAGACCATCGCGCGCGGCACGCTAGGCATGGAGGTTCCGAAGCCCACGCGCATCGTGACGATGGAAGAAGGCCGTCGAACGACCGCCGCAGGGAGGGTACGGTGAAGGCCCGATCCAACCGGCGTCAGCGGTGGTTTCGAGCGCGCGTTGCTTTCCTCGGGGTCTGCTTGATGAGCATGGCGGTCATCGTCGTCGTCCGAGCCTTTCATCTGCAGGTGGCTAGCGGCGACCGCCTTCGCGAAATGGCCGAGAACCAGCACCTTCGGAAGCTCCGGGTCTCACCCCGTCGCGGCGCGATCTATGATCGGCATGAAGCCGAGCTCGCTGTGAGCGCGGATGTCGACAGCGTGTATGCGAACCCGCGGAGACTGCGGGCGATGGACCAGAGCCCGAAGGCGGTGGCTAGGCGGCTTGCGAAGCTTCTCGACGTCGACGCCACACTGCTAGAGAGGAGACTCTCCGCAGACCGGTACTTCGTCTGGATCGAGCGGCGAGTGACACCACACGAGGCCACGCGGATTCGCGAGCTCGACATCCCCGGCGTCGAGCTCACTACTGAGTCTCGCCGTTACTATCCGAATCGGCACCTCGCCGCCCACCTCGTCGGCTTCGCGGACATCGACGGGCGAGGCATCGAGGGGATCGAGCTCGCATATGAAGATGCGCTCCGCGGCTCGGATCGTCGCGTCGAGGCGATTCGGGATCGGCGCGGGCATGTGGTCTTTGCCGACGACATGGAAGACGACCGCTCCATGCAGGGGCAGAACGTCGTCCTCACCATCGACAAAGCGATTCAGCACATCGCGGAGCGCGAGCTCGCGCTCGGCGTGCGAACCTTTGAAGCCCGGGGGGGCAGCGTAGTCGTCATGGATCCCTCGACGGGTGAAATCCTGGCGCTGGCGAACTATCCGCCGTTCAACCCCAACGAGCCATCCAAGCACCCAACCGCGCATCGGCGCAACCGAGCCCTCGTCGACCGGTTCGAGCCCGGATCGACGGTCAAGCCCTTCACGATGGCAGCGGCGTTGACGGCGGGCGCGGTCAAACCCAATCAGTCGATCAATTGCGAAAACGGCGTCGCGCGGATCGGCGGGCGGCGCCTGCACGATGCGCATCCCTATGAGTGGCTCACACCCACCCAAATCCTCGCGCACTCGAGCAACATCGGAACCGCGAAGATCGCGCTCGACCTCGGGAAGAAGGATCTCTATCGGGCGTTTCGGCGCTTCGGCTTCGGTGAGCCCACGGGCATCGGAGTGCCGGGGGAGACAGGGGGCATCCTTCGCCACTACCGTCGTTGGTACGAGATAGACACGGCGACCGTATCGTTCGGGCAAGGGATGAGCGTAACGAACGTGCAGCTCGCGACCGCGATGAGCGCGATTGCCAATGGCGGGCGCCTCATGCAGCCGATGCTAGTTCGCCGCTTGACGGACGGACACGGCGCGACCATCGAGGAGAACAAGCCGCGAGTGCGCCGTCAGGTGGTTCCCCGACGAATCGCAAAGCTCGTAGGGCAGATGCTCACCGCGGTAACGGAGCCCGGCGGGACCGCAGTCGAGGCAGGTGTCGACGGCTACCTGGTAGCCGGCAAGACGGGGACCGCGCAGAAGGCGGACTACGTGCGCGGGGGCTACGCCAAAGACAAGTGGTTGGCGTCGTTCATCGGATTCCTTCCCGCCGAGCGTCCAGCGGTCGTGATCTCGGTCGTCATCGACGAGCCGGTGATCGCGCACTACGGCGGAACGGTTGCCGGGCCGGTGTTCCGACGCATCGCCGAGGTCACGCTCCGACACATGGGGATCGCTCCCGAAGGTCGGCAGGCCATTCTCAAAAAGAAGAAGGAGCAACAGAAGGCGGTTGCCGAGGACAATCCGCTTCCGGTAGAGGAGGAAACGGAGAAGGGACAAAGCGCGGTGCCCGACGTGCGCTCGCTTCCTCTTCGCGAGGCGGTGATCGCGTTGCACGCGGAGTCACTGGTTCCCGAGGTGAAAGGCTCGGGCATCGTCGTCTCGCAAGATCCCGCGCCGGGCAAGGCGGTCTCGCACGGGGCCGTCGTGCGAATCGAGCTTGCGAAGCGCCGGTTCGATGAAGAGGGGGGCGCTCCGGCGACCACTGGCAAGACATTGACCGCGGCGGTGCCGAGGGGGCCGCATGCGCAGTAATGCGGGCCAAGGCATGACGCTCCGGCAGCTCCAAGATGCCGGGGTCGAAGGCAACCTGGTCGGGTCGGTCGAGCAGGTCGTCACCGGCGTTCAACACGATTCGCGACGAATCGAGCAGGGCGACATATTCGTCGCCATCTCCGGCGAAACGCATGACGGCGCCCGTTTCGTCGACGACGCGCTCGCCGCTGGGGCGGTTGCAGTCATCGCAGAGCAACCCGTGCCGCGCGAGGTTCCGCAGCTCACGGTAGTCAACGCGCGCGTGGCGCTCGGCCGCGCCGCCGAGCTCGTCTATGGCTCGCCGTCGAGCGCGCTGCACACGGTGGGGATCACCGGGACCAACGGAAAGACGACGACTGCCTATCTTTTGAAGGAAGCGATTGAGGACGACTCGGGCAAGGCGGCCTTGATCGGTACCACTGGCCTCATGATCGGGGCCGCCGAGCGTCCGTCGCCGCACACGACGCCCGAGGGCGACGACATCTCCCGGTTTGCTCGGGAGGCGCTCGACGAAGGGGCGACGCACCTGGTGCTCGAGGTTTCGAGCCACGGCCTCTCACTGAACCGGGTCGATGCCCTTCGCTTCGAGGTGGCAGCGTTCACCAACCTTTCGCGCGATCATCTGGACTACCATGGCAGCCTTGGGAGCTACGGAGACGCCAAAGCGCGCCTCTTTACCGAGCTGTCTCCGGGGCACGCCGTAAGTCACGTCGACGACGCGTTCGGCGCCGATCTCGCGAGTCGGCTCGCCGGCTCCGTCATTCGTTGCTCGCGACGCCCCGGGAGCGGCGCCGAGATCTTGGCGACCGAATGGTCTGCAACGCGCGCCGGTATCCACGCTAAGGTCGACACCCCCGCAGGGACCGTCGAGCTCCGAAGCCCGATGCTCGGCGAGCACAACCTCGAGAACCTGCTCGTGGCCCTCGGCTGCGCGCATGCGCTCGGATTGGATCTCGATCGCGTGGCCGCCGCATGGCGGACCGCGGCAGGGAGCCCAGGCCGGCTCGAGCGGATTGCCCATCCCGCGGACGTGGCGGTGCTGGTCGACTATGCGCACACGCCCGACGCCCTCGAACGAGTGCTCGATACGATGCGCGCGGTGACCCCCAGGCGGCTCATTGCCGTCTTCGGCGCCGGCGGAGACCGCGACACGGGCAAGCGGCCGGAGATGGGCCGCGTCGGGGTGGAGCACGCGGACCTGTGCGTGCTGACGAGCGACAATCCGAGAACGGAAAAGCCTCAGCGAATCCTCGACGCAGTCGAGGCGGGCGCGAAGCGTGCGGGGGCGTTGCGACTCGATCCCGGCGACCTCGCTGGCGCGGCCGAAGGTTATTGCGCGATCCTCGATCGCAGGGAGGCGATTCGGGCTGCCATCGCGGCGGCTGGTGCTGGAGACACCGTTCTCCTCGCGGGCAAGGGACACGAGACGTACCAAGTCATCGGGAGCGAACGGGCTCACTTCGACGACCGGGAAGAAGCGCGCGCAGCGATTGCCGCGCTCGGGGGAGGGCGCTGATGGCGACCCCGATTCCTGTCAATCACGTGGAGTTCGGGCGCGAACAGGTCTTGGTTGCCACCGGAGGAACCCCAAGGGGCCCGTCCTTCGAAAGCGTACGCGGCATCGTGACCGACTCGCGAGTGGTCGAGCCGGGGAACCTCTTCGTCGCACTCCGCGGCGAGCGATTCGACGCACACGCCTTCGTGGCGATGGCGGCCAAGGCGGGCGCGGGGGCGGTGTTGGTCGAGCGGGGGGCGCCGCTTCCGGACGACGTCAGTGCAGTGGAAGTCGACGACACGCTAGTTGCCCTTGGTGAGCTTGCTCGCGTCCATCGCGAAGCATGGGGCGGTCAGGTGATCGGGATCACCGGCTCGGCCGGAAAGACGACGACCAAGAACCTCGCGGCGGCCGCCTTGCGCGCCGCCGGCCGACACGTCCTCGCGACGACGGGAAACCTCAACAATCGGATCGGGGTCCCGATGACCCTCTTCCAGCTGGACGACACGGTCGACACCGCGGTCATCGAAATCGGAACTAGCCTGCCCGGCGAGATCGCGATGTTGGCCGAGATCGCGAAGCCCGATGCGGCCATCGTCACAAGAGCGAGCCTGTCGCACACCGAGGGGCTCGGGTCGGTCGAAGCAGTCGCCGACGAAAAAGTGTCGCTGTTGCATGCCCTCGGACAGGACGCGGTCGCGGTCGCCAATGGCGACGATGCCCTGGTGAAGAAGAGAGCCTCGGTCGTTCCGGCTCGGCGTAAGCTCTTTTACGGACGCGCGGCAGAGAACGACGTGCGGGTGCTCGACTGGGAGGTCGACGCCGACCGCACGCGTGCGCGATACCAAGTTCGCGGGCAAGGCGTGGAGATCGAGATGGGCCTCATCGGCGAGGGCGCCGTTCTCAATGCTGCGGCGGTGCTCGCGCTCGCGCTGGGCCTCGGTCTTCCGCTCGAAGAAGCTGCTCGAGGCATCGTCGAGGTCGAGCCCTCGCCGGGCCGAATGCGACCGCTCGTCGGCGCCGGCGACCGACTGATCCTCGACGACACCTACAATGCCAACCCCGCATCGGTGGAGGTCGCGCTTTCCACCGCACGCGCGATCGCAGAGAAGCGTGATGCGCCGCTGGTGGTCGTCCTCGGGGATATGAAGGAGCTCGGGGACCAGAGCGAGGCTGCCCACCAAAAGGTCGGCGAGCTCGTCGCGGAAACGGGCGCTTTGCTCCTCATCGGATGCGGCCACGCGGTGCACGAAGCGGTCGACACTGC
>CP070650.1:860506-863804 GCA_020354595.1 Myxococcales bacterium
AAGCTTCATGTTCTCCAAGGCGAGATCGATGACGTGCTTGAATACCTCGAATGGTGTGGCGGCTCGCGCCAGTGTGTCTTCGAGCGTGGCGCAGTACCGGTCGTAGCGGTCGGTCACGAGCTCGACGAGCAAGTTTTCCTTGCTTCCGAAGAAATGATAGAGGCTCGGCGGCGAGCTGTCGGAGTCTCGCACGATGTCGCGCACGCTCGTCCCGGCGAACCCGCGCTCTGCGAAGAGCTTCTCCGCCGAGTCGAGAATCGCTTCGCGCGTCCCTACCGTGCGCTCCGTCGCCTGCTCCGTCATTTCGCCGGCCTACTCTCCTGTGAAGTTCGGCTTCCGCTTTTCCATGAAGGCGGTCGGTCCTTCCTTGGCGTCCTTCGTTTTGAAGACCGGATTGCCGTTCTCCAAATCGAGCTTCAGCGCGTCGTCGATGTCCATGCCATCGCTGTGCACCAGCGTGCGCTTGACGGCCTGCACGGCAATTGGCCCGCAGGCGGCAATCCGGTCGGCGATCTCGAGTGCTTTGTCGAGCGCGCCGCCGCTCGAAACGACGTAGCCGATCAATCCGTACTGGTACGCTTCCTGCGCGCTGAGACGCCTTCCTGAAAGCAGCACGTCGGCTGCGATCGTGTACGGGATCTGTCTTCGAAGACGCACTGCGGAGCCGCCGAGCGGGTACAACCCCAGCGCAACTTCGGTGACGCCGAACACCGCGCCTTCCCCCGCGATTCGAATGTCGGTGGCTTGCAAGATCTCGGTGCCGCCTGCGAGAGCGTACCCTTCGACCGCAGCGATCAACGGCTTCTTGGTGATGTAGTGTCGCAGCAGGGCCCGCCAGTGGAGGTCGGGGTCCTCCTTCATGCGGTTCATCCACGTGTCGTCGGCCTCCCACTTGCCGGTCGACATCGACCCGAGATCGCTACCCGCGCAGAACGTTCCGCCCGCACCTGTTAAGACGATGGCGCGGACCTCGGGGTCCCCGTCAGCCTCTTCCCACGCGTCCGCCATGCGGACTAGCATCTCCATGCTCAGCGCATTGCGCTTCTCCGGCCGGTTGAAGGTGCAGATTGCGATATGTCCTCGTTTTTCATACAGAAAATGGGGTTCGCTCATTCGTCGTGCTCCAGCTTGTGCGGGGGAGGAACTTGACTATAACGAACGTTACATCTAGCAGCAAGACGAATGACCGAGCAGTTTGACTACATTGTCGTGGGCGCCGGGTCGGCCGGTTGCCTTCTCGCAAACAGGCTTTCCCAAGACCGGAACAACCGAGTGTTGTTGTTGGAGGCGGGCAAGGACGACAGCAACCCGCTGATCAAAATGCCGATCGGGTTCACGCGGCTGATGTACGACGAGCGCGTCACCAACCTGTACAAGACCGAGCCCGAGCCACACATGGCCAATCGCGAGGTGAGCGTCGTACGCGGGCGTGTGGTCGGCGGCTGCAGCTCGATCAACGGAATGATCTACACGCGCGGCCAGCGTCAGGACTACGACGACTGGGGTGCGCTGCCTGGGTGCGAAGGCTGGTCTTTCGACGACATCTTGCCGTACTTCAAGAAGCCCGAGAACTACGAAGTCGAGTCGGACAGTCCGTTCCACGGAAACGGGGGAGAGCTCAACGTTACCAACGTGCAGATGAAGTACCCCATCTCGCAGTCGTACATCGATGCGGCGGTGAGCATCGGGATTCCGCGCAACGACGACCTCAACAGTGGGGACCAAGAAGGCATCGGCTACATGCAGGTGACCATGAAGGACGGACGGAGGTGGAGCTCCGCAGACGCCTTCCTCAGTAAGGACGTTCGCCGACGTTCCAACCTGACCATCACGCTCAAAGCGACGGTTCGACGTGTGCTACTCGAAGGCAAGCGCGCTTTCGGTGTCGAGTACGCCGACCCCAAGGGCAAGACGCACCAAGTCATTGCGGCGCGTGAGGTCGTCCTCTCCGCCGGGGCCTACAACACGCCGCCTCTCCTCGAGATGTCGGGGATCGGGCGAAGAGACGTGCTGCAGAGCATAGGCGTCGACGTCAAGCACGAGCTCCCAGGCGTTGGGGAGAACTTGCAGGACCACGTCCAGTGTTGGGTACAGCATGGCGTCAAAACAAAGAAGACCCTCTCCGAAGACGGCAAGTTCCCCAAGGTCGTTTGGGCCGTGCTTCGATACATGCTCACGAAGACCGGGCCGCTCGCCATGCCTGCCGCCAACGTCGGGGCCTTCATCAGCCCAGAAGGCGAGGACCGGCCGATCTTTCAACTGCACTTCACTCCGGGTGCAGGTGGCATGGACGCGGAAGGCAACATGGTCGCCTCCGAGCAGTCCGGCGTGAACTCGACGGTCTGCGTCACGCGTCCAACATCGCGTGGCAGCGTGCACGCGCGGAGCACCGACCCCAAGGTCGCGCCCAAGATCGTCCACAACTACCTCGACACCGAGCGCGACCGAAAGCTCAGCATCGAAGGGTTCCGGCTCCAGCGGAAGATCTACGCTGCCGAGCCGTTCGCTAAGCACGCGACTGAAGAGCTGATCCCCGGTCCGTCGGTTCAAACCGACGAAGAGATCCTCGACTTCTGGGCGAACGAAGGGATGAGCACCTACCATCCGGTGGGCACGGCCAAGATGGGCTCGGCCAACGATCCCGAGGCGGTCGTCGACAGCGAGCTCCGAGTGCACGGCATCGCGGGCTTACGCGTGGTCGACGCATCCGTATTTCCACTGATTCCATCGGGCAACACGCACGCGCCAGTAGTGGCCGTGGCGGAAAAGGCGGCCGACCTCATCCTCGGAACAAAACAGTTGCTCGCCGCCGCGGAGTAGCTACTACCGGGCCAGTGACGACCGAGCTCGGCAAGTGTCTAGTCACCGGCGCGGCCGGTTTTCTCGGGAGCCGGCTCGTTCGGGGTCTTCTGGACGAGGGCTACTCTGTTCGCGCGGTGATCCGCAATACACCGCTCGAGCTCGAGCATCCGAATCTCGAGATCGTGCGCGGCGCCGTCGAAGATGCGGATCGCATGATGGAATTCTGCCGAGGCATCGACACCGTCTTTCACACGGCCGCTCAGCTCTCGCTCCTCGGAGGCAAAGCCGCGTCCGAGAGTTACCGGAAATCCGCGTACGCGGCGAATGTCGGCGGCGTCGAGAACCTCCTCCGCGCGTGTACCGCAAATCGCGTGAGCCGCTTCGTCCACACCAGCTCGATCGACGTGTGCTTCAACTCGGAAGTGAACACCGAGATCGACGAGCACACGCCGTACGCGACCAACATGAGCTGCCTCTACACCGAGACCAAGATCGA
>CP070650.1:863904-867949 GCA_020354595.1 Myxococcales bacterium
CCGTCGGCTGATGCATCAGGGCTTCACGATGGAGGAAATCCAGAAGGAGTTCCTCTTCGTTCGAGGCGACATCGATGCGCTGAGCCGGCAGCTCAAGCGCGTGTACCAGGCGATCGAAGACGCCGTGCACGAACAGGCGCGCGAAGGAGCCGACGACCCAGGCGTCAGCGGCGCGCTCGGTGAAGCTCGCGAGCTCGGAAAAGAGCTCGTTGAAAAGCTCGAGGCCATCGAGCGGCGCCTGACGATGCGGGCCCGCATGGCGCGGGCCGCAGTCTGAGGATTTGAGGGGGAGAGATCTCATGAAGGACGCAAGCGAGGCAGTAGAGAGGGAATCCACCGTTGGAGAAGAGCGCGAGTCGCTGGTCGATGCGCTCGACGAGCCGGGTCCCGGAGAGCGAAGAGGCCGGAGGAAGCGCCGTTCGCGGGCTCGGGCCAGGACGATTTCGATTCGCCGCCTGAGCAAGGCCGAGCTCAACCGCGGACGCGAGCTGTATCCTGAAACCGACTATTGGAAGCCAAAGAGCAGGGTGGAATGCAAGGACATGGAGCGACCGTGCCCGTTCGTCTCCTGCAAATACCACCTCTACATCGACGTTCATCCGGTGCGCGGGTCGATCAAGCTGAACTTCCCGGACATCGAGATTTGGGAGATGACCGAGACGTGCGCCCTCGACGTAGCGGATCGCGGCGGCATCACCCTCGAAGAGGTCGGCGAGATCATGAACCTCACCCGTGAGCGTGTGCGGCAGGTCGAGACGGCAGGCCTGGCGCGCCTGCAGGACTATCGGGACGTCGAGAGACTCAAGGACTACGTGACCTGAGCGCCATTTCCAAGAGAGCAGGGGGAAGGGTGTCGCCGGCGCGCGGCACCCTTCGTTAATTGAGCGTGCGGTCCGGGCCCTTGTCGGCCCAGATCGACTCCCAGCCTTTGCGGTACTCGTCGGTGGCTACCTTGGCGGGGCGCCCTATCGAAGGCCTCGCGTCGTGCTGGACCTCGACGTCGAACAAGGCGGGGGACTCCTCGCGCGGCTTGAGGCGCACGATCTCGCCGTGGATGGGCTTGCCTTCGTCGAGGGGTCGCATGGTGCCGGCCTCGACCTCGCTGCCTCTCTGGCGAAGGACGTCGTAGGCTCTCCCATCCTCGGAGCGCCCGTACACCAGCACCACGTCGCCTCTTGGGCGGCTCTCGGGGGCCTTTTTCGGGGACTCTGACGCCATCGACTTATCAGTAAGTCCGCGGGGCCTCAAAGTCTAGAGCGAGTGGTGCCGAGCACTTGTCAGGCGCGGCTCCGTTGCGTACGGTGCGCGCCGACGTGAAGCGAATTTCCATTGTTTTCTTGCTTTGTCTGGCTGGAGCCGCACCCGCCGGGGCTCAGGAGGCCGCTTGTCCCGAGGGGAACCTGCTGGCCGGCGAATCGCCGATTGCCAGGCCGGGCGTGAAACAAAGCCAACGGATCACCGACGGCGTCATGCCCAGCGATGGGGAATTCTGGCAGACCGAACGAACGTCGGTGCTCGTTGGTCCTGACAGTTACGTGTTGTACGACCTCGGCGCGACGACCCGCATCACCGCGGTCGATCTGCAGGGGGACAACAACGACGACTACATCGTCGAGCTCTCGGACGACCAGCAGACTTTTACCCGGCTCTGGGTCGCCGATCCCGTCTCCGGGGAGGGCATGCGCCGGAGGGGCATGCGCCGCCTCGACGGTCAGGGCCGTTACCTCCGGGTGCGCGCGAGTGGTGGCGATGGTTTCTACAGCCTCGGCGAGGTGCAAGCGTTCTGCCAGGCGCCCGCGAAGTGGCCTCCTCCCGTCGAGGTCAAGGCTGCGACAACGTGGTGGATGAAGAACCTGATGAAGAAGCGGGACAACCGCTACCGCGTAGGGTTGGCCGTCGTCGGTTTGTTCCTCTTCATCGCCCTCTTCCGATCCGAGCAAAACGAAAAGCTCCGATGGGTGGTGGTCGCGCTCTCGCTCGTCATGCTGGGGACCGCCGCCTACCGGCTCCAAGGGGCGCGGCTCGCGCCATGGTTTGCGGACTGGGGCGTCTACGTCCTCGGTGCGATCGTGGCAGGCTGGGCCGCGCGAGGCATCTGGCTCTCCAAAGACAAAGAAGCCGCTCGCGCGTGGTGGCAAAAGGGCGCCCTGGTCTGGGTGATCGTGGCCTGCGCGACCGCATGGTTGAACTTCGGTGTGTTTCACCGCTCGCGCATCGTTCACTACTGGGACACCTTCCACTACTACATCGGCTCCAAGTACTTCGAGGAGAACGAGTACGAGCGCCTTTACGAATGCGTCCTCGCCGCCGACTACCAAGACCGGGGCGAAGCCGATCTCAGGAAGCGCAAGATTCGGGACCTGGTCGACAACCGCCTCCACTACGTGAGCGAAGACGACGCGATCCGCTACCAAAAGAGCTGCGCCGAGCACTTCACTCCGGAGCGTTGGGAAGCCTTCCGCCATGACGCGGCGTCGTTCCGCACCGTGATGGGATCGGCATGGTGGAAAGAGATGTTGATGGACCACGGGTACAACGCGAGCCCGATCTCCAACATGATCGCCGCCTTCCTCACCAACATCGGCTGGGAGAGTCAGTTGCCGCAGGTGTCCTCCGCCAAGGTCGCGCCTCATGATTTGAAGAAGTTCCGCAAACGGATCCTGCGCTACACGATGATCGACCTCGGCCTCTACGCCGGCGCGTTCCTGATGATCTTCTGGGCGTTTGGGCTTCGCGCGACAGCATTGTCGGTGTTGGTCTGGGGCTGCGGCTATCCGTGGGGGTACTTCTGGACGGGGGGAAGCTTCGCTCGCGTGCCCTGGTTCTTCATGGCGGTTGCCGCGGTATGCCTCCTAAAGCGGGGCTTTCCGTTGCTGTCCGGCTTCGCTCTGTCGTGGAGCGCGCTATTGCGCTTGTTCCCAGCCGCCCTTGCGGGCGGGCCGATCGCTGCCGTGATCGATCGTTTCGTGCGGCGAAGGAAGATCGAGCGGCCCTGGCTCAACGGTACCGACAAGCGCTTCATCGCAGGCGGCGTGCTTGGCCTCGTGGTGCTCATCGGCGCGAGCATCGCCGTCAATGGCTACCAGGCGCATCCCCAATTCCTGTCGAACACGCTCAAGCACAGCGAGACCCCACTCACCAACCACATGGGACTTCCGACCTTGATGTCGTACAAGCCGAGCAAGGTCGGTCGCTACACGAAGGACAACAGCCTCGAAGACCCATGGGCGAGGTGGAAACAGCACCGTAAGGAGACCAAGCACGACAGGCGCTGGCTCCACGCGCTCATTCTCCTAGGCATGTTCGTCCTGCTCGCGCTAGCGGGCCGGCGGCTCGCAGAATGGGCGGTGCTGGCGGGAAGCACGATTCTGATCATCGGCTTCTTCGAGCTGACTTGCTACTACTACAGCTTTGCGGTGTTGATGGCGCCGCTCGCCATCGAGCGCCTGCGCTATTCGGTCGCCTTGATTCTAATGGTGATCGCCGGCTTGATTCTGCACTTCCTCATCGGCTGGTACGACGAGCAATATACCGCGGAGACGGTGGCCGCGTTGGCGGCGCTTCTCTACATCCTCGTCGACGTCGTGCGGGACCCATTGCCCGAAGGCTCTCCGGCCAATGCGGCCGAGCCCACGGTGTAGTTGCGGACACCGCCGACCGGACTTAACCTCAATCGGTTAGACAGGTTCACGTGATCGCTGGTGCGCCTCGGCGCACGGGAGGAAAGTCCGAGCTTCAAAGGACAGGATGCCAGGTAACGCCTGGTGGGGGTGACCCCGAGGAAAGTGCCACAGAAAGCAAACCGCCTCGCTACCGCAAGGCCGCGAGGTAAGGGTGAAAGGGTGAGGTAAGAGCTCACCGGGCTGGCGGTGACGTCGGTCGCACGGCAAACCCCATCCGAAGCAAGACGAAATAGGAAGGCGCATGAGGGTGGTTCCGCCCGAGCCTTCGGGTAGCGTCGCTCGAGGCCGGTGGCGACATCGGTCCCAGAAGAATGATCACGACCCGTGGCTCGGCGACGAACGCGGGAACAGAACTCGGCTTA
>CP070650.1:868049-871558 GCA_020354595.1 Myxococcales bacterium
CTCCTGTGGAACGCGCTCTACCACCTGTCGATCATCGACATCGAGACCGCGTACAAAGAGGCGCTCGGCCACTATCGTGGACGGCTCTACGCGGAGCTCGAGACCGAGACCCGGCGGTGGTTTGCACGCGATGTGGCTCATCACCTTCGGCCGGGGGCGGTTCACGCGCTTCGGGAGCACCGCGACAACGGTCACCGGCTCGTCGTGCTCACCAGCGCGACGGCGTTCGCCGCCAGGGCGGCCCGTGACACCTGGGCACTCGACGATTTCCTTTCAAACGACTTCCCGACCGACGAGCGGGGCAGGCTCGACGGGACGTTCGTGGCGCCACTCTGTTATGGCGAGGGGAAGGTTCGGCGTGCTCGCACGTGGGCCACGGAGCGCGGTGTCGACCTCGGTCGAAGTTTTTTCTACACCGATTCATACAGTGACGCACCGATGCTGCGCGTCGTCGGAAATCCGCGCGTGATCAGCCCAGACCCGCGGCTCAGCCGGGAGGCCCGGCAACGAGGCTGGCCCATCCTGCAATGGTGAGCGCGACGGGTCCCCTGCCTTCGTGGTACGACGCGGGCCATGTCCTACGTCGAAAGCTATGAGCAGCAAATGCTGCGCCAGCAGGTCCGCGAGATCGGGCGGAAATACGGCCGCGAGTACTACGTCGAAAAGGCACGGGAGGGCGCGTCTCCCGAGGAGCTTTGGGATGAAATCGCAAAGCAAGGCTTCATCGGAGTCAACACGCCCGAGGAGTACGGTGGCGGGGGGTTGGGGATCTACGAGCTTGCGATCGTTTGCGAGGAGCTCGCGGCGGCCGGGTGTCCTCTTCTGTTGTTGCTCGTCTCACCCGCGATCTGCGCCACGGTGATCGCTCGGTTCGGCACTCCCGCGCAAAAGGAGAGCTGGTTGCCCGGGCTTGCTTCGGGCGAGCTCAAGATGGCCTTCGCGATCACCGAGCCCAACGCCGGCTCCAACTCGCATCGCCTCCAGACTGCTGCAAGGCGGGAAGGGGGCGATTGGCTGCTGTCGGGCACGAAGTACTACATCTCCGGGGCGGACGACGCGGACGCCATTCTCGTGGTCGCCCGCACCGGCGGCCAGGAAGACGGACGCGGTCGCCTGTCGTTGTTCATCGTCGACAGTGAGGCGCCGGGTCTCGAAAAGACCCTGATCAAGATGCAGATTCCGGGGGCGGATCGGCAGTTCACCTTGTTCTTCGACGAGGTTCGTCTGGGAGACGACTGCCTGCTCGGAAACGAGGGACAGGGGCTTCCGCAGATCTTCGTCGGTCTCAATCCCGAACGCATCCTCGGTGCGGCGCTTGCAAACGGTGCAGCGTTGCACGCGATCGAGCAGGCCAGTCGGTATGCCAACGAGCGGGCGGTCTGGGGCGTGCCCATCGGGACGCATCAGGGCGTCGCGCATCCGCTGGCCGAAGCGAAGATCGAGGTCGAGCTCGCCCGGCTGATGACGATGAAGGCTGCGTGGTTGTTCGATCGGGGCAAAGACGCGGGTGAGGCAGCCAATATGGCGAAGTTTGCCGCCGGGGAGGCGGCGACCCGCGCGGTCGACACCGCGATCCAAGTTCACGGCGGCAACGGCATGTCCGAAGAGTATGGCTTGGTGTCGTTGTGGGGCATGGCCCGCACGTTACGCATCGCCCCCGTGAGCCGCGAGATGATTCTGAACTTCATCTCGCAGCACGTGCTGAAGCTTCCAAAGTCTTATTAGGCGCACCAGGCAAGCACTCAGCTCTCAGTACTCAGCTCTCAGATCTCAGGCCTGAGAATCGGGCAACTGGCCGCTCAGCGCAACAAGCTCTGCAGTCGCGACAGAATCGGATACGGATACTCTTTGGCGAGATCATCCATCGCGCTCTGCATCTTCGTGAGGATCTCCTCGTAGCATCGATCGACCAGCACGGGGTCGTCTGCATCTTCGGGCGTCAGGTGATCCCACTCCATCGGCTCACATACCTGAAGCGTCACCTTTGTGGGGATCGGCCACGATGGGATCGGGCCCACTACGACGCCCCAGGGAATCGTGAGGATCAACGGCATGCTGTAGGTGCGGAACCTGTTGAGGCCGAGGGCCTTCGCGATGCGCCGTCCGCGCGAGAGAACGATGCTCGACTCGTGGCCGCCGTGGCTGACCACCGGAAGGACGGGCACCCCCTTGCGAAGCGCGAGCTTGATGAAGCCCTTGTGCCCCGCGAGGACGACTTGGTTACGCTCGGTCCAGGGGCGGGCGATGTCCTCGAGGCCGCCGGGGTACACTAGGACGGCTGCGTCCCGATCCAGTGCCGCCTCGCCGTTGCGCTGATTTGCCGGCACTTGGGACAAGCGCCGGAAGAAGCCGCCGGCCCCGGGCACGGCGAAAATAGGGTCGTAGCTCAGCACCACCAATGGGTTTTCGACCCCGTTCTTGCGATACCAGGCGGCCATGAGCGCCGGCGTATCGGGGTCGCAGTTCGGCCCGGAGTGATTTCCGACTAGAAGCACTGGACCGCGATCGGGAAGATGCTCGGTCCCCCGGACCTCGGAATCGAAGTACCTCCCGTAGACCTCCATCCACGGCACGATGGTCGAGAGAAACTCTGGATCGTGTTCGAACTCGACTACTTCTTGCGCCGTATCCATCCTCGCCGAGGTAGCACACCCTTTTTCTGAAAGCCCTCGAGCGATTGCCGAAACGCTTGCGCGCGTCGGTTCTGCACGATGTGCCCTCCCGGGAAGGTCAGCAACTCGGTTCCGAAATGCTCTGCGAGGCGGCGGCCGTGCGTCATGGTCGCGAGGCGGTCGAACTCGCCCGAAATGATCGAGACGCGCTCGGGCTCGACCTTCGGCATTCGGCACACTGGGGTGATGGGAACGAGTTGCTCGCGGTAGCCCTCGTAGAGGGTTCGCTGGATGTCTCCCGCGCCTGGCACCAGGTCGTTGTCGTTCATGACGTCGGGCACGCTGCAAATCGGTATGTACGAAAGCACGAAGTCGACATTCGAAGTCACGGTAGCGAGTAGCGAAGCGGTGTAGCCGCCGAGGCTCATCCCGACGACGCCGACGTGGCTCGCGCCCGCGTCTCGCATCGCGCGAATCGCGATCTGCAAATCCCAAATCGCTTGGCGGAAGCCCTCGATGGTGAACGCGGTGTCTTGTTGCGGCCACTCCGGCGGAAATGCGTGGCCGCGAGGGCCGTGAAACGGGAGCGCGAAAAGCGAAACGCCGATCCCCAGCCTGTGGAACTCGCGCATCGGCCAGGCGACGCGCTCCATCAAGTGGTGACCCGACGAGAAGCCGTTGACGAGAATCGCCATGGGCTTGTCCTTGATCCGCAGGGTGAGCGTTCGGAGCAGGCCCGTTTGGTTGTCCCTGTGGCTTCGGTACTCGTGCTTGATGTCGCGGAAGATGAGCGGGTGCAGGCTCTGCCAGCTCCACTCGGCAAACCCGACGCGATGCGGGGCGAGCCAGCGCTTCTTCACGTCGATTCGGCCCGGGGCGGGGAAGAGATCGCTCGGC
>CP070650.1:871658-876312 GCA_020354595.1 Myxococcales bacterium
ATCGCGTCGGGTCACCCTCGCGCCCCTTGACCCCATCTTCACCGACGGTGTGCTTCTCGGCCGCCCTTGCCACCGGGAGCAGAGGAAGCGTCGCGCCGCCGACGAGCACGCCGCCGAAGCGAGACAGCCAGCTCCGTCGCGAGACGCGGCGCGCCGACTGTCGCGAGAAGTCTTCGAACCACCGGTCGAGTCGACTCATTTGGCTTTCTCCTCCAGGTACTCCTGGATCGACGCCACGCCGCGCTGGTGCGCCTCGAAGAGGCTCTCTAGGTGCTCGCGGGTGTTGACCAATCCTTGCGCCACCACGACGCCGTTCTCGTCGATCAGCCCGGCGTATGGAAGCTTCGCCACGCCGTAGGTCATGCCCAGCGGCCCCGAAAGAACGTACGGGAGATGCTCAATGCCCTTGTCGGCGACGAACTGACGATGCTCTTCGGGCGCACCATCGCTCGCCACAACGACGCGTACACGCGGCACTTCGGTTCGAGCCACGCGCTCGACAGTTGGCAGCAGCGTGTCGCAGACGGGGCAGGTCGGCGAAAGGAAGAAGAGCAGGGTGCGCGCTCCGTCCTCGGAGGCGCCGCCGATCCGGACTGGGCGAGCGTGTAGGTCACTGAGGACGAGCTCCGGTGCGGCGTCGCCCACCTTGACCTTGGCTTCGGGCGACAGGGCGCCAACCGGGGAGATCCGTTCGTGCAGCAGACCGATCTGCCGGGCGAGCGCGAGCACCGTCAGAGCCAGTGCGATGACGAGCAGCCACAGCAGGATGTTGGAAACGACGAGCGCGTCGATCATCGTGTGCCTCCTAACCCGCGTAGCGCAGGACCCACGCGGGCCAATCGCTGCCCGGCAGCCCAGAGGAGCGAGAGCGTAACGAGCGTCATGCCGAGCGTGACTCCGTCGATCCAAACGAACGGGCGCGTCCCCACCGGAAAGCCGAGCAAACAGGCGCAGATGATCAAGACCAGGTTGCGGCCGACCAACCCCCAGCTGAGAGGCACCTTGGCCGACGAGGCAAAGCAGCCGCAATCGATCTCCCGCTGCCCACGGGCGATGTTTGCCGAGATGGCAAGCGTGTAGATCGACAGCAACGCTGCGGCTGCGACGGCGGCGACCCGATGAAAAAAGGGCAGCACGAGCCCGATTGCGATCCCAAACTCGACCCATGGCAGGAACGACGCGAGGAGCTGGGCGGCCGCCGAAGGCAAGAGCGCGTACGCGCGGACCGTGGCTTCGAACCGGCGGCAATCGGACAGCTTGTGTCGCGCGGCCGCTACGAAGAGCAGGGCAAGCGCAAGCCGGAGCGACCAGGCGATGACAGGATCCAGCATCATGGCACCACCAACAAGGTTCCGGAGACCCCCGCTTCTTCGATGTCGCGCAGGTGCTCGCCTGTCCGCGCGTCGAGCACGCCAACGGCGCCGAGGTCGGCGTTGCGGTAGAAGAGTAGAGGTGCGTCGTCTTGGGTGACCGCGACGCTGTGGACGCCCAAGTTGGGCAGAAGGAAGTTTACGATCCGGCCCGTCGTACCGTTCGGCTCGAAACCTGCTTGCGGTCCGAGAAACGCGGCCATCAAATTCGGGGTCTCGAACACGTCGACCTTCTTCTTCGAGGGCACGTCGTACACCCAGATCTCCGGGCCTGGTGCCTTGTGTGAGCCGGGGCCACCTTCGTGCACGACCGAGTAGAGCCGCTCGGTGCCAGGGTGATAGGCGATGTGCTGCGCGCCACCGACCCGCCACCGTTCCTTGCGCTCGTCATCGGTGAAGAGCGACCAAGCCGCCTTGGGCAATGGTGCATCACCGCTGAAGTCGACTTCGTGCAAATAGCCTTCGAACGAGACAAACCACCAGGTAGAGCCGTCGCGCACACCTTTTTCCGTCACCGGGTCGGACACTGGATCGAAGAAACGCCCGCTTCGCGCGATGTGATCGAGCTCGCCGGTTTCCTTCAGGTGCACCGTGATGACGGTGCCGTCCCCGCAGAGCATGCCAAAGCGGGTTGGGCCGGCGGGAAACACCCCCGCGCAGCCTTGCGTTTGAATCTCGGCGGCCAGGCGTCGCTGCGCCACGTCTGCCACCGATACCGAAGCGCCGGGCGAATGGTTGAGCACGGCGACAAATCGATCCCCGTCGAGGATTCCAACGAGCGCAATGCCCGTTCCGCTTTCCATCGCACGCGGCGGAAGCTCGATCTCGCCGATGACATCCAGAGCGACCGAGTCGTAGATCACGACGAAGTCCTTGCGCTCGCCTCGGTGTCCACGGGAGTAGACCGTTTCGACGATGTAGATCTCGTTGCGCGCACGCGACCACAGGGGCGCCCGCGGGCTTACCTGAGGTCCGTTGCCGACTTGCCCGAGCATTCGGCTGGTGTCGCCATCGAAGAGCACCGAATGCCGGAGGAGTCGATCGGGGACCCACACCCAGTGATCGCTCACCGTTTCGGGCAAACGGAAGACTTGGCCGACCTCTTCGGGCGGGAGCTCGGCTCGGGCAGGCTGCGCGAGAGTCACCAGACCGAGCCACAACGCCGCGGTCAGCTCTGCCCGGTGGATCATGAGTGGGTTCTACTCGAACTGCAGCTCGTCTGACAACCGCGTACGGGCTCGCGCTTGGGGACACGCTCGGCCGTCGCGAGTCGTCTGGTTTCGCGCACTTGCAGAGCCAATCGCGAAAACCCAGTTTTCAGTGCCAGTGCCAGTGCCAGTGCCAGTGCCAGTGCCAGTGCCAGTGCCAGTGCCAGTGCCAGTGCCAGTGCCAGTGCCAGTGCCAGTGCCAGTGTCAGCGCTGTACCAGCTCGACTTCGAACACATGAGGCCAGAGCTTGCCGGTTAGCAGGAACGTTTCACTGTCCGGTTTGTGTGCGATCCCGTTGAGCACGTCCGCGCGCGTGGCTTCGACGCGAGATAGGAGACCGCTCGCGTCGATGACTGCGGTCACTTGGCCGGACGCCCGATCGATGCGGACGATCTCGTCGCTCTGCCAGATGTTCGCGTAGACATCATCCCCGACGCACTCGAGCTCATTGAGCTTTTGGACCGGGCGGCTACCTCGCCAGACCGTCATCTCCTTCACAAGCTCCATCGAGTCCGGATCGCGGAAGTTAAGGATCGAAGAGCCATCGCTCATCACGAGAGCGCTTCCATCGAAGCACAATCCCCAGCCTTCACCCGGATAGCGCAGCGTGTCGCGCTGCTCGAGACTCTGCAGATCCGATACCAAGGCGAGGCCGGCTCGCCACGTGAGTTGAATCAGCCGGTCGTCGACTACCGCCAGGCCCTCTGCGAAGAAGCTTGGGTCGAGGCTCCGTTCGGCCAGGATCTCGCCGTCTTCCAATCGCACCCGACGCAAGGAAGACTTTCCATACCGGCCGGTGCTCTCGTACATGGCGCCGTCGTGCCAGATGAGACCCTGCGTGAACGCGTCCGGCGCGTGTGGGTACTTCGCAACGACCCGGACGCGGAGTTGCTCGATTCCGGGTCGACTCGGAGACTCGACTTCGTCGGACGGAGCGAGCTGGACCGGTGTGACGGTCTCCTCCATCGGCTCGTGGCATGCGGGAACCGACAAAAGCGTCAGAGCCAGCAGAGCGCCGATCGCCTGCTGCTGTGGGGCGGGTTTCATCGAGTACTGAGCGTAGTCCTCTTGGGTACCTACGCCAATGCTTGACGGGGGCGACACCAGCCGTTAGCCCCAAGCCGTGCAATCCGACTCGCCGACACCTCTCCGGCCGCGCGCGCAGAGCGCCGAGGCGTCGCTGCGGCCGACGCGCGCCGAGGTCTTGCTCGACGCCATTGGGCACAACTTCCGCGTGGTTCGCCGCGCTGCCAACGGCCGTAAGGTGCTCGCGGTGGTGAAGGCGGATGCCTATGGCCATGGGGTGATCCCGGTGGCGCACAGGCTGCAGGCGGAGGGCGTCGACGGTTTCGGCGTCGCGCTGGCCGAAGAGGGTATCGAGCTTCGCGAGGCCGGCATCAACCGGGCGATCCTGGTGCTCAATGGGATCAGCGGCGGGGCGCACCGCGACATCATCGCCGCGGGGCTCACGCCGGTCCTTTACGAGATCTCGGAGGCGAGCGCGTTCGAGGCGGTGTCGGAAGGTCGCCCGATCGACGTGCATCTGAAGGTCGATACCGGCATGGGACGTCTCGGCGTGCCCATGGCGGAGCTGACCGATTTCCTCCGGGATCTCCGGCGGTACCCCTCGATCCGTATCGTCGGGCTGATGACGCACTTGTCGACTGCAGACTCGGAGCCCGAGTACGTCACCGAGCAACTCGCCGGCTTCAAGCACGCCGAAGGCCTGGTCCGGCGTTTTGGCCATGAGCCGCGAGTCCTGCACGCGGCCAATAGCGCGGCGCTTTTTCGGCACCCTGAGACGCACTTCGATTGGGTGCGCCCGGGGATCTCACTCTACGGTTACCCCGGCTCGGACTCGATCGAAGTGCCCTTGCGTCCCGCCATGCGTTGGCGCACCGAAGTGCTTCGCGTCCGAACGCTTCAACCGGGCGAGTCCGCCGGTTACGGGCGCTCGTTTCGCGCAACCCGCGAGACGCGCCTCGCGACAATTCCGCTCGGATACGGAGACGGCCTGCTGCGGTCAGCATCCAACCGCGGCCACGTCCTCATCCGCGGCACGCGTTGTCCGATCG
>CP070650.1:876412-884073 GCA_020354595.1 Myxococcales bacterium
AGTCGAGGACGGAGCTGGCTCCGACCGCGATTCGGTGCCCGGTCTCGACGACATCGATTATCTGCGTGCGCTTCGTCACGAGTTTCGGACTCCGCTCAACGCGGTGCTCGGTTTCTCCGATGTGCTCCTCAGTGGAATCGATGGCGAGATCAACGCCTCGCAACGAGAGGACTTGGAAATCATCCGCGCCTCCGGCATCCGGCTGAGGGTGCTTCTCGACAGCGCGCTCGACATCTCTCAGCTCGCCGAGGGAGAGCTCCGCCTCGACACCGAGCGGGTGGACGTTCGAGAGCTCGTGAGCCGGGCAGCGGCCGAAGCGGTACAGCTCTGGTCGAACAAGCGCGACGCAAACTGTGTTCTGCCCGAGGCGCCCTGCTTCGCAGAAGCGGATGAAGCCCGCCTGCGCCGATCGATCTTGGTGCTGGCAGATTTCTTGGCGACGAGTCATCGAGACGCGGAGATCGCGCTCAGTCTCGATCCGTCCGCCGATCATCTCGCAATCGAGGTGACCGCCGAAACTTCGGACCGATTGACACTCGATGCGCTGCCGACCCCCGCAGAAGTGCTGGCAGCCGAAGACGTGACCAAGATCCGCCAATGGCCCGTCGCGGTCACTTCCGAGCTAATCGGACGGCATGGTGGCTCGCTCTATCATGGGAGCGCACCCTCACGGTTCTTGATTCGTCTTCCAATCGGAGGCGGTTCTTGACCCGCGTTCTTCGTCGGTTCCGTTGGGTATCGCTCGGGACCTCCGCGTACTTCGCACTTCTGTGGATGCTTCTCGCAGGTCAACACCGGTATTGGGGCGCGCTCGTGGTCTTCTTGGTGGGGCTCCTGTCGAGCGCGTTCTCGTCGCGCTCGCTCGCCTCGCTCGCCGGGCGCCGCACGGAGGCCCCCTCCACGGCGGTGCCCTTGCAATCGTCCGTGCCGGTTCATGAAACCATCGACACGTATTCGGCGGACCCGGAGCTGCCCGAGCATCAGCGCGCGCGGTTCCTCGGCGCTCTCGGTCACGAGCTTCGAAACCCGCTCAACTCCGTGACGGGTTTTTCCGACATGTTGCTCGGACGGGTCGATGGAGAGCTGAACGCCGAGCAAGAGCGGAGCGTCCGCACGATTCGAGCGAGCGCGGAACGCCTGCTGCGGCTCGTTGCCACCGTGGTCGATCGGGCGAAGCTCGACGCTGGGATGTTGCGCTTGCAGCAACAATGGGTGGCCCCGCACGAGCTCATTGATGAAGCGATCGGATTCGCCCGCTCGAGGGCAGAGGGAACTTCGATCATCGGGGGAGTTTCCGAGGGGCTGCCCCGGGTGTTCGTCGATCGTCACCGAACGGTCCAGGCCTTGGTGAGCTTGACGGTTTTGGTCATCCGCTCCTCCGAAACCGACATTGCAATTCGAGTTGCACCGCCGCGTCGGGATCAATCCGGTAAAGGGTTTGTTCAGTTCGACTTGATGGCGAGCCTCGAGGATTCGACGGCCGACACGCTGGCGATCGTCGAAAGGCTCGAGAGACCACTCTCGCGCTCGGATGCGTTAGGGCTGGAAGTTGCCGTCGCACGGAGCGTGATCGAAGCACAGGGCGGCCGGATCTGGACGGAGGCTGGTACCGCGGGGAGCCTTCGAGTCTGCATGACCCTCCCGACGTCCGCTCGCTAGTCTTCGGACGGGAGTGCGTCCAGCACTGCTTGGTACGCCGCGTTGCGTTTCCAGCCGAAGTCTTGCTGGAGCCTCTTTGCCATTGCTTTGGTGGTCAGTCCTTCGCGATGCCATTGCTCGATCAGCGCCTCGAGATCGACGTCCTCGGGCGGAGTGTCACCACGCTTGCCCTCGATCACCACGGTAATTTCGCCTTTGGGTGGATCGGCGAGAGCGCTCTGTGCCTCGACGAGCGTTCCACGAAGCGTCTCCTCGTGTAGCTTGGTGAGCTCCCGGCAGATCGCGACTCTTCGCTCGGGGCCAACATAACTTTGCAGCTCTCGCAGCGTCGCATGGACACGGTGCGGTGACTCGAACAAGACGGTGGCCGCCGGAGATTGGCCGATGCGTTCGAGAGCTTGGCGTCGTGCCTTGCCGCCGCGGGCCAAAAAGCCCTCGAAAGTGAACCGACGCACGGGCACGCCCGCCACACAGAGCGCGGCCAGCACTGCGCTCGGACCGGGGATCGCCTCCACCGCGACGCCTTCCGCTGCGGCGCAAGACACGAGATAGGCGCCGGGATCGCTGACGACCGGCGTGCCAGCGTCGCTGACCAGCGCGTAGTGCGCCCCGTCGACGAGCGCCTTCACGACTGCGGATACCTTGTCGTCGCTGCTATGTGCGTGAAACGAACGCAGCGGCGTCTCAATTCCGTGCTTCGTGCACAACGTTCGGGTGTGGCGAGTGTCTTCCGCTAGGATTTGGTCCGCTTCGCGCAAAACGCGCAACGCGCGCAGGGTGATGTCCTCGAGACACCCGATCGGCGTGGCAACAATCGACAAGCGGCCAGGCATGAGAGGGCGTTACCACATCTGAGAATAGCCGCGAGGCCTCCCGCTAGGGCGACTCGTAGACCTCGACCACGGTCTCGCCCAGCTCCTTGTGGAGGAACTCCTTGAGCTTCTTCAGGAGCCGCTTCTCAATCTGGCGAACCCGCTCGCGGCTCACGCCGAACTCGTCGCCGAGGGTCTGGAGCGTCTTGGGGTCCTCGGCGATCAAGCGGTCGTCGAAGATCTTCTTCTCTTTGCCCTCGAGCGTCTTACCAAACTCGTGAATCTTCTCGCTGAACTTGTCGCCGACCTCGGCCTCGGCCAGTGTATCGTCGACTCGCACGCCGTCCGACGGCAGGAGCTCGACCCTCGCGACGGAGCGGCCTTCGGAGGTTCCCACGGGGGCGTCCAAGGAAGCGTCGCCGGCCGCGAGTCTCATGTCCATCGACACCACGTCGCGCTCCGGGACGTTCAACCGCTCGGCGATGAGCTCCGCGGTGGGCTCGATGCCCATGGCCGACAGCCGGGCCTTTTCCTTCTGGAGATTGAAGAAGAGCTTTCGCTGGGCTTGGGTCGTGCCGACCTTCACGAGCCGGTGGTTGTTCAGGATGTACCGGAGTATGTACGCGCGAATCCACCAGGCGGCATAGCTCGATAGCTTGACGCCCTTGTATGGGTCGTACTTCTTCACGGCCTGCATGAGGCCGATGTTCCCCTCCTGCACGAGGTCGAGGATGTTCTTGTACGCCTGCCTGTAGTCGTAAGCGATCTTCACGACGAGCCGCAGGTTGGAGGTGACAAGCCGCTTTGCAGCCTCGACGTCATCCTTTTCGAAGAAGCGAACCGCGAGGTCGTGCTCCTCTTCCTTCGACAGGAGCGGGTAGCGTTGAACGTCGCGCATGTAGACGCCCAATGGGTCGCGCCGCGTCAGCGCAGACGACGAAGGCGCCAATGCGTCGTCCTTGTCGGTGCTCTCGGTGGGGGGATCCTCAAGCACCTCGACGTCCTGAGGCTCCTCGATGTCGTCCGGCAGATCTGCGTCGTTTTCCGTCATGGCTCTCGCCTGGGTCCGCAATCTCTAAAGCACAGCCCCAGGGTGCGTCCAGTGGTGGGCCTCACTTTGGCGCTTCGAAAGGCTGGCGTCCTGCCGCCCGCGGCCGCATCCGACCCCCGATCGCGCCTGCGATCACGTACTGAATCGAGCCGTCCGACGTCATAGCGGACTTGAGCCCCGTCGAGCCGAGCTCGAGCATGGTCGCCACCTTGGTGCTGCGCTCCTTGTACGCCTCTTCGATCTTCACTCGGAGCATGACGTTCAGCTCCGAACGTTTCATGGGGCGGAGCAAGCGGATCTTCCCGAGCAGGTCCAGCTTGAGGTCTTGCCCATGTGATTTGGCGCGTTCGAGATTGGCGACGCCTTCCTCGATCGTCGCGAGCAGCTCCAAATCGCCGGCGTCGGCGCGATCGAGCGTGAGCCCGCCCCATCCCGGAATGTCCATCTTCGTCTTTCCGTCACCTACGTGCAGTCCCTCGATCGAAAGCTCGACGTTGCCGCTCGACTCGGCCACTTCGCTCGGCATGTTGAGCTCGATCTCCGCATTGAGCGTACCCTCCAGCGGCACCTTGGAGTATTTGCGAAGGGCGGGGATCGCTTGAAGGCTGATGTCTTCAATCTCCGCTTCGACCTCCATGCTGTCCTCGCCGAGCGTGAGGTCGCCCTCTGCTTCGCCACCCGCGAGCTCCGCGTCGAAGCTGTAGGACTTGGTATCCGAGATGAGCGAGAACAACGAGGTGCTCACCGTGAGCTCGTCGAAAATGACGTCGAGCGGCGGCGAGCCGTCCGCTTCCGCCGGAAGCACGAGCCTCAGGCTCTCGAACGTGAGGCCGGTGAGCCCCGAATGAGTCAAATCGATGATCTCGAGATCGTACCCGCGGGCGCGAGCCTCTTGCACCAATCGATCGGCGAGCCGCTCGTAGGGGAAAGTTTTGTAGGCGAAAAACACGAAACACAACACGAAGAACGCCGGGTATCCGGACCACTTCAAGATCTGCCTCCAGGGAATCTGTCGCACGTCTTGTCCTACTCCCCCGGCTCAGGGCCAACGCGATCGTAAGCATTGACCGCGAGCTTCACGGTGTAGCCGGTTCGCATCCGTCCGCCGGTCATCTGAATACGCTCAATCGAAACCGGGTAGGAGCTGTTTTCGATGTCGGCGAGCATCTCGATCAATGGCCGGAGCTCGACGACCGGGAGGCTGACTCGAACAGATCGCCTGCTGTAGCCGCCCATGTCCAACTTGGGTTGGTCGGTGATCCCCAGGCCACCCACGCCATATTGCTGAGCGCGCTCTTCGAGAAAGCCGCCGAGAGACGGAGCCTTTCGGTTGTAGAGTGTCTCGATGGCCTTTCGCTCCGCCTTCTGCTGGCGGAGGCGCGGCTCGGACCGCTGAATGTCTCGGAGGACGAGAGCGATCTCCTCGTTCTCCGTCTCCACGTCCGAGATGCTGGAGATGCCGATGTACGTCGGAAGCAGGACGACGAGTGCCGCGAAGACGACGGCCATTGCGCCGAGCAAGCGGCGCTCGCGATCGCTCAACGCGTCGGTCCAACTGCGCAGATTGTCGAGCGCGTCACCGAAGGCCACGTTACTCCTCCTTCCTGGTGGATGAAGGCGCTTCGCACTCGACCTTCACCGCTACCTTGTAGTCTTTACGATCCCCCACCGCGGTCGAGATCGAGCCCTTTTCCACGTCGGCAAAGCAACGATGGTTCTGAAGCTCTTCTACGAGCCTATCGCGCTCCGCGATCGAGCCTACGGTTCCTTGAATCTCGAAGCGGCCCGTCTCCCCGTCGTCGTCGATCTCGATGAGAAGGCGCCTGGTATCGTGCTGGATGTCCGCTGGGATGCTCTCCGAGATTGCCTCCAGGACATCGTAGGCGTCGAAGCGCGGCAGCGGGTCATCGATACGAGGTCCGGCGGTGAGGAGCTCGCGGGCGTGAAGGGCGCTGCGCACCTCCTCGCCCAAGAGATCCACGCTGACTTCCGCAAGCGTGGCCGACAGTCGCTCGTGCTCGGCCTTGGCGACACGGTAACGAGCCCCGAGCGACACCACGAACGAGAGCAGGACTGCGGCGGAGCAGATCGCGATGAGCCGCAGGTTCTTGCGAATCTCGCCCGCTGCCGCTTTGGAAGCGAACTCGCCTTGCCGGAGGTCGAGTTGCCTCTTGCGCGCAACTGCGCGACCGGCCAGCGCGGCCGCCTTCGCGTACTTGGGGAGCGTCTCGTCGTCGGCTCCGACCGCGCTCGGAAGGGGGACCGTGCCGCACTCGATGCCAAGCTGCTCCGTGAGCCACTGCCTCGCGCTTTCCATCGGGGCCGTCTCTCCCGACAACAGAATGAGTGAAGGCTCCTCGGCGCGTTGAGCTCGGTAGCTCGCCAGGGTCCTCTGCAGGCCCGAGCCGAGTTGGGCGCGCCGGCCCGACTCGACGAGGTCCATTCCCCCAGAGATGGTCCGCGCAAACGTGCATTGGCCTCCATGCAGAACCGCGAAGTCGGTGCTGCTCGGGCCGACGTCGATGACGAGCACGGTTCGGTCGGCAAAAGACGGCCCGAGCAACCCCCCCAAGCCGTCGAACGCCGCCGCACCCACCGCGAGCTCGCGCGGCTCGACGCCGGCTTCCCGAAGCTGTCGCAACCGTTCAGACACCTTCTCGCGTGGCGCCGCGGCGGTCATGAGCTGAATCGTCGACTCGCCGCGCCCCACGATCTGGTAGTCGATCACCGCGTCCTCGATATCGAACGGCAGAACCGCCTCGAGCTCGCCGGGCAGCACCTCTGCGATCTTCTTCTCCACGCCAGCGGGCAGATCGATCAGTCGGAGGGAGGCGGCCTCACCATCGAGCGCGGCGATGATTCGATCGGGGGGACGGTCCGCCTCACCGATCACCTTCTTGATGGCCGAGCCGAGCAACTCGGCCTCGGACCGATCCTCTACGGCATGGGGTAGCGGGGCCTCGATGTAGCGTTCCATCTCGGAGCCGCGAAACGCGGTCCTCAGAAACGCACCCCTGACGACGCGCGGTGTGATCTCCAATCCCAAAACCAAAGACATCTCCATTCACCCGATAATAGTGGAAGACACCCAACCCCGACATGCGTCCCGTGTTGGGAGGAGGCGGGACCCATCGTTCGTGGAAGTTGACGACCGATTCGATTCGAACCGCGGAGCGGCCGACGAGCCCGGTCGCTTCGATCGTGAAGATCCTCGCCGACGTAGCGAGAGATCGAGTCAGAGCGGTCTTCTGATCCTCCGTGACCACGATCGGGATGAACATCATTTCGTTGTCTTCTCCGAGAAAGCCCGTCACGAGCGCGTAGAGGTCCTTTGAGGAGCCTTTGCCTTCGACGAAGTTGATCAGGTCACCTGGCCGACTGAAAAGCGGGATGGGTATGAGACTCCGAATCGTGCCCAGAATGATGGTGAACTTCTGCGCCTCGAGCGGGTCGGTGCAAAGGGTGGAGTCGGTTGCGTACGCGCAGATTCTTCCAAGCAAGACCTGCGGCGTTGCTTCGTTGATGTTGACCAGGCCCGAAGCGTAGATGGTCAGGATTCGGGCTTCCGGATCGTTGGGGGTGGGCTCGACGAACGTCGCCCAGAAATCGTCTGTGAAGCCGCGCACGAGACGAAGCTCTTGAATCGAGTCGAGAGGCGCGTTCTTGTTTCGGTATGGATCGTCCCGCAGCTGGTAGATCGAGTCGTCTTCCGTCCCGGTTCCGCCGGTTCGAGTCTGGCCGCCGCCGGGGTCGAAGTCGGTACGCTGGATGTCCCGATCCCACCAGTCGATCACCGCGGAGACGAGGTCGATTCGGGTCGTGAGCGTCCCGGTTTCGTCCTCCCGCGTGAAGAGAGCGTCGTACGGGCTTTCGGGAAGATAGCCCCCGGTTAGCGAGAAGAGCTGGCTCGCGACGGCGTTGCGCGCTCGCTCACCGTCGAGGAAGAGAGGATCGTTGACGTTGATCTTTCCATTCTCGCTGACGGCGACCACGTGGCACTCGCCCGGGAGGCCGTCGAAACCGACCGTATCCCCGAAATCGACGCCGAGCTGCATCAGCGTATCGCGTTGGTCCTCGGGCGTGCAGAAGGGCGAAAGCAAGTCATCGACGAAGTTCCAAACCGGCAATTGCGGCGCCGG
>CP070650.1:884173-887682 GCA_020354595.1 Myxococcales bacterium
ACGGCGTCGAGCCCGTCGGTTGCTGCTTCGACTTGGCCGAGCACGACGTCGAGCGTCTCACCCGCCTCGCGCTGCTCGAGGCTCTCTCCGACGCACACGATCGGCACGACCTTGTGAACGAGTAGGGCGGCTACCTTCTTTCGCACGCCCGCGTCGGTCTCGCCGAAAAACTGACGGCGCTCGGAGTGCCCGATGATGCAGTAGCCGCAGCCGGCATCGAGCAACAGTGTCGGGCTCAGCTCGCCCGTGAACGCGCCCGAGTCCTCCCAGTGCGTGTTCTGCGCCGCGAGCCCCACAGCCGACCCTTCGAGGGTCTGCTTGACCGCGGTGAGCGAGGTCGCGACCGGGCCGATCACGACGTCGCAAGCGAGGCCGCCTCCGACGTGCGCCGCGATGGCGCCGGCCAGCGCCTGAGACTCGGCAACCGTGTTGTGCAACTTCCAGGTGCCCGCGATGAGCGGTCTGCGGCTGGTCATGGTCGTAGGGCCTCCACGCCCGGAAGCGGGCGGCCCTCTAGATACTCCAACGACGCGCCGCCGCCAGTCGACACGTGGTCGAACCGACTGCCGAGATTCGCCTGCTTGACCGCGGCCACGCTGTCACCACCACCGACGACGCTGAAGCCCGGACAATCGGCGGCGGCGCGAGCCACGGCCAGGGTCCCCTCGGCGAACGCGGGGTTCTCGAACAAACCCATGGGACCGTTCCAGAACACCGCCTGGGCCTTGCGGAGGCGGTCGCGGTAGAGGGCCTCCGTCTTCGGCCCGATGTCGAGGGCCATGGAATCGGAAGGAATCGAATCGACATCGACTTCCTCCGCGACTCGAGCCTCGACCGAATCACCCACACGGACGTCGACAGGAAGGAGAAGGTCGACCCCCGCTTCCTCCGCGGTGGACGTCAGGCTTCGCGCCAGGGGGAGCTTGTCGTTCTCGCAGAGGCTCTTGCCGACTCCGTGTCCCTGCGCCGCGAGAAACGTGTTCGCCATCGCGCCGCCGACCAGAAGCGCATCGACCTTGCTGATCAGCGCCTCCATGACGCCGATCTTGTCGCTCACCTTGGCGCCGCCGAGCACCGCCAGATAGGGCCGTGGCGGCTCCGTGCGTAGCTTTTCGAGCACCTCCAGCTCCCGCTGAAGCAAGAAGCCGGCGGCGCGATCGTCGATCAGTCGGGGAAGGGCGCTGACCGAGGCGTGCGCCCGGTGCGCGGCTCCAAACGCGTCGTTGACGTAGGCCGCGCAACCGGTCCCGAGCTCCCGGGCGAAGTCGACGTCGTTGCTCTTTTCCTCCGGATGAAATCGAAGGTTTTCGAGCAGCGCGACCTGCCCGTCGCGAAGGTCTTGAACGACCTTTCGCGCGCCGTCCCCGATGCAGTCGTCGGTGAGTCGAACCTCGCCGTCTTCGAGCAGCTCCGCCAAGCGCGCTGCAACGGGCTCGAGCGACAGCTCGGGCACGACCTTGCCTTTGGGGCGTCCCAAGTGCGACGCCAACACGACGCGGGCGCCCTGGTCGAGCGCATACCGGATCGTGGGCAACGCCGCGCGTATCCGCGTGTCATCGGTGACCTCGCCGTTCTTCAACGGCACGTTGAAGTCGACCCGAATGAACGTGGTGACCCCTTCGAGGCTCAAGTCCTCAATCGAGCGAATCGACTCGGACACCGGCTCAGCTCGCGCTCGAAACGATCCGCACCAAGTCGAGCATGCGGTTCGAGAAGCCCCACTCGTTGTCGTACCAGCTCTGGACCTCGACGAGGTCGCCGCCGACCACCTGGGTCTGCGCGGCATCGACGATCGATGAGTGCGGGTTGCCCATGAAATCGGTCGAAACCAGCGGCGTCTCCTCGAATTGGAGAATGCCCTTGAGCGGCCCCTCTGCGGCAGCTTTCAGCGCCGCGTTGACCGCGTCCCGGTCGGTGCTCTTGCTCACGTGAGCGGTCAGGCAGGTAAGCGACCCGTTCGGAACCGGCACGCGAATCGCGGTGCCGTCGAGCTTGCCCTTGAGCTCGGGCAATACGAGCCCGATGGCCGTCGCGGCGCCCGTGGAGGTCGGAATCATCGACATCGCGGCTGCCCTGGCACGACGCATGTCCGAATGGGGCTGGTCGAGAAGCCCCTGGTCATTGGTGTACGCGTGTACCGTGACCATGTGACCCTTCAGAATTCCAAACGAGTCCTGGAGGACCTTCGCAACCGGCGCCAGACAGTTGGTCGTGCATGAGGCGCAGCTCATGATGTGGTGCTTGTCCGGGTCGTAGCTGTCGCTGTTGATCCCGACGACGAATGTGCCGTCGATGTCGCCTTTGCCGGGGGCGCTGATGATCACTCGCTTGGCGCCGGCGTCCAGATGAGGCTGCGCCTTCTCTTTGGTGCGGAACAGGCCGGTGCACTCGAGCACGACCTCGGCTCCGAGCTCACCCCACTTCAGCTTGGAAGGGTCGCGCTCCGCGGAAACCGGAATGCGTTGGTCGCCGATCCAAATGGCGCCGTCTTCGGCTTTGACCGGATGATCGAAATGACGATGCACCGAATCCCACTCGAGGAGGTGGGCGAGCATCTGCGCGCTGGTCAGGTCGTTGATCCCGACGATCTCGACGTCTCCCTGCTCCGCGGCGATGCGAGCCACACAGCGCCCGATGCGCCCGAAGCCATTGATTCCGATTTTCGTCGCCATTTTCTCGACTCCCTCCGTGCGGCGACGCGGTTCGAGTACGCCGCCAGCGAGCGCGGAACGTAGGCGCGCGCCCCTTCAGGGTCAAGGAGCCACGGGCGTTACTCAGCCGCGCTTTTGCGGCGACAGAACCGCGTTCAGCGGTTGTTACTCGGCTGCTTCTTGCGCGTCACGAAGCTTGGTGGTCACGAGCTCGAGAACGGCGTTGGTGAACGCGACGATGTCCGAACGGCTGTGACCGCTGTTGCGGAGCTCTCGATAGACCGACTTCGCAAGAATCCGAACGCCGCGGCTGTCGGCCGGAGGTGCGCTCGGGTTTTGGCTTCTTGTTGCCCCCATCCTGCCCGAGCATGATGCAGATTGCGTGCCATCCGAAGAAATCAGCAAAATCAAAGGTTCCCGGGCCTCCTTTACACCGGAATTTACAAGGAACGGCGTCTTTTGCCACAGGTGAATCCAAAAACGGCACACCCCTGCCGAAGTGCGAACCCTCGTGCGCATTCCAGGCTCAAACGCGAAGTCCCATACGCACGCAACCCACCGGGAACAGACGGATTTCGGCTGGCCGGCCGACTTTCGGCTCAGGTCGCCTCGAGGACCGCACGGAGCTTTCGCAGAGCGATCGAATGCAGGCGGCTCGCCCATGACTTCGAGAGGCCGAGCTCCTGCGCGACCGCGTCGAGCGAGCGCCCTTCGAAGTAGCGACCGCGAACTAGAGCCTGCTCGCGCGGCGAGAGCTCGGAAAGCGCGCGAAGCAGTTGGGCCACGCTCTCGGTCTTGAGAAGCACGGCTTCCGGACCTTCGTCGCCGTAGCGCCCCTGGAGCGGGGTGGCGGTGGTC
>CP070650.1:887782-891789 GCA_020354595.1 Myxococcales bacterium
CCGGTCGCATCGAGACCATCCGCAAGCAAATCGAGGAGACCAGCAGCGACTACGATCGCGAGAAGCTGCAGGAGCGCCTCGCCAAGCTCGTGGGCGGCGTCGCCGTCATCAAGGTCGGCGCGGCGACCGAGGTCGAGATGAAGGAAAAGAAGGCACGCGTCGAAGATGCGCTCCACGCCACGCGTGCAGCTGTCGAAGAGGGCATCGTCCCCGGCGGCGGTGTGGCCCTCATCCGCTCACAGGGCGGCCTCAGCGACCTTGATGTAAGCGACGAGCAGAAGGTCGGCACCGGCATCCTGCTTCGCGCCATCGAGGAGCCGCTTCGTCAGATCGCGGCCAACGCGGGCCTCGAAGGCTCGATCGTCGTGAACGAAGTCCGAAACGGCAAAGACGCCTTCGGCTTCAATGCGGCCACCGAGGTGTACGAGGATCTCGTGAAGGCCGGCGTCATCGACCCGACCAAGGTCGTCCGCAGCGCGCTCCAGAACGCGGCATCGGTCGCGGGCCTGATGCTCACCACCGAGGCGCTCGTCGCGGAGGTTCCCAAAGAGGAGCCTGCGATGCCGGGCGGCCATGATCATGGCGGTGGTATGGGTGGTATGGGTTTCTAGGCTCACCCCCAGCAATCAATGAAAAGCCGGAGCGTATCGCGCTTCGGCTTTTCACGTTTAAGCCCCGGGCCTTGGGTCGCAGCACCCGGGTCTCGGGCCCGAATCTGAGACCCCCGGCGAAGGCCCGAGACCCAAAGCCCGCGGGCCGCGGCCCGAGGCCGTATCTGCCCGTGCTACCCTCCCCCACGTGGCTTCCACCGCCGGTAAGCTTGCTGAGTATCGCCGCCGTCTTCGTGTCGCCGCCGCCACCGTGTTGGCCGTGCGTATCGTTGCGGCTGCGGCGGCGGTCGGGCTCGTCTCGTTCGTCCTGATTGCGTGGATCCTCGGTCCCATGACGCCGGCCGTGTGGCTTGCCGTCGCGTGGGCGCTCGTCTTTGCCATGGTGGCCGGCGCAGTCGCCTGGTCGATTCGACCTCTGATCAGGCTCCGTGGTCACGGGGCGCTCGGGCTCGTGGCCGCGGAGGAACCCACCCTCCTCTCTCCGCTACAGACAGCGTACGAGCTACAAGACGTCGAGGGTTTTTCCAAGGAGCTGATCGTGGCGCAACGGGTCGGGCTTCTACGGAGCCTCGACGCTTCGCCGGCGCGGAAGTTCATTCCTTGGCACTGGCTCACGCAGCCCGCGCTCGCCGCCGCGGTGGTGTTGGCCTTTGTGGCCTGGTGGTCGCTCGGTTTCGACCGCGTTGCCGCCGGGAGATACGCCCTACTTCACGCCGAACAAGGAGCCGTCGAGGGTGCGCGCATGAGCCACGTGGTCGCTCACACCGAAGCGGATCTCCTATTCCCGAGCTACATGGGGCGAGCCAACGAGCAGGCGGACGACGCGAACCACCTCGTCGTCCCGAGGGGGACCGCCGTCAAGTACGCCATCGTTCCCATCGGGGATGCCGCACGCGTCGTGGTCGAGCTTCCCGGTCGCCACGTCGAAGCCAGCCGGCTCGGAGGGCAGTTCGTCGCCTCCTTCGTGGCCGATACGGACGGGCCTTTCGAGATCTTCGTCGAATCGAGCCGAGGCGAACGCCGGGTCGACCACCGCGCCCGGTCGATTCAGGTCGAGCTCGACGATCCGCCTCAAGTCACGATGCTCGTGCCTGACGAAGACCTGGTGGCCGAAGAGCTTGCGCCGATTGCTCTTCAGCACCGGGCGACAGACGATCACGCTGTTCACGAGCTCACGTTGATCATCAGGCTCCCGAACGGCGAGCATCTTCGGCGACTCGTCCTGACACCCTCAGAGGACCCACAGAAGGAGCTTTTTGGTGAGACCGTGGTTCGCCTCGAGGAGTTCTCCTTGGCGCCCGCCGATGCCGTGACGGTCTGGTTCGAAGCAAAGGATGGGAACCGCATCGACGGACCTGGTGTCGGCCGTTCGGTGGAACGAACGCTCACACTCGCATCCGACATCACGCGCAGGCGAGATCGCATCGTCGAGTTGGAGCGGCTTCTCGACGCGTTGTTGGAGACATTGGCGGTGCGTCTCGAGAAGCCGGTGCCAAAGCCGATTCGACTGGCCCGCGAGCGTCATGCCGAGGCCGTCTCAGCGTACCGGTCCGTCGTTGGCCTGCTGGCAAACGTCGGCGATCATCGTGGCCCCCGAACGATCCCGCTTCTCCTCGACATGAGGAAGCGCCTCGAGCGTCTGCACCAGCGGGAGAAGGGCGGCTACCGCAGCGCCAACAGCGGACGCGTCCGACAGCGCCACGACCGTCTAGTCATAGCGGAGCTCGAGAAGGACAGCCTCATCGTCGCCGACCTGATCAGCGAGGCGCGTCTCAACGATGCCGCGGAAATTGCGCGCGAGATGCAGCAGTTCCGCCGAGAAATCGCCTCGCTCATCGGAGAGCTCAGGCGCGGTCAAACCCCGGAGCTTCAACGGGCCTTGATGGCTGCCTTGGACCGCGCAGAGCGGCGAATGGAGGCGTTGCGACGGCAGCTCCGCGAGGCGATGCAATACGTCCCTGGGGAATTCGTGAACAAGCAGGCGCGCCAAGCCAATCAGTCAACGGATGCGTTGGAAACGGTTCGCGAGGCGCTTGCGACGGGCGACCTGGATGCAGCTGAGGCGGCATTGATGCGGCTCGACCAGACGATCGAAGCGATGACCCAGGCGCTGGCGCAAAGCGAGGATTCGTTGGTCGAGGCCCGCTTCGGTCCACGCGAGCGAGCGCTGATGAAGGCCATGGACACGATCGGCGAGCTCGAGGTCGAGCAAAAGCAGATGGCCGACAAAACGCGCCGCGTTGGCGACAACGCTCTCGAACGAGCCGCCGGCGACGACGACTCGATCGCATCCGAGCTTCGGAAGCAGCTCGAGGAGATCGCAAACGAGGTAGGTGAGCTCCTCGGCGGCGTCGATGAGGAGGCTCTGGGACCCTACGAGAGCAGCATGCGCGCTCGCGCGTCCGAAAGGCTGGATGATTTCAAAAAGGCGCTCGAAGGAGGGGATGTCGGAGAGGCGATGTCGATGGCCGACCGTCTGGCGCGAGCGGCCAACGCGCTCGCCAAAGACCTCGAGCTCTCGGCGATGATGTTTCGTGGGCGCGATGGGAGAACGGCCGATGCCGCAGCTCAGGCGAGGCAGGCTGCGGCACGCGCACAGGATCTCCAGGGCTCGACTCGAGGGGCGGTGCCCGACGTCGGCAGTGCGCTGACCGACCGAGAACGCGCACAGCTAGAGAAGCAAGCCGAGCGCCAGGCCAAAACCCAAGAGGCGACCCGTCAGCTCGCACGTCGACTACGCGAGGAGGTCGGGGGCGTGCCGGTTTCTGAGGACGCCGCCGAACAGCTCGAGTCGGTCGGTCGACCGATGCAACGCGCCGCGGACGCCTTGAGCGAAGGCGACCCGATCGAGGCCCATAAACAACAGCAAGCAGCAGCCGACCAGTTGCGACGACTGCGGCAACAACTCGAGTCCCAGCGAAGGACCGCCCCCGGGGGCGGTGGGGGCGAGGACCGCGGGCGAGGCACACAGCGCGATGAACGCGTCGAGATTCCGCTAGGCCGCTCCAAAGCCGACGAGCTCGCCTGGCGTCGTCGGGTGCTCGACGCGATGAACGGCGATCCCCCCGACGGTTACGAAAACGCCGTCGACGATTACTACGAGAGGCTCCTTCGATGAACCGCGCCGTTGCGTTCATCATCTGTGCTCTGCTTGCCTCGATGGCTGCTGCGGCGCCTGCCGAGAAGGCCCCCAAGTCGGACTTGCTCGACCTGCTCGAGGCGGCTCTCGCTGCAGGCGAAGGCGTACCTGCACAAGCACTGCTTCAGCGTTACATGCAACAGCATTCGCGCTCGTCCCGCGTCGCCGAGCTCGAGGTCCTCACGGAGTTCTATGTGGGCGACTATGAGGCCGCTGCCGCAGGAGTCGAAGAGCTGCGGCGGGATCCTCGAACCCCG
>CP070650.1:891889-897293 GCA_020354595.1 Myxococcales bacterium
AGGCGGTCGCAAAAGTCGAGGTATCAACCGATGGGAAGCGCTGGCAGGAGACGCATTGGGTGGGCCCGGACCTCGGCAAGTATGCCTGGCGCGTCTTCGAGCTCGAGCTCGAGCGTGCGCCGGGACCCGTGAAGCTATACAGCCGCGCAACGAACGCTACGGGGGAGATTCAGCCCGAGCATCGAAACGAAAACGAGCGCGGCTACGGCAACAACAGCTGGCGCGACATGGGGGTGACCGTTCAGGTCTGCGATCCGGCCGACGAGATCTGCCTCACGCCACCACCTGAAGAGGGGTCGGCGAAGCCCCGCGGTCCACGCAAGCCGGTGGAGCTTTCCGAGTCGGGGAAGCGCGGCCGCCAGATCTTCCGCGAAACAGCCGCGCCTCCTTGTTCGACGTGCCACACGTTGGCGGATGCGGAGGCTACTGCAGTCGTCGGCCCGAACCTCGACGACCTCGGCCGAAGCCCGCAACAAGTGAAGGCGGCTGTGACCAATGGTGTCGGCGCCATGCCGCCGTTCGGCGAGATGTTGACCCCCGAGCAGATCGAGGACGTCGCTCGCTACGTATTCGAGGCCACGCGCCGCGACTGAGGAGGGAGTCATCCAAACCATACCGCCTTTGCATCTCGCCGCCGCGGGCATTCCGGCGCTCATCGTTCTGATCGTCTTGTGGAGGTGGCGCGCCAATGCCTCGCAAGGCTTCATCGCGCTGGCGCGCATGGTCGCCCAACTTCTGCTCATCGGTTACGTCCTCGTCTACATCTTCGAGGCGGATGCTCCTTGGATCGTGCTGATGGTCCTCGCGATCATGATCGTCGCCGCGAGCTGGATAGCGCTCCGCACGGTACCGGAGCTTCGCGGAGCGCTTTACCGGTACACGTTCTTTTCGGTGCTCGTAGGTGGAGGCGCCACGCTTTCATTGGTCACTCAAGTGGTGCTTCACCTCGAGCCTTGGTACGAGCCAACCTTCGTCGTTCCGTTGGCCGGCATGATTTTCGCCGCATCGATGAACTCGGTGAGCATTTCGGCCGAGCGCCTGTTCGCCGAGCTCGAGCGCGACGTCTCTTACGTCGACGCCAGGCGCATTGCGATGCGGGCCGGTCTCATTCCGATCGTCAATACGCTGCTCGCGGTCGGACTGGTGTCGTTGCCCGGTTTCATGACCGGGCAGATCTTGTCCGGCGTCTCGCCCCTAGTGGCGGTTCGTTACCAGGTGATGGTCATGTGCATGATATTCGGCGCCTCGGGTCTTTCGGCCGCGCTGTTCTTGACGCTCGTAGAACGGCAGCAAAACGTGCATCCTTAGCGTGGCCATGGGTGACACCGGTCAGGTGACGTCGAGCGCTGCGGAGTTCTATGAAGAGTTCTTCGTGCCGGCGCTTTTCGGTGAGTGGGTGCCGCGGGTGCTTGCCGCTGCTGACCTCTCACCCGGAATGCGCGTCGCCGATGTGGCATGCGGCACCGGGTTGGCGACTCTGGCGGCGGCCGAGGCCGTGTCTCCAGGGGGCTCGGCAGTAGGTGTCGACCTCAACCCCGGCATGCTCGCGGTGGCCCGGCGCAAGGCAGGGGACATCGAGTGGCACGAGGCCCCTGCCGAGGCCTTGCCGTTCAAAGAGGAGTCTTTTGACGCCGTCGTCAGTCAGTTCGGCTTGATGTTTTTCGCTGACAAGAAGGCCGCGATCAGCGAGATGTGGAGAGTGCTTCGTCCCGGCGGGCGGCTCGTCGTTGCCGTGTGGGGCTCGCTCCACGATGCGCCGGGCTACGCTGCGATGACAGCCCTCCTTAGTTCGCTCTTCGGCGATGCGATCTCGGATCTACTGAAATCGCCGTACTCGCTTGGCGAGACGGACACGCTTCGAGGTGTGTTTTGTGAAGCGGGGGTGGACGATCTAGAGATTCAGCGAGTTGCCGGACAGGCCCGCTTTGCCTCCGTCCGCGCGTGGGTCGAGTGCGACGTCCGTGGCTGGACTCTCGCGGACAAGTTGGACGACGACCAGTTCGAGCTGCTGGTGGCCGAGGCCGAAAAAGAGTTACATCGATTTGTCGCGGCCGACGGCTCAGTCGCGTTTGCCCACCCCGCCCTCATTGCTAGCGCTGTCAAACTGGCCAAGTAGCGGAATCGTCGGAAGAGCCCACGGCTGCTTGAGCGCTTCGTATTCGCTTCGGGGGAGGGCGACGTAAACAGCAGCATCAGGTCGAAGCCAGCCTGCAAGCTCTTCCAACGGGTCCAGCGCCATTGCCGTGCATCCGCTCATTCCTTTGTCGGGGCCCTCCCACAGGTGAATGAAGATACAGCTGCCCGCGCCGGGCTTCGGGGCCTCCGTGTTGTGCTCGACGACGATGGCGAGGACGTAGAGGTCGTCCTCGCGGCGCATGTGCTCGGCGCTCTGCCAATCGACATTGGTTTCCGCGGTCGATACGATGCGGTTGTAGTGGTTGGAGTCCGGGTCATCGACGCAACGGAGCTCGCCGGTGGTCTGGACGTAGAGGACGGAAATGTCCTTGCGCGCCGGCGCATAGCCATACGCGGTCCCTATGCTGAACGCGCCGGCCGGCGAGCGTCCATCGCCTTCGCGCTTAATGGGCCCGGGACGGCCTTCCGGCGGGCTAGTGCCGTGAAGACCGCGGCCCCATCCGTATCCCTCGCGCCCCAGCACAACGTCAACGGGCCGACCTGCGGGCTTCCATCTTTGGCCGGGGTCCCGTTCATACCGCCGCAGGGTTGCGCGGAATGCGGTCCACTCGGCAGAAACCACGGTGACTAGCTGCGTCTTGTCCGCGCTGATCGGCGCGGCCGCTTCTGCACCGTGCTTGGCGGGAATCGTTGGGGGTGGCGCCTCGTGACAAGCCGCCAGTGAACAGGCGAAGGTCAATACAATCCAACGATGCCGAGCTTGATTGCGCATTCGGGTAGATTGTAGACCGAATCGTGCAAGGAAGACGCACGAAGATATGCGTTGCTTTCTCATGAGTTCCATCCTGCTGGCGGGTTGCGCCACTACGCCGTCCCTCACCACGGCGCCCCCTTTCGACAAGTCGGCATTCGTGGCGCCGGAGGGGCAAGCGGCGGTGGTCTTCATTCAGAATGAAAAGCTCGACCGCAAGATGTTCTTCACCATCTTTGAATCGGATGCACGTTGTGTTGCGGAGGTCGGCGGCCGCGAGGCGCAGATCCTTCCTGTCGAGCCTGAGCCCTACATCTTCTACGTTCTCGCTTACAACAAGACACGCCGCATCGAGCTCTACCCGGAGGCCGATCGCACTTACTTCGTTCGCCTCTACACCGTTCAGAAGGCCGTCGGCGCTGCCCCCGAGGTAACGCTGGTTCGCCGCGCGACCGAAACGCATAGGCATGTGCGGTCTTGGCTCGAGGGCGCCATCGTGACGCACGCCAAGGACAACACAGATTGTTACGGCATGCCCCTCGACGAGCGCAAAAACCGGACGCAGCGTCGGCTCAACGAAGCCAACGCTGACTGGAAAAACGCGGACGACGTCACGCGGGACCGCTACATGCTCATCGAGGGGGATGGCCTCACGGCTGCGGACATCGAGCTGTTCTAGCGTCTTGCAGCGTTCACTTCAGGGAACGCCGACGATCCGCAACGCGAGATAGGGGCCGAGCAGGACAACGAAGATCGATAGCTCGTAGAAACCCATGAGCTTGTAGTGCGTCGCATCAAACTCCTCGACCGACATCTTGAACCAGTTGCTGTTGACCTTGTAAACCCAGTCGTGTGCAATCATGAACATCGCAAACCAAAACAGCAGCAGCCCCATGTTGAGCACAGAGGCCCATCCGAGGGCGGCCTGAAGCGTGTCGATATTCATGGGCTGTTACTCCTCCAGTGATTCCGCGATACTACCCGCAAATGGGCGGCTCATGTTGATTGTCAGAGGATTGATTAGGAGCGCGTTTCAACTCGCGTTGTTTGCATCGCTCTTATTGATCCCAGCCGGCACCTGGAACTGGCCCCGCGCGATTCAATTCATAGTCGCGTACGGCATCGTTTTGTTCGTCGCGGTCGTCTGGCTGGGCGCCGTCGCGCCGGCCAGCCTCGAGGCCCGTCTCGAACCGGCTATCAACAGAAAACAACCGCTCGCCGATCGTATCGCCACCGGCTTCATTGCCGTCGCGATTGCGGGCTGGTTCGTCTTCATTCCGCTCGATGTGTTCCGACTGCACCTGCTGCCGTCGCCGTCGGTTGAGGTGTCCGTTTTGGGCGCGTTGATTGGGGCTGGGGGGTTTGGGATCATCCTGACAGCGCTCTATCAGAACGCGTTTGCTACGCCCTCTGTGCGGCACCAGAGCGAGCGCGGACACACCCTGGTGGACAGGGGCCTCTACGGCCGCGTGCGGCATCCGTTCTACACTGGGTTCCTCGTGTTCTTGTTTGGGCTTGCGCTGTGGCTCGAGAGCTACGCGGCTGTCATTGCGCTGCCGGTCGTGCTCGTGAGCCTTCTCGTGCGCATCGGTGTCGAGGAGAGAACGCTTCGGGAGACGCTGGCAGGATACCGCGAGTATATGGAGCGGGTTCGGTATCGTCTGATTCCGGGGGTCTGGTAGTTGCTGATCGGTTGTGCCTGTCACGGCGTCGTCGGCCGCTCTCGAAGAATTGCCCGCGCAGCATGGACCCGACTGAGAAGCACGGGTACTCTCGCGCTCGGGACAACGAGCTAGCCATGTCGAAGACTCTCGGATTTCGCAAAGTCGCAATGTGGATTGCCGTCGTCATGTTGTTGGTCGGCGGCTTTGGCTCGCTTTCAGCGGGGCGGATTGATGCAACTGCCATCATGGCCTTGTCGCTGGCCAGTGCCCTCATTCTGCTGGATTTGGCTGGGAAGCCGGAGCCCCGCTCGGCGCGCGCCGTGGTCGGCTTCGCGCTGCTTGCCACCGCCGTTGGGGCGGCCTTGGTGATGGTCTACAAGATTCTGTTGCTGTAGCACTGGGCTCTGTGGACGTGGTGCTCTAGGATTGGTGGGCCTCGCCCTTCTGCACGAAGGTGCGGGCGATTCTCGGTTTTTGGTGTTACGCGACGGTTACGACGATTGTTGCCGAGTATCCTGACGCCGCATCGCCAGTTACCATTGCCAGCGGCGCCGGATTGGCGGTCGCGATTCCATCCGCAGAGTTCAGGTTGCCCTTTGGACCTTGGGCGTCGTAAGGCGCGGTCGCATATACATCAGACGTCCATTCGGAACAGCCTACGCCGACTTCCGTTTCCTCGCCATGAACACCTTTCCGAACTCCAGCTCCGCCTCGTGCTGATTGTGCGCCCGACAACGAAGCTCGACGTTCTCCACCGTATGCGGTCCATCCCGCCCGTACGGAGTCCGATGATGAAACTCGACCTGCCAAGCAGAATCGCAGCGCCGCCCATTGCCGTCGACGAACGCGCACC
>CP070650.1:897393-900191 GCA_020354595.1 Myxococcales bacterium
CGGTCGTTTCGGCGATCGTGAACGGAGCGGAGCGACGCCGGTCAGTCTTTTTCTCTAGTTTTGCTTCTTCTTCTCCTGTCGTCGAGAGGGTCCGTGAAGTTCGATGCGGTGCGCGTTGTGAAGCAGCCGGTCGCAGAAGGCGTCGGCGATGGTCGGGTCTCCCACCTGGTCGTGCCACTGCGCCACCGGCATCTGGCTGGTGAGGATGGTCGACCGATTGCCGTAGCGATCCTCCATGATCTCGAGTAGATCACGACGCTCGCTCTCCGCCAGCGGCACAAGCCCCCAGTCGTCGAGCACGATGACGTCGAAGCGGGCCACCTTCGCCAGCCAGCGCGGGTAGGTCCCGTCCGCCCGAGCCAGAAGGATCTCGTCGAAGATCCGGGGGACGCGGCGGTAGAGCGCCCGGTACCCCTTGCGACAAGCCTGCTGAGCCAGAGCACAGGCAATGTAGGTCTTCCCGACGCCGGTCGGCCCCGTGATCACGACATTATGGTGTTCGTGGATCCAGGTGCAGCTCGCCAGGCCACGGATCACCGCCTTGTCGAGCTTGCGCCGTGCCGGGTAGTCGATCCCCTCGATACAGGCGTCGCTCAGGCGCAACTTGGCTTCGCGGAGGTTCCGGGCGAGTCGCTTGTTCTGTCGGTCGAGCCACTCTGCGTCGACCAGCAGCCCAAAGCGTTCATCGAAGTCCAGACCCGTCATCTTCGGGTCCTTTCTCTGCTCGCTCCAGGTCTCCGCCAGCGCATTCAGGCGAAGGTCCCGGAGCTTCTCCAGTGTCGGTTCGTTCAGCATCGTAGAGCTCTCCTTGTTGGATGGGGTCGTGGTAGTAGCGCCCTCCCCGGACGTTCGGGTGAACCGGAGAGGTCGACTTCGTAGAAGCAGGGCGGGTCGTGGGCAGCGGCATCCGATCCAGGCCCTTGCGAAGCATCGTGTCGAGGTGACGGTAGGAGCGGGCTCCCGCCACGAGTGCCCGGGCACAGGCAGCCTCGAGCCGGTCCTCGCCATAGCGCTTTCCCAGCCGCAGGATGCCGAGACACGAGCGGTAGCCCTGCTCGGGGTGGCGACGTTCGTCGAGGATGGCCGCCACGAGCTTCCCAGTACTCGGCCCGATGCTCGCGCCCCACGAGATCAGTCGAGACGGAGTCCACTCCAGATGCCGCTGGTGGGACTTGGGCATGTGCTCGTCCTTGGTCGTGTGTCTTCCGCGCGCGTAGCTGCGGGCGTGAGAGGTCAGGCGCCGTCCGTCGTGGAAGATCTCCACCGTGGTGGCGGTAAAGCGGATCTCGACCTTCTCGTGGACCAGCGCGTGCGGAACCGAGTAGTAGTGCTTGTCGACTTCCACGTGGTAGTCGATGTTGACCTTGGCGCGCTTCCAGTCTCCATGGCTGAAGCGCTCTTCTGGCAGGGGCTTGAGAAGCGGCTGATCGAGCTGCTCGAACAGCTCGCGGCGGCTCGCCCCGTAGGTGCGCATGGGCTTGTGGTTGAGCTCCTCGAGAAGCTCCGCGATGCGGCGGTTCAGGGCACCCAACGAGAAGAAGGTCTCGTTGCGAAGCCGGGCCAGGATCCAGCGCTGGGCCACCAACACCGCCGCTTCCACCTTGGCCTTGTCTCGTGGCTTGCCGGGGCGGGCCGGCAGGATGACGGTGTCGTAATGCTCGGCGAGCTGCTCGTAGTCGCGATGGAGGCCGGGCTCGTAGCGGCAGGCACGGGTGACGGCGCTCTTCAGTTGGTCGGGAACAAGGGCCGCGGTGACTCCACCGAGATATTCGAACGCCCGTACATGGCTCGCCAGGAAGTCGGCGGACTGCTGTGTCTGCGTGGCCTCGGCGAAGCTGTAGCTCGAGGCCCCAAGAGCGGCGAGAAAGAGCTCGACCTCCTGAACCTCGCCGGTCTTCGGATCGACGATGTGCGGCTTCTTGCCCGAGTAGTCGACGAACAGCTTCTCACCGGCTCGGTGAATCTGGCGCATCGAGCGCTGCTGTTTGCTCAGCCACCGCTTGTAGTACCGGCAGAACTGCGTGTAGCCGTAGCCGTCCGAATGCTGCCCGAGGTACTCGATGTGGAGCAGCTGCAGGGTGACGCCGACGCGGTGAAGCTCTCGGTGGATGTCCGCGAAGTCCGGCAGCGGACGCTTCCCCTCCTCCGGCGCGCCGTACAGCCTCACCTCGAGCTCCGAGTCACGGAGCCGCTCGACCTCCGACCAGCTCAGCCCCGCCTCCCTGGCCCGGGCCAGGGAGGCGGCCACCGTCCCGACGCTCACGGACAAGCTGCGAGCCACCTCCCGGTGGCTCCGGCCCAGAGCCCACTTCTGCCTGAGAATCTCTCGTGTCTTGCGCATGGACAGCCTCTTGGTCGCCATCTCCCCTCCTGGGTTGGGAGAGGGCGGCCGGTTCCGACTATCCAGCGCCGCTCCGCTCTGTTCCGCTCCCCTCCAACTCGGCAGAGGGGGTATCACCCCGTTCACGATCAGCGAAATAGGTGATCACGATGAGCGAAACGGGTGATCACGATGCCCGAAATCACCGCTCATGATCCCGAAACGGGTGATCACGATCGAACGAAATGGGTGATCAGCTTGAAGCGAAATCAGTGTTCACGATGGCGCGAAATACGCACCAACGGGTTAAAAGGAGGTTTCGGGGATTCTGATTCAGACGAAGGGGCGGCAACACCCGGCGGTCCGGACGGAATTCTTCAACGAACCGGTAGATACGGCTGCCGGCTTGTTCCCTGCCCGGCGCCGCGCGCTTATGCTTGGCACGCACAGCCAGCTGCGGTCTCCGAAGGAGGGTGAG
>CP070650.1:900291-904916 GCA_020354595.1 Myxococcales bacterium
CGGGTTGTGCACCTGCTCGAGAACATGAAGCTGAAGCTGCGGTGCGATGTTACCGAGCATTACGAATGGCGAATCGCGAGATGCGAGCGGGATCTTCGGCTCGAAGTCTGCGAAGACGTTCAGGTCCGTCTGAATGGTTTCGCGCGATGTGAGGTCATCCGCGTACCGGCCCTCCCAGTGAAAGGTTTCGCCGTTGGCGACCTCCAGGCCCGCCGTGTCGATGCCGCGGCCGCGGAGCATGTCCACGGTTTTGCGAGGAAAGTCTTTGCCAACTACGCCGACCAGCCGAACCGGCGCGAGCTGAGAAGCCGCTAGCGATGCATAGACGGCGGAGCCGCCAAGAATGCGCGCGTGGGAGCCGAGGTGATTGTGAATGGTGTCGAAAGCGACGGAACCGACGACGAGAAGCTCGCTCATGATGCCTTTCAGGGGACGTACTTGCCGATCAACGGTCGCAGCTTGTCGCGAACGTCCGGGGAAATCGACTCGGGGTTGGTAATGATGGCGCCCGAGAGGGCGGTGGTGGCCGGTCTGCCTGCCGGGTCGGGCACGGCACTCGCCAGCTCGACGATGATCTTCTTCGCCTGCGCGACGTTGCTCCTCATCACGGCGACCACGGCTTCCACCGTGACGGCGTCGTGCCCTTCGTGCCAGCAGTCGTAGTCGGTCGCCATGGCGAGAGTGGCGTAGGGAAGCTCGGCCTCGCGGGCGAGTCGCGCTTCGGGGAAGTTGGTCATGCCGATTACCGAGACTCCCCAGGAGCGATAGAGTCGCGATTCGGCCAGCGTCGAGAACTGCGGACCTTCCATACAAAGATACGTGCCCTTCTCGTGCACGGTCGCGCCGGTGTTGCGCGCGGCCGTAATGACCGAGCTCGCCAGCTGCGCGTCGATCGGCCTGGCAAACTCGACGTGGGCAACTACGCCGTCGTCATCGAAGAACGTGTCGATGCGGTGCCGCGTGCGATCGATGAACTGATCGACCACGACCATGTCGCCCGGATGAATGTCCTCTTGCATCGAACCCACTGCAGACACGCTGAGGATCTGCTCCGCGCCCGCCATCTTGAGGGCGAGGATGTTGGCTCGGTAGTTGATCCGATGGGGCGGGAGGCGGTGCCCGCGGCCGTGTCGGGGTAGGAATAGCAGCCGTGTTTCGCCGAGCGTCCCGGCGATGATCGAATCGGAAGGTGCTCCGAACGGAGTGTCGATCGGGGTCTCTTCGATGTCCGTGAGCTGCTCGAGCTCGTAGAGCCCGCTTCCACCGATGATCCCGAGTATGCGTGGTGAAGAGCTCATCTCGTATACGCCTGCCGCATGACGACGACGGTATTTACCTCACCGTCGCGAAAGACGTCGAGCTGAACCGAGGATCCGGCTGGACCGCGCAGTCGTTCGACGATCGACTCGTAGTCGAGCTCTCTGACCGATGTCCCATTGATCGCGATAATCACGTCGTTGACCCGGAGACCCGCTAAGTCGGCCGCGCCTCCCGGGGGGACCTGGACCACGCGCAGGCCGCCGCCCTCGGAGTAGCCGAGCTTCGCGTGAATCCCGCCCGTCGGCTGGCCCCCTCCGCCTCCACCGCAGCCCATGGCCAGGGCGCCGCTCAACAGCACCACGGCCAGAGCTTTCGAAAATCGGTTCATCGTGCGCCACCGGCATAGCCGGTCTCCTGATGAGCGCAAACCTTCTTCCAGGCGAGATTGACACCCGACTGGGCGCGAGTACCATGCCCTCAACCCCGCGAAACTGCGGGTGAAAACGCTGGGCCGGACCGATGTATAAGCTCGTCATCTCGGACGACGAAGGTCGCACGACCGTCGTTCCGCTCTTGCGCGACGAGGTCACGATCGGCCGTGAGGAGGGCAACACGATTCGCCTAACCGAGCGCAACGTGTCGCGCTCGCACGCGCGTCTGCTGAAACGTAATGGAAATTACATTGTCGAAGACCTCGGGTCCTACAACGGCGTCACGGTCAACGGCCGGCGAATCGACGCCAAGGCGGAGCTGAGTACCGGGGACCAACTCGGGATCGGAGACTACGACCTCGCCTTCCAATCCGACGTGGCGGCCACCGCCAACACGATTCCTTCGCCCGAACCGAGGAGCCAACCCCCTCCGCGGCTGGTGGTCCTCGGCGAGCCTGCGGCCGGCGCCGAGTTCACCCTTAGCAAGCCCCAGCTCCGCATCGGGCGCGACGAGAGACTCGACATCTGGATCAATCACCAGTCCATCTCTCATGAGCATGCCGAGGTCCAGATCGGCGGAGACAAGGTAACCGTGTTCGACTTGGACAGCGCGAACGGGATGCGGATCAACGGGGTCAGCGCCAGGCGCGCTGTGCTCGAAACCGGCGACATCCTTCAGCTGGGTGAGGTTCGGTTCCGTTTTCTTCCGGCCGAGGGCGCCCACAGTCTGGTGCCGGTGCCCGAAGACACGCCGGACTCGGTCCCTTCGTCCTCTTCGTCGCGCAAGCCAATCGTGGCCCTCTCGGTGATCGGCCTTCTCCTGGTTGCCGCCGGAGGAGCTGTCCTGACGACGCTTAGTTCCGCTCCGGGAGCCACGCCTGCGTCGGCTGGGCCGGAGCCGGTGGCCGAAGCGAAAGAGCAGGTCGCTGAGGCGTCCGGTTCCGCGGCTCGCTCTGCAAGTGACACGGACGACGGGGCCGAAGGCGAGAGCATCCTGATCGAGGAACCACAGGAATGGGAGAGAGAGCTCGGCCGTGCGAGGCGGGCGCTCGCACGGGGCCGTTTCGATCGCGCCTACGCCATCGCCGAAGAGCTGCCGCCGGACAGCGTCCTCCGGCAAACGCCGGAGTTTGGTGAGATCCGCTATCGATATGTTCAGTCCCACATCAACGACGGCGAGCGCGCCCTCCGGGAGGGCGACGCGGACCGAGCGGACGCGGAAGCGATGCTCGTGTTGAAGGTGGAGGGCATCACGCCGAAACAGCGTCAGGAGGCGCGGGGCTTGATCCGGCGGGCGAAGGCGGTCCAGGGTCGCAGAATCGTTGATTAATGGCCGCTCGCCATGACACACTGAAGGTGGGTGTTTGGGGGAACACAGCGAAGGTGGGGTCCGTCCCGGCGTGCGGCATGGCTCGTTGCGCTCTCGGTGGCGCTATGCGCCGCCTCGACGACGGCTTCCGCGCAGGAGGCGACGCTTCACGGGGGCGGCATGGATCTGCACCTCTTCCGGCCCGCCGTCGACTCCCGCGGCTACTTCGCCGTAAACGGTACCGAGGTGATGCCGCACAAGGAGTTCAGCTTTGGGCTCGTCTTGGACGCGGGCTTCGGCATCCTTCGTTACGACGGATTCATCAATGATCCGAACGAAGATGCCGCGAACGCCGCGCGGCAGAACCGGATCGCGCGTCAGGCGTTTACCGGGACGTTCATGTTCAACTTCGGGATCATCGACCGGCTTGTGGTCGGCATTTCATTGCCGATCACCTTCTTCCGCGGTCACGAGGTCCAGAGCCCCGATCGACTCAGCCTCGGCGGTGATTGCGCCGGGGCGACCTCGGCCGGCTGCCTTTACAACTACCAAGCGGCCGGCTTGCGCTCGCAGGGCGTCGGCGATCTGACGATTCACGCGAAGGCGCGGCTCTTAAACCTCGGCGAGCTTCCGGTAGGGCTCGCCGTCACCCTCCGTGCTGGTTTTCCAACCGCCAAGACGACCCAGTTCGCCGGCGAGCCGGGCTTCTCCCTTTGGCCGAGTCTCGTGCTCGAGTTCAAGCCGATCGAGAAGATTCGCCTCGCGCTCGAGGGCGGGTACCGATGGAACTCGAAGCAAGGCGCGACGTTCATCTGGAACGGTTTTTCGGAACCTGCACCGGGAGAGCCCAACGCGCAGGATCCCGTCGACGATCCGACCGCCGGCCGGCGCTTCACCTACAACGACCTGATCACGTTCGGGTTCGGCTCGGCGTTCCGCGTCGCGCAGTCGTTCGACATCGTCCTCGAGCTCTACGGGACGCAGATCGCCCAGGAAATCCGCACGAAAGGCACCCTCTCGATGGAGGCGTTGCTGGGTTTCAAGTACTTCGTCACCAACAAGAGCTTCCTCTACGCAGCGGGTGGCGCGGGCATTCCCAAGACCGGCTTCCAGGCTGCGGACGCGCGTGCAGTCCTCGGCTTCATGTATGAGCCTGCAGTCGACGATCGCGACGGCGACGGCATCCCCGATGACGATGACGGATGCCCCGACGATGCGGAAGACAAAGACGGCTTCGAAGACAGCGATGGCTGCCCCGACCTCGACAACGACGGCGACGGGATTCTCGACGTCAACGATGCGTGCCCGCTGGTCAAAGAAGACTACGACGGTGACCGCGACGAAGACGGTTGTCCGGAGGGCCGAGAAGGTGACCGCGACGGCGACGGCATTCCCGACGATATCGACCAGTGTCCGGACGAGCCGGAAGACTTCGATGGCTTCCAGGACGAGGACGGCTGTCCCGATCCCGACAACGACGGAGACGGCATCCCGGATGACAAGGATCTCTGTCCGAACGACCCGGAGGACTTCGACAAATTCGAAGACGAGGACGGTTGCCCCGACACCGACAACGACGGAGACCGGATTCTCGATGTCGACGATGCTTGCCCGAACGACCCGGA
>CP070650.1:905016-908326 GCA_020354595.1 Myxococcales bacterium
CCCGTGAGCGCGCTCGAAGGCGACAACGTCGTGACCGACAGCGAGCGGACGCCTTGGTACGACGGGCCAAACGTCCACGAGTATCTCGAGACCGTCCCGGTGTTCGCAGATCGCAACTTCCAGGACTTTCGTTATCCAGTCCAGTACGTCATCCGCCCGGACCTCGACTACCGCGGGTTCGCGGCCGAGGTGGCAGCGGGCGTGATCAACAAGGGCGACGACATCGTCGCACTGCCGTCGGGCAACACTTCGAAGGTCAAGGCGATCGACACCTGGGAAGGCGAGATCGACGAGGCTTTCGCGGGACAATCGGTGACCATTCGCCTGGAGGATGAGATCGACATCAGCCGGGGCGACATGATCGTCAAACCCGACAACCTTCCCCGGGTCACCCGGCGTTTCGACGCGCACATGGTGTGGATGCACGAAAGGCCGCTCGACACCGAAAAAGCCTACCTAATCAAGCACACGACGCAGACGGTCCGTGCCCAGATCGACAAGATCTACCACGAGATCGACATGCACACGCTCGAGGAGAGGCCGACGGACGGCATCGAGCTGAACGACATCGCGAAGGTGAGGCTGAGCTGCCATCGGGCCTTGTACGTCGACGACTACCAGCGCAACAGAGAGACCGGCGCCTTCATCGTCATCGACTCGCTGACCAACAACACCGTCGCCGCCGGGATGATCTCGCTCGAGGGAGCGGACCAAGACATGGGCGATGTGATGAAGGAGCTTCACGCCGAGTCGGCCATGGAGCCGAAAACCTTCGTCAGCCCGAACGAGCGCATGGAGCGCTTCGGCCAGAAGGGCGCGACCGTGTGGCTTCACGGTGTACCTGGGTCCGGCCGTTGGACGCTCGCGTACGCACTCGAGCGAAAGCTTTTCGACGAGGGGCGAACGGCGACGGTGGTCATCCCCGTCGGCGAGAACCTGCGCTCGATGATTTCCGCGGCCAAAGCCGTCACCGACGCCGGCCTGATCAACATCTGCGCCTTCCCGAGCCCGACCCGCAAAGATCGAGACGAGCTCGTGAAGCGCATCGGTGAAGACCGCGTCGTTCAGGTCTACGTCAACACCGACATGGCCCTGTGCCGGGAGCGCCGCCCCGACGCCGACTTCTCGAGCTTCGAGCCCCCCGAAGATCCCGACCTCACGGTCGCCCTCGACGAGGTCCGCATCGACAAGGCCGTCGAAATCATCATGGACGCGCTAAAAGAACGCGGCCAGTTCGAAGACTCATAGGGACACGCTCCCCCTCCAAAACCCAAGTGGTTTCAAGCGCTTGAAAACCACACCGCGAAAACCCGAGGACACCTGAGGCCGCGACCGTGATCATCGAGCTCCTCAGCGTCGTCGCGCCGGTCTTCATCGTTGCCCTCGTCGGCCTCGCGTGGGCGCGATCCGGCGCGCACTTCGACGAAGTCTCGATCTCCCGGCTGGTGCTCAACGTCGGTGTCCCGTGCCTGTTGTTTCGAAGCCTGACTACCCTGGAGGTGTCGCCGTTCGAGCTCGCGCAAATGGTTGGGCTGACTGTCGGCGTCATGAGCCTCTTCGCGCTTGGCGGCCTCGTGGTGCTCCGGATGATGAAGCTCCCGGCGCACACGTTTCTCGGGCCGCTCGTCTTCAGCAACTCGGGCAACATCGGTGTGCCCATTTGTCTGTTCGCGTTCGGTGAGCCGGGTCTTGCTCTGGGAATGACCTACTTCGCCACTTCCGCGACGTTTCACGTGTCGCTCGGCGGGCCGCTCTTCGCCGGAACGTTTTCCTGGCGCCCATTCTTTCGCTCGCCGCTTACCTGGGCGGTGGCAATCACCGTTCCGGTCGTCGCCACGGGCGTCGCGGTCCCCGTTTGGATCGCCCGAACGACGGAGCTCCTCGGCGACATCGCGATTCCACTGATGCTCGTCACCCTGGGAGTCTCGCTGTCCAAGATGCATCCCGACTCGCTCGGCCGGTCGTTCATCCTAGCCCTAGTCCGCTTCGGCTTGGGCGTGTCCGCCGGCCTTTTGCTGACCACCCTCCTCGAAGTCGAGGGCCTGACCCGCAAGGTCTTGATCCTCCAAGCCTCGATGCCCGTCGGCGTCCTCAACTACCTCTTCGCCCACCGGTACGGGAGAAGCCCCGAGCAAGTCGCAAGTTTGGTGCTGGTCAGCACGCTGCTGTCGATCGCGACGATCCCTGCGCTCCTCGCGTGGCTCTAGGGTCTAGTGCAGACGGATTGAGGCGAAGCTTTGGCTGGGCTAGGGTCGTCCCATGCGACTTCATACTCCTTTGGTTCTGCTTCTTTTGGCTTCGTTCTTCGCACTGAGCTGCGCCGACGACACCGTCGTTCGGACCGGCCAAATCATCGTGCGCTTCGATCCGGAGGCCGACTTCGAAGCGTACGAGACCTTCAGCGTTCTGACGGAAGACCTGGTCCAACCCGACGAAGAGCCGACTGAAGATCAACAGCGCTTCAACCGGCAGGTCAACGAATGGATCGTCGACGCGATGCAGAGAGAGCCCGTGTGCTTGGAGTTCGTCGATCCGGAGACGGTGGACGAGACCAACCAACCGGACGTGTTCGCAGCCAACGGCCTCACCGTCGAAACCGGCGAAGGAACCGTCTGGCAGTGCATCGGCGGCTGGTGGTGGGGCTGGTGGGGCTGGTACTGGGATCCCTGCAAGTGGATCGCGCCGGTCCCCGTCGAGTACGACGTTGGAACCATGCTGATTCCGGTGGGACCACCACCCGCCGAGGGCGAAGACGCGCAGCCGGTGTTCGTCGGCCTCGCCGAGGCGCTTCTCAGCGCGGGTCCCGTCGACGAGGACCGAGTTCGGGAAGCCGTGGACGCCATCTTCCAGCAGTGGCCCTACAAGCAGACATGCTCGCCCCCGGAAGAGTGAGCCGCTAGATCTCGTCGAGCGGCATCTCGCACTCGTCACGAAGGCGACAGTTGGCGCACTCGGCGCCTCGCCAGATGGAGTCGTAGCGGGCTTGAACCTGGTCGATGATCTGCTCGTCCGAGGTGATGATGCCCATCTCGAAGTTTCGCCGGCCTTCGCCTTTTGCACCCAGGCCCGCGCCGGTCCAGTTGGCGCTTCCGAGATAGGCCAAGCGTGCGTCTACGACGACCGTCTTCAGATGAACCCGCGGACACATACGCATCTCGATGCCTCCGGCCACGAGTGCCGGCTCCGCGTCGAAGCTCTTCCGGAAAGGTCGCGACGGCATCGTGGCGTGCAAAATGCGAAGCTCGACGCCGTGCTCCGCCAGCTCCGCGAACACGCGCAGAACGGAACGGTAGCTTCCCTTTCGTCCCCG
>CP070650.1:908426-911884 GCA_020354595.1 Myxococcales bacterium
ACGAAAGTCGAGCCGCCGACCGGGAACGTCGATGTCGTCACGGGCCCGATGATCCATCCCGAGCCCTATCCGGTGCTCGAGGTCGACCTCGAGCGGCGCCGCGATCCCCCACCCTCGGAGCCCGGACCCGAACCCGATCCGAAGCCCGAACCCGCTCCCGAACCCGAATAACCGCCGTCCCATGTCCAAGCTCTGCACAGCCGACGAAGCCGTCAACCACGTCAATTCCAACCAACGCGTCTTCGTTCATGGGGGTGCGGCCACACCGATCGCCTTGATCGAGGCTCTGCTCGGTGAGGCGAGTCGGCTGAGGGACGTCGAGCTCATCCATCTCCACACCTCGGGGGAGGCAAAATACGCCAAGCCCGAGTACGCGCGTTCGTTCCGAGTGGCAAACCTGTTCGTCGGACACAACATGCGAAGGCAGCTCGACGGCGAGCGCGTCGACTATCTGCCGCTTTTTCTGTCGGAGATTCCCGCCCTCTTCCGCTCGGGGCGCCGGGCGCTCGACATCGCCTTGGTGCAGGTCTCACCGCCAGACAGGCGCGGCTACTGCAGCCTCGGCGTATCGGTCGACGTGGCGCGAGCCGCTGTGGATTCCGCCAAGATCGTCATCGCCCAGGTCAACCGCCACATGCCCCGGGTTCACGGGGACGGATTCGTCCACATCGACGAGCTCGACTGGCTGGTAGAGCACGACGCGCCCTTGCCCGAGTTTCCGCCCTCCCCGCCAAGCGAGGAGGAGAGAGCCATCGGACACCACACGGCGGAGCTGATCGAGGACGGGGCCACCCTGCAAATGGGAATCGGCGCCGTCCCCGACGCCGTGCTCGCCGCGCTCAAGAGCCATCGCCATCTAGGGGTCCATACCGAGATGTGGTCCGACGGATTGCTACCCCTGCTCGAGTGCGGCGCGGTCGACAACAGCCGTAAGGTGGTCCATCCGGGCCGGACGGTTTCCGGCTTCGTCGTGGGTACGAAGCGTCTGTACGACTTCATCGACGACAATCCGACCGTCACCCAGCACGACATCGGCTACGTGAACCGGGTGTCGGTCATCAATCGAAACCCGAAAGTCACCGCGATCAACTCGGCGATTGAAGTCGACCTGACCGGACAGGTGTGCGCCGACTCCATCGGCCATCGCGTGGTTTCCGGCGTCGGAGGCCAAATGGACTTCATCCGAGGTGCCATGACGTCCGAGGGAGGCAAGCCGATTATCGCCCTCACCAGCCGGACGGCGAAGGGTGTTCCCAGAATCGTCCCCACGCTCCGCGCCGGCGCCGGCGTGGTGACGACGCGAGCGCACGTTCGCTTCGTCATTACCGAAAACGGCGCCGCCGACCTCTACGGGAAGACACTCAACGAGCGCGCCCAGCTCTTGATCTCGGTTGCCCATCCCGATGACCAGGAGGCGCTCGAGCGGGCGTGGCACGAGGCGCGCGTCTGAGCCAGGCGCAGCGGTTGCGCGACTAGCCCTTGAACCCGCATTCGTTGCGCACTAAGCAGCCTCTAATGTTGGCAAGTTGTGACGGAATGGCGTGTGTCTTCGCGCCACGCTTTGGCACGCCTCCTGCTTAGAGGTTTGCTTTTGGACCCGGCTCCCGGCCGGGCTCGTTGGGGAGTGCATCGTGATTCTGCCTAGTTGGTTCCCTTCTCGCTCCGATAGCGATTCAGGGCTGCGCCTCATCCCGAGAGCGCCCGGAAGCGCAGAAGAGGCTGCTGCGAGCGGCGCCGCCATCACCCCGGATGCCGAGTGGCTGACCACCAATCGAGGCGGCTCGTTCGCCATGGGAACGATCGACCGGTGTCCTCGCCGCAAGTATCACAGCCTCCTGACCGTTCGCGAGCCGGGCGTCGGGGAGCCCGTGAACATGGTCGCCGAGCTCGAGGAGTGGTTCGACGTCGGCGAAGACCAGGAGGTCGCGCTGCACAGCTACAACTGGGGTGATGCGGTCGACCCGATGGGCGTCGACCACCTCGCGCGGTTCGAGCCGCTTCCTCGTTGGACTTACGCGTTCTCGGGCCTCACCGTCACTCGGGAGCTTTGGCTCGAAGACGATGCCGACGCCGTTTGGGTCCGATACGCAATCGAAGGGGTGACCAGGCCGGTGAGCCTGCGTCTGCGACCCCTGATCCGCTGCCGCCCGATCCACAAATTGACGTTCGCCAACCCCTTCATGAACGGCGAGATCGATGTCGAGCTCGGCGAGTCCCTGCGCGTGGTCATGCATCCCTACAAGGACGTCCCGGCGCTGATCGCCAGCCTGCACGGAGTGACCGGCGGCTTCCACGCGGACGGGCATTGGTACGAAGGGGTTCACTACGAGTGGGAGCGCGCTCGCGGCTACGACGACGCAGAGGACCTGTTCACGCCTGGGGAGTTCCGAGTCCGTCTCGAGGAGGACGGCGCGTTTTGCATCCGTCTCGGCACGGAGCCTGCCGCGTCGCACGAGCCCCAGGTGCTCAGCTCGGTGCTGGCGCCCCACCGCTCGTTCGTCCAAGAGCTCGACGACGCCGCGGAGGCGTACCTGGTCGAGCTAGACGGCGACCGCACCGGCGTCATCGCGGGCTATCCGTGGTTCGGCGAGTGGTCTAGAGACACGCTGATCGCCCTTCCAGGCCTGTGCCTCGCCCGAAACGAGGTCGGCAAAGCCTTGGACATCCTGGCTTCCCTGGCGAGCCGTCTCGAAAATGGCCTGGTTCCGAATATCCCGAAGAGCGGCGACGTGCCCTCCAACGCCGAAGCGATCGATGCCTCGCTTCTGTTCATCCGGGCCACGGCCCTCACCGCCAAGCGGACGCGAAGCCGACGCATCAGCGCGCTTCAAGACGCGTGCCTCGACCTGATCGACCGGATCGGCGACGGTGCCGACCCGCGCGTGCACGTCGATCCGCAAGGGTTCCTGTTCGTGGACCACGGTCCCTGGGCTCTCACGTGGATGGACGCCCTCGTCGACGGCCGGGCCGTGACGCCGCGACAAGGCTACGCCGTAGACCTCAACGCCCTATGGCTGTCGGGCCTGCAGGTCGCGCTTCGCTGGGCGAAGAAACGGCGCCCCGAATTCGTTGCGAAGTGGAGCGAAACCGCGAAGAAACTGTCCGATCACTTCGACGCAAAGTTCTGGCTTCAAGATGAGGGCTTCTTGACTGACACCCACGACGGAAGCGCCCCGGATCGACAGCTTCGGCCGAACCAGCTTTGGGCGCTGGCTCTGCCCGGCGTGCCGCTCCACAAGGCCCACAAACAACGGGCGCTCAGCGCAGTGCGCGAGAAGCTGCTCACTCCGGTGGGGTTGCGAACACTCTCCCCCGACGATCCGGCGTATCGGCCGGTCTATCGCGGGGGTCAGACCGAGCGCGACCGGGCCTATCACCAGGGAACGGTCTGGCCTTGGCTGCTCGGCCTGTACGCCGACGCGGTGGCCGCGGTCGAGGGCCCCGAGGCGGCAAGGGAG
>CP070650.1:911984-915929 GCA_020354595.1 Myxococcales bacterium
ACCGCGTCCCCAATCCGACTCAGCCCCTCCCGAATCATCTCGTTGGACGCGGCATACGAGATGCGAACGAACCCGGGGGCGCCGAAGGCGGTGCCGGGCACGACGGCGCACCGCGCCTCTTCGAGCAGGTAGCCCGCGAGATCGAGGTCATTTTCGAGCGTCTTGCCGCCGCCCTGCTTGCCGATGAGCTCCTGTACGTTGGCGAACGCGTAGAACGCGCCCTCCGGAAGGCGGCAGCTGATGCCGTCGATCGCGTTGAGGCCATCGACGATGATGCCGCGGCGCTCTTCGAACGCCGCGCGCATCTCTTCCATGGGCTCCCAGGGTCCGTGAAGAGCCGCGATCGCGGCCTGCTGCGCAACCGCGCTCGGGTTGGTGGTCGATTGGCCTTGGATCTTGTCGCAAGCCTTCGTCACGTACTCGGGCCCGAGCATCCAGCCGATGCGCCAGCCGGTCATGGCGAACGTCTTGCTCACGCCGTCGACGATGATGATGCGGTCCTTGAGGTCGGGGGCCACCTCGGCGATCGACTTCTGATCGAAGCCGCCGTAGACGAGCTGCCCGTAGATCTCGTCGACGATGATCCAGAAGTTGTGCTCGGCGGCGACGTCGGCCAGCGCGCGAAGCTGCTCGCCGCTGTACGCCGCACCGGTCGGGTTCGACGGCGAGCACAGAATGAGCGCCTTGGTCTTTGGTGTGATCGCCGCGCGCAACGCGTCAGGCGTCATGCGGAAGCCATCCTGCTCGGTAGACTGCACGATGACCGGATTTGCGCCAGCCAGCCTGACCTGCTCCGGATAGCTGACCCAGTACGGCGCCGGAACGATCACCTCGTCGCCGGGATCGTAAAGCGCGAGCGCGAGGTTGAAGAGCGTGTGCTTGGCGCCCACCGACACCACGCACTCGGCCGGCGTGTACGTGACGCCACCGCGTCGCTTCGCGGACACTTCACAAATCGCCTCGCGAAGCTCGGGAACGCCGCGCGCGGCGGTGTACCGTGTCGCGCCGGCATCCATTGCTTTCTTCGCGGCCTCGCGAATTGGCGCGGGGGTATCGAAGTCGGGCTCTCCAACGCTGAAGGAAAGCACATCGATACCCTGCGCTTTGAGCTCGCGCGCCCGTTGGGCGACTGCGACGGTGGCGGAAGGCTTGACGGCGCTGAGCCGCTCGGCGACTGGGATGCTCTCACTCATGCCGAGCGCTTAACACCGAAGCGCGGCGCTATCAACGCTCCGAGGGGACCGCTGCGGCCAGGGCGCGAAGGTCGCGCTCGAGGTCCTCGATGCCGTCGTTGTTGGCGCGGTAGTAGCCCCGAACCTGGGCCCTGTCGTCGACCAGCACGAAGGAATTGCTGTGCATGATGTCATCGGCACCGGCGGCCCGACTGTCCTCGTCCCCAATCGGCACCTTGAAGCCCTCGACGACGACGTGGCGAATCGCCGCTTCCTCGCCAGTCACGAAGCGCCAATTGCGTTCGTCGAGGTCGTTCTTTGCCATGTAGGCCTTGATGACCTCGGGGGTGTCGTTGCGCGGATCCACGCTGACTGACACGAAATTCGCGCTCGGCACGTCGGCGACCCGGGTCTGGAGGCCCTTCATGTGCGCCGTCAGCCGCGGACAGGTCGAGCGGCAGTGGGTGAACACGAATGCCGAGACCCAGAGGTCCCCTTCCATGGTGTCGCGGCTGAAGGGTTGCTCGTCTTGATCGACGAGCGCGAACTCCGGGAGCTGACCCAGCACGGGGACGTCCTCAGCGCTCTTCTTGGTGCAACCGAGCGCGAGCAGAGCGAACAGGCCGAGGATCGGTGCGTTAGAGCGCATCGACGATCAAGGCCGCGAAGAGCGTGGTGAGGTAGATCAAGGAGGCGACGAAGAGCTTCTTGGCCCAGGTGTTGTCGTCCTGCGCCCAGAACCCGCGAACGGCAGCCCAGAAGAAGTGGGCGCCGAGCGCGACGGCCGCAACCAAGTACAGGGTGCCCGCAAGGCCGTACGGCACGAGCAGGAGCGACACGAGCCAGAGCGCCCCGGCGTAGACCGTCGACTGCACCTTCGCCGACCGAATGCCGCGAACCGAAGGCAGAACCTTCAGACCGGCCCGTTCGTATTCCTCCTGCCGGAAGACCGAAATCGCGATGAAGTGCGGAATCTGCCAGAAGAAGAGGACCCCGAAGAGGACCAAGCCGGGCGCGGCGATGCTGCCGGTGACGGCCGTCCACCCCATCAGCGGAGGCAGCGCGCCCGGAAGCGCGCCGACGAACAGCGCGGCCGGGGTGTGTTGCTTCATCGGAGTGTAGATCGCGACGTAGCTGACGAGGGCGATCGCGCCGAGCAAGCCGGTCACCGGATTGACGGCAAGGGTGAGCGTTGGAACCGCGAAGAGCCCCATCAGGACGCCCAGGGTCAGGGCCCATGACGGCTGCAGCCGCCGATCGGGCAGCGGCCGATTGGCCGTTCGGGCCATCAGCCGATCGCTATCGCGCTCGAGGTAGCAATTGAGCGTATTCGCCGCGCCGACGACCATGCCGGTCGTGATGAGCATGACCGCCGTCGAGGCGAGATCGAGGCTGCCCGGCGCCAGCCACATACCGCCCGCCGCGGTGACGAGTACCATCAAGGTGATGCGCGGCTTCGTGAGCGCGACGAGATCGCGCACGGTCAGCATCACGGTGGCGGGTCGAGTCGCTGTCGTCATGGGTCCCAAAGCCGGAAGCGGGCGCGCACTCTGACGCTACCGTCCGAGACGGTCAAGCTCCCGCGGAACGGCCTAGGGGCAGCCCGGCGGCGGGTCAAGAAAGGCCGGTCAGGAACCGACTTTGAACGCTGCCAAAAGGGCGATCACGCCCGCGACCGCGAGGACGACCCCAAGCCCCAACATGATCCAAGGCGTCTTGGCCTTGGCGGGCGTCTCGGCGTTCTGGATCGGAGGCGCCGGACTTGGCGTGGGCTCCGCCGGAACCGGGGTGGGAAGGGTGATCGCGCCGCCTTCCCCGGCCTCGACCTGCAGGACGCTCTCGAGCGCCGCGGCAAAGGCGGCGGCCGTGGCGTAGCGCTCCTCGGGCTTCTTCGCGAGCGACGCCATGACGACCTCTTCGAGGCCGTTCGGAAAGGCGACGTCCGGACGACGCTCAGAGAGCGGAATCGGAGGCTCGTTCACGTGGAGCTGGATGTATTCGATGGGCTGTTTCGCGTCGAAAGGCAGCTTCCCCGTGAGGAGCTCGTAGAGGATCACCCCCAACGAGTAGATGTCGGATCGAGCGTCGAGAGTCTTCCCGTGCGCCTGCTCCGGGCTCATGAACTCCGGCGTGCCGAAGACCATCCCCTGCTGCGTGAGCACCATCGAGCCAGGGCGCATCTGCCGCTCGGTCACTTTGGCGAGGCCGAAATCGAGCACCTTGGGGAAATCCCGGATGCCGCCCTGAGTCGTCACGAAGATGTTCTCGGGCTTGAGATCGCGATGGACGATTCCCGCCTGATGCGCCTCTTCGAGCGCGCCGCACACCTGAATCATGATTCGGATCGCGCGCTTCGGATCCATCGAGCCCTTGGCGCGAACGATCTGCGACAGGTTCTGGCCGACGAGGTGCTCCATGACGAAGTAGCAGGCACCGTCGTCCAGCTGTCCGTAGAGGAACACGCGCGCGGTGTTGGGATGCGAGAGCTGGCTCATCGCCCGCGCCTCGCGGCGGAAGCGCGACACCAAGTCACTGCGCGACAGGTAGCGCGAGTGGAGGATCTTGATCGCGACGTAGCGGTTCATGTCGGGCTGCTCGGCCTTGTACACAGCACCCATACCGCCTTTGCCGATCTTCTCGACGATGCGGAACTGGCCGGCCACTTCTTTGCCGAGGTACGGGTCGCTCACGACGTGACCAGGGTAGCACCCGAGCCGCGAGGCGGTGAGGAAAGTGCGAGGAGGACGAGTGCAATCCAGGTCGCGTCTGCGAT
>CP070650.1:916029-919137 GCA_020354595.1 Myxococcales bacterium
GGCCCCAAGTGGAGGGCACCGTGTCGCGCGAGATGGAGAGGGGCTACGACGTGGCGACGGGCCTCGGCGCTATGAGCAAGACCTACGTCGACAAAGTGCCGCGCCAGGCAATTGCTGCCTTCCCGTCGCGCGAGGCCATCATGGCGCGGGGCAAAGACCGCTACGAGATCTTCTGCGCGCCATGCCATTCGCTCTCGGGCGATGGCAAAGGCATGATATCGCGTCGAGCCGCCGCTCTCGGGGCAACCGGCCTCGTCGCGCCGTCTTTCCATGATGACAGGCTGCGCCACGTTCCAGACGGGCAACTCTACGCCACCATCACGAATGGTCTGCGCAACATGCCCGCGTACGCGCACAACATTCCCGTCCAGGACCGATGGGCCATCGTTCAATATATCCGGGCGCTGCAACTGAGCCAGTTGCCGGAGAAGACGGAGCAATCCCAGTGACCGAAGCGAACAACAAAGACTATCGAGTCGGAAACGACGGCTTCTGGGCGCGTGCGTGGGTGACTCCACTGGTCCTCGCGGTCGTGGGCGGCCTTCTCGCAGTGGCCACGGCCGGCCCCGATCGACTCGGCTACGCTTACCTCTTCGCTCTATTCACGACCGTCACGTTCATGCTCGGCGGCCTCTTCTTGGTGTTGATCGAGTTCCTCACGGGCGCACACTGGGGCGTGTCTTCTCGGCGTATCGCCGAGGTGATCATGTCTGGCGCGCCAGTGGTGGCACTGCTCGCTCTGCCGTTCATCGCGGGCGTCGTGCTCGGCAAGGTGGGCATCTATGACGAGTGGCAGAGCGCCGCCGCCCACGGAGAACACGCTGACCACGAGGACTCCGACTCCGAATCCGACTCGGAATCAGACTCGGACGCGGAGTCCGAGGAGCACGGCCTGTTGCAGCTCGGTGCGAGCGTCGCGCAGGCCCAGGAGCAGGGCGACGACCATGCGGAGCACGGCGACGACCACGCGGAAGCGGGGCACGCTCGCACCCCCCAGGAGACCGCGCTTCACCACGAAATCCTCGCTCAGAAGACCGGTTACCTGAACACCACGGGTTGGGCGACACGGGCCATTGTCTATCTCGTCCTCTGGTCGCTGATCGCTCTGGCGTACTTCGGTTGGTCTCGGCGCCAGGATGAAGACAAGGATCCGCAGCATACCGTCCGAATGCAGAGCTTGGCGGCTCCGTCTCTGATCGTGTTCGCCGGCTCGCTGACCTTTGCGGCGTTCGACTGGATGATGTCCCTCGAGGCGGCCTGGTTCTCGACGATCTATGGCGTGATCATCTTTTCCGGCTCCGCGGTAGCCATCCTTGCAGCCACGATTCTCATCGGGCTCAGCTTCTACAAGCGCGGGCTGACCGGCGACGCGATCAATCCGCAGCACTTCCACGACCTCGGAAAGCTGCTGTTCGGCTTCGTATGCTTCTGGACCTACGTCTCGTTCTCGCAGTGGATGTTGATCTGGTACGCGGGCATTCCCGAGGAAGCCACCTGGTATCACCGCCGCTGGACGGACGGATGGCAGTTCGTGGCTTACCTGCTGATTTTCGGCCACTTCGTTGCGCCTTTCGTTCTCTTGATCTCGCGCGTCCAGAAGCTCAACCTCCGTTGGCTTCAGGTCATGTGCTTCTGGGTCATCCTGATGCACATCGTCGACATCTACTGGTTCGTTCTGCCGCAAGCCGGAGGCTTCAGCGTTTCGCCGGCGGACGTGGGGGCGCTGCTCTTCGTCGGAGGCGTCTTCTTTACGTATGTCTTCTGGCAGCTCGGGCGGGTCCCGCTGGTGCCGGTTGGCGACCCACGGCTTCAGAAGAGCCTTCACCACCATCAAACACACTGAGCGTGCAGGGATGAGTACGAAGCACAAAATACGATTCGCAACGCTCCGCCTCCTGGCGGCGGCGACCGCCGCGCTGGCGCTTGGCGCGGGCTGCGGCCAAGGGGACACCACGAAGGCGCCGTCGCCGGACGACGAGTACGACATCATCACCAAGGAGCAGCGAGCGGCCTTGGACAACGGCTCGACGCCCATCGCCGAAGCGATGGCGCAGTACACGGCGAAGAAGCGCTCCGAGTTCCCGGAGCTCGAGCCCAGGCCCTCCGAAGACGAATCCGCGCTGGTGGGCTGGTCGTTCAAGGGCGCGGTCGCCGCAGCGCCGGGTGAGGCCACCATGCCTCCCGAATGCGCCGGCGCCGGCGATCCGATGGCTTGCTGGGGCCAGAAGCTGAGCAACAGCAAGGGCTGCATGGCTTGCCATGCGGTGGACGGCGAGAAGCAGCAACCTTGTCCCAACTGGAAGGGGGTGTTCGGAACGGAGCGCCCGCTCGTCACCGGCGAGACGGTCCTCGCGGATGAGGCGTACATCGCCAGCTCGATCACCAACTCCTGGGATCAGGTCGTTCAGGGCTACGGCAAGACGATGCCACCATACAACTTCCCCCAAGAGGAAGTGGACGCGCTCGTCGCCTACATCAAGTCGCTAGGGGAGGGTGGATGATGACCACGGTGCGTATCGCTAGGGCCGCCGGGCTGGGGCTCGTGCTGTCGTGCCTGCTCGTCGGCTGCAAGGACCCGAGCCCCGACAAAGCGAGCCTCCGGTACAGCGAGGACCTCTATGACAGTTGTGTCCAGTGCCACGGCGAAAACGGCGAAGGCAAGGTAGAGGTCGGAGCTCCCGCCATTGCGGGCCTCGGGCGCTGGTATGTCAAGCGCCAGCTTCGGGGCTTCAAGAGCGGTTACCGGGGCTTCCACGCGGACGATATCGCCGGCAAGCGCATGGAACCCATGGCTCGGGCCCTCGACACCGACGAGAAGGTCGACCTCATGGCTGCGTACGTGGCGAGCCTGCCGCCGGTGAATCCGGCTCCAACGCTCGAAGGGGGCAACCCGGAGACCGGCAAGCTCTACTTCGCAACGTGCATCCAGGGCCACGGCGAGGACGGCCGCGGCAACATCGACGAGTTCGGCCCGCCGCTGGTGGGAGCGAGCGACTGGTATCTGCTGACGCAGCTGCAGAACTTCAAGGCGGGCATCCGCGGCACGCACCCCGACGACGTGACGGGCGCGAAGATGCGACCATTTTCGATGACTTTGGCAAACGAACA
>CP070650.1:919237-923206 GCA_020354595.1 Myxococcales bacterium
ACACCACGGTTTCGACGCGTCGTTGGATACATTGCCGCGCGGCCATCGATAGCCCGGTGCCGTAGACCGAGGGCGAGATCACCATCCCGGTCGGCCGGACCGTGGCCGCAATGCTCACCCGAATCGTCGTCGGTCGGGGCGCGGTGAAATCACGAATGCAGTCGACCGGCACCCCGAGTCGGGCCTTGAGCTCCTCTTCGAGATCACGCTCTTCCTTCTTTTCTTCTCCCTCCCCCAGCAGGTCAGGCACGTCTGCCGGCGGATCGGGTCGAGGCGCGTCGGCCGGCTCGCGAGGAGGCTTCTCCTTAGCCTCGTAGAGAATCAGCTCTAGGCCTGGGTTCGCGCCGCGTGTGGGCTCCTCACCACTCTCGCAGCCGAGGGCCAGCAAGGCGACCACACACCAAGCGGAAGCGCGAATCATGAACGTATCTTAGCTGGCAATGGCGCGCCGGGGTATTTCGTGCCGCACGGGCCGCTCACCGCCGCCACGCAACCCCAACCGTGGCGCCCAAGTAACGGTCGAGCGCGCCGCCCGCGACGTAAGGGGGATCCGGAGGCTCCGGATTCAGGTCGAACCAGTAGCGGCGGAAGTCGCCGCCCACGCGAATCTCGAAGCCCTTCCCTACGGCGAACCCGAAGATGACACCCAGGTCCATTCCGTTGGCCTTCGCATTCGGGAACCACACGTTCGTGCCGATGCCCCCGACGCCGAACACACCGCGAAGCGCAAGGTTCGCTCCGATGATGAAGTTCTCCTTCTTGCCGAGCGCGACCCGGAATCCGCCCCCGATTCGCACGAACTCGTACTTGACGCTCGGCACCCCGGGCGTGTTGTCCTGCCCAGGTACCGGCGGCCCCGAGACCCCGAACTGAAAGGTGTGAACGCCGTAGTCGACCACGACGAACGGCTCCCAAATCCCGGTTGGATAGCGCCACCGCATTCCGACCAGGAACTGCTGCGATTCGGTCGGGAACGTCGCGCCGTCAGGCCGGGTCGAGTCGAAATTGAAGAGCCGTTCCCATTCGAAGTCGATTCCGAACTGCGCGCCCACGCCATCGGTGAAGTGGGCGCCGGGGAAGTATTGGAACTTCAGTGCAACGCCGGGACCGGCGTTGAGCGTGTAGTCACGAAGGTCGCCTCGAAGGTCGTCATTGTATTGCAAAGTTCGGCGCACGATTCGGAAGTCGGCCTCGATATCGACGGCGGCCGGGCCCTTCTTCTTCTTGGTCTTGGCCTTGGTCTTGACCGCAGCCTGGTCCTTCTTCGGATCCTTCTTGACCGGAGCCGCCGTCGCGGTAGTGACCGCTCCCACCGTGACCGCCGCGGGCGCCAACACGCCGAGCTTTTTGATGTCGCTTCGGAAGTCGGGTCCGACCTTCGCCTGCACGGACTTCATCAAGCCGCTCAAGCTGCGCGATTCATAGTAGTGCTGACTGATCACCGTCGTGCTTCGCCCGTCCACGAGACGGACATACGCCGACCACACGCCGTCCTCGCGCAGGACATCACCTTCAAAGAGACCGCTGACCGCCAGCGCGCTCGCCGGCGCGACGTGCCCACCATCGGACTGCAAGCTGGCGCCGAGGCTCCGTGCTTTGTCGGCGAACGGACCATAGGGATAGAGCTCGATAGGCTCATTGCGGAGACCCCGTACCGTGGCGCTGCGCACCTTCGACGCTTGCGTGCCCTTGAACGGCCGAGCCACGACTCTGGGTTGCTTCGGTGCGGTCGGCTTGGGCTCAGGCGCGGCGGCGGCTGCCGCGGCGGCAGTCGGCATCAATCCGGTCTTCATCAATTGGCCCGCCACGCGATTGGAAAGCCGCGTAATGCTCGACGAGCTGGCCTGAAGCCGTTTGACGCGCTGCCCCTTCGCGTTGCGTACCTCGGTCACCGCAATCCAGCGACCCTCGGACTTGCGCACGCGGCTCCGGATCAGGACGCTGGCCTTCAACCGGACCGCTTGCTTCGCATAGCCTTTGGTCTTCTTGACCACTGCGCTCACTTGCTTGAGCGGGACGACCTTTACGTCCTGCGCGCGTAAACGCTTTTGGACGTTCTGGCGAACCTTGGCGCTTTGCGGCCCGGAAAACGGAAGAAGCGCGGCGGCGCCGGCGTCCGCGGACGCCGATCCCCCAAGCGACCACGAACCCAACAACACTATCAGCGCGCAGAGGCGCAAGCACCGCATCGACTACCCCCCGTCCGGTGTTCCTCCGAAGGAACCGCCCAAATCGATGATCCACTGTCGGATGACCTCGATCTCCTCGGCGGTCAGGCTGCCCACTACCGGCATCTGGTTGTCGCAAATGCCTGGGACGTTCAACAGTTTATCCATCAGATAACTGCTATCCGGATCACCGGCGACCACCAACGTCCGGTCCGTACAACCGATGCCGGTCGCGTCTTTGTCGACCACACGGCCTGCAACGCCGGGCGAGAGCAGGTCGAGGTCGGCCTGCATCTGCGTGTCGTTGTGACAGCCGACCGTGCAGTTATCCACGAAGATGCTCTCGGCATCCTTGACCTCGATGCCGCCGTCCCCGAAATCATCCGGGTTCGACAGGGTGCCCGGGCACCCACCGATCCACAACACCGTGCAGAGCCCCAACGAAGCTAAACCAAAGCGAGCCATATCCCCCACGCGATCCCCCCGAATCGTCCCAAAGCTTAGTAATCTATGGCATCTTTCGTCGAGTTTCGCCGTATTTTTGTGTAATTGAGGCGGCTCAGAGCCGGTTTAGGCCCCAGTCGTAGGGCTGGTACACGAGCTCGAAGTCGGCGCTTGAAGCGCGCTGCAGCATCTCGACCGTCTCGGGGTTGGCAAAGGCTAGAATGAAATCCTCGATGGTGGCCGGGCGCCCGAGGCGCCTCGCATGCTCCTCGAAATCGGCTCGGTACCAATCGAAGATCGCCGACAGTCGGATCTCGCGAGCGTCCTCGTCGACACTGACGTGCGGCGCATTCGAGCAGAACGCCCGTGTGACTCCGTCGAGCTGCTCGTCGAGCGTCGCCGGCTCGAAGGCGTGAGGGGTTAGCGCGGGACAGGATTTCGAAGCGCAGTTGAGCGCCGCGTGTATGCGTGCATCGACGAAGCCGCGGATGGTTTGGTTCTCGAGGTCGTACAGATTGATCGCCTCGCCATCCAAGATGAACCGAAGCCCGTAGAAGAACCCGAATCCGGCCCTCGGGTCCAACCAACCCCGAACATCCTGGACGCTCGAGATCGGCCAGTTGTCCACGACCGCGAAGAGCACCAGCGCGTTGTACGCGTTGAGGTAGTAAGCCAAGCGCTCGGGCTCGGTCGTGAACCGCTCGGGCGTGGATCGTGGGCCCGCAGCGCCGAGCGTCGCGATGAAACTTCGGAGCGCGGGTTCTTCCGCGCGCACCGCGTCGTAGTCGACGCCTTTGGGGTGCACCCATCTCCCGAGCGCGCCATCCCACCAGGCATAGTCGAATCCCTTCGGCGGTAGCGGGAACGGCTCCGCGACGGCCGAAACCGTGCGAAGGCCCAACGCCTTCACCGTCACCAGGCCGGTCGCAGAGAGCACCACCGCGAGCAGCAATGCGACCGCCCACCACCGCCCGTACCATCGGTTCGACCCCACGTTCACGGGCAGAGTATTGCACGAAGGCTCGAAACGCTACATGCCTCTGCGAGGGGCTAGCCGAACGCGTCGAGGACCGCAGGAGCGCACAGGTCCGACACGACCACGTCGGCGCCAGCGGCGCGGAGCGCGGCTGCGTCGAAGCTCCCCGTGCTCACCGCCACGCAATGCGCCCCGATCGCTCGGGCGGCTGTCACGTCCCGCGGCGTGTCTCCAATCACGACCGCCCGGATGTCGCGGCCCTCCCCCGCGTGGCGCCGGCCGCGCTCGAGCCCGACGCGAAGAAGCTCCGGCCGCTCCGTGTGATCCGAGCCGAAGCCTCCAAAGGAGAAGAACGAATCGAGGCCACCACGCGCGAGCTTG
>CP070650.1:923306-927205 GCA_020354595.1 Myxococcales bacterium
CTGGATACGTATACGATGTCACCCGGGACGAGCTCGACGTCCGTGGCCTGTCCAGCGCTCAGCTCCTTGAGATTCGTCGTGTAGACTCGAGGTTCAGTCAACGACCCGCGACCGATCCGAATGTCTTTGCGGTCGCCACGGGCGTTGTTGACTCCCCCGGCCCGCGCCAGCACCTCGCTCAAACGAATGCCCTGTCGGTACGCCATGGGCTGCGGCGCCCTCACCTCACCCAACACCATGATCAACTGCTCGGTGACGGGCGGAATGAACAGTTGATCGCCGGGACGAACGCGAACGTTGTGCTTTGGATCGCCCTTGTTCGCGAGGGGGACGCTGATCGGGAGGGTCTCCTCGCCTCTGACGAGCCGGGCTAGATCGAGATTGCCAAGCAAGGTCGGAATCTGGAGCGATTGACCGCGCTCGGGACCGCCCGCCTGAGCGAGCAGGTCGGCGAGCCGCATCCCGGGGGTCACTTGGAATCGCCCAGGGCTTTGCGCCGCACCCACCACGGATGCCATGTGTCCGTCGAGCTTCGTGATGACCAAGTTCGCTCGGACGAACCGATCGTAGCGTCGTAGGCCCTGTTCGACGGCCTTCTCCGCCTGAGTGAGCGTCTTGCCCCCGACTTGGACGTCGCCGGCCAAGGGCACGTGAAGCTGACCCATCGCGTCGACGATCAAGCCCTCGTACTCTTGGGTTTTCGCCGACACGGTGGTCAGCTTCACGATGTCACCGGGCAACAGCTTGAGCGCCTCCGGGGGGTCGGACTCGACTCCACGAGGGCGGATCACCTCAGGCGCCGCAAAGGCGGGGTCGTCACCTGGAACGGTCGGAGCGGGCGTCAGGCGGTTCCGCATACATGCCGACAGGAGCATGACGGAAAGCAGGATTGCCGTAACTCGGCGCATATTCGTGGTTAACGTGCTCACCGGCCGTTCGCAAGGTTAGGGAAAAATAACGCCCTGACTACACCCCTAATGTCGCCCAAACGCAGCAAGGCAAGCAAGAAACCCACCGATGGCTGCATCGGTCTCACCGATACATGTGTTCGGTTTCCTTGCTCACCATTTTGATGGCGCTAGCGCGCCCCAGCAGGCGGTTGAGCAACGTGGACGCGACCCGGTTCATGCGGCCCGAGACGCCGGTCGGACGCTTTCCTAGCTCGCGGAGCGCTTGGTCGGTCACATCATCGGGATTCATGGGCCGGGCGAGAATACTGCTCGGAATGCGGTCCGTCGACGACTCGTAGCTCGGTGTGAGGGTGGCGCCGGCGATGCAGCCCAGCACGTCGACGCCACGCTGCCCGAGCTCGTACCTAAGGCCCTCCGGGAGGATCGTGTTGTATGCTTTCGTGGCTGCGTAGTTGGCAATCATTGCGGTCCCCTGAAACCCGCTCATCGACGACATGAGAATGAGGCCGCCTCTGCCTCGCGCGGCGAGCCGCCTTCCGAAGTAGTGCGAAACGCGGAGGGGTCCGAGCACGTTGACATCGACGGCCTTGAGGTGCGCGTCGATGTCGATGTCGAGGAACGCACCGATCGCGGAGTACGCCGCGTTGTAGATCACCAGCCCGACATCGAGACCATCGGTGGCCGCCTGCAATCCAGCGACGACATCCGGGGAGCCGAGATCGAGCGGTTGCACCCGAACCTCGACGCTGTGCGCATCTCTGAGCTGAGCAGCAAGCTCTTCGAGCGGCCCCGCGCGGCGCGCGACGAGCACGAGGTTGAGACCGCGCGCAGCGAGCTTCTTCGAGAACGAGGCCCCGATCCCCTCAGACGCACCGGCGATGACCGCCCACGGGCCGTATCGACTGACGAGCTCCGACACGCTCACACGTTCTCGGTGAAGGGCGTCTCGGTGTTCCACATGCGCCTGATCGTGTAGGCCGGCACCAGCACCCAGGGCGCGTTGAGGGCGAGCACGATCCAGGGGTGCGGCGTGGCGTGCGGACCCATGAACTCCTCACCGAGGATGATCGTGACGTTGGTGATCAACACGGACGCCCAAATGATGCTCGGGATGCGAATCCAGTTCTTGCCCTTCGTGAAGGCATAGATCCCGAACACATAGAATGGGCCGAAGAACAGCGAGTCGATCCAAATCGTCATGCGCCACCAAGCCGGGCGCGCGATCAAGACGGGATCGAAGTTGTTGCCGTACCAGTGAATGATGTCGACCCAGAAGGCCGGCGGCCAAAGCGGGTACTCCCATTCGCCGCTGATGTCGGGCAAAACGATTTGTTCGACGTCGACGATATAGGTGATCAGAAGGATGTTTAGCCAGAAGAAGGCCAGGATGACGATGTCGCCCTTGCGACGAGAAAGTGGAATCACGCGCTCCATGAAAACCCTCGATTGCGAAGTTCCGGGGAGGGTACTCGCGGCGACGCAAAAAGCTATCCCTAATGCGCGGGCGGCAGCTCGCCCTGCGGAAGAAACCCGCGGCCGACCATGAAACGCGCCATCTCGGTGAGATAGGCCCCGCGGTCCATGTGGATGACGTGACTGCCCGGGAACCAATGGATGCGGCACCGGCCCCAGTGGTCCCACAAGACGCGCGAATGTTTGGGCGGCGCCAGTCGGTCACCGACCCCGCCGACGATCATCAGGCGTTCCGGCGGCAGGACGGGGGCGTAGGTGAGCGGGCAGCTCACCGCCACCATGCGACGAGCGTACGAGAGCTCTTTGCCCATCGTCGAAAGCGCTCCACGAAGGAGCCAGCCGATCGGCTGCCATTCGAGAATCAGATCCGCGAGGCTCACGACTGGCACGTTCGGAATCGCAAACGCAAGTCGATCTTCGACGCTCGCGATCATCGCCGTCGTGAAGCCGCCGAGACTGAGTCCCGTGACACCAATCTGGTCGGCGCCGCGCTCCCGCTGCAACCAGTCGAACAGGATCCTGAAGTCGAAGACGGACTGTGCGACCGCTTCATTGAGGCGGGACGTGCCGCCAGCGAAATACCCGTGGCCGGAGAATGGCGAAAACTGCGTCTGACGCGGACCATGGAACGGAAGCGTGAACAATACGATGTTGCAGCCCATTCGATAGAACCACGGAAGCGCGAAGAACCACTCGTTGATCAGATACCAGTCTGCCGTGAATCCATGAATGGCTACGATGGTCGGACGAGGCTCATCGCCACGATGACGAAGCATTCGTGCGTGCGCGACGCGGTTGGCCCCATGTCGCAAGTACGATTTGTGTTGACTCGGGTTGGCCGGCTGGAAGGGGCTGTCGAAGCTCAATGCCTCGCACGTTCCGTCTTCCGGCTCGAATCGAGGCAGCCACTTTCCTTTCTTGGCGCGTACGCGAACGCCGGTTGGCGGCTTCTCGAAGAACCGTTTCGGATCGCCGGACTCGGCGATTTCGGCGTAGAACTCGGTGTCGCGGATGGCGCGCCGAAGCTGTATCGGATTGTATCCGAGCGGCAACGCCATGCTCGAGATCATCGACGCACCGCCCGTACGAAGGATGGTGTCGAAACCCGCGGCGGCGCTGACCCTCAGGCGGTCCGTGAGTGCCAGCTCGAAGCCTTCGGGACGCCGCGCAAAGTCGCGGTCGAGCTCTTCCCACCAGCGTCCCCGACTGAGAAGTGACGGGGCTCGCAGGCACGACTCGTGCGCGATCCGGGACACGACGGAGGAATCGTCCACTCAGTCAGCATACCGGATCGCGTTCACGATGCACCTTTTCCGCTCTAGAGCTCGGGTTCGACCTCGAACGGCAGCGCGGCGATGAGACTCCCGTTCACGTCGCGGATCTCCACGCGCCAGAGACCCGGCTTCTTGGCGTACCGCGTGTAAGCCCACGTTCGCCAGCGGGGAGCCGACGCCGGAATGACGAGCTCGATCCCGCCACTCACCTGTCCCTCGGGTCCGATGAAGTGAACCATGA
>CP070650.1:927305-930407 GCA_020354595.1 Myxococcales bacterium
AATTCCGCGGGCCAAGCTCCCCCTAGAGCCCGATAGAGTTGAATGCGATAGGACACCAGCTGGCGCCGTGCCGCCACGAGCTGGAGCTCGGAGAGTTGACGCGTCGCGAGCGCCGTCAACACCGGCAGGAAGTCGCTCAGGCCGGCCCGGTAACGATCGCGTGTCGCTTCGAGCGTGACGTTTGCCAGCCGGAACTCGTCTTCCAGATACTGAATGCGGAGCCGTTCTTGGCGCTCGAGAACCAGCGAGCTCTCGACTTCGACAAGGCCGGCGAGGATCGCTTCCGCGTATTGCTCTGAGAGTGCCGCCAGCACCTCACGCTGTGCCTTGATTGCGGACCAGCCGGCGATGCCGTCGAAGAGTGGCACGGTGAGATTACCCCCGGCCGCCCAGGTGAAGCCCTTGGCGGTCGTAGCGGGGGTCTCCTCGCCAGGCGCACCACCAATCGCTCCGGTTCCCGTGATCTTCGAACGTAGCCAGGTGTATGACGGAGTGAAGTCGATGGTCAGCACCGGCAGGCGCGCGCCAACCGCCGCAGCCACCCGCCGGTCTTCCGCCTCAACCCGCTTTTGCAGCGCCTTGATGTCGGGTCGGGCTTCGAGAAGGCTCGCTGGCGCTTGGATGTCCGGCGTCGGACCGATGTCGGGCAGGACTTTGCCGTCGACGGGGAAGGGTCGCCCGGGCGCCTCCCCGAGCAGCACCGAAAGGCGTTGATCGGTCAAGTCGACCTGAGCCTCTGAGATGGCGAGTAGTGCGCGTTGGCTCGCCACGCGCTGTCGCTGTTGGTGAACGTCGACCGCGGAGTTGAGTCCTTCGCGATACCGAAGCTCAACGAGCTCGAGGAATTTGAGGTCCGTTTCGAGCTGGTCCGCGACGACGGCGACCTCGACGCGTGCGTTGATCGAATCGAACCAGGCCTCGGCGACCTCGGCGGAGATCGTGATCGCAAGCGCTTCTTGATCGAGTCGGGCGGCTTCGGCATCGAGCTTCGCGCCTTGATGGTCGCGAGCGCGGCGCGCGAAGAGGTCGACCTCGTAGGACACCGGGATGGAGCCAATGGCGTTGAGCTGGGTGACCTCGCCAAACGCGAAGATGCTCCTGCCCGCAGTGAAGTCGCCCACGGCCCCGATCTGCGGCATCCGCGCGGCACGAACCTGGTTGGCGATGTAGCGGGCTTGGTTCACTCGGGCCCAACCCGCACGAATGCCTTGATTCCTTCGCAACGCCTCTTCGATCAGCGCAGTCAGAGTGGGATCGCCAAGATCACGCCACCAACGCACGTCGCGAATCGGTTCGGCCTTTTCCCCTTCGGGCGGGGGAGCGGCCTCGGTCGTCTCGCAGCCCTCCGAGTACGTCGTCGGCACCTCGATGTTCGGCTCGATGTCGGTGTTTTTCTTGTAGTTGCAGCCGACGACGACGATCGAAACCAACAAGATAACAGTCTTCACTCGCATCATGATGCGCCTTCGCTCGCTAGGGCCCTGAGCACGCTGTCAACATGTAGGGGCACCAGTCGTCCCAAATCCACCGGGGCAGGGATTCTTTGTTCCATGGACTCCCGATTGACTCCGACGAGCACCACGCCGATGAAGCTCGTCCAGATCTGTACGGCTTGGTTAAGCGGATCGATGTCTTTGCGGATGCTTCCATCGCGCTGGCCCTGCTGCAGGGCGCTCACGAGGATCGACAACACCTGGCCCACGCGAGCGCGATAGGTCTGGAACGCCTCGGAGGAGTCATCGATGGTCTGGCCAGCGCTCAACCAACCAAGGGCGAAACGGAAGTGTTGCGGGTTCTCTTGGGTGAACCGGTACTGCGCGTGGAGCAGCGCGCCAATCTTGTCGAGGCCCGAGGGCGCTTCGTCGACCGCACTCTCTATGAAAGGGATGAAGGTGTCGATGAACCGGGTCGCGACGGCCGCGCAGAGGGCATCCTTGTTCGCGAAGTAGAGGTAGAGCGTGCCCTTGCTGAGCTCGACGGCGTCGGCCACGGCGTCCATCCGGAGCCCATGGTAGCCCTCGGAGACGACGAGCTCCTCCGCCGCGTCGAGAATCGCTTCCCGACGCGCGGTACGCTCCCGCTCTCTACGTGCCGCGACTGCCAAATTGCTTGCCCTCCGTCCCTGACTGACCAGCGGTCAGTCACTGACTACTGGTTAGCAAACCTAGGGCCCCGTGTCGCACGCACCAGCAGAAAAAGGCGTGTCCGGGACTGCTTTTTTCGGTTGATCGGGTGCTCAGTGCGTCCGCGCGGCGTGGGGCTTCGGCCGCCCTGTACTCGGTCGCAGATTTCCAAAAAGTGCAAAAACGCGGCAAAAACAACAGGCCGCGCGGCCTGTTCCTTTTTCCACGCAACCCTTTCCACCGGTGACCGATACCCAAGTAAGGCTCCGAGAGGAGCCGACGTGGAACCAGGCGTAGCCTCTGAGCTACAGGCAACGAATCGGTGGTCGGGACACGATTCGAACGTGCGACCTGCGCCTTGTAAGGGCGCCACTCTACCGCTGAGTTACCCGACCGAAATCGGCGCGATCATGCGGGACGGGCTGGTGCATCGCAAGCCCACTACCATCACTGACGGCGCGCCTGCGTGTCTACGGCCGCTACTGACGCGCCCCCGGAGCGTCGACCGTGGGATCGGGAAGGTCGTCATCGCCTTCCGGGGCATCCGGGGTGATCAGCTCGCCTTCGCGATACTCGGCCGGGCGCATTTGGTGCTCGCCGAAGAGGGCGTCCGGATCACTCAGGGCCAGGGCTTCGCGCAACACCTCATCCATGTGCTCTACGAGCACGATGCGAAGGGCGTTGAGCACGCGCTTTGGGATTTCCTTGAGGTCCTTTTGGTTTTCCTTGGGAATCAGGACCACGTTGATCTCCGCCCGGTGCGCCGCCAGAAGCTTCTCCTTCAGCCCGCCGATCGGCAGGACGCGGCCGCGCAGGGTGATCTCGCCGGTCATGGCCACGTTCTTACGAACCGGAATCTTCAGCAGCGCGCTCGCGATGCTGGTCGCCATGGTTATGCCTGCGCTCGGACCGTCCTTCGGAACGAAGCTCGGGAAGTGGAAGTGGACGTCGTACTTCGAGTGGAAGTCCGGCTCGAGCC
>CP070650.1:930507-937115 GCA_020354595.1 Myxococcales bacterium
AGTCGCGCGCGAAGCTGTCAGCCTGAAGGTTTTCGCTTCGGTCCTCGATCCATTTGACCGGCTTGCCAGTCACGAGGCTCGCGACGGCGCAGATGACATACCCCGGGTACACCGGCACCTTGCCGCCGAAGCCGCCGCCGATGTCGGGAGAGATGATTTGAATCTTGTGCTCGGGAAGACCGCTCACCAGCGCGAAGACCGTGCGGTGGGCGTGCGGCGCCTGCGAGGTCATGTAGATCTGCATGTGCTCGCGGGCTTTGTTGTAGTTCGCGACCATGCCGCAGGTCTCGATCGACGACACGTGGATGCGGGGAATGTAGAGCTTTTCTTTGACGACCGTGGCCGCGTCGTTGAACACCGCATCGGTCGCGGTCTTGTCGCCCGCTTCCCAGTGCCAAATGTGGTTGGTCTTGTTCTCTTTGTCGTCGCGGACGATCACGCTGTCCTTCATTGCCTCGAAGGGATCGACCACAGCATCGAGGGGCTCGTAGTCGACGTAGACCTGCTCGATCGCGTCGGCGGCGATGTAGCGGCTGGTCGCGATGACTGCACAGACCTCCTGCGCGTAGTACACGACCTTGTCGATCGGGAGCACCATCTGCGTGTCGGACATGAGCGTCGGCATCCAGTGAAGGTCGCCCGCCGCCTTGAGGTCCTCGCCCGTGATCACGGCGAGCACGCCGTCCATCTCGAGCGCCGCACTGGCGTCGATGCTGTTGATCTTCGCGTGCGCGTAGGGGCTCCGAACGATGTCCATGTAGAGCATGCCGGGGAGCTTCACGTCGTCGACGTAGTTACCCTTGCCCTGAATGAAGCGCGGATCTTCCTTGCGCTTCTTGCGGTGACCCATGCCGCAGATCTTCTCCGGCGTCTTGATCTGCACCTCTTCGGTGGTGGGGACGTTCGCAGAGACGCCCTCGGCGAGCTCGCTATGATGTTCCGTCCGATCGTCGAGCTGCGGCATCACTCACCCCCTTCCGCGGCTTGCAGCTTCTCCGCCGCGTACTGGATGGCTTCCACGATCTTGTTGTAGCCGGTGCAACGGCAGAGGTTGCCCGAGATTCCATGGCGAATCTCGTCCTCGGTGGGGTTCGGGTTCTCCGCGAGGAAACCCTTGGCGCTCATGATCATACCCTGCGTGCAATACCCGCACTGAAGGCCGTGCTTTTCCCAGAAGCCTTCTTGCAGCGGGTGAAGCTCTCCGCCGGCCGCCAAACCTTCGATGGTTTCGATGTCGGCGCCGTCGGCTTGGACGGCAAACATCGTACAGCTCTTGACCGGCTTTCCGCGGACGATCACCGTGCACGCACCGCAACTGGTCGTGTCGCACCCGATGTGCGTCCCGGTCAGGGCGAGGTCTTCGCGAATGAAGTGCACCAGCAGTGTGCGCGCTTCCACCTTTTTGGTGATTTTCTCGCCGTTGATGGTCACAGTGACTTCGTGCTCACTCATCAGTTGCCTCCCTTCGCGCGCGCAACCGCCTTGTCGATGGAGCGCTTCACCATGACTCTCGTAATGTCCCGCTTGTAGTCGACCGAGCCGCGGAGATCCGGCGAAGGGTCGCATTCGGCGGCCGCAGCTTGGCCCGCCGCCTCGATGGTGCCAGCGTCCGCCGACTTCCCGACTAGGGCAGATTCGGCGCCGGGGGCGCGCATGGGCACCGCGCTGACGTTGGTGAGGCCGATACGCGCCTCGGCGATGGTGTTCCCTTCGAGCTTGAGCTGGACCGCCGCTGCGGAGATGGCGTAGTCGCCAACCTTGCGTTCGAACTTCGTGTACGCGCCGCCACTGCCTGCACCGGGCTTCGGGACGCGGATCTCCGTGAGGATCTCGTCCTCGGTCAACGCGTTCTCGAAAAGTCCTGTAAAGAAGTCGTCGATCGCGATGGTGCGCTCGCCATTCGGCCCCTTGGCGACCACCGTCGCGTTGTAGGCGAGCATCGTCGCCGGGTGGTCGTTCGCCGGATCGGCATGTGCGATGTTGCCGCCCACGGTCGCCATGTTGCGCACCAATGGGTCGGCGATCACGAGGGCGGTGTCGTGCAACAACGGATACGACTGGCGCACGACGGCGGCGTCCTCGAGCGAGCTCTCCAGTGTCATTGCACCGATCGCGAGGTGGTCACCCCGCTCTTCGACATATCGCAAATCGTTCAATCCGTTGATGTCGATCAGCGTCGACGGAACGGCCAGACGAAACCGCATCGCGGGGATGAGGCTCTGTCCGCCGGCGAGGATCTTCGCGTCCCCCGAATGCTGCTTGAGAAGCGACAACGCTTCATCCAGCGAGGTCGGTGAGTGATATTCAAACGCTCCTGGTATCACTGGCTTTCTCCTTGATGGCGTTCTCGAGTTAACGAACGAGAAGGTATATCACCACGCCGACGCCGACTAGGGCCAAAGCGATCAACGCGATGCGCACTGGCGGTGGGATCAGATCCTTGGCGACTTCCTTGGCCACCCTGGTTGCGAATTCGGCCTGGCTCGCTTGAATGACCTCGGCTTCCTCACCCTCCGCCACGTTGGCGCGCGCCTTCACGTTGGCGTTGAGTCCCTCGAGGCTTTCCTTGATGATGGCCTTGGCCGAGGAATCGATGAGGCGCTGCCCCACGCTCGCGATGCGGCCCCCGACTTGGGCATCCGCATCGTACTCCATCTTCGTCTCTTCCCCCTCGGGGGTGAGCTTCACCGCGGCCTTGGCCTTCACGAAGCCGGGCTGCCCGCGACCATCGACGGTCATCGTGTAGCCCTTTTCCTCGACGACATCGGCCAGAACCACCTTGCCCTGGAACTTGCCCTGCACCGGGCCGACCTTGATGTTCAACTCGCCCACATACGCGTCGTCGACGAGCTCGAGCTTCTCGCACCCGGGCATCACGGCCGCCAGCACGACCGGATCGAGCAGTGCCTTCCACACCTCGGCCGCGGGTGCTTCGAACTTATAGTCTCCTACTAACTTCACCTGAACCTCCCTTTCGTTTGGGTAAGCGGGCTAAGTGGTCCCTAAGCTGCCTGAGCGATTCAAAATTGTGAATCGGCAGGAAGTCATCTACGTAGGGCAGAGCCGCCGCCATGCCACGGACTTTGGGCTCGTAGCGGTGCTGTCCTAGACGCGGGTTGAGCCAGACGAGGCGGTAGCAACTGCGCTGAAGCGCCTGGATCTCGCGCTTCAACTGCTCGACATCACCGGTCTCACAGCCATCCGAGATCAGGACGACGACCGCGCCGCGGCGCAGCAATTTCGGACCCCAGAGGTGCCGAAAGGTATGCAGACTTTCCGCGATTCGGGTGCCGCCGGCAAAATCGATCACCTCCGAAGACACCGCGTCCAACGCTATGTCGACGTTTCGAAGCGCAAACGCGTCGGTGACGCGCGTGAGCCGGGTGCCGAACCCGAACGACTCGGTGCCGCGGAGCTGATGGCTCAGGCCGTGGAAGAACTGGAGCACGATACGGCTGTAGAGCTCCATCGAGCCGCTGATGTCCGCGATGACGATGAGCGGGCGCGGCTTTTGCTTTCGGTCTCGACGACGCAGCTCGACCACGACGCCCCCGAGCTTTGCCGCACGGCGCAATGTGTCGCGGTGATCGAGCATCCGGCCACGCCGGCTCTTGATCAGCCGATGGCTGAGGCGTTGACTGAAATCCCACCGAAGCCCGGTCATCGCCTCGCGTAACGCCCGGAGCTCGTCGTCCGACATCGTCGCGAAGTCCTTTCGCTGAAGCCATTCGACTTGGGTCGCGGTCTCGGTGCGATCGGTGACCTCGATCTCCTTGCTCTCGCGCTTAGCCTTCTCCGCCATGAACGAGACGAGCGTGGACCGTTGAAACTGCTCGGGCCGATGCCGCGGCGCTTGCGGGGCCTTCTGAGGCTGCGCACTCGCCCGAAGCGGCTCCCAGAACTCCGAAAAGGCTCTGTCGAACAGCTCGAGGTACTCCTGGCGGTTGACGAGGGTCGCACGGGCTGCGTGGTACACCTCGCTGCGGTGAAGCGGCTGAATCCAGGCGAAGGACTCCGCAAAGCTCACCGCCTGGTCCACGCCAATCGGAATGCCCAGGGCTCGCAATCGCTGGACGAACTCGACCAAACGCGACTCGATCGGGACGACGACGGCGTCAGGTGTGGGTGGAGTCGCCGGCGACATGATTCAACCGACTTGGGCGACCCACGCGTCGTCTTCGAGCAGTCCTTCGACCACCGAGATGTCTTCTTGGTTCTTGAGGATTACGCCCAAGGTCTGCCGTACAGTGTCGGTGTCGAGCTCGGCGATCCCAAGGTGCATGAGCGCTTCGGCCCAGTCGAGCGTTTCGGCAATGCCCGGCGGCTTGAGTAGATCTTCGCGGCGCAGCTTCTGAATCAGGCTCACCACCTGCTCCCGGACATGCTCGGAGAGGGCGGGAACCTTCATCGATACGATGGCGAGCTCTTTTTGCGTGCTCGGGTAGTCGATCCAGCAGTAGATGCATCGACGCTTCAGCGCGTCGTGGATCTCGCGAGTCCGGTTGGACGTGAGGATCACGATGGGGCTATGGGCGGCTTCGATGCGACCGAGCTCCGGGATGGTCACCTGGAAATCGCTCAGGAGCTCCAGCAAGAAGCTCTCGAATTCTTCGTCGGCACGGTCGATCTCATCGATCAGTAGAACAGGAGACGTCGAGCGAGCTGGATCGATCGCCTGTAGGAGCGGACGCTTGAGGAGATACTCGTCGGAGTAGATGGCGCCGAGGTCCTCGCTCTGGCCGGCCTGCAGGCGGAGAAGTTGGCGGGGATAGTTCCACTCGTAGAGCGCGTGGTGGATGTCGAGGCCTTCGTAGCACTGGAGCCGGATCAGCTCGGTGGCGAAAGCGCGGCTGAGCACACGGGCAATTTCGGTCTTGCCCACCCCAGGCGCACCCTCGAGGAACAACGGACGCCGCATCTTGAGGGCCAGAAAAAGGCTCATCGATACGGCTGGGTCGGACACATAGCCTTCCGCCTCGAGCGTCTCGGCAATCTGCTCGAGAGAATCTGCCTTCACGAGACGGCTCCGTTCACGTGCTGGTTGGTATGGCAATGCACCGGTTCTTGTGTCGGGAGGCGTCGGGCAGACCAGAGCACGCCCAGGAGGAACAGGGCGCAGCCGGTCCACACGAGTGCGGAAGAGGCGTCTTGGACGCGGGCTACGACCAAGAGGCCTGCTCCCACGAGCGCCAGCGCGAGTGGAGGGTAGGAGGCACGTCGCCAGGCGCGGAAACTCAAGAACGCGACCGAGACCGCGAAGAGTGCGTACGTCAGCGGCCAGAGGTAGTCGGGGGCCCATTGGTCGATGCCAAAAGCGGAAAGAAACCCGAAGTACGCGGCCACGCAGGCGGGACATTTGGGAACGATGGCCATCGCCACACCGGAGGTGATCGAGGCTCCGGAGGCCCAGGTGTTGCGGGACAGCACGGTCATGACGTCTTCGAGAGAGGACTCTAACGCTCAGGGTCCCGAACCGGTAGGGTTTGTGGGAACAGACGTGAAGACTTCCCATTGCATCCCCGACACCTTAGGTTTTCCGCTGCCAGAGGAGATGTCGGAGATGACAATTGACGAACGAACCCAGGTGGAGCTCGAATCGGCGGCGTTTCGAAGGCTCCTCGATCACTTACGCGAGCGGACGGACGTCCAGAACATCGACCTCATGGAGCTAGCGGGCTTCTGCCGAAATTGTCTATCTCGCTGGTACCAAGAGGCTGCCGAGTCGAAAGGGCTCGCGCTCGACAAGGCCGGGGCTCGGCAAATCGTCTACGGCATGCCCTACGACGAGTGGAAAGCGAAGTATCAGACCGAGGCCACGCCCGAGCAGAAGGCAGCTTTTGACAAGCAGCACAAGTAGGGAGAGCGGGTGAAGTTCGGCCCCCTCAGCATCGACGACCCCGAGTTGGAAGGCTCAGTTCTGGCCCACACCCTCCGACTCAAAAACGGAGGTGGCGCGGTCAAGAAGGGCGCGATCCTGACCGCGAGCGATCTGACCCGGCTCCGCCAAAGTGGTTATTCCGAGATTACGGTGGCTCGCCTCGAGCCGGGGGACGTACACGAAGACGAAGCCGCCCGGACGTTGGCGGCGACCTTCGCCCATCCCTCGATCACCGCGTCGCCTGCCGCCACCGGGAGGTGCAATCTGCACGCCGCACATGCCGGCCTTCTGGTGATCGATCGCGAGCGCATCGACGCGGCGAATCGTGTTTCCGAAACGACGACGATCGCCACGCTTCGCGAACATACCCTCGTGCAGCCGGGAACGATGATCGCTACGGTCAAGGTGATCCCGTTTGCCGTGCCGAACGAGGTGCTCGAACGATGGCAGCATTTGTTGGGCGCTGAGCCCGCACTTCGGATCACATCGCTGCGTCCGTGCGACGCGGGCCTCGTGTTGACTGACCTGCCAGGCGTCAGTCAGTCGCTGCTCGAACGCGCAAGCCGTGCGCAACGCGCGCGCCTGACCATGCTCGGCTCTGTTGTGCGACGTGAGATCCGCTGTGAGCATTCCACCAGAGCCGTCGCGCGAGCCATCAGAACTCTACGAGAGGAAGGATGCGACCCGATCTTACTGCTAGGCGCATCCGCCATCGTCGATCGAGGGGACG
>CP070650.1:937215-939940 GCA_020354595.1 Myxococcales bacterium
AGGAACGCATAGACGACCCGGTGCCGCGAGACGTAATCGAGAAACGCGCGAAGGCCGGCCCGCTGTCCCTCGGGATCGGGCTCCGCTCCGGTTCCGTGCCTGTCGATGTCCGTCTCGTCGAGCAGTTGCCGCGCCGCCTCGCGAACCGCAGCGACGTAGAAGGCTCGTTTGCTCGCGTAGTAATGGTAGAGCAGTCCCTTGGACACACCGGCTCGCTTCGCGATCTCGTCGATCGAAAGCTCGTCGTAGCTCTGGCTTGCAAACAGCTCGAGGCCCAGCTCGAGAAGCTGCTGCCGGCGGACGTCTACTTGGAGGCGGGTGCGCGCGGGCTGCATCGTGCGCGGGAGTATAGCCCAGCTTTGACCATGTGCCGGAAGACGGCGGACGTTTGCGTTTGCGGGCGCAATTCCCCATGCTGCGGAGGTGCGCGACGCGCTTCAGCGACTCATCGACGACGTCCTCAACCCGCTTCTCGAAAAGGACGCGAGCAGCATCGAGCTAGTGGCCGTCGACGACCACGAGGTGGTGGTGCGCGTCAGCGGTCGCGCGGCTTTCGGGGTAGGTGCCGAGTATGTCCGGACCGGCGTGATCGAGCCGGCCCTCCGGAAGATCGTCGGCGAGGACTGCGCGATTCGAATCAAGAAGACGGTTCCCACCGCCAAGCGCCGCGCGTGAGGGGACTCGAGGTAGCGATGTACGACTTAGATCAAACCATTGTCGAGCGGCGGTCCGTCCGAGGCTTCCTGCCGAGAGCCGTGCCCCGCGAAGTGCTGGACGAAGCCCTGGAGCTGGCGCAACGGGCGCCCAGCAACTGCAACGTGCAGCCCTGGCGGGTTTACATCGCAGCAGGTGAGGCGTTGCGGGACCTGCGAGCCGCCCTGGTCGATGCGGCCCTTTCGGGGAAGTCTCAAGCGATGAGCGCTCCGGTGGACTCCTTCTTCGGAACCTACCGGGACAAGCAAGTGGCTTGCGCGGTCGAGCTCTACGGAAAAATGGGGATCGAACGCGGCGACCGCGTGGGGCGGCAGCGGGCCATGCTCCGCAACTTCGAGTTCTTCGACGCGCCGCACGTCGCCTACATCTGCATGGCCAAGGCCTTTGGAATCGGAGTGGCTCTCGACGTCGGCATGTACGTTCAGACCCTGATGTTGGCACTCCAGTCGCGGGGCGTCGGGTCGTGTGCTCAGGCTGCGTTGCGCGCCTTTCCCGACGTGGCGGCTACGCACTTGGGCATCCCGGAAGACGAGCAGATTCTTTGTGGCCTCTCGTTCGGGTATGAAGATCCGGAGGTCCCCGCCAACCGGACGCGCCAGCCACGCGACCCGGTCTCCCACAACGTGTTCTTCAGGGAGTGAGTTTCGACGAAACTACCGCCCCTTGAACTCGCCTTCGCGGCGCTCGATGAACGAGCGGATACCTTCCGCAGCGTCCTCGGTGTCCATGAGCTCTCGGGCGATGACGAGGAGCTCGTCGACTGCGGCGTCGACGCCCTGGTGCGCCGCCGTTCGTGCCGAGCGTAACGTGGCTTGAACGCCGAGGGGCGCGCGCTTCGCCACGGTCCGCGCGATTTCGAGCGCCTTGGCACGGAGCTCCTCTGCCGGCACCACCTCCTGGACGAGGCCGATTCGGAGAGCCTCCTTCGCGTCGAATCGGTCACCGGTCAACAGCCATCGCATCGCGTTGCCCCAGCCAGCGATCTCCGGAAGCCGAATGGTTGCTCCGCCGAACGGGAAGATGCCTCGATTGATCTCGATTTGCCCGAAGCGAGTACCCTCGGCGCACAACCGAATGTCTGCGGCGAGCATGAGCTCGATGCCGATGGTCAGACACCAACCCTGGGCCGCCAAGATGAGGGGCTTCTTGCGTTTGGGCTCATGCAGGCCGAGGACGTCGACCGAGCCTTCGGGAAACAAGCGTTCGCCGTCTCGAACGGCAGGGCCGACCTCTGCGAGGTCGAGGCCTGCCGTGAAGCTGTCGCCGTTCGCATACAAGATCGCGCACCGGAGCGCTTCGTCCGCTTCGTATTCGGTGACCGCCTCCGCGAGCTCCCGAAGCATGCGGAGATCGAAGGCGTTCATTTTGTCGGCGCGATCGAGGACGATGTGGAAAACGTGTCCGTCTCGCTCGGTCACTACGCGGGGTTTGTCGTCGGTCATGGGGCGCGATCGTAGTGGACGGCCGTACCATAGGCCAGCACCTCGATCGTTCCCATTCCTTCATCACCCGACGTGCTCGAAATGGTCGACGTCTCCAGTCGGGTGTTGATGTAGGCGTCGGCGTCGGGGCGTGACTCCTTCATTCGAAGCACAGCTTCCCGTCGGGCTCGATCGATGAGCGTTGCGTACGATCGCACTTCTCCGCCCAGGAGCATGCGGAAGCCGCTCACAAATCGTTTGAAATGGTCTACCGACACGACGACTGACCCGCTCGCGAGCTCAGCGGAACGAATGGGCGCGGGCTCCGCGAATTGCTTCGTGGTGAATGCGGGCTGATTGCTGAAGCGAGCCTCCCGCTCAGCGATACTCTCGAAGTGACGGCGCTCGATCGTCGACCCCACGATCTTGCCGATGATGACGAGCACCAAGGGGACGCCGAGTCCGATGATGAGCTCGATCGACATCGCCCGCTCACTCGATCAAGACCGCAGTGCCGTAGGCGAGAATCTCGGACGCGCCCTGCGCCACGGACGAGGTCGTGAAACGAACGTTCACCACGGCGTTGGCGC
>CP070650.1:940040-953445 GCA_020354595.1 Myxococcales bacterium
GACCAGCCGCCGATAGAGCTCGGGAAACCGTAGGTCGTAGCAAACGCTCAAGCCGAGCGTGCCGAAAGGCGCATCCACAACCACGGGATCGGAGCCGGCCTCGACCGTCTCCGACTCGAGCAGCTTCGTCCCGTCGGGGAGGTCGACATCGAAGAGGTGGATCTTGCGGAAGACGGACGCGATCGATCCGACGGCGCGCATGTAGATGCACGCGTTGCGAACCTTCCCCGCGGCCTCGCTCTTCTCCCAGAAGCCGCCGTACACGACATCGACTGCGGCGTCCCGGGCAGCTTTCCGGCAGCGTTCGAGGATCGGGCCGCCATCATCGAGGGACTCGGCGAGCTCGACCTTTCCCGCTTCCGGACCGAGGTACGAAAAGCACTCCGGCACGAGGACCATTTGCGCGCCGCGCCCTGCGGCCTCGCCAACGAGTCGGTGGACGGTCTTCATGTTGGCGTCGACGTCTCCGGTCGAGGTCATCTGCACGACACCAACCATGGCGCTCTTCGGACTGCTCAATGTGAAAACCTCCGCATCGACACGTTCATGAGTAAGCCTAAGCCCAGCATCGTCGAGAGCAAGCTCGACCCACCGTAGGAGAAGAGCGGAAGCGTCATGCCCACGACCGGCAACAGCCCGGAGACCATCCCGAGATTGACGACGGTTTGCCAGAAGATCATCGCGCCGACCCCTACCGCGACGACGGCGCCGAAGCGGTCTTTGGCCTGGGAAGCCACACGAAGCGACCAGAGCACCAAAAACAGATAGAGGCAGATCAGCAGAAGCGCGCCGATGAAACCGTGCTCCTCGGCCCACACGGGAAACGGGAAGTCGGTGTGTTGGTCCGGCAGGAAGCGGAACCGGGTCTGCGTGCCCTGGGTGAAGCCCTTGCCTGTCAGGCCACCGCTTCCGATCGCCACGAGCGACTGATGGGTGTGCCAACCGGAGTCGAGAAGGTCGGCTTGAGTGCCCCCGAGTCGGTCCCAGAACGCGGTGATGCGCTCCTTTTGATAGTCCTTGAGCAAATAGAACCACGTTACGGGGGCCGCGACGACGAAGGTGGCGAGCAACGTGACGACCGAGCGGAGCTTGAGCTGAGTCAGCATCATGATGCTTGCGAAGATGAAGGCGAGGATCATCGCGGTGCCGAGATCCGGCTGAAGGAGAACCAGCGCCATCGGCAATGCCAGGATCAGGCCCGGGATGACGAGGTCCGCGAGGGTGCGTCCGCCGGTTTTGGTGTCGTGGTGCAGGTATTTCGCGAGCGCGATGATGAGCCCGATCTTCATGAGCTCACTTGGCTGGAGCGAGAACCCGCCGAGCGCGATCCAACGAGTCGACCCGCGGACGCTCTTGCCGAGGACAAACACCAGAATCAACGCGAGGATGCAGGCGCCGTAGATCAACCAGCCGTATCGCTCGAAGTGCCGGTAGTCGATTGCCGCGGTCAGCGCCGCGACGCCGAAGCCGAGAACGAGCCAGTAGAGCTGTTGTATGTATGCGTCGGACGTCTTTCCCCCTTCCGTTGCGCTGTAGAGGTTGAGCACGCCGAAAAGCGCAATCGTCGAGACGGCAATGAAAAGCGGCCAATCGAACTCGTCTCGTATCGTCCTGCCTATCGCCACCGTTACTCCGTTTTCTCCGGCTCGCCCAAGTACTGCTGCATCACCCATGTCGCGATCGGAGCGGCGCTGGCCCCGCCCGAGCCACCGTGCTCCACCAGGACGGCGAACGCCACCTGCGGATCCTCGGCGGGCGCGAAGCCGGCAAACCATCCGTGCGATCGGTCGAGGTACCAAGCGCTGGACGACTCCTCCGATCGGCCCTTTCGACTCACGACCTGCGCGGTGCCTGTCTTGCCGGCGACGCGAACGCCCTCCTCGTTGCGGGCTCTGAAGGCGGTGCCGTCTTCGTCCTGAACCACGTCGACGAGGGAGCGGCGGATCAAATCGAGGTGACGCGCGGCGACGCCGACCTGTCGTTTGACCCGCGGCTGAAAGGTCTCGGAGAGCGAGCCGTCAGGCGCTCGAACGTTTTGAACGACCTGAGGAACATAGAGAGCTCCGCCGTTGGCAATGGCGGCGTAGGCCAGCGCGAGCTGGAGCACGGTGACGCGCGTATTGCCCTGACCGATCGCGGTGTTGAGCGTGTATCCGATGCGAAACGCCCCATAGTGCTTCTCGTACCACTCGCGCGTAGCCAGGAAGCCCTCGGCTTCGCTGTTGACGCCGATGCCTGTTCGCTCCGCAAAGCCAAAGGCCTCTGCGAAACGGTTGATGCGCTCGATGCCAACTTCCTCGGCGAGCTCCCAGAAGTACACGTTGCATGACTGGACCACCGAGTCGTAGAGATCCACCCATTCGTGACGCTTGTTGCACCGGAACTTCTGCCTGCCGATCTTGATGAAGCCGTTGCACTCCACGCGCTGCATGGGATCGACGACGGTGTCCTGAAGCGCCGCGAGCGCCGTGATCACTTTGAACGTCGATCCGGGAAAATAGGTCTCGTAGATCGTTTTGTCGATCAACGGGCGAAACGGATCGCCGGTGAGCTCGGCATAGCGTCGGGTGCTCAGGCCGCTACTCATTTCGTTCGGGTCGTACACGGGCTTTGAGTAGAGGGCGCGCACGGCGCCGGTATGGATGTCGACGACGACGGCGGCGCCTGAGGGGTGAGGTCGAAACGCCCGGTCGAACGCTTCCATCAACCGCATGTCGAGCGTGAGCTGAATGTCGTGGCCCGGGACGGGTTTACGGAGCATCTCGACCTCGAGCGAGTCCGGCCGGTCGCCGCGAAGGGGCTTGCCCCGGGCGTCGACGACCTCCCGTCGAAACCCGCGCGAGCCCTTGAGCAGCGACTCGTAGCGCTTCTCGAGACCGTTACGGCCGATCCGGTCGCCGGGGCGATAGGCGCTCGCATCGGCCGCGCTCCGCAGATCCGACTCGTTGACCTCGTTGAGATAGCCGACAAGGTGGGCACCGAGCGTGTGGTAGGGGTAGTCCCGCAACGGCACCGTGATGATATCGAGCGCCGCAAGCTCCGCGAGATGGGTCTCGAGAGCCGCGAGCTGGTCACGGTCGATGTCGCGATAGAGCTCGATTTGATGGGTCCGGCGCTCGGGCGGCAGGTCTTCGATGCGCGTCTTCAGCGCCGTGGATTGCTCCTCGGAGAGCCCCATCAGTGAGCCGATGCGTTCGAGGTCCTCGGGCTGGAGCAACCGGGGAGTGGCGTACACATCGTACGACGGACGGTTGGACGCGACGACCCGGCCTTCGAGATCACGAATCACGCCGCGCGTCGCGGGGAGCTCCAACGTCTTGGTGATGTTCTGCTGCGCGATTCCGGACCAGCGATCCTGCTGAAAGAGCTGCACTTGCGCGACGCGGACGATGATGCCGCCGAACACCAACACAACGAACAGTGCCATCCACCGATACCGCTTTCGGAACTCGCCTACCTCCCGCCTTTGGGAAAGCGTGATCATGCCGGAGCCCGCTCTGTCGCAGGGTCGATTCGGCGTGCGAACGCAAACAGAAGCGGCGCCACGAGCGCGGTGGTCATGGCCGAGCCCGCCAGCGCGAGCGCCAGCGTCAACCCCGACCACGCCATGCCGCCGGGAACGAATGCGCGAATGAATTCGAGAAGACCTCCAAGCAAGAAGGTGAGCGCAAAAGTGAGAATCATCTCGAAGGGCACGCCGCGGAATGAGAGCAGGGTGCCGACCAGCCATGCGCAGAGGTAGCCGACGACGAACACGAACGTGTGAATGCCGAGTGGGTTGCCGGTGAACAGATCGTACAGATAGCCGATCGCAAACGCCGTCGCGGCGCCGCGAAGGACTCGGACACCCGGGGCCGTGCCCAACGCAAAGACCAGCGGAAGCCCCAAATACGGCGCGAACGGATAGGGCGCGAGCACACGGCTGAACACGGACTGCAGCAGCAGGATCGCAAAAACGACCAAGACGAGAATGACGCTGCCTCTGGCTCCGTGCACCGCTCCCGCCTTCAGCGCCTGTCGGCGTCCTTGGGCCCCGAAGTGAGGATCAACACCTCGTCGAGCCGAGTGAAATCGACAGAAGGTGTGACCTCCCCTTCTTGGTGGAGGCCGAACTCCTGGTCGCTGATCTTGGTGACGGAACCGATCAGAATCGACGCCGGAAACTTCTTCCCGAGTCCCGAGGTGAAGACCTCGTCGCCCACCGCCACCTGGTCGTCCGGACGATCGAACTGGATGCGACACCGGTAGCGGCCGCGCTCGCCGAGCCCCTCGAGCCTGCCGCGCGCCCTGCCCTCTCCGACGACAACGTCCACCCTGCTTTCGGGATCGATCGTCAGGAGCACGTCGGCGAACCCACCGGACGCGCGGCGAATCTGTCCGACCAACCCCTCGTTCGCGACGACGGGCATCCCGGCCCGAAGGCCGGCTTGCTCACCCTGATCCACCGCCAGACGCACGACGCGAAACGAGGGCGAGATGTCCTTGGCGATCACCCGCGCCGTCCGGGTCTCGGTGGCGACACGCTCGCGCAGGCCGAGCAACGACTCGAGCTGGTACGCGCGTTGCGCGTCCGCGCGAAGGGTGCGCATCTCGCGCCGAAGGCGATCGTTCTCCGCACGCAGGTGATCGTTGTCGCTCTTGACGTCGACCAGATAGACGTAGTCTTCGATCACGCTCGTGACGCCGTCGGCGGCCCACTCTGCGACGTACTGTACCGGGCCGCTCACCTGCAGCAGCGCCCGGTCGAGCCACGAAAGCTCGGACGGATCGCGGAGGTTGGCGCGCAAGAAAATCGCGGGGATGATCACCAGGGCTAGCAAGATGGCGGCATCTCGAATTGTCTGAAAATAGTTCATCGCCGCGTTCTTGCCCCTCGCACTACGCGATCGTCACCTCGCGGAGTAGATCCAGGTGGTCGAGCGCTTTGCCGGACCCGAGCACGACCGCGGACACCGGATCGTCTGAAACCATCACTGGAAGCCCCGTTTCCTCACGCAGAAGCACGTCGAGGTTGGTAAGTAGCGCGCCACCACCGGTGAGCACGATGCCTTTGTCGACGATGTCGGCCGAGAGCTCGGGCGGCGTGCGCTCGAGCGCCATCATGACCGCCTCGGTGATCGAGTTGATCGGCTCGGTGAGCGCGTCGCGAATCTCGTCGGCGTTGACCATCACCGTCTTTGGCACGCCGGCCACCATGTCGCGACCCTTCACCTCCATCGTGGCTGCTTCGCTGTCGGTGTATGCGTTGCCGATCGTGCACTTCACCCGCTCGGCGGTTTGCTCGCCTATGAGCAGATTGTACTTGCGTTTGAGGTACGCAATGATCGCTTCGTCCATCTTGTCGCCACCCACACGGACCGACTGAGAGTAGACGATACCCGCGAGCGAGATGACCGCGACCTCCGTCGTTCCGCCGCCGATATCGACGACCATGTTGCCACTCGGCTCGGTGATGGGTAGCCCTGCTCCGATGGCCGCCGCCATCGGCTCTTCGATGAGAAACACCTCGCGGGCGCCGGCGCCCTCGGCGCTTTCTTTCACCGCGCGCTTTTCGACTTCGGTGATTCCAAACGGAACGCAGATGATGATGCGCGGCTTCACGAGCGTCCGGCGATCGTGGTGCGCGCGCGCGATGAAGTAGCGAAGCATCGCTTCGGTGATGTCGAAGTCCGCGATGACACCGTCGCGTAACGGTCGCACCGCGCGGATCGAGCCGGGCGTCCGGCCGAGCATCTCCTTGGCCTCCTTGCCGACGGCCAAGACCCGCTTGCCCCCACGTGGGTCGGCCTGGACGGCGACCACGGACGGCTCGCAGGACACGATTCCGCGGCCCTTCACGTAGATGAGGGTCGTAGCCGTCCCCAGGTCGATGGCGAGGTCGTTCGAGAAGAGTCCGTAGAACCAGTCTGAGATCATGGGTATCAGAAGGACTGCAAAAGAGAATTCCCCACCATTTCCAAGGGCTTCCGAGTGCAGGCGGGTTGGATGTATCAGCTTGGTTTGGCCCTTTCAACCCACGGATTTGGGGGTGGCCCCTCAAAGTGAGTAGCCTTTAGGGGTCCTGAACAGATGGGGGCTTCTTGAGCCAGGAAACACACACCACCGAGGCACAGCGCCGCGGGGCGGAAGCCGCGGAGCTGGTGGCCCGAGCCAAGGCTGGCGACTCGGCCGCATTCGACGAGCTGGTGCGGAAGTACCGGGCGCGTGTCTACTCGCTGGCGCTGCATCTGACGGGCCAAGCGAGCGATGCGGACGACATCACGCAGGATGCGTTCCTCAAGGCGTATCACAAGCTCCCGGAGTTCGAGGGGCGAAGCGAATTCTTCACCTGGATCTATCGGATTACGCTGCACCGGGCGCTCAACGCGAAACGCGACCGAAAGCGGCGTCAAACGGTTCCACTCGACGACCCGCGACTGGTCGCCGCGGTCGCCGTGGACGCCGAGGGCGACCCGGAGCGAGCCACGCAGCTTCGCGATCGATACCGGGCGCTCCTCGAGGCCTTCGACCAGTTGTCTCCGTTGCTCCAGACGACGGTGGTCCTGACGACCCTTCAGGGACTCAGCTACAAGGAAGCCGCAGTGGTTCTCGACACCACCGAAGGCACGATCGCGTGGCGAGTCCACGAAGCGCGTCGAAAGATGACCGGCTACCTCGAGAGCCTCGAGACCGGCCTGGCCCGAGCCAAGCGACGGCCGATGACCGACAGTGCGATCTTCCGACTCGAGCGCGCGCTGCAGCAGCTCGTGCCGGCGATGCCCTCGGTTGCGCCGGCCCGGTGATCCACGGGACATCTGTGGTAAGCCCTGAAGGTGCTCGCCCACAGCGTCATTGCCCCCAAGTCCGCCGCGCCCGGCCGCTACATGCTATTTCTGCACGGAATCCTCGGAACGCGGGCCAATTGGCGAGGGATTGCACGCCGCTTCGTCGGAGTAAGACCGGGCTGGGGCGCGATCTTGGTCGATCTGCGGGAGCATGGAGACTCGCTCGGGATCGGGGGCCCGCATACCCTGTCGGCCGCGGCGGCGGACGTGACCCTTCTTGAGGAGTCCCTCGATTTGCCCATCGGCGGCGCGCTCGGACACAGCTTTGGCGGCAAAGTCGTGCTGCAATGGCTGCGCGGCCGAGACGGGCAGCCGACCGAGGCGTGGATCGTCGATGCCTCGCCGTCCGTCAGCTCGGCGAAGCAGGACGCCAGCGCGACGGCCGAGGTGCTCCGTGTCTTGGCCGCAATGCCGCGCACCTGGGCCTCTCGGGAGGCCTTCGTCGCGGCCGTCGCCGAGGCTGGCCAGCCCGAGCCGATCGCCCACTGGCTGGCCAAGAACCTTCGGCGTACCGACGATGGGCACAGAGAGTTCGGCCCTGATCTCGGCGTCATCCACGATCTGATCCAGGATTACGCGCGCACCGATCTTTGGGACGTGGTCGAGGCGCCGCCGGGCGGGTGCACACTCGATTTCGTCATCGGCGGACGATCCGCGGCGTTCTCAGAGCTCGATCGCGAACGGATTGCCGCGGTCGCCGAGCGGGATTCGCGAGTTCGCGTCTACCTGGTCGAAGAAGCCGGGCACTGGGTGCATATCGACTCGCCCGATAGGTTGATCGCGCTCTTGACTTCGCGACCGAGCGAAACACCCTGAATCGCGATGGCGATTTTCATCACGGGGGCAACCGGGTACCTCGGCTCGTACGCGACCGAGTGGCTGCTGCGGAACACCGACCACGAGCTGGCGCTCCTGGTGCGTGCGCCGGACTACGACGCAGGGGTCGAGCGCCTATGGCAAGCGCTCCAACTCCACATGGAGGCGGACGAGTTTCACCGGCATCTCGATCGCGTGTGCTTCATCCGCGGTGATCTGAGCGAGCCGGGCCTTGGAATCTCCCCGGCCGACTACGATTGGTTGGTCTCGAGCGCGGAGTCCATCCTTCACATCGCGGCTGCGCTCAACTTCCGCTCCGAGCGCGCATGCACGAACCACAACCTCCGCGGGACCCTGTCGGTCGTCAAGCTCGCGCGTGCCATTCAAGAGGACCACCCGCTCCGACGCTTCAGCTTGGTGTCGACGGTGGCGGTTGCGGGCAACCGACCCGGCGCGGTCGTCATGGAAGAGGAGCCGCTCGACTGGAGCCGGAGCGACTTCAATCCCTACACCCGCACGAAGAAGTTCTCCGAGCACATGACGAGGGAGCTCTTGCCGGATGTGCCCTGCCTCTACCTGCGGCCGAGCAGTGTCATCGGTGACTCTCGGTTCTCGGAAACGACTCAGTTCGACATGCTGCGCGCGATGTGCACGCTGAGCGACCTACCCGTGCTTCCGTTTTCCCCCGGCGTTCGGCTCGACGTCGTCAACGCCGACTGGGCCGGCCCCGCCATCGCGGAGCTCCACGTCCGCGAAGATCTTGCACACGACACGTATCATCTGAGCGCGGGGACGGAGTCGCGCACGATTGGCGAGGTCGCGGAAGCACTCGCTGCAACCCTCGGCAAGCGGCCGCCGCCGTGTTCAGGTCGTCTCACGGGTCCCTTCGAGCGGGTGTCCGAGGCGCTCGCAAGGCTCCCAAAGGCCGGTCGTCTCCAGCGCATCGGCGCGCTGCTGAGCGTGTTCATCCCCTACGTGGCGACCGACATCGTGTACGACAACACGCGCGCCGTGACCGCCCTCGGGACCACGCCGACGCCGTTCACCTCGTACGGGGCCGGGGTGTATCGCTACGCCAAATCCGTGAATTTCGAGTTTCCCTATCGGCCGCTCCCCGAAGAGCTGGATCTTTCGAACGTTCCGCCGAGCCCGGTCCGCCCGATGGCCTGAGGCCGAGCGTCGGCACTTTTCTTGGATCGACGACGGTGTTAGTTAATCCGCGGATGGGGTTGAAAGACACGCTGAATTGGGCGCGCACCGAGTGGGGTATTTTCCGCAAGGGCGGCGACATGGGTTGGGGCCAGCGCGCGCGGTGGGTCCAGCAATGGGTTCCGTTCGGGCTACGCACCGTCGGGTGGGGGACGTTGTCGGTCACAGTAGGCCCCCTCACCAAGGGTCGCGTGTCGACGTGGTGCGCGAAGAAGTGGAGCCTGTCCTCCGCCAAGGGGCTCAAGATCTACATCGAGGCGAGCGGTCAAGACAACGTGCCCGAAGGCGGGTTCGTGTACGCGAGCAACCACGAGAGCCTGATCGACATCCTCGTCCTCGGGGCGGCCCTGCCCGGCGATTTCAAATGGGCGGCGAAGCGCTCCGTGATGAACGTGCCGTTCCTCGGGTGGCACCTCCGTCTCGCTGGGCACGTGCCGGTCGATCGAAACAAGGGCAAGGATGCGGCGCTTGCGGTCATGGAGGCCTTCGAGAGCGTGCTTCGAGACGACAAGCCGTTGCTGGTCTTCCCCGAGGGCACGCGCACCTTGGACGGAAAGCTCAAGGCGTTCAAAACCGGCGCCTTTCAAGCTGCTGTGCTGGCCGGCAAACCCGTCGTTCCGGTGGCTTTGAATGGAACCTTCACGCTGATGTCGAAGGATGCGGTCGACACGGGCACCAGCAAAGAGCGCGAGGATCGGCTCGTCACCGTGCAGATCGGAAAGCCGCTCTACCCGAACACCGAGCTCGACGACGAAGAGGCCGTGACTGATTTGCGGGACCGGACTCGAGCCGCGGTCGTCGACATGCTCGGCGCGGTTAGCTCTGCGAAGACCGACGCCGAACCCTCGCTGCCGCTCGAAAGCTGATCGCCCGCTGCCTCACGTGTAGTCTTCGATGATCTTCCCGAGGCCAGGGACGGCGGACTCGACGTTCTTGCGGGCGGAGCCCCGGAGCTTGCCGTAGGCGCCCCGGACGGAGCCGTGGTCGGACTTCTGAGCCCGGGCGTCGGTCACGGTGAGGAGCGCTTCGGCGATCTCCTGGGAATGAGCTTGAAAGTAGCTCGAGACCGACTGGCCTTGGGAGAGCGCCTGCGCGCGGATCGGATCGAGCGCGGCGGCGAACTCTGGAAGCAGCGCCTGCACGACATTGCGCACGAACCCCGGCTTCACGCCCTGCACCAGCTTGTAGCCCGCTTTCACGGCAACTCCGCTGAGGCCTTTCTGCTTGCCGACCTCCCCGTCGATCAAGCGGACCACGTCCTCGATAATCGAAGCGCGCTTGGCCTCATCGTTCAACACGTCTGTCAGATTCATGGGTCTCCCTTTTGCCCTTCGCGGGGCTGCGCGCAAGCGCAGCCTCCCTGATACTCGCTTCGAGAGCATCCACGACCCGGTCCACCGTCTGCGGCCGCTCGTCGACGACGAACAAGTACTCCTTGTTGCGCAAGTGGCTGACCTGGCCGACCTTCTCGCCGTTGAGGTTGTGGATGCCGATCTGGGCGCCGACGTAGCGTTTGAAGTCGACCGCCACGACGCCCACGTGGCCCTTAGCCGACAACAGCTCGATCATTTCTTCGCGGTCGACGTACCCCTCGTTGTTGAAGGACACGAGCAAGTGCTTGCACCGCACAGCTGAGAAAATGGCCCTGAGGCCCTGGTGGATCCTCCGCTTCGAGTTGAAATCGCTCTTGTACGCCTTGCACTGCACGCGCTTGTTGGCGATCCCGTACGTTTCAGGCTTGTCCCAGCGAACCAAGCTCTCCCATACGTGGTAGTTGCCCATGTAGCTGTGCTGGTTGTAGGGCGGGTCGATATAGGCGACATCCGCGTCGACCCGGGCCGCCGCGTCGGCCGCTTCGAGCTGGAGCGCCTCGCCCGGGCCGGGAAGAATCGCAGGCACGCGGAGCTCCAAATCGTTGAACGCCCGCGGCGCCCACTTCTTGAGGTAGGCCATCTGAACGCCCGTCGTGGAATCTACGCGATCGGCCGCCTCCATCAACGACACCAGAACGATCGCTTCGAGCTCGCGTGGCAAATCGCGCCGGGCGATCTCCTCGCGGATCGCGTCCACACGGGCGCCATTGCGAGGCTGCAAGTACCTGGCGTCTTCACAAAACGCCTTCGTGAAGTAGCCCGGTGCCGGTGGCACCTTGGAAAGCTCGTCGATCAGGCGAGTCGCCTCGTCGAGCCAACGATTCGCATCCGCTTGCACGTAGCAACGCGCAAGCGTGGTCGCGTAGCTCAGATGATCGTTCGCGATCACATAGCGGCCGCTTTCTTTGAGCCCACGCGCAACTCGCGATGTCCCTGAAAACAAGTCGAGCACTCGCTCCGACTTCGGGAACGCCGACACCCCCCGCACGATGTGCGGCACCAACACGCGTTTGGAGCCTATGTATTTGATCATGAAGCTTGGGCCGTCATCGCCTGAACGATGGCGTCCCGGAGCGTAGCAGCTTCGTAGGGCTTTTGAACAAACCCGAGCGCTCCGAGTCCGCGAAGCTTGCGCTCGAGGTCCCGATCCCAGTAGCCCGACACGAAAACCACGGGCGCTTGAGGGTCGAGTGCCCTGAGCTCCTCGAACGCTTGGTCCCCGGTCATGCCCGGCATGTTGAGGTCCATCAGCACGAGATCGGGGCGGGGTTGGGTTTCGGTGTAGACGCGAAGCGCTTCTTTGCCGCTTTTCGCGAAAATCACGCGATGGCCGCTCTGTCGGACGACCCGGCCGGCGCTCCGACGTACGACGTCCTCGTCGTCGACGAGAAGGATGAGAAGCTGAGTGCGCGGAAGCCTGATCGCGGGGAGGCTCGGCTCGGTCGGCACCATCGGCCGCTCCGTGGTGAGCGGAAACACCACTTGGAACTCGCTGCCTCGGTTGGGGGCGCTGTGCACGGTGATGTGGCCGTTGTGAGATTTCGCGATCTCATAGACCGCCGCGAGCCCGAGCCCGGCGCCCACCTGATCGCCTTTCGTCGTGAAGAACGGATCGAATGCGCGTTCACGCGTCGCTTCGTCCATTCCGACGCCGCTGTCCTCGACCGTGATGACGGCGTGGGCCACCAAGGGGTTGAGCGGCGCCTTTTCGAGCTCGAGTTGGTCCGCCTTCTTGGCGCTGATCTTCAGCTTGCCGCCGTTGGGCATGGCGTCACGCGCGTTGATCATGAGGTTCATCAGAAGCTGATGGAGTTGGCCGCGGTCGCCGCTCACCTTGAGGCCGCGTTCGATTCGCGCGTCGATGCTGATGCTGCGATGAAACGTGTGCCGCGCCAGCTGAACTACGTGGTGGCAGAGCTCGGAAAGATCCACCTCGGAGTGGCTCCCGCGCACCTCTCGGGCAAAGCCGAGCAGTCGGCTGGTCATTTCGGTCGCAGCGGCGGCCGCGCCTCGGATGTCGTTGAACGCTTCCCGCACGTCCGCGTCACCGACTTTGGTTTCGTTCGGAAGCGCGTTGAGGAAATCGATGCTCGACCGCACGGCACCGAGTAGATTGTTGAAATCGTGCGCCACGCCAGTGCCGAGCCGCCCGATCGCCTCGAGCTTGCGGCGCTGCGCCACCTGCTCTTCCATCGGGTCGTGGTGGGCGAACAGCAGCAGGCAGCTCCCGATCTGGATGCGGTCGCCATAGGTCAAGACTTGCTTCGTGATCGCCATGCCGTTGACCAAGGTCCCATTGCGGCTCTCGAGATCCTCGATCACGAACGAGCCGTTCTCGTGCTTGAAGATCCTCGAGTGCATCCGGGAGACCAGGGTGTCGTCGATCTTCACGTCGGCTTGCTCGCCGCGCCCTAGCGTCAGCTCCTCTTCGATCGCGTACTTGTCCCCGGCGAGCTTCCCTGCGAGCACCACGATGCGGGCCTGCTCCTCCTTCTTGGAGAGACCCTGCTGCGCAAAGACGTGGCGCCGTGTTACCTCGGTGGGATCGTGTCGCGACATCGAAAAAGAGAGGCCCCCCAAGCCCATTAGATCGTAGCGTGCGGAGCGAGCTGTGGGTGTAGCCCGGTGGGGTGACCGGTCCAGCGCACATTAGGCGCACGGTTGATGCCGCCGTGGTTTCGGTCATACTCGAACGTTACGCATGCGTTCCTCGGCCCACAGCCCGCACGGATCTGCAATGATTCGGCGCGTTTGCGCCCTTGCCGGGCTGCTCGCGCTGTTTCTGCAGGGCTCGAGCGGCGGCCACATGCTTTTGGTCGAGCACACGCGCTGCGCCGAGCACGGTGAGCTGGTTCACGAAGGTGTAGCGCACCATCACGGCGCGTCGGACCACGCCGAGAGGGAAACCGCGGCGCTCGAAAGCGTGTCCGAGGAAGGCTCGAACGAAGCACACGAGCACTGCGCGCTGACCGCCGACCGGCGAGACGCGCTCCTCGCCGTTGCCGAATCGCACGCTTCCCCCGACCTCCTCGAGGTCCCACAGAGCTTTGCGCCGGCCGACGCATTCGTCCCCGCTGACACGCGGCGCTTCCGCATCGCCCCGAAGAATTCACCTCCTGCCTAAACGTTCGCCAACCAACCGAACGTCAACCGCGCATGAGCGCGGCAGGCAAGAGTCGTGAA
>CP070650.1:953545-965131 GCA_020354595.1 Myxococcales bacterium
GCGAGTCGCTCATCCCATCGCCGCTGAGCGTCCAGCCGCTCTTGCGCCTTCTTGAACGCTTTGTCTTCGCTCTCTTCGAACGCGGTAGCGAACTCCCGCGAGGCCCGTTCGATCAGAGGCAGCGGCGCTTCTTTCGAAACCCGATGGAGATCGACGAGTGCCGCAAGCTCCTTTTGCGGATCTGTGACCGGCGCGAACGAAACGAGCCGTGCGTTGGACTCGCCGCCGCGGAGCACGATGTGCGTCTCCTTCGGCAGCGGGCCTTTGGCGCACTGCATGAGCAGGTGCTCGACCCACGCGGCGAGCTCCGCCCGCCGTGCGGGCTGGGTGAACCGCGCCACCACACGGTGCTGCGCTCCGAGGCCATCGAGCCGTCCTTCCAGCATGCATCCACCGACCTGGACCTCCAGTACCGCCGTGCGCATGAGCTCGTCTCGCCGCACGTGGCGCTCGCGCGCGTCGACCGCCTCGATCTCGTGGGCGAGGCGACTTCGGTGAAGGTCGCCCCAGCTCCCATCGGGGAATTCGGGAGCCGCGTCGAGGAACGCGACCAGAGCCTCACCCCGAAGCCCCGCCCGAAGCGCCTCGTTTCCCACCTTCGAGGCGTTGAGCGGCGTGAGCTCGGTCAACGCGCCGGTAGGCTCGTAGAGCTCGGCGGTGTCGAACCGCGCGCGCAGCGTGCGGTCGAGGAACGCGGCCATCGGATTCCACAACCAGCTCGTGAGCTCCCCGACCGAAAGGGCACGCGTCCCCTCCTCCGCGGAGGCTGCGAGCTCGGCGCGTGACGGCCGCGTCGGCAGGTTCGAGACGGCGCGCGCGATTTCCGCATATCTCTCGGAGAAGCTCCGCGGAAGCCCGCCGTCGTCGAAGTAGGCCGGGTCAAATGCGTGCAGCGGATGAGCCACCGGCTGCAAAAGCTGCTCGCCCTCCTTCGGCACGTAGTAGTCGTTTGTGGTCTCTTCGAGCTCCGACACCAGTGGGGATGGGTTGGCGCCCCTCCGAAGACTCCCCGCCGGCGCGCTGTAGGTGATGATCAGGCGCTGCCGAGCGCAGAGCAGCGCTAGAAGGAAAGAGTGACGGTCGTCGTCGCGCTTGTTCCGGTCACCGGGGCGATGCGCGTCGCGCGTGCGGTCGAAGCTTGGTCGATCGTCCGTGCGCGGAAATGCGTCCTCGCTCATGCCGGCGAGACAAACCACTCTGAAGGGAACGGAGCGTAGCGGCACGAGCTCGGTGAGTGTCACGCCGCGCCGGAGAAACCCGACCGCAGGGGTCTCGCGCACGAGCCAAGCGCTCAGCTCGCGTCGCACCGTCTTGAGGGAAACCGGGCCGGTGTAGCCGCCGCCCGCGGCGAGCATTCGAAGATTGTCGATCGCGTCACGCAGGGTCCGCACGGCAGGGCTGGTCTCGTCGTCTTCGGCAAAGAGCAGAGCGCAGAGCCGGCCGAGCTCGCTCGCCCACGCTTCGAGATCGAGGGGCTGACGTGTGCGGCGCTGGAATCCGAACAAGGTCTCGCAGAGCCGCGACAGCCGAGCGACGAGCTCCGCGTCGCCGAGGCTCGGGGCCCCCCTCGGGAGCAGCCCTTCGAACACGTCCCTCGAGTCGGGCATCGACGCGAACCCGAGAAACAAGCGATCGAGCCCTGCTTGCCAGGTGTGGACGGCTTCAGCCGGAAAGCCGTGCTCCGCGCGGTGCTCAGCGTCGATACCCCAGCGGACCCCGGCCGCCGAGAGGAGGTCGGCGAGCCGAGCCCGCTCGCGCTGCGTGAACCGAAAGTCTTCGCGCATGGACCTCGCGTCCATCAACCGCACCAAGTCGAGCACGGAGAAGCGCGAGTCGAGCACTTCGAGCACCGCCAAGAAGTCGTCGTAAAACGAAGCGTCTTCACGGGTCTTGCGATCGTGCACCTCGAAAGGAATCCGGTGTTGCTCTCTTTCGCCGAAAACCGCTCGAAAGACTGGGGCGTAGGTGTCGAGATCCGGCGTCATGACCACGACGTCTTCGGGCCTGAGCGAAGGGTCGTCTTCGAGAGCGGCGCGCACTAAATCGTGTAGGACCTGCGCTTCGCGCATCGGCCCCGTGCATGCATGAATCGAGATCGATCCATCGTCCGACTCGATTACGTCCCGCTCATTGCGAGCAGGTGGGCTTCGGAACTGCAGGATGTCCGATTGAATCGAGTGCAGCAGGCTCGCGCGACCGGGGGAGTCGAACTGGTCTTGCCGTCTCTTCACTTGGTCGTCGACCAAGAGCAGCAGCTCTTGAAAGTCTCGCGAGAGCCGTCCGACGTCCACCAGAAACGGGTGCCCATCGCGTTCTTCCGGCTCCGTTGCGGCGCGCTCGGCCTTCGAGGCGACGTCCCCCACGTACGCCTCGGAGGGCTCGAGCAGGTAGACGGTCGTCGGGACCACCCGGCCGAGCTCGCTGAAGAATCGCAAGAATAGCGGGGGCAGCGTTTCGAGGGAGAAGAGCTGGAGCCGTCGAAGCGGTAGCGCGTCTTGGCTCGATCCTGCGCGAAGCACCTTCACGCCCTCATCGATGCGAGATGCAAGGTCGTGCGTGCCGAGCTTGGAGGCGACCTTCCGCCAGAGCTGGGCTTGCCAGTGACTCTCCGCGCCTTTCGCCCACTTTCGCAGCATCTCAGGGCGGTACATCACGTACTCGTCAAACACCGTCGCAACGCTCGTGGCGAGCCGGAGAACGCGATCGTCGTCGGTGAGCCCGCCCAGGTAGCCGTCGAGATCCGATGGCGGCGCCTTCCGCAACGCCTCTGCAATCGTCCACTTCAAACAAGCGCGCTCATACGCCTTCGCGTCCTCCGACGATCCGATCTCGAGGCTATCGAGCACCCACTCGATCAGCTTGCGCGGAAACGGAAACCACGGGTTGGCCCAAACCCCGAGTCGCTCGGTCAGCGCCAGCGAGAGCCACCGCTCCATCCCGCGACTCTGCACGACGACGACTTCTTTTTCGAACGGGTCGAGCGGCTGGTCGCGAACCTGTGCAGCGAGGGTGTCCGCTAGGGCTTCGGTTCGGTTGCTGCGGATGAGCTCCATGCGCTCAGCGATTGGTGAGCTTTCGCTCCAAGTTCTTCATACCGTTGCTCAGCGCGACTTGGAACAGCTTTTTCCCGCCCCAAGCCTTGGCGGGATTGCTTGCGAGCTTTCCATACGCTTGCCAGCAGACGACGGTACCGCCGTCCGGATGTGGCTCACAGGTGAGAACGCCCAAGTGGTCGGTGCACATCCCCATGAACGCAGCATCTTCCGCGGAGTACGCCAGCATCCTCGGAGCTTCGTACGCCTTGACCACCTCTCGAACAGGAGGCCCCGCGCGGCTCTGAATCACCCGCACCGCCCCTACCTGGCCAGGGACCTCGGCATCGCTGTTGTCGGCCCAACTCGCCTTGGCGAACCAGATCCACTCGCCCAGCTTGTCGATGTCGCTCACGTAGTTGAACAGCTCTTGCCGTGAAACATCGAAGTGCCGCGTGATCTCGAAGACCAACGGCTGCTCGCTCAGGCGCGCACCGGTTTGTTGGGCATACGTGGTGAAATCGGAGAACGAGGCCACCGGTCGAGTCTTACCGCTTTGCTCCGAAGTTCAAGGCTCACGAGAGGCGATTTCGGTAGTCTTCGTATCCGAACTGGCGCTGCACACGGTACGAGTCGTCCCGTGGGTCGTAGAGGGCGATCGACGGGAGACGCACGCCGTTGAACGTGGTGTTCTTGACCATGGTGTAATGGGCCATGTCCTCGAAGACCAACTTGTCCCCCACCTTGAGCGGCGCGTCGAACGAGTACTCGCCGATCACGTCGCCTGCAAGGCAGCTCAGGCCACCGAGCCGATACGTGTGGGCCCGCATCCCGGGGTCCGAGGCGCCTCGAACCTCGGGTCGGTAAGGCATCTCGAGGACATCGGGCATGTGGGCCGTTACCGAGGTGTCCAAGATTGCAATGAGCCCATCGTTTTTGACGATGTCGAGGACGGACGCAACCAAGACCCCAGCATCGAGACCGACCGCCTCGCCGGGCTCGAGGAACACCTCGACGCGATGCTCTCGCTTGAACGAGCGGATCAGATCGATCAGCAGGCCGACGTCATAGTTGGGTTTCGTGATGTGGTGGCCCCCGCCGAAGTTCACCCACTTCACTTCGTCGAGCCACGGCGCGAACTCTTCCTCGACGACCCTCAACGTTCGTTCGAGCGCATCGGCACCTACCTCGCACAGCGTATGAAAGTGAAGCCCGTCGATTCCACGGAGGTCGGCTTTCATGAGCTGTGCTTTGGTCGCACCGAGCCGCGAGCCCGGCGCGCAGGGATCGTAGAGCGCGACGTCCACCTCGGAATGCTGCGGGTTGATGCGGAGCCCGAAGCTGACGTCGCTCGCGTGCTCGCCGATAACCGCTCGAAAGCGCTCGACCTGCGACACCGAATTGAAGATGACGTGGTCCGAGTGAGCGATTGTCTCGCGCAACGACGCTTCGTCGAAGGCCGGGCTGTAGGTGTGGACCTGCTTTCCGAGCTCCTCTGCGCCGAGACGGGCCTCATGGGGCCCGCTTGCCGCGGCGCCGTCGAGGTACTTGCCGATCAGTGGAAAGGTTGCCCAAGCGGCGAAGCCTTTGAGCGCGAGCAGGACCGTACACCCTGCCGCGGCTTGGGCATGGGCCAAGAGCTCCAGATTGCGTTCGAGGACGGCGACGTCAATGACGTAAGCTGGCGTCTGTACCCTGAATAAATCCAGCTGCTCGCACGCTCGCATCACATCTCCTTCACGTGCCAGGGGAGCCCGCGGACGGCGAGCTCCTCGAGAAACGGGTCCGGGTCGAATTGCTCTACGTTGAAGACCCCGCGCCCGCGCCACTGGTTGGTGAGCATCATTTTCGAGCCGACCATGGTCGGGACGCCGGTCGTATACGAGACGGCCTGCGCACGCACTTCGTTCCACGACTCCTCGTGGTCGCAGATGTTGTAGATGAACACCTTGCGAGGCTTGCCGTCCTTGCGGCCTTCGATCAGGCATCCGATGCTCGTCTTGCCCGTGTAGTTCTCGCCAAGCGTCGACGGGTCGGGAAGCAACGCCTTCAGGAACTGAATGGGCACGATCTCGCGGCCCTCGAACTCGATCGGATCGATGCTGGTCATGCCCACGTTTTGAAGCACACGAAGGTGGGTGAGGTACTCTTCGCCGAACGTCATCCAGAAACGGATGCGCTTGAGACCCGTTATGTTCTGGATCAGCGACTCGAGCTCTTCGTGATATAGGAGATACGCTTTGCGTTCGCCGACTCCGGGGAAGTCGAACGTGCGCGATTCGGACATCGGGTCGATCTCCACCCATTGACCGTTCTCCCAATAGCGGCCGCGCTGAGTGATCTCCCGGATGTTGATCTCCGGATTGAAGTTGGTTGCAAAAGGGTGGCCGTGGTCCCCACCGTTGCAGTCCAAGATGTCGATGTAGTCGATCTCGTCGAACAAGTGCTTCTGCGCGTAGGCGCAGAAGACGTTCGTGACGCCCGGATCGAAGCCGGAGCCCAGGAGTGCCATGATTCCGGCCGCTTCGAAGCGCTCACGGTAGGCCCACTGCCACTTGTACTCGAACTTCGCTTCGTCCGGGGGCTCGTAGTTGGCGGTATCGAGATAGTCGACACCGGTCTCGAGACAGGCGTCCATGAGAGGCAGGTCCTGGTAAGGCAAGGCAACGTTGATCAGGAGGTCTGGTTGCACTCGTTTGATCAGTGCCACGGTTTGTGCGACGTCATCCGCATCTACTTGAGCGATGTCGATGTCACGCCCGCGAAGGTCTCGCACTCGTCTCTGGATCTGTTCGCAGCGCGACAGCGTACGGCTGGCGAGAGTGATCTCGGAAAACGTGTCGGCGTCGTCTGCGCATTTGTGCGTGACTACTCCACCGACGCCACCTGCCCCGATGATCAAGACTTTACCCATGGACCTCTGGTGTGACTTCGACGTTCCTAGTTTGCAAGCCAAGTCGCGTGACTTTCACGGGCGCTTGTGTTTAGCTCACCCACCTTACGAGGGAAGGTTGCGACCGTACTAATGGATAGGGCGATAGTAGGGTTGGATGTGGGGTCCACGACCGTCAAAGCGGTCATCGTCGATCCCGCTACGAAACACATCGTCTGGAGCGATTACCAGCGGCATCACACCAAGCAGGCGGAGTGCGTCCTCGACTTCATGGTGCGCGTTGGCCAGATCCTCTCTGATATGGGTTGCGACGACATCCGGGTCTTCGCAACGGGCTCCGGCGCCAAGCCACTCGAGGCGCCGCTAGGCGCGAAGTTCGTCCAGGAGGTCAACTCGGTCACTCTCGCGGTCGAGACGCTTCACCCCGATGCCGGCTCCGTCGTCGAGCTCGGCGGACAAGACGCGAAGATCATCGTCTTCAAGGAGAACGAGAAGACGGGCGACAAGTCCGCGATCGCGTCGATGAACGACAAGTGCGCCTCCGGTACCGGCGCCACGATCGACAAATGCATGATCAAGGTCGGCATGCCGCCCGAGGAGACGCTCGAGCTCCACTTCGACGACACCCATCTTCATCACGTCGCGGCCAAGTGCGGCGTGTTCGCCGAGACCGACATCGTCAACCTCGTGAAGACGGGCATCCCCTCGGACGAGATCATGTGCTCGCTCGCCGATGCCATCGTCATGCAGAACCTATCGGTGCTCACGCGCGGAAACACGCTTCGGCACAAGGTGCTCCTCCTCGGCGGGCCGAACACCTTTCTGCCGTTTCTTCAGGAGTGTTGGCGCAAGCGCATCCCGGAGACTTGGGACGAGCGAGGCTACGACTATCCGAAGGACGTTCCGATCGAAGAGCTCATTCCGGTTCCGGAAAACGCGGCGCTCTACGCGGCCTACGGTGCGGTGATGTATGGGATGCACGAGCCTGCCGAGGTCGGGGTCTACGAGGGGCTCGATGGGCTCCGGCGGTACATTACCGAAGGCCGCAAGGAACGCCTCGGTGAGGCGGCCGGGCCACCGTTGGCGCGCGACGAAGCCGAGCTCGAGAAATTCCTCGGCGCATACCACATCCCGATGTTCGTCGAGCCAGAGATGACGACCGGCACCGTTCGGGCTGTGATCGGCCTCGATGGCGGCAGCACCTCCTCGAAGGCCGTGCTCCTGAGCGAAGAGGGCGAAGTCTTGATGAAGGCGTACACCCTCTCCAAGGGTAACCCGATTCAAGACGCGAAAGAGCTCCTCGCGGAGCTACGCGGTCGCATGGCTGCCAAGGGAGCGGAGATCGACGTGCTCGGTTTCGGCGCGACGGGCTACGCCGCGGACGTTCTCGAAGAGTGCGTGCGAGCCGACGTGAACATCGTCGAAACGGTCGCCCACATGATGAGCGCGACGCACTACTTCGGCGACGTCGACGTCATCTGCGACATCGGCGGTCAGGACATCAAAGTCCTGTTCATGGAGAACGGCGACATCAAGACGTTCAAGCTCTCCAACCAGTGTTCCGCAGGCAATGGCATGTTGCTCCAAGCGATGGCCGATCAGTTCGGCCTGCCCGTGACCGAGTATGCCGACACCGCCTTCCAAGCGGACCTCGCGCCGAAGTTCAGCTACGGCTGCGCGGTCTTCCTCGATACCGATCGGGTCAACTTCCAGAAGGAGGGCTTCAGTAAGGAAGAGCTCCTCGCGGGCCTGGCGCAGGTGTTGCCGAAGAACGTATGGCAGTACGTCGTGGGCGTGCCACGAATGGCCGCGCTCGGGCGCAAGTTCGTCTTGCAGGGCGGCACGCAATACAACTTGGCCGCCGTCAAGGCGCAGGTCGACTACATCAAGGAGCGCGTGCCGAACGCCGAAGTTTACGTGCACCCACATAGCGGCGAAGCCGGCGCAATCGGCGCTGCCATGGAGACCCTTCGCGTCGTGAAGCGTCGCGGCAGCTCGACGTTCATCGGTCTCGATGCGGCGATCGACCTCAAGTACGAGACCAAGAACGACGAAACGACCACTTGCCACTTCTGCGCCAACGAGTGCTCGCGCACCTTCATCGACGCCTTTCGGCCGGACGGCTCGAGGAGCCGCTACATCAGCGGCTTTTCCTGCGAAAAAGGCATGGTCGAGAGCAAAGACGCCATGGAAGCGCTCGTCAAAGAGCGCCGCAAGATCATGAAGGCCTTCCCGAACCTCGTGACCTACGAGGGGCTAAAGGCCTTCAAGCGCGTCGCGGGCGTGAAGCCGATGCCCGAGGCCAGCACGCCGCTGCAGGACGTCAAAGTCGAACGGAAGTTCTTTGGCTCGATCGAGCGAAACAAGTTCGTGCGCACCTTCCAGCGCTCGTCGGAAGAGTCCGCCAAGAAGCGAGCGCAGTGGCGTGTCGGCATCCCGCGGGTCCTCAACATGTACTCGACGGCGCCGTTCTTCCGGACGTATTTCGAGGTGCTCGGTGTGCGGCCGAAAAACATCGTCTTCAGCGACCCGAGCTCCGAGGAGATGTTCGCCGAGGGCGGCAAGTACGGCTCGGTCGACCCCTGCTATCCGTCCAAGGTTGCACAGGCGCACTTCCACCAGCTCTTTTTCCACAAGCACGAACAATCGCCGTTCGACGCGATCTTCTTCCCGATTCTCACGCACGTTCCGAACTTCGTGACGGGCACCGTCGACGATGCGAGCTGCCCCATCGTCGCTGGCACGCCCGACGTCATGAAAGCCGCGTTCACGAAGGAGCAAGACTATTTCGGCAGCCGTGGCATCGAGTATCTGGCACCGGCGTTCAGCTTCGCCGAGCCGACGCTTCTGAAACGCGACATGTTCGAGGCGTTCGAAAACGTGCTGGGCATCACCGAGGACGAGAGTGACTTCGCAGTGCAGGAAGGGCTCGCGGCGCTCGAGCGGTTCGACCAGGACCTCCAAGACAAGGGCAGAGCGATCCTCGATCAGGTCGAATACGACAACAAGGTTGCGATCCTGGTGCTCGGCCGCCCGTACCATCTCGACCCAGGGCTTCACCACGGGATTCCCGATGAATTCCAGGTGCTTGGTTACCCGATCCTCAGCATCCGGTCGATTCCGAAAGACCCCGAGTGGCTCGGGCGCTTCTATGGCGACGAGGAGGAGGACGTGCTCGACGTCAACGACGTCTGGCCTGAGAACTACTCGGCCAACTCGGCGCAAAAAGTGTGGGCAGCGAAGTTCGCCTCACGGCACCCGAACGTCGCCATCCTCGATTTGAGCAGTTTCAAGTGCGGACACGATGCGCCAACCTACGGAATCATCGACAGCATCGTTGCAAGAAGCGGCGTGCCATCCTCGTCGCTTCACGACATCGATGCCAACAAGCCGGGCGGCTCCATCAAGATTCGCGTCAAGACATATGCGCACTCGCTGAAGCTCCGCGAAGAGCATCTCGAAGACGTCGCCGCGCGCAAAGCCGAGCTTCAACGTCGCATCGACGAGAAGCGCCTGGAGCTCTTGCGCATGAAGCAAAAGCAGCTCGCCGCCCAGCGGCGCGCCGACCTCGGGCTCGAACGTCAAATCCACGAGCTCACGGATAGAGTGAACCAATACCGCATCGACGCGACCAAGGCCGAGGAGGACGGCCTCGCATCGAGTGCGGTATCGCAAGGTCTGATTCGTCTCGGAAGGAAAACCAAGGACGGCAAGCTCGTCCGCGTGTGAAGGGGCTAGACATGGCTGATGGTTTTGAAATCGACATCGAGAAAGAGCTCGCCGCATTCGAGGCCCAGGAGAGGGCCAAGCTCGGTCTCGACGACAAGCGCGAGCAGTGGACGGACTCGATGGTCAATCCGTTCTTTTCTGCGAGAGAACGCCCAACCACGACCATTCTGAACGGCGGTCTCACCATGGCCCACGACGAGTTCGTTGCGGCCGCGTTGAAGGGGATTGGCTACAACACGCGCTCGATGGAATGCGCGGACATCGAGTCGCTCCGCTACGGCAAGGAGTTTGGCAACAAGGCCCAGTGCAATCCCACGTATTTCACCGTCGGCAATCTCGTCAAAGAGCTCGCGAGACTTCGCGACGAGGAGGGGCTGAGCGCGCAGGAAATCATCGACAACTACGTCTTCCTCACGGCGGGCGCGTGCGGACCTTGCCGCTTCGGCATGTACGTGACGGAGTACCGCAAGGCGCTTCGCGACGCGGGGTTTGATGGGTTCCGTGTCGTGCTTTTTCAGCAGCAAGCGGGCTTCAAGCAGGCGACAGGCGAAGAGATCGGCCTCGTGCTCAACCCGCAGTTCTTCATGGCTCTCGCGCGCGGCTTGTTCGCGGGCGACGTGATCAACGTGTTGAGCTACCGGGTTCGGCCGTACGAGGTCGAGGAGGGGGCGACGGATCGCGCGATCGCCGAGATGAAACGCGAGGTGCAGGAAGCGCTCGAAAAGAACGAGAGCGTCCTTCGCGCCCTCTGGCGCGGGCGAAAGTACCTCCAGGCGGTCGAGATCGATCGACTTCGCCCAAAGCCCAAGGTTGCGATCATCGGCGAGTTCTGGGCGATGACCACCGAGGGCGATGGCAACTACCACCTTCAGCGCTTCGTCGAGCAGGAGGGTGGTGAAAACGACATCCAAACGCTCGTCAACTGGCTCCTCTACACGCTCTGGGAGATGCGCCACGACACGGAACGACGCATGACGCTGCGTGGCACCGACGAGTCGTACTACGGGCTCGAAGGCTCGGACGTCGGGTACAAGATGGCTGGTGTCTGGCTCGGCGAGCTCGCGCTTCGCGCCACGTTTGCCACATTCTGCGCCGTGTCGGGCCTGAAGCGGCACAAGCTCCCTGACATGGACGAAATCGCCAAGGTCGGCCACAGCTTCTACAACAATGAGCTCCGCGGTGGCGAAGGCCACATGGAGGTCGCGAAGCTCGTGCTCAATGTCGCGAAGCAAAAGGCGCACATGACGCTCAGCGTGAAGCCGTTCGGATGCATGCCGAGCTCCGGTGTCTCCGACGGCATCCAGACCGTCATCACGGAGCTTCATCCCGACGCGATCTACTGTCCAGTGGAGACCAGCGGTGACGGCGCGGTGAACTTCTACTCACGGGTGCAGATGTACATGTTCAAGGCGCGCGAACGAGCCCGCCAGGAATATGAGAACGCGCTCGCGCACCACGGCATCACCGAGCAACAGGCGCGCGATTTCCTGCAAAGCAACCCGCGCTACACCAAGACCTTCTACAAGGCGCCGCACGTCGTTGCGGGGACCGGCGCGGACCTCATCCACGAGATCGGTCCGCTGGTCGGCAAGGGCCGCATGGGTCGCGCGAAGGTCCGCGCGGCGCGCGCCGCAGCGCGCACCAAGGGCTTCTTCACGAAGGACCTTCGAGGAGCGAAGCAGACCTACGACAAGATGGCTCCCTATTTGCCGTCGCTTGCGCGGCTTCTCTACGTCGAGCTCAAAGAAAAGGTCCCAGCCCCAAAGGAAGCCTGGCAGACGCTCATGCGCCGTGCGGTTCCGACGGCCGACGATGCCGAAGTGCCGACGAGCCACGAGTACATCCCGGCACCGACGCCACGCGCCGAGCCAGATCCGGAGACGATCCGTTTGCAGGTCGTCGGCTGACTAGGGCTTCGCGTGTGCGGGGAGC
>CP070650.1:965231-970563 GCA_020354595.1 Myxococcales bacterium
CCCGGCGGTTATCTACGCGGCGCGCATCCACGCGCCCGCAAAGACCGTCGCCGACTTCATCGGTAAGCCGAGCGTGTAGCCGCGCTTCATGAGCGCCCTGACTTCGGTCGACGTGAAGTCGACCAACGGCTCGATGATGGCCTTCGATTGGACGTGGGGCGTGAGCTTGTTCTCGATGACCGGTCATAACGTCTTGACCACCTACCCGGGCGATTCAGAGCGCGGCTACCTGTTCGACATTCGCACCATCGGAGGAGATTTGGGGATCGGCCGCGTCATGTGGCGCGTCTACCCCGAAGGCCCGAAGAAGTCCCTCATCGTGTTTTCGTCTCGGCTCGACATGCGCGACGCAAACTACATCACACGTCAGCTCGCCTCCGAAGGAAACGCAGTCAATCGCACGATCAACGTAGCCGTCGCCATGGTGACGCTCCTCGAGGTCAAGGCCGAAGCCGAGAAGCGAGCCGGCTCCTACTTACACGCGAAATTCCGAACGAAGCCCCTCAGCCGCCCTTACGTCAACATGAACGCTCTTCGGCAGCTCCTAGGGCGGGGCGACTTGGTGTTCATGGACCTCGATGGCGAGACCATGCAGAGTGTGACCGTCGTCGGCCGTTCCGGGTCAAGCGTGAGCCGGGTGCGCCGGGTGATGCTCGACCCGGAGGTCTTCGGGCAGTCGATGCTGCATGGCAACTGCGCCGAGATCGTCGAGAGGACGAGCGAGGGCATACGCTTCGAGTGGGAGATCCCGATTCCGCTCATCCACGTCGGCGGCGAAATGATCTTGCGCCCGAGCCCAACCGTGATCGCGGTGGACGGTATCTCCGGAACGCTATCGAAGGGTCAGTGGCGGTTCGATACCCATCGCTACCGGGGTGGGGAAGCAGGCGTGATCGCGTGGGCGACCTTCGATCCGGCGGACTCGCCGAAGCTCATTCGGAAGCTAATCGCCGGCAATACGTACTTTTCGCATGGCTTCGTAGCGGCGACGCAACTCGGCGTGATGCGCTCGCTTCGGACGCGAGTGCAGCTCATGGGTCGCTAGTTGGCGTCGACGCTGCTTTCTACGGACGCGTCGTCATCAGCGGCCACAGCTGCATCGACCTCTGCATCAGAACCGCCGTCAGTCCCTCCGTCGAGTAGAAGCGAGCGATCAAAATCGACGACAAGAGAACACCCCCCCACGAACACCGCGACGATCAGCAAGTAGAGTCGAGTGGGAGGCATCTCAGAACCGCAGGGTCGCCGTGGCTCCTGCGCCGCGGGTCTCGATGTGAAGGCGTGCCGTCTCGCGTTCACGCTTGCGCTTGTTCTTGTGAGTCATGAACAGGGTGAACGACGTGATGGCCGACAGGGCCGCCAACCCGAACGATAGATCGGCGAAGAGGGCAAAGCGCTCTCCCCGATCTGCGGTCTTCGAGGTGGGGTTGTTCCGGTATTCTTCTTCCTTCTGAACGGCTAGAAACCCGAGCACCGTACCGGTGACCAATGCGCCTGCGGCGATGGAGCCCGTGGCGATCACGGCTCGCCGGATCGTCGTGTCCTCCTTTTCTTTGGCGAGCTCGGCTTCGAGCTTCGTTTCCTCCGTCTGCTCGACAATGACGTCGCTAGGGGTTTGAGGTGAGAAGTCGAGCTCCCTCACCTCGCCGTAGGCGACCTGGACGGTCTGCTCTCCAACCTGGCGGCCCTCGCCCACGACGATGACCGTATGACTACCAGGCTTCACCTCCAGGGTCGCGGGCGTCTTCTTTTCGGTCGGTGCTCCATCGAGGAGGATCGCGTGACCGGACTCCTCCGACCGCACGACTAGCCGAGCCGGGCTCTGAAGCAAAGTCGCAACGCGCGCCTCGACCGAAGCGCGATCCGGCGCGTCGGGCCGCTCGGTGAGGTATTGCTCGAGCATGGCCACAGCGCCGGGACCATCTCCACGGCGTTGACGGGTGTCAGCGACCGCAACGAGGAGCGTCGGGTCGCGACCCAAGGAGTACGCGCGAAGCCAGGCCCGTTCGGCGGCCTCGTACCGCTGCGCGTCGAACAATCGGACGCCAATTCGGTAGGCCTGCTCGGCCGTGGTGCTCGGCTCTGCGAGGAAAGCCTCGAGCTCGGCGTCGGACGGAAGCGCCGGTTCGTCCGTAACTTCGGGCGACTGCCCGCTCGCGTGCACCGCGACGCTCACGAGCAGCAGTGCCAACGCGAGCGCCTTCATCGAGCTAGGTGCCTTCCATGCCGCCACCGCCGCCCATGCCGGCCGAGCCACCCGAGCCGCCCATGCCGGCCGAGCCGCCCACGCCGGCCGAGCCGCCCATGCCGGCCGTGCCGCCGGTGCCACCCGTGCCGCCCGTGCCACCCGTGCCGCCGGTGCCGCCCGTGCCCCCGGTTCCACCGCCCATGTCGTTGCAGGCCTCTTCGGTCTGACAGGTCCCTTGTGTGAAGGGGCTACCCACGTGGCAGCAGATCAAGCCGCTGTCGCATTCGTCGTCTTGGAAGCACGTGGTACCGACCTCGCCGGTGCAAGCGGAGAAAAGCAAGAGGCCAAGCGAAGACAATGAGAGCCAAAGAGAAGTGGTTTTGCGCATGAGCGCGGCGAGCATAGCTCAGACCCTACGGCGAGGCCATGCTGCCCGCACGATCCGAGGCTATGCTGCGACCCCCATGGAGGACCCCGAAAACCAGGCGCGAGAGCCGCGCTCCGGTCGGTGCGCGATCGTCGGACGCCCCAACGTGGGGAAGTCGACGTTGCTCAACGCCATCCTAGGTCAGAAGCTCGTGATCGCGACACCGCGCCCGGGCACGACGCGTTCGTGCGTCCTCGGGGTGTATGCGACCGACGATCCTCCAACTCAGATCGCCTTCGTCGATACGCCAGGTCTGGAGCGTCCGAAAGGAGCGCTCGGGCACGTCTTGATCGACAGCGCCAAGCAGGGTTTGCTCGATTGTGATTCGATCGTGCTCGTGACCGAGGCGCCGAAGGCTGGAGCCGTGCTCGGGGTGCACGAAAAGGACATCGCCGTGCTCGATGCGCTCGACGCTTCGAGCGCACCCGTGCTGCTCGCGATCAACAAGGTCGACAAGCTCAAGGACAAGGAGCGCCTCTTCGCCTTCATCCAGGCGTACCAAGACAAGCATTCCTTTCAGGCGATCGTCCCCATCTCGGCAACCCGCGGAACGAACCTCGACGCGCTGCTCGACGAGATTCGCGCCACGTTGCCACGAGGGCTGCTCTACGACCCGGACTTTCTCACCGACCGACCGGAACGATTCTTCGTGAGCGAGCTGATTCGCGAAGCGGCCATGCTCAACACCCGTCACGAGGTCCCCTACGGCATCGCCTGCGAGCTCGACAGCTACCGCGAGGACGACGGGCTCACGCGAATCGAAGGCACTCTGGTAGTCGAGAAACAGAGTCATAAGGCGATCGTCATCGGGCGGCGTGGCGAGACGATCAAGAAGATCAGCACGGAGGCGCGCGAACAGATCGAGGCGCTGTTGGAGCGCAAGGTCTACCTCCGCCTGTGGGTGAAAGTCGTGCCGGGGTGGACGCGCGACCCGGTCAAGGCGCGGCAGCTCGCAATCAAAGAGGGCCGAGGATGAGTCGGCGCAGGCCTCAAGCGAGACGACCGGCTGGATCGGTCTCGAACAAACCGCTGGTCGCGATCGTCGGGCGCCCCAACGTCGGCAAGAGTACGCTCTTCAACCGGCTTGCCGGGCAACACATCGCAATCGTCGAGGACATCCCGGGCGTCACGCGCGACCGATCGTACGCCGATGCTTTCGTGCTGGGTCGCGAGTTCGTCCTCATCGATACCGGCGGCTTCGATCCGGAGAGCGATGACCCGATGAAAGCGGGCATCGCCAGTCAGGTTCGTTTGGCACTGCAGGAGTGCGACGTCGTGGTCTGCGTGGTGGACGCGACCGTGGACCCACTGCCGGCCGACCGCGAAGCGATCGCGCTTCTGCGTGACGCCGGCAAGCCGGTGATCTTCGTGGCCAACAAGGCCGACTCCCAGTCGAAAGCGCACGATGCAGTGTCGTACTACGAGCTCGGAATGGAAGAAATCCTTCCGATCTCTGCGCTCCACGGACGTGGCATCGGAGAGCTCGAGGAAGCGATCGCCGCGCGTCTTCCCGAAGTCGTCGAGATTACCGAGCCCGAGCTCGACGTGCCGAGGGTCGCCATCATCGGCCGGCCCAACGCCGGCAAGAGCTCGTTGGTCAACCAGCTTTGCGGCGAGGAGCGGCAGTTGGTGGACGACCGCCCCGGAACGACGGTCGATAGCATCGACACTCTCGTCGAGCGCGACGGCAAGCGCTTCATCTTGATCGACACAGCGGGCATTCGGCGCAAGCGCAGCGTGAAGAAGAGGGGCGTCGAAGGCCTGAGCGTGCTGCAAGCGATTCGCTCGATCGAGCGAAGCCACGTCGTGGTATTGATGATCGATGGCGAGACCGGCGTGGGCGAGCAAGACGCCAAAATCGCGGGCTTGGCCAACGAGCGAGGTCGGGCCTTGGTGATTGCGCTCAACAAAGTCGATCTGCTCGATCGAGACGCGCAAAAAAAGGCCATGGACCGCACTCGCGAAATCCTCGCCTTCGTCCCCTGGGCACCGATGGTGACGGTGAGCGCGCTCAAAGGCCGCGGCGTGTCCGCGTTGCTCGGCCGGGTGGACGACGCGGTGACCGAGCATCGCAAGCGTATCAGCACCGCGGAGCTCAACCGCTTCTTCGAAGAGGTGATCGAGCGCCACCCTCCCCCAACGATGCACCACCGCGTCGTGCGTCTCTACTACATCACCCAGGCCAGCGTCGCACCACCGACCTTCATCATCATGTGCAACCAACCGAAAGACGTACACTTCAGCTACCAGCGGTACGTGGTGAATCAGATCAGGAAGCGGTTTGGATTCAAGGGGACGCCGCTCAGAGTGAGGTACCGGGGGAAAAAGCGGGGGAGGTAGTCGGGGATGGATCCTCTGTACGTCGCGGTGGTTTGGTAACACCGCCCGCCCACCCCCACCCGTAATCCTCCCTGCGCGGCGGTCGCTGCGCTCCGCCTTGCCGGCGCCCCTGGCGCCGGGCTTCGCCCTGCGGGCTCGCACCCCGTGCAGGCTTGGGGGCGGGTACCCGCCGTTCACTTGGCGCGCACAACGCGATTCGCTCAATCCACCTCGACGTTGCGGACAGCAGGCGGCAGCGCGAGCCCGAAGGGCGAAGCCCGGCGCCAGGGGCGCCGGCAAGGCGGAGCGCAGCGACCGCCGCGCAGGGAGGATTACGGGCGGGGGTAGGAGATAGTGTGGGGGCGGTGGGGCGGGACCAACAGAACGCCGAAGGCGTC
>CP070650.1:970663-975226 GCA_020354595.1 Myxococcales bacterium
GATGATCGGGATGGTCTTGACCTCGGGCAGGCCCATCGAGCCCTCCGAGTCGAGGAATACGGAGCGGCCGGTATCGCGGTCGGTGAACTTGAAGTTGGTGTCGAAGCGCATCAGGCCGCCGGCGAAGCCGATGGAGAGCTTCCGCGACAACGCCTCCGTGGTTTCACCCTCGAAGTAACCCTCGTCCTCTTCAGCGTGCGCCGGAGGAAGACTTATTAATAGGCCAAGTGCCGCGGCCAGCAGCGCGAGGCAGGTATGTTTTGCTCTCATACTCGTCTTGATAACGCCTTGCTCCCTTATCGTCAATCGATCGCGCTTCGAGAACCGTGCCGACTAACCCCGGCTCGCGATGCGCACGCCATCGCTCACCCGGTCGCTCGGGTGCATCACGATGTTGTCCCCCGCCTCGACGCCCTCGCGTATCTCCGCGAACACGCCGTTCTTCTGCCCGACCTGGACGTGGCGCAGCGCCGCCCGGCCGTCTTCCTCGACGAACAGCGCCCATTTTTCGCCATCCCGGAACAGCGCGGTCAGCGGCACGGCCAGCACCTTATCCCCCTCCCAGAGCACGACTCGGGTCTCAACCTGGTAGCCGTGGCCGAGTTTCTCCCAGCCGTCCTCGCCCGCGAAATCGACGATCACGTTGACACGCTGCTCCTCGATACCGAGCGCCGAGATCTTCAGGAACCCGAACGGCTCGACGAGGCGCACGCTGCCTTCGAGGGGTTGTTCGCCGCCCCAGTTGTCGATGATGACGCGCTGCCCCGCCTCGATCTTTACCGCGTCCATCGACAGGTAATCCACCACGATTTCGAGGTCCTTTGGATCACCGATCTGCATGAGTACGTCGCCCTCGCGTACCACCCGTTCGCTCCGGTCCGTGATCTGCAGGATACGGCCGCTGACCGGCGCCGTGATCGGGATGCAGTCGCAGGCTTCCTTCGGTCCCTGTGTCTCGAGTGGCGACACGAGCTGGGCCCGTGCGACTTCCAGCTCGTAATTGCGAACCTGCAGCGCCGCTCTTGAAGTATCGAGGCCCGCGTGCCGCGCCTTGAAGTCACGCTCCGCGCTGTCGAGGTCGCGCTTCGAGACGCTGCCTTCCTTGACCAGTTCCTGCATGCGTGCGAACTCCGCGCGCGCGAACTCGTATTGCGCCTCGGCATCTTTCACCGCGGCGGCGGCGAGATCCCGTGCGGCTTCGGCAGCCTGGATGGCGGCGCGTGCCTGCGCTTCGCTGCGCGGGTCGAGGAAACTCGGGTCGCCGGGCTCGATCTGCGCGAGCACGGTCTCGTTCGCCGTCACCGGATCGCCGACGAGCGAGTTGATGCGCTGTACGCGCCCCGAAACCGGCGCCGACAGCGTGTAGACGTCGTGCACCCGCGTCTCGCCCTCCTCGTCCAGCGTGACGACGAGCTGACCCGGCGTTACCTCGACGAGGTCCACCATCACGGCGCGCGGCATGAAGCTGAATACGAGGGCGATCACGATGATCCCGACGACGGCGGCCCAGATGACGATACGCTTGCTGTTTGCAGTCACGGTTTACTCCCGGGTCTTCAATACTTCGATGAGATCGAGGTGATCGAGGCGGTGACGCACGACGAGTGCCGACAGTACCGTCGCGGCAAGTGCGATGACGATCGACAGGCCGTAGGTCGCCGGTTTTATCACCAGGGGGATTCGAAAAAGCTCGGTCTCGAACGTAGCGGCCATCAGTTCCGACAGGCCCCAACCGAGCAGGCAGCCGAATGGCAATGCGACAACGATCAGCAGCCCGACTTCGGCGAGCAGGATGTAGGAGATCTCGCCGCGGCTGAACCCCAGCACGCGCAGCGTCGCGAGCTCGCGGCCGCGCTCGGAGAGCGCGATGCGCGCGCTGTTGTACGACACGCCGAAGCCGAGCGCGCAGGCGAGGCCCGAGAACAGGCTTATGAAGACCATGATGTTCTCGACCAGCGTGTCATAGAAGGAATCGATCGCCGCCCGGCGCAGCATCACGGCCGATACCAGCGGCAGCTCCTTGAGCTTCGCGTAGAACGCGGCCTCGTCTCGCCGGTCGATGAGGATGTTCAGGTACTCGGTGCTCGGGCGTTCCTTCAACAGGCGGTTCAGCGCACCGATATCCATGAACGCCGGCATCGCGATGTAAGTCTCGATGAGCCCCACCACGGGAAGGACGACTTCCGGCCGCCGTCCCTCGAGCACCTCGATCCGCACCACGTCCCCGGCCGATACGCCGAGCTTCTCGGCCAGCACGGTGCCGAGCACGAGGCCGCCGGGTGGCACGGGCACCACGCGCGCGCTCGCATCGTCGAAGATCGGCTGCAGCCACGCGTCGTGCCTCAGTCCCGTGACCGAGCCGCGGTGCGTCACCGGCCCCGCCGAGAATTTTGCACCGACGATGCGCATGGGCTCCACGGCGAGCACGCCGGGCAGGTGTTCGAAGTCGCGCACGATGGTGTCTGACTGCGGCTCGGCGAGCCCGATCGTGGCGTCCTGGTGCTGCGCATGGAAGAAGTAGCTCTCGGCCAGGTAGTCGAGGGAGTCGTTCCACTGGATGGCGAGGATCAGCAGCCCGATCGACGCGGCGACGCCCGCCATCGTGAGCAGGGAACGCGCCGGCGAGCGCACGATGTTGCGCACAATGATCCGCGAGCCCTGGTCGAGCCAGCGCGCCGCGCGCGTGTCCGACCAGCGCACGCGCCGGAACACGGCCGGGGCCGGCGGGTTCATGGCCTGCGCCGGCGGCAACCCCGCCGCTCGGCCGACGGCGCCCGCCGAGCCGATCAGCGCCGCCGCGAGACTCACGCCGATGGCGATCGTCATGGCCGAGGTGCTGGGGCGGTAGAGCAGCATCGGGAAGCGGAACAGCTCGGTGTACATGCGCGTGTTGATGAGACCGAGCCAGGTGCCGGCCGCGATGCCGATGATGCTGCCGACGAATACGATACCGACCACGAACTTGGCGTAGTGCAGGGCGACTTCCGTGCGCGAGTAGCCGAACGCCTTCATCAGCCCGATCTGGCCGCGCTCGGTGGCGACGAGTCGGCCCAGCACCATGTTGGTCAGGAACGCAGACACGACGAGGAAGATCGTCGGCAGGATCATCGACATCGTCCTGAGCTGCTCCATCTCGTTCATGACGAACCAGTTGGAGAGCTGGTCCTTGCGCTCGATGGCGCCGACGCTGCCGTATCGCTCGAGCAGCCGGTCGAGCTGTTGCAACACCTGGCTGGTGTTCGCGCCGCGCTCGAGATCCAGCGATACGCTGTTGAAGGCGCCCTTGAGATCGTAAGCCGCTGCCAGCGTCTCGTGCTCCATCCACAGGATGCCGAAGCGCTTGTCGTCCGCCATCAGCGCACCCGGGCCCAGCGCGTAAACGAATTCCGGCGACAGCGCGGTGCCCACGATGCGCAGCGCGCGGCGCTTGCCGTTGATAATCACGACGACCTCGTCGCCGACGGTGAGCCCGTGCGCCTCGGCGAAGGGTTCGTTGAGCACGACCTCGTCTTTCGCCGCCGCCTCGGGCAGGCGGCCGCTGCGTACGACGAGCTGGTTCAACATCGGCTGCCGCCCGGCCGGCACGGATACGATCTCTGCCATGACGGGCTCGGCGAAGCCCTCGATGTCGACGGTCGCGAAGCGCAGCACGCGCGTCTCGACGGTGCGCACGCCCGGCAGGTCCGCGATGCGCTGCTCGACGCTCCCGGGCGCGCGTTTCAGGAACGCGAACACGTCGCCGAATCGATAGCGCTCGTAGTACGCGGCCGTGGTCTCGTCGAGCGCCTCGAGCGTCGACAGCGACATGATCAGCGCGGCGATACCGGCCGCGACGACCATGCCGATCGCGACCACCTGGCCGCGCAGGTGCCAGAGGTCACGCATCACTTTGCGGTCGAGCGCGCGCATCACCAGGCCAGCTCCGCTGCCGAGCGCCGCTCGGCGTTCTCGTCGATGCTCGCGACCTTGCCGTCGGCGATGTGCATGACACGATCCGCCATCGAGCCGATGACCGTATTGTGGGTGATGACGGCGGTCGTCGTGCCGAGCTCGCGGTTGACCTGGTTGATGGCCTCGAGCACGAGGATGCCGGTCTTGCTGTCGAGCGCGCCGGTGGGCTCGTCGCAGAGCAACAGCTCCGGCTGTTTCGCAATCGCCCGCGCGATAGCAACGCGCTGCTGCTCACCGCCCGAGAGCTGCGCCGGGAAATGTTGGCGGCGCTCGCCGAGCCCGACGATGCCGAGCGCCTCGGCGGGCTCGAGGGGGCGCTTCGCGATCTCGGTGACGAGCGCGACGTTTTCCTCGGCCGTGAGGCTCGGGATCAGGTTATAGAACTGGAACACGAAGCCGACATGGTCGCGGCGAAAGCGCGTGAGTTCGGACTCGTCGGCGCCGGTGAGTTCGTGGTCGCGAAAGCGCACGGTGCCCGATGTGGCCGTTATACGCCTATTGCGAACGGCGGATCAAGAGGGTTTCCGGTCCGTGCGGAGAAAGCCCCGCATTTCCCTGCAGACGGAGACTCAGCGACTTCGCGGTATTGATTGAGGACCTCCGGGTGAGCAC
>CP070650.1:975326-979317 GCA_020354595.1 Myxococcales bacterium
ACGATCGCGGGCCTCTTCCCGCTTTCGTTGGCCGTCGACAGCCTTCCCCACCTCGCACCGATGGCGCAGGTGATGGTCTACGGCCTCACATTCTCGACGCTGCTCACGCTATTGGTGGTGCCTTGTCTCTACCGGCTCGATGTCGACTTGGCAGAGCGTGCCGCGCGTTGGTTTGCGCCGCTGAAACGCTGGGCGACCGACCCTGGCGCCGCGGCGGAGGACACCGCAGACACTACGGCCGAGTAGCGCTCGTGGCGGCTCCTTCGCGGAGCTGCTACGCGCAGGGGATGGCGAAGCGTTTCGACAACAAAGTCGTCTGGATTACCGGTGGAGGTAGTGGCATCGGCCGCGCGTTGGCTTTGGCCTTCGCGAAGGAAGGAGCGGCGGTCGCCGTCTCAGGTCGACGAGAAGATCGCCTCCAAGAGGTGGTTCGAGAGCTCGAATCGGCGGGAGCCAAGGGCCTCGCAGTCCGCTGCGACGTGACCGACGAAGCCTCGGTTGCAGAAGCCGTCCAGAAGGTCGTGCGCACCCTGGGGGGTCTCGACGTGGCTGTTGCAAACGCGGGTTTCTCCGTGGCGGGACGGGTAGAAAAGCTCTCCGCTGCAGACTGGAGGCGTCAGCTCGACGTCAATGTCATCGGTGCGGCGATGACCGCGCGGTACGCCATCCCTCACCTCCGCGAGAGAAAGGGCCGGCTCGCCCTCATCGGCAGCGTCTCCGCAATGATGGTCGCTCCCGGATTTGGCGCGTACTCGGCGTCGAAGTACGCGGTCCGTGCGATCGGCCAGGCGCTCGCGGCGGAGCTTCACGGAAGCGGGGTGAGCTGCACCACGATTCACCCGGGGTACATCGACAGCGAAATCGCCCAGGTCGACAACCAGGGTCGCTTCGACCCGCAGCGCGAGGATCGGCGTCCCAAGAACCTCATCTGGCGCTCGGACCGAGCGGCCCGGGTCATCGTCGATGCGATCGCCAAACGCAAGCGGGAGTTCACATTCACGGGCCACGGAAAGGTCGGCGCCTTTGCAGGCCGCCACATGCCGGGGCTCGTCCACTTCAGCATGACGCGCAGCCGGAAGTGAGCGTCACTCGACGACGAAGCGGAACATGAACAGGAGGTAGGTCTCCTTTCGGGCGCCGATGTCCTGTCTGAGGGCGCCTTCGAACGCGATCTTGCCCTTCGCGAAGCCTAGGCCCGCAGTGATCTGGTTGAGATTGCGGCCGTTGTCGCGCCGATAGCCGAAACGCAGAGGCACCATCTCGCCTGCCACGTAGCTGATTCCCGCGCCGGCAATGAGCTCGTTCTTCTGGAAGGTCGTGAAGTCGACGAGGATGTCTCCCCCGATGCTGAACGCCTCGATGGGAGCCAACGCGACACTTCCGCCCGCCATTTGAGGCGCCAGCGCCGAGTACGTCTTGATCAGGTTGTAGCCGAGGCCCGCGACCTTGAGCCACGGGATGGGCGTGACCGTCATCGACGCGTCCAGGGTGACCCCGTCGAAGGAGGGCCCGATGCGCTCGCTATTCTGCCACTCGGAGCTCAGACGCCCCCAGCGGAAGCCAATCCCGAGGCCGAGCTGCGGGATCGCCTGCACGCCGATGCCCGAACGCCAATCCCAGCCGCTGTACCTTCGCCCCTCGCCGCTGAACACGCCTCGGAAGCTGGTGCCCATGGCGAGCTTCTTGGCGGTCGTCGAGTCGGTGATGGAGCTGCCGATCGTCCAGTAGGTGCCGCCGTTGCTCTTGCTACCGGGGATGATTTGGGAAAACGCCTCGACGTGATACGTCCGAAGCGCTGCCATGTTGGAGGTGTTGTAGGCGAGCGCGGACGTCCCGACCGCGCCCGCGCGGGCTCCGGTGCCCATGGCGAGCCCATATGTCGTTTCGAGAGTATCCTCGGTAGGAACGAGCGCTGGATCCCCGAGGCCGCTCACGCCGGACGGTGCCTCCGCCTGACCGGAGGCACTGTGCAACGGGCACAAGACGGTCAACAGACCGACGATCGTCGCCCCCAGAAACGCGCGCTTTGCCCCCATGGGTGATGCCCTCGGGGAAGCTAACAGCGATGGATCGCCCTTCCAAATTGTCGTCTGGACCCTAGAAGCACGGTGTGCTCGATACACTACTGGACAAATCCGTTGTCGGTTACACGGCGCTCGGATACCGATTGCGCTCGCATCCTCCCATCGATGCGGACTTGAGTGGACGCGTCGCGCTGGTCACGGGGGCGACCTCGGGACTCGGGCGAGCGGCGGCGACCGAGCTCGCGCGTCTGGGGTCGACCGTCATCTTGGTCGGCAGAAGCTCCGACAAGACCGAACGTGTCGCCGAAGCGATCATCGGCGAGTCCGGCAATCCCGACGTGCGGACGGAGGTTGCTGACCTCAGCTCGATGGCGCAGATCCGCGCGCTCGCAGCGCGCGTCCAAGGTCCGCTGCACCTCTTGGTCAACAACGCGGGCGTGCTTCTCGCCGAACGCAGCGAGACCCCGGAGGGCTTCGAGACCACGTTCGCGACCAATCTCTTGGGGCATTTTCTGCTCACCAATTTGTTGATCGACAAGCTGGAAGCGCCGGCGCGCATCATCAACGTGTCCTCGGGGGGGATGTACACCCAGCGCATCCGCGTGGACGACCTGCAGATGAAACGCGCGCCGTACGACGGGGTCGTGGCCTACGCGCGGACCAAGCGCGCTCAAGTGATTCTCACCGAGCTTTGGGCCGAGGCCCTACGTGACCGCGGCATCGTCGTACATTCGATGCATCCTGGGTGGGCGGACACGCCAGGTGTCTCCGACTCGCTGCCTCGCTTCTACAAGCTCACCAAACCGCTGCTCCGAACGCCGGAAGAGGGCGCCGATACGATCGTTTGGCTCTGCGCGTCGGAAGAAGCTGGCGCGTCGACCGGCCAGTTCTGGCACGATCGGAGACCCCGCCCGACCCATCGGAGCCCAAAGACCCGAGAGACCGAAGAGGAACGTCAGGCTCTGTGGGACGCGCTGAGTAGTATGCTGGCATCGTGAAGGTGAAGCCGAAGAAGGCCGGCCGGGTCCGGCGACGTATGGTGACGATTTCGATCTACGCGTTCGCGTGGGTTCTGCTGACCGTGCTGGCACCGTTTTGGCTCGTGGGCGCTGCGGTCATAGGCGTGTTTCGCGCCCGCTCGTTCGTCTTGCTCCGCCTCCTGATATTCGCGTGGTTTTACTTCGGCTTCGAGCTAATAGCGCTATTGCTCATCGCCGGGGTTACCATTCGACGGCTCGACGTCGAGCCGAGGATGGACGCGCTCTATCGACTTCAGGCATGGTGGGCGAGCGTCAATCTGCGCGTCGCACAATGGCTCTTGCGTTTGCGAATCGAGGTCGAGGGCGCCGAGGTTGCTCTCCCAGGGCCGTCGATTTTGCTCATTCGTCATGCGAGCATCTTAGATACGTTGCTGCCATGCGCATACGTGCAGCGGCCGCATGGGTTTCGCGTTCGCTATGTGCTCAAGCAAGAGCTCCTCTTCGACCCCTGCCTTGACATCGTCGGTAACGCGCTCCCGAACTACTTCGTCGATCGCACCGGGAACACGCCGGCGGAGCTCGACGGGGTGCGCGCGCTCGTGGACCGTCTCGGCACGGACGGAGTTCTGATCTTTCCCGAAGGCACGCGCTTTTCGCCGGAAAAACGGCGTCGCGCCCTCCGGAAGCTCGAAGCAGAGGGCTCGCCGCTCGTGGAGGCGGGACGCGCTCTTTCGAATGTTCTTCCCCCCAAGCCCGGAGGCGTGCTCACGTTGATCGATGCGCTGCCGCACGCCGATTGCGTTTTTTTCGCACACACCGGGCTCGAGGCGTTCGCGAAGATCGAAGACCTCTTGAGTGGCGCCGTCGTGGGCTCTACCGTGCGCGCGAAGCTGTGGCGAATCGATTCGGACGACATTCCCAATGAAGAGGACGAGCGACTCGGCTGGCTATACGCACAGTGGGGAAAGGTCGACGAGTTCATTCGAA
>CP070650.1:979417-982393 GCA_020354595.1 Myxococcales bacterium
CGCCCTGGCTGTGGTGATTTTGGCAATGATTTCAAGCTGTCAGCGCTTGGCACGCCCCCTGCTCTATCGGACGTCGGAGGTATCGATGAACCGAATGAGACGTTGGAAGATGAGCGTGACGAGCTGGGTGGACGGAGTGCTGGCCCAGATCGAGAACCACGAGGCAACGGTGAGCTCCGCGATCGCTCGGGTCCGGCAGTCGGCGGCGCGAGCACGCGTGCAGCTCAAACGGGTCGAGCGCGATCAGCGAGAGCTTCGCGACGCACTGCTCGAGGAGGAAGCTGCGGTGCAAGCCTGGCGCCGGCGCGCCAAGGAATCGAATGACGACGACAAGGCGCTCGAGTGCCTGCGACGTCTCAAAGCGTCGGAACGGCGGGTGCGGGCCCTCCGCGAGCGCTTGGCCGAGCACGAACGCTCCCACAAGGAGCTGAGCGAAGGCATCCGTGCGCTCAACGGACGGCTTGGCGAGCTGACCGAACGCAAGAACCTGATGCGCACGCGCCAGTCGCGCGCCGAAGCGGCGCATGGCATGGCAGACACGACTGGACCGATCGGCGACCTCGAGGACGTGTTCGAACGTTGGGAGTCGCGTGTCGGCGAGATCGAGATCGCGGCCGAATGCGAGCAACCGATCGACGCGTTCGAAGCGGAGTTTGAATCCACCGAAGAAGACGCCGAGCTTCTCATCGAGCTCGAAGAGCTTCGTCGGGAAGATCATTAGGAGGCATCATGGAGAAAGACACGAAGCTTCAGCAGCTCTTTCAGCTCTTACGATGGTGCGGGGCCGCCATGATCGTGACGGCCGCGGGGACGTTCCTCGTTCAAAGCTGGGACCAAACCGGCGACGTGAAGCGCTACCTCGCGTTGCTCGGCACGACCGCGCTCCTGCCGGTCGTGGGCTACGTCTGCGGCATTCGGCTTCGAGAGGATCGGAGCGCGCGCGTCTTGGTGCTTACGTTCCTGGCGCTCCTGCCAATTCACTCAGGTATCCTCGGCGGTTTCGTGCTTTCGCAATTCGGGAACGTGACCACGTCGTTGGCGCCGGTCGCGCAATGGGTTGCGCCCAGCAAAACCGCGGCCTTGCTGCTGGTACTGGGGGCCGGAGCGCTGCTGATCCCGATGACCTGGGCCTCGTTCCGCGTTCTATCGAGGGGTCACGCGGGCTTGCTCACGGCGAGCAGCGCCGCGGGTCAAGCGCTCTTGCTCGTCCCCGATCGGAGCCCCTTGATTGCCACGATTGCGGTCGTTCCGATCTTCGCGTTGACTGGGTGGTGCGCCACACGGACCAAACCAGAAACTCGGGAAGCGAAGCTGGCGGTTTGGTCTCTGCTCGCGCCCGGTGCGATCATCGCGGCTCGTCAAGTGTTGTTCTACGACGTCTCGAGCGCATTCTGGGCCGTCGTTTCGGCGGCGGGCGCCGTCGGTCTCTTCATTCTGGGCCGAAAGACGAACGACACGACCGTGGAGCGTGTGGCGCTCGTGCCGACGTGGGTCGGCGCTACGGCGTTCATGGAGAATGTGGCCTCGAGCTTTGGTCTCTCGCTCTCAGCAGCTTGGCTCGGGTGCGGTTTGGTCGCCGGCGCTGTGCTGCTCGCCTTCGCGTGGGTCAGCACGCAGTCGAAGCGGTTCTTCGTCCTCTCGGCGATGATCGTCAACGCAATCGTTGCGGCCACGTCGTTGTTCTTCACCTTCTCTCCTTGGGCGGCGCTTCAGTTGATCGCGCTCGGCCTCGCCTTTTGTAGCTATGGGTTCATCCACGGCGGGCGCGGAGCGTCGTACTCCGGCATCGCGCTGGCTGGGGCTGGCTTCATCGTCGAGGTGAGGCACGCGATCCATGCGTTCGAGGCGAGCGGTTGGTTTGCGCTCGGCGCGTTCGGTATCGGTCTTGTCGGCCTCACGGCCTGGCTCGAGGCGCGTGCCCGGGCTGTCCGTCTCGCCGATCCGAGTGCCAAAGTGTCTCGGCAGGCCCCCGCGGTGCTGCCATGATGACACTGAAAAGCTGTCTCGCAGGTCGCTTTATGCCTGAAATCATTAGGGAAACGGGGACCGCGACCGATGGCACACCCCGTGCAAACCCCTAGAGGACCATGGGCCGAACGGGCATCTATCTCCTTGTCATCCTCTCGATCGTGGTCGGGGCCGCGGTGGTCACCGACGCCATCGTGGTCACCGATCGCGAGCGAATGGATGAGTTCATCGACTCGGTCACCGGCAAGGTGTCCGACTCTCGAATCGATGGCGCGCTGAGCTACGCGAACCCGACGAAGGTCCCCATCGAGCTCGTGCACGAAGGGCAGCGCCGCAAGTACGGCGACCGCAACGCGTCCCGGCTCAAGCCCGACGCGCGCAAGGCGTTGGCGTCACTCGAAGGCTCGCGGCTGCACCTCATTCAAGAAAGTGTCTCACTCGATGGCGAACGCGCCCGCATCGCGCTTCGGCTTCGAACGAGCTCGGGTCTCGCCAACACGGTGTTCGACCTTCAGCGCCAAGGCGACGAGTGGCTCTTGCGCCGCGTGATCGTCAACTAGCCATCTTCGGAACGAAGCGCGCTCCACCGCTGATTTCGACACGCTCAGCCGCTTTGCCGCCTCAAAACCAACCGGCTTGACCCACGGGACGAACCCGGCGAGATTTCCGGCCGATGCACCCGGTACTTTTCAGCATTCCCACTCCCTGGGGCGCGATCCCCATCTACTCCTACGGCGTGATGTTGGGAAGCAGCCTTCTGTTCGCCTGGTACTTCATCATGTACATGGGCAAGCGAATCGAGGGGTTCAACCGAGAGCTACTGGCGAGCTGTTTCACCTGGACCGCCGTCGGCGCCATCGTCGGCTCGCGCCTGCTCTACATCTTCACCAACCTCGACTCTTACGACACGTTGGGATCATGGTTCGATCTTCGTTCGGGCGGCTTGGTCGCATACGGCGGATTCCTGGGCGGCTTCCTTACCGCATGGGCCTTTTGGCGCATCAAGAA
>CP070650.1:982493-991156 GCA_020354595.1 Myxococcales bacterium
CTCTCCAAGCGCGCTCCGCGCCAAGCTGACCGCGCGCTGAATCGAGCTCTCCGTCACGATGGTGTCCGGCCACAGCTCCTCGAGCAGCTCTTGCTTGGGCACGACCCGCTCGTGGTTTTCGACCAGGTACAACAACAGGTCGAACACCTGCGGTTGCAGCGCCTCCGCTTTGCCCTCCACACGGAGCTCGCGGCGGGCGGGGTCGAGCTCGAACTCTCCAAAAACAAAAGTCATGCCGGGGACTTCGCTAAGCTAAGGCTTTGCTAAGGTCCTGCAAAGGACCTTCTCGGGGCTCCTCCCTAGGATGCATGAAGACGCGGCAGAACACACGCCGCAAAAGGAGGTTCACCATGTATCCGAAGTTCGATTTCATCCGCCGTTTCGCCAAGGACGTCAGCCAAGCAGCCCGCCTCGTCGCGTTCAACATCGAGCTCGATGTCGAGGTCACCGAAGACGAGATCATCGAGGAGCTCGAAGTCCGAGGCTATGGCGTCTACGCCGGCCGCTGAGGCTATTCGGGCCGCGCGCGTGCTTCGAAGCGCGCCACCAGCGTCTTGTCTGCGAAGAGCAGGAGCTTGGAGCCGTGAATCTCGTACCGAGTGGTCGAGGCGAGCGCGGTGAAGAGCTCCTGCTCTTGATCCATTCCTTCGGGGCAAGCCATCCGTGTCGCCCCCAACGCGCCGAATTTCAGTGAACGCTCGGTCGCCTCGTACGAGCCGAAGAAACGGTTGCACCCGCCGAAGCCGTATGCGCTGGCTTTTTTGGAGTTGAGCTCGAGGTAGGGCGCCTTGGCGTTGACCGTGACGGTGATCGGCTTTCCATTGAGCTCCAGTAGCGCCCAGTAGGTGTCCTCGAGCTTGACCTCTTTCATGCTTCCACAGGTCTCCCTCGGCCACGTGCGAACGAAGCGCGTGACGATCAAGTTGGTTTCCATGACCTTGGTATCCACGTTGGGGCGGGCTTCGAGGCGTCCCTGGACCGTGACCAACAAAGGCGAGCCCGGCGCGATCTTGGCCTTGCCGTACGCGCGCTCGAGCGCGGCGTTGTCCCCTTCCATCGCGACCGGCCACTGCTCTCGCGTCGCGCAGTCCATGAAGATCCCGGCGTCGGCCATATACGAATACATGCCCTCGAGGCTCATGGTCCCCGATGCGGGCGGCGGCTCCCGCCTCTCGTCGGCGGGGTTGGCGGTGTCTTTTCCCTTCTTGCAGCCGCCGAGGGCGAGCATGGCGGCGAGGGTGCCCAACACGAGCACCCGAGCGGTCGCGATCCCCTTCATGCGAGGGGGTTTACCACCGGCGGCGCCGATCGCTAAGGTTTTTCGGCGACTCAACCCGAAAACGGGATGCGCTCGCGGAGCTTCTTCGCGCGCTCCCGGGCGAGCGGCACCTTCGGCTCCTCCGGGTGGTCGAGCAGGAGCTGGAACGTGCCGGCGCCGGTCGGCTCGATGGCACGGATGCGATCGTAGCGGACGATGAAACCCCGGTGCGATCGGAAGAAGGCCTCGGGGTCGAGCTGCTCTTCGAGCACGGCCAACGTCTTGTCGATGGCGAAGCGGTCTTCTTCGGTCACTGCCCACACGAGCTCGTCCTTGACCTCGAAGTACACGACCTGGTCGAGCTCCAGCACGACGTAAGCGTCCTTGCGTCGCACCGCGATTCGATCGAGCCGCTCCTGGCTGCTCGAGGCGGCGTCGCCGCGAACGCGCTCCACCGCCTGGCGCAGTCGGTCGAGGCGCACGGGCTTCAGCAAGTAGTCGGCGACCCGCGCTTCGAATGCTCTGAGCGCGCCCTCGTCGTGGGCCGACACGATCACCACTCGAAGATCGGGATGACTTGCCATCAAGGTCTCGGCGAGCGCTACGCCGTCCGGGCCCGGCATGCGCAGATCGAGAAACGCCACGTCCGGCTGCTCCTCCTCGCAGAGCGTCTGGGCCTCGGGCGCATTGCGGGCCTCGCCGACGACCTCGATGTCCTTGCATTGCCCGAGCATGAATCGAAGCTCGTCGCGAGCCAGGGGCTCGTCGTCGACCACGATCGCGCGAATGCTCATGCTTGCTCTCCTTCGATCGGCGCCTCCTTCGGAAGCTCCAGCGTGACCAGCGTACCGCGTTCCATCGAAGAAAGCTTCAAGTTGGCCTGCCCGTCGTACTGCTGCTTGAGGCGTTTGCGCAAGGTTTTTAGGGCGACGCCGGAACCCTTCGTCGGCGGGCCATGGTTTGGTCCGTCGGCTTCGTCTTCGACTTCGATGCGCAGCCGGTCACCGAGATCGGACGCCCGGATCGTGATCCGGCCGAGCCCTTGCTTGGGGGTGATGCCGTGCTTCACGGCGTTCTCGACGATCGGCTGAAGGAGCAGCGCTGGGACGCGGGTGTCGCGCACGCTCTCATCGACGGAGGTCTGCACCGCCAGGCGCTCGTCGCCGAGGCGCGCTCGCTCGATGGCCAGATACGCGCATGCGTGCTCGACCTCGTTCATGACCGACGCGTCGTGGGGATGATGCAGTAGATAGCGATATAGGTCGGCGAGATCCGACACCAGGTCGCGGGCCTGCTCGGGGTTTCGGCGGATGGTAGCCCGGACCGTATTGAGCGCGTTGAAGAGAAAGTGCGGCTCGAGGCGGTTGCGCAGGGCGGTGAGCGACATCGCGTCCGCCGCGGCTTGTGCTTCCACCAGGGCGACGGCTTGTTCTTGACGCGAGATCACGACCAGCGCGACATTGACGAAAAGCGCGACACCGGCTGCGACCCCCGCAAGCTGCACGCCCAAAGAGGGCAAGGCGGCGATCGGGTTTCCTCCCTCGAAGCCCATCCCCACCGCGGTCACACCGAGGCCGGCGACCTGCACCATCGCCGCGCCACCGAGCACTCGCCAACCCACGAACATCTTCTCTCTTCGCACCGACATGCGCCCCGCAAGCCAGCCGTCGAGCACCGAGGCGGCCACATCCCAGGGAATGCCCTCCGGGTGAAACCGAAGCACGTAGAAGCCGCCCCCCATCAAACCGGTCAACGCACCGGCTTTCGGGCCACCGAGGATCCCGGCGATGATGATGCCGATCGCGCGAAGATTGAGATGGTGCCCTAGCCAGTCGAAGCCCATCGCAGAGCCCCACATCGAGAACAGCAATCCGAAGATGACGACGACGGCGATGTCTCTAGGCCGCCCTACGCCCAAGAGCCGGTTTCGTAGCGGCGGTACGAGGACGCCGATCAGACCACAGGTCGCGATGAGGCTGAGCTTCTCGAAGAGCTCGGGGATGAGCAGCCGAACATCCACGGTCCGAGCCTAGCAGCGTTTGGCGTGGCGGGCGTGGTCCCCCGTGACCAGCTGCGCTATCGTCGCCTCGATGGGCCGACGAGCGCTGTGGCTGCTGTGGTTCGCATTCTTGTTCGGCTGCGGTGTGAACATCACGCCGAAGCAGCTCGACGAGCCGTGCACGCGGACGGCTCAGTGTGAGGTCGGCTTGGTTTGCCAGGCTGGCGTCTGCCAACCGATGGGGGATGCCGGTGTCGGTGGCTCCGGAGGCGCGGGCGGCGTTGGTGGCGCAGGCGGCGGGTCTTGAATCAGGGCTCTTCCGCCTCTTGGGCCTCTTGCAGGAGGTTGCCCGCCTGATTGATGTACTCGAAGCCGTTCTTGACGACGAAGACCTCGCCGTTATCCGCCCGAATGGTCACGTCGACCGCCCCCGGCTCGAAGCGGCGCGGCGTGACGGCGAGGAGGGCCTTTTCGTTCTGAATCGACACCTGCGACGATCGCTGTTGCCCGAAGTACACCGCGTAGCCGATGTCCAGGCGGACGTTGCGGCCGACCACCCGGACGGTCTTGCCGCCCTGCAGGCCTCCGAAGTCGGGGTCGAGCCCATGAAACGTCATCTCGCCGCGTGGTTTCTCGCAGGCGCCGAGCAGAAGTACTGCGCCGATGATCACGCCAAGGATGCCCCCGTGCTTCCTCATCCCACTACTGTCCAATTACCACGTTCCCGATTCGAAGGCATGCTTGACATGCAAGTGGGGCGCTCCCCACACTCCCGCTGACCGAAGGTTGAAGTGGCCAAGCAGAACCTCCTCGTAGTCGATGCCGATCCTAGAAGTCTCCGCGTGCTCGAGGTGAGCCTGCGAAACGCGGGCTACAACGTGGCTGGGTGTCCTAGTGTAGGGAAGGCCTTCGAGATTCTGCACGCGAACAAGCCCGATCTCATCCTTTCGGATACCGCCTTCGCCGACATGAATGGGTTCGAGTTCGTCGAGCAGCTTCGGCAGAACAGCGATTGGTCCGACATCCCCTTCATGTTCCTGTCTAGCGACGGGTCGATCGAGAGCAAGATTCGGGGGCTCGAGCTCGGCGTTCAGGACTATCTCACGAAGCCGATCTACATCCGTGAGGTCATCGCCCGGGTGGGGATCGAGCTGGCGCGGCAGACGCGAGCAGGGCTCGCGCTCAAGAGCACCGATGCCCGGACGAGGTTCAGCGGATCGCTCTCGGAGATGAGCGTGGTCGATCTTCTACAAACGATCGACGTGAGCCGGAAGTCCGGCGTGCTGACGCTGGTGGCTGCCGATGGGCAAGAGGGCATGATCTCGTTCGACTCCGGCGCCGTGATCAACGCAACCGTGGAAGACCTTCGCGGCGAAGATGCGATCTACCGGCAGCTCCTTTGGCGGGAAGGGCGGTTCGACTTGGAGTTCCGCCGCGTGAGCTTAAGCGAGCGCACCGTTCACCGGACGACGCAAGCGCTTTTAATGGAAGGCATGCGGCGGCTCGACGAGTGGAGCCGCTTGTCCGAGCTGCTTCCGTCGTTCGACACGGTGCTCGAGGTCGACGCTGACGTGTTGCGCGAACGCCTTCGCGACATGCCCGACCAGCAAAACGAGATGCTGAGACTCATCGATGGGAAACGAACCGTCGGCGAGGTCCTTCGCGCGCATGGCGGTGACCACGTCGAGGCGCTGCGCAAAGTGGTCGATCTCTACTTTGAGGGCATGGTCCATGAGATCGGCCGCATTCAGGACAGCATCCCGATCCTGGCCGAGACGTTCGTCGTCTCCTCGGCGCCCCCGCCCAAAGAGGGAATCAACACGATTCCCGGGCCCGGCGGGGCGGTGGCAAGAGAGGTCTCTGTGCCGGCAGCGCCGGGAATTCCAGAGGTATCGTCGACCTCGGTGACCGCGCCGGAGATGAGGTCAGTGCCGGCGCCAGGCTCGGAGTCGGTGCCATCGTCAGAGCCAGTGCCGGCACCAGGGTCAGAGCCAGTCTTGGCGTCAGAGCCGGAGTCGGTGTCAGTGCCGGCGTCAGATACCGAGCATGTCACGCCCGTTTCTCTTCCCTCGCCCAAAGTCGAGGCCACCGACATTTCCGATGACGAGATCACCGCGCCGCGCGCGACCTCGGCGCCACCGCCTGGCGCGATTCCGACGAGCCGGCCGCTACCACCAAGTCAGGCATGGCAACCTGCGCCGCCACCAACGGGGTCGTCGCGGCCCCGGCACCAGACGCCCAAGGGCTTTCAGCAAGCAAGGCCCGAAGCTCGGATGTACGCCGGCGGGACGATCTTGAATTGGGCGGGGCGCGTTCCTCGGATCGACAAGATCGAGGAGATCTCGAGCCGAGAGACCGTCGAGCTCGGCCAGTGGGACAGCACTTTGTCCGAGCTTCGCGACGATCCGGACGTCGAAGAGGCCATCGAGGCGATCGACTCCGATCCGCCGCCCGCCCCCTTCGTGCGTTCGTCGCCTCCGCCCGGCCCGTTCGTGCCCTCGTCGCCTCCGAGTGATGAGGCGATCGACAAAGCGGTCGAACGCAGCGAGCCACGGGCAACCGAGGCGAGTGAGCCGGTTGCGGATTACCACGAGCCTCCGGAGGTCGACCCGCCGCCGCTAACCTACGAGCAGGTCTTCGAAGAGCAAGAGGGTGAGGTGAGCATCCGCGCGCCGCGCGCCGTCGAGCCCAGCTCGATCATCGTCCGCCCGGCGCAGCCGCCACCGAGCATGTTGCCGTGGGCGTTGTTGCTGTTGGCGATCGTGTGTGGCGCGGGGGCGGTGGCGTTTGTGGTGTCGCAGAGACGGGCGCCGGAGGGCCCGGTGTCGGAGCCTGCGTCGGCGACAGCGGTAGAGTCACTGACGAGGCCAGAGCCAGTGGCAGCGCCAGAGTCAGTGGCAGAGCCAGAGCCAGAGCCAGCGGCAGAGGCAGCGTCAGTGGCAGCGGCAGAGCCAGCGGTAGCGGTAGAGCCAGCGGGCACGGGAACGGGGGACCCTACGCAGAAGCCGGTCGAGAATCCCGACATCATCTATCCGGAAACCGGTGCACCGGATACGTACGACGCTCAGCTTGCCTTGGGTCGTCGGTTGAAGCGGGGAACGCGGGCGACGGCGGCTTATCGACGGGCGATTGAGCTCAATCCTGAGGGAAGTGACGCGTTGGCGGAGCTCGGGCGCTTGATGTTGGCGCGGCAGCATACGCGAGAGGCCGCCGAGCTTGCAGAGCGGGCGACGGCCATCGATCCGAGCAATGCGCTCGCCTGGGTGACGCTCGGAGCCGCCCGTCAGATGCGGGGCGATCGCCAGGGAGCGCGGCAGGCTTATCAAAACTGTGCGAAGCTCGGTCGCGGCCAGTATGTGTCCGAGTGCCGCGCGATGCTTCGCTGAGGAGCACAAGTTTCCGGGGGAACCCACCATCCTGCTAAACTGCGGTGATGCGTGAGCCGTTCATTCACAAGACGGCCGTCGTCGACGACGGCGCCCACATCGGCGCAGGCACGCGTATCTGGCATTTCACCCACGTATCGAGCGGCGCAACGATCGGCGCCCGCTGCGTCCTTGGGCAGAACGTGTTCGTGGGGCCGAGCGTGCAGATCGGTGAGCGAGTGAAGATTCAGAACAACGTTTCGGTCTATGAGGGCGTCACGATTGCCGACGACGTCTTTCTCGGCCCGAGTTGCGTCTTCACGAACGTACTGACGCCCCGGGCACACGTCGCGCGCAAAGAGGAGTTTGCCCCGACGCACGTCGGACGCGGCGTGACGGTCGGCGCTAACGCGACCATCGTGTGTGGCCATGCGCTGGGCGAGTACGCGCTCGTTGGAGCAGGCAGCGTCGTCACGAAAGAGGTGCCACCGCATGCGGTGGTCGTCGGGAATCCGGCCAGGCGAGTGGGCTGGGCCTGCCGATGCGGCGAGGTGCTGCCCGAGACGGGGGTGTGCGCTCGTTGTGGCGATGAATACGCGGTGTCGACCGAACAATGTCGGTGGGTGAGAGCTGGTGAGTGACGACGCCATCCCAATGCTCGACGTTGCGGCTCAAAACGAGCCGTTGACCGAGCGACTGATCGAAAAAGCCGCGGAGGTGATCCGGTCGGGGCGGTTCATTCTGGGCGCGGAGGTCGAGGCGTTCGAGAGCGAGGTGGCCGACTACATCGGGGTGGAGCACGCGGTTGGTGTGTCGAGCGGCACCGACGCGCTGCTGGTGGCGTTGATGGCCCTCGGCATCGGGCCGGGCGACGAGGTGATCACCACGCCGTTTTCGTTTTTTGCGACGGCCGGCTGCATTGCGCGCGTGGGTGCGACGCCGGTGTTCGTCGACATCGAGCCGGGCACGTTCAACATCGACGCCCACCGAGTTGCCGGCGCTATCACGGACCGCACCCGAGCGATCGTGCCAGTCCATCTCTTCGGACAAGCGTGCGACATGGAGGCGCTTCTTGCGGTCTCCAAGAAGCACGACTTGCCGATCATCGAAGATGCTGCCCAGGCGATCGGGACGCAGAGCCCGGTTGGCGCGGTGGGGAGCCTCGGCGCGTACGGTTGCTTTTCGTTCTTCCCGTCGAAGAATCTCGGCGGCTTTGGCGACGCCGGGTTGGTGACCACGACCGAAGGCTCGCTGGCCGAGAAGGTGCGGGTTCTTCGCGCGCACGGAGGGAAGCCGAAATATCATCACGCGGTCATCGGCGGGAACTTCCGCTTGGATGCGCTCCAGGCCGCCCTCCTGCGGGTGAAGCTCCCGGAGCTCCGAGGATGGACCGAGGACCGGCGGCGGAACGCCGAGCGGTACGACGCAGCCTTCGCGAGCGCGGGCCTGCCCGACGATCTCCTTCGCACGCCGTCCCGGCGCCTCGAAGGCCACATCTACAACCAATATGTGATTCGCACTTCGCGCCGAGACGACTTGCAGGCGCACCTCCGAGCGCAGCAGATTGCGACGGCAATCTACTACCCGGTTCCGCTCCATCGCCAGGAGTGCTTCGCGTATCTCGGCTACGAGCAGGGCGCCCTGCCCGAATCCGAGCGCGCGAGTGCCGAAGCGCTTGCGCTTCCGATTTTCGCTGGCCTAGGCGAAGGGCGTCAGGAACGCATCATCGAAGCGGTCGTCGGGTTTTTGAGCGGGCTTCAGTAGCCATCGGCCTCTGCGCGCTCTACAGTGCGCCGAAGCCGATGACTGGTCGCTATCACGCACCATTCGCCGAGCGTGGGTCGCACGCCATCGACGCGGACGTCGCGAACCGCTTGCTCCGCATCTCGCTCGAGCAGGGCGGGGACTACGCCGACCTGTTTTTCGAGTACTCGGTGAGCGGCAGCTATGCGTACGATGAGCAGATCCTGAAGTCGGCGCGGCGCGCGGTGTCGATGGGCCTAGGGGTTCGCGTCATGAAGGGCGACGCGACCGGGTACGC
>CP070650.1:991256-993912 GCA_020354595.1 Myxococcales bacterium
CCAGCGGTAGATAGGCGCGATCGAGGAATTCGAAGGTCGGCGCCTGCGGATTGTGAGTGCCCCCCTCCAGAACCAGTCTGGACCGCTCCTCGGCGAGCACGAGCGCGGGCAAGACCGTCTGCAATACCAGGGTCGTACTACCCGCCGTCCCAATCGCGAACGTGTATTCCCCGCCGCGGACGGACCTCGGCACGAAGCTCAGCTCCTTTGAGCCGATCTCGTCGCCCTCGAGGCCGGCTCGCGCGATGACCGCAGCTGCGCGCACGGCGGTGAGGTGTTGTGGCCGAAGGCCGGGGCGCCTCCGCTTGGTGCGGATGTTGACGATCCGAAACGGGGTATTCGTCACGAGCGAGAGCGTCAGGGAAGAACGAAGGATCTGCCCTCCGCCTTCTCCAAAAGAGCCATCCACAGTCAGCATGCGGTCCGAGCGTGCCCTCCCCCACATGCCCCGTCTAGGCGGCGTTCTTCACGGGGACGATGTCGCCGACCTAAGCGAGCAAGACCCGCTCGCGCCCATGGACGCGCATGATGGGCTGGCGGCCGAGGACCCAAGTTGGATTGGATCCTGGTGGAAGGATCTTGAGCCGCCCACCGTGCTGGCCCTCGAGATGGCAAAACGCGCAGGGAGACGTGAGATTGTCGGGGCTGTCGGTGCCGCCGTGCGCGCGATACTGCACATGGTGGAGGGTCACGTTGCGTTGATGGCAGACGGGACTGGTGCAGCGGTAACGATCTCGCCGATAGATCACCTCCCATTTGTCCGAAAACCCCAACGTGGGCACCCAGGTGCGCCAAAAACTCCAACAGAGAAACTGGACGAAGCTCGTGCCGGGCAACTCGCGGCTGTGGAACCCTTCCAGTTGGCGATACTGACGAAGAAGATCGCCGGGGAGGCGAATGCGCACGGTCACCCTGCCACCAGGACTCCCGGATATCTGGACAGCGGTCGCCTCATCCAATGCGCCGTCGGCGTCATCTCGGGCCTCCTTCCGGCAAACGTTACGCAAGAGCTCACCACTGAGAATCGACCGCTCGAGCGCCTGCATCTGCCCGATCTGCTCTTCGTTCGGAGGTGAACGACCGGTTTCGCCTGCAAGGCGGGTGGCGATTTCCACGGCTTGCACCTCCTCTCGCAGGTGCTTGAAGGTGCGGTGCGCAGCGCGCTCCACCCACGCTCGCTCGGTGTCGACGGTAGCGATTCGGGCGACGAGTTGCGCCGCTTCAAAACCGATGCGGCCTTGCTGAAGCGCGTCGACGACGTGGTCGAGCCCCCGACTTCGGCGTGCCAGGCTCACTTTGCTTCTCAACGATGCACGCGACATGCCGAGCCGCTCGCGCGCGTAGTGCGCTTCGCTGACGAAGCCGAGCGACTGCCATCCGCCAAGCACCAAGAACCGCTGCGCCACCCGGCCGAAGAAGAGGTCACGACTGCCGAGCTCTGCGCTGTACTCACGAATCCGAGTGTCGAGCTGCTCGACGCCAGTCGGAAGGTCGTCGACATCGGGCGCCTCGCCCGCGTTCGGATGCATGGTCACCGCGAGGCCGCTTCGAAGCTCTGCTCTTGCATGCAGATCCTGCACGCGCTTCATCTCTACACGCCACGCCGTGTCTTCGGCCTCGATTTGCGCGGAAAAGTCATTCTCAGCAGGATGGACGAGCTCGAGCAGGGAGACATAGCCTTCGGCGAGCAGCGACCCGAGCCAATGCTCGCCGGCAGACTTGCCATCCATGTGCTCGATGATCATGCGCGTGGCCTGCAGCGCCCACGCTTCTTCGACCGGCACCGTGAGCGACAATGTGCGAGCAAGCTCGTCGTCGTCGGGTTCCTCGTTTGGGCTCAGCGCGATGCGCATCGCTTGAACCGTCTTGCCGCGTGCCACCTGAAGCAACGAGGCCTCGATCTGTGGCGTGGCATGCCGCGCAAGCAGCTCCGCCATGCTCCAGCCGATCGACCCCGTTTCGAGGGCGGCGCTCAATTGCGGAAGTGACTCGAGGCGCCCCGCCAGAGCGCGACTCTCGGCCGCCCACCGGCCACCGCGACAACAGCGCTCGAGGGCATAAGCGCCCAAGGTGGAAAACCCGAGCTCGCGATAGTCTCGGCCCAGCCGGTGCAGCGCCTGGCCAATCCGAAGGCGAAGGCGACCGGCACCACGCGCTAGACGGTAGAGCTCTCCATCGAGCAGGCTGACCTCGCCGACCCCGGATCGGGTGGTTCGCAAGCAGCATCTCCCCATGATTCCAGTAGATTATGGCCTAGATGCTGAACACATGTCAAGCCCTTTTTGTAGACTGTGCGGCTTGGCACGGCCCCGGTGGTACGATGCGTGTGCCGGCAATGAGCTCCCCCAGGATCAAAATCGACCGCGCGTGGGTCGGTGCGCCCGAGAGCGCTTTCTTGGGCAACCCGACCGTATGGCTGTTCATCGCGGCCTCGGCGATGCTTGCGCTGACCACCGTCTATCATCTTAAGGGCGCGTTGGGGGTCGCACCGACCGTCGCGCTCAACGCGGTGGCGTTCTACATGTTGTTCACCGTCATGCACGACGCGGTCCATCGTACGGCTCATCGTTCGCGGTTCGTGAATGCGACCCTCGGTCGCATCTCAGCGTTCACGCTGACCGTCACACTGCCGCTCTTTCGAGCCGTCCACTACGAG
>CP070650.1:994012-997680 GCA_020354595.1 Myxococcales bacterium
GAGCTCGACGCCGAGATCACGATGGATGGCGAGGTGATCGTGATGCACGATGACACGCTCGACCGGACGACCACTTGCACGGGCTGCGTCAGCGAAATGACGTTCGACGAGATCCGGAGCTGCCGGCTGCTGGACGGCAACGGTGACCCGACTGAGGAGCGCCCACCCTCATTGCCCGAGGTATACGCCGTGATAGGCGACAACGCGCTCATCAACATCGAGCTCAAGGTCTTCAGCGCTCCTTGCCTCACGGATACCACCGGCCCGGAGGCGCTGGTTACCGCTGCAATCGCCGAGGTGACTCGCCTCGGGGGCGAGAGCCGCACGTTCTTCTCTTCGTTCGACGAGACCGCTGCGGAGCTCGTCAAGACCAAACGCCCCGACTTCTACTCCGCCCTCTTGTCGACGGACACGGGGCCTGAAGAAGTGGAGACCGCGCTGGCACTCGGCCTGGACGCCGTCCACCCCTTCTTTGGCGTGACCGCTGAGGTCGTTCAGAGCGCGCTCGATGCGGGGCTCCAGGTCAACGTCTGGACGGTGAACACCGCGGAACTCATGCAAGCTCAGATCGACAAGGGCTCCACCGCAATCATCACGGACGAGCCTGCGGTCCTATCGGACCTCCTATCGATGACGCCCTGAAGGGGCGGCGTCCGCCGACCGCGCGGGCTAATGGTCAACGCGCCAACGTCCGCCAAGGCGACGCCTCTTCGAGCTCGAAAGCCAGCTCGAGAAGCGTACGCTCTGCGCCCATCTTGGATACGAATTGAATCCCGATCGGCAGGCCATCCCGGCTCGTCGCAAGAGGAAGGGACAGCGCCGGCTCTCCCGAAACGTTTTGCACCGGAGTGAACGGCACCATCCATCGCATTCGTTCGAGGGCGGTTTCGAAGGGCACCTCAGGACCGATGTAACCGTGCTCGGGAGGCGGCGTCGCCATCGTTGGGCACATCAACACGTCGTAGGTGTAGAAGTGCTCGCCGTGACGGCGCCCGAACGAGCGCAGGCGCCGAATGGCTCCGGGTGCCTTCGTGATGTTCGCGCGGAAGTGGCGGGCAAGCCCCTCGGTGAAATCCTCGAGCCCGTTGCGGTCGAACTCCGGATGGACGAGCTGCCTGCCGAATTGCGCGATCGCAAAGGCCATCATCGACCAGAGCAGCAGAAAGTCCTCGTGGAAGTCCTCGTCGAACGGAGGCGCGACTTCTTCGACGACGTGGCCGAGACCTTGGCAGAGCTCTGCGATCTCGGTAACCCCGGCGACGCAATCCGGATGCGCCGGTTCTCCCGCCCCCATCCCGGAGTAGACACCGATCCGCAAACGCCTCCCCGGCCGAGTCACCAAACCGATCTCGGGGAGCTTTGGGTTCCGATGAGCTTGCTCTGCAGCGTGGTAAAAGACCGCCGTGTCTCGGACCGAACGGCTGACCATTCCCTGGTGCTGAAGCCGCACCGGCATCAAGCGGGTGCCCTCGAACTCGACCAAACGTCCGCGCGAGGGCTTGAGCCCCACCAGGCCACAGCACGACGCTGGAATGCGCGTCGAGCCTCCCCCGTCGTTCGCGTGCGCGATTGGAACGACGCCGGCCGCCACGAGCGCAGCCGAGCCACCAGAAGAGCCGCCGGGAGAAAACCCGCGCTTCCACGGGTTGTGCGTTCGGCCGTAGACGACCGCCTCGGTGGTTCCGGTGAGCCCGAACTCCGACAGGGTCGTCTTTCCGAGGTTGATCAGGCCAAGGGAAAGGAACTGCTCGACGAAAGGGGAGCTCTTGGCCGCCGGCTCTCTGGGGAGGCCACGCGAACCGAACAAGTAGGGGGAGCCCGCGACGGGATCCGTATCCTTGATGAACGACGGCACGCCGGCGAACGCGCCGCCACCCGCACGCCGAGCCCTTTCACGTGCGGATTCGAAAAGCGGTGTCGCCAAGGCGTTGAGGGAGGGATTGACCCTCTCGGCCCGCGCGATGGCGGCCTCGACCGCCTCGCTCGCGCGCACCTCCCCGGAACGAATTCGTCGAGCAACCTCCACGGCGTCGGCGGTCCCGAGCACGTCATCGCAAAAAGCGCTCACCGTGTCTGCGGTGGTTATGGAGTCAACTCGCACTCAGAGGCGATATCACATAGCCTCGCCCCATGGCATCCGGCTCCACCAAGGCGATTCTCGCGGCGATGTTTGCGAACCTCGGAATCGCAATCGCGAAATTCGCCGCGTATGTGTTTACCTCGTCTTCTTCGATGCTTGCCGAGAGCATTCACTCGGTCGCCGACACCTCGAACCAGGCGCTCCTGCTGCTCGGCGGCCACCGCGCCCGCAAACACGCGACGGCAGAGCACCCATTCGGCTACGGGCGAGAACGCTACTTCTGGTCGTTCGTCGTCGCGCTGGTGCTGTTCACGTTGGGAGGCTTGTTCGCGATCTACGAAGGCTGGCACAAGCTCGGCGAAGAGGGCCACGGGGTGTCGAATGCGGGCTGGGCGATTGGCGTGTTGGCGCTCGGCATCGTGCTCGAGGGCGCGTCCTTTCGAACGGCCGTCAAAGAGTCACGGCCGCTCAAGGGACCCGCGTCGTGGTGGGAATTCATTCGCCATTCGCGCACGCCCGAGCTTCCGGTCGTGCTTCTCGAGGACTTGGGGGCGCTCATGGGTCTCGTGCTCGCGCTGGTCGGCGTGTCAGCTGCAACCATCACCGGTGATTCTCGGTGGGATGCGTATGGGACGATCGCAATTGGCGTCTTGCTCGTAATCATCGCCACGGTTCTCGTCTTCGAAATGAAGAGCCTCCTCATCGGCGAGTCCGCGAGAGAGCCGATTCGGAGGAAGATCGTCGAGGCGATCGAGGGCACAGAAGGAATGGGCGTGGTCCTCGACTTACGAACGCAACACGTCGGGCCCGACCAGTTGCTGGTGGGTGCAGAGGTCGAGCTGGACCCGGGGCTCGACACGGACGAGGTCGCGGCGGCAATCGATTGCGCCGAAGCTCGGATCCGCGAGGCCGTGCCGATCGCGGAGATGATCTACATCGAGCCGGAAATCCCCGACGAGAACGACGCTGGGTTGGCCCTCGAGGAATGATGAGCTACCACGAGCGCCTATGAAAAGCTTCGACAACAAGGTCGCGGCGATCACTGGGGCCGGATCCGGCATTGGCCGCGCGCTTGCGCTCGAGCTCGGCCGCAAGAACTGCAACCTGGCGCTGTCCGACATCAATGAAGACGGCCTCCGTGAAACCGTGGAGCAGGCGCAAGGCCTCGGGGTCCACGTCACGTCACAAAAGGTCGACGTGGCGGTTCGTGAAGAGGTGTACGCCTGGGCTGGCACCGTTGCGAGCGACCACGCCAAGGTCAACCTGGTCTTCAACAACGCCGGCGTGGCCCTCGGCAGCACCGTCGAGAAGATGAGCTACGGCGATTTCGAGTGGCTCATGGACGTGAACTTCTGGGGCGTCGTTCACGGCACCAAGGCCTTCCTTCCACACCTCAAAGCCACCGGCGACGGCCACATCGTCAACATCTCCAGCGTGTTCGGATTGATCGGAATCCCCACCCAGTCGGCTTACAACTCAGCTAAGTTCGCCGTGAGGGGCTTCACGGAATCCCTCCGGCAGGAGCTCGACATGCTGGGCTACGGCGTGAGCGCGAGCAGCGTACATCCAGGTGGCATCAAAACGGGCA
>CP070650.1:997780-1006704 GCA_020354595.1 Myxococcales bacterium
CGCGGCAATGCGGTTGGCGCCTCTCATAGGACCGGACCTCCAAGACGCGATCGCGATCGGTCCCGACGCGGTTCGCGAGGCCGTGTCGGAGTTTCACCCGGAAGACATCGCCGAGCTTCTCGAAGACCTGTCGGCAAAGGAAGCTGTGTCTCTCGTGCGCGCGCTTCCCACCGAAACCGCTGCCGACGTGGTCGAGCGCCTGAGCCCGCACCGCCAAGTCCTCGTCTTCAACGCGATCGATACGGGTCGCGCAGTCGAGCTCCTCGGGGAGATGGACCCCGACGATCGTGTCGACTTGCTCCAAGAGCTGGAGGAGGAGGACGCAAATGCGCTCCTGTCGGCTCTCGAACGACGCGAGCCCGAGGCAGCGGAAGAGGTTCGCGAGCTCGTTCACTACGAGCCGGAGACCGCCGGCGGTCTGATGACGACCGAGTTCGCATCGCTTCCCCCCGAGACGAAGGTCTGGGAGGCGATGGACGCGGCTCGGAAGCTCGGCCGAGAAGAGATGGCGGAGATGCTCTACTACATCTACGTCTGTCAGCCGACCGGCGAGCTACTCGGCGTGGTCTCCCTGCGCGACTTGATCCTGGCTGACCCCGGCCAGGAGCTTTCCGAGATCATGACCGACAAAGTGTTCTCGGTTCAGACGTCGGACGACCAGGAAAAGGTTGCGCACGAGATCGCTCGCTACGACCTCGCTGCCCTTCCCGTCGTGGACGACCGGTCACACATGCTCGGCGTAGTGACGGTCGATGATGTCGTCGACGTCGTCATCGAAGAGGCGACGGAGGACGCGCAGAAGATGGGTGGCGTCGTGCCCCTAGAGGACTCTTACTTTCAAACCGGGTGGGCGGAGTTCGTTTGGAAGCGCGGATCGTGGCTCGTGTTGTTGTTCCTGGCACAGCTGCTGACGGCCACGGTCATTCACGAAAACCGGGACGTCCTCCAGGCTACCGTCGAGCTCGTGCTCTTCATTCCACTGATCATCGCGTCAGGCGGTAACGCGGGCTCCCAATCATCGACCCTGATCATCCGCGCCATGGCGGTGGGCGAGCTGACACCGGCGGACTGGGCGAAGGTCCTGGGCCGCGAGCTGCTAATCGGACTATCGCTCGGCATCGCCTTGGGTCTCATAGGCTTTGCAAGAGGCTGGTTTGCGGGAGAAACCGTCGCGCCGATGGCGATCGCCACGGCCGTGGGCGCGAGCATTCTCGCGATCGTCACGTTGAGCACGATCATCGGGTCGCTGCTGCCACTGTTGATTCGGCGAGCAGGACTCGATCCCGCGGTATCTTCGACGCCTTTCATCGCCTCGGTCGTCGACGTCCTCGGGCTCGTCGTCTACTTCGCAGTGGCACAGCTAATCCTGCACGCTTTCTTCAGCGTGTAGGGTCTCGATCTTGCTTCCATCCGTGTTAGGCTCCCCGTTCGCAACGGGAGCTCGGAGATGCCGAATCTGACGATCAATTACGCACAAGACATCGACACGGTTTATCGCTTCGTGACGGACCCAGGCGCCATCAAGAAGCGAAGCGAGGCGATGGGCGAGAGGGACATCAAGATCCAAATTGACGACGCGGGTGGCACCAAGACCATCACTTCGACGAGAGTGATCGACAGTGATCTGCCAGGCTTCGCCAAGAGACTGTTCAGCTCGACCAACACGATCATCGAGCGGCGCGAGTGGCGGGATGCAGGCGACAAGAAGACCTGCAAGAGCCACATCGACATCGTCGGCACGCCAGGCAAGATCGACTCGAACATCACGATCTCGCCGAGCGGAAGCGGCTGCACCTACGATATCGAGTTCGAGGTGAGCGCGAAGGTTCCGCTGATCCGCAAGAAACTCGAAGAGTACGTCGCCAAGACCACGATGGAAGGCATGCGCGACGAGCACGAGTACAACCAGCGCCAGCTGAACGCCGCCGGCTGAGCCTACTCGGCAAAGAGCTCGGACTTCAGGTAGTCCTCACCGTCCCAGAACTCGCACTTCGCGGCCGGGGTTGAGGCGACGCTCGTCGCCGAATCGAGCGCGAGGTACTCGTCCGCATCCGGATCGTAGGTGGGCCACTGCGGACCATCTTCCGACGATGGAGCACCCGTTGCGGCGAACCGCGCGAAGTAGCCAAGCATGTCGAGCCACAACGCTTCGTCAACGGTTCCAGCCTCCCACTCGTTGAGGATCGCCGATGCGTTGGCAAAGTCCAGCTCGAGCAGTGTGTCGTAACCGAACACGTACGGGATGTCAGCGGCGTGGAATGCCGCGAGATCGTAAGTGGGCGGCTCGAGGTCCGAGATGGGGATTGGCAACGACGCGACCACCTCCAGCTGCGAGCGGCCGTCCGGATATTCGAACTGATAGAGATACGCGGGAACATGAGCGGCGAGCTTGCCGGCTTCGGTTCGGCCTGGACAACGAAAGACGGTGTCGGTGACGACTGCAGCCAGTGCCAGCATCGGCGGATCGTAGTCGTCCAACGGATACTGCGCGGCTGCCTTGGCCGCCAGCTCGGTGTCGCCGCCAAGGTAGTACGCGAGTAGCTCTTCGTAGTTCTCTGCGGTCACCGCGAGTGGGGGGTCCGCGTTCTCTGCGAGCCAAGTGAACAACCGGGCCTCCTCCCGAGTGAACCCCACGATCACTGGGACCTGATTGAATCTGCCCGACAGAAACGACTGGCTCGGCTGCTCGACGAAGAAGAGCCCATCGAGAATCGGCCCCCACGCGCCTCGTGGCTCATCAGTCGGATTGAAGCCGAAGTTCTCGCCGGGTGGGAGCGCGGCCAGCACCTGCTCGAAGGGCTTGCCTCGCATGCAGGCGAGCACGTCTTGCGAGCCACTGCACCCGAGCGCCTCAACGAAATCATCGCCCTGTGCCTCGGCCGCCTCGAGAGTGGGCCAGGGACGCTCGCAAGAGCCGCTCATCATGATCGCCTTGTCGAACGAGCCGGCGCTCGTAGGAGATGCCAGGTGGCTGCACACGCTGAAGCCGCCCGCAGACTCGCCGAAGATCGTGACGTTTTCCGGGTCGCCACCAAAGGCTTCGATGTTGCCCTTCACCCACTCTAGCGCCGCCGTTTGATCCATGAGGCCATAGTTCCCCGACGCGTCGTCGGAGCTCTCCTCGGTGAGCGTCGAATGCGCCAGGAACCCCAGCTGACCTAGGCGATAGTTCATGCTCACGACGACCGTACCCGTCTCGCGAGCGATGCGGTCCCCCGCCGTGCCACCGTCGGCCTGCACGCCTTCGCCGAGCGTGAAGCCTCCGCCGTGGATCCACACCATCACCGGCAGGCCGGACCCCTCTGTTGGCGTATCGATGTTCAAGTAGAGGCAGTCCTCGCTTGGATTGAAACCCGGCACAGGGAGACCGCCAAACGCCTCTTGCGGACAGACCGGTGGCCTTTCCACGGCGACGAGCAGGTCGTCCCAAGGCTCCGCCTCGATCGGGGGCTTCCAGCGCAGCTCTCCGACGGGCGGAGCCGCGTACGGAATCCCTCGATAGGAAAACACGCCGTCGTTCTCGAAGCCTTCGACGGGTCCTTGGCGGGTCTGAACGGTGAGCGTCCGCGGGGCGTCGTCGTCGCTCCGGCTGCTGCTGCAACCCGAAAGCGCCGCAAGCGCGAGGGCGCAGGCGAAAAAACGGGGTCGACTCGTCACAAAGATCTCCAAGTAAGGTGGCCAAAGGTAGGGCACGTCGGCTAGCCGCGCCAGCGCCCGCCGCTCACCCGGCGAAGACCGCGCGATCTTTGGCCCAATCGCGGAGCGAGGCGATGCGTTCTGCCATCGTCACGGACAGCGGCCTGGTGAGCTCGATTTCCTCGAGGAGCGCTTCGGTCGTCAGATCTTCCTCGCGCGAGAAGGCCGTATAGAGCGAGGACACCACCGCCTGTTCGATCTCGGCGCCGCTGAAGCCGGCCGTTTGCTCGACGAGCTGGGCGATGTCGAACTTGGACGGATTTCGTCGACGTTTTTCCAGATGAATACGGAGGATCCGCTCTCGAGCATCCGCATTCGGAAGGTCGACGAAGAAGATCTCGTCGAAACGGCCCTTGCGCATCAGCTCGGGCGGCAGCTTGGAGATGTCGTTGGCGGTCGCGATGACGAACACGTTCTCCTTCTTGTCCTGCAACCACGCGAGGAACGTGCCGAAGATGCGTTGCGCGGGCCCGCCTTCCGCATCCTCTTGCGAGAGCGCTTTCTCGATCTCGTCGATCCACAGAACGACAGGCGCCATTTGCTCTGCGAGCTTGATCGCGCGCTTCAGGTTCTTCTCGCTCTCGCCGACGTACCGGTTGTAGAGGTTCGATGGATCGAGCCGAATCAGCGGCAACTTCCACTCGGCCGCCACCGCCTTGGCGCAAAGGCTCTTTCCACAGCCCTGCACTCCGATCAGGAGCAAGCCTTTGGGTGGAGACAGGCCGTACTCCTTGGCACGGCGCGGATCCTCGAACGCCGCCTGTCGTTTGCGGAGCCAATTCTTGAGCTGCCCGAGGCCGGCGACGTCGCCCATTTCGTGCTCGTGCGGGAAGTACTCGAGGACGCCGGACCGCTCGATGATCTGCCGCTTGGCCTGGAGCACGGCGGCGATGTCCTCGCGCCCGAGCACGCCGTCCTCGATGACGGCCTGCGTGACGATCTTCTGAACCTCGAAAAACGTGAGCCCGTGTAGCGCAGCCAACAACTTGGAGACATCCACGCTCGAGAGCTTCACTTGGACGTGAAGGCGCCCAGCCAGATCCCGCAACACCGCTTGAACGAAGGCGTGGTACGCGTCGGGAGAAGGCGCGCCGAGATTCATCGGCGTGAACAGATGATCGAGAGCAGGCGGGACGTCGAGAGCCGTGCCAGACACGACGACGGCGCCTCGATGGCCGAAGTACTTCTTGTGGATACTCTTGAACTGCGCGATGACGACCGGCTCGTGAAGGTACGGTCCAAGTCCGCGCAGGTGAAAGATTGCCTCTAGGTTCGCGCGTTCGATGAACGCGAGGGCCTTCTGTGGGGCCCCGCTCTCGGGAGTCTCGCCGGGCTCGGGCAGCTCGCGGCGAAGCCCCCCCACCTGAGTCCACGAAAACAGCGGCAGCCCGGTGCGCTCCGCGGCGTGCTCGAGCAGCACGTGCAGCCGCTCTTCCTCGACGGTGTCTACCAGCAACATCGGATGATGAGCCCGAATCAGAATCTCGAGCTCACGCAGCTGATCAGCCGACGGTGGCACCCCCCTAAGCACGAATTCAGGATCGGAGGTCACCTGAGGGGTGTCAACCTTCGGGAGTTTGACAGCTCCCAACGCGATTTTACACTCGGCTCCATGGCATCTTTGGGAGACAAGGTCGTGGACAAGCGCATCGTGGAACGCAACATCACGAAGGGCTTGATGACGAAAGAGCAATACGAGCAACACCTGGCGGAGCTTCCCGACCGCGAGGGCACGTATGACCGCGTCGAGGTCGAGCCGAGCGAGTCGACCGAAGACGCGGCGCTGGAGTAGGTGAGATGAGCGAGGAAGACAGCGCGCCTCCGGCCATCGACTTCAACACGTTCGTGTTGTCGTTGAGCACCTCGGCGCTGATGCATCTCGGCAAGTTGCCCGGCTCCGAGGACCAAACTGTCAACCTCGCGCACGCCAAGCAGTCGATCGACTGCATCGCGCTGCTCGAAGAAAAGACGAAAGGCAACCTCACCGGCGAGGAAGAGCGGCTCATCAGCGAGGTGCTCTACGACCTTCGGCTTCGCTTCGTGGCGGCGAGGAAAGAAGCGGACGAGAAGACTTGAAGCAAGTCACCCTCCGGCTGGACGCGTACGGCGCAGACGCACGACGGGACGTGGCCGGAGCGCAGCAGCTTGCTGACGATAGAGGACACGCGGAGGTGGATCCGATCCATCTTTGGTACGAGCTCGTCGACCGATCCGGCATCGTGCAGGATGCATTGAGAGAGTCGGGGGTCGATCCGATCGATGTGCTCGTCGAATCCGAATGGGCGCTTCGGCGTCTTCAGAGATCGGATGCGAACACCGAAGCCTACCTGTCGTCGCGCTTCTTAGAGATGTTGTCGCGAGCCGAGCTCGAAGCAACTCGTCACGGCAGGGAACCGGTCAGCCCTTCAAACCTGCTACTTGCATGTGCGCAAGAGCCCGCGGGCCTCGTTCGAACAGTGCTACGCACAATGGGCCTGAGTAGCGCTATCCTCAGGGAGTCGTTGGCGAAAGTGAAACCGGTGGGCGAGGGTAGTCGAACAGAGGGCGGCGCGGCGGTGAGTGGTGCGCTCGAGGAATACGGGCGCGACCTCACCCGAATGGCCTCCGAGGGGGTGTTCGATCCGTTCGTGGGACGCGAGGCAGAGCTTCGGCGCATGTTGCAGGTGCTCGCTCGTCGCGAGGAGAACAACCCCCTGCTCGTCGGAGAAAGCGGAACGGGGCGCACGGCACTCGTCGAGGCGCTCGCTTCGCGCATCGCCGCGGGTGAGGTCCCCGACATGCTCGCCGACCGCCGCATCATCGCGCTCGACTCGGGCGCCCTGGTCGCGGGGACCCGTCTGCGGGGGCAGCTCGAAGAGCGAATGCGGAACATTCTGGATGCGGTTCGCGACTCCGGAGGCCGCGTCATTCTCTTTCTTCCTAACCTCGCGGCCTTCCTCCGGACCAAGGGCGGCGCAGGAGACATGCTTGCAAACGCTTTGAGCCGGGGCGAAGTGCGGGCGCTTGGGCGATGCACGCCGGACGAGCTTCGTGAGATGGAAGACGAGGCAAGCTCACTGTCGCGGAGATTCGTCTCGATTCACGTCGATCCGCCGACGCCGGAGGAAGCTCTGGCGATCTTGCGCGGGGTCAAGGCTCGGTTCGAAGACGCGCATGGCGTGCGAATTGCCGACGCCGCGTTGGAAGCGGCTGTGCGGTTCGCGCGCCGCTACGTCGCGGGCCGGGAGCTCCCGAAGAGCGCGATCGATTTGATCGACGAGAGCGCCGCGCGAGTGCAGCTCGGTCTCGGCGGCGACGAGCAAGGTGAGACCGTGGGTCCCGAGGATGTCGCGGAAGTAGTCTCCCTGTGGACGGGCGTGCCGGCGGCCAAGATGATGGAGGAGGAAGCGCAGAAGCTGCTCCACATGGAGGCGCGGCTGCGCGAGCGCGTGGTAGGACAAGATCACGCGGTCAACGCCGTGAGCAAAGCCGTACGCCGCGGGCGGGTTGGGCTGCGCGACCCAAAGCGTCCGATTGGCTCGTTTCTGTTTCTCGGCCCGACCGGCGTCGGCAAGACCGAGCTCGCCAAGGCGCTCGCCGAGTTTCTGTTCGACAACGAGGCCGCTCTCACTCGACTCGACATGAGCGAGTTCATGGAAAAGCACATGGTCGCGCGGCTGCTCGGGGCTCCTCCTGGCTACGTCGACAGCGATGCTGGGGGCTTTCTCACCGAAGCGGTTCGGCAACGGCCCTATTCCGTGATTCTGTTCGACGAGGTCGAAAAGGCGCACCCGGACGTCTTCAACATCTTGCTCCAGGTGCTCGAGGATGGACGCCTCACGGACTCGCGCGGGCGGATCGCGCATTTCCGGGACGCGGTGATCATCATGACGTCCAACGTCGGAAGCGAGCTGATCCTCGAGCACACCGGCTCCGATGAAGACCTGCGAGAGCAGATCGGAGAGCGGCTCCATGACTATTTCCGACCGGAGTTCCTCAACCGCGTGGATGATGTGCTGATCTTCGACCGACTCGACAAGGAGGAGCTCGCTGCGATTCTCGACATCCAACTCCGACAGCTCGGGAAGCTACTTGCCCCGCAACGGATTGAGCTCCGCCTCTCCGACGCTGCCAAAACGCGACTGATCGACCTGGGTTACGAGCCGGCGTTCGGCGCCCGTCCCCTGAAGCGGGTCCTCGTTCGGGAGCTTCAGGACCCGCTGGCGGAAGCGTTGCTGCGTGGGGAGTTCTCGGCGGGCGATACGGTCGCCGTAGATTCCGACGGTGTTTCGTTCATTTTCGACAAGGCCTAGCCAACGCGCCTACGCTCGGCGCGCAAGCTCGGGTATGCTCGGCCGATGAGCCGCAAGCACACCACCCACTACCGCACCTGCAACCTCTGCGAATCGATGTGCGGAGTCGAAGTCGAGCTCGACGGTAAGGAGATCCTTTCCGTACGGGGTGACAAGAACGACGTTTTCAGCCGCGGTCACGTCTGCCCCAAGGCGACCGCCCTCAAAGATCTCTACGACGATCCCGACCGTTTGAAGCAACCGGTCCGCCGCGTAGGCGACCGCTGGGAGCCGATCTCGTGGGAAGAAGCCTTCACCGAGGTCGTCGACCGCATCATCCAGATTCAAGAGGAGCACGGTCGCGACGCGGTTGGCGTGTACCTCGGCAACCCGAACGCGCACAACTTCGGAACACTGGTGTTTGGACCGCCGTTCCTGCGTACGCTCGGCTCGAAGAACCGTTTTTCGGCCACCTCGTGCGACCAGTTGCCGCTGATGATGGCCTCGTACTTCATGTTCGGGCACCAGCTGATGTTCCCGGTGCCCGATGTCGACCGCACCGATTTCATGATGCTGCTCGGCGCCAACCCTCTTGCCTCGAACGGCAGCATCATGGCGGGCCCTGGCATCAAGAAGCGCCTCGAGGGGATCAGCAAGCGCGGGGGCAAAGTCGTCGTGGTGGATCCGCGCCGCTCTGAGACCGCGCGCATCGCGGACGAGCACGTGTTCATCCGGCCGGGTACCGACGCCCTGTTCCTGCTGGGGTTGCTCCACGAAGTGGCAGCCGCCGGCATCGAGCTCGGACGACTGTCGAACAGCGTGAAGAACCTCGACCGAGTCCTCGAAATCGCAAAACGCTACCCGCCGACTCAGACCGAAGCGATTACCGGGGTGCCTGCCGACACCGTCAAACGCCTGGCGCGCGAGCTTGGCGAAGCGCCCAAGGGCGTGCTCTAC
>CP070650.1:1006804-1012497 GCA_020354595.1 Myxococcales bacterium
ACGAGCTCGATCGCGGTCGCCCCCATTCCGATTCACGATGCCGACGAGACCGCCCCCTACGTCGGCACCGATCCGCTGCCCGACCTCTATTCGCAGACCAAGCGAGACGCCGAGAAGCTCGTGCTCGCGGCCAACGACGATGACGGCCTGCGCACGGCTGCGGTGCGACCCGGTGGAGTCTGGGGCCCGGGAGAGGGCGCCATCACTGTGCAGGGCTTCCTCGAGTATCTCGCGGCTGGCGACTTCAGGTTGATGATCGGCAATGGGAAGTCGGTCACAGACAACGTACACGTGGACTCGGTCGTCGACGCCCATTTCCTCGCGGCCCAGAAGCTCTCCGACGATCCGGAACTCGTCGGCGGTCAGGCGTACTTCGTTACCGACGACGAGCCGACAAACCCGGTTCTGTGGTACCGCCCGATCGTCGAGGGGCTTGGATACTCGTGGCCCAAACTCCACATCCCGCGGCCTGTGGCCTATGCGGTCGCCTACCTCGGCGAGGTCGCACACTACTTCGGGGGGCCCTTTCCGACGATCACTCGGCGAGGCGTGCTTTCGCTCTGCGAAACCGCCTCGTTCCGAATCGACAAAGCAAGAGCGCACCTCGGCTACGAGCCACGCACGACTGCCGCCGAAGGCATTGCCGAGCTCATGGACGAATTCAGAGCCACCCACGACCGACTGAAAGCAGCGCAGTGATCAAGCTCATTTATCTGCTCTGGCCGCAGCAACCGATGGAGCCCGCGGCTCGCCGCGCGAAGCTTCTCGACGAATGCGCGCCGAAGCTGCTCGAATCGGGTGCGCGCTATTTGTCGATGAATATCGACGACGAGTTCGCCACAGTGCCTTCGCCGACCCCGACGACCGAACGCAACAACCCGTTCGCGGCGGAGGTCAGTATTTGGGTGGAGGACATGAACGTCCGAGACAGTCTCGAGTCGATCCTGCGAGATGCGGGCTTCGACATTGCGGGCTATCGGGTCCGCGAGCACGTCTACACCGATTACGGGGGCAATCCACATGGTGCGCGGCGCGATTGGCCCGACGGCGAGCGCTCCCCATACGTGGTCTCGGTGACGCCACTCGAGCGCCGCAAGCGCATTCCCAAAGACAAATGGATGAAGCATTGGTTCAATCGCCAGGGGCCGATGTCGGAGAAGATGCAGCCGCGCGCTCGGTACGTGCGCAACGTCGTGGACGAGGTGTTGACCCCAGGCGCGATCCCCTACGAAGGGATTGTCGAGGAATCCTGGCCCTCGGCGGCGCACATGACGAATCCCTTCGTGTTCTACGGAGCGCAAAATCGCCTCGAGCTCATCAAGAACATGGCGATCATGGGTCAAAGCGTGGCTGCGTTCCTCCCCATTTGGCGGATCGTGAGCGTGACGACGAGCGAGTACTGGGTCCGAAGTCGCCACGGCTGAATCGGCCTTTTGTGCTGGACGATCGGCGCCGTTTTCGGCGATCCTCGCGATTCCTATGCGAACCGACAGACGTGATTTTCTGAAGGTGTCGATGGCGGGGGCCGCGGCCCTTTCCACGATGAGCGCGGGCGCGACGCTGTCCGGCTGCACCTCGAGCAGTCCGGCGGCTGGAATGAAGCAACTTCGTCCAGAAGATGTGGAGCTGATTCGCGCCCTTACCCCCGCCGTGATGAAGGGAAAGATAGCGCCCGGCGACACCACTGCGATCGATCAAACCTTACAGTCGTACGACACGTTGATGGATGATCTCTCGGCGCCGGTCGTGGCCGGGCTCCGGCAGGCCTTCGACGTGCTCAACTTCGGTCTGACGCGGGGCCTGACGACGGGCCAATGGTCGGCTTGGTCGAAAGCGTCGCTCGAAGATGCCGAAAGCGCGCTGGCCCGCTTGCGACAAAGCAGCATAGGCCTGCTCAACGCGATCTACGCGGCGATGATTCGCTTGATCATCAGCGCCTACTATCTCGTCCCGGGGAACGCGACGGCGACCGGGTACATGCCTCCGCAGAAGGTGGCGAGCGTTGCTCCCGGAGCGGCGCCCGCCGAGGAGGCAGCGCCATGACCGATCAATCGAAGGTCAAGCTAGGAAGCAGCACCGATCCCTACAACAGTGCCGAAGAACGCGGCTGGAACATTACCGACGCGAGCACGATCACCGCACCGCTGCAGCTCGAGGCCGACGTCGTCATCGTGGGCACCGGCGCCGGTGGCGGCACGGCGGCCGAGACCTTGACCAAGGCGGGGCTGAGCGTCGTCATGCTCGAGGCGGGGCCGCTCAAGACGTCGAGCCAGTTCGACATGCAAGAACGCGCCGCGTACCGTGACCTCTATCAGGAGGGCACCGGCCGCGGCACCAAGGATGGCGGGATGGTGATCTTGCAGGGCCGGTCGGTGGGGGGCTCCACCACGGTCAACTGGACCACGAGCTTCCGCACGCCGCCTGAGACCTTGAAGTTCTGGGCCGATCACATGGGCGTGAGCGGCTGCTCGGCCGAGGAGATGGCGCCGTACTTCGCGCGCATGGAGGAGCGGCTCAACATCCACAAGTGGCCGCAGGCGCCGAACCTCAACAACTCCATGCTCCAACGCGCGTCGGAAAAGCTCGGCTACGAGTGGGCGACGATTCACCGCAATGTTCGCGGATGCCTGAACCTCGGCTTCTGTGGTCTCGGGTGTCCGGTCGACGCGAAGCAGTCGATGCTCGTCACCACGATTCCGGCCGCGCTCGACAACAAAGCCAAGCTCGTTCACCACGCGCGCGTCGTACGCGTGCTCCGCGAAGGAGACGCGGTCGTCGGCGTGGAGGCCGAGGCGCTCACGCCCAACGTGCGAGGGAGCACCGGGCAGAAGATCACCGTTCGAGCCACGCGCACGGTGCTCGCGGGCGGCGCGATGAACACGCCCGCGATCTTGCTGCGCTCGAAGGTGCCCGATCCGCACGGTCGCATTGGCAAGCGGACGTTTCTGCACCCGACGACCCTGACGATGGCGATCTATCCGGACACGGTTGCGCCGTTCTACGGTGCCCCGCAATCGATCTACTCCGATCACTTCCAGTGGCAGCACGTCGACGACGGGCCTGTGGGATTCAAGCTCGAGGTGCCGCCCCTTCAACCGGCCTTCGCAGCCGGATTCTACTCCACCGCCGGGGAAGAGATCGGCACGAGCATGGACCAGCTCGCGCACACGCAGTGCATGATCGCTCTGATGCGCGACGGATTCCACGAGCAGAGCCAAGGCGGCGTGGTCGAGCTAGGCGACGCGGGCCAACCGGTTCTCGACTACCCGATCAACGAGTACCTGCTGGAAGGCGTGCAACGGTCGTGGAACATCATGCTCGAGATGCAGTTCGTGACCGGCTGCAAGTCGGCTCGTCCCGCGCACAAGCAAGCTCGGCACTATGCCAGCTGGAAGGAAGCGAAAGCGGCGGTCGCGGAGCTTCAGATCGCGCCGCATAAGGTCACCATCGGGAGCGCCCACGTCATGGGCGGCGCGCCGATGGGTGACGATCCGACGAACAGCGTCAACGATTGCAGCGGCAAGTTCCATCACCTCGACAACCTCTACGTCATGGACGGCTCGCTCTTCCCGACGAGCATCGGCGCCAACCCGCAGCTCTCGATCTACGGCCTCGTGTCCAAGCTCTCGAGCAATCTAGCGGAAGACTTCACCGCGTAGAAACCCAAGCAGCGCTTCGTTCACCGCCTCCGGTTGCTCTTGTTGGGCGAAGTGGCCGGCGTTTTCGACGAGGTGCGTGCGGCGGAGGTTGGGGACGCGCTCGGGCATCGTTTCGAGCGACTTCGACGTGATGATCTGGAGGACTGGGTCCTTCTCGCCACAAAGGAAAAGGGCGGGCGCTTCGACGGTTGCGCGGCCGTACTCGGGATCGTGCTCCCAGTTCACGTCCATTGCCCGGTACGAATTGAGCCCCCCGATGAACGCCGTCTCGGCGCCCGTCCGCATGTACTCCTCGACCAGATAGTCGAGGTCTTCTTCGCTGAGCCACGGCCAGGGTAGAGGCTCTGCCGGGTCCGCCAGGACGTCGAGGTACCCGGTGCCTTCCGAGGGGAACTTCTTGAAGTCGAGCAAGCGTCCTCTCGCGCTGAGCGCCCAGTAGATCCGCTTCAGGAACAGCCGCGGATTGGCGCCCAGCTCCGCCTCCGCGGGGCCGACCGCTTGGAAGTAGTGCATGTGAAGAAAATGGTTCCTCGCGATGGCCGCGTACGTGTCGCTGGGCTTCGGGCCCCTCGACTGCTTCGGCTTTTTCTCTTTGCTCGAAAAGCCCACTCCATAGGGGACTGCAATCGAGACCACTCCCTCGACACGCTCAGGCGCGTGCAACGCCGCCGCCCAGCAGGCCTGGGCGCCGAAGTCGTGCCCGACGAACACTGCGCGCTCGATGTCGAGGGCGTCGAGAAGCCCCGTCAGGTCGGCGACGATGGTCTGGTTCCCGTACTCCGATGCGTCTAGCGGGCGATCGGTCCGGCCGTAGCCGCGCATGTCGACGGCAATCGCCGCAAACCCCGCGTCAGCAACTGCACCGAGTTGGCGCCGCCACGAATACCAGAGCCCGGGGAAGCCATGGCAGAAAAGCACGGCCGGGCCTTCGCCCTCCACGACCGCGTGCATTCCAATCCCGTTGGTGTCGATTTGAAGGTGCGCCATCGCGCATGTCGCCGGTTACGGCTTCGATGCGTCCGCGACGGCCTGCACCAGGCTCTTCGAGAACATGCGCCCCGTCAGGTTGTCGCGCACCTTCTTGTGCGCTGCTTCCCACTCGGCTTCCGCGTCACCCGCTTCCACGGGCTCGATACCCTTCTTCAGCACGACCTGATACGCCTTTTCGTCGTCCTTACGGATGGTCTTGTTGAGAATCTCGTGTGCCCGCGCCGCCGTGCTGTCGAACACCTGTTGCAGCTCGGGTGGGAGCTCGTCGTACTTGTCTTTGCGCATCACGGTACCCCCCGCGATGATCGCGGAGTTGTGCGCCGTCATGTACTTCACGCGCGTGTACCATTGGAGGGCAACGGCCGTGAGCGCCGACGAGGAAATCACGTCGACCATGCGGGTCTGTAGAGCAGGGTACACCTCGGGAACACCGAGCCGCACGGCGCTCGCGCCGATGACCTGATAGAACTCGACGAAGATCGGGTCGTCCTTCCAGACCCACGGACGCATCGCCTTGATCTCGTTGGGGCTCTTGATCGGTTGCGCCGAGAACAAACGCGTCTTACCGGCATCCCCCCAACCGACGAGCCGCATGTCCTCTTTACCGAACATACCCGCGAACTGATCCGCCATCCTTTCGCGGACGCGGTCGAGCTTGTCATACGTCTCGAGGAAGCCGGGCAGCACCAGCACGTTCATCGATGGAACCAACATGCTCATGCCCGTCATGGTGACGACGCCGCCATCGAGCTGACCGACACGCATCTTGCGAACGAAGTCGCGCTCGTCGCCCTGCGAGCCGCCCGGGTAGAAGCGCATCTTGAGCTTGCCGGCGGTCTTCTCTTTCAACGTCTTGTTCCAGGCGTTGAGAATCTTCATCCACGACGAGCCCGCGGGAGCGAGGGACGCGATGCGAAGGGTGTATCCCTCTTCGGCTTTGGTGTGGGTCGTCGTGCCCGGCAGCGCCAAGGCCGCGAACAGGAGTAGCAAAAGTGGTACGAAACGAAGCTTCATCTCCAATAAACCCTTTCCATCGCGTCGGAG
>CP070650.1:1012597-1021339 GCA_020354595.1 Myxococcales bacterium
ACATCGTCGACGAGAAGCACGCGCCCTACTCCAGCAAGACGTCCCGCGGCAAACGCACCCGCCACGTTCCGCCGACGCTCGTGGTTCGGCAAGCCGACCTGGCTTGGGGTGTGGCGCGTCCGACGAAGCCCGCGAAACAACGCCGGAACCCCGAGCGACTGGGCTATCGGCTTCGCTAGAAGGGCCGCTTGGTCGTACCCGCGCCATCGGCGGCGGCGCCAGTGAAGCGGCACGGGAACGACCGCGTCAACTCGACCGGCATGACTCTGCGCCGCTTCACCCATCAACACCCCAAGGGCCCGACCGAGATCACTGCGGCTCTGGTACTTGAATCGGTGAATCGCGTCTGCGATGGGACCCCCGTACTCAAAGACCGACTCCCCCGTTCCCCCGGGCTCCAACAGTGACCTGCAGGCTTCGCAAAACCGAGCCTCGGCTGGCTCCTCGCAGCCGTGACAGAAACCAGGAGAGACGAGATCAAGAAGGCCCAGAATGAGGTCACGCACACTCCTTCATCGGCCAAACGCCCGAGCCGTTGTGCTGCAACCGCTAGTGGTCGTACGGCTCGTTCCGCAAAATCGAAAAAGCGCGGTAGACCTGCTCCGCCAGCACCAACCGCGCAAGCCGATGCGGAAACGTCATCGCCGAAAGAGACAGCCTCAGGTCAGCGCGCTTGGAAAGCTCCTGCGGCAACCCGTAGGCCCCGCCGATCAGAAACGCCACGGTCTGTACTGACTCGTTCTCCGCGCGCCCAATCCACTTGGCCAAGTCGTGGCTGCTCAGGGCACGTCCATCTACCTCCAACGCAACCACCCGCGACCTGTCTGGAATGCTTCGCTCGAGGCGGTCGCTGACCTCCGCCTCCTTACCATCCTTGATTTCGACTTCTTCGAGCTTCGCGTATCGCCCGATTCGCGCATAGTAGTCGCCGAGCAGCGATCGTAGGTCGCGATCCTTTGCCTTGCCCACGGCGATGATTCGTACGCGCACGTCGCGAGGGTCTACGGAAAGACGAAACCCTCGTCGGCCTGCTGGCCTTCGAACTCTACCCGATCTGCATCGAGCCAAAGCCCCTCGAGGTCGTAGAAGCCCCGCATCTCTTGATGAAAGATGTGCACGACCACATCGCCGAAATCAAGAAGGACCCAATTGCCCTGCGGAAGCCCCTCGACCCCGGAGCAACGGGTCCCGTGCTTCAGCTTCAGATCTTCCTCGATGCCGCGCGCGATGGCCGCCACTTGGCGATCGCTTCGCCCACTCATTACGACGACGTAATCGGTGTAGTCGACCTTGCCTCGCACATCGATGATCTCGATTCTGCTTGCTTTCTAGTCGAGCGCTGCCTCGGCGACGAGTAGAGCCAGCTCGCGGCCTACTTTGTGTTCGCTCGTCGAAGGGGGACTCGGGTTTGTTTTCAGTTGTGCGCCTTGTGCTTGTTTCGGCAAACTCTACGTTCTCCTTACTGCCTGACTTGACCCTCTCCCTGGCCGACCCATTTCAGCGTACACAGCTCGGCCAGACCCATCGGACCATAAGCATGAAGCTTCGTCGTCGAAATTCCGATCTCGGCGCCGAGGCCCAGCGCGAAACCGTCGTTGAACCGAGTCGACGCGTTCACGAGCACCAAGCTCGCATCGACTTCGCGCAACCATCGGTTGGCATTGACCTCGTCCTTGGTGACGATCGCTTCTGTGTGATTTGAGCCGTGCTTGGCAACGTGCTTCAGCGCATCGTCGATGCCGTCGACGACGCCGACGTTCAGAATCAAATCGAGATACTCCGTGTCCCAGTCTTCGTCCGAAGCACGCTTCACCCCATTGAGATGCGACGCGGCTCGATCGTCCGCGCGTATTTCTACACCCTCGGCGCTCATTGCAGCCCCCAACTTGGGCAAGAACGTCGGCGCGATGCTTTCGTCGACGAGCAGTGTTTCCATCGAGTTGCACACCCCGGGGCGCTGCACCTTCGCGTTGAGCGCGATGTCTAATGCCATATCGTGGTTGGCAGAGCGATCGACAAAGACGTGACACACACCTTTGTAGTGCTGGATGACAGGAACTCTCGCGTGCTCGGCTACGAACCGAATCAATCCTTCTCCACCTCTCGGTATGACCATGTCCACGATACCATCTAGACCGATCATTACCAAAGTCGCTTGCCGATCCGTCGTGGGCAGAAGCGTGACACTTTCGGGAGGCAAACCTTCGGCCTTCAGCGCTTCGGTGAAGATCTCGGCGATCGCGGTGTTGCTGTTGAAGGCCTCCTTGCCACCGCGAAGGAGGACGGCGTTACCGCTTTTCAGGCACAACGATGCCGCATCTGCCGTGACATTCGGGCGTGATTCGTAGATGATGCCGATGAGCCCGAGAGGTGCTCGCATCTTGGATACCCGCAGGCCGTTGTCGAGAACGCGCTCTTCGACGACGCTCCCAACCGGGTCAGGGAGAGATGCGACCTGATCGACACCGTCGGCAACCCCATCGAGGCGCTCCCGATCGAGCTTCAGCCGGTCGAGCATGGCCTTCGAAAGGCCCATGTCGGCAGCGGCCACCATATCCCTCGCGTTGGCCTCCAACACCCGGTCGCCCGGCTCGCCGCGCAACGCTTCGGCAGCCCGGCGCAAGACGGCGTCCTTCTTCTCGGTGCTCGCAGTCGCGAGGACACGCGCCGCCTCTTTGGCTCGCTCGGCCAAGCCCGTTACGAGCGTGGTCAGGTCGTCGCTCATAGCCCGTGACGGTAGCACCTTTTCGCCGAAGCGGGAGCCGCCGCTCATCCGCCCTTTTTCGTCAGAACGATGTCGTCGCGATGTACGACCTCGTCGCCCAGGTGGTTCTCCACGCGCTCGGCGATCTGCTGAGTGTGCCCGCCCGCCAAGAGCTTCACGTCGCCGGCGTCGTAGCGCGCAAGGCCCCGCGCCACCTCGGCACCCTCCTCGCTCACGATCGACACTGCGTCACCGACCTTGAACGAACCCGTAACCGAAACGATGCCCGCAGGAAGCAGGCTCGAGTTTCGTTGCCCGAGCGCGCGGCACGCCCCCGCGTCGACGACGATCCGCCCTCGCGGCTTGAGCGTGTAGGCGATCCAGTGCTTGCGGCTCGGAAGCGGCGATCCGTGCGGAAGTAGAAGCGTCCCGACGTCTTCGCCGCGCATCAGCTTGTCGAGGAAATCGGCCGAGGCGGCTGGTCCAATGGCCACCGGCAACCCATGAAGCGTCGCGCGCCGCGCGGCTTCGACCTTCGACCGCATGCCGCCAAGGCCGACATCGTCTTCGGGCGGCTTGATGAAGTGCTCGATGTCCACAACGTCCCGCACGAGCGATATGCGCTCATTCTTGTCATCGAGAACGCCCACAACGTCGCTGAGCATCACGAGAAGGTCGGCCCCGATGAGCGTGCAGACCATCGCCGCGAGCTGATCGTTGTCCCCAAACCGGAGCTCGTCGATCGAGACGGTATCGTTCTCGTTGATGATCGGAACAACGCCCAACCTGAGGAGCTCGTCGATGGCCCGCCGCGCGTGCAGATACCGATCCCGATCGCTCACCACGTCGTGCGTCAGCAGAACTTGGGCCACGTGGATGCCACGCGCCTCGAAGGCATCTTCATACGCGCGCATGAGCAACGACTGGCCCGTGGCTGCCGCTGCCTGGAGCAGCGCGACCTTCTTCGGCCGGTCCTCGAGACCAAGTCGTTCGCGACCAACGGCTACCGCGCCCGACGAAACTAAAATGACTCTGCGCCCTGCCTTCACTTGAGAGGCGAGTTGCTCCGCCACCTGGACGTACCTCCCCCCGGCGGCCCGCAGCGCGCGGCTGCCGATCTTCACGACGATTCGCTTGGTGTCGCGGAGCGCGGATCTGGTTTGGTCGGCAGTCATGGCCAGCCCTTGAATCGCATCCACGGGACGCTCCCGCAACCCCGTAGAGCGACTTCGTCGCCACGGGGCTTCGCGCTGCCGCCGGGGCGAAAAAGGGGACAGGCCTGGTATCGCTGGTAGCATTGGAGGATGCTTGCGGCGGAGGTGGCTCGCTGGTTCGTGTGGCTGGTGGCATTTGCGTGGGGCGCGGCGTGGGGAAGCTTCTTCAACGTGGCGATCTACCGCTGGCCGCGGGGCATGTCCGTCGTGACACCGCCGAGTCATTGCCCGAGCTGCGGCGAGCCGATCCGCCCGTGGACCAACGTGCCGATCCTCGGCTGGTTGTTTCTCCGCGGTAAGGCCTCCTGCTGCGGCACCGCGATCTCGGTGCGTTACCCACTGGTCGAGCTCCTCGGCGCAATCCTCTGCGTCGCAGTCGCAGAGCTTTGGATCGTCCGAGCGGAGCCCGGCACCCTCGTGCTCCACGCCACGATTGAAGCCCTTCTCTACTTCATCTTCGCGAGCGGGCTGCTCATCGCGACGTTCGTCGATCTCGAGTGGATGGAGATCCCGGACGAGGTGAGCCTCCCGGGTGCGGCGCTCGGTTTGCTGAGCGCGCCTTTCCGCGCCGAGCCAGGTCTCTGGTCCGCAGCTGTAGGCGCGGGCGCCGGCTACCTAATCGTTCAGGTGATCTTCGTGTGGGGCTACGAACGCATCGCTGGCCGACGCGGCATGGGCGAAGGCGAATCGAAGCTCCTCATGATGATCTGCGCGTTCCTCGGCTGTCGCGGCGCGCTCTTCAGCGTAGTGGCTGGCTCGCTTCAAGGCCTGCTCTTCGCGACCTTCGCGCTGGTCACCGGACGCAAGCTCACACCCGACATCGAAGAACGCGTCATCGACGGCGAAGTCATTGAAGCACCCGAGCAACCCCACGCCAGTCGCGTGGGCCTCCTCAAGCTCCCGTTCGGACCGTTTCTCGCGCTCGGCGCGCTAGAGTACCTCCTCGCGGGAGACGCGATACTCTCGTGGTACTTCGGCCTGCTACAGCGATGAACGATTAGCGTCGGTAACCGCCGCCACCACCGCCGCCGCCGCCCTGGCGCTCACGCGCGAGGTCGACGCGGATGGTGCGGCCGCCCAGCGTCGCGCCGTCCATCGACTCACGGGCGGAGCTCGCCGCCTCTTCCGTCGTGAACGTCACGAACCCGAAGCCCCGCGAACGGCCTGTCTCTCGATCGGTCACGACCTTGGCATCGGTAACCTCTCCGAATGGCGTGAACGCCTCCCGAAGGTCTTCAGTGGTCGTGCCCCAGGCGAGGCCTCCGCAGAACAGTCTCTTACTCATGGTCAACTCTTTCACTGTGCAGCCGACGCGGCGCCATGCCGTGGCGGTGCTTCAATTCACTTGGCTGGAGTACCAGCAACTCGCGATTGTACTGACTGGTACCGATCCCACAAGGCCGGGGTCGATTCCTCACCCAAACGGGCCTTATACGCGTCGTCTTTGACACGGCCCCGCGCCTTGGCAATCGCCTCGATCAGCTTGTCGCGGGAACCGACCTCTTTGCTGACCGCTTCGAGAACTTGCTCGAGGTGGAGCAGCTTCTTGTTGGACACGTGCTCGAGGCCTTTTTCCTCGTTTAGGCGGTCGAGCCAGAGGTCCTTGCCGGCGGCCTTCTTCACTGCGGCCACCAGCTTCTCTTTGGCCTTCTTCGGGTCGTCGCCGAAGCGCTCTTTGACAATCGAAAGGGGGGACTTGCTCATCACGTGCACCATGGCCCCAAACACCCGATTTCCTTGGGCTGGGGACGCCCGTAGTAGCAGGGGGGCCGGACCACGCAAGCTGGGGGCCGTCGCGGTGCGGGCTTGATACCCATCGGGCGCAATTTGGCGGCCGGTTGAGGTGGATTCGGCTGAGCCCGCACAGTAGAGTCACCGCGTCCATGGCGGCCGAGTTCGTTCACCTGCACGTCCACAGCGAGTTCTCGATGCTGGACGGGGCCATCCGGATTCCGCAGCTCGTGGAGCACGTCGGCAAGATGGGCATGCCTGCCGTCGCGCTCACCGACAACGGCAACATGTTCGGAGCGGTCCAGCTCGTACGCGCCTGCGAAGGTACCGGCGTGAAGCCCATCCTCGGTTGCGAGGTGAACTTCACCGCCGGCGATCGGCGGGACCCGCAGAACCGAGAGCTTCATCACTTGTTGCTGCTCGCGAGCTCGCAAGAGGGCTACCAGAACTTGGTGCGCATGGTGAGCGCCGGCTGGGTCGACGGCATGACAGCCTACGACCAGCCGCGCATCGACTTCGAGGTCCTCAACGCGCACAGCAAGGGCGTCGTCGGGCTCAGCGCGTGCATGGGCGGCTATGTCGCGCAAGAGATTCTCAACAAGGGCCCCGAAGTCGGGCGCGAGGCGATTGCGAACCTTCGGGACGTGTTCGATTCCGGTCACTTCTTCGTCGAGCTCCAGGACCACGGCTTTCCAGAAAACCGCCCGCTCAACCAGGTGCTCGGTCGGCTCGCAAAGGAGCTCGACCTTCCGGTGGTGGGCACCAACGACTGCCACTACCTCGAGCGTCAATCTGCGCATGCGCAGCTCGTGCTTCAGTGCATCGGCGCAGGGCGCAGCGTCCGCGAGATGGAGGCGATGCACCACCACTCGTCGGAGCTCTACCTCAAGACGCCCGAACAGATGCTCAACCTGTTCGCACACACCCCGGAAGCAGCGAAGAACACGCTGTTGATCGCCGAAATGTGCGCGGGGCAAGCCACGCCGCTCGCCAAGCCGCAACTTCCGAGGTTTGCCGTGCCGGGGGGCGCGACGGAAGAAGACTACCTTCGAGCCCTTTCGGTCGCGGGCCTTGCTCGCCGCATCAAGGAGATCCGCGACCGCGGCGAGACGCTCGACGAGAACCTCTACCACAGCCGGCTCGAGCTCGAGCTCGACGTAATCCTCAAAATGGGCTTCGCCGGATACTTCCTCATCGTGCAGGACTTCATCAATTGGGCGAAGGACAACGGCGTGCCGGTCGGCCCAGGCCGCGGCTCAGGTGCCGGCTCGCTCGTCGCCTGGTCGCTGCGCATCACCGACTTGAACCCGATCACGCACGGGCTTCTCTTCGAGCGCTTCCTCAACCCCGAGCGCGTATCGATGCCGGACTTCGACATCGACTTCTGCATGGATCAGCGCGACCGCGTCATTCAGTACGTACGGGACAAGTACGGCCAGGCGAGCGTCGGGCAGATCGCGACGTTCCACCAGCTCAAGAGCCGAAGCGTGGTGCGCGACGTCGGACGGGTCATGGGCATGACGCCAGGTGAGGCTGGGCTCATCGTGACGATGATTCCCGAGCCCATCCAGGGTAAGAGCGTGCCGATTAGCACCGCCCTCGAGCAAGAGGCGCGACTCAGAACCGCGTACGAGCAGGACGAGCAAGCCCACGAGCTTCTCGACACGGCGCAAGCACTGGAGAACCTGACCCGCCACGCCGGCATGCATGCCGCGGGTGTGGTGATCAGCGAGGGACCGATTTGGGACCACGTTCCGGTGTTCTGCCCCGAGCCGGACGTCTACGTCACGCAGTACCACAAGGACGACGTCGAGGCGGCGGGCCTCGTCAAGTTCGATTTCCTCGGGCTTCGCACGCTGACGGTGATCGATATCGCGACGAAGTTGATCGACCGGCGCCCGGATCGCCAGGGCGACCCATTCCGCATCGACCAGATCCCGATGGACGATCCGGCCACGTACGCGCTGCTGCAATCGGGTGAGACCACCAATGTGTTCCAGCTCGAATCGAGTGGGATGCAGAGCTTGTTCAAACAGCTCCGGCCCGACCGCTTCGACGACATCGTCGCGGCCGTCGCGCTCTATCGCCCAGGGCCGATGGGCGCGCAGATGGACAAGGACTTCGTCCACCGCAAGCACGGGCGGCAGAAGGTCGACTACCCGCATCCCTCTCTCGAAGGGATTCTCGAAGAGACCCGCGGCGTCATCGTCTACCAGGAGCAGGTCATGCAGATCGCGCAGGAGATGGCGGGCTACTCGCTCGGCGGCGCCGATCTGCTGCGCCGCGCGATGGGCAAGAAGAAGGCCTCCGAGATGGACAAGCAGAAGGCGGTGTTCATCGAGGGCGCGACCGCGCGGGGCCATACGCAGGCAAAGGCCGAAGAGGTCTTCGACTTGATGGCGTACTTCGCCGGGTACGGCTTCAACAAGAGCCACTCGGCCGCGTACGCACTGATCACCTATCAGACCGCGTACCTGAAGACGCACTACCCGGTCGAGTTCGGTTGCGCGACGCTGACCGCCGACAAGGAAAAGATCGACAAGGTCGTTCGCACCGTGGCCGAGGCGCGATCGATGGGCATCACGGTGCTTCCGCCCGACGTCAATGAGTCCGAGATCGAGTTCACGGTCGTCTACACGCCCGACGACGCTCAAGACGTCGCACGGCTTCGACACAAGCCGGTTTGCTACAACAGCGAGGTCCACGACCCGATGGGACCGAAGATTCGATTTGGGCTCGGGGCGATCAAGGGCGTCGGCACGGCCGCAGTCGAGGCGATCCTCGAAGCCCGACAGACAGAAGAGGACGAATCGGGTGAAGCCCACGAACGCCCGTTCGTCGACCTCTTCGACTTCTGCGCGCGTGTCGACTTGCGGCGCGTGAACAAGAGCGTGATCGAGGCGCTCGTCCAGTGTGGCGCCTTCGATACGGTGCACGACGCGATCAACGTGCACCGCTCGCAGGCGTTCATTGCGATCGAGCAGGCGATCGAGCGCGGAAAGCGCATCCAGGCCGAGCGTTCGAGCGGTCAGGAAAGCCTCTTTGGTCTGATGGGCGGCGAGGAAGAGGCGCAGGCGTACGAGCACCCCGGGG
>CP070650.1:1021439-1026016 GCA_020354595.1 Myxococcales bacterium
ATCGTTTGTCTTCCAATTCGGCGAGCACGACCGTGCGCCCCGCAACCTCAAGATCGCGGTGTCCGCCTACGACAGGGCCGGGGACGCAGTAGGCTCAGGCGTATTCGACGGAACGTTCTCCTCGAACGGCTGCAGCGGTACCCGGAAGCCACCAAATACTACCGCCGCGTCTACGACAGCGTCGACGACTCGGCCACCGAGCGAAACGCGCTCTATCGAATCGCCGAGATGGCCTACAAGCAGCGGCGGTATCCGCAAGCCATCACCGGGATGCGTGAGTTCATCAAGGTGTACGGCAACGACGGTGAGGCAGGCGAGCTCGTCGTGCGTGCATACTGGCGCATCGCGCAGTCCTGGAAGGCGCGCGGCCGCATGAAGGACTACCGCGCGGCGCTCAGGGAGGTCACCACCGCCTTCGACCGCACCGGTCAGCCCGCGGGCTCGATTGCGGCCGGGTACGCCGCCGAGGCGCGTTTTATTCTGGTCGACGACAAGATCAAAGGCTTCGAGAAATTCCAGATCAAGCCCGGTAAACCGAAGACCGTGCAAGCGTACATCAACACGATCACCAAACAGATCGGCAGCGGCGCCAAACAAGCGCAGGCCATCTCGGACGGGTACGAGAGCGTCTTCCCATACCGCCGGCCGCGTTGGACCATCGCGGGATACGTTCGCCAGGGGCGTGCGTACGAGATTCTCGCACGCTCGATTCTCAACACGCCCATCGTGCTTCCCGCCGACCTGCAGAGAGCGTTCCGGGCGGCCGACGAGTACGAGCGAGAGGAATACCAACTCGACTTCGAGGACAAGATTCGCCAGGTCCTCGACGACCAAGTGCGGCCGGTCGAATGCTTCGCGGTCGCGCGGTACGCGCTCGCTGCGCGCGCCGGTAGAGCCGGGAGCTTCGACACCGAGCACACCCGCATCGCGATCGACCGGCTTCAGGCATACGGCGACGAGCGCATCGCCGAATGCATCGCCGAAGCCCAAGCGCGCGACGCGACGTTCCAAGGCTACACCCCGGGCGAGTTCGCACGGTCGCCGCGCGGCAAGCCGCTCGAGATTCGACCCGGGATCGCCCCGCCTGCTATCAGCAAGGAGAATCCGTGATGCGGTTGGGAACGCGGACGACGTTGTGGATTGGCGCGCTGCTCCTCGCGGCGTACGGCTGCAAGGGGAAGTCCGCCTCGGAGCCGACCGGCGCCGAGGCCACCTCCGGCGGGGAGGTGCCCGGCGGGGAGCCCGTGGGCGGCGCGGAAGGCACGACGGCGGCCGACCAAAGCCCCTGGGGCGCGACGCGAGCCGAGCAGTGCAAGCGCCCCGCGCCCCCGGCCATCAACGCCAAGGCCCAAAAAGACCTGGCGGAAGGCGCGCAAGCGGCCGCCGCCGGCAACACTGCCGGAGCCGAGGCAAGCTTCCACGCGGCGCTCAAGCGCGACGCCAACGCGTATGCCGCGCTCTACAACCTCGGCGTTCTCGCGGACCGTGCCGGCAAGGAGAAAACCGCCTTGGACTACTACGGCCGCGCCCTTCGCGTGCTGCCCGATTACGAGCCCGCGGCTCGAGGCAGCGCGACGATCTACCTCCGGCGCGGTCAGGCCCAGCAAGCCGTGAAGGTGGTCGAGCCGCTCGCCAACGCGCACCGCGCCAACCTCGAGATGCAGGCCCTGTACGCGGAAATGCTGGTGGAGGTGACACGTTTCGAGGAAGCGTGGATGGCAGCACGGCGCGCGCTGAAATGTGACGAGCGCTTCGTTCCCGCGCTCGTCGCGCTCGTCAAGGTGAGCCGCGCGCAAGGCAGGGACGATCTCGCGGACTCGATCCTCGCGCAGGCTCTTCAGGTAGACCCGCAGGTCGCCGAGCTTCACTTCCTCGAGGGTGAGCGGCTCAAGAGCGAGCCCGGACGGCTGAGGGAGGCGATGGCGGCCTACGAGAAGGCGGTACAGCTCCGGCCCGACTACGCGGAGGCGCGCATGGCGCTCGGCATCCAGCTCCTGGCGGGCGGCAACTACGACGGCGCGCTCTCACACTTCCAGGCCGCCGCGCGGCTCGTACCGACGCTTCCGGCCGTCCACGTCAACCTCGGCGACGCGTATCGGGCGATCGAGCAGTGGAGCGCAGCGCAAACCTCGTACCGGCAGGCCCTCGCACTGCAGTCGAAGCTCCCAGAGGCGCACTACGGCCTCGGGCTCCTGTTCTTGACTGCCGGGGGGAGCTTCCCGGGCCTCGACGAGCTGACGGCGTACGAGAAGGCGGTCGACGAATTCAAGACCTATCGAGCCGAAATGGGCGCAGGTTTGTCGAAGGATGACCAGTCTGAGGAGTATCTTCGGGACCTAGACCGGATGATCAAACGGGTACGCCGACGCATGGAACGAGAACAGGGGGACGCCTCATGAAACGATGGGTTTCAATCGTGGTGCTGACGTCGGGTTTCGCGCTCGTTTTGGTGAACCCGGGGTCCGCGCAAGAGCGCAAAAAACGCCAGCCTCGCGTGATCCAACTCGAAGAGATCGTCATCGAAGGGCGAGTACAGAAGCCGAACGCCTTTTATATCCTCAACCGATCCAACCTGGGCTATGAAGTCCTCGAGCTTCGGACGAGCTTCCTCCGCGAGGTGGTCAAGAGCGTCCAAAAGGAACCGTTCTGATGGTGCAACCGCAGACACCAAGCCAACGCCCGCGTCCCGGCGCCATGACCGTTGCGATGCAAGCGGTGCCGATGAAGCACGCCGGTCCAAAGGTGCTGCGGGTCGGGCTCTTCCGCGACAAGAAGATCGTCGAAGAGCGCATCGTGCGACGGCGGGAGACCGTCTCGGTCGGCACCGCCGCGAAGAACCATCTGATCATCAAGTCGGGGACTCTGCCGGCCAAGCTCGAAACCCGGTTCGAGCTCTTCCAGCTCGTGGGGGGCGACTACATCCTCAACTTCACCAAGGAGATGAGCGGCAAGGTCGCCTTGCCCGGCGGCGTGCAGAAGCTCGAGCACCTTCGTGAAACCGGCGCCGCCCGCAACGCCGGCACGCATTTTCAGATCAAGCTCGCCGACAGCTCGCGCGGGAACATCCGAATGGGGGACTTCACCGTCTTCTTCGAGTTCGTTTCGGCGCCTCCGATCACGCCCAAGCCGCAGCTCCCTGCTGCCGTGCAGCGCGGCCTGATCAAGAACATCGACTGGACGTTCACCACCTGGGTGATTTTCTCGTACATGCTCTTCTTCGGCTTCATCATCTACATGGAGAACGCCGATTGGGAGGTCGACAGGGGAGTCCAGGAGGTGCCCGAGGCCCTGGCGAGACTGGTCTTCGAGGCGCCGATCGAGCCGCCCACGGTCGAGGAGGAGCCCGAAGAGGGCGTGGGCTAAGAAGAAGAAAAGAAGGACGCGGCCAAGGGCAAAGCACCCGACAAGAGGCCGAAGGCGGAAGCGCCTCCGGGCGTGGGCGAGCCAAGCGCGACAGCCGAGGGCAGGGCGCGCATTGCGCAAGAAGCCGCGGCCCAGGCGGAAGCCATGCTCCTTGGAGCACTGGGTGAAGGCGGCGGCGCGCTCGGCGACGTCCTCGCGGGCGGTGCGGTCACCGGGAACGCCGCAGACGTGCTCGCGCAAGCTTCGGGTGTCGGCGTCGCGACCAAGACCGAAGCGGGGACGCTTCGCACCCGCAGCGGCGCTGGCAGCGGACAGCAGGCGGGCCTCGGCTCGCTGAAAAAGAGCAAGGGCGCCGGCAAGGCTGCGAAGGAAGGCCAGACGGTCAAGGAACGCGAGGTTCGCGGCAACGTCGGGGTTCGAGGTGGCGGCGACGTCGGCGGCAGCGGGGAGTTCGACGCCGCGACGGTGCAACGCCAGATCAAGCAGCGGCTGAAGTCGATCACGCGCTGCTACGAGGCCGAGCTCCGCAAGAACCCGAGCCTCGCTGGCAAGGTCACGGTCACGTTCACCATTCAAGAGCGGGGCAACGTCACGGACGCCCGGGCGAGCGAGAATACGACGGGAAGCCCGGCCGTCGCTGACTGTGTCACGCGGACGATCAGTCGTTTCCGCTTCAATCCGGGGCCGGACGGGGGAAGCGTCACCTTCCGTTATCCCTTTGTTTTCCAGCCGCAAAATTAGCTTCGGCGCAACCGCACTATTCCTGCTTAACTGTATTGACCATGATTGACACCGATATGGCCGGGCGTATACTCGCCGCAAGTTGGGGGGATCGTTGATGTTTACACGGATGGGGACCGTAGGACGGACACTCCTGGCCGCGGTCGTGGCCACGGGCGGCGTCGGATACGCCCTGGCCCAGGAAAGCGGCGATTCAACCGTCGACGTCGTCAGGGTGGAGTCGGTGGGTGAGCCCCCGGAGCAAGCCATGTCCCCGGCGGAGCAAGCCAAGGCCGCCGAGGCCGCGGTGGAGGCGGCGTCCGCGAACTGCGGGGCGCAGTCTCAGGCCCTCCAGAGCGCCAAGCGTGAAAAGGACATCATCCGGGCGACCTGCTTGGACGACAAACTCAGCCAGTGCAACGCCAACCTACAAAACATGAAGCGCCGGCAAGGCGCCTTGAACGAAGCGATCGCGGACGGCGATACGGGGCGCG
>CP070650.1:1026116-1030017 GCA_020354595.1 Myxococcales bacterium
CGACGAAACCCGAGGTCGCTGAACTGGCTGAGAACCGACCATGTAAAAGGTGTTGCAACGCCGGGTAGAGCCTCCCCGACGTTAGCGTTGCTCCAGACGATCTTCCGGCGGTCCCACAGCCGATCTCGACGCGAGCTACGCCGATTGCGAATGTGTGGCACCACGATTGGGCGCGCTTGAAGCACGTAGACCTGTTGCTCCACGATGGCCCACTCGACGTCGCGGGCGTCGCCGAAGTGGTCCTCAACGCGTTTGGCGAGGTCGTTCAAGTGCAGGAGCTGCTGCTCGCTCAGGGCTGGACGTGCGCGATCGGCTGGCGGCACATCGACCTCGCGGACCCCGCCCGAGCGCTCGAGCAACGTCTGCTGCGCTTTGTCTCCGAGGATCTGATCGCGGAGCTGCCCCGTCTCCTTGTCGATGCGGTACGTATCCGGGGTCACGCGGCCTTCGACCACTTGTGAGCCGAGCCCGTAGGCCGCGTTGACCACAGTCTCGCCTGCGTCGCCGGTCAACGGATTCGCGGTGAACAACACGCCGGACACCTCGGCAGGGACCATCGCCTGGATGACGACGCCGACCGACACGGGAAGATCCTCGTCGAGCGCTCGAAGATACGAAAGCACCCGCGGGCGAAACAGGCTCGACCAGCAGACTTTGATCGCATCGAGCACTTCGTCTTCGCGCATCAGGTTGAGCGCGGTCGAGTGCATCCCCGCGGCCGAAGCGCCTTCCTGGTCTTCGTGCGTTGCGGACGAGCGAACGGCAAAGCTGACGGCGCCCTCCTCTCGCATCGCGAGCAAGGCATCGCTCACGCTTCGAACGACATCCTGAGGAAGCGTCGCCTCCCGAACGCGTTCGCCGATCACCCGAAGTCGCGCGTCCGAAACGTGCGGCTCGCGAAGAAGCGCTCTAGGACGGTCCCCGACATCGAGCACGCTCGAATAAAACGAGTCGCCCACCCAGCCCGGCATCGCGTACGCGGCCGGCACGGGGAACCCGGCGCGGGCCAGCGCGGCCAAGCTCCGTGCCTTGCCGCCGTAGCCGGACGCTCGGCGAGGAACGACCGATTCGATTCGCTTCAGTACCCGCGGCATCCCGACTGGGTGGTTCTAGCGCAGCCTAGGAGGGGGTCCACAGGGGCGATGGACGACGGGGGGGCGCGGCGCTATGAGGGCCCCGTGGTGATGGTGGAAGACGATCATTTTCATGATCAATGCGGTGTATTTGGCGTGTTTGGTGCCGCGGAGGCGTCGAACCTGGCCTACCTCGGTTTGCACTCTTTGCAGCACCGCGGCCAAGAGGCAGCCGGCATCGTCTCGAGCAACAGCGAGCAGCTGTTCGTCCATCGCGGCATGGGCCTGGTGCAAGATGCATTCACCGCGTCGCAGATCGAGAAGCTCCCGGGGCGGAGCGCAATTGGTCACGTCCGGTACACGACCGCGGGTGGGAGCCACATCAAGAACGCGCAGCCGCTCGCCGTCGACTGTGCGCACGGCTCGATCGCCGTCGCGCACAACGGCAACCTGACCAACGGACTGGCGCTGCGACACGAGCTCGAGAAGGACGGCTCGATCTTCTCGTCGGACAGCGACACCGAGGTGCTCGTTCATCTCATCGCGCGCTCCAAGGCCGAGACGATGATCGACAGCGTCGCCGACGCACTCCACCGCGTCGAGGGCGCCTACTCGCTAGTCTTTCTATCGCCCGACGAGCTCATCGCGGTCCGCGATCCATATGGATTCCGCCCGCTATGCTTGGGCAAGCTCGGTGGAGCCTACGTCGTCGCGTCGGAGCCACCCGCATTCCAGTTGATCAGCGCCAAGTTCGTTCGGGACATCGAGCCGGGCGAGATGATCGTCATCAATGATTCCGGTCTTCAGAGCCTTCGGCCGTTTCGGATCGACCCGAAGCGCCGCTACATGTGCATATTCGAATACGTGTACTTCGCGCGGCCGGACGCCTCATTCGACGGCATCAGCGTCTACGAAGCCCGCAAGCGGATGGGCCGCGCCCTCGCCGAGGATCAGCCCGTCGAGGCCGACATCGTCGTGCCGGTTCCTGATAGCGGGGTCGCCGCCGCCCTTGGTTATGCGGAAGCAGCCGGCCTGCCCTTCGAGCTCGGGCTGATTCGAAGCCACTACGTCGGCCGAACCTTCATCGAGCCCGCGCAGTCGATCCGCCACTTCGGCGTGCGCCTCAAGCTCCACCCCGTCCAAAGCCTCCTCGAAGGCAAGCGCGTCGTCGTGATTGACGACTCGATCGTCCGCGGCACCACCAGCCACAAGATCGTCAAGATGATCCGTGACGCCGGCGCGAAAGAGGTCCATCTTCGCATCAGCTCCCCGCCGACGAGCTGGCCCTGCTTCTACGGCATCGACACCCCAACGCGCGACGAGCTGATCGCCGCGCACAACACGGTCGAGGAAGTGAACGAATACGTCACGGCCGACACGCTGGGCTACCTATCCCTCGACGGACTCAAGCACGCAGTCGGTGGCGAAGAGGGTTTCTGCAGCGCCTGCTTCAGCGGCCGCTATCCGATCCCCGTGAGGGACAACGGAAAACAGCGCAGGCAATTGCCGCTGGTTGGCGTCTAGCGTCAGCGTCAGCGTCCACGCCAGCGTCGGCGTCAGCGCCAGTGTCAGTGCCAGCGTCCGCGCCAGAGCCGGCGCCAGCGTCTAGCGCCAGCGTACGCTAGTGCGCCCCAAACCACCCCACGATCGCCTCATTCACCTCCTCCGGCCTCTCCAAATGCACGAAATGCCCTGCGTCGGCGAGTATCACTTGTTCGAATAGCGCGGTGAAGTGGGCTTCTTGGCCTCGTGCGATTTCGGGAGCGATGCACGCGTCATTCTCGCCGTGGAGGTAAATCGTCGGAACCACGATTGGCCCGCTTTTGAGGAGCTTACGCATCTCCGTGACGACTCTCGGCGACCGGAGCGAGCGGTAGTACTTGAGTGGCGCCGGCATGCTCGAGCGCAAGCACAGCTTGAGCTCATCGAAGTAGTCCTCGCCGGGCTCGAAACCAGGCGACCATTTGCGCCAGAGCCGTTCGATGTAAGCGAAATCTCGGAGCTTCACCAATCGGTCGGAAAGGGCTGGAAGCTGAAACAAGCCCATGTATACGCTTCGCCCGAGCTGGCGCGGGTACTCCTGCACGTTTTCTTCGACCGCGAGTATGTGCGGAACCCCGAGCAAGGCCGCCGCTCGGAAGCGATCCGGCCATTGGATGATTGCGCACTGGGCGACGACCGAGCCCCAATCGTGGCCGACGATGCGGACCGGCTGGGAGGGAGACAGCTCGTCGATGAGCTCGAGGATCATCCTCGCGACCGAAAGAGCGTCGAAAGGACCGTCGAGCGAGGACGGCGCGTACCCCGGCATCCATGGCGACACGATGTGATACCCGCCGTCCCGAAGATCTTCGGTGAGAAGCCGCCAGGTGCGGGGGATGTTGGGAAACCCGTGGAGGCATATGACCAACGGGGCGTCCTCCGCCTCGTTCGAGAGATAGGAGATCCCCGTGCTTTCGGATCGGAGGCGGTGCATGGGCGGGAGCTTACGCGAAGAAGCTGGCGAGCGCTTCCGCCAAACGCTGGGCAAACGCGTCTTGAACGATCAGGTCTTGTCGCGCCTCGATCTCGAGCGCGCACCAACCGAACTCCTTCGCGTGTCGGACCGGCGAATAGGCGAGCCCACCTTTGCCCGACCAGGGTTCGTTCGCCAAGACGTGAAAGCCCGCGCCTTCGAGATGCCGAATGAGCTGATGCGCAGGCTCCTCGTCGTCGTCGAAGAGAACGCCGAGCTCGAGCATTCGTGCGTCGCCCTCGTAGTTGTCCGTGAACGTGTGAATGGCGAAGACGGTGTCACCCTGGCTCCGTTCGATCATCCCGCTCACCGC
>CP070650.1:1030117-1032886 GCA_020354595.1 Myxococcales bacterium
CGAGACGACCCCGATCGCCTGCGAGCTGTCGGACCCCGCATCGGTGAAAGCGTGCGCGGCCCAGGTGATCGCGTTTGGCCGGCCGCTCGATGCGATCATCTGCAACGCGGGCATCATGGCGCTGCCCAAGCTCAACTTGCAGCATGGCTACGAGCTCCAGTTTTTCACCAATCACGTCGGCCACTTCATCTTGGTCACGTCGTTGCTCGACCAGCTAGCCGATGACGGCCGCGTGGTGATGGTGAGCAGCGCCGCACACAACGGCGCCCCGAGCGCGGGCATCCAATTCGACAATCTCGATTGCAAGCGCGGATACAACCCGTGGGCGAACTACGGGCAATCGAAGCTCGCGAATCTGCTCTTTGCCAACCAGCTCGCCAAACGGTTCGCGGGTACCGCCAAGACTGCCAACAGTCTTCACCCCGGCGTGATTCACACCAATTTGACTCGCAGCATGAACCCGGTCGCGAGAGTCGGGCTCAGCCTCGGCGCGCCGCTGGTGTTGAAAAGCATTCCCGAAGGCGCGGCGACCCAGTGTTACTTGGCGGCTCACCCCGACGTTGCGGGGGTGAGTGGCAAGTACTTCGCTGACTGCAACGAGTCTCGCACGAGCGCCCATGGGCGCGATGAAGCAATGGCGGAAAAGCTTTGGGACGTTTCCGAGAAGATCGTCGCCGAGGTCACCTGAAAGGATCGGGAAGATGACACAATCGACAGCAGAGTCGGGCACCGAAGCGCAGACAAACGGGTCACACGCCGCCCCCGGCGCCGGGATCGACGCCAGCAAGGCTGAAATCGAGCGAATCTTCAAGCTCCAGCGAGCCCACCAGTACACGGTCGCGAAAACCACGGCGCGCGAACGCAACGATAAGCTAAAGCGACTGGAGACCGTGTTCCTGGCGCATCGGGAGGACATCCGTACCGCGCTCTACGACGACTTCCGCAAGCATCCGAGCGAGGTGGACCTCACCGAGGTCTTCCCCGTGACCAGTGAGATCAAGCACGCGCGCCGGCACCTTTCGAAATGGATGCGTCCGCGCCGCGTCGCGACGCCGATGGCACTGCTCGGGGCACGGTCGTACGTCCACTACGAGCCCAAGGGCGTCGTCTTGATCATCGCCCCGTGGAACTTCCCGATCAATCTCACCTTCGGGCCGCTCGTCACCGCACTTGCTGCCGGTAACTGTGTGATGATCAAGCCCTCCGAGCACACGCCCCACGCATCGGCGGTCACACGCCGTATCATCGAAGAGGTGTTCGACGAAAATGAGGTCGCAGTCATCGAAGGCGGCATCGAAACGTCGACCGCGCTGCTCGCGCAGCCCTTCAACCACACCTTCTTCACCGGAGCACCGGAGATCGGGAAGATCATCATGGAGGCGGCGTCGAAGCACCTGGGCTCCGTCACGCTCGAGCTAGGCGGCAAGTCTCCGACGATCATCGACGAGACCGCGCAGGTCGACGCGGCTGCGCACCGAGTCGCCTGGGCGAAGTACACCAACAACGGTCAGATCTGTCTCGCTCCCGACTACGTATTCGTACACGAGAGCAAGAAGGACGAGTTCCTGCAGAAGCTCACCAAGAACATCGAGAAGTTCTACGGGATCGATGCCCGCAGGTCGGATTCGTACGCGCGTATCGTCAACGACCGGCACTACCATCGCCTCAACGGCTACCTCGAGGAGGCCAAGCAAAAGGGTGCCACCGTGGCCTATGGCGGCCGGACCGATGCGAGCGAGGATTACATCGAGCCGACCGTGTTGACCGATGTCGACCCGACCTCGAAGGTGATGACGGACGAGATCTTCGGCCCGCTCCTTCCGGTCTACACCTTCAAGACGCTCGACGAGCCGCTCGCGGTGATCAACGCCAAGGAAAAGCCGCTGGCGCTCTACATCTACAGCAGGAGTAGGGCGAATCAACAGCGCATCATTCAAAACACGCGCGCGGGCGGCACCTGCATCAACCACAGCGCGGTGCACTTCTTCAACAACCATCTCCCGTTCGGCGGCTCCAACAACAGCGGCATCGGCAAGGGGCACGGCTTCTTCGGGTTCGAGGCGTTTTCGAACCCCCGCGGCGTGCTGAAGCAGGTGACTCCGTTCACCGCGCTCGACCTGCTGACGGCGCCCTACAACGCGCTCAAGCAAAAGCTGATCGACATCAGCATCAAGTTCTTCTGAGCGGGCGATGGCATACGACGAGAAGCTTGCCGAACGGGTCCGCGAGGCGCTCAAGCGCCGTAGGGGCGTGAGTGAAAAGAAGATGTTCGGCGGCCTGGCGTTCTTGGTGAACGGGCACATGGCGTGCGGCGTACAGGGAGACGACTTGATGGTGAGAGTAGGGCCCGACGCGTACGATTCGGCGCTGAAAAAGGCGGGCGCTCGCCCCATGGACTTCACGGGCCGACCTTTGAAAGGCATGGTATATGTGGGTCCTCGCGGCCATCGGCGGAAACCGAGCCTCGAGACCTGGGTAGAGCAGGGTTTGTCTTACGCCAGGTCACTTCCTCCCAAGTAACTCGACCCTCCCGCATCCATGACCCGCAAGGTTCCCTGTCAGTACGAGCCCGGCAGCACGCGCAAGCGTATGCTCTACGTCGGATCGGGCGTGCAGTCGTTCGAGTCGCTGATCGGCGACATAGCCTCGGCGCCGAGCATCGAGCGCGTGCCCTCCGATATCTATCCGGTGTTCAAGCTGCGAGAGCAGGAGACCGAGCTCATTCCGGTTTGGGACACCCGGGGTGCGACGGACGCGCTTCGTTCGGCC
>CP070650.1:1032986-1040598 GCA_020354595.1 Myxococcales bacterium
AAGAGCGACTCCGCCTGCTGGGGGACGAGCCGCCGGTCACACCGATCATCATCGAGCAGAATAGCCAAGAGCTTCAGGTCTTCAACGGAGACTTTGCCATGCTGGTCGATGGCGAAATGCCCGTCGCCGTGGTGCAAAGCGAGTCCGAGGGGCCTCGCGAGATCGCCGAATCGCGCCTTCCCCGTTACTCCGAGGCGTACGCGCTCAGTGTGCACAAAGCGCAAGGCTCGGAGTTCGACGAGGTGTTGATCATCTTGCCCGAAGAAGACGCACCACTACTCACCCGCGAGCTCCTCTACACGGCGGTCAGCCGCGCTCGGAAGCGGGTACGGATCGTCGGACCCAAAGAGGTCGTGAAAGCCGCGCTTGCGCGCCGTGCCCGCAGGGACTCGGGCTTGGTGGACGCGATCGCCGATGTAGAACATATGTCAACGCGAGGAGAGTGATGGGGGAGTACGACTACATCGTGGTGGGGTCCGGCTCTGCGGGTGGGATCGTTGCCAGCAGGCTTTCGGAAGACCCGAGCGTCAGCGTGCTTCTTCTAGAAGCCGGCGGCAGCGATCGAACGGCTCTAGTCCGAAAGCCCGGAATGGTCGGCGTGGTCCACCAGGTCAAACAGCTGAAGAAGAAGTTTGATTGGGGCTTCAGGACGGTCCCGCAAGCTCACATGAACAACAGGCGAGTCCCGTACACCCGAGGCAAGGTGATCGGCGGTTCCAGCTCGATCAACGGAATGATCTACATACGGGGAAACAAACAGAACTACGACGACTGGGCGGCAAGTGGTTGCGAGGGCTGGAGCTACGAGGAGGTGCTTCCCTTCTTCAAGAAGCTCGAGAGCCATGAGGACGGGGAAACGCGCTACCACGGAGCCTCCGGGCCCGTCCGAGTCACGCGGCATCCATCGGATCAGATCAGCCCGGTCTCGAACGCATTCGTGGAAGCCGCATCCGAGGTCTGCGGCATCCCCATTGGCGACGACTTCAACGCCGAGAACCAGAACTGCGCGAGCATTTTTCAGATGTCGGCAGGAAACGGTCTTCGTAGCGCCGTTGGCGAGTGCTACGTGCAGCCAGCTCTAGATCGCCCGAACTTCCGAGTCGAAATGCGGGCCCTGGCACACCGGGTCGTGATCGAGAATGGGCGCGCGACCGGCGTCGAGTATCGCCAGCCCAATGGCGTGCACACCGCTCGTGCGACGCGTGAGGTGATCGTGGCCGGCGGCGCGATCGGCTCACCGCAAATCCTGATGCTATCCGGCGTCGGACCCGCCGATCATCTCCGCGCCCACGGGATCGACGTCCAGCTAGACTTACCGGGCGTCGGAAAGAACCTGCACGACCACCTCTTCGTCCCCATCACCTATCGGTCCCCGACCTCGCTTCACCGCGGCACCGCCCTGCACTTCTTGGGCGGGATGATCCAGGAGTATCTCGTGGGCGGAGGATGGTTCGGCCGGACGACCTTCGAGGCGGGGGCATTCATCAAGAGCTTCAATGGCGCGCGCATTCCGGACGTACAGCTTCACACGATGCCCTGGGGCTACTTCACACCAAACCAAGACGGTCCGGAGAGACCAGACCTCGACACAGGTCACTGCCTGACGATTCTCGTCACGTTGATCTATCCGGAGAGTCGAGGTGAGCTCCTGCTCACGTCCGACGACCCAGCCCAAGAACCGCACATCGATCCGGCTTTCCTGAAAGAGCCAGGCGACATGCAGTTGATGATTCGCGCGATTCGCAAAACCCGAGAGATCTGTGCGCACCCGATCATGGCGGAGCACCTGCGCGAGGAGCTCAGCCCGGGCGCACAGAGCGCGTCCGAAGAACAGCTCGTCGAGGAGATCAAGCTACGCGGATGCACGGGGTATCACCCCGTCGGCACGTGTAAGATGGGCGTCGACGACATGGCGGTCGTCGATCCAGAGCTGAAGGTGCGCGGTATTGATGGACTACGTGTAACGGATGCGTCGATCATGCCGTCGGTCCCCGGTGGTAACACCAATGCCCCCAGCATGATGGTCGGCGAGCGGGCGGCCGCGTTGATCGTCGAGAGTGCGGGTTAGGCAGCCTGAGGCGGCCACTGGCGGCGAATCTTCTGGGCAACCTTCGCAGCCACTTCTTCGTCGATCGGCTGCGTCGGGTCCGCGCCCAACTGCTTGAGGATCACTTTGCAGTGCGCGGGGTTCCAATTGAGAAGCTTCGCCAGCTCTCGGAGGTTATAGGTCTGCATCGTCGCTTCCATCGTGCGCTTCCTTTACTAACCGTAAATTTATAGCGCAAAATGGAACGGGATCCAACACTTATTTGGCATTTAGTAAATAAGCTGTGACTCCCAACAAACCCAGCAATATCAAGGTGATGACTAGCCATCCGGGGCCTCGGACCCCGGGCGAGGGGGCGGAGTCGGGGGGAGGCGCCACCGGGGGGCCTTCGACGGGCTGGGCCGCGAGGAACTCCTCGATGATCGTCGTGGCCTTCTCGACCTGATCGAGCTCGACACGAATCTCGGTGCCGTGACGCAAACGATCGGTAATGCCGGGATACGCGGTGTCACGGTGGTTGACCAGGACGGCGGCGATTCCGGAGGATTCGAGAGCCTCCTGGAGGGCCAGGGCCTGAACCTCGTCGTCCGTCTCGTAAACGTTTCGTGTCTCCATGCTGCTACCTCGATTGCACAAAAGGGGGCACGGGACAATCGAGACCGTCCCCAATCGCTCGGATGAGCTCGGCCTCCCGATCCGTGATGTTGTCATCCGCCATCACCGTCGCAGCACAAGCCAGCATGATGTCTCTCTTGAGGGCGGGCATTGCGGCGTCGTAGCGGCCGAGGGCTTCGTCGACGGCCGACAGTGTGCACTGGGACGACGGTAGAATGCGAGCATCCGAGCCTTTTAGCTGGAGCGTCTGTGCACCGTGGCGGAACGCGCGGATGGCCTCGTCTTCTGAGCGGCTGCCGACACGAGCGAGGGTCGACAGCAGCATGCGCGCATCCGGCACGAGCTTCTTCAGGGATCGAAAACGGACGGGCGTCGGTCCGATGCCCTCGAAGTAGCGGGCGAGATGGCGTTGAATCATCCGGCTCAGAGTGTACTCGAAGAGATCGATCCGGCGATCGCTCTTCATCAACCCGTCGACTGAGCTCCGGAAGCGCTGGTACTCGGCAACCGATAAGCCCCGGAGGGTCGGTATCATCATATCGATGAGCGCGATCTTCTGCGCGGACTGGAGGTCTCCGGCCTCGGAGTGAAAGCGGAGCGCGAGGTCGGCAGTTTGGGCGTCTGTGAGCTCGGAAAGCCCGACGATCTCGGTGCCGCGAAGGACCTCGTCTTGAGCGAGCAGGAGACCAAACACCATCGCCTGGGCCATCGGCGCCTGATGCACCGCGTGTCGCCACGTTTCGGGAAGCGCTGCGTGCAGCGAACGCGCGAACGCCACCTGCTCGGGGCGCGGGCTTCCGATGTGCTGGATCGCTTCGCTCACCGCCTCTTCGGTGGGAGCCTCAGCAAACGCCATCGCGTCGTCGGGAGGCGCATCGGGCGGCGTGCTCATCCCATCCGCAATTTGAGGAAGCTCGACCTCGGGATACTCGCCATCCCAAAATGGCTCGAGCTTGCGAATACGATCGCCGAGCGGCGGATGCGTCCGGAAAAGCCCGGTGAACAAACGCAGACGGCGAATCGCCTCTGAAAAGAAGATGTGGCTGGCCTCGTCGGCTTTTGGCGTCTGCAGATACGAGCTTGGCGCGGAGCCGCCGATCTTCTTGAGCGCGCCGACGAGGCCGTCCGTATCTCGCGTGAACTGAACTGCGGACGCGTCGGCGAGGAGCTCGCGCTGCCGGGAGATCCCGCTCTGCAGCATGCGGCCGAAGAACACACCGATGGAACCGATGACGAGAAGACCCAGGCCGACGAGCGCAATACCTCCGCCTTCCTTCTTGCTGCTGGTGCTCGACCCGCGAATCAAGAAGCGTCCGATGAGCGCCAGGAGGAAAATGCCGTGCAGGAGGCCAATCGCGCGAAGGTTGATGCGGGAGTCTCCGTTGAGGATGTGGCTGAACTCGTGCGCGATCACGCCTTGCAGCTCTTGACGCCGAAGGAACTGGAGCGTGCCATGCGTCACGCCGACGACCGCGTCACTCGATGTCTTGCCCGCAGCAAAGGCATTGATGCCTTGCTCTCGGTCGAGCACGTAGACATCGGGAGTGGGGACACCGGAAGCGATCGCCATCTCCTCGACGACGTTGAGCAAGCGTCGCTCCTCCAGCTTGGTCGAGTCCGGGTCGACTTTGCGCCCCCCGAGGCTGAGCGCCACGGCTTCGCCGCCGTCTCGAAGCTGCGCGGTCTTGTAGAGAGACCCGAGGCCTATGACCACCGCAGTGCTAACGCACGCAAAGAGGAATACGCTCGGGTTCCACAGTGATAGCGACGGACCGGCGACGCCGTCGTATCGGCCGACGATGTAGGCGAACCCCTGCGCGTCCTCGGCGACCATCGAGTAAACGCCCAACGAGAGCAGGTACACCGCCGCCGTAATGCCCACGACCGCGAGCGCGAAGAAGGCCGCGAGGCGCACGGTGCGCCTACGCGCCTGGGCCTGCTCCTCGAAGAAGTCCATGACTCAGAACTGGACTTTGACGGGCTCGCGCTGCGCCTCGTCTTCGACCTCGAAGAACTCGGCACGCTGGAACCCAAACATACCGGCGACGATGTTCGATGGCACCATCTCGCACTTGTTGTTGTAGCGCATCACGGCGTCGTTGTAGGCCTGGCGCGCAAACGCGATTTTGTTCTCGGTGCTAGAGAGCTCCTCCGAGAGCTGCATCATGTTCTGATTGGACTTCAGGTCGGGGTACGCCTCCGAGAGGGCGAAAAACCGACCGAGGACGCCACTCAGCCCGACCTCGGCGCGAGAAAGGCTCTTCATCGCTTGCGCATCGCCGGGATCGGCGGCGGCACGCTCGCGCGCGCCCTCGGCCGAGTTGCGTGCGGCGATGACGGCCTCGAGAGTGTCGCGCTCATGTGCGAGGAACGCCTTCGCCGTCTCGACGAGATTGGGAATCAGGTCGTGGCGACGCTTGAGCTGAACGTCGATCTGAGCGAACGCGTTTTTGAAACGGTTCCGGAGATTGACGAGCCCGTTATACATGCTCGCAAACCAGGCGATCAGTGCGCCCACGAACAACAGCAAACCGATCAGCCACCCCATCGCGTCCTCCCTTGCCCCAAAAAGACCCTTCCAGTGTAAGTGGGTACCCCTATAAACTCAAATCCGCATGGAATCCGGAAAGACGGTGTTGATCACGGGCGCCAGCACCGGCATCGGTCTCGCCACTGCACGCGCGTTGTGTGGAACGGGGTACCGAGTCATCCTCACGGCGCGCGAGAGCTCGTTGCCTCGATTTGCCGCGCACGCCGTCGTCGAGTCTTCGAACGTGCGCATTCGGCCTCTCGACGTGACCAAAGTCGAAGAACGCGAGGCGGTTCTCGCCGAGGCCGAGCGAGATTGGGGCGGCGTCGACGTCCTGATCAACAACGCCGGCGTGTCGTATCGGGCGGTAGTCGAGCATGTTCTCGAGGAGGAGCGGCTGGCGCAAATGAACGTGAACTTCCGCTCGCCGATGGAGATGATTCGACTCGTGTTGCCCGGCATGCGCAAGAAGCGAGCTGGCCGGATCATCACGATCAGCTCCGTAGGTGGCATGATGGCGATGCCGACGATGGCCGCGTACAGCGCCTCGAAGTTTGCGCTCGAAGGGGCGCACGAGGCGCTTTGGTACGAGGTGCGCCCTTGGGGGATTCGCGTGAGCCTAGTGCAGCCGGGCTTCGTCGACTCCGACGGCTTTCAGAAGGTTCGGTACACCGCGCAGAGCGACCGATCCGAGCACGAGCTCGCCGAGCCCTATCACGAGCACTACGTGAACATGAGCCCGTTCATCGCCAAGCTCATGCGCATGTCGCGGGCCACGCCGGATTCGGTGGCGAAGGTGGTGCTTGAGACGATTCGCCGACGCCGGCCTCCGCTACGGGTCCCGGCGACTCTCGACGCGAGAGTGTTTGCCTTCTTGCGTCGGACCCTGCCGCGCAGCACGTACCACTGGTTGTTGTATCGGATGCTACCGAACGTGCGGACGTGGGGCCCGTCGACGGAGCGAAAGTCCGCGTTGCCGCCACCGATGGGGGACGATAGTCATCAGTAGCTACCACCGGGGACACGCTCGCCCTCTCTAACCAGAGTGGTTCTGGGTAGTTAGAACCCACACCGCGAAAACTCGAATATCCCGCAGCGATTCAGGCGGACCCGGCTCTGCCAATTGCTTTGCCTACTTCCTTTCGGCCAACCCCCAGAACCAATAGTGAGCGGATCAATAGGTCGATCGAAACGCTCGGATCTCCCGCCTCCATCTTGGCGACGCGAGACTGACTGGAGCCAAGAAGCGTCGCCACTCCGCTCTGCGTGTAACCCAAACGCTGCCTTTGGTTCAGTAGCAGAGACGCAAGGGAGAAGCGCAGCTCGGCGAGCTCTACCTCTTCGTGGCTCAGTCCAATTTTCATGCGAATGCGTCTCTCGAGCCTGGCTGAAAATTCTAGTATGTCAAATCTGACATACTCCCAACAAGCCGCGCGGCCTGTTCTTTTTTTCGCGCTTTGAGACGATTCGACGCAACTCCGAAAACCTCCGTCCGATAACGGGTTGTGGTTTTCGCGGAGTACATCGTCCTGGTCGGAGTCGTCGTCCTCATCGCAGGTCTGGCGCTCTACGGCCTCGGTGTCCCACTCGTGCAAGCGTTTTACCTCACGAAGCTCCTCATTCTTTTACCGATTCCCTGAGCGAAAAAAGGAGGCTCTCATGCACAAAGACCGAGCAAACAACAATCTGATGGCTGACCAGCGTGGCCTCACCACCGTGGAGTACATCAACGTGATGGGGCTCATTGCCGTGGTGGGCATCGCGGCCTGGCAACAGTTCGGCGAGACGCTGACCGGGGAAATAGAGGCGGCGGACAGCTACATCTCGGACGTGGTTCAGTAGCGGGGTTGCGTAGTGCTTGCACCCATCCCGATATCGTTGGGGCTTGCGCTTGCCATCGCTACGGTGGCCGCCGTCTACGATGGTCGTTCGGGCACGATTCCCAATTGGCTCACGCTGCCCCCAGTCCTATTCGCCCCGCCGACCTACGCGCTCGCGCTTGGGCTTGAGTACGGGGTGCAGAGCGTAGCGGCTGTTCTTGCGAGTGGCATCGCACCCTACTTGCTCTTCCGGCGACGGGCCGTTGGGGGTGGTGACGTGAAGTTGTTCGCGGCGCTCGGTGCGGTGACTGGCTTTGACCCATTACTTGGGGTGCGAATCCAGCTGGGTGCCTTCCTCGCGGCGATGCTGGTCGCGTTCGCCGGCTTGGCTTGGCAAGGCAAGCTCTTCTCCACTGTCCTATCCGCCGGCGCGATGTCTTTGAACCGCTTCTTGCCGGCGAGTCGCCAACTGCGGGTCAGCGACAGTCTACTCACCCCTGTTCGAATGGGGTCGGCGGTTCTCCTCGCAACAGTCGGCTCCGCGCTGGCCTACGCGACTCCACTCTGGAGCGGTCGATGACGCGCTTACCAGCGGCCACG
>CP070650.1:1040698-1043295 GCA_020354595.1 Myxococcales bacterium
ATCAGGCTCACCGCGGTGGCCGACAAAGACGCTGCGCGTCTGCAGATCGTACGCGCGCAAGATCCGAGCATTGCCACTCTCGACGACGCATTTGAAATCCCAAAGCGGGAGGACGTCGACATCGTCGTCGAGCTCATCGGCGGAGTCAAGGTGGCGGAACGCCTGGTGCGCGCGGCGCTCGAGGGGAAGAAGCACGTGGTCACCGCCAACAAGGCGCTTCTTGCCGAACGGGGCAAGGCCTTGTTCGAGCTTGCCGAGAGGAACGGCTGCGACTTGTATTTCGAGGCTGCGGTCGCTGGCGCCATCCCGGTGATTCGAGTGATTCGGGAGTCGCTTGCTTCCGACTACTTCCAGTCGGTTCGAGGGATCATCAACGGACCCAGCAACTACATCTTGTCGAGCATGGCCAACGACGATGCCACCTTCGCGGATGCGTTGAAGGCCGCGCAAGAGGCAGGCTTTGCCGAGGCAGATCCGACGCTCGACATCACCGGCGGTGATGCGGGTCACAAGCTGGCGCTCATTGCGGGTCTTGCATTTGGTGCGCACGTGCTGCCCAGCCAGATTCCCACCGAGGGCATCGATGAAGTCGATCCGCGCGACATTCAATACGCCCATAGGTTCGGCTACGTCATCCGGCCCCTCGCCGTCGCGGAGCGGGTTGAATCAGGCGCGCTGGATCTTCGCGTTCATCCGGCACTGGTTCCCGAAAGCGATCCCCTAGCGCACGTGGACGGTGCCCTGAACGCCGTCGCCATCAAAGGAGCGATGGTAGGGCCGAGCTTTCTTTCGGGCCTTGGGGCCGGCGCCGCGCCAACGGCTACCAGCGTTGCCGGTGACATCATCGACATCGCGCGGAACATGCTCGCAGGTGCGCCCATGCGAACGTGGTACCTCCCGGTCGAAGGCGATCAGATGCTTCAGCCGATCGCAGACCTCTCATCTCGTTACTATCTTCGATTCTCGGTGCACGACGAGCCAGGGGTGCTTGCCGCTCTGTCGGGCGCGTTAGGGGACGCAGGAATCTCGATCGAGCTGATGGTCCAGGACGTGAACGGGGGCGACGACGGCACGGCGACGATTGCCATGCTGACGCACGATTCGCGTGAAGGGGACGTGAGAGCCGCTCTTCGTGCGATCGACGACACCCATCACGCGACGGCGCCGACGCGCGTCATTCGCATCGTCGAGTAGGCGTCTGTTGCGTCTTCCCGCGAGACCGAGATAGTCTCGCACTCCGTGTGTGGGCGTAACTCGGCTCCGATGGCGTGGGTCGTCGCCACTCTCCTTGGGGTGGGCTGCAGCGCTGGCTCGTCGTCCGCTCCTTGCGAGTCGATCTTGCAGATCGAGCTCGACGTCGGGCCCGAGGGGAACGGAGTCGCGATCGAGGAGGTGCTCTGGACCATTCGTGGAGCGGGCATGGATCCGATGACGGGCGCGATCGACACGAGCGCCCCCGGCGCCACCGCTTCCGTGGAGGTCTTTGGGTTGCCTCCGGGTAACTACCTCATCGAGCTCGACGCGACCGCGGAGGATGGCGAGACCACTTGTCGCGGCACAGCGAGGTTCGACGTGGTCGCCGGCGCCGTGACTCCCGTTGCCATCGTCCTTATGTGCAAGATGCCCGAGCGGCACGGTGGCGCCAGAGTCAACGGAAAGCTCAACATGTGCGCCGAGCTCACCACGGTCGTCGTCGCTCCGTTGCAGACGTCGGTTGGATATACGATCGACGTTCGCGCCGAAGCCATGGACTTCGAGGGCGACCCGATCGAGTACGCCTGGACCGCTGACAGCGGCGTGTTCGAGGACCCTTCCGCGCCCGACACCTTCTATACATGCGAGGAGGTCGGCAACCACGAGCTCACCATCACGGTGAGCGACGACGGCTTCGAGCGATGCGCCTGTAATTGGAGCGTCGACGTTCGCTGCGTCGACGATGGCACCGGCGGCACCGGCGGCACGGGTGGAGTCGGTGGCGGAGGTGGCGCAACGGGCGGCGCAGGCGGAAGCGCTGGCGAGGGCGGCAGCGGTGGTGCCGGCGGAACTGGGGGCACGGGCGGCAGCGGTGGTGCGGGCGGCACTGGAGGCACGGGTGGCTCGGGCGGTGCCGGTGGATCCGCGGCGGCGGGCGGCTCGGGCGGTGTGGGTGGATTCGGAGGCCTCGGCGGTAGCTCGGGCGCGGGCGGCACCGACGGCGGCGTGTGCGAGATCACGATCTCGCTGACCAGATCCTGATTACCTCACGGGTCGCTGGCGTCACCGCCGGAGTCTTCGCTCTTCACCTCGTCGATGTGGAACTCGACGCGGCGGTTGCGTGCGAGGTCCGTCTCGGTCTTGGCGTTCGGTATCAGCGGTCGCGTTTCGCCGAAGCCCTCCGCCACCAGGCGGACTCTGCTCACCCCACCTTTGCTGACCAGGTATCGGACGACGGACTGGGCGCGGCGCTCCGAGAGTCTCATGTTGTAGTCGGCCGGTCCGGTCCAGTCGGTGTGGCCCTCGACTCGGATGGTCGGAATGTCGAGATGAGCATTGAGGACCTCGGCCACGTCGTCCAGCACGTCGTACGAGCGCAACTGGAGCTTGGCGCTATCGAACTC
>CP070650.1:1043395-1046957 GCA_020354595.1 Myxococcales bacterium
TCCCGCTGACCGAGACGTCTGCAACTTCCGCCAATGATTTCAAGGCGTCCTTGATGTTTTCCGCCCGGAGACCCAGGCTCTCGTTGAAGCTCACATCAACGCCGCTCTGGCCGTACCAGAGGGTCATCGGGCCGCCGTCGGCAGCCAGTTCCTGAACCCGACCGCCGTAGTCCACACCGAGACCCTGCGACAGCGCTCCGGGAGGATCCACCGGTGGCTTGGCCGCGGCCGGGGGGGGTGGCGGTGCGGGGGGTGGAAGATTCGGACCGATGCCAACCTGGGTCGGCTTACGCGCAGGCGGTCGCTTCGAAGCCGGCGCGGCGCCGCCCCCTGTTTTTGCAGTCGTCCCATCGCGATGAACTTGAAAGCTCTCTTCGCACTTCGGGCATCGCATCCGAAGCCCGTCCTCAGGCAGACGATTCTCGTCGACGTCGTAAGACGCGTTACAAGACGGGCAGCTAACCTTGATCATGACCCCACTCTTCCCCTGGGGATCAAAGATAACACGCCTGAAGCGCGACTCATAAACCCTCGTAGTCGGATTCCGATCGCAGCGGAACCGCGACGGCGATGGGTGTGCATGTCCTACCTTGACGCCTATGGAGCCCGGAGACTACCTTCCGGACAACCGTGAAGCGCACCGTTCAGATCGAGATTGCCGGCGCCCGTTACCGCATGTCCTCGGATGCCGACGAGAATTACCTACAGAGTCTTGCCGACATCGTGAATCAACGGGTGCAGGCGCTCGGCCCCAAGGCGGCGCGAAGCGCCACACCAGCGCAGCTGCTCGCAGTCGTTGCGCTCGGCTTGGCCGAAGAACTCGAAGCATCCGAGCGGCGGCTCGAGCGCCTCGAGGCGAAGACCCGCCAGGTGGTCGGCACGGCCATCCGACGGATCGACCAGCGGCTGCAAGCGGACGCGGAGCTGGCGCAACAAATCGAGCCGTGAGCCAGCGCGAGACGGAGCGCGCCGAACATCAGATCCGTCAACGCGCCAAGCAGGCGCTCCGCAAACAAATGCGCGCGGTTCGAGAAGCGCTTCCCGACTCTGCATGCGATGCACGTTCCCAGGCGATCACGAGACGCATTCTCGAGCTCGACGAGCTCGAGGAAGCGAGCACGGTCCTCGCGTTTGCTTCGATTCGAAACGAGGTGCGAACGCGGTCGCTCATCGACGCGATGCGCGTCTCGGGCAGACGCGTGGCGCTTCCGCGAGTCGTTGAGGGCGGTCTTTCCTTGCACCTCGTCGAGTCGCTCGACCAGCTCGTGGACGGCGCGTTTTCGGTACCGGAGCTGCCGGAAACCGCGCCGGGCATTGCTCCGGACGAGGTGGAATTCGCACTGATTCCCGCGTTGGCGATCGACCCCCGAGGCTATCGGATCGGGTACGGTGGTGGTTACTACGACAAGCTCTTGCCGGCGCTCTCAAGGGCGTGCGCGTGCGCGGTTGCGTACGACTTCCAGTTGATCGCCGAGGTGCCGGACCTGCCATTCGACGTGGCGGTCGACCTGATCGTGACCGACTCGCGCGTGATTCGCACCGAGTGACTGGGGGGCGATCCGACCCGCGACGAGTGGTATAGACTCGCGATGGTTGCAGACGCCGCGCGACGAAAGCTCGACAAGCTTCCGGCTTCGCCGGGTGTCTACGTCTTTCGTGGCGGAGACGGGAAGGTGCTTTACGTCGGCAAGGCGCGAAGCCTACGGAACCGCGTGCGGAGCTACTTCCAGCCCGGGTCGAGCGACCTTCGAGCGTTCGTCAGCAGGCTGGAACGCGAGCTCGCAGACATCGAAACCTTCGTCACTCACACGGACAAGGAAGCTGCGCTCCTCGAGAACCAACTGATCAAATCACACCAACCGAAGTACAACGTGAAGCTTCGCGACGACAAAGAGTTTCTGTCGTTGCGACTCGATGCGAAGAAGCCGTGGCCGCGGCTCGAGGTCGTGCGACGGCCCAAGCCGGACGGCGCGCAGTACTTCGGGCCCTACCATTCGGCAACCGCCGCCCGGCAGACCCTTCGGCTGGTGAACCGCTACTTCCAGCTCAGAACGTGCACGGACACGGAATTCCGGCTGCGCTCGCGGCCGTGCTTGCAGTATCAGATCAAACGGTGCCCTGGCCCCTGTGTGTTGGATGTCGATGAAGCGGAGTACCGCGCACAGGTCACGAACGTTGCGCGCTTTCTCGACGGACGGCACGACGAGCTCGTTCGCGACCTGAACGCACGCATGAAAGGCGCGTCGACCGGGCTCGAGTACGAACGTGCCGCGGTGTATCGCGATCAGCTTCGAGCAGTGGAACGCGCTCGCGAAGAGCAGCGCGTCGCCGGCGTGCAGAGGTCGGATCAAGACGTCCTGGGGTTCCACCGTCAGGGAGACCAAGTCGAGATAGCGGTGCTCAGTATGCGGGGCGGTCGCTTGTCGGCGGTGCGGACGTTTCCCCTTCGCCGAGTCGCGGTGCCGAACGACGAGATGCTCGGGGCATTTCTCCGTCAACACTATGCGGAGCGGCCGGGCATGCCCGATGAGATTCTCGTGCCGGTGCCGATCGAGATGAGCGAAGCGCTCGAGGAGCTGCTTAGCGAAAACCGCAGGCGGCGCGTGCTGATCGTTCAGCCGAAACGTGGCGCAAAGGCAAAGCTGCTCGACCTCGCGCGGGAGAACGCCGAGCACGCCTACCACGAAAAAGAGCGCGCCCGCGAGGACGTCGAGGCGCGCTTGGAAGTCCTGCAAAGGCAGCTGCGTCTATCGGTGCTTCCGCGCCGAATCGAATGCGTGGACATCTCGCACACGGGCGGAGAAGAAACGGTCGCGGTGTTCGTCGCGTTGCAAGACGGCGCGCCAGCCAAAGATCGCTACCGCAGCTTCCGAGTAAAGGGGGTCGGCGGCGGAGATGACTACGGCGCGATGTACGAGGTCCTCGCGAGGCGCTTGCGTCGAGGCAAGAACCAGGAGGAAGGGTGGGAGCTTCCGGACCTTCTCGTCGTCGACGGCGGCAAGGGGCAGCTCGGCGTCGCGGTGCGCGCTGCACAGGACATTGGAGTCGCCCACCTGGAAGTCGCCTCGGTGGCAAAGCCTCGCGTCACGGCAGCCGGTGAAGAAGAGGGAGACCGCGTTTTTCGCCCAGGCCAAAAGAACGCGATCCCGGTGCGAGCGAGCTCCGCGCTTTCGCTTTTGTTGTTGGCACGCGACGAGACACACAGAGCGTCGAACGCCCTTCGAAAGAAGGTTGGACGCAAGCGCCGCCTGCAGAGCGAGCTCGACCGTGTACCGGGCGTCGGGCCCAAGACCCGCTCGAAGCTGTTGCGTGCCCTCGGCTCGATGAGCGGGGTGCTCGCCGCAACGGAGGACCAACTGGTCGAATCTGGGGCAACGAAGAAGCAAGCGCGCGCGATCAAGGAGACGTTCGGCACGGTGACGCCAGACGCACAGACCGCAGAGGAAACAGCAATCGAAAACGCCTTCCAACCCGACTGACGCGACGGCGCGCGCACAGCAGGCGTCAGCGCGAGCCGGAACGGCGAAGCCCGGCGCGAATGCGCCGGCAAGCCCCAAGCGAA
>CP070650.1:1047057-1052050 GCA_020354595.1 Myxococcales bacterium
ACGTGCGCCGGCAGGTGGTCGTCGCCCAGGACCACGACGGCATCGGCGCGCCCCGGCATCTCTTCCCACATGAAGCGCGTCAGCCGCTCGAAGTGCATGACGAAACGTCGCACTGCAGTCGGGCTCATCACCTCTGGACCGCCCCCGGCTTGGCGTAGCCGCGCCTCCTGCTCTTCGCGCCAGGCGTAAACGTGCTCGAAGCTCTCGGGGCGCAGCATCACCAGCACGTCGATCTCGCCGAACAGCGCCTGGTAGCGTCCGCCGAGCTCCCGGTTGACGTACCAGCGCCAGTCGCCCGTCGGGTCCTCGAGGCGCTCGAGCCCATTCAACGGCTCTCGGAGCTCGCTGCCACGCTGCGGGCGCGCTCCGACGCACCAACCCTCGAAAATGAGCACGTCGCACCGGCCCGTCCAACGTGGCCACTGCGCCACGGGCAGCCGATCATCGTGGGCTTTGTCGAATCGGGGCAGGGCGAGCGGCTTCCTCTCGCGCAAGGCTCGAATCGTTCTCATACCAAGGTCTACGTCGTGGGTGCCCGGGACACCGCGCGTCGCGAGCAGCGGGTGAATCGTCTCGGCGCGCCGCATCCGCTCGGCCGCGGTGAGATAGAGATCATCGAGTGAAAGGATGGCGACCCGCATCCCGTAGATGCGTTCGAGAAGCCGCTTGAGCAGCCGCGCGAGCGAGGACTTCCCAGTTCCCTGCGCCCCATTGAGCCCGAGAACCAACATGCGCTCTTCCGCATGCTCGGCCACCCACGCCGCCATCGGTAGGTAGAAATCGGCGATCAAGGAATCCGATGGCCGCGCGATCCCTTCCTCAGCGCACCAGGCGTCGACATCCGAGCGAACGTCGGGGAGCGCAGGACGTAAACGGCCGTGAACGGAGCGTGGCCAGAGCACCCAGGGAGGATATCACTCCGAAGACCCGGGCCTGGGGCCCTGGGCCACGGGTCGCGGGTCAAAGCCTCGATCCCCCGTCTCTACCGCCAGTCGTCTAGGCCCGGGGCCCGCGACCCACGGCCCGCGGCCCGAGCAAGGCTGGCGTCCATGACATCCCTACACTAAACCTCTCCCCCGCAATGCCAGCCCCCAAAATCCGTATCCTCGTTGCCAAGCCCGGGCTCGACGGCCACGACCGCGGGGCCAAGGTCGTGGCGCGCGCGTTACGCGATGCGGGGTTCGAGGTGGTGTATACCGGGCTTCATCAGACACCCGAGATGATTGCCGTGGCCGCAGTGCAGGAGGACGTCGACGCGGTGGGGCTCTCGATCATGTCGGGCGCGCACAACACCCTGTTTCCGGCGGTTCTCGACGCGCTCGCGGAGCGAGGCGCGGACGACATCGTCGTGTTCGGTGGCGGGATCGTCCCAGAGGACGACCTGCGGGGCCTCCTCGACAAAGGTGTGGGCGCCATCTTCACGCCCGGCGCACAACTCGAGGACATCGTCGCCTGGATCCAGAAGAACGTGAAGCCGAGATCACTCGACGTGTGATCGCCGAGCCGCTTCCTAGGGGATCTTCACTGGCAGCCCGTGTCCGGGCACCGTGAGTGTTCTCACGTAGGCCTCGTACTCGAACAGGTCGCTGTGTTCCTCATTGTGGCATTCCGCACACGTGGACTCGGTCGTATGGCGAGCGATCGCGACCTCAGGGTCTTTCGTGTGAGCCGCCCCCGGCCCATGGCAGCTCTCGCACCCGACGCCCACGAGGGCCCGATCGAGATTGTGGGTCACCGTCGAGCCTCCCGGCTTCAGGTATCCGGTGACGTGACAACCCACGCAGTCGAGATTGTACTCCTTGTTGCGTTTCTGCAGCGTCATGTACGCCACTCCATGCCGATGGTTGCTCCACCACGCGTACGCTGGCGCGTGACACGCGCGGCAAGCAGCCGAGCCCACATAGCCGAGGTCGTCGGGACCCAATGGCGGCGGCTTCCAGTCTGCAAAGGCGACGCGATTCGCTTCGTTAACCACTTTGTCGTGCTTTCGCATCAACTTCTCGACGCGACCGTCCCGGCGTGCTGTCTTGGGAAGCTCGATCCACCGGGCAACGATGGCATTGCCGCCGGCGCGCATCGCCGGCGTGTCGAGCGCCTCTCGCTCCTTCTTCAGCTCACCCAATCGGATGCGCTGCGGATCGAGGTCCGCCGCATCCACATCGCCGCTCTTTTCCCATGCCCCGATCTTGGCCGCGAGCTCTTGGATCTGCCGGTCGAGCTGAACGCGGCGCTCGTCGCGCGACCATTCGCTGCGGTCGACGAAAGGCTGGCCCTTGTCAGCACGGTACACGTCGACGACGGTCAGCCCCTGGCCTTGGCGGCTCGCGTGAAACGCCCACGCACGGCCCGCCTGACGCGGGGGCATCGGTGCGTCTTGATCGAGCCCCCCCTGAATGACGAAGTCGACGCCGTCGATGGCGCCAAAGCGGTTGGCGTCACGCCTCGACCCATCGATCAAGATCAACGCGAGGTCTGCTTGGCCTCTTGCAGCGTTGACCGTCGCCATGACCTCGTCGCGTTCCGCCTCCGGACGCACGCCGATGACGGCCAGGCGGAGCCCCCCAACCTCGACGGATAACTCCTCGGCGTCACGGCTCATCGCGAGCCACGGAAACTTGGATGCCTCTCGGACCGCTAATTGCGTCTCGGGCGGCTGGGCCCGGTCACGGCGCCCTGGCAGAACCGCAGTCACCTCCAACAGGTTGAGGATACCTGCCAGCGTCTTGGCGTTGCGGTTGGCCTGATCGACCCGCGCGGCCTGCAGCGGGGCCGCATCGAAGAACGCGTCACCCGCGATCAAGAAAACCACTGGGGCAGCTCCTCTGCGGAGTGACTCGATCTGCGCCGCGAGCCGATCGATGCCCCCGAGAGGGTTGCTCGTACACCCGCAGGGCTCGAGGTAGCCCTTGAGGTCGGTCACCACGGCAAGACGGAAGCTCGGCTCCGCCTCGGGGGCGCGGCCCCGGCTGCATCCGAGCGTGAGCGCCAGGCCCAAAACGGCAAGGAAGCATCGCATCTCCCTGGTTCTAGCAACCGTGTGGGCCACGGCAAAAAGCCCCGCAAGGCCGCGGCTTGACGGCAGGGCGGCCTGTGACTAGCTTCCGGCGTCTTTTGGGTGGGCCGAGGCTCCCCGCTTACGAGGAATTCATGGTCAAGGTTCGACTGGCACGCGCCGGCGCGAAGAAGCGTCCCTACTATCACATCGTCGTCACCGACAAGGAAAACCCCCGTGATGGGCGGTTTATCGAGCAGATCGGCACGTACGACCCGAGCCGTCCCATCGAGGAAGCCCGCGTGGACTACCCCCGTCTCGACTATTGGGTCGGGGTGGGCGCCCAGGTCAGCGATCGCGTCCGCGACGTGGTCAACGAGCACAAGAGGGCCGCGGCGGCTGCGGCCGACGCGTCCTAGACGGGCAACGGCATGGCTGGAGATAGACTTCAGGACCTGATCGCGTACATCGCGAGCTCACTGGTCGACGAGCCCGACGCGGTCGAGGTGAACGTGGTCGAAGAGGACCGCGCGATCGTGCTCGAGCTCACGGTCGCCCCCGACGACCTAGGCAAGGTGATCGGCAAGGAAGGCCGCACCGCGCGCGCGATGCGCACGCTTCTGTCGGCCACCTCGGCGCGCATGCGCAAGCGCGCCATCCTCGATATTCTGGAGTAACCTCAAAGGCACCTGTGACCGAAGGTGCTGAAGCGGTGTCGTGGATCGAGCTCGGTGTGATCGCCAAGCCACACGGTGTGCGTGGCGAGATCCGCGTGCACGTCTTCAATCCCGAGTCGACCCTGCTCCGGGAGCTCGCCGAGGTGTTCCTGATCGGCGAGGAGGGGGAGGAGCCCGCGCTCGTCGAGGTCGAGTCGACCCGCCAAGGCCCCAAGGCGCTGCTGATGCGCTTGGCGGGTGTCGGCTCCCGCGAGGATGCAGAAGCGTTGCGCGGCTACACCCTTTGTGTTCCCCGCGAGGCGTTGCCGAAGCTCGAAGAGGGCGAGTATTACCACGCCGACCTGATAGGGCTCGATGCATTCGATGGCGCCGAGGCGATAGGGAAGGTCATCGACGTGCTGGACTACCCGAGCGCCGAGTGCCTGAAGATCGAACGCCCTGGCGGTTACATCGAGGTCCCGATGCTTCCGAAGTGGCTCGACCGTGTCGACGTCGACGCCGGCAAGGTGTACCTCAAGGACCTCAACGACATCCCCTTGCAGAGGCGACCCTGATGCGGTTTGAAGTTGTCACACTCTTTCCCGAGCTCTTCGATGTGCTGAACCACGGCCTGCTCGGAAAGGCGCGCGAGGCGGGCCGCATCGAGGTGCAGACGATCACCCCGCGCCGCTTTACGACCGACCGTCACCGCACGGTCGATGACGCCCCGTACGGCGGTGGCAGCGGCATGGTGCTGATGCCCGGACCGATCGCGGACGCGCTCGACCACCTGGATGAAGCGAGAGGCGGGCGCATCTCTCACCGCGTGCTCCTCACTCCCCAAGGCGCTCCCTTCACCCAGGCCCACGCCCATCGGTTTTCCGAGCTCGACGCGCTCACGCTGGTCTGCGGGCGCTACGAGGGCTTCGACGAACGGATCCGGGGGTTGGTCGACGAAGAGCTCTCGCTCGGCGACTTCGTGCTGCTTGGAGGCGAAGTAGCCGCCCTCGCGATTGTCGAAGCGACGGCACGCCTGCTGCCTGGTGTTCTTGGAAACGAGCAATCCGTGGCCGACGAATCACACGCCGGAGGCCTGCTCGAATACCCCCAATACACGAGACCCGAAGAGTTCCGCGGTGAGAAGGTTCCGGACATCTTGCGCTCGGGCAACCACGCCGCCATCGCACGCTGGCGCCGAAAGGAATCCCTACGCCGCACGCTAGAGCGCAGACCGGATTTGCTTGAGAAAGCCGAGCTCAGCGATGAGGACCGCGCGCTTCTAGACGAGATCGACCAGGAATCCTCGCACTGACGCGAGCACTAATCCGGCCCGAAGACATGCACG
>CP070650.1:1052150-1058290 GCA_020354595.1 Myxococcales bacterium
CGATGTCTAGGGGTCAGCGGCGGCCACGGCGCCGGCGAAGGGCCTGGGAGACCGCGGTTCGAGGCCTCTTCATGGGGGTGACCTCCGCGTGGCCTCGCTTCGTGAGCTCGGGCGGGAATACGTAAGCCGAAAGGTGGTCCAGGGGGTCGAGCACCTTCCCGTCGTGGAATAGCCCGAAGTGCAAGTGGGGGCCTGAGTCGCGGATTCCGCTTCGGCCGACTTCGCCCAGACGCTGGCCTGCCTCGACGCGGTCGCCGACCTTCACGTCGTAGCTCGCCAGGTGCGAGTAGAGTGACACGACGCCATCGCCGTGGTCGATCTTCACGAAGAGCCCACGCGGGCCCATGTGCCGTTCGTGGACGATTGCAGCGCCCCAAGGCTCGAGTGGGATGTGCGCCCTGCGTTCCCAGTCGACGCCTGCGAAGATCACGGTGCCGGCTGCGACCGAACGAACCGGCTCCCCGTACTCCGACGCGAAGTCGATGCCCCGGTGAAGGCGACGGCCCCGATCGCGAGGCTCGCCGAGGCCGCTCGTCGCCACCCGCGGGTAGCCGTCGAGCGGGCTCACGAAGGCAATATCGCCAATACGATGTCCGCCGTTTTTCCTTCGCGCGTAGCTGTTGAGGAGCCGCCGCCTGGCCGTGAGGATTCTGTCCTCCGGTGCGGTATCGCCGACCTGATCCCCCCAGACGAAGTGCGACACCGGATGACGATGCGAGGCCGAGTCGAACGCACGGTCGATCTGTGGGCACTGCGCCGCAAAGATGTGAAGCATCGCGGCAGCGAAGTAGAGATTGGGCTCCGCGCGCAGCAGTGTTTCCCGTCGAAAGGGAAACGCACTCACATCGAGCTCGCTGCGAGTCCAGCCCTCCTTGCCCCAAACGCCGAACTTGTAGATCCCGTCGTCGATGTTGCGCGCGTGCATTCCCACGTTGATCAGCGTGAGTCCGGTTCCGTAGCTGTTGTCGATGTCCGGGCGGCAGTTACCTTGCGTGTAGACCAGCGCCGCGAGCAGCCAAGGGTCGACGGAGAACTCCGACCCATAGCGAACGATCGCGTCCGCGTACTTTTCGAGCTCTGCTCGGGTGATCGTCGGTGGGCAGAGCTGCTCCATCGCATGGGCAAGCTCGGTCGGCGCGACGAGCGCCGGAGCGGGAGGTTCGTCGGGCCACTCGGAAAGGTCGACCAGTCCAACCCCCCGAGGGCGCAGCGCAAGCCGTCGCATCTCGTCTGCCGTCAACGGGCCCTTTGGCGCCTCGGGCCGAACCCCTGCAGAGTCGTTCAGGACAACACCCTTGCGGAGCCGTCGTTTCCACGGCGTCTCCTGGGCGTGGCTTGGCTGAAGGGTGGCGCTCAGACTCAGAACGAAGCCAAGGGTTAAAAGACGCGCGATGACTCTCAAGCAGTTCTCCGAGCTTACAGGATGCCGGTAGACGAGCCGCCCCTCCAACTTTGCGACGTAAGTATCCAGATTGTTTCGGGTCTTCAAAGGTTTTGCGACCTTCCGCCATGTCCGCTAGGGTGCCGGTCAAGCCATGCGGCGAAACGCATAGATGAGTAGTCAGAGAGGGACGGACATTTTGGGGGAACGCCTCGCATCGCTTGCCAACTGCCAGGAGCTTTTTGCTCGCCGTCAGTACGAGCCCGTGATTTCGCCGACTGCACTCGAGGCGACCACGTCGACTTGGTTTGGCGTCGGCGTCGCTGCGGACGACGCAAGCTGTGGTCTTCCAGTCGACGTTCTGATTCTCGTCTTTGCGCAGGAGATGGTGCGGAGGAAGCTCGGCCTCGCGAAGAGCTCGATCCTCATTGCCGACAGCAATGCGTGTAACGCCGGCGTTCCGCGGCTCGACGTGCACCGTGCTGCCTCGCTTGCGCAAGCACCGCTCGAAGCGCTCATTGACCGGTTTGGTTTTCCGGTAGACATCCGTCGGTCGTCTTCTCTTGCGCCTGCCTCCGAGGTGGAACGCAAACAAGAGGCTCTCGAGATCGACAACGGCTACGTAGCGCAACAGCTCGTTCAGACCGAGATCATGCGAGAGCGCGGCGCAGCGGTGAAAGTCGGTTGGGCGCTTTCGGCGTGCACCTACGACGAGACTTATTTCGATCGCCTCTACAGGAACCGCTTCGGCGAAGAAGTGACGTTCGTCTACACAATTGGCGGGCGGACGCTCAACCCGCAGCGTCCCCGCGCGTGCCCTTATCTCTGCCGCGAGCCTGCGGATCGGTTGCTTCTCGGTACCCGTGAAAACGCCGTGCGAAAGCTCTATTCCGACCAGAGCTCGCCCGCGATGCGCGGCTATCGCCGCCTCATCGCCAAGCTCGCTCGCGCGTATCAGCATCTCACCGATGAGGACCCGGGCACGCCCGAAAGCTTCCTGCAGTTCGTCGTCGACGCGTCCGCGAGGACCTCTACCGCAAGAACGCCGCGAGCCCGCGAATCGCGAGCCGGCGCCCCGTCGAGCTTCGGTCCCTGATCTCCTGCTTCTGAGCTTCGGTAAGCTCGCTTGCGCCGCCTCCGCTCGTCCCGGAGCGAAGGAACGACTCGGGGCTCACGCCTCGTTCTAGCAGTAGGGCCGTTGCGTGATCGAACACGGACTCACGGCGCTTCATCGCGTCGAAGCTGCTTTCGATCACCGTTCGGTCGATCCAGCGCTCGTCCCGATCCCACTCGAGAAACTCGACGATCCGCACAATGGTTTCCTTGCGGCTCTGCACGAGGTCTTCGTAACGAACGATGAGGACATCGGGGTCACCAGCGTGCGCACGCCAACCCGCGACGTGATCGAACCACGATCCATACTGAACGCGTCCGTCCATGAACCTCCGATGGAAGTCGCCGAGCGAGCCTTGAAAGCCGAGGTATGCCCGGTAGAAATGGAAATACGACACGAGGACGTCCTGCACGTCGCGTTCGACGTAGATGTAGCGGGCTCCGTCAGGAAGCCATTCGCGCGGGAGATGGCTCTTGAATACCCTCGGCGACGGGAAGCGTTCCAGGTCGTCCGCAGTGAGCTCGCCGATCGCTAGCGATCGCTCGAACCAGGGCGAGACCTTCGTCAGATGATCGGGGTCTGGCTGCTCTTCGTGCGTGAGCAGATAGAGGATCCATTGGGTCAAGGTCGTGCCAGAGCGTGGGTAGCTCGAGATGAACACGTCGTCGTGCCGCGCCCGAAACTCCATCCGGCCTCGCAGAAAGTTGGCGATTCGGCGCGCATTGTCCAGATTGCGAACGGCCACGTCGAGTGCGCCGGTGGCCGCTCCGAGGGCTCGGCTCCCGAGGAGCCTTCGTTTCGTCTTCTTGGTTGGCCGCATGATCCGAGGCTGACTACCCTAGCACCGCTCGTGGAAGCCCTAGCACACATCGCCACGCCCGAGTTCGCCGTCGCGTTCGGCATAACCTTCATAGCGGCAGCCGTGCAGAGCACGGTCGGCTTCGGGTTTTCGCTCCTGAGCGTCCCGCTGCTCTCCCTGCTCAACCCGCTCTTTGCGCCCGTTCCGCAGCTCATCGTCGTTTGGCCCTTGACGGTCGCGATGGTCTTACGCGAGCGCCACGCGGTCGAGGTACGGAGCACCCTGTGGATCTTTACCGGGCGGATACCCGGAGCGCTGATTGGCGTTGCCCTTCTGAAGTTGCTCACGAATGGGGCGCTCGACGTGTTGATGTCGTTCATGGTGATCGTCGGCGTCATCCTGGTCGTCGGCACCGGAAGTTTTCGGCGTACCTCGGCAAGGGAGTTCCTCGCCGGGGTGGCCTCAGGCACGATGGCGATGGTGTCCGCCATCGGCGGCCCGCCGATCGCGCTCCTCTATCGCAACGACGAGGGACCGACCGTCCGTGCGAACCTCGCCTTGGTATTCGCCATCGGGTTGACGATTACCATCAGCGTCCGCGCGGCGGCGGGCGAGGTCAGTTGGGACGAGGTCGCCGTTGGCGTCGCGTTGTTGCCCGCCGTCTGGTTGGGGCTTCGTGCCAGCCGCTCGTTGATCCCTAGAGTCGACGGCGCCCGGCTCCGCAACGCCATCGTCGTCATCGCGATCGGCGCCGCAATGCTTCTGCTAGTGCGCGGTATGCTTAATTGGTGAAGTAGACCCAGGTGGTGTCGGGATGGAAGCGAACCGCGTGCCACGCAGGTGGCACTTCCGGGTCGCTCCAGTAGTAGAGCCAACGTGCGTCGACCGGGGCGATGTTCGTGCAGCCATGGCTCCGCACTTTGCCGAAGTCGGTGTGCCAGTACGCCCCATGAAGCGCGTACCCGCCGTGGTAGTACAGCGTCCACGGCACCTCTTCGACCTCGTAGAAGCCGTCGATGGGGTCCTCGGCGTTCATCGTCGTCGAGATGTACTTCTGTTGGACTTGAAAGAGGCCCGTCGGTGGCTCGTAGCCTTCCTTGCCGCTCGAGATCACCGTGGCGTAGACCGGACGGTCCCCTTGATACGCGACCAAGGACTGATCGGAGAGGTCGACGTGAACCCATTTCGCGTTGGCGGGCACGCTATTAGGCCGCTTCACCTGGCGCAGCACGCGGACCTCGGTCCTGCGAATGGCGCCCGCAGCGCCGATCACGTACTCGACCCCGTCCTTTCGAAGCTCCTCTTGGATCACGAAACGTGCGAGCTTCTCCGCCTTGCCGGTGACGCGAACTGCGTCGCCTTTCAGGCTCAAGAGCTCCCGGTCCTCGCCCCAAACGAACGCCATGGGCAGCCGCCAGCCACCGCGGCCGAGCTCCTCGCATCGGATCGGCTCTGGGTTTCGAAGGTCGACGTCGTCCACGCGGACGTAGCGCCCTCGAATGGTCCGGTAGAAGACGGCGCCGTCCGACTCTCGGGTCTCCTCGTCCGCGAGCGCCAGGAAGTAGTCGCCCTCCATTAGCGACGATACGACCTCCGGTGTCGGTCCCTTCTTCTCCATCGCGCGCCGTGCCTGCTTCTCTTCTTGCACGCTCGGCATTCGATAGTAGCGCGGCGCGCGCTGATTGATGACACGCGCGTATTGGTACGGGAGGTGGTTGCTAACCTCTGCTGGAGGAACACCATAGGACTTCGCCTTCGGCTCCTCGCTGATGTGAAACCCTAGCGAAGAGCAGACGTAGCCGAACGGCACGGCCTGGTACCAGGTTCCGTTCTTGCACCCGGCGCCCGTGACCTTGTTTCCGAGTCTCAACGCCGTCCCGCGACGGATGATGCCAGCGACCTTGGGGCTGCTCGCGGTCTTGTCGTATACGAACGCGTCGTAGTGAAACGCCGCGCCGAAGAGCTTGGAGCCGCTGGGATTGTCGCGTGGGCTGTGCATACGTTCGTTCCAGCCGTCGAGCCCTGGCGCACGCAGGACTCGCTGCCCGTCGACTACCTCGACGCGAGACTGGCCGGGCTCAGACGAGTGCTCGCCGAGAGCGCCCGTGCCCACGCCTACGCCGGCAATCAAGATCGCCAAGGCTGAGAGAGTCCATCGATTTGCGAAGAGTCGCAGCATGTCGTGCAGAGTGAATCGCGGCGCTCAACCCCACACCGCGGCCCGAGGATAGCGCCACTTCCGCAGGATTCAAAAGATCAGCCCTGCCGTCGATCTCGGGCGCAATTTCTGCATTAGGGCGCGTCCCCGGCCGGTGGTAAACCCTGCTCATGCCTACCGAATCCGCGCAGCAGGCGCTCTCCCAACTCCGAGATCCCTCCAACTTCCAGTGGTACGTGATCCCGCTTCTGGTGATCGTCCTCTACATCTATCACGACCAGATCGGCCGGAAGAACTACAGCGTGGTCTTCGCAGGCTTGGCGCTCTGGGGGATGGACTGGTTCAACGAGACCTGGAACTCGCTGATCTTTCATTTCACCGACTATGCGCCCGCGTGGGCGGCGCCTGGCGAAACTGCGTATCTGATTCTGATCGGTCTGAACATCGAGATTTGCTTCATGTTCGCGATCTTGGGAATCGTCACGACCGTCATGCTTCCCCCGAAGGAAACCAAGATCCTCGGCATTCCCAATCGGTGGTTCTTCGCCGTCTTCTTCAGCGCGCTCGCGGTCTTCATCGAATACCTACTGAACGCGGTCGATGCTCTGACCTGGGACTACTCGTGGTGGAACCGCTCGGCCCCGTGGCTGATCTTCCTACTCGGCTACTTCCCGTTCTTTGTGGTCGC
>CP070650.1:1058390-1060960 GCA_020354595.1 Myxococcales bacterium
GCCTGCGCCGCGGACCCCGGAGCTCGACGCACGCGTCGAGTGATGAGCGAAGAGGAAGAGATCAAGCTGGGCAAAGAGGCCGCCGAGCAGGTCGAACAGTACATGGGCTTTTCGGGCGGCGCCGAGCTCAACGCCTACGTGGATCGCATCGGGCAACGGCTGGTGAAGCACTCGTCGCGAAGCCATCTCGACTACGAGTTCCACGTGGTCGACATGAAGGAGCCCAACGCCTTCGCGCTACCCGGGGGCTTCATTTACGTGTCCCGAGGCCTCCTCACGATCATGAACAGCGAGGACGAGCTCGCGGCGGTCCTCGGCCATGAGATCGGACACGTCGCGGGCCGGCACGCAGCGCAGCGCCAGGCCAAGAGCCGCGGGTGGATACCGTTGCAGATCCTCGCTGGCATCGGGGGGGCCGCAGCGTCCGCCGTGTCGCCCACACTGGGAGGTATGGTCGCAGGCGCCGGACAGCTCCCTGCCGCGCTGGTGCTCGCCAGTTACAGCCGGAAGCAGGAAAAGGAAGCCGATCGGTTGGGGCAGCAGTATATCGCGGCCGAGGGATGGGACCCTGCGGGGCTCGCGACCACGATGGACGCCCTCACGCGAGAGCAAGAGCTCGCAGGCGGGCGCGATCCGAACCGGATGAGCTTCTTCGACTCGCACCCGACCACTCCCGAACGCTCGAGCGAGGGCCGCGAGTACGCTGCGACGCTCACGGTGGCGCCCGCGGATCGGATCGCGATCGACCGAACGGCGTTCGTTCGGCGTCTCGATGGCCTGGTAACCGGGGACCCGGCCCGCGCCGGTGTCTTCATCGACCATCGTTTCGTGCATCCGGAGCTCACCTTCGCTCTCACCTTTCCAAGGGGCTGGGTCTACGAGAACAGCCCAACCGTCGTGCTCTCGTACCCCAAGGACGAGTCAGCGGTCATCGGGCTTCAGGTCGCCGCCGAGGGCAGCGATCCAATGGCCGTCGCGAACGAGATCGATAGCCAGCTGCCACTGCTCGAAAAGAGCGGCACGAAGGAGATCAACGGCTTCGCGGCGGTCACCGGGGTGGCGCGCGTGGTCCAACAAGGTCAGGAGATCTACTTGTCGCTCACCTGGATCGCGAAGGACGACCTGATCTACCAGGTGCTCGGCGCCACGACCGCGGCACGCTGGACGGAGTATCGCCCAACCTTCGAATCCGCCGCGGCGACCTTCCGGGAGCCCTCGGAAGAGGAGCTCGACGCGCTTCGCGAGAATCGGCTGCGCCTGCTCACCGCAGAGAAAGGCGAGACGCTCGGCAACGTAGCGAAGCGCGGCGGAAACACCTGGTCTGCGGCCAAGACGGCGGTCGCCAACGGGATGACGACCCGGCAGAAGCTCTCGGGTGGTGAGTCGATCAAGATCAGCAAGAGCGAGCCGTATCGACCGTAGGCTAGCGCTCGACGACCGCCACCACCGGTTGATTGGGCGTCCGCATGGACGCGAGGATCACGCGTTCGAAGCGGTTGGTCTCGGCTAGCGCAAGCTCGGCCGCGCTTCGCGCAAGCCCTTCCCTCCGGGCGTCGTCGACCATGTTGATCACCGGCACCACCGCTCGACCGGAAGACCCTTTGAGCATCCCGCTGTCGCTCACCATCAAACGAGCGAGGTGCTCCGGCTCGATAATTTCACCAGGCTGCAACCCGGTCACTGCCTGAAGATGCTCCGGGCGGTGCGCAACCCGGTCCGACAACGGCTCGTGGAGCGCGTGCGCCGACGACACGCAGATCACCGTGCTGCAATCCGCCGGAAGCACGGGCTCGCCTTCCCGCGGGGCTTTGATCCAGCGCATCCGCGCCCCATCGGCCTTCACGAAGGTCGCGTCGCGCCCGGTCTGCGCGTGCAACTGGGATACTAGCTCCGGCTCAATTCCCGCGTAGCGGTCTGGCTTCGCCGAGGGCGCAGCAAACCCGAGCTTGCTCGCGTGCGCATGGGGTGCGATCGCGGTGGCCAACTCCGACTCCTCGGCGACTACCGGCGTCAACCCTAGGTGCTCCGGGAAGCGGGTCATGAAGACCGTTGCCGTGAGTGCGACGCGGCCCGGATGTCGTGCGACGAGGTTGTAGAGGGTGCTCTTCTTTCCACCGGCGCCGACCGCGCAGATGATTCCCTCACGCGCGCGAAACAGCTCGAGTAGCGCGTCGTTAGTCATCGCCCAGGGTGCCCCCCAAGCGCGCCTCCAATCGATCGCGGTCCTCGGGACGGTTGATGTTGAGGAAGCTCTCGGCGGCGTCGCTGAAATCGACGAGCTTCGTTCGTTGGAGCCCGTACCACTGCTCGGTCTTTCGTCCTCCCGATTCCAGAAACGCATTCAGAGCGGCCACAAGGCCTTTCCGGATCAAAGCAAAGACGGGCTGAATGCGCTCTCCGTCATGGGCGACGGCGATGTCGACCTCGGCGTCGCAAGCGGTCGTAAGACGTTCGACGTAGTCCGCGGCCACAAGCGGCGCGTCGCAAGGAACGATCGCCACCCACTCGGTTGGCGCCGCCGAAAGCCCGCTCGCGATGCCGGCCAGCGGCCCGCGAAAGTCGTCGCTCCC
>CP070650.1:1061060-1064417 GCA_020354595.1 Myxococcales bacterium
ATACGGGCTCGCCGGACTGCGCGTGGGTTACGTCATCGGAACGCCCGAGGTCGTGACGCATCTCAACCGACTGCGGGCTCCATTCAACGTCGGCTCGCCAGGCCAAGTTGCCGCTCGGGCCGCGCTCGGCGATCAGGCGCATCTTCGGGCTACCGTCGAGGCGACGATCCGCGACCGCGAGAGACTCGGTGCGGCCCTCCGTGCGTCAGGGCTCCGCGTCGCCCCGAGCCAAGCGAACTTCGTTCTGGTCGACGTGGAACAGCCGGGCAGGGCGGTCTACGAAGCGCTCCTCCGTGACGGGATCATTGTCCGCCCGATGACGCCCCCGCTCGACACCTGGCTTCGCGTCACGATCGGGCTGCCGCAACAAAACGAGCGCTTCCTCGACTCGCTCCGGCGCGTGCTAAGGGAATCGCGTGCATAAGGAGCGCAAGCGATATCGCGTCCGCCGTTCGGGCCCGCTCCGAGGTGCCGTCAGGGTGCCAGGCGACAAATCGATCGGGCACCGAAGCTTGATCTTCGGTGCGCTTGGCCGCGGCATGTCCCGCATCACCGGACTCTCGGAAGGCTTGGACAATGCGGCGACCCGCCAGGCGTTCTGCTCGATGGGCGTGACGATCGAAAGCACCGACGAGGTGACGAGCGTGCATGGGGTAGGCCTACACGGCCTTCGCATGCCGAGCGACGTCGTGGACTGCGGCAACTCCGGCACGACGATGCGGCTCCTGGCCGGTTTGCTGAGCGGGCAACGCTTCGGCACGCGGATGGTCGGAGACGAATCGCTGACCCGCCGTCCCATGGGTCGCATCATCAAGCCCCTGCGCGCTCGGGGCGCCCACATCGCGGGGACGGCAGGACCCAAGCCTGACGAGCTCTACCCGCCGATCTCGATCGCGCCGCTGATCGAGGGCGAGGCGCTCAAAGGCATCGAGTACGCCATGCCGGTCGCAAGCGCGCAGGTGAAGAGCGCGCTTCTGCTGAGCGGTCTCTACGCCTCGGGTCCGACGGCCCTCGAAGAGCCGGTGCTGTCGCGTGACCACACCGAGCGCATGATGCTCGCGCTCGGCGTTCCGCTTCAAACCGCAGGCGCCTCGGTCCTTCTCGACCCAAATGTCGACTGGGATGCAGGTTGGGAACCCTTCGAATGGCACGTGCCGGGCGACCCTTCGAGCGCGGCGTTTCCGCTGCTCGCCGCGGCGATGGTTCCGGGGAGCCAGGTCAGCGTCGAAGACGTTTGCGTCAACCCGACGCGCACGGGCCTCATCGACTGGCTACGCCTGGTGGGCGCCAACGTCACGCATCGCCCGTCCGGCCACGGCGCAGGCGACGAGCCGATGGCCGAGCTCACCGTCGCACACGGGCCGATCCGCGCCTCCGTTGCGGGCGGCGAGCTCATCGTGCGCATGATCGACGAGATTCCGGCGGTCTGCGCGCTCGCCGCAGTGGCGAACGGACAAACCGAGATTCGAGACGCCGCCGAGCTCCGCGTCAAAGAGAGCGACCGCATCGCGACGATGGCCGAAGTCCTCGGCGCATTCGGGGTGCCGTGCGAAGAGCTCCCCGACGGCATCGTGATCACCGGGGGCGGGGCCCTGCACGGGGCCCACATCGAAAGCCGGGGCGACCACCGCATCGCCATGTCGGCGGCATTGCTCGGCATGCTCGCCGAAGGGGAGTCCGTCATCGACGGGGCCGAAGCGGTCGACACGAGCTTCCCCGGCTTCGTCTCGCTCTTGCGCTCGCTCGGCGCAGACATCTCGGAGGAGACATGACCCGGCCGCGCCCCGTAATCGCGATCGATGGTCCCGCCGGAGTCGGCAAGAGCACGACCTCGCGCGAGCTCGCTCGCCGTCTCGGGTACACCTTGGTCGACACCGGGGCGCTCTATCGAGGGGTGGCGCTGGCGGCCCGAGACCGCGGAGTCTCTTGGGACGACGAAGCGGCGGTCGTGGCCCTATGTGATCAGCTCGAGCTGGGGTTTGCCTCGCAAGAGGATGGAACCGCTCGGCTTTTGCTCGACGGCCGAGATCGCGGCGACGATATCCGAACCCCGGAGATGTCCTCGGGGGCAAGCCAGGTCAGCGCGTATCCGGGCGTTCGAAGAGCGCTGCTCGGCATCCAACGCCAGCTGGGGGAGCAGGGCGGTGTGGTCCTCGAGGGTCGGGACATCGGGACCGTCGTCTTCCCCGACGCCGAGGTGAAGCTCTTCCTGACCGCCTCGGCCGAGGAGCGAGCCCGCCGCCGTGTGAAAGACCTCGAATCACGCGGGATCGTGGTCGATCATGACGAGCTGCTCGCCCAGATTCGCGCTCGGGACGAAGCGGATTCCACCCGCGCCATCGCCCCGCTCCGACCCGCCGAGGACGCCGTCATCCTCGACAGCACGAGCCTCGACCTGGAAGCGGTCGTCCGGCACGTGCTCGAGCTGGTCGAATCTTGTCGAAGCCCTGCAATTGACACCCCTTAACTCCCCTGCTACCCACGCACTCCCCTGCGTTTCCGGGGGTCTTCGGAACTACGGCACGTGTGCTGGACGCTCTGAGCAGCTCCGGAAGCAGTGATTTATACATGACCGAAACCACAGAAATTCAAAACCCCAACCCCGAGAGCTTCGCGGCTCTGTTCGAAGCCTCGGCCACCCAAACAGACAAGCTCCGTGAAGGCGACATCGTCTCCGGAACGATCCTCAAAGTCGGCAAAGACTCCGTCATCGTCGATATCGGCTACAAGTCCGAGGGGGTCATCTCGCTTCACGAGTTTCTCAACGCCGAAGGCGACGTCTCGGCGACCCCAGGCGACCAAGTCGATGTCCTGATCGAGAGCAAGGAAAACGAGGACGGCCTCGTGAGCCTCTCGAAAGAGAAGGCCGACAAGCTGAAAGTCTGGGATGAGATCAGCGCCGCATGTGAGCGTGACGAGCTGATCGAAGGCACCATCACGCAGCGCGTGAAGGGCGGCCTAGCCGTCACGATCCGTGGCGGGGTCAAAGCGTTCCTTCCAGGCTCGCAGGTCGATCTCCGGCCGGTCCGCAACTTGGACCGCCTGCTCGGCCAGACCTTCCAGTTCAAGGTCATCAAGTTCAACAAGAAGCGCGGCAACATCGTTCTGTCGCGCCGCGTGTTGCTCGAAAAGGAGCGCGACCGCCTCAAGGAGGCCACCCTCGAGAACCTGCAAGAGGGCCAGGTCGTCACCGGCACGATCAAGAATATCACCGAGTACGGCGCGTTCGTCGATCTCGGCGGCATCGATGGTCTTCTTCACATCACCGACATGAGCTGGGGCCGGGTCAATCATCCGTCCGAGGTCTTCGAGGTGGGCGACGAGGTCACCGTCAAGGTGCTCAAGTACAACGCGGAC
>CP070650.1:1064517-1068828 GCA_020354595.1 Myxococcales bacterium
GACCGCCAACACGCGCTCGTGGTCGAGCGCAACGACGGCGTTGACGGCGCGCGCGGACTCGGGATCATCCGCAACTCGCCAGATACGTTCGACAGTCACGCCGTCCTCGTCCACGTCGAGCATCGCGATTCCGGACGACGCGCGAAGCTGGGCTTCGTCGTTGAACGGGTTCGAAAAGCCAACGCACGCGACAGCGACTTTGGTTGGCGCGCCGGGCACCGGGACGGCTCGACCACAGCTCGCAAGCCCGTCGAGCTCGACGCCCTCTACAGACTCTTCGTCGAGATCGACGACCGCGACCATCCCGACTCCTGCTGCATCGAAGGCCGAGCTGATGCGGTCGAGACCCACCACGATCGTCGTACCGACGAGCACGCCGCGGCTCGGCCGGGCGAACACTTCGATATCATTCACGGTGGTATTGAGCGAGGAAAGATCGATCCGCGAGCCCGTTGCGGTCATGTCGGTCGGATCGATCTCGAAGAGGTCGTTGCCTTGGTTGGCGTCGGGCGCGTCTGGGTCGAGGTTGGATTCGTAGCGCGGAGCCCATGCGCTCGTTGCATGGACGAAAATGAGGTCCTGTGGATTCGAAGAAAAGCCGGAGTCTCCGACGTTTCCGTGGGTGCGTACCTGACCGTTGAGATTCCCACTGGGCACGAAGAACGTCGAGACGACGTCGGTCAAGAAGCGGTCGATCACCGCAAAGGTCCGGTCTCCGGCCTGGCGAGTCGGCAACACCGCATCGCCGGACAGCGTGGCGACCAAACCCGGATAGGTCGTTCCAGAGCTCAGCCAGCTTTGATCGATGACCTGGAAATTCTCGTCGAGCATGGCGATCGACGAGCTACTGAAGTCCGAGCTGATGACCGCGAAGTGCGGCATCGTGGCGAGTGGCTCGAGAGCAGGCGTACCTAGGGAGCCACCGTCGCCGCCTCCACCCGCTGAGCCACCGCTCCCGGCGATGCCGGGAGCGCCGCCAGTGCCTCCGACGCCTTCGGTGCCGGATTGCGTTTGCGCGTCGTTACAACCCGCGAAAGCGAAGACGGCGCTGATCAGGAGAATGAATGTGCGATCCCGTTCCATGTTCTTCCTCCAGCCCCGGCAACGAAGGGAGGAAACGTGGCGCGTTCTCGTTTGGAACAAAGACCTTGTGGCCACCCGCCATCCCCGAGGCGATTCGAGTTGGCTCGCGATGGGTAGGTCTCCGGGCTCGTGACCCCAGTCCCTGCCGCCTTCCCAGGCTTTCACCCAGTGGCTCGATGGAAGGGCATTCAGTCACATACCGTGGCGGGTCCGCGCCGGCCTCTCACCGACTTCCCTGTTCAACCGAACGGTTTTCTCTCCGTCGGTCTATCTCCAGCGGCCTCGAATGAAACCGCCTTCGACCCTCACGAGGAAGCGGAACGTACCCCTGAGGCCATCGAAGTCAACCTACCAGGCGTGGCGGACCGTCAGACGGCCCGTGTATCGGCGACCGGGGAGGGGAAAGCCGAGCAGATCTTGGCCCCGGACGTCGGCGAGATCGTCTACTCGAAAGCTCAAACCCAGTCGGCTTTCGAACATCTCGACACCGACCCCCGCAGCCAGCTCGGTTCTCGCCACGAGCACGATCAAGTTGGCGGGATCGGCGTAGCTCCTTCCAACATACAGGACTCGAAAGAAACCCATGATGTCCGACACGATCTTGGAGAGCGTGCTCGAATGGGCCTCGGGCTGGATGAACGCGATCCACTCGGGTTGGCCCGGAAGCTGGTTGCCTGTCGTTTCGTCGGTCGCCTGCGTCCACGTGACGTCGCCATGAAGAATGAAATGGCGCGTGATGCCACCCCGAAGCTCGATCTCGACTCCCCGGTTACGTCCGGACGCGATGTTCTCGTATTTGATTTGGGATTGCGCCGTTCTTCGAAATCGAATCATATTGTCGATCCACGTCGCGAACGCGCCCACGGTTGCATAGCCGCTCCAGATCTTCTTGTGACCCCGAGCCGTCACCGCCCCATCCACTGCGAGCGACTGCTCGGGAACGAGCCCGGGAGTGCCGACTACCGTCGAACGGTTCCCGAAAAGTTGTAGGAGGGATGGGAGGCGGTAACCGTTGCTGACCGAGCCTCGAAAAGAAAGCCACTCTAGCGGTGCAATCGCCCCACCTACCCTAAAAGTCGGAAGAAAGTCCGAGGAGGGCGGCGGCGCGGGAATCGCGCTTCCCGGCTGCGCTTGCCGAACCGCCACGCGTGTCCAACCGAGCCTGACGCTCGGGCGAAGCTCGAGCCCGACGTCGCCCGCTTTCCCGAAGAAACGAGTCTCCAGCGTGCCGGCCGCGGTCACCCGATCGGAGGATGGCGACTGGGTCGTGCTGAGCGCGTCGGAGGGGTCGAAGGCCTGATAGCGCGCGGATGCGATGGTCGTCAGCTCGAACCACGGCACGGCAATCACGGAAGATGCGACTCGACCGAAGATCGTGTGCGTCCTGTCGTCGCTCCGCGTTGCGCCGCCGTTGCCGATCTCACCCAGCTCGTCGGTGAAGCGATTGCGACCGTAATCGTAGTTCGCGGCCACCTGAAGTCGGTACGGATTCCTTCCCCCTTTGTCCTGAAGCCACGATGCCGACCCGATGAGCCGGGTCTCGTTCACGCGGGCCTGAAGCGCCGGGCTCGACCCCGGTCCCGGCTCACCGCGCTCGCGTCCGAGGCCCAGAAATACGAGCTTCAGCCGACTGTGCTTGCTGGTGTCGACACCCAAGTTGCCGAACCCGAACCCCTGCAGGAAGTCGGCGTTCTGCCGCAGGCGCTCGACGTCGTCGGTGGGGTCGAGGGCGGTCCCGCCGTCGTCGAGGTAGGGATAGTCGTTTCGCGCGCCCGCGCCTCCAGCCGTTCCGAAGAAGTCCGCCTTGTCGCCAGCGGCAGCGCCGAACGCGTTTGCGGTCCAGGTTCCAAAGCTACCAAACGTGGCCCGCGCGCCTGCTTCGTTCTCTTCGTACGTGCGCGGTCTCAGACGCAGCACCCCGCCAATCGAGCCGTCGTTGAGCCACGCCGGAGTGCCTCCTCGATACACCTCGAAACCATCGAGCGCTTCGAGTGGAACCAAGCTCAGATCGAACGCGCCCGCGTCCGGACTGCTCAAGGGCACGTCGTCGAGCATCACGGTAACTTGGTCGCAAGCTGCGCCGCGAATGCGGAGACAAAACGGCGTTCCCTGTGCTCCGATCCCGACGACGCGAGTCCCCGCAGCCTCTTGCAAGAGCTGCTGGGTAGTCTGCGCAACGATTCGATCGCCAACCTCGACTTCACTCCCGGCGGCAGTGGGATCGAGCGGGTTGGTTGCCACGATGGGCCGCTTCACGCTCGCGGTGGCCCCGTATTGCAACAACGCGGGCGACGCGATCGCGAGCGTGACCGCCACGGCGAGACAACCGCACGGCACGCTTCCTTTTCGTCGCTCGATCTGGTCCAAAGCCCGCCATCCCCGAGGCGTAGGTACATTTGCGCTCGCAGGTTTCCGGGCTCGTGACCCCAGTCTCCGTCACCTTCCCAGGCTGTTCGCCCAGTGGCATCACGACGGAGCATTCAGTCACCTACCGTGGCGGGTCCGCGCCGGCCTCTCACCGGCTTCCCTGCTTGCCGCGACGATGACCGATCGTTTCCGCCGGGTCAATGGACCGTGGACCCGCGTCGATCGCCGCTTCGGCGCGTGGTAAGGACGCGCGGTGCGCCTCTACCCCCTGCTGTTCCTGTCGTTGCTCGTCGCCGCCGTGCTTGCGGTGTTAGTCGGTTCCGGCGACCTCAGCGACCCGGAGCTCCGGGACACGTTCTTGAAGCTTCGCGGGTTCCGCTTGGCCGCCGCGTTTCTAGCAGGGGCTGCGTTGGCGGTTGGCGGCGTGGTCGTCCAGGGCCTGTTCCGCAATCCACTCGCGAGCCCCTCGGTGCTCGGGACGACCGCTGGCGCAAGCTTCGGCGGGCAAGTTGCCCTTCTCGCCTACGGCCTCGTCGGCGCAGGCTTCGTCGTCCCGGAGATGATCGTCCCCATCGGTTGCTTCCTCGGCGCGTTGGGGGCGCTTGCCGTGCTGTTGGTCTTCCTACGAATGACGCACGATCTACTGGCGCTCCTGCTGACCGGTTTCGTTCTGAGCGCGCTGTTCTTGAGCCTCAGCGCGTTCGTGACCAGCGTCGCGCAGGAAACCTGGGAGCTCGGCCGGGCGGTCGTTTCGTTTTCGCTCGGCTCGGTAAGCGGCACCGGACCGCGGCAACTCGCGTTTGCGCTTCCGTTGATCACGACGGCGATCGTGGCCTGCTGGTTTTGGGGAAGGTCGTTGGA
>CP070650.1:1068928-1076181 GCA_020354595.1 Myxococcales bacterium
CCGCCACCGTGCGGGGTCGTGAAAGTCTTGTGCAGATTGAACTGCATCACGTCGATGCCGAGGTCCCCGGGGCGCGCCTTACCCATCAGCGCGTTGAGATTGGCGCCGTCTCCGTACACGAGGCCGCCCTTGCTGTGCACGAGCTCGGCGATCGCGGGGATGTTCGTTTCGAACAAGCCGACGGTGTTCGGATTGGTTGCCATGATCGCGGCCACGTCATCGTCGACGAACGGCGCCAGCGCCTCGGTGGTGACGATGCCTTGCTCGCCGGCGGGGAAGGGCACTGCTTTGAGGCCGTTGAGCGCGCACGAGGCTGGGTTTGTGCCGTGCGCCGTGTCGGGGATTAGGACCTTCTTGGGATCCCGGCCCTGCGCGTGATGGTACGCCCGGATCATCATGAGACCGGCGAGCTCACCTTGCGCGCCCGCCGCGGGATGGAGCGAGACGCGATCCATCCCGCACACCTCTGCGAGACCCCGTTCGAGCCGCCACATCAATTCGAGTGCGCCTTGGACCAGCTCGTCAGGCATGTACGGGTGCAGATCCGCGAAACCGGAGAGGCGCGCCGCCCACTCGTTGACCTTGGGGTTGTACTTCATCGTGCAGGAGCCGAGTGGGTACATTCCCGTGTCGATCGCGAAGTTCTGCTGGCTCAAGCGGACGTAATGCCGGAACGCTTCCGGCTCCGAAACCTCGGGAAGCATGGGTGGGACGTCCCGCGCCATCGCTCCAAGAACGGCCTTGGGGTCGACGTGCGGCAAATCGTCGGGTGCGAGAGACGCGGCATGGCGAGTCGGTGATCCCTGTTCGAAGATCACCGGTGTTTGGAAGGAAAGACCTGTGGTGGCGGACCCGGGCATGCTGACTCGCCGCGCAAGCTACCGGATTGTGCAGCCCTGGCAAGCGATCAAACGTGCTGGAGCAGGGTCTCGCTGAGCATGTCCACCGCGGCGCGGTCGTTCTCGAGGCCCTCGTAGTAAGGGAGCTCGCTACATGGCGCTTCGATATGGCCCCGAACCTTGCGGACCGCCCTCGCCTGGACCGTCTCTCGAAGGACGCGTCGCTTACTCGCCACGGCGAGACCCAAGATCTCACTGTCATCGGGGAGCTCGGACGGCAGTCCTTCGACGACCGGTCGTTCCTTCTCGGCGAACAGCACGTTCAGGACGCGATTGATCACGAGCTGAAGCACGGGAATTCGAAGCTCGTGGTTCAGCGCGTCGGCGAGCTCGATGGTCTCGTTGGCAGGCATGTACTCCGGCAGCGTGACTAGGACAGCGCCTGCACGTTCCGGGTCTCGAAACATGTCTACCGCCCGCGCGGCATCTCGCCGCAGCATGCCCGGAGGCGCGACGCTCTCGATCACGAACGGAACCCGCAGCATGTCGAGCGCGTGCCCGGTGGCCGGCGCGTCGACGATGACCAGGTCATAGTCGGGGTCGCCTTTTGGGGGGCACGCATGATAGAAGGCCTTGCCGAGCATCGACCACGCTTCGAGCCCCGGCGTGCCTTGGAGAAACGCGCGCACGAGCTTGTTCTTGAAGACCGCGTTGTAGACCGCCCTCACCTTCAGAATCATCAGCCCGTACTCCTCGAGCGCGGCGTCCGGGGTCATGTTCACCGCGTCGAGGTTTTCCCCAATCGTAATGATGTCGGGGCCGATGGGATCGGTGTCGAGGAGCTGGCTTGCGCGCTCCTTGCAGTGGACCATCGCGAGTAGGGTTTTCTTACCGCGGCGACTTGCCGCAAGCGCGAGTCCGGTCGCTACGGTTGTCTTCCCGACGCCACCCTTGCCGACAACGAAAAGGAAACGCCGGTCGAGCAAATCCATCAGCGCGGTCTTTAGCGGCGCCCCGCTTCAACGGCAAACCGACCGCGTTTGACTGCGGACTTTATGGGCTGAAGAGGCTGACGCCTTTCCACCCGCATGCTAGCGTCCCGGCACACGCGATCATGAGCAGAACCAAACAATCGGGTAGCGCGACCATCTGGTCGTTGGTGTTATTTGCGACGTTGGCGCTGTTCTGCGTGACGCTCTACCTCATTTTCGTCGTCGCTCCCGTCGAAAAGCAGATGGGCATCGTGCAGAAGATCTTCTATTTCCACGTGCCGAGCGCCTACGCGATGTACATCGGGTTCGGAGTCTCTGCAGTGGGCAGCGCCGTGTATCTCATCAAGCGGGATCCGAAGTGGGACGCGCTGGGCGTCGCCGGCGCCGAGGTCGGCAGCCTGTTTTGTCTGATCGTCTTGCTGAGCGGTCCTCTGTGGGCGCGCAAGGCGTGGGGCGTTTGGTGGACGTGGGACCCGCGGCTCACGACCACGCTTCTAGCCGGGATGATCTTCGCTGCCTACCTCGCGCTGCGCTCCATGGGCAACGCCGGTGAAGTCGAAAAGAGATTCGCTTCCGGGCTCGCGCTGTTCGGTCTGATCGACCTGCCGCTGATCCATTACAGCGTGCAACGGTGGCGAGGGGTTCACCCCACGGTGATTACCGGCAAGGGAGGTGGCCTCGAGTCCGAGATGTATTGGGCGCTCGGATTGAGCTTCGTGGCGTTCACGGGATTGGCCGTGCTTCTGATATGGGCCCGGGCCTCTGCGGAGCGTCAGCGGGAAGAAGCCGCCAGGCTGCGGTTTGAATTGATGCATCGATGAAGGGATTGACATGCGCGCTCTAGTTTCAGCTTTCGTGCTCTGCGGCACGCTGCTGCTCTCCTCGCCGGTTCTTGCGGAGGACACCCCCGCCGAGGAAGAGGCGACCTCGCAAACCGAAGAGACCCCCGCGGAGGAGCGGGCGACGCAATTCGTCGGGGTGAAGGGGCCGGATGCCGAAAGCGTGCCTGGTGGTGCGCTGCTGTTGGCCGCATATGCCGTGATCTGGGTTCTGCTGTTCCTGTTTCTGATGCGGATGCGGCGTCTTCAGCAGCAAACTGCGGAGGAGCTCGAGCTGCTGAGCGTGGAGATTCGAGCTTCCGAGGGGCGCTGATGCCCTCCATGGCTCACATCATCTACATTCCGGGCATCTTGCTGGTTGGCTTTGCGTTTGGGTTTCGAATGGGAGCCCGCGCCGTCAGGGCAGAGCTCGAACGTCGCGACCAGGAGCGTCGCCGTTAATCGTGAGGTAGCACCATGTTGAATTTCGATTTGACCCCCGAACAAAAGACCCTCGTCGAGGAGACGCGCCGTTTCACGCGCGAGCGAATCATTCCGGTCGCGGCAGAGGCGGACAGGACCCACGAGTTTCCCATGGACGTTTTCAAGGAGGCCTGGGAGCTCGGTTTCGTAGGGCCGAACATTCCAGAAGAGTACGGTGGCGCCGGCATGGGAGAGCTCGACCACGTTCTTCTCACCGAAGAGCTGGCCTTTGGGTGCACCGGCATCCAGACGAGCATGACCGCCAACGTGCTTGCCGCGACCCCGATTCTGGTCGCCGGGAACGACGCACAGAAGAAGAAGTACCTCGGTATGCTGACGTCTGAGCCGATCTTCGCGGCGTACGCGATTACTGAGCCTGCCGCCGGAAGTGACGCGGCCGGCATTCAGGCGCGTGCCAAGAAGGATGGTAACGACTGGGTGATCACCGGGCAGAAGTGCTACATCACGAACGCCGCGTGGGCTTCATGGTACATCGTATTTGCGACGGTCGATCCATCGCTTCGGCACGGCGGTATCATGGCATTCATCGTCGACCGCGACATGCCCGGCGTCAGCGTTGGCAAGACCGAGGACAAGCTCGGGCAGCGCGCGAGCAACACGGCGGTCGTCAACCTAGACGACGTCCGCATCCCTCCACAGAACGTCCTTGCCGAGGCGGGACACGGGTTCAAGCTTGCCATGCAAACCTTCGACCGAACGCGTCCCGACATCGGCGCCGGCGCTTGCGGCCTCATGCGCCGCGCCATGGAGGAGTCGATCGCGTACGCGCTCGAGCGCAAGACCTTTGGTGTCCCGATTGCCGAGCACCAGATGGTCCAGGCGATGATCGCCGAAATGGGCATCAAGTACGAAGCGACCCGTCTCTTGGTGCACAAGGCGGCCTGGCAGATCGACAACGGCGGTCGCAATTCACTGGTCGCCTCGTATAGCAAGGCCTTCGGAGCCGACAGCGCCATGCAGGTCGCCACCGACGCCGTTCAAGTCTTCGGTGGCAACGGGTACATCACCGAGTATCCTGTAGAGAAGCTGATGCGCGATGCCAAGATCCTCCAGATCTACGAAGGCACCTCCCAGATTCAACGGATGGTCATTGCGAAGAACCTATTCGCGGGCGTTCGTTAGTCTCGCAGCCACTGCTGCAGTCGTGGTCGGCTCGGCCTCCGCCGCCGGGTCCCTGCCACCCCCGCGATTCATCGGGACCGACGTCGACCAGGACGAGCTTCTCCAAGCGATGTCTGCGGCGCGCTCGAGAAGCTTCAAGCCCGTCGGACATACCTCGGTCGTCCTTCGGATGCGAACTCTCGAGCGGGTCACCGTTGCGATGAAGGTCCGAAGCCGCAACGTCCCTCACGGCTATCAGCACGAGATCGCCGCCTACAGAATCTCGAGGTTGCTCGGTCTAGACAACGTGCCGCCGGCCATCTATCGGCGCGTGGGTTGGAAGGAGATCCGGCAGCGCTTCCACGAGGACAAGCTCGACCGACGCCCACAGGTCCGAAACGCGGTCCTGTGGGACGAGGACGGCTCGGCCCCTGGCGCGGCCATCCACTGGGTCAAGGGTATGCGTTCCGTCGGGAACGAGAACGCGTCCAAGTGGTCGGGGTGGCTCCGAGACGAGGTCATTCCGGAGGGCAAAGCTGCCCTGGCCCGAGACTTGTCGAACATGGCGGTCTTCGACCTGCTGATCGGCAATTGGGATCGCTTCAGCGGCGGAAACCTACCGAGTGACGCGACGAGACGAAGGGCCGTGCTTCGCGACAACGACAGAGCCTTTTCGACCCCGCTGCTCGAGCGCCGCTACGACAAGCTGGTCGAAGCCCTGACTCGCACCGAGCGGTTTTCCAAGTCGGTCGTCGAGCGTCTCTCCGCGATCGACGAGGCCGCCCTTCAGGCTGAGCTTGCACGGGATCCGAGCCACGCTTCGGACCCCCTCTTGAGCGATACGCAAATCGCGGACGTCTTCGATCGGCGCGCGACCATTCTCACGCACATCGCGGCTCTGGTCGAAGAACGGGGTGAGAGCGCGGTGCTGGTCTTTCCTTGAGTAGGCGCGCGTGGTAGGGAGGTGGCGTGGCGAAGCCGGACGTGATCGACGGGGACGAGATGGGCCATGTGCTCGGCCTTCTCGTGCACGACCTTCGTAACCCCGCCGCGACCATCACTGCGAACGTCGATTTTCTCCAAGAGGTCGGTCTGCCGGATAACGACTCGGTCGAAGCGCTCCAAGACGTCAAGTTGGCGGTCGGAGAGCTTCGCCGCGGGCTCGACATGCTTGCGTGGATCAGCCGTTGGCTGACCGGGCAAGTGCCGCTGGAAGCGGCTAACGGGGATGCTGGCGTCTTTCTCGAGCGTCTCGAACGCGCGGACACGCCCGTGCCGGTCACGGTCGAGATCGAGTCGGGAGGCCAGCTGTACGCTCGGGGAGCGCAAGTCGCGGTCGAGGTCGTGGACCTCCTGCTCCACAACACCCGCGCGAACGTGGCGGAGCCGAGCGCGACCGTGCGCGTCTTTCAAGACGGCGGTCATGTGGTGATCGAAGTCCAAGACGCCGGCGAGGCGATCGCGCCCGAGCTTCGGGACGCTGCGTTCACACTCGAGGGCCAAAAAGCGCTCAAGGGGCGCCTCGATGGACGCTATAGTCGCTTCGTCGGGTTGTTCGCCGCGGCCGTCGTCCTGGACGGTGTCGGTGGGACCATCGAAGCAGACGGCGAAACTGGGGCGGCCGTCTTCAGGATTCTTCTTCGGGGCGCTCGTCCGACGCGGCCCCCGTCGGCGTAGCTCGGGCGCGGAGCCCTTCCAGTCGGTCGCGGATGCGCGCTTCAAAACCGTGGTCCGTCGGCCGGTAGTAGCGCCGCCCGGCGAGGGCGTCGGGCAGGTACGTTTCGCCGGGGCTGAATCCGCTCTCGTCGTGGGGGTAGCGGTAGCCGTCGCCGTAGCCCCACGACTTCATTGCAGCAGTCGGGGCATTCCTCAGCTTGAGCGGCACCTGAAGCGCGCCGTGTTCCTGTACGTCGGCCTGGGCCATCTTCCACGCCTTGTAGCTCGCGTTGCTTTTGGGCGCGCTCGCGAGGTACGTGCAGCACTGCGCGATGGGAAAGATACCCTCCGGCATCCCCAGTCGGCGAAATGCGGCGTCGGCGCTGACGGCGACTTCCAACGCCTGGGGGTCGGCGTTGCCGATGTCTTCGCTCGCGAAGATCAACATGCGCCGCAACACGAAAAGCGGCTCTTCGCCCGCTTCGAGCATGCGCATGAGCCAATAGATCGCAGCGTCGGGGTCGCTGCCGCGCATCGACTTGATGAACGCGCTCACGACGTTGTAATGCTCTTCTCCGGACTTGTCGTAGAGAAGGGTCTGGGTCGCCAACGCTTCCTGAACGATGGCCACCGTCACCCGCTCGACGCCCGCCGACTGTGCGAAATCACTCGCGAGCTCGAGTGCGGACAACGCTCGGCGCGCGTCCCCTCGGGCGTTTTGAGCGATCGCGGCCAACGCGTCTTCGTCGACCTGGTGCGGTGCGTGCCCAATTCCATGCTCTTCGTCGCCGAGTGCGCGCTCGAGCAGTTGCCTTAGATCACCGACCTGCAGCGGTTTCAGATCGAACACACGAGCGCGGGAAAGAAGCGCCGAGTTGACCGCGAACGAGGGGTTCTCAGTCGTCGCACCGATCAACGTGACCGTGCCGTTCTCCACGTGAGGGAGTAGGGCGTCTTGCTGAGCCTTGTTGAAGCGGTGGATCTCATCGACGAACAGAATCGTCTTCTTCGCGTAGTAGCTCTTCTGTTCCTTGGCCGCCGCGATGATCTTTCGCAGCTCTGGGACACCGCCGAGGACGGCGCTGAAGGGAACGAAGATCGAGTTCGTTTCGTTGGCGATCACGTGAGCCAGGGTCGTCTTTCCAGTCCCGGGCGGTCCCCAGAGGATCATCGATGGAATCCGATCGGCGCGGATCGCACGAGCGAGGATGTGGCCGTCACCGAGCAAGTGCGCCTGGCCGACGACGTCTTCGAGACGGTTCGGCCGCATCCTGTCGGCTAGCGGGGAAGTGGTTTCCGCCTGTCGCTCGAAGAGGTCCACGGGGGCGTTTATAGCTCAGCGA
>CP070650.1:1076281-1083821 GCA_020354595.1 Myxococcales bacterium
CGGAGATCCCTGAGCCGGAGCCGGAGCCGGTAGAGCCGGTGGCCGAGCCTTGCGTGATCGAGACCGTGTACTTCGCGTTCGACTCATCCGAGCTCGACAGCGCTGCACGCGCCGCTCTGCAAGAAGCGGTGGAGTGCTACCGCAGTCAGGCGGATCCCGGGCTCTCGCTGTTGCTCACGGGCGCGGCCGATCCGCGCGGCACCGAGGAGTACAACATTGCTCTCGGCGAACGTCGCGCCCAATCGGTTCGCAGCTACTTGATCTCGCTCGGTTTGGACGGGAGCCGCGTTTCGACCACTTCGGTCGGCGAGGAGATGGCGACCGGTACCGACGAGGCCGGGTGGGCTCGTGACCGTAACGTCTCTGGTTCAGAGAACTAGAGCGCTCGGGGGTGCGCTCCTTGGGGGGTAGCCATTGATGCTTTCGGTGTTCCTTCAAACGAGCGCACCCGAGCAACTCAACCCTTGGCAGCTGGTCGTCGGCGCATCGCCGGTCGTTCAGCTCGTCATGTTGATCCTCGTCTTCATGGCCGTGATGTGCCTGTACATCATCGGCGCGAAGTGGATTCGCTTGAAGCAGGTCACCGACCAGAGCCGAGGGTTTCTGCAAGTTTTCTGGTCCGAGGAAAAAGCCCGCGCCTGGAACGCCAAGGCGATGAACGACATTCACGGGCAGTCGGTCAACTACGATCGCTCGCCGATCGCGACCGTGTTTCGCGCCGGGTATCGTGAGCTCGCGCGCATTGCCCGGACCGGGCGGCCGACTAGGGACGACGTTGCGAACGTCGAGCGCGCGCTTCGCCGGGCACAGAGCGCCGAGCTGACGCGGCTGGAGAACAAGGTTTCGTTTCTGGCGACGACGGCCTCGACCGCGCCGTTCATCGGTCTTTTCGGGACCGTATGGGGCGTGATGAACTCGTTCATCGCCATTCATGGCGAAAAGAGCGCCGGGCTCGACGTCGTGGCGCCGGGCATCGCCGAAGCACTCATCGCGACCGCGCTTGGCCTCGCGGCGGCCATTCCGGCGGTGATGGCCTACAACTACTTCGTGCGCCGCATCCGCGTCGTCGATAGCGAGACCGCGGCTTTTGCGAGTGATTACTTGAATATCATTCGCCGCCATTTGTTGGTCCAGTAGGCATGGCGTTCTCGAACGGCGACGGTGGAACAGGTAGAGCGCTCAGCGAAATCAACGTCACGCCGCTGGTCGACGTGATGTTGGTGCTGCTGATCATCTTCATGATCGCCGCGCCCATGCTCACCACGGGCGTCAACGTCGACTTGCCCAAGGCCGACGCGCCGCGGATGGACATCGACCAGGAGCATCCGTTGATCACGGTCCAGCGCGACCAACGGATCTTTCTTTTCGAAGAAGAGGTGTCGCTGGACGTTCTTCGCCAGCGGCTGTTGACCGACGAGCGGATTCGCGATGTCGACGAAGTGTTCGTGCAAGCTGACGAGCAGGTGCCCTACGGAGTCGTCGCGCAGGTGCTCGCGCTCGTGCGCCAAGCAGGCATTGGCAAGATGGGGCTGGTCACCGATCCGATCACGCGGAAACCGAGATAGACGATGGCTCGGGCCGCGGCGGATGACTGGCGGGCACTGTCTCTACTCGAGACGGAGCAACCCACCCCGATCGAGATTGCGGGCGGCGTCGGCTTCGCCTTTGCGTCGTTCGTGTTGCTTCCGGCGCTCGTGATCGTCAGCGGGTTCCTCCTTGGGGGCATGGAGGCGCTCTTCGGGATGGGCGCGGACGACTTGCCGCCTCCGCCGATCGAAGTGATCGAGACGCGGTTCGTGCGACTCGGCAAGCAGCGTCCGCAGCGGCGGTTGCCGAGCAAGGAGATCCCTGCGGTTCAACAGAGCTCGCGGGTCCCGACGGGGCCCGAGTCGGACGCGGTCGCGCCCGTGCCGAGCGGGAAGAACGAGAAAGGCCTCGCGAAGCCCGACAAAAAGCGGAAACAGCAGGACGACGACCTCCTAGCGCAGCTTGGCCAGCGCGCCGGAGCGATCTCCGATCTTCGAAAAGGACCCGAGCTCGAGGGGCACGAGGAGGGGATCATCGAAGGCACCAAAGCCACGGGCGACGAGAAGGATCTCTATCTCGGAAAGCTCTACTCGTATTTCCGCCGTGGCTGGCAAGTTCCGACGCTGATCCCTGCAGACGAGCTTCAGAAGCTCACCTGCGTGGTCGAGCTGTCAATCACCGAAGACGGGCGTATCGGCGACTACGAAGTGACGCGCTCGAGCGGGAATGAAGCATTCGATGACTCCGTTCGTCGAAGGCTGAGTCAAGCAGAGGGAGCGGAGCTTCCAACGCCGCCGGAATCGGTGGCCAAACAGGTGCTGGGAGAGACGATCTCTCTGCGTTTCTTTGGGCGTCACGCCCGCTGAGGATGCACATGACTTTGATTCCATTTCAACATCGACTGGCTCTAGGGGGGCTCGCGCTGCTTTCGCTGCTTGCCGTGCCCGCCATTGGACAAGAAGAGGCCCCTCCACTTCCGGAAGACAAGATCGTCGTCGACATCGACGCGCCGGACGAAGACGTGTTCCTGATCGGGAAACCGAACCTCATTGGCGAGCCTGCGGAGCACACGGCGGTTGGCGGCTCCGTATTGCAAAACGACTTTCGGCTGATGCCGGGGTTTCGAGTGGCCGGGCCGAGCGCGGTTCGGCATGACACCGCCGCCAAGGGTTTGGGGGTGGACCTCGGGGCGTGGGCCATGCTCGGCGCCAACGGCGTGATCAAGGGCTTGGTCGGCGGCAACGACGCCGCGCTGAGGGTAGAGCTTCGCTTCTACCAATCGAGCGGGGGCGACGTGCCCACGTTGCGTCGCGTATATCAGGGGCCGTCGAAAGATCTCCGTCGTTGGATGCACGACTTCGCAAACCAAGTGATCGGCGTCATCACGGGAACCTACGGGCCGTTCGGGACCGAAATCGCGTTCGCTCGCAAGCACGGGCCGGGTCACAAGAGCGTTTACGCCGCGCAGATGGACGGCTATGGCGTGCGCAAAGTGTCGAGCGGACAAGGTGTGTCGATGCTCCCGAGCTTTGGCAAAGGCTCGATTTGGTACACCCGAATGACCAAGCAGGGAATGTTCATCACGAACACTCGCGCCGGAGGTAGGCGAGTGATTGGCGGCAAAGGCATCACGATGGCGCCGTCAGTTTGCGGCGAGCGTGTGTATTTCGCGTCGTCTCGTTCCGGCAACTCCGAAATCTACAGCTCGAATCTGGACGGCACCGGTATCCGGCGTTTGACACGAAGCCGAGCCATCGACGTCAGCCCGACCTGCGGTCCGAGTGGGCGGATTGCCTTCGTGTCGGATCGACATGGAAGTCCACAGATCTTCACGATGCGCAACGACGGGACCAACGTGCAGCGCGTCACCTTCCGAGGCAGCCACAATCAAACGCCCGTCTGGTGCCAAGATCCCGAGCAGCCTTTGATCGCGTTCAGCGGCCGTGACGGTAATTTCGACATCTTCACCGTCAACGTGGTGACGCAGGAGTACAAGCGCCTTACGCAAGGGCAGGGCGACAACAAAGATCCCGCGTTCTCACCGGACTGCCGGTTGATCGCGTTTAGCTCGAATCGTCGTGGCTCGGCCGGCGTGTACTTGTCGGGTCAGGACGGCGTCGACCAGAATTTGGTGATCGCCGGAGTTGCGGAAACCGTCCGCTGGGCGCGCTGAGGGCGGATTTGCGGCGGCGCGCGTCGGCCCTTATCCTCGCCCCCCATGGCGATTTGGAAGCGCGGGTGTCTAGCCGCCACCGTGGCCCTCGTATTGGTGGCTCTCGGGCTTTGGGTCGTTCTCGGCGGAGGCAGGCTCCAAACGGACGGTGAAATCACGTCGACCCCGCTCGGCCCGGAGATGGTGGCCGCCCGCGATACCGGGCAGCGCTCCGTGTCGAGCGAGTCCGACACCCGCATCCTCTTCGGAGACCTGCACGTTCACTCGACGCTGTCGGTCGACGCGTATCAGTGGAGCCTTCCGCTCATGGGCGGCGAGGGCGTACACCCGCCGGCTGATGCGTGCGACTTCGCCCGGTTCTGCTCCCAGCTCGATTTCTACTCGCTTACCGATCATGCCGAGGCCCTGACCGCGCGAACCTGGGAGATGGTTCGCGAGTCCGTCCGGCAGTGCAACGCCGTCGATGCCGAGAGCGAGCAGCCCGACTTGGTCGCGTTCAGCGGCTTCGAGTGGACGCAGATCGGGACGACACCCGAGACGCACTACGGCCATCGCAACGTGATCTTCAAAGATACCGCCGACGAGAATCTTCCAGCACGCCCGATCGCGGCGCCGGGTCTCGCGTCACAAGCGTTTCGCGACACCAAGACGATTCGCCGCAACCTCGGGATTCCTTTCCGCGCGTTCCCGGAGCAGCAACCCTACGTCGACGTCGGCGCGCACGTTCGCGAGATTGCGAGACTTTCGCTTTGCCCGGAGGGCACGGTGGCGCCCGACTTGCCGGCGAACTGTCGCGAGTTCGCGGACACGCCGGAGACGCTTTTTCGCAAGCTCGGCGAGTGGGGCTTCGATGCGATGGTCATTCCGCATGGAACCACCTGGGGCTTCTACACGCCGGAGGGCTACGTCTATGACAAGCAGCTCGCGGCCAAGCACGACGACCCTCAGTGGCAGCAGCTCGTCGAGGTGTTCTCCGGACACGGAAACTCGGAGGAGTATCGTGACTTCCGCGCGGTCGAGCGCACACCGGAAGGGCCTGCATGCCCAGGACCGACCGACACGTACGAGCCTTGCTGCTGGCGCGCTGGCGAGATCGTTCGGAGCCGCTGCGAGAACCCGCTTTCCGAGGAATGCGACCAGCGAGTCGAGCAGGCGAGGCGCAACTACTCCCGCCTTGGCGTCTCTGGGCACCTCACGCTGCCGGGGACCGACATCGCCGAGTGGGGCAACTGCGGCCAATGCACCGATTGCTTCCAGCCGAGCTACGGCTACCGCCCAGGTGGCTCGGTGCAGTACATCCTATCGCGCGGAAGCTTCGAGAGCGGCGAGACGCCCCGGCACACGACCCTCGGTTTCATCGCGTCGAGTGACAACCATTCGGCGAGGCCGGGAACCGGGTACAAAGAATACGAGCGTCGAAAAATGACCGAGGCTCGTGGCGCGATCGACGAGCGCTGGCGGGAGATCATCTTCGGCATGCCGGATGAGACGGAGGAGTCCGTACCGCTCACACCGGAAGAAGTCCTCTCCATGCGGCCATTTCAGCGTGTGTGGCTGGAGCGACAGGCTTCGTTCTTCCTGACCGGCGGACTGGTCGCCGTGCATGCCGAGGAACGCACACGCGACGCGATTTGGCAGGCGCTCTACGACCGTGAGGTGTACGGCACTTCGGGTGACCGCATCTTGCTGTGGTTCGATCTGATCAATGCGGGCGAGGAGCGCGTACCGATGGGAAGCCAGCTCGATTTCGAGGGCACACCCAAGTTTCGAGTGCGCGCGGCAGGCGCGTTCGAGCAGCTGCCGGGTTGCCCCGACGGCGTCACCCAGACGCTCGGAGCCGATCGGATCGAGCGGGTTTGCGCAGGTGAGTGCTATCACCCGTCCGACCGTCGCCGGCGCATGACCCGCATCGAGGTCGTCCGCATTCGGCGCCAGATGAAGGAAAACGAGCCGGTTGGTGAGCTCATCGAGGACCCGTGGCTCACGATCCCCTGTCCGTCCGATGCCGAGGTGTGCGAGGTCGAATTCGACGACCCGTGGTTCGCCTCTGCCGACCGCGAGGTCGTCTACTACGTCCGGGCGATTCAAGAGCCGAGCCCCGCGGTCAACGCGGATGCGCTGCGCTGCGAACAAGGTAAGTGCGAGCCGTGCTACGGCGATTATCGCGTTCCATTCGACGACGACTGCCTCTCGATGACCGAAGAGCGCGCTTGGTCGTCGCCGATCTACCTCGATTGAGGCGAAGCCCGTCGTCGATCCGCAGCGTCGGTTTTCGGAGGGTTAGCGGTCGTCGCACTGCGCAGGGCCGAGGTCGCGCACCTTGCGAAGCTCTTTTTGGGCTTGCCGGTAGAGAGCCGACTTCTTGTGGTTCTTCAAGAGCGCACGGAGCGCGGTGCCTGCGTCGTCGCAAGAGCGTACCTTCAGGAAGGCTTGGGCCATGTCATAGAGCGTCTCGTCGATCGCGTCGCCGTTCCGGTAGGCCGAAAGGACTTTCTGGAACTCGCCAAGCGCGGCGGCCGCTTGGCCTTGTTTCAAATAGCTCGAGCCGATCATGTATTGCGCATTGTCGGCCCGATCGTCTTTCGGGTAGCGCGCGACGTACGCGCGCGCGAGCGCGCGCGCGTAGGAGTGCTTGTTGATCCGGTATGCCTTTTGGAGCGCGTCCCAGTGGGCGCTCTTCTTCTCGGGGATTTCGCTCGACTCGAGTGGGACGTCCATGCCGGCCGCTCTCGCCACCTCGCTCAAGCGGCGCTGCGTTTCGAGGCTGCGCTGCGCCTGGGCCTCCGAAGCGCCGGCCATCTCCATGCGGATCTCTGCGAACTGGCCCTCCATCGACGCCAGTCGCTGCTGAATCTCCTCGATCTGCAGCCCCTGGTCGGCGCTATTGCGGCGAAGAACGCGGCTTGCCTCGGCGAGCGCCTCTTCGAGCTCTTTTCGCTTGGCTTCGAGATCCTCCTCGAGCCCGTCGAGTCGCTTCTGGTTGTCCGCGATATCGGTCTGCATCTGCTTGATGCAGCCGGGCGCAGCGAGCCCCAAAGCGATCATTGCAATGAACCCGGCGCGAAGGGCCGGGCGCCCGTCAAACACGCGGATCATCCCCATCAGTCCCTGGTTTAGTATAGATGGGTTAGTCAGGCCATTTTATGCAGGGGATTCGAGCAGGCCGTTGGCGTCCACGATCTGCTGAAGCTCCGCAAGGCCCCCTCGAAGCTTCTCGAAAAACGACGCCGAGTGCGGAATGAAGTGAAAATTGGGGTGCTTCGACCACAAGTCCCGCAGGCGAATGTCGAGCTCGCGGGCCTGCGCGTTGCTCTCGGTTCGAGCGGGGTTGCCGCCCTCGATCGAGATGTCGCCGACGGCCGCCGATTCGAAGAAGATCACGGCGTCGTAGCGCTCGAGCTCCGCTTGCAGGGTCGTGCCCATCGTTTTGAAGAAGCCTTCGGGCGCCTCTTCCGGCCAGAACGCGGCCCCGTCGATCGTGCCGCGGTCGCAAAGCAACACCCGCCCCGGATAGAGGGCGCCTTGGATGTCCTCCAGGGCCACCTGGGCGTGAAAGATGGCTCGCTGTGTGGCCGCCCGAGCCTTGGGCTCCCCGACGCGAGGGAAGCCGCCGGTGAACAGCATCGTGGCGGTCTCCGGCACGACGACGACCTTCTTTCCTATCTCGCGCCGAAATAGATCCGCGGCGGTGGTCTTTCCGCCGCCGGGGCCGCCCGTCAGCACGATCCTGAAGTGATTTCTGCCTTGCGGGCTCATCGCCGGACAGGTTAGCTCTAGCTGATCATGGAACGCAACGACGATTCGGTTGTTCTACGTGGTGGGCTCATCGTGGATGGCAGC
>CP070650.1:1083921-1087620 GCA_020354595.1 Myxococcales bacterium
CGGCCAGTGCACCTTGGTGAAGGGCCCGATCCATCCGCTCGGGTACTGTAACTCCTGGGCGCAGAAGAGCTGACCCCGAGGGCGTCATGGCGCTGTTCGAGGTGCGAGGCCTGAGGAAGGCTTTTGGTCCCAACAAAGTCCTCGATGGGCTCGACCTCGATATCTACGCCGGCGAAGTGATCACGATCATCGGGGAATCCGGATCGGGCAAGAGCGTCCTCCTGAAGGCGATGATGGGGCTCATCGAGGTCGACGGCGGAACGATTCGCTTCGATGGCGACGAGGTCACCGGACAGTCCGAGCAGGGCTGGGTCGCCACGCGGCAGCGCATCGGCATGCTTTTTCAAGAGTCCGCCCTGTTCGACTCGCTCAATGTGTATGAAAACGTCGGCTACGCGCTGCGCGAGCAGACGTCCATGACGGAAGAAGAGATCGCTACGCGTGTCGCGGAGACGCTCTCCCTCGTCGCGCTCCCAGGGATCGAGCTCATGGCCCCGTCCGACCTCTCTGGCGGGATGCGCAAGCGAGTTGCGCTCGCACGGGCGGTCGCAGTCCGTCCCGAGATTGTCTTCTACGATGAACCGGCGGAAGGACTCGACCCGATCAACGTGACTCGCGTGAACCGCTTGCTCCTCGGACTCCAGGAGAGCCTGCACGTGACTTCGGTCGTCGTAACGCACAATCTCAAAGCGGCGTTCACCATTAGCGACCGCCTCGCGCTGATCCACGACGGACAAGTGGCGGCGACCGGAGCACCCGAAAGCTTCCTGGAAACGGAAGATCCGGTGGTTCGGGAGTTCATCGGCGACCGCATGAGGAAAGTCCTGCGTGCAAGTTGAGTTCGTCGGAGCCGTGGGCGGCGACGTAACTGGCTCGCGACACATCGTCCACACAGAAAAGGCACGCATCCTGCTCGACTGCGGCCTCTTCCAGGGGCGTCGCTCGGAGACGATCGAGCGCAACCGGGACCTCGGCTTTCGTGCGAAGGACGTCGACGTGATGGTTCTGTCGCACGCGCACATCGACCACTCGGGCGCCCTTCCCCGTCTCTTTCGGCAAGGCTTCCGCGGTCCAATCTATTGCACGCCCGCGACTCGGGACCTCTGCGCGGCCATGCTCGAAGACTCGGCGGAGATCCAGGCGCAGGACGCGGCGTACATCAACAAGAAGATCGAGCGCGACGGCGCGCGCATGGATCCCGTGCAGCCGCTCTATGAGCAGAAGGACGTCATCGGAACGCTCGAGCTCATGGTGAACGTGCCCTATCACAAGCCCGTGCAAATCGCCGAAGGCGTAACGCTCACTTACTATGACGCGGGGCACGTGCTCGGCAGCGCGATGGTGGCGCTCGACGTGGACGTGGTGGGCGAGAGCCGGCGGCTCGTGTTCTCCGGCGACCTAGGGCGGCGACACATGCCGATCTTGCGTGACCCGGAAGTGCCACCCGGGGCCTCTTGTCTGCTCATGGAGTCTACCTACGGGGACCGCACCCACGACCCGATCGAGCGCATGGAGGACGAGCTCCTCGACGTGATCGTGCGAACGGTGAAGCGTGGCGGCAAGGTCGTGGTGCCTTCGTTTGCGCTCGAGCGTGCGCAGGAGGTGATCTACGCGCTCAAGCAACTCGACGAGCAGGGTCGGCTTCCCGAGGTTCCCGTGTATGTCGACTCTCCACTCACGGTGAAGCTCACCGACGTGTTCCGCATTCATCCGGAGTGCTTCGACCAACAGACACGTGAAATTTTGACGACGGGAGACTCTCCCTTCGACTTCGCGAGGCTCCGATACGTGTCCTCCGTCGAGGACTCGAAAGCGATCGACCGGAGCGAGGAGCCGGCGGTCGTGATCTCCGCGAGCGGGATGTGTGAGTTCGGGCGCGTCGTGCACCACCTGGCGGCGACTATCGAGAATCGCAAGAACACCGTCCTGATCGTGGGCTTTCAGGCGCAGCACACACTCGGGCGACGACTCGTCGAGCGGCGCCCTCGCGTTCGGATCTACGGGGTCGAACGCGAGCGACGCGCCGAGGTCGCGATTCTGAACGGCTTCAGCGCGCACGCCGGCCAGGACGACCTGCTGGAGTTCGCCGAGGCGGTACGGGAGGCGGGCCCCCTCCGACAAATCGCCCTGGTGCACGGCGAAGACGGACCCCGCGAGACTCTCAAGGGGCTGCTCGAGGAGCGCGGTTTTCCGAGCGTCTCGACGCCGCGGAGAGGCGACCGGATCGACATTTAGGGAGGTGCCTTGACCTGGCGCCCGCTGTGCGCGCATCCTCGCGCCATCGAACTGGAGGGGGCATGAGCAGAGGCTTGATTGGGTGTGGAGTGCTCGTGGCGATCGCGCTAGCGCTCGGCGTGACGGGGGTCGGAAGCTACAACCGCTTGGTCGAGCTCGAGGAGGGCGTCGATAACAGTTGGAGCCAGGTCGAAAACGTGTACCAGCGACGCGCCGACCTCATTCCGAACCTCGTCGCCACCGTGAAGGGCGCGAAGGACTTCGAGCAAGAGACGCTCACGAAGGTCGTCGAAGCGCGAGCCAAGGTCGGCCAGGTCAGCTTCGAAAATGCGCCGGATGCCGAGCAGCTCGCGCAGTTCGAGGCCGCCCAATCGCAGCTTTCGTCCGCGTTGTCTCGGCTGCTCGTCGTCGTCGAGCGATATCCCGAGCTCAAGGCGACGGACGCGTTCCGAGATCTTCAGGCGCAGCTCGAAGGCACGGAGAACCGAATCACCGTCGAGCGAAAGCGGTTCAACGACACGACGCTCGCCTACAACAAGACGCGCCGGCGCTTCCCGACGATCTTGCTCGCCAAGATCATGGGTTTCGATGACAAGCCGTACTTCGAGGCTACCGAGGGAGCGGAGGAGCCGCCCAAGGTCGAGTTTTAGCTGAGGTCGTGGCCGGCCGAATCGACACCCTATTCTCTGAGGCGGACCGCGACGCGATCCGAGCCGCGACGGCGGAGGCCGAGCGCGCAACCTCGGGCGAGCTCGTCGTCTACGTCGTCGAGCGCTGCGACAACCATCCGGAGGTCGCCTGGAAAGCCGCCCTCCTCGGCGGCGCCGTCGGAGCCATGTGCGGCGCGCTCGGGGTTCGTGTCTTCGGCGGCTGGGGTGCGGCCGACTACGTCTGGGTGCTGATCGGGCTCCAGCTCGGTCTGTTGATCGGGTGGTTGGCAAGCCGCTTCGGAGGCGTCGCGCGCCGATTGGTCGGCGATGAAGAGCTGGAGAGCCGCGCCGAGGGCCGCGCGGCCGAGGCGTTCGTCGAAGAGCAAGTCTTTGCGACGGCGGACCGCACCGGCGTCCTGGTCTTCCTCGCGCTGTTCGAGCATCGCGTCCTCGTGCTGCCCGACCAGGGCATTCGAGACCGCGTGAGCGCCGGCGCATGGGACGACATCGCCGCAAGCATTGCGAAGGGAATTAGGGCGGGCGCCCCAGCCCCGGCGCTCATCGAAGCGGTTGGCCGTTGCGCCGAGATTTTGAGCGAGGAAGGCGTACCTGCGGATACGGCCAACGAGCTCTCCAACGAGCCGAGGTTTCGCGATGAGTAGCGCACGGAGCCTGGTCGTCGCGGCATCCGTGTGCGTCGCCGCATCGACCGCCCTCGCATTGGACGTCCCTCAGCTCGGTGGACGCGTGAACGACTACGCGGGCCTGCTCTCCGACGGCGCAGAAGCGCGGATCGACGAGCGGCTCTCGGCGC
>CP070650.1:1087720-1094685 GCA_020354595.1 Myxococcales bacterium
CCGCCTCCTGATTGCGCCGGGCGACCTCGTTCCCGTCGAGCTTCGTCTGCTCGACGACGCGGCGAGCTGCTCACTCGATTGGATCGATGGCGAGAGCCGGCCCCGCAGGTTCGACAAAGGCGATTCGGTCCCGGCCGGTGCCTTCAACCTGGGACAGGCCGCGTTCTTCGGCGTGGCCGTGACCGACTTCGCGTCATCGTCGTTGGTCGGTTTGCTCGGCAGCGACCCGGCAAAAGAAGGCGATGGTCCACTATCGACGCAATGGTGGTCGCGACTCTCGCGCTACTATGTGGTGGGCGTCATCGCGCTGGCGACTGTCGCCATCAGTTACTGGTGGTGGCGAAGTGGCGAGCCGCTCCGTGCGATCGAAGTCGGCACCGCGGTACTGGTGGTCACCTGCCCGTGCGCATTTGGTATCGCTGCCCCGCTCGCGTACGAGCTGGTGCTCACGCAACTCCGGCGTGCGGGCATCTTCGTACGGGTGGGCGATTTTCTGGATCGGGTTCGCGCGATCACGCGAATCGTGTTCGACAAGACCGGAACGCTGACCACGGGGATCCTGGAAGTCGTCGACCCCGAGACGTTGCGGCAGCTACCTGACGACCAAATCACCGTGCTCTACAACATGGCCGCGCGGAGCGCGCATCCGAAGAGCGTGGCCGTGCGCCGTGCGCTCGAGGGACACCCCGCCGCTCGATTCACAGAGATCGAGACCGACGAGCAGACCGGCTACGGCATCTCGGCCCGGCAGGCCGACGTTCGCTATCAGCTTGGGGCACCGGGCTGGGCTTCGGTCACGCCGACAGATGGAGGAGACGTCGCATTTACCGCGGATGGACGCGTTGCTGCGACGATCACCACCGATGAGCAGCTCCGTCCGGGCGCGCGCGACGAAATCGATAGGCTCGAGCAGCTCGGCTACGGGCTCGCGATCCTCAGCGGCGACGCCCAGTCCCGCGTCACCACCCTCGGCGCCAGCCTCCGAATGGCCGAAGACGCTTGCATCGGCGACAAGAGCCCCGAGCAAAAGGCGGCCTACGTGCGTGGACACGAACCGGCACGGACCTTGCTGGTCGGCGACGGGTTGAACGACCAGGTTGCGATGAGAGAGGCGGCCTGTTCGGGCACACCCGCAGTGAATCGACCGTTCATGGCCTCGCGATGTGATTTCTACTTCGTGTCGCCGGGCCTGCACCCGGTGGCGCAAGTTCTGCGCGCCTCCGACTCGCTGGCGCATGTCGTGCGCCGCATCCTCGGATTTGCAATCGCATACAATTTGGTCGCAGTATCGCTCGCGATGGCGGGTTTGATGAAGCCATGGGTCGCAGCTGTGCTAATGCCGCTTAGCTCGCTCATCACGCTCGCGTACACCGTGATGATGCTCTCGAGAAAGAGGCTCCGATGGAGATCTTGATCTTACTCATTTTCGTTTGCGTGATATTGGTTGGCGTCGCCGTGGCGTTCTTCGCGTGGACCGTGCGGCAAGGCACCTTCGATCAGGCCGATCGCCTCGCCCTGCTGCCGCTTGACGACGAAAACTCCCTGACCCCAACGACGGAGAGGGAAGAGGACGAGTAATGGAAACTCAGCGGATCGTTTACAACGACAAGGTCGTCCGCCAGTTCATCTGGGCGTCGGTGCTGTTCGGCATCGTCGGAATGCTGGTCGGGATCATCATCGCCCTGCAGTTGGCCTTCTGGCCTGCGAACCTGCCGCCGTTGCTGTCGTTCGGGCGCCTGAGGCCGTTGCACACCAATGCAGTCATCTTCGCGTTCGTAGGGAACATGCTCTTCGCGGGTGTCTACTACTCGACGCAACGATTGGTGAAAGCGCGGCTGGCATCGGACATTCTTTCCTCGATCCACTTCTGGGGCTGGCAGCTCATCATCGTCTCCGCTGCGATCACCCTGCCGCTCGGCATCACGACCTCGAAGGAGTACGCGGAGCTCGAGTGGCCGATCGACATCGCGATTGCTCTCGTCTGGGTGATCTTCGCGGTGAACTTCTTCTGGACCCTCGCCAAACGCCGCGAGAAGCACCTCTACGTCGCCATATGGTTCTACATCGCGACGATCATCACGGTGGCCGTCCTCCACATCGTAAACAGCTTCGAGGTCCCAGTCACGATGCTCAAGAGCTACTCGGTCTTCGCGGGTGTGCAGGACGCGCTGGTCCAGTGGTGGTACGGCCACAACGCAGTCGCCTTCTTCCTGACGACGCCGATTCTCGGCATCATGTACTACTTCCTGCCGAAGGCAGCAGAGCGGCCGGTGTTCTCGTACCGGTTGTCGATCGTCCACTTCTGGGGCCTGGTCTTCATCTACATTTGGGCCGGCCCTCACCATTTGCTCTACACCGCCCTTCCCGACTGGGCGCAGAGCCTCGGCATGGTCTTCAGCTTGATGCTGTGGGCGCCGAGCTGGGGCGGGATGCTCAACGGCCTGCTCACCCTTCGAGGCGCGTGGGACAAGCTCCGCGCCGATCCCGTGCTCAAGTTCTTCGCCGCGGGCGTGACCTTCTACGGAATGAGCACCTTCGAAGGCCCGCTGCTCTCGATCAAGAGCGTCAGCGGCCTCGCGCACTACACGGACTGGATCATCGGACACGTCCACAGCGGCGGCCTCGGCTGGAACGGCCTCATGGCGGCCGGCATGTTCTACTGGTGCGTGCCGCGGCTCTACGGCACGAAGCTCCACTCCCGGGCGGCCGCGAACTTCCACTTCTGGATCGCGACCGTCGGCATCCTCATCTACGTCATCGCGATGTGGGTCGCCGGCATCACGCAGGGCCTCATGTGGCGCGCGGTCAGCGAGACCGGCGGGCTTCTCTACCCGAATTTCGTCGAGACCTACCTCGCCATTCGTCCGATGTACTGGGCGCGTCTCGTCTCGGGTCTCCTCTATATCGCCGGGATCCTCCTGATGGCCTGGAACCTCATCAAGACCGCGCGAAGCGGCGCGCCGGTCGACGGTGAAATCGAGGTGGCCGTCGTGACCGAACCCCGGACCCGTGAGGTCCCGTGGCCGAAGCTGCTCTTCGGTCAGCCGGTCATGGCGTCGATCATCGTGATGGCTCTGCTCTTCGGCATGGTGCTGTTCGACGGCATCATGAGCACGATCCTGGCGATCGTCGCCGTCATGTGGGGCGTCGCGGCCATCGCGATTGGCATTCGCGACCGCGGCACGGAGAAGGAGCCGTGGCACAGCGTGCTCGAGGGCCGCGCCGGTGTCTTCACGGTACTCGTTACGATCGGCATTCTCGTGGGTGGTGTCGCGGAGATCATTCCGATGGTCATCTCGGTACCCGAGTCGATTCGGACCACCAAGAACGTCCCCTACACCCCACTCGAGCTCGAAGGCCGCGACGTCTTCATCAGCGAGGGTTGCTACACCTGCCACTCGCAGATGATTCGACCGTTCACTTGGGAGACCGCGCGCTACGGCGAAGTCTCGACGATGGACGACTCGATCTTCGACCACCCGTTCCAGTGGGGCTCACGCCGCATCGGTCCGGACCTCGCGCGCGTCGGCGGCAAGTACGCGGACACTTGGCACTACAAGCACATGATCGACCCGCGGGAGATCTCGCCGGGCTCGAACATGCCGCCCTACCCACATCTGGCCAAATGGACGATCGACTTCGCTGACACCGCCGCCAAGATGCGCGCGCTCAGAAACGTCGGCGTGCCGTACAAAGCGGACCAGATTCAAACGTCGGAGCAGAACGCTCAGGCCGCAGCCACCGCGATTGCTACGGGTTTGGCCAAGGAAGCAGGTGTGAAGGTTTGCGAGGAGCCGAGCGACGACTGTGAGCTCGCGGTGAACAGCCAGCTCGTTGCGCTGATCGCCTACTTGCAGCGTTTGGGTAAGGTACCTGAAGGCGAGTCCCTCGCCGCAGCCACCGAGGAGGCGGGACGATGAGCCGATTCGCTGCCGAGTTCTTCGCGCAAAGCCCCGCGTTGCTCTACCCGATCATCGCGCTGGTTCTGTTTTTCACCGTGTTTCTAGTCGTCATCATTCGCGTCATGCGAATGAGCGCATCCGAGGCGGAACACAACGCACGCATTCCCCTCGAAGAGGAGTTGGAGGTACCCCATGAGTGAGGGCAAGCGAACCGATGAAATCCAAGGCGAAATCCTTCACGTCTACGACGACATCGAGGAAGCCGACAACAACCTTCCGACCTGGTGGTTGCTGACGTTCTATGGGGCCATCGCCTTTGGGTTGGTCTACTGGTTCTACTACCACGAGTACGGCATCGGGAAGTTGCAGCCCGAGGTGTACGCCGAGCAGATGGCAGCCGCCGAGGCCGAGCGAACCGTCGTCACCGACGAGTCGCTCGAAGCATTGGCGCAGGACGAGGCCGCCGTCGCCGCGGGGCGAAAGATCTTCGAGACGCAGTGCTTCGCATGCCACGACAAGGGCCAAGGGCGCGTCGGCCTCGGCTCCAACCTCACCGACGAGTACTGGGTGCGCGGCGGTGCGCCGACCGACATCCACGCGGTGGTCGTCAACGGCATCCCCGAGAAGGGTATGACACCTTGGGCGGCGATCCTCGGTGAAGAAGGCGTGAGCCAAGTCACCGCATACGTGTTGACGATCCGCAACACGAACCTCGAAGGCGGAAAGCCCGTAGAGGAAGAAGCAACGGTTTGGCCGCCGGAAGACTAGGTTGTCGAAAGACGAAACGGCTCTAGAACATGGGGCACGATGACGACGAAACTGCCGATCGTAGAGGAGCCTGCCAGCTCTCTACGATTGGATGGTAGCCGCAACTACGTTCACCCCGCAGACGTGAAGGGCCGCTTCACGCGGCTTCGGTACACCATCTTCGCAGCGTTGATCGCGATCTACGTGGTGTTGCCCTTCGTGAAGATCGGAGGGCATCCGGCCGTCTTCATGGACATCGTGAACCGCCGCTTCTACTTGTTCGGCGGTGTCTTCAACGCTCAGGACTTCTGGCTGATGTTCTTCTTGTTGAGCGGCATCGGTCTCACGCTGTTCATCGTCACAGCGATCAAGGGGCGCTTGTGGTGCGGCTATGCCTGCCCGCAGACCGTATTCCTCGAGGGCGTGTTTCGGCGCATCGAGCGCTTCATCGAAGGACCCCGGGCGCAGCGCCTGCGACGAAACGCAGCGGGGATCACGTTCGACAAGGTCTGGCGCAAAGCTCTGAAGCACGCGATCTACCTCGTGCTCGCACTTCTTCTGTCGCACGTCTTCATCAGCTACTTCGTCTCACTCCCGTCGGTCTTCGACATGGTGCAACGAAGCCCTGCGGAGCATCCGACCGCGTTTACGTGGGTCGTCGTGATGTCGGGCATTCTCTGGTTCAACTTCGCGTGGTTCCGCGAGCAGCTCTGCTTGATCATCTGTCCGTATGGACGTCTACAGTCCGCGATGACCGACCGCGACACCCTGGTCATCGGCTACGACTGGAACCGAGGTGAGCCTCGCGGCAAAGCGAGCGACCCCAGCAACGGCGACTGCGTAGATTGCAAGCGGTGCATCGTCGTGTGCCCCACCGGCATCGACATTCGCAATGGCCTACAGATGGAATGCGTCGGCTGCGCCGCATGCGTCGACGCCTGCGACGAGATCATGACCAAAGTCGGGCGGGACAAGGGTTTGGTACGGTACGATTCGCTCAATGGCCTCGAAGGCAAAGAGAAGCACGTCGCGCGCCCGAGGCTTTTCTTCTACGGTGGCATCGCGGCCCTATGGCTCATCGGGGCGGTTTTCGCGTTCGCGCAGAGCTCCGAGTTCGAGACCAACGTCCTTCGCCATGAAGGCGTGCCTTTCTCCGTCATCGACGGGCAGGTGCGCAACGCCGTCAAGGTTCACCTCGTCAACAAGACTTCCGACAAACAAACCTTCGTCGTCGAGCCGGAGACCGAGAGCGGTATCGAATACATCATTCCGCAGACGCGCATCGAGCTGGAATCGCTTGGGAGCACATACCTCCCGATTCTTGCGATGCTGCCGGCCGACCAGATGAAGCCCGGAATCAAGATCAAGCTGACCATCTCGATGGAAGGCCACGCCGAGCGTAAAGGCGTGCGCGTGGTCGAAGCGCCGTTCGTCGGCCCGGGTTCGTAGCCGGACCGCGGCGCTACGGCACCGACATCACGATCGCGCCACTCTTGTGCACGAGCTCGTGGGAGACGCTGCCGAGCAGCGTCCTGGCAACCGCGCCCTTTCCCGTCGTGCCGCAGAGGATGAGCGGAGCGTCGATCTCCCGCGCCATCGCGACGATGGCGTCTGCCGGCTCGCCGGCGAGCGCGTGGCACTTGAGGGTGACGTCGTCGGCCTTGACGGTTCCGCAGGTGCGCATCTCGAGAAGTTGGCGAAGGTCTTCGATCTCCTTGCTGGCGGTCTCCGCATCGGACTCCTTCGAGTCGAGTACCGTCACGATGTGGACTTCTGCTTTCAGCTGGCGCCCCATGAACACCGCCAGCTCGAATGCCCGCCGGGCGGGATCGGAGAAATCATAGGCCACAACTAGACGCGGGATTAATGACACTGTCTACTCTCCGTCTTTTGGTTCGTGGTCGCAGCGGCCGCGCACCACCAACACGGGGCACGGCGCATGCCGCACGACTCGCTCTGCGACGCTGCCGAGGAACGCTCGTGACAGACCGCTTCGACCGTGGGAGCCGAGAATCACGAGGTCGGCCTCCTCGTCTTCAGCGATTTCCACCAAAGCCCGGCCCGGCGAAGGGTGTTGAACGACGCTGAGCTCCACTTCGGCCACCCCCTGCAGCAGCTCGGCAGTCTTGCCGTTGAGGGTTTCGCGAATGGCGTCTTCGATTTCGACGCGGATGTTCCGTTCGAGGAGGTCTGGACGAGACCACACGACCGGGGGGACGTTGGGCGTGGGATCGAACACGTGAGTTACGAGCACCCGCGAGTTGAAGGTCCGTGCGTAGAGAGAGGCAGCGCGCAGGGCCTCGTCCGAGATGTCCG
>CP070650.1:1094785-1099250 GCA_020354595.1 Myxococcales bacterium
CAACCTCGATGTGATGCCCGGCGAGACGCTCGGCCTCGTTGGTGAGTCCGGCTGTGGGAAGAGCACCCTCGGCCGGTTGCTGCTCAGGTTGTACGAGCCAACCGGCGGGCGCGTTTACTTCGAGGGCGAAGACATCACCGGTCTATCGCAGTCGGCATTGCGACCATTCCGTCGAAGGATGCAGATCATCTTCCAAGATCCGTACAGCTCGCTGAATCCGCGCATGACCGTGCGCGCGGCGCTTGCCGAGGCTCTCCGCGTACACGGCCTGGTGAGCTCGAGGTCCGAAGAAGAAGAACGCATCGCAGCGCTGCTCGAACGCGTGGGCTTGCGCCCCGAGCACATGCGCCGCTACCCGCACGAGTTCTCAGGCGGGCAGCGCCAACGCATCGGGATTGCGCGCGCGCTCGCCGTCTCACCGCGGTTCATCGTAGCCGACGAGCCGGTGAGCGCGCTCGACGTTTCGATTCAAGCGCAGATCGTCAACCTGCTCGGCGACCTGCAGGAGGAGCTCGGGTTGAGCTTCCTGTTCATCGCGCACGACCTGCACGTCGTCGAGCATGTCAGTCGTCGAGTTGCCGTGATGTACCTCGGGCGCATTGTGGAGCTCGCAAGCGCCGAGCAGATCTACGAGAACCCGCGTCATCCCTACACGGAGGCGCTCCTGAGCGCGGCGCCGGAGCCCGATCCGACTGCGCACAAGCGGCGCTTGATCCTCGAGGGGGACGTGCCGAGCCCGCTCGATCCGCCCACCGGCTGCGCCTTTCACCCTCGGTGCCCGATCGCCGAAAAAGGGCTGTGTGATCGAGAGGTTCCGGCTCTTCGCGTCATCGACCGCGGACACGAGGTCGCCTGCCACCTCGCCCGATAGCGGTTGCCGCCCTCCGGTCGCGTGGGGTAACAACGCTGGATGGCCGAGTTGGGCGACGAGCTTGGAATCGAGAGCTACTACCGGAGCTTCCCTCCAGGTACGACGCTCTACTATGCCGGCGCTCCCGCGGACGAGCTGTTCCTGATCCGCAGTGGTCGGGTGCGGCTGGTCAAGAGGGCGCGCGGCGTCGAGCGGACGACGGGCCTTTTCGGCGCCGGCGAGCTCGTCGGCGAGGAGGCTCTGCTGCCAGGGGCGCACCGGTCGGCCACCGCGGAGGCCATCGAGCCCGTGACCGCGTTGGTTATCGAAAGCGACACCTTCCGAGCGCTGACTCGAAAGCGACCGGATGTTGGGGAAGGGGCGATGCAACAGCTCGTGCGGCGGTTGCGCCGGGCCGAGGAACAGATCGAGAACGCATTGCTCCCCGACCCGACGATCCGGGTGTTGAATACCCTCCTACACGAGGTGGATGACGCAGAACGGGCCCCGCTGCGGCTCTCTCCGCTCGAATTATCCACCCGAACTGGACTCGACTTGGATCAGGTCAAAGCGGTGATCGGACAGCTTCGGGAGCGCGGCTACCTCGAAGTAGGTGATCAAACGATCACCATCGACGACCCCGCGGCCCTCCGCCAACTTCACGATCTGCTGGCGCTCAAAGAAGAAGTCCGCCACGGGCTGAGCTGTCGGTAGGCCGACACCCCTTCTTGACCGGGCTCGCCGGGCTAAGTAGACCCTTCTTTGTGCTTCGATTGTGGGGTTGGGTTGTGCTGGCGATGCTGGCCGTGGGGTGTGCGACGACGTCTTCCGCCGGAACGCCAGACGGCGAGCGCTCCTACAGGGAGTTCCAGCTCGCCGCGAGCCTCCGCGATGAAGGGCAGACGGCGGCAGCCATCGAGCATTTGCGCAAGGCCCTCGAGCTCGATCCCAATAACGCCGAGGCTCATCTGCTGCTCGGTTTCATCCAAATGGAGCGCCGAGACTACGAGAACGCTGAACAGCAGCTGAGTACTTCCATCAAGCTTCTACAGAAGCAGAAGCGCGAGGGTTCGATTCTCGCCGAGGCGCGCAACATCTACGGGCTGTGCTTGATCGAGCTCGGTCGTTACGAAGACGCGATTGTGACGTTGCGTGAGTCCGCAAACGATGAGCTGAACACTGCTCCACATCTTGCCTGGGGCAACCTTGCGCTGGCACAATTCCATCTAGGCGAATATCAAGAAGCGGTGAAGTCCACGATGGAAGCGGTTCGGATTCAGCCACGATTCTGTGTCGGCTACTACACGATGGCCCGGGCGCTTTGGCATTTGCAGCAGCTGCAGGAAGCCGAGCGTGCCTTGGTGAGCGCGCTCGAAGCGGATCCGTCCTGTGGCAAGAGCCGCGAGCTGCAAGGCGCGTGGCGACTTCGCGGCGAGGTGCGTGCGCGCTTGGGACATCGCCAAGACGCGATCGCTGATTTGGAGGAATGTGTGGAGCTCGACCCATACTCGAACGACGGGCGCATGTGCCAAACCCTGTTGGGAGAATCCCGATGAGCCGCGATTCGATTGGTCAGCTTCTCAAGCACGAGCGGGAAGAGCGGCACCTTTCGATCGAAGAGGTGTCGAGCACGACGCGCATTCCGCGGAGGGCGCTCGAGTCGCTCGAAGAGGATCGCTTCGAAGACCTTCCGAGCGGGGTGTTCGTGCGTGGCTTCATCAAGGCCTACGCCTCGGCGGTCGACATCGATGCGGGCGACGTGCTCGCGCAGTTTGACGAGCAGAGCCCGCAGACTCTGCCGCCAGCTCCGCTCGCGACGGTTCATAGCCGCCGCGGATACGGCGCGATTTTGCTGGCAATCGCTACCGCGGCGCTGTTCGCAATCATCGTGGCTACGTTTGCGCTCGTGAGGCGCGCGCCTGCCCAGGACGACCCGATTGAGCTATCCTCTGCGGTGCCGTGCCTAGTCGAAGCCGCCAAAGTCGAGCGCTCCTCTTGCGGTCCGTCGACTATCGCGACTCCGACCGAATCGTCACGCTCCTAACCGAGGACTTCGGCAAGATCTCTGCGCTCGCGCGCGGCGCCCGCAGAAGCCAACGTCGATTCGGCGGCGCGCTACAACCATATGTGTTGATGAACGCGCTTTTCCGACCGGGTCGCGGCGAGCTCGCCCACCTCGAGCGCGTAACGGTCGATCAATCGTTTCACGGGATCCTGCGTAGCCTCGAAGCGATCGGCGCCGCTGGTGCCGCGCTTGCGGTGATCCGAGAGCGCGTTCCGGAGCACGAGCCGGAGCCGGCGGTGTTCGATAGCGCGGTGCGGTTTTTGGATGCCCTCAACCGGAGAGCACCGGCCGAGGAGTCGCTACTCTCGCTCCAGATTCGCGTGCTGACGATCCTCGGCTTTGCGCCTACGCTCGACCGCTGCGTCGGTTGCGGCAAGACGCCCGCGCAGGGGCGTGCTGCCCCGTTCGACGCGTCGCGCGGCGGCATCGTGTGCAGGGCGTGCGGGGGCGGGCGACTGATCCTGTCGGCGGCCGCGCTTCGCCGCTGGATGGTCGTGCAGTCAACCCTCGAGCTTCCGGAGGAGGCTTGGCCGGACGCCGAGCGCCAGCAGATTCACGACGCCCTCGACCAACTCGACGCCCAACATGCGACCGTCACCGTTCGGGAACGTACCGGCGCGGCCTCGGGCAGATGGGAAGGACGGATTTCGTGAGTGACGCTGCGCCGAAGCCAGTCGAGCTTCGCGCACCCCGTGGAGCCCGGGTCATGGAGATCGATTGGGCCGACGGTCATCGAAGCAGGTACCCGCACGAGCTCTTACGCGGCTACTGTCCATGTGCGCACTGCCAAGGGCACGAGGGCCCGATTGTGTACGTCGACGGCGGCGATCTGGAGCTTGATGACGTCCAGCCAGTCGGGAATTACGCGTTGCGTCTCGTTTGGCGTGACGGTCACCAGACGGGGATCTACAGCCATCGCTTTCTTCGCAGCCTGTGCGCATGTTCATCCTGCGCGGTGCAGGATCCCAAAGCGCGCTCGTTTTGGCGGGAATAGAACCAGTCCCCTGCGCTTCGGCTCTGTTACCATGTACGCGGGGGGATCGAGTGGCATTTCACGCTCTCATTGTCGATGACAGCAGCGCCGTGCGCGCGTTCGTCCGCGCCTCGTTGGAGGACGCGGGCTTCGCCCGTGTGCAGGAGGCCGAGACCGGCTTCGAAGCGCTACGGCTGCTGGCTTCAAACGCGTTCGACGTGGTGATCATCGACGTCAACATGCCGGACATCAACGGGCTGGAGCTTCTGGCGTTTATGAAGAAAAGCCCACGGCAACAAGCCGCTCGGCGTATTCTCATCAGCACTCAGGTAGACGGCCCGGATGCGAAGCGCGGTGTCGAGCTAGGGGCCGACGCCTTTCTGCACAAGCCTTTCGAGGTGGAGCAGCTTCGCGAGTTGGTGAGCGCCTTGCTGGGCTCGGCCGAGGGGGCCTCTCTATGAGCGACCCGCGCGACAACGTACAGCAAGAGTTCTTGGCCGAAGCGCAGGAGCTCGTCGAAGCGTTGTCGCGCGACCTGCTGCTGCTTGACGAGGCACACCAGCGCGACGAGCGCATC
>CP070650.1:1099350-1103746 GCA_020354595.1 Myxococcales bacterium
GAGCCGCTCAGAGCTGAGATCTGGGTTCCGAGCTCTGAGTTCTGAGTGGCCTTGGCTCCTACAGCGAATTGCTACTCCACCGCGGTCCTGCGCCACTTCCTCAACACAATCACCCCCAGCGCCACGATCACGACAGTAGCTGCGATGATCACCGGCCAGATTTGGTCCCATGGCCAGGTCGCGACCGGGTGCTCTTCGATCCAGGCCGCAACGCGGATGCCCACCAAGGTCGTGCCCAAGGTGAATGGCGCGACGCCCAGAACCGAGGCGACGAGGAACGGAAAGAAGCGGACCTGCGAGACGCCGAGTGCCCATTGCACCGACGGGGTGGTGTAGAAGATCAGGCGCAGGAGGAGCACGGTGCGAAAGCCGTGGGTGCGAAGTCGCTCGTCGAACCGCCTCACCCGCCTCGGGAGCCGCTCCTGAATCCAGTCGCGCGCCATGAAGCGCGCGCCGGCGTAAGAAAACAGCCCGGTGCCGGCCGTGCCTGCCCAGTTGAGAAGGAAGGCCTCCGTGGGATTCCAGATCAGGGGAGCGCTCAGCAGGAAGACGAGCCCATTCACTCCAAAGGGTTGGAAGACCGAGTACGACGCAACGAACAGAAGCCCGCCCCAAGGGCCGGCCGCACGAATCCAATCGCGCATCGTGGCCGGGTCGAACTGCTCGTAGGCGCCGCTGACGTAGACCCACGCGAACAGCGCGGCGACGGCTGCGGCAGCCCCGATTTTGAGCAGGCTCCCCCGGTCCATGGGGCGATCCTAGCGCACCCTGCGGCTCGCCCTGGACTTCGCCGATTTGGAGAGGTTAAAACGCTGTCTGTACACAGGAGGCGGGTGTGCACGAAGCAGCCAAACCGGGATTGCCGACCGCCGCGGCCATGCCGCGAGCAACACAAAAAGACGACGCTGAAGTACGCGAGTTCGGGGGCGCATTTGGCGCGGCGTTCATCATGACGCTCTCGCACCTCTTGATGCTGTATCTGTGGATCGCATGGCGCTTCTACGAAGGCGCCCTCTTCTACCCTGCGGGGCTAAGCGACATAGGTCCGTTCCTCGCTCGCACCTGGGATCTAATCGTCGCGCACGCCACACCGACATTGGGGGTATTTGGACTCTACTGGCTGTTCTTGCTCGTCGAAGGGTTGATGGCCGCCTATCTGCCAGGCCTGAGAATCAAGGGCCTGCCGATTCCCTCACGGGGAGGCATTCGGCTCGAGTACCGCTGTAATGGGATCACGGCGTGGTACGTGACGCTTGCCGCAGTCGCGGTGCTTCATTTCACCGGCGTCTTTCCCTTGCAGACGATTTACGACCGGTTCGGCGAGTTCATGATTGCTGCGATGATCACTGCAAACATGGTCGCGCTCATCGTCTACTTCGGAGCCAAGGCGACCGGTAACGCAGAACGGATGTCGGGCAGCTTCCTCTACGACTTCTTCATGGGCGCGTGGCTCAATCCACGCGTTGGGCGGCTCGACCTCAAGATGTGGGCGGAGGTCCGTGTTTCTTGGCTCACTCTGTTCTTGCTGACACTCGGGGGTGCCGCGCATCAGTACGCGACGTACGGCACCGTGAGCACCCCGATGGTCTTCATGGTGGTCGCCCACTTTCTCTATACCAACGCCTGCATGAAGGGAGAGGAGTGCATCCCGACAACCTGGGATATCTTCTACGAGAAATGGGGATGGATGCTGGTGTTTTGGAACCTCGCTGGCGTGCCGTTCGTCTACTGCTTCAACTCGATGTACATCGCGTCGCGTCCCCCCTTCGAGCACTCCGTCGCGTACACGGTGTTCTGCTTCGCGCTGTTGCTGGGGGCCTACTACGTCTGGGACACTGCACAGAGCCAACGAAACCGTTTCCGGATGCAGCTCAACGGCTCGTACGTGAAGCGCAAGGCCTTCCCCCAGCTCCCATGGGGCACCCTGAAAAACCCACGCTACCTCGATACCGAGGCGGGCTCGAAGCTATTGGTCGACGGCTGGTGGCGCTACGCGCGTAAGATCCACTACACGGCGGACGTCGCGATGGCGCTCTCGTGGGGCCTCATCTGCGGCTTCGATCACTTCTTGCCGTACCTCTACGTCACGTTCTTCGTCGTGATGATCCTCCATCGCGCCGGCCGCGACATCTCGCGCTGCAAGAAGAAGTACGGCGACGACTGGGACCGCTACTGCGAGGAGGTTCCGTACCTGTTCATTCCGTACGTCTTCTAGAAGAGGTACGCGATGTTGACTTGGATCTGGTGGTAACCGGTTCGGTACGAAGTCGTGGTCGCGCTGTTCATGCTGATCGAGTAGTTGAAGTCGAAGTTGAACATCGCGACGTCGAAGTTCGCGCCGAAGCGCGCTAGCGCCTGGTAGATCGCAAAGTCGATCTCCTTAGGTCGGAGTTTTAGGGTCTGTCCTTGCGCCTTCACGATGATCTTCGTGTTGAAGTGGTTGACCAAGCCTCCATAGAGGTAGAGCTTGAAGAACGCGTTCTTGTAGGGGACGTAGCCACCGATGAGCGGGAGCTCGAACGAGTTCGTGCGACCCGTGAAGCCTCCAATATCTGGATCGTCGAAAGCAAAGGCCCATCGGTTGAACGAGAATTGGACCTCGGCAAACCACGCCCGTCGCCGAATGCGTGGACCAAACCCGATCTGCCAGCCGGCGAACGTATCCCGCTCCCGGCCGGTTTCGAGCATCGACACGAACGTCGTTCCGCTGACACCCACGAACAGCTTGACGTCCATCTTCGGCTGCTGGGCGGCGCTACGGGAAGGCGCCGCAAGAACGAAAGTCGCGGCAACGAGGAAGAGAGCTATTGCGATGGGGACCTTCATCCTCATGCCGGGAACAGATACTCTTTGCCATCGAGGACGAATCGCTTGTCCATGATTCGCGGCCAAGCCGGCTTCTTGTGCAGCTCGTCGTTCTGCCACTGCTCGTGCTCTTGATGGAGCTTCTTGTAGAGCTGGGGCATCTGCTCCTTTAGATTGATCTGCTCCGGCTTGTCGACCTCGAGATCGTAGAGCTCGGCCCAGCCATCTCGGGTGCTCAGAATCAGCTTGTACTTGCCATCACGGATTGCCCAGATGTGATCGGCGCGCCAAAAGAGTCGTTGATGGGGGACGCCCTCTTTCTGACCCGTGACGAACGGAACCAGATCGACCCCATCGTATTCGCGGTCGCTCGGAAGCACGCCGCCAACGGCAGCGACGCTCGTGGCGAAGATGTCGGTCGACGATACCGGATGCTGGTACCGCATCCCCGAGGGCACCTTTCCCTTCCACTTCATCATGAAGGGAACGTTGATGCCGCCCTCGAACTGAGTGAGCTTTCCGCCTTTGAGTGGCCCGTTGTCGGTCGCTTTCGTGTACGACGCGCCGCCGTTGTCGCTCAGCAGGAAGATCAGGGTATTCTCCTCGATCCCCGCATCCTTGATCGTCTGATGCACCTCTCCGATCGCGTCGTCGAGTGCGGAGATCATCGAGTAGTAGACGCGCTTGTTGTCGTCGTCGACGTGGGCGTACTGGCAGTAGTAGTCGACTGGCGCTTGGAACGGCACGTGGGGAGCGTTGAAGGCGGCGTAGAGGAAGAACGGTTCGTCTTTGTGGTCCTGGATGTACTTCTTCATGCGGTCGCGGAAGGCGTAAGTGAGGTACTGTTCCTCGCGCACCACCTTGCCGTTTTCGAGGATCGCAGCCTCTTCGCGACGGCCCATGTTCCACTGGTGCTGCGCGCTGAAGGCTTGATGCTCGTGGTTGACCACGCCGCCCCAATTTCTCTCTGGGGTATAGAGCGAAAACGCGCCGTTGAAACCGAACTGGTAGTCGAAGCCGCGCGCCAAGGGCACCTGTTTGCGCGACACACCGAGGTGCCACTTGCCGATGAGCCCGGTCGCGTAACCATACTTCTTGAGGATCTCGGCTAGTGTGATCTCAGACGGCGGCACGCCTTGCTTGTGCGCCTGCCACTCGGCCGGAAATGACGGTTTCGCCTTCACGACGAACTCGCCGGTGTCGACGATCCAGCGGCCGGAGATGTACTCGATCCAGTTCGTTGGATAGTGCTCCATGATCTGGGTCTCGAACCCGTAGCGGTTCTGGACTCGACCGGTCATGATCCCGGCGCGCGAAGGCGCGCAGGTCGGCGAGGTGACGTAGCCCTCCTCGAAGACGACTCCCTCGGCCCCGATCTGATCGATGTGTGGCGTATCGATGTGATCCGCTCCGTAGGTCGACACCTCGTACTTGCCGAGGTCATCGGCCAAGAGAATCACGATGTTCGGCGGGCGCTCAGGCTCGGCGGCGCCGAGCGGCGCTTCCAGGTACGCGGACTTGCCGGACTCCATCGCCTTGTCCCGCTTGATGCGCCACTTCACGCGCGTGATGGAGCAGCTCACCAAGAGGA
>CP070650.1:1103846-1106572 GCA_020354595.1 Myxococcales bacterium
AACGAACGCAAGCCCATGATGATCCCAAGCCCTTTCAATCGTCGCGTCGAGGTGCGCGGGCAACCACGTGGCCGTCTGAGCGACGAAAGACACATTTGTCATCCCCATCACCGCACTGAGCGGGTTCATGGGATGAAGGTAGTTGCCTCTCGGCGTGGTGTTTGTTTTCCAGCCGTCAGGGGTCGTCGGCGACACCTGCATCTTGGTGAGCGCGTAGATCTCGTTGTCCAAGACGAGCACGAGCGCATTGATGTTGTAGCGGATCGCATGCAGCCAGTGGTTGCCGCCGATGCTGAAACAGTCGCCATCCCCCATGATCACGATGACGGGAAGCTCGGGCCGAGACAGGCGAACGCCGGTCGCGATGGGCAAGGCGCGCCCGTGAATCCCATGAAAACCGTACGTGTTGAGGTAATGCGGGAGACGGCTGGAACAGCCGATTCCGGATACCGAGACGACGTCCTCGGGCTCGACGTTGTTCTTCCTGAGGACGCGCTGGAGCCCCGCCAGCACGCCGTGATCCCCGCAACCCGTGCACCAGCGCGGGTGCTCCGCTTCGTAGTCGCCGAGGGTCCGCTCTTCTGCCGGATCTCCGTTGAGGACGCATTCAAAAGCGATCTTAGACATCGTCAGTTGGTTCCTTCCGCTGCTGAAAGCGCCTGTGGCTCGCTTCGAGTTTCCGTTTGGACACCGAGGATACGCTTGACCTCGTGGACGATTTCCAAGGGCATGAGCGGGCGTCCGGGCACCTTTGCCACACAGTCGATGTCGAGCAGGGTCGCGGCACGGAGCAGCCACGCAAGCTGACCGTACCGGCGGTTGTCGTGCGTGATCAGAGGGTCCTCCCAGTCGTCGCTGTAGTTCAGCTCGACCGTGATGACCTTCTTGAAGCCCGAGAATACTTCCTTGAGCCCGGCTGGCAGAGGACTGAGGAACTGGATGTTGATGGACGAAACCGCCAAGCCTTCTTCGCGTGCCATGTCGACGGCTTCCTCGATGGCTCCCCGCGTGCTGCCCCAGCCTACGAGGAGGAGCTCCCCCTCCTCGGGCCCAAACACGCTTGGTGGGTGCAGGGTTCGTTGCAGCGCAGCGAGCTTGCGACTGCGCATGGCGTGGCCCCGTTGGTTGCGCTCCGAGTCATAACAGGCTTTTCCGTCGCGGTCGTGGTTGAGGGAAGTCGTCACGCCCATGCCGCCTGGTTGTCCGGGGATGAGTCGCTGCGAAAGACCGGTGATCGGATCCCATGCGTAGGGCAGAGCTCCCGGAGGCACCGGCCTGAGGTCGAGCGGCGGCCGGCGGGGCGTCAGAGAAACGTCAGGGCGATCGAAGAGCTGCTGGCCCGTCGCAAGATTCGCGTCGGAAAGAACGATCACCAGCATGCGGAACTCCTCGGCGATCCGCCGCGCGACGGAGAGGATGTAGTAGCATTCCTCGATGGTGCTCGGAGCGATCACTACCTTGGGCGCGTCGCCAGGCGCTCCGTACAGGGCGTGGAGCAGATCGGCTTGCTCGATCTTCGTTGGCAACCCGGTACTCGGTCCACCCCGTTGGACGTCGACGATGACGAGCGGCGTCTCGGTCATCACGGCCAACCCCTGGAACTCCGTCTTGAGGGCCATTCCCGGACCGGAAGTGATCGTCAGCGCGGTCTTTCCGGCGTAAGAAGCACCGAGCGCGACGCCGATTGCGGCGATCTCGTCTTCGGCTTGATGAACGAAGCCGCCGAAGTCTTCGAAAATCTCCGACAACGCATGCGAAGCAGACGTCGCGGGAGTGATGGGGTACATCGAACAGAGCTCGAATCCAGCGGCGACGGCACCAAGCGCCAACGCTGTGTTGCCGTTCATCGCCACTTTGGGAACGTCTGTCGGCACCGCCCGGATTTCGAAGATCTCTTCGAAGCTCGCCATTCCATAGTTGTAACCAGCCTCCGCCAACCTCACGCCCAAGTCGACGACTGCGCGCGCTTTGTCCTTGAAGATGTCTCGAATGACATCGTCGAGGACATCGAGGTCCTTGTCGTATAGGGCGCACAGCAGTCCGACGGCGAACATGTTCTTGCCCCGAGTGGCTTCGTCGGCACGACGCAGGGTTTCCTTTTCGATAGGGATCTCGAGAATCCGTGCACCGCGCGCGCGACACTGGTCGAGCACGCTTCGGTACGAGCGTCGATACTGCTCAGCATCGTGCGTCGCCCAGTGATCGTCGATGAGAACGAGAGCGTCGTCTGCGATACTGTCCGCCTGCAGGCGCGAGAGCAACGCCATCTCGTTGAAAGCGAGCACCACTTGCGCGCGGTTGCCAGCGTTGGTGACCCGGTCCCGCTCTGCGAGACGGATTCGATTGCCGCTAGCGCTCCCGACCGTGTGCGGCGGAGGCCGAATCTCGGAAGGGATGATCTCGACCGTCCAAAGACCGTTACCGGCTTTGGCGCAGAGTTGCGCAAACGCAATGGCTGCTTTCTGTGCGCCTTCGCCAGCATCGCCGACGATTTCGACGATGTGCTCTGGCAAACGAACGCGCCGGGGACCGCTCATACGGGGCTCTCGAGTCTTTCGGGTATCATGCCCGCAGCGGAGGGCAAGAAGAGACCGCTACCATGAAAAGCTTATCCTTTGGCGATCAAACGTCAATTTCAAGGGCATCTGGCCCATTATCCGGCTTCGCCTCCGAGGTCTTCCCAATACGCATCCATCATGACTTCGTTCTCCGCGCGCTCGTGCTCG
>CP070650.1:1106672-1109667 GCA_020354595.1 Myxococcales bacterium
CAGCGGCAGCGGCGTCAGCGGCGGCCAAGGAGCTCGCTGGAAGCGACGATCCCTACAGGAACGCCTGGGCCATCGCTGCCAGGGCGACACTCGAGGAGGACCAGGGGAACTGGGAAGCCGTCGAACGCTGCTTCGAGGAACAGATGGACCTCCTGAACAGGCACGGTGTGCCCGGTGTCGTCGGACGCGGCGGCATCACCGAGCACAATGCGGTGATCCGGGCGATCCGAGGCCACATCGATGAAGCCCTGACCCTGGCGCGAATCGCCAACGAGATCTTTTCCACTCGCGACAATCGAGGCCTTCGCATGTTCTTTCCGGCGCTCCACCGCGGAGACCCGAAACCGGGAGACACCGAGAAATCGCTGCAGCGACATTACCAACGTCTCAAGTTGCCGCCGCTAGAGGGCGCAGCGGACGCGCTGATCGAGCGACTCGAAGAGCTCGAGAGCCGTCTCGACCGGCTTGGACGAGCCGATAAAGCCAATGAATGTCGGCTCGCGATCGCCGCCTTGCAGGAAGCGGTCGGTCTTTCCGATTGCAACGAAACCTCGGATTGACCGCGCCACGCCCGTCTCGGAGGACGTCTTGCTGGTCGTCCACGGCGGCCACCGGTTCGAGCCCCGTCGAGACTACGAAGCGCACACACGAGCAACGCTTCCCTCGCGAGAAATGAGCAGGCGAGGGGCATGTCCTCGTCTCGACATCCCTGTGAAACGTTTCTCAGGAGCGTGGGCCAGATCCTTCCTCAGCAGTTTGCAGCTCACCTCTATCACCCCGACGCTCGCCCCGCCTCTCATCATTTCGAATCATTCTTACGATCCCCGAGAACGCGGGAATGTTCATCAGGAGGGCGCCTGTTCCAAGGAAAACCATGAAGAAGGCGAAGAAGTTTGCGAGAGTCGTCGTATTCTCATCGGGTGCCAAATTAGCGACCTGTAACTCCGCGAAGCCGGCAGCAAACGCTACCAGGATATACCCGAGCACGTGAGGGATGTAGATCGCGTATAGCCGAACCCAGCGGGCACGGTGGCCTCGGAGGGAAACACCGGGGATCGTGTCGCAGGTGAGCTCAGTCATCACCTGGTTGGCCTTCCAGAAAAGCCAGTAGAAAAGAAACATCGCCAGCATGTAGAAGGCATACGCTAGCGTGAGCGCTTCGAAACTCGACATGTCGGTCTCCTCCAATCCCTGGAGCACACGGTACGGGGCGGTGGATCTGAGTTGCAAGTGGGTTTTGTCGGGATCGGTTGTGGGTAGCTGCTCCGAACTACCAAAAGCACGATAGGGATGCCATAACGCCAGCCACATGCCCGAGGCACAGATCCCCGACTGGATTGGAGAGAAGTTCGGCCCGTACCGAGTCCTTCGTCGCCTCGGCGTGGGTGGGATGGCTGAAACATTCGAAGCGGTTAGGTTCGGCCCCGGGGGATTCTCCCAACGCGTGTGCCTCAAGCTGGTCCTTCCGTTCTATCGAAAAGATCCGGACTTCGTTCGGCTCTTCGAACGCGAGGCTCGTCTCGCCGCCAAGCTTCGCCACAGTAATATCGTCGGGATAATCGACTTCGGAAACGTGGACGGAACACCGTATATGGCCCTCGAACTGGTGGACGGAGTCGACTTGCGTGCTCTGCTCGATGTTCAGCCCGCGAAGCGACTATCACACGACCTGATTGCGCTGATGGCGCTCGACCTGGCTCAGGGGCTGGCGCACGCGCACAACCCGGCCAGCGTCGGCGGCAACACCTCCGAGGTACGAGGGATCGCCCACCGCGATCTCTCGCCCTCGAACGTCATGTTGAGCATCGAGGGCGAAGTGCTCTTAACGGACTTCGGTGTCGCAAAGGCAATGGACGGCACCAATCGAAAGCAGAGCGATGTCAAGGGCAAGGTGCCGTACATGTCGCCGGAGCAGCTCCGCAACGAAGTGGTCGATGGTCGCGCCGACCTCTTCTCGCTCGGTGTGCTTCTTTTTGAAGCCTTGGTTGGGCAGCGGCCTTACGACGGTGGGAGCGACCCAGCGACCATCTTTTTGATTCTGCAAGGCGAGCACCCCCCACTGCAAGAGCTCGCACCCGAGGCACCAGAAGGCTTGTGCCGCGTGATCGAAAGCCTCATCGAGCCGGATCGCGACAACCGGCCAATCTCTGCGGCGGAGCTCGTAGAGCAACTCGACGAATTAGCTCCGGGGCCGCGTGTTCGCCGCGACCTCGGCCAGATGGTCAGCGCGCTTCAAAAGCAATCAACCGACGCAAGCGAGGCAGGGCTGCTCGATTCCTATCGGTCGATGAGCGACGTCTTCTCCGGTACTCTTCCAGCGGGATTGGCGGATGGTGAGGAGGGCGCACCTACAACAGCCGGTCCCCAGGACTCCAAGCGAAAAGGCCTTCAGGTAACAGCCTCGGCGCTGCTCGCGATTGCGTTCGTCGCGATCGTCTTGATCGGCATCATCTTGTTTGCGTTGCGAATGGTATGACGGGCGCCTTGCCGCACGATGACTTCCTGGCGCCTCGGGAGCGTTTTTCCGGTCGGGGCGACTGGATTCGAACCAGCGACCTCATGCTCCCAAATCTCAAAAGACGGGTTTTGGGCGATCACACAATCCCCTGCAAAAGACGGGGGATTCTCAACCCTAACAACCACTTAGCCGCATCGTCATGTTCAGGATTCGTCACTTCAGATCACGCGATTTCAGATCTCGTGGTCAACATTTGGTCAACGAGGCAGTAGGACGTGCCGGAGGGAGGTAAGCCATCGGCCGCGCTCACGTTCGTGGCAAGTGTCCGCGTCTTTCCGACGGCTTCACGTCAAACGCCCCGATGTCGCTCAGAACACGAGTCGTGTGAGTGTACAGGTGCTAGCGCAAAGGCGCGTAGCGGCGTTCTCGTGGAGGCGGTGGAGTCGGGGGATCCCGTAGCTTGCGCAGCTTTCGCTTGCGGACGCCGAGCACGGCTCCACTGACGATCATGCCGACAGAACCAACCGTGAAAAGAAA
>CP070650.1:1109767-1112836 GCA_020354595.1 Myxococcales bacterium
ACCGAAGGAGCGTACTGCGCGCCGCGCACGCCGACGCGAATGATGGCGGTCAGCAAATCGTCGAGCGCGTCGGCCAGCTCGTTCGGTACACGCGGCTCCGGCTTCGTGGCGAGTAAGACCGCGGGCCTCGCGGCCAGCGAGTCGTCGACCGTTTGCGGGCCGGCGACGAAGCGAAGCGCTGCTATGACGTGGGGCCCCTCGTTTTGGCCGTCGCTCGATACGCACTGCAGCTCGGCGTCACGCAAGCTCACGATCACGGTCTCGAGCTTGCCGTCGACCTCCACCTCCACCGAGAGTCGGCGAACCGCGCCATCCCCGGTCGATCGAAGGCGTTGGATGGCGGCCTCACGCAGCCGAGTGGACATCGTCGTGTTCCTCTCGCCTCAGGACGTCGTGTTTGCGTTTTAGCTCGAACCGGACGGTGCCGGGTGCGCGGCGGAGGTCCAGGGTCAGCACCTCACCCACCAGACCCCTCGCGACGTCGTCGCGCCCTTCCCGTTCGACTTGCTCGGCACGATGCAGAAACGATTTCGCCATCGCGCGAACCAAGATCGGGTTGCGTTCGATGCGAGGTCGGTCGACCTCGAGCGCTCGGCGGAACGCGGGAAGCGCAAGCGCGTATTGTTCGCGCCGCGCGAAGGCCATGCCGATGCCGATCAGCGGGCTCGCCCATCCCTGCCGCCTTGCTGCCGCCGATTCGAAACGCGCTACCGCCCATGTGCTCCGGCCGAGCAGCAGCCAGAGGCGTCCCATGAAGTAGTGGTGCCAGCCGAATGCGATGGCCGAAAGGCTGTCCCTAGAGCCCTTGCGCGGCGCTGGCTTGTCGCCTACTTCCGACCAGTCGATCGGCGCGACCTCTTCGCCGCGCAGCTCCATGCGAGCGGCGATGGCAGAGAGAGAGTCCTCGATCGCGGCGCGGAGCGCCGGAACCGTGGTGGCGTCGTAGCGCGCGGCAAGCTCGTCGAGTGCCCGGCCGTCACCGATGCGCCCTGTGGTGCGGGCGGCCTGCGTCGCGATCACGACATCGGGGTGGTCGATGAACTTGGCGACGAGCTGAGTGTTCTCGGAGGAGCCGAGAGTCTCCATGGCTTCGAGCGCCTGGAGCAGAAGCTGAGGCTGGTCCTCTTCGAGCGATGCGCGGACCTCGGCGAGACCCCGATGGTCCCCGTGCATGGCGAGGGCGCCGGCGAGCGCGAGCCGCTCTTCGAGGACGAAGCTGCGCTCGAAACGCTCGGATAAGGCGGGGTGAACCCGTGCGTCGTCGATGCCCCCGAGCACGCGCGCTGCCCTGGCGACGAGCGCGCCGCGCTGCGCCTCGATCACCGAGACCAAGGCGGGAACCAGTCGCGCGTCGGTTGCGTAGCGCAGCGATGCCAGGAGCCCGATTCGGGATTCCAGCGGCACACCGCCGTCGCTGCCTTCGATGATCGCGCTGATGTGATGCGCGACCATGTCGGAGAGCTCGCCAACCCTCAGAAGAAGAAGTGCGCGTTGATCACCGGGAAGCACGTGGATCGGCTCGACGTTCGATTGGCCATCCCAGTACGCTCGGATCTGCCCCTCGATTCGTTGAGAAAGCCTCTTCCATCGTTCGTGCTCTTGACGGGCTTCCCGGCCGCGGGCGCCGGACAGCTGCTCGCGCGCTCGAGCGAGCTCGTAACCGAGCTCGACGTCCCGTAGCTCGAGCAGAGTTTGAATCGCGCTGCGCACGGAGTCGGTGTGGAGCAGACGCCGATCACCGATGCGTTCGCCGACGCGCTCTAGAGCGGCCCGGCGCTGTTGACGAGAGCCGGCGCGCAGCACCGCGAGCAGCGTTGCCATGTCGTCGATCCGCTCGACCGAGAGCTCTGCGCTCCCGGTCGCGCTGAGCCGGCCGAGAAACGACGGATCGGCGGCGACCGCGGTGGGTGGTCGGACGGAGGGATGACGTGCCGCGTCCGGGTCGAGCTCCAAGGTTCCGATCCGCTCGAGGTCGTGTGCCGTGATCGTCCGAAACAAGGCCCTCCCGACTTCCGCGTCGGTGGCATCCGGATCACAGCCGAGCGCACCCCTCGGGTCCGCGCCTTCAGCGACGGCGATACCCTCGAAGAGGCAAATCTCCAAAGCTTCGAGATCTGGGTCCGATGTGTGCGCCACGTTACCGTTTTCAAGATAGACAATCAGGCGCCCGACCCCCAATTTCGTCCGCAGACCACTCAGATCCAAGGTCTGAGGAGCTCAGTACTGAGAAGTGAGAGGAATGCTGGCACTGACACTGGCACTGACGCTGGCACTGACACTGACGCTGACACTGGCGCTGGCGCTGACACTCACACTGACGCTGGCACTGACGCTGTCCTATGGTCCCTCCAATGTCCCCCGACGAGATCATCGCTGCCCTCGACCTCCGCCCCCATCCCGAGGGCGGGCACTATCGCGAGACCTGGCGGCACGACAACGGTGACGAGCGTGGAGCGGGGACGTCGATCTACTACCTCCTTCGAGCCGGGGAGCGTTCGCATTGGCACCGGGTCGATGCCGCCGAGATATGGCACTTCTACTCCGGAGCCCCGCTCGAGCTGCTGACCTACATCGACGGTGACGAAGTGAGGCGGCACGTCCTCGGACCGAACATCGCAGCCGCTGAAAGACCGCAGATCACCGTGGCGCCCAACGAATGGCAGGCGGCGTGCTCGCTGGGTGATTGGACGCTCGTTGGATGTACCGTGTCGCCGGCGTTCGAGTTCGAACGATTCGAAATGGCGCCGGAGGGCTGGACGCCGGGATAGATGGGGCGGTCCTAGGTCCACCGGGTCTCGGCTAATGGATACGATCGGAGAACCGGTCGCGACGCACGTGCTCGCGAGCGGGACCCGGTCGCTACGCTCCCCCCACTCGCTGTGCCGCGCATCCCGACCGGTTCTCCTATGTAAACGGGGCCGCGCCCCTGTACACAACTCGTCGCTTCAGGTGGGCTCGCGAAACGGGCTTAGACGGGTGCCGGCGGCAGACGGCAGGCGGCAGCGCGAGCCCGCAGGGCGAAGCCCGGCGCCAAGGGCGCCGGCAAGGCGGAGCGGAGCGACCGCCGCG
>CP070650.1:1112936-1117068 GCA_020354595.1 Myxococcales bacterium
CCGGAAGCTACTACGGCGTCGACGCCTCGGAAAAGTTCCACGACGGCTGGCTGCGTACCGGCGACGTTGGCTTCATCGACGAGCGTGGGTACGTGCAGATCACCGATCGCTCTAAAGACGTCATCAAGTCCGGCGGTGAATGGATTTCGTCGGTCGAGCTCGAAAACGAAATTATCGCACACCCCGAAGTTGCCGAAGCCGCGGTCATCGGCGTCCCCGACGAGAAATGGGACGAACGGCCTCTCGCGTGTGTGGTCCGCAAAGAGGGCAGCATGATCTCCCCCGAGCCGCTGCGCGCTTATCTGGAGGACAAAGTCGCGAAGTGGTGGCTCCCCGAGCGCTGGACCTTCATCGAAGAAATCCCGAAGACCAGCGTCGGCAAGTTCGACAAAAAAGTCCTCCGCACCCACCACACCCAAGGCAAGCTCCAAGTAGAAGAACTATAAGGGGACACGCAGCCCCTCCAAAACCCCTCTCCTTTCAACCCCTTACCGACCCAACCGCGAAAACCCAGCCGCCCACTCAACAGCAGTCGAATTGCGCGCGGGTCTTCTCGGCCGCGTCTCTCAGCAGTTGGATGCTTCGTGCGACGTCGGCCCGTTCCTCTTCTGGAATCCGCTCGAAGAGGGCAGCGATGCTTTGTTCGGTAAGTCGGTTGAGCCGCTTTGCTTCTTTCTTCCCTTTGGCCGTGAGCGAGATGAGAACGCGGCGTGCGTCGTCTTCCGCTTTATCGCGCGCGACCCAGCCCCGGCTCTCCAGCCCGTCGACCAGCCGGGTCATGGCCCCTTTGGTGACGCGCGTCTGAGCCGCGAGGCTCGAGACGTCCCATTCGCCCTCGGTCAACGTTTGTAGGAGCACGCACTGGGCGGGCGTCACCGTTCCGCAGCAGATCTCTTCACGTTCGAAGGACGAGAACATGCGGCAAAAGGCAATGACGTCGTTGACGAGTGAGCTCATTTCTTCTCGGCGGTGATCGAGTAGCTGAAGACCGTTTCGGCGAGCTCGTTGATGCGCTCCTCACCGATGAGCTCGACCGCAGCCTTCCACATCGGATCTTGTAGATTCGGAGTCAGCAACGGGCCAGCGGGTTTCCTCGTGTATTCGATGTTCTCGAAGCCCGCGGCGCGCATGTGACCGAGATACTCCGCCTCAGTCGAAGCCCCGCCAACGCACGCAATCCAACTTGCGGCCATTTTCGCAATCTCTTCCGGGAGCGGCTGGCTCAACACGATGTCACTCACGGCGACACGCCCGCCAGGCTTGAGCACGCGATATGCCTCGCGGAACACCTGGGCCTTGTCTGGGCTCAGGTTGATCACGCAATTGGAGATCACCACGTCCACGGTCTCCGACGCAACGGGAAGGTTCTCGATGAGACCTTCACGGAACTCTACCGTGCGAGCATGACCGGCGTTGACCGCATTCGTCCGCGCGCGCTCGAGCATTTCGGGGGTCATGTCGACGCCGATGAACCGTCCTTCGGGTCCGAGCTTTTCCGCTGAGAGGAGTGCGTCAAATCCTGCTCCGGAGCCGAGGTCGACGACCGTTTCGCCCGATTTCAGGCTTGCAAGCGCCGTCGGATTCCCGCAGCCGAGGCCGAGGTTCGCGTCCGCCGCGGTGCCGCTGATGTCTTCTTTGGAGTAGCCGATGCGCGCGGCTGTGTCCGCGTGGGCGGTGGTCGTTTGCTCCGCCGTTGGCCCACAGCAACCGCCGCTCTGGCGGGCAACCGCGGCGTATCCGGATTTCACAACTTCGTGTACTCGTTCCTTGTCCATGAGAAGCCTCCGATAGTTGAATGGTGCAACTAATTAGTTGAGTCTGTCAACCATTTTGTCAAGGCGTTGGTGCGGGTTTTCGCGGTTGGGTTGGTAAGGGGTTGAAAGGAGGGGGTTTTTGGGGGGTGAGCGTGTCCCTAGAGGAAACGGATGAGGGCGTCGGTGAACTTGGGTTCGTCTTCGCGGTGTGGCCAGTGGCCGGCCTCGGGCATGACGAGTACCTCGGCACCCTGCTCGAAGAGGGATTGGGACCTCTTGTAGGGGCCCAGGTGGCCGCCAAAGTCTTTGCCTCCTGCGACCATCAGGCCACGCGTGTCGAGTGGGCCGCGAAGGCGTTCGAGGGGACGCTCGGTCTTCTTGGACATCGCCCGGTAGTAGTCGATCGCCGCGGTGAGCACGTCCGGGTTCGAGAAGGCTTCTTTGACCCGCGCGAGCGCGGCATCGCGTTCCGGCCCCTTCCAGTTGGGGGCCCATCGGCGGTAGATCGTGTCGATGTATGCGAAGTCGTTTCGGCGCGTGCCTGCCTCGCACCAGGGCAATTGGAAGTAGATCAAATGCCGCGCCATGAAGAGCGCTCCCGCCGCTTGCAACGCGTTCTTCGGCTTTAGCGTTTTCGGGTGTGGAATCGCGATGGGAATGATCGCCTCGACGCGCTCCGGCGCAAGCACCGTCGCGCCATAGAGGAGCGTCGCGCCCCAGTCGTGTCCGACCAGCGTTGCCGACTCGAGCTCGAGCGCATCGAGTAGCCCAATTACATCCTCCGCCAGGCTCAGCGCATCATAGCCACGCCCCGGAACGATGGTGTCCGGATGGTAGCCGCGCAGATAGGGGACGATCGTTCGGTAGCCCGCCTCGTTGAGCGATCGAGCAATGTTGCCGTACGAGCTCGGCGTGTCGGGGAATCCATGAAAGAGAACGATTGAGCGGCCCTGGCCCGCGTCGTGGTAGCGCCACGTTTGATCGCCTCGCGTGACGTTCTGGAAATCCGATTCGGTGAGCACGACGATTTGACCTCGATCTCGCAAAAGCGTACGAACGAGCAGACGTTGGAAGCCGCGATGCCAGAGCCTAACCCAAACAGCCCGCGCTCCGCCATCCTGGCCGCTCACGACGTCACCAAGACGTACCGCATGGGCGACGTCGACGTGCACGCTTTGCGGGGTGTGAACGTACCTTTGTACGAAGGCGAGCTGATGGTCCTGCTCGGCCCCTCTGGAAGCGGCAAGTCCACACTTCTCAACATTCTCGGCGCGCTGGACGTTCCCACTTCCGGCCGCGTCCTCTACAAGGGCAACGACATCGCGATCGCCGGGGAGCGAGAGCTCACGCAGTTCCGACGCGACCACGTTGGATTCGTCTTTCAGTTTTACAACTTGGTTCCGAGCCTGACCGCGCGCGAGAACGTCGCACTCGTGACAGAAATCGCGGAGAAGCCCCTGGATTCGGGCGAAGCGCTCGAGCTGGTTGGCTTAAGTGAGCGGATGGAACACTTCCCCGCCCAGTTGTCGGGCGGCGAGCAACAGCGCGTCGCGATCGCGCGTGCCGTCGCCAAGCAGCCGGAGATCCTCCTTTGTGACGAGCCTACCGGTGCCCTCGACTTCAAGACCGGGATCAAGGTCCTCGAGGTGATCGATCAAGTGAACCGCACGCTGGGAACGACGACCGCGGTGATCACGCACCACGCGCCCATCGCCTCCATGGCCGATCGAGTCATCGCGCTTTCGGACGGCATGGTCTCACGTGACGAAACGAACCCCGAGAAGATATCGCCGGCCGATCTCACATGGTGAACGTCCTAGATCGCAAACTGCTTCGCGATTTGACGCGCCTCAAAGGTCAGGCTCTGACGATTGCTCTGGTCGTTTCCGTAGGAGTCGCCAACTACATCACGCTTCGAAGCGCGTGGCGAGCGCTCGGCGACTCGCGAGCCGTCTACTACGAGGAGTATCGTTTCGCCGACGTCTTCGGCGCGCTCAAGCGCGCACCGGACTCGGTCGTGGATCAGCTCAACGACGTGCGCGGCGTCGCCACCGTGTATCCGCGGGTGGTCGAAGAGGTGCTGTTGCCCATCGAGGGGCTACTCACTCCCGGGCACGGCCAGATCATCTCCCTCCCGCTGCACGGACGACCCCCGCTGAACGACGTATACGTGAAATCAGGCAGATTTCCCGAGGCGGGGCGCGGGAACGAGGTTCTGATTTACGAACCGTTCGCTCAGGAACACGGCCTGGAGCCGGGATCTACGATTCCAGCGATCCTCAACGGCAAGCTTCACGAGCTCATCGTGGTCGGTTTGGCGATCTCACCCGAGTTCGTCTTTGCAATCGAGCCGGGTGGCATCACTTCCGACGACGAAC
>CP070650.1:1117168-1123425 GCA_020354595.1 Myxococcales bacterium
CCCACGCCTCGAGATAGGCGACGACATTGTCCCGACGATGATGGGGGAAGTATTCGGTGTTGTTGCCGAGGCGTCTGCGTACCTCGGAGCTGCTCAGTCTCTCGAGGTGCCCCACGTCCATGGGGCTCAACCCGAGCGCGCACATCCTTTCCAAGATTTCATCGAGCCGCGTTCCCGTGACCTGGCACGCGCCGACGTCTTCGGGCTCCCACGCGCCCTCGTCGAGCGCCGGGCGGTCTCCGTAGTCGAAGTCCGGAAACTTTCGTGCCGCCAAGTCCCGCGCCTGGCTTCCCCAGTCGCCTTCTCGCCTCATGGCGCGCTCCTGAATCTCGGCCGGGTCGAGCCCCGTGATCGTCTGCGCCAGGTGCCCGCAGTTGCAGTGCGCAAAGCTCGACCACTGATAGCGGACGTCTTGTCGCATCAAGCGCGCCGCGGTTTCCCGCAACACCGCGATGAGCCGAGTGGATGGACGCGCCATGGAGGGATTCTATCCATGGGTGCCTGCGGGTCCAGCCCGGAGCGTTGGGAGCGTACCGCCGTGCGTGCTAGCGTCGCCCGATGCTGCGGGCTCTCCTGATTCGCCTGTTGATCGGCCTTCTCGTGCTCGTCGCGCTCCTGGCGATCGTCCTCTACGCACGGTACGGCGGAGGCGAGCCGTACCCCGATCTCACCGGCGCTCCCGTCTTCGACGAGAGCGTGCTCGAGGTCGTCGTCACGAGCCCCGAGCCGATCGGAAACCTCGCGGTTTCGGCGGACGGTCGGGTCTTCTACACCATCCATCCGGAGAGCCGGCCCGAGGGCGCGAAGCTACTCGAGTGGGTGGATGCGGCGCCGAAGCCCTATCCGAGCGAAGAGGCACAGACGATGTTCGAGACGCCGCTCGGAGTGGTCATCGATCGGCAGAATCGTCTTTGGACGATCGATCACGGCAATCACGGCACTGGCACGCCGCGGCTCCTGGCTTTTGACCTCGAGACGGGCGCCGTCGTGCACGATCACGCGTTCGACTCGTCGGTTGCGCAGCTCGGGTCGTTTCTTCAAGACCTTCAGGTCGACTCGACGGGGAAGCACGTCTTCATCGCCGACGTCAGCTTCTGGCGCAAAAATCCCGGCCTCGTCGTTTACGACGTCGAGAGCGGCAAGGCGCGCCGGGTGCTCAACAGTCACGAGTCGGTGTCCGCGCAGGACTGGCTGATCCGTAACCCGACCAAAGACATGACGTTCTTTGGAGGGCTCGTCGTGCTCAAGCCCGGCGTCGACGGCATTGCCATCGATCGCGACGACGAGTGGGTCTACTACGGCGCCATGACGCACGACACGATGTACCGCATCGAGGTCGCGGACTTGCTCGACGAATCGCTGAGCGAGGGCGCGTTCGCGGCACGGGTCGAAGCCGTCGGGCCCAAACCCCTCAACGATGGAATGAGCACCGACATCGACGGCAACCTTCTGATCACCGACGTCGAGCACGGGTCGGTCATGCGGATGACGCCGGAAGGAGAGCTGACGACCCTCGTCGCCAGCCCAAAGATCCGCTGGGCTGACGCCCTCAGCTACGGCCCGGATGGCTGGATCTACGTGGCGGACAGCGCGATCCCGGACCAAATGCTGCGCTCCAAGGACCACATCGCGGACGCCGCGCCGTACCACATCTTCCGCTTCAAACCCGGCATCGACGGGGTCCCCGGCCAGTAGTTAGTGATCAGCGACCCGCCCGCACGAGCCGGCCCGGGCGCGCCCCCGTGAGCTTTCCGTCCCGGGTGATCGCCTCGCCCTTCACGAGCGTCGCGACGTAGCCGTTTGCGCGCTGCATCAGGCGCTGTCCGCCGGCTGGCAGGTCCTTGAGCATCGTCGGGTGCAGAAGCTCGAGGTTGTCGAAGTCGATGATGTTGATGTCCGCCCGCTGCCCCGGTTTGAGCTGTCCGCGATCCCTGAGACCGATGAAGCGCGCCGTGTCGCTTGCCTGCATCTGAATGATCCGTTCGAGTGGAATCTGCCCGCGGTCCCGATCACGCGCCCAGTGGGTCATCAAGAACGTCGTGAAGCTCGCGTCGCAAATCGTCCCGACGTGCGCGCCGCCATCACTCAGTCCGGGTAGGGCGAGCGGGTGCGTGAGCATCTCGTGGACGGCATCGAGATTCATGCCCGTGTAGTTGTAGACGGGGAAGTAGAGTAGTGCCTCGCCGTCCTGCTCCAGCATGGCGTCGTAGATCAAACCCAGCACCGGCTCGCCGCTCGCCATCGCCGCGGCGCCAAAGCTCTCGGCGGGGGACGGCTCGTAGTTGGGTTTCGCCCCGAGCCTGAACAATCGCATCGCCACCATGTCGAGGTTCGAAAGGAAGTAGTCGGCAAGGGGAGGGAGCATGCTTCCGTCGCCGGCCACCGGTTCGCTCTTCTCCTGGATCATCTGCGCCCGAAGCTCGGGGTTGCGCATGGCCGCGACGCGTTCGCGGAGCGGGAGTTGGCTGATCTTCTTGTAGCTCGGGAACCCCATGAACGGGTGGAAGGTCGCTTGGAGCCCCAGCATGACGCCGATTCCGCGTGCGCCTACCTGGCAGCGGACTTCGAAGCCCTTCTCAGTCGCTTTCGATGCCTTGTCGAGGATCCACTTCCACTGTTCGGGGCTGTGGTCGCGCTGCATCGTGGAAACGCTCATTGGACGCCCGTCCGCAGCAGCGAGCATCTCTTCGAGCACGCCCCACTCCGCGTCGAAGTGCTCGTCACCGTGTAGGATGTTGAAGTCGCTGACCGCTTGGAGCACGCCGTAGCCGAGGCCCTCGAAGGCCTTGGCGATGCCCGCGAGCTCCTTCCCCTCCGCTTCGGACGCCGGTGTCCAGTCGCCTACCGCGCTTCGATGGTTGTCGCTTCGGCCGGTGCTGAAGCCGATGGCGCCCGCCTCGAGGGCCGAGCGAAGGAGCCGCCGCATCTGCGCGATGTCGTCCTCGCTTGCCGCCTCCTCGGCGACTGCCCGATCGCCCATCACGTAGACGCGGAGCGCGTCGTGCGGGACGTGCGCGAGGAAGTCAATCGTATGCGGCATCCTGTCGAGGACATCCATGTACTCGCCGAAGCTCTCCCATCCCCAACGGATGCCCTCCGAGAGCGCAGTCCCGGGGATGTCCTCGACGCCCTCCATCAGCTCGACGAGCTTTGCGTGATCGGTCGGGCGGACCGGAGCGAACCCGACGCCGCAGCTTCCCATCGCGCAGGTCGTCACGCCGTGAATCGACGAGGGCGCGAGCTCTTCGTCCCAGCTCATCTGTCCGTCGTAGTGAGTGTGGAAGTCGACGAATCCGGGAGCGACGATCGCGCCTCTCGCATCGATGGTCTCTTTCGCGCTTTCGTCGGCATTTCCGAGCGCGACGATGTTCCCGTCCTTGATGCCGACATCGCCCGAGTAGCGATCGCTTCCAGTGCCATCGACGATGGTGCCGCCAACGATTTTGAGGTCATACATGAAAGTGCTCCTCGGTCAGGCGAGCTGCGCACTGTATCGCACTATCAGCGAGATTGCAGCCGCGGTAAGGAGCACCAAAACCGCGAATCTGAAGCGCCTTTCGTCGACTCGGTGATGGATCCACTCGCCCGCGAGGATACCGATCGGCACCGTCGGGATCAGCCACAGGACGTCGATGATGACCGCCCGGTCGTAGTCTCCGGCCACGACGAAACGGGCGACGAGAACTGCATTGAGGACGATCCACACGGCGCAGAGGGTGCTGCGAAAGGCCTTTTTAGTGAGCCCCTCACGTCCGACCGCGTACACCAACAGCGGGCCGCCCGAGGCGTAGATGCCGTGGACGACTCCCGCGCCGAGCAGCGCCGCTACCGAGGCGGGGCGCGTAATGGGCCGGTCGATGGCCGTGCTCCCCATTCGAAGTCGATGAAGGTCGCGCGCCGAGAGCGCGAGCACCATCCACCCGAAAGCCAACCCCAGCCAGGGGCCGCCCACCCGCGTGAGCAGGAAGAACGCAAACGCCATCCCGACCCCCATCAAGGGAAGCACCCGCCCGAGCAGCAATCGCCGGTCGATACCGTCGCGGTGCCGGATCACGACGTAGCCGGTCTGAAGAAAAGAGATCGGCACCACGAGGTGGATGACTTCCTGAAGGCCAATGAGCTGCGCCCCGAAAGTGACGCAGATCAGCGTGCTTCCAAACCCGATCGCGGTTTGAACCGCGTACGCCGCGACGACGAGGAGGGCGAAAAGGGCAAATACGAGCTCCGGGGTCACGTTGGTTCTTCCGGTGCCGAGCTTCCTACAGGGTTTCCCTGCATTCGTACAGGTTGGTGTTTGGACGTGGACTGTGGCAGGGATACCGGCATGAATCTCACTTTCAGCGAGGAAGAAGAGGCGTTTCGCCGAGAAGTTCGCGCCTGGATTGAGGAGGCGATGCCCGAAGACATGCGAGAGCGCGCGCGGGGAGCAGGGGGGTTCGCCCTCGAGGACTCCGTGGCCTGGCAGCGCATCCTCCATGAAAAAGGCTGGGTCGCGCCACACTGGCCGAAAGAGGTCGGAGGGACGGGCTGGGACGCCGCTCGACGCTTCATCTTCAACGAGGAAATGGAGCTCGCCGGCACCCCGCAGCTTTCGGTCTTCGGCCTCTCGATGGTCGGCCCGCTCATCATCAGCTTCGGCACCGAAGAGCAGAAGAAGCGATTCCTGCCCAAGATCCTCAGCGGGGAGGAGCTCTGGTGCCAAGGTTATTCGGAGCCGGGTTCGGGGAGCGACTTGGCGTCACTTCGGACCACGGCGGAGGACGCCGGCGACCATTTCATCGTCAACGGGCAAAAGACGTGGACCACATACGCCCAGTACGCCGACTGGGTCTTCTGTCTCGTGAGAACTGACGCGAACGTGAAGAAGCAGGCCGGCATCACGTTCTTGCTCATCGACATGAAGACGCCCGGCGTCGAGGTCAAACCCATGCTGACGCTGGGTCACACCGCGGCGTTTTGCGACACGTTCTTCGACAACGTGAAAGTTCCGAAGGAGAACGTCGTCGGCGGCGTCAACCAAGGATGGACCATGGCCAAGGCGCTGCTCGGTCACGAGCGCACGATGCTCGCCATGATCGGCCCGTCTCGCAACGCTCTTCAAAAGATCAAGCGCATCGCCTCGACCAAGAGGGTCAACGGGCGGCCGATGCTCGAAGATCCGGTCTGGCGCGCCAAGATCGCGAGGCTCGAGATGCGATTCCGCGCACACCTCATGGTGAGTTACCGCGCGCTCGCGGATCAACAGAAAGGGAAAATGCCCGGCCCTGAATCCTCAATCCTCAAGCTCGTCGGCACGAAGCTCATCCAAGAGCTGACCGAGCTTGCGATGGAGATCATGGGTGAGAACTCCCTCAGTTGGTACAACGAGGGCGTCTGCATGCCCCTCGAAGAGTCGATTGGGCCCTATTTCTGTTATGAGCGAGCCGCGACGATTTACGGCGGTTCCAACGAGATTCAACGCAACGTCATCGCGAAGATGATTCTTCAGCTGCCAAGCAGCTAGTGGTGCACCGAGGAACGATTCGAAATGGACTTTGAGCTCGATCAAGATCAACAAATGCTGGCCCAGACCGTGGCCGACTTCGCTAAGAACGAGTCGCCCGTCGAACGGTTTCGTAAGCTTCGCGAGGACGACATCGGCTACGACCCTGCGGCTTGGCAGAAGATGGGCGAGCTCGGGTGGCTCGGCGTCGCGTTCCCCGAGTCGGTCGGCGGCTTCGGCGGGAGCTTCGTCGAATGCGCTCTCGTGTTGGAAAACCTGGCGGCAACGCTCGTTCCGGAACCGTACCTCGCGTCGGTCGTGCTCGGGGGGATGACGCTGCTACGGGCGGGCAACGCGGAACAGCACGCGAAATACCTTACCCCGATGATCGAAGGCGAAACGACGCTTGCGCTCGCCTACTCCGAAGCGCAGAGCCGGCACGATGTCAGCGCGGTCGAGACTACCGCGACGCCCAAAGATGGCGGCTACACGATCTCGGGCGAGAAGGTTTGGGTGCTCAACGGTCACAACGCCGATCAGCTCGTCGTGTCGGCCAATGCGCCCCGAGGGGTGACGCTCTTCGTCGTGCCACGCGACGCCGAGGACGTGAACGTGACCGTGGCCTAGACCATCGACGGCCAACAGGCGGCCGTTGTCGAAACCGGCGAAGATCGTGTTGCCGGCAGCGACCGGACTGGCCGAGCCGCGCATCGTGAGCCGCGGTGTCGATTGCTCGATCAGCCAGCGCTCGCTGCCGTCGAAGGCCGCCAGCCCG
>CP070650.1:1123525-1128573 GCA_020354595.1 Myxococcales bacterium
CGTGCACGTCACGAACGCGCCCGGATTCATCCCGAACCCGAACCCCGGACACGCGACCCTCCTTGCCGTTAAGCAGATCGAGCATCTGCATCCCGTGTTGGACGTCGGCCCCGGCGTCACGAGCGGCTTCTACCAGCAGTCGGTCGAGCACCGTGCGACGGGGAGCGTACAGCGCGTCGACGCCGTTGCGGGGCTTGATGTCGATCTCGACGCTCTGGTGCCCGTCTTCGTCGGAGTAAAGAAACGCGGTCTTCGTAATCCGAGGCGTGTCTTCTCGGTCCAGCCGGTCGGCGATGCCCCAGCGATCAAGCAGGAGCACCGCAGGTCGCATGAGCGCGTGGGTGGAGACCGTGTCGGTGCCGAGGCGGCTCTTGTCGAATACTAAGACGCGGAGGCCGAGGGCGGCAAGGAGCATGGCGGTTGCGGCGCCCGCGCACCGGGCACCGACGATGACGACGTCGTAGGCGTTGTGGAAGGGCTGCATGGTCATGGCGCGACTCCTAGGCTGCAATGGACGAACGGTGGAAGCGTTGGGTGATGTGGTCGGCGAGCGCGCGCGCGTCGTTGCCGACGCCGTCGATGAAGCTCGACTTTCGGGTGCGCTGAAAGTTGAGGCCGAGAGCGTAGAGACCATCGGCGGGGGTCACGCCGCCGTCATGAATGATCTCGCCGCGAATGTTGAGAACCGGCACGCGGAGCCACGGGTACTGGCGGCGGTACCCCGTGGCCCAAAGGACGCTCGAGATGCCTGCGTCGCGAATATCGAGCTCCGTTGGCGCGTCCGATACCTGAATGGCGGGACGCCGATCGCGACTCTCGGCGGCCATCAATGTCTCGTCGATGAAGTCGTCGATCGTTCCGAGAACCCGGTCGAGCTTCTGCTCCGCGGCATCGATATTGCGCTGAAGGTCGTCGCAAAGGGCAACTCGCGTATCGTCGATATCGGAAACGCGGCCCACGAGCTGCACCCCCTCGTCTTGGAGCACGCCCAGATCGATGGTCTCGTGGTTCGGCGTGCCCACTAGCTGCAGGGACGGCTGGCGACGGGCCGACTCGAGGTTGAAGGCTCGGTCCGCGCGCTCCTCGAGCATTCCGCTCGTCTCGAGCCACCAGGTGATATCCCTTCCGCGGTAGCGACGCGGGATCCGGGTGTGACGACCGACGGCCAGCGTGACCGGTCGGCCGGACCGGTGGATTTCCTGAGCGAGCTGGATCCCAGAGGCCGAGGCGCCGACGACGAGAACGCCGCCGCTCGGAAGCTGTCCGGGGTTCTTGTAATCGGAAGGCACGACCTGGTGCACGCTCGAGGAGAGGTTCGCCGCGGGCTTGGGCACGAACGGCACGTCACAGTGTCCCGTCGCGACGACGACGGACGGCGCGTGCCAGTCGCCCTGGTCCGTGCGCACACGGTAGCCGCCTTCCGGCGCTCGCTTGACGCTCAGGACCGTGGTTTCGTCCTGAACCGGCGCGCTGAAGGACCGCGCGTACTGCTCGAAGTAGGCGATCACTTCGGGCATCGTCATGAAGCCGTTTGGGTCGTCGCCCTGGTAGCGGTAGCCGGGGAGCCGGCTGTGCCACTTCGGGCTGAGCAGGCGAAGCGAATCCCATCGCTCGCTCCGCCAGCGCTCGGCCACTGCGCCGCGCTCGAGCACCACGTGGTCGATCCCCTCGTCGGTCAGACACCGGCTCATGGCCAAGCCCGCTTGCCCGCCTCCAATGATGATGGTGTCTGTCCGCTTCATGACTCACTCCCTTCTGCCGGCGGGGTCCCGCCGACCGGCCTTCATCGGTGAGGCCGGCCGGCGTCCGTCGGCCGGCTCATTACCCGGCGTCCACTTCGATCGAGACCGGCACCCCGTTCGTGAGCACGTCGTAGACGGCAGAGCGCGCCTGCGATTGCGCGACGATCTTGCGAAGCGTCTCGTCGTCGGCGTCGCCCTTGATCTTGTAGCTGAGACGAAGCGCCTGGTAGCCGTTGCGTATGCTGTCGGAGAGACCGAGCAGCCCCTGCACATCGAGGTCGCCCTCGACCGTGCACTCGACCGACTCGAGCTCGACGCCGCGCGCCGAAGCGATGTTGCCGATGCCGGCGGTGATGCAGCCCGCGATGGCGTGCATGAGGAACTCGACCGGCGTCGGGGCATTGCCCTTGCCGCAGAGCACCGGCGGGTGATCGCCGTCGTACACGAAGTCAGCCGTCTGCTCGTGCTCGCCGCCCGCGCCGCTGAAGCCTTCGATGCGGCTTCGGCTGTGCGTGCCGTTGATCCACTTGTTGGTGGCGCGGAACTGGAACTTCGCGAGCTCCGGCTGCTCGCCGACGGCATTGATGGTCGCGAACAGGGTCGGGACGTCGACACCGTTCATCGCCACCTTCTCGCGGCGGGGCTTGGGGTTGCTCTGCTGAGTCTGGGTTGAGTTGGTTTCCATTGCTTTCCTCTTTCGCTTGGGTTGGGGTGGCGGGGGTTCTTCCCGCCCACGCAAATCAACCTACGAAGGGGGCGTTTGAGCCTCCGTGTGAGGGACCGTGGAAAGATCAGAGGTCGCGAACTTTTTTGCTAAGTGCGCGAAATCACGGGGTATGGAGCGTGGACGACCAGACGACCGAGCCGTCCGGGAACGCATTTGCCCGGCCCACGGCCCTCAGGGCCTCGGCGTCCGGCGCCTTGAACACGCAGATCATCCGGTGGCCGTTGCCCATCAGATAGCTGCACACCGGCTGGACCCGATAGAGCTCGAGGCATTGCATCGACGCCGCCATTTTGGGTACGTCTTCGGGCGTCAAGGGCTCTGGGAACTCGCGTTCGAGGACGATGTAATCCACGCCTCGAGAGTACCACGAAGGCGGAAAAACGGCGCCGCAATCCGGAATTGACGCCCCGCACCGTCGCAGGCACGCTCAACGAGGTGAGCGTCGCCGCGCTTCAGGTCCAGGTTCTCGGACCGCTCTCCGTCCACCGGGACGGCGAGCCGGTGCGCCTTCCCCAGTCGAAAAAGACCCGGGGTTTGCTGGCGTATCTCGCGATCACGGGCCGCGCCCACCGTCGCGACCGACTGTGCTCCCTATTGTGGGACGTCGCCGATGACCCCCGCGGGGCGTTGCGTTGGAGCCTCTCGAAGATCCGCCCGGTGGTCGATTCCGAAAACAAACGTTCTCTCGTCGCAGACCGCGAAAGCGTCGAGCTCGAGCTCGAGGAGTCGTCGCTCGATTGGCGATGGGTGCGCAAAGAGCTCGCTTCAGGCGTAGATTCGATCTCCACCGAGCGTTTGAAAGAGCTCGAGTCGGTGTTCGAGGGCGAGCTGCTCGAAGGGTTGGACCTGATCGACTTCGACGAGTTCACCGCCTGGTGCGCGGCAGAGCGAGAGCACGCGCGCACCATGCACACCACGGTCCTCGGAGCGCTGGTGGAACGTCTCGCCTCGACGCCGAATGAAGCCTTGCCGTTCGCGCGGGAGCTCGTACGCATCGATCCGATCAACGAAGAAGCACGGGCGCGTCTCATTGAGCTTCTCGCGCTCACGGGCCGCCGCAATGAAGCCAAGACCCAATACGAGAGCGCCTCTCGTATGTTGAAAGAGCTCGGCGCCAAACCCACGGGGCCGCTCGAAACCGCATGGCGCGAGGCGAATCGAGTCGACCTTCCGGAGCAAGAAGCGCCCGCACCGAGCCCGTCTCCTTCGGCGCTACCCGACCCGATCGCTGCGAGTCCTCGTGGGCGCGACGTGTTCGTCGGGCGTCACGAAGAGCGAAAGCAGCTCATTTCACTTCTGGATCGCGCGGGGGCCGGGAAACTCATCGTCTTCATGCTCAAAGGAGAGTCTGGCGTCGGCAAGACGCGCCTGCTGGGGGAGCTCAGTGACGAAGCGCGTCGAAGGGGATGCACCATCTTCGAAGCGAGCGCTTATGAAGCGGAAGGCGGCCGGCCCTACGGTCCTTGGATCGACGCGCTCCGGAGACTGCCGCCCGAGGTGGTTTCACTCGCCAACGGCCCAGCGCTCTCCCCTCTTCTTCCGGAGCTCGGCGACGCCTCGCAAAGCGCCCCAAGTCGCGACCGGTTGTTCGGCGGGGTGGTCGACTTGGTCGCCCACTGCACGAAGCCCGAGGCCCCCGTGCTGCTGCTCTTCGAAGACATCCACTGGTGAGACGACGCCACGTCGGAGCTCCTTCATTACGTGGCGCGCATGAGCCTCAACAGGCCGGTGGTCATCGTCTTCGGCGCACGAGATGGAGAACTCATCGACAACGAATCGGCGATGCGGATGTTGCGAGGCTTTCGGCGAGACGGCCTCATCTCCGAGCACCTGCTGCTTCCACTCACCGAGAAAGACGTGGAAGAGCTCGTGCGCTCGGTCGACGGCAAGGCCGATGCCGCCGAGGTCTTCAACCTGAGCGGAGGCAACGCGCTGATGGCGAGCGAGCTCGCTCTCGCTTCGGGCACGGGGGAGACGGTCCCTGGCTCGCTCAGGGAGCTCGTCAGCGACCGCATCGACCGCCTCGCGCCCGAGTCGCGTAACGTGCTCCGCTGGGGAGCGGTCCTGGGCCAGGCATTCGCCATTGGGCGTCTCACCGAGCTGGTGTCCTTCGACTTCGACCCCCTGATGAACGCGCTCGCCGAGCTCGAGCGCCGTGCACTCTTGGAAAGCCCGGGAACCTCGGACGAGATGTACGCGTTTCACCACGCGCTGGTTCACCGGGTCGTCTATTCGCAAATCTCCGAGCCCCGCAGGAAGCTGATGCACCTACGCGTCGCGAAGCTCCTGAACGGGCGCGACGATCCAGACGGCACCATCGCGCTCGAGCTCGCGCACCACGCATCGGTGGGGGGCGATGCGGCGATGGCCGTTCGTGCGTGCGTCGCCGCCGCAAGCCGTTGCCTTCGCGTCTTCGCGAACGCCGAGGCCTATACTCATGCGCGCCGAGGCCTTCGTCTCGTCGACCAGCTTCCCAATCCAGAGCGAGCAAAGCTCCGCATCGAGCTCGAGCAGGTCAGTATAGGGGCCCGGTGGCCGGACGATCCGGACGCCGAGTCCACACGCATCGAGGCGCTCGC
>CP070650.1:1128673-1139512 GCA_020354595.1 Myxococcales bacterium
CACCCAACCCGCATCCTCGAGCTCGGAGCCGAGCATGTGTGGTGCCCGTGGGTGGCTCCGCAGGTACGTGAGAATCGGCTCCAGCGCTTCGATCGTCTCGTCCAAAGTCAGGGCCCGCTCCGCGCCCAGAAGCGCGAGTGTGACGACCGCCGTTGGAATCGCCGGCGTGGCGCGATTGATGCGGTGACATACCTCGAGAGCGAGCCGTTCGACCTCTTGCCCTTTTGCACGTGGGTCTGCATCGAGCTCTCGGATGCGTTTCCGCATTTCCATAGGCTCACCGAAATCGATGCGCACGGTGCTCATTCGGCCCGGCTGCGTTCGAGCGAAACGCAGCAACCAGCCGATGCCTTCAGGCTTCTTACTGCCGCCAAGAGCTTCCGCGGTCATCGTCGCGACCTCCGCGAGTTGCTCGTAGACGACGGAGACGGGGACGACGATGGGATCAGGCCCCTCGCTGTTCCGCACCGCGTCGACGACGTATCGGAGAGCTCCGTATCGGGGCGGCCGAAGCTTACCCATCCGGGAACGACCGCCCTCGATCGACCATGTCAGGTTCTGACCGGACGCGACGATGTACCCGAGGTACGAGCGTAGCGCGAATCGATAGATTGGGTCGTCGTGCGTACTCCGGCGGATATAGAGCACCCCCGCACGTCGCAGAATCGGCCCGATCGGCCAGAAATCGAGGTTATCACCACCGAGCACGAACGCCGGCTGGATGCCCGCCTCCTGAGCCACCTGCTCGAGGTAGAACATGTCGAGGTAGGAGCGGTGGGAGGGAAGCCAGAGGATCGCGTGCTCGGCATCGAGCTCACGCAACCGGCGCAATGTTTCGTGATCGGCGTCGATTCGATAGCGGCGCGACAAGAGCGCACCGATTCCTCGGTAAGCAGCGACCGCGGTCGAATCATGTCGAGCGATCATCTCTCCAAACGAGCGCACCGCGAGACGCTCGACTTCATCACGCGGCTTGCCGAGCTGATGCGCCAGCGTGGACAGTCCTTCCTGGAAGCGTTCGGTGCCGAGGATATCTCGAACGATCGGATCCATGATCAGAGTCCCTCTTCCGACTCATCGAGGATCTCGATGTACCGGTTGCGCACGTCCTCGATATGGTGCTCTAGCGTGTCGAGCGTCCACGACGACGTGGCGATCGGCTCAAGGACGACGGCTTCGACCACCGCCGGTCGAACGATCGCGGCGCCCTTGGGGAGCGCGTCGAGCACGTTGCGAAACACGATGGGAACGATCGGGACGCCGGCCTCCATAGCCAAGCGAAACGCACCCTTCTTGAACGGGCCGACCGTCGGAGTTTTCGAGCGGGTGCCCTCGGGCGCGATAATCAAGGAACGCCCGTGTCGAAGCGCCTCCACCGCCGGACCGAGCGCTTGGATGGCCTTGGCTGTGTTCGAACGGTCGACGAAAACGACGCCAGAGGCGCGGAACAGCGGCCCAAATACGGGATTGTTCCGGAGCTCCTGCTTGGCGATCCCGGTGAAGTCTCGTCGCAGCATCTTGAGGAGCAGGATCATCTCGAGCCCGCTCTGATGATTGAAGATGAACACGGCGGGCCTGTGTGACCACAAATGCTCCTCGCCTTCGACCCGTAGATCGATTCCGGCGGCTGACGCGGCAACATCACCCCAGACCGAGCCCATGACGTTGAACGCTTCGCGCTTCGACCGATTGAGCAGACCCGCTGCGACACCAAAGCCCACCGAAGGCGCCAGCGCGGTGTAGAGTAATCCGGTGCGAACGACATCGCCGACCGTCGGCGTGCCGCGGCTCGTGAACCTGCGCACCGGCCACTGACGCTCCTTCGCGATCTGTGCGAGCCGGCGCGTGGGATTGAGCGGACGAGGACGACCGACGATTTCGAACAACGGTAGGTCTTCGTGACTATCCGAGTAGAAATAGCTCTGCTCGAGATCCAGATCGTACTTGGCGCTCAGGCTACGGGCAGCCTCGGCCTTCCCGTCGCCGTAGCACGTGGGCCGAACGACACCTCCCGTCAGCACTCCGTCTTCCACGGCGAGGCGAGTGAACAGCACGTCCTCGATGCCAAGCTCCTTGGCCACAGGGTCCGCTTGATATCGCGTGGCCGAGGTGATGATCGCCACCGTGTGGCCCATGTCTTGGTGCGCTTTCACCAGGGCGCGAGACTCGGGGTAGATCTCGGTGGCGAGATACTGGTCGAAAGCGCGCTGGCCGGCTTCTTCGAGAACGCTCTCCTTCATTCCTCGATATACCGCCGAGGTCGCGGTCACGAACGACGAGAACCCCATCTTTCCGAGAGAGAACGAAAGGGTGGCGCGAGCCGAGTCGAGTAGATCGCGCGGGGAAAGCCGGCCCGACGAGAACTGATCACGCGTGAAAGCCGTCGCGGAAAACCCAGCAAAGAGGGTTTGGTCGAGGTCGAAGAAGGCGCCGACTCGCGAGCCGGGCGGCCCGGTGCGAATCTCGTGGGTGAGCTGCTCGTGAAGAGTCATGCCGGGCCGCTGAGCATACCCCAAGAGGGCTCGGATTTGATCCTTAGACCGCGAAGCGCTGCCGATAGTCGGTGAACACGTTCTGAATTGCCGCCTCGGTGAGGCCGTAGTCGGCGATATCGTAGTTGTGCTCTCCGAACTGGGCTGTCGGCTCCTCGGCGATTCGCGCGCTGAGCCTCGCAGCAACCTCGTCGTCGAATGGCAGGTCGAACACGCGGTAGATCTCTTCGACGATTTCGAGCGGTCGCGACACCAGATCGCTCAACCGCACGTCGTGTATCTGAGCGTCGGGAAACTCCGCTCTAGCCTGCAGGCCACGCTCGATCCCGAGCCGGGAATACTCTAGCCAAAAGCTTCCCACTTCGTGCAAGTCGAGGCTCCGCCGGAACTTGGAAGCGATTCGGGCGTTCAGGCTGCACTGCGAACCGATTGTGTGGACCAGGCTGCGATGCGTTTGGATCACACGCGCGTCGGGGTAGACCGTGAGGAGCGCTTTCAGGTTCCATAGATGCCAGGGGCACTTCAACAGCCAGCGCTCGGCGGACCTCTGTGCTGAGAGCACTTGAAGCTGTCGCTTGTGCCACTGGTAGGGCTCCACCATGTCCCAGTCGAGCATGCGCATGCCGTATTGATAGTCACCGATGCCGACGAAGAACTTCATGATCGCCATGTCGTTCTCCAGCAGGAAGAAGTCCTCCTCGTAGGCGTCCGTGAAGACCTTGTGGACCTCTTCTTGCTCGGGGACCATCATGTGGTCCATCGCGACTTCGTGGCTCCCGCGCCATCGGCGCCACCTGGCGTCGCCGATGAGGTCGCGCCGGCGCCCGACGGGGTGAGCGAGCTCCCACGTGCGTGCGGCACGGTTCGTCTCGTCAGCGCCGAGGACGTTGTGAAGAAACGTCGTCCCCGTCCGGAAGAGGCCCGTGATGATGATGGGGCGATCGATGTCGATGTCCTCGATGTCGGGACGTTGCTTGAGCAGCTCCACCAAGCGGAGCCGGTTGCCCAGGTGCCAGTTTAGAATGTAGCGAACCGCGAAATGACCTAGGGCATTCCAATCGACGGCTGATACGCTGTCGACGGTTTCATCGAGGCGCTTCAAGACGCCCGTACCGCCGTAGTCGTGGAGCCCGTTGAGTCGCTCGGCCAAGGCCTTGGCCCGCTTCGCATCGATGGGAAGAAGCTGACGTCTCACCGGATCGGCGAGGCGAGTGAAGACCGACAGCGGGAACGGCGGTCCCAATGAGTTCATCGTCTGGCTCAAGCCAACCCCCGGTAACGATCCAGCCTCCATTACCCTGATCGGTCACGTCGATTTCGTCAATCTATCGTCGGGTTTCCACGCCTCTCGAAGGGAATCACTGATACAAAGCGGTCGTAGACCATGGAGTCCAACGACCAGAAGCTCAAAGTCATCCAGTGGTACACGGGCGAAATCGGCAGGCACCAGATTCGCACAATCGCTCGCTCGCCGTTGTTCGAGCTCGTTGGCGCATTCGTACATCACAGAGAGAAGAGCGGCGTCGATGCGGGGACGATTGCGGGCATCGAGCCACTCGGAGTCATCGCCACCAACGATGTGGAAGAGATTCTCGCACTCGACGCGGACTGCGTGCTCTACAACCCCCCGACCGAGCGGTACGACGAGATCATCCGTATTCTCGCGAGCGGAAAGAACGTCATCAGCATCATCGCCGGATGGAACCCGAAGACGCGCAAGAGCTTCGCTGACGTGTTGAAGGCTTGCGAGATCGGTCAGTCGTCCCTCTATGGGACGGGCTTGAATCCCGGCCTCAGCTACGAGCTCGCGTTGCTCGGCTCGTCGATCTGCACCGATGTAGATTCAATCTACATCAAGACGTGCGAGCCGCAGTCGACGTTGAGTGAGGTGTTCCTGCGCATGTTCGGCTTCGGCAAGACGGAGGAAGAGCTCGCGAGCGGCGCCCGGAGCGCGTACGGCATCTTTGCCCGAAGTCTCCATCAAGTGACCGATCTACTGTGTGAAGAGCTCTCGTTGCCGCATGATGGGACGAGCTTCTCGTACGAGTTTGAACCTGCGACCCAGGACTACGAGGACAAGGTCATCGTCAGGAAGGGAACGATGGCCGGCCTTCTCTTGAAGGCGTCGACGACGAACGAGGGCGCGCCTGTGGCGACCATCGAGCTACGGTTCTTGCTCGGACCGGAGTATGTGCGCGAGTCGTGGCTCGGCGACGGGCCGAGCCAAGGCTGGATCGAAGTCGATGTGCGAGGAACGCCCGGAAGCAGGCTCACCCATGAGATCTACGCGGACGACCACTTGATCGGCACGTGGGCTACCGGAACCAAAGCGATTCACGCGATCCCCTTCGTATGCGCCGCCAAACCGGGTCTGGTTTCGCCCGTGGACCTTCCGTTAGCACGCATGCTCCCACTCGAAAAACGGGCCTGACCCCGTTTTTCGGGCTAGCGGTATTTGCCGAGCACGGTGTCGGCGTACATCTCGATCGATTGCAGCTTGGTCTCGAGGCTCGTCGTGTCCTCTTGGTACGGCGCGCGAAACCCGATGACCGCGTCCGTGACCCCGAGATCCTCGAGCTGGCGCAAGCCGTCGGGCGTGAGGGCCAAATAAGACGCTGCGTGGATCTCGAACGGCCGGCTCTCGACGCCGCGCTCTTTTCGCAATTCGTGGAGCTTCGCGATCATCATCTCAAGCTCCTGCTGGTCTCCACCGGCGTGCATCCAACCATCGCCGATGGTGACGGCGCGGCGAAGGGCGGCGTCCGAGTGCCCGCCGATCAGCAGCGGAATCGGCTTGGTCGGCGCCGGGGCCATCTTGATCGACTGGAGTTGAAAGACCTCCCCTTCGTAGCTGAAAAAGTCCCCCGCCGTGAGGCCTCGAATCATCTCCATCATCTCGTTCATGCGCTTGCCGCGGCCCTTCCACGGCACGTCGCAGATGTCGTAATCCTCGGGCCATGGGCTCAATCCAATACCGAGGCTGAACCGGTTGCCGCTCATCACCGCGACCGACATCGCCTGCTTTGCAACCAGCACGGGATGCCGAATTGGAAGCTTCACGACGAACGTGTGGAACCGAAGCGTCTTCGTCACTGCGGCAAGCGCTGTGGCCAGAACGAACGGATCGATGAAAGGGGCGCCGTCGAGGAACTCTCGGTTGCCGTCGGGTGTGTACGGGTACTTGGAGTCGGAGTGCTCCGGATAGGCGACGGAGTCGGGAATCACGAACGCGTCGAACCCAGCTGCCTCCGCGACTTGCGCCAACGGAGCGTAATGCGCCGGATCACACATGGCTTCGGCAAAGGCAATTCGCATGGCCCTGGTTCTGGTCTCCTCGTGCCCCGAGTCAAGGATGGGTGGTCAATCTCTCCCGTGCCTGCTCGACCTCGGGGACTTCGACCAACGCGGGGTGCGCGAGCATGGCTGCCGAAACCAGAATCGGGATGTCGAGTAACTGCTGTGCGTACGCCTTGCCTTGCGGGTCGAATCGCAGCGATGAAATCCCACCCCCGCCGAGCGCGTCGCGAAGCACGAAGTTGAACGCTTGGATCCCCGGGACCTCGTAGCGCCGGACGGACCCTTCGATGCGGTGGGCGAGCCAGCCCGCCACCCGCTTCTCCGTGAGCTGTTCACGCAAGATGTGGACGAAATCGGGATGCCTTGCGCGAACGCCGATGTTTGCGTCGGCGCCCTTGTCGCCGCTCCGCGCGTGCGCAATGGCGATGAGCGGAAGCTCGACGGGGTCTTCGAGTGGAAAGGTCGTCCTTTGCACGGGTGGCCGCTCGGTTTCGGGAGCAGGAGGCCGCGGAACGGGCTCCTCGTAGTCGAGCATCTCGCCATCGAGGTGGATCGAGGCATTGAGACGCTCGCGCGGTACGAGATAGCTCCGCAATCGGACGGGCGGTGTGGGCTTGGGGAGCCCTCGCCCACCGGCGGTCAGACCGGGGACGGCCATTCCAAACGAGCCGAGCTCACGGACGATGGCCGACAGCGCCTCACGCGAGTCGTGGTGGAGCGCGATCTTCACGACGACCTCGCGAGCCGACTGGGCTCTCGAATGCGGTCCATAGGTGCTCTCCGCTCCGAGAATTTCGATGTCCACATCGCGAAGCGCGTCGAACCCCTCGCGCTCGAGCAACCGCTCGGCCCGGCGGATGAAGTCGTTGCCGAAGCGCTTGGCCTTCTTAGCCGCGTCGCGGCCACCGATGAACAACAAGCCGAGCACTTTGTAACCGTCGACGACTTGTGCGCAGGCCATGAGCGTGGGCGGGGGCGGCTTTCCGCGAGCGCCTGTGACCTCGACTCGATCGGGCCCCACCTGGGCGAGATCCACGTAGCGCCAATCGCACGTCACGTCGGGCAGGAGGTATTCGGACGGATCGCCAATCTCGTACAACAACTGCTCGGAAACGGTGCGCACGTCCACAAGGCCGCCGGTCCCTTCGGGTTTCGTGAGCACGAACGAACCGTCTGCTCTGCACTCGGCAAGCGGGTAGCCGAGGTCGTGCCACATCGGGACGTCCTCCCAGTCGGTCAGCAGGCCACCGGTAGACTGCGGCCCGCATTCCAAAAGATGCCCGGCGAGGCTGCCTTGAGCCAGCGCGTCGAGGTCTTCGGGCCCCCAACCGAACTCGTGGATCAGCGGCCCGAGCGCGAGAGCCGAGTCGACGCAGCGGCCCGTAATGACGATGTCGGCGCCCGCATCGAGCGCGGCGGCGATCGGCCACGCCCCGAGGTACGCGTTGAAGCTCAGCGGCGCCTCGACGAGCGGCGAGCCGTCGCTCATCTCGGCGAGCCCGAGCTTCCCGAGCTCACTCATGCGCGAGACGAGGTTGTCGCCCTCGATCCACGCGATGCGAAGCTCTACGCCGGCCTTCGTCGCCATTCGTTGAAGCAAGGTCGCGGCGGCTCTCGGATTGACACCGCCCGCGTTTGTCACGACCCGCACGCCCTGCTCGCCAATCCGCGGCAGGTCACGGCCGATCATCTGGATCACGTCGGTGGTATAGCCGAGGGATGGGTCGGCGAGACGCGCCCGCGTGAGGATCCCCATCGTGATCTCTGCCAACGCCTCGAACAGAATGTAGTCACACCGGCCCGAGTCGAGCAGCTGCGGAGCCGCAAACGAGGTATCCCCCCACGCGCCGGCCGCACCCCCCAAGACCACCTTACGCTCGTCTTTGCGTTTCACGGCCCAGTCGTAAGACGTGGCGAGGCCTGTGTCACGCGCCAGGCGTGTCGCGCCAGCCAGAAGCTGAGCTCCGCTTGGGAGTGCTCCCGGTCGATCTCGCGAGCTTCGACCAATCCGAGGATGAGCCGCATGGTTTCGAGGGTCGGCGGTCGAAAGGTAGGCACGAGGGAAGTCTGCGGGGCCGCCCGCTGCCAGGTCCGAGGCTCCCTGAAGAGTGTTGACCATGGTCGTTGACCATGGTCATTATAAGCCTCATACTGTGACCGTGGGCGACACTCCCGACACCATCGTCATCTCAGAGTTCAAGGCCAAGTGCCTGAAGATCCTGCGTAGGGTTCACGAGACGGGGCGCCCCGTGATCGTGACGCGACGGGGGGAGCGTGTCGCCGAAATTCATCCACCCGCACCTGTCGAGCCCGAAGCGGATTGGCTCGGGTCGCTCGCTGAGCGGGGCCGCATCGCCGGTGACCTCGTGGAACCGATCGCCACCGACGACTGGGAGGCGCTGCGTTGAGAGGTGAGTACCTGCTCGACACACACGTCTGGCTCTGGGGGCTGCTCGATCCGACCCGGCTTCGAAAGAGGACTCGCGAGCTGCTGGGATCGTCGGACGCAACGCTCTGGCTGTCTCCGATCTCGGTGTGGGAGACGTGTCTGCTCGTCGAGCGTGGTCGGCTCGAGCTCGACACCGATTCGCGATCGTGGATTCGAGACGCGATCGCCGCGAGTGGCGTCGGCGAGGCGCCGCTCAACCACGAAGTGGCGCTGCAGTCTCGCGAGGTCGAAGTCAAGCACGACGACCCGGCAGATCGATTCATCGCCGCAACGGCAAGCGTCTATCAGCTAACGCTCATCACCGCAGACGAAAGACTGCTGCGCGGCGCAGGCTACGACGTAGCCCGAGCGTAGGCGTCTGCGCATCGAGCAGCTCCGACGTGACCTACCGACGCGGAAGCGTTCTGTTGCGTCGGAAGTCCGCAAAAGCCTCGCCAAAGGCGCGGGCGCGGCCCGTTTGAATGAGATGGGCCCCGCGGAAGACGACGTGGCGGCAGCCGAAATGCTCGGCAAGCCTTGCACCCTGCTCCACGCTTGCGAGCCGATCGAGCTCACCAGAAATCACAGTCACCCGTTCCGGTGGAAGGACGGACGGTCGCGAGAGCGGGCTGATCACGTTCATGTGCTTGCGAAAGGCCAGCCGCATTTCCTCTTGTCGATCGCCCGCCTCCGGTACGAGATCGTTGTCCTCCATGAAGTCGGAGATTGAGCCGATCGGCACGTAGGGAATCAAGAAGTCGACGTCGGGCTCGACGGTCCCGAGAAGCGAGGTCGTGAATCCGCCTAAGCTCATTCCAATAACCCCCACCCGCTTCGCGCCTTGTTGACGCAGCGCGCGAATCGCGATCCGAAGCTCCCAGACCGCCTGGCGGAAGCCCTCGATGACCATTCTCAAGTCTTGACCGGGCCACTCTGGCGGGAAGACCCGGGTGCGAGGGCCGTGAAAAGGGAGGGCGAAGAGCGCCGCGCCAATTCCCTGCCGCTTGAAGAACTGAATCGGCCACATCAGGCGCTCGACGATGTGGTGCCCAGACGAAAAGCCGTTGATGATGATTGCGATCGTCGAGCCCCTGGGCTTGAGCTTCAGCATGCGGAGCCTGGCGGTCTGGTTGCGCCGGCGGGAGCGATAGTCGTCCTCGATCTGCGGAAATACCAGCGGGTGATGGCTCGGCCATCGCCACTCGTGAAAGCCGACGCGGTGCGGCGCAAGGAGCCGCTTTGAGATCTCCACGTGCCCTGGTTTCGGGTACATGACCGAGTCGTCCTCGAGCGCCCCGGTTTCGGCGAGCTCCACTTGAATGGCACGAAACTCCGCGAGCCGCTCCGCAACCGACTCCTCCTCGCTCGGCGCGAGCTTCATCATCTGCGAGACGACGAACCCGTCCATTCCGTACGCGACGTGATCCGTGATGCTACCGGGGGGCCGAACGATGATTTCCATGAGCAGTCGCTAGAACGTACACCGCAACTGCTTGGGTTGTCGGAAAATCGTCCCGGTAGGCATCGCGCCTTGGGGACTCCCATTCGGCCACGTCCTCGCTCGGGGCTTGCGGCGTCAGGGGGAAGCTCCGGGAGACTTGGTCGCAGGCGCCTCATCGTCCTCGCTCGACCAATGCTTTCGCATCCAGTCGTCTTCGGTGCCTGGGGTGGGGAGAACCTCGCCGCCTTCCATGTTCCATTCGGCGGGGATCTCCTGGAGCTTGAGCTGCACGCGGCCGGTCGACGAAGACAGGATGTCTGTAACCTTCGCTACGATGTCGGCGTGCATCTTGGCCTTGAGCTCCGGTGGACGACCGGCGCGGATGCTGCCCACGATGCGAAGGTCCGTCTTCTTGTTGCCCCCGAGGTATTCGTTGAAGAAGACGTGCACGAACTCGGCGGGGGCGCCCGTGTGACTGCAATGGGACTCGGTGATCGCAAGCGCGATCTTCTCTCGTTTGTCGTTGGAGGTTCGGCTGTCAGCAATACACGTGTAGAGCGGCATGGTGGGTCTCCTGTCTAGCGACCGGCTGCAAAGCTTCGAACGAGTTGAGTGACATGGTTCGTGAGTAGCGCGGGCTTCTGGCCGAGCGGCACTTCCTCCAGCATGCCCTTCAGCATTCTCTGGGCCGCCTTGCGATCCGGCACGCTGACCATCAGCTCGTAGGGGCTCTGGCCGGTGATCGCGCACCAGCGGTCGTTGACGTCATGCATGAGCGCTGCCCGGGCGGGTTGGGGAAACCCATCGGGGACGCTGAGCTGAACCAGCGACGACGTCGATGGCTTGCCCGCCGAGTATCCACTGCCGGCCGGCACCATCATCCAGGCCACCGCGAGCCTTGCGTCGTCTCCAACGTGGTCTCGAATGGCGGTCTTGAGCGCGCCCTCGAGTGTGGCTCGCTGATCGTCGGGAATTCGACCCTCCTGAATCATGCACGTCGATAGCAACAACATCACGCAAAGCGTCCTCCTAACTGACTTCGTAGTCAATAGCGTTAGGAAAAGTCTCGAGGCTAGCCTACCCGGGAGCTAGCCTAGGTGGAGCGCGACGCCAAACGTGAGGAAGTAGTCGTTCTTGGAGGGAAAGCTGCCGTCTGCGCGGCGGGTCGGCTCTTCGGTGCG
>CP070650.1:1139612-1145037 GCA_020354595.1 Myxococcales bacterium
GGCCACACGCCCCGCAATCTCGGCAAACGTCCACACGCGCCCGTTTACGATCAGGCAATCGCCTGACGGCGCCTCCCGCGCGGCCGCCAAGATGCTCAACTCACGCATCGGGGTCCTCCTCGAACCGGAGTCCGAGGCCTGGCGAGTCGTGCGGCACGATTGCGCGCCCACGGATGGCCGCCGTGTGCTGCGACGGCCAGAGGTCGAGTCCAGGATGCCAACCGAGACCCGCGGCCAGAGGGCTTTGAAGCACGAGCGCGAGCTCGGCGGTCGCCGCCCTCGCGATAGGACCATCGAAGGTGTGCGACACCAAAGAGTCGACCCCCCGGACCGAAGCGCGGTCCGCGAGCTCCAGGGAAGCCTGGAACCCGCCCAGCACCATGGGCTTGAGGACGACAGCGCGGATCTTGCCTGTGTCGAGCAGCCGTTCGGAGAGCTCCGGATCCCGCAAGCTCTCGTCCAACGCGAAGGGGAGTGGGAGGCTCAGCGCATGCCGCCATGAATCGGGGGAGACGGGTTCTTCGATCAGCTCGAGGTCCAAGGACTCGATGGAAGCCGCATGGCGAGACAGGGCATCGAGCGGGACGCGTCGATTTCCATCGAGCCGAAGCGGCAGGGTCGGGTGCGAGCGCCGAATCTGTGCGAGCGCCGTGATCTCCTGCTCGAGGTCTTCGCCGATCTTGAGCTTGAGGTGCGTCGCTCCCTGCTGGACGAGCGCGTCGGCATCTCGAGGCCACGCGGACGGGTCGGACTCGAGGACCAAGTCAGCGATGGCAATCGGCTGGCGGTCCCCTCCGCCACCGACGATTTCATGGAGCGGTTTGCCGCGCGTGCGCCCGAGCCAGTCGAGCAACGCGGTCTCGAGCGCGAAACGTGATGACGGGTGCCGCACCGGGTGCGCCTCGAAAATGTCTCTCAAGAGCTCGAATGGAGTCGCGAGTGGATCGGCCCGCAGTGGCGTGTCGATCAATCGTTGGAGCTCCTCACCAACCTCCTCGATCGAGTCAGGCGAATACCCCGGAAGCGGGGAGGCTTCACCCAGTCCGGTCGTTCCGTCGCTCCGCGTCAGCGACATCACTGCGAATGCGCGTCTTGCAAGACCTACGCCGGCGCCGGGAAGGTGTGCTCCCAACTCTCCCTCGAGGACGTCGATCCGCGCGTGGAGCTCGGTCACAGCGCGATCCCAATCGCGAAGAGGATACCGTAAACCGAAAGCAGCTTGGCGGTTCCGGCAAGGGTCTGATTGAGGACCGCACCTCGGTCTCGCGAAACAGAGCGCGAGAGTCGGACACCCCAAGGAACAGTGGCGAGTGGAAGGCACACCCAAGCAGTGGTCCAGCCGAGGACGAGGATCACGATGGGGGTTACGTACGCGACGCTCAGCAAGAACGCGTACTCGCGAACACCGCCTCGCCTTCCGAAGCGCACGACGATGGTGCGTTTGCCTGCGGCCGCATCGCCCACGAAGTCGCGAACGTTGTTGACCGCTAGAATCGCGGTGGCCAGCGCGCCGATGGGTAGCGAAGCCAGCCAGGCAACTTCGGGCACGTAGAGCGCTTGAACGAACGCGGTTCCGCATACGGCGACGAAACCGAAAAAGGCCATCACGAACACGTCTCCGAGACCATTGTACGCCAACGGGAACGGTCCACCCGTGTAAGCGAGCCCCGCCGCGATCGAAGAGAGTCCGATCACGATGACCGCAGGCCCGGCTACCCACGTCAGATAGACTCCCACGCCGAGGGCGAGCCCGAGCGTCACCACGATCCCGCGGCGAAGCTGGCCGACGGTCAGCAGGCCTGCCTGCGCGGTGCGCACCGGCCCGAGACGCTCCTCGGTGTCGGCGCCTTTTTGAAAGTCGTACATGTCGTTCGCCAGGTTGGTCGCAATCTGAATCAAGAACGCACCGGTCAACGCCGCGAGTGCAGCGTCCCATCGAAACCCGCCGACTCGCCAAGCGCAGGCCGTGCCGACCGCGACAGGCGCGAACGCTGCAGTGAGAGTCGCTGGGCGCGCGCCGAGCATCCACGCCCGTACGGACCCGGGAGCAACCTCGCTCATCGTGGCCCCTCCAGGGCCGCCCGCTGCACCCGGTCCAAAGCCGTGACCACGGCGTCGGTGGCCTCGACAATGAGATTATGCCCCGCGCCGTCGACAATCACCGACTCGATGTTTGGCGAGCGGTCCGCAAGCCCGATCGCGAGGTCTCGGAACTTGGAATCCCGTGCTCCGGCCATCAGCGTGATCGGCACTCGGTTCGACGACAGCGCGCGTGCGTAGTTGGGCATCGCTCCGAGGCCGAGCATCTCGAGCGAGTGCGCCAAACCTTCGGGGTCGTGCTCGAGTCGGATCTCTCGCTGCCGTCGCCGGATCTCCTCCGGCAGCGAGCGCTGCGTTTCAAATAGCGCTTGGCTCTCCCACTGCGCCACGAACGCGGGCAAGCCCTCCGTTCGAAGCTGGTCCGCCCTCGCCTCGTCGAGCGCTCGTCGCTCAGCTCGAGCATCTTCGTCGGGGAGGCCCGGATGCACCCCGATCAGCAATGCCCCATCAAAGCACTCTGGGCTTGCAACGAGCATACCGAGCGCGACCCGCGCTCCGAGGGAATAGCCCGCAACGAACCGAGGCGGATCGAGCGATGACGCCAGAGTAGAGAGACGCGCGACCTCATCTTGAAACGATCGAGCCGCGCTCGCCCGCCACTCTATCCCGTGCCCCGTCAAAGTCGGTCGGAGCGGGTCTCGATCGAAATCTCCTCGAGCGACGACCGCATCCCAGCTTTTCGGCGAACCGGTGAAGCCGTGCAGCAGCATCCACATCAAGGCGCCTCGCGTGCGAGCGCCTGCTCCGCTTGGCGGATCAACTCCGAGCTTTGTTCTCGCGCGCTGTGCGGCGGCACGACGGCCTCGACCACCGTACACCCAGGTTCGCCGTACGCGGCATCAAGCGCGCCCAAGAGCTCGGTGACCGTCGTCGCGCGGCGATACGCACACCGGTACGTTCCCGCCGCCCTTTCGAGGTTCGCGTCGTGAGGGGTGGTGAAGTACGGAAGCCAGGACTCATCCCCGTCGCGCCCGATAGGCAAGTGATCGAAGATTTGGCCGCCGCCGTTGTTGATCACCGTGATGACGAGCGGCCCGTCGACTCGTGACGCGAGCTGGAGCCCGTTGAGGTCATGCAAGAAGCTCACATCCCCGACCAAAAGCGTTGTCGGGCCGTCGACCGAGGACGCGACGCCCGCTGCGCTCGACACGAGCCCATCGATCCCGCTGACTCCCCGCTGCGCGTGCACCACCAACAGCTTCTGGTTGGGCGGCGCCCAGGTCTCGACGTCGCGAATCGGCAAGCTGTTGCCGAGAACCAATGCGCTCGGATCCGGTAGCGCGTCGAGCAGTGCGTGAGCGACCCCGCCTTCGGTCAACGTATCGCCCGCCTCGGCGAGCACGGCGTCGGCCAGATCCCAGACGAGCGTCTCGGCGCGACGGAACCGAGCCGCAAAATTCGAATCACGCCGCGTGCGGTCGTAGTCTGCCCGGCAAAGCGCCGTGAGAAAAGAGCCGATATCCGCCTGCACGAGCGCCTCGGCGTCCGAGGTGGGGTCGGCCCATTCCCAAGGATGAACGACGATGCGGCGAATCGATCGATCGCCGCAGAGCAGTTCCCATCCTTTGGAGATCGGGGCGGCGCCGAGCTGCAAGACGAAGTCCGGACGAAGCGCGGAACGTCCGCTCCTTGTCCGCCACAGGGTGTCGAACGCCCCAAGCGCTTGGCTTTGCGACCAGCAACGGAGCTGGCTGGCGGTTTCGGCGAGCACGAGCGCTCCGGACCGCTCCGAGACCTCGTTGAGCGCGTCGACGAACATCGCGCTGCGCACGTCCGCAGGCCCACAGAGGATCACGGGTTTCGATGCTGAGTCGAGCGCCTCCGCGACGGCGTCCACCACGAGTGGCGAAACTGGCTCGACCAGTGTTGGCGCGAGTGGTCGAGCGCGATGCACCTGAGTCAGTGGCTCTTCGAGGATTGCGTCGACACGAGCGCGCAACTCGCCGTCGGCGGAAACGGGCTCGAGCGGTTTGCGGGCCTGGGCATTGACGTGCACCGGTCCCGGCTTCGCTCCGGTCGCCTCGCTCACCGCCTGCGCGACCAAACGCCGGGTTGCCCGTAGGCTCAGCGTGTCTTCGCGTGGCTCGCCGAGATTTCCAAAAAAGCGGACGTGCTTCCCGTAGAGATCGATCTGATCCGTCGTCTGGTTTGCGCCGCATCGGTGAAGCTCCGGCGGACGGTCGGCGGACAGCACGATGAGCGGTATGCCGGCCTCGCTCGCCTCGATGACCGCAGGGAAGTAGTGGGCGGGCGCACTCCCGGACGTGCACAGAAGCAGCGAAGGTCGGAGCGTGCTTCGCGCTTGGCCGAGCGCGTAGTGGGCGCCCGAACGCTCGTCGAGGGCGCTGGTACACCGAAGCGCCTCGTGTCGGAGGGCAGCGATCACGAACGGAGTCGAGCGGGAGCCCGGGCTGATGATCGCGTCAGCTACGCCGGCGCGGACGAAGCTGTCGATGACGAGCCGCGCCCATTCCGTTTGTCGTTCAGCGGCCGTCCCCATGGAGCGCTCCTAGAAGCGCCTGCATCTTCAGCTCGGTTTCGGCGTACTCGGCCTCGGGGTCGGAGTCTGACATGATGCCGGCGCCGGCATAGACCCAAGCTTTGCCGCCCCGGATCAAACCGGATCGCAGCGCCACCACGAACTCGCCGTCGCCCGAGGCGTCGGTCCAACCAACCGGCGCGCTGTACCAGCCTCGAGCGAGCGCTTCGTGCTCGATGATCCAGCGAATCGCCTCCTCGGTGGGCACGCCGCCGACTGCCGGCGTCGGGTGAAGCGCCTGCACCAGCGAAAGCACGTGTGTCGGCTCGCGGAGCCGACCTGAGATCGCTGTCTGCATGTGGAGTAGGTTCGGAAGCTCGCGAACGCTCGGCTCCGGATCGGACTGAAGCGAGTCGCAGAACGGCTCGAGGCCGTTGAGAATGGCTTGCACCACGAGCTGATGCTCTTCGCGCTCTTTGCTGCTTTCCATCATGCGGGCGCCCTCACCATGCGCGGTCGAGCCCGCGAGGGCCTCGCTCGAGACGACAGGACCCCTCCGCGAGACCAAGAGCTCGGGGGTCGCTCCAAGAAACGCCGCATCACCACGCCATAGTGCAAAGCGCGTGCAGCCAGGAAACCGCTCCTCCAATCGCTTGAGCACATCGAGCGAGCCGGCGCCCGTCTCGAGCTCGACGACGCAGTGCCTAGCAGCGACCACTTTGTCGAAAACGCTATCTTGAATGCCTCGGCGAATCTCCTCGACTTGGCGAGACCACGTTTCCCGATCGGCTTCCTCGATGCGGTGCGCGCAGACCGGTGAGGGAATGACTCCTATCGGCCGCTCGA
>CP070650.1:1145137-1147666 GCA_020354595.1 Myxococcales bacterium
AGCTCTGCGTCGATCACGTGTGCCCTTCGAGCATCGATGTAGCCCCAATCGCCGGCCACATCGAGTGCCGCCCGCACCTCTTTGGCGGAACCACAGGCGTTCGTGAAGCGTACCCGCGCGAGCCCCGCCTTGCTGCCTCGCCCCTCGGCAATATTGAGCACCACACTCTGCGCCGCCCGCCTCAGCTGATCCGCGAGCTTGGCATCCCGCTCGCGCACACGCTCCACGAGCGGCCGAAGCTCCCGCACGACCTTGCGAGCTCTGACATACACGTTCGACTTCTGCTCCATAGCGACTCCTTGGTTGGGTTTGGTCTCTCACCCTGCGTGGGAGGCCAAACCCAACCAAGGACAAGCGGGCCAGCAAGTCTTGTGATGAGTGCCAGTGCCAGTGCCAGTGCCAGTGCCAGTGCCAGTGCCAGTGCCAGTGCCAGTGCCAGTGCCAGTGCCAGCGCCAGCGCCAGTGCCAATGCCAGCGCCAGCGTCGGTGCCAGCGTCAGTGTGCGGCGCTTTGGAGTAGCGCCTCCGCGGCGGCTCGGGCCTGGTCCGTCACCGTCACGCCGCCCAGCATCCGCGCGATTTCTTCGAGTCGTTCTTTGTCGCTCAAGAGGCGAATATCGCTCTTCGTTCGCTCGCCGACGACCTCTTTGTGCACACGGTAGTGCGCGTCTGCGTACGCCGAGATCTGTGGGAGGTGGGTGATGCACAGGACCTGGCTGTGTTTGGCGACCTCGTGGATCTTGCGGCCGATCACTTCGGCTACCGCGCCGCCGATGCCTGCGTCGACCTCGTCGAAGACATAGAGGCTCGCGGGGCCGAGCCCCGCAAGCACGCGTTTGATCGCGAGCATCGCACGGGAGAGCTCGCCGCCGCTGGCGATCTTTCGGAGTGGTTTGGCCTCTTCGCCGCGGTTCGGCGCGATCAGGAGCTCGGCACGGTCGATGCCGGTGGCCGACAGGCGCGCGCCTTTGACCTGAAGCTCATCCGGACCCCCTTCGAGCGACGCGAGCTCCACAGTCACCTTCGCCTCGCCCATGCCAAGCGATGCGAGCTCCTTGCTAATCGCCTTGCTGAGCTTGGCTGCGGCGGCTTGGCGTTTGGTGCGGAGCTCCTGCGCCAACTTCGACGCATGCTCTAGCGCTTCGTCGAAGTCCCGTTGGGAGCGGTCGAGGCGTTCCTCATATCGCTCGAGCGAATCGAGCTCAGCGGCAGCCCGATCACGGTGAGCGAGGATCTCCGCGCTCGTCTCCCCGTACTTCTTCTTGATGCGCGCCAAGCGATCGAGCTGATCTTCGAGCGCGGACAAGCGTGCGGGGTCGTAGGCGAGGTTCCGGGCGTATCGACCGAGCTCCGAAGCGGCATCTTCGAGCTGGACGAGCGCCTCGCGGACCTGTGCCGCCGCCGGTCCGAGGCTAGGATCGAACCCGGATGCGTGCTCTACCGAAGAGGCGATGCGCGATAACGCGCCGCAGATCGAATCGTCGTCCGCGTAGAGTCGCGCCTCGGCTTCGCCCGCCGCGCTCCCGAGCTTCTCGGCGTGGCGAAGGCGCTCCCGCTCGACCGATAGCTCTTCTTCGTTTTCGATGACGTCTCGGAGCGAATCGATTTCGTTCACCTGGTAGCGGAGCAGGTCCACGCGATCGATCCTCCCGCGCTCCTCGGTGACGACTTCCTCTAGGCGCGCTGCCGTCTCGACGACCCCGTCGTACGCCCTGCCGACGTCTTCGAGCAATGGCCGATGCTCCGCGAAGGCATCGAGATAGCTGAGATGATGCCGCGCGTCCGCGAGCGAATGGTACTCGTGCTGCGACGAGATGTCCGCCAGGCCTTTGGTGACCTCACGAAGCTGTGCGAGGGTCGCGAGCCGGCCGTTGATGTAGGCTCGCGTTCGGCCGGTTGCGCTCACGACCCGGCGTACGAGCAGCTCTCCGTCGGTCTCGACACCCAGTTCGCGCAAGGCCCCGAGTGTTTCGGTCTCGTCGCTCAAGTCGAAGAGCGCCTCGACTTCGGCGGCCTCGGCATCGGTCCTGACCACCTCGGGCCGGCCCCGCGCGCCGAGCACCAGTTGGAGGGCGTGGACGAGGATCGACTTCCCTGCGCCCGTCTCACCCGTGACGATGTTGAGCCCGGCGTCGAGCTCGACTTCGAGCGCTTCGATGATGGCGAAGCTCCGGACGCGCAGGCACGTCAGCACGGCGGATCCCCTAGCACAGGCGTTGCGTGGGCGCTGCACAAGCGCTAGCAATCGCGGTGAATGTCCTCGTCAGCCGAAATTCGGGAATCGTTCCTTCGCTTCTTCCAGGAGCGCGAGCACGAGCGCGTGGCCTCCGGCCCCCTCGTTCCGCCGAATGACCCGACGCTCATGTTCGCCAATGCGGGCATGGTGCAGTTCAAGGACGTCTTCACCGGCAAGGAGGAGCGGCCGTACTCTCGGGCCACATCGTCACAGAAGTGCATTCGCATCAGTGGCAAGCACAACGACCTCGAGAACGTCGGCGTCACCGCGCGTCACCACACCTTCTTCGAGATG
>CP070650.1:1147766-1151165 GCA_020354595.1 Myxococcales bacterium
AAAAGAGATCGAGGAGGTCCGGCGACGGACCATCGAGGACACCCTGCGGGAGGTCCTGCCGATCGTCGACAACCTGGAACGCGCAGCGGATGCGATGACCGACGCGACCGAGGTTTCGGCCGTCGCCGATGGCGTCCACATGGTGCTGCGGGGCTTCGAAGACATCGCCAGCCGCCTCGGTCTCAAACGGGTGCCCGCGGTGGGGCAGCAGTTCGACCCGACCTGCCACGACGCGATGCAGCAGGAGGAGACGGCCGAGCATGCTCCGGGGACCATCATTTCGGAGATCGTGCCCGGTTATTACCTAGGTGAGAGGCTGCTCCGCCCCGCCATGGTGGTGGTGGCAAAGCCGCCGACCCCGACAGATGATCAGGGGGACTCGTCCACGAACGGCGAGGGGGAGACAGACTGACGACCCCTAAGGTGCGACAAACCCCCTGCTCGGGCTATAAAGAGGTTTAGGGCAGGATGGGGAAAATCATCGGGATCGATCTTGGGACGACCAACTCCTGTGTCGCTTTCGTCGACAACGGGGAGCCGAGAGTCATCCCGAATGCCGAGGGCAGCCGGACGACCCCCTCGGTGGTGTCGTTTGCAAAGGACGGAGAGCGGCGGGTCGGAAGCGTCGCCAAGCGCCAGGGAGTCACCAACCCCGAGAACACCGTCTTTGCGATCAAGCGCCTGATGGGTCTCGACTTCGACGCCGAGGCGGCCGAGAAGCACGCGAAGATGGTGCCGTACCAGGTGGTAGAGAACGAGCGAGGCGACGCCTGGGTGCAGATCCAGGAGCATCGATACTCGCCGCCCGAGATTTCGGCGATGGTGCTCGAGAAGATGCGCGAGGTCGCCGAATCGTTTCTCGGCGACGAGGTCGAAGAGGCGATCGTCACGGTTCCCGCGTACTTCAACGACGCGCAACGTTCGGCAACGATCGCAGCCGGGAAGATCGCCGGTCTCGAAGTGCGGCGGATCATCAACGAGCCGACTGCGGCTGCGCTCGCATACGGCTTCGAAGAGCACGAGGGCAAGCGAGTTGCGGTCTACGACTTGGGCGGCGGCACGTTCGACATCTCGATCCTCGAGATCTCCGATGGCGTCTTCAGCGTGAAGTCGACGTCGGGCGACACTCACCTCGGCGGCGAGGACCTCGATAACGCGCTCGTCGAAGAGCTCGCCCGCCGGTTCGAAGAGCAGACAAGCATCGATCTGCGCGAAGACCGCGTAGCGCTTCAGCGCCTCAAGGAGCAGGCCGAAAAGGCCAAGCACGAGCTCTCTTCGGCACTCGAAACCGAAATCAACCTACCGTTCATCGCGTCGGACGCGTCCGGACCGAAACACCTCGAGACCACGGTCAAGCGGAGCGAGCTCGAGATTCTGGTCTCGGAGATCATCGATCGGACCCTCGGACCGTGTCAGCAGGCGCTCGATGACGGTGGCATCAACCGGGAGGACATCGACGAAATCCTGCTCGTCGGCGGCCAGACCCGCATGCCCATGGTGCAGAACAAGGTCGCGGAGTTCTTCGGGAAGGAGCCCCACAAAGGCGTCAATCCCGACGAGGTCGTGGCCATGGGCGCGGCGCTTCAAGGCGCTGCGCTGGCGGGCGAGGTGGAAGAGGTCTTGCTCCTCGACGTCACCCCGCTGAGCCTCGGCGTCGAAACCGGCGGCGGCGTCTTCCACAAGCTGATTCCTCGAAACACCACGGTGCCGACGCGGGCCAAGGAGATCTTCACGACCAGCGTCGACAACCAAACCTTCGTACCAATTCACGTGCTTCAGGGCGAGCGTGAAATGGCCGACGACAACAAGTCGCTCGCGAAGTTCGAGCTCGCACCGATTGTTCCCGCACCGCGCGGCGTACCCGAAATCGAAGTGACGTTCGACATCGACGCCGACGGCGTCGTCAACGTCAGCGCAAAGGACTTGGGCACCGGTCGCGAGCAGAACATTCGGGTCGTCGCATCGAGCGGTCTCACCGAGCAGGATATCGAGCGCATCATCGGCGAGGCCGACGCGTACAAGACGAGCGACCAGAAGCGCCGTGAGCTTGCCGAGCTCCGCAACGCCGCGGAGGCGCTGCTATACACGAGCGAACGCGCCGTTGCGGAATGCCGTGAGCTCGTCTCCGAGGAAATCGTCGCGCAGGTCGAAGCGGACATCCAATCGCTTCACGTGAGTATCGACGAGGGCGACGCAATCGCGATCAAGGACGCGCTCGAGACCTTGGAGCTGAGCGCCTATAAGATCGCCGAGGCGATGTACGGCAACGTCGACCTCGAGGCGCCCGTCGAGGGCGAAGCCCAACCCGACTCGTGAGCGCCGAGACCCGTCCGAGCTCCGCCGGCGCCGAGTGGTTGGCGCGCATGCGCTGGGGCGCGCTGGCGATCGTCGCCGCGTCGATCTTGATCGCGACCGAGGCTCTCGACGTCGACCTGCCCGCGGCACCGATGTGGTCGCTGGTTGCGGCGGGCCTGGTCTCGAATCTCTGGTTGGCGTCTCGAAAAGACCGGGCCGGAGAGCTCGGGGCGTTTCTGGTTCTCGACGTCGCGCTGCTCACGGGGCTTCTTTATTTCTCAGGCGGGCCGACCAACCCATTCAGCATCATCTACGTGGTGTACATCGCGATGTCCGCCGTGATGCTGACGCCGCGTTGGACTTGGGCGATCGCGGGGCTGTCGGTCGTGTCGTTTGCCGCGCTATTCGTGTTCCACGTGCCGAGCGAGCACCTCGGACACGTGGGCCACGGCGGCGGTTTTCAGGCGCACCTGTACGGAATGTTCATCGCATTGGTTCTCGCGGTGACGTTGATCACCTATTTCGTCAGCCAGCTTTCTCTCGAGCTCAGGAGGCGCGAACGCGCCCTCGCGGAGGCCGAGGAGCGAACGCATCGTTGGGGGAAGGTCGCCTCGATCGCTACGCTCGCCGCCGGCGCGGCTCACGAGCTCGGAACTCCGCTTGGCACCATCGCCGTCGCGGCGAAGGAGATGGAGCGTCAGGCGAGCAAGCTTCCGGGAGCCGAGGCTCTTCTCGAAGACGCGGAGCTGATTCGCGAGGAGCTGGAGCGGTGTCGCGTGGTGCTGGATCGCATGGCGGCGGCTGGCGGCGAGCACGTGGGCGAAGCCGTGACTTCGGTCTCGATGGAGTCGGTCTTCAGCGACGTACGAAACCGACTGGACCCCCAGCAGGCAGAGCGTTGGGAGACGATGACCGAAGTCGAAACCGTCGAAGCCCCACGTGAGGCGCTCGTGCAGATGGTCGAGAACATCGCACGCAACGGGTTCGATGCCTGCACCGAAGGCCGCGTGGCGCTCGAGGTGCGACGCCGTCACGCCGCGGTGGAGCTGTGCTTCCTCGACGAGGGGCACGGAATGGACCCGGATGTGGTGAAGCGCGCGACCG
>CP070650.1:1151265-1154503 GCA_020354595.1 Myxococcales bacterium
CGCGCGCCCGCGAGGCAGCACGCCGCGCTCGCGAGATGGTGCAGCGCAAGGGCGTCCTGGACGCAAGCACGCTTCCCGGAAAGCTTGCAGATTGCCAAAGCAAGGACCCGAGCGAGAGCGAGCTCTACATCGTCGAGGGTGATTCGGCGGGTGGAAGCGCAAAGCAAGGTCGCGACCGGCGCTTCCAAGCCATCCTTCCGCTTCGCGGGAAGATCCTCAACGTAGAGCGTGCCCGTTTCGAAAAAATGCTCTCCAGCGCCGAAATCGGCACGCTGATCACCGCGCTCGGGTGCGGAGTCGAGGGCGGCGAGAACTTCGACGTCGACAAGCTCCGCTACCACCACGTCATCATCATGACGGACGCCGACGTCGACGGCTCACATATCCGTACGCTGCTGCTGACGTTCTTCTATCGGCAGATGCCAAAGCTGATCGAAAACGGCTACCTCTACATCGCCCAGCCGCCGCTCTATAAGGTGAAGAAGGGCAAGAAGCTTCGCTATCTCCAAGACGACGAGGCACTCAGCGCGTTCCTGATCGAAACAGGCACCGACAACGTGCGCCTCAGCATGAAAGAGGGCAGCGCACAGCTGACCGGCGAACCGCTTCGCAACCTCTTGAAGGAAGTGTCCCGTTTCCGTTTCCTGCTCGAAAACATCGGTCACCGCGTCGATCCGCTCGTAGTCGAGGCGCTGATCACCGCGACCGACCTCGAGGTCGAGGACCTGGCCGACCGTGCCAAGGCCGAAGCGGCCATTGGGGCGCTCGAAGAATACGTTTACGCGAAACGTCAGGGCGAGTTCACGGCCACCATCGAGCAGGACGAGGAGCACGATCGCCATCGCGTCATCATCGAGACGCAGGATGGAGCGACGCGGCGCACGACGACGCTCGATTTCGACTTCCTGTCCGCCGGCAACGTCACGGAGCTCCGCCAGATCCACCAAGGCATTCGTGCGTTGGGGAAGCCCCCGTTCGTCGTGACCCTGCTCGACAAGGACGGCCAGCCAACCGGAGAGCCTACCGAGGTTCCGGACATCGAGGGTCTCTGGTCGAACGTGGACGCTAGAGCCCGCAGGGGGCTAGGCATCCAGCGCTACAAGGTCCTTGGCGAGATGAATCCAAACGAGCTCTGGGAGACCACGATGGACCCAGAGATGCGAACCCTCCTGCAGGTGCGCATCGAGGATGCCCTCGAGGCGGAGGAGCTCTTCAGCGTCCTGATGGGCGACCAAGTCGAGCCTCGGCGCGCGTTCATCGAGAGCAACGCGCTCAACGTGACGAATCTGGACATTTAGGGCGCATCTCTCTGAGCTCAGCCTGCGCGGCGGGACCGTCGCAGGAGCGCTCGGATCGCGGACTCGACACGCGGGACTTCTTCGTCTAGCTCATCGACCAGCTTCGCGACCGCGGTCATGTCCGTTTGCTCTTCGATTGCGCCGAGGAGCGAGCCTGCACGGGTGGCGCCGATCTGCTTGCTCGCGCCCTTCATCGAGTGGGCCAACGATTGGGTTTGATCGGAGCTCCCCACGCGGGTCGCGTCGCGAAGCCCGGTCACGCACTCCTTGAGCTGCTCGACGTAGCTTCCCATCACGTCGCGAATGAAGTCGTCGTCTTCACCGTCCAGGGACACCAGCCTGCGCACCATGTCGAGGTCGAGCGATGCCGGCGGAGGAAGGCTTGAAACTGGGCGCCTCGAGCGCTTGTCGTTGATCGGCACCCATCGCTCGATGGCTTTGGCGAGTACCGAGGTGCGCACGGGTTTGCAGATCGTGTCGTTCATGCCGACTTCGAGGCAGCGTGCTTGGTCTGCCCCGGACACGCTCGCGGTCAGGGCAATGATCGGCAGCTCACTGCCCTTTTCGGAGCGGCGGATTCGCTCGGTTGCCTGGAAGCCATCCATCAGCGGCATGTAGCAATCCATGAAAACGACGTCGTAGTCGTTGACTCGAACCTTGTGGAGCGCGTCGCGACCGTCGATCGCGACATCGACGTCGCAGGAGAGCTTCTTCAGCAACGCCTCCGTGACCATACGGCTCGTCGGGTTGTCCTCGGCGAGGAGCACGCGGGAGCCGTTGCGAATCCAGAGGTCTCCGGTACCGTCGGGGTCTTCGACGCGCAGCGTGTCGTCCGGCCCGGCTTCGAGGTCGATCTCCGCCCAGAAGGAGGTCCCCCCGCCGAGCTCGCTGTCCACGCCAATCTCGCCGCCCATGAGCCCGATGAGCTCTTTGCTGATCGCCAGGCCGAGCCCGGTTCCAACCGAGCCTCGAGCCGAACCTGCGTCGTTCTGGTGGTAGCGCGCAAACACCTTGCTGAGCATCGCTTCGGGGATACCGCTTCCCGTGTCTCTCACCGACAGCCTAACCCGCGGCTCGTCGCCCGAAGGCAGCATTTCCGCGCAGACCCGTATGGTTCCCGACTCGGTGAACTTGATCGCGTTACTGACGAAGTTGAGGAGCACTTGCCGGATGCGACCCGCGTCGCCGATGAGCCGCCGATTCGTGAAGCCTCTCATCTCCGTGTCGAGAACCAACCCCTTTGCGGCGGCCCGCGGTTGCATCAGTGCAGCGACGCCGTCCAGCAGCGAGCTGATGTCGAACGCTGCTCGTTCCAGCTTGACCTGCCCCTTTCGAAGTTGGGCGAAGTCGAGGACCTCGTCCACGATGCCCATCAGCGCATCCGCAGACTCGCGGATCGCTCTGACCATCTTCGTCTGCTTGGGGTCGAGATGGGTGTCCAGCAGCAGCCCGCTCAGGCCGAGAACCCCGCTCATCGGATTGCGAATCTCGTGGCTCAGGTCTGCCATCAGCTCGGTCTTGGCGCTCGAAGCGCGCTCGGCCGCGAGCCGAAGCTCCTCCATGTGAACTCGCGTGTGGCGCCGAACGTAGTTGAGACCGAGCGTGACGGCGGAGAACCCCGACATGTATCCGATAGAGCGAACCCAGTTCACGTCGTCGACCCAAAGTGAGGTGATCCCCCATGCGAGATCGCCCAGCAGCATGATGACGATCAACCATGCCCTGCTGTGCACGACCGCTCCTGCGGCGAACTGAATCAGAACGTAGAAATAGAAAAACGACGGGTCTTCACTGAACGCGTAGCTCGCCGTCACCGTCGCAGTGATCGCGAGGAATAAAACGCCGGCAAGGTGCACGGACCACATGACCGGCGGAGGCTGCCGACGAGCGCGCCATGAGAAGGCCAGCATCGAAATGCCGGTCAGGCCGTAGAGCGTCGC
>CP070650.1:1154603-1158983 GCA_020354595.1 Myxococcales bacterium
ACCGCGGCGGCGGGCACCGGGATTGGATTCGCCACTGCCGTGCGCTGCGTCGAAGAGGGTGCAGCGGAGCTGGTCATCAGCGACATTCACGAGCGCCGCCTAGGCGAGGCCACCGACAAGATCAAAGCCGAGACAGGAAAGCGGCCTGACGCGGTGCTCTGTAACGTCACCAAAGAAGACGAAGTGCAGGCCATGTTCGATTTCGCCATCGAGAAGATGGGCCACGTCGACGTCTTGATGAACAACGCGGGTCTCGGTGGTTACGCGAAGATCGTCGACATGACCGATGACCAGTGGAACGTCGTGTTGGATGTGACGCTCAACGGTTGTTTCCGCTGCACTCGCGCGGCGCTCAAGCACATGATGCCACGGGGCACCGGGGCGATCGTGAACAATGCCTCGGTACTGGGCTGGCGGGCACAGGAAGGTCAGGCGCACTACGCGGCCGCCAAAGCTGGCGTCATGGCGCTAACGCGTTGCTCCGCCATCGAAGCAGCCGAGGCTCACGTCCGGGTCAATTGTGTCGCGCCGTCCCTGGCCACGCATCCGTTTCTCGCCAAGGTCACCCCCCCGGGATTGCTCGAAGAGCTTCAGAAACGCGAGGCATTCGGCCGTGGCGCCGAGCCGTGGGAGGTCTCGAACGTGATGGTGTTTCTCGCGAGCGACTACAGTTCGTACATGACCGGCGAGGTGCTTTCGGTGTCGAGCCAACGCGCCTGAGCCGCCGACTACGCCCCGGCCTTGTGCGCTTGCCAGGCGTCTGAATACCTGAGCATGAAGCGGCGAACGAGTGGAGAAAGCAAGCGCGTCGGGCCGCGCGTGAACCGTGATGCGTGTCGCAGCGCGACGATGAAGTCGTCGAAGCGGATGCGTTGGTAGTGGAGCAGCGCTTGGCTCTCGGTCGTATCGAGCCAATCGCAGTAGTAAGCTCCGTTGCCGTACGCTTCCGGTGGAAACTGGCCGACTCCCGCGGCCTCGAACATTGCGTCGTAGAATTCGCGGAACGTCAGCCTGCAGCCCTCGCCGCCGCCGATCATGAGAATCTTCCCAAACGCCGCGGGGGTCTGGATCGCGCGGGCTTGCGCGAGCGCTACGTCTTCGGGGTGAATCCACTCGAGCCGGGCGTCCGGATTGATTCCGAACAAGATCCGAAAGACGTCCGGGGACAGGTCGCCGGAGGCCGCTTTCACGCCCACGGACACCCCAATACGAAAGATGATGTACGGGAGACCCGATTCGCGCAGCAGTCGCTCGCACTCGGCTTTGTTCGACGTGTAATTGTCCGTGCCGATCGCAGGATCGTCGGCCGTCAATGGCGCCCCCCCCGGCTCGCGCGGGCCGCAGACCGCAAGCGAGGATGCGAACACGATCACTCGCGGGTCCTCGCGCAGCTTCATCGCTTCGAGGATGTTTTTGGTGCCGCCAACGTTTACCGCGTAGGCCAGGTCCGGACGCTTCTCGGAGAGTGGAGCGAGAATCCCGGCGTTGTGAATGATCGCGTCACAGTTCGCGACGCACGGCCCGATGTCCTCGGCCTTTCGGATATCGCCCCACACCGTATTGACGCGACCTTCGAATCGCCGAGCTTCCTTTCGATTGCGCCGGTTCGGCAGGTCGAACGCGATCACCGAATGCCCTTCCCTGTACAGGCGCTCGACGCCCTCCTGCCCGAGGCGCCCGAACGCCCCCGTCACCAAGACCCGCATGCCCGCAGGCTGACCTGCGTCAACATACACTTCAAATTGAAACCTGTTCGACCACCTGATAAAGCCCCCACGTCCGCAGAAGGGGTCTGACCCCTTCTTTGGTGCGTTTGCCCCGCGTAAGCGGGGCCTTTGATTGGGGTCTGACCCCTTTTCTGGAGTTGTTGATGAAGCTCGGGTTGTCGATTGGGTATGCAGGTCCGCAGTTGAACACGACGGTTCAGGACCTCGTGAACATGGAGAAGATCGGAGAGGTCGAGCGACTCGGATACGACTCGATTTGGACCGCGGAATCGTGGGGCAACGATGCGGTCACTCCGCTCGCTTGGGTCGGAAGCCAAACTTCGACGATCAAGCTGGGGACCGGGATCATGCAGCTCCCCGGACGTTCCCCCGCGAACGCGGCGATGACCGCGATCACGATGGATACGCTGTCGAACGGCCGGTTCATCATGGGTCTCGGAACGTCGGGACCACAGGTCGTCGAAGGCTGGCACGGGGTCCCGTTCAACAAGACGCTCACCTGGCTGCGGGAGTACGTCACGATCGTGAAGCAGATCTTCGCCCGCGAGGCGCCGCTCGAGTTCGACGGGGTGCGCTACCAGATTCCATATCGCGGCGAGGGATCGAGCGGGCAAGGAAAGCCGCTCCGCAGCATGATCCGGGGCCGCGCGGACATTCCGGTCTACACCGGCTCGATGGCGCCAAAGTCCCAGGTGATGTCGGCCGAGATTGCCGATGGGTGTCTTTTGACCTGCATGCACCCGGAGCGCCCCGAGGTTCTGATGAAGAACTTCAACGAGGGTTTCGAAAAGGCGGGCAACGGGAAGAACATCGAGACCTTCGATATCGCACCCACCGTGACGGTAATCATCGGGGACCCCGAGTACGCAATGATGCCTTGCAAGATGCAGCTCGCGCTCTACATCGGCGGGATGGGCTCGAAGAAGAAGAACTTCTACAAAGACTACCTCAGCCTCGTCGGCTTCGAGGAGGCATGCGAGAACATCCAGACGCTCTTCCTCGACGGCAAGCGCAACGAAGCCATTGCCGCCGTACCGGACGAAATGGTCGACGCTCTGTACTTGGTCGGGTCCAAGGACCGCATCCGTGACCGCTTTCAGCGCTGGAAGGACTCCCCCGTTGGAACCATGATGGTCGGCTCTCAGGATATGGACACGCTGCGGTTCATGGCTGAGCTCAACTCGTGAGGCATCCATGAAGATTGGAATCGTAGGTGGAACAGGTCGTGAAGGGCGAGGGCTCGCGGTTCGCTGGGCCAAAGCCGGACACGACGTATTCATCGGCTCGCGCCAAACTGACAAAGGCGTCGCCAAGGCGGCAGAGTTTGCAAACGAGTTTGGCGTGTCGCTGCAGGGGGCGGACAACGCGGCGGCATGCAATCATGCCGAGCTCATCGTCGTGACGGTCCCGTACAGCGCCCACCGCGCCACCTTCGAATCGATCAAAGACGCAGTGGGCGAGAAGATCGTCGTCGACATCACCGTTCCGCTCCAGCCGCCGAAAGTCCGGTCGGTGAACTTGCCCGAAGGCCAAGCCGCTGCGCTCGAAGCTCGAGGGTATCTCCCCGAAGGCGCCCGCCTAGTTGCCGCGCTTCATCACATCAGCTCCGAGCACCTGAGCGATCCCAACCATGCATTCGACTGCGACGTTCTGGTGTGCGGCGATGACAAAGATGCCCGCGCCGAGGTCATTTCGGTGATCTCGGACCTGGGGCTTCGCGGCGTCGACGCTGGTGTATTGAAGAACGCCATCGCCCTCGAGTCACTGACGCCCGTTCTGTTGCACATCAACCGACGCTACAAGAGCGTCGGTTCCGGCGTTCGTATCACGGGCATCCCGGAGACGGAGTGACTGAGCGCGAACCTGCTACGAGCGGCCTCGACGTCGGCTCGGATTTGCGGGTTCGCGCCATCGAGGGAGTGCCAACCGTCGAGCCAGGAGACGATCTACTGCAGATCATCGTGCGGGCTTTGGCTCGCGCGGAGATCACGCTGACCGACGGCGACATCGTGGTCGTTGCAAGCAAGATCGTGTCGCGCGCGGAAGGCTGCTTCTTCGACCTTACCACCGTCGAACCGACGGACCGGGCCAACTCCCTCGGCAAAGAGGTGAACAAAGACCCGCGGCTCGTCGAGCTCATTCTCCGCGAGAGCGTCGGGATCTCCCGGAAGACCACGAGCGCGCTAATCGTGCGGCACCGCTTGGGTTTCGTGTCGGCCAACGCCGGCATCGACGTCAGCAACGCCGCGCCCGCAGACGCGCGGCCCGGAAGCGGGCCATGGGTGCTGACGCTGCCTCGCGACCCGAACGCCACCGCGGCCTCGCTTCGCGCCGAGCTCATGGAACGTTTCTCCGCCAACCTCGGTGTGGTCATCACCGACTCCTGGGGTCGACCCTTTCGTCGCGGGACCGTTGGGTTCGCCGTCGGAGTTGCGGGATTGCCGCCCATCTGGGACCGGCGAGGCGCCGTGGATCGTCACGGTCGAGCGCTGCAGGCCACGGAGTCGGCAGTCGCGGATTCGATCGCCGCCGCCGCCGACCTCGTTGCGGGACAGGCGGACGAAGGACGTCCTGTGACCTTGGTTCGCGGTCTGACTTTCACACCCTCCCGCGATACCTCCGACGCCCTCCTTCGAGAGCCGGAAAACGATCT
>CP070650.1:1159083-1161988 GCA_020354595.1 Myxococcales bacterium
CGAAGTTCAATCCATTCGAGGTCGGCGCGAGGCGAAAGTCCCGCACGCCGTTTGCCTCGGCAGCGGCTGCCGACGAAGAGGGTGCGGTGTACGGCCTCGTGGCAACGGCGCCGGCGGTTCCCGCACACGAGATCGAAACCAACGAGCGCGCGATCGAGGTCTCCGTTCTTTGGGGCGACCGCAACGTGCTCAACGTCGACTACCTCACGCCGCCGCGCGATTACTTCGTTGGCGAGCCCGACAGTGACGAGGAGGTCGACTACATTCTCGGTCACGACGCCATCGGCGCGGACCGCATGCCGCTTTGTATCGCCGAAGGTGCGGGTGTCACGGCGGTCATTCCACAAGGCGCCAAGGGCGAGGTGACGATCGGCGATCAGACCCGTTCGTTCGACCTCATGCGAGGCCAAGGCGATTTCCGCGATAGCCGCAACTTGGCGGGCGCCCAGGAGTGGCCCGTACCCGAGGGTGGCTCGGTGCGCATGAAGCACAACGACTTCACGTTCATCGTCAAGGACGTCAAGGCCGGCAAGAAGGTCGCCGGCCACGCGAAGCTCGATGTCCGTCCACTGATCTACGTGGCGGGCGCAGCGCTGTTCGCGAGCCTCGTCCTCACGATGTTCTATTTCCAGCCACCGCGACCGCGGGGGCTCTCCTCAGACTTGCTCGCCACCGACTCGCGCTTGATCCAGTTCCTCATGGAGCCGGAGGAGCTCGAAGAGCCGGAGCCCGAGTGGCTCAACGGCGCGGATTCGTCCGGCGGGGGCACCGGCAAGGCACACGAGGGCGAGCAAGGTCAAATGGGCGACGAAACCGCCGAGAAGACCAAGAACAAGTACGGCATCCAGGGTCCGGAAGACAATCCAGATCCGCAGATGGCGCGCGAGCAAGCCAAGGAAGACGCGCGCACCGCGGGCATCATCGGTACGCTCGCGTCCATGCAGGGCTCGTTCAACTCGCCAACTTCGCCGTACGGCGCGGACTTTGCGCTCGGCAACGATCCGGCTAGCGCGCTCGGCGCGATGACCGGCAACGAGATCGGCCAGAACTTCGGCTTCGGCGGCCTGGGCCTTCGTGGCACCGGCCGGGGCGGCGGCGGCATGGGTCAAGGCACCATCGGTATGGGCAACTTCGGCACGATCGGCCGGGGCGGCGGCCGTGGTGCAGGCGAGGGCGGCTACGGTCGGGGCGTCGGCGGCTTCCGCGGGCGCTCGGCGGGCGTGCCGCAGGTTCGTAGCGGTGGCGCCGAGGTGCGCGGCTCGCTTTCGAAGGAAGTCATCCGTCGTGTGGTTCGCCGCCACATCAACGAGGTGAAGTTCTGCTACGAGCAGCAGCTCAATGCGCGTCCCGATCTTCAAGGCCGCGTGACGACGCGCTTCGTCATCTCGCCGACCGGCTCCGTCCAGTCCGCGATGGTCGCGGGCTCGAGCTTGCGCAACGAGGCGGTTGAGAGCTGCATCGTTCGCGCGGTGCGACGGTGGACCTTCCCGGCGCCGGATGGCGGCGGCGTGGTGGTCGTCAACTACCCGTTCCTGCTCGACGCAGCGGGTCAGTGACCGTCGGGCGATCGCCTCAAAAGCGAGATTCCCGTCTGATATCCCGGCTTTCCAGTCCCTGTTCCCGCGTTCAGGGAGCGCGCGTGCGCCTGAAACTGGCCAAAACGGCGAAAATAGCCGAAAAAAGAGCGAGATTTAGTGTTGTTGGCGATGCGACAAATGCTGTAGGATTGAAGTGCTTGTGAATTTCCAAGCGTAGGAGGCAAGCATGCGTGCTCAGGCAATCGGCTTAGTTTTGGTGGGGATCATCCTGATGGGCGGCAATTGTTCGCGCGCCAGGGTCGAATCGATGAACGAGATGAATGTGGGGGTGGAGCTCGCGCAGATGAAGCGGTTCAGTGAGGCCGCCGACAGTCTCGAAAAGGCGGCCGCGATCGATCCGACCAATCACCAGGCGTACTTCAACTTGGCGATCGTGCAGATCGAGCTGCGGTCCTTCTCGGCAGCGCGTGAGGCGCTCGAGCGAGCGATCGTCGCGAAGCCGGACACTGCCGGCTACCACGAGAAGCTCGGCACGGTGCTGATGGAGCTCGAGGAGTGGAAGGGTGCGCAGTCGGCGTTCAGTAAGGCGCTCGAGCTCGACCCGACGCTGTTCAAGGCGCACTTCAAGCTCGGTCGTTGCAGCGAAGAGCTCGAGGATCCGCAGAACGCGCTTTACCAGTACACCGACGCGATCAAGACCGGTCCGCGTTTCTTGCCTTCGTACTCGGCGCTCGGCCGGCTTTATGCCGACCTCAAGTACCCCGACCACGCCGCTCAGGTGTTGACCGAGGGGCTCAAGGTGGCGATGCCCGGCACCGAAGAAGAAGCCAACATTCATCACCTGCTCGGCACCGTGTATCAGCAGCAACGCAAGTTCGACGAGGCCATCGCCGAGTTCCAGGCCGCGCTCGCGATCGTACCCGGCATGTCGGATGCGCTCTTTTCGCTTGGCTGGACGTATGCTCTTCAGGGCAACGACGAGGAAGCCAAGCGCTACCTCGACAAGTACGTGATGATGGCGGGCACCGATGCGCCCGAGCATTACGTGAAGGCTGCGCGGGACCGTCTCGCGGAATTGAGGACCGAATCGCCGTAAGGGGGCTGAGCCAAGATGTCGGAAGAACAATCGGGGGATGAGGTTCGCGAGCTGACGGCGGACGAGGTCGCCGAGCTCGAAAAGCTGGACGACGCGATCGCGAAGTTCGAGCAGCAAAAGAGATGGTCGGACATGATCCGCTCCATCCTCAAGAAGGCGGAGCTGGTGCAGGAGCCCGTCGAGAAGGTGGAGCTCTTCCGCACCGCGGGCACGCTCTATCTCGAACGGTCGAGCAACCAGGCCGAGGCGATCAAGTGCTTCGAGCACCTTC
>CP070650.1:1162088-1164920 GCA_020354595.1 Myxococcales bacterium
CGACCTCCACCATGGGGAAACGTCCAAGCGGATGGATGCGCGCGGCCTCCGGGGGAGCCCGAAAGTTCTTGTCGCGCTCCCAGGGTTCGATGCTGTACTCCAACCCGAGCTCCTCGAGGAGCCACAGGATGCGCAAGGAGCGAGAGTAGTTCAGGTGGTGGACTTTGATGCTCATAGCGGGACCCTAGCACCGTTCGACCCATCGCCGCCCCGGAAGCGGCCACGCAGCCCGATGCCGCGTTCAAGGTTGGAGGCTCAGAACCCGTAATTGACACGGGTGCACACGCAGACGCCTTTCGGGGCATTCTGCAAACTGCGCAACCTCGTCTGGCAGACGTCAGGCCGCTGGCGCAGACCGATCCCGAGTGAGCTTCTCGGCCGGCACGAACTTGGTGGGGATGCTGTTCTTCCCCATGGGGCGCTGCTCGCCTAGCAGCTCCTCGTGGATCCAGCGGCGAAAGGCGTTCACTTTTTCGAAGCCTTTGGGAACGTCCTCGTAGAAACGGTATTCGCCCTTTTCGAAAAACACGCGGCGATCTTGCGTGTGAAGATAGTACGTCTGCGCGATCGCAGCCCATGGGTACACCATGTTCATGAAGGTTTTGACGTCGAGCTTCCGCTTCCATTCGCGAGGCTCCATGTAGATGGCCACGGTCCACTCGGTTACCTCGTCCTCGATGGGCGTCGTGCAGTGGATCATTCGCGCTTCGAAATCGCCGATCTGTACGAAATTGATGTGCACTCCGAGACCGTGGAACTCGGTGTCCATTCGGGTGTCCATGTAGTCGCCATCGATGCCCTGGACCTTGAATGGACCGATCTTAGGTGCGGGGACGCGCATCGTGTTCTTCGTCGAGAACCGTTGCTTCTCGTGATAGACCTTCATCTCGGACTTGTATCGATTGGCGCCGTGCAAGTTCATGAAGTGATGATCGTCGATGATGTTCTCGTGAAGGGGCGCCATGTGCGTGGGCGTGATCGAGCGAGAGAAGAACCGCCGCGGGAATTGGCTGACATCGGGCAGGTCGAGCTCCCAAGTCGGCTCGCCGACGCCGTTTTCGGTGTTCGCGTCGAACCAGAACATGATCAGGTCGTTCACCTCGACGACGGGGTGGCAGGGAATGCACTTGCTCGGATCGTTACGGAACTCGCCGGGACCGCTTTGCGGCACGCCATTGTCGTACGCGTACCCGTGGTAAGCGCAGGTGATCTTCCCGTCCTTAACCGTTCCGAGCGGCGCAAAAAGCCCGTCCATGTGCGGACAACGATTGGAGTGAACGACCGGCTTGCCTTCGTCGTTGCGGTAGGCGACGAGGTCGAGCCCGTTCAGCTTCTTGTGGACGATCTCGCCTTCGGCGAGGTCCTTGGACGGCACGAACAGGTACCATCCCGAGAAGTACCTCGGGAACTTCCCGTACCTTCGCTCGTAGTCGGCCTTTGGCAAGAACAGTTGGGAGTCTTTGAGGAAGTTGTGCGCGAAAAGCCGTGCGACGAACTGCGCGAAGAAGGCTTTGGTTTCGACGTCCTTGATTCTCATCGTTCGCTCCTGTGCTCTTTCCGAATGCAGTCGGACCTAACACTTGTTAGGCTAACGGTCGTTAGGTAACCTGATTTGGCAATGGCAGTCAAGCACGAACGCGGAGCACCCCTAGACGGGCCGCCGAGGGCGGTGTTACGGCGGGGCGTGGCAAACATGGACGCGAACGACACCCGGCAACGCTTGCTACGAGCGGCTGCCACGGAGATCGCGCGACATGGCTTCAAGGGGGCGTCGTTGCGTGGCGTCGCGGCCCGCGCCGACATTCGCGCAGCGAGCATCTTTCACTTCTTCCCAGACGGAAAGGAAGAGCTGGCCCGCGCGATGCTCGAGCACATCATGGAGACGATCGCGACACGCATGACGCCGACGATCGACGCTGGGTCCAACCTTCAGCCCGCCGATCTGATCGTCCGATGCACGGCCGAGCTCTGGGACTTCATGGCGGAGCATCCGGAGTATGCGGGTGCGCTCATGCGCGAAGCGTTCCAGCCGGACGAAGATGCGATGGTCGAGGTCGTACGCGAGAACGGGCAGCGCATCGTGGCGTTGGCAACTGCCTACATCGAGGCCGCGCAAGCCGAAGGCGAGCTCGGTAGCTTCGATGTGGGGCGTTTCTTGTTCCGCTTGACGTCGTTCACCATCACGTTCCACGCCTCTCCCACGATGCGGCGCTACATTCTCGGGGCCGGCCATTCGGCGAACGATGAGCGCGACGCGTTTCTTCGATCGATCCGCGACGAGATCTCGAGCGACGCCCTCGAGTGACGCAATGTCGATGCACGGCAAGAACGTGATGATCACGGGCCCGACCGAGGGGATCGGTCGAGCCACGACGTTCGCGCTCGCTGAACGAGGCGCGCGGTTGCACTTGCTCTGCCGGAGCTCGACAAAAGCGGAGGCGCTGCGGAAAGCGCTGTTGTCGAAGCACCGCGATCTCGAGGTCGAGCTCTATCTCGCGGACCTCGGGAAGTTCGATGAGGTCCGCGACGCCGCCACTGCCTTCCTGGAGAGGGCCGAGCCGCTCGATGTGTTGATCAACAACGCCGGCCTGATCAATACCCGTCGGGTTCTTCTCGACAACGGCCAGGAACAGATGTTCGCAGTCAATCATCTCGGGCACTTCCTGCTGACGACGCTGCTGCTCGGGCGGCTCAAGCAGGCTCCGCAGGGCCGCGTGGTGGTAGTGGCGTCAGACGCCTATCGCTTCAGCCGAGGCATCCGATTCGACGACCTCCAATGGAATCGAGGCTTCAGCGCTTTTCCGGCCTATGGACACTCGAAGCTCGCGAACA
>CP070650.1:1165020-1174609 GCA_020354595.1 Myxococcales bacterium
CACGTGCGCGTTGACGCCGAGCACCTTGTCCTTGAAGGCCTGCTCGAAGCCGGTCGTGATCGAAAGCACCGCCAAGAGGGCAGCGACGCCGAGCGCCACGCCGATGATCGAGATCAGGGTGATCATCGAGACGGTCGCGCGCTTCTTGGAGCGCAGATACCGAACGCCGATTTCCAGGCTGTAGCTCACGCCTCACTCACGTATCACGCCGGAGCACGCCAAGCTAACTTGCCCCATTTGGGCGAACTCACTAGCCTTCATTAGATGAGGCGGATTTGGCCCTTCGCAGCGTGCATCGGGCTGCTGGTGGCGTGCCACCAGCAGAAGCACGTTCGTCGCGAGGTCTGGCCACCGCCGAGCGAAGAGCTGCCGAAGGTCGCTGCAGCGCAGGCGCCCGCACCGCCGCCCAAGGTCCTCGACCCCGTGATCGTCGAACTGCCCGACAAGTCGATCGTCAAAGAGGTTCGCAAACAGCTCGACAAAGAGAACTACACCAAAGCGCGTGAGCTCGCCGAAGCGGCGCTGCCAGGCGCGGAGGCCAAGGACAAGGGCCGGCTTCACTGGTTGGCTGCGAGCGCCGCTCGGAGCGAGGGCTACAACGAGATCGCGCTCGCGCACCTGGACACGCTCGGCACGTTCAATCATCCGCTGGCGCGTTGGGCCAAGCTCAAGCGCGCGTCGCTTCTCGAAAAGAAAGACCCAGTCACCGCCGCGGAGATCGCCCGGTCTCTCACCGACGACTGGGCGGGCGCGGGCAAAGCACGCACGATCGAGACGCGCACCAACGGCTCCGACTCGAACGCGCACCTCACGATCGCCATGGACGGGCCGCCTCCGACCGCGAGCAGCAAGCCACAAGCGGTGCGCCCGCGGATGCAGCAGAGCCTCGACAAAGCCGACGCGCTCTACAACGCCAAGCGGTATCGTGAAGCCGAGCGTCTGTTCGGAAAACTGGTCAAGCACCTCAAGACCGGCAGCACGATCTGGTGCAAGGCTCGCTACAAGCAGGCCCGTGCTTTGCTGCAAGCTCGTGAGCGAACGCGCGGCGCGCCCGTGATGCGCGAGGTGGCCGAGAAGTGCGCTCGCAGTGCGACCCTCGACACCCGCGCCTGGGCCCGCTACCACGCGGCCCGCGCGTACGGCCGCATCGGCCAGTGGGACGAGTCCATTCGGCAGTTCGAGAAGCTCGAAGCTGAGGCTCCGGCCCATCGTCTCGCTGATGACGCAAGCTACCGCGCCGCGCTCGCCGAGCTCGAAAACGGCAAACACGAGGCCGCGCGCGCACGCCTCGTCTCCGTTCCGCGTAAGTACCCCGACGGCGACATCTGGCCCCGCGCCCTCTTCAAGCTCGGTTGGATCGAGCTTCGCGCCGGAGATTTCCAGGCGGCGCATGATCACTTTGACCAGCTCATCGCAAAAGGCGGCGATCAGGAAGAGGAAGGCATCACCGGCCGCGCAAACTATTGGGCGGCCCGCACCTTGTACCTCATGGGCCGGCGCATCGACGCGGTCGAGGCCTACGAGGAGATCGTCAAGCGTTGGCCGCTTCGCTACTACGCGCAGCAATCGCTCTGGCGCCTCGGTGAGATCTTCCCCGAGCGCGCGAAGGCGATCCTCCGAGACATGCGCGCGGACCAAGAACCCACCCGAATGGTCTTCGCGTGGCGCGACGAATTCGATGACCCCGCATTCGACCGGATGGTCGAGCTATTGATCGTCGACGAAGTCACCTACGCGTCTTCCGAGATGACCGCGCTTCGCATGGTTGGTGACGATGTCGATCCGGAGATGGCCGTCGTTGGCGCGGTGCTGCTCCAGCACGCCGGTGCGCAGACGAAGCTCAGCCGCGTCATTCGCGACCACTTCGAGGACTTCGAGGGTCTTTTGCCCAAAGGCGAAGGTCGATTGATCTGGGAAGCCACGTATCCGCAGGCTTTCTCACCGCTGATCGAAAAAGTCGCCGAAGATGAGGGCCTACCGCCGTCGTTCGTGCGCGCAATTGCTCGCGAGGAGAGCTCGTTCGATCCCGAGGCGGTTTCCTGGGCCAAGGCGTACGGCTTGGTTCAGCTGATCATGCCGACCGCGTAACGCTTTGCGACCGAAGTCGGCGAGAAGGCTACGCCGCGCACGCTGAAGAAGCCCGAGGTCAACCTCAAGATCGGCGCGCGCTACATGGCGTGGCTCTGGGACCGGCTCAACGAAAACCCCGCGCTCGTGCCCGCAGCGTATAATGCCGGCGAAGGCGCGGTGCGGCGCTGGTTGGTCGAGGACTCGGAGCGCCCGCTCGACATCTTCATCGAGGAGATTCCTTACGATGAAACCCGCCGCTACACGCGCCGCGTGCTCCAAACTTTCGGCGTCTATCAGTGGCTCGCGGACGAGCAGCTTCCCGAGCTCCGGTCAGGGCTGCCGGGGACCGACGCGCCGCAACGCTACAGCGCGCTTTAGCTGATCACCTGTGGGAGTAGCGCGCCGAACTCGATCGCTTTGTTGATGTCGCCGTCGACGCGCAGCTTCCCTTGCACGAACGCGATCTGCGGGTCGAGCTTGCCTTCGAGGATTTGCGCAAGGTGCGCATCCCGGATCGTCAGCGTCGCATCGGCAGGCTGGCCGTTACCTTCGGTGACGCTCCGGTCCTGAAGATCGATCACCCAGCTCACGTCCTCTCCGCCTGTAATCCGCAGGTGAAACTTGCCTTCGCCGAGTGAACGGTCCTTGGGCGCTTGCTCGAGCGTCGAGCGCATTCGCTCGACGAACACGGCGGTCAGCTCGGCTACGGCTTTCGCGTGCTCGTGGCTCACGGGGGCGACCGACTCGCGGTCCGGAATGACGGCGGCCTCGAGCTCGTTGGCGGACTCCCTTAGATACCTCGTGAAATCGTCTAGATCCGGCATGACAGCGGGAGAGGATGTCGGACTGATCGACAACACACCGTTGTAGCTGAGCACGGTGATCAGCAGCCCCATCCCATCGACCAACGGCGCCATGCCCATCGACGCGAGCAGCTTGTGCCCACCCATGTACATGTCGATCTGCGGCCCGGGAACGTTGGTAATCACGCAGTTGAAAACCGGTTTGAGTCTCTCGGCGATCTGGAAACGCGAATAGAGACGAGTCATGCGCGTCGCCAAGCCGAACGGAATGAACTCGTATATGTCGACGAGCGCCTGGCCGGTTCCCGCCTTCTCGAAGGCCTTGCCGCCCTGGGCGTGCTCGTGAATCAATTTCAATCGCTCGATTGGATCGGCGACGTTAGTCGCGAGCTCGAGGAACATCGCGGAGACCTTGTTGCCCATCCCGCCACGCTCGTCTTCGCCGCGGGTCGATACCGGCACCATGGCGACCAGCGACTGGTCCGGCAGCTCACCTTTCTCCTCGAGGTAGCGGCGGAGCGCGCCGGCGCAGATCGCGAGCACTACGTCGTTCAGCGTACAGCCCGCCACCTTCCGGATGGCTTTGACGCGATCGAGCTCGAGCAAGGCGGTGTTCCAAATCCGCTGGCCGGTGATCGGGCGGTTGATCGGGGTCGGTGGTGCGGTCCAGGGATACGGCGGCGGCTCGACGCCTTTCTTCTGAATCTTTGCGGCCTCGCGAAATGCGTCTCTCACCTCGCCGACCACGCGCTTGATCTCGGACGGCTTGCCGAGGATCTTTCGTGCGGTGTGTGAGAGCACCTCGAGCTCGTCTGGCATCGGTGGCACGGCGCGCGGCGGGGGCGGCCTGAACTTCCGCGGCTCTTTGCTCTGATCGAGGAGAATGCCCATCATGTCGGCGCCGGAGACGCCGTCAATCGCCGCGTGGTGCACCTTGTTGACCACCGCAGTGGATCCGGGCGGCACCTGCGGGATGTTGTCGAGTCCTTCGATGAAGGTCATCTCCCAGAGCGGCCGCGTGCGGTCGAGCGGCGTGCTGAAGATGCGCGCCGCCAACCCCCGGAGCTCCTTCCAGTTCCCGGGGCTCGGAAGCGCGACGTGCTGGAGGTGCATATCGAGATTGAACGCGGGGTCCTCGACCCAGTAGGGCTTGCCGATCCCGAACGGCACCATCACGAGACGCTCGCGGAGCCGAGGCACCAGGTGCACGCGCTCCGCCATCGTTTGGCGGAAGCTCGCGAAGTCCATCGAGCCTTCGAACACCAGCACGCTTCCGACGTGCATCGGTTGGTGGGGGTCTTCGAGAAACAGAAACGAGGAATCGAGGCCCGAGAGAGGTTTCATGGCAGACGACTAGCCTACACCGGGAGCCACGCCGCCTCCAGCGCTTGCGGGCGCTATTCGAAGGTGCCGTCCAGCTCCCTCAGAAGCCGCTTCTGCTCGCGCGTGAGCTTCTTCGGGACCACGACCTCGACCACGCAAATCAGGTCGCCCCGGCCCCGGCCGTTGAGCCGAGGCACGCCAGCGCCTCGGACGACGAGGGTTTCCCCGTTTTGGGTGCCCGAAGGGACTTTGATCGTCTGAACGGCGTCTTCGTCCTCCTCGAGGGCCGGGACGTCGACCTTGGCCCCGAGCGCGGCCTGCGGGTAGGTGACGACGAGCCGGTGAATGAGGTCGAAGCCTTCCCGCTCGAAGTCCTCGTCGCGCTCGACATGAACGGTGACGTAGAGGTCGCCTGCGGGGCCGCCACGCGTACCTTCCTGCCCCCTGCCGCTCAACCGAAGGCTCTGCCCAGTGTCGACACCGGCAGGAACGTTGACCTTTACGATGCGCTCGCTGTCGACCTGTCCGGCCCCGTCACACTGGTCGCACGCTTCCTTCGCCGCCGACCCTCGGCCGTGGCAGGTCGGGCACGTCGTGGTGAGAACGAACGCGCCTTGCGCGCGCGCCACCTGTCCACGCCCGCCACAAGTGTGACAGCTCTCGAGCTCGCCATCCTTCGCGCCGGTGCCGCTACAAGCCTCACACGGTGAAGGATGCGAGAGGTCGATCTGCCGCGTGGTCCCAAACGCGGCCTCCCGGAATGACAGGCTGACGTCTGTTCGAATGTCCGCGCCGCGGGTCGGCGCATTCGGGTCGCGTCGGCGTCGCCCGAACCCGCCGAAGCCGAAGCCGCCGCCGCCAAACAGGTCGCCAAAGATATCCTGGAACTGACTGAAGATGTCGCCGACGTCACCGAAGCCACCCGCACCGCCGAGGCCCGCATGCCCGAAGCGGTCGTACATCTGCCGCTTCTGCGGATCGCTCAACACGGAGTACGCTTCGGCGCACAGCTTGAACCTCTCCTCGGCGTCCGGATTGTCGGGGTTTCGATCGGGGTGGTACTCGAGCGCCTTCTTTCGGTAGGCCTTCTTGAGCTCTACCGTCGTGACTTCTCGAGAAACCTCGAGAACCTCGTAGTAATCAGGCTTCGACATCGGCGTCCATGGGCTGGTCGTCGCGGCCAAGATAAGGACGCTCGGCGACGGGTCAAGACGCGCGAAAAAAGGGGTCTCGCCCCTTTTCTTAACCGCGCTGGAACGAGGTCTGACCGCTTTTTCGGGTGAGGACGTCTTCGATGAGGGCCTCGGGGAGCTGACCGGTGCGTTGGAAGGCGCGCATGTGGAGGATGGGCTCGCCACCTAGATCGGCGGCCGTACGGCCCCGGATCTGCTGGACGTACTTGCGGGGCTCGAAGGGGACGAGGTTCGAGCTCGGTTCGACGTCGACTCGCTGAAGAAGCGCGATCAGCGCGCGGAGCGAGTTCATCTTCATGTACGGACATGTCGCGCAGCCACCCGCGGTCGAGCAGCCCTCACCACCCGCCACCCCGGGCAATACGCCTAGGCCGCTTTCCACGTCTTGCGCAACGGCCTCGCTCGCGACGGGGAAGATGATCTCGGCGCTGATCTCGGGGCCGCCCTCGGAGGCGTAGTCGCGGAGCTTGTCCTGCACTTGCCGAACGATTGGCGTGATCATTCCAGCTTCGGTGCCGAGGATGAACCGGAGATTCGTCTGCTTGCCCCGCGCAATGGCCTGGTCGACCTTGCCGAGCACGAACGCGAGGATGTTCGATGTCGAGCCGACCACGCCATTGCCCTCGCGCTGCGCCCGCAAGCCGAGCTCGAACATTTCGCCCGGCACCTCGAGATGTGCGGTCACGAACACGTCTGCGTAGTGCTGGCGAACGAGGTCGACCACCTCTTTACCGAACATGTGATGGACGATGCAGGTGCCCTGCTCGAAGTAGTGAAATCGGGGCAACAGCGCCCGAATCGACGCCTGGTCGTGGGCGGGATGAAGCTGACGAATCTGCTGGTCGCTCATCTCCGCGATGCTCGCGAGCATGTGAGCGAGGTTGTCGCCCATGTACGTATCTGGTCCGAACCAGATATGGACGTCGGGAATCTGTGAGGCTGCCTGCAAGACGGTTTGCACGACGTTCGACGAGGTGCAGGTGATCGTCGGCACGAGGGCGTGAGCCTTGGCCTTCGTGACCAGGCTGGTATTGATATAGACGACATGAAGCGAGCGAGGTGTCTCGGAGGCCTGCGTCAGATACGCGCCGTACGCCGGGGCCTCCGCCGACTCGGCGAGCGAGCATCCGATCGGATCGGCCGCCACCCGATACACCGGGATGTGCTCGTAGCCCGACGCATCCAGCATCGCGCGCACATTCTCGCTCATGAAATCCACGCCGAGAACCGCAATGGTGCTGACGCCCCGCTCGGCCATCGCAATTGCGCGGTCGGCCATCGCGAGCGAGTCGGACACGTGGATGTGCGGCCAATCGCAAGACGAGAGCACGCCTTGAAGCTCTGGATCCATGTAGAAGTGCGCGACGACGCCCGCGTTCTTTTCCCGGAGCAGCGTCGTGAGCTGCGTGACGAGCTCGGGGTCCGGCTTCAGAAACGCCGCTTGGGCCTCGGCAAACGCGCCCTTGGGGATCAGGGAGTCTGCTGTGATTCGTAGGGAGGGAAATACCGGGAGGGTCATCGGGGACCAGCTTCGCAAAAAGGGAGTATACCTTCCGGCCGGCGCCCTGCATGTCAAGCCATCCCACAGCGACCTCGGTCTACATCCACTTCCCGTGGTGCGCGCGAAAGTGCCCCTATTGCGACTTCGCGACCGAGCCGATCCGCGCCGAGGAGCTTCCCCATGAGGCGTATGCCGACGCCTTGCTGCGCGAGCTGGAGGCACGGGCCAATGATTTGCATGGCCGCGCGTTGAAGTCGGTCTTCTTCGGCGGCGGGACGCCGTCGCTTTGGACGCCAGCCGCGCTCGGTCGCGTACTTGGTGCAATCCGTGCGACGTTCGAAGCCGAGGTCGAAGACCTCGAGATCACGGTCGAATGCAATCCGAGCTCGCTCACCCGACAGAACGCGGCTCGCCTTCGCGAAGTCGGGGTCGGAAGGCTGTCGGTTGGCGTGCAATCGCTGCGCGATCCGCACCTGAAGTTTCTCGGACGCTTGCACGACTCGGAACGCGCCAAGAAGGCGCTTGTCGAAGCGACTGCCGAGGTGCCCCGGGTGAGCGCCGATTTGATGTTCGGGATGCCGGGTCAAACGAGCGCCGAGCTCGGCGACGACATCGCGCGGATCGCCGACACCGGCGTCCTCCACGTCTCCGCGTACGCACTAACAATCGAAGACAAGACGATGTTCGGCTCGCTCCACCGGGCAGGCAAGCTTCGCGTCGCTTCGGAAGACCAATACGCGTCGCTGTTCGAACAGGTCGAGGAGCGCTTTACCGACCTCGGCTGGGAGCACTACGAAGTGTCGAACTATGCGGCGCCTGGCGAGGAGTCGCTGCACAACCTCCACTACTGGCGTGGCGGAGCCTACGTCGGCCTCGGCGCGGCGGCGGTTGGTTGCCTCGATCACGAAACGGGTCGCGCCGAACGCTGGCGCAACGATCCGAGCCCGCAGCGCTACCTCACAAGGAGCACACTCGACACCAAAACCGAAACCCTCGGTCCAGACGAAATCGTTCGTGAGAGCCTGATGCTCGGGTTGCGAACGGCCGAGGGAATGAACGTTCGGGACACCCGGCGCCGCGCGGGTAGCGATCCGGAAGCAGGGCGGGAGATGGAGATCGCGCAAGCCATCGAGCATGGGAACCTCGTCCGAGACGGCGACTGGCTGCGGGTTCCTCGGAGCCGCTGGCTGAAACTTGACGGCATTGTGCGAGACTTGTTCTAGAGTGCGAACCGGTGAAGCTTGATTTCGAAGAGGTGGGGGTTACGGACCTCGGCAAGTCCTACGGGCCGACCCTCGCCCTTGCCGGGGTCGACCTGAGGTTCACAGCTGGCACGGTCACGGTGATTCGAGGTGCCAACGGGTCAGGGAAGTCGACCTTGCTGTGGCTCCTCGCGCTCTTGGCCCACCCCACGAAGGGCGCTATTCGCTACGGCCGATACGGCGTCGCGCACGCCGACGACCTCCGAGGCCGCATTGGCTTTGTCGCCCACCAGCTTCAGCTCTATCCGGGCCTCAGCGGCAGAGAAAACCTCGTGCTTGCCGCCAAGCTCCAGGGCATTTCGTACGCGAATGAGCGCGCCGAGGCTCTTGGCGAGGCTCTCGGCGTCGGCGAGTATTGGGATCGGCCAATCCGGACCTATTCTCGCGGGCAGGCGCAGCGCGTCTCGATCGCCCGCGCGCTCCTGCACGAGCCGAGGCTGTTGTTGATGGACGAGCCGGCGACCGGCCTCGACGTGAAGTCTACGGACTCGTTCGTCGGTTTGATCGAGCAGGAGAAGCAGCGCGGCGCGATCGTCGTGGTCGTCACGCACGAAGCGAAGTTCGCAAACGCGGTGGGCGACCGCATTCTGCAGATGGAACGCGGCCGCATCGTGGAGCCGGCCCCATGAACGTCCTTCGCGCCGCCTGGCTGGTTGCCCTCAAAGACCTTCAGCTCGAGCTCCGCACCAAGGAGATCCTCACCTCGACCGGGCTCTTCGCCGTCCTCGTCGTGACGCTCGGCTCACTTGCGTTCTACACCGACCCGGTCAGCTCGCCCAACGTCGCCCCGGGCGTGCTTTGGATCTCGATCCTGTTCTGCGGAATCCTGCTGATCGGTCGAAGCTGGGCACTCGAGCGCGAAAACGACGCGGTCTTCGGCCTGCTGATGTCGCCGATCCCTCGTGCCTCGATCTACGTCGGAAAAACGGTCAGCGCCCTTGCCCTCTTGTTCACGATCGAGCTCTTGTTAGTCCCGCTCTGCATGGTGTTCTTCCAGATCGAGCCGCGTGGCATTCTGTTTCCGCTCCTAGCACTGGTGTTCCTCGGCTCAATCGGCTTCGTCTCCACCGCGACGTTGTTTTCGGCCGTGGGCATTCGTACGCGCGCGCGTGACCTCATGCTCAGCGTGTTGGTGTTTCCGCTCGTCGCACCGGCCCTTCTCGCCTCCGCGGTTGCGACACGCGAGCTTTTCGCTGGGGCAACGACGACCGAGATACTCGGTTGGATGCGCATCCTCACCGCGTTCGACCTCCTGTTCGTGGCCTTTGGCGTCTGGGTTTCGCGCTATCTCCTCTCGGAGACCTGAGCGCTCAGCGATAAGCGCGTATCAAGTCGAGAGCGAGCGGGTCCGACCAATCGAGCGCTCCGTCGTACCGAAAACGCACGACGCCGTCGGCATCGATGATCCAGGTCTCCGGAAAGAGCTTCGTGCCGAAC
>CP070650.1:1174709-1177925 GCA_020354595.1 Myxococcales bacterium
GTCAGCGTCAGCGTCAGCGTCAGCGTCAGCGAAACGTGGGTTTTCGCGGTTGGGTTCGCAAGTGCTTGAAACGACTTCGCTCGCGGGGGACGAGCGTGTCCCCTACTCAGGAGGCTGCGTCAGCGCCCGCGTCAGCGCCAGCGCCCGCGGGGTGCTAGTCTCCGCTCGATGCCCGCTCGCTCCCTGATCATTGGCCTCGCTGGGTTCGACTTGAGTGTCGTAGAGGAGCTTGGGACTGGGCAGCTCCCCAACATTCATCGCTTGATGAACCGCGGGGCCTACGCAGCGCTCGAGTCCGTGCAGCCCCCGGCCACCTTGCCGAACTGGACGACGTTTCTGACCGGGGTCGATCCGGGGCGGCACGGCGTGTTCGATTTCACGACGCGCCGGGGGTACCGGGTGCGGTTCACCGCGGGCACGGCACGGGAAGTGCCGACGGTGTTCGAGCACCTCGATGCGCTCGGGCTTCGATGTGCGTGTCTGAGCTTTCCTGCGACTTGGCCGCCCGCGAAGCTTCGCCATGGCGTGTTCGTGAGCGGTTGGGATGCGCCGGTGGCGTTCGAAGCCGATCGCTCGTTCATGTGGCCGCCCTCGTTCTACGACGAAACCGTGCGAGAGTTCGGCGCGCCGACGTTCGATGACGTCGACGAGTTTCACGCCGACGCTCCGGGGTGGATCGACCGATTACCGGCCGCCCTCGAGCGGCGGGTCCAGCGCAAGACCGGATGGGCCAGGTGGTTGCTGGCTCGTCAGGACTGGGATGTCTTCGCCCTGTACTTCGGCGAGAGCGACACCGCATCGCACTACCTCTGGGCACATCACGATCCCCGATCCCCCCGTCGCCCGGAGCGCGTGACCCCGGAGCAACGAGACGGGCTGGCGCGCGTCTATCGGGCGCTCGACCAAGCGGTGGGCGCGCTGCTCGAAGCAAGTGGCCCCAACACGGAGATCACCGTGCTCAGCGACCACGGCTCGGGCGGCTCTTCGGATAAGGTGCTTCATCTGAACCGATTGCTCGCGGAACACGGCCTGCTGAAGCTCCGCAAGGGGCACGCCGGCGGCGGATGGCTGAAGGAGATCGCGCTTCGTCGATTTCCCCCGCGCCTGCGCGAACGCGTTTTTCGCCTCGGCAACGCGTGGCTTCCGAGCCGGCTGGAGTCGAACGTCCGCTTCGGCAGAATCGACATGCGAAACACGATCGCATTCAGCGACGAGCTCAACTACTTCCCGGGCGTCTACCTGAACGTCCGGGGCCGAGAGCCGTTGGGAATCGTACCGCCCGAGCAGAAGCACCAGGCCATCCTCCGGGTGCGCGCGGCCCTCCTCGGCGTCCGCGACCCATGGAGCGGAAAGCCGGTTGTTCGAGACGTCGTGCCACGCGAGGAGCTCTTCGAAGGTCCGCACCTGGATCGTGCGCCGGATCTCCTCCTCGATCTCAACCTCGACGGCGGCTACTCCTACAACGTCATGCCAAGTGGGCCCCGAAAGCGGGCGAGAGCAGCCCCATCACGGCGAAACCGCTCTACCGGGCCGTCCCCAGCTTTTCGAAAGCTCTCTCGTGGTGAGTACCTGGGAAAGAAGGGCCGGAGCTTGCCCGGGAGTCACCGCTCACACGGCTTCATGGCCCTCGCCGGACCGAGCATCCTAGGGGCCGGGCGCGTCGATGCCCATATCGCCGATCTCACCGCGACGCTGCTTCATCGCCTCGGCCTTGCCGTGCCACCCTCCTTCAAGGGACGCGTGCTTTGGGAGGCGGTCATCGATGAGGACGCCGCGCCCACCGATTCGCTGCCCGAGATCACCCAAATCAGGCCACGAGCGAACGAGAACGAAGCACTCGTCGAATCGCGCCTGCGCGCGCTGGGGTATATCGAGTGATCCTGCACGTCGCGTGCCTGCCATTTCCGAGCCACCAGGGCACGCAAGCCGCCATTGCCGCGATGCTTGGCGCTTCGGCACAAAACGGCCGTCCGGCGCATCTACTCGTGTACGCGCACGGAGCCTACGCGCTCGATGCGCCCTACGAGATCCACCGGATCGGGGACTTCCCGAGGGTTCGCTCGCTCCGCTCCGGCCCCTCGTGGGCAAAGATCGCGCTCGACGCACGCTGCATCGCCGAAACCCGCAAGCTCGCTCGCCGACTACGGCCGCAGGCGATCATCGCCCATCACGTCGAGGCCGCGCTCGCCGCGCTCGCTGCCGATGTCGGACCGGTTTACTACATCGCACACACGTCGTTGTCCGCAGAGCTTCCGATCTACTTCCCTCGGCTTCCCACCTGGCCGCTGAGTGCGACGGGAGGGGCGCTCGAGCGTTATGTCTGCCGACGCGCGGAGCGGGTCGCAGCCGTGGCTCCGTCACTCGCGGCGATCCTCGGAAGCGACACGGTGTACCTGCCCGTCCCCTGGGCACGACAGTCACCGGGACCCGCGCGAAACGTCGCGCGCGCGGCGCTCAGCCTCCCCCGCGATGTCCCGGTCTGCCTCTATGCCGGGAACCTCGATCGATACCAGGGCTGGGAGACGCTGATCGAGGCGATCGCGGAGCTCAGGCAAACCGAGCCCGGGGCCCGGCTTCTCGTCGCCACCGAGTCCGATCCGGCGCCTGCCCGGCGAGACGCCGCGGGCCGAGGCGTCGCCGAGGCCCTGGAAATCCGGCGCCTCGATAGCGAACGGGCCCGGGCGCTGGTTCATGGGGCCAGCGACGTCGCATGGATACCGAGGCGCACCCAGGGGGGCCTTCCGATCAAGATGCTCGACGTCTTTGCCCGAGGGGTCCCGGTCATTGCGATGGAGCGCGCCACGGCGGGGCTGCCGGTAGAGCGCGCCTGCCACGTCGTTCCCGATCAAGACGCCCATGCGCTGAGACGTGCGACCGAGGCGCTCTTGGGAGAGCCCAAGGCCCGGGAGGCTCTGCGTGCAGAGGCATTTCGATACCTCGCCTCCCACCACAGCACGTCGGCCTATGTCACCGCGCTCCGAGCCCTGCTCGACTCCCAGGCGATCACGCCGAGGGAGGCCACGCCGCACGCGCCGCGTCGGCGAGCTGAACGGGGATTCCAAGCTCGGTGAGCTCCGACCGCTCGCACCAGCGATGCGCGTCGTGCTCGTCGGAGAGAACGACCTCGCCGGCTTCGTGATCCGCGGCGAACACGATCACCGTCATCGGCACGCCGGCGCGGAGTGCGGCGTACGCGGTGATCGGCCGCTCGTGAAC
>CP070650.1:1178025-1182486 GCA_020354595.1 Myxococcales bacterium
ATCACGTGAGCCAGCGTCGTCTTGCCGGTGCCGGGGGGCCCCCAGAGGATCATCGAGGGGATACGGTCGGAGCGAATGGCGCGTGCCAGGATGTGGCCGTCACCGAGCAAGTGCGCCTGGCCGACGTCGTCTTCGAGTCGGTTCGGCCGCATCCTGTAGGCTAGCGGGGAAGTGGTTTCCGCCTGTCGCTCGTATAGGTCCACGGGGGCGTTTATAGCTCAGCGAAGGATGCGAAGTCTCTTGGGACCTACGCCCTCGGGCGCGTTCTCTCCGCCGCGGCGCTCGAAATGCGTTTTGGCGACCCGTTCGGCAAGGGCGTCCGCAACCGCGGACAATGCCTGGCCCGCCGGCGAGCCTGGTGCCGCTTGAACGATCGGGGTGCCCTGGTCGCCCCATTCACGGACGAGCGCGTCGATCGGCACCTGACCAAACAGGGGGGCGTCGGCGAACTCGGCGATCTTCTCGCCGCCACCGCTGCCGAAGAGCTCGTGCCTGACTCCGGCGCTGTCGACGAAGTGACTCATGTTCTCGACTACGCCCAGGATAGGGACGTCCAGCTTACGGCACATCGAGACGGACTTGTAGACGTCCTGAAGCGCCACCTCCTGCGGGGTCGTCACGATGATGGCGCCTGTGAGGCGAAGCTTCTGCGCCAGCGTCAGGGCTACGTCGCCGGTGCCCGGTGGTGAGTCGATGATCAGATAGTCCAGCCCACCCCAGTCGACGTCGGTGACGAACTGCTGAAGCGCGCCGTGAAGCATCGGGCCTCGCCACACCACCGCTTGCTTCGGGTCCTCGAGCAGGAACCCGATGCTCATCAGCTTGAGGCCGAATCGCTGGAGCGGTTGGATTCGCTTCCCATCCTTCGAGGTCGGGTGGCCCTCGATGCCGAGCATCGTCGGAAGTGACGGTCCGTAGATGTCCGCGTCCAGAAGCCCGACCCGGGTGCCCAGGCGCCGGAGCGCGAGCGCCAAGTTCGTAGCCACGGTGCTCTTTCCGACGCCCCCCTTGCCGCTCATCACGACGATCACGTTTCGGACGTCGGGGATCGGATCCTCGCTCGTCGTTTCACGGGTCGGAATGCTGACCTCGACCTCGAGCTCCACGAACTCCACGCCGAGTGGTCGGAGCGCCGCCTCGACGCGGGTTTGGACTTCCTGGCGCACCTCTTCCGAAGGCGAGCTCACGCGCACCTTCGCCAAGACCCGTTTGTCTTCGAGACGCGCATCGAGGAGCGTTCCGAGAGAGCCCAACGACTTCTCGAAGATCGGGTCTTCGACGTTCCGAAGTGCTTCGGTGATTGCATCGAGGGTGGGGGCCACAGCCGCAGTCCTCTAAAGCGCTGGTTTCGCCCCGTCAAGGTGGGCAAACTTCGGGTTCGCTCGATGCCCGGGTATGCTGGCACCGTGCCGTTTTGGGAGCGCCGGTGGGCTCTGCCCCTCACGATCTTCGTGCTCTTCGCCGGGATCTACTGCGCCACGGCCGCAGAGCGAATCACTCGGCCTTCGCCGAACAATCACTACGTTCACCTGGCAGCCGCGTGGCTCCATGGTCGGCTCGATCTCGGCGGAGATCCTCCAGGTTCGAACGACTGGGCCTGTTTCGACTCCGTCGTGAGAGGGCCATGCCCCCCAGGCCGATACTCCTTTCCCGAGCACGACTCGCAGCGCTACCGTTGGTACGTGTCGTTTCCCCCGTTGCCGGCGGCGTTGTTGCTTCCTGTCGTGGCCGTCTTCGGCCTGAGCACGCTCGACGCTCTGTTCTGGGCGCTCTTGGCGGGTCTCGCACCCGCGTTGTTGTTCGTGGTCCTGCGTTCGCTGAGGGAGTCCGGTCGCAGCGCACGCACTGTGCGGGACGACCTCCTCCTCACCGCCCTCTTCGCCGTCGGATCGGTCTACTACTTCGTGGCGGTTCAGGGGACCGTCTGGTTCGCGGCGCACGTGGTCGCTTCCGCTCTCATCTGTCTTCACCTCGTCTATGCGTTTGGCGCTCGCCGGCCTCTGCTCGCGGGGCTGACGCTCGGGTTGGCCTTCCTGTGTCGTCCCGCGACTCTGCTGCTCGGGATCTTCTTCATCGTGCAGGCAGCCGAGGCGTCGAAACGCGGTGGGCGGCCCCTGTTTCGATCGCTGGCATGGTTTGCCGCACCGCTCGGGCTCGTCGTCATGCTGGTGATGGCGCACAACGTCGCCCGCTTCGGCGACCCCTTCGAGCTCGGCTATCGCTTCCTCCAGATTCGCTGGCGCCCGAGGATCGAAACCTGGGGCCTCTTCAGCGTTCACTATCTACCCCGAAACCTCGCGGTCTTCTTCCTTTCGGTGCCGTGGTGGCTGTCGCATAGCCCCTTCGTTCGAATCAGCCGACACGGGCTCGCGCTCTGGCTCACCACTCCGAATCTCCTGTGGAGCCTCTGGCCAAAGAAGCTCGATGGGTCGATCGTGGGCCTGTGGGCTGCGGTTCTGGCGACGGCGCTTTGTACCCTGCTCTATCAGAACACGGGGTGGATCCAGTTCGGCTATCGCTTCTCGCTCGACTACCTACCCTTGCTATTCGTACTCATCGCCCTCGGAGGGCGGCGTTTCGGCGCCGCTTTCTGGGCGTGCGCGGTCTTTGCGGTGGCACTCAACACCTTTGGCGCCGTCACCTTCGATCGGCACCACCAGTTCTACGACACAGACCCGACGCAGAAGGTGATCTTTCAGCCCGACTGAGCGTCGCTGTCGTTCTCGAGTAGCTCTTGTGCGAACGCGGTCGCCGGCCCCCTCGGCCGAACGACTCGCTCTAGCCCCGCGCGGCCGGCCTCGTGACGGAGCATCTCGAGCTCGCGAGTCGCGGCCTCCTCGTCGCCCCGCGCGGCGTAGATGTGGGCATGCACCAGCCTGTGCGAGGCTCGCAGGGAAGGGTTGTCTTCGGTGTCCTGCGCCCCCAGGTGCGCGAGCGCCTTTTCGGACTCTCCGCGCACCGCCATCAAGAGACCCTCCATGGCGACGAGCCACACCTCGATCGAGGGCTCGGTGGGTCGTGGGATTCGGTCGATCGCGCACTGTGCGGCGTCCACATCGTCGAACTGCAGCTCGCACGTAGCCAGTGCTTGGTTTCTGAGCACGGATTGGGCCTCGGTCAGCGCCGAGTCATCCAGGTCGCGAAGTCGGTCGCGGGCCTCGGCCCAAAGACCAGCTTGCGTTAGCGGCCCGGTCGCCATCAACACGAGCGCGATGTGACGCTGACGGTCCTTGCCCCGCACCCGCTGCAACAACCTGTCGAGGGCCGCGATGGCGGTCGGTCGCGCATCCTCTTCTCGCAGACGCTGGCATAGGACCGACAGTCCGCGGACCTCGCGCATTCTACGAACGGAGCTCATCAGAAGCGCGACACCGACGATTGCTCCGACCGCGGCCGCCACCCCCTCGACCTCATCCGCAGGCATCGACGTCGCCCGGAGCGCGAACAGCGAAACGGTGCCGATCACGAGGACGGTGAGCGCGGAGCCCACGAAAGAGCGCACGACCGTGGCGATCGACAGCAAGCTGAACGGAACGCCCCAAGCGGCCCCCCGAATGACCGGCGCGAGCATGCCGACGACCGCTGCCGCAATGAGTGTAGACGTCATCGGCTAGGGAGCGCTTCCCGAGCGATAAGCGTAGTAGTGCTTCAGCACGCGGCGCACGTAGCGTTGGGTTTCTTTGTACGGCGGGATGCCGTTGTACTTCTCGACGGCTCCTTCGCCGGCGTTGTAGGCCGCGACGGTCAGCACCAGATCACCTTTGAACCGGTTGGCGAGTCTGCGCAGGTACCGCGTCCCCCCGAGGATGTTCTGCCTCGCGTCGAATGGGTCGGACACGCCCATCGAACGCGCGGTCTTCGGCATGAGCTGCATCAGTCCCATCGCACCCGCTCGGCTGACGACGGTGGGGTTGAAGTCGCTCTCCACCCTCATCACGGCTCGGATGAAAGGCTCCGGCAGTTGGTACAACCTCGAGGCTTCGCCGATGAGACCGTCGTACCTCCGGTAGCGGGCAGGGTCCTTCGAGCGGGTACCGGTGGGTTTGGCTGCAGCGCTCTTGCTCCTCGTGCTCGACTTGGGTTTCGCCTTCTTGCTTCCGCGCACGACGAGCTGACAGCGGCGCCCCGGCTCGCGGATGTTCGTGTAGTGCAGCGTTCCGTCGGCGCGCTTACATCGATAGATGTCCGCTCGCGCGGAAGTTGCCGCGCCTGCGAGAAGGCACGCAACGCCAAGCAACGCCAAGGTCCGCCGAACCATCGTTGCGGAGTGTATCGCCGGCTGCGAGGTCACGCCAAAATGCGCCTCCTACGCTTGCACTTGCGGCGCTTCTGCGCATCATGGGCGTTCCCAAGGCGACGCCGAGCTTTTTCGAGGGTCCCGAAAAGAAGCTGGAGCTGGTCGTGACTCCTGAGGTCGGATCCCTGCGGGCGTTCGGCGAGGATGCGTGGCGCCGAGTCGTC
>CP070650.1:1182586-1185101 GCA_020354595.1 Myxococcales bacterium
AAGCGAGGGTCGCTCTCCTGGGTAGCTGCCCATGCCCCCATGGCTGCCGGATAACCAAAGCCGATCGACCCGAGGTAGCCGCTCATCAGAACAGACTGGCGTTTGCACTCGAAGTAGCGCCCGAAGGAATACGTGTTGTTGCCGACGTCGACCGCGATGATGGCGTCCTCCGGTGCGGTCGCGGTGAGTGCCGCGAAGATCGCGGCGGAGTGGACACCTCCGCCTTGTGTTTCGCTGAGGCGCTGCGTCTTTTCGTCTCGCCAGATGCGCCACCGCTCGGCTACGTCCGGGCGCTGGTCGACCGGATTCGCAGATCCGACGCGTGCGCGGATCAAATCGGCGGTCATGCCGATCTCGCCCCACACGGGGACGGTGACCGAATGGAATCGGCCGAGGGTCATCGGATCGTAGTCGACTTGGATGATCGGCTTGTAGCTGGTGATGCCGGTGTGGTTGCTGAAGCTCGCCCCGAATACGATCAGCAGGTCGGACTCGTTCATGAACCAGCTCGCCACCGGCGTGCCGCTTCGCCCCAAGACACCGCAGCCGAGCGGATGGTCGTCCGCAATCAGCCCCTTACCCTTGAAGGTGGTCATCACGGGAGCGTGAAGCTGCTCTGCGAGCTCGACGACGGAATCCATGACGAAGCGCGCGCCGTGGCCGACGATGATCACCGGCCGCTTTGCTTCCGAAATCTTGGCAACCGCCTGCTCGAGCGAGTCGGCCGGCGGCGTGATCTCGCGCCGCGTGAGTCGGCCCTCCGGAGTGCCAGCTTTTGTGTCCGGCGCCTCGACGACTTGAACGTCGTCCGGGAAGACCATGTGCGACACGCCCCGCTCGAGGATCGCGTGCTTGCACGCGAGGCTCGTAATCTCGGCGAAGTTGGAGTCCTTGGCGGCCACGGCCGTATACTTGGCCACGCCACCGTACGCTGCCGAAAGGTCCACCTCTTGAAACGCGCCTCGACCGATCAAGCTCGTGGGAACCTGCCCGGTGAGCGCGAGCGCGGGCGCACGGTCGACGTGTGCGTCCCAAAGCCCGGTCAACAGATTGGTCGCGCCTGGTCCCGCGATGGCGAAGCATGCCGCGGGACGACCTGTCAGCTTCCCGTACGCCGACGCGGCAAACGACGCCGCTCCTTCGTGGCGGATGCCAAAGTACCCGAGCGTGCCCTTCGCCTCCTGGCGCCGCATGGCTTCGGCAAACCCGAGATTCGAGTGACCGACCATGCCCCACACCCAGCTCACACCCCAGTTGACGAGAGTCTCCACCATGACGTCGCTGCTCGTGCGCACGTGAGCGCCCTCTTCGGGGAACGACACGTAGATGCCGTCCTCACGCACCTCGACTGGAAAGGATTCGACCCCATCGTCGAACCCGCCGGGCGGTTTGCCGGTCAGCGGATGGAAGTCCCAGCCGTGCCAAGGGCAGCGAAGCCAGCCGCCCTCGATCGATCCCTCGCCGAGCGGACCACCCTGATGGGGACATTTGTTGTCGAGCGCCGCGTACTGCCCCTCGAAGTGGGTGAGGCACAGCGTGCGGTGCTGGCAAGTCACGGGTTTGACCCTGCCTTCAGGGAGCTCATCGGCGTCGAGGACCTTCAACCAAAGGGCCGTTTCACTGCTCATTCCGGGGCCTTTCACTCGAGCCGACGCTGGGGACGCCGGCGAGCTAGGACCTTCCAACATCGGGAGGTCGATGTAAAGGACGTCCGGCGCGCCGAGTCGTTACAGGTTGCTCGCCAGGCGGTCGAGCTCTTCGGGCTGAGCGGCGTCGTGCGCGACGACGTCCTCGACGTCTTCCTCGCGAAGCCGAATCGCCCCGGCGTTCTCGGGCCGGAACCCTTCTTTGCCAGCGTAGAAGGCGCGAATCTTATCCATGTCGGCGCCGATGTCGCCGGTCATCTTCAACGCGGGTCCGATGCCCCCGACCTTGGTGCTGAAGTCCAAGTAGGACAGCACGACCGGAACGTCGGCGCCCCGGGCGATGTGATAGAAGCCGGACTTCCAGTAGTCGACGCTCGATCGTGTGCCTTCGGCGGGAACCATGAGAACCAAGGACTCGTTGTTTTCGAATTCCTCGATCATCTGACCGACGACGCCACCCGGCCGGTGCCGAATGATCGGAATGCCACCAAGGCGACGGAAGAACGCGCCGAAGGGAGCCTCGAACAAGGTGTGCTTCCCCATCCAACGAACCGGAACGTCGTAGACGAAGGCAAACGCCAGCATGAAGGGCATGTCCCAGTTCGATGTGTGCGGCGCGGCGATGATGACGTACCGATCCACGAGCGGCGGATCGCCGTCTACCTTCCAACCAGCGACCCGAAGGAACGCCTTGCCAATCAACCTCTTGAGCATCACGCGCTGCCCGCTGTATGGCAGACGGAGCACCCGGTTACGAGAGATCCGCCCCCTGGTGACAGAACTTTTACAAAAGCAGAAACGCGCGGAACCTCTGTAAGTTCGGCGACATACTGGGATAACACGGCTCAAACTGCTGGCACGGACGCTGG
>CP070650.1:1185201-1192738 GCA_020354595.1 Myxococcales bacterium
CCCGAGGGCTAGCCGACACAGAGTGCGCCAACATGAGTCAGGGCGCGGATTGCCGGGTACCTAGAGTATGTACTTCGCCAAATCCTCGTCCGCGAGAATCGGATCCAGCGTCGCTCTTACATAGTCGACGTCGACCACGAACTTCGAATCCGCGCGCTCCGATGCGTCGTAGGAGAGCTCTTCGAGTAGCGCTTCCATGATCGTGTAGAGGCGGCGGGCGCCGATGTTCTCGGAGCGGTTGTTCGCCTCTTCGGCATAGCCGGCGAGCGCTTCGACCGCGTCGCGCTCGAAGATGACCTCGATGCCCTCGGTGGCCATCAAGGCTTGGTACTGCTTGGTAAGGGCGTTCTTGGGCTCGGTGAGGATCCGAATGAAGTCGCCCTTCTCGAGCGAGTCGAGCTCGACCCGAATCGGAAAGCGACCCTGTAGCTCCGGGATCAGGTCGGCGACCTTCGAGACGTGAAAAGCACCTGCGGCGATGAACAAGATGTGGTCGGTCTTCACGGAGCCGTACTTCGTGCTCACCGTCGAGCCCTCGACAATCGGAAGCAGATCGCGCTGCACGCCCTCTCGTGACACGTCGGGCCCTCCGATGCGGCGGTCCGAGCCGACCTTATCGATCTCGTCCAAGAAGACGATGCCCGCCTGCTCGGTTCGTTGGACCGCGTCGCGTTGCACCTTGTCGTGGTCGATTAACTTCTGTGCTTCTTGTTGTTTGAGCACTTCGAGCGCGTCGGGTACTTTGAGGCGACGGCGCTTGGTGCGCCCCTTGAACCCCGGCATCTGCGACATCATGTCCTGCAGGTTCACCTCTTCGGTGCCGCCCGCGCCGAAGATCGTCATGAACGGGTTCTGCGTGTCGGTGACGTCCAGCTCCACCTCGACCTCGTCGAGCTCGCCGTTGCGAAGCTTCTGGCGGATGTCGTTGACCTCGCTTTCGGAGTAGAAGGGCTGAGGCTGAGGCTGCTGAGGCGTGACCTGAAAGCTGAGCGGCCCGAATTGATGCGTCTGAGGCTTCGCCTCGGGCGGAGGCTGAACGGGCGGTCTCTTCGCAGCGAGGATCATCCGGGCGAGGCGCTCCTCCGCGGCGTCCTGCGCACGCGTCTGCACGCCTTCGAGCGCCTCCTTCTCGCAGATCTGAATCGCGTTTTCGACGAGGTCACGAATCATCGACTCGACGTCACGCCCGACGTATCCGACCTCGGTGAATTTCGACGCTTCGACCTTCACGAACGGCGCGCGCGCGAGCTTTGCGAGCCTGCGGGCGATCTCGGTCTTACCGACGCCGGTGGGCCCGATCATGATGATGTTGCGGGGCGCGATCTCGTCGCGTAGGTCGCTCGTGACCTGCTGACGGCGCCAGCGGTTGCGAAGTGCGATCGCGACGGCGCGCTTGGCCTTGTGCTGACCGATGATGTACCGGTCGAGCTCGCCAACCGTCTCTCGTGGGGTGAAGTTCCCGTGCGTCATGCGCCCATCTCCTCAACGACGATTTCCTGATTGGTATAGACGCAGATCTCGCCGGCGATCTCCAAAGACCGGCGCGCAATCTCCGGGGCGGACAAATCACTGTTGCGCACGAGCGCCCTCGCTGCCGCGAGCGCATAGGAACCGCCCGAGCCAATCGCGATGACGCCTTCGTCCGGCTCGACGACATCCCCAGTGCCGCTGATCAGCAGAGTGGCATCCTTGTCCATCACGATCAGCATCGCCTCGAGGCGCCGGAGGTAGCGGTCGGTACGCCAATCCTTGGCGAGCTCCACCGCGGCGCGCTGGAGGCTCCCTCGGTACTCTTTGAGCTTCGCCTCGAACCGGTCGAGGAGCGTGAAGGCATCGGCGGTCGCGCCTGCGAATCCAGCCACGACTTTGCCTTCGGCGATGCGCCGGACCTTACGGGCCTGGCCCTTCATCACGGTTTGGCCGAGCGAGACTTGACCGTCGCCGGCCATGGCGGCTTTGCCGTCACGGCGGACGGCGACGATGGTCGTAGAACGGAAAACGGGCGGATCAGGCTGGTTCATCTGGGTCGAAGGAACGTAAGTCGGCCTTTTGGGCTGTCAACTACCGCCGCTCTTGTCCCGCGCCAAAGGGTGCGCCCGGTCGTAGACCTCCATCAGCCGATCGACGCTCACATGCGTGTATCGCTGCGTCGTGGAAAGGCTGGAGTGCCCCAGGAGCTCTTGAATCGAGCGAAGATCGGCCCCGGCGTCTAGCAGGTGCGTCGCACACGTGTGACGCATCGCATGGGGGTGAAGATCCCCTCGCCCGGCACCGAGTGTCCCGTGACGGCGAACGATGTTCTGAACCTGTCGAACGCTCAGCCTTCGGCCGCTCCGCGCGAGCCAAAGTGCATCGGCGTCGCCGTCCCTCGCCTTGGCGAGCATGCCCAGTCGCTCCGGCAAGTACGCCTGCAGGGCCTCCAGCGACGACTGCCCGAGTGGCACGACGCGCTCCTTGCCACCCTTGCCCAGCACACGCACTGCTCCTTCGGTGAAATCGCAGTCGCTGACGTTCATCGACGCGAGCTCTCCGACACGCACACCGGTGCCGTAGAGCGTCTCGAGGAGCGCCTGATCGCGCGCGCGAAGTGGCTTGGCGCGGCTATCGTCTTTTGGCGGCGCTTCCATGACCCGAAACGCCTGGTCGACCGTGAGGAATCGCGGCAGGCCCTTCGGGACCTTCGGCGACTTCAGGCCCGACGCCGGGTTCACGTCGATGATCTGGCGTTTGAGGAGGAACTTGAAGAACGAGCGAATGGCGCTGACCTTCTTCTTCATCGTGCTCGCCTGATTGTCTCGAAAGAGGTTCGATAGGAACCCACGCAAGGCGACGATGTCGAGCTTCCGCGCGTCCGCCGGCAGCCTCTCCTCGCGCACGTAGTCGCGGAAGCTCCTGAGATCGCGAATGTACGTCTCGACGGTGCGTGCCGAGCTCCTGCGCTCATCCCGGAGGTACTGAGCGAAGGCTTCGATCTGCTGGTCGAGCGGATCCGAGGCGCCCATCGTTCGACTCTACCACGTTGGCCAACCAAGCCCCGAGATCCTGCAAGGCGCGCTCCGACTGCTTGTCGCGACGCGCACGCTTTTTCATTCGCCGCCCCTCGAACGGCGGCACCATGCTCCACATGACGTTCGATGGTTGGAAGTCGTCGTTTGGATCACGCAAGTGGCCGACCATGCCGCCCAACATCGTCGTCCGCGGCGGAAACGAAAACGACAACCCGTGTTTCTCGTGCGCCAGCTTGATGCCCAAGAGCATCCCGCACGCCGCGCTTTCGACATAGCCTTCGACGCCGCTGATCTGCCCTGCCAAATAGACGCCCGGCTGGCTCACGAGCGCGAGGTCGTCGTCGAGCACCTTGGGCGAGTCGACGAAGGTGTTGCGGTGCACGCTCCCCAGCCGTTCGAACTCGGCGTTTTCCAAGCCAGGGATCGTCCGGAACACGCGCTTCTGCTCGGGCCACTTCATTCGCGTCTGAAAGCCCACCATGTTGAACGCGGTGCCCGCCTCATCTTCCTGCCGAAGCTGAACCACCGCGTGCGGCCAGCGCCCCGTGCGCGGGTCGGTGAGCCCAACCGGCTTCATGCAACCAAAGGACAGAGTCTTCGCACCGCGAGACGCCATCACCTCGATCGGGAGGCAACCTTCGAAATAGCGCACGTTCTCGAATTCGCGCGGGGTCACTTTCTCGGCATCGAGGACCAATTGCACGAACGCTTCGTACTCTTGCTGATTCAGCGGGCAGTTCACGTAGGCTGCATCGCCGCCCTTGTCGTACCGCGATGCCCAGAACGCCTTGCCGAAGTCGATCGACTCGGCCGCCACGATCGGCGCAATGGCGTCGTAGTAGGCCAGATGCTCGGCGCCTACGGCGGCGGCGATGTCGTCGGCAAGCCCGCCCGCCGTCAGCGGTCCCGTCGCGATGACCGTCGGCCGCGCCTCGGGAATGCGGTCGACCACTTCATTAACTACTTCGATGAGTGGATGAGTCTGGATCCGTCTCGTGATCTCCGCGCTGAACTGCTCCCGGTCGACCGCAAACGCACCGCCCGCCGGGACGCGATGAAGCTCCCCCACCTCCATGACGAGCGAGCCCGTGTGCCGCATCTCCTCATTGAGCTGCCCAACCGCGTTGTGAATCGCTGCCCCCCGGAACGAATTCGAGCACACGAGCTCGGCCATGTGGTCCGAGTGCTGCGCGGGCGTGCGCGAGGTTGGCTTCTGCTCGATCAAACGCACCCGCACCCCGCGCTCCGCGAGCTGCCACGCGCACTCGGTGCCGGCGAGGCCGGCGCCAATCACGACTACATCAGCCACCACGGAACTCTAGCCCGTTGCGGAGCCGGCCGCAGGGGGAGTCTCTTGCGACTCTTCCTCGTCACGGAGCTCGTCCGGATCATAGGCGCGCTGAAAGTCGCACGTCTCGTTGACGCACTCGAGCTTGGGGTTCTTCTTGCCCCCCTTGGCAATCAAGAAGTCCGTGCCGCACTTCGGACACGCCTGGCCGATCGGCTTCTGCCAGACGCGGAAGTCACACGGCTCCTCCGAACGGTAGTTCGTGCATCCGTAGAAGGGACGCCCACGCCCCTTGGGTTTGATCGCAATGATGTCGCCGGTCTTGCACTTCGGACACTTGTAGCCGAGCGGGACCGGGCGGGTGTGCTTGCACTCCGGGTATCGGGAACAACCGAGGAACCAACCGTTGCGACCCCAGCGCTTGGTCATCTTGGCGCCGCACTCGTGGCAATCGTAGTCGGTGAGCTCGGGCTCTTTGGGCTCTTCGATTTCGCCGTCCGGTCCGATATTGAGGGTGTAGCGGCACTCCGGATACTTCGTGCACCCGATGAACGGCCCGTTGCGGCCCCAGCGCTTGACGAGCGGGTCGCCGGATTCGGGGCAGTCCTGCCCAATCTCTTCGGGCTCGGGCCACCACTTCCCCTTTTGCTCGACGGCATGGGCGATCTGCGCCTGAAGTCGTTCGTGGAAGGGCTGGAGCACGTCGAGCCGCTTCGCGCGCGCCTCGGCCACGGCGTCGAGGTCGTCCTCGAGCTTGCGTGTGAACCCGATGTCGGCGAGGTCGAAGTTGTCCGCGACCAGCTTGTCGATGACCAGGGTGCCGAGCGGCGTCGGAACGAGCTTGTTGCCGTCCTTCTGCACGTAAGCACGCTGTTCGACCTTGCTGATGATCTCTGCGTAGGTGCTCGGACGGCCAATGCCTTCTTCCTCGAGCTTCTTCACCAGAGTGGCCTCGGTGAAGAGAGGCGGCGGCTCGGTTTGCTTGTGGTGCAACTGCGCGCCCGGCGGAATCACGAGGTGAAGCATCTCGCCCTCGGTGAGCTCCGGAAGGCTGTCGTCGTCGGTCCGATCTTCGGGACTCGGCTCCTCGCCCGCCAGCTCGGCGGTCGCCCCGTATACCGCGCGCCACCCGGGCTCCTTCAGCACGCTGCCGCTAGCCCGGAGGCCATAGATTCGCTTGCCGGCCGTCGCCTCGATGTCCACGCCGGTCTGGTCGAACACCGCAGGAGTCATCTGCGATGCGATGAACCGATCCCAGACGAGCTTGTAGAGCTTGCGTTGCTCGTCTTTCAGATACTTGCTCACCGCTTCCGGCGGCAGGTCCAGGCTCGTCGGGCGGATCGCCTCGTGCGCGTCTTGAACGTTTTGCTTCTTCGTCTTGAAGACATTGGGCTTCTCGGGAACGAATTCCTTGCCGTACTTCTTGCCGATGTACTTGCGCGCTTCGTTCACGGCATCGGGCGAGAGCCTCACGCTGTCGGTGCGCATGTAGGTGATCAGACCGACCGTCTCGGCGTTTTTGCCCCGGCCGAGCGTGATGCCTTCATACAGCTGCTGCGCGATGCGCATGGTCCGCTTCGGCTGCATGCTCAACCTGTTGGCGGCATCCTGCTGAAGCTTGGAGGTCGTGTACGGCGCAGGCGCTTTTCGCGAAGTCTTTCGCTTGGTGATTTCCCCGACCTTGTAGTCGGCGGCTTTCAGGTCGTTCACGTACCGAGTCGCATCGGCTTCGTTGAGCGCAGCCAAACGCGAGCCCACCTTGTCGAGCTTCTTGCCGTCGACGCTCTGGAGCGCGGCCATGAAGGAATGGGGCTTCTCCCCCTTGAGCCGCGCGTCGACGAGCCAGTAGTCGGTCGCCACGAATGCCTCTCGCTCGTGTTGGCGCTCGACGATGATTCGAAGTGCCGGCGTCTGAACGCGCCCCGCGGAGAGACCGAACGCGAGCTTCTTCCACAATAGGCTCGACAGGGGATAGCCGCCGATGCGGTCGAGCACGCGGCGTGTGCGCTGGGCCTCGTAGAGGTTCGAATCGAGGTCACGGGGACGCTCGAGGCCCTCCTTTACTCCCCGCTTGGTGATCTCCTCGAAAAGGACGCGCTTGATTTCGGCCTGTTTGTTGGCCTTGGCCGCGACCTCCATGAGGTGGTACGCGATCGCCTCTCCCTCGCGATCGGGGTCGGTGGCCAGCAGGACCTTGTCGGCCTTCTTCGCCGCGGCCCGAATCGCTTTGACGACCTCGGTTTTCCCTTTTTCCTCTAGAAGCTCGTAGGTTTCCTGGAACCCGTGGTCGATGTCGACACCCCCGCGCTTGGGGAGGTCCTTGATGTGGCCTTTGGACGCAAGAACCTCGTAGCCGTCGCCGACGTACTTCTTGATCGTCTTCGCCTTCGCAGGGGACTCCACGATGAGGAGGGTTTTGGCCATCGAATTCTTTCTAGTAAGGCTTCCTGCTAGCTCGGCAACGTTGGTACCGGCCCCCCGGCTTCTCCTCGATCAACCCCCGAACGAGCAGCTGCAGAATAGACTGCTGGACCTCGAAGGCTGGAATTCCGGTGCGTTGGCAGAGCTCGTCCGCGTGACGCGCCCGGCCGGCAAGGCTCTGGAGGATCGTGTGCTCGGATTGACTCAACTCTCTGAAATCTTTGCTTTCTTCGTTCTCGAGGCTCGACGAGGCGGCCTCTGCGCCCCGCTGCGGCGCGGACTCGGATAGGACATCGTCCGGGGCCGTGCAAATCCTCGCCCCGGCGCGGAGGAGCCTCAGAGTGCCCGATCCCCGCGGATCCCAAGGGGAAGCGGGCGTCGCGAAAACCGGCCGACCGAGCGCCCGAGCGGCGCTTGCCGTGGACAGCGCCCCCGAGCGCACGGGCGCTTGAACGACGACGGTCGCCCGACCGAGCGCCGCGATCAGACGGTTCCGCGTGAGGAAACGCCCACGCTGAGCGGACGCGCCATCTTCCACCTCGGTGAAGAGGCAGCCGCTCTCGATCACGCGCGCAAACAAATCGTGATTCGTCGCGGGGTACGGCGCATCGAGCCCCGTTGGCAGCACGACGACGGTTCGCCCTCCCCCCTCGATGGCGCCCTCGTGCGCGGCGCGGTCTATCCCATTTGCGCCACCGGACACGACCACGAAGTCTCGAAGGACGGCACTGCGCCCGAGATCATACGCAAAGTCGAGCGCCTCGTCGTCGGCGCGGCGCGTCCCGACGATGGCGATTGTCCGACCGAGGTCCGGCAGCTC
>CP070650.1:1192838-1198001 GCA_020354595.1 Myxococcales bacterium
AGCCGGCGTGGGGCCCCGTCTCGACGCCGGATCTGAAGACCCCCCAGAGTACCGAGAGGAACGTGAGCACGACGCCGGCCGGATCGCGCGGCCCAGAGCTCCGACGCACCGAGACTTGATCGCCTCCTCGAAGAGCTTCGGCGGGCTGGTCCAATGTGGAGAGTCGCTCCGGACTAGCGCCTCATAGGCAAAGGGCTCCATGGTGGTCAGCGAAACGATCGGCTGGTAGACGACGCTCAGCTCGCCGCGAGACAACACGCCTGGCAGCCCCTTCACACCGCGGATTCGGGGGATCCCCGATCGATGCTCTTGAGCTCTCTCCAACCAATTGCGGAAGTTCGTCACGCGTTCCCCGACACGGTAAGTTTACAATATCACAACCCCGGATTGGTATCCCAATTTGGGGAGTCCTAGCGCGGGCAAGGGGCCTCTGGTATGCCCGGGAGCCATGACGCGCCCAGTCTCGATCGGCCCCGTTCCAGAAAGCCCCATCGGCACTACCCTAGAACGACACCTGCTCGATCGCCAGCGCCGAATGCCGGAGGCAACCGGGGATTTCACCGGTCTTTTCCAACAGATCATGCTCGCGGCAAAGATCATCGCCAGCCGGGTGAGCAAAGCCGGGCTCTCGGGAATCCTGGGACGAACCGGAACGACCAACATCCAAGGCGAGCAGGTCATGAAGCTCGACGAGTTCGCCAACCGGACGATCGTGCAGATCGTCGAGGCTGGCGGCCACGTCTGCGTGATGGGCAGCGAAGAGGTCGAGGACCCGATCACCATCCCGCCCGAGTATCCGCAGGGCAAGTACGTACTCCAATTCGATCCGCTCGACGGCTCCGGCAACATCGACATCAACGCATCGATCGGAACGATCTTTTCGATCCATCGCCGTCTAACGCCGCCAGGACGAGGCTCGATGGAGGACCTCCTGCAAAAGGGCCGCGACATCGTCGCGGCAGGCTACGTGATTTACGGATCCTCGAACATGTTGGTGTACTCCACCGGCGACCAAGTCGACGGCTTCACGTATGACCCTGGCGTTGGCGAGTTCTTCCTCTCCCACCCCAACATCCGGATCCCAGAGCGCGGCAGCATCTACTCGATCAACGAAGGCAACTACCACAACTGGTCCGAAGGAACGCAGAAGTGGGTGGATTGGATCAAGACTCCAAACGAGGAGAGGAAAGCATATAGCCATCGCTACATTGGCGCGATGGTCGCCGACCTCCACCGGACGCTGCTGCGCGGGGGGATCTTCGTCTACCCGCCCGACGTGAAGACTAGGAAGGGCAAGCTTCGACTGCTCTACGAAGCCTCGCCCATGGCGTTCCTGGTCGAGGCGGCCGGCGGTGCTGCATCCGACGGCAAGGCTCCGATCCTCGACATCCAGCCGAGGGAGCTTCATCAGCGAACGCCCGTATTCATGGGAAGCCCGGTGGATGTTGCGGACGCGCTGCGTTTTCAAGAGAGCTGAAGCGGCTCAGAGCTTGGGCGTCATTTGAAACGGAACGTTGATTCGCACGCAACCGTTGTTGGGCTTCGGAAACTGCCATGTCCGCGCGACGCGCTTCACGCAAGAGTAGACCTGACGGTCGTTGAGCGTGCCACCGACGGAGACCGCCCTGACGCTGCCGCTCGCACCGATCGTGAGCTCGACCTGCATGGAACCCTGTAAGAGATTGTTGCTCTTGAGCCCCCGCTCGTAACAGGTCTGCACCTGCTTGCTCGGAGCTCCCTTGATGATCGCGCTCACCTGGGCCGCGTTGATCGTGCCGTTGCACTCCCAGTCGTCGGGCGTCGTCGCGGACCCGCCGCCGCTGCTCCGCTTGGGCAGCCGCGATGGCTCGGCCTCACCGTCGTCAATGCCGGCGTCCTCCTCGGGGATCTCGAGCTCGGCCGCGAACTGCTCGCGGGCCGGCGCCTCGGGAGCCGGCTCGGCCGTCTCAGGCTGGGGTTCTGAGTCATCTGCCCGTAGGAAGAACCACAAACCGCCTGCCAGCAGGAGTAGCAGAAGCGCGATCAGGCCGTACTTCCCGTCGTTCTTCTTCAGCGGTGGTAGGCTCGAAGGCCTGTTCAAATTCCCCTCACTTGCCCCACTTGGAGGCATTCGGCGAAGCCGTCGCCGGAGTGTAGAATCCCCACCCGCTCGCGCCAACTCCCCGCTCCCGGGAACCCCCCAAAACCGGAGTTTGCCGCCAGCCGACCTCTCCTCTATGGTTCGGCCTCTTTAAACGGCAATCGGCGATGGTGGATAAGCTCAAAGGGTTCTTTCTCGTTCTACTGGTAGTCCTGCTGTCGGCGGTGTTTGCCCTGCAATTCGGGGGCGGACAGGCCGAAGGTTGCGCAGCCGGCGGAGGCTCCTATCTCGCGCGGATCTATGATCAGACGCTCAGCAGGGGCGACTTCGAGGCCGCCTATGCCGTTGCGAACTTCGGCAGGCTTCCCGAGGAGACGCAACGCTCGATGCGCTTGCCGCAGCTCGTGCTAGACGGCTTGGTCGACCGAACCCTTCTCGCGCGGGAGGCGCGCAAGGTTGGTTTCGAAGTGACGACCGACGAGGTCATGACCCGCTTCGTCAACGACGGGATCATTCTGTTGTCACTTGGAGTGGGTGCACCGCCGATGCTTCCGCAAGGGGAGATCCCGGTTTCGTTCACGGACAAAGAGGGCGCATTCAACAAGGACCTCGCCGAGCGTTACATCCAGAACGGGCTTCGCCGGAGCGTGGGCGAGTTTGCCGAGGCGCAGGTGGACGAGCGGCTCGCCGCCAAGATGCGCGAGCTCGTGGCATCGTCGGTCAACGTGAGTGACGCCGAGATTTGGGACGACTACGTTCGCGAGAACGACACCGCGAAGATCAAGTACGCGCGATTCACACCTGCGTACTACGCCAAGCAGAAACCAGAAACGACTGACGCAGCGCTCGACGCCTGGATCGCTGGCAACGACGAGCGGCTGAGCACCGAATACGAGGCCAGCAAGCACCGGTACACGAACCTCGAAAAGCAGGTCCGCGCGCGGCACATCCTCGTCAAGGCGGGAAGCTACGCTAGCGAGGAGCAGAAGGCCGAGGCCAAGAAGAAGGCAGAGTCTCTGCGAAAGCGGGCGGCCGCGGGCCAAGACTTCGCGGACCTCGCGCGCCAGAACAGCGACGACCAGATCACAGCAAACAAAGGCGGAGACATCGGCTTCCTGAAGAAGGGGGTCATGCCCGAGCCCTTCGATCAGGCGCTCTTTGCCCTCGAGATCGATCAGGTCTCCGAGGTGGTCGAGACACCCTACGGGTTCCACGTGATCCAGGTGCTGGCGATTCGTGAAGGTGACGTGCCAGTCGAGGAAGCGAAGCGCGAGCTTGCCGAGGAGCTGTACCGGGCCGACTGGCTGGATGCGCGCGCTCGAGACGCCGCGGCCAAGGCGCTTGCTACGTGGAAGCAGAGTGGAGACGACGAAACCATCGAGCGTGCGCTCGCCGCGGCCGCTGATAACGTCGGGGAGTCGGCGTTGACCCCCACGCTCGAGGAGACGGCCGACTTCGGGCGCGCCGATGCTCCGGTCCCGGGCCTTTCGACGGCGGCCCTTCTCGATGCGGTGTTCGCATTGCCCGAAGGTGAGCTCTTCCCAGCTGCGCCCGCGAAGATCGGCCGCGAGTGGCTGATCTTCCGTCTCGTCGACCGGACTCGCCCCGATGAGGCAGCGTTCACCGAATCGGCCAAAGCGACCACTCGCGAGGTTCTCGAGACCTTCAAGAAGAAAGAGGCCGTCGACCTCTACATCCAGCATTTGCGCGACAAGGCAACCGAAGACAAGGCCTTGCGCATCAACCCGCTTCCAACCGGGGATGGCAATAGTTAACGGAGTGAATCTGTCGCCACTGCCGTCCGAGTCGTTCACCCTCGGCAACGGCCTTCGAGTGCGTCTGATCCCGCTCCCTCACCTGCAATCGGCCACCGCGTCGTACTTCGTCCGGATCGGCTCCCGGTACGAGACCGCGCAAACCAATGGCTTGAGCCACTTCCTCGAGCACATGTTGTATCGGGGGACGGAGGGCCACCCCGCGCCACACGAGCTCAATTTGGCCATAGAGAAACTCGGTGGAACGCTGGATGCGGCGACTCACGTCGACTTCACGAGCTATGACCTCACTCTGCCGACCGAGACGATCGTCGAAGGGGCGGCATTGCTCGCCGAAGTGCTTCGGCAACCCCTGTTGACCGACCTGAGCACCGAAAAGCAAATCATACGAGAAGAGATCCTCGAAGACCTCAACGAGGAAGGCGAGCAGATCGACATCGACAACGTGTCGCGAAGCCTTTTGTACCCGGACCATCCGCTGGGCTTTTCTATTCCGGGGCCGCTCGCCAACTTGGAGCGCTTCCAAACGAACGACTTGAGGGAACATCACACCGGGCACTACACCGCGCTCAACTCGGTTTTCTGCGTTGCAGGAGCTTTCGATCCCGCCGAGCTCCGCGACGCAATAGAGGGCGGCTTCGACACGATGGCGGCGGGGGATTCGATCGAGCCTTTCCGCGCTTCGAACGGAGGAGCGCCTTCGCGGTTCGCCTACGTGCGCGACCCTGGCAGCCAAACCGACGTCCGCCTTTCTTTCCACACGCCCGGCGTGACGAGCCCGCTCGCGCCGACATTTCTTCTGCTCGCCCGCGTTCTCGATGACGGGCTGAGCACGCGGGTGCATCAAACGATCTGTGAGGAGCGAGGGCTCGCATACGAGGCCTTCGCAGACAACGATTCGTTCGAAGAGTGCGGCGTGTTCGATTTCGGTGCATCGGTCGAGCACAAGAAGGCACCGCAGCTGGTGGAGACGGTGTTCGAGCTCATCGATGGGCTGCGCCGTGAGCCGCCGAGTGAAGACGAGGTCGAGAAGGCGAAACGGCGCTACTTGTGGGACCTCCGAACCGTTCGTGATGATCCTGAGGACACCGTGCACTTCCTCGGAAGAGGCGCGCTTTTCGACCTTCCCGAGGAGCTCGAAGTCGTCGCCAATCGAGTCGCGCGCGTGACGCCGGAGGACATCCGACGAGCCGTACAGGAATACTTCGATCCGAACGATGCATACCTCACCTGCGTCGGCGTGTTGGATGACGCGCTTCTAAGAGACGTGCGCGGCCTCGTGAGCGCTTAGCCTTCGAGGTTCACCCA
>CP070650.1:1198101-1200641 GCA_020354595.1 Myxococcales bacterium
GCATGTCCGAGTGACAAGGCTCTGCACAAGTTGGCATATCCCGTGCGAGTTTTGGCGAGCGCAACGACTCGATGCTCGGATTCTTCGATGCCAACCGTGAGCTGTGCTCCGGTCACGAGACGAATGCCGAGCTCTTTGGCTCGCATGTGGGCGCGAACCAAACCGTACACCCCATCGCGGTCAGTGATGGCAACGGCAGGCAAGCCAAATGCATGTGCACGCTCAACGAGCTCTTCGGGAAACGAGGCGCCTTCCAAAAAGCTGTGGTTGCTCTTGACCCACAACGGAACGTAAGAGCTCATTCAATCGAGCACTCCGTGCAAGAACCAACGCTTCCGTGGGCGGTCGTAGAAGAGCCACAACAGATCGCCATGGTCGGTTTCGGCGTAGTAGTAGTCTCGTTCGACCAAGCGCTTCCACCAACCTCCACTGACTCGATACGGCCCGTACATGTGCTCGATGGAGTGGTCTTCGTTGAGTGAAGGGCCGGCTTCTGGCTCCTTGGGGACACGAGGAGGCAACGGCTTAGGACGAGCATAAACACGTCGAATCATTGAAGAAATCGGAGCAGCACTCTCTGGATTGCCAATGCGCGCGTGCTGGATGGGCTCCCACCGGAAAGACGCCTCTGGAAGGTGGGCTTCACGCACAGCCGCTTTGGTTACCGAGTGCTCACCGTACGCTGCACGAATCCGATCGAGCGCTCGATGTGCGGCTCCCATGTCACGGCGCGCTTGGTGCCCTGGCAACGCAACCTGCTCGGCATCCGCGCGCACCGTGTTGGCGAGGAGCTCTACTTCTTCGACGGCGCCTTGCAAGCTCGCTTCGCCGAAACGAAGACGGATGAGCTCGAGAATCAACATCAAGTCCAAGGTCGGTGACGCCGGCTCGATGTGTTCTCGATGAAGCGGCGCGCGTTCGAGATGAAGTGAAAGCTCGAGCGACTGAACGGCATCGCCGCGTGCTCGCACCTGATGCAACAACGAGTGCAAAGCGCCTTTGATGGCGAACAGAAGGCGGGTTTGATCTTCGTCGGGTGGATCGACTTGAAACGAAATGCGTGCAGGTTCGTCGAATGCGTGAGGCTGAATGGGAAGTTGAAGGTCTTCTGCAAACAAATCATGAAGCGCGCTTGCTTCAGAACCGAAGCGACTATGAAGCTCGCCCGCGGGAACGACGAGAAAATCACCGAGCGTTTCGATGCCCAACGCAGTCAAGCTTTCGCAGAGCTCACCGGGTAATCCGAATTCGCGAAGAGGGGTTTGATTCGATTGCTCGAGCTCTTGCTCGCGACTCTCGACGACAGTGACTCCATCGTGCGTCATCGCCACCGCCAACGCTCGATGGCGATGAAAGCCCACCGTCACCGAGCTCTGCCATTGCCGGGCCCGGAGATAGCGATGAATGCACGTCGCCCAGTTGCGATAGCCGCCGTAGAGGCGACGTAACCCCTCGGGATCAATATGGAAAGCGCCTGTTGTTTGGCCGAGCGGCTCGACCCGGGGCGAGAAGGTTTGAAGCGCTTGAAGCAGCTCTCGGCTGACCTCTGCGGTTTCTTCGGATGACACGACGGTGGTGTGAAGGCTCGGGAGCAGATCTCTCGCGACGGTTTGGCGCATCCCAATGCGAAGCCGGCTCTTCTTCGCGAGCGCGTTGAGATGTGTGATGCGGCCGTTTGGTCCTTCATCGTCGACGACGGCGATCGGCGCACCACGCCAGTGTGGTTTGTTACGCACCACGATCTGCAGTGGAAGCATCGGCAACAAAACGCAGCTCACTCGTCTCATGGCGTCCCTCGCAAACCCGAAGGAGCAATCGAATGACTCGATGCAGGCTCTGCTCGTAGCCCGACTTTGTCTTTGAGTACACGAGCATGAACTTCGAATCGATCGTCCTTGAGTGGACCGCGCAGAGGCTCGATGCGCAAACCTACCAACGGACCCGAAGAAGGATCTTCGTATGCGTTCGAGGTGAGCAAGAGAATGCGACCGTCGTATTGACGCAACATGCCTTGAAGACGCCCTTGCCAGTTGCTGGAAGATCCGGGCGGCAAAGCATCGGTGAGGTCGATGACGGTCAACCCAAATGCGCCCGAACGTGCAAGCCATTCCGTTGCGCGGACCAAAGCAAACGGACCTGCATGACGAGGCACGTGAATCGCAATGAACGAATTGAGATCGACCCCTGCGGCTTCGAGGTCGGGAGGAAACAACGCCCCGTCTTTGGGCTGCACCCAAGCAACGAGATCACCACGCGCTTGCGCTTCGACTACACAAGACACTGCCGTGGTCGTTCGCGCGCACGCATGCCGCCCCGATACCTCGATCAGCCGCGCCCGAGGCAACAGCTCCGATAGCGGCAAGGCCTTGGCCCGCTCGCGTCGCTCCCCGATCTCTATGACAGTCCCAAACGCCATGGGACCACCCACTATACTGAACAAATAACCAGTGACAAGGGGGACACGATCCCCATCTATAAATACTCGGAATCATTATCTAAATAGAGCTACTTGGGGGCATCCTGTCCCCAGAGGGAGAGGA
>CP070650.1:1200741-1203543 GCA_020354595.1 Myxococcales bacterium
GGCGGCCCGGGCGACTTAATCGTCGTTCCTGCCCTCGCCCTGGTCGCGGCAGGCGCATGGACGTCCTACTACACTGTGCCGAGCAACTCTGTTGCTGTCGTGCAACGTTTCGGCAAGTACCTCAAGAACGTCCCGCCGGGCTTGCACTTCAAGCTGCCACTAGGAATCGATACGGCGACCATCGTCCCCGTCAAGAGGCAGCTCAAGCAGGAGTTTGGTTTCACGACGCCGGGCGCTGGTGATCCCTACCAGAGCCCCCGCGACGGTCGAGCGGAAACACAGATGGTGACGGGCGACCTGAATGCCGCGTTGGTCGAATGGGTCGTGCAATATCGCATCGCGGACCCCGTTAAGTTTCTCTTCGAGGTTCGCGAGCCGAGCGAGACGCTGCGCTACGTATCCGAGTCGGTGATGCGCGAGGTCGTCGGCGACCGGACCGTGGACGAGGTCATCACTATCGGTCGACAGGAGATCGAAACAGAAGCGCTCACCAAGATGCAAGCGCTATCGACCAAGTACGCCATGGGGATCAGCATCGACCAGGTCCAATTGAAGAACATCAACCCACCGCAACCGGTGCAAGACTCCTTCAACGAAGTCAATCAGGCGCAGCAGGAGAAGGAGAAGCTGATCAACGAGGCCCGGCGTGACTACAACAAGGTCATACCGCTGGCCGAGGGAGAGAAGGACCAGCGCATCCGCGAGGCGGACGGGTATCGGCTCAAAAGAATCAACGAAGCGGAGGGCGACGTTGCGCGATTCAGCGCTCTCTTGGCGGAATACATCAAAGCGCCTGAGGTTACCCGCCGCCGCATCTATATCGAGACGCTTCAAATCGTCATGCCGAGCATACGCTCGAAGATCATTGTCGACGACCAGACGCACGGCATCCTTCCGCTGCTGAACCTGGACGCCCAAAATCGAGATGTCCCGTGAACAGACTGATAGCCATACTCGTTGTTCTCGCCGTCGGGGCGTATCTCGTGACGAATTCGCTTTACACAGTTAGCGAAGTCGAGCAAGTCATCATCACTCAGTTCGGCAAGCCCGTAGGCGAGCCCGTAACCTCTGCAGGTCTGAAGGTCAAAATGCCCTTCATCCAAGACGTCAACCCAATCGACAAGCGGGTTCTCGAGTGGGACGGAAGTCCGTCGGACATGCCGACCAAGGACAAGCTCTATATCTCGGTCGACCTCTTTGCTCGATGGCGCATCACTGACCCCCTCCAGTACTTCCTGCGGTTGCGTGATGAACGTAGCGCTCAGTCGCGTTTGGACGACATACTCGGTAGTGAGACCCGCAACGCTGTCGCCAAGCACGAGCTGATTGAGATCATCCGTACCACCAAGGATCGTGTGCCGCTGAGAGACGCCCTATTGACCGACGTGGAACGGGACCTCGATATGGGAGCACTGGTGCCGATCCAGAAGGGGCGCAAGCTGGTCGAGCAGGAGATCTTCGCGGAGGCATCGGAGAAAGTCCGAGTGTTTGGTATCGAGTTGCTCGACATACGGTTCAAGAGGATCAACTACAACGAGAGCGTGCGCCCCAAGATCTACGATCGAATGATTAGCGAACGGCGCCAGATTGCAGAACGCTTTCTGTCAGAAGGCAACGGCGAGGCGGCGAGAATCCGCGGCAATCGCGTGCGCGATCTCAACAAGATCCAGTCCGAAGCCTACCGGGAGGTCGAGGAAATTCGCGGTGCGGCGGACGCCAAAGCGACCGAAATATACGCGGGCGCGTACAATCAAAGTCCCGAAGCCGCGTCGTTCTATGAATTCACGCGGACCATGCAGTCCTACAAGTTCATCATTGGCGAGAACACGACACTCGTTCTTTCTACGGACAGTGACCTCTTCAAGTTTCTCAAAGGTGTGGCTCCCGCCGGAGAAGGTGCGCCGACAACAGACTTAGGTGTTGAAAAATGAGATTGAGCTTTCCGAACCCGAGCCGCAGTTTCGATGCATCGAGAAATCGCGTCCGATTTTGGGGATACGATCAGGCACTCGAAATCTCCTTCCTCCTGGAAGAGGAGGCGCTCAAGAAGCTCTGCCCTGACATGAATCGCGCGGAGGCGGGATTCCTTGACGCGTTCGATGCTGTGAGGACACGCATCCACGAGGCTGCGGACCGCGTTTACGTGCGCAGCGGAAGACGCTCGCATGTGTACTGTCTCGCAGCTACGGATCTCTAGAGACCCCTCCAGCACAGCGCAAGGTGGCATCAACGACGGACCGCCGGCCGCAGCATAGCGTCCGACGACGTCGGGGACGTCGGTGGAAAACGACGTCAAGGCGACGGTGGCGGGCCAACCTGAAAGAATGCGGGGCAGGATGGCATCTGCCGCTGATCGCGTGCCCCTGCGCTGGCCGGATCGAAGAGAAGGTAGACCCAGAAGACCGCCGGCTCTCTAATAGCCCGATTGACCGCTTTCGGCTCGAGCCGATCTGGGACGTTAGCCGGGCTCGGTGAGGGCGGGGAAGGTCCAATCGGACACCACGAGACAGCGGCTTCGAGCGCACACGACGACGGCGCGAAACGTTCGACAGTCATCGATGGCGCGGCCGGAACGGCGAACATGGGCTTCGAGAGCCTATTCGCGCTTGGACGTCGTTGTCCGAGGAATGGAGACGGCACCCACTAAGTGTGCCGGCGCATAGAGCGAGACGGTCGCGTCAGGGTACGTTGATGTTTCTGAACGTGCGCGCGGTTTTAGGGCAAGAACCGCTTGCCGGTCGGGGCGTCGTCAAAGAGTAGTGTGGGATCGCCGACGCCGTTTGCCAAACCTCTTCGCGAACC
>CP070650.1:1203643-1206838 GCA_020354595.1 Myxococcales bacterium
CACGTCGCCTGCGCAGTTCGGCAAGGTCATGGCGCAGACCAAACCGCGCATGGCCGTCGGTTATCACTTCTTCAACGACTTCGACACGGTGCCCGCTGTCCTCCGCGACATCCGAAAGACCTACGACGGGCCTCTGGCGCTGGCAGTCGATTACATGGTCTTCAACGTAACGAAGAGCGACATCCGTGTGCGAATGGCCGCGATTGATGAGGACATCTGGCCCCAACCGTCTACGATCCCGCTCGTTCCCCCGGATCCGAGCATTCGCCGGACCGAGATGTCGAAGATGATGAGTGAAGGACGGGTCGTTCACCGAGATGTGCTCGAAGAGGTCTACCAGTACATCAACGAGAAGTTCGGCTCCAGCGAAAAGGTGCCGTAGTGTCGATGCGTGAAGCCGCCATTGATGCGGTGAAGGGGTGAACGGTATGAGCGAGAGAGTGGATCAGTTCTGCAGCAATCTCCGCGAACAGCTGAATTCCGTCGAGCATCGCCTGGAAAGCGTAAAGAGCAAGCTCAGCTCCGCCCCCAGGGAGACGCGGGAAGCGCTGAGGTCAAAGCTCGATGCGGCTCGAGCCGAGATTGACACCCGGCGAGCAGAGGTCGCGGACGCCAAGGTGCGGTGGGAGCAGCGAGTGGCTGACAAGAAGGCTGAGACGAGTCAAATGATCGACGAATGGAAAGAGAAGCGAGAGCAGAAGAAGCTCGAGCGCCGCGCGGAGAAATCGGAGCAGTACGCGGCCGCAGCGATCGTGCTTGCTGCCTCGGCCGTCGAAGAGGCAGAGCTCGCGACCCTCGAGGCCGTCGAGGCTCGCTTGCTCGCCGAGGAAGCCCTTTCCTAAGCCAGCGCTAAGCGGAGTAAGACGACGTGCGTTCGGTCAGCAGAATCTGGGCGATTGTGTCGATTGCGACCTTGAGTCTCGCTGCTATTTCTGTCTGGGCCGGCGAAGCCGAGGCTGAGGCCGGTCCATTCAAGCGGCACCGGATCGCATTCTTCACTGGGAATACGATCGTCCCGTCGGGTGGCGAGAACGAGGACCGGCTCGGGACCGCTATTGTCCCCACGCTCGCCTTCGACTACGAGTACTGGCCGAGCCGCCGATTCGCGGTTGGCTGGTACAACGATTTCACGCTCACGAGTTTCTTCGTCAAGACCAACCGCGAAGCTCCACCGGGCGCCTCAAGCTCCGAAGGCGGCAAGGAAATCATCGAGCGCGAGCCGGTCTACCTCACCGCGGTCGTGGGCATCTTCGAGCCTGTTCGGCGCCTGGCGCTGTACACCGGTCCAGGCTACGAATTCGAAGAGAGCGAGAACTTACCGGTGTGGAAGCTCGGCGTCGAGTATTCCTTCCCGCTGCCTAACGACTGGGACATCGCACTCGCAGCGGCTTACGACTACAAGGAGATCTACGACTCCTTCAGTGTGGGCCTGTCTTTCGGCAAGCGGCTTGGCAGGCCTCGATAGTCGGAGATCCCGTGGGACGGGGTGATTGGGGAGTTCGTGTACCTAGAGATCGCGTCTGCCGGGATCTGCGAGCACAAAGGTTGGTTTGACGCGCTGTACTGACAAAGTCATGGCAAACGCTAACACTCTCTCACGTCGCCGGAAGTGGGACTGGTGCGGTCGCGCGCTGCTCGCTTGCGCATTGACAGGCCTAGTGGGCTTGTCTAGCGCCCAGGACAAGCCCGAGGAAAGCAATCCAGTTGCCGAAGAGGAAAGCAGCGAGGCAAGCGCAGGGGGTCTCGCAAGCGCCGAGGCAAAGGCCACGGAGCTCAATACGTCGCTGGATGACCGAGAGCTGGGAAAGCCGGTCATTGACGCGACGGGTGGAGCAGTAACATACGACAGGGCGCTGCCGTTCTTTGGCCAGAAAGTCGTCGATCTCGGTATCGACCTTCCGAATCCCTACGGCGTGACGCTGACCGGCGTGCGAATTCGCCAGGACCTCTTGATATCCGATTTGGAAATCTCAATAGGTGGCAGTCCGCCCCAGCAAATCGACTTCGTCCAGTTCGATGTAGCGGAGGCGGATAACTTGTCCGCCCAGATCCGCGGGGACCTGTGGTTGCTTCCCTTCATGAACGTTTACGCCATCGCCGGGCGTATCGATGGCGATGCCACCGTCCCCCTGGGCTTCCCGGTGGACGACGCCCTAGACTTTCTCGGTCTGGGGGAACTCTGTCCACCTGGCCCAGTTCCTCCGCGCCCCGCGTTCTGCGATGAGATCGTCACCGCGGTCGCCGAACCCGACTACGAGGGCTACAACGTCGGCCTCGGCACCGTACTCGCCTTCGGCTGGAAACGGTTCTTCACGGTCTTGCCCATCACTTACGTCTACTCAAACCTCGACCTCATCGATTCAAATATTGACACCCTGACTGTGTCGCCGCGCTTCGGGTTCACGCTGAATCCCAAACGTTCACACCGGGTAGCCCTGTTTGTTGGCGCCACCTATCTCGATGCGTCATTCGACATCGTCAGCTCGGTGGTCCTGCCGTTGTCTCAAGTTGATCCGTCCCTGGAGGACGTCGAGATCGACTACAAGATAAGACAGGACAACAAGGACAAGTGGAACTATCTGCTCGGCTTGAACTACGAGCTCAAGAAGGCTTGGAGCGTGCAGGCCGAGGTCGGCTTTGGCGGGTCCCGAGAGGATGTCATCGTCTCGGGGGGGTATCGCTGGTGACGGCGCTTCGCGACTGGCCAAGAAGCGAAGAGCATGCGTATGGAGAGCGCGTACGCGGAAGGGAGCCACGCACATGTCGCTGATGAAGATCCGACAACGTCAGAAGCGCTCGCCCGCGGCCAAGGAGTTTAGGCGAACGCCAAGCCAAGGACGTGCCGTCCTTTTCTCCGTAGCGGCGCTCGTTCTTGCTGGTGCCGCGGTGTGGATCTTCGTTGGAGGCAACCGGTTGATCGCGGGGTTGCTTCTGCCAGACTCAATCTTGTCAGGAACTGTGACCGCGATGGCTCGACCCATCGATTCAAAGTGGTCACTTTTTGGACACGAGAGAGCTACGCATTGACTCTGAAGTGTTGACAGGCGTTTCACTTCAGAGTCAATTGCAGAGCTATGAATCTCGTCGCCATGCTCAGGCGTCATGAGTGCAAGACGCTCGAATTCCAGCGCGATCTCCATCGAACCAATAGTAGGGCTTGAGGTTATCGGTTGGGAGTTCGTCGGTGCCGAGGTC
>CP070650.1:1206938-1209628 GCA_020354595.1 Myxococcales bacterium
CCGTCGCTGCAGCCGGCGCCGATGACGACGATCTCCAGCGCAGGGCTGGCTAGAGATCATCTCTGACGGGTTGACTGGTTTGGGTCCGTCACGTAAGCGCGGACCGCTATGGTGATGCAGCTGATCGTCCTGCGGGGCGGGCGCGTTCTCGACCCATCCCAAGGGCTCGACGAAACCGCCGACGTCCTGATCGAGGCGGGGCGCATCAGAGATGTCGGACGGGATGCCGGAGCGCGCTATTCGGCCAGCGAAGGCGTTCGCGTGATCGACATGTCGGGGCGATGGGTATGCCCCGGCTTCATCGATTTGCACGTGCACCTACGCGAACCCGGACAGGAGTACAAAGAAGACATCGCCTCGGGGTTGAGCGCGGCGGCGGCCGGCGGCTTCACGGCCGTGTGCCCAATGCCCAATACCAAGCCGACAAACGACTCGCGGGCGATCACCGAGATGATGCTCGCACGAGTGGAGGAGCACGGGGGCACGCGCCTGCTTCCGTTTGGAGCGGTCACGAAAGGCCAAAAAGGCGCCGAGCTCACCGAGATGGCGGACATGCGCAACGCCGGCGCCATCGGCGTCAGCGACGACGGCGTCTGCGTCATGAACAGCGCGGTGATGCGCCATGCCATGGACTACGCGCGGACTTTCGACCTGCTGGTGAGCCAACACTGCGAAGACCACCACCTCACCGAGGGCGCGCAAATGCACGAGGGCGCGCGCTCGACGCAGCTCGGGCTCCGGGGCTGGCCGCGAGCAGCCGAGGACGTGATCGTGGCTCGCGACTTGGTGCTCGCCGAGACGACGGGAGCGAGGTACCACGTTGCGCACATTTCGAGCCTCGGTGCGGTCCGGCTCGTTCGCGAGGCGAAGTCGCGGGGCCTCCGGGTGTCCGCCGAGGTCACCCCACATCACTTGCTCTTCACCGACGAAGCGCTGCTGAGCTACGACACCTACTGCAAGGTGAACCCGCCGTTGCGCGAAGAAGAGGACCGCGCGGCGCTCCGCGAAGCGCTCGCCGACGGCACGATCGACTGCATTGCGACCGACCATGCGCCCCACACGGACCTCGAGAAGGATTGTGAGTTCGAGGCGGCCTCCATGGGCATCAACGGCCTCGAGTCCGCGATCGGCTCCATGCTCGGGCTCGTTCGCGATGGCCTCATCAAGCCCATGCGGCTCGTCGAGACCCTCTCGACCGCCCCGGCCCGGTTGATCCCGGATTGCGACGGTGGCTCGCTGCGCGAAGGACGATCGGCCGACGTGACAATCCTCGACCCCGAGGCCCCATGGATTCTCGAAAAAGAAGCGCTACGCTCCAAGTCGCACAACACGCCGTTGCTCGGTCGTGAGCTGATGGGGAGACCCGTCATGACCATTGTCGGGGGCGAAGTCGTGTACGAGCTCGGAACATGACAAGACAAGCACATCTCGTACTGGCAGATGGAACTCGATTTTCGGGAGTGAGCTTTGGCGCCGAGGGTGCTGCCACGGGCGAAGCGGTCTTCACCACCGGGATGACCGGCTACGAAGAAGTACTTACCGATCCCTCCTATTGCGGACAAATCGTCACCATGACGGCGCCGCAAATCGGCAACACCGGCATCAACCTCGAGGACGGCGAGGCCAAGCGCCCTGCCCTTCGTGGGTTCGTCGTGCGCGAGCTCTCCGCCGTGGAGAGTAACTGGCGCACCAAGGAGTCGCTGGACGGATATCTGAGGCGTAACAACATCGTCGGCATTACCGGCGTCGACACGCGCACCTTGACGCGCCACATCCGGGACGTCGGCGCGCAGATGGCGGCTGTCGGCACGGAAGATCCCGCGACCTTGCACGATCGCGCCAAGGCGGCGCCCCCGATGACGGGCCAGAACCTCACCGGAGCGGTCACCACCCCGGAGCGTTACGAGTGGACCGAAAGCAGCGGCGTATGGGCGAAGCCCCGCGAAGACGGGCGGCCGTGGCACGTCGTCGCGATGGACTTCGGCGTCAAGCTCAACATCCTTCGATGCCTGGTCGACGAGGGCTGCAAAGTCACGGTCGTTCCCGCCACTACGTCTGCTGACGAGGTGCTTGCCCTCGACCCCGACGGCATCTTTCTTTCGAACGGGCCGGGCGACCCGGCCGCGGTGTCAGGCGGCATCGCCACCGTGCGAGAGCTCCTCGGAAAGCGGCCGATGTTCGGCATCTGCCTCGGGCACCAGCTGATGAGCCTCGCGCTCGGTGGCTCGAGCTACAAGCTCAAGTTCGGCCACCGCGGCCTCAACCAGCCGGTCAAGGACCTCAAAACCGGCCGCATCGAGGTGACGACACAGAACCACGGCTTCTGTGTCGAAGTCGATTCGCTGAAAGGCAAATGCGAGCTCACGCACCTGCATCTCAACGACGGCACCTGCGAGGGTATCGAGCACCTCGAGACGGGTGCGTTCAGCGTTCAGTACCATCCCGAGTCGGCAGCCGGCCCGCACGACTCGCGCTACCTTTTCCGGCGCTTCACCGATGCCATCGCCCGAGCACGCAGCTGACCTCGAGCGCGTGCTGACACGTGCCGCCGAGGAGTGCGGATCGGGCTCGGCGTGGTTCGGCCAAGGGCTGCCTCGCGCGCTCCGAAGCGCGCTGGAAGCCGCGGGCCGAAGATTTGACCCCGCCTCCGCGGAAGTCGCGTTCGTAGATGCGGGCGAAGCTCCGACGAG
>CP070650.1:1209728-1212857 GCA_020354595.1 Myxococcales bacterium
AGTCTCTGCTTCATTTCGGGGATTCCTCCACCCAGCGTGCGCCGCAAGGCGTCGGAGCAGGATACATGCAAGAACGGCTGATTGGTCAATCAAAAACGCTTGCGGCGATGCACGGATTTACAGGTGAAAACCTGGTCATTCCGCGACGGCGTTTGTTCACGTGGGACATCCTACACCGGTTCCGCCCAATCCACAGTAACCGGCTGGGTTCTTCGCGAGGTACTGCTGGTGGTAGTCCTCGGCGTAGTAAAAGGGCGGCGCTGCAACGATCTCGGTCGTGAGACGACCGTATCCTGCGTTCCTGAGCGCTTCTTGGTAGCGCTCCGTCGACGCCAGCGCCGACTGGTGCTGCGCATCGTTGAAGTAGTAGATGCCGGAGCGATACTGCGTTCCGACGTCGTTCCCTTGTCTCATTCCTTGCGTCGGGTCGTGGCTTTCCCAGAACACCTTGAGTAGCTCGTCGTACGTCACTTCGGCTGGCCGGTACACGACCAGCACGACCTCGTTGTGCCCGGTCAGCCCGGAGCAGACTTCCTCGTAGGTGGGGTTCGGGGTCGCTCCAGCCGCGTAACCGACGGCCGTGGTGAAGACCCCCACCTTCTCCCAGAACTTTCGTTCGGCTCCCCAGAAGCACCCAAGCCCAAACATCGCCTGCTGCGTGTCTTCGGGAAACGGGCCGCGCAACGGGGCGTCCAATACGAAATGCTTCCCGGCGACAGGCATTTCCGTGTCACGGCCCGGGAGCGCTTGCTCGGGCGTTGGCATACGAAGCTTCTTCTCGGACGCGAAAAACATGTGTCCTACATAGAGAATGGACGGCCGACCGGTAGTGCCCCAGGGCGCCGGTTGGCGAGCCTCACGATAATACGATAACGAAACCCAGTGGAGCACGAGCAGATCACGGACATCGCGCGCCGGCTGAAGAACAGTCGGAGTATGCTCTTCGTGACTGGGGCCGGTATTTCTGCCGACTCGGGCCTCCCCACATACCGCGGCATTGGCGGCCTCTACGAGCAAGAGACGACCGACGACGGCGTCCCAATCGAGGCTGCCCTTTCAGGGGCGATGTTCCAGCGGGATCCCACCATCACCTGGAAGTATATCCATCAGATCGAAAGCTCGTGCCGCGACGCCGGACCGAATCGTGCCCACGAGGTCATCGCGGAGCTCGAGGATCGCTTCGACCGCGTTTGGACGCTCACGCAGAACGTCGACGGTCTCCATCATGCTGCGGGCAGTAGGCAGGTGATCGACATTCATGGCGACGTCCACTGGCTTGTGTGCACACGGTGCGGCCATCGTTGGCGCGTCGAGAGCTACGCGGGCCTGACGATTCCCCCTGGGTGCACGGAATGCGACTCACTCGTGCGACCGGAGGTCGTGCTGTTTGGGGAGATGCTGCCGCTGGACCGTGTCCGGGTGCTCCAAGAGCAACTCATGCGCGGCTTCGACGCGGTGTTTTCGATCGGAACCACGAGCGTGTTTCCCTACATCGCCGAGCCTGTGATCGACGCGCGTCGCCGCGGTGGGCTCACTGTAGAAATCAATCCTGGCTCGAGTGAAGTTTCACACCTCGTAAACTATCGGCTTCAAATGGGGGCGGCTGCCGCAATGGAGGCGCTTGTCGATGCCCTGGATTGTGTCTAGGTTGGACGCATCATGGGGGATGACGAACGTCGATATCGATACGACGATTCGTACGAAGAGACCGTGCCGTTGTCGGATGGGCAACGGGTGCATCTTCGTCTGGTGCGTCCCTCCGACAAGGACATGTTGAGAGAGGCGTTCAACCGCCTTTCGCCGGATTCCAGATATGCGCGATTCATGGCGCCAAAGGCGAGCCTGACAGAACGAGAGCTCGACTATCTCACCGACGTCGACGGAGTCGATCACTTCGCTCTAGGCGCCGTTCGTAGGCACTTGGTCGCGAAAGACGAAGGCGTCGGCAGTGCGCGATTCGTGCGCGTCGCCGACGATCCCGACACCGCCGAGCCGGCAATCACCGTGGCAGACGACTACCAAGGCAAAGGCCTCGGGTCGATCCTGCTTCAGCGGCTCATCGAGGCTGCGTGGGAACGCGATGTTCGTTGGTTTTGCACGGATCTACTCGCTGAAAACAAGGCGTCCAAGCGCATGCTGGAGTCGTTGGGGCCCGAGGTGCGTTTTCGAGCCAGCGGGGACGGAGGCCTGGTCGCCACGCTCCCAGTCCCCGAGCCCGATCACACCCCTACGGCGCCCGGATTTCTCCTCGGAACCCCCATCCAGAAGCTTCTTTCGTTCGTCGCGCGGGCAGCTGTGACGGTGCGTCCTCGAGTCACGCAACCGCCGGAACCCCCTCCCTAGGAGACTTGCACGGGAAACATCATCGGCGCGCGCACCTCGACCATGCGCTCCGCGTCGGTGAGCGCGCCGACGATGCGCAACGCGAAAGGAAACGCGGTGCCCGGACCGCGGCTCGTGATGAGATTGCCATCGGCCTCGACCGGGTGCTCACTGTAGTCGCCCCAGTCTTCGAGAATGGAGCGCACGCTCGGGTGGCTGGTCAGCTTTCGCCCCTCGAATACCCGGTGGGCCGGTAGGGCGATCGGCGCCGCGCAGATTGCCGCGACCAAGAGGCCTCGAAGCTCTTGCTCCCTCAGCAGCTCCCCAACCTTCTGCGATTGGGCCAACCGTTGCGCCCCTTGGGCGCCTCCAGGAAGAACGAGCACGTCGAACTCGCCTTTAACATCGTCGACCGAAACGTCTGGAGTGATGACGACGCCGCGGCTACAGCGGACCGGTTCTGGACCGTCGATGCCCGCCACGGTCACGTCGATACCGCCGCGGCGCATCACGTCGATGCTGATCACGGCCTCCATCTCTTCGGCGCCCGGCGCAAGCAGCACCAGCGCCTTTGGTTTGTCGTTCATTTCTCCACCTCGCAGTCGCGTGACGGATCGGACTTGCAGATCTCGGCGATTCGTTTCCGCAGCGCAGCTTCGAGCTTCTTCATGCCTAAGTGCTTGGCCAAGTCGATCGCCGCCGCCGGGCTCACGCGGTCGACGACGAATGCCTCGAGTCCGAGAAGGGCGGCGGCCCGTTCGCCTGTGCTGCAGTGCACGACCGCGGGCAGGGCGTCCTGCTCATCGA
>CP070650.1:1212957-1216034 GCA_020354595.1 Myxococcales bacterium
ATCATTGGCGCCGGCTTTGCCGATCGACGTGACGCGCTTGTAGATCCCAAACACACGCGGCCGACCCTGCGGCGCGATCCACTTGAGGCTCGGCATAGGGAGCGGAACATAACAGAGGGGAATTGTGCTGTCATCGTGAGCGCTTGCCGGAACGCCATGCCTCGGCACTCGGGCCCAGGGCCTCGGGTCCCGGGCCTTGAGGCCTCTGACCCGCGACCGGAGGCCGTAGACTCGGGGCTCGAGGCCGCGGTCGCCAGTGCGACCGCGCAAAAAAAGGCCACCTGTTTTGGGGGAGCAGGTGGCCTTTTGACGCGTTGGGGGGAAGGAACAACGCGTGTTAGCTCAAGTACGGGCCTCCGATGTAGTTCGAAAGCTCTCGAACCTCCTGGCGGAGATTGTGTTGGGTGGCTTTGGTGAGGTCGCCGATCGACACGAGGCCGATCAGCTCGTCGCCCTCCATGACCGGAACATGGCGACAGCGTCGATCGGTCATGAGGCGCATGACCTCGAACAACGTGTCGTCGGGCGATGCGGTGTAGAGCCGTGTCGTCATGACGTCTCGGACGAGGGTTTGTCTCGGGTCGCGATGCGCCGCGACGACGCGGACCAATACATCGCGTTCGGAGAAGATACCGACCGGATAGCCACCTTCCATGACCAATACCGAGCCCACGTGATGATCGTTCATCACATTGACTGCGTCGATCACCGTCGCGAGCGGACCGACCGAGTACACGTCGTCTCCCTTTCTGCGCAACACGTCCCCGATTCTCGTGCTCAACATCAGCTAAACCTCGCTCGTCGCTGATTATACAATCATCCGGGTATTTGAGAAGCCCCCTCACGCCAACTGTAAAATCACACACACACGATCGGGTTATCACCCCTTGTGGACTAGCTTTTCGCCGCGCGGCTCGGCACTCTGAAAGCTCAATGGGGCATGCCAGGGCACAACGGGATCGACGCTCGAACCACAGGGTCGATCTCGACGGCCGGGCCGTTCTCTTCCAGCGCGGCGATCATGTCGGGCAATACACGCTCGAGAACATCTCCGCCGGAGGCGCGTTGATCTCGGGCGATCACGATCTCAGGCCCGGCCATCTCGTGCACCTATTGATCGATTTCGACACCAGCGAGGAAACGATGAGCCTCACCGGCTCGGTGCGTCGCGTGCGCGAGCACGCCGGCGAAAACGGCAACGGCATTGGCCTCGCGATCTCTTTCCCCGTGTTGTCACCGGATCAAGAGGATGCGATTCACGATGCAGTGCTGCGCGCGCTCTTGCGTCGCGACGCGAGGACCGAACGCCAGCCGTTGCTCGTATTCGAGCCGCGCCGGCGCGTACGAGAAGAGATCGAATCGGAGATCCGAAGCTTCGGGATTCCGGTGCGCGGCGTCGACTCCCTCGCCGACGCCGTGAGTGAGCTCGAAGACGAAGAGACCGAGTACGCGGGTCTCGTGATCCATTCGGTGACCCACGATGCCCGCTCGATGGAAGTCGTCGACTTCTTCACGCGATCGGAAAACTTGAAGACGATCATCCTGCCGGAACCGGACGGTGCGCTCACAGAACGGGCCAGACGGCTGGCCAAGCTTCCTCAGGTGAAAGTCCCCCGCATCTGGAGCCGCTCGGAGCTCCGACGCGCATTGATCCTCTAAACCCGGTCGAATGGCACAATCTCCAGGGATTTCACTCCCGGAAGCGCTTCGAAGGAGCTGGCAACGTCGTCCGCCGTGGCCACCACGACGATGGTGAGATCTCTCGGCGAGATCCGCGACCGAGTGGCTTCGCTCGCTTCGTCGCGAGTGACGCCTGCGATTAGAGCGTCATGCCGGTCCAAGTAGCGCCGAGGAATGCCGAGCAGCTCGATGTCGAGCCGCGCCTCTAGCCGTTTCGATGGTGTGTCGCGGTCGAAGCAATGGCTGTTGATCAAATAGCGCTGGGCAAAGCTGAGCTCGGCCTTCTTGACGCCCTGGCCAACCCAAGCGTCTAGCAAACCGAGCTGAAGCGCCGCGCAGTCGGCGGAGTACTCGGTGGCCGGCGCGGTCCACATGTACCAAGCGTCTCGACGGGTCGAGTGCAGCAAGCGGCTGTAGGCGCCGTAACTCCAACCGCGAACGCCGCGAACCTGTTGCATCAACGGGCCACTGAATGTTCCGCCGAACGCGGTGTTGGAGACGATCAGAGGGAAGAGCTTTGGGTCTCGTGTACGGGCTCCGAGCGTCCCGATGAAGAGCTGGGTTTGCTTGCGTTCGGGCTTGTCGACGATCACGACGTGCCTTCCCGATCGCACGCGAGTCGGCGGAACCGTCGTGTCTAGCCGCTTGCAGTGTCCGACTTTCGGAAAATGCTCGGCGATCAGTCCCCTGGCTTCTCGGTCGGACACGTCGCCCGCAATGCCTACGACGAAATTGTTCCCCCCGATGTAGCGACCGTAGAAGTCTCGTGCGCGGGCGACGCCGATGCGCCGTAGACTTGCAGAGTTCCCGCTCAACGCGCGACCGTAAGGATGAGCGCCAAAAAGAGCCCCCCGAAACCGAAGCGCGCCGAGCGTCTGATCATCGTCGAGTCGAGCGGACAAGGCCGCCTGCGCCTGCCGTTTGAGCTTGCTGAAGTCTGCCGATCGGAGCGCTGGGTGCCAGACAAGCTTCGCCAGGAGCGCGAGCAACGGTCTGAGGTTGCGTCGAAGCACGGTGGCGCGAATGCGGGTCGAGCGCATCGACACTTCGACCGAGACGCGTGCACCGAGGCTCGCCAGCCGATCTTCGAAGCGCTGGTGCGAAAGCCCTCGTGGACCGCGCCGCATCAGGTGTCCCGTGAGTGCGCGAGTCCTTCCTGGCCGACGGGGTCCTGCAGGCTCCCTACCGGAAACGCGATCTCGAGATCCACGAGGGGTAAGATGTCGCTCGATTCGACGAACAAGCTCATGCTGCGCTCGGCACGATCTCGACACGGGTTCGGCGGGACGGCCGCAGGTACTTCCGAACGACGCGCGTCACGTCGTCAGCCGTGACATCTCGGTACTTGCTGAGCCGATCGAACACCGCAGCGCCATTGTGCGCGACCGTTTCGTAGA
>CP070650.1:1216134-1222008 GCA_020354595.1 Myxococcales bacterium
AGCACCAACCCGCCGGGTTGCGCGGCAGCGGTCGCCCTGTACCTTCGGACCTATGCGGGATCTCCAGGGGAAGGTAGCGGTGGTTACCGGTGCGGGGCATGGCATCGGCAAGGAGACGGCGATTGCGCTCGCGAACAAAGGGTGCCGGTTGGCGCTGTGTGACATCAACGAAGCGGCACTCGAGGGCGTTCGTCACCAGCTCGAAGAGGCTGGGGCGACCGTCACTGCGCATCCCGTCGATGTCTCCGACAAGGAGCAGGTCGCTCAGTTCGCTTCGGACGTGATCACGGCGCACGGCGAAGCAAACATCCTCATCAACAACGCGGGTGTCACCGTCTACGCGTCCTTCGAGGAGCACGACATCGAGGACCTCGAGTGGATTCTCGGCGTGAACCTCTGGGGCGTCATCTATGGGTGCAAGTACTTCATTCCCCATCTCAAGGCTGCGGGTGAGGGCCACATCGTGAATCTTTCGAGCGTATTCGGGATCATCGCGCCCCCACTTCAGACGAGCTACGTCGCCAGCAAGTTCGCGGTGCGAGGCTTCAGCGAGTCGCTGCGCGCCGAGCTCGCAGACGACAATGTGGGAGTGACCTCGGTCCACCCTGGCGCGATCAAGACCAACATCATTCAAAACGCGCGCCTGGTGACGGACACCCATGCGGAGCTCCGCGACTCGACTCAGCGTCTCTTTGACCGCCTCGGCACCACCCCCGACGTCGTCGCTGCCCGAGTGGTCAAAGCCATCGAGTACAATTCGCCTCGCGTGCTGATCACCAAAGAGGCACGCGTCGCCGACGCATTGAAGCGCCTCATGCCAGCCACCACCGACGGCATCGTCGCCCGAGTCTTCAAGCGAGTCACGCCGCAGAAGCAGTGAAAGAGATTCAGCGCGAACAGTTCGGGGACTTCTCGGTTCTCCACCGCGAAGCCAGCGGGAAGCCGCGCGTGGCCTTGCATTTCCTGCACGCGACGGGCTTCAACGCGGAGACTTACCGTCTGCTCTTTTCGGCGCTCGATCCCTCCTTCGATGTCTACGCCATGGACGCACGCGGCCATGGCTTCAGCCGAGCCGTCGCGGACCCGCGCAAGCTTCACTCGTGGGCGCCGTTTCGGCGCGACCTCGAAGCGTTGGTCGAGACGCTTCCACGTCCCCTGGTGCACGTAGGGCACTCTATGGGCGCAACGGTGAGCATGGAGCTCGCGGCGCGCCGACCCGGCCTCGTCGAAGGTCTGGTGATGATCGATCCGGTGATGTTCCCTCCGGGCTCCGTGCTCTGGGCCTTGGCCAGCCGTTCCTTTGGGCTCCTCGGTCGCAAGCTGCCGGTCGCGCAGATGGCGGCAAAGCGGCGTATGGAGTTCCCTTCCAAGGAAGCGGCGGTCGACAACTACGTTGGCAAGGGCGCGTTCAAGACTTGGAGCCGTGAATGGATCGAGGCGTACGTCGATGGAGGAACCGTGCCCGTCGATTCGGGTGTCCGCCTCAGCTGCGAGCGCGAATGGGAGAGTCGGGTCTTCGCGAAATCCACTGTGAATCCGTATCCTAGCCTCAGAAAAGTCTGCTGCCCGATCACGTTGATCACGCGAGAGCATGAAGGTCCCCCGTTCACACGAGCGTCGCGAGACGGTTTCATGAGCTGCCAGCCGGGGACGCGTCTGCGTATCCTGCAGGACGCGACGCATTTCCTCGCGATGGAGCAGCCCGAGATGGTGCAAGCGGAGATCGAGCGGATGGTCGACGCCGTCGCCTAGAGCTCGGACAGCTCGCGCTCGAACCCTCCGGATAGGATTGGAAAACGGCACCAGGTCTTTGGGTCGAGATTCTTGTCGTCGACGTGGAAGGACGGCGCATAACGCTCGCACTTCCACTGGTTGCGTGACCAGAGCCGAAAGAAGCGCTTCACCCAGCCGCGCAGTGTCTCCTCGTCTTCGTCGGAGAACTCGCTCTTCAAGATCTCGAGGCAATCTGCGGGGGGCAGCTTGTCTCCAATCGCCAGCCGCTCGATGGCGTCGAGCACGGGGTAGGGCATCAAATCGCCCTCATCGGTTTGGTCACTGCCCTGCGGACGGAGCTCGGCGGTCGGCGTCTGCACGTTGACCGCGTGAAGAGCTGGAATCGGGTGCATGCCCTCCGGCCCGTCGGTCTCGAGCCAACGAAGCCAATGACGAAGAAACGCCTTGTCGATGCCGGCAATCGGGCTTAGCCCGCCGCACGTGTCACCGTCCATCGTCGCATAGCCGACCGCCGCTTCGGAACGATTGCTCGTCGACAGCAACAAGGCGCCACGCATGTTGGCGAGCATCCACACACTCGGCCCCCGTGCGCGCGCCTGGATGTTCTGAAGCGTGATGTCATCGTCTTCCCAGTTGAGCGGGCGCCCCACCGCGTCGCCGATCAGACGCTCGTAGGATTCGACGATGTGCTGCACGTCGAGAACGTAGAACGTCGCCCCGAGAGCCTTGGCGAGCCCAGTCGCCGCGTGGCGAGTCACGTCCCCACTGTGATCGGTCGGCTGGTATGCGCAGCAAAGAAGCTGCTCGACCCAGTCGCGGACGGTTGGCCGCGGGTCGAGGCCCAGCTTCTCCGCAAAGCGATCGGGGCCCAGCTCGCCGATCGCTCGCTCGACCATCAACGAGATCAAGGACGCGGCAGCGGCCGAGTCCGCGCCTCCGCTGATGCTCAACACGAAGCCGCGCGAGTGGCTCTTTCGAAGGTAGTCGAAGAGCGCGAGCGTGATCGCCCGCATGAATTCCTCTTCTTTGTGGTGGTCGCTTCGTTCCCACGTCGGCACTTGGGGCTGGCTTCGCTCCATCGGTGCGCGGGGGAGCTCGAAACCCACACTGATCTTCTTGACGCCGGGATCGGTGCTGTCCGCCTTGAAGCTGGTGGTTCGCACCTGCTCGGTCCTCGACGCTTCGATGTCCACCACAGCCGAAGTGAGCACGAAATCGTCGAAGGTAAGCCGCGGCGATTGCGCCAGCATCTTCCCGTTCTGAGCGATGTAGCAACCGCCGTCGTAGATGACGCGACCGGCTTCATTGCCGAGAAGGTTCGCGTAGACGTAGGTCACTGCCATCGAGCGCGACCCTTCGAGCACGAGTCGCTCGCGCACCGCGTTCTTTCCGAAGGCGAAATGGCTTGCGCTCGGGTTCACGATGATGTCCATCGCATGCCCGTCGAGCGCGCCTCGCCGCTGAGCGACCCAAGCGTCTTCGCAGATCTCGAAGCCGACCCGAACCCCCGAGAAGTCGAAGAACACATCGCCAAACGGATAGCGCTCACCGTCACGCTCGAGCTCGACGACTTGATGGTTCGGCCACGACTTGAACCAGCGAGGCTCGTAGTGGAGTCCTTCGCCCGCGAGGTGCTCCTTGGCCGCGAAGCCCGCGATGCGGCCGTCCGCAACGACGCACGCCGTGTTGTAGAGACCTCCTCTGCGACGTACCGGGATCCCGATGCTCACCACCATGCCCGTCGTCTGAGGCACGAGGTCCATCAACATCGCCCAAGCGCGCTTCGCGACGTCCGGACCGAGAAACGCGTCCTCGCAGCCGTAGCCCGTCGTGCAGAGCTCGGGCAAAACCAAGAGCCCGACCCCCGCATCCTTTGCTTCTCCGATCGCCGCCTCGATGCGCCGTTGGTTGCCGGCCCATTGCAGGGGCGTCTGATTCAACGACGCGCTGGCGACCTTGATGGGGATCATGCGTCATCTCTAGCACTTTGGAGCGCGGTCCCGCCTCATCGGCGATTGACTACGGAGGCGCCGCGGCGTATGATGATTTCCTATTTCGTCATATTATGCCAGGCGGAGTAATGAATGGCCTTCCATCAACCGCCTCCAACCCTTGGAAATCAGTACGATTCCGATGTCCTTCTGCAGGAGTATCTCGAGCGGAATCTGCCTGCTGAGCTGCGAAAGCGACTCACACCGGAATATAGGGAGCTCGGCGAGCTGAGCGGGGGCGAGCTCTATCGGCTGTCGCTCGCCGATCTCGACAACGAGCCCGTGCACACGACCTGGGACGCCTGGGGCAACCGAGTCGATCACGTGGAGGTCACCGACGTGTGGAAGCGCGCGCAGGTGATTTGCGCCGAGCACGGACTGGTTGCGGCCGGGTACGATTCGGAGCTCGGACCCTATGCGCGCCTTCATCAGCACGTCCTCAACTACGTGGTCCAAGCGTCCCTCGATACGTACAACTGTCCGCTCGCGATGACCGACGGGGCCGCGCGAACTCTGCTCGACTCGGGCAACCAGGCGCTGATCGATCACGCCTTACCCCGATTGCTTTCCCGGGATCCGAGCACGATGTGGACCTCGGGTCAGTGGATGACCGAACGCATCGGCGGCTCGGACGTCGCGCAAACCGAGACCATCGCCAAGCAGGAGGGAGATGCTTGGCGCCTCTATGGCACGAAGTGGTTCACCTCCGCGACCACCGCCGACATGGCCCTCACTCTCGCACGACCCGAGGGCAATCCTCCCGGCGGCCGAGGCCTGGCGATGTTCTACCTCGAGCTTCGTGACGAGGAGGGCCGCCTCCAAAACCTCCACATCAATCGGCTCAAGGACAAATTTGGCACGCGAAAGCTGCCCACCGCCGAGCTCACTCTGGATGGCGTGGCGGCCGTGCCTGTGGCCGGGCTCGAAAACGGAGTCCGCAACATCACGCCGATGCTCAACATCACGCGGACCTGGAATGCGATTGCGGCGGTGATCGGAATGCGGCGTGCGGTGGCGCTTACGCGCGACTATGCAACCAAGCGCGAAGCATTCGGGGCAGCGTTGATCGACAAGCCGCTGCACGTCGACACGATGGCCGACATGGTCGCGGAGACGCAGGGCGCCTTCCTTCTTTCGTTCCGGGTCGTCGAGCTCCTCGGCCGGATCGAGTCGGGGGAGGCATCAGATGCCGAGCAACTGGTGAGTCGACTCCTCACGCCGATCGGCAAGCTCACGACCGGCAAGCAGGCGGTGGCAATCGCGTCCGAGGCCCTCGAAGCGTTCGGGGGGGCCGGCTACGTCAACGATACGGGCCTCTCGAGGCTGCTCGCCGACGCGCAGGTGCTCCCGATTTGGGAAGGCACGACCAACGTGCTCTCCCTCGACACGCTTCGCGCGCTCAAGCAGGAGGGCGTCTGGCACGCGTTCGTCGAGGACACCCGCGCGCGCCTCGCTGCCGCAAAGGAATCCGGCCTTCAGGCATCGGCCGAACGGGGTGGGGCCGCGCTACGACACGCCGACCAGTGGCTGTCGGAGACGCTCTCGGAGCGCGACCTGCTCGAAGCAGGCGCCCGCCGGTTCGCGATGACGCTCGGTCGGGTGGCCGAGCTCGCTCTCCTCGTCGACCACGCCCAATGGTGCCTCGACCACGGTAGGGGGGAGCGCGCCTTGGCCGCGGCCCGCCGGTTCGCCCGAAGCCGAATCGACCTCATTGAGGACGACGACTTCATGGGCGAGAGCCGGCTGCTGGTCGACTGAGCTATCGGCTGCCGGGCGGGTCGATCGGCATCTCCAGGCCGCTCGGCACCTTTGCGGGGCGCACCGCCAAGTTGGTGATGTCCCGCAGCGACTTGTCGATGAACGTGGTGATCAACCGCAGGTCTTCGTCGGTGTAGGGCATCCCGCTCTGGTCGAGCTCGTGCCGTATCGCGGCCTCCATGCTCGTGATCGAGCCGTTGTGGAAGTAGGGCTCGGACGCCCACAGGTTCCGCAAAGACACTGTCCGGAACTTCCCCCGGTCCTCGGGCCTTCCGGTCACCTCTTCGCGTCCATAGTCGACGATGCCCTCGGTCTCCGGCACGTTTCGATCGGCAAATGTTTCGGATTCGAAGAGCGGCGGCGTGTGGCAGCCGTCGCACCCCATCTCGGC
>CP070650.1:1222108-1226497 GCA_020354595.1 Myxococcales bacterium
AACGCGCATTGTAGCCGCGTGCTCTAGCCTCGCGCAGAACGACGGTAGCTGCGGTGCGCCACACCGAAATCAAGAAAGGTGCGAGAACGAACCAGATCGAAACGATGAGACGCGAGTACTGTTCGGATTGCTTCGAGATGAAGAGCAGGAACAAAAGCACCGGAACCACTCCGACGAACCATCCTGTCCAAATTCGGACGAGCTGCGGCCGAAGACGGGCGCCTCGAGCGCTCTGGTACACGTTCAGCGATTGCCCCACCACGAGGAACAGCGCTGCTGCGATCGAAGCGGCGATCCAGTCTGTGTCGTCCCACTCCTCGGCTCGCGCATACGTAGGCAACCAGAGAGCTACGTAGATCAACACCAAGTCGACGAGGCGCATGAGGGGAGCAAGCTCGGCATCTGCGCCGCCTCCCCATCCGGTTGGCTTGTGTTTCGTCATCGGGCTGGTGCCTAAGTATAGGCATACTGAGACCGGTTCTCACTGCAACCGAATAGGCCAATCTGAGCGTGCTTTGTGGCGCAGCTCACGATTCGCGGCGCATCGCCTTCAGTCGCTCGGATTGCACTCGAGCGCCTCGCGCACCCGCTCCCGGAGCCATTGATGCGCGGGATCCAGGTCAAAACGAGGGTGCCACCACTGGGAGTGCTCCACGCGGGGGAGCTCCAGTGGCGCTTCGACGGCGGTGACCCCGTCGAGGTCGATCGGCGCGGATAGGAGCCCACGAGGCACTGTCGCGACGAGGTCCGTGCGCCGGACTACGTCGGGAAGCGCGAGCAAATAAGGTACCGAGACGCGAATGCCTGCGGCCGACGCGATACCCGGCACCGCCTGCGACATCGGACGCGGCACGAAGCCGACAGGTGTATAGGCGACATGTCCATAGGTCTCATAGTCGGCGATGCGGGCACGTTTGCGCCTCGCGAGCGGATGGCCACGCCTGACCAAGCACACATAGTCCTCGTCGAGAAGCGTCTCGCGACGAAGCCCGCCTGCAGAGCCTAGATACACCGCGATCGCGAGATCGATCTCGCCCGCGGAGAGCTTGTCCGACAGCCCACCGCCCGAAAGCGGCTCGACCTGCACGCGAATGCCCGGCGCTCGTCTGCCGAGCACGCGCAGAACCGAGGGCACCACCATCGTGACACCGAGGTCGGTAAGCGCGATCTTGAAGATGCGAGTCGAAGTCGCAGCATCAAACCCCATTCCGAGCTGGAGCGCCCGTTCTACGGAGAGCAGTGCATCGGAGAGCGGCAGCAGCATCGCTTCGGCGCGGGGCGTCAGGACCATGGCCCGACCTTTTCGGACGAGAAGCGGGTCCCCGAAGAGCTCTCGCAGACGCGCCAATGACTGGCTCATCGCCGGCTGTGTGATGCCGACCCGTTGGGCTGCCCGCGTGACGTTGCGCTCGGTGAGGAGCGCATCGAGCGCGACCAGCGCGTTGAGATTGAGGCCGCTCAGACGGGTCGGTTCCACGGTTAACCATAATTTCTGCGAATGGTTGGATAGTCAATCCCAATGAGTCGAGCCACCGAAGCAGGCCTATCCTTGGCGCATGCACGAGACGCTCACGCGTAGCGGCGCGGCCTGGACGAAGTTCGCCAAAGGTTGGTACCTGATCAGCTGGAGCGCCGATCTCGAGCAGGGGGCCGTGAAGCCGCTCCGCTACTTCGGGAAGGATTTCGTCCTGTTCCGCGGGGAGGACGGACGCGCCACGTTACTCGCCGCGCACTGCCCCCATCTCGGCGCACACCTCGGGTACGGGGGCCGTGTGGAGGGCAACGACATCGTCTGCCCCTTCCACGCCTGGCGCTTCGGGGCCTCCGGGCGCTGCACCGAGGTACCATACGCCTCGCGCATACCTCCGCGCGCGGCGGTCGATGCCTACCAGGTCGAGGAACACAGCGGAATGATCCTGGCCTACTTCGGCCCCGAGGACTCCTTACCGGACTACGGCATCCCTCCCATCGAAGAGATGGACGATTCCGCCTGGACGCCGCTCCAGCGCGCGCAGATCGAAATCGCGACGCATCCGCGCGAGGTGATCGAGAACATCGCGGACCTCGCGCACTTCATGCCGGTGCACAACACCCTGATCGACGACTTCAAGGTCACCATCGACGGCCCGCGCGCGACGCAGCATTCGATCGGCCGCGGCCACAACCTCAAGAACGAGCCGATCCCGGTCGTCTCGGTCGCCACGTACCACGGCCCGGCGATTCAGTTCACCCGCCTGCAATGGGCGTACGACATGGTGTTGATCAACGCGCACATCCCCATCGAGGAGAACAAGCTCCTTCTGCGCTTCGGCGTCATCCTCAAAGCAGGCGAAGGCGTGACTCTGGCCCCCGAGGTTCTGGAGGCGCACGTCGCGGCGGCGCGCAACGGCTACTTCGAAGATGTCGCCATTTGGGAGAACAAGTGCTGGCGTGACCAGCCGATCTTCGCAGATGGCGACGGGCCGATCGGTGAGGTCCGGAGATGGTATAGTTCGTTCTTCGAAAGCTATGTCGATGCCCCCTGAAGACCGCTACCTGATCGTCTCCACCGATGGCCACGCGGGGCTCTTGCCCGAGAAATATGGAGACTACGTCGACCCCAAGTACCGCGAGACCTTCGACGACAAGATTGCCTTGGAAATTGCGAGGCGGGCAGCGCGCGAGAAAGACTTCCTCATCGACGAATTCAACGAGAAGTGGCGCGCTGGAAACGAGAGCAAGCTCGCCGCCGCGTGGGATTCGGACCTACGGAACGAGGTCGTCGACGGCGACGGCGTCGCCGCAGAGGTGTTGTTTCCCGATGGGATCACCGAGCGAAACGCACCTCCGTTCGGTGCGGGCCTCGGCCTCAGGCCGTGGGGGGTCGACCCCGAGCTCCAGTGGGCCGGTGCGCGTGCGCACAACCGCTGGATCGCCGAGTTCTGCCAGATGGAACCGATTCGGCGCATCGGTCTCGCGATCGTCCCGATGCTCTACGACGTCGAACAGGCGGTCAACGAGGTCGAGTGGGCGCACGACAATGGCCTCCGGGGAATCCTGATCCCGGCGCTCATGGGCGACCACGACCCCTACAACCATCCCAAGTTCTACCCCGTGTGGAGGGCGTGCGAGGAGCGCGGGATGGTCATCCACAACCATTCGGGCCCGTCACCCGACTACGACTTCGAGCTCCCGGGCGCCATGGGCGTTTTCCTGGTCGAGTTCGCTTGGTGGGCCGCGCGGCCGTTGTGGCACATGATCTTCGGCGGCGTCTTCGAAGAGTTTCCGAAGCTCAAGTACTGTCTCACCGAGGTGAGCGAGTTCTGGGTGCCATCGATGCTCGAGATGATGGACGTCCGCGCATCGGTGAAGCATACCAGCGGAAAGCACTGCGACTTCCGCTCGAACCTCTCGATGAAGCCGAGCGAGTACTTCGACCGCAATTGCTGGCTCAGCGCGTCGGCGCTCTTCGATGAAGGCAGCACGGCGGTGCGACACGACATCGGAATGGACAACATCATGTGGGGCACGGACTTTCCCCACCCCGAAGGGAGCTGGCCGCACACGCGGGAGAAGATGTTGAAGTACATGACGGGCATTCCCGACCAGGAGCTGACGAAACTACTCGGTACGAACGCCGTCGCGTGTTACGACCTCGACGCGGCCGCACTGAACGAGATCGCCAGCCGTATCGGCCCACAAAAGAGCCTCTTCGTCGGCGAGGCGGATTAGGAGTCAAGAGTTATGGCGCGGCTACGGTATGTGACGAGCGGTTCTGGGCAAAGCGCCCCGAAACCGTCTGGTTCGAAGATTCGCCACGGGGTGCAGTCGATCCGCGCCCTCTACGAGACGGAGCCCGAAATTGCCCGGGCTCTTCTCCCCCGCCCACTGAAGCCTGCCGATTCGCCGGAGGTCTTCGTCCAGTTTGCGAACGTCGCCATGCACTTGTCCAAAGATCGCGTCGTGGAGATCGGAGCGGCCACGGTCGGCGTCGCCTGTTCTCACGAGGGGCGCGACGGGTACTACGTGCTCGCGATGCCGATGGAAGGCGAATTTGTCGTCATCGGCGGTCGTGAGAAGTACGGCGAACCCAAGAAGATCGCGGAAACCGAGTTCTCCATCGAAGGCAACCGCGTCAACGCCAAAGTCACACGACACGGCGTCACGTTTCTGGAGCTCGAGGGCGACATCGGCGCGGCGTCAGACAGCCCGAAGCAATTCACCGAATACTTCTACTGCTACAAGGCACTCCCTGCCGCCGTCCCTGAACGCAATGAGAACGGCGGCTTTGACGGCGAGGTGTTGTTGACGATGCTCACCTGGGAGCGCGACTACACGTCCGTGAAGCGTATCGACAACGGCCGAATTATCCTTCGCGAAGCTCCGCGGGACCCGCTCATCGACGTGCCG
>CP070650.1:1226597-1229639 GCA_020354595.1 Myxococcales bacterium
ATCGGCATGTACCGTCGATTCATCCGCATGCGCCAGGAGAAGATCGGAGACGTGCAGCTTCAACAGATCAAGCTCCGCGAGCAACGTGCGGATCTTGCAGACATCGACGCTCTAATCGACGAGGTCATGGAGTCGGTCGAACAGCCAGTCCCCGACGAGGAGCGCGCGGAGCTCGAGGCTCTGCTCCGCCAGCTGTTCCAAACGCAACGCCGGTACATGGACGCGTTGATCGAGCGCTACGAGACGTATTTCCAGAAGCTGATCGACTTCGACGCACAGCAACAAGAGCTGATCGATCGCACGGAAGACCTATTGGCATTCATCGACGAGCGCATTCTCTGGATCCCCAGCGGAAGGGCGGTGCAGCCCGACCTCATTTCCGACGGACGCGACGCGCTCGCGTGGTTGTTCGGCACGAAATACCTCGCACAACTCGGAAGAGGCGCTCGTGACGCCGCGGCGCGCTGGTGGGCGCTGCATTTGCTCGCGTTGCTGCTGGTCATTCTCTACGTTCCTTTTGCGCGGCGTGCTCGGCCGCGGGTTCTGAAGCTCGGCGAGGAGGCTCGCCGCGAGGACTGCATTCGCTTTGCGCCCACGGCGGAAGCGCTCGGCCTGACATTCCTTCTTGCGATTTGGCTCCCCGCGATCGTGGCCTACTTTGGCTGGCGCCTAGGTCAGTCGCCCGCGGCCACGCAGTACACCCGCAGCATTGCTAGCGCCCTCGTCGTCGCGGCCGCATTCTGGGCCACGCTCCGGCTGCCGCGGCAACTGGTGCGCCGGGGTGGGGTGGCCGAAGCCCATTGCGGCTGGTCTGAGAAGGGCGCGCATTCGCTCTGGCGCGACCTCCGATGGTTGGCGCTGGTCACCGTACCCTCCGTCTTCCTGATCTACGTCTTCGAGGTGCGCGGGGAGGATCTGTGGCGAGAGTCGGCCGGCCGATTCCTGTTCTTCGCCCTCTTGTTGGCGGTCACGGTCTTCAACTACTTCGCTTTCCGAACCGGGGGGGCGCTTGCCGCTTCGCTTCGCGTGGGGAGCAACACGCGACGGTGGACGTGGCGCGTGGTGCAGGTTGCAGCGCTGTTGGCCCCGCTCAGCCTCGCTGCAGGAGCGCTCCGCGGCTTCTACTGGACCGCGCTTCAGCTCGCGGCTCGGATTCACGGAACGCTGTTGTTTCTGTTCCTGCTCGTGATCGGGATGCAGCTTGCTGCGCGCCTTTCGATGATCGCCCAGCGCCGGGCCGCGCTCGAAGAGGACGCGCTCGAAGAGAAGCCTCGCGCGCCTGCCGCGAAGCCAACCATGGAGATCAGCCGCCTGATGATCGGCACTGGGATCCTGTTCGCGATTCTCGGCGCGTTCGCCATCTGGGCCGACCTCCTTCCCGCCGCGCGCATCCTTCACCAAGTCGAGCTGTGGTCTACGACTCAAACCGTCACGGTGGCCGAGCTCGATCCGTCTGGTGTCGAGAAGCTCTCTACCGAACAGAAGCTCGTCCCGATCACGCTGGCCGATCTCTTTCGCTCTCTATTGATCGGGCTTCTGACGTTGGCGCTCGTTCGAGCCCTCCCCGGCATACTCGAGGCGACCCTATTCCGGCGCCTCGGTCCCGGTGAGCGATACGCCTACTCGACCATCGTCAAATACGCGGTCGTGCTCGCAGGTCTCGCACTCGCCTTCGACGCAATCGGCGTCGGCTGGTCGAGCATTCAGTGGTTGGTCGCTGCCGTGGGCTTGGGTCTCGGTTTTGGCCTGCAAGAGATCTTCGCCAACTTCATCTCCGGTTTGATCATCCTGTTCGAGCGTCCGATTCGAGTTGGCGACACGGTGAGCGTCGGCGACATCCACGGGACCGTCACCAAAATCCGAATTCGCGCGACCTGGATCACGGGCTTCGACCGTAAGGAGCTGATCGTGCCCAACAAGACGTTCGTGACCGGTCAGTTGATCAACTGGACCCTATCGGACCCAGTACTGCGGCTGGAGATCCCCGTCGGCATCGCATACGGGTCAGACACCGAGCGGGCCATCGAGGTCTTGAACGAGGTCGCCAAAGCATCGCCTCTGGTCTTATCAAATCCGCCCCCTCACGTGTTCTTCCTCAGCTTTGGAGAAAGCTCTCTTTCCTTCGAGCTCCGCGTTTTCACGCGCGGCGTCGACCGACGCTTTCGTGCCCGGCACGAGCTTCACATGAGAATCGACAAGGCGTTTCGAGAGGCGGGGATCGAAATCGCCTTTCCGCAGCGAGATCTCCACGTCCGCTCGTTGCCGAAGGATTGGCGGCCTCCGCCCGAGCGCAACGCGTGAGCGGCGTCGCTCATTGCAGGTTGTAGTTGATGATCATGGACTTGCCTCCACGCCGAATCGACAGATTGAACTTGTCCCCGGTGCGTAGCGTCGTGTACGCGCCCAGAGCCGCGTCGGTGCTCGTGAGCGGCGCCCCATTTACCCTCTCGAGGATGTCGCCGGTATGTATGCCAAGCTTGGTCAGCAACGTGTTGGGGCGAACGCCGCGGATCTCCATGCCGACGGACCGGCCCCCCTCCATCTTGGGCGCGACGGCCGCGATACCGATGAGGCGTCCCGCGTTGTCGAGCACCTTGTTGAGCATCGCACGCGAGATGTTGTAGTTGGTGTCGTTGACCTTCTCGATGCCTTGATCGAGCTCCTCCTGGTTCAGCCCCGCGTTGCGATCCGCGTCGGGCCTCCGGGCACTCTTCGCGTCCTTGCCGGGCCTTGGGGCGGCCTTCCGCACCGGTCTTTGAGGCGCGCCGGCTACCTCGAACATCGCGAGCCGGCAGAAACCGGCTTTGGTCTGCAGAATGACGCTATCGGATTGAATTGAACGAATCCGCGAGCCTTCGACCTCTGCCCCGCCTCGATGAAGACCCGCCTTTTTGTCGGTTCCGACGATTGCAGCGAGCGATTGCTCCAGCTCACCTGGGAGGACGACGGTGCCGATGAGCCGCATCGCGTTCGTGCACGGCACCTCCACTTCCTCACCTGGCATCTCGGCCATCGGGAGCTCCGCATCTTCGACAGGCACGG
>CP070650.1:1229739-1232878 GCA_020354595.1 Myxococcales bacterium
ACGTCGCCGAGGAGGTGAAGGACCCGGGCCGCAACATGCCACGAGCCATCCTCACCGCGCTGATCGTGACCGGAATCGTGTACCTACTGGTCGTCATTATTGCGACGAGCGTGGTCGCACCCGCTTCCCTCGCTCAGTCCGAGGCGCCGCTTCTCATGGTTGTCCAGCAATCCTCGGACGCGATTCCGGGCGGGCTGTTCACTCTGATCGCGCTGTTCGCGGTCGCGAACACCGGTCTTCTCAACTTCATCATGGGCTCGCGCTTGCTCTACGGCATGTCTCGCCAAGGGCTTCTTCCCGAAGCCCTCGGCGCGGTGCATCCAACGCGCCGGACCCCGCACATCGCCATCTTGACCGTGCTCCTGGTCGCCCTCGCGCTCGCGCTCTCGGGCACGCTCACGTACTTGGCTGGGACCACGAGCCTTCTCCTGCTGCTGGTGTTCTTCACGGTTCACGCTTCGCTGATCGCGATCAAGCGCCGAAGCGGCTCCACGGCGCGCACATTTTGCGCTCCGGCGGTGGTCCCGATCCTCGGCGCGGTCACGTGCGTCGGGCTCATGCCGTTCGTGCCCCGAGGCTCGCTTCTGACGGCCGCCATCATCCTCGGGCTCGGCACGGCCCTCGTCGCGCTGCGCGCCCAGCACCCGACTCGCTAGGCGCTCCTAGTCGTCTCGAGGCTCTTCCGGCGCGGGGGGAATCGAAGGCCGGAACTCCGCCTTTCGCAAGTCCATAATCACTATCGCGATGAAGAGCATGAATGATAGCGTGCCGATACCTTGTCCGAGCGACATCGCCGCCATCACCGGAATCCACCCCTGGTCGAAAAGCGACCAGCTCATCAGCGCCAGGGCGATGAGCCCAAGAACGCACGCGTACACCATCAGCTTCGATCGCGACGCCGTATCGAAAAACTTCTTGAGCCTTGCTTTGGGGCTCATGTGCCCTCCGGGGCGGGCGCATCGAGAGCGGTATGGACCTCATCGGCGGATGGAGTTTCCTCTTCTGGTTTGCTAAAAGGATGCGCGTACCCATGACAGCCGGCGCTTACGCAGCTCGTCTCGCCATTGCGCAGGTCGTCGACAAGCCCATGATGATCCTGCACGCCGCTCCAAATGGCTCCCGTCGTGCTGTGGCACTGCATGCAGTTCTCGTTCTTGAAGGGCCGCGCAATGTGGATCTTCTCGATGATCTCGTCGCGATCGTACCACATCCACTCGGAGAGAAACTTGTAGACGTGCCCCATGCCTCCGAGCTTGGTCAACGCGTAGCCGAACATTCCGTAGTCTTTGTGACAGACGTAGCAGCTCTTCCCGCCGAACTTGTGAGTGCGGGAGTGGATGGCGGCGAGGGATGCGCTGTCCGGATCGTTTGCGTCTTCGATCCACATGTCCATGGTGTGGCAACTTCCGCAGAAGCCCTGACGCTCCGTGGCGTCGAGGCCCTCCATGTTGCCGATCAGAGCAACCATGATCGGCAGCACGCCGAGGCCGATCAACATCAGCGACATTCCCGCGAGGTCGAGCCGCGGACGGCGAACCAAGTAGTAGGTCATGATGCCCGCTGCAACGAGAGCGAGCGTCAGGGCGATCCACGACAACGGCGATACGTGCATGAGGAGCACCGAAACCATGGTCCAGGATCGGGGCACAATGCAAGTAAGAAGATCCGCGGTGCGCGGCGTTGGACCCTCGCCGCTGCCGCCGCACTCGTTCTGTGTCTCGCGGCGCCAGCCGCTGCACAGCCGCACACCCTCGGAGCAGAGCTCTGGGGGCAGCTGGAGCCCAACGTCGGCTTGCTCGTCATCGAAGGCTCGAGCCGGAAATACCCCTACGTCGACGCCGAAGGATTGGTCTGGGCAGGGGCCGGGACGCCGCAGTTCGGCTTGAGAGACAATCAACTGACCGCAGAAGCGCTCATACTCGCGGTGAAGCTGCGCGATCCAAAGGGCATAAGCGATACCAGGCTCGGTCGCTATATCTTGTCGACCGGCGCGGTACGCGCCGTTCACGTCGACGGAGGCCACGCCATCTTACGCGCCCCGTCCAAAACGCATTTCGAGCTCTTCGGCGGCGTCCCGGTGGAAGGCGACATCGAGGGCCGGCGCTACGATTGGATCGCGGGCGGACGCATCTCGCAAGGGCTCGGCAAGTACGGTGTCATTGGCGGCTCGTACTACAACCGGCACAACGCAGGTCAGCGCTCCGATGAAGAGGTCGGCGCGGATTTTTCTCTGCGCGCAGCACACTGGCTCGACATGGCAGCGAAGTTCTCGTGGGAGATCGTCAACCCCGGTCTTGCCGAAGTGATCGCAAGCGTCTCCTCCGCGATTGAGAGCGGGAAGTTCCGAGGCGAGGCGTTCGTCACGAAGCGGTCGCCGACGCGGATGCTACAACAGACCTCTTTGTTCACCGTTTTGGGCGACCCGGGGACCTTGAGAACGGGGGCCAATCTCTTCTGGAGAGCGGCGCCTCGCCTCGACTTCTGGCTCGAGGGCGCAGCCGCGGACGCCCAGAACAAATGGGGCTGGACCGGTTATTTCCGGTCGGTGCTTCGAACCGATGACGAAGGAAACGGGAGCGTGCTCGGCGAGGTTCGACGACAAGCCATCTCGTCCGTGTCGCAGTGGACCGGGATCCGGCTCGCTGCAGTCGTCCCGATCTTCGAGGACCACCATCAAACCGTGGGCCTCGCGCCGGAATTCGAGCTCGTCATCCCTGATGAACGCGCCGCGGAGACGGGGTACGTGTGGCCGTGGGGACGTCTAGCTCTGCAGTACAAACACGAAAAGGGTTGGACGCTCGCCGCCGCAGCCGAAGCGAGCTCCAACCAGCTTCAACGGATCGACGTGCGAGGGTTGGCGCGCGTGGCATACCAGCACACTTGGCGCGGAAAGAAATGAAGAGGCTCGTCGCAATCATCGCATTGATCTTGGTCGCAGGTTCCGCCGCCGCGTGCGCGAAGATGCTCGGCCTCGAGCAGGAACGCGAGGATCACGCGTTCGAACACCGCGCGCACGTGGTCGAGGGAATCAACTGCCTGCAATGCCACGCCGGCCTGCAGCCCGCCGGCGAGGAGGGTCCGCTCCACCGTCCACCCACCTCGGACTGCGTGGAGTGCCACTAAGACCCGCACGACCCCG
>CP070650.1:1232978-1236152 GCA_020354595.1 Myxococcales bacterium
GAAGATGACCCGGCCTGCGAGGTCGGGATGCTTCGTGGCCTGGTAGACCCGTTGCAGCAGTGCCTGGCCGTGACCGTCCGCCGGATGCGCCTTACCGGCGTAGATGATCGTTGCACCTGGATTGCTGTCGAGCAGCTTGGCCAGCCGCTGCGGCTCGCTCAAGAGCAGGTCCGCGCGTTTGTAAGGCGCGAACCGTCGCGCGAAACCGACGAAAAGGCTTCCCGCGTCGAGGCGGGCCAACATGTCGCGGAGCAGAGAGAGATCTTCGCGTCGTCGCGTCCAGGTTTCCGTCAGATGGTCCTTCAGCCACGCGACGTAGTCTGCGCGCAGCTCCCGGTGAATCGACCAAATTTCCTTCGGGTCGTGCTCGCGCAACCAATGCCAGCGGTAGGGGTCTTCGATCTGAGCTTGCCAGTCGTGCCCCATCTCGCGCTCGATCAAGCGCTGCCAGCGAGGTGCGAGCCACGTCGAGATGTGCACGCCGTTGGTGATGCTCGCGCACGGGACGTCGTCCGAGCTTTCAAACTCCGGATAGAACTGCAAAAACATGTTTCGGGCGACCTCGCCGTGCTTGGCGCTGACTCCGTTGATGCGTCCCGCGTTCCGCACCGCGAGCGCGGTGGTTCCGAATTTGTTCTGCGCGTCGTCCGGGGTATCGCCCATCGCCATCAAACGGGGCCAGTCCATGCGAAGCACGTGCTCGAAGCGCGTCAGATAGGGGCGCACCATCTCCTCGGGAAAGTGGTCGTGTCCCGCGGGCACTGGCGTGTGTGTTGTGAAGACGGTGGTGTTGCGGATGTACTCGAACGCTTCCTGCGACCGGAGGCCGTGGCGCTGAATCAGGTGCGCCGCCCGCGCGATGAGAAGAAAGGCGCTGTGGCCCTCGTTCATGTGAAAAACATCCGGATCGATATCGAGCTCGGTCAACAGTTGATAGCCGCCGAGGCCCAGGATCATCTCCTGCCGCAGGCGATGTGCCGAGTCACCACCGTACAAGCGATTGGTGATCGCGCGATCCTCGGGGCGGTTTTCCGGCACGTCGGTGTCGAGGAGGAACAGCGGGACCCGGCCGACGTTGAGCTGCCAGGCTCGGACCTGAACCGGGCCGGTTGGGAGCGGCACCGTGATCCGCAACGGCGCGTATTGCCCCACCATGACCGGCTCGAAGGGAGGGCTTTCGAAGTCGTTCGTATCGCCGAGATCTTCTTGGCGGCCGTCCCGATCGATGATCTGATGAAAGTAGCCTTCGCGGTATGCGAGCCCGACCGCGCATAGGGGCAAATCCAAATCGCTTGCCGCCTTGAGATGATCGCCGGCGAGGATCCCGAGACCGCCCGCGTAGAGCTTCAGGAATCCGGCGAGCCCGAACTCCATACAGAAGTACGCAATGCGCGGATCCCGCATTTCGGTCGACTCGGTCATCTCCCGATGGAGCCTGGCGACATCTGCGACGTACTCCTCGTCCATGGCCAGGTCCATGAGCCGATCGGGCCTCACTTGGTCGAGAAGGGCGTGTGGGTTCTCCTCGAGCTTGAACCACAGGGCCGGGTCGATCTTCTTGAACAGCGATGCGACCTCGGGATGCCAACGCCACCAGAGGTTCGAAGCGATCTCTTGAAGCGGTTGCAGCTCTTCAGGAAGCGCGTTGGATACCGTGAAGGTTCGCGTGTAAGGAGCCGCCTCCTCGCCCTCTGTCACGGGCGGCTTGACGAACAAGCCAAATACACCCGAGGCAGAGGTATCCGCGGCGACCGCAGGCATCGACGGGGCACTGAGCCGCTCCATCGGAAGCGCTTTGCGCCGCGCTGCGCCGGCCGCGAGGGCGCGGTGGTGGGCGTCCTCGTAGTGCTTCATGAAGTTCGACCAGTCAGTGAGCGCGGCTGTCCGGAGGCACGCTTCGCGGAGCGCGGCCCGCTCCTTCTTGGATAGATCGACGAATTCGACGAGCGCTTCTTTGAGCGAACCGCTCACCTCGTCGAAAGGCACCCCCTCGCGGGGCATCACCCGGACACCGGTGTGTTTTCCGTCGCCCTGAGCCGCGACCCAGCGGCCGAATCCGGCGCGGTCGGTCGTGATGGCCGGAACCCCGAACGCGACCGCTTCGAGCGGGGTATAACCCCATGGCTCGTAGAACGACGGGAACACACCGAGGTCTGCGCCGGGCAAGAGGTCCCAATATCTGTGGCGAATCAGCGGATCGGTGCCGTCGAGGTAGATCGGGACGTGCACCACGTGTATTTGGGCGCCCGGATGATTGTCGATGCCGAGCGCGTTGAGTTGGTTGGTGATGGGGTCGTTCAGCTCGTCGACGAGATCGTGCGTGCACCGCAAAGGAGAGCTCGAGCCCGACCCGTAGGCGCGGTCCCAAAGCTCACGCTTCGGCTCGGCATGCCCCGCGGGGAGCATCGCGTAGACGATGATGCGTTTGCCGTCACGAGACGCAAGCTCGTCCGAAAGGCTCGCGGCCGCATCGAGATAGACGTCGACGCCTTTGTTGACGTACTCGTAGCGGCCGGCAAGCACGAAAATGAGCGTATTTTCGCGATCATATTCGTCATTCGTCGTCAGCTCGGCGAGCTTGAAGAGCTCCTCGCGCGCTTGTTCTTGCTGCTCGGGCGCGACCGGCTTCGCGCCGAAACCGTTCGGTAGGATCACGTCGGGCCTCCGGCCCAGCAAGTGCTCGCACTCGAGCGCGGTAATCTCACTGACCGTCGTGAACACGTCTGCTTCGCGCGCGGCGACCGACTCCATCGAATGCTTCGAGGAGATGTTGAGCTCCTTGGCCGTGGCTTCGGCGTCCACGCTGGAAAGGGCTTGGTAGAAGTTCGGATCAGCTCGCTGACCTGCAAGCGAGCGGCCGAGCATCGTTGCATGGGTGGTGAACACCGTTCCGATCTCGGGCGCGGCGGTCTGAAGGTGGAGGATTGCGCCGGCGGACATCCACTCGTGCGCCTGGACGATGGCGGTCTGTCGAGCCGGTAGCAGAGATCGCTCGCGGATGTGCTCGATGATCAAGCCGGCTGCATGCGCGAACAGGACCGGGTCGTAATAGTCCCAAGCGCCAAACAACGAATCGAGGCCGTACCTCTCCCAGTAACGCCCGAGGATTTCGTCCTTGCGCGGGTAGAGGTTGGAATGGTTGATCAACAGGCACCGAGGCTCGCCAGGCACCAA
>CP070650.1:1236252-1242327 GCA_020354595.1 Myxococcales bacterium
CCGCGCGACACACTTCGCGTGCAAGGCGTGCGTCCGTATGGGAGGCTCCCGGAAGGAAGCGGTTTCGCGGTTCGCGTCTTGGGCGACCCGTCGATGGGCACCTCGTTCGGCGCGCAGTTGGACGGCAAGGGCGTCCAAGTCACCGGTTCGGCGGGCACCTGGACGTTGACAGGACCGGAATCGCTCGGCCCCGGCTGGCATTCGCTGAGCCTGTCGGCCGGATCCCCGGAGGGCACGGTGCAACGCACCGTGAAGTTCTTGGTCGAGGGTGGCGAGAGCAGCGGGCCTCCCATGCCGCCGCCAGACGAGCCGACCGTGTTTTTCGAAGAGGACATCCGGCCGATCTACGAGCGCAGCTGCGCCGCCTGTCACGGGGAAGGCAGCAATCAATCGTTCTTGGGCAGCTTCGAGGCGTTCAGCGCGCTTGGACAGCAAGCCCTCGACCGTGTGTCCGCGGGCGAGATGCCGCCCCCCGCTGCCGGTGTGGCGGAACCGCTCACCGAGGACGAAATACAGCTACTTGCAACCTGGGTGCAGGAAGGGATGAATCCGTGAGCTCATTCGAGAACCTCGCCGCGGGGCTCTGCCTCGCCATCGTATCGTCGATCGTGGCCGTCGGCTGCAGCAGCGACTCTTCGCCCTACGTCGATCCTCGGAGCGTCGTGGGGCCCGAGGAGGTCCCCGAGACGAAGCGCATTCGGCGCCTCACCGCCGATCAGTTCTTCGCTTCCCTGTATGTTGCGACCGGACAGCAATGGGACGACGAAGAGCAGTTTGCAGCGACCTTGGGGCGGCCCGACTTCGCGGAGGTCACCGCCGAGGGCCGGGAGATGTCGGTTGGCTTTGCGAAACTTGCCGGTGATGCGGCGCGCCAGACCTGTCGCCGCGCAGTTCAGCAGGATCGCGGCATCGCGGATCCCGAGTCCCGCGTGATCCTTCGCAAGATCAACGACGTTGACCAGCTCGACCCGTTCGATCCCAATGTCGACGAGAACCTGCGCTATCTGGCTCTGCGCTTTCTCGGCGTGTACGCGATCGACGACGAAGATCGACGCCTTCAGCCGTGGCGGACCATTCTGCACGACGGCCTGACCGACGTCGACGATGCGCGCCTTTCAGAGGGCGAGGACCGCTGGATTGCGGTCTGTACCGGCTTGGCGCTTCACCCGGATTTCCTGACGTACTGAGGCACCGACATGAGTAAGAAAACAGAGCTTCCACACCTGAGTCGCCGCGCGCTCCTGCAAGGGATGCTCGGCGGGGCCGCGACGTACGCCCTTTGGCCCATCAGGCCGTTGCTTGCACAGGATGCGGCCGGCCATCGTTTCGTCGCCTGTTTCCTCGATGGCGGCTGGGACGTGCTTCTCGCCGGCGATCCCCGAGACCCCGCGGGCAGCTACGAGGGAATCGATCTCGGTTTGAACCTTCTCGCTGCGGAGTTCGCGGACCCGTTCCCCGTCTCGATGGGAGGCACGGAGCAGCTTTGGGGCCCGACGATGCGCGCCCTGCAGCCACACGCCGATCTCGCGACTTTCTTCCGCGGCATCAACATGAACACCGTTTCTCACGAGACGGCGAAGTCCTATAGCCACACGGGGCGTCAGCCGGCCGGGGCGCTCGCCCGGGGTGACTCGATCGGGACCGTTGCCGCTGCGGTGCACGACAACGGCACGTTGCTGCCGAACGCTGCGATTTCGATCCCGAGCTACAACCGTGCGTTTGACAATCGCTTCTCCGCGATTCGCATGAACGACCCGCGAGAGATTCGCGACCTGATCGGTGCGACGCAAGGAGCGTTGCCCGAAGGCGTCGAGGACCTGCTTCACAAGGCCCTCGAGGATGCGTATTCCTGTGTTTCGCCGGCTTACTCAGGCCGCCTTCCCGAAGACGAGCTCCACATCAGCCGCGACCGCATCAAGCGGCTCCAGCAGCAGGACGTGGTCGCGCGCTTCGACTTCAACGCCGAGACGGCCGAAATGGACGAGATTCGCGCACTCTACCCGCTCGACAACGGGTCGGGACGAGCGACCGCCACGGCCGCTCAGCTCCTCCTGACCGACCTGAGCGCCGCGGTGACGACCCGCGTTCGGGGCGGTTACGACACCCATGGCGTTGAGTGGGCAAACGATCAGCCGCAGCGCTTGGTCGAGGCCTTCGAAGCGATCGGCGCGATGCTCACACACCTCCGCAACGACGACCCGAGCTTCGAGCGAACGACGGTGTTGGTCTACTCCGAGTTCGCGCGAACGCCGAAGATCAATGGCGACGGGGGCCGCGATCACTGGTTCGCCGACACGATGATGGTCTTTGGGAGCACGCTCAAGAAGGGCGTCTTCGGCGCGAGCAACGAGCAGGACCTGGGCATATTGGCCCTCGATCCAGTGACCGGTCGGCCCGACGAGGGGGGCATCCAGCTCAGGCCGGAGCACGTAATGGCGACGCTGGTGCAGAGTCTCGGCGGCGACCCGTCGCCATATCGCGAAGACCCACTCACCGCGTGGATCGAAAAGGAGCTCACGCCATGAGGGTGTTGATCATTGGTTTGTTGACGGTAGTCGCCTGGACCGGCGCGACGTCTTCTGAGGCGCAGTCACCCGACATCTGCGCGCCTGTCGAGAAGCTCGACAAGTATCGCTACCTCCGGCAGCTCACGCTCGACCTCTACGGGCGCATTCCGACCGTCGAGGAGTACGAGCGGCTGCATTCGATGGAAGATGTCAGCGACGAGATCATCGACGAGATGATCGGCTCCCCCGAGTTCTACGACCAGCTCCGGCGCTATCATCGAAACCTCTTGTGGAGCAATCTCGGTGACGACGACCTCGTGGGTCAGACCATTCAAGAAGAGGGCGACGATACCTTCCGGGTGTGGCTGAACCGCGGCAAGCGTGATGACTATCGGGGCCGCGACGTCAACTGTCTCGACATGCAGCACACCAACTTCGACGTGGACGGTCGTGCGTTGCCGATGGTTGAGAACTACCTCGAGGGGGACTGTGCCGGAGGCGAGGGATGCACCATGGACGGGTGGATCGACGTCGAGCCCTATTGGGCGCCTGGCACCGCGATTCGCGTGTGTGCATTCGACGCGCAGCCTCACACCGACGCCACGCCGAACGACAACGGCGATCCGCGCACCTGCGATCAGGTCGGCGATGACGACCCGCTTTGCGGATGCGGCCCGGACCTCCGGTATTGCACGGCGCGAGGTGGGAACTACGACGCGGTTCACGATGCCCTGCTCGAGGAGCCGACGCGCGTGTTCGAGGTGGTCATCAAGGCGGGAGAGCCCTACATGAATGCGTTCTCGACGCGCGCCACGGCGATGAACGGCGCGCTTGCGCACTACTATCGCTACCTCGCCCGCGATGACGACGCCGAGCTCAAGAACGCACCCGAGCTCCCCTACGAGTCGGATTGGCAGCAGGTCGATCGCGAGCCGTATCACAGTGGCGTCCTGACCACACTCGGCTTCCTCCGCCGCTTTGCGTCGCACCGCGCTCGGGTGAACCGGTTGTATACCGCGTTCCTCTGCACGCCGTTCGAGGCGCCCGCGGGCGGTCTCCCGCCGGCGACAGACGAATGCTCGATGAACCCCGATCTGTCTTCGCGCTGCGGTTGCGCGACCTGCCACGAAACGATCGAGCCGGCTACGACGCATTGGGGTCGCTGGGAAGAAGGAGACGACTTCGTCTACAACGAAGACATCGACGTGTTCAGCAACAACTGCGCCAACTGTGAGAAGGGCAGCTGCTCGAACTTCTGCAAGACCTTCTACATCACGCGCGAGCTCGAAACGACGCCCGGCTCGGTCGACAGTGAGCTCGGCAAGCTCAAGACGTTGGGCTGGCGAACCGAGGCTGAAGCGGCAGCCCTCGACGCGGGTCCGAGCGCGCTCGTCGGCCGCCCCGAGTACCAGCAGCAGCTTGCGAGCTGTGCCGTGCGGAGCTTTTCGGAGCACATCTTCGGAAGAGAGTTGAGCCCCGAGGAGCGCACCGGCTGGCTTGCCGACAAGACGTCCAACTTCGCCGCCAGCGGCCACGACTTCCTGCAGATGGTCAAGGACGTGGTGACCGACGATCGCTACCGCCGAATCGAATGAAACTGGCGTCGATCTCGGCCCTCGCGATACCCTAGGTGAGCACCGGCAAGGAGACGACGATGAGGCAGATGTTCATTGCTATGTTGGCGCTCGGCCTGCTCGCGGGGGCTAGTGACGCGCAGGCGCAAGAGACCGAGGGCGCCGCCTCGACCGAGGCAACCGCGGAAACGGCCGAGACCAAGCAGACCGTCTGGTGGGAGGAAGAGGAAGAGCTCAAAGAGACCCGCGGGTTCCTCGGTGGTCTCCTCGGCGCAGGCTTCGGCGTAAACGGCCAAATCGACAGTGGACAGAAGGCCTACGTGGACGCCAGCGTGCTCTTTGCTCTTCGCGGCGGTCTACTGCTGGGCAAAGGCAGCCGTTGGATGCTGGGCTTCGAAGTGGCGCCCGTGAGTAACCGCCTCGATTGGCGTTTTCGCGCAACGCCGACCGGTTTCGTCTCGTTTGGAAGCTTGGTGCCGATCAAGGGCAGCAAGAAGTGGGATTGGCTTTGGAGCGTCGGAGTTGGCGTCGGCGGCGGCCTCGACTACCGATTCTTGGTCGGCGTGAAGGTCGACGTGCTGACCTTCAATTACAAGATGAGGGACAACCTCTGGGTCGACTTCGGCATTCCGACGATCCGCTTCCACATCGAGACGGCGGACCGAGCGCGCTGGAACACGCAGTTCGTCTTCCCACTCGGCATCACCTGGGCGATCTGACGCGCAGCTGGGCGCCTTTTGCCATGAGCGCCCATGCGTCATAACGCCGGCATGAGCGAGGAGCCGAGCGCCGAGCCGAAGGCGCGGACGTTTGCCGAGCGCATGCAGAGCCGCATCGAGCGCGTGCAGGCGTGGGGGCAGGGCGTCTACGAGGCAGTGCCACCCCGCGCGCGTCGCAACACCCGGCGGGCGTTCTCGCTCGTCTTCTTCATCGTCATCGGCACGATTCTCTACCGTCAGCTTCGGGGCACCGACTGGCCGGAGGTCCTCCGCTCCCTGCCCGCCTCGCCGTGGTTCTACCTTCTCTTCCTCGCGCGATTCTTTCTTCAGCCGACGGTCGAGGTGCTCTGCTACACGGCCGTCTGGGGCATCAATCTCTTCCGCTATTTCGGCGTCTTCCTGGTCAAGCTGATCATGAACACCTCGGTCGCGGGAATGAGCGGCGATATGTACTTCCTGGTGTGGGCCGTGCGGACGCTCCGAATCAGCTACCGGAAGGCGTTCTCCGGCGTAAAAGACGTCACTCTACTGTCGGCTGCGGCGGCGAACATCGTCGCCGTCATCGTCCTCGGGGGCTATCTCGTCTTCGGCGATTTGACGCTCATGCAGACCGTGCGGCCCGCAGCGCTCGGCATCATCATCGGCGTCACGCTCGCGGCGGCGGTTCTGAGCCTGCTAGTCATTTTGTTTCGCGGAAAGGTGCTTGGTGTCGGCACCAGCACCATGTGGCGCATCATCGGCTATCACCTGGTCCGAAGCGGCGGCAATCTCGTGTTGCTCGGAATGCAGTGGACGGTCGGGCTTCCAGGGTCGGTCTTCACGGCTTGGATCAGCCTTCTCGTGGTCGACCTGTTGGTGCAGCGCACGCCGTTCATTCCGGCCCGCGAGTTCCTCTTCCTTTCACTCGCTCTGGCGCTAGCGGACACGATCGACGCGCCGCAGGCGCAGGTCACCGCACTCTTCCTCGCCGACACGGCGTTGCGGCAGGTCGTCATCGTACCTTCTCTCATCACTGGCTTTCTTTGGAAGACCAAGCCGCAGCCGCTTCCCCTCGACCCAGGCGACGAGGACGTCGAAAAAGAGTTGCCCGGAGCCTAGGCTTCGAGGCACTCCCGGAACCAGAGCTCCAGGATCATCAACGACCAGATCTGAAAGCCTCGCGGCTCTCCGCGCTGTTGCTTGGCGAGCAGCGCCTCGACGGCGTCAGGGTCGAGAATCCCTCGTTCCCGCGCCCTTTGATCGAGCAGTACGTCCCGCGAAAGCGGGGCGAGGTCC
>CP070650.1:1242427-1249498 GCA_020354595.1 Myxococcales bacterium
GAGGCTGCGGCTGAGGCTTGAGACCTTGGTGTGGCGACCCGAGACCCAAGACCCGCGGCCCGCGGCTACTGGCGTGTTGCCGCGGGCCTTGGGCCGCGGGTCTCGGATCCCGGGCCTACACCGCGGGCCGCAGTCTCAGTCACGGGCCTAGTGCGTAATTTTTTCATAGTATACGCATCAAGTTCAGAGTCAGTAAGCGCTCTGGCATCCTAAAAACCCTGTGCTTTCCGGCGATTAGCCCCCTCACCTTTTCGGTACGGCTGTTGCAGGTGTAACGGACGTGGGCCAGAAATCTAGAAAACCGGTTGAGGGACTGACGCTCGTCGAGCTCATGGTGGTGTTGGCCGTGATGGGGGTTCTCGTCAGTGCGGCGCTACCGAGCATGAGGGAGGGGTTTGCTGACCGGCGGGTGGCGATGGTGGCTCGGGATGTGGTCTCCCTCTTTCGTCGGGCCCGGTACATGTCGCTTGCCTACGGGCGGGCGCACCAGGTCGTGTACGCGAACGACTCGGGGACCGGGCTGACCAACGATGCGTGGGCGTTCGAGACGCGGCGCGGCACCGGCGGCGCGTGCTCGCTGACGACCTACGAGAACGGGTCCTTCGACCTCGACAACCTCGATTGCGGAGGCAACTGGCGCTGCGTCGACTTCCTCTACGGGAACACCTACGACACCGACGCCAGCGACAACGAGCTCGTTCGCGTGGACGGCTGGGATGCCTCCACGTTCTGTTACGAGGCAGGGTCGAACAACCAGGTGTTCATCGACACGGCGCTGTACTCGAACTGGCAGACCGGCACTGCCCGCGCCGGGTTCGGATTCGTCGTCTACCGCGAGGTCGGCGGCAACGCATTTGGTGTCGCTCGAAAGGTCTTGGTTCCGATGGGAACCGGAACGCCGAGGATCCTGCAATGAGCCGCATGAGCCAACATTCGCAGTCGGGTTTCACTCTGGTCGAGGTGATGATCGCCATCGGGATCATGACGGTCGGCTCGCTCGGGATCCTCTCGATGCATCACGCGGTAAGCGGCGCCAATCGCTCGGCCAACGAGATGAACACCGCCATCGCGATCACCGAGAAGTGGTTGGAGCGCATCGATCGCGACTCGCTCGCATGGTCCGAAGAAGGCGTCAACAGCAGTGCGCTCCAGTCGACGGCGTACCTGAGCGAGCTGGCGGGATCGTTGGAGCCCACGGGTTGGGTTACGCCCTCCACGACGAATCCGGAGTCGTACGCGTTCGACTACCGTGGCAGGGATGACCCCGACCTGAGCGACGTCAAGTACTGCGTCAATCTGCGGATGAGCTGGCTCCGGCAGGGGAGCTCCGCGAGGGTCGACATCCGTACGTTTTGGTACCGCGAGGGCTACGTGCACGGCGGTGCGAATCACGCGAAATGGGTGTCGGGCAGTGATTTTCGGGGCGCGAATTGTGACGCCGCGACCGCCGACGGCTGGGATCTCGGCCAGGCTCCCAACGTCAACGTGGTTTTTGCTTCGACCGTGGTGCGGTGGCTGAGGAGGGAAGGGACGTGAGGAAGAACGGCTTCACTCTGATCGAGCTCATGGTGGCGATGGTCATCAGTCTGGTTGCGATCACGTCCGTCTACAGCCTCGGCGCCGCGATGAGCAAACAGTTCTACGAAGAGCAACGCCTGGCGACCTCACAGGGCACCGCGCGCGTGGCGATCATGGAGCTCCGGCGGGACATCTCTCGTGCCGGTCTTTTCGGGACGCCGAATGCGAACTTCGAATCGACGTGCGACAGCGCTGCGCCGGACCTTCCGAAGCTCGGTGGCGGCACCACGCCGATGGGCGCGTTCCAATACTACGCCGATGAGGACACGAGCAGCACGCTCGACCCGAGCGGCAGCAACACAGGGGTTCACGCCGACCGGTTGCGCGTCCTGACGAGCTTGTACCTGACGGACCAGCTGTTGGTGCACTCGACGAGCATCGACGGGAGTGTGGTCGTGCTTCAGAGCGGCAACCAAGCGTACCGCCGTACGTTTGCGTGGGGTCAAAGCGCCGGTCCCTACACTAGTGGCAGCGCTCCGACCTACCTGAGCGGCGATCTCGATTGGGATAGTGCGTGGGGCGGCGAGACCGCAAGCTGGAAGGGGATCGCACAAAAAGGGGCGCGCGCGTTTCAGACCGGCTCGATCCTCCACATCGAGACCCCGGAGGGCCGCCATTTCTTTCGGTCGGTGTTCGGCAAGAGCGGCAATAGCCAGGACGAGATCCGCATCGCCGTGACACCCTCGCTCCCCATAGGCACGGCGTGCCTCCCAGGTGCCGCGGAAGGGTCGACCTTGGCCCCCCTTCAGTGGGTAGAGTACGCGGTCGTCGACCCGTTCGATGCGAACGAGGTGGGTTCGGATTTCTTCGACTTCGACGGGATGTTCTACATCGATCTCGATCCCACCAACCCGGCGTTCAACCTCAAGAACACGACCGCCAGTGACCTCCGAGAGTCTCCGAACCTGGTGTTGGTCCGGCGCATTCTCGACTCCACGACCGGCAACGTGCGCCCCAACACGACGCAGGTGATCGCCGAGTTCGTCACCAACTTCGAAGTCGACTTTCTCGTCGACAACAAAGCAAGCCCTGGAGCCGCTCCCGTGCTCAACATCGAGGACCGAACCTCCGGAGCCGAGAACGACATCAATGCCGCCCCGGAAAAGGTGCGAGCGGTCATCATCCGACTCGGAATTCGAAACCCGCTCGAAGACTCCGCCGTGGAGCATCTCCCCGATGCAGGCACCCGCTTCGAGGTGAACGCGAGCCAAAAGGGCGCAGCCCGAGTTCGCAACCTCGAGATCGAGATCCCGGTCATGAACGTCGCAAGGAGGAATCTATGATGCGCCCACGCAAAGAACGGGAAGGCGCTGCGCTCTTTGTCGTGCTGATGATCATCATGGTGGGGACCGCCAGCGCGGTGTTCTCCGCGAGCACGGTTTCTCACGAGGTCCGGGGCTCCGGCTTCGCACGGCAACAGCTCCAGACGAGATACACCGCGCGCGCCGGCCTGATCGGCGCGCTCGAATGGTTCGACATCTTCGGTCCGGAAACCGTGCGGGACATCATGTTGACGCGGACCACGACCGACACGGTGCAGTTCGCCTGCGTGAGCGGGGGCAGCTGCTACCCGGAGCCGCCGCTCGCGAACAACCGGCGCGCGTACCGGCTGTACCCGGAGCACTTCGACGCGCTTCAAGAGCGCGATGACGGCATGGGCGGCACCGATCCGGGCTTGCTCGAAGGCGTGCCCTACGAGCCGGACTACTCGTTCGGGGCGACGTCTGCGTACACCCCGCTCGTCGTCACCGACCTCTACGACGAGCACGTGGTGAGCAAGCTCGCGCCCGGAGCGGCCGCGCAAGGCGGCACCAAATTCAAGTACATGCGCACGACCCTCACGGCCCGCGGTCGGGCGCAGCTCGGAATCGTGAGCGACGTGACTGACGATTCCACGGCCGACCACAACCGCGAGCGCAACGAAGCCGCGGCCGACATGAGGGCCTACGTCATCAGCGGGCCCTTCGTCACGGGGACACAATGAGATTTCTGCTTCCCATCTTAGTCGCTTCCTTGCTTATCTCTTCTCTTTCACCGAGCGGAACGGCGTCGGCCCAGGCCCCGGACATCCGGAACATCCGACCCCACGTGATGCTCTTGGTCGACACCTCCGGCTCGATGGAGCGTAAGCCGAACTGCATCTGCAGCACTCCCGCCTGCCTCGAGTGTCTTCCGCTCTGTAGCGCAGGAACCTACGAGCAGAACCGTTGGGCGGTCGTCGCGCAGGCCCTCACCGGCGAGTTCTCCCCGTATGAGTGCAACTCCGACACCCGAATCGGTGGCATCTACAGTGGCCAGTACGACGAAGGGTACTTCCTCCCGCACATCCAGCTCCCGCAGGAGATCGGGACCTACGCCGGCACTCAAAGCGGCAACGGCGTTCTCGATACGTATCTCGAGCGAATCAAGTTCGGCCTGATGACCTTCGACGCGATCGGTACGTTGAGCGACCAGCCCCCCCTGGTGCCACAGACCACCTTCCAGACGGCCCCGTTCCCAACGGAGTCGGCGGGCGTCAAGGGCATGTACTCCTATGGTGCCGACAAGCCGTTTTCGTTTCCAGGAGCGCTCACCACCTACATGCTCAACAACGGTGCACGGTCGGCCAACGCACCCGAGGGTGGCCTCGTCAGCGTGGGCGCGGACAGCACGGCATCGATGACGTCGACCAACGCATCGATTCAAGCGACTGTCCTCGGTGACATCGGCCTCGGCAAAAACCCGCTCCGCCCGTTTGGCGCGACACCCACCGCCGCGCTGGTCGACGACCTTCAGACGTTTCTTCAGACCGACTCGGACATCACTCAAAAGACGGTAGACCCAGGCCCGGGCGATCCCTACTACGCGTGCCGGCCGCGAGCCGCAGTGCTGATCACCGACGGTTTCCCGAACGGCGCCATGCGCGGAAGCCCGGTAAACTGCGAAGCCCTGGGCCAGCCGGTCGGCGCCACGGGCTGCCCGTACCGAGAGGTGACGGAAACGGTGTCGGACATGATTTCGGCAGGCGAGCTCGACAAGTTCTACGTGATCGGCTTCGCGCTCGACGGCGACCCAGCCCAGGTCGCGGCGGTCGAGGCGCTGCTCGACGACGTGGCGTCGGTCGGCGACACGACCGAGGCGTACTTGGTCGCCGACCGCGCGGAGCTCGTCTCCGCGCTGAGTTTGATCCTCAACGAGCAGAACCCCGGTGCCACCAGCCGCACGGCGCCCGTGCAGACGGGACTCACCCCGGGCCTCGTGCAGGCGGAGTTCATCTCGGGCTTCAACGTCGCTCTCGACGCGGCCGACCCGTGGGACGGAATCCTCGAGCGGCGGCGTGTCGAGTGTGAAAACGGCGTCCCCGTCGCGCAGCAGGTCGAGGACTCCGACCGCTTCCATCTCGTCCTCAATGCGCAGGCGGCCGCTCCGTCGGATGTCAAACCCTTTAGCGCGGATAGCTCGGTGACGTTCGCGGGCGGCTTCTCGCGAAATCTTTGGACCATCGTCCCCACCGACCCCGCCGATATCAATGGGCACCTGATCGGAAACGGCAAAGACAAGCTCGACGCGCTCAACGACGACGGCATCGACGTTCCAACCGGCACCGGTTTGGAGATCCGCAACATAGGCCCCGGCGAGTTCGGTAAGTCGCTTTCACCCGAATACTTCTTCGGCACGGGCAGTGTCGACAACGCCGGCCGCGACACCCTGGTCGACTGGATCCATGGTGTCCCGGGCACGGACCGCGCAAACGAGCGCCTCGGCGACATCTACCACTCGACCCCCGCCATCGTGGGCCCGCTCGTCGACGATCTCGAGGACCGCTCCTTCAACGACTGGCGCCTCGGGCTCGCCTATCAGGAAAGCCCGGACCCGACCGAAGACCTGTCCGCGAGCGGTTGGCAGCTGAGCGAGCGTCCGCGGGTGATTTATGCATCGACCAACGACGGCATCATCCACGCTTTCCTAGCCGACGACTACGGCTCGAGCGCATTTACCGCAGGCAACAATCTCGAGGAGTTTGCCTGCGCCAACAACAAGGCGGCGGGAACCGAGCTCTGGGGCTTCATTCCCCCGATGTTCCTGGACGACCTCGACGACTTGCTCTCGGGCGGCAGCAAGCAGTGGTTCGCGGACGGCAGCATCGTGATTCGCACCCTCTACGACGTGCGTTCGTTCTCGCAGGACGACGGAGGCGGGGGGACCACCGATTCTCCCGCCGGGCGAACCAACGTCTGGCGCACGATCATGTTCTTGAGCTTCCGAAACGGCGGTCAAGGCATGGTCGCCCTCGACGTCACGAACCCGTGCAAGCCCGAGTTCCTCTGGCACTTTGCGGATCCGAACCTCGGAGACACCTACGGGCAACCTACCGCGGCTCAGATTTTCATCGAGGACAACGATCCCACTCCGAAGGGCAACTCGGGAGGCCCCGTCGTGTTCAAGCCCCGGCAGGCCCGTGGCGTGATCCTCCTGCCCGGAGGCCAGGGCGTGCAAGACGCGGGGACCTGCTCGTACACCATCTCTGGGCCGGAGCTCCCCGAGGGCATGGACACCGCCACCGGCTCGAACATCACGCCACGAACGGACCGTCGTTGTTGGCGCGGGACGGCGTCGAGTCCGGCCGAAGCCCGCCACGGAAGATCGTTGTATTTCATCGACATGATCACCGGAACGATCATCCGGGAGATCGGCGAGAGCACGTTCCCCGCTCCCCTCAACGGTGCCATCTCGGTGTTCCGGGGCGACACCGGCACCGTCGGAAGCGTCGCGTACACCGTGGATGCCGACGGCGTGCTCTGGCGCATCGACTTCTCTTCTTCGGATCCCGAAGATTGGGATGCCGAAGCCTTGCACGACCTCTACTACGACGAGGCGTTCGACACGGCCGAGCCGACGTTCTACCCGCCCGCGCTCACCATCGACAGTAGCGGCAACATCGTAATCCTGGTTGGCACGGGCAACATCGACGTGCTCGACGACGCGACGGCGGTCAACCGAGTCGTTTCGATCACGGAGAACCTCACCTTCGACGCCAACGGCTTCGTCGACACCCTCGAAGGCCGCCTCAACTGGGAGATCCAGCTCGACGCCGGGGAGCAGATGACCGGGCCGCTCGAGCTCTTCGGCGGTCAGGTCTTCTTCGGCTCGTTCAAGGCGGGCAGCGGCACCGCGCTCAACGCCTGTCCACTCGGCGCAAGCCGGATCTTCGGCGTCGACTTCCTGGACGATCCAACCAGCCCGGGAGATCTGGTCCCGCTCCTTCAAGACAGCCTCGGTAACCCAACGTCCGTGGTCGACTCCACGGACATCCCCGAGCTGAGCAATGCCTTGTTGGTGGGCCTGCAGGTCGCGCAGCAGCCCGTCTGCACGCTCACGCAAAGCGTTTCGGTGACCGATCCGTTCTCGGGGACGACCGCCACCCTCGCAATGCCTTGGGCGACGAGCGGGCGCGAGTTCAAGCTCATGGCGCATTTGAGCGGCTCCACGGCTATCACGGGCGGTCTCTCGATC
>CP070650.1:1249598-1253004 GCA_020354595.1 Myxococcales bacterium
CGGCGATCCCGGCTTCGCGCATGGCCGCGCCGAGCGGCTGCGAAGCGCGGTAGGTCAGAGGCGATGAGATGTCGTCGACGAACGCATCGAAAGGCGGAGCGGTCAGGTCCACGCCCTTCTTCGTCGAGATGCGAACCTGAAACAGCGTCAACGGCCGCGTCAACGGCGTGATGTCGGCGACCGTGCCATCGAGGAACAGCAAGACGTAGTAGGCCTTCTCGGCGAGCACGGTCGGCTGGATCTCGGCGCAGTAGAAGATGCCGAGCTCTCGCCGGGTTCCAAACCGCGAGCCGTATCGAAGCGGCGGATGGCGAAACGGCGTCGCCAACAAGTAGTGAAGCCCGACGAAGCGGCGCCCTGCCGGCCACGGAGGCTTCGCAGTGTCGATCAACGCCTCCAGTGTTTGCTGCTCGTCATCCGAATCGACGAGCTTCCGAGTCGAGGTCACGTGCTGCGACTCGACCGCTCGCCATGCCGGGCCGGCGAGCCGCGTCGGCTCAAATCGTTCCGCGCATTGCGTCCAGATACTCGGCGACATCGACCAGACCCTCGATCTTCTTCATGCGCCGCAGAGGCACGGCCCCGAGATGATGGTTGTCGGCCTGCAACCACGCGCGCGCGTGCGACTCGTTGCCGCCGACCAGCGCGTCGAGACTCCGGAACACGCGAAGGAACAGGAGCGCGAGCTCGCCCTCTTTGCTGTCGAGCGGAATCGGCCCTCGCTTGTGGTTGCGGATGCGGGACAACGTCGACTCGCTCGTCCCGACGATGTCGGCGAGATCGGCCGAGGAAAGCCCGAGCACCTCCGCTGCGCGCAGCAACGCTTTGCTCACGACGGCGGCTTCATCGACGGCGATCGAGGCAGCAACAGACATGCCCGCTCCTTTCACTAGCAAGAATAGGGCTGTTTTATTGCTAGCGCAAGATCGGGGGCGGCATCGGCACCGAAAAATCGTGCGATTGCAGGCAAGTACCGACCGACACGGCGCCTCCCTTCGGGCGCGCCGACTTGGCGATGATCGAGGCCGTCATCGTGTCGAGAGGTTGCTCGGCCCACGCGAGGAGCGTCTCCGCGCTCTCCGCGGCGAACACGAACGCGTCCTCGCCGAAGGCGACGGCCGAGCGTGCGTCATCGCCGCCCTCCCCGTTGACCTCGGCGCTCAGAAGCTCCGCCTTGGCCTGGTCGTCGAAGCGGACGCGCCAAACGGCCGCCACCTCGGCGCCGTCATCGTAGATGGCGAGCTCGTCGCCCACCCAGCTCAATCCCGTCGTCCAGGCTTCTTCATCCTCTACGCCATGGCGGCGCAAAAAGCCGTACACGTACCAAGCGCCGTAGCGGTTCTCTTCGGCAACTTCGTTCCCCTCGACCGGTGATGGATGGGCTTCGAGCGGGAAGTCGACCACGGGAGCCTGCGCTCCGTAGCCCAGGAGCACTTCGAGGGTCGTTGCAGGTGGCGCTTCGAAAGCGGCTGCACGGCCGAGCAACCCTTCGGCCAACGACGTATTGGTCATGAGCTGAAAGCCGTACGAATACGGAAAGCTCGAAGCGGTGTCGATCAACGCCCGCTCGGGGTCTGCGACGCGATCGCGAAGCCGCGCCGTGCGCTCGTCGTGTATCTCGTCCCAGTCGATGTCTTCGGGCGCGTACCCGCTCACGTCGTAGTACCACGCAAACGAGCTGTGAACGGCATCGCCCTCGATCACGCTCCGCACGCCGATCACGCCATCTTCGGTGTCCACGCCTCTTCCGACCGTGCCGAGGTCGAACTGGCTGTTTTGGATCGAATGGATGAATTCATGCGCGAGCAACACCTGCGCGGCGCCTTGCTCGTAGTTGCGGTCGATGACGGTGATGCGATTGCTGCTACGGCTGTAGTAGGCCGCCACTTGCGTGATCCAGTATTCCGCTTGGGTCGCGGTGAGGCTCTCGGACGCTTCCGGAATGAAGCCGAGGAGGCGGAGGCCGCGCGTTGCGGCGTCCTCACCGGTAAGGTCCTCGAGATCGAGCCCGCTTCGCACCTCGTCGGCGTGTTGGTCGACCGAGATCGTGCGGATGCTCGGCATCGAGTAGCCGCTTGCATCGAGTGACTCGGCGACCGATTCGTAGATGCCGCGCTGGCACGGGCTCGTCGTGATGTCGCAGGTCGCCAGCTCGGTACCGATCACCCGCGGCGCCGGCGCGCCTTCGTCGCCGCAGCCGACGGCTGCGACCATTGTCAGCAGAACCGGGAAGGCGCCTCCCCCAGGCGCAGTAAGCAAGCTCGTAAGTTTCATGCTCGAACTATGAGGCCGTGACGATACGACGGCCAGTTCCCCGATGGCGGTGAGATGCGCGCCCTCTCGCCGCGACGATCTGGTGGGGCGGTGAGCCGACTCACAGCAAAGGCGCGGAAAATGGGGGTACGCTCGCCATTCGGCTCGGAGGACGCATCTTTCGGCCGCAAGCGTCGTTAACCCCGTCGACATGTCACGCCTACAGCCATCTCAGTCGCCTGGGCGCCGGGCGCCCTTCCCCTACGCCTCGGCGTTCTTCGTGCTCGCCTCGCTGGCTTCGGTCGCGGGCTGCGGCGAGGTCACGTGCCCCGAGGGCACCGACGAGGTCGATGGGGTGTGTCGTCGCAGCGGCCCCTCGATCGTCGGCGAGCCGATGGAACCCCACGTCGACCCGCCTGCGGACTCCGGGGTACCCGTGCCTCCGGAACGTTGCGACGGCATCGATAACGATGGCGACGATCGCATCGACGAGGATTGGCCCACGCTCGGTCAGCCGTGCGGTGAAGGCGGCAATCGCGGTGAGTGCGTCTTCGGCGAGTACGCGTGTGCGAGCGACGGCAGCGGGGTCGTCTGCGAGGGCGCGATCGAGCCGGTTTCCGAGCTCTGCGACGGCAAGGACAACGATTGCGACGGGCAAATCGATGAAGAGGTCCTGTCGGTGAAGCAGGAGCGCCTTGCCGATCACGCGACGGTCGTCGCCGTCGAGGGTGGATTCGTCGTCGCGCAGCTCGTCGCAGACATGCTCCGCGTCGAGACGTTCGGCACCGACGGAACCCGTACCGGCCACCACGACGACCTTCCCAACCCCACCAACGAGATTGCGTTCCTGGAGTCGGCCTCTTCAGGCAACCGCGTGCTACTCGCGCTCGGTCAACATCAGTTTCACGTGGTCGAAGCGCACGTCGACTCGGAGCTCGTCCCGATCATCAGGCGCCAGCAGGAGCTTCACGACGACTGGGATCAAGGTATCGACTGGGGCATCTACAATCCGCCGTTCCATCCGCGGGTGTCCGCAGTGCCGCCGCGTTTCATCGGTCACCGCGATCTCATCACGTTTGCCCTGACGCCGTTTTCGACGGACAGCCTACTCGACCTCGCAGCGGCCCCGATCGAGGCCAAGGGCGTTCCCTAC
>CP070650.1:1253104-1263975 GCA_020354595.1 Myxococcales bacterium
CCGCAGCCTCGTTGGTCGAAAAGAACGACGCGGTAGACCGCGGGATCCCAAAAACGCCGATGGACCGCGCTGCAGCCTCCCCCTGGGCCGCCATGGACGAAAATCGCGGGCTTTCCCTGCGGATTGCCACACTGCTCGTAGTACACCGAGTGCACGTCATCGACGCGCAGTTGTCCGGAGTCGAACGGCTCGATTTCTGGGAAAAGGCCTGGCATTTGGAGCGCGAATCACAGCACGTTCGCGGACTGGCGCAACCGTCGACAGTGACTATGTTGCGGCGCGGCATGAGCCAGAACGAATACCAGAGGCGACGCACCTTCGCGATCATCTCGCATCCAGACGCCGGCAAGACGACGTTGACCGAGAAGCTCTTGCTTTACGGAGGGGCGATTCACGCAGCCGGTGCGGTGAAATCGCGCAAAGCCAAGCGCGCGGCGGTCAGCGACTGGATGGCGCTCGAGAAACAACGTGGCATTTCGGTCACCAGCTCCGTGCTGCAGTTCGAGTACGACGAAGTCCGTTGGAACCTGCTCGATACGCCCGGCCACAACGACTTCAGTGAGGACACCTACCGTACGCTGATGGCAGCCGACTGCGCGATCATGATTCTCGACGCCGCCCGTGGCGTCGAGCCGCAGACGCGAAAGCTCTTTCACGTCTGCCGCATGCGTAACACGCCCGTGGTCACGTTCATCAACAAAATGGACCGGCCGGCTCGCGACGCGTTCGCGCTCATGAGTGACGTCGAGGACGTGCTCGGGGTCGGGACCGTCCCGTTCACCTGGCCCATCGGGAGCGGCGATCTGTTTCAAGGGGTCTATGACCGGCGGAACGAGGCCGTCCTTCGATTCGAACGTTCGTCGGAGGGGCAGGCCAAGCGAGCCGAAATGAAGGTCACCGGTATCGACGACCCCGAGCTCGACGCACTGCTCGGCGAGGAACCCGCCCAGACGCTTCGCGACGAAATCGAGCTGCTCGACGGGGCAGGAGAGGAGTGGGACGAGGCGCGTTTCCTCGCCGGCGATCTCACGCCTGTGTTTTTCGGCAGCGCGCTCACGAACTTCGGTGTCGAGCCGTTCCTTCAGGCCTTCAAAGACCTCTGCCCCCCTCCCGGTGACCGCGGTGCCGCGGGCGACATTACCGTGAGCCCGAACGACGATCGGTTCAGCGCGTTCGTATTCAAGGTGCAGGCGAACATGGATCCGTCCCACCGGGATCGCATCGCCTTCGCACGCATCTGCTCTGGCAAGTTCGAGGGCGGCATGCGCGTCCATCACTACCGGCTCGGCAAGGCGGTCCGCCTCAATCGCGCCGAGCAGTTCTTCGCGCAGGACCGCGAAAGCGTGATGGAGGCCTACGCAGGAGACATCATCGGTTTGTACGATCCGGGCCTGTTTCGGATCGGCGACACTCTGTCGACTCAGGGTCCGATGAGCTTCGATGCGGTGCCGCGATTTTCGCCCGAGCACTTCGGTCGCTTGCAACTTCTCGATCCCCTGAAGCGCAAGCAACTCCAAAAAGGAATTCAAGAGCTCTCGGAAGAGGGCCCTGTCCAGTTGTTCACCGAGCCGGGTCGGGAAAAGGATCCGGTCTGTGGTGTCGTCGGCCGACTGCAGTTCGACGTGTTGATGTTTCGCCTCGAGCACGAGTACGGAGCCAAGGTGACCTTCGACCTGTTGCCGTATCAATACGCCCGCTGGGTCGATGGCGCCGCGACGTGCGCCGAGCTCAAGGCGCGTCGAGTCCCGATGGCGGTCCTGGACCGTGACCACAGGCCCGTAGCCCTCTTTCGCGACGAATGGGAGCTCGGGCGGGCCGAGCGGGACAACGAGAATTGGACGTTCCACGAAACCGCCCCGATAGTCGCCGCTGCGTGAATACGGGGGTGTCGACCCCGTCCAAAAGCGGCATAATTGAGGTGAAGAGGGGAATGGGTGGATGATGAAGTACGTCACTAGATTGAGCTTGGTCATTGCCGCATGGTTGGCTCTGCCGGCCGTTTCCCATGCGGACCCGACGACCTTTCGGATCGGCGGTGATGGCAAAAGCCGCGCGACTTTCGTGTCGGACGCGCCGCTCGAGACGATGACCGGGAAGACCAGCAAGGTGACGGGAACCCTGACGGTCGATCCCATCGACATCACCAAGACGACGGGCAAGTTCAAGGTCCCGGTGAAGTCGATTCGAACCGGCAGCGATCTCCGCGACGAGCACCTTCAAGGCGACGGCTGGCTCGATGCCAAGAAGAATCCCTTCATCCATTTCGAGATCAGCGAGGTAGTCCTCGGCAAGAGGGGCAACAAAGAGCTCAAGCGAGGCAAGGACACCAAGGTCGAGGTCAAGGGCAAATTCACCGCGCACGGGGTGACTCAGTACGTCACCGCAAAAGGCACGGTGAACTGGTCCGGCGAAGCAATTCAGATCAAAGCGAGCTTCCCCTACAACCTCACCGACCACGAAATCTCAGTCCCGTCGATCGTACGGCTGAAGGTCGCGAACGTGATGACAGCGTCGGTGGATCTGAGGGGTGGAGCAAAATAGCTGGCGGTGACTACAGCAGGCCAGCTCGTTCCAATAGAGGCTCCAGCCTCGGCTCTCTTCCCATGAACGCCTCGTAGAGCTTCGCGGGATCCTCGCTGTTGCCTTTGGATAGAATTGTGTCGCGGAAGGCGCGGCCGACCGTGGAGTTGGTGATTCCTTCCTTTTTGAAGCGCGTGAAGGCATCGGCGTCGAGCACCTCGGCCCACTTGTAGCTGTAGTAGCCCGCCGCGTAGCCGGTAGGGTGGGCGAAGACGTGGGTGAAGCCGGCGAGCATGGCGTAGTTGCCGGGTAGAGTCGTCGGGGCGTACTTCTGCAGATTCGCGCGCGCGTACGCCATCACGTCGCCATCGCGGTTCGGGTCATAGTGCCTGTGTAGCGCCAAGTCGGTCGATGCGAAGCCGAGCTGCCGCATCTGCGCGTTGGCCGCGCGATAGGTTCGTGCGCGAACCATCTTGTCGTAGAGCCCATCGGGTATGCGCTCGCCGGTTTCGTGGTGAGCGGCGAACAAGTCGAGACCGCTCCGCTCCCAGCACCAGTTCTCCATGATCTGCGACGGAAGTTCGACGAAGTCCCACGCGACGTTGGTTCCCGCGAGGCTACGCACTCGGACGCGGCTGAAGCAGTGATGGAGCAGATGCCCGAACTCGTGAAAAAGCGTCTCCACCTCCCGATGAGTGAGTAGCGCGGGCTTGTCGCCGACGGGCGGGTTCACGTTTGCGCAGAAGAGTCCGAGATTCGGCAGGGGATCGTCTTCGGAGTACCCCACGCTGATCAACGAATTCATCCACGCCCCGCCGCGCTTGTTTTCCCGCGGGAAAAGGTCGACGTAGAAGGCGGCGACCATCGTGCCGTCGGGCTCCCGAAGGCCGTACGACTTCACCTCCGGGTCCCAAGTCACCGCGTCCCGCTCGACGATCTCCACCTCGTACAACGCTTGAGCCGTTGCAAATAACCCATCGAGCACACGGTCGAGCGGGAAGTACGGACGGAGCTCCTCCTCGTTGAAGTCGTACTCCGCTTGTCGTTGCTTCTCCGCGTAGTACGCGACGTCCCACGGCTCGATCGACGGCGCGTCGTTGCCTTCGAGGTCTCGCCGATAAGCTTGCAGCGCTGCGTTCTCGCGCTCGAACGCCTTACGTGTCTTGCCGTGCAAGTCATCAATGAAGCTTTCCGCCTTGGCACCCTCCTTGGCCATGCGGTCTTCGGTCACGAGATCCGAGAAATCGTGGTAACGCAGAAGCTCGGCCTTGGCGCGGCGGAGCTCGAGCACCCGCGCAATGATCGGGCGATTGTCTCGCTCGCCCGATACCGCCCGCGTGTTATACGCACGCCACACCTGCTCGCGAATGGTCGCGTCATCGAGGTAGGTCAAGAGCGGGATGAGGCTCGGCGCCTGAAGGGTGAAGCGCCAGCCCTCGAGCCCCTTAGCACGCGCGTTTTCGGCAGCGGCCTGCTTCACGCTCTGTGGCAGCCCTGCTAGCTGGCTCTCGTCGGTGAGGACGAGCTCGAACGCATTGGTTTCATCGAGCACGTTCTGCGCGAACTCGGTGGTGAGCTTGGTGAGCTCGACCTCCATGGCCTGAAGCTTCGCTTTGTCTTCAGGATTGAGCTCGGCGCCATGTCGGCGAAAGTCGTCGAGCGTCTTTTCGAGGAACCGTTTCCGGGTTGGGTCCAACGCTGCCGCTTCCTCGGTCTCCGAGAACGCGCGAACCACCTGGTAGAGCCTGTCGTTCATCGCGAGCTCGGACCAGAACGCGCTTACCTTGGGTACGGTCGCGTTGTACGCTTCTCGCAGCGCGTCGGTCGTTGCCACGCTTTCCAAGTGCCCCACCGTCGTCGCGGCTCGCTCGAGCGATTCGGTCGCGTCTTCGAGCGCGCCGAGCGAGTTGTCGTAGGTGCGGGGCTCGCTCTGCGAGACGATCGCGTCGACCGCGGCGCGCGACACAGCCAAGAGCTCGTCGATGGCCGGCTCGACGTGCTCGGCCTCGATTCGATCGAACGGAATCTCGAATCCGAGTTGGATCAACGGGTTAGCCATCGCCGAAGCCTAGCAGCGGGACCCAGGTTTGCGCGGCTCCCTACCAAATGGTAGAGAGCCGGGTCGGGCGGGAGGGCCTCCACCGCACCGTCGAGCTCGGAGAATCGGTTATGGCGGTACCCACGCGTTACATCCTCCACCAGGGGCCGGTGATCGGCGCCATCGCTCGCGCCGCGGTCGTCGCGCTCAAGAGCGCGTCCGGCAAGGGAAATCAGCCGCCATCGGAGGTTCCTGGCCCGATTGTGTCGGCGTCGATCTCACCGCGACCAGCCGACCTCGTTCGCGACTACATCCGCCACGTCGGTGGCGATCCGGCGTGGTACCGCGAGCAGGTGCCTGCTCATTTGTTCCCACAGTGGGTGTTTCCGCTCCAAGCGAGGGGCCTCGAAGGCCTCCAGTACCCGATGCAGCGGGTGCTCAACGGCGGCAGCCGCCTGCAGATGAATGCGCCGCTGCCCCTAAACCAGCGCTTCGAGCTCAAGGTGCAGCTGATCGACATCGATGACAACGGTCGCCGTGCGGTGATCCACCAGCGCGCAACGATGTCGACCTCGGCGCACCCCGAAGCGGTCATCGCCGACGTCTACGGGATCGTTCCGCTCGGCGGCGGCGACAAGTCGGACAAGAAGAAGGACGATCGGCCGCGCGTGCCAGTCATCGTGAAGGAGCTCGGGCGATGGAGGCTCGGCACGCACGTGGGCCTCGACTTCGCGAAGCTCACCGGCGACTTCAATCCGATTCATTGGATTCCGCCCGCCGCGCGCGCGAACGGTTTCCGCAACGTGATCAACCACGGATTCTCCACGATGGCGCGCTCCATCGAGGGCTTGAACCGCAACGTGTTTTCCGGTGACGTAAGCCGGCTCGAGTCGATCGACGTGCAGTTCAAGAGGCCGCTGGTGCTGCCCGCGGAAGTTGGGCTCTACGTCGATGACGATCGTGTGTTTGTGGGGGACGCGCCCGGCGGCCCCGCGTATTTGGTTGGAACCTATTCAGTGAGGAGCTGAGCCCGAATGACGGACCTTTTGCTCGAAAACGAAAACGCCCGAAGACTGGTCAAGACACTTGGCCTTCCCATCCCGGTGCCCGAGAAGCTCGCGCGCTCCCGGGGCCCATACGAGGAGCGGCCGCTCGACGAAAAGAAAGTGCTCGTCTGCGGGGTCGGCGGCCTGCAGCACGTATTGGCGCAAGTCCTGACGAAAGCCGGCGCGTACCCCTTGGTGCTCGGCACCTCGGATGCGGTTCTCGAGCCTTTCGTGGGCCCGGGAGAGGCCTGGGCGCGGGCCCCGCGGCGGGTCGAGCCTGGCGAGGCGCCAGAGGGTGAGCGGGTCGACGCCATCGTCTTCGATGGCACGGGTCTCGAGACCCCGGATGATCTTCATCAGCTTTACGCATTCATCAGCCCGTGGATTCGCAGGCTGATTCGGTCGGGGCGGGTCGTCGTGCTCGGGCGTCCGGCGGCGGACGCGAAGAAGCCGGTCCGAGCAGCCACGCGCGCGGGGCTCGAAGGGTTCACGCGGAGCCTCGCCAAAGAGATCGGCGGCAACGGCTCGATCGCAAACAGTGTGTTCGTGCAGGAGGGCGCCGACGACCGGCTCGGCCCTGTGCTCCGCTTCTTGTTGTCGCCACGGTCGGCGTACATCAGCTGCCAGCCGTTTCACGTCACCAAGCTTGCCAAGGCCGACGAAACTCCGCCCGAGACACACGTGCTCGGCGGGAAGGTCGCGTTGGTAACCGGCGCGGCGCGCGGCATCGGTGAAGCAACGGCGGAGCTGTTGGCTGCGGAGGGCGCGCACGTCGTCTGTCTCGACCGGCCGGCCGACGACGGCCCGTGTAGCAAAGTGGCACAGCGGATCGGCGGCTCGACGCTGCTCATCGACATCACCGACGTGGACGCGCCGCAACGGATTGCCGGCGAGCTCAAAGAGCGCTTCGGCGGCGTCGACATCGTCGTGCACAACGCAGGCGTGACTCGCGACAAGACGCTTGCGCGTATGAAACCCGAGCAGTGGGACATGGCGGTCGACATCAACCTCGGCGCTGTCATTCGCATCACGGACCGACTGTTGTCTGGGAGCGTACTTCGTGAGGGTGGCCGGGTGATCTGTCTGTCGTCCGTGTCCGGAATCGCCGGCAACCGCGGGCAAACCAACTATTCGGCCGGTAAGGCAGGCATCGTCGGCTTCGTCCGGGCGCTCGCCCCCAAGGTCGCCAAGAAGGGCATCACCGTCAACGCGATCGCGCCCGGCTTCATCGAAACCCGGCTTACCGACGCCATGCCGGTCGCCTTTCGCGAGGTCGCCCGACGTATGGCAGCGGTCGGGCAAGGTGGTAAGCCCGTGGACGTGGGCCAAGCGATTACCTTTCTTGCAACCCCTGGTGCCGCCGGACTGACCGGCGAAACCGTTCGCGTCTGCGGAGGCGCGCTCGTAGGAGCATGAACATGGCCAAGAAGAAGAATGGTTGGGGCAGGAAGCAACGCGCGGTGGTCGTCGCCGGCATTCGCACTCCGTTCGTCAAAGCGTTCGGCAAGTTCCTCAAGCTCGATAGCATCGACCTGTCGGACATCGCGGTGAAGTCGCTCCTCGAGCGTACCGATCTCTCCCACGACGAGATCGACAGCATCGTATGGGGTGGGGTCATTCTTCCGTCGCTTGCGCCGAACATTGCGCGTGAAATCGCGCTCGACCTTCGACTCCCAGCTAGCGTCGAGGGGATGACGTGTACGCGTGCGTGCGCGACCGGGCTTCAGGCGGTGACGCTGGCGGCTGCGGCGATCGAGCGAGGCGAGGCCGACGTGGTCATTGCGGGCGGCTCCGACTCGACGAGCAACGCGCCGCTCAACCTTCCGCAAAAGGCGGTCCACGCGCTTGCACCGCTCGCATTCGGCAAGGCCGCGACGCCCGGAGACTATCTCGGCGTGCTCGCGCAAATGATGCCGATCACCGACATCCTTCCGAAGATGCCCAAGATCGCGGAGCGCACGACCGGTGAGGTTATGGGCGAGTCCGCCGAGCGGATGGCCAAGCGCAACGAGATCTCGCGCGAAGCACAAGACGAATTCGCGGCCCGCTCGCACCACAAGGCCGCAGAGGCGATCGAGTCGGGCCGCTTCGATGACGAAGTGGCGCCCGTCGAGAGTCCCGAGGGATGGGTGCACGCCGACAACATCGTTCGCGGCGACACGAGCGTCGAGAAGCTTTCGAAGCTCCGGCCGGTGTTTGCGAAGGACGGCACGGTCACCGCCGGCAATGCGTCGGCTCTGACCGATGGCGCTGCCGCCGTGCTGTTGATGAGCGAGGAAAAGGCGAAGGCGCTCGGTTACAAGCCGCTCGCAGCATTTCGGAGTTGGTCGTACGTCGGCGTGGATCCGACGGACCAGCTCTTGATTGGGCCCGCGCTTGCCATGCCAAAGGCGCTCGATCGTGCCGCGATGGAGCTGAAGGACGTCAGCCTGGTCGACATGCATGAGGCGTTCGCCGCCCAGGTGCTCTCGGTAACGAAGGCGCTCGCGAGCAAGGGCTTTGCGCAGGTCAGGCTCGGCAAGAGCAAGGCCGTTGGCGAAATCGACGAGGCGACCTTCAACGTGCACGGCGGCTCGCTTTCGATCGGCCATCCGTTCGGCGCCACGGGCGCGCGCATGGTGACGACGATGGCCAACGAGCTCGCGAGCACCGGCGCCGAGACGGCGCTCCTCGGGATTTGCGCGGCAGGCGGTCTTGGCGCCGCGGCCGTTCTCGAAGCGGTTTGATCGAGTGAGGGCTTGGGGGGCGGTGGCGTTAGCGCTCGTCGCCTGCGTTGGCTGCACCAAAAAGGAGCCTCGCGGGCCGGGACGCGTCGTGTCTCTGCAAACCGACGTGGTCGGCCTTTCCGGCCTGACCCGCGATGAGCACGGCGCGCTTTGGGTGGCGGGAGAGGACGCCGACGCCGTTCTTCGCATCGATCCGGAGACGTTTGGTGTGACGCGCTATCCCGTGGTCGGCGCGCCGGAGGGAACCGATCTCGAGGCGATGACCTGGGTCGACGGTACTCGGTTCGTGATCGGCACGGAGACTCAGGACAAGGGCCGCACGCGCGACGTGGTTCTCGACGGCCGGCTCGAGGGCGAACAGTTTAAAGTTAGTCCCATTGGTCACCTCGAGTATGCGCACTGGGGACTGACGGCTCCGGATAACCACGGCATGGAGGGGATCTGTCACGTAGACGGCATCCTGGTCGTGGCGACCGAGCTGATCGAAGAGGCGCGGGATCGCCGGTGGGCGCCCCTCGCTACGTTCGACCCGAAGATTCAAACCTGGACCGCGCATCGCATTGCGTTGACGAGCAAGACAGGCAAGCTCGCGGCGCTCGACTGCCGCAAGGTCGACGGCGCGATCGAAGCGTTGGCGGTCGAGCGGCACTATGGGGAGTCGAGGTTGCTGCGCTTCCGCGTCCCGCAGGGCACGGAGGGGCAGTGGATCGAGCCGACCGTTGCGGCCGACGTCTCCAAGCTCGTGTCTCCGCTTCCGAACTTCGAAGGCCTCGCGTGGCTTGCGGACGGCTCGGCGGTGCTCGTCGCCGACAATCAGTACAAAGGCGCCGCGCTTGGACCCAGCAGGCTCTACTTCATTCCCGCGAGCGCGATGCAATGAGCCGAGCCGCATTTGCGTTTTTCGTGGCACTCGCCACCGTAGCGAGTGCGCGCGCGGAGCCGTTCGTGTTCAGTGATGACGTCATCGAGCACATCGCCGAGATTCGCGAGCGGAATCCGGAGTTACGCGAGGACGCGTTCTCGAAAATGGGCGGATCGAGCGTTGCGAGCAAAGCGTTCCTCCATTGTTTCGCGAGCCCTTATGTCGACCTCGGCGAGCACGGGCACCTCGCGGAGACGATCGATTACTTCAACACCGGCCGCCGCAACTCGTTCAATCGACCGAGCGAAGCCGCTGGCGTGAGCTGGAATCTCCGCTACGTCCTCGGCGGCCGCCCCGCCAACTTCCGCCAAGAGATCAACGCGACGAAGGCGCGATGGGCATTGGTCTTGTTCGGAAGCAACGACGCCCAGAACGAAAACGAGCGCGTATACCTGAAGCGTTTGGTCTACCTGGTCGAGCAAATGGAAGAGATGGGCGTGGTCCCGATCCTCGGCTCTGCCTTGCCCCGCCGCAACACGTACAAGAACCGATGGATCCACCGCTTCAATTTGATCACCGAAGCAGTCGCCAAGCATTGGGCCCTTCCGTACATCGACTACCACGCCGCCCTGAGCGCGCTGCCGCGCAAGGGCTTGGCGAGAGACGGCGTGCACCCCAACGTGCTGCCGCCGGGAGGATTGAAGAACACGTGCAACCTCACGCAGAGGGGGCTTCGGTACGGGAACAATGTGAGGAACTTGCTGACGCTGGAGATGCTGGACGCGGTCAAAAGGCTAGGACCCACTGACACTGACACTGACACTGACACTGACGCTGACGCTGGCGCTGACGCTGGCACTGGGGCTGACGCTGGCAGTGACACGGCGTCGGTCCCGGCGCCGGACCCCTTCCCCATCTCCGTCCTCATCGACAAGCCCAGTCTCCCCGCCGCGATCCCACTCCCCAGGAATTGCGGTGCCTCCAAGCCCAATTCCCGCCACTACAAAGTCTCCCTCCCGCTCGAAGAGCGAGCCCGCTTCCGCGCGAGCGCCCTCGATCTCCATGGCCATAAATCCCGTGTCATGCTCGTTCGCCACGATGAGGAAACCGGCCCTCGCTGCGTTCGCCGTCGCATCCAGACCCTCGAGGTGGATGCACGCCCGGGAATGTGGGATCTGATCGTCGAAGTCCCCGAGCGTGCGGCGGAGGAGGGGTTGATGCTGCTTCTCATCGCGCGCGACCCCCGCTAACGATGGCCGACACCGATCCAATACGCGTTCACGAGATCTACGAATCGATTCAAGGTGAATCGACATTCGCCGGATTGCCTTGCACGTTCGTGCGCCTCTCCCGGTGCAACCTGCGCTGCCGTTGGTGCGACACGCCACAGGCCTTCGAAGGGGGGACGCAAATGGATCGCGCTGAGGTGCTCGAAGAGGCGCTGTCGTTCGGCACGTCGCTGGTGGAGGTCACCGGAGGCGAGCCGTTGCTGCAACCAGGCGCCATTCCGTTGCTCCGCGAGTTGTGCGACGCCGGACGCACCGTGCTCCTCGAAACCAGCGGCGAGCGCGACATCTCCGAGGTCGACGCGCGCGTGCATCGCATCGTGGACCTCAAGGCGCCAGGCAGTGACGAGTCGCACCGAAACCGCTGGGAGAACATCGAGCACCTCACAAAGC
>CP070650.1:1264075-1271924 GCA_020354595.1 Myxococcales bacterium
ATCCACTGTGGAAACGGTGGCACATTCGCCGTCCAAGCCCCCGGAATAGACCATCCTTTCCAGCGCTCCGCGCCTGTGGACAAACCGGGGAACACTGACCGAGCAGCCAGTGAAACTGTAATATTTTACCCATAACGTTGGGTATGTTACGCTTCGTGGGTGGCTCAACCCAGCGTCGCGCACATCTCCGAGAACGCGACCCAACTGTCTAGGCGTCTCGTTCAAAACGTCGGGCTGGTGGTTCGCGGCAAGGAGGAAGTCATCAAGTTGGCAGTCGTCTCGCTGCTTGCCCGCGGCCACCTGCTGCTGGAGGACGTTCCCGGTGTCGGGAAGACGACTTTGGCGCGCGCCTTGGCCGCATCGGTCGGCGTTTCGTTTCGCCGGCTTCAATGCACGTCCGACCTGATGCCGACCGATGTGCTCGGCGGCAACGTGTTCAACCAATCGAAGAGCACGTTCGAGTTTCGGCCGGGGCCGATCTTCACCCAGGTTCTTCTCGCCGACGAGGTGAACCGAACGACGCCGAAGACGCAGAGCGCTTTGCTCGAAGCGATGGATGAGCGACAGGTGTCGATCGACGGCGAAACGCACACTCTCGAAGAGCCGTTCTTCGTCGTGGCCACGCAGAACCCACAGGAGTTCTACGGTACCTATCCGCTGCCGGAGTCACAGCTCGACCGCTTCTTGGTTCGTTTGAGCATTGGCTACCCGCCGCCGGGGGTAGAGCGCGAGGTGCTCAGTCGTCGCGGCGCTGATCCAGTCGAGAAGCTCGATGCGGTAATGAGTGCGAGTGAGCTCCGTCACGTGCAACAGGCGGTCGACTCCGTGCGCGTCGATGACGCCATCCTCGAATACTTGCATCGAATCGTCATCGCGACGCGGAATACCCCGCTTCTTTCGGTCGGTGTGTCGACGCGAGGGGCGCTCGGTTTCGAGCGAGCCGCTCGCGCGCGGGCCCTCGTAGAAGGGCGGTCCTACGTTCTGCCCGACGACGTGAAGGCACTCGCGGGTCCCGTTCTGTCTCACCGAGTGAAGGTATCTGGGAGCATGTCGGGATCTGCCGTCCGCGATGACGCGCAACGGGTGATTCGCGAGCTGCTCACCGTGGTGGCTGTCCCTCTATAACGGGCTCGGTCGATGCGGATCTTGCGACGAAGGCGAAGCAGGCGAAAGTTCCGGCTGACCCGTGAGGGCCGCGCGTTTCTCTTCGTCACGATCGGTGTCGGCTTTGCCGCGGTGAACACCGCCAACAACCTGCTCTACCTAGTGCTCGGGCTTCTCTTGAGCCTGCTGCTCGTGAGCGGCGTGCTCAGCGACCTAGCGCTCTGGAAGCTTCGGATTCACCGAAGGCTTCCGGCTCGCATGTTTGCGGGCACGCGTTCCTTGATCGAGGTCACCGCACTCAACGAAAAACGCTGGTTGGCGAGTGTGTCAGTCGAAACCATCGACGAAATCGACGGAGCCGACAGCGAGCCTGCGCGGTTTCTTCGCGTCGCGGCGGGGCAAACCGAGCTCGCGGGCTACACCCACGAAGCGCCTCGTCGCGGGCTGATCGAGCTTGGTACCATGCGAGTGCTGACGCGGTATCCGTTCGGCCTCATCGAGAAGGGCTACACCATATTCGAGCCGGACGAAGCCATCGTCTACCCGAAGCTTCTAGACCAGGTTGGGACGCCGCCCGTGCAGCCGGTTCCCGGTGATGCTGCGCCGATTCATCGCACCGGACGGGGCCACGAGTTTGCCGGGAGCGTGCGTTTCTATCGCGAAGGCGACGAGGCCCGCGACATCCATTGGAAGCGCACGGCAAGCCGGGGCGACCTGGTCGTCCGCGAGCACGAACAAGACACCAGCGCCCTCGTCACGCTCCACCTCGACAACGTCATTCCGGCGGGAACTGCCGATGAAACCGAGTGGCGCGAGGTCTTCGAACACTCGATCTCTGAAGCGGCAACCCTCGCGTCCAGCTACCTGGCGCAAGGCATTTCGGTGAGGGTTCGTGCTGCCGACGGAGAATCCCCGCTCGTTGCAGGCGGCACTGCGCCGGACCCGATTTGGCGCTTCTTGGCGCTGCTCAAGGCCGTCCGAACCGATGTTCCAAAGCGGCCCAAGCGAATCAGCCGAAGGTGGGCAGCATGAGGTTCGAGTTCTCGCTGAAGTTGGTCGCATACATGTTCGCGGGTCTCGGGCTCATCGCGTTGATGCTGGGCACCACGTTCACGGCCGTCGACTCGCTGGTCGTCATGGTTGCGTTCGTGGCGAGCTGGTTCGCCGAGCCGCCTCTGATCGACCGTCCCGGCTACTCGCGCTTTTGGAACGTCGCGGCCGTCGTGCTCCTGCTCGTTCAAATTGCGCGCGCAATTGGAGGAGAGGCCACGCTCACCGTCGGTGTGCAGTACGCGGCGTTTCTTCAGATCTCCCGACTGTCTCACCGCAAAACGGCCGCCGACTATCAGCAGATCGCCATCTTGGCGTTCTTGCACCTGATTGCCGGCACCGTGTTGTCTTCGGGCCTCGACTATGGCGTCGTGTTCTTCGGGTTCGTGATCGTCATGCCGTGGATGCTCACGCTCACGCACCTCCGAAAGGAGCTCGAAGCGCAGCATGGAGTCGGAACCCCCATGCTCCGGGCTCAGCTCGACAGCCACGAGCTCACCAACGCCTCGTTCTTTGGAGGTACGACGTTGCTTGCGGTGCCGCTGTTCGTCCTCACCGCAGCCATGTTTTTCGCATTTCCGCGAGTTGGTTTCGGGTTCCTATCGAGCTTTGGCGCGCGGACGACCGCCGTTGCGGGTTTTGGCGACGATGTCGAGCTCGGCGGTTTCGGGACGATCCGCGACGACCCCACGGTCGTCATGCGCGTGAAGATGAAGAACCGCCCGGAGCCGCCGCCTCGCTCCATTGGCGTTCGCCTGCGCGGGACCTCGTTCGACCGCTATGCAGATGGGCGCTGGTCGCGCACGCAGTTCGCAGGGGAGCAAGTTCGGCGCCTGCAGGACGAGTACCTCCTGTTCCGACCGCCGAAGCAATCCGATCAGGAGTACGAGATCATCCTCGACCCAATGAAAGAGGCGGTTCTGTTCATTCCCGAAGGCACCGTCGCGCTACAGGTTCCGCCTGCGATCCGCGCCGGGCGCAGCCGCTATCGCAAAGTCGTCTATGCTCCTGGTTTCGATCTGCGCTACCACGGCCGTGTCGACGGCCCGCTCACCTACAAAGCGTTCGTCGGACGCAAACGCCGCGGCATTTCCGAACGAATTCCGCAAACACTCCAAAGGCGGTATGTCGAAGTGCCGCCGGGCTACGAACGCGTCGCGGAGCTTGCACGTCGGGTCGTCGGTGATGCGACCGATCCGAGGGTGCAGGCGCAACGTATCGAGCGCTATCTGAGAGGGGGGGCAACTACCGCTACACCCTCGATCAACCCGACACGGAAGGCAAAGATCCGCTTCACGTGTTCTTGTTCGAGGCCAAGGCCGGCCACTGCGAGTACTTCTCGACCGCGATGGCGATCATGATGCGCGCCCTCGGGGTGCCCGCCCGTAACGTCACCGGTTTCCTCGGAGCCGACTACAACCCTTACGGCGACTACTTCGCGGTGCGAAACGGCAACGCACACAGTTGGGTTGAAATCCTCGCCGAGGGACGCTGGATCACCTTCGATCCCACTCCGGCATCGGGTCAGGTTTTCGCGTCGCCGTCCGGCTTTACGGTGAAGCTTCAGCAGATGATCGACGCCATGCGGGTTCGATGGGCTGAGTACGTCGTCGAGTACAACATTCGCGACCAGGCAAGAGCGCTGCGGGGACTCGCCAACTGGTACCGCTCGCTCCGCAGTGGCCAGGATGACTCCATGTCGCGCGGCGACGGCGACGCCGACGACAAAGACGGGCTTAGCAACATTCCATTCAGACCGGACTGGCGTTGGTTCATCGCCGTCGTCTGCGTTGCGGGGGCTGGACTCCTGCTGGACCGGTGGCGCCGAAAGCAGCGGCGCCAGAGCCGCGCCGGTCGCAGGTTGGATCCCGATCGCGACCGCGCAGTGCGGCTCTATCTTGCGCTCGAGGGCAGTCTGCGAAGGGCGGGGCAAGCTCGTCCGGCCGACGTGACCCCGAGCGAGCACGCCGCCGAGCTAGGGAGGTCGGGATTCCTCGCTGCCAACGAGGTGCGTGAGGTGACCGACGCCTACCTAGCGACCCGCTTCGGTGGCGACCCGCTCTCGCCTGCGGATTACCATCGGCTTCGCCAGCTCAGTCGCGCCATCCGGTCTCGCGCGAGCCGTCGGCCGCCTACTGCGTGAGCAACCAACCGGCGGCAACGCCAGCTGCGGCAAGTACGATCGCGCCGAGTACGATTAGGGCGACCTTCGAGCCGCCACCCTTGGCCTGAGGTTCCGCGGACGATCCCGTAGGTGCGACCGCCGCCTGGCTGCCCTGTTCCGCGGAAATCGAGATCGGAGTCGCGCCGGGCGGGCGGAACGTCATCACCGGCTGAGACGTGTCTCGGGCTGTCGAGCGGGAAGGGGGATTGAGGGAGGGACCCATCGGGACCGCCCCTGGGCGCGGCGCCTTCACGCTGTCGTCTTTGGATTCGAACCAACCCATCGTTGCGCCCGCAGGCGCGCTGTTGCGTACGTTCTCGATCGCCGTCTCGACGTCTTCGTCACCCTCGAACCAGTTGCTCGGGTCGACGAACTCCGATGCGTCGAGCGGCCGCGACCCTTCGTTGTCGGGGCTCAGCGCAAACGAGTTCGCCTCAATGGGCACGCCGGCCGTGCTTTCGAGCGAGGTGAAGCGCTCGAGCTCTTCCAGAATCATCGTGTCGATCATGACCGGCTGCGGCGGCACCGACTTCTGACGTTCGAGCGTAGCCTTGACCAGATTGGCGATGTCGTAGGACGTCACCTTCATCTGGTGGTGGAACAAGTAACTCGCTAGCGCATCGCCGAGCTCGCGCGCTGACTGAAACCGATTCTCCGGCCGCCGCGCCAACGTCTTCTGCACTAGCGCGTCAAACTGCTCGTCGACCTCCGCGTGGGTTCCGACCAGGCTTGGCACATCCGCGGAAGACACGGCCTGCACCGTCTCGTAGTCGGTTTCGCCTAGGAAGAGGCGGCGGCCAGCGAGCATCTCCCAGAGGCAGACCCCCAACGCAAAGATGTCCGCCCTCTCGTCGGCCGGCTGGCCGCTGGCGACTTCGGGCGAGAGGTAGCTGAACTTTCCCTTGACGACCCCGGGGTCCGTTCGCTCGAGTTGCGTGCGCGCCTTGGCCAAACCGAAGTCGGTGACCTTCACCTCACCACGCTTGCTGATGAGGATGTTGGGCGGCGACACGTCCCGGTGCACGAGGTCGAGCGGCCCGCCGTCATCGTCCAGCAGCTCGTGCGCGTAGCTCAATCCGCGGCAGGCCTCCATCGCGATGTAGATCGCGTCTTTCAGAGGGAAGGGCTTTCTCTTCACCCGCAACGTTTCCATCACCTTCTTGAGGTTCGTCCCATCGACGAACTCCATGACGATAAAGAAGCTGTTGTCGGCCTTACCGATGTCGAAGACGCTGACGATGTTCGCGTGCGTCAGGCGGGCGCCGAGGCGCGCCTCGTCGAGAAACATCCCGATGAAGTTCGTGTGCGAGGCGAGGTGCGGCAAGACGCGCTTGATCGCGACCTTCTTCTTGAAGCCCTGGACGCTCGTAGCCTCTCCGAGGAAAACCTCGGCCATCCCCCCGGCTTCAAGTTTCTCGATCAGGTTGTATCTCTGATCGGTCATTACCGCTCGCTCGCCCTCCCTGCCGGCGTCTTTCCATTGTCGTTTGCGGGCGCTAGCCGGGTCAAGGAACGGATGAGCATTGACACGCCGCCCCTCCGGCGCTTGACTCCTGCCGTGCCCCGCTCTTCCAAGCCCCTCAGAATCGCCCCCTCGGTCCTTTCAGCTGATTTTGGCCGCCTTGAGGCTGAAGTCCAGGCGGTGGACCAGGCCGGGGCCGACTGGATTCACGTCGACGTCATGGACGGCCGTTTCGTGCCCAACATCACGATTGGGCCGCTCGTGGTGGAATCGATTCGCGCAGCTACGAAAAAGGTGGTCGATGTCCACCTCATGATCGTAGAGCCCGAAAAGTATGTTCAGGCGTTTTCGGATGCGGGAGCTGATGTGATCACCGTGCACGCAGAGGCCTCGACGCACCTCCACCGGACGTTGCAGCAAATCCGCGCGCTCGGAAAGCGTGCCGGAGTGTCGTTCAATCCGCACACCCCCCCCGATTGCCTTCCCTACATCCTGTCGGACGTAGACCTCGTGTTGGTAATGAGCGTCAACCCCGGCTTCGGGGGCCAGAGCTACATTCCCTCCGCGTCGGCGAAGCTCGCGCAAATTCGCGACATGATCGACGACGCCGGCCTAGATATCGACCTCGAAGTCGATGGCGGCGTGAAACCGGGCACCGCGCGCGAAGTCATCGAGGCGGGTGCCGACGTTATCGTCGCTGGCAGCGCGGTTTTCAATCAAGACGACTACGTCGATGCGATCTCCGCGATTCGAAAGGACGCCGAGTGAACGACGACTCCGCCCTCACAACCGTTTTCGTCAACCGAAGGGCGACCAAACGCAAGCTTCGCAAGAGTCGTATCGTCGTGGAGGACGGGCCCGAGAAGGGGACCCGCCTAGACATCGCTAGCGAGCGCGTGACCATCGGCCGCGGTGTCATCTGTGACGTCACGCTCAGCGACACATCCGTCAGCGGCACCCATTGCGAGATCATCGCCAGCGAAACAGGCTTCCTGCTCCGCGACCTCGGCTCCAGCAACGGCACGTGGGTCGCAGGCGTGCGAGTTCGCGAAGCGTGGCTCGAGCCCGGCATGCCGATCCGGGTAGGGCGCACCGTCATACGCTTCGAGCACGGCTCCGGCTCCGTCGAGATCGACCTGAGCGGTCGCGAGCAGTTCTACGACATCGTGGGGCACGGCGTCCGCATGCGTGAGATCTTCGCCGTGCTCGAAAAAGTGGCGGCGTCCGACCTCACCGTTCTGGTGCGGGGCGAGACCGGTACCGGCAAAGAGCTCGTTGCGCGCGCGATTCACCGAGCCTCGAAGCGCGTGCAACGGCCCCTGATCGTCCAGGATTGCAGCGCGATTCCCGCCAACCTCATCGAGAGCATTCTATTCGGCCACGAGCGTGGCTCATTCACAGGCGCCGCCGACCGCAAGCGAGGCTGCTTCGAGGTTGCCGACGGGGGCACGCTCTTCCTCGATGAAATCGGCGAGCTCGACCTCAGCCTTCAGCCCAAACTCCTCCGCGTGCTCGAAACCCGGGAGGTGCAACGCGTCGGCGGCACCAAGATGATCCCCGTCGACGTACGCGTAATCGCGGCCACCAACCGCGACCTCAGACAGATGGTCAACGAGGGCAAATTCCGCGAAGACCTCTACTACCGTCTTAGCGTCGTAGAAGTTGGTCTCCCACCGCTCCGCGAACGCCCCGAAGACATTCCCTCGCTCGCACAACAGTTCCTCGAGGAGTGCGCCAAGCGCGGCCCACTAGGGGAGGGTGCCCGCTACACGATCACTGACGACGCGATGATGAAGCTGCAGGCCTATCCGTGGCCGGGCAATGTCCGCGAGCTCAAAAACACAATCGAACGCGCAGTTTCGCTTGCCAATGGAACCGAGCTCGGCATGCACGATCTCCTCCCGGCATCCCAAAAGATGCCGCCCGTCTTTCTGCCCGGTGGCACCGCCGAACAGTTCGTCGACGACGGCACCCCTTTCAAGGACGCCAAGCAGCGCGTGGTTGACGCCTTCGAGGTTCAGTACCTCAAGGCGCTCCTCGACAAGCACGGCGACAACATCACCCGAAGC
>CP070650.1:1272024-1277997 GCA_020354595.1 Myxococcales bacterium
AAATCATGTCCACGTGCCCCTTCACCAACGCCATGTTCGAACGCGATCCGGAGAGCCGCGACGTCCTCGCCTGACTCGAGCGCTACTGCGCTGCTGACCGGTTTTTCGGGTCAGACCGAGGCTAAGACACGTGGAAGACTCAACCCCAGAGATGGCGTGTGCGCAACTGTAGGCTTTCAACGCACGCGAGATAGCCGATACGATTCCACCAACAGGGTCGCGGGGGAACGCAGCCTGTTTATGGGGGAGACGATGAATCGGATGGTTGGTGCGGCAGCCTTTGCGCTGCTGGTGGGTGCAGGCTGCTCGGACAGTAGCAGCGATGCTTGTGACCCGATCGCCCAGACTGGGTGTGAGCAAGGTCAGGTATGTGAGGAAGTGGTCGACGGAGGGACAGCGTGCTTCGCGCCCGTCGTTCTGCGGGGCAATGTCTTCGACCAGGCCGACGACAGCGGTATCGAAGGGGCTACGGTCGTCGCATTGGACGCCAATCGCGCGCCTGCCAGCACGGTCGCGGTAACGAATGCCAGCGGCGACTACGAGATTCAGGTCGCACGGCAGCGCGACACGGACGGCAATCCCCAGGGGGGCGATGTGACCCTGCGCGCAGACGCTGCCGGGTACCAAACCTTCCCTGGCGGCATTCGGCAAGCGCTCCCCATCGACGTATCGAGTCCGGTCGAAGAAGATGGCGTGCTGGTGGTCGAGACGCCGACAACCAGCGTGGGCCTAATTGCGCTCCCATCGGGTGCCGGGACGAACGAGATATTCGGCGACGTCGAGGTGCCGAGTGACAGCACCGGCGTGCTCGTCGTAGCCGAGACCGCCGGCGAAACTCCGGAAGGCTTTACCGCTATCGCCGACCGTGACGGCGTGTACCGAATCTTCAATCTACCGGACGGTGACTTCTCGGTGCTCGGCTACGCGCAAGGCGTGAACTATAACGCCGAGTCAGCCTCCGTCAGCGGCGGCGAAGAGACGCAGGTCGATCTCACCCTCAGCTCGGATGCACCCGGGACCGTGACCGGCAGTGTCCAGATCGTGAACCCGGGTGCTGGCCAGGGAACGTCCTACATCCTCGTCGTTGAATCGACCTTCAACGAAGCCCTCGCGCGCGGTGAAACGCCTCCGGGTCTGCGGGCACCGGAGGGAACCGACCTCGTGGATAGCGGCACATGGACCATCGAAGGTGTGCCGGCCGGCAGCTACAAGGTTCTCGGGGCGTTCGAGAACGATCAACTCGTGCGAGACCCCGACTTTGGCCAAGGCAACACCGAGATCGTTCGCGTCGACGTGGTAGCGGGTCAATCGGTTGAAGCGCCGAGCTTCAAGATCACCGGCTCGCTCGATGTGATCTCACCCGGCGCCGAAGGTGCCGAAGAGGTGGACGGCAATCCCGTCTTCTCCTGGGTCGACGATAGCGGCGAGGACGAGTACCAGATCCAGGTGTTCGACACCTTCGGCGAGCTCATCTGGGACTCCATCGTCCCAGGCTCGAGCGGAAGCGATCCGGAGGTCCCTTACGCGGGGCCAACCTTGGAGTCGGGTATGTTCTACCAGTTCCGGGTCACATCATTCGATGTCAACGACCGTCCTCTTTCGCGCACCGAAGACCTCAAGGGCGTCTTCTTCCTGCAATAGTCAGATGCGATGATCGCCGCTTCCGCCCGCCGCCGTTGCAGCGGGCGGAAGCTCCGCCGACTATGCCCTTTCGACTCTGGACTCCACGGTGTTGGCGTATTCCACCATTCCGTGCACTGGCGAGTAGTGAACAAGCTTCTCGATCGTCTGCAGCTGCTCGTCGGTGATGTCGCCCCTGACCTTCACCTCGGTGGTGATCTTCGGTATGCAGGACGTGTGCGACTCGGGTCCCTTGACCTCGAACAACACGCTTGGGTCGACGTCCGCGTGCACGGTGATCTCCAAGCCTTCGAGATTGATCCCGTGCCTCGGCGCATTGAGCGCAATGCTGTTCACGAGGCATGCCGCCACCGCGCCGAGCGCCATCTCGACCGGCTCCGCGCGGTCCGTTGGGCCGACGAATCCAATCGCCTCTTCGACCTCTTTCCACGCTCCATAGGGGATCGTGTAGTGCCGAGTCTTGCGCTCGATGTGCTGATCGCCGAGCTCGTACGGCCCGATGTGCACCGTGCTCCGCCCGGAGTGTCCCTCCCAGACGCCTTGCGCGCCGAGTCCGAGAATCACTGGATTCTCTTCGAGTGATGTCCGAAAGGCCTCGAGCTTCTCGAGATCCATTCCTTTTACGACTGTGGTCATCGTTGCCTCCCTTACTTGCTGGCTAGTGCTTTTTGCATTGCGGCCTTGGCTTCGGCGGTCGTCCAAACCGCGCTTGCCAAAAACCTGAAGTTGGTGAGCGCGGCGGCATAGCCGTCGCCCTCGGGCACGATCGCCGCCGCGGTCGCATCCTTCACGACCGCGACCTCGAAGCCCTGTTCGAGCAGCTCCCGAAGGTGTGACTCCACGCAAAGGTTCGCCGACATGCCGGCCAAAACGACCCGCTGAATGCCGCGCTTCCTAAGCTGCAGCGCCAAGTCGTTGCTCTCCGGCCCGTAGACCTTGTGCGGGTTCACCACCACGGTCTTGCCGTCGTTGATGTACTTCTTGTAGCGAGTGAGCCAATCCGCGCCGGAGTTGTTGAACCCCTTGAGGTTGAGCGCCCCCGTGCGATCAAACATGTTGATCCCGTGCATCATCGTCTCGACCGCACCACCAAACTCCCAACCGTGGTCCGTTGGGTAGTAGTAGTGAGGTGAAATGAACACGGGAATCCCGTGCGCCTTCGCCGTCTTGAACAGCGTGTCGATGTTCTGCACGGTGTTGTTCGCGGTCACGCTCTCGCCCACGACACCCCACGTGACTCCTTTGGGGCTCAAGAAGTCGTTCTGAGGGTCGGTGATGACGAGCGCGGTTTTCGAATCGACTTGCATACCCGGGTCCGGCAAGCCGGCCAGTGCAGTCGATGCGAGCGCGAGGAACACGAATGGTGTCGCTGAGGACAGGACTCTCTTGCTATTCATGGGTGACTCCCTTCCGAAGCTGCGATCCCTCTCCCTCGGTGTGTTCCGCATACGCACGACGCGCCGAAACGTAACGAGAGAGGGCATCACCGCTTCACGCTGCACGCCGACCGGCGAAGACCGAAGTGCCTTCCGCCCGCCAACGCGCCTCCAGTGAAACGAGCCCGAAGAGCTCGTTTTGGGCGCGACTCCCACCGAGTCGCGAAACATGTGGTGCGGCCGAAGCCAGCGTCACCGCCGCTTGCGCGTAGTCCTGTGCGGTGAACGCCTCGAGACCTTCCGCCATTCGGGTCAGGACGTGATCGCAAAGTGAGGATGCATCACACCCTCGGCTGCTCCGCCAAGACGCGATCGAAAGCCCATCGCCTGCACCCGCAAACGCAAGCAGGTGATGCAGCTCCACGTACGGAGAGCTCGGTTCCCGCACTCCCTCCACTGCGGCGTCGCGAACGGCCCCCCATGGAAGCTCGACTCGCCCGGTCCCCGTGAGGGAGAGCCTCCACAGGAGAGAAGGTCCATCGGTATGGGCATCGCCTGCCGAAACGGCGGGCAGAATCTCGCAGATACACCGCCGGTGCGCCGACGCCCACCGCCCGGTCGCGAGCTCGAACACCGCCATGTGCCACTGCAGGTGCACCCAATCGCTCCCGGCGCCTTCGTGCACGGCGAGCCACGCCCCAAGCCAGCGATGCCCCTCTTCAGGGCGGCCGGTGTCCAACAGCCGGTGCGCCACCACGTGCGCAAACCCCTCCGCGCCTTCGCAGAAGAGCGGAGCACCACTGACATCCCGATCCACGGCCCTTTGCGGTATCTGCGTCGTTTCCATGGGGTCTCCTTTCGCTCCGAACACAGGAACAGGCTGGCAAAAGTGAGGTGCGAAAGGGTCCCGATGGCGTGCCGCATCGTCCCAAAAGAGGGGGGATCCTCGCCATTGACGGAAATAGACGGGGGCGAGACCATGACGTCATGATTCTCGAGCGCCTATTCGAGAACCTCGTTCTCGATGTCGACCCCTTCGCGACCTGTCAGCTCGCCGATGGATGGAGGCTGAGGCTTCCGTGCCGCGATTGGGTCACCTTCCACTACACGCTCGAGGGTGGTGGCGGCCTTCGCCTCGGCACCGGCGAAACCCTTCCCCTCGCAGCCAATGTCCTCGCGGTCATGCCCCCGAACTTCAGTCACGCCATCCAGTGCGGGCCCGAGGTCGAACACGAAACCGGGGTGGAGGGTCAGGCGGTGGAGGGGCCCTTGTGCCAGTTCGTCGCCGGTCCGCTCGACAACGTGAGCCTCACGATCGCCTGCGGCCGCATTCAGGTGACCTACGGAGAAGGCCTCGGCCTTTTCGACCACCTGCAAAAGGCCATCGTCATCGACTTCAACGACTCACCGCAGATGCGCACCACCTTCGAAGCCCTCGTCAACGAATACCAGGAATCCGGCGCCGCCAGCCACGCCATGATGACCGCGCTCATGAATCAGTGCCTGATCCTCGTGCTGAGGCGTGTGAGCGAAGAGTCGCAAGGTTCGCTACCCTGGTTGGCCGCCCTCGAGGATCCGCAGCTCGCCGGCGTCATCGACGCCATGCTCGAGCACCCCGAACAACACCAAACCGTCGAATCACTCGCAGCCATTGCGCACATGAGCCGCTCGGCATTCGCGCGCCGCTTCACGGAATGCTTCAACCGAACTCCGATGGACTACCTCCGCGACGTCCGCCTCCGGCGCGCCGCCCAGCTTCTCGGCCGCGACGAACTGTCCGTGGAAGAAGTCGCGACCAAAGTCGGCTTCTCGAGCCGCAGCCATTTCTCGCGCACGTTCCACGAGCACTTCGGCGCCTCGCCGCTTGCGTTCCGCGAAGCTAGAGCGCCGCACTGAAGCGAGGGACTCACCCCGCCGGAAACACCTCAGCCAAGAACCTCACCGTCTCCGCCCAGCTCTTCTCGTCAGCTTCGGCGTCGTATTCGAGCGGCATGTCGAACTTCTTGCCCTTCTCCGTGGCGGCTTCGTCGGTGAAGGCATGCTTCGCGCCCGGATAGCCGACGAACGTGTAGTCCACCTCCGCCGTGTCCATCTCCTTCTTGAAGCCTTCGGCTTGCTCCGGCGGCACCATCGGGTCGGCCTCCCCGTGCAGCACCAAGATCTTGCCCTTGATCGACCCCTACTGCGCCGGCGCTTCCGTCGCCAGCATTCCGTGGAAGCTCACCGCGCCATCGAGGTCGAACCCAAAACGCGCCATGTGGAGCACGACCGCCCCGCCGTAGCAGTAACCGATCGCCGCAATGTCGTCGGGATTCGTCGTTCCATGCTTCTGCAGCACCTCGTACGCCGCCTTGAACCGTTCCTTTGCCACGTCGATGTTCGAGATCGTCTCGTTCATGAACTTCATCGCGTCGTCGGGGTGCCGTGCGTATCGACCCTTGCCGTACATGTCGAGCGCGAGCGCCGTGTACCCGAGCTCCGCGAGCATCCGGGCACGCTTGCGAACGTACTCACCGTGCCCCCACCACTGGTGCACCACGAGAATCCCGGGCCGATGTCCTTCTTTATTCGCGTCCCTCGCCACGTATCCGACGAGCGTTCGGTCTCCGGCCTTGTACGTGACCTCCTCGCTTTGAATGTCGGGCCCGGGCCTCCGCTCATGGATCTCCGGCTCGGCCGGAGGCTCCGCTTCCCTCTTCGTACAAGCCACGGCCAGCAGCGCGACCGCGACGATGATGGCTGCACGCATGACGTCCTCCTTGGTCTGCTGACCTGACGAAGAGCATATCCTCGGACCTCGAGTCAGTCGATTCCAAGCCACGACTGAACGTCTTTCCGGTGGTGGGCGCACGAACTGCGCAGCGGCCCGCGCGCGAGCTCACCCCCAGCCCTATGGAGCTATGTTCTGATTAACTCTGAACAGGTTTTGCGGGTCGTACTTGCGCTTGAGCGCAAC
>CP070650.1:1278097-1281731 GCA_020354595.1 Myxococcales bacterium
GGGGCGATCCCGCAGTCACGAAAAGAGCTGCTCGAGCGGGTCGCTTCTCACGTTTCTGCCTGCCAGCGTGCCGGTGAGGACGCGCGGCTGACGTTCATTTGTACGCACAACTCGCGGCGGAGTCAGATGGGGCAGCTCTGGGCCGCCGCCGCGGCCGCGCATTTCGGTATCGACGGGGTGCAGACGTTTTCGGGAGGCACCGAGGTGACCGCCTTCAACCCGCGAGCGGTCGCCGCGGTCGAGCGAGCCGGGTTCAAGGTAGACAACCCCGGGGGCGACAATCCCCACTACCGGGTGACTTTTTCCGAAACGCGGCCAGTCGTCGAATGCTTTTCGAAGACGGTTGACGACCCCTTCAATCCGAGTGAAGGCTTCGTCGCCATCATGACCTGCTCGGAGGCCGACGAGGCCTGTCCGGTCGTCCTCGGGGCAAACATGCGCGTGCCCGTTCGCTACGAGGACCCCAAGGTTGCCGATGGCACGCCCTCGGAGACGGCTCGGTATGACGAGCGCTGCATGCAGATCGCGACCGAGATGCTCTACCTCTTTTCGCGGGTGAGCTAACGGACGACGACCGGGCTTGGCTCGGGAGGGGCGCCGAGGGTTTCACGGTTGGACTTCGGTTGGCGGCCATCCACCTCTTGGATGCCGAGCTCTTCGGCCAACTCGGCCACGATGAGAACACGGCCGGAGCGGTCCATCCGCTTCGCGTCCCGGTGGAGCGCCTCGATGACGCGGCCGATGAAGTCAGGCGTTTCGTGGTTGGCGAGGAACTTCCCGTATGGGCCTTTCATGGCGTCCGGGTGCTGAAAGAGGGGCTCGTTGCGCTCGGTCCGCACGAAACCGAGCCACAGGCTGTTGACCGCGACATCGTGCTCCCGAAGGTCGATCGCCATGTCCATCGCCATCTTGTCCACCCCCGCTTTGCCCGCGCCATACGCCGGCCCGTGCATGTAGATCCTGCCGCCGTAGCTCGACGTGAACACGATGAGCCCGCCTCCGCTGCGGATCATCAGCGGGGCGGCGTAGTAGCTCGCGACGTAGTGGGAGCGCTGGCCGACATCGAGAATCCGAAGCAGGTCGAGGGACTTCTCCCAGAATGGGCCCGGCTTGGCGAGCTCGCGCGGTACTGCGGTTGCGTTGTTGACGAGGATGTCGAGGCGCTGCTGCTCGTCGGCGACTCGCTCGAACAGTTGCCGAACCTGGTCGTCGTTCGAATGGTCGCAGGCCACCGCGATCCCCTTGCCCCCCGCGCTCGCCACGGCGTCGGCGGTCGTCTGCACCGTTCCGCCGAGCGGGTGGTCCTTGCCGCCTTCGGCGCTCCGGCCCGTGACGTAGACCGTCGCGCCCGACGCGCCGAGGGCGATCGCAATTCCCTTTCCAACGCCGCGGCTCGCACCCGTGACGACGGCTACCTTCTCCGCGTTTTTCGTCATCGCGCTATGCTTCTAGCACGGGTTCGGGCGCGAAGTACTGCCCGCGAATCCACAAGGCGACGTTCACCAGGCCGATCATCACCGGAACCTCGACGAGAGGTCCTATCACCGCGGCAAACGCAGCGCCGTGGTGGATACCAAAAGTCGCGACCGCCACCGCAATGGCAAGCTCGAAGTTGTTGGACGCCGCGGTGAACGAGAGCGTCGTCGCGACCGGATAGTCGGCGCCTGCGAGCTTGGAAAGCCAAAAGGAGATGAAGAACATCAGCACGAAGTAGATCAGGAGTGGCACGGCGATGCGAACCACGTCAAAGGGAAGGGCGACAATCGTGTCGCCCTTCAGCGAGAACATGACGACGATCGTGAAGAGAAGGGCGAGCAACGTGATCGGGCCGATGCGCGAGGCAAACGACTCGTCGTACCACTCACGCCCCTTGGCCTAGATGAGGCTCGTACGCGTGAGAAAGCCCGCCGCAAAGGGGATGCCGAGGTAGATCGCGACGCTCTTCGCGATTTCTCCAATCGTGATGTCGACGACCATGCCTTCGAGCCCGAGCTGGGCGGGAAGCCACGTCACGAAGAACCACGCATACACCGAGAAGAACAAGATTTGGAAGATCGAGTTGAAGGCGACGAGGCCGGCGGCAAACTCCCGATCCCCGAGCGCGAGGTCATTCCATACGATCACCATCGCGTTGCAGCGTGCCATAACGATGATGATCAACCCGACCATGTACTCCGGCTGGTCGGGAAGGAAGATCACCGCCAGCGCGAACATCAAGACAGGCCCGATGATCCAGTTCTGGATGAGCGAGAGCGCCAGCACCTTCTTGTTGGTGAAGACCCGCCCCATCTCCTCGTACCGCACCTTGGCGAGCGGCGGGTACATCATGAGAATCAAGCCGACCGCGATCGGTATCGATGTCGTCCCGATGCTCATCGCGTCGAGCGTCGTCGCGAAGCCCGGCACGAGATAGCCGAGCGCGACGCCAAGACCCATCGCCGCAAAGATCCAGACAGTCAGGTACCGATCGAGAAAAGAGAGGCGTCGTTCTTCAGTGGTCACGTGGGGCTGCTTTCCGTGGCGCGGTGGCGGAGCCTTCCATATACTCGCTCGCAATGGAAGCCGAGGTCCGTCCGCAAACCCGTCCCGATCGCTATCAAATTCAGGGACGCAATGTGACAATGCCGTGTCACGTCCGGGACGCGTGCTCGGCTAGCGCCACTTGGCTGGTCAGCTCGAAGGCTGCCCAGGCGTTGCTTCGGGGGCCCGAGCTCGAAATTGCCGAGGTTCTTCCAGGCAAGGGGCTTCTGAGCATCGCGTGCGTCGACTACCGGGACAACGATCTCGGGAATTACAACGAGGTCTCGATCGCCTTCTTCGTGCGGAAGCGCGGCGACCGAAGGGGCATCCCGTATCTCGGGGCAGCCGCCGCCATGATGCGAGGGCTTCTTCCCACGTACATCCTTCATCTGCCGGTCGATCAGTCATTCACGTGCGAGGCAGGTCAGGTCATTTGGGGCTTTCCCAAGACCGTGGACGAAATCGACTTCGATACCGGCGGCGACCGCGCGCGATGCGTTTGGAACAAGGACGGCCAAAACGTGCTCAAGATCAGCCTGCCCATTGGCGGCAAGCGGGATTTTCCCGAACAGACGCTTTCAACCTACAGCTATATCGACGGAGCGCTGCACGTGACCTCGTTCGCATCGAGCGCAGAGAACCTCGGCGTTCGGATGGGAGGCGTACAACTCACCCTAGGCGCGCACCCTGTCGCCGACGAGCTCCGCTCACTCGGATTACCCAAACCCGCGTTGATGAGCCTGTGGATGGGGAAGATGCGCGGACGCTTCGAGGCAGCCGAGCGCTGCTCGTAGGCATGAACGCTCACGAGTCGCCGTTTCATTGGCTTTCAACGCCGGTGAGCTTCGCTACCAGGTTGCGAACGGCCGTCGCGACGGCTGCTTTCTCGCGCCTAGCGATTTGTTCTTCCATTTCTGTGCGGAGCTTCTGGGCCGATTCCGCTTGCTGAGCGGTCAGTTCCTGCTTGAGCGCCGCGCGGGCGGCCTCGACGTGCGGATTGTCGAACCCGGCAATTTCTCGAAGCGTGCACCAGAGGTGGCGGCGCTCTGCGCACTGAAGGGCGACCGTTTGGGACACCACCTTACGAACGACACTGCCTTCGTCGCCGACGCAC
>CP070650.1:1281831-1286109 GCA_020354595.1 Myxococcales bacterium
CGCGAAACTACCACCCACCGCGATCGCGGAGAAAGAAAGCGCGCGCTCGACCAATCGGGTTTCGGTGATACGGTTCGCGCCATGATTTATCGTTCTTTTATTGGTAGCGCCTTGGTTTTGGGATTGATCGCCGCGGGCTGCGGCAGCGACGCGACGGAACCGGCGTTCGAGCCTCCCGAATACGGGGCCTGGGTGAAGTACGAGCCCGAAGGCGCGGTGTGCAGTGATGGCAGTCAGTACGCGTTCTACGTCGAGTTCTCCGAAACCTCAGACAACGTCGTCGTCTACTTCATGGGAGGTGGAGGTTGCTGGGACTACGACAGCTGCGTCGGCGGCGGCGCGCGCGGCGCGGCCAACCCGAACGGCCTGCCTGACGACTACGCGAACAATCATGCTGAAATCGCTGGCATGCCGATCAACGTGAACCAGGTCTACCCGTTGATGAACCCAGATCCGAGCGTCAGCCCGATGTCCGATTGGAACAAGGTCTTCGTCCCATACTGTACGGGCGACGTGTACTCCGGATCGATCACGAACACATACGAGGATCCGGACGGGGTCGAGGAGTCCGCCGTCTTTGCGCATCAGGGGCACACCAACGTCGTCAAGATGACGGAGATGTTGAACGATATGTTCCGCGTCGTGCCCAAGATGTTCGTGGGGGGCTGCAGCGCGGGCGGCGCAGGCGCGATCGTCAACTACTACTTCCTGCGCACGGGCATCGAGGGCGTGCAAAAGGGTTACTTGCTCGACGACTCGGGGCCGATCTATCCGAGCACCGAGCCCACCTCGCGCTCGTTCCTTCTCCATGAGGAGGTGCGGGACGTGTGGGATGCCGACGCGCTGATCGCCAAGGCGCCGCAACCCGAGCTTCTCGATGACGATTTTGGCGCCCTCAGCAAGGTGCTCGCCGACGAGTTCCCGGAGGACCGCCTGGCGACGACGATGTTCCGGCTCGACTACAACTTCTCGCTCTACTCGTATGAACGGTTCTGGACGCGTGAAGACCCGGACGAGGTCGACCCGATCGTTCCGTATGCGGAGGACACGGGCCTGGGCCTCGATGAGGACCTCTCGCTCGATCGCGCCGCCGTCTACGACCTCTGGTGGGACGACACCGCGCTGCTTCGCAGCCAGTACGACGCGACCAGCAACCTCGCCTACTACATTCCTTTTTGGCGGAACACGAACAGCAGCCACTGCGTCTCGGTGCCGGGCTTCGAGGACGTTTCCCTGCCCGAGGCGCTCGACCTCTTTCAGAACGACTTCGGGACCCTGGCATGGATCGGCAGCGAGATCGGCGACATGAACCTTCGCGACTTCGTCGAGCACCTCCTAGACGACGAGCAGCCGCTTCAAAGCCAGTTCGAGGAAGAGGGCGAGGGGCCGTACGTGCCTTGCACGCCCGACTCATTTGATGCGGATGCGTGCGAGGCGGCGGTCAATCCGTGATCTCAGGTCTCGGGCGCATTCGGCGTCAGTTCCACCGAAACCCTTCCATCGTCTGCTTCGCGGTGTAGCGGGGCTCGAAGCCCGTTGCTTCGACGAAGGCGGATTTGTCGATGACGATGGGGTACTTCACGTGTGCGATGGCGCTCGAGGGGAGGTACGGGAAGCCGAAGCGGCCGAGGACCGTAGGGTAGAGCGGCTCGGGGATCGGCACGGCGCGCTTGCCAGTGGCCTCGCAGACCGTCGACAGTGGAACCGGCGGCGGACCCGCAACGTTGAACACACCGCGAAGCTGTTTCTCGACGGCGAGCGTGATCGCTTCTTCCGCGTCCCACTCGTGCATGAGTTGGTAGAGCGGGTCGAAGCCGAGCACGAGAGGCACTTTGCTCTTCGACAGGAAGCCGGCGAGAGTGCCCCCGCGACTCGGGCCGAGGAAGTAGCAAAGGCGAAGGACGGCGGTGTTGAGCTCCGGCCATCGCCAAAGCGCGCTTCCTGCGTAGAGATCTGCGGCAACCAAGTCGGCGAGCTCCTTGAACGCAGCCCCCGCGAGCGGCGGCTCGTCCTCGGTGTGATAGAGCGGCGAGTCGGGCGTCGCGCCGTAGACCGTGTGACGGCCGACGAACACCGCCTGCTTGACGCCGTACTCGTGGCAGTACTCGAAGAGCTTCCGGGTGCCACCGAGATTGATCCGGTAACGTTCCTCGGTCTCCGTGGTGAAGTGCGTGACTGTCGCCATGTGAACCAGCGCGTCGGGTTTCGAGATTCGAAAGACGTCTTCAGCGGGCCGCTTGCGGATGTCGGCCTGGTGCATCTCGACGCCTTCCGGTACGTCGGGCCAGGGCCGCCGATCGATGCCGATGACTTGATGTCCCCTTCGCGTGAGCCGGTAGGCCACGCCGCGCGCCAACGTCCCGCTGATTCCGGTGATCAAGATCTTCATGGCCTGGGTTCCTTCTCCGGATCGGGCATGCGCTCGAACATGAACGCCTGCGGGCGGGCGTCGAGCCCGGTGCTGATGAGGCGTTCCATGGCGTGGCGGACCTCCTCGACGTACTGCTGGATCACATGATCGGGCTCGGACCCGTTGCCTTCGAAATGCATCGGGGGGCCGTAATAAACCTGGCAGGCCACGGGGAGTGGGAAGTAGATCAGCTGCGGTGCCACGGGGACGAACGGTCCGTTGACGAGCTTTGCGAGCCACTTGATGTGATAGAGCTGCGGGAACGATTCCTCGCCGCCGATGAAGGCACAGGGAATGATCGGCGCGTTCATCCTCAAGGCCAGCCGCATGAATCCGGTGCCGAAGCGCACGAGCTTGTAGCGATCCTTGTAGAGCTTGCCCGCACCGCGGGCGCCTTCGGGAAACACGAGCAACAAACGTTCGTCGTTCAGGAGCTGCTCGCCGTGCTCGGGGAGACCGGTCAAGTGACCAAGTTTTCGGAGCATGGGGCGCGCGAACGGAGACCGAGTCAAAAAGTACTCCGCCATGCCTTGCCCGAGCCGTGGCGCTTCGTCGTTCAGCAAGAGCGACGTCAGGATCATCGCCGCGTCCGCGCCGAGGCCGCCCGAATGGTTGGCGACGACGAGGCCGCGCCCCTCCGTCGGTACGTTCTCCAAGCCAAACGCCGTCACCTTGAGATAGTGACGATACATTTGGGCCATCGGGGAGTAGTACCGGACCAACGTCTTCTTCGAGAGACCGAACCGGTCGAAACCGTAGTCATCGAACTCGATCGGAAGGCGGTCCACGTTCCGCCTGACTTGTGGATCATCGAAGAGCGACATCTGCCCGAGCTGCTTTACGGTCCGTCAAATAGCTCAGCTTGCCCTCCGAAGCGAGCCAGATAGTCCCGCATGCGAAGCTTCCGCAGCGTATTGGCCGAGCTCATGTAGCGGATCTTGCCGAAGATAGGGCGCTCCGGGCCCCAGGCGCGGTCGTAGCGACCGAGGACCCAGAAAATCCCGGAGTAGCTGTTGGGGTCGCGGCCGTCGACCGCGTACTTGTTGTTGAGCTCTATCATGATCCGGAGCGCTTCGCGCGCGGTCGGCGTCCATTCGAGGATTCGCTTTCCCCACAGCATCCGAAGGTAGTTCTGGAGGCGGCCGGTCTCTAAGAGCTCGGTTTGCGCCGCGTTCCAAACCCGGTCGTGCGTCTCTGCGTTTTCGAGCTGTTCGAGGGTGTAGAGGTGCTCGCGAGGGTCGGCTTCGTGTAGCTCGAGACTCTTGCGGGCCCACTCGGGCAGCGATTCGTAGCGGTCGTAGTCGGGGTTGTGGGCGCACATGTTGAAGCCGACCTCGCGCCAGGTGACGAGCTCGTCGAGGAACGCCTCGGCATTTTCGCTCATGCCCCACCAACCCTCGCGGGCGCCGTTCGCCTTCTCGGCCAGCCGGTCCGGGGACCAGCCTTCGTTCGATGCGATTTCGTGAAAGATCTGGTGCGTAGACACGTGGCCGAAGTGGAGCCACGGGGAAAGACCGCTCGACGCGCTTTCGTCCGGATGGTTTCGATCTTCGGCGTACCGGTAAAAGGCACCGTCTAGGAAGTCGAAGAGCCGTTGCTCGGCGGCGATGAATCCACCCTCGAAGTCCACAGCCGGGACGCTGTGATCGAGGGGTAGATCGGCGAGCGTTTCACCCGCAAGGACCGGCTCGGATGCTTCAGGCCATGACTCGAGACGGGATCTGAGCTCGGAATCGAAGCCAGGGGGTAAGGGCGAGAGCTCTGCCAACGGGTCTTCGACGGGGAGTACTCCGAGATGTGCAGGGAGCGTCTTCTGAAGGAAGCGCCGAAAGTCGAAGGCGCGGCTGAACGCCTTGGTGGCCGCCCGC
>CP070650.1:1286209-1289120 GCA_020354595.1 Myxococcales bacterium
GTCACCGGCGGCCACGGCCGCGTCGTCGAGCTCGAGCAGCCACAGCGGTTGCCCGTTCGTGCCGCGCTGCTCGCCGAGCCGCACGCCTTCTCCCTTGGGATCCACCAGCAACACCAGCGTGACGCCTTGCTCGGTACACGCCGAAACGACGATGCGGTCGGCCAGGTCGGCGTAAGAAACGTTGCTGAACTGCCCGGTGACGCGCCAGCCGCTACCGTCTGCCTTGGCGACGGCCGAAGGCCGAAGCGGATCGCGGCTCCCCGAATCGACGAGCGCCGGGGTGATGATCACCGTGCCCTGCGCGATGCCGCCAAGGAATCGATCCTTCTGCTCGGGCGTTCCAAACTCGGCCAACGGGAGCGCGGCGGAGACCAGCGTCTCGATCGCGGGGATCGGTGCGACGGTACGGCCGACCTGCTGAAGCAGGAGGCAGAGCTCCGTGAGCCCCATGCCAGCGCCGCCGTGCTCCTCGGGGATCGCGAGACCGAGCATCTCGGACGCGGCGAGCTGCTTCCAGGCGCGCTCGTGGAACCAAACGCCCTCTTTGGCGAGCGCCTTGAGCGAGTCGTCGTTTACGATGTCGGTGAGCACCTGCTTGACGAGATCGCGGATGCTGCTCTGGTCCTCGGTGAAAGAGAAATCCATGGTGTGCCTCGTCAGCGCCTTCCGAGCCGGGGCATTCGAAGCCCTGCCTGGCAAATGATGTCTCGTTGGATCTCGTTGGTGCCGCCGCCAAAGGTCAGGACCAGCGACATGCGGTAGTACTTCTCGAGCCGGCCCCGAAGGAGCGCTGCCTCGGAGCTGTGGTGAAGGACGCCCGCGGCGCCGTGCACCTCCATGAGCAGTCGCGAGCCTTCGACGTAGAACTCCGATCCAAAGACCTTGATCGCGGAAGCATCGGCCGGTGATAGCGTGTCCCCGGCAATTCCCCAGGCCTGCTGCCAGTTGAGGAGTTTGAGCACCTCGAGCTTGGCGTACACGCGGGCGAGGTTGGTCTTTACCCAGGGCAAATCGATAATCATGCCGCCGTCGCCGTTTGGTGTCCTCTTGGCCCACTCGATCGTCTCGGTGCAGATCTTCTCGAGCGGTCCAACCGAGCACAACGCGACGCGCTCGTGATTGAGTTGCGTCGTGATGAGGTGCCACCCCTTGTTTTCGCCGCCGACGATATTGTCCGCCGGCACTCGAACGTTGTCATAGTAGACGGCGTGCACGTTGTTCTCGCCGAGCGCGTGCATCGGGGTGATCTGCACTCCCTCCGCGTCGGCCGGCACGATGATGATCGAGATGCCCTTGTGCGGCGGCGCGTCCGGATCGGTTCGGCAGGCGAGCCACATGTAGTCCGCGTGATCCGCAAGGCTTGTCCAGATCTTCTGACCATTGATGACGTAATGATCGCCGTCGCGAACCGCGCTCGTCTTGAGCGACGCGAGGTCCGTGCCCGAGCCGGGCTCGGTGTAGCCGATCGAGAAGTGGCACTTGCCCTCGAGAATCTTCGGCGGGTACTTCGCCTTCTGCTCCTCAGTGCCGAACTTCAGCAGCGTGGGCCCGACGGTGTTCAGCGTCAGAATCGGGACCGGAAAGCCCGCCCGCTGCACCTCGTCGAAGAAGATGAACTGCTCGATCGGGCCGCGGCCTTGGCCGCCGTGCTCCTTGGGCCAGCCGATGCCGAGCCAGCCGTCGGCGCCGAGCTGTTGCATCGCTTTGTGGTAGAGGGGGCCGCCGCCTTCGACCTCGTCGAGCTCGGCGAGGAGCTCGTGGTCGATCAGGCGCGCGAAGTACGCGCGCAGCTCGTCACGGAGCGCTTTTTGCTGGGGGGTGTAGTCGAAATACATGGCCTCACGTTTGCCGGTGTTACGACCGGAGTGAAACGTGTTCTAGTTTGCGGCGTCCGCAATGACAAGCGAACCAGGGCCTGAAGCCACGAAAAAAGCCGACTCGAACGAGCCGGCTCTTTCGTCGCGACGAAGGCGCGAGTTAGTGGCCTGCGTGATCTTCTGCTTTCTCGGCAGCTTCCTCGGCGGCTTCGACGGCCTCCTCAGCGGCTTCCTCCGCTGCCTCGACAGCCTCCTCGGCGGCCTCGACCGCCTCGCCGGCGGCTTCTTCCGCTTCCTCAGCGGCCTCGCCGGCTGCCTCGGCGGCTTCTTCTGCGGCTTCGGCGGCCTCGTCGGCGCTCTCCTCGGCCTTCTTGCACCCCATCATGGCCGCGCACAGAGCGAGCACGAGGCCCAATCGGAAAATAGCATTGGTCATAGTGATTCTTCTCCCTTGGTCGTTGCGGGGGCTACACCACTTGCACCCACTCACCCCGCCTCACGGTGGGGCGTAACCGTTTCCGAGGATCGCGTCAAACCTGCGGCACACATGACCGCACCCTTGACTGGACTGCATACCGCGCGGTCACAGTAGTTGTAGCCCCTGCTCGGCGTGCGTAAGGTTCCGCAACAACGGGCGGAACGCCGCGCACATCCGTCGGATCGGTTCCGTGCTGCGGAGATTATTCCACCAGGAGTGCTGCTTGCTGGCTAATTGTCATTTTGTGTCGATGGGGCCGCAATAGCTAGGGGCTTCTCGCCCGCGGCACACGCTGCTACAGGTTCGCGGCGATGAGGCGAACGAAGGTCGGCTTGGCTTTGCTGCTGCTGTCGGCGGGATGTCATGGGGCTGCGGCCGCGGAACGGATCGAGCTGGGGGCACCCGCCGAGGTCGTCGGCGTGCGACGAGCGGAGCGCCTTACCGACGACCGTCGAGCGCTGAACGGCGCCGAGTGGAACTCGAGGCAAGCGGCCCTGCTCGACGGCCACCGTGCCTACGTGCTGTTCGATCTCGGAGAGGTCACGCCGATCGAGGCGGCTTACATTCAGGGAGACAACAACGACCAGTTCGTCCTCGAGGTGTCCGACGACGGCGA
>CP070650.1:1289220-1294067 GCA_020354595.1 Myxococcales bacterium
AAGCATCAAGGGCTCGGTGAAGCGTCCCTGTTGGCCGAGCCAGAGGTCCGACCGTTGTGCGAGCTCGTCGATGCTGTATCGTTGGAAGAACTTCCAATCGAGTCGCTCGCGTGTGGTTTCCCATGCGGCCGCTTTGGCGCCGTTCTCGCAGAACTCCGTGAGCGAGGCGCGGTCATCCGGATCGGGCCAGGCGCATCCGGGGCAATCGAAGCCGTCGGTCTGGTTCATCTTGCTGAAGATGCGGAGCGCCGACGGCACAGAGTGGCCGTGCCGGTGCATGTGGGCGAAGGAAGAGATGACGGATGGGAGGCCGGCGGCCTTATGCTTGGGCGGGCTGACTTTGAGATCCTCGTCGGTCTCCGGAGGCTCTGCGCTGGTCGGCCCACGTTCACTCATTCGGCGGCCCCCACTTCGAAGAAGCCCGTTCCTGCTGCGCCAAGCGAGATCCGTTCGCCCCCTGCGTAAACGTTGAATCGGTCTTCCTTGGCGAATCCGATCAGGGCCAGGCCAAACCGGCTCGCAGTTTCGATCGCGAGACTGGTCGGCGCGCCGATCGCCACCATCATCGCGATCCCGGCCCGAGCGGTCTTCTGAACCAGCTCGAAGCTCGCGCGGCTGCTCACGACGACAAAGCACTCGTTCGGGAGAACGGCGGGACCGACGAGCCACGCCCCAACGAGCTTGTCGAGCGCGTTGTGCCGGCCGACATCTTCCCGGTGAAGCAATAGACTCCCGTCGCGGTCGAAAAGCGCGGCTCCGTGCGTGCCACCTGTATGCCGAAACCAAGCCTGCGAAGTTTCTAGCGACCGCAACGCAACTCTGACCGACTCCGGCCGATAACACCCGGGGGCGGGTGGGATAGGTTCGCAGCCTGCGTCCGACAGCGCGTCGACCGTTCGCCCTCCGCAGACGCCGCACGCGCTAGTGACGGTAAGGTTCCGCTCGAGCAGACGCGAAGGGACTACCACGTCGTCACGCAAGACCGCTCTCACGACGTTGTCCGGCGTGTCCGACCTTGCACAGTGACGCACCTGGATCAGATGGTCCCTTGCGGAAACGACACCTTCGGCGAACAGGAACCCAGTGACGAGATCCACGTCGCTCCCAGGCGTGCGCATCGTCATTGCCAAAGGCGTCTCCTTGCGCGCGTGCGGCTCCCCATGCTCGAGGATGATCTGCAGAGGTTCCTCCACCGCAACCAGGTCGCTCGTTTGCTCCCGCCCGTGACGTGTGACGCGCTCGACCTTGGTGGAGGTAACCGGGGTGCGGGCCATAACCCCGCTAGCTTAATAGATCCCAGGGATAATCCGCCAGCGAACTCGTTCGCAGTACCGGTCCCAATCGGCGCCGTATTTCGTCGAGCAGAAGTGGTGGTCCCGCCGTTCGCGATGGATCAGCAGAATCGCGAAGTAGATCGGATAGAAATAGGGAAGAGCCGAGCCGAACAGGCACGGAAGCGACCAGGACAGCGCCATCAGGATGTCGCCGACGTAATTGAAGTGACGCGACCAACCCCAGAAACCAGACAGCAACAATTTTCCGCCCTGCGCCGTCTCCATGTACTCGGCCTTCTTGCCCCAAATTCGCACGTTTTCGGGGTCACGACGGAACTTGTGCTTCTGCAGGTTCACGGCTCGGAAGATGTAGAGCCCGAGCATGTTGATCGCGACGATCAACGCCGCCCCCCACCAGGGCAGGAAATGCACCCGGTCGATCAGGTAGTGAGCCTGCAAGCTGTACGTCATCGGCACCCACACCAAGTCGCCAAACACGAGCATGAAACCGAAGTTCTCGTGCTTGATGTCCATCGTGGTGAGGATGGCCTCCTCATTCCAGAAATAGTCCACGATGTAGAACATCTGAAAGACCCACACGAGAACCATCGACGTCGATACGAAGCCGTACTTCTCGTACTGCACGTACGCGAACGAGGTGTTGATCAGCACCCACAGGATCAACCCCGGTCGCGCTTCGCAGAATATCTTCAGGTCGAGGCCGTCCGGACCCGGCGGCACACGTGGGTTGTGCCCGGTACCCATCCAGAAGTCGTGAATGAGCTTGCCGCTCAGGTGTCGCGCCTGTCCGTGCTGCTTGCCGTACCAGTAGAGGAAGATGCTGAAGATGAACGAGAAGACCGTCATCACGGTGATCAGCGCGCCGAACTCGTCGTAGAGCTCGCGAATCGAAAACACACCCGACCAATGAAGCATGGCGACCACGATGAACGTCGCGATGAGCGAGAACAGCCCGTTCATCTTGTACGGAAGCCGACCTCCGTCGGGAAGCTCGGCCCCCTGCACCATTCGCCCGGGCGCATACCGCTGGAGCAGCGCCTGAAAGACGAACCAGACGCCGTAGATCACGGCGGCCCGCCAGGTCGGCATCATCGCCTGCCGAAAACCTTCCCAGTCCGCGTTGGGCCCAGGGAGCACCGCGCCGTCGTTGAAGCGGACCGCGAAGAAAAGATAGGCCGTGAAAAGCGGGAGGCCGATGATCATCGCGAAGTTTCCGGGGACTCCGCCGAACTCCAGCTTCTGTTTCTGCTCACTCATGCAGCCGACTCTAGTCCAAACCGCCAGCGTGGCTATAGTACAGGGTCATGCGGCTGCGGCGGAAGGTCTGCCTGTTGGGCGCGCCGGGGGTGGGGAAAACCAGCCTGGCGCGGCGCCTCGCCGACAATGCATTCGACGAGGAGTTCGAATCGAACGTCTCCATGGGGATTTTCAAAGGCTCGCTCGCCCTAGGCGAGGTGTTGCTCGAGATGATGCTCTGGGATCCCGGAGGCAGCGAAGCCTGGACCCAGTACAATCGTTCATTCATTTCGGGGGCTTCGGGGCTTGCGTTCGTCGTAGACGCGACCAAGGCGAGGACACTGGATCACCTCTTGGAAGCGCAGGTCAAGGGGCGGGGCTTCATTGGGTCGCGCCCATCGGTCCTCATCGTGAACAAGATCGACTTGACGGAACACTTCGCACTGACCAAGCAGCAGCTGGATACGGCCGGAAAGCTCGATTGGTACGTCGCCCAGGCGAGCGCGAAGTCCGGATACAACGTGATAGAAGCGTTCGAGCGTCTCGGGAAAATGATGCTCGAAACACGAAAGGCCTCGGCATGAGTAGGTTTGACGGTAAGACCGTGGTGATCACCGGCGCTAGCAGCGGCATTGGCGAGGCCTGCGCGCGCAAGTTCGTGAACGAGGGCGCTCGGGTCGTTCTGGCTGCGCGAAGCAAAGAGCCTCTCGATCGGTTGGCGGCCGAGCTCGGCGGGCAGGTTGCGGAGGCCGTGCCAACCGACATCTCGGATGTCGGCGCATGCAAGAACCTCCTACAACAAGCGGTATCGCGCTTCGGCAGCATTGATGTGCTCGTCAACAATGCCGCGCACAACACGCGGGGCAATTTCGAAAACGTTCCTCTGGAGGACATTCTGCAGATCGTCCACGTGAACCTGCGTGCGCCGATGGTGCTCACGCGGATTGCCCTACCGACGATGCGCGCCCAAGGCTATGGGACTATCGTCAACGTGGCGTCGTTGGCCGGCCGAATCCCGCTCGACGAGGAGGCGCCGTATTCCGCGACGAAATTCGCGCTCCGGATCTTCTCGTTTGCCCTGGCCGAAGAGCTCCGCGACACCAACATCCGTGTCAGCGTCGTGTCTCCCGGTCCGGTCGACACCGGATTCATCACCGATCCGAGCGTCATCGAAACGGTTCCCCCGATCGTGTTCGCTCAGCCGATGAGTACCGCCGACGAGATTGCAGGTCTGATCCTCGATTCGGCAGCTGACGGCGCCAGAGAACGAGCGAAGCCCGCGTTCAGCGGAAAGCTCGCCACGCTTGGCTATCTCGTGCCCGCGATGCGCCGCGTGCTGATGCCGGTGATGGAGCGCAAGGGCGTCCGGGAGAAGAAGAAGTACATGGAGCGCTCTCGGCGGTAGTCAGTCTTTGCCCGTGGGAACACAGCCTGCTGGGTACCCCTCACCTGGCAGATGCCTGCGTATGGGTTGCAAGCGCCGGAGCCCCTCCCCTCACTTGGACTGTCGTGGGCTTGTCTTCGGGAATCGGAAGGATGGCGTTCCAACCTGGCGGCAGGATGGGCTGGGTGAAGGTGAAGAGGTAGCGGGCGTCGGCGGGTGAGAGATTGATGCAGCCGTGGGAGCGGCGGCGGCCGAAGTCATTGTGCCAGAAGGCAGCGTGAAAGCCGTAGGACCCTTTGAAGAACTGGACCCAAGGGACGTCTTGAATGGCGTAGTTCTTGTCGACGTCGGTGCGTTCGAGGTCGTCCATGTCGGAGTAGTCGAGCTTCACCCAGATTTGAAACGTTCCGAGCGGGGTTTTGGATTGCTTGGTGTTGCGTCCGGTGGAGACGAGGGTCGCGAACGATGGCGTAGGGCCTTCGTAGGCGACGAGCACTTGTTGCTCGATGTCGATGTCGATCCAGCGGTCGGTGGGACCCACGCCTTCGGGTGGTGGGACGAGCTTCGGGCGGGCCAGGGCTGCGCGTTGCATCCAGCCGCCCTCGCGGAGCTTGGCCCACGCGCCGCGCGTGGACTCGACGTGGACGACGGTGTGTCGATCGAGGCGTTTGATGACGCGGCCTTGGGGGCGTTCGTGGACTTTCGATGGACGGACGGAGACCCAGGCGATGTCTAGCGGCTGCCCCGGACGGAGCCTCTCTCCCTTAAACGGACTGCCGTTGACGAAGTGAACGGAGTCGCGCTCGACCCAGAGGTGGCGACGTGTGCGGACGAACTCGACGCCTTCGTAGACCGTCTCGCCCGTGACGACGAGGCCGAAGCTCTTGCCGAAGGCTTCGACGTAGTCGTTTCGAAAGTAGTCGCTTGGGTGA
>CP070650.1:1294167-1297794 GCA_020354595.1 Myxococcales bacterium
CGAGCCCGCGTCCGCGGGAGCGCCCCGAGCCGGAGCGGCGTCGACCTGTGTTGGTCCTCTTCCTCACGCTTCTCGGCGTCGGCCTGATGCTGTTCGTCGTGGAGCGCGCGAGGAGCTGGATCACCACGAACATCGCGCTCCGTCGCGTGCTCGGGGGGCTGGTGTTCGTGCTTCGAATTGCCGGCGCGGGAATTCTCCTAGCGATCGTTCTCGAGCTGATCCCAGAAGGCCAGGATTGGATCCTTTGGGCGCTCGTGGTGATAGCGGTGGTGATCGGGTGGTCGGTCCGTGACCTCTTTGCCGACTTGGTGGCCGGGGGAGTCATCGCCGCCGAGCGACGAGTGAAGAAGGGCGTTTGGGTCTCCGGGGACGGTTTCCAAGGAACCGTAGAGGGCCGATCCCTTCGCGCGAATTGGCTGCGAGACGGCCAAGGCCACCGGCTCACCGTTCCGAACCGCGCCATGGTCGGCGCGCCGATGGTGTACGACGTCGGTGCCGACGCGGAGCACGAAGTCGTCGTCCGACTCGAGGGCTACGACGACGCGGGAAGGGTTCGAATCGCGCTCACCGATGCGATCTTGAGCTCGCCTTGGGTGCTTGCAGGAGCGAATCCGGTCGTCCTCCGCGATCCGGCCGATCCCGTCGTGTGGCGGGTCCGCACGAAGCTTCTCGAACCCCGCTTCAGCGTGCACTTCGAGGGCGAGCTCCTCGAGCGAGTCGAAGACTTGCTTCGCTACGAGCCCGAACAGGGATCCCGAATCCCGAGCGAAGTGCCCCCGGAAACGTGAGTCACGCGGCTAGAGGACCCAATCGCGAAGCTCGCCGGTGACGATACGCGGCGTTCGCTGAAGCTCTTCGACGCTCTTGGCGCCGCAGAGCAACATCACGGACCGGAGCTCCCGCTCGATCTGGAGCAAGAAGGCCCGTGCGCCGTCGATGCCGCCCTCCAAGAATGCCCGGTAGACGTTCCGCGCGATGCCCGCGCAGCTCGCCCCAAGCGCAATCGCTTTGGCGACGTCCATGCCGGTTCGAATGCCCCCCGTGGCAATTGTGGTGAGCCCGGCATCGACGCAGTACCGGACGGAAGCGGCCGTCGGAATCCCCCAATCCCAAAGTGCCTCGCCGAGGGCACGCCCTTCGTCGTCGGCACGCAGAGTTTCGACGCCTACCCATGAGGTGCCGCCAGCACCGGAGGTGTCGGCATGTCGGATCCCAATCGAGCGCAGCTTCTCGGCGACCTCTCGGCTGATTCCGTTGCCGGTTTCTTTCGCAATCACAGGCAGGTCAAGCTCGGCCCACAGCCGTTGAAAAGTTTGGAGCCCGCCGCTGAAATCTCGATCGCCCTCCGGTTGAACGAGCTCCATCGCAGGGTTCATGTGAACGCACAGGGCATCTGCACCAACCTCGTCGAGCATCTGGGCGATGTCCTCGGTCGCCATGTCGCGCGCTTGTACGACCCCGACGTTGCCGAAGAGGAGCGCGTCGGGGGCGTGCTTGCGCACCTGATAGGTCCATCGGGTCTCCGGGCGCTTCTGCATGGCCCGCTGGCTGCCCAGCCCAAACGCGTAACCGAGCTCGTTCGCGATCGAAGCCAACGCCTGGTTGATCTCGGCGGCGCGCTCGTGACCGCCCGTCATCGCGGCTATCAGCAGAGGTGCGCGGAGCTCCTTACCGAGCAGCCTCACGCGGGTGTCGATCGATTGGTAGCTGGTTTCGGGAAGCGACTGGTGCACCAGTCGCACACATTCGAAAAGGGTGGTTCGCTGCCGAAACGCCACCTCGTCGGTCGCGCACAGATCGAGGTGGTCGGCCTTTCTCTTCTCGATGTCTGCGCTCATCGCCTTGCTTGCTCGGCAGGGCCCTGCCGTGTACGTAGCTCGGAATAAGGACAACCTCAGCGTGGCGCAAGGGCAAATCAATCTGGATTCCTGGATGGCCGACATCAGGCGGCACGTCGATGCCTTGTTGGAACGTTTTTTCGAGTCGAAGCACGCGGAGGCCGAAGCGCTCTCGCCTCGCGCGACCGAGCTCGTGACCGAGGTCCACGAGCTGACGATGCGAGGGGGAAAACGCTTGCGTCCGATCGTCACGGCCGCGGCGTATCGAGCGGTGCGAGGACCCGGGCCGGTGGATGCGACGTGGGAGGTGGGTGGCGCGCTCGAGCTGCTGCAAGCGTACCTGCTGATCCACGACGACTGGATGGACGAAGACGATGAGCGCCGCGGCGGACCGGCAGTCCACTACGCGTTTCAGAAGAAGTACGGTCACGAGCATCTCGGTGCCAGTCTCGGGGTGCTGGCCGGCGATCTAGCCTCGACCTTCAGTTGGGAGCTCTTCCTCCGCGGCCGCTTTCCCTCGGCTAAACGCCAGGACGCGAATGCGCTCTTCGTTCGGATCCAAAAGGAAGTGTTTGCGGGGCAGCAGCTGGATCTGATGGCCGACGAAGACGTCGAGCGGATGCACGACCTCAAGACCGGCAGCTACACGACCCGAGGCCCGGCGGAGCTCGGCGGCCTCCTTGCGAATGGCGATGAGCGCGCCCTCCGCGCGCTTCGCGCTTGGTCTGCGCCGCTAGGGGTCGCGTTTCAGCTTCGGGACGATCTGCTAGGCACCTTTGGGAGCAGCCAGGAGACCGGCAAACCAGGAGACGACCTTCGGCACGGCAAGCACAATGCCGTCGTCAGCGCCTTTCGAAAGCTCAGGCCGCGCGACGAAGAGCGTGCGGTGGTGGACGCCGTCTGGGGCCGCGCAGACGCCAGCGACAACGCGCTCCGCGCCGCAACCGAAGCCTTGTCGGAGGCGGAAGCGGAGGTGGAGAAGCGCCTCTCCTTTCTGGCCGACGAGGCGCGGAGCGCGTTGGCTTGCGGCCCGTTCGACGACGAAGCCAAACAGATGCTCGAGGAAGTCACCCAGCGTCTGACGGACCGAGGAAGCTGATGGGCTTTGGTCGCGGCAAGGTGATCCTTCTCGGCGAGCACGCGGTGGTCCATGGCTACCCCGCGATCGCGGTGGGCATCGAGCGAGGCGTGCACGCCGAAGCCGAGCCCGCAGAGCGCGACTTTCTCCTCCTCGACCCGTGGAACCTCCGGCTCGAGCCGGACCCCGAAGGGGACGAACCGCTAGCGCGGGCTTTTGCCGCGGTGCTCGCCGGCTATGGTGACCGCCCACCGCTGCGGGTCAGCGCCACCGTCGAGCTTCCGGCGGGCGCCGGTCTCGGGTGCTCGGCCGCCATCGGCGTCGCCGTCGTCGACGCCATCGACACGGCGCTCGGCAAAAAGCGCTCCCGCGAAGCGCTCGCCGAAGCAGCGCTCGCTTGGGAGAAGGTGTTCCACGGCAACCCGTCCGGCATCGACAATACGATGTCCGCGGTCGGGGGCGTGGCGTTGTTTCGACGGGGCGAGCCGCTTCAACCGCTTCGCTCGAACAAGCCACTTCACTTGGTCATCGGATACAGCGGCGAATCGTCCAGCACCAAGGAGATGGTTGCCTCGGTGCGGCGTCAGCTCGAACAGGACCCCGAGCGGGTGACCAAGGCGTTCGAGGGTATCGAGAGCTTGGTGCGCAACGCCAAGCTCGCGATCGAAGCCGGCGATGTCGTCGCCCTCGGTCAACTGCTCGACCTCAACC
>CP070650.1:1297894-1301226 GCA_020354595.1 Myxococcales bacterium
CCAGTCTCGGGAGCGTCGTTTCGGGCTCGTGCCCGACGCCGAGCCGCTACCCGCGAACGAATCAGCCGACGAGTTGGAGCGCGCGATATGACCGACGCAATCGAGCAGCCCCCGATCAAAAAGGGTTTGTCCGGAACGGCGCTTCGCGTCGCCACAGTCGTGCCGCTGATTCCGATCATCTTGTGGATGATGTTCGCGGGTCCCGACTGGTTGTGGCCATCGTTCGTGTTGGTTGCGATCGCGGTCGGCGGTTACGAGCTCATGGCGATGAAGGTTCCTTCGTCGCGCGGGCTTCGTGCGTGGGGCTCGGTCACCTCCGTGTTGTTTGGTTACACGATCTTGTTCTTAGACGATGCGGCGGCTCTCTATGGTGTCGTGCTGCTGATCATCCTCGGCTCGATGGCGTGGAGCCTTCTACAGGAAGATCCACTTCACAACGCGAGCGTGCGAGTCGGCTGGCTGCTCGGGACGCCAATCTACGTCGGCGGCACGTTGTCCGCGGTCGCGTTGGTACGCAACTTCGACCCGACCGGCGCCTGGGTCTTGCTGACCATGGTGCTCGCTTGGGGTAGCGACACGTCCGCGTATTTCGTGGGTCGCAAGTATGGGAAGACCAAGCTGGCACCGCGCATCTCTCCGAAGAAGACCCTCGAAGGATCCGCTGGCGGGCTCGCTGCCTCGGTCGTCGGCGCGATGATCATGAGCTTCTTCCTGCCGGGGCTCACGGCGCTCGATGCGATTGCGCTCGGCGTGTTGGCGGGAGCGGCCGGTCAGGCCGGCGATCTGATGATGTCGGTCCTCAAGCGGAGCAGCGGCGTCAAGGACAGCGGCGGGATCCTGCCCGGTCACGGCGGCATCCTCGACCGGGTCGACGCGCTGGCCTTCACCGCGCCCGCGACTTGGGCTTACGGGCACTTCATCGCGGGGATTTGAGTCAGCGGCCGGCGGCCTTCTTGATCTGGCCGAGATCGAGGATCGCGCCACCCTCGCCCACGATCGTCGGTTGCTTGCCGTCCCATTTTTCGACCGCTCGGAGGTACACGATTTCCGCGCTGATCGTCTTGCGCAAGAGCTCTTGCGCCTTGGCCTCGGCCTCGGCTCTGGCGAGCATCGCGTTCGCCTGGCCCCTGGCCTTGGCCTCCGCTTGCTCCGCCTCGACCTTGATGCGCTGTAGGTCGTTTCTCGCCGTCAGCGCCCGTTGCTCGGCGACTTGCTTGGCCTCGACGGCTTGCTGGTATTGGGCGTCGAACTGGAAATCCGTGATCGAGAGCTCGGTGACGAGAATGTCGCTCTTGGCGAGCGTGAGAGTGATGCTATCTCCGAGCGTCTCCTTCACCTCTTGGCGCTTCGTGATGAGCTCTTCTGCTGTGTACTGCGCGGTGGCTTTCTTGAGAGACTCTTGAAGTGCCGGATCGATGATCGTGTTCTCGACCACCACGCGCGTCCCGATGTTGCGAAAGATCTCGACGATGCGCGCCGCGTCTAAACGATAGTTCAACGCGATCTTCGTCGACACGACCTGGAGGTCCTTCGATGAAGCGGTGGCGCTTGCTTCCATCTTGTGGACGCGTGTCGAGATGTTGATGATCTGCGTCTTCACCGGAGTCCGAAAGTGGATCCCCTCCTGAAGCGCGATGTCCTGAATCTCGCCCCACTTGGTCACCACGCCGAGGTTGCCGGCATCGACCTGAGTGCAGCCCGAGGCGCCCACGACCAACGCCGCGGCCATGAGGATTCTTCCCAAATTCCTGAGTAAATTCATAGTCATATCCCCGTGATCGTAGAGCCGTGAGCCTGGATGTCCAGCGAGCTTCACCAGTCGAGAAGCGCGACCAGGATTCCCGTGGCCACGATCAGCGCTCCGGCGGCGCTGTCGCCGTAGCGCTCGATCCAGTTTCCTTTGAAGAGTTGCGCGCCTGAATGCGCGAGCGCGACCAACGCGACCATCGTGCCGATCGTAGCGACTTCATATGCAAGGACAATCGAAACGGTTTCAGCGCCGGACAACGGGGCAGCTGCAAAGAGAATTGGAATCACCGCAACGCAGGGGTCGGCGCAGTAGATCAGGAACAGCGACCAAGTCGATGCGCGCGACGCATCGTGCACGTGATCGTAGTGATGGTGATGGTGTCCATGAAGGCGGTGGGCAAACGCACCCCGCAATCCCCAGACCGCGTACGCGACGCCAAAGCCGATCAACAGCAAGCCGGCCACCGACACCATTCGCTCGCCGAACGATTGAAAGAGCTGCGCCCCGAACATCAGCGCAAGCAATCCGAGGAGCACAGACACCGTCACGTGGCCGAGGCCGCAGAGGAACGCGACGCGTGCGGTCCGTCCCTTGGACCAGCCCCGGGCGCGGGCCACCGCAGCGATCGGCACCCAGTGGTCGGGTGCCAAAGAATGTAATGATCCTACGGTGATAGCGGCGACCGCGAGCGAAGCGAAGAGGCTAGTGGTGTTCATGATGGTGCTCGTGCGGGTGGTCGTGATCGTGGTGATGGGGGTGCCCTTCGGCGGGTCGCGCGCCGGGCGCTGGGCGTCGGGCCTCTAGCCACGCGAGCCAATCGCCGATCCCCTCGCCCGTCTTCGCCGAGACCTTGAGCATGTTCGACTCGGGCATGACTCTGCGCAGTGCATCTTCGACCGCGGCGACGTCGAAGTCCAGATGAGGAATCAAGTCGACCTTGGTGAGCAGAACGAGATCCGCCTTCTGGAACATGACGGGATACTTGAGCGGCTTGTCCTCTCCTTCGGTGACCGAGAGCGCAACGACATTCGCGGCCTGACCGAGATCGTAGATCGCGGGGCACACCAAGTTGCCGACGTTCTCGATGAAAAAGACGTCGCGGTCGTTTGACGGAAAGTGATGAAGCGCGTGATGAACGAGACGCGCGTCCAAATGACAAGCGGAGCCCGTCGTGATCGTTGCGGACACGATGCCGGACGCGTTGAGGCGATCGGCGTCTCGATCGGTCGCCAGGTCTCCGCTCACCGCGCCGAGCTTGAGCTGGGCGCCCGCCGCTCTGGCCGTGGCCTCGAGGACGGCGGTCTTTCCCGCTCCTGGCGAGCCCATCAGGTTGATCGCGAGCACGCCTAAACCTTCGAAATGACTGCGGTTATGGCCTGCTTGGGCGTCGTTGTCCGAAAGGATTCGTTCCTGCACTTCGATCGGTACGATTTCGGGGTCACCGCATCCGCAGGTCTCACACATTGGGGGCCTCCATTTCAATTCGTTCCAAGATGATCTCGTCTCCCTGAATCATGCGCGCCGGTCGCCCGCACGTGTCGCAGCGAAGAACCGAACCGCGCGTAACGGGGCGCTCGCACGA
>CP070650.1:1301326-1304350 GCA_020354595.1 Myxococcales bacterium
CTTCGCCGTCGGCATCGGTGTAGATCATGAACGTCGGATGCTCGCGGCAGGTACATGTCGTGCGGGTTAGCCCGTCGACGGCCTCTACGGTGGGCTCGCCATCACAGCGTTCGAACAAGGGCTGAAGCGTCGAAGCCGCAGGGGACAATCCCGCACGGTCGGAACGAGCGCTCTCGTCCCGCAAGAAATACGCCGAGCCGACGAGCACCGCCGATAGAATCACGGCGCTGGCGACGAGCACAGCGCGGCTTGGCCCCTGCGACTTCTTCGACTTCATCGACCGGATCGTTAGTTCACGACCTCGGTCGCGGCAGCCTCGCCGCCTTCTTGGGCGCCTTCCTTGGCGCCTTCCTTGGCGCCCTCTTCGGAGCCGGCTTCGACACCCGCTTGAGCGCCAGCCGTGGCGCCAGCCTCGGCTCCAGCCGTGGCTTCCTCCGCCGCGGGGCTCGGGTCGTCTTTGCACGCAACCGAAAGGCTGAGCGCGAGCATTGCGGAACCAATCACCAAGTACTTGAGAATAGTGCTCATTTGTATGTTTCCCTCCTTCATGGGTGGCGGGGAGGCTACCAGAACCCGCCCCTTCGGTCGAACATCCCTGGCCCACGAGAAGGCCGACCCCAACATCACCGTGAAAGCAGATCGCCGAGGGTCGCGATGCCACGGCGCTCGGCCTTCCTGAGGAGACGCTGGAACAAGAGCGCCGTGGCTAGCGCATCACCCGCTGCCGTGTGGCGCTCGGGGACCTCGATGCCGTACCGCGTCACGAGGTTGTCGAGCCTGTACGGAGACTTGTCGTTTGCACCGCGAGCCTGATTGGACGGCATGGGCCCCACCTCGACCCTCTTGGCGAGCTGCGCCGTATCGATGGCCGGGTTCCAGACCTTCGCTCCGCGATAGGGCGCGATGGCCTTGTTCAACATACGTATGTCGAACGCGGCGTGGTGCGCGACGAGCGCCGAGTCGCCAACAAATGCTAAAAAGCGCGAGGCCGCTTCGTCTTCGGGCAAGCCGCCACTGAGGTCGCTCGAGATCAAGCCGTGAACCACCGCCGCGCTCGCGCCTCCGACGTCGGGCTGCTGGACCATGATGTCGAATGTGTCGTCGAGCCTCACGTCGAGCCCGTGCATCGCGACACCGGCGATCGAAAGCAGCCGATTCTTCGACATGTCCAGGCCCGTCGTCTCGGTGTCGAAGACGACGAAGCGCACGTCGCGCAACGGCATGTCTTTTGCGGGCTTTGTCTTGCGATCCATATACTCGCGAAGCCCCTCGGGCCATGCCGACGCAGCCGGGGCCGCCGAGCTGCGGGGCATCAGGCGTCTTATGAAGCGACGGAGCATCGCGTCAGCGTAGGAAATCGGTTCTGTAGCGCGAGGTCAACATCAACTGCACGTCTTTGACCACCGAAAACGTGTTCCGCACAGTCTGGCGTTCGAGCTTGTTGAGCTCCTTGATGTGCACGTAGCGGCCGGACGTTCCCCGTGTGAGCCCCTCGATGGCCCGGATACGCATCAGAATCTCGTACGCCATCGCAGCCTCGCCGGCGAGACGGGCGAGGTTCTCGTTCGTCTCCGCGATCGCCCCCCACCTCTCGGCCGTGCTTCCGTAGATGTTGATGCCGTAGTCGTAGACGAGGACGCGCGCCGCGTCGGCCAATGGGGTCATCGCGCGCGCCTTGATGTCGAACGCGTCGCGGTGCTCGCCGCTCCGCTCGACGACGACGTTTCGAAAGAAGCTCAAGGGCGGAGGGTTCTGAACGGCGTTGCGAGCCAAGAAGGCGAGGAACAAGCGATTCGCCTCGACCTCTTGGAAGATGTGGCTCTTGAGGTCCGCTCCGAGGCTCGGATCCCCGTAGACCGAACGGAAGTCGAAGAAGATGTTCGTGTGCATCACCGCGATATTCTCGGGCTCGCGGATCCACTGGGAGAAGCAGCGCTTCCAGCCATCGAGGGGCTGATTCCACTTCGGGTTGCTGGCCATCACCTCACCGGGGCATCGCTCGAACCCTGCTTCCACGAGGATCTCGACGACGCGCTCCCCTAGCTCGAGGAAGAAGCGCTCGGCTAAGCCGTCGTCGTCACCTGGGTTCGCGTAGAGGATCGCGTTGTCCTGGTCCGTTCGGAGCAGTTGCTCTTCCCGTCCCTCGCTGCCGAGGGCCAGCCAACAGAACGGAACCGGAGGTGTTCGGCCGCGATCGGCGAGGTCTTCGAGTGAGAGAGCGATCCCGCGACGGATCAATGCGTCGTTGATCTCCGAGATGATGTTCGAGAGAAAGCCCATGCCGACTTCGTCTTCGAGATACTGCCGCAAGAGCTGCTCCGCTTGGTCGCGGAGCTCGCGGAGCCTCTACTTGGTTTTCGCTCGGTTCATCTCGGAGAGAATCACCGTGGGATGACTGCCCTGCGTTTTGAGGATGTCGTGCTCCGATACGATGCCGACCACGGGTGTCGCGGGCGTGCCATCTTCGGTGACCGCGAAATGATGGAGGTGCTTCTTCATCACGGTCGCGATGAGCGACGATAGCGTCGCCTGGTTGTCGATGGTGAGGACTGGGGAGCTCATGATGTCGGAGATGAGGCCTGATACGTCCCGACCCTGGCCTACGACCTTCGAACGAAGGTCAGAGTCGGTGACGATTCCGAGAGGTCGACGCTCTTCGTCCACGATGAGAATCGAGCCCACGTTGCGCTCGCTCATCAGGGATGCGGCGTGGCGAATCGTGGTGTTGGGAGCGCACGTCAGCACGTCTGTGACCGGATCGACCCGACGCGTGTGGTCGGCCCTGCTGGTCTGCTTGTCATGGCGGCGCGCCTCGCGGACGGCCTCGAGTCGGTTTGCATCGCGCGACTGAGGGGCGTCCGCGGCGAACCCCGCCGCAAAGAACAGCGCGACGCGAGGCTCCTCAGCAATGAGCCTTTCGAGGGCGTCCTTGGGGAGGACGTAGAGCAGCGTGTCGTCTTTTGCCTGCGTGTTCGCCAAGTACTCGCGGTCCGCTAGAAGCGCCCTTACGCCGAAGATGTCGCC
>CP070650.1:1304450-1307476 GCA_020354595.1 Myxococcales bacterium
ATCCCCTGCTCTGGTTCTCGCCCGACCCGCGCTTTGCGTTGCACCCGTCGCACGCTCACGTGTCGCGGTCCTTGCGCAAAGTGATCCGCAGGGGGGAGCTTCGGGTGACCGCCGACACGGTCTTTCCGGATGTGATCACGGCCTGTGCGGCGATGCCTCGCCCCCACCAGCAGGGCACTTGGATCACGCGCGAGCTTCGGGATGGGTACCTCGGGCTACACGAGCTCGGATACGCCCACAGCATCGAAGCCTGGCGAGACGACGAGCTGGTTGGCGGGCTCTACGGGGTCGCTCTCGGTCACACGTTCGCCGGTGAATCGATGTTCGCGTCCGAGCCGGACGCCTCGAAAGTCGCGTTCACGACGCTGCTCGGTCACCTCGTGGCATGGGGCTTTCGGATCGTGGATTGCCAGGTGCACACCGAGCACCTCGCGAGGTTCGGTGCGACGATGTGGCCACGGGAACGTTTTCTCTCCGAATGGCGCGCCGCGGTGGACGAGCCGAGCGTGTTGGCGCCCTGGAAGCTGACAATGACGCCCGAAGAAGCGCTCGAACGCCTGCAATCTCGGGTATGATGACCGGATGGATTTGAGGCGTCTCTTCATCTGGGCCCTGGCGGCGGTGGTTCTAGGGCTCGCGTCACCGTCATGGGCGCCTGCGCAAGAACAGCCTGAACCCGCCCCGGATGCTAGCGCTGACGCTGGCACCGACGCCGATGCTGGCACTGGCTCTGACGCTGACGCTGACGCCGACGCTGGCACTGGCACTGACGCCGACGCTGGCACTGGCACTGACGCGGACGCTGGCACTGAAGCGGACGCAGGGACGCCCGAGCCCACCGAGGCAGCGTCGGACGCAAAGCGCGTGGTCCGCATCCGCCGGGTCATCGAGCTCGACAAGCACCGCATCGTCTGGCTCAGGACGGAGCTTCGGGAGCGGACGCGCTGGTTCGAGGACCTCGCGGAGGCCCTCACGGAGACCGGCAAGGAACGCAACGAGAAGCGAGCCGAGCTCGAGGCGCTGGAGGCCGACCCGGAGGCCGATCCCGAGGAAGTCGAGAAGCTCCGCGGCGACGTCGAGGATCTCCAAGAGGACTACGAGCTACTCGAAACCCAGACCGACTTGGCACTCGCGGCCGAGAAGACGATCCGAAAGCAGCTCGACGCGCTCGAAAAGAAGCTCGTCAAAGAGCGGCACGCGCTCGGGAGGCTGACCGGTGAGATCTCGGCGGAGCTTCCCGAGGAGCCCGCGGTAGAGCCCACTGCTCCGGCCGCGCCGGCCGATGGGACAACGCCGGCTCCCATTCCGGTTCCCATCCCGGCAGTGCCGACCCCGCCCCCGCCCAAGGACACCAAGACCTCCTCGGTGATGACGGCCGCGCAGCTCCAGGCCCAGAAGGCGCTCGAGCGCAACGAGCGCAATGTAGCGCTCGCCAAACAGGAGCTGGACGAATTCGTCGAACGAAAACGCGCTCTTCAGAGGCAAATCGAGTACGAGGAAGAGCTTGCGCAGTCCGATCACAAGGAGCGCGAGAACCTCGAGGCCGCGCTCGCGACCATGGAAGCGCGGCTGCAGAAATACCGCGACGACGGGCGATCCGAGGAGCGGATCAAGCGCCGCGAGCGGGGGAACAAGAACATCGAGCGCTTCATCAAGGAAGCGGTGCGCGCCGGCGAGGCGCGCGCCGAGTACATCGAGGACCTGAAGAAGCGGCTCACGCACCTCGAAGAGGCCCAGCTCCGGATCACGGCGGAGGTGGACGAAGCGCACCGCGAAGCCGAGAAGGCGCGTGGGCGCCTCGTATGGCTCGAGAGCCCGATTCACCCGAAGAACATCGCACATTGGGCCAGGGAGCGAGGCCCGCGGATGCTTCTGGTGATTGCGGCCGCGCTATTCCTGTTGCTGTTCGTTCAGCTGAGCGCACGGCGCATCGCGAGAACCGTGGTCCGAACGCGGCGGAGCGAACGGGGCGCAGGCACCGGACGAGCCGACACATTGGCGTTCAGCTTCGCGAGTGCGTCGAAAGTGCTCATCGTCGTGTTGGGCGTGCTGCTGGTGCTGCAGGAAGCCGGTGTCGACATCACGACCGTGCTCGGCGGCGCCGCGATCATTGGCGTCGCCATTGCGTTTGGCGCGCAAGACCTGATGAAGGACTACTTCTCGGGCTTCTTGATTCTGCTGGAGGACCAGTACCAGCTCGGAGACCTCATCACGATCCGTGGCATCACCGGTACAGTCGAATCGGTCAACATGCGGGTGACGGTGCTCCGCGACCTCGAAGGGCGCGTGCATTTCGTTCCGAATGGCAACATCGACCAGGTCACCAACCGCACCTATGCGTGGGGGCGACCGGTGTTCGAGGTCCCGGTCGGTTTCGATGAAGACGTCGACCGCGTGATGGAAGTGTTGGTCGAGCTCGCGAACGAGCTCCGCGACGATCCGGCTTGGACGGGTGCGATCATTGGCGAGCCGGACATGCTCGGGGTCGACAAGTTCACGGATTACGGGATCATCATCAAGTTCATGGTCAAGACGCAGCCCGATCAGCTGTTCCCCGTACGGCGTCAGATGCTCCGCCGCATCGCCAAGCGCTTCCAGGAGCTCGGGATCAAGATCACGGTGCCGCAGCGCCTGATCGTGCGCGACGGGCCGGACGGCGAGCCGCTCTGAGCGCGCCCTACTCCGGTGTGCGCACGATGATCGTCCCGATGTCGGGCGCGAGCAGCTCGATCGGGAACACGCCGTAGACTTGAAGCTCGCCCTGGAGGCGCGCCTTCTCGGTGTAGCCGGAGGGAGATGCGGCGAGGCCCTCTGCGCGGACCGTGGGATCGCGGATCAGCGCGTCGACCTGGGGCGGCGTGTCCCAATGGAAGAGGCGGTCGCCCTTGTAGAGGTAGACCCAAACCGGCTCACCCGCTGCTTGCTCCACACGGAACTGCCGGCTTAGACGCTGCGCGAGACGGGATAGCGGAATGCCCGCGAGCACCGCACCGACCACCTTGCCATCGCGCATCGATGGCGCGGCA
>CP070650.1:1307576-1312059 GCA_020354595.1 Myxococcales bacterium
CCTACGTCGTGGTCCTGCCGGTCACCGACGAAGAGCTGAAAGCCGAGCTCAAGAAGCCGCCCGAGGCGCGATCAGCCGACTTTTACTGGTCCGTCGAGCCATGAATTTCAGCCTGTTTGCGCTGGGGTCCGCCCCAAACTAGAACACGTTTCAGTTTCGCCCCGCCCGACGAAACCCCCCGAAAGGAAACTCGATGACGGATTGCTTCATCTACGATGCGGTGCGCACCCCGCGCGGCAAAGGACGAAAGAAGGACGGCGCCCTGGCCGATGCGCCGCCGCTGCGCATGGCCAAGGCCGTGCTTCAGGCCCTTGTCGAGCGAGGCGGTTTCGACAACGCCGAGATCGAGGACGTGATCCTCGGCTGTGTCGAGCCGGTCGGCGAGCAGGGTGCGAACGTTGGCCGGATGGCCGCGTTGATCTCCGGATACGACGATAGCGTTCCGGGCGTTCAGCTCAACCGCTTCTGCTCGTCCGGCCTCGAAGCGGTGAACATCGCCGCGGCCAAGGTGAAGGCCGGCGACGTCGATCTCATCGTCGGCGGCGGCATGGAGAGCATGAGCCGCATCTCGATGGGCGCGGCTGGTGGCGCGTGGTCGACTGATCCTGAGCTCGCTTGGGGAACTTCCTTCGTGCCTCAGGGGATCGGCGCCGACCTCATCGCAACCAAGCACGGCTATTCGAGACAAGACGTCGATGCCTTTGCCGTCGAGAGTCAGGCGCGCGCCGCGGCGGCGTGGCAGGGCGGCTACTTCGACAAGTCGATCGTGCCCGTCAAGGACACCATCGGCGTCACCATGCTCGACCGTGACGAGCACATGCGGCCGGGCACCACGCTCGAAGATCTGGCACAGCTCAAGCCGAGCTTCGAGATGATGGGTCGCAACTTCGGTTTCGATGCGGTGGCGATTCAAAAGCACCCCGAGGTCGAGCAGATCAATCACGTGCATCATGCGGGCAATTCGTCCGGCATCGTCGACGGTGCGGCAGCGGTGCTGCTCGGAAATAAAGAAGCGGGTGAGCGTCTCGACTTGAAGCCGCGGGCCCGAATCGTGAAGTCGGCGACCGTGGGTAGCGAGCCTTGCATCATGTTGACCGGTCCCGCCCCGGCGTCGCGTACGGCCCTTCAGAAGGCGGGCATGGGGGTCTCCGACATCGATCTGTGGGAGATCAACGAGGCCTTCTCCTCGGTCTGCCTTCTTTTCATGGACGATATGGGCATCGACCGTTCGGTGACCAACGTCAACGGCGGCGCGATCGCCTTCGGGCATCCGCTCGGTGCCACCGGGGCGATGCTCCTCGGGACCATGGTCGACGAGCTCGAGCGACGCGACCTCAACACCGCGCTCATCACACTTTGCGTCGGCGCCGGCATGGGTACCTCAACCATCATCGAGCGAGTGTAGAGACATGGCGATTATCGACTATCGAGTAGAAGACGGCATTGCGATCCTGACCTGGGACGACAAGAACCGTCCGATGAACGTGCTCAGCGGCGACGCATTGGCCGAGCTCAGCGCCGGCATCGAAAAGGCCGTCGCCGATGATGACGTCAAAGGGATCATCCTGACCTCCGGGAAGCAAGGTGTCTTCGTTGCTGGTGGCGACCTCCAGCAGATCGAGTCGCTCGGCTCGGGCCCGATCGACGCCGAGGATCTTCTCGAGCGCACCGGCGCCGTTCTCAGCCAGCTCCGGCGGATGGAGACATGCGGCAAGCCCGTCGTTGCAGCGCTCAATGGCGTGACGCTCGGAGGAGGCTACGAGATTGCGCTTGCGTGCCACCGGCGGATTCTCGTCGATCAGCGCCACGCGCAGGTCGGCCTGCCGGAGGCGGGCCTCGGACTCATGCCCGGAGCGGGCGGAACCCAGCGCCTCCCTCGACTGATCGGGGTCCAGGGCGCCCTCGGGCTCATCATGCAGGGCAAGCAGCTCGGCCCCGACAAGGCGCTCGACAAGGGTCTCGTCGACGAGCTCGTCGAGCCGGAAGATCTGATTGCCGCAGCGAAGCGGTGGATCACCGAATCGGGGAACCCGACGCAGCCTTGGGACGACAAGCGCTACAAAGTGCCGGGCGGTGGCGCCGACTCGGTGACCTTTGCGCAGACGATGATGGGCTCGAACGCGATGACCCACGCCAACACGTTCGGGAACATGCCCTCGCAGGAGGCGATCCTTCAGTCCGTTTACGAGGGGCTGCTCCTTCCGATGGATCGGGCCGGCAAGGTCGAGACGCGTCAGTTCATCCGCGTGCTGCAGGATCCGACGGCGCGCAGCATGCTGCGGACGCTCTTTTTCAGCCTTCAGGAATGCCAAAAAGGGGCGCGCCGGCCGAAGGACGTGCCGCGCTTCGACGTGAAGAAGGTGGGCATTGTCGGGGCCGGCCTCATGGGCCAAGGCATCGCGCATGTCACGGCCAGAGCCAAAATTGACGTCGTCCTGATCGATAGAGACCTCGCCAGCGCCGAGCGCGGTAAGGAGAAGGTCGCCAAGGCTTTGCAGCGACGCCTCGACAAAGGCCGCACGACCGCGGACCGAGTCGAGGCGATCCTGAGCCGCATTCATCCGAGTGAGAGCTACGACGATCTCGAAGGATGCGACGCGATCGTCGAGGCCGTCTTCGAGGACCGTGAGCTCAAGGCGAGGGTCACGAAGGCCGCGGACGCTCAACTCGGCGACGCCGCGATCTTCGCGTCCAACACATCCGGTCTTCCGATTACCGATCTGGCGAAGGCGTCGAGCCGCCCTCAAAACTTCATCGGCCTGCATTTCTTCTCGCCGGTCGAGCGCATGCAGATGGTCGAGATCGTCGTCGGCAAAGAGACCTCTCAGGAGACCCTTGCGAAGGCCTGGGACTACATCCTGAAGATCAAGAAGGCGGGCATCGTGGTAAACGACAGCCCAGGCTTCTACACGAGCCGGGTGTTCGGCACCTTCATCTCGGAAGGCAATCACCTTCTCGTCGAAGGCGTGACGCCCGCGCTGATCGAGAACGCGGCGAAGGCCGCTGGGATGCCGATGCCTCCGCTCGGCATCTCCGATCAAGTCGGCCTCGGCACGATGTACAAGGTCGCCAAGCAGGCCGAGAAGGACGCGGCTTCCGCCGGCGAGAAGTGGGAGCCGTCTCCCGCGCAGGCGATCATCGCCTCACTGATCGAAGACCACGACCGTTGGGGTGCTTACCCGCCGCCGAAAGAAGACGGCTCACCGCGCCAGCCCGGCGGTTTCTACGACTACCACGAAGGGGGCAAGAACCTCTGGCCGGAGCTGGGCGCAGCAATGAGTCGCTGGATCGAGACGGCCTCCGCGCAACCGAGCGTCGACCTCGTTCGACGCCGATACGTTTTCGTGCAGTGTCTCGAAGCCGTGCGCTGTCTCGAGCAGGGCGTGATCACCGACATCCGCGACGGCGATGTCGGTGTGATCATGGCGGTGGGCTTCCCGGCGTTCACCGGCGGGCCGTTCACGTACATCGACAACTACGGCGTCGAGGCATTCGTTCGAGACGCGGACGAGCTCGCGAGCCAGTACGGCGAGCGCTTCGAACCCCCCAAGTTGCTTCGCGACATGGCAGCCGAGGGCAAGAGCTTCTACGCATAGTTGTGTCGCAGCCGCCTTCCTTGGTACCAACACACTGAGGAGGAGGGGTGATGCGCAGTGCAGGTGCTTTACTGGCCCTTGCGGTCCTCGGCGCCGCTTCGACGGCGGCGGCGGGCGGCTACGACATTCCAATCCTGTATTCGGCCCGGCACATCGGGGCGGCAGGTGCGGCTGTCGGCGGCGTGAACGACAGCTCGGCGATCTTTCACAACCCGTCGGGGATGGGGCAGATCGGCAAGGGGAATCTCCTGATCGACGTATCGCTCCTGACCGGTGATCTCCGCTCGACACCGTATCTGTTCGGTCCGGAGAGCATCCAGTCCGAACCGGTGCTCGCACCGTTCTTTCTATTGGGCGGGTCGGGCCGGGTTCACGAGTACATCACGCTCGGCTTGGCGGTGTATCCGGTCGCAGCGGCATCGGGCGAATACAAGTACACGCTGACGACCGGGCAAAACGTCACCGACCGAACGTCCCTCATCTTCATGGAAGCTTCACCGGCCATCGCCCTCAACATCGACAAGATTGGGCTCCGGATTGGGCTCGGCTATCGAATCACGTTCGCGTCTCTAGAGCGGTTCCGTGACAGCGCGCCGCTCGACGTCGACATTCGGATGAACGGGTTCAGTTTCTTGGGGTTCCGCGTTGGCTTGCAGTGGAGCATCACCGATTTCCTCGCCATCGGAATGAACTACCGCACTCGAACCAAGACCAAGATCGACCAGACCCGAGACGGGGGCAGCATGGGCGGGTCCCCGGGCGGTACCGGTACGGACTTCGCGAAGGCAGAGACCGAGCTCACGCTCCCTGCGCGCATCAGCGGCGGCTTTCGTTTCGACTGGAATCAGTTCTCCCTGATGAGCGATTTCGAGTGGGGATTCAACTCG
>CP070650.1:1312159-1315144 GCA_020354595.1 Myxococcales bacterium
ACCGCCAGCGTGGTTTCGGCCAAGCCGTAGCATGCGAGGAACGAGCTGCGTTTCAGACCCGTCTCCTCAAACCGCTCGAAGAAGCTGTCGATGGCGTCGGGTTGGATCGGCTCCGCACCACATCCCAGCACACGCAGTGCTGACAAGTCCAGTCCATCGGTCGACGTCGTTCGGCGCGCCGTCAAAGCATAACCGAAGTTGGGCGCAAACGAGATGGTTCCGCGGTCCTCCGACATCGTTCGTACCCACACTTCCGGGTCCTTGAGGAACTGGAGGGTGGAGAGGAACGTGACGGGAGTACGCGTGACCAAAGGAGACATCACGAAGCCAATCAAGCCCATGTCGTGGAAGAGCGGCAGCCAGCTCACACCGCGGTCCTCAGAGCTTGCGCGTAAACCGTCGACCATGATGGCGTGGGCGTTCGCCCACAGACTTCCGTGCGTCACACGAACACCACGAGGAGCCGACGTGCTTCCCGAAGTGAACTGAAGGAACACGACTTGATCGTCGCTAGTGGGGCCACGGTGCAGCTCGCCGCCGTCCGGCAACTCAGCAAGCGAAACGACCTCGCGCAGCGACGACACCTTATCTCGCAGAGAGCGGAGCGTCTGGGCTATGGGCGGGTCGGCGAGCAGCAGGCTCGCCTGCGCTCTCATCAACAACCGTCCCGTGGTCTCCGCCCAGGAGGCGAGCTGTCCCAGGGTCAATGGAGGATAGAGGGGCACGGCGATGAATCCGGCCCTCACGCAGGCCAGGAACGCCGGGACGAAGTCCCGCGGCCGGTGCAGAACGAGCCCGACCCGGTCGCCACGCTGAACCCCGAGACGTTGCATTCCCCGAGCCACACGGTCCGCCTCTGCAATGAGCTCACCGTAGGTGAGGTCGACGACGGAATGGTTATCCCGGTATCGATGAGCACCCTGCTCCGAGCTCGCGAGCTGCTCAAGAAGCTGTGAGAAGTCATTTGTTTGCATTTCTCAGCCTCCGTCCGAATGGTGCGCACAGTTGGCTGTGCACTTTTGCCCACAGTCACGTGGGTGCATCACGCGTGCCAACCGCCGACTCGCAAATTCGCCGTGTTTTTTGCAACTCTGGCCGCAGGTCCTGTGCTCGACTGTGACTCCTCGGCACACAGAACGGCACACGCAATTTTACACGCCTGTGCATCCATTCAGAGCCACTCCAGTGCTCGGCGCGGCCCTCTATGCCAGTATCGGGTCGGCGTCATGGATTTCACCTACAGCGACAAAACGAAGGCTCTGATCGATCGAGTTCAGGACTTCATGGAAAGGCACATCTATCCGAACGAGGAAGCGTTCTACGCGCAGCATGACGCGCTTTCCGATCGCTGGGACGTGCCGCCGATGCTCGAAGAGCTCAAGACCAAAGCTAGGGAGGCCGGCCTCTGGAATCTCTTCCTGCCGGAGAGTGAGCTTGGCGCCGGGCTCACGAACCTCGAGTATGCGCCGCTCTGCGAGATCATGGGGCGCGTGATATTCGCACCCGAGGTGTTCAACTGCTCAGCACCCGACACCGGCAACATGGAGGTGCTCGAGCGCTACGGTACCGACGCACAAAAGGCGGAGTGGCTCGAGCCTCTACTCGACGGCCGCATTCGTTCTGCGTTCGCGATGACCGAGCCCGCGGTCGCCTCTTCCGACGCGACGAACATCTGCACGGAGATTCGACGCGATGGCGACGACTACGTGATCAACGGACGCAAGTGGTGGACCTCCGGCATCATGGACAACCGATGCGCGATCATGATCGTCATGGGCAAGACCGACCCGAATGCCTCGAGCCATCTTCAGCAGAGCATGATCCTGGTTCCTCGTGAGGCCGATGGTGTTACCATCGAGCGGTTCCTTCCGGTCTACGGGTTCGACGACGCGCCACATGGTCACGGCGAGGTCCTGTTCGAGAACGCCCGCGTGCCCACCACAAACATGATCCTCGGTGAGGGACGGGGCTTCGAGATCGCGCAGGGACGCCTCGGCCCCGGCCGTATTCATCATTGCATGCGACTCATCGGCGTCGCCGAACGCGCGCTCGAAAAGATGTGTGCTCGGCTGACGAGCAGGGAAGCCTTCGGCAAGAAAATCTACGAGCATTCGGTTTGGGAAGAACGCATCGCCGACGCCCGCATCGACATCGAATGTGCGCGGCTCCTGACCCTCAAAGCCGCTGACATGATGGACAAAGTCGGCAACAAAGCGGCGAGGGCGGAAATCGCGATGATCAAGGTGAAGGCGCCCAACATGGCACTGAAGGTGTTGGACGACGCGATTCAGGCGCATGGCGGCGGGGGCGTGACGACCGACTTCGGTTTGGCTCGCGATTGGGCCAACAGCCGCACGCTTCGATTCGCGGACGGTCCCGACGAGGTCCATCGGCGCGCGGTGGCGCGCATCGAGCTCAAGAAACAAACCATGCGCGTTTCCTGACGATCATTGGCAAGCCGCGTCTTTTCGCTTACTCAGCAGGCGCCACTACGATCCGCCGTCCGACCTCGACTCGCTCGTAGCGATCCCCGAACGATTTCTCGTACATCGCGATCACCTCGTCGCTGCTGTCGTGCCCGCCTACACCGACCACCCCCAGGCCCCGCGCTTCGAGTAGTGCCAGCTCCGCCTCGACCTCATCCATCGTAATCGGCGAAAAGAGCCCGTCTCCGGAAGCGAGCCGCCGCTGCACGTCGAGGCCGAGTAGCTTGAATCTCCCCTCGGGCACCGGGAAGTGCAGGCCGCCCACGATTCCGTAGAGCGGCTCGTCGAATACATCGTCATATCGCTTCAACAACTTGGGAATCGTTTGATGCCCACAACCGACGATGAGCACGATTCCTTTCCCTTGCACATTGATCGCAAGCGCTTGCTCGTCGATTCGAAAATACGCGAGCTGCCGTGGAATCGTGCCGGTCGATGCAATTCCCTCGGCAATGACGGTCGGCTCGCTCGAATGCACCGGCTCCAAACCGGGATAGGT
>CP070650.1:1315244-1320649 GCA_020354595.1 Myxococcales bacterium
GGATGTCCCGGTGCTTGGTGAAATCGAGGTAGTAGTCGAGGACGACGTTGTCCGCGCGAAGCGGGTCGATCTCGAGCTTGTACTGGTTGTGCTTGCCGAAGGCATGGCCCTGGAAGACGAAACGCGCACGGCGAATGCGGAAGTTGTTCGTGAGCTCGCTCGGCTCGTCGGCTTCCTTCGGCCCGACCTCACCGCTCAGGACCGTCCAAAGGAACTGGACGCGGACACGAATCCGGAGCTGGAAGTCGTCATCGGCGCTGTTGATCTCGACGCCTTTGCCGGGCCTGAACTTGATGTCCCCACGGTCGACGACGTGGTCGCCCATCATCTCGGTTTCGCCCTCGGGAACCAGCTTTTCGCCCGGCACCCGCTCCTCGGCCTCGGCCTCTTGGTCTGTCTCAACCTCGGGGTCGTACTCGCGGGTCTTGGCTTCAGGGGGTGGAACCACGATAACGGGAGTGCCGCCCTCCGTCTCCGCCTCTTGGATGGCTTCCTCGACCGCCCCTTGCTGCTCCTGCGGCAGGCTTTCGATGACCCCGTCGACGGTGGGCTCCTTCCCTGCCGACTCGACGGGTTTCGAGGGGTCCTCTTCGGCTCGAGCGCCAGCGGCGAGGCTCATCGCGAATGCCGCGACGAGAGCGTGACAAATGATGCGGGAACGTGTCATTGGGCCGCGTGTTACGCGGCGAATGTGTCAGGCTCGTGACACATCTGTGTCGCTCTTGGGGCTATCAGCCCGAGCGACACGAAGCTGGAATCGGGTCCAGCCCCCGCCGCTATCGACCGTGATCTGCCCTCCGATCTTGGCGACTAGATGCTTCACGATCGATAGCCCGAGGCCGGTCCCTCCGAGCTCGCGGGAGCGCCCGGCGTCCACCCGGTAGACCCGTTCGAACACGCGCTCGAGGTGTCTGGGCGCAATGCCGGGACCCGAGTTCGCGACCTCGATCACGACCTCTCCATTCTGGGGTGCCACCTCGATTCGCACCTCGCCATCCTCTGGCGTGTACTTGATGGCATTGTCGACCAGGTTGACCAGGACCTGCTCGAGCGCTCGCTCCTCAGCGGCGACAGGAGGCGCCTCTTGAAGCCCGACGGAGGTGACCGTCAGCCCCTTCGCGTTTGACTGGGCTTCCAAACCCCGGAGGACCTCGTCGATGAGGGCGCCCGCCAATACCGGCTCCAGCCGGAGCTCGAGCTCGTCCCCCTCGAAGCGGCTAAGGTCGGCGAGGTCATCAACCAGGGCTTGCAAGCGCTTCGTGTGACGAAGGATGACGTCGATGAAACCCCGCGCCGAATCGGGATCCTCGATGGCGCCCTCGCGCAGCGTTTCCGCAAACCCGCGTATTGCAGTGAGTGGGGTGCGAAGCTCGTGCCCCGCGTTGGCGACGAAGTCCCTGCGCACGCGATCGGCGACACGCTCCGCGGTCACATCGTGAAACACGGTCACCACGCCCTGCTGGTTTCGAAGTGGTGAGACCGACGCGCGAAGGACGCGTCCGGGGGCGGCTCCGTCGACAGAGAGCTCCAATTGCTTGGGAAGCCCGAGCTGCGCGTCTTCGATCGCCTGGCGCAGATCTGGATGCCGAATGGCCTCCGTTGCGGTCTTTCCTTCGGCGCTGAATCCGACGAGCTCGGTGAGGACCTCGTTGGTCAGTGTGACCCGTCCGTCGGCATCGGTGACCATGACTGCCTCAGTCATGGCGTCCAGAATCGTCCGCAGCCGGTCCTCACGCCGATGCTTCTTCTCTTCACTGACGGATAGGCGCTCCGCTAGCGCGTCGATCGCCCGTGCCAAATCCGGGATCTGCCCCGGACGTCGAATCCGAGCCCGATCTCCGTATCTTCGTTCCGTCAACCCTTCGACGAGCCGTTGCAAACGGCGCGTGTCGAGGACGTCGCGAAACGAAAGGGTCCAGCCCGCGAACGCCCCCAGGGCGACCCCGCCGAGGATGAGCGCCCAGTCCGGCGCGTTCGGGGCGATGGTCTGCCGGAACGCATACAGGAGCCCAAACGCGAGGGCGATTGCGCCACCGAGCAGTGTGTACCGTCGGATCACTGCCCAAGGATACGCGGGGCTGCCGCCACTGACCAACCTAGGACTTCAGCGCCCGGTACCCGACACCGCGGACGGTCTCGATGTGCTTGGCGCCCGCGCCGAGCTTCTCGCGAAGTCGCTTGACGTGCGTGTCGACCGTTCGGGTCTCGACGTTGGGTGAGTAGCCCCAAACCCGTTCGAGAAGTGCATCGCGTGACTGCACCCGTCCTGCGCGGCTGGCCAAATCGTGCAGTAGCCGGAACTCCAACGCGGTCAGTAGCACCTCCTGTCCATCGACCTCGACTCGATGGGCCGGAACGTCGATGACCAAATCGCCGAGTGCGATGGCCTGCGGGCCTTCGGATTCGAAGGCAGCGGAGGTGCGCCGAAGGATGGCTTCCACTCTCAGGACCAGCTCGCGCGGGCTGAAAGGCTTCGGCACGTAGTCGTCGGCGCCGACCTCGAAGCCGACGACCCGATCCACTTCGTCGCTCCTTGCCGTGAGCATGATGACCGGGAGACGAACCGTCTGCGGGCTCCGCCGTAAGCGTCGGCACACCTCGGTCCCGGAGATGTCGGGCAACATGACGTCGAGCACCACGAGGTCCGGCTGGCTTCGCTGGATCTCGGCGAGGGCGGTGCTGCCGTCATGCGAGACGGTCACCTCGTGGCCAGCGCCTCGCAGGTTGACGGCGACCAACTCGGCCAAGTCTGGTTCATCCTCGACGACTAGGATTCGCGAACCCATGTTCTCCTGCCCGAAATCTGCTCACCCCGTGTGACGAACCTGTGACGGACGGGTTCCAAGCGAGCAACCCCGAGTCTACCCCGCGCGCTCACACAACGCTGAGAACCCCGAAAAGCAGGGGAAAATGGGGCACTCGGACGAACCGTTTGAGCCGGGTCTGCAACAATGAGAGGCTTGGCCAGCCATGAGAATACCCCTTGCCAACCTGCTTGCTCGCAATCCGCTGCCGAAGGTGGGAGACCTGATGACGGAGGTCGTTCGCACCAGTGAGCGCGTACAGGACTTGCTCGACCTACTCGCAAAGGGCGACCAGGCGGGCGTCGAACGCGTCGCGAAGGAGATCAGCGTGATGGAAGGCAAGGCCGACGACGCCAAGAACGTCGCCCGCTCCAAAATGCCGGTCCGGTTGCTCATGCCTGTCGACCGGCGGGATGTCCTGAAGCTGATCAGCGAGATCGATGCCATCGCCGACTGTGCGGAGGACGTGGGCGTGCTTCTGACGATTCGACCTCTGACCGTATCGGAGGAGATGAAGCCATTCTTGAACCTCTTCATCGAGCGCGTTCTGGAGACGATTCAGGAGGCGGCAAAGCTGATCGACCTGATCGATGACTTGGTAGAGTCGGGGTTCGCTGGGCCACCCGCGGAACGCGTTCTCGAGCAAGCCGCGATCCTCAATCGCGCTGAGCACGAGGCGGACAAGATTCAAGATCGATGTGCGAAAGTCCTGTTCAAGGAAGAAGACACGATGGCTCCCGCGGCGGTCTTCATGTGGACGAAGGTTCTCAACAAGATTGGCGATATGGCCAATCATGCCGAAAACGTAGGGGATCAGTTCCGGCTTTTCGTCGCGGGCTAGACGCAGTCTCATGGAGCTGACGACGATCGTTCTGGCCGTTGCGGCCATCGCAGGTCTCTACATGGCCTGGAACATCGGAGCCAACGCCGTCGCCAATGCGATGGGCACCTCGGTCGGCTCCGGCGCGCTGACCCTTCGCCGAGCGATCATCATCGCGGCGATCTTCGAGTTCGGGGGTGCGATGCTCGTTGGCGGGACGGTGACGAAGACGATTCGCAAGGGCATCGTCGACGTCGCGGCGTTCGGCGGAGACCCGATGGTGATCGCGATCGGCATGACCTGCTGCCTTCTCGCCGCAGCGGTGTGGCTCAACATCGCGACGTTTTCGGGTTGGCCCGTATCGACCACGCACAGCATCGTCGGTGCTGTCGTCGGCTTCGGGTTGATCGCGGGCGGCCTCGACGCGGTGAATTGGGTGGTGATGGGCAAGATCGCGGCGAGCTGGGTGGTCTCCCCGATGATGGGCGGCTTCCTCGGCTTCCTCGGCTTCGTGTTCATCAAGCGGCGCATCTTGAACGTCGACCGGCCGTTGCTCGCACTGCGCGGCTGGGGTCCTTTCATGGTGTTTCCGATATTCGGGATCCTCGCCTTGAGTGTCCTGTTCAAGGGCCTCAAGCCGCTCAAGCTCGACCTGGCGCTGGGTCCGGCGCTGGGCATCGCGGTGGTCGCGGGCCTCGTCGCAAGCATCGCCTCGGTGCCGTTGCTCCGACGCTTCACGAAAATCGCCTCCGAGGACAGGGACGATCACACGCATCGAGCGGAGCGAGTGTTCCTGGTGCTCCAAGTGCTGACCGCATGCTTCGTAGCCTTTGCCCACGGAAGCAACGACGTGGCCAACGCGGTCGGGCCGATGGCCGCGGTGTTTGGCGCCACATCCGGTGACCTCGGAGCGAAGGTCGCCGTGCCTCACCGCGTGCTCCTCATCGGCGCGCTCGGCATCGTCGTCGGGCTCGCGACCTACGGCTACAAGATCATGGCGACCGTCGGAAAGAAGATCACCGAGCTCACGCCGTCGCGTGGCTTTGCCGCCGAGTTTGGGGCCGCCACGACGATCGTTCTGGCCAGCAAGCTCGGCCTCCCGGTGAGCACGACACACACGCTCGTCGGCGCGGTCATCGGTGTGGGCTTCGCGCGCGGCATCGGCGCCATCAATACCAAGGTGGTGAGCGGGATTGTCGCCAGCTGGTTCATCACCGTTCCGTTCACCGCGATCCTCGCTGCAGTCTTCTTCGCCATTGGAAGGCTCTGGCTGCCCTGAGTGGCCGCGCCGACGTCCTCGCGCTAAGCACGGCCCATGGCTTTGTCCGTCGGCATCGTCGGCTTGCCCAACGTGGGCAAGTCGACTCTTTTCAATGCCCTTTCCAGCAAACAAGCGGAGGCGGCGAACTACGCGTTTTGCACGATCGACCCGAACGTGGGCATCGTCCCCGTCCCCGACCCGCGCTTCGACGAGCTGGTGGAGCTCTATCAGCCAAAGAAGGTAGTCCCAGCGACGGTCGAGTTCGTCGACATCGCGGGGCTGGTGCGTGGTGCCTCCAAAGGCGAGGGCAAGGGAAACGCGTTTCTGAGCAATATCCGCGATGCCGACGCGATCGCGCACGTCGTCCGATGCTTCGAGGACGAGAACGTCGTGCACGTCGACAACAAAATCGATCCCTTTGCGGATATCGAGACGATCGAAACCGAGCTCATCCTCAAAGACCTCGAGACGGTGCAGAAGCGCTTGGACAAGGCGGAGCGAGCCGCAAAGGGTCAGGACC
>CP070650.1:1320749-1323573 GCA_020354595.1 Myxococcales bacterium
GGGTCTTTACCCGTCCCGTCGTCACGCTGATGGGCGTCGGCGGGCTGTGGTCGACTGCAGCGAATCTCACGGTCTTCGCCTGGGCTTTGCAGTCCGGCCGCACCGTGACTGAAGCCATGTCGATGACTTTCGTGTCCTTGGTTCTCATCGAGTTCATCAAGGCGTACAACTTCAGGTCCGATCGCCGGTCGCTCCTCCATCGGCCTTTTGCCAACAAATGGCTGAACCTCGCGATCTTGTGGGAGATCGCCCTGTTGGTGTTCATCGTATCTTTCGAGCCACTGCACGAGCCGTTCGGTTTGAGTCCTCTTTCGCGCGCCGACTGGCTCATCGCTGCGTGTCCGGCCCTGAGCATCTCGCCGGTGTTCGAGCTGACCAAGTGGTTTCTGGGGAGGGCGGCGGCGACGAACCGGCCAAGAGGGCCTAGATTGAACGGCGATGGCGGAACCGCCTGACTGTGGTACAGCTCGTCGCATGGACAAGACCGCTCCGATCGCTGATTTCATGACGCCGATGCCCCACACGGTGGGCAGCGAGCAAATGATCACCTTTGCGCAGCAGATGATGCAGAAGTACGACATTCGCCACTTGCCCGTGCTGCACGGCGGCGAGCTCCACGGGGTCGTCAGTGATCGAGACCTCGGCATGGTGGCCGGCCTCAACGAGGTCAACCCGGATGCCACGACGGTCGAAGAAGCCATGACGCAAGAGGCCTACACCGTGTCCAAAGACACTCCGCTGTTCCACGTCCTACAGGAGATGCTCGAGCATAAGTATGGCTCGGTGATCGTCGTCGAGGGGACGAAGATCGTCGGCATCCTCACGACACACGACGCCTTGAAGCTCCTCGTCGACAACTTTCCGAAAGTGTAGCGGCCGCAAAACCAATGCTTCGCATCGGCCACGGGGATTCGCCTTTCAGTCGCCAACCCCTAGCTCGGTGATCACTGTGGTGAGGAGTGGGGGATCGTCGGTCATGATGCCGTCGACGTCGTGCTCCTCGATCAGATAGCGCATCTCGTCCTCGTCGTTGATCGTCCAGATGTGGACGTACATGCCGAGCTCGTGAGCGCGCGGGACGAAACCCGGGTGCAACACCTCCACGACGCGTTCCCCGAGGTCGTACTCGGTTGGCACCTGAAGGAACTCGGCTGGAGGATCGTATTCTGGGTCAATCGGCTCGAAAGAGTTGCCCCAAAACGTGAGGGTTTCGTTGACGCCCATGCTCGTCGCGAGCTCCGGGGCGGCAGCGCGAAGCTCGGCCAGGACCGAATCGGAAAACGCGGATCCGATCATCTTGTCGGTGACCTGGTATTCGCGGATGACCGCGACGAAGTGGTCGACTATCGAGGGGCTCTCCTGTTTGATCTCGATGACGAACGCGGTGTCTGGGTATCGGTCGAAGACTTCTTGCATAGTGGGGACAACGAGCCCCATGCCGCGGTAGGGATAGGTCTCGCCCCCATCGGAGCTGAAGTCGTAACCAGCGTCGCACTCGCGGAGGGCCGCGAACGTCATCTCGTTGATGACCCCCGTGCAGTCGGTCGTGCGGTCGACCGTGTCGTCGTGCATCACGACCAGCTCGCCGTCGCTCGTCTCGTGCACGTCGAGCTCGAGGATGTCAGCGCCGTCTTCGAGCGCCTTGTCGTAGGCCTCGATGGTGTGCTCCGGCCGGATACGCCGACCGCCTCGGTGCGCGATGTTGAGCACCTTGTCGCAACGGAGCATCTCCTGCGGCGTCGGGCACTTCGGCTCGCTGCCGCCATCGCCGTCGCCGCTCGAGCTGCAGCCTACCGTGATCAGAGTCATCGCTAGAATTACGAAAAGCTTGTTCATGGTTACCTCACCTTCGTCGCGGCTTAGCAGGATCGTCCCGAACTGTCGCATCGGGCTTGTCCGACGGCGTCGAGCCTGGCACCTTCACCGCCGTGTCGAGCCGGACAGAATATACATTTTGCCGCATTTGCGAGGCTACCTGTGGCTTGAAAGCCACCATCGACGGCAAGCGGGTCGTTGCGGTGGAGCCGGACCCGGACCACGTAGCGAGCAAGGGCTACTAGTGCATCAAGGGGCTTCGCTATCACGAGGTGCATCATTCGCCGGACCGCTTGTGCGTTCCTTTGAAGCGCGTCGGAGACCGGTTCCAGGAGATCAGCTGGTCGCAGGCGCTCGAGGAGATTGGCGCCAAAGTGAAGCAGCTAGTGCGGGACCACGGTGGGGATTCCGTATCTGCGTACCTCGGGAATCCGATCTCGTTCAGCTTGCTGCCTCCGATCTTGACCGCAGCCTTCTTTCAGGGCCTCGGGTCCCGCAATCTTTTTCAGACCGGCTCTCAGGATTGCAACAACAAGTTCGCTGCGGCGGAACGGGTCTACGGCTTTCCGTTCATTCAACCTTTTCCGGACGTCGATCGGACCGAGTGCCTGATCATCATCGGATCGAACCCGGCCGTTTCGCGGGGGAGCTTCATACAGCTTCCAAACCCCGTCAGACGGCTCAGGGCCATCGAGGAGCGGGGCGGCAAGGTCTTCCACGTCAATCCTCGACGCACAGAGACCGCTAAGCAACTCGGGACCCAGGTTTTCATCCGTCCGGACACGGACGTGTACTTCCTTTTGAGCTTTCTGAACGAAGTGCTGAATCGGGGTGGTGCCGACAACGAGCGCGTGGCTCGGCACATGCGCGGTTTCGATGCGCTTCGAAAGGTGGCAGAGCCTTGGCCACCTGAGCGGACGGCCGAGATCACGGGCGTGCCTGCGGGCACACTTCGATCGATGGTCGGTGCATACCTCGGCGCGAACGGGGCGGCGCTCCACCTCTCGAC
>CP070650.1:1323673-1327525 GCA_020354595.1 Myxococcales bacterium
GAAGCGCAGGGGCGCGCAGGGAGGATAACGGGTGGGGGTGGGTGGGTCGGATGTAACAAAACCGCCACGGGCAAGACCACTGCAAACGCCGCACCGCCCTCGGCCCGGTTCCCCGCCTCGATCGTCCCCCCCAATCGCTCGACGATGGTGTGGCACACCGCGAGCCCTAGGCCGGTGCCCTGTCCCGCCGCCTTCGTCGTCACGAAGGGATCGAACACCTGGTCCAATATCTCTTCGTCGATCCCGGGGCCGTCGTCTTCCACCGTGAGCTGAACGACGCCGCCGCCGTTCGATGCGCTCACCTCGATCGTTCCCTTTCCGCTGAGCGCGTCCGCGGCGTTGAACAGAAGATTCAGCAAGAGCTGGCGCAATCGCTCGTGGTCTCCGCGGACCCGAGGAAGCCCGTCGTCCAAACGGAGCGCCAGGTCGATGTCTCGGAAGCGGTTCTGACGGTCGATGAGCTTCACCGTATCCGATACCACCTCTACGAGGTCGGCGGACGTTTCGATTCGCACGTCCTGACTCGGCCCGCTTCTCGAGAAATCCAGGAGGTCGCGAATCGTATGATGAATGCGTTCTGTTTCCCGTTGAATCCGTTGGACGAACTCTCGCTCATCCTCGGGATCGAGGTCGCCCATCTGCATCAAGTCGAGCAGACCGCGTATCGCGGCGAGCGGGTTTCCAATTTCATGCGCAACACCTGCGGAGAGACGGCCCACTGCGGCCAAGCGTGCGCTGCGAATGAGCTGCTCCTGCGCTGCGGACAGCTCGCCGGTTGTTCGTTCGAGCTCGTCGAGCCGTCGTTGAAGCGCCGCACGATCTTCGCGAAGCTGGGCCGCCATCTCGTTGAAGCTCGCGGCCAAGCGCGCGACTTCGGCGGCCCCCTGCACGGGGACCTCGGTTTGCAGGCGTCCCGACGCCAGCCGCTCAGAAGCGAGTCGCAGGCGATCGATGGGGCGAACGATGAAATACGTCAGCAACACGTAGGTGAGCAACAGCACCGTCGCCGCGGTCAATCCGAGGTAGAACAGGAATAGGCTTCGTCGCGCCGAATCGCCGACTTTCGCTTCGGTAACCCGAGGGCGGGCTCCAGCTCGTGTCTCGGTCGACGCCCTCTCGTCTGCGCCGTCACCGACGACTTCCGACCTACGCTGCTCTTCGGCGCTCGGATGGATGTCGTCGTTCGCGTCGAGCCTGGCCGTGACGATGCTCAGCAACACGAACGCCGCACCGAACGCGACGATCTGCGCGAGCATCAACTGGCTTCGAAGCCCCAGACCAAACGGCCGCCCCATGAGTACAGTCTACAGCCTCAATCTCTTGACCCGCCACGCCGACCGGTGCATGGGGGAATCATGACACGGGGCGCCCGTCTAGGGGTGATCGTCGGTACGATCCTCGTCCTCTCGGCGTTTTGCGCTCCAGCAAGCGCGCAGCGCGAAGGGGACGGGCTCTACGGCCGCTGGGATCGCGGGTTGACGCTCGCCCTCGGGGCCGGGGGAGGCGCGACGTGGCTGAACCGCAAGGCGGACCCAAACGTCATCGGCGAGGCCCGATTCTTGGTCGCCGACACCGCAGGGGTCGTGCTGTCCGGAAGGTGGGGACCCGACTCCGGCCAACACCTCTTTGTCGGTGTGGACCTTCGGCCGCTCTTCCCTGCCCTCTTCTTCCTGTACAAGCAGACGTGGAACGAGTTTGCAGACTTGTTGCTCCAGTCGATCTTCGTCGAGATCGGCCCCGCGTTTCTGCTCGACTCACATCGGAGCGTTGGTCTCGGTGTCGGCTTCGGTTTTGGAGTTCCACTCTATCGACCGCTGACGACGGTCAAGGGCTTGTGGCTTCGAATCGCCACCCGTTACGTGAACGCAGACCCATCTTATCGGAACACGCAACCGACGAACGACCGCACGCAATGGACGCTCTACGCGACGTTCGTCGTACGTTTGGGTTTCGAGTCCAAGCTGAGCCGCTGGGAGCCGCCTCGGTACCGACCCCGCTAGTTTGGTCCTCCGCGCGAAGCCGGGTACAACCGTCCTGTGAGACGCACGAAGATCGTCTGCACGCTCGGGCCTGCGAGCAACACGAAAGAGAAGATCGCGGAGCTCGTTCGTGCCGGGATGAACTGTGCGCGGCTGAACTTCTCGCACGGCGACCACGAGTCGCACGCGAAGGTTGCGAAGCTGGTTCGTGAAGCCGCGCGCGAAGCACGCACACCGATGGCGATCCTCGCCGACATGCAGGGGCCGAAGATGCGCATCGGAAAGTTTGCCGAGGGCGCGATCGAGCTCGAACCGGGCGATCGCTTCGCGCTGACCACCAAAGACGTGGAAGGCAATCAGGAGATCGTCTCCGTGATTCACGATTCCCTGGGCGCCGACCTAAAGCCTGGCGATACCGTCGCCCTCGATGACGGAATGATTCGGCTGCGCGTCGATCGGGTGGAAGAGGAAACGGTGCACACGATCGTAGAGGATGGAGGACCGCTCTCTAACAACAAGGGGTTGAATCTCCCGGGCGTGTCGATCACGGGCGCCACGCTGACGCAGAAGGACCGCGAGGACCTCCCCTTCGCGGTGTCCGAGCTCGGCGCGGACTACATCGCGCTCTCGTTCGTACGCTCGGCCGAGGACGTGAGAGCGGCCAAATCGCTGGCGGGCGATGTTCCTGTCATCGCCAAGATCGAGAGGCCCGAGGCGGTCGAGGTGCTCTCCGAAATCCTCGACGCCGCGGACGGGATCATGATCGCCCGGGGAGACTTGGGCGTCGAGCTCGGAGCGGAGAAGGTGCCGCTCGTTCAGAAGCGCATCATTCGGGAAACCAATGCCCGCGGCAAAGTCGTCATCACCGCGACGCAAATGCTCGACTCGATGATCCGGAACCCGCGCCCCACCCGCGCCGAGGCCGCCGACGTCGCCAACGCGGTCATGGACGGAACCGATGCAGTGATGCTCAGCGGCGAAACGGCCGCCGGCCGTTACCCGACGCAAAGCCTGAAGATGATGGATGCGATCATTCGCGAGGTGGAGTCGGATTACGTCGAGGATCTCGCGCGTGAATTTGGGGAGCTTCAAAGTGTCGGCGAAGAGGATTGGCCTTTCTCCAACGCCGCCGCCCGGGCTGCCGCAGTGCTGACCACCCACTTGCCGCTCAAAGCGGTGGTGGTCTTCACCCACGACGGCCGCTCAGCAGGTCTCTTGGCCGAACACCGACCCAAGGCGCCGATCCTCGCGGTCACGAGCGAAACACGGGTTGCACGCAGGCTCGCGCTCGAATGGGGAGTGATTCCACGCATCGAGGTGCCGCCCGAATCGCTCGACGAAACGTTGCGGATTGCGACGTCGTTGTTGGCGCGCGAGAAGCTCTGCAAGACCGGGGAGGCATTTGCCATGGTGTTGGGGTGGCCGACGTCCGGCCGCACCAACACCTTGAAGTTGCACCGTCTCTAGCCCCATCTTCCACGATGGACTAGATCGCGCTCATGGCAGAGCTGCCAACACAGATCGGCCGTTATCGAATCGAAGGGCTTCTCGGCTCGGGCTCGATGGGAAACGTGTACCTCGCGCACGACGCCGACCTCGACAGACCCGTCGCGATCAAAACGCTCCGTGACCTGGTTCTCGACGCGGACATGAGGGAGGTCTTCCTCAGTCGGCTTCAGAACGAGGCTCGGGCTGCGGCGCGGCTCCATCATCCCAATATCGTTCAGATTTTCGACGTCGGCGACGACCCGCACGTCGGTCCGTACCTCGTCTTCGAGTACGTCCAGGGACACACGCTCAAGCAGGAGCTCAAGAAGGGGGGCCCTTTGTCGCGCGAGCGCTTGCTCGACGTGGCGCAGCAAGTCGGGGACGC
>CP070650.1:1327625-1330145 GCA_020354595.1 Myxococcales bacterium
GTTCGGAGTGAGCCCGACGTCGAGGATCACGTCGCGGAGATCGAGCGCGTCGGCAACGGGCGTGCCGGGCAACGCGGCGTGTTCGGCGTCGACGACGAAGATGCCCGCTTCGTCGCTTCCGATGTCGAGCTCAGCCTCGCTACAGATCATCCCGTTCGATTCGATGCCGCCGACTTTGCGAGGCGCGATCTCGATACCGTTCGGTAGGACGGCCCCCGGCCGTGCAAAGAGAACTCGCCCGCCGGGCTCGGGCACGTTGGACGCCCCGCACACGACCTCGAGCTCGTCCTCGCCGTCGAACACGCGAACGAGGGTGAGCTGGTCGCGCTTGGGGTGCGCGCTCTTCGCTCGGACCTCGGCGACGACGACGCCGGAGAGGCCGTTGCCCTTCTCCTCCATCGCTTCGACCTCGAGACCCGCCAACGAGATTCGGCGCGCGACCTCTGCGACGTCGGCGTCGACGGGGCAGAGCTCTTGCAACCAACGATATGAAACCAACATCGGACGTTCCTAGAACTGCGACAAGAAGCGCACGTCGTTCTCGTAGAGAAGCTTGATGTTGGGGATGCCGTATTTGAGCATCGCGATGCGATCGAGCCCCATGCCGAACGCAAAGCCTGTGTACCTCTCCGGGTCGTAACCGACGTTTTCGAACACGACCGGGTGAATCATGCCGCAGCCGAGGATCTCCATCCATCCGGTGCCCTTGCACACGCGGCAAGCCGCAGTGCGCGCGCGGTCGCCCTCCCACGCGCGGCAGAAGACGCAGCTCATGTCGACCTCACCGCCGGGTTCGACGAACGGGAAGTAGCTGGCGCGGAAGCGCACGGCGACGTGTTCGTCAAACAGTCGTCGGAGGAACAGCGTGAGGACGCCCTTGAGCTCCGCGAACGTGACGTCTTCGTCGACGAGAAACCCTTCGAGCTGAAAGAACATCGGCGAATGGGTCGCGTCGTCGTCACGGCGGTACACGGCGCCTGGCGAGACGATGGCCAGCGGGGGCTGCCGCTTCAGCATCTCGCGGATCTGAATCGTCGAGGTCTGGGTACGCAGAAGAACGCTCTCCGGGTCCGCCGAGCGGTTTCCCTGAATGAAGAACGTGTCGTGCTCGTCGGTCGCGGGATGGTCGGGCGGGAAGCCGAGCTTGTCGAAGCAGTTCTCGTAGAGCTCGACCTCGGGACCGTCGGCGATGTCGAAGCCGAGCGACACGAAGATCTCGAGGACCTCGTTGCGGATGCGGGTGATCGGATGAAGCCGTCCGGGCATCTGCCAGCGGCCCGGCAGCGTCACGTCGAGCGCGGGCCCGGTGAGCTCGGCCTCACGAACGCCTCGGTGAATCGCGTCGAGCGCGGCGTCGAAAGTCGTTTGGATCTCTTGCTTGAGCGCGTTGGCCGCCTGCCCGAGCTCGCGCCGACGGTCGCCGGGGAGCTTGGGCATCAGCTTGAGAAGCTTGGTGAGCTCGCCTTGCGGCCCGACGTAGCGGGCGTTGATCAGCCGGAGCTCGGGCTCGTCCTTGGCGGCGCGCAACGCATCGGAGTAGGCGCCACGGATTTCGCTGAGCCCGTCCTCGAATGTCTGAACCGCATCAGGCTCTGCCATCGCGCGTCCCGACAGTACTATTCGATGGCGTCGACGACAGCTTTAAAACCGCCGGGATCGGAAACCGCGATCTCGGCGAGGACCTTGCGGTCGAGCTCGATGTTGGAGCGCTTGAGGCCAGCGATGAACTGGCTGTAGTTCAGACCGTTGCTCCGGGCCGCCGCGTTGATGCGGGCGATCCAGAGGCGCCGGTACTCGCGCTTCTTCGTGCGGCGATGCCGATAGGCATCCTCCCAGGCGTTGTGGACCTGCTCGATGGCAACGTGAAAAGCCTTGCGACGCGCGCCGTAGTAACCCTTGGCGTGCTTCAGCAGACGATTGCGACGACGGCGGGCTTTGAAGCCTCGTTTAACTCTAGGCATTGGCGTTACTCCTTCGAATCTCAGAGCTCGTAAGGAAGCAAACGCCGAATGCGCTCTTCATCCCGATGATCGACCATGGAGTTCTTCTTGAGCTTCCGCAGCCGATTGGCGGGCTTGCCACGCATCCTGTGCTGCTTGCCAGCCGTGGAACGACGGATCCGCCCCCCACCGGTGGTCTTGAAGCGCTTTGCAGCAGCACGCTTGGTCTTCATCTTGGGCATTTTGCTGTCCTCACTTGAAAGCTCCCAACCCAGCGGCACCCGCGGTCAGGGAGCGGAGAACGCGGCTTGTAGCGCACCCCCCCACCGAGTCAAGCAGATCGGGGACACGCTCACCCTCGGGGAAGCCATTGGTTTCGGTGGGTTACAAGACCAACCGCGAAAACTCAGGCCCGGACCGGAGCGCGCTAGCTAGTCACAAGGCGATTGGCCGGTCGCGTGCGGGCAGTGTGTAAGCGTATCGCCGCCGCCAGCGAAGCCAAGGTGCGTTTCGACGCAGCCCTTTCGGTCCGTCGGTAGGCTGTTGTACGCAGCCTCGCAGTCTTCCTGGCTCATGAAAC
>CP070650.1:1330245-1334255 GCA_020354595.1 Myxococcales bacterium
CCGTCGTTACGATTTCGAAGTTGTCGTCGAGCTTGCTGTTGTAAGAAGCGATCGCGAGGGTCCGGCCCTCCATGACGCTGAGGCGCGAAATCGGCGTCGAGAGCTGCACCACTGGGTCGTAGGGAAGCCCAGCCATCGCATAGTAGCCAGCGCCCGAGGCCTTACGAAGCAACACGGTGAACATCGGGGTTTCGTTCGTGCTGTTCGTGTAGATGAGGTTCGAACCGTACGCGAGGAGCCCATGGCGTTCGGCTTCCGCGCCGATGTCGAAGCCGCTGATATCTTGCAACCAGATGAGCGGAATGCCGTCGCTGTTGCACGCGCGGCTAAAGGTGCTGATCTTCGCGATGCCTTGCCGGTAGAGAATGCCGCCGGGCCGCTGCTCACCGTCCGCTTCGGGGTCTTCGATGAGCCCCTGTCGGTTGAGCACGAAGCCTGCGTACAAACCGCCGACGCGGGCAACGCCACAGATCATCTCGCGGCCGACGGAAGGCAGCACTTCCCAGAACAGGCTCTGGTCGCAGAGGCGCGCGAGGACCTCGGTAGAGTCGTACGCCTGCCGGTGGTCGACGGGCAGAAGGCCTGGAAGCTCCGCCGGGGAGAAGCGCGGCTACATGGGCTCGACGCCGCCTCTGTAAAACGACGCGCCGGAGGTTGGCAGTCTGGACACCTCGCGTCGTAGGCAGTCGATGAGCGTGACGTCGTCGGGAACACGCTCGTCGGCGCACCCCGATTGGTGCACGTGCACCTCGGGGCCTCCGATGTCGAGCGAGGTAATGTGTTGGCTCTTGGCGCCCTTGATCAGCGCCGCCCCGGCGATGACCATGTACGCCTGCTCGGTCATGTACACTCGGTCGCTGATGATCGGCATGTAGCCGCCACCCGCGATACAGTCGCCGAACACGCCCGCAATCTGCGGCACCCCCTCAGCCGAGAGAAGGCTGTTCATCTTGAAGATGTGACCCGCGCCCCGTGCACCGGCGAAGCTCTTTCGTTGCTGTGGCAGGTAAAGGCCGCTGCAGTCGACGAGGTAGAGCGTCGGCAAACGGAGCCGCCTCGCCATTTCTTGGGCGCGTTGGATCTTCTCGGGCGTCTTGGGCCACCACGCGCCGGACGCCACGGTGTTGTCGTTGGCGATGACGACGCACCACCGCCCCTCGATCTGCATGAACGCCGTCACCACTCCAGCAGCCGGAGAGCGGAGACCGTCAAAGTCCTGGCCGTAGTTGACGAACGTGCCGATCTCGAAGATCTGTGAGCCCTCGTCCTTGAGCCGCTCGAGACGCTCGCGCGTCGTCAGCTTGTCTTTGTCGTGCACGCGCTCGACGTATTGGTCGCCCCATCCGGCCTGCACTTCCGCGCGTCGCGCTTCGAGCTTTTTCACCAGTGGGTCGTGGCCGGCGAGCTCGCGGTCGTACTCGGCCTGATCCACCACCGCCTCCCGCGAATTGCCAATCGGAACGACCGGAACGTGTGCCATCAGCTCTCCCACCCCGGTACGGCTCGCGTGTCGTACCGATTCTCGCGAAAGTCTTTCGAAGACAGAACGGCTAGGTGCATCGGGATCGTCGTCGAGATGCCATCACATCGCATGTTCTGCAAAGCCTCCGCCAAGCGGTCGCAGGCCGCGTCGCGGTCCTTCCCCCAAGCGATCACCTTGCACACCAAGCTGTCGTAGTGGGGCGGAACCTCGTAGCCGGACTCGACGTGGGTATCGACCCGCACGCTCTCATCCGCGGAGCCCACTTCCCATTGCTCGACCACGCCCGGGCTCGGTGCAAATCCATTCGACGGGTCTTCGGCGTTGATGCGGCACTCGATTGCATGACCGCGTAGCGCGATGTCGTCTTGTGATAACCACAAGGGCTCTCCTGCGGCGACCCGAATCTGGGCCTCGACCAGATCGATGCCGGTGCGCATCTCGGTGACGGGGTGCTCGACCTGAAGGCGCGCGTTCATCTCCATGAAGCGAAGCTCGCCGCCCTCGTCGAGAAGGAACTCCATCGTACCGGCGCCGACGTAACCGATTGCGCGCGTCGCACGGACTGCTGCAGCCAGGGTCTGCTCGCGTTCGGCGTCGCTCAAGACTAGAGCCGGTGACTCTTCGATGAGCTTTTGGTGCTTGCGCTGCACTGAGCAATCGCGCTCGCCGAGGTGAACGACGTTGCCGTAGTTGTCGGCGAGCAGCTGGATTTCGATGTGACGTCCGCCCTCGATCAGCTTCTCGAGGTACAAACGTCCGTCGGCGAACGCGGCGAGTGACTCGGCCTGCGCCGAGTCGTAGGCGGCTTTGACCTCCTCAGCCGCGCGGACGACGCGCATGCCGCGGCCGCCGCCCCCGCTTTCGGCCTTGAGCAGGACCGGGAACCCAGTCGCTTCCGCTACCTGGCGCGCTTCGTCCGCATCACGGAGCACGCCGTCGCTGCCGGGAATCAGCTTGAGCCCCGCGGCCGCCATCGACCTTTTTGCGGGCGTCTTTCTGCCGAGCCTCTGCATGACCGCAGGCGGCGGACCGATGAAAGTGACACCGTGCGCCTCGCAAAGCGATGCGAAGAGCGGGTTCTCGGCGAGGAACCCCCAACCGGGATGGATCGCGCTGCATTGGCTTTGGATGGCCGCTTGAACGATGCGTTCGGCAGCCAAGTAGCTCTCGCTCGACCGGGACGGGCCGAGCACCACCGATTCGCGACCGCGTACGTACGGGGCATGTCGGTCGGCTTCCGACACGCCGAAGACCGGCGTGATGCCTAGGGAGTCGCAGGTCCTCGCAATGCGTGCGGCTACCTCGCCTCGGTTGGCAATGAAAAGACGCCGAAATCGCTTCACGGGCGCGCACCCTAACACTGGGTGCGGCTCCTGAACAGCAGAGCGGGCATTGACCGGCGGTTCGTGTCAAAATGCTCGGGTTATGTGTCGCTTGTTCGGATTCCGTAGCGTGATCCAGAGCCAGGTGCACCGGTCTCTGATGGACGCGGACAATGCGCTCGGAACGCAAAGCACCGAACACCGGGACGGCTGGGGAGTGGCGTATTATGTCGACGGCGCGCCGCACATCACCAGGAGCCCCACCACCGCGATCGACTGCGCTTTGTTCCAACGGGTGAGCGGGATCGTCGCGTCGGAGACCGTGCTCGCGCACGTGCGTCGCGCGACCAACGGCGAGAACTCGGTGCTCAACTGCCATCCGTTCCAGTACGGCAAGTGGGTGATGGCGCACAACGGGGACATCCAGAATTTCCCCGAGCACCGGGAGGAGCTCGTGCAGCGCGTGGCGCCCGTGCTCCGGCGTTACATCCTCGGCGACACCGACAGCGAGGTGTTGTTCTTTCTGTTCCTGACTCACCTCTCTCAGCACGGCCCGCTTTCCGGGCGCATCGGCGTCGAAGAGACGACGATGGCGCTGCAATCGACCCTCGAGCACGTCCGCGCGATCTGCGATCTCGACTCGGACAAAGAGCCCTCCCTGCTCACTGCGATCGTCACCGACGGCACCACGATGGTCGCCGCCGAAGGGGGCAAAGAGCTATTTTGGTCGACGTACAAGACGCGGTGCGCAGATCGCGACGCATGCCCCAGCCTGTCGCCCGAGTGCGAGGCGCCCTCCGAGAGCGGCTACGTCAATCACCTGATTTTCTCGAGCGAGGTGATTCTCGGCGAAAATATCTGGCTCCCCTTGGAAGCAGGCGAGCTGATCGGCGTCGACTGGCGCATGAAGGTTCTTCGAAGCACCGGTCACCGCCACCTCTCTGTAGTCAACTGACGAAAAACGGGTCAGACCCCTTTTTCAGAACCGCGAATTCGCTGATGGATCGGGTTTACAAGAGCGAGCTCAATCGCGAGGTGCCGCTGGCGCGGCCTGGTGAATTCACGCCGGTGGACATCGGGCTGATTTCGGTTTGGCCGCCAGTGGTCCTCGCCCCGATGGCGGGCGTGACGAATTGGCCGTTTCGCGCGATGTGCAGGCGCTTTGGAGCCGGGCTCTACGTGAGCGAGATGGTGACTGCGCGACC
>CP070650.1:1334355-1341065 GCA_020354595.1 Myxococcales bacterium
ACTCGAGCCGGTCTTTCTTGATCACGTAGGCGCCCACCACGATGCCACCGCCGGGCTTGGTCATCGTCTTGAGGCGCGTGTGCCACTGGAAGCCGAGCACACCGATGGAAGACGCAATGACCGTGTCGATCATGCCCGTTTGGAGCGCCCCGAACACCTCCGGCAACCCGAGCGTGACACCATTGGCGCCTGCCGCCTCGATGAACGCTCGCATGGTGGGTGAGCCACGCCACACCCAGGGGCGCACGTTCTTGAGATCATCGGGGTGTTGAATCTTGTGCTTCGAGAAGATCCGTACCTGACCTGAGTCACCCCAGGAGACCAGCGTATACCCCGCCTTCACGAAGAGTGCTTCGAGCTGGGGCGCGAGCTGCTCCCGGACGTCGTCGAGCGCCGGGTAGCTCGAAATGAGTCCGGGCGCCTGCAACACCAAGACCTGGGGGACCAGCGCGCCGAGCCCTGTCGACGTGAGTAGCGCGCCGTCGAGCTGGCCGACGCGCATCTTGCGGACGACTGTCTCCTCGTCGCCGGCAACACCTCCATGGTACATCTTGAGCTCGACGTCGCCGTTGGTCTTTTCTCGAAGTTGCTTGCGCAAGTCCTGAAAGGCGCGACCGAGGCCCGATTGCCGGGGCGCCAGCGTCGCGAGCCGAAGCTGATGGGTTGGCTCGGGCTTGGCTTCGGGTGCCGCTTCGGCCGCGGCGTGGCTCGAGAAAGGGTCCGCGCTGACGACCAGGCTAAGCACGATCAGGGGCAGCAACGCCAAGGAGATACGCATGGCGGGAAACAAACCACGAACCGGGCGGCTCCTCAAGCCGCCCTACCCGGTCGCCCGGATCACGCCGCCGTTGCGCAGATCGAGGCCGTCGAGGCAACCGGAGACGTCCTGCACCACCTTCGGAACGGCGGAGAAGTCGGCGATGGGGTTGATGACGCAAACGTCGACGCCCGCTTCCGCGTAGCCACGAATGCGGGCTCGAACGGTCTCCTTGTCGCCGACGACGGCCATGGCGTCGCAGAGCCGGTCGGTCACACCCATGGCCACGCCCGCGCGATCGCGCTTGGCGTAGGCCTCTCGAATTTGGCGCGCTTCGTCTTCAAAGCCGATCCACTCGAAGCACTTGTTGTAGCCGGGCGTCGCGGCGTAGGCACCGAACACCGTGCGGATCAAGTTTCGCCCCATCTCCGGGTCGTCCGCCATGACGACGTGCAGGCGGGCGACGACCTCGATGGCGTTTGGATCCTTGCCCGCTTCTTCGGCTCCGGCGCGGACCTCCCCGAGCACCTGCGGAAGCGCGGTCTCGGGAACCATGTTCAGGCATACGCCGTCGCAGAGCGCTCCGGTGAGCCGGAGCATGCTCTTGTTGAGGGCGCCGAGATAGATCGGAACCTCGCCGACCGGCATCCCCCCGAGACGGAAGCCCTTCACCGAAAGCGTCCTGCCGTCATAGGTCGTCTTCTGTCCGCTGAGCATCTGTCGCAGCACTTCGACGTGCTCGCGCATCGTCGTGAGCGGCCTCTCGTAGGGCTGACCGGCCCAGTCGTGGACGATGTTGGGGGAAGACAGCCCGATGCCGAGAATGAAGTTGCCGTTCGTCATCTGACTGAGCGTCATCGCCGCCATGGCGTGCATCATCGGTGTGCGGGTCTGCGCGGGCACGACCGCCGTGCCGATTCGCGCGCCGGGTAACCCCTGCGCGACGGCGCCGGCAAGTGCGTAGGAATCGCCGCCATTCACCTCGGCCATCCAGATCTCTTCGTAGCCTCGATCGACCGCGATCTTCGCGAGCTCGACCGCTTTGTCCGCCCCGCCGACCGGCAGGGTCATGCCCAACCGAACGTTCTTCTCCGTGCGCTCCATCCGCGAACCTTAGTGCAAGAAGCTTAATTGGGCTCGAGAACCTGCTAACACTTCGGTATGAGCGATAGTTTCGAGGTCCGCGCGCCCATGAAGGGGATGGTCGCCGGTGTGAGCGTGCAAATCGGACAGAAGGTCGCCGCGGGTGAGCCGCTCGTGATCCTCGAGGCGATGAAGATGGAGCACATCGTAGCGGCGGAGCGGGGCGGTATCGTGAAACGGGTGCTGGTCCGCGCCAATGCCGTGGTCGAAGCGGACGAGCCGCTGCTCGTGCTGGACGCCGCTCACGTCGACGCGGCAGACGAGACCGAGCATTCGGCATCGCTCGACGAGATCCGACCCGACCTCGCGGAAGTGAGTGAGCGACATGCGTTTGGGCTCGATGAGAACAGGCCCGAAGCCGTCGCGAAGCGACGCAAGACCGGACAACGGACCGCTAGAGAGAATGTGGCCGACCTCGTCGACGAAGGGACCTTCGTCGAGTACGGGGCGCTCGTGATCGCGGCGCAGCGCCAGCGTCGAACGAAGGAAGACCTGATCGCGCGCACACCCGCCGACGGCATGATCGCGGGAATCGGCAGGGTCAACGGCGAGCTTTTCGGCAATGGGGGCACGCAGACGGTCGTCACGTCGTACGACTACACCGTTCTAGCGGGCACGCAGGGAACGATGAACCACCTCAAAAAGGATCGCATGTTCGAGATCGCGGAGCAGCAAGGCCTCCCCGTGGTGCTCTTCTCCGAGGGTGGCGGCGGCCGGCCGGGCGACACCGACTATGCGATCATCGCCGGTCTCGATTGCCGAGCGTTCCAATACTTCGCGGAGCTGTCGGGCAAAGTGCCCCTCGTCGGCGTCAACTCCGGCCGGTGTTTTGCCGGCAACGCCGCCCTCCTCGGCTGCTGCGATGTCGTGATCGCAACCAAAGCCTCGAACATCGGCATGGGGGGACCCGCGATGATCGAGGGCGGCGGCCTCGGAGTGTTCGCTCCGGAGGACGTCGGACCGTCCGAGTCGCAGTATCGAAACGGCGTGATCGACGTGCTCGTCGAGGACGATGTCGAGGCGGTGGCAGTCGCAAAACGCTACCTCGGTTACTTTCAAGGGGACCTCGCGCAATGGGAGCACGCGGATCAACGGTTGCTTCGCTCGGCGGTTCCCGAGAATCGGCTTCGGGTGTACGACGTGAGAAACGTGATCGAGACTCTGTTCGACCGAGAATCGGTCCTCGAGCTACGTGCCGGATTCGGCGCGGGCATGATCACGGCGCTTGCACGAATCGAAGGCCGACCGTTGGGCGTGATCGCCAACAACCCGCGTCACCTCGGCGGCGCCATCGACGGCGAGGCCTCGGACAAGGCGGCTGACTTCATGAAGCTCTGCAGCACCTGTGGTATTCCGCTGGTCTTCCTATGTGACACGCCGGGATTCATGGTGGGCCCCGAGGCGGAGGAGACGGCCTTAGTGAAGCGCGCGGCGCGCCTGTTCACGACGGGCGCGAGCTTGGCGGTCCCGTTCTGTACGGTCGTGCTGCGTAAGGGCTATGGACTGGGCGCCCAGTCGATGGCGGGCGGCAGCTTCAAGGCGCCGGTTTTCACGATCTCTTGGCCGACCGGTGAGTTCGGCGGAATGGGCCTCGAGGGCGCGGTGCGGCTCGGTTTCCGCAAGGAGCTCGAGTCGATCGAAGACCCCAAGGCGCGCGACAAGATGTTCCAACAAATGGTCGAGCTCGCCTACCAGAGAGGCAAAGCAATCAACATGGCGGAGCACTTCGAGATCGACGCGGTCATCGATCCCGCCGAAACTCGCCGCTGGATCCTCAGCGCAATTACCGGTTGGTGAGCGCGAGGATGACCTCGTTGGCGGTGCGGGCGCCAGCCGAGATCGCGCCGTCCATGTAACCGCACCAGCGCTTGGCGCTCTCGGTTCCCGCCCAATGAACACGGCCGCTCGGCTTTCGCAGATGCTCGCCCGCAGCGGTGAGCAGGCCGGGCGTCAGCGGGGTGATGCAGCCGGTGCTCCACGGATCCGTCGACCAATCCTTTTCGACATAGCCCGTCGCATCGAGCGCCTTAGGGCCGAAGTAACGGGCCAGCTCTTCCTTCAAGCCCTCCTCGCGGGCCTTCCGGTCGGCCAGGTGCGGACATTCGACGACCGAAAGGAAGCAACTGAGAACACCGATCGAGGCGTCCTCCGGCGAGTTGTCGAACACCAGTTGGATGGGGCTTCGGTCGCTCTGCATGGCCCCGTTCAGGCCGTCTGCACGCCAGAAGGGCTTGGCGTACAGCATCGCCGCTTTGACGAGGGGACGCCTCGGAAGGCGCGCCCAGCCGGACGCGAGGTCGAGTCGCGGCTTGGGGAGCCCCGGTGAGAACTCGATACGCATCGTGTCCGCAGGCGCCATCGCGACGATGACTCGATCGGCGGTGAACGTCTCGAGCTGCGTGATGACCCGCATGGGACTCCCCGGCCGGTCCTCGATGCGGAGAACGGGGCGACCTAGCAGCACTCGATCGCCGAGCGCGTCGGCCATGCGCTCGGAGATCACTTGTGACCCGCCTTCGATGCGTTGATCCTGGGCGCCGCCGTCGTTGAGGATCACGGGCAGCAAACCGCCCGCGGCGCGCAGGTAGTGCAGGATCCAGAGCAACGAGGTTCGCTCCGGATACCCCGACCACACCGCTCGACTGATCAGCCGAAACACCGACGGCGTGAAGCTCGTCGACGCGTGCTCGCTGAGCCACGCGCCGAAGGTCGTCCGATCGAGCTCGGCTGCGTTCTTCGCGCGCCAAGGCTCGCCGACGGGCAATTTCTTGCTGAGGCGGTCGAGCTGCCACGCCACCTTGAGGAAGTCGGCGCTCTGCAGAAGCGTGACGTCCGGGAGTAATCCCCGCGACACCTTGCCCTCGATGTCGTAGGTCGTGTCGCCGTCGTAGTAGTGGTCGAAGGTTCCAATGCCGAGGTCGCGGACGACGGCGGCCACCGCGTCTTGTCCCGGGCCGATCCATTCACCGCCCACCTCGACGATGTGCCCGCCTCCGATCGGCATGTTGAGCGTGCGACCACCCACGCGATCGCGAGCTTCGAGCACGACAAACGAGCTTTCGCCGAGCCGATCGAGCTCGCGCGCCGCCATCAAACCCGATAACCCGGCGCCAACGACGACGACTCTCACGTGACGGCTCGGAGCCGGGGAATCGGCAATCGCGGCGCGTGCCAGGCCCCAACCATTCAGTGACGCAGCGGCCGCCGCGCCTCCCGTGATCCGAACGAAACGTCTGCGACCAAAGGAATGGGTCATCGCGCCACACACCCCCCTCCGGCCGACAGCCACTTCACGATCGGCCCCAAAGCATCCGCGGGCACGCCCTCGAGAACGCCCTGCATCACCGCGTCCGCGTCACCTCGCGTCTTGCGAGCAACCTCGTCGAGGCGTCGCGCGAGGTAGGCCGGATACTGCCCACATAGGCGCGATGCAAACAGCCCATCGTGCCCTTCAGCGTTGTCCCCGTGACAGGAAGCGCAGTGCTTCGAATAAAGCGATGCGCCCGCCGCTCGCTCTTCATCGATGGCTTCGACGGGCGCGACAGCGGTCTCCGGCAGCGCAGCCAGATAGTCCGAGATCTCCGAAATCTCCTTTGGCTCGAGGGTGCGTGCGAATGGATCCATCACCGGCATGCGCATCAGCCCGACGCGCAACCGGAACAGCTTGTTCTGCAGAACGGCCTTGCGTTGTCCGTTCAACCGCGGGATTGACCCGTCCGGCCGGCCGCTTCCATCGTGCAAATGACAGGAGGCGCAATGCGCATACGCAGGAGGCTCGCCGGGCGGAGAGGTCGGCGCCAGCACGGCCGCAATGCGCACCGCCTCGGCCGGCGTGGGCTCGCGAGCGAAGAGCCACGTGACGACTGCAACGACCGCGAGCAGAGTCAGCGCCCCGACGATGAGGAAGACGCGCATGCGGCGGAAGCATACCAGAGGTTTACCGTGCAGTTGCCAGCGACAATATGATAGTCAGGGACGCCCGCAATGGAAGCCACTGGTCAAAGCGTCCGTACCGATCCCGGAGGCTGCATGAAGAACCCGCCGATCTACGAACACCTTCTAGACGAGCTCGTGAAAGTATACGACCGAGGACCCGACCCTAGGCTCGGCGACTTTCAAATCCCGACCACGGTCTACACCGACGCGTCCCGACTCGAAGAGGAGCAACGCCTGCTCCGCAGGCTGCCCATGGCGGTCGCGCACGTTTCGCAGCTGGCGTCACCAGGCTCGTGCCTCGTTCACGATGCTCTGGGCGTCCCCATCATCATCACACGCGCACGTGATGGCAACCTGCGCGCGATGCTCAACGTGTGCCGCCATCGCGGCACGCGGCTCATCGAGAACCCGGGGTTCTGCAAGGCGAGGAAGGGCTTCCATTGCGTCTATCACGGCTGGACCTACGACCTCGAGGGCAGGCTCACGCACGTACCGCGCGAAGAGCTCTTCCCTTCGCTCGACAAGAGCACACTCGGGTTGACCTCCCTGCCCGTCACCGAGCGGTTCGGCTTCGTCTGGGTGGTCGCGACCCCGGGGCGCGAATACGACTTCGACCTCTATCTCGATCCGCTCGAGCCTGACCTCGGGCCACTCGGCCTGGAGAGCCACGTCGTCTTTCGCCGGGCGACGACCGCGGCACGCACGAACTGGAAGATCGTCATGGAGGCGTTTCTCGACGGTTACCACGTCCGGCACCTCCACAAGAACACCGTAGGCCCCTACTTCGAAGGCCACCAGAGCTACTCCGAGCTCGCGGGGCCGCACGTGCGCGCCATCGTCGGCAGGGGCGGCTTTCGCCAAGCGGTCGAGGACG
>CP070650.1:1341165-1344299 GCA_020354595.1 Myxococcales bacterium
ACGCCATCGGGCCCGACCGAGAACGAGTTCTGAATCTGCTCGAACGGCTCGTCGTGCACGATGTCGAAGAGCTCGATCGCACGCTGCCGGTGCTCGGTCATCTTGTCGACCAGCGTTCCGTCTTTTTCGGACTGCTTGAGCTCTTCGATGAAATCCTCGGCCCCCTCGGGCAGCTCGTCTCCGTAGTAGTGGTGGAGCTTGTCGCTGAACGCGAAGTGAGGGATCGCGGTGGTGTAAACCGGCGGGCAGTGTCCGGAGTAGTCGACGTCGATCATGCCGATCACACCGAACTTGGAGGTGAACCACACCCGACCCTGAGCGTCGGGCATGAGCGCGGTGAGGTGGTTCTCCGGGTGTTCCATCGCCTTGCCGACCCAGCTGCCCTTTTCGATCTCCCGGTTCAGGTCCAAGAGGACCATGTTCTCGCGGTCGACGTGGTGGTCGCGAATCGGGATGCGAATCACGGTGTTGTCCGCGCCTGGAACGTAGACATCCCCCTTCGCGTCTAGGTACGAGTAAGCGCCGCCGGACGTGTCCCGGAACATCGCCATCCGCGCTGACTTCTTGGCGAGCTCGAGGGCCTTGCTGCCTCGACCGGGAAGGGCCACGTGGTCCAGGACCTTGGCGTCGCCCTTGATGTCGACGATCAGCAGCATCGCGGAATCTCGCCCAAACGAGATCGTCACGACGGTGTGGTCATCGAGGAACGTGTAAAAGGGCGACATCCCCGACAGCTTCGTGCCCTTTTCGAGCACGTGGAAATACTCGACCTTGGCCTCGTTGGGGATCGGTCCTGGCTCCGTGCTGACGTCGGTCGCGAAGCTGTTCTCGTGCATCGTCGCCGCGTACTTGGCCGAGAGCCTCGGGTGCATCCAATGGTCGGGCGGCGGTAGCGGGTCGGGAAGCGTCTTCCCGTGCTTGGAGGTCCACTCGTCGTACCACTTGGTCTCGACGGTCGCTTGCTGGCTGATGTGCTTGAACTCGTTGTCCTTGGTCGTGTACTTGTAGCAACCGAGGCCAGCTCCCCCGACCTCCGCCCCCTTCATCGTCTTGCTCTTGCCGCAAGCGGATGCGGCAGCGAAGAGCACACAAAGCGCCAAAACCAACAGCCAACGCTCGCCCCAATGCCGTTCCATGGTCACCTCACGAGATTGAGCGGGGTAGATGCCATAGCCCGCGAGAAAAGGGAAGCAGGGCCAGCGTTTTGGCAGTAGATTCGAACCATGCGCGACATCGACTGGCAAGATCTCGAAGCGATCAAGCGCCTGAAGTACAAGTACCAGCGTTCCATCGACACCAAGCAGTGGGACGAGCTTCGCGAGTGCTTCACGGACGACGCCAAAGCAGCCTATAGCGGGGGCAAGTTCTCGTTCGATAGCCGCGACGCCATCATGCAGTTTCTCCAGGGCTCCATGGGTGGGGACACGTTCCACTCCTGTCACGCCGTAAGCCAGCCCGAGATCGAGCTCATCGACGAGCGAACCGCCACCGGGCGCTGGTGCCTCCAGGACACGGTGATCGACACCGGCTTCGACATGATGGTGCAAGGCGCTGGCTTCTACGAGGACGAGTATCGCAAGGGGGACGACGGCGTCTGGCGCATCTCCAAGACCGGCTATCAGCGCACCTACGAGCAGATGCTCCCCCGCAAATCGATCGAGGGCCTCACCCTCACCGAGAGCCGCTGGAAGAAATAGCGCGGGCCTGCGAAAGGGCCGGCGACGCCTGCATTGACATCAACCTGATTCCCCCATAAACCGTCAGCTCTGATTGTTTCTGGAGCGAGGGATCAATGGGCAAAGATGTGAGGTTTGACGGACGAGTCGCCATCGTCACCGGCGCGGGGCAGGGCTTGGGCCGCTGTCACGCGCTTCTCTTGGCGTCGCGTGGTGCCAAGGTGGTCGTCAACGACTTGGGCGGCTCGACTTCGGGCGAGGGCAAGTCCTCTGAGAGTGCCGACCAGGTCGTCGAAGAGATCAAGCAAGCGGGCGGCGAGGCGGTCGCCAACTACGACTCGGTCGAGGACGGCGAAGCGATCGTGAAAACCGCGATGGATACCTGGGGGCGCGTGGACATCGTGATCAACAACGCCGGAATCTTGCGCGACAAGTCGTTCAAGAACATGACCGACGCCGACTGGGACATCATCTTCCGAGTCCACAACTACGGCGCGTACAAAGTCACCAAGGCCGCGTGGCCGATCATGAGCGAGCAGGGCTATGGCCGCGTTATCTTCACGACGTCAGCCGCCGGGATTTACGGGAACTTCGGCCAGACCAACTACAGCTCGGCCAAGCTGAGCCTGGTAGGCTTCGCCAACACGCTCGCGCTGGAAGGCCAGCGCAAGAACATCCTCGTCAATACGATCGCGCCGGTAGACGCTTCGCGGCTCACCGAGGGCCTTCTTCCGCCTGCCGTCTTCGACTCGCTGAAGCCAGAGTATGTGTCCCCGCTCGTTGCGTATCTTTGCAGCGATGAGAGCGACACGACCGGCGGGCTCTACGAGGTTGGCGGAGGCCTCTATACGAGCCTTCGATGGGAGCGGACCAAGGGCAAGGTCTTTCGCCTCGGCCGCGAAGTGACGCCCGAGACGTTGCAGACGAGCTGGCAGGAGATCAACGACTTCAGCGAGACCGAGCACATCAGCAGCCTCATGGAGTCGCTCGGTCCGGTCATCCAAAACGTCGAGGCCGGCCCGAGCAAGGGCGGCAACGAATTCATCGACGTCGACGCCGCCCTAGGCGCGAAGTACCCCGACCGCGTATCGAGCTACGACGAAGGCGACCTGGCTCTCTATGCACTCGGCGTTGGCGCAGCGACCGATCCCAAAGAACCCCAAGAGCTTCGACTGGTCTACGAAGGCTCGAGTGAGGGTATGAAAGCCCTTCCGACCTACTCGGTCATTCCCGGCACCAACGCAGTGCTCGGGTTTGCCAAGGAAGGCATCACCGCGCCCGGCTTGAACTACGGCCTGGATCGGCTGCTCCACGGCGAGCAGTACGTCGAGCTCGTCCGTCCGCTTCCGTTGAGGGCGACGCTCACCACCAAAGGCGTCGTCAAAGACATTTGGGACAAGGGTAAAGGCGCTCTGGTCGTGACTGCCTTTGATTCGTACGACGAAGACGGGGACCTCT
>CP070650.1:1344399-1349568 GCA_020354595.1 Myxococcales bacterium
CCCGGAGACGGTCTACCAATGGTGGTCGATCACCAAGATCCTCACAGCCGTTGCCATGCTGCAGCTCGTCGAAGCGGGAGAAGTCGATCTTGATGCTCCGGTGAAGCAATACCTCGATTTCTTCGAGCCGCAGAACGGCAACGACTACGAGGCGCCAACGGTGCGACAGTTGCTCAGTCACAGCGCATGCCTCGATGACGTAGGGGTCGCGATCCTCGGCTGGGTGCACTTCCTCGCATCCGAGCGTCCGAGGCAGCTCGAATTTGCCGAAGCAAAGATGCGAGAGCATGGGAAGCTCGTATGTGAGCCGGGAAGCGAAGGTCGTTACACCAACCTCGACTATATCGTGCTCGGGGCGCTGATCGAGAAGATGAGTGGTCAGAGCTACGAGACTTATGTACGTGAGCACATCTTCGTGCCGCTCGGAATGACCCACACCGACTTCGTCTACACACTTCCCATGGCCAAGCACGAGGCGGCCGGATCCCACCCGAAGAACTTGATGTCCTGGGTGGCGTTCAAGTTCTTCATCAACGAGCAACGCGCGGTCCGCGAGCTCGTCGACGATCGGTACTGGTTCCGGCACATCTACTCGGACCAAAAGGGGTCGACCGGTGCCATCGGATCCGCGGCTGACCTCGGGCGGTTTGTACGGGCGTTGCTTCGTGGCGGCGAGCTCGACGGTGCACGGATCTTGAGCGCCGAAAGCGTCGCACTGATGGCGCAGCCCGTCGTCGCGATCAGCAAGGGTGCGCCGCGTAAAGGGATGGATTTCGGGCTCGGCTGGTTCCGGGGTGAAGACGACGGCCGCGTCGTGCTTTCTCACGGAGGCGGTGGGATGGCGTTTCGAGCCATGCTTCAGCTCTATCCCGACCAGAACCTCGGCGTCGTGGTCCTAGCGAACAGCACTTACCTCGACGGCGAGGGTGGTGCTCGAATTGCAAACGCGGCAGCCGACGCGGTGTTAGAGTAAGGGCGCTCATGTCGCGGCTCGAAGACGCCTTATACCGGTTCGATGAGGCGAATGCCGAGGACCCGAACACCGAGCTCGTGAACGGGCAACCGGTTCCCAAAGAGCTCGTCTACGGTCAGCGAATGTCCGCCCGCTTGGCAGTGTTCGAGCCGGATGCGCCTGAAACCGTGAAGCTGGCGGCACGTGCGCAGCACATTCGGCGTTGGGAGGTGCCCCGTGACAGTTATCCCGAGGGGAGGGCCGGCTACCTCAAGTGGCGAACCGATCTGTACAGGCGCCACGGTGACATTGCGGCGGGAATCATGAGTGACGTCGGGTATGACGAGGAGACGATCGAGCGCGTGCGCACGCTTCTTCGCAAGCGCGGCCTGAAGACCGACCCCGACGTGCAACTCATGGAAGACGTCATCTGCCTCGTATTCCTCGAGCACTACTTCCACGACTTCGCGAAGAAGCACGACGAGGAAAAGCTGATTTCCATCGTGCAAAAGACTTGGAAGAAGATGACCGAGAGAGCGCACGAGGCGGCCCTCGCCCTCGACTACGCTCCCGAGGACCTCGCGGTCATTCAGAAGGCTTTGGCCGGCGCTTAGAGCTTGAGCCGTCCTTCTTTCACGTCCACCCAGCGTTCTTCGGTGAGAAGCTCGTAGCCGGCCTTCGTCCGCACATAGAGAGGATCCGAAACGCTGGACGGGTCGACGCCGTCTTTTCTCAGCTCGTTCTTCTGGATCTTGAAGGTGCCGGTCTTGGCGAGGCTGCCCATCACCCGCACGAAGCGCGGCTGTGCGTAGGCGGGAAGGTCAGAAACTGCGCGCCAAAAACGGTCGGGATCGAAGTCTCCCGACGGAACCACGGCCGCAAGACCCGCTTGCCCATCCATGTTCGGGACAGGCACGCCGATGATGGTCGCCTCGTCGATGCCGTCGTTGTGGGTGATGACGTCGGCGACCTCGGCAGTAGAGACATTCTCACCCTTCCAACGGAAGGTGTCACCGATGCGGTCGACGAAGTAGAAAAAGCCGTCTTTGTCACGGCGAAGGAGGTCGCCCGATCGGAAATACTGGTCGCCCTTGCGAAAGACGTTTCGCAAAAGCTTCTGCTCGGTCGCGGCCGCGTCGGTGTAGCCGCGGTACGCCAAGCCCCCCGTCGAGAGCTTGGGCACGCGGATCAGTAGCTCGCCGACCTCGTCTGGCTCGCACGGGATGCAAAAGCCGCGGTCGTCGCGCAGGTGCTGGTCCAGGTCGACGTCATACCGGACGAGCCGCAACCATCCGGCGCCCCCGAGTGGAACGCGACCGACCGAGCCCTCGCGCCCGCTGATGTTGGCGATGAAGCCGGGCGCTTCGGTCGCGCCGTAGAACTCGCGGATGGTGTCGATGCCAAAGCGCGCTCTGAACCGCGGCCAAATATCAGGGCGAAGCCCGTTGCCGACCGCCACGCGAATCGGGTTTGGCGTTTCCTTGGGATGCGGGGGCGAGTTCACCAAGTACCTGCAGAGCTCGCCGATGTAGAGGATCGCGGTTGCGTTGTAGCGATGCACGTCGTCCCAGAATGCGCTTGCGCTGAACGAGCGACGAATCGCCATGGGCACGCGACAGATCATCGCGGAAGAGGCTCCGAGAAGAAGTCCGTTTGCGTGGTAGAGTGGCAGCACGCAATAGAGCTTGTCGCCCGGCTCAAACTGATACATCAGCGGTCCGAAACCGACGCCAGCGAGGACCGCGCGCGCGTGCGAGACCCGGCACGGTTTGGGAAGCCCCGTCGTGCCGGACGTGTAGATGTAGATGAAGTCGTCGTCGGACTTCACGGGCGCCGCCGGGTAGGGCGTTGTCGGCGTTTCTGCGAGTAGCCCCGAGTGCGGGTTTTCGTCGAAGACGAGGATCCGGTCGAGCGATTGGCAGAGCTCCACACACTCGCGCAACCCGGGCTCGAGTGTATGGCTGACGAGCACGACCTTCGCCTTCGAAACTCCGACAGCGTGCTCGAGCGGACGGCCGCGGAGGTTGGTGTTGATGAGCGCGGCGGTCGCCCCCACGCGGGAAATGCCGAGTACGGACGCCACGTAGAACGGTGAGTTTTCCGCCAGAAGTGCGACCACGTCGCCCCGCTTCACTCCGGCTGCAGCGAGCACGTGCGCAACGCGCGACGTCGTTGCGTAGAGCTCGGACCACGTCAGGTGCTCGTCGTCCATCTCGAAGGCCAGGTCGTGTGGCGCGTTTTCCGCATTCATTGCGGCCACATCCAGCAGGCTTTCCACCTGCTTCAGTCCCGTGCGAAGGAGCCAGGGCATCGAGCCGCGCAGCGCACGCGGACCCACACGGAGCTCTGCAGCGATCGAAGCGCGCCACCACGGCGAAGCTAGGCGCTGAAACATGTCGGGAAGTGTACGCCCTGCAAACGGAGATTCGAGGCCTTTTTTCCGGGCTCGTATGGTACAAAAGTTTTCGCCCGTGCCGACGTGGACTGACATCAAAGACCACGCGCGGTCCAGCTATAAGCTGGCCGAGGAGCACGACCACAGCTTCAAGGTGGTCTTCGAGTATCCGGGTGGTCGTTTGCAGGCTGTGATCACCGCGTACTACGAAGCGATGGGTCGAGCCTGGGTCGATTTCTCATCGGCGTGTTGTCGCGTCGATCGTTTGGATCCGCGGGACGCTTTGCAACAGAGCTTCAACCTGGCGGTGGGATCGCTCTGCTTGGACGGAGAGGTCTACGTCGTTCGCCACACGGTCAGCTCCGACCACCTCGAGCTCGCAGACCTCGAGCTCTTGATGCATGCGGTCGCCCGCGCGGCCGATCAGATCGAGCAAGCCCTGCCGATGTACGAACCCGCGTCGGATGTGGTATCCCCCGCCCAGGAGGAGCTGGGGTAGCATGCCGCTTGCTGTTGAGATTTCGGGTCTGTTGGGTGTCTTCATCGTTCTCATGGGCGCTTGGGGCGTGCTGGCACCATCGCGTATCACCGATCTGGCGAATCGGTTTGGATCCAAGGGTGGGCTCTGGTTTGCAGCAGGGATCCGGCTCGTTCTCGGTTTCGCGCTCTGGTTTGCGGCGCCGCAATCGCGCGCCCCTTTGCTGCTTCAAGTCTTGGGGGTAGCCGCCATCATCGCGGCCGTGGTGATCCCGTTCATGGGCGTCGACCGCTTCAAGGCGATGATCGGGTGGTGGGCCAAATTGTCCACTACCAGCCAGCGCGCCTGGAGCTTGGTCGCCGTCGCGTTTGGAGCGGTAGTCCTCTGGGCGCTACTTCCCGCGGCGACCTAAGCCTGCTTCGACCATGCCCAATCTGGAGGTCACTGCAGCGTCTTCTATTACGAGTGGATGCCCGCGCTGCTGCTCATTCTCTTTGCCGTCTTCTTCCTTCCCGTCTTTCTGCGAGCTCGCACGCGGCGCGATCACGCTAGCGGTCGTGATTTGGTGGTGGTGACTAGTATCCCGTTCCGCCAAACCGGTCGCTGTCGCCGCGGTAGATGAATCCGATGAAGGGCTCGACCCACCACTGAGTGCGCTCGAAGAAATTTCCCTTGCCACTCATGGAGTACTGGAAGCCGACGTCCAAGTACATCGCGCGCTTGAGATGAATCCCGAGGCCGGCCTTTCCCGTGAAGCCTGGCGCGAACTGCGCGCGCGAGTCGTCACGGCAGTAGTACCAACCGCACCCGGACTGGAACGCTTTGAACTTCCAAAGGTTCGCGTCGAAGGCACCGGTGATGTAGGGAAGCACGGCATCAATGGTAGGAACTTGGAACCGAACGCCCGGCGAGAAGTGCCAACGAATCAACGGCTCGAATCCCGTCGGTTGGACGATGTTGGGAATCTTGTTGGTATCGATCGGTGTCCACATCAAGCCAAGCCCGAAATCGAAGACCACCCAACCGATGTCGAATCCGCCCCAGCCGGTGATGCTCGCGCCTGGTTTGACGATGTTTCGATCGACGTCGACAAAGATCGGGACCCCGAGCTCGGCCCCGCCCTGAAACCGAAGCTCGACCCTGCGCTCTTGTGCAGACACCGACGAGGCGAGGGAGCAGAGGGCTAGGGCGAGGAGGAAGGGGGCGAGGCGCTGCACGGGGCGGACCTTATCCTCGTTGCAGCGCCAGCGCCAGCGTCAGTGCCAGTGCCAGCGTCAGTGCCAGCGTCAGTGCCAGCGTCGGTGTCAGTGTCAGGTGTGTGCCTGAATCCACGTCTGGTAGTCG
>CP070650.1:1349668-1352780 GCA_020354595.1 Myxococcales bacterium
CTCCAGCGTGCGCCGCTGGAGCAAGGCGAGTAGCGCGAGGACGAGGACCGACCAAGCTACCGGGCGCTCATTTGGAACGTCGAGGGGTCGAAATCCGTTCGGTGCGGGAGTGGAGGAAGGTGCTGCGGGCAACGCGATCGAGCCCTTGGGGGCGTCGATCGCAAGCGGCCAAGCGGTCATCCGAGACAGGTGAATCCGCCGCCAACGAACCACGGTTCGCTTGGGGCGTTCGATCATTTCGAAGTCGATGCCTGGGGAGGGGTCCTGCATCTCGTCCGGCACGACGCTTCCCTTGGGCGCGCGGAACTCGACCGACACGTTGTGAAGTCCGGTTTCCCACGTGGGCACGGACCAGACCACGCGCGCGCGAGGCACGCCTTTCACCTCGACGGCATTGACGTCGGCGTTGGTGCGGTAGCGGATGTACACTCGATACTCGCCCCGGCGAGGGGCTTCCCGCCGAGCAAACGATAGGCGAATGCGACCGTCCTCGTGAAGCTCGGCCTCGGGGCGAATGATCTGTCCCTCTTCGGACCGAAAATAGGGTGGGCGGTAGCGATCGAGCTCGACGCCGGGACCCAGGTCTACGAGCTCCATCTCGTGGAGCCAGCCCGCGTGCACCTCGACGTCGAGCCTGAGCAGGATGTAGAGGGTGGCGTCGGGTTCGACCTCGACGGTCGCGCGCGCGCTGTGCACGACCGTGCGTGTCCATGCGCGGGCGGGTGCGGCTACGCTCAGGACGGCTAACAGAGCGGCGAGGAGCAGGCCGGAGACGCGACGGGGGCGCATGGCTCGAACCTACGGAATTCCGCCGTTTCCGTGAAATTTCCTACTGCATCCGGATCCAGGAAGGCATGAACAATAGGATGAATAGCGAAAGGGTTAACCAGCCGACGATGTGACGCCGAGGCGACAGCTCCGTTGGTTCGGTCGGCGGATGGTCCGGGCCGGTCGCGCGAGTGAGCAACCACAGCACGACCGCCCACACGAGCCAGTGCATTCCGGCGGCGGCGTCGTAGGTGAGCCGATCGCCCCGAACACCTTGGAGATAGCTCGGCACCGCGTAGGCCGCGCCGATGATCACCGCAACGAATGGCAAGAGGCGAAGCACGATTTGCGACACGCGATTCTGCCGCGGACCGAGTAGGGCGTACGCGACGTGGCCTCCATCCAGCTGGCCGAACGGCAGCAGATTGATCATCGTGATCAGGAGCCCCGCCCAGCCGGCGAGCGCGGTAGGCGTGAGAAAGACGTCGTATCCTTCGGGGATCGGGCCCTTCAAGAGGTAGAGGATGCCCAGATACAGAATCGAGCGTCCCTCAACGAAATACTCGGCCTCGGGGAGCGGCTGCACCGGAGACGTGGCGATCCCGTAGACCACGACCGGGAGGGCGATGAACATCCCGCACAAGGGTCCAGCCGCTCCGATGTCCAACAAAGCATTGCGCGAGCGAACGCGTTCTCGCATTTGAATGACGGCGCCGAGCGTTCCCAGTAGGAAGAACGGCACTGGAATGAAATAGGGCGGCGAGACGTCGATGCGGTGATACATCCCGGCGAAGAAATGCCCGAACTCGTGCGCGAGCAGGATCGCCATCAGCGGGATCGAAAAGACCCAACCGCTCGCCAAGTCTTCGATCGAGCTCGGAGGGCGTTCGAGGACCTGCGCCGCGCCGACGTAGAAGGTCGACAGGAACGTCAGGGCTATCAAGACGAGCGGTAAACCCCATTGCGTCTTTCGCCGCTGCACCGCCTGGCTGTAGCATGTGCGTTGCAAAGCGCACGATCTGCTATTCTCCAGGCCGAATGGACCTGTACAGCGCCGCCAAGAGGCTAGGTCGACCGTTCGTCTTCACCGACGAGGCGTCGACCCGCGGCCTTTCCGTCGCCGATCACGGGTTGATTGGGGATGGCTTTTCCGCGGCACTCGTTCGCGCTGATGGAACCATCGATTGGCTCTGCCTGCCGCGCTTCGACAGCCCGAGCGTGTTTGCGGCTCTCCTCGACGAAGATCGCGGTGGGTCCACGTCCGTGAGCCCCGTCGACTATCCGTTTGAAACCCTGCAACGATACGACCCAGGAACCAACGTGCTCGAGACGCTCTTTCGCGCGGAGGGCCGAGGCACGCTTCGTTTGACCGACTACATGCCGTGGACCGACGATCCTCGTTCGGCCGTGCACGAAGTCCATCGTCGCCTGCAATGCGTCGAGGGCGAGGTGCCCATCAGAGTCGTTTTCGACCCTAGGTTCGGATACGCGAGCGCCGAAACCACATTCGAGATCGCGGGAAGCTCGGCGCTCGCAAAAGGCTCATCCGGAGAGCGGCTGATGGCGGTGCTCGGGGGCGTGGGTCGCTGGGAAGCCCGGCCCGAAGGCGGGGTTCAAGCGCTTTTGTCGTTGAGGGCGGGCGAGCGTGTTTGGGTCGTCATCAGCTGGAACACCATGGAGCCCGAATCCGTGTTGGCGTATCGACCCTTCGAGGCCCTGCGCAGCACACGGCACCGTTGGCGCGACTGGGTGCGCGGCCTCGAGTACGACGGACCGTGGCGGCACCACGTCATTCGCTCGGGCTTGCTTCTGAAGCTCCTCATGTACTCACCGACCGGAGCCATGGTGGCCGCGCCGACGACTTCGATTCCCGAGTGGATTGGCGGGCACCGCAACTGGGATTACCGCTACACGTGGTCGCGTGACACAGCAATGGCCGTGCGCGCGGCGAACCTGTTGGGGTGCACCAGTGAAGCGCGAGAGTTCTTTCACTTCGTGAGAGACACCCTCGAGCGAGACCGCAAGCTGCAGGTCATGTACGCAGTCGACGGGGGCCGCGTGCCCGACGAGCGCACGCTCGACCATCTAGCGGGATACCGCGGTTGCCAACCCGTGCGCGTCGGAAACGGCGCGCGAGATCAGGTGCAACTCGACACCGCGGGCGCGCTGATGGATGCGGCATACGTCTACGAAAGGGGCGGCGGCTCCCTCACAGCGCGTGGTTGGCGCAGGCTTCGGGAGGTGGTCGACAGCGTAGCCGCGACCTGGGCCGAGCCTGACCACGGCATTTGGGAGCCGCGCGCCGGCAAGCGTCACAACGTGCACTCCAAGCTCATGAGCTGGC
>CP070650.1:1352880-1355875 GCA_020354595.1 Myxococcales bacterium
CTGAAAGACATCGAACACGGCCGGCGCCACATCATTCGCCAAAAGAAAATCTCAACCGCCAACATACGTACGAATGCGATGGTGCGCGGCGCGTACACCGCGCTTCGGTGGATCTCTCCACAGCCGGCGCCGAACAAGGCGTTCTCGAACGTCAGCGACGCGGCTCGGTGGTGCGTCGAGGGCATCGAGGCGGACGGTCAGCAAGCTCCGGCCTCCGCGTACATCCTCGCGGGCATGTCCGAAGCGGTCTAGCCATCACCGCAGTCAGTCGGGCGTCGCGCTCATCCGAAGCCGGAGCGATCCGCCGTCGATGATCGCAGCGTGACTCAGCACTGGGCGTTGCAAAGGCTGCCCGTCGAGCTCGGCGTCGCGTACGAACATCGCACCGGGGCCGTTGCCAGACGCCTCGATCACGAACGTCTCTCCGGAGTGGTGCGCCTCGCTCAGGTGAATGGTGATGCGCTCGAACAGAGGGCTGCCAAGACGATACTCCGGCACTCCGGGCGTGACGGGGTAAAAGCCCATGGCGGAGAAGACGAACCAAGCGCTCAACGTTCCCGCGTCGTCGTTTCCAGGAAGCCCGTCGGGCCCCTCGCCGAAGTAGCGCGCCATTGCCCGCCGAACCTCGCGCTGGGCTCGGGCCGCTTCCTCCTCTACGAACGTGAAGAGGTACGGGTAGTGCATGTCTGGCTCGTTCCACATGACGAATCGGTCCGTGTCGAAGGTCCACTGGAGCCGTTCGACGAAGGTATCGGGGCCGTGTAAGGCGACCAAACCCTCGACGTCGTGCGGCACGAAGAATGCATAGTTCCAGGCGGTGCCCTCGACGTATCCGGGACCACCCAATCGTAGTGGAAACGAGCCTTCGATCGCATCGGGGTCGAATGGGCTGAGAAACGATCCGTCGCGATTCCTCGGTCGGAGCGTGCCGGTCTCTTCGTCGAAGAAACCAGCGTACGACGACGCACGCGCTCGAAGCGCATCGACGTCTTGGTCGCGGCCGAGGGAGCTCGCGAGCTCGGCCAAGCACCAATCGGCAAGCGCGTACTCCAGAGTGGTCGATACCGGGCCCCACACCGTCCCCGCCTCTTCCATCGGAACGTATCCGAGCGCGAGGTAGTCGATGCTGCCGGGACGGTGCTCGGGGCGTTCGGAGGCGTCGAGCAACACGTCATAAACGGCCTCGGCGTCGAAGGCGTCGAGCCCTTTTTCATACGAGTCGGCAAACACGATCGCCGCCGGATCGCCCACCATCATCTGAACTTCCTCGGCGAGAAGCTCCCATTTCGGTGGCGCGTTCGCGCCGACCGTCATGTCCGCCAGCGATCTCAGAATGTCGAGCTGGACCTCGGGATAAACGAGGGTCAACAAGGGGTGGAGCGTCCGGTACGTATCCCAGAGCGAGTGAACGGTGTAGCGGGCTTCGTCGCCTGCATTGCCGACTTCACCCGAGGAAAAGCGTGGGTAGCTGCCACTGACGTCGTGCACGATGCTCGGATGGATCAAGGCGTGGTAGAGCGCGGTGTAGAAACGGGTACGGTCGACCGGCTCGCCTCCACTCACTTCGATGCGGCCGAGTTGATCGTGCCAGGCTCGCGCCGCGGCCTCTCGCGTCTCGTCGAACGACATCCGCTCGGACTCCAAGCTCGCCCGCGCCTCGTCGATACCGACCCACGACAGACCCACCCAAACGGTCACCGGCGCGTCGGGCGCTCGCTCGTAGTGCCACGAGGCCATCGCGGCCCCAGCGTCGCCGTCGACATCAATTCGGCTGGACCGATCCGCCGGGACGTCCGTCTGAACGACGAAGTGGAGGCGCCCGCCTCGGCCGACCGCACAGAAACCACCGAACGCCGACGACCCTGCAATCTCGTCGAGCTCGATCGTGTCGGGCAACTCTGCGCCGTTTCGGCGCCAACTCACCCCACGTGCCGGATCGATGACGATGTTCGCCGGCTGACCTGGTGGAAGCCAAAATCGGAACACACCGACCCTCGGCGTCGCGGTCATCTCTGCCACCATCCCTCGATCGCCGAGCTCGACGGCGTAGTAGCCAGCATGAGCGACCTCGTTCCGGTAGCTCGTCACGTAGTCCACGGGATCGGTGGGGCTCGGGCCTAGCGTGGCGGCAACCACGGGAACCCCTAGGTCGGGGCAACCCACACCACTCAGGTGCGTGAGCCCGAAGCCGCGCATGGTCGGATCGCCGTAGCGGTAGCCCGCGTTGACGAAGATCCCATTCGCCGCGTCGACGGCCGTCGTGAGCCTGGTGTGCGGGCTCGGCGAGGCCATGCCCCAGGGGACGATTGCGCCCGGAAACGTCTGACCATCGTGGGGCGCCTCACCCGCCGTCCCGATGAACGGGTTGACCTCCGCCGCCAGCGGCGCGTCGACAGGAGGAGACGGCACCTCATATGCGTGCCCACCCGAATCAGTACACGCGCCGAGCGACAGGGCGACGGCAGCCGAGCCGAAGAGCAACCACCGTCTTTCGAGCACGCTAGTCACATGGTCATTCGGGCAAGCCGGATGTTTCGATCAACGCGAGGATCATCGCGCCGACGCCGTAGTCCTTGTCGTCCTCGAGAGGCACGTCGAGGTAGCCCGCGCCAAAGCCGTCGGGGTCGCGGAGCGGCCAAGGATCGGTGGCACCCGAAACACCGGTCACGATGTCGTCTACGATGCGGTTTTGTTGGATGTACGCGGCGGCCTTCTGAGCCGCTCGTCGATCCTCGTCGCTCAGGAGTCCGTAGCGCCATGCGCGCGCAATGCCGTAGGCGAACAGCGCGGTTCCGCTCGTCTCGAGATAGTTGCCGGGCTCCTCCGGATGGCTCATCACCGTCTGCCACATTCCGGTCTCATCCTGGGCGGAGAGGATCGCAGCGACGTGTTTTTCGAAGATCGCCTGCACGGCGGGGTCGGGCTCACCCGACTCGACGGCGATGCGGAGATAGTCCGCCAACGAAGCCACGACCCAACTGTTGCCGCGGGCCCA
>CP070650.1:1355975-1358506 GCA_020354595.1 Myxococcales bacterium
CACGCACCTCTTTCGCGGACCCACACGCCGTCGCGAACCGGAGCCGCGCATTCCCCGCGTCGTTCCCGCGCCCTTCGGCAATGTTCAGCACAACACTCTGCGCCGCCCGCCTCAGTTGATCGGCCAGCTTCGCATCCTGCTGGCGAATGACCTGCACCAACGGCACAATCTCGCGAACGACGTTTCGCGCCCTGACGTACACATTCTTCTTCTCCATAGCGACTCCTTGGGTTTGGGTTTTGGTCTCACCCCCTGAGGCCAAAACCCAAACCCAAGGACAAGCGGTGGTGAAAGAGGACGGCGCCCGCGTCAGCGTCAGTGCCAGCGCCTGCGCCCGCGCCCGCGCCCAAGTAGGCAGGTCCCTACAGCTCCACGAACTGGGTCACGGCTTCCGCCTCGCCGCCACAGCTTGCGGGTCGCATGATGCCTGTTTCTTCTCGTCGCACCCTTGCGATCTCTTCGCCCGAGGATGCTCGAAAGCGCGCCGTCCAGGTCGAGTCTCCGTCGGGCGTCGTCTCGATCCATTCGAGCGCATCTACGGCGCGATCGCCGGTGCGTCGCCGAACGAAGATCTCCGCCGCTTGCGTGGGTCGATCGAAGTCGCAGCGACCACGAAAAAGGTCCAAGTCTCCGACCTCGCCAGCGTACTGCGCGGCGGCGAATGCGTCTCCGTGCTCGGGGCGGAGCCGCCCGTACATCAAACCGTTGGGAAGCGTCAGCACGCACGCCGCAAAGCGGTGACCTCCAAGGTGACTGGTTTGCCACACGTCGCCCACTCGCGATTGGAGGGACCGGTAGACCGCGGCCCCGTGTTGCGCACAGCAACGATCGCGTCGGCCGTGGACGCAGACCAACACGGTCGGCTCCGACGGCGCCAGCTGCATCATGTCGAGGTCGAGGCTCACCAAGTCCGCGTAGCTGTCTAGCTCGACCTGACGACTCTCGCCCGAGGACGACATGACCGCGAACAGAGGCCGCTTTGCGGTGCGGCCGGGACGCCTAATGAGCTGAAGACGAGAGCGCGGCGCCTCTGACCACTCGGTCAAGCGAGCGCGAACGGCGTCGGAAAAGACCTCCGACTGAAGAACCTTCGGCGCCCAGGTGTCGGTTACCTCGAGCAACAGCCAGCGATCGATCGACTCGACTGCAGTGCCTGCCAGCGGTTCATTCGCTTGCAGCGACGCGAACGAGCACGCCAGGTCGCTCATCGCTAGTCCGCTTGAGACGGAAGGGGTCGCGACATCTCTTCTTCCGCGCTGTCGATGGTGTGCTGACGACGCGCCGCGATCTCGGATCGCCACGCGTCATACTGCGCCTGAAGATCTGCGAGCTGCTCGTTGGCACGCGCGAGGAAGCCCTCGAGGCGCGCCTTGTCCCTGGGATCTGTGACCTCGGCGAGAGTGTCCGAGATGGAGCTTCGAACGAGCTTCATCCTCGCCACGGCGTCGGTGAAGTTCTGCCGCTTGGCGAAGTTGCGTGCTTGCACGGCCCAAACCGCCCAGCGTTCTTTGTGGCTCGTGAGGTCCATCGTCGAGGCAATTTAGGGTGTTTCGACCGAGGGTCCAGCCGAGCCGCCTCGTCGATGGTAGAGCCACCAGCTCTCGAAATGGGCGACACGGTGGATCGATGGGTCGGCGGCAAACAGCTGGTCGGCGGAGCTCGCGCGGCGCACGAGGAACCAGTCAAAGAAATCGCCGTGCTGGTCGAGCTGAAACAGCTGCGGGCTCCACTCCCAGCGAACCGGCGTCTTGGGCGGAATCACCGCCTCCGGATCGCTTTCATCGCGGTATCGAAACGGCGAAGACTCGAACTGGGCGAAGTGGTAGCTCAGCCACCCGCCGCGCTCGGCCTGGGCATACGCGGGCAGGTGGACGTAAGGGCTGCTCTGAGCGCGCGACCCCTCGTGATCGTAAACGAGGTAGAGCAGCTTCGGCGCCTTGGGGAGCTCTCGGATGATTTCGCGAAAGTGCGTTGTCGTGGTCCCAAACTCCCGGTGCGCGTCGGCGACGTACTCCACCAGAGGCGCGATCGCGACCGCCGTCCAAATCGAAAAACCGAGGTGGGCCCATGTCTTTCTCGGGAGATTGGGTAGCAGCGCGGGCACGAGAAAGGCCGCCGCGGTGATCTCCCGTGGGAACACGTACCACCACACCCCCTTCTCCATCGGGAGCGTCAGGTAGAGCGCCAAAGAGAGCAGGATCGCGATGCCGACGACGGTATGCGCGGGAACGACCCAGCCGCCGCGCGGCCAAGACCGGAGCCTCAGCGCTCCTACGGTCAAGAGCGCGGCAGCCGTTAGCACGAACAAACCACCGACCCGGCGAAACATCTCGGTGTCTTCGTCGCCGAGATAGATGTCCGTAGCGTAGCGGCTCATTTCGGTGAGGCGGCCCCAATCGGGCGCGCGAAGCCAACCGGTGGCGGCGGCCGCGGGGTCGGCACGCGTGGCCCACCACCCGACGAACAAGGCACCGGCGACCGCGGCTGGAATGATGAGGCCGCGAATGCTGTCGACTCGCCGGTTCATCACC
>CP070650.1:1358606-1361199 GCA_020354595.1 Myxococcales bacterium
CGTTGTCCCGACAACGGTGCGCGGGTGAACCTCGCCGACTGCTCGTTTGACCGGGACGTCGGTGCCGGGCAGTTGCAGACACTCTGGCAAGACCCGGAGTTCCAGGCCGATCAGGAGGCGTTCTACTACGTGCGCGTGCTCGAGAACCCGACCTGCCGCTGGTCAACCTGGGACGCGCTTCGCGCCGGTGTCGAGCCCCGCAGTGACCTGCCCGCGACGGTGATGGAGCGCGCCTGGTCCTCGCCCATCTGGTACCGCCCGAGCAGACCGTGACCGACTGAACCGGGGAAACCGACCATTTCTACTTTGGAGAGAACCGGACATCTGTACTTTGGGCCGACATAGGCTGTAGCAGGGCGGCGCCTCGACTACTGACCGATATCACCGACCGAAAGGGCAGGAAGCACCATGGAATTCATCAGAACCCCCGACGAACGCTTCGACAATCTCCTGGACTACCCGTTTGCGCCGAACTACGTAGACATCGACGATGGCCAGGGCGGCACGCTGCGCATGCACTATGTTGACGAGGGAGAGGGCGAGATCATTCTGGGCCTGCATGGCCAGCCAAGCTGGTCGTATCTGTACCGCAAGATGATTCCGCCGCTGGTTGCCGCCGGCTACCGTGTCATCGCGCCGGATCTGATCGGCTTCGGCAAATCGGACAAGCCAACGCAGCGAGCGAGCTACACCTACGCCAACCACGTTTTCTGGATGAAGAGTTTCGTCGAAACCCTGAATCTGTCTGGAATGACGCTCTTCGGCCAGGACTGGGGCGGCCTGATCGGGCTCCGGCTGGTCGCCGAAAATGCCGACCGATTTTCCCGGGTCGTCGCGGCAAACTGCGGCCTTGCCGACGCAAACGGGATGCCCGAAGACATAGCGCCGAAGCTGCACCAGCTACTCTCTGAAACCCCCGCGCTGCCGCTTCTGGAAATGCTCGCCAAGCTTGCGGGGCCCATAGAAGATCGACCGCAGTTCATGTATTGGGTGCGCCATTGCGACGCCCACCCGGACTTCCATCCCGCGGAAGTCATGAAGGTTGCGCTCAAGCATTGCTCGGACGAGGAGTATCGTGCATGGGCCGCGCCGTTTCCTTCGGAGGAGTACATTCAAGGCGCACGGCAATTCCCAGCGCTGGTGCCGATCATTCCGGACGATCCAGCCGTTCCCGCAAACCGAGCCGCGTGGGCGTTTTTCGAACAGTTCGACAAGCCATTTCTGACCGCATACAGCGATTCCGATCCGGTGACGAAAGGCGCGGAGCGACGATTCATCGAAAACGTGCCCGGTGCGAAAGGTCAGAAGCACACGATCCTCAAAGGTGCCGGGCATTTCATCCAGGACGACGCCGGAAGCGAACTGGCCGCCGTGATCGTCGACTTCATGCGAAACACCACGACGGGTAGGTTGAAGGTCCGCCCAGAGCCCCGGAAGGGGGGAGAGGGCGGGCGAGTCGGCTGAAGCAGCTCGAGGAGGAGCAGCGAGATCAGCGAGACCAGTTCTCCACCTTCAGACCCTGGAATCGCCGGAAATCCTTTAGGTTTGCGGTCACCAGGACGAGATCATTGACCCGCGCGATGGCGGCGATTTGCCCGTCGGGTGCCGACGGCGGACGACCTCGCTTCGCCAAACGAGCCCGTTCCCGCGCGTGCCATCCGGCAGCCTCTTCGTCGTAAGGCAGAATCGGCAAAGAACTCCTCACGGCCTCTTCCAGATAGGCTTCAATGGCCTGGCGCTTCTTGGATGCGCTGAGGCGGACGGCGCCATAGCAGAGTTCGTGCCAGACGATCGAACAAGTCGCGAGTTCACCATCGTGCTTGGAGAGGGCGTTGAGAACTCGTTCGTTGGGTTGCGACTTGATCGGTTCCGACAAGACGTTCGTATCGAGAAGATATCGGATACTCAGAACGAGACCTCTCGACCCGGCGACTTCTCGCGAAGTCCCGCGAACTCCTGATCACCGATATCGAGTTCATTCACGTCGAGACGTTTCCGGATCCGGTCAATAGCTTCCACGAATGACGGGCGATCTCCCGTCAGCGATAGGTACTCCGACGCGGATAGCAGCACGGCCACCGACTCGCCTCGGCGCGTGATCTCGATCGCCTTGCCCTGCTGCGCGCGCCTGATCAAGCGTGCGAAATTCTGGCGTGCTTCCGCGACCGAGACCTTCGTAGCGGCCATTCCAACTCCCTTTCCAATTTGTACAATAACATGTACATCTTAGCACACTCGTCAACTGCTCCGCGGTGACTGGATCCGGGTATGGAGCACCCTTCAGTGGGTCGGGCCGAGGACGGGTTTCTCGAGTTGATCCGGGGCCTTCCGAAGCGGATCGCGGCCGCGCGAATCCCTGCTCCCCGGTACGAAATTCCCTGTTCCCGGCTCTAGGGAACGCGGCGCGCAAGTCCTCGTACAAGCAAGAGAATCAGGCCCGATGACCAGGCCGGCGGACCCCGAATCCGCGCGAATTCCCTGTATTTTCCCGTAGATCAGGGAATTGGGCCGTAGAGACGGGTTCGCGCTGGACTGTCCGCTCCGCCAACCAGTCTGCAAGTCGGGAGAACCCGCGGGCTGAGCGCGAGCCATA
>CP070650.1:1361299-1364461 GCA_020354595.1 Myxococcales bacterium
AACCCGAGCGTGTGATGGAAGGCGCAATGGAAGCGGCGCGGCGCGTCGTCGAAGAACGAGGCGCGTTCATGCCGGAGCAGTTCTCGAACCCGGCGAACCCCGGCATCCACACGACGACCACCGCGCCCGAGCTCCTTCACGCGTTCGAAGGACAGACGATCGCCGCGCTCGTCGCCGCAGTCGGCACTGGCGGCACCGTGAGCGGCGTCGGGGCGGTGCTCAAAGAGCGCAATCCCGAAACGCGTGTCATCGCTGTCGAGCCGGCCTCGAGCCCGGTGTTGATCGGCGGCGAGCCGGGCCCCACCAAGATCCAAGGGCTCAACGCAGGCTTCATTCCAGACAACTACCATCCCGAGGTGGTCGACGACGTGATCGGCGTCACCGATCGCGACGCCTGGGACACCAAGTTGGCGCTCGCCAAGCAAGAGGGGCTGCTGCTCGGAATTAGCGCAGGTGCCAACGTATGGGCCGCGCAACAGGTCGCCAAAGCGATGGGGCCGGGGAAGGCCGTCGTCACGATCCTATGCGACACCGGAGAGCGCTATTTCAGCTTGGCGGAGTACTTCCAATGAGCGCTCGGCAACGTGTTCTCGTCGTGGGCGCGGGCGGGCTTTGCTCGCCGGTGCTTCGGCTGCTCGCAAAGAGCGGCGAAGCGGCAATCACGATAGTGGACGACGACGTGGTCGATGAAAGCAACCTACATCGCCAGACCCTCTACGGCGACGCGGACGTCGGAAGCCCCAAGATCGAGCGCGCCGAGGCGGCGCTTCGCGCGCTTGTCCCGGACGTATCCCTGCGCGTCGTCGAGGGCCGCTTCGTGCCGGGCACTGCGATGGAGCTCCTACGGGATCAGGAGTTGGTCGTCGAAGGCGCCGACAACCTCGCGACGAAGTTCCTGGTTGCGGACGCGGCTCGGATCGCCGGCTTGCCTGCCGTTCAAGCGGGCGCAGTGCGCTGGTCAGGCTGGGCGTTGTGCGCCCTTCCCGGCTCTGCCTGTCTCCGCTGTCTATTCGAGGACATCCCGCGCGACCGCATCGAGACCTGTGCGGAGGCGGGCGTCGTCGGACCGGTCGTCGGCGCGCTTGGCGCGCTACAGGCGGCTTTGGTACTTCGCTTGCTTCGGGGCGACCGTCCCGGGGGCGAGCTTTGGCACTACGACGCGCTGCGGGGCGCGCTTCGCAAGACGTTCGTGCGTCGGCGAGGTGATTGCCCACTGTGCAATGGAGAGATTCAAGACCTTCGCATGGAGCGATACACCGCGGCTTGCGCGGCATGAGCATACACCCCATCTGTTAGGGCTCAGAAAGGAACGAACATGGCTGTTACGGTACGCATTCCAACCCCCCTCCGAACACTGACCGGTGGCGCCGATGAGGTCCCCGCCGACGGTGGCACGGTGGCCGAGGTGATCGAGAGCCTCGAAGCGAGTCACCCGGGCATGAAGGACCGCCTGTGTGACGAGAAGGGCGTGCGGCGCTTCGTCAACCTCTACGCGAACGACGAGGACATTCGCTTTCTCGACAACCTCGACACCGCGCTCAAAGACGGCGACACCTTGAGCATCGTGCCGGCGATTGCGGGCGGAATTTGAGCCTCGACGCCGCAGCACGGCGTCGTTACGCGCGGCAGTTGCTTCTCGGCGAAATCGGCGAGGCGGGGCAGAAGCGCCTGCTGACCGCACGGTGTCGGAGAGGATCGGCTGCCGATGCGGACGCGTTTGCCGTGGCGGCGGAGTACTTGCGACGCGCGGGCTGTTCGATCGACGAAGGCGGCGAAGAGGTGCGCATCCCGGACGCGGTGGCGGTCTCGCGCTTCGCGGGAACGACTTCTCTCCACGAGACCGCAGCCGCGGTGGTGGGCGCGTTTTGTGCCGTCGAGCACATCAAGGCCACGCTTGGTCTCGGCGACGCATGCGAGTTCCCGCACGCCCTCACCTTGAGTAGCGAGGGTTGATGCGGTTTCGCAAGATGGAATCGATCGTCGAGGCGGTTGGGAATACTCCGCTCGTTCGGCTGCGCTCCATCGAAAGGGATGCGCCCGGCGTCAAGCTCTACCTCAAGCTCGAGTACGCGAATCCTGGCGGCTCGGTCAAAGACCGCCCTGCCCGCCAAATGATGCTCGACGCCATCGAGGACGGCCGGCTGACGAACGACAAGATTCTGATCGATGCCACCAGCGGTAACACCGGGGTTGCCTACAGCTTATTCGGCGCCGCCATGGGCTATCGGATTGCGCTCGTGATGCCGTCCAACGTCTCCAAAGCACGCAAGGACATCACGGAAGCGTTCGGAACCAAGATCATCTACAGCGATCCGATGGAGGGTTCGGACGGCGCGATCCGGATGGTACGCGAGCTCGTCGCCGAAGAGCCCGCGCGCTACTTCTACCCGGACCAATACTCGAACCCCTCGAACCCGCGCGCCCACTACCTGGGCACGGGTAGTGAAATCCTCGAGCAAGTGGGCGACGAGATCACGCACTTCGTCGCGGGGCTGGGCACCAGCGGGACCTGCATGGGGACCACGCGGCGTTTGCGGGAGCACTCACGCAAGATCGAGTGCATCGCAGTAGAGCCGGCCGAAGCGCTGCACGGGCTCGAAGGCCTCAAGCACATGGAGAGCTCGATCGTACCCGAGATCTACGATCCGACGCTTCCCGACGAGATTTTGCCCGTCGGTACCGAAGCGGGTTGGGACATGTCCGACCGCCTTGCCGCGCAGGAGGGGCTGCACGTGGGACACTCGACCGGTGCGAACGTCGCCGGCGCGCTGGAGGTTGCCAAGCGCGTCGGAGAAGGCTGCATCGTCGCCGTCGCGTGCGACAGGGGCGATCGGTACTTCGCACCCATGAAGTGGGAGAAGCACTATGAGTGGTGACTCGTTTCCATGGGTTTCCGGGAACCTCGAGATCGACGAGGCCGTGATGGAGGAGATCGAGCAACACGCGCTCGAGTGCTATCCAAGCGAGAGCTGCGGCTTCGTGTTCGGCCCCGCGGACGAGCCTGCGCGGCTCGACGGGCTTCAGCGTGAGGAAAACGAGGCTGACAAGTACCACGAGCTCGATCCGGTCACGTTCCCGCGGACCTCGAATACCTACTTCAAGATCAACGAGCTCCGCGCGGCGCGCACCTTCGAGGAAGGCCAAGCCAACGGTCGCCCGGTG
>CP070650.1:1364561-1373101 GCA_020354595.1 Myxococcales bacterium
ACTCTTCAAGACGGCGACCGGATTCGACTGGGCACGCAGGAGCTCGTCTATCTGGTTCCGAAAGCGGTCAAGAAAGATTTCCGGACAACCTCGGGGCTCACCTTCTGCATCGGTTGCGCGGTTCCGTACCCGAGCGCAAGCCCTCAGTGTCCCCACTGCGGCGCGGTCCGCACGGAGCAGGCTGAGACCACCACCGGTCGCGACGCCACCGCGAAGGGCTGGACCTTTCATCTGCTCTCTCAGGTCGTGGAGCGCGCCATCGAGCAAGGTCGGTTGGCGGTCGCAGAGCGGATGATGTCGCGCGGGGTCACGGAGCTCGAGGAGCAGCTCGATGAAGGGCTCGAGGTCGAGCCCGCCCGAATTGCGGGCATTGCCGAGTGCGCGGCCCGCCTTGGCTGCGCGCTTCGCACGGCGCGATGGCTCGAGATCGGCGCTAAGCTCTACGTTCGCGCCCGGGAAGCGCCGTCCCGCGAAGTGCTGGCGTTGCTCGACGGATTGCCCTCAGACGCGCGTCTCGCCGATGCCGTGAGCGCGGTCAGACACGCGGGCCCTGGCACTCGGCAAGCGAGCTGAGCTCTAGTAGGCGGTCACGACCTGCTCGAGTCCCTCGAGCCGCCGCATGAGAAAACGCTCCGACGCGCCGTAATCGGACGAGCGGTTGTGAACGACGCGCAGGTACGCGCGCAGAAACTGGGGCCTGCTGTAGTTGTTGTTGCGGACGAGGTTGTGAAGCGCTTCGATGGTCTCCGCCTCCATCAACCGGCCAGTCGCGGTGTGGATCCGAAACACCCAGTCGATCCAATTGGTGTCTTTGAGCCCCTGAGCCAGCTGAAGCGCGTAGCTCGAGGCGCCCGCGAAGAGCACGTCGGGATCGTCCTTCTCGGAGTCGCTGAGCGGCTGATGCGCGAGGGCGCGCTCGAGGATGTTGTCGAGGTGGGGCATCAGCATGCGCTCCGCCTCTTCGAAGCGGCCCATCGCAATCGCCTTGCTAGCGATGCCCGCGATCACATCGAGCGCTCGTGCGGTGCGTGTATCCTCTGCGCCCCACGCATGGGACGAAGAGTCCACCCGGCTGTTCGTGCCGACCAAAGTCTCGCCGGCTGCTGATGTGAGGCGCCGGCCGCACTCACCGCATCGACGCTTGGCCGAACCGTTGATCGCGCCGCACGTTCCGCACACGACGTAGTCCGCGGTTTCCTTCAGGCCCTCACGAAGCTTGGCCGCGTCGATGAGCACCAGCTCTTGCGACCCGATGTACACGCGGTCCATGTGCGCCAGGCGGCGAGGAGAGTTGATCCGGATGCCGTTGACGGCAACGCCGTTGCGGCTTCCGAGATCCTCGACGACGACTGCGTCGGGACCGATGTGAAGCACGGCGTGCTTTCGAGACACCAGTCCGTCCGCCAGCGCGAGGTTGCATGACGAGCTTCGACCAATGGCAAACTCCCCGAGCGGCATCTCGAGGTTGGTCGACTGATATCGCAGCCTGAACCTAGGCATTCCCCCTACCACCAATGTAGCAGTTGGCGGGACCCGGCGTCGAATGAAGTGACGCCAAAAACCCCCGAGACCTCAACGGAAATTCAGGTTAGAAGCTGGCGATTTCTTCGAGACCGGCGACTGAGCCCAGGCCCCTTTCGAGGCTTCCCTGAGTCTCGAAGGTCGCATCCATCATGCGGGACAGGTCGGCGAGGTCCTTGCGGTAGGCGCTGAAGGCGTTCTGCCTGCGCCCGAGGACGCCCTGGGACTGGTCTGGATTGGTCAGAATCACGTAGTTGCTGGCGTTCTGGCGAAGGTCCTGGCCCTGGTAGAGCTCTTTTTCGAAGGGCTTGCTGCCGCGAGTTGCGCGAACCTTGAGCTTGGCCGACGCGGCGTCCCCATCCGGCATGTCGACGTACACCAACCCACAGCGGAAGCCGCCTTCGCCGAGCGTCGGAACGCAACCCGTCGGGCTCGTTGTGAGCGCCGTTTCGTCTTGGGCCGCTTCGTCGAGCTCCTTTCGACGCTGCTCGGGCAGAACTCTGTTCGCTACCGTGTCGAATTCGTCGAACAGCTCGCCGACTTGACGCGCGTAGAGGAACAACGAGTTGACGGTCTCTCGGTTGAACTTCGTGTAGTGAAGGCCCGCGAAGTCAGCGGCGGTAAAAGGAGTTGGAAGCGTCCGCAGTTGCTCGATAGCCTCGTAGTCGACCGACGGACCCTCGCCGGGTCGCGACTTCGCGGAGCTCACGGCGCGATCGAGAAGTCGCTTCGCTTCGGCGACTTGGTCACCGGCCGCGCGCACGGCTTGATAGACTGCTTTGCCATCGCGCACCGCGACGTTGTATTGGACGCGCCTGCTCATGACGGTGGTCGACAGAACACCCAAGAACAGGCCGACCAAAGCCGCGCCGGCGCCACTCATCATCATGAGCTTTCGGACGCGCTTGCTTTTGCCTTCGTGCGCGGTTGCGACTGCCTGCTCGTCGACGACGATGCGCACTTCCTGCCGAGCGGGCGCTTTTTGCGTCGTGCCTCCGAACGGTCCGGACCGTCTGGCAGCCTGACCGCCCACGAATCCCGGTGGCGGGGCGACGCCCCCGAGCGCTGGCGGAGGTGGCGCGACGCCGCCCTCTTCCAGGTTCTGCGAAGGAGGTGGCGCGGTCTTTCGGCCTAGGCGCTCGCGAATATCGCGGGCTTTCTTGGATTTTTGGAGTTCGTCTGACATTTCAGCTTCCTCAAATTTATCCGCGGAAGGCCGATTCTGTCAAGGCGGGCGCTCACGGCCCGGCGCTGATAGGCTTCCGTCCGTTCACCATGATGCCACCCCCGGTCGAAGAACGCCGGTTTGTGTCATTTGATGGCACTGAAATCGCGTATCAGGTCGTCGGCGAAGGCCGCCCGATCCTGCTCTGCAATGGCCTCGGCGGGAGCTGGGAGGCTTGGTCCCACCAAATCCAGTACTTTCGGGACCGCTACCGCCTGCTGACCTGGGACTACCGGGGTGTGTATGGCTCGGCGGCGCCCAAAGACCCGAATGCGCTCAGGATATCGGACCACGCCCAGGACGCCCTGCAATTGTTACGGCAGGAGGGCGTCGAACGCGCGGCCGTCGTGGGCTGGTCCATGGGGGTGCAGGTGGGCCTCGAGTTGTTTCGCGCCGCGCCGGACCGAGTCGCCTCCATCGCAATCGTGAACGGGGTGGCAGGTAGGCCCTGGGACTACGTCTTCAATCTCAATCTCGTGGGGCGGCTGCTGCCACCGTTTCTCAGGGGCCTTCGATCGATACCGCGCACGATCGAGGCGTTCGTCGCCCAAGCGACCCGTCTTCCCAACCCGGGCGAGTGGGTCAAGCGGGTCGGTCTAGCGGCTCGCACCCTCGACGAGCAGGTCGCCGCGGAAATCGTCGAGAAGTTCCGAACGCTCGACATGGATGTCTTCATTCGGCTTCTGGAGAGGATGGGAGAGCACGACGCGTGGGACCTGCTGCCTCTGATCGACGTACCGACGATGATCATCGCGGGGTCGCGAGACGTGTTCACACCGAGGTCGGCTGCGGAGCGCATGGCACGCCGGACCCGCGGGTCCGAGGTCATGATCATCCCGGGAGCGACACACTATGCGGCGTTGGAGTATCCGGAAATGGTCAATCTGAGGTTGGAGAAGTTCTTTCGGGAGCGAGGCTACGAGCCATCGCAGGCGGGGGCTGGTTGACGGGGTTGCGCCAAACCGCTAGCGATCGACACCGATGATTCTCGTGATCGACAACTACGACTCGTTTACCTACAACCTCGTCCAGTACTTGGGCGAGCTCGGGGCAGAGGTCGTGGTCAAACGGAACGACGCCGTTTCGGTCGACGAGGTTCGAGCGTTTGCACCCACCGGCGTGTTGATCAGCCCTGGTCCCGGGCGACCCGAGGATGCGGGCATCAGCCTCGAGCTCATCGGAGAGCTCGGTCGAAGCACGCCAATTTTTGGCGTGTGTCTCGGACACCAGAGCATCGCGCAGCACTTCGGCGCATCGATCGTGCGTGCCGACAGGCTCATGCACGGACGCACGTCCGCCATCTTTCACGCGGGTGCCAGCGTCTTCGCGAACCTCCCGAGCCCCCTCACCGCGACCCGATATCACTCCCTAATCGTCGCGCCGGACACCGTGCCGGAAGAGTTGGAGATTACGGCGTGGACCAGCCAAGACGAGATCATGGGGCTTCGCCACAAAGAGCTTCCGATCGAGGGTGTTCAGTTTCATCCGGAGTCGTTTCTGACCGAGTACGGGCACGCCCTCATCGAGAACTGGTTGTCGACCCTCGAGGCAAGTGGGGCGTCGTGATCTCGGATGCGATCAAAGCAATCGTCGCCGGCGAAGATCTGTCGCCCAGCGAGGTCGAAGCCGCGATGGACGCCATCCTCGGAGGCGAGGCAACCTCAGCGCAAATCGCTGCGTTCGTGGTCGGTCTGCGCATGAAGGGCGAGTCGGCCGACGAGATCGCCGCCGCGGCGCGATCACTGCGAAGGCAATGCGTTGCGATTCAGCCAAAGGTCGACGGTCCGTTGCTCGACACATGCGGAACCGGTGGCGACGGGCTTCAAACGTTCAACATCTCGACTGCAGCGGCGATTGTGGCCGCCGCATGCGGGGTTGCCGTGGCCAAGCACGGTAACCGGGCAGTCTCGTCCAAGGCGGGCAGCGCAGACGTGCTCGAAGCGCTCGGGGTTCGTATCGATTTGGCGCCCGACGCGGTGCAGCGCTGTATCGAGGAGGTCGGCGTCGGCTTTCTCTTCGCGCCGAGCCACCATGCGGCGATGCGGCATGCGGCGCCCGTTCGGCGCGAGCTCGGTATTCGCACCTTGTTCAACTTGCTGGGGCCTCTGGCCAATCCGGCGTCGGCGACGCACCAATTGGTCGGTGTTTTCGATGGAGCCCGCGTCGAGCAGTTGGCGAAGGCCTTGCGTGAGCTCGGACTGACAGCGGCGTGGGTGGTTCACGGCCACGACGGCCTCGATGAAGTCTCTCCGACAGGGCCGACCCAAGTGGCCCAGCTCTCAAACGGAGAAGTCGCCACGTTCGAGCTCAGCCCCGCGGACTTCGGAGTGTTGCCGGTACCCGGAGAGTCGCTCCGCGGTGGTGACGCTCGGGAGAACGCAGAGATCATTCGCAACGTTCTCGCTGGAGAAAAAGGCCCCCCTCGCGAAGCCGTCAGGATCAACGCGGCTGCCGCCCTTTGCGTGACGGGCGTCTCTCAGGACCCGAAGTCGGCGGCGGAACGGGCCGCCGAAGCGATCGATAGTGGCGCCGCCGAGAACGTGCTCGACCGCTGGGTTCGATACACGCAGGGGACATGACCGACTACCTCTCCGCAATCCTCGAGCGCAAGCGGCGCGAGAACGAACGGCGACGTCGTCACGCGGCTGCGTTGCAACAGACGACTCGCACTCCCGAGCCCGCTCGCTCGGAGCGGGGCATCCAGTCGCTGCGCCGGGAGCCCGGGCGGCCGCCCTCGGTGATGGCCGAGGTGAAGTTCCGAAGTCCGAGCGCCGGCGAGATCCGCGCCAAGACCCCTGGCGAAGGCGTGCGCGTCGCCCAGAGCTACGAGCGAGGGGGCGCAGCGGTCGTCAGCGTGCTTGCCGACGGCCCAGGCTTTGGCGGTTCACCCCTTCTGGTTCGTCAGGTGGCGAGTGCGGTGAGCGTTCCCGTCCTCTACAAAGGATTCGTGATCGACCCAATCCAGATCGATCTGGCTTTCGATGTCGGGGCATCGTTGGTGCTGTTACTCGTTCGCGCGCTCCGCAATTCCGAGCTCACTGCGCTGATCGAAGCGGTGCGAGCGCTCGGGATGGAGCCGGTCGTCGAAGCCTCGAATTCACAGGAGGTCGACCGCGCGGTTGCGGCCGGCTCCACCATCGTGGGCGTCAACGCGCGCGACCTCGGTACTTTCCGGGTCGACCGGGACGCTGCCGCCGAATGCGTAGCGCGCATCCCCCACGACCGAGTCGCCGTGTTCATGAGCGGGGTGCGCACCGCTGATGATTTTCGCGAGGTGTCGCAGGGCAGGGCGGACGCCGTTTTGATCGGCGAGGAGCTCATGCGTGCCGAGGACCCGGGCGTCCGTCTGGCCGAGCTTCTGCGCTCGGTCTAACCGTTTCGCGCTTTAGAGGCAGCGTGATCCGGAAACAGGTGCCAGGTCCGTCGCGATCGAGGATCTCGATCCGGCCCTTGTGTTGGTCGACGATCTGCTTCACGAGCGCAAGACCCAAGCCCACGCCATGGCTCCTGCCCGAGTAGAACATGTCGAACAGGCGCTCCCGCTGGGCAGCGCCGATACCCGGTCCTTCGTCTGCGATCTCGAGATACGCGCAGCCCTCGTCGTCGATTCCTGTGCGAACCTCGACTGTGCCACGGTGTGGCGACGCCTGTACCGCGTTCTTCACCAGGTTCCAGATGACCTGTCGCATTCGGTCCGGGTCGACCGCCACGATGATCGGTCGCTGCGGTGAGATCTCTTCGATGCGAAGCCCGTTGCTGCCCGTCGATTCACCGCGTGCTACGGCCGCCACGTCGCTCGCGATCGAGCGTAGGTCGACGGGCTCGATCTCGATCTGACTCGGCCGGCCGAGTTGGAGCATCGTCGTGACGAGCGAGTTCAAGCGCTCGACCTCGGAGACCACGATGCCCAGCAGTCGCGTGTCTTCGGGGCTGAGCGCGTTTCCTTCGCGCACGATCTCGACGGATCCGGAAATCGAGCTGAGCGGGTTCCTGATCTCGTGTGCAAGCCCGGTTGCGAGCCGGCCGAGGACGGCCAGCCGCTGGGCTTGCTCGGCTTGGTCGCGCAGGGTCTTGATCTCCGTGAGATCTTGGAAGGTCAGCAACAAGCCCGTTCGGTTTCCTTCCGCGTCGAGCAGTGCGCTCAGCGTATAGCCCATTGGGAAGCGCATGCCGTCCGCTCGGCGTCCCGTTGCATCGGCTCGTCTGGGCGGCTGGCTGGGCCGCTCCTTTGCGTAGTCGGGAAGCACGTTCGAAAGCGAGGTGCCGAGGAGCGCGCCTTGGTGGTCGCACAGGATGTCCTTTGCGGCGGGGTTCAAGCCTAGAATGCGTCCGTCGTCGTCGGCGGTGATGACGCCGGAGGCAATTGAGCGAACGATGTCGTCGTTCAGACGCTCCAACCTGGCCGCACTCTTCTCGGCCCGTGCGAGCCGGGCGCCGACCACTTGGACGCGTCGCGCGAGATTCGTCGCGAGAAGCGCGACGGCCGAAATGCCGACGATATTCGAAACCAGGGCAAGCTGGAAATCGCGCGAGCTGAGCACGTACTGGCTGAGCGGTTGGTCCGGGGGCGGTGGAAACCACCCGACGTTCAAGGCTAGCGCTTGGAGGAAGTAGCAGGCGAGGCTCGCCGCGGCGGTGTAGTACGCCGCGCTGGTTCCGAGCGTGAGCGCGGCCGTGAGGATCTGCGCGCCGTAGAGGAACGAGAAGATGCTTCCCGCGCCGCCCGTCAGGTAGACGAGGCCGGTGATCAGCAGGACGTCGAGGATGGTGATGGCTGCAGCGACTCTGTTCTCTCCGCGCCCGCGCAGCAGCCACACCCCGAACAAGATGGACGAGCCGTATATCGCCGAAATCAGGATCAGAAGGAACGTCGGTGTGAAGCGGCCGTAGCGAATCGCGTCGAGCGCCAGGTACATGGTGGCGCCCAACAAGACCGTTGCGATGACGAGGCGTCCGCCGAGGACCCACTGAAGCCTTCGATGCGGGTTCGGGTCCTCGCCTCGTGTCGTCCGATTCTCGGGAGGCTGAATCACTCCGCGTTGACTTTACCCGCAATCGAGAAGATCGGCAGGTACATCGAGATCAGGATCACGCCGACGATACCACCGATGAATACCATCATGAGCGGCTCGAGCAGAGACGTGAGCGCCGCTACGGCGACATCGACCTCGTCCTCGTAGAAGTCGGCGATCTTGTTGAGCATGGTGTCGAGCGCACCCGTCTGCTCACCGACGCCGATCATCTGGACGACCATCGGTGGGAAGACGTTCGTCTCCATCAGAGGCTCGGCCATCGTGCGGCCTTCTCGAATCTTGTTCGACGTGTCCTGAATTGCGTTCTCGACGACCACGTTACCGGCCGACTTCTTCACGACATCGAGCGCGTCGAGGATGGGAACACCCGCGGAGAGCAGGGTGCCCAGCGTTCGCGTGAACCGAGCCACCGAAATCTTCCGCATGACAGGGCCGAGAATCGGTAGAACCAGCAGCGTTCGGTGGAAGAAATGCTTACCAGCCGGCTGCCTGTAGATGTAGGCGACGCCGAACACGAGGGCGGCCACGGCAAGAATGATCCAGTGCACGTTGCCCAGGAAGCCCTCGGAGGCGGCGATGACCATTTGGGTGAGCGCGGGGAGCGAATCCTCTCCGCCGAACTCCGCGAACATGCCCTTGAAGCTCGGAATGACCCAAGCGAGCATCACGACCACGACGATGACCGCCACGAAGAAAATCGCGACCGGATACACCATCGCGCCTCGAACCTGTCGCGCGAGCTTGACCCGCTTCTCGATGTA
>CP070650.1:1373201-1378536 GCA_020354595.1 Myxococcales bacterium
CCGTGTCTGAGCCGGAGCCCGTTCCTGACTTGGAGACTCCGACGGAGTCCGTTTTCAGCACCGGGTCCGTCGCTACGTCCGAGTCGATTCCGACGCCGGAGCCGCAACGCGAGTCGCGGACGACCGCCGCGCCAGACCCGGCCTTCGATCGCCCCTCCCTCCCGCAGCCACCGCCACGACGACGCGGTGGTTGGGGGATTTGGCTGTTGGCCGCAGGCCTGGGCATCGGCGCCTACGCGCTGATCGCGACTGGCTCGCTCGATTCGCTTCTCCAGCGCGGGCCAAGCGCGTCAGCGCCAGCTCCCGGAGGGGTCATCGACGTCAGCGTGACGCCAGCCGACGCGCAGATCTTCGTGTTCGTCGGCCGCGGTCCCGCCGTGTCGGAAGGCTTGGCGGTTGGCGGTGCCCACGAGTTCATCGTCTTCGAGCAAGGTCTGCGCCCTTCGCGCGCCGTCGTCCCACAGGACGCGACGTGGTCGACGACGAACAACGGCCCGCTCTATGAGCTCGCGGTGCAGGCGCGGCCCGCGGAAGGTCCCGCGGACGCGATCGATCTCGGCGCACCGCGGACTGCGCCAAGCGCGCCGGGCGACGCAACCATCGGGACGGTTCGCGTCATCACCAATCCGCCGTCCGCCAAGGTGTATCGGTTCATCGGCACGGGCCCGGGCGCTCGAGTCTCGGTTTCGTCGATTCATGAGGGGCAAGAAATCCTGGTCTACCGTCCCGGTTACGAAACCCGTCGAGCGGTGATTGGCCCAAGCGACTGGCAACGCCCCGTCGCAGCCCAGACCTACGGCGCCAGCCTCGCGGTTCAGCTTCCCGCGCTTCCGGAGCTAACCGCGACGCAAACGCTCGAGGACTGACTCGACCTCGTTTCGAACGGCTTCGAGGCCCTCTTCGGAGTCGGCCTCGAAACGCAATACGAGCACCGGTTGCGTGTTGGACGCGCGGACCAGCGCCCACCCACCGGGGAACTGAATGCGGGCGCCATCGATGTCGACCAGATCGTGCGTGGGCCGGTAGTGGTCGACCACTTGCTGAACCAGATCGAACTTGTGCGCGTCGTCGCACTCGACTCGAATTTCCGGAGTCGCAAATGTTTCGGGTACATCGCTGAGCATCTCGTGGAGCGGGATGTCGCTGTGCGAAATGATCTCCAGGACGCGAAGGGTCGTGTAGATCGCGTCGTCGAAGCCGTAGTACCGATCGGCGAAGAAGATGTGCCCGCTCATCTCACCGGCGAGCAGCGCCGCTTCTTCTTTCATCTTGGTCTTGATCAGCGAGTGGCCCGTCTTCCAGAGCACGCCTCGCCCGCCGTGTGCCGCGATGTCGTCGTACATCGTCTGCGAGCACTTCACCTCGCCGATGATCGTGGCGCCGGGATGCTTCGCGAGAAGCGCGCGTGAGAGGATGATCATCAGCTTGTCACCCCAGATCACTTCACCACGCGAGTCGATCACCCCGACGCGGTCGGCGTCGCCGTCGTAGGCGAACCCGAGCTCGAGCCCGTCACCGAGAACTCGTTCGCGAAGCATTTCCAAAGTCTCCGGCTCGGTGGGATCGGCGTGATGGACTGGGAATCTGCCATCCATCTCGCAGAGTAGGGGAACCGGGTCGAGACCGAGCGCCCGCATCGTCTCGAGAGCTAGCGGTCCGCCCGCACCGTTGCCCGCATCGACCGCGAATCGAATGTCACGGCGCCCGAGCTCGATGTCGCGTCTCGCATGCGCGACATAGGCAGCCGTCGGGTCGATGGATTCCCGCGTGCCGCGTGGAGCCTCGTGAAAGCCCTGGCTTTCCATCGCCTCGCGAAGCTCGACGATGTCGGCGCCGTAGAGCGAGCCCTTGCCGACCATCATCTTGAAGCCGTTCTCATCGGGAGGGTTGTGGCTGCCCGTGATCTGGATTCCGCCGTCGAGGTCGAGCTCGTGCACCGCGAAGTAGAGAAGCGGGGTCGGTCCAACGCCGATGTCGACGACGTCGATGCCGGTGCGAAGGAGCCCATCGCAGAGGGCCGCGTGAATTCTCGGCGAGCTCAACCGGCAGTCGCGACCTACGCCGATGCGATTCAAGCCACGCTTGGCGTAGAAGGTTCCGAGGCTGCGACCCAGGGCGAGAACGAAGTCGTCGCCGAAGTCACGCTCCGCGTGCCCACGGATGTCGTATTGGCGAAAGACGTGCGGGTTCACGGCGTCACTTCTGCTGGTCTCCGCGCTCCCGAAGAGCAGCCACGATTTCGCGCACGTCCTGGGCCCGCTCTCGCGGGACGACGAGAAGGGCGTCACCGGAGTCCACGACCACGAGATCCTCGACGCCTATCAACGCCACCAGCTTGCCTTCCGGTGCCCAGGCGTAGTTGCCGCTGGCGTCGACTCCGATTCCCCCTTCGGGGAGTACATTGTCCCTTTCGTCCCGGGACGAGAGCTCCCAAGCCGAGGTCCAGCTTCCGAGGTCCGACCAATCGAACGAGCCCGGCACGACGCTCACGGAGCCGATCTTCTCCATGATCCCGTGGTCGATGCTCACGGCGGGAAGCTCCGCGTACGTTTCCGCGACCACCGACGCTTCGTCCCCCGCCCGTGCAGCCTCGTCGTAGCGCTGCAGTTGCTCCCCGAGGCCCGGGAGGTGCTTGTCGATGGCTTCGAGAATGCGGGACGCGAGGAAGACGAACATCCCGCTGTTCCAGAGGAAGCATCCACTGGCCACGAATTGTTCGGCCCGCTGCCGGTTCGGCTTTTCCACGAATCGGCGTGCCCTGAAGACGCCGGGGTCGAGCTCCGAGCCGACCTCGATGTAACCATAGCCGGTCTCCGCCCGTGTCGGCCGGATGCCAATCGTGACGTAGTCCCCGTGGGTTGCCGCCTGCAGACCGCGGCGCAGCGTGTCGACGTAAGCCTCGGTGTCACCGATGTAGTGGTCAGCAGGGAGCACGGTCATGACCGCGTCCGGGTCGAGCCTCTTCACGTGAGTTGCAGCCCAGCCGATGCAGGGCGCGGTGTTTCGTCCGACGGGCTCCGCGAGAATCCGATCCGCTTCGAGCTCCGGCAGCTCTTTCTCGACCTGTTCACGGAGTAGCTCGGACGTGACGACGAACGTTCGCTCCGGCGGAATCAGGTCCCACACACGCTCCGCGGTCGCTCGAAGCAAGGAGCGAGCATCTGGGCCGAGCGACAAGAACTGTTTGGGGCGGTCGCGCCGCGACAACGGCCAAAACCGCGTGCCGGAACCGCCTGCCATGATGATTGCGTATGCTTTGTCGGTATCGGTCATGAGCCGAACGCGACCTCAGCGGGTCACGAGAAAAAGCCCGAGAGGCACCAGGTACACTGCGAACGTCCACATGCGTCCGACGAGAATGATTTGGCGCAGAGTAACAAGCGCAACGTATCCCGTCACCATGGCCGTGACCCCGCCCACCCACGCGGCGGGGCCCAACGAGCCAAGCCCCTCCGCGCCACTCGCCTCATACAAGGCCGCGGCGACGATTGCCGGCAAGGAGACCAGAAAGGAGAAGCGAAACGACGCGTTTCCCTGCACGCCGAGGAGCATCGCGACCGCGATCGTGACCCCACTCCGACTGACGCCGGGTAGAACCGCCAATCCCTGGGCGAGGCCGACCGCGATCGCTTGAAGCCACGACACCTCGTCCTGGTTGCCTCGCGCGACGCCGCTTGCGATGAGCGCCGCCGCGGAGATGAGAAACCCGTAGCCGACCAGCTTCAAGTCTTCGGCGAACGCCTCTGCGATATCGCGTAGCATCCACCCGAGGACGCCGGTGACCAGGGTCGCGATCGCGATCCCGACCAGCGTCCGCCCTTCGGGAGTCGCGCGAAAGCGACTCGGGTCGCGAATGGAGCGGACTCCTTCGAAGGCGAGATTCGAAAGATCGGCCCTGAAGAGCAGGACGGTCGCCAACAATGTCCCGAGGTGAAGCAGGATCACCAGGGCGAGGGAATTTTCCTCGATATCGAAGAAGCGGGCGCCGATCGCAACGTGGCCGCTGCTCGATACTGGAAGAAACTCGGTCAGCCCTTGCAATGCTCCCAGTGCGGCCGCCGTCAACGCGTCGATTCCGTCCGACAAGTTGAAAGGCAATAGCGGTTGTGTTGTGTCGCGGCAAGGCCGAAGAGCCCGTGGCTCCGCACACGGGACCATAGCTGTTTGCTGCCGGTTCGATTAGGCTTTGCCCGGCTGTATGAGGGAGACTTGGAACGCGGCCCGGGTCGGCCTGATGGTGGTCCTGGGGCTGGCCGTCACCTTCGCCGTGTATCGCTACGTCGACGAGCGGTCGTCGACCGAGTCGGGGTACGGCGTTTACGCGTACTTCGACGACGTCCAGGGCCTCATTGCCAAATCCCGAGTGCTGGTGGCAGGTATTCCGGTCGGATACATCGATTCGATTCGCCTCGAAGGCAACCGCGCTCGGGTCGACCTTCGCATCGAGGGCGACATCGAGCTCTACGAAGATGCGAGCGTCACGATGCGGAGCCTATCGCTCTTGGGTGAGCAGGTGCTGGTCATCCGCCCCGGCACCCCCGGTCTGCCGGTGATTCCAGACGGCGGCGAGATTCGTGTAGCCGATACGGGCGTTCAGACCGACGACATCATCGTCACGGTCAACGACATCGCCCAAAGCGTGAAGAAGATCACCACCCAGATGGAGCGCGCTTTTGGTACCGAGGAAGCCGGTGACCGCATGCAGCAGGCCTTGTGGAACCTGAGCGACGCTCTCGAGAACATCAAGGAGGTCACGGACGAGGCCGGACCACGAATCGTGCGCATCATGGAAAACGTCGAGCTGGCGACCGACGACCTCAGCCAAATCATCCACAAACGAAGAGGCGACATCGATCGGGGCATCGAAGAGGTGGATGACACTATCGCATCGATTCACAGAGCGGCCGACCAGCTCAATGCCGTACTGGCTGACATCAAGGAGGTCAGCGGTCGAACGGCGCGAGGCGAGGGCACCATCGGCCGGCTCACGCAAGACGAGGCGCTCATCGACGAGGTCGAGGGTGTGGCCGAAGGACTCAACAGCTTCGTCGGCGGCCTGAACCGTCTGCGGACCATCGTCGAGCTTCGAAGCGAGTGGTATGCGCTTTCGAACGCGTTCAAGACGTACTTCTCGATCTATCTCAAGCCACGCGAAGGGCGTTACTTCCTCGTGCAGTTCATCGACGATCCCCGTGGTTCCGTTACGGTCACCGAGAGCGTCATTCGGCAGAGCCCGCCACCGCTCTTCTACCCAAACGAGTTTCGTCGCACGGAGATCAGCCGTAGTAACCGGCTCAAGTTCTCCGCGCAGTTCGGCAAGTCGATTTCTTTTGCC
>CP070650.1:1378636-1388142 GCA_020354595.1 Myxococcales bacterium
CAATCACGAACGGACGCGCACCGACCTCTCGGTCGTCATCCGCGACGTCGTGCGCTTGTTGCGGCCAGAGGCGCAGAGTAAGCGGGTGACCGTGCACGCGGACATCGACGATTCCAACTGGGTCGAAGGCAAGCGCTCTCAGTTGTTCTCGATCGTGTGGAACCTCGCGCACAACGCCGTACAAATGGTGCCACCGGGCGGCGAGGTCTCGATTCACACGCGACCACACGGCACCCTCGTCGAGCTCGAGGTCCGGGATAACGGACCCGGGATGTCTGAGGCTCAGCAGCAACGCGCGTTCGATCCCTACTTCACGACGCGAAACGAAGGTACGGGCCTCGGTTTGGCCATCGTTCGGGGGACCGTCGAATCGCTCGGCGGCAAGATCCGCCTGCACACGTCGCCCGGTCGCGGCGCCCAGTTCCGCATCCAACTGCCCGAAGCTGGGATCAAGCGGGAGTCCGAAATGGTGCCCAAGCCCGGTCGGATCAGCCGTGTGATGAAGCCCGAGCAGGCAGAGCGAACCCACGTGTTGGTGGTGGAAGACGACGAGGGCGTCCGCGGCCTGATCTCGACGACCCTCGCGCTCAACAGCGTCGCGTCGACATGTGTGGGGACCGCCGAAGAGGCACTGAAATGCAAGGGCCCCTTCTCGGCCGCGCTGGTCGATCTCACGCTGCCCGATGAGCGTGGCGACATTCTCCTCGGGAAGCTTCGAAAGAGCGGAATCGTCACCCGTGCAGCGATCATGAGCGGCGCGCCGCCACCCGCCGATGCCGATCCGGAGGGCGATCCGGAGCGATGGCTTCGCAAGCCCTTCGAGCCCTCCGACCTGCTCGTCATCGTTCGAGAGCTCGTCGAGCCAGACGAAGCAACGCCCAACGCCGCGAGCTCCTAGCCGAAGCGTTCTGCGAGCGCCTCGATGTGGAGCGGCGTCGTGCCGCAACACCCACCTATCACGGTCGCGCCCGCATCGACCCAACCTTGTGCCAGCGCCGCATAGGCGTCGGCTGCCCGCCTGTCACTCGAGTCCCAGCCGAGACCTTCTTCCTTGGCTCCTGCGTTGGCGTAGACACCGATGGGTAACCCCGCCGACGCGATCGCGTCGACATATGGCTGCGCCCCCGAAGCCGCGACGCAGTTGACCAAAATGCGCTCGATGCCGGTGCGCGCCGCTCGTCGCGCAATCCGTCCGAGCTCTTCGGCCGATAACAGATCCCCGAACGGACCCGCGGTCAACGAGAGCCATGCCGGCAGCCCGGTCCCAACCGCCTCCTCCGCGGCAACGAGCGCCTCGGTTTCGTCCGCAAAGGTCTCGCATAAGAGCACGTCGCACCCGACTCCGGCGAGCGCGGATGCGACGTCACGATGATCGCCCCGCGCCCCCTCCCCGGGACTGAGGTCCGGGCGATAGCAGTCTTCGACCGGCGCCATGCTGCCGAGCACGCGGCAGCCCGGCGGCACTGCGCCACGTGCGATACGCACTGCCGCCGCGAGCGCGTCGCGCCAGCGATCACCCAACACGCGCGGCTGCGTTCGAAAGGTGTTCGCTGTGTGCAGCGTAGCCCCGGCACGTGCGTAGTCCGTGTGCACCGCGGCGAGCAGCTCGGGAGCTTCACTCACGGCGCGCGCGCTCCAATCCGGCCCGTCAAGCACCAACCCACGAGAGATGAGCTCGGTCCCGATCGCCCCGTCAAGAATCTCCACCGGCATCGCACGGCGAAGTCTAGCAACTGACCGAAGCGGGGGGAGCTGTTACGCTTCGCCCGTGGACGCGCGGACACAAACCTCGTTCATCGCCGCTTTGCTCTGCTTCGCGCTGGCCGCCAGCGTGCTGCTGCGCACGCACAGGCAACGCGAACGCTGGCTTTTCGGCATCCTCGCGACTAACACCGGCCTTTGGTACGTCAGCACCTTCATGCTCGGGGTGGTGGGCCCGATTCCGTTCTGGGAGCGCTTCAGCCTGATCTGCGCCGTCTTACTCCCGCTCTCCGCGGTTCGCTTCTTCAGCGTGCTCGTCCCGGACGACACCGAGCGCACCCGTTTCGTGCGCCGCGCCTCTCTAGCCGCGGCGGCCGTATTGCTCGGCGCCATGCTGACCCCCTACTACGATCACGCGGTCGTCGTGGGCGGCCTCCTGACCTACGTCACGGTCTTTCTTTCCCTAGCGCTCGGCTACCTCTATCGACGTGGGTTCCAAACCGACTCGCGCATCGAAGGCGCGCGGCTTCGCTACATCGCTCTGGTCGGCGGCTTCGGCGGCCTCTTCACGGTCATCGAATACCTCCCCTACGCGGGCGTCGACATTCCGCCGGTCGGCACGATCCTGATCTTGGTCTTCCTCTATGCCCTCTCTGAATCGATCTCCCACTACCGGTTGATCGACCTCTACGAGCTCGCCGGCCGGCTTGGCGTGCTGACGGCCTTGGCCTTCGTGCTGGCCTTCATGCTGTGGTTGATGCGGCTCGTCTCGGGCGAGCAGCTCTTCCTGCACGTCGTGGTCTCGGCCTTCGTCGTTCTAATCCTGTTCGACCCGGTTCGAACCCAAGTGCAGCAGTGGATCTCGCAAGTCTTCTTCCACGAACGCTTCGAGCTCGAGCGCACCGTCCTCGCCCTGCGAAGATCCGTCGCCCACATCCTCGATGTCGACGAGCTGGCGGAAGCTCTGATGGAGGGCCTCGATGCGTCGCCCCGCTTCACGCAGGGCGCGCTCTACCTGCTCAGCCCCGACGCCCGCGTCTTTGCGCTTCGAAATCACTTCGGGCCCAAGCCGCCCGAGCGCGTGGAGATGGCCCCGGCCCGGCCGCTGCTGGACCGACTCTCGCGCACCGGGACCGCGGTGCTCGAAAACGCGGAGCGAGAGCTCGAAGAGCGAAGGCTGCTCGGCCACGACCGTGAAGCCGAAACCGCGCACGACATCGCGGTGACCATGCGCGCTCTTCAGTCGTCGGTGTGCTTGGGGCTTCGCGGTGAATCGAACCACCTCTATGGCTTCATCGCGGTGCGCGACGATCGTCTTCGGGACGCCTTCTCGAGAGAAGAAGTCCAGCTCTTGGTCGGTCTAGCCACCCAGGTCGCTGTAACGGTCGAAAACTCGCAGCTCTACCAGCAGATGAAGGAAAAAGATCGCCTCGCGGCGCTGGGCGAGATGGCGGCGGGGCTCGCCCACGAGATCCGAAATCCGCTCGGTTCGATCAAGGCGAGCGCGCAGTATCTCTCCGAGACCTCGGACCATCCGGAAGACCGTGGCGAGTTCCTCGACATCATCGTCGACGAGGTCGACCGGCTCAATCGGGTGGTCGGATCGTTCCTCGACTACGCGCGCCCCGGCCACACGAATCCGGAGCCGATCTACGTGAACTCTGCAGTGCAGCTCACCCTTCAGTTCCTTCGCCCCGAGTGCGACTCGGCAAACGTCTCGCTGCACGTCACCATGGACCCCGATCTTCCGAAGGTCCGAATCGACATCGAGCACCTCCGCCAGGTGTTGATCAACGTCGTTCAGAATGCCGTGCAGGCGATGGTAAGCGGCGGCGACATCTTCGTCGAAACCCGCACGCAGGATGGCTTCCGCCCGGGCGGCGAGGCGCGGCGCTGGGTCCAGATCAGTGTCCGAGATACCGGCCCCGGCATCGCACCCGGCCTTCTTCCGAACCTCTTCGTGCCTTTCGTAACGACCAAGCAGCAGGGAACCGGCCTCGGCTTGGCGATTTCGCAACGAATCGTGTCTGAAGCAGGCGGCCGCATCGACGTTCGAAGCCGCGAAGGCTACGGGACCACCTTCGTCGTCCTGCTGCCTGCCGCGCCCGAGGCGCTGCTCGACACGTTCGAAGCCGAGCGGGAGCTCGATCAGTCTGCGGAGCCAGACGGCGCGCCCGTCCGTCTCGAGCCCGCAGAGCCCTGATGGACGGACACGGTCTGCATTCGCACTCGATAGAGCCGTAGGTCGCGCCGCTCGAAGCTGTCTTCAGGCAGCCCATTGTCGCGGAAGAGCCTGCGATACGCATCCGTCGGCGAGTCGGCGTTGTGCGTCGCGCGCGGCAGCATGTAGCGCCAGCGCTGCGGCTGCTCATACGCCACCCCGTGTTGCGGCTTCACGAGCGCGTCGATGAGCGACACCCCCCCGGCATCGAAGGTGCCGTCTTCGAACAGAAAAGCGACGTGGACGTCGAGCTCGTCGAGTCGCTCACCGAGAGGGCCACCCATCGTCTCCATGCGCTCTTCCCAACGCTTGCGGGCGGCTACCGCGGCGGTGACCAAACCGTCCGCAATCGACTGCGCCCGGGCCGAACGCCACAGCCGGGGCCCTCGCGCACTCATCAGCAACACCAGAACCTCCACCGGCTGCGGCTCGGTGAGCTCCGCGGGAAAGTCGTCGAGCGACGGGGGCGCGCTTCCTTCGAGGATGCCGCGGGCCACTCGAGCGAGCACCTTGTCGCTGAGCGCCACGGGCCACGCCGTGTCGTCGACCACGTACAAGAGGCCGTCCGCGGTCAGCGCCCGACCACGAAAGCCACGGACTACCTCGCCTGCGGAAAACCGCTTCTCGAGCGAGACGCCGGGCCCGGTGAATGCGCCCGGCGTCACCCCCACCCAAAGGCCGCGAAGACCCGCGCCTCGCATCACCTCGCGCAGGCGGTCTGGATCGGTGCCGTCCATCGCCTCGCGGACCGCCGGATACGACTCGTCGGGTTCCCATTGCAAGCCCGAGGGCGCCGGGGACAAGGCGACCACGCCGGTCTGTTGCGTGAGCGCGACCGAAGGCCGCGGACGGCTCTGCTGCCACACCACCAGAGCGCCAATCGCGCCGAGGACCACCAACAACCAACCCCGCTTTGCCACGCTGCTACCCTCTATCGTAAGAACCGCTATGCCCCAAGGCCCCAAGCTCCGAGCCCACCCGCTGGCCCGCCCTTTCCACGTGGTCTTGGTCGAGCCGGAGATCCCGCCGAATACCGGGGCGATCGCGCGCACCTGCGGGGCGACCCAGTCCCCACTCCATCTGGTCGGCCCGCTCGGGTTTCAAATCGACGAGCATGCCGTGCGCCGAGCCGGCCTCGACTACTGGGATCTGGTGGACATCCAGCGCCACGAATCGTTCGAAGCCTTCGAGGAATCCCATTCAGGCAGCCGGATTCATTTGTTTTCTGCTTCGGCCTCGAAATCGTACTTGGAAGCGCCCTTCCAACCGGGTGACGCGCTGGTCTTCGGCCGCGAGTCGGTCGGCCTGCCCGCCGAGCTCCTCCAGGACCGCCAGAATGTGTGGGCGATTCCCACCCTGGGCGCGGTCCGGAGCCTGAATCTCAGCAACGCCGTCGCCATCGTTCTTTACGAGGCTCTACGCCAGAATCAGGCCCTGGACAGCACATTTTTGGGCTAACGAAAGCCCCCGTGAATAGACCCCGGCGGGCCCCCGTCCGAGGGACATGCTGAATTCACGCGCGAAGACCCTCCTCCCATTGGTGCTCCTCCTCGCCGGCTGCCCCGTCTATGGATCGGGGCCCGTGGAGCGCGAGGTTCAAGTCTCTTGCCAGAGCGACCTCGATTGTCCGGTCGACACGTTCTGCGATGGGGAAACCAACGCCTGCGTACTCTACGACTTCGGGATTTGCCTCACCGACGGTGACTGCCCGGTCGGGAGCTACTGCGATCGCGTCGACGGCGGCTGTTACATCCCACCGGTCTCCGAGTGCACCGGCGACGGCGATTGCATGACGGGTTTCGAATGTGACTTCCGAGACAGTTGCCGACCCGAGACGTACGGCACCTGTTTGATCGACGGCGATTGCGCGACCGACGAGCTCTGCATCGAGAACCTCTGCACACCGCTCGCCGAGACCTGCCAGTTCGATTTCCAATGCGCCGCGGGTTTCACGTGCGCCAACAACCGGTGCCGACTTCTGTGCGGCCCGGACACGAAGTGCCCGAGCGGAACCAGTTGCCAAGACAGTCTTTGTCAGCCGAACGTCGGCGAGTGCGTCGACAGCAGTGAGTGCCCCGACCTGACGACCAACTGTGTCGAGGGAACCTGCCTCCGGCGCTGCGACGCCGGCTGCGATGGCGCCACCGAGGTGTGCGACGCGGAGGGCTTCTGCCGGCCGCGAACGAGCCCCGACCCGAACGCCCCCACCCCGTTTTGCCGCACAGATGAAGACTGCGATGGCAGCCTTTGCGTCGAAGGCGTCTGTCGCACCGCGTGCGACATCACCGCGCCCGCGCCGGACGACATCTGCGCCTCGTACGACGGGCAGGTTCCGCTCTGCGGACCCGACAACCTCTGCTACGCGCAAAGCGAGCTCCGCAGCGACTGCCGCATACAGACCGACTGCGCTGACGGAGAGGACTGCATCGACGGCGCGTGCCGCTAGAGCGCGCTCCCTACGCGACTTGGTAGCGAAGACGCCGGACGTCCTTGAGGACGCGGTCGATCGGATGCACGGGCTCGTACCCCAGCTCGGTACGGGCCCGCGAATCATCCACCATGCAGACGTAGCGGAGGTGATCGAGCTCCTGCGCAGGGAAGTTGCTGAGCCGGAGCTTCCAGAGCTGATCGAGGGCGACCTTCGCTAGCGGGGACGGGACCACGCGGGGCCGCCCGCCGGTCTTACGTACGAGATGAGAGAGCGGCATTTCCCCGGGCCCGCGAATGTTGAAGATGCCGCGAACGCCGGGCCGCAGGGCGAGCTGAATCGCGCGGACGACGTCTTTCTCGTGAACGAGCTGCATCATGGGATCGAAGCCCATCACCATGATCGGGCGCTCGAGCCGGAGGTAGTTGCTGGCGGCGTTGTGGACGCGACCGACGATGTGACACGGGCGAAGAACGACGGTCTCGGTATCCGGGTGTTTCCAGAAGAAGCTCTGCGCGAGCATGTCGAGCTCGACCAAATCGCGCATCCCACCGAAGTGCTGAGCGCCTAGAAGCGGTGCGTCCTCGGTGAGGAACTGCGGATTGTTGGGTTGCGGGCCGTAGACGTTCGCGCCCGACAACACCACGAGCTTCGGAACCTCGTACTGAGACATGTAGTCGAGCAGCTTCTGAAAGGCGACGACGTTCCACGAGTGGCGCTCACGGTCGCTCCGGCGGGGATCGTGAAGCACGCCCAGATGCACCACGGCGCGGATGTTCCGACCGCGGAAGATGTCCTTCATCTTCTTGCGCCGCATGTCGAGCTCGTGGTGGACGATGTCCTTCGGCCGATCGGGGAATGCGCGGCGGTCGACCCCGACGACCTGATCGGTACGGTGGAGCTCGCGAGCCAAGAGCTTGCCGAGCCGCCCACAGATGCCGGTGACGAGGACGGCCCCTTCCGTCGCGACCTTCGTGTGCGTACCGGTAACCGACCCGCTTCGAGGCTCCGACGGCTTCGGTTGCGACGTCGTGGGTACGGGCGCGGGCGCTCCGGCGACGGGGCCGAACACACCGCGTGCCACGGGGGCCCTCGCGGAGGGCCGCGTTTGGGTCTCGCGCCCGCGGCGCGCACTTGGCTTGGCGAGGTTCAAATGAAGACCCCTTTCCGTTCCCGAAGACCCCGATTCACCATGCTTTGAATCGTGCTCTTCACCAGCCAGACCTTCTCCTCGATGACCGAGTCGTCGTCGTCGGGGTCGCCAGAGAGCCGGAACGGCTCACCAAAGTAGAGACGGTATTTCGTGGGCAACGGGGCGATCATCCCAAAGAAGACCTGGGGCATGACCGGAAATGCGGGCATTCGAAGCAGCTTCGCGAGGGGCTTGAAGTCCGCGACGGACGGGTACTGCTCTTCGCCGCCGATGACGGCGACGGGCACGATCGGCGTATTGGTCTCGAGCGCCAATCGGACGAAGCCGAGCCCGAAATCCGTGAGCTGGTAGCGCTGATCGAAGGTCTTGCTGATGCCGCGCGCGCCTTCTGGGAAGACGATGATGCTCTCCTCTTGGCGAAGCAGCCGCCGGGCGTTCTCCGGCGAGCCCACGACCTGGCCGAGCCTCGGGTAGAGCGTCGAAATGAAGGGAAGCTCGGCGGTCCAGGTCTCGACCATGCTCCGAGGAAAGCGGGGCGGGTTCGCGTCGAGCATGAGCGCGCTGCCGATCATCACCGCATCGAGGGGCAACTGTCCGGAGTGGTTGGCTACGATGAGCACCCTGCCCTGCGGCACGCGCTCGATGCCGTAGACCTGGGTGCGGAAGTAGCGGCGGTGCAGGAGCGCCGCGACCGCGAGGGCATACCGACTGGTCTCCGGGTCGAAACCGAACGGATCGTGGCCGACTTCGTTGGGGTGCGTCTTGATGCCGGCGATGCGAGCGTCGATGTCCTGCCCGACGACCTCTTCGGCGATTCGGACGACCCGATCGCCGATGGATCGGACCGCTTGCCGCAGGGGGGACTCCCCCAACAGTCGTGTCCGCCGCCATCCGGCGAAAGGCACGATCGACCCCCGTTCCACCATGGAGCCATCCTGTCGATAGAAGGTGCGGTCGTCAATCGGAAACCGAGAAACTTGCGCGCAACATTGCGCCTTCACGCAGGACCCGAGTCAGGTCATGCTCCGCGCATGAGCCACGGGTTTGACATCAGCCGCATCGGCGGAGCCGACGGACTGCGCGGGCTGGAAGACGTGGCGCGTCGCGCGGGCGACGCCGCGTTGAAACATTTTCAACAAGGCGTCGTACCGGAAAAGAAGCCGGACCGAAGCCCGGTGACGATCGCCGATCGCGAGGCAGAGGAGATCATTCGCGACTACGTGTTGTCCGCACATCCGGACGCCGGGTTCCTCGGCGAAGAGACCGGGACACACGGGGACCGGTCGGGGGTGCGTTTCATCGTCGATCCCATCGATGGGACGCGCGCGTTCGTCCGCGGTTGGGACACTTGGTCGGTCTTGCTCGGCGTCGAGGCGGAAGAGGTTCCCGTCGTCGGGATCGCGTACATGCCGGCCGCGGGAGATTTCTTCGTCGCGGTCCAGGGAGGCGGGACAACCCACAACGGCAAGCCCGTTCGCGTCTCGAAAGTCGGCCCGCTGGCCGACGCGACGGTGACGCACGGGGGCCTCCAGCAGTTCACCATGGTCGGGGTCGAGGACGCGCTCGTCCGGCTGGCGGACGCCTGCGATATCGCCCGTGGATGCCCTGATTTCGACGGTTATCGGCAGATCCTGCTCGGCCGCTCGGACGCCATGGTCGACCCCGGCGTCCAGCCCTATGATGTCTGTGCGCCTGCGGTCCTGATCCGCGAGGCGGGCGGTAGGTTCACGTCTTTCCGTGGCGAAGACACGATCTACGGCGGCGGCGCGATCGCGAGCAACGGCCTGATCCATGACGAGCTCGTCGCAGCCCTCAGCGCAACTCCTTACAAATAGACGACAAACCGGGCGAAGAACGTAACGGCTTGCCTTTCGGCGCGTCTTGCGGAAGGTTCCCCCGCCCGAACCTCAGGAGAGAAGTATGACGAAACCAGTACGGCGAGCAGGTGTGATCGGAGCGGGCGTCATGGGCAGCGGCATCATGGCGCACTTTGCCAACGCCGG
>CP070650.1:1388242-1392906 GCA_020354595.1 Myxococcales bacterium
GAGATGCAACGAAAAGTCGACGCCGCAACTTCGCACGCGCGCGACCTTCTCGATGAGCATGTCGTGGACGGCGAGCGTTTCGGCCGTGTCATCATCGAGGCCTTCGCCCTCGAACCCGCCCCCCGCACACGCAACGACGAGCGGGAAGGCGTGGAACCGCTGCCGAGCGGAACCATCGTGGGGGGTCGGTACGCCATCGAAACCCGCGTAGGGTTGGGGGCTTTCGGCGACGTGTACCGCGCCAAGGACACCGAGGTGCCCGGTCACATCGTTGCGCTCAAGCTCCTCCATCAGGCCGCCCATTCGAAGACCGCAAAGCAATCGGCGCTCCGAGAGCTGCGTCTGATCGCGTCCGTGTTCCATCCGTCGATCGTGCAGTTCAAGGACCATGGTTGGTTCGAGGAGCGGCTTTGGTTCGTCATGCCCTGGTACGACGGCGAAACCCTCGAGTCGCGTCTTCAGCGCGAGCCCTTGAGCCGGGCCGAGGCGCTCGAGATCTTTCAACCGCTCACACGCGCCCTGGGGGCGATGCATGCCGCGGGTGTGCGCCACCAAGACGTCAAGCCGGAAAACATCTTCCTCGCACGCATCCCCGGTTTCGGTGAAGACGAGGTCACACCCGTGTTGCTCGATCTCGGCGTCGCCGCGACCGAGGCAGAGATGGTCGTCGCCGGCACGCCGACGTACTTTGCGCCCGAGGTGGCTGCGCAGTTCGCGTCGGTCGAGAAGAAGCCCGCCGTGAGCAACAAGGCCGACATCTTCGCCTTGGCGCTCTCGCTTCGCAACGCACTCGAGCCGGAAACCCAGGAAGACGTCGCGGCCGGTGCCGTCGATACGTTCATCGAGCAGCGGTCGAAAGCAACCCCGGGCGCACCCACGCGCCGCGCGCTTAAGTACCTCAAGCCGTCGTTCGACCGCTGGCTGAGCCACGACGCAGAGGCCCGCCCCACCGCGGACGAGCTGGCAAGTGAGCTTTCGGTGCTCTCACTCCCAGAGGAGCGCCGCTCACGCATCAAGACCATTTTGCGGTGGACGATTCCGATGGCGCTCGCCCTCCTCGGCGCGTCCGGCGCGGCGGTCACGGTGTTCTACCAGCAGGCGGAGACGCAGCGCGAGGTCGCGCAGCAAGCCAAGCGCACCGCTTCGGGGTTGCGGCAAGACTTGGCCGACACCCGTGAAATCGCCGAGCAGCTCGAGCTTCGGTACGAGCAGAGCAAGCTCACCCGCACGGAGCTCGCCAAGCGTCTTGCGCGGACGGACGGCAAGGTTGCTTCGCTTCGCAACGAGCTGAAGGATGAAGAGCGGCGCCTGATGCGCACGCGCGAGAAGCTCGCGCAGAACCGCCAGGAGAAGGCGACCGTCGAGCAGCACCTTTCGGAGACCGAGCGTGACCTCTCAGCGACCGAGCGTACGCTTGCGGCTACCAGTCAGAAACTCACGACGACGGCGCAGAAGCTCGATTCCGAGCGCGACGAGACCCAACGACTGGAGCGCAAGCTCGAGCGTGCCGGGGAGCGCCTTCTCGATCTCCAAGGCGAGATTGCGGCGCTCGAAGCCCGACTCGACGCCGAGGCTTCGAAGACCGAAGAGCTTCAGGACGCCGTCGCGCAAGCGGTCGCCGCTCGCAGCCGTGCCGAGCTGGAGCTCGAGTTCGCACAAGAAGAGCTCGAAGCATTGAAGCGGCGCGCGGCATCGCCACGCGCACCCGAGCCGGACTCTGCCCCGAACGGTGGCGGCGCGGCACCAGACAGCTGATCCACGTGATTCATCCGCTCGCCCAGATCGAGCCACCTCTGCTCGGCTCACTCACGATCAGGCTCGGAGCGTTGGTCGTCTTCGCGACTGCTCTGATGATGTTCGTAGACGTGCCGTTACAGGGCGAAGCCTCGCCGCACGGGATCGTGTCGTTCGAGCTTGCGGGAACGCCTCACCAAGCGCTTCGCATCTTGCTCGACTGGAAAAGCCGAAATGCGCTCGGCTACGCGAACCTGAGCCTCATCGTCGACTTCGTCAATCTGATCATCTACTCGCTCTTCTTCAGCGCGCTCGCCCTGTGGGTCGGCGTCCGCCTCGGCGAAAAGAAATGGAGTCTTCGCGCGGCGTGGGCCGCGACCATCGCCGCCGCGTTCGACGTGCTCGAAAACGGCGTTCTTCTCTACGAGCTCAACCGCTTCACCTCTCCTGCCCCGTATCCACAGCTGGCAGCTTCTCTCGCATTGGCGAAGTTCGCCCTATTGCTGTTTTCCGCAGCGTACGGAGCGGTCGGGGCAATCAATGTGCTCGTACGGCGTCAGCGGCGGCCCTTGTAGCCCATCATGTCTTGAATGACCGACTCGCTCATCTCGGCGATTTCCGCTTCTTCGGCGATGCGCTCCGCGCAATCTTCACAAACCTTGATGCGGCGACCGCCGGCCTTGACGGACACCAGCTCGTCGACTTCGTCGTCGCAGGATCGGCAAGTCGGCATGAATACTACCTCGCGCGCGGAAGAAGACGGCTCATCGACGGAAGCACGAGGTTGTTCCGGACCGACCTGACGGCACCACCAAGGCCGGTTGGCAAAGCGCGAAATGCGATATCGACGTGCTTCTGATCGGTCTCCACACCGTGAAGCGTGACGAACGACGTAAGCAGAGACACCGCGCGCCGCACCAGCGGGTTCTTACCGATGTTCGGATCGCGCATCAGGTCGAGCACGACGCGATTACCATTGGCCTCTGCCAGCACGGGCGAGCGATTCGGCATGAAGTTCACCAGAGTGCCCGGATTGGAAAGGTCGAGCGCGCCGGACTTGATTAGCGCTGCGACCGGCGAGTCGGATTCCCCGTTGAGCTTCAGCGACACTTCCTCGAGCCGAAGGGCGACGGTGAGCTCTTCGTCGTTGAACACGACGCGCTCGACGTAGATCACAGCGCCGAAGCGAATGGGCGTGTTCATCATGTCAGCATTGCCCGCGAGGCGAAGGCCGGGCGGCACGGAGTCGATGTGGAAGTCTTCGACCTTGCCGCTTCGCTCGGCTTGTCCGCCAAGCCAGCGAAGGGCCGCCAGCGGAACTCCAAAACGCAGGCCGAACGCGCTACGAACGGCGCGACCGATCTCTTCGGGGTGCGTGCGCAGGTAGGAACGAACAGCGTCGACTGTCTCTTGCGGTGTGGGCATGACCGGAGGAGTCTAGTGTTCCGGACCCCTCTCGTAAACGGTCAATTGCTCTGGATCGTCGATGGGTCGCAAAAACCGCGGCCCGTGCCCAAGTCGGTGCATTCCGGTTGAATGTCCCCGATTCTCGGACACTCGTTGATCAAGGTCGGATCGCACAGCCACTGGCAGGTCGGACCATTCCTACCCTCGCCCGTGCAGGTCGCACCGGGGATACACACGCACACATGGGCTCGCGCGCACTCGATGCTGAAGTCGCACACCTGACCGGTCACCCGGGGCAGAATCTCGGAGGTCTCGAGCTGAGCGGCACCCGGCAAGCAGACCCAGAATCCTTCTTCCTGCGCGCCGCCGACTCCGCCCGCGCCGGCGACTCCGCCTGCACCGCCCTCGCCGCCGGCTCCCCCGAAACCGAGGTCCGACGTGCGGAGACACGACTCGCCGTTTTCACAGCGAACGACGTCGGGGCTGCACTGTTTCAAGCAGAACTTCCCGTAGGCCGTATCTGCGCAGATCGAGCCGCTTTGGCACTCAGACGTTTGGAAACAGGCGTTTCCGTCGTTGATCGGCTTCGCGCACGCGGCGAAGCTCGCGGCGAGCAAGACGAGGAGCAGAAGCGGGACGCGGGCCTTCATCGAGACCGTATGTAGCAAGAGAGCCCGAGTGGGGCGATTTTTGTACACCGGCCGACGCCGGTCAGGTGCGCGCGGCGGAACCCTCGAGCTCGGCGCGGGTGTAGTGTCCGGCCGCATCGTCATAGACGAAAAGCTCGGCGCCCGACCGGAGGGGCTCGCTCTCCAAGGCCGATTTGTCGGGGCGAAAGCCGTCCGTCATGGGGATGCGCTCGACCCGTTTCACCCATTTCGGACGCTCGGCTGGGTCCAACTCTGCGGCAAACTGATTCCACGCCTGCAACTCGAGGCCCCGATTGCCGTGCGTCGCGACGACCGCGACCGCGCGATCGGCGCCGCCCTTGCGGAGGCCGTAGACGACCGTATGCCGCAACGCCGAAAATCCATAGAGCGCGTCTTCGATCGAGCGGGTCGCGACCGGGCCGTGCTCCGTGCGCAAGATTCGACTGGCTCGATCGACGAACCAGAAGTCCCCGTCTTCGTCGCGGCGAAGGACGTCCCACGTGATGAACCAAGTGTCATCGGGCTCGAACACGCCTTGCACGAGCCGGGTGCCCGCCTCCGCCCCCCCGGTGAAGCTCGCAAGGGGATGATCTGCATCGAGGCGCGCCAACATCACGCCAGGCTCGTCGACATCACAACGAACCAGCAATCCTCGCTCGTTGCGAGCGAGCCCTTCCTCATCGAAGTCGTATCGGACGAGCTCGACTTCGGCGCTACCGGGGAGCGGCCGGCCCAGCGCGCCGACTTTTTCGCCCGACGCGTTGGCGAGCACCGCGTTGCCCTCCGTCGACGCGTAGAACTCGAGGATACCCACGGGACCGAAACGCTCGACGATGTGTCTCCAAACATCTTTGCGGAGCCCGCTGCCGGCAA
>CP070650.1:1393006-1395673 GCA_020354595.1 Myxococcales bacterium
GCTTCATCACGTCACGCGGCACTTTGCCTGGACGGAAGCCTCGTACGCGCGCGGTCTTGCCGAGTTCTTTGTAGGTGTCGTTCAGGTCCTTTTGGATGCGGTCCCACGGCACTTCGACCGTGACCTCCACGAGGACCGGACTGATCTCGCGAATTTCAGATTGCATTGAGTTTTTCGGCGCGCGGCCTGGCGCGGTTCGTACTGCCGGGGCGAAGAGCCGTCAAGGTGCAGCCTCGGCGCGTCCGAGCTCCCGGTGAAGCTCCACCAGCTCGATGCCCAGAGCCTGCGAAACCTCGAAGATCCGCTCATCCCGGTAGAACTCCTCGAAGACGATTCGCTTGATGCCCGCGTTGCAGATCGTCTTGAAGCAGTTCCAACACGGGGACGCCGTGACGTAGATCGACGCGCCGTCGATGCGACTGCCGTTCTTCGCCGCCTGGATGACCGCATTCACCTCGGCATGGATGGTCCGCACGCAATGGCCGTCCTCCATCATGTGGCCGGCCTCGTCGCAGTGGGGAAGCCCGCGGACCGAGCCGTTGTAGCCGGTGGAGAGAATCGTCTTGTCGCGCACGATGACGGCGCCGACGTGCTTGCGAGGGCAGGTCGATCGCCGAGCCACGACTACGGCGATATCCATGAAGTATTCGTCCCAGGAGGCGCGTCCCATGCGGCCTCTCTAGCGTGGGGCGCTCGGCCCGACAACCTCAATAGACGGGGTTCGGCGGGAGCAGAGGCGGTGGGGGCTGGGCCTTGATCGCGCGGGCGAACGTCGTGAACTCGCTTCTCACGGTGCGGTGAAGCTTTGGCGGGAGCCCACGCACGATGAGCACCGACCGGCCTTTGCGCTCGACCCTCTCCGTGGGGCTATTCACCGCGACCGATCGGGCTGCCCGATAGGCCTCCTCGCCATCTTCCTCGGTGTCCCAGGTGGTCCACCACACGACCGCGAGCTCGTCACCCCGGGCATACACGGCCAGTTGGTCCCCCGCCCAGCCCTCCGCTGCCTCTTCGTCTGTTCCCGATTTCCGACGCTGGCCGAGGTACACGCCGAGCTCGAGCTCGCCGAGCGTGTCGTCCGCCGCGCGCTCGAAGCCTGCCGCGAGCACCTGAGGGCTATCCAAGACGGCGACGCTCTCAGCGGGCTCCCGGGCAAAGTACCTCTCCGGGTGGAGGACCTGCTCGCTACTGACCGGAGGTCGGCGATGCGCGTTGTTCACCGCCGGCCAGCCGCCGCGGGCTTGAACCGCGGCGATGAACTGGAGCCCCCGGAGGTACGGGGCGATCAAGGTGACCCTCAAGATGGCCGGCGCGTCGTCGAGCTTTTCGCCTCGGACGAGCGCGTTGAGGTCGAGGTAGTTGCCCATCTGCTGGATCCCCGCCGTTGCGGCCGACAGCGGAATGCCCTGTTGGCGAAGCGCATGAGCCAACATCGCCAACGTGGCGTCACCCTCGACCACCGCGCGAAACCCGTTGTCGGCGTCGGCGGTGCGATCCTTCTGATAGGACTCACCCAACCCGAGGCGTTGGTCTTGCAGTGCGTGGACGAGCTCGTGGACGAGAACGAGACGCGCCTCCTGTGTCTCTTCGGCACCGGGCGTGCCGGTCAACGCGGACATGACGTCCTCGCGAATGACGAGCCGGCCCGTTTCTGGATCGTAGTATCCGATGACCTGCTCGCCGAGCACGCCTGCAAACATGCTACGCAGGTCCTGGTCTGCATCGAGCAAGCCGAGCGCGCCGTATACGATGCGCGCCCGCTCGAGCTCGTCCTCTTCGATTTGCTCGCGCAAGCTCGCCGCGATGGCGTTGCCATCCTCGATCTCGATGCGGACCGGGCGGCGCAGCCTCAACTGACGCACCGACTCCGCGGCGCGAACCAACTCGTCGACGACTGCCCGCTCTTTGGAGGTCGCGGGACGCGCGCCTTTGGCGCGCGGCGCCGGCTCGTCTTCGACGGACGCCGGGATGGGTTCTGCGGCGGCAGGCGGGGGTGCGGCGGTCGGCTCGGTAAGCTCCGGCTTTGCGTGACGATGGCAACTGCTCAGCAGCAGCGCGGCCATCGACCAGGCAACCCATCGGCTCATGATTCTCCATCCGCGTCCGCCGTGACGAGCGGTCGCCGGCGGTGATTGTGGATCAAGAACCGCTTTGCGGCCTCAATTGCCGTGTCCTCGGCGTCTTGCAGGTCGGTGAAACGCTGGCCTTTGAGTCGATTGCGCACGTGCTCGGCGATGCGCCGCTCAGAATGACCACGCTCTGCGGCTTCGAACACCCCGTGAGAGACGACGCGCGGAACCTCTCGAAGCCTGCCCCGACGAAGCGAAAACAGAACGGTGACGAATCCGCCCGAGCCCATCGCGCGGCGTTCCTCCATGAGCTCCTCGCTCATGGGTTTCATGCCGTCGATGTAGATGCGCCCAGTGCGGACCTCGTCCACGACGCGCACCGCGTCGCGCGTGATCTCCAAGACGCTTCCGTTCTCGATGAGCTGCGTTTGCCCGATGCCTTCTTCGACGGCGAGCTCGAGGTGCCGCCGTTGATGATGATGCGTCCCATGCACCGGCACGAATGCCTCCGGCTTCAGGATTCGAATCATCTCGCGTTGCTCTTCGCGGCAGCCGTGGCCGCTCGCGTGAACCGCGGGGTGCTCGGCCCGCGTGATGA
>CP070650.1:1395773-1399096 GCA_020354595.1 Myxococcales bacterium
AGCCAGCGGCAGCGACTGCGGCGGAGCAAGCGGCAGAGCCAGCGCGAGCGGCAGCGGCAGAGCCAGCGGCGGCGGCAGCGGCAGCCGAGGGGTCAGCGGCAGAGCCAGCGGCAGCGGAGGGGTCAGCGCCGGCGCCAGCGACCGTCTCCCCGGCTGACGCACGTGCGAGGCTCGATTCCGAGAAGCGCTACGAGCTCGAGAATGACCGCTTCGTCGCCTCGTTCACGAACCTCAACACCGCGCTGGTCAGCCTCCGGGTCAAGGGCGAGCGTTACCTCGATCCGGAGGGCAAGCCGTACGAGCTGGTCACGACCGACAAAGAGAGATATCTGCCTCTCGCGCCCGAAATCTCGGGTGTGACCATCCCGCCGGATGCACGCTGGTCGGCCACCGAGTCTTCTCGCGATCGACTCCGCTTCGAGTGGGCGGGCGACGGCGTCACGGTCACGCGCACGTGGGAGCTCGCTGAGCCGCCCTACCAAATGCAGTCGTCGATCGAGATTCGAAACGACACCGCCAGCAGCCGGTCGGTGGGTCTGGGAATCACCTCCGCCCACTACGTTCGCCGGGAAGACGAAGAAGGCGGATTCATCGGCCGCCCCTCCGCCGAGCTCAGCCACGGCATCTGCCAGCACGGTGACGAGACGATCCGCGAAGACCGCGAGGGCCTCCTGAGCGAGGACGAGACGCGGCCGTTGCAGCCACATAGCTACGGGCCTGGGATCGAATTCGTGGCGCTCAGCAACGTGTACTTCGCGATCATCGCCGCTCCCGTAGGCGAGCCGGCCGAACGCTGCGACCTGCTTTCGACGAACCGTGGCGGCACCGTGGAGGATCCCGACGGGAGCCTGCTCGAGTCGCGACTGGCATACGCGCCACAACAGCTCGGGCCCGGAGAGACGGCGACCTTCCGCACGGCTGTCTACGCCGGGCCGAAGGACTACGACGCCCTCGAGGCGTTCGGCCATGGCTCGACCAACGTGATCGACCTCGGTTGGTTCAGCTTCATCGCGCGCGGAATGGCCTGGCTCCTTCGCGCGATCTACGGATTCGTGGGCAACTGGGGGCTTGCGATCATCTTGCTCACCTTGCTCGTTCGTGTGCTGCTGCTGCCGTTCGTAATTCCGCAGTTCAAGAACATGGCGAAGCAGCGAGCGCTCAAGCCCGAGATCGACAAGATCAACGAGCTCTACAAAGACGATCGCGAGAAGAAGGGCGCCGCGATGATGGAGCTCTGGCGCAAGCACAAGGTCAATCCGCTCGGAGGCTGCTTGCCAGTGCTCCTGCAGATGCCGATCTTCTTCGCCCTCTACCAAACGCTGTCGACGAGCATCGAGCTCTATCACGCGCCGTTCGTGTGGTGGTGGACCGATCTGTCATCACCAGACCCGTTGTATGTCCTGCCGATCGTGCTCGGCGCGCTGATGTTCATTCAGCAGAAGCTCACGCCGGTTCAGATGGACGCGACGCAGGCCAAGGTGATGCTGTACGCGATGCCTTTGATGATGACGTTCTTCATGCTGTTGCTCCCGACTGGATTGTGCCTGTACATGGTGACTAGCTCGGCTGTCGGTATCACGCAGCAGCGGTACATGTATTGGAAGATGGACCAAGGACCGTCGCTCCTCGCCACCGATGACGATGGCGGCGACGACGACACAGACGATCAAGCGGCCGAAGAAAAGAAGGCCGCTCCGCCCAAGCGGGCACAGCCCCGCAGAAAGAAGAGGACTCGACGTGGACGAGCTTAAGAACAAGCCGCGCGATGGCGCCCTGTTTCTCGATCAGCCCGCGGCCCAGGAAGACCCCGCACAGTTCGCCGGCGACGGCAAGGCCGAAGAGGCGGCCGAGATCTTGGAGGAGCTCATCAACTTGATGGACCTCGACGTCCAGGTCGAAATCCGGTCCGACGCGGAACGGATTGAGCTCAACGCCACCGGCGAAGACTCCGGCCGTGTCATTGGGAAGAAGGGGGCGACGCTCGATGCGCTCCAGTTCTTGATCAACAAGATGGTGAATCGCTTCCCCGAGGGACGACGCCACGTGATCGTCGACTCGGGCGACTACCGGGAGCGACACGACGACGGCCTGGTCTCGATGGCCAAGCGCCAAGCGCAGCGCGCCGTGAACGAGGGCAAGGTCGTCACCCTGCAGCCCATGAACGCGCGAGACCGCCGCGTCATTCACATGTCCTTAGCCAAGTTCGAAGGTGTGAGCACGATGTCGCAAGGCGAGGGAACGAGAAGGCGGATTCAGATCATACCGGCGCGGCGCCGGCGGTAGTTTGCTTATATCCGACCCGCCCACCCCCACCCGTAATCCTCCCTCCGCGCCCTGCGGGCTTGGCGGCGCATTCGCGCCGGGCTTCGCCCTTCGGGCTCGCGCTACCGCGCACGTGGGCGTCGATACGCTATGATCGACCTTGGTGCTCCGCTCGACGGGACTTCGTAGTCGAGGCGTCGCATGAGCTGTAGGCCCGCGGCGTCCGGCTCCGCGCCGGCGGTCAGCACCCACACCTCCTCCGCGAGCTGCGCGCCGATGCGCAGCCACTCTTCGGGCGGGAACGTCGCGCGCGATAGCGCGATGTCGAACGGCACGCCGTTGAGCAACGGCATCCTGGGATCGATCTTCTGCTCGAGCACTTTCGTGCGAGCGGCGATGCCGAGCGAGCCTGTGGCTGTCCTCAGGAAGGCCGTGCGGATCCGCCTGGGCTCCACTAGGGTGCCGCGCAGCGTGTCGTCCGAGAGCAAGATCGGGATCGTCGGTGCGCCGACACCGGCCCCCACGTCGACGAGCGACGCCGACGACGGACACCACCGGGCCTTCACGAGAAACGCGGCGTCGAGAAACAAGATTTCCGCGAGCTCGTCGTCCGTCCGAGCGGAGGTGAGATCGGTGCGCGCGCCCCAGGACTGGGTCACATCGAAGTAGTCGCGCCAGCCCGGTGGCTCGTCGATCCCGACTGCGGCGCAAAGGGCGGAAATGGCGTTGCTAGCGCTCATGCCGCCCGGGCCTGCCGCCATGCGGCCGCGAGCTCGGTCATCCGAGTATACCGCTCTTCCTTGTCGCGATGCATGGCGCGAGCGACGACTCGTGCCACTGCGGACGGCACATCTGCGATCGCGTCGAGGGGAAGGCAGTCCCCGGCGTCGATCTTCATCAGCAGCCGACCGACGTGCCCGTCCACAAACGGCGGTTTGCCGCCCAGCGCCTGGTAGAGAAGCACGCCGAGGCCGTAGACATCGATGCGCTCGTCGATCTCGGTCTTTCCCGTGAGCACCTCGGGCGCCATGTACGCGGGCGTTCCGCTGATCTCGCCGGTC
>CP070650.1:1399196-1403821 GCA_020354595.1 Myxococcales bacterium
ATCGTGTACTGTTCGCGGAGCTCGCGAATCAGGTCTTCGATTTTGGCCGTCGCAATGGGGTCGAGCGCCGAGGCCGGCTCGTCCATTAGGATCACCTCCGGCCACACCGCAAGGCATCGCGCGATGCATAGGCGCTGCTGCTGACCACCCGACAACCCGAGCGCGGAGCTCTGGAGCCGGTCCTTGACCTCATCCCACAGCGCCGCGCCCTTGAGCGATTCTTCGACCCGCTGGGCGATGAGATCTTTGTTCTTCTCGCCGCCGATGCGAAGGCCGAAGGCGACGTTGTCGAAAATCGACTTCGGGAATGGATTCGACTTCTGGAACACCATCCCGACCCTGCGTCGGACTTCGACCGGATCGACCGCTCGCCCGTAGATGTCTTCTCCGTCCAGCAGTATTCGCCCCTCGACCCTGCAGCTGTCGATGGTGTCGTTCATCCGGTTGAGGGCTCTTAGATAGGTGCTCTTGCCGCAGCCCGAGGGACCGATCAGAGCGGTCACGCTTCGATTGGCAATGTCGAAATCGACGTCCTTGATCGCCTGGTTGTCGTCGTAGAAGACGTTGACGGATCGCGTCTCCATCTTGACGCCCGAGAGCGCTTCAGGAAGTGCTTCTGTCGATTCGTTCATGATCGGATGGCTGCGCGTGAACGTGCGCGAATGATCACTGCCAAGAGGTTGAGCGAGAACGTCAGCACGAGCAACACGAGCACGGTTCCGAAGAGCGTCGGCCTCGCCGCATCGACGTTGGGCGACTGAGTTGCGAGTGCGTAGACGTGATAGCCCAGGTGCATGAACATGTCGCGAAGGTCGGTTGGCAGATACGGGAGGAAGTTCGCCGCACCGCAGAAAATGATCGGAGCAACTTCACCCGCGCCTCGGCTGACCGCCAGGATCACACCCGTCAGAATGCCGCCCTTCGCATTCGGTAGGACGATCTTGTAGACCGTTTGAAAACGCGTGGCCCCGAGCGCAAGCGAGGCGTCACGGAGCTCGCCAGGGACCTGGCGGAGGGCCTCTTCCGTAGTGACGATCACCACGGGAAGCGTCAGCACCGCGAGAGTCAGCGACGCCCAGAGAATCGACGGCTTGCCCCAGACCGGCCTCGGGTCGTCGTAGAGGATTGCGTCTAGGCTCCCACCGACGAAGATGATGAAGAAGCCGAGCCCAAAAAGGCCGAAGACGATCGAAGGGACGCCAGCCAGGTTGTTCACAGCTATGCGAACCAGCTTGGCGACGCGCGAGCGTGGCGAGGCGTACTCGGTCAGGAAGATCGCCGTCGCGATGCCAACGGGGACGCCCGCCAGCGTCATGAGCAAGGTCATGAAGACGGTGCCGTAGATCGCAGGCCAGATGCCTCCAGAGATCATGTCGGCTCCCGGGCTTTCGCTGAGAAACTCCGCCGTGATGACGGGCGCGCCGTGCCAGACGATCTGCCCGAGCAGCACGAAGAGAAGCAACAGGATGACGAACAGGGAGACGCCAGTCAGCCCTGCAAGCAACCAGTCCTTCTTCGTGTGCTTCATCATGACGCCGTCAGCTTCTTCTGCAGCCGATGAATGATCAGATCGCCAACGATGTTGAGAAAGAAGGTCACGCCGAAGAGCATCACGCCAAGCAGAAAGAGCACGCGCCAGTGTGGATCCCCTTGGGCCACCTCTCCGAGCTCGGCCGCGATGGTCGCGGTCACGGTGCGAACGCTCGTGCTGAAGTCGAAGAGCTCCATCACCGCGGCGTTGCCGGACGCCATCAGCACGATCATCGTCTCCCCGATCGCGCGTCCGAACCCGAGCACGACTCCAGCGGCGATGCCCGGTATCGCCGCGGGCAGCACCACCCGGAGCGCGACCTGGTATTTCCTCGCTCCAAGAGCGAGCGCCGCCTCGGTGAGGGTCTTCGGGACGCTTTGAATCGCATCTTCGGAGATCGTGAAAATCACCGGAACGATCGTCAGGGCGAGGCCGATCGCTGCGACGACCGCGTTCAATCTGAAGCGAAACCCGAACGTCGCTTGGGCCCACGACGCGATGACCATCAAAGCGAAGAAGCCGAGCACGACCGAGGGAATACCGGCGAGGAGCTCGATCGCCGGCTTCACGACCTCACGCACGGACCGAGGAGCGTAGAGCGCGATGAACATCGCACACCCGATTCCGAGGGGGATGCTCATCAACATCGCGAGCAGCGTGACCTTGAGCGAGCCCACGAACAGCGGGATCACGTTGAACTTCGCCGGCTCGCCGACCGGCTGCCACACGAACACCGGATCGTCGTAGCCGTGCCACTCCTTCGCCATGAAGAGATCGCGAATCTGCACTTCCTCTGCGAACTCCGCCTCCCAGAACATCGGGATCGCCTCGCGCGCAATGAAGATGAAGATCAACGCGATCGCCGCGATCGCCGTCAGGGCGAAGACGGCGATCGTGCGCTCGGCGGCGCGGTGCCACCAGGGCGTGCGAAACGAGCTCTCCAGCTTTGATCGGGCCCGACGTGGACGCAGTGTGACACGTCGCCGCGTCACGGGGGCGGGCGCGGGCTCACCGGCGTCGAGCACCTGCTCGGTCACTTCGCTTCCTTGGGAAGCGGGTAGTACCCGACCCCCTCGACGACCTTCTGACCCTCGTCGGATAGCACGAAATCAAGGTATTCCTTGGCGACTCCGGTCGGCTCTCCGGCGCTGTAGATGTTGAGGAAGCGCGACAAGGGGTAGGTACCGCTGGTCGCGTTTTCCATGCTGGGCTCGACGGGCTTGGAGCCCTCGGCTGCGACCTTGACGGTCCGCACGCCCTCCGCATAGGCGATGCCACCGTAGCCGATTCCGGCCGGGTCTTTGCTGACTGCGTTGATTACCGCAGCCGTGCCCGGCAACGTCTGTGCGGTGGCCGCGAAGTCCTCGTTGTCGAGGACGTGCTCCTTGAAGTATGCGTAGGTGCCCGAATTGTTCTCCCGGCTGTAGAGCACGATCTCCCGATCCTCTCCTCCGACGTCCTTCCAGTTGGTCGTCTGACCGCGGAAGATCTTCTTGAGCTGCAGAATCGTCAGGGATTCGATCTTGTTTGCCGCGGGCACGTAGACCGCGAGCGAGTCGAGCGCGACTCGGAACTCGTGCGCCTCGACGCCCCGGCGCTTGGAGAGCTGCTTCCTCTCCTTGTCCTTGATCGGTCGGCTCGCGTTGGCGAGGTCGGCCGTGCCGTTGATCAGCGCAGCGACCCCGGTTCCAGAACCACCCCCCGAAACCTGGAGCACTCTCCCCGGGTTGGCGCTCATGAACGCCTGGGCCCACTTCTGGGCGAGGATCACCATCGTGTCCGAGCCCTTGATCGTCAGTGTCGAGCTCGCGCCGGACCGCGCTTCGCTTTGTGACGGATCACCGCCCTCGGAGCGCTTACCCGACGTGCATGCCGAGATGCTGAGGGCCGCCGCGAGAAAGAGAAAAAACCAATGATTCTGCTGTGCTTTTGTCAATGTACTTGCTCCGATCGCCCCGACTCTGAGACCTCTGTGTGACATCTGCGTGACAGACCGGCGACGACCCCGCGTCACCTCGAACAACCCCAAAAGCTGGGGTTTTCGACACACGACTGCCACGGACGAATCACGATCTCGACACGATCGCGCCGCAGATCTGTCACGGTTCCTCACCAAGCTCTGACCGATGATGGCTGTAGATCGTTGCGTCGTAGCTGGTGACAGCTCGTTGTGTGCGGCGCTGAAGCAGTCACTCGGGCCGAGCGGGCCCGATCTCGAGGCGGCGCGCGATGGTGAGAGCGCGATTCGGCTGCTGTCGAAACAAGGCGTCACCGGGCTCATCGTAGAGGATCAGCTCGCCGACATGCGCGCCACCGATGTTCTCAAGCGAGTTCGGGAGCGACCGGAGACCCGAAGCAAGCCTGTCATCCTCGTCTCGGGCAAGGACGATGAAGTCGACCGCGTGCTCGCGTTCGAGCTGGGCGCCGACGACTTCGTGGCAAAGCCCTACAGCCCGCGAGAGCTCGCGCTTCGACTCCGAGCGGTTCTCCGGCGGGCCCGCACCCAAACCGGTCAGCAGACCGATCGCTTTCAGCTCGACCGGCTCACCATCGACGTTCCGGCACACGAAGTCGTGATCGACGGGCTCGCTGTCGCTCTCACCGCCCTCGAGTTCAAGCTACTCGTCGACCTCGCCCGGAATCGGGGCCGCGTTCGCAGCCGCGAGAAGCTGCTCGAAGCGGTTTGGCATCACCCGAGCACCCTCGAAACGAGGACCGTGGATACCCACATCAAGCGGCTCCGCGAAAAACTCGGCGACGTGGGCCGCGAGATCGAGACCGTGCGCGGCGTCGGATACCGATTGAAGTGACCGACTGATGTTTAGTGATTTCGACAAGAAGAAGAGGGAGTCCACCGAAGAAAGAGGACGCATGGGCGTTTCGCTCGCTGTGTCGTCGGTGGTCTACGTCGTTGCTGCTGTGGGAGTCGCCGCAGCGGTCGCTACGGCCAAGGTCGTGGTGGACCGGCAGGAGCGAGATGTCGAAGTCCAGTTTGCCGCCGCCCCAACTCCCGTTGATAAAGAGCTGCCGAAACCGAAACCCAAGGTGATCAAGAAGAAAGAGGCGCCCACAGAGGTCAAGGCAGAGCCGGGCC
>CP070650.1:1403921-1407166 GCA_020354595.1 Myxococcales bacterium
AGCGGGTGGCGTGAAAGTGGTCAAGGGCGTCGAGGCCGCAACGGAAGCCGCGTACGAGATCTTCGGCAAGACGCTCGTCACACACCAGACCGGTCCCGAAGGCAAGGTCGTCCAGCGCCTCCTGGTCGAGCAGGGCCTGGCCATCAAGAACGAGCTCTATCTCGCGCTCGTGGTCGACCGTGAAACCAATCGCGTCGCGATCATGGCGTCCACCGAAGGCGGCATGGACATCGAAGAGGTTGCGGCCAGTACTCCGGAGAAGATCCTGACACTAGCGATCGATCCCGCGGTGGGCTTACAGGGGTATCAGATTCGCCAGCTCGGGTTCGGACTCGGTCTCACGAAGCAGGAGCAGAAAAATTTCGGCAAGCTGCTTTCGGGCCTCGCGACACTCTTCGACGAAGAGGATTGCTCGATCGCCGAGATCAACCCACTCATTCTCACCGAGGATGAGCAGGTCATCGCGCTCGACGCCAAGGTCAACTTCGACTCCAATGCGGAGTTCCGACATCGCGACTACTGGACATCGGCGCGCGACCTCTCCGAAGAGGCGCCGACCGAGACCGAGGCGCAGGAAGCCGGCCTCTCGTTCATTCAGCTCGACGGCAACATCGGCTGTCTGGTCAACGGTGCCGGGTTGGCCATGAGCACGATGGACACCATCAAGTACTATGGAGGCGAGCCCGCCAACTTCCTCGACGTGGGCGGTGGTGCCAGCCAGGAAGCCGTCACCACGGCGTTCCGCATCATCCTTCGGTCGGAGGCGGTGCAGGGCATCTTCGTCAACATCTTCGGCGGCATCATGCGGTGTGACACCATCGCGAACGGCGTCGTGGCCGCCACCAAGGAGCTCGGCCTTTCGGTCCCGCTGGTGGTCCGGCTGGAGGGCACAAAAGTCGAAGAGGGCCGGAAGATCCTCGACGCGTCGGGGCTGGCCATTACGTCCGCGGCCACGATGGCCGAGGGCGCCCAGAAGATCGTCGAGCTGGCAAAGGGATAGAGACGATGTCGATTCTCGTAGACAAGAACACCCGGGTCGCGGTTCAGGGAATGACCGGTAGCGTCGGCCAATTCCACACCGAGCAGATGCTGGCATACGGCACGAACATCGTCGCCGGCATGACCCCCGGCAAGGGCGGCACCTCGCTGATGGACGTGCCGGTGTACGACACGATGCGCGAGGTCGTGAAGCAGACCGGCGCGAACGCGTCCTGCATTTTCGTCCCGCCCCCGTTCGCCGCCGACGCGATTCTCGAAGCGCTCGACGCCGAGGTCCCGCTCATCGTCTGCATCACCGAGGGCATCCCCGTGATGGACATGGTCAAAGTTCGACGCGTTCTAGATTCGCAGGATAAGAGCCGTCTTATTGGACCAAACTGCCCGGGCGTCATCACCCCAGACCAGTGCAAGATCGGGATCATGCCGGGCCACGTCCACAAGGCCGGACGGGTTGGCGTCGTCTCCAAGAGCGGGACTCTGACCTACGAGGCGGTCGGCCAGCTCACCGCACTCGGCATTGGCCAGAGCTCGGCCGTGGGGATCGGCGGCGACCCGATCACCGGGACCGACTTCATCGACGTCTTGAAGCTCTTCAAAGACGATCCCGATACCGATGGCGTGATCTTGATCGGCGAAATCGGCGGCAACGCCGAGGAGCAGGCCGCGGCTTGGATCAAAGAGAACTTCGATAAACCCGTCGCCGGGTTCATCGCAGGGCGCACCGCCCCACCGGGCAAACGCATGGGCCATGCGGGCGCTATCATCAGTGGCGGCAAGGGTACCGCGGATGCGAAGATTGCGGCCCTCGAGGACGCCGGCGTGAGGGTCGCACCGACGCCGTCCGACATGGGGACCACACTGCAAAGCCTTCTCTAAGGAGGGAAAAGAAATGTCGAACAAACCGATGCGTGTCGCGGTCACGGGGGCCGCAGGCCAGATTGGCTACAGCCTTCTCTTCCGAATCGCTGCAGGCGAGATGCTGGGCAGCGACCAGCCGGTGATTCTTCAGCTGGTCGACATCCCCCCGGCCATGAAGGCGGTGAGCGGGGTCATGATGGAGCTCGAGGACTGCGCGTTCCCGCTCCTCGCTGGCATGGAGGCGAGCGACGACCCGACCACGGGCTTCCGGGATGCCGATGTCGCGCTCCTCGTGGGCGCGCGGCCTCGCGGCAAGGGCATGCTTCGCAAGGACCTGCTCGAGGCGAATGGGGCGATCTTCACCGGGCAGGGCAAAGCGCTGAGCGCCGTCGCGAGTCGCGACGTGAAGGTGCTCGTCGTTGGCAATCCAGCGAACACCAACGCCTACATCGCGATGAAGAACGCGCCGGACCTCGATCCGTCGTGCTTCAGCGCGATGGTCCGCCTCGATCAGAACCGCGCGATGTCCCAGGTCGCAGCCAAGACCGGCCGCGCCGTTACCGACGTCAAAAAGATCACGATTTGGGGCAATCACTCGGCGACCCAGTACCCCGATCTCTTCAATGCCGAGATCGATGGCAAGAGCATCGCTGGGCTCATCGACGATCAGGCATGGATCGAAAACGACTTCATCCCGACCGTGCAGCAGCGTGGCAAGGCCATCATCGAGGCACGCGGCCTTTCGAGCGCGGCCTCGGCGGCGAATGCGGCGATCGACCACGTTCGGGATTGGCACTTGGGCATCCCGGAAGGCAACTGGGCCTCGATGGCGGTTCCCTCCGACGGCAGCTACGGCGTCCCCGAGGGCATCATCTACGGCTTCCCCTGCACGTGCGACGGCGGCAAGTGGTCGCTCGTTCAAGGACTGGAGATCAACGACTTCAGCCGCGCAAAGATGGATGCCACGGCCACGGAGCTTCAGGAAGAGGCTGCCGCGGTCGCGCATCTGGTTTAGGCTCAGAGCGAACCCCGTAGTGAGGGGCCCGCATGAAGAAGCCTAGGCTGGTCGAAGAGCACGAAGCTGCAGGAAAGCGCATCGTCGCGGACGGTCACCACATTTTCGTCCGTGAGGAGGGGGAGGGTCCGCCGGTGCTGCTGCTCCACGGCGTGCCCTCGAGCAGTTTCCTCTACCGCAAGATGCTTCCCGAGCTCGCTGCGAAGGGGTTTCGGGCGGTCAGCTTCGATTTCCCCGGCGTCGGCCTGAGCGACAAGCCCAAGGGCATCGACTACGATTGGCACGCGCTCGCCAAGTGGGTAGGGCAGGTGGTCGACACCCTCGAGCTTCCTCCCGTGCACCTGGTCCTCCATGACATCGCGGGCCCCATCGG
>CP070650.1:1407266-1409788 GCA_020354595.1 Myxococcales bacterium
CCTGGACCTCATCCTGCAACGCGAGACGCTGTTGATCGGTCGCTCCGGTGACGATGCTTCCGAGTGGGGTGCTGTGGACGTACTGCCACATGAACTCCCTGGCGGCCGGTAGCTGCAACGGCTTCATCTCTGTGCTGACATGGACTTGCTCGAAGCCTGCACTCGTCGCGAGATGCCGGAGCTCGTCAGGTTCGTTGATGGAGAAGACGGCGTGCACGAACTGAGCGGCCTCGAGGCCGACGTGCTTGGTCAAAGCACCGGCAAAGTGCTCGAAGAGCGGCGGCGTCGGACCCGGCACGTTGAGCACCAAGCGCCCGCCGGGTTTCAGCACACGCTGCATCTCCCGCAATGCGCCAAGTCGGCCCGGCATGAACTGCAAGCTCATCTGGCACAGGACGACGTCGAAGGAATCGTCCGGCAAAGGAATGGCCTCCGCGTTCGCCTCATACCAATCGACGGTCAAGGACTGCGGTGTCGCGTCCCGGGCCACGATCAGCATCGCGGGGTGAATGTCGAGCCCGGCCACCTCGCCGGCGCGCGTCACCTTCTCGGCCGCCATGCGCGTGACGACTCCGGTGCCGCAACCGACGTCCAACACGCGCTCCCCGGCGGTCAATTGGGCGGCCTCGATGAGGTCTTCGGCCACCGGCCGGCCGATGGCCGGAACGAAGAAGCGTTCGTAGTTCTCAGCGGCGTTTCCGCTGTAGGTCTCGTCGTAGGCTAGCTCTGACATGGCGATCTCCTTTTGTCCGACTTGAGGTTCTGAGACTGAGCCTAGAGAACGTGCGGGAGGCCTACATCGCGAGGATCAACCATTTTTGGCAGAAACTCGGATAGTCAGAATTGACTATTTCACGCGAGACCGTGCTTGTGAGCAAAGGTCGCCGCGGCGGTTCGCGACGAAACACCCAGCTTGTTGAAGAGGTTACTCACGTGGCGGGCTACGGTGTGCTCGCTGATGTGAAGCGCCGCGCTGATCTGCCGGTTTGTGTGTCCCTCGGCCAACAGCGCCAAGACCTCCCTCTCGCGTGCGGTGAGCTCGCTCGAGGCGCTGGCGTCCGATGCGCCGATGTCCTGCTCGAGGCGCTGGAGAGCGGGCAACGCTCCGAGGCGACGAAACACGGTTCGCGCGGCGTCGAGATGGCCGCGTGCGGTATCCTCGTCTCCGAGTTGACGGCACGCGCATCCGATCAAGGCCTGCACTCGGGCCGACTCGTACGATGCTTCGAGCCTCTGCCACGCCCTCCATGCCTCGCGGAGCGCGGCCAGCGCCGCGTTCGGATCTCCTTCGGCCAAGAGAACCGCGCCTGTGGCCTCCGTCGCTCGAGCCACCAGGAACGGCGCGCCGGTCTCCGAAGCCACTTCTGCCAGCTCGTCGGCGCCGCGTCGCGCGCCTTCTAAATCGTTGCACGCGAGCATGATCTCGACGTACGGGCCGAGGACTCTGGTCCGGGCTAGACCGCCACCCGGCCCTTGCCGATCGCCCGACTCGTTTACGACCCGACGAATCGCGGCAGCGGCCGTTTCCGTCTGCCCTTCCGTAAGCCGCAGGAGAGAAAGCCCAGGCTGCGGCTCGAACCCGGCCTGACTCGCCCTTCGGTACATCTCGTTGGCGGCATCGAGGTCGCCACGCAATCGGTGGAGCTCCGCGCATTGGTAGAACGCGCGCCCCGACGATCTCTGCTCGCGCTCCTCGTACCAATCACAGGCCCGTCGGGCTTCCGCGCTTGCACTCGGCCACTCCCCCTTGAGCTGGAGAAGCTCCGAGCGGTGGACGAGGCACTGACCCCGAAACGCGACGAGCTCCTCTTGCGCAGAACACCACGCATCGAGCGCCGCCGTCCATTCCGTTGCGCGCTGGAGGTCGAAAATGCGCTGGCAAGTCAGAATGACGGCGCAATAGACGATGCCGGCAGCGATCGGCGAAATCTCGCCCGAGATGACCGTAACCATCGCTTCGTCCAAGGACGGAACTCCCTCGGCAACCTGCTGCAACTGAACGAGCGCTTGCCCGCGACTCAGCAGGCCGAACGCTAGAAGATCCGCGTCGCCATGCCGTTCAGCCAAGGCCAGCGCCGCTGCGAAAGTGTCCGCTGCGGTCTCAGGATCGCTCCCCATCTGCTGCAGCCCCGCAATGATCTGAGTAAGGCCCCACGCCGCGGAGTCCTGGTGCTCCTTGAGCCCTCTTTGAGTGCGAGCGAGCCACCCCGCGCTCCTCGCACCATCACCGCTCAACAGCAGAGTCAAACTGAGCCAGAACCCACAACGAGCCGCACGCTCCACTTCGCCCGCCTCCATCAGCAGGTGATGGGCCTCGGTCCAGGCATTCGTCGCGTCGGTCTCCCGTCCGACCAAGTACGCCGAGCAAGCAAGAAGCTCGAGGTCGGTCGGATGGAGCGGTGATTCAGAAGCAGCCTGGGCCAAATGCTCGTAGGCTTCGCGCCACCTTCGCTCACCGAACGCCGCTCTGCCGAGAACAATCGCTTCCGACGCCGCCACACCTGCCTTGTTAGAGCGTCTGC
>CP070650.1:1409888-1413799 GCA_020354595.1 Myxococcales bacterium
CAAGGGATCTCGACGGAGTGCGCGGGTTGCTACGGCGAGATGGAACGCTGCGGGTTCGAGTCCTTCTGCCAACTACGCTGCCAAAGCAACACCTGCAGCCCAATGTGCCTGAGTTGCCTGAACGACGCGGGCTGCACGGAAGAATTCGAAGCCTGCCGCGGACTAACCGGCAACGAGTGCACGGGGTGAGTTGGTGACCGACTCGGTTCCCAGATCTCAGTCCTCAGCTCTGAGCCACCCACCCACTCTGTCGGTTCTGAGTTCTGAGTATTGAGTTCTGGGAACTGGGAACTGGGAGACGCTGAGCTCGCCCGCAAGCCTCTTCAAAGCCCCATGATCTTCGCCACCGCGTACCGCATCACTTCGGTTGCTCCTCCCCCGATTCGGAAGAGACGGCCGTCGCGCCAGGCGCGGGCGACCCACAGATCCTCGAGGTAGCCCATACCTCCGTGGAACTGGACGCACTGGTCCAGGATTTCCGCGGTGACGTCACCGACGTAGGCCTTCGACATCGAGACGATCCGGGTCGTTTCCATGGAAAGCACGCCCTGGTTGACGAATTTGTCTTCGTTGTACGCGGCGCATGCGTTGTACGTGAGCGCCTTGGCGGCCTCGTACTTCGTGTAGAGGTCGACGAACTTCTGCTGCCAGTACTCGCGTTTGATCAGTGGCTTTCCAAATGCCACCCGCTCGCGGCCGAACTGAACCGAACGATCGAGCGCTAGCTTCGCGCCTGCCAGCCCGCTAACGCAACCAACCAGACGCTCCGACTGGAAGTTCTGCATCAGGTACACGAAGCCCATGCCCTCCTGTCCGAGGAGGTATCGCTGCGGAACGCGGACGTCTTCGAAGAAGAGCTCTGCCGTGTCGCTGGCCCAGTTGCCGGCCTTCTCGAGTTTCTTCGAGACGCTGAAGCCCTTCACGTCGGTCGGGCACACGATGATCGATATGCCATTGTGACCCGCGTCAGGGTCGGTCTTCACCATGAGGGTGACGAAGTCCGCCCGAGTGCCGTTCGTGATGTACGTCTTGGAGCCGTTGATCACGTAGTCGTCGCCGACCTTGCGCGCCGTGGTTCGAAGCCCCGCCACATCGGAGCCTGCGCCCGGCTCACTCACCCCGAGGGCAGCGACCTTATCGCCGCTGATCGCCGGCGCGAGGAACTCCTCCTTCACCTCACGCGAGCCGAGGTCGTTGATCACTGGCGTCGCCATGTCGGCCTGGACCAATAGGCCCATCGTCACGCCAGCCGAGCCACAGCGCGGGAGCTCTTCGGACTTCACGACGCTCATCCAAAAGTCGCCGCCGCCGCCACCGACATCTTCGGGGTAGTGGGCTCCGGTGATCCCGAGCTCCCCCGCGCGCTTGAAGACGGAGTTGGGGAAGAGCTTCTCCTCTTCCCACTGGTCGACCTTGGGCGCGAGCTCGTTCTCCGCAAAGGTCCGGACTTGCTGCCGAAAGATGTGGTGCTCTTCTTTGAAAGGCTGGAAGGTCGTCGACATGGCTGCCTCGCTCTCGGAAAATGAATGAACGTTCATTTAGTCGGAGAGGCCAAGGATGGCAAGCCCCCGGGGCGTGCGCGCCCCCTATTGACTTGGCGGCTCGGTAGCTCCGGTTCCCGGCGTCAGCACGATCGCGTCCAACCGCTCGGGGTGGACTTCCGGCTTCAGCTCGACGCGCAGCTTGGTGACCAGCGCCTCGAGCGCCCCCTCACGTTCTTCTCGCCAGAGCTTCCGGCGGATCATCGGCGCTGCCCTCTCCAAGTCTTTCACACGTTCCGGCCGAATCCCGGTGAGCTCCAGCACGCTCCACTTGCCATCTCCGAGGTCGAGCGGCCCCGCGATGTCTCCGGCCTTCTCGAGCGAGAAGGCCGACTCGGCGAGCGTGGCGTCGATCCTCACCTCGGCTTCCTTCCCGACGACTTCGCCCTCCGCCGTGAAGTAGAGGAGATCACCTCCCCGGACGTTGGTTTCGGTGTCCAAGCTTCGATTCTTGGCGACCGCGCGGAACGTCTCCGCCTCGGTCCTGAGGATCTTCAAGACCTCTTCGGCTTCCGCTTTGCTCCCAACCAGGATGTGTCGCGCGCGGCGCATCTCAGGCCGTCGGAACTCGTTCGGGTGCTCCCTGTAGTACTTGTCGACCTGCTCCTGCGGGACTTCATCGGGCGTGACCGTCTCCTCGAATTCCCTGCGGACGAAGATCTTCATCGCCGTTTGATCCACGAACTTCTGGACCTCCGGGTCGTCCGCGTATCCGAGCTTCTTCGCGCCTTGGTAGAAGAGCTCGTTTTCGACTTGAGCGTCCGCCAGGGCTCTGAGGGTGTCGGGGCTCGTCAGGCGCTTGCGCGCGTAGGGCGAGCGCGCGGCGACCTTGTCCTCGATGTCACCCACGGTGATCGTCACGGACCCGATTTTCGCAACGACCTTGGCGCGCCGCGCTTCGTCGTCGGTCGGTGGTGTTTCTTCGGCAAGCGCTTGCACCGACAGAGCGCTTCCGACGAGGAGGGTAAGCCACAATGTGCGTCGCATGGGCCGGCAGCGTTTCACGCGGCCCGGAGGGGGTCAAGCGCCGTGCTCGGCAAAAAAATCCGCGAGCTCGGTGGCCAGGGCGGCAGGCTCGAACCAGTGGATCATATGGCCCACGTCCGCGATCTCGACGAATCGATGATCGGGGATCTTCGCGATGCGATCCGCTTCGTCCTGCAGCCGAAAGCCCCGCTCGCCTGCGACGACCAGGGTTGGAGTGTCGATCGCGCGTAGGAGCTCGCCGAACGCTGCTGCCTGGAAGGGACGCGGGGCCCAGGTCTTGTGGAGCGGGTCGAACGTCCATTGAATACCGCCCTCGACTGCCTTCGTGCTCTTGCTGACGAGAAACAAGCCCAGCTCGTCGGTGAGCTCGGGGTTTTGAATCCGCATTCGACTGAGCGCCGCTCGGGCGTCGCGCATGGGCCGCAAGCTCTTGCTGCGCACCTTGGCGACACCGTCTAGCCACGCTCGCGTGCGCTTGGCTGGATCCCGCGGTTCCATCTCTGGCGGCCCAATCCCTTCGACCAACGTGAGCGTTCGCAGCCGTTCGGGCCGCGCGGCCGCGTACATCACGCTTGCGGAGCCCCCCATCGAATGCCCCACGAGATGGACCGGCTGATCGGCCAGCTGAGGAAGGAGCTCGTCGAGGTCGAGCACGTAGTCGGGGAAGTGATAATAGCCTCCGTCGCCGATCCACTCGGTCTGCCCGTGCCCCCGCCAGTCGAATGACGTCACCCCGTGCCCAGCCTCGACGAGCTTGCGTGCCAAGGCGTCGAAGCTCCAACCGACGTCGAGGAAACCGTGACAGAGCACGACATCGACCGGCCGGTCGCCCCACCGAATCACGTGGTGCGCTAGCCCATTCGCGGTCAGCGTCTCCTCGGACGCCGTGGTCATACGCTTGGCTCCTCGAACCTACGCGGCGACAGCGCCCGAGCTTCTCTCGACTCGGACTCGCCGGTCATGGCCTCCACGATCAGCTCGGCGGTGAGCGGCGCGAGCAGGATCCCGTTTCGGTAGTGTCCGCTCGCCAGGAACAATCCATCGATGTGCGTTCTGCCCACGAGCGGCAGCCCATCGGGTGTACCCGGCCGAAAGCTCGACCAATGGGACTCGATCGCGGCCTGACGAAGGTCGGGCGCGATCCGGGTCGCTTTTTCGATGACATCCGCCATGCCGCCGAAGGTGATTCCCCGCTGGAACCCAACACGCTCCATGGTCGAGCCGCAGAGCACCCGGCCGTCCGGACGCGTCACGACATATCCGCCCGCACCGAACACGATCCGGCGGAAGATCGGCGGTCGCGTCTGGGTCGTGATCATCTGTCCGCGCACGGGATAGATCGTCTCGGAATCGAACGGCAAGCCGGGGATGAGGGTGGTCCAG
>CP070650.1:1413899-1418617 GCA_020354595.1 Myxococcales bacterium
CGGCGTCCCCTTCTTCAGCATTTCCGGCTCCGATTTCGTCGAGATGTTCGTCGGTGTGGGCGCCTCACGCGTTCGCGACCTCTTCGAGCAGGGTAAGAAGCACGCGCCCTGCATCATCTTCATCGACGAGATCGACGCCGTCGGCCGGCACCGTGGCTCGGGCCTCGGCGGCGGGCACGACGAGCGCGAGCAGACGCTCAACCAGCTTCTCGTCGAGATGGACGGTTTCGAGTCGAGTGAGGGTGTCATCATCATCGCGGCGACCAACCGTCCCGATGTGCTCGACCCGGCGATCTTGCGCCCCGGTCGTTTCGACCGCCGCATCATCGTGCCGCGACCGGACTTGAACGGCCGGCAGGGCATCCTCGCCGTCCACACACGCCGTGTTCCGCTCGGCGACGACGTCCAGCTCGACATCATCGCGCGCGGCACACCGGGCTTCTCGGGCGCCGACCTCGAGAACCTCGTCAACGAGGCTGCGCTCCTCGCTGCCCGCCAGGACAAGGACCTGGTTTCCATGGCCGATTTCGAGATGGCCAAGGACAAGGTCATGATGGGCTCCGAGCGCCGCTCGATGGTGATCAGCGAGCACGAGCGCAAGACCACGGCTTACCACGAGGCAGGCCACACCCTGGTCGCATGGATGCTGCCGAACCATGACCCGATCCACAAGGTCACGATCATTCCGCGCGGCCCGGCGCTCGGCCTCACGATGGCGCTTCCTGAGGAGGACCGCCAGAGCTACAGCGCCGAGTGGGTTCGCGATCGCATCGCGATGGCCCTTGGCGGGCGGCTCGCGGAAGAGGTCGTCTTCGGCCAGCTCACCACCGGCGCCGCCGACGACTTCAAGAAGGCCACGCAGCTGGCACGCTCGATGGTCACCGAATGGGGTATGAGCACCAGCCTCGGGCCGCTCTCCTACGTCGAAAAGGAGGAGTCGGGCTTCCTTGGGCAGAGCTATCACAAGGACTACTCCGAGCAGACCGCCAAGGAGATCGACGACGAGGTGCGTCGCATCATCAACACGCAATACGACCGGGCCAAGACCGTCATCGAGGAGCATCGCGAGAAGCTCGACTCCATCGCAGAGGCGCTCCTCGAGCGGGAAACCCTCGGCCGCGAGGAGATCGAGGCCATCATGAGTGGTAAGGATCTACCTCCGCCGGTCATCGTAAGCGTGCCCACGTACGCGGAGAAGCGCCGCGAAAACGAAGAAAAGCGAAAGGGCGCAATCTTCCAGCCCCGTCCGCGTGAGGTCCCGAGCGCAGGGTAGTTGACGGAGGTCCCGATGCCCGAGCTTTGGGGCGTCCTCAACGTGACGCCAGACTCCTTCAGCGACGGCGGCCGATACCTCGATCCGCGAGCTGCCATCGACCACGGGCGACGTTTGCTCGCCGAAGGAGCCGACGTTCTCGATGTCGGCGGGGAGTCTTCGCGGCCCGCGGGTCTGACCTACGGACAGGGGTTCGATCACGTCCCCGCGGAGGAAGAGATCCGACGCGTCGTTCCGGTCATCGAAGTACTGGCCGGTGAGCTTCGCGCTCGGGTGTCGGTCGATACCGTGAAGCCGGAGGTGGCGGTCGCCGCGCTGTCCGCCGGAGCCCGTATCGTCAACGACGTTCGCTGCGCGGAAGATCCGCGGCTCGCACAAGCCGCTGCGGCGGTGGGCGCAGAGTACGTGATCATGCACAACCGCGGTCGGGGTGAGGTCCGTGCACCGAATACCGACTACGAAAACGTGACCGAGGACGTGGTCGCGGAGCTCCTCGCGGCCGCTGAACGCGTGGAAGGTGCCGGAGTCCCGAGAGCCGCCGTCTGGCTCGATCCGGGGCTCGGGTTCGCCAAGACCGCGCGCCAGTCGGCTCAATTGCTAAGTTCTCTTGGGCGTTTCCAAAAGACCGGATACCGTGTACTTGTGGGGCCTTCGCGTAAATCGTTCATCGCTGAGCTTGCGCCGACCCCGAGCGGGGAACGGCCGCCGGCCGAGGACCGCTTGGGCGGCACTGCGGCCGCAATCGCGATGTGCGTGGCGGCGGGTGTCGACGCAGTGCGCGTGCATGACGTGCGCGTGATGCGCCAAGCGGCCGCGATTGCCGAGGCGCTTTGGTCGCCGGGTGGAGGAGCGCCATGATGGACCTCCTCACGGGTTTGCTCACCGACATGAGCGACGGGTTCATCAGTTTCTTCCAGCGGAGCCCCTGGGAGGTACTACACGACTGCCTCGACATCGGTCTCGTCGCCGTCCTCATCTATTGGGCGCTGGTCATCTTGCGCGGCACGCGCGCCATGCAGGTGGCCATCGGTCTTTGCCTGGTCTTCGTCGGATACTTGTTCGCGCGACGCATCGGGCTCGTCACTGTCACGACGATTCTCGATTCGGTGCTCGCCTATCTAGCGGTGATCGTCGTCATCATCTTCCAGTCCGACATTCGGCGCGCGCTCGCGCGAATGGGCAGGCGGCCGCTCCTTCGCGGGCAACGCACCGCGAAAGAGACTCAAACGATCGAGGAAGTGATCAAAGCGTGCGGCACCCTCGCGCAAAAGAGGATTGGCGCGCTCGTCGCGTTCGAGAGAAGCGCGGCGCTCGACGAGTTCATCGAGCGCGGGACCGAGGTCGACGCTGCGGTCAGCAAGGAGCTGCTCCACAGCATCTTCGTGCCCAGCTTCGAGAACCCGATGCACGATGGCGCAGTGGTCGTCCGTGAAGGCCGCATCTGGCAGGCCGGAGTGTTCCTCCCGATGGCCGGGTCTGCTGGCGGGGACCGTTCACTCGGCGCGCGTCACCGAGCGGGCCTCGGCATCACCGAAGAAACCGATGCCGTCGTCATCGTAGTGAGCGAGGAGCGAGGCGCCATTTCCCTTTGCTTTGATGGCAACATCGTTCGCAACCTCGACGTCGCTTCGCTTCGTGACGCGCTCTACGGCCTGTTCTACGCGCCCAAGCCCCGGCGCAAGGCGGCGGACCGGCGCGCGACGCTTGCGCCGCCCGAGCCGAGCCGCTCGCAGAACCCCGACGCCGTCATCACCGTGAAGAAGGTGGAGAAGACGTCGTGAAGCGGATCGTCGACGTGCTCACCTCCATCCGTCTGTTCTTCACCTCCAATTTGGGGCTGAAAGCCAGCGCGGTGGGCATTGCAATCCTCATGTTCTCGCTCGTGCATGGAGCCGAGGACATGGAGCGGAACGTCTACATCGGCGTCGTCGTCCGGCCGCCTACCGATGCTCAAGAAATGATACTCGTCACCGAGACGCCCGACCGCGTCCGCGTTCGGCTCAAAGGGAGCAGGGCGCGGCTGAACGCGATTCGCCAGGAGAACCTCCCGCCCGTCGACGTGAAGCTCAAGACGCGCGACGAGTCGCGCTACTACTTCGAAAAGGAGATGTTCGACCTGCCTACCGGCGTCTCCGTCGTTCAGGTCGTGCCGCCCTCGCTGACCTTCAAGTGGGTGCCGCGCGCAGTGCGAGAGCTTCCGGTCGAGGTGTTCATCGATGGGGACCTCCCTGACGGGCTCGAGTGGGCCGGCGAGCCCGAGGTCTTCCCTGAGACGATCGAAGTCGATGGACCGCGGGATGTCGTGAACTCCATGCGCACTGTCCGCTCGATGGAAGTCGACGTGTCAGAGCTAGAAGAAGGTGTCGTTCAACGAGAGATCCCGCTGGTGGGTGCTCCCACCAACACGAGCTTCGAAGCGCAGACCGTGCTCGTGACGCTCCGGGTGCAACCCAAGATGAAAGAGCGGGTGCTATCGCCGCTACGGGTCGATGCCGAGGGGACCGTGCCGCGTGCGCTCCGCCCTCGCGCCGTTACCGCGCGGATTCGCGGCCCGGAGGCGGTCGTCGACGAGCTCCTTCCGGCGTCCGTGCTCGCGATCGTGAATCTCACCGATACCTTGGTCGCCAAGGGCTCGGTCGCGGTGCCCGTGGAGTTGCGCGGACTTCCGGACGGCATCGAGGTGCTCAGCATCGAGCCGGCGTCGGTGACAGTTCTGCTGCCGGAGTCGCCCCCGCCGGCTCCGTAGCCCCTTCGCCCCTATCTGGCGGCCTTGAACTCGCGTCTGGCCTCGGCGGCGATGTCGTTGGCCATCGCGAGGATGCGGTCGCGCTTGGGTCCTTCGATCATCACGCGGAGCTTAGGCTCGGTTCCGCTCCACCGAACCAACACTCGGCCGTTCTTGCCGAGGTTCTTCTCGGCGCTGGCGATGGCGCGCGCGGTCTTCGGTAGCTCGTCGAGTGGGCGCCTGCCGGGAAGAGTGACGTTCACGAGCACTTGGGGCACGCGCTCCATGACCTCGGCCGCCAACTCCGAGAGCGGGCGCTCCTCGCGGCGCAAGATCGCGAGGACTTGCATCGCAGCCACCAGTCCGTCGCCGGTGGTCGCGTGGTCGAGGAAGATCAGGTGCCCTGATTGCTCGCCGCCGAAGTTGAAACCGCGCTTTCGCATGGTCTCGACCACGTAGCGATCACCGACATTGCACCGGACCAGCTTGCCGTCGTCGTTTTCGATCGCGCGCTCGAGGCCGAGGTTGCTCATGACCGTGGCGACGAGGGTTCGGCGCCGCAAGCGCTTGTTCCGGAGCATACGCGTCGCGCACAACGCCATGATCACGTCACCGTCGATCTGGTTGCCCTTGTCGTCGATCATGATCACCCGGTCGGCGTCCCCATCGAGCGCGATTCCGAGGTCCGCGTTTCGTTTTCGTACCTCGCGCGCGCAAGCC
>CP070650.1:1418717-1422429 GCA_020354595.1 Myxococcales bacterium
CCAGCCGAGCGCACTCCGTCCTCACGGAACGCGCCGACGGAACCTACCTGGTGAGCGTCCGCGCCCCGCTCGAGAACAAGCAGGGCGCCGACGGGCTGTGCCGCCAGTTCCCGACCGGCGGCGGCCGCGCTGCTGCAGCGGGCATCAACGCGCTGCCGAGTGACCAGCTCGACGCCTTCATCGACGCGTTCACCAAAGCATACCCCTGAAGCGCGGGCGCGACCCCGCATTTCAGCGGCGGCCGATGCCTGACCAAATGCTGTCGTGCATGAGGTCGAGAATGCACTCGGCGCTTGGTTTTGGGTCGTCGAGCTCGAGGCGCTCGTCGATCAACAGGAAGGCGGCACCGTGGACGGCAGACCAGGCAAGCAGACCCGCCTCGCGCACACCGCGCGAAAGCAGGCCTTCATCGGCGCAGTCTTGGAGGATTCGATCGAAGGCCGCGAAGGCGGCGTCGCCCGCTTCGCAAAGCTCTGGGATGTCGCGGGACGGCATCCAGCCGAACATGAGGCGAAAGAGCTCCGGATGACTCGTCGCGAATCGGAGGTACCCCGTCCCCGCGAGCTTCAGTCGTTGCTCGGCGTCGTCGACGGAGCCGAGATCGCGCACCAACTCGGCACGGAGCCTTCGGTAGCCCTCGATCGCAAGGGCGGCCAGAAGGGCATCCTTGTCCTCGAAGTGCCGGTATGGGGCACCTGGCGTCACCCCAAGCTCGCGTCCGAGCTTGCGAAGCGAGAGGCCTGTCGGCCCTTCCTCCTCCAACATCGTCTCTGCTGCCTCGAGCAGAGACTCACGCAAATCCCCGTGATGATAGGCTTTTCTTGCGGTGGCCATGGTCGATTGTAACTTATTCATCGGTTCTGAGTAAACACTGTTGACATCGAAAGTAAACGTTGTATACATAAGTGTATACAGTGAATACATCAGGAGGTCAACATGAACAAGTCACTTCTCACCATTGGAATCATCCTTTCCCTCGGCACGGTCGGATGCGCCGGGTTCGGGGTCCAGCACAGCTCGAGCCTCGCGGGCCCAACCAAAGCAGAGCGCGGCATCGATACCCTCTGGGAAACCAGCGAAGAGGCCCCCACCCAAGATGCGGAGGTCCAGCTCTATGCGGAGCAGGAGCTGGGGACGCTCTGGGATTCGAGGACGGATTCGCCAATCGGGGTCATCGAGAACGAGTACGACGGGGGCCAGGGCGGTGATCTCTGGAACCCCGCGGACGTGAGCCGCCCATGGGAAAGCGGCGACGAACAGACCTCGAGCGGGAACCGCTTCAGCCAGACATCGTCGCGAGGACTCTGGTATTGAGAGCCGAGATGACAGACTGCGAACTTGCATGAGGAGGGCAGTTAAGTTTACTTTATGTTAAGTAAATGACGCTCCTCACCGATCCCCAGCAAGGGACACCCCCGCCGAAGACCATCCCCACCCACAAAGGCCATTGGCTCTGGGGAGGGACCTTCGACTTCCAGAAGCAGCCTGCGGACTTCGTGCTCGAGGGGCACGAGCGGTACGGCGACATCTTCAAGACACGGGTCCTCTACGGTCACTCCTATTTCATTCGCGATCCGGAAATCGTCAACGCGATCAACGTCACGCACGCGAAGCACATCTACAAGCCCAAAGTCGTCAAGCAAATGTGGAAGCCGTTTCTCGGCAACGGGCTCGTTCCAAATGACGGCGAGTCTTGGAAGCGGCAACACAAGCTGATCATGCCCGCGTTCCACAAGATGCGCGTCGACGCTTACGCACCGACCATGGCGGAGTACACACGCGACATGATCCGTGGTTGGAAGGAAGGCGAGCAGCGCGACTTCCGAAAAGAGATGGTCGAGCTCACGCTCCGGGTCGTTGCCAAAACGCTGTTCGACACGGATGTGGCCGGAGATTCACAAACGATCAACGACGCGATGATCGACATCAGCGAGGCGCTGATCGACCACGCGCAAACACCGATCCCGACGCCCCGTTGGTGGCCCACGGAGCGCAATCGACGCATGGTGCGGGCGCTCGACGCGATGGACGACGTCATCGCACGCCTCGTCGCAGCGAGGAGAAGAGAAGGCAAAGATCACGGCGATCTCATGTCGCACATCGTTTTCGCCACCGACGAGCAGGGCGGAATGTCGCAAAAGCAGATGCGTGACGAGCTCATGACGTTGATCTTCGCTGGCCACGAAACCACCGCCCACACACTGACCTGGGCTTGGTATCTGCTCGCCAAGAACCGCGACAAGCTTCGCAAGGCGCAGCAAGAGATCGATCGGAAGATGGGCGGGCGCCCGATTGGAGTCGATGACCTTCGAGAGCTGCCCTACTTGGAGATGTGTCTAAAAGAGTCGCTTCGCCGCCTACCCGCGGTTTGGATCTTCGCGCGTGAAGCTCAGACCGACCTCGACGTCGCGGGCTACCGCATTCCGAAGGGCGCGATCTTGGCCGTCAGCCCCCTTGCAAGCGGGCGCAACCCCAAGTACTTCGACAACCCCATGGAATACCGCCCGGAGCGCTGGACGCGGGAGTTCGAGCGCCAGCTCCCGCGCGGCGCCTACGTCCCCTTCGCGGCCGGTCCCCGGGTGTGCCTTGGTAAGCAGTTCGCCATGATGGAGATGCGCGTCGTGCTCGGGACGCTGATCCAGAACGTCGACGTCAATCTCCTGCGGGGTTTCGAGCCCGACTTCCTGCCCGAGCTCTCCCTCAACCCGGGGGAGCGGGGCATGCAGATGACGGTACGCTTCCGGGATGATGCACCCGTTCGGGCCGGCGAGACCTCGAGCTGCCGACCGCCGTCCGAGGTCCACGCCGTCTGAGCGGCAGTGACAAGCCTGCAACGAAGGAATGAAAGACACGGTGTGGCCCCCGAAACCATTGCGTTTTCGAAGATTCGATGACGTTATTATTGGAATGTTCCAGGCTTAATCCTTGACGCAGTGCGTCGATAGCGCCAAACTGAGGAGCAAGGAAAGGCGGGCTAACCGCCCCAGCGGGACGTGCGCCGGACCGAAAGGGGTGTTCTATGAATACCGAGCTATTGATCGTCATCATGTCCATCGTCGCACTGCACATCGCCGCGCTAGCCGGCGGCGGTTTGGCACTCGGCATCATGCGGCTCTTGGGTCGCAAGCCGCCCCGCCTGTCCGGAGGCGACGCGACCGACACCGTCCACTAGTCGAGCCTCAGCACCAAGAGGCTTGGTGGCCCGGTTGCTCGATGAGCTCGCGTAGGTTCGCCGAGACGACGCGGTAGCCGACGTTGCCGTAGAGCTTCTGCCGGCCTTGATTCAGGTAGTACGTGGGACTGCCCTCGATCCCGTGTTGATCGCGAAGCTCGATATCGCGGCACGCCTCGGCCATGGCCTCTCCCGATTTCACCTTCGCCTCGACGGCGGCCAGCGGGAGGCCGACCTCGCCAAGAACGTCGCGGAGCACGCTTCGGTCTGAGATGTCGCGGGCCTGCTGAAAGAACGCGGTGCGGACGCGCCAGATCGCCTCTTCGAGGGGGGACCGGCCAGCTAGGTCTTCCCGTGCATCCGCGCTGATCACCCCTTCGTCCTGCAGCAGCCTGACGGCACAGAGCGTCTCGTGCGCGGTCGCCGAGGTCGTCGGGGCGACGTCGTCCCACACGCGTTCGTCGACGGATACGTGCGGAAAACCTTCCGCGACCTTTCGTACGTGTGCTCCAAACCCGGTGTAGCCCCCGCGGTTCTTCC
>CP070650.1:1422529-1425387 GCA_020354595.1 Myxococcales bacterium
GCCGCTCGATGAGGAACTCGACCGTCTGCAACGGCTCGAGCTTGATGAGACGGTCGAGTTTCTGCTTGGTGGGGTTGCCGGCGGTATCGAAGTAGTCGTCTTTGCTTACGTAGACGGGATCGTTTTGATCCACGTTGCGAATACTAAGCGTCGTCTCGAGCAGGTATGGACGCCCACCGTCGTAATAGATGTGCGAGTACACCGGGACGTACGCCGCTTGGTGGATCCGGAGCGAGCTCGGGTCAACCCCGCCAGCAGAGTAGTCGTCGAGGTTGGGCGGCTGATACGCGCGCGCGGGCTCACTTTGAACTCGAGCTTCGATGGCGCCGAGACGTTCTTCGGTGTTGTCTCTGCTCGTCGTGTACACGAATGCCATGAAGGCGATGGCCAGCAGGATGAGGATTCGCACGCCGTGCTCCATCAACCAAAGCAACCACTCCGGATGTTCCTTCCTACCGCTCACTGGTGCTCCTCCTAGACCGTTGCCCGCTTGGTATGGCACCAATCCCGGTCTCGCTGCAACCCCTTACCGAGGACGCTTGAGACGACGCGCATGCGTGTTATGAGGAGAGTCGCTCCCGGGTCGTCTAAGGGCAGGACAACAGGCTTTGGACCTGTGAATGGTGGTTCGAATCCACCCCCGGGAACCAACCATCATGACCCGCATCGCCACGTTCCTCATTGCAATCGTCGTGCTTGCGCTCGCTGGCGCCTGCAAGAAGGGCAGTGGTGCGCCGGACACCGTGACGGCCGACGACGCGGCCGTGGAAAGGCTCGGCTGCGAGCACGATGTGAAGTCCAACGCGCTCGCAAAGCACAGCTGGCCCTACCCGGCTGACTACCGCGACCTCCGCATGAAGAGCGGATACAAGAAGTTCAGACTCAAGCTGAAGCCCAACCACGCGGCCCTCGTGACGGCCACCGTGAGTTGGAAAGAGGGCGACTTGATCGAGGTCCTTGATAGTGAAGTTCGAATCAACAAGCCGCGCCGCATGATCGCCAAACGAGACCTGTTCGTGAAGCGGAAGGTTTGGGATCAAGGAATCGAGGTCGAGCGGACCTACTTGGCGGCAGCCAAGGGAGAGGTAGGGAGCTTCCTTTTCTACAATTCCCGCGGCGCCTGCATGGTCGGGACTGAAGACGGACCGGGCTGGACCCCCTGCACGCTAGACGACGCGTTCGAAGGACTGAGCGCACAAAGCCCCTACGCCTGCGAGCAGATCTGGTGGGTGCAAGTTCAGAAGCGCAAAGTCGACAAAGGCTGGATGGTCGTCGACCCCACGTTCATGGAGCGGGTTCCGCCTCGGACCGACGCAACCAGATGAACGTCTCCCGGTTCCCCTTCGGTCCGGTGATCACGCTGTCGTCTCGAGCGCGGAGCTCGAAGCCGAGCTCTTGGGAAGCACGCACGACTGCTTCGATCGCACGCTCGCGTTCCTCAGGATCACGAACCACGCCACCCTTTCCAACTTTGTCCTGACCCACCTGGAACTGAGGTTTCACGAGCGCGATCACCTCACCATCGGACTTCAACAGCGCCCGCGCCGCAGGCAAGAGCTTTTCGAGACCGATGAACGACGCGTCGATCACCACGAGATCGAGCTCTTCGGGCAAATCACCGCGCTTCAGATGACGCGCGTTGGTTCGCTCCATCGCCACCACGCGCTCGTCCTGCCGTAGCTTGTTGTGGAGCTGGCCGTACCCCACATCGATCGCAAACACCTTCGCCGCGCCGCGCTGCAAGAGGCAGTCGGTGAAGCCCCCAGTCGAGGCACCGAAGTCGGCGACGACAGCTTCGCTCGGGTCGTAGCCAAAAGCAGCGAGCGCGCCCGCAAGCTTGACCCCCCCGCGCGAAACGAACGGGTGGTCAGGCTCGCGCACCTCGATCGGAGCGTCTGCATCCAGATGCTCGCCGCTCTTTTCCACTCGCCTGCCACCGGTGAACACTTTTCCGGCGAGGATGAGCGCCTGGGCCCGCGATCGCGAAGGCACGAGGCCTCGCTGGGTCAACAACACGTCGGCGCGGACTCTGGGCACGACCAAAGATTGGACTAACTTCCTTTGAAAAGCGAACGGCGCTATCTTGTCAGCATGGCGCGCAACGTTCTTTTCCTTCTTGGCGTTGGCTCGATTGGGTGGGCGACGCTGTGTCTCTTCGCCGGCTCGGTGATGCCCGATTGGATGGGCCTTTCGGGCGCGCACCACGGAGAGCTCTACATCGAGTCTCTCTCGGTCAACGTCGGCATGTGGACTGCGCTCGGAGTGTTCGGGATTCTTGGTGGAGCCTTTCAACGGCTGCGCCTCGCGGCTGCGCTCGCTTTTCTCGTCGTCGCGGCCGGAATTGCGGGCGGGCGAATTCTCGCGCTCGTCCAGGGCGCGGCGCCTGGTGTCTATACCGGACTCGCACTTGCGCTCGAAGTTGCGCTGGTCGTTGCGGCGTCCGCGGCGTACGTCTCCGAAAAGACGCGTATCGCCCGCGAAGCCAGGGAGCTCAAGAAGGCCGAAAAGGCGGCGCTCGAAGCGGCATTGGCCGCGGAGCACGCCGAGCAAGCCGAAGCCGCCCCACCACCCTCACCCGTCCAACAACCGTAAGTAGCGTTCCCCCAGAGGCGGGAATCGCGGTGGCGGACCGAGCGGGTCGCGCGCTCCGCGACGGGAGCCAGTGCGATTCTCGCCTCAAAAAGGAATGTCGTCGTCGCCGAAATCGTCCGCCGGCGGGGCGCTGCCGCCTCCGCCGAAATCGCCCGGCGCCCCGGAGTCCCGACCCCGACCGCTTCCAAGCAGAACGATGTTCTGCGCGACGATCTCCGTACTGTTGCGCTTGTTGCCGTCCTTGTCCTCCCACTGGCGGTACTGGA
>CP070650.1:1425487-1429257 GCA_020354595.1 Myxococcales bacterium
CCCGGGTGGCCTCATCGGACGCACTTCGGGCTTGTGAATGCGCCCCCATCGAGCTGCACCCGATCAGTGCCGGCACGACGGCCACTACTCCGAGTCTCCTCACGGCATAACCCCGCACTTGGATCGTAGGGATCCAAAGGGACCTGCGTCAAAAAAGGCGTACCCTACCGCCAGGTTCCAAGTGCCCGAAATCGCTGATATCGGTGCTCGATCAGGGCGTCTCCGTCGAGCCCATTTACCTCGCCGAGATGACGCCCGATCGACTTCCGGAGCGACTCCGCCGCGACTTCGGGCTTGCGGTGGGCCCCGCCGGCCGGTTCCGGCACCACCTCGTCGATGACGCCGAGCGCCTTGGCGTCGTGGGCGAGGAGCCGGAGCTGCTCGGCCGCCTCGGCCCCCCGAGCGCCGTCTCTCCAGAGAATCGACGCGCATCCTTCCGGCGTGATCACACTGTACGTGGCGTATTCGAACATCAGCACCCGGTTCGCAACGCCGATCGCGAGCGCCCCCCCGGAGCCGCCCTCGCCGACCACCGTGCTGACCACCGGGACCGACAGCCGGCTCATCACCTGGATGGCCTGACCGATTGCCTCGGCTTGCCCGCGTTCCTCCGCGCCGAGGCCCGGATAAGCGCCGGGCGTATCGATGAAGGTCAGCACCGGCCTCCCAGCCTGTTCCGCAAGCTTCATCACGCGGACCGCCTTCCGGTAACCCTCCGGATGCGCCATCCCGAAGTTGCGGTGCGCCTTGTCCCTTGCGGTGCGCCCCTTCTGGTGCCCGACGACCGCAACGATTTCAGCGCCGAAGCGCGCGAATCCTGAGATGATCGCAGGATCGTCCCGGAAGGTCCGGTCGCCATGGAGCTCGACGAAGTCCTCGAAAAGAAGCCCGATGTAGTCACGAAGGTACGGACGGTCCGGATGGCGGCTGAGCTCGACCTTTTTCCAGACGTCGAGGTCGGCGTAGAGCTTGCGCTGCAGATCGTCGGCCTGCGCTTCCAGGGTTCGGATCTGAGCGTCGATGTCCTCGGCTTCGGGCGCCCCTGCTTCGGTGAGCGCTTTGAGCGCCGCGATCCGTTCCTCGAGCTCGACCAACGGGGCTTCGAAATCCAGATGCGCCATCTGCGGCGATCCCTCGCACATCTATCCGGGGCGGCAAGGCCCGGCTAGTCGCGCTCGGCGCGGCCCACCAGCTCGAACACGCGGATTGGCTGGGCCTTGCCCCTGAGCTGCTCGGGCGGGAGCTCTCGTAGCTCGAACGCCTTGCCGAGCTTCTCGCGCGTGCCTTCGCTGATCAGCGTTTGGCCTGGCTTGGCGAGCGAGCACAAGCGGGAGCCGGTGTTCACCGGGTCCCCGATCACGGTGTACTCGAGCGCTTGGCTGCTGCCGATGTAGCCGGCCACGACCTCGCCGGTGTTGATACCGATTCCGATCTCGAACGGAGGCAGACCCCGTGCTTCATGTCGCTCGTTGATCGTCGTAAGCGCCGCCTGCATCTCGAGCGCAGCCCGCACCGCACGAATCGGATCATCGCGGTGCGCCACCGGCGAGCCGAACAGCACCATCATCTCGTCGCCGATGAACTTGTCGAGCGTGCCTTCGTAGCGGAACACGATCTCCACCATGCGCTCGAAATACTCGTTGAGCGCGTCGACGACGATTTGCGGCTCGTAGGATTCACTCATCGCTGTGAACCCGCGAATGTCGGCGAACAACACGGTCGTCTCGCGAAGCTCCCCGCCCTTCTTCACCTCGACCTGGCCCGACATCACCTGCTCGGCAATGGCGGGCGACAGCAGCCGCCTGAAGCGTTCGCGCATGACCGCTTCCTGCTCGAGTCGCTTGGCGAACAGCGTGTTCTGAATGGCGACGGCCGCTTGGCTCGCCACGGTTTCGAACAACGCGAGGTCCCTCTCGTCGAACGCGTGAGTGGCGAGCTTCGAGTCCAGCATCATGACGCCCAACACCGCGTCGTCGTGGAGCAACGGCACACACATCGTGGAGCGAATGCCCTGCATGATCACGGACTGGGCGCTTTGAAACCGTGCATCCGCCGATGCGTCGTGAGAAAGAACCGCCTCCTTTTCACGGACGACGGTGTCGAGCACGGTTTTCGAGACGACGACATCCTGATCGGGCTCGACGCCTTCCCCCGTGCGCACCGACACGGGTTCGAGGTGGCCTTGATCGTTGTGCAGCAAAACGACGCCGCGGTCCGCAGGAACGAGTCGAAACGCGACCTCGAGGATCTTATTGCAGAGCGCGGTGATGCTCGTGCCGAGCTCGATAGCGCGTGTCACCTCGTGGCTTGCGCGGAGCTTCTCGTAGTCGCGGCGAAGCGAGGCGTCGTCTTCGATCAGCCCCTCGGCAAAAAACGTCTTTTCGGCGAGAACCGAGACCTTCGCGCGGATCAGATGGCCGGTCTCGCTGTCTCCGATCTTGAATCGCTGCGTCGCTTCGCGTGGCTCCTCGCTCATCAGCCGGTCGAACGTGACCTCCCGACGCTTGTTCTCCGGCTCGAAGACGATTCGGGTCGAGCCGATGGTGATCTCGTCGCCGGGCTGTAGCGGGTGCTCTTTGACGCGCTCGCCGTTGACGAACGTGCCGTTTAGCGATCCGAGGTCTTTGAGGACGTACTCGTCGCCGACCAACTCGATGTGGCAATGCTCCTTCGACACCACGCGATCTAGAACTTGGTTCGTGTTTCGCGGGTGGCGACCAAGCGAGTTGTGCCGGAAGAGCTGACGCTCCTGCCGCCCGCTCGGCCCCATGATGGTGATGCGAGCCATGACCCCTCCACCAGGCTACCTGGGGGTCTGTCAGGCTGCAAAGATGGAGCCTCCCAACCTCTTTACGGGGAGGATTCGTTCGCTTTGGTGTCGACGATGAACTCCTCGACCGCGTTCTTCACGGGCCGGGCGAAGTACACCTTTTTGTCAGCGATTTCGCGCAGAGCGGTCACGATCGGCTTGTTCTTGCTCTGCACGAGGGCCGGGGCGCCCTTGATGATCTGGCGGGTCCGCCGAGCGGCCAAGATGACCAACGCAAAGCGGTTTTCCTCGTGTTCCAAGCAGTCTTCGACGGTGACTCGTGCCATAGGCGGCGGACCGTAGCAGGGGTCCCCGGGGGCGGCAAATCCGTCTCCGAAACGCCACGAAAAACTCCCGAAACACGACTTGACTCACCGGGTATCAGGGTTAGGTTGCCGCCCAATCAGCACTCCCACACGACGAGTGCTAATGAGTTACCGGGCAGGTAAATGCCCGAAACTGGAGGGATTAAATGGCCATTCGTCCATTGCATGACCGCATCCTGGTCAAGCGAGTCAAGGAAGAAGAAACAACCAAGGGCGGCATCATCATTCCGGATACCGCCAAGGAAAAGCCGATCGAGGCCAAGGTCGTCGCGGTCGGTACCGGACGGCTTCTCGATAGCGGAGAAGTCCGGCCTCTCGCCGTGAAGACGGGCGACCTCGTCCTCTTCGGCAAGTACGGCGGCACAGAGGTCAAGATCGACGGCGAAGAGCACCTGATCCTTCGCGAAGACGACATCCTCGGAATCATCGAATAGGAGACTGAAGAAACATGGCTGCGAAAGAAATCATTTACGATAGCGCTGCGCGCGACCGGATTCTGAACGGTGTCAACGCGCTCGCGAACGCGGTGAAGGTCACGCTCGGTCCGAAGGGCCGCAACGTCGTGATCGAGAAGAGCTTCGGCGCCCCGACCGTCACCAAGGACGGCGTCACGGTCGCCAAGGAGATCGAGCTCG
>CP070650.1:1429357-1432224 GCA_020354595.1 Myxococcales bacterium
CGCCCCTGGAATCCGTGAGGTCCCGTAGCCCGAGCCTCGCGTGTCGATCAATTGCACATTCGGATCGCTCAGATGCTCCTTCAGCCAATCGGTGTCGACTACGAGCGAGGAATCCGGCGGCACTCCGCTGTCGGGGTCGCCGCCATTGGGGTCGCCCCCGTCCGGGATCCCGCCATCCAACTGCGTGCACCCTTCTAAGGTGAGCCCCTCGCACTCGCTCGCAACGCTGCTGTCACCACACCCGAGCAGCGCAACCAACAAAGCGGGAACCAAGCCCCTGGCAAGCATCGCGTGATGCTACCCCAAATGCTCGAAATGCGGTACGAGGGCCGGAGCGATGTTCGATCCCAACAAAACCATCGTCATTGCGAACCCGATGGCGCGGCACGGCTTCGTCGGGGAAAACTGGCCCGAGCTCAGCGCCCGGATTCGCGACGCATTGGGGCCAGTCGAGCTCCAGCTCACCGAGTCGCGAGGCGACGGTCTTCGGATGGGCAAGGAAGCCCTCGCGCGCGGAGCTCGCACGGTCATCTCGTTCGGCGGCGACGGCACACACAGCGAAGTCGTCGACGGGATCATGCAGTCCGAGCTCAACAAGGAAGTCACGATGGGCATCCTTCATGCCGGCACGGGCGGCGACTTCCGACGGATGATCCCGGGCGCCGAAGAGCTCGACAGCGCCTGCGCCGTAATCCGCGAAAAGCCCGCCGTCCCAATCGACATCGGTTGGGTGCAGTACGTACACGATGAGGGACACACCGAAGGCAGGTTCTTTCTCAACATCACCTCGATGGGAATGGGCGGGCTCGTCGACCGTCACGTTGCAGCGTCGAAATCCAAGAGCAGCGGCAAAGCGAAATACTTCAAGGCCGTTCTGCGCGCGAACATGCAATACAAGCCCGCCCGGATTCGGCTGCGAATCGATGGGAAGGACGAAGGGGAGTACGACATCAGCAACATCTGCGTCTGCAACGGCCGCTGGGCTGGCGGCAGCATGATGTTCGCGCCCGAGGCGCGCCTTTCTGACGGGATGTTCGACGTCATCTTATTTCGGGCGACCTCGACGCTGCGCGGCCTCCCGGTCATGGCGGGTCTCTACAAAGGCACGCACGTGCGCTCGCCCCTGGTGAGCACGTACCGAGGCCGGCACATCGAGGTGGAGGTGCTGAAAAACACAGCGTGGATGGATATCGACGGTGAAGCGCCCGGTGTGGGGCCAGCGGAGTTCCGTCTTCACGAGCGCGCGCTGCGTGTCATCGGCATTGGCGCCGAGTTCATTTGAGCTCGGTGTCGCCCCCTGACACCAAAGGGCGCTATGCTGGCCGCAATGCCACGTCCCTTCTTTGGCACGTCCACACCGATCCCGTTCGCCCATCGAGGGGGCGCGAAGCGTTGGCCTGAGAACACCCTTCTGGCGTTTCGCAACGCGGCCGCGCTCGGCTACACGCACATCGAGACCGACATCCACGAGACCTCTGACGGGCGCTTCGTTCTCTTTCACGACCCGACACTCGAACGTACGACCAATGGACGCGGCAACCTGGCCGACCACACGCTCGAACAGCTCAAGCGTTTGGACGCCGGCTACAACTTCATCGAGGACGGAAGCTATTCGTTCCGCGACGCCGACGTGCGGATCCCTACGCTCGAAGAGGCGCTCGAGCTCGACCCCGGCATTCACTACAACCTGGAGATCAAACCCGAAGACCCAAAGATCGCGAAGCGGATTTGGGAATTCATCGAACACCATGGCATTCATGACCGGGTCCTCGTGGCGTCGGAGCACGACATCGTCACGGATGCGTTCCGAAGCCACAGCCGGGGCCGCGTGGCTACCTCGTCCGGGCGCAAAGGAGCAATGGGCTTCTGGGCGCACGTGCTCTCGGGTACTTGGAGAGACGCTCTCTTCGCGTTCGATGCGCTTCAGATCCCGCCGACCTTCCGCGGGATGGACGTCATCACACCCAAATTCTTGGACGCGGCGCACCACCATGGCATCCAGGTCCATGTGTGGACGATCGACGACCCGGTGCAGATGTTCGAGTTCGCCGCGGCCGGCGTGGATGGCATCATGACGGACGTACCTGACGTCCTGCTGGAGGTCTTGTCGAAATGAAAGCGCCGATGCTGCTGTTCGCGACCGAGCGATACCAAGAGCTAGGTGAGGACGTCGCCGGCGCCGGGGATTTCGATCTGGGCGCCGTGAAGCGAAGAGTCTTTCCCGACGGCGAGCGATACCGCCGGATCGAGTCTGACTGCGCCCGACGAGACGTTGTCTTGGTGGGTGGTACGATTGACGACGGGGACACGCTCGAGATCTACGACCTGGCGTGCGGCCTCGTTCATCTCGGCGCTCATACGCTGACCCTGGTGCTTCCGTGGTTTGGGTATCAGACGATGGAACGTGCATCGAAGCGGGGAGAAATCGTCGCGGCAAAGAACAGGGCACGCTTGTTGTCGTCGATCCCGACCGCAGGCTCTGGCAATCGCGTCGTCCTGATCGACCTTCACTCCGAGGGCATTCCGCACTACTTCCAAGGCGACATTCGGCCGGTTCACCTCCACGCTCGCTCGGTCGTGCTGCAGGCGATTCGGGACTTCGGCGGCGAGGACTTCGTGTTGGGGGCGACTGACGCAGGCCGCGCCAAGTGGGTCGAGAGCCTGGCAAACGATTTGCTCGTCGACGCGGCGTTCGTATTCAAGCGCCGGCTGTCGGACACTCAAACCGAGATCACTGCGCTCGCCGCGGACGTCCAAGACCGCCCCGTGGTGATCTATGACGACATGATCCGAACCGGCGGCTCATTGGTCTCCGCCGCCCGAAGCTACAAAGACGCGGGCGCAAGCGAAGTCTACGCGGTCTGCAC
>CP070650.1:1432324-1437325 GCA_020354595.1 Myxococcales bacterium
GAGGCGTGGCGGCGTTTGGGTGAGCGCCAAGCCGGCTAAGGACTTCGACTCGGTCACGGTTCCCGCACCCAACCTCGACTACGACTTGGCGCACGTCTCGCTCCGCCGACCTGACCAACGCGGTTTCTACGAGGGGATTTCGAACGCGGTGCTCTGGCCGCTGCTTCACGGATTCGAGCCGACCATCCAAGTCGGGGAGGCGCCCTGGTCGAGCTATGTGGGCGCCAACGAAGAGTTCGCCGAGACGGCGCACTCGATGAGCAGCTCGGGAGACGTCTTCTGGATTCAGGACTACCACCTGATGCTGGTGCCGGGGTTGCTCCGCACCAAGCGGCCCAAGGCGCGGATCGGTTGGTTCTGCCACATCCCGTGGCCGCCGCCGGACACGTTCGGGATCCTGCCCTGGCGCGAAGAGATTCTCGAGGGACTGCTCGGCGCCGACGTGCTCGGGTTTCATCTCCCGGAGTACGCGGAACACTTCCGCCAATGCGTCGAGCGGTTCACAGCGTACGACGTGACGCGGGACGAGATCCAATACCAAAGCCGAAAGGTCCGTACGATCGCCGCGCCGATCGGGATCCCGGTCGATGAGCTTCAGGCCCTTGCGATCGACCCAGACGTCGGGCGGGAGGTCGAGCGCATCCGTCAGATGATGGGCAATCGGCAATTGATCCTCGGAGTCGATCGGCTCGACTACACCAAGGGAATCCCCGAGCGGCTCGCCGCGTTCGAGCGCCTGCTCCGGAAGGACAAGAGCGCGCGCGCCCGTTACGCATTGATCCAGGTGATGGTCCCGAGTCGCACGGACGTGAAGGCCTACGCCGACCTCAAGGAAGAGATCGACCGCATGGTTGGCGACATCAACGGCCGGTACGCCGACACAGGACGCGTCCCGGTTCACTACCTCTACCGCAACCTGAGCCAACGCGCGCTCTTCGCCCACTACCGGGCAGCGGATGTGGCGCTCGTCACGCCGCTTCGCGACGGCATGAATCTCGTGGCGCACGAGTACGCGGCGGCGCGCACCGACGACGACGGGGTGCTCGTCTTGAGCGAGTTCGCCGGCGCGGCGAAGTATCTCAAGGGGGCTGTGCTCGTGAACCCATACGACGTCGAGTCGACGACGAGCGCAATCCACCGCGCCCTCGCCATGAAGCGGAGCGAAAAGAAGAAGCGCATGCGCGCTCTTCGGGCGGAGGTGATGCGCCTCGACGTCCACCGCTGGGCAGACGACTACGTCAAGGCGTTGGAGGGGACATGACCGAGATCGAGTCGTTGCTGCAGAATGTGCTGCGCCTCGAACGCCCTCTGTTGGTCGCGCTCGACGTCGATGGGACGCTCGCCCCGATCGTTCGCGACCCCGATCGAGCCGCGATTCCCGAGCCCACCTTGTCGATTTTGGAGGCATTGGCACAGGCACCAGGCCTCGTGCTCGCGCTGGTGACAGGGCGCGACCTGAGCTCGCTTCGGCGCATGGAGCAGCTCGACGGTGTTTGGCGGGCGGTCGAGCACGGCGGGGTCGTGTTGGCGCCCGGAGAAGACCCGCGAAACCGCGCGCTCACCCCGGAGCAACGGGACGCACTTGAGCGGTTCAAAATATGGGTCGACGCCAATGCTCAGGGCGCGTTCATCGAGCACAAGCCCCAGGCGATCGCCGTTCATGTCCGCGCGATCGCGATGACGGATCCCACCCGCGCGGAACGCTTGATGAACGAAGCCGACGAGCTGGCTCAGAGCCTCGGACTGCACGTCCGGCGGGGCAAAGCGCTCCGGGAAGCCGAGGCGGTCCGGTACGACAAGGGTCGCGCGCTCGAGGAGATTTTGGGGCGGAGCGGAGCGCGTTCGGTCCTCTTCGTTGGGGACGATGTCACTGACTTCCCGGCGATCGAGCTCGCGGCGGAGCGCGGCATTGGGGTGTTCGTTCGCTCCGACGAGCAACGCGGAGCTCCGTCGGGCTCGGCGGTGGTGCTCGACGACGTCGACCAGGTTGCTGCCGTTCTTCGAGGCTTGGCCGAGCACGCCGAGTGAGCAGTGGCATCGCGATGGCGTCGTGATAGAGGCCCGACATGCTCGGTCGGGAAATCACCGAAGCTGTCCGGATCGCCCGCGAGGCAGGCGCGATCCTGATGGACGTCTACGCGACCGACTTTCGGGTTTCGTACAAGTCCAAATCGGATCCGGTCACCGAAGCGGATACGAGAGCAAACGCGTTCATCGTGAGTGAGCTCGCAAAGGCATTTCCGGGCGACGGGATCGTTGCCGAGGAGTCCGAGGACCGAAGCGACGCTCTCGGCGCGGGCCGCTGCTGGTACGTCGACCCGGTCGATGGAACCAAGGAGTTCGTGGCGCGCAACGGCGAGTTTGCGGTGATGCTCGGCCTGGCCATCGACGGCGTATCGACGGCCGGCGTGGTCTACCAACCCGTCACCGACAAGCTCTATGCGGGCATCTTGGGTCAGGGTGCGACCCTCGAGCAGCGCGGATCCCGTCGCGAGCTCCACGTGAGCGAAGTCTCTGACCCGACCCAACTGCAACTCGTCGTCTCGCGATCGCACCGCAATCGAGCGGTGGCGAAAGTGGTCTCGAAGCTCGGGATCACCAAAGAGATGCAGACCGGCTCGGTTGGCCTCAAAGCCGGGCTCATCGCCGAACGCAAAGCAGATCTCTATTTGCACATCTCCGATAGATCGAGTGCGTGGGACGCTTGCGGGCCGGAGGCCGTTCTGAAGGCAGCCGGCGGGCGCTTCACCGACCTCGCGGGCGAGCCGTACCACTACGGCGGGACCGACATGCGCAATCGAAGCGGGATCCTGGCGTGCAACGCCGCTGCCTACGACGCGGTTCTACCCATTGCGAAAGAGGCCGCGCGCGCCTCAGGGCTGATCGACTGACGATGGCACCGGTCGATTGGAAAGAAGCGTGGAAGGTGGGGCGAACGCCATGGGACGCCGGAGCATCCGCCCCCGCCTTGCACGAGCTCCTTCAGCGCGAGCTCGTTCCTTCGGGGCGTGTGCTCGTTCCGGGTTGTGGGACGGGCTACGACCTCGCGACGCTCGCACGCGACGACCGCGAGGTGGTCGGTATCGACCTCTCCGAAGACGCCCGCGCGGCCTTCATTGCTGCCCACCCGAATCTGCCGGGAACGGTCGTCTATGAAGTCACCGACTTCTTCTCCTACGGTCCTGGGAGCGGGTTTGACTTCGTCTGGGACTACACCTTCTTTTGCGCACTCGACCCAGACCAACGAGGGGCCTGGGCGAACGCGATGTCGCGCCTCGTGAGGCCCTCGGGAATCCTCGCCACGCTGCTGTTTCCGTTCGAGGATCCGATCTCCGATCGGGAAGGTCCGCCGTGGCCGATCAATGCCGCTCTTGTGCGGGCTTTCGTCGGCGATGTGTTCGAGGAGATCGAAGTGCGCGAAATGGCCGATACCCATCCCGGCCGCGAAGGGAAAGAACGTCTCGCTCTTTGGAAACGTCGCGGGTCCTAGTCGACGTCAGGCAGTGGAATCGAGGAGGACCTCCACTTCACCTCGGAGAAACCCAGCCGGTAGCTCGCGGACGCCCCTTCGGCTTTGACGCCCACCCAGACCTGCGTCGTCCCGATTGGGAAGTCCGAGCGAATCATCGGGTTGTTCGTCCCCGGGCGGTTGTCGTTGCACAGGACTGAGCCGTCGGGCTTGCGCACGACGAGAAGCACGTCGGAGCGCGAACGAGCGAGGACGTAGAGCTGAAAGAACGCGGTATCGGCGTCGAGGAGGTAGTCCGGTGTCTCGGAGATCCAGCCTCTGCACTTTCGGTGAATGGACCCGGCGGCCACTTCTCCCACCGCCGTGCCGGAAACGACGCGCGGGTCCGGGCTGAACCCCGCATGGAGCGGAACGACGCCGAACCGAGAAGGGGACTGTTCATAAGGATCCGGCGCTTCCACGGGCTCGGGCTCCGGCGCGCGCGGTAGGGGCAACGGCTCGTCGCGAGTGCAACCCACGCTCGCGAGCACCAGCGCCAATGGCGCGGCGAACGAGACGGTCCAGGTTTGGGCGACAGCAAGCACCGTGGCGCCGTCCTACCACAAAAAAAAGGGGCCGCTCACCGGGAAGGAGCGGCCCCTGCGCTATGCGCACTGTCGTGTGGGGGGGAGAGGATTTGACTAGTTGGGAGCCGGCGACGCGTTGATGAGCGGAATCGGATTGCCGTCTTCGTCGCCCGACGCGTCGACGATGGCCCAAAGCTCTACGTCGAGACCGTCGGTGGGGTCTTCGTTCACCGCGACGACGATGCTCACGAAGATTCACTTTTTTTCGGGCACATAGGCTTGATCTGCAAAATCACTAAGGATAGACAGCTCTTAGACACTTCTTGGGCAACGCGGTGGTGGAAGAAGGCAAATACCGGGTGGGGATGGTCTCGAAGATGACGGGGCTGTCCACCCACACCCTTCGGATGTGGGAGAAGCGCTACGCCGCGGTGCTGCCGAAGCGGACCGAGGCCGGCGGCCGCCTCTACACCGATGCGGACGTCGAACGGCTGCGTTTGCTGAGCACGCTGGTGGACAGCGGCCACTCCATCGGCGGCATTGCCAAGCTTCCCGACGTCGACCTACGGCACATGGCGGCGGCGTTTCCACCGCCGTCGGCCGAGCCCACCTCGCGGCATCTTCCCGAGATCCGCGATCGCGTCATGAAGGCGATCGAGCGCCTGCGCGTCGACGAAGCCGAGCAGATGCTTTCACGCGCTGCTCTGAGCACGGAGCCGGTGGAGTTCCTCAAGACCTTGGTCGCACCGATCCTCGTCGAGATCGGGGAGCGCTGGCAGAGTGGCGATCTCCGAATCGCCCACGAGCATGCATGCTCCACGGTGATGCGGGGGCTGCTGTTCTCACTGAGGCGGCTCTACCCTTCGAACGAATCGCGACGGCGCGTGGTGGTCGCGACGCCCGCGGAAGAAGATCACGAGCTCGGCGCGCTCATGGTGGCGATGCTGGCCGCGATGCACGGTTGGA
>CP070650.1:1437425-1440686 GCA_020354595.1 Myxococcales bacterium
CGCGTTTTTCGAGAAGGTCCTTGGGCCGCACCTGAAATACAGCTGCTGCTTCTGGGACGAGACGACTCCGGATCTCGCGGCCGCCGAGCAAAGAATGCTTTCGCTCACCGCCGAGCGCGCTGGGATCGAGGACGGGATGCGCATCCTCGACCTCGGTTGCGGATGGGGCTCGTTTTCCCTCTGGGCCGCGGAGCGCTTTCCCAACGCGCGAATTCTCGGGGTCTCCAACTCCCGCCTTCAACGTGAGCTCATCCTCGCGCGGGCAGCCGAGCGGGGGCTGTCCAACGTCGAAGTCGAGACCGCGGATATCAACGTGTTCGACCCCGAAGTCCGCTTCGACCGCGTCGTGTCCATCGAAATGATGGAGCACGTGCGCAATCATGCTGCGCTGTTCGAGCGCATCGGGGGGTGGCTCACGTCCGATGGCGCCGCGTTCGCCCACATCTTCTGCCATCGCTCGCGCGCCTATGCGTACGAAGCGCGCGATGCGAGCGATTGGATGGCGAAGCACTTCTTCACCGGTGGGATGATGCCGTCGGAGAGCCTGTTCGAGCGTTATCAAGCCCACCTGTCGCTCACGAACCAGTGGCGCGTCGGCGGCGATCACTATGCGCGCACATGCAACGCGTGGCTTCGGCAGCTCGACGAGAAACGCGAGGTGGTGCTGCCGATTCTCGAGCGCGGGTACGAAAAGGACGCCAACCGATGGTTCCACCGGTGGCGCCTTTTCTTCATGGCCTGCGCGGAGCTATTTGCGTATCGGGATGGCGAGGAGTGGTTCGTGTCCCACTACCGCTGGGAGCTGCCCGGATAGGCACGCATGAACGCGGCCCGGACGTCGAAGGCCATGTCGAGGGACTCGAGCAGGCCGTGGAGCGAGCTCAGGTAGAGTCCGAACGCGACGAAATTTGGATGGAGCCGCCGGTCGCTATCGCTGCGCTCCTTGCTCATCGCGATGAGCGTACGCCTCAACTCGGTGCTGCCAAAACGCACGCTACGCTGGTTGCTGTCGCCGAAGTGCTCGACCAGCGCCTTGGCGGGGCTACCGAGACCCAGCTCCGCGACGCCCAACTCGAATCGATCCGCGTCGCTCAAGAAGAGCCCGGCGTAGATGTCGCAAAGGGCGTCGCGAAACCTCGGGTCCCAGCGCAGATAGAACGGGCGCGGGGACCACACGGCGTCGCCGGCCGCATCCACTCCCAGCCGCGAAGGCCACAGGTCGACCACCGCGACTTCGCTTCGGAATAGCTGAGCGAAGTAGAGCTCCAGAGCGAGCTGCCCGAGCCAGCGTCGCTGCGAGCGCGATAGCTCCTCCGGGTTCAAAAGCTCAGGCGCCTCGCGTGGTTCCGTCACGAGAACCGAGACGTTGGCAGCGCGGAGGTGCGACTGCATGCTGGTCAACACCGACACGAACCGTCGCCCATTTGCGGCGTTCGACAGGAGCTCGATGCCCTGGCGCGCCATGCTCGCCGCGGAGAGGAGCTCGAGGCTCGAGGGCATGAGATCGAGGATCGAGGTGAGCTCGCGCTTGGGGCGCGCTGGCGTCGGGGCCAGTCGTCGTAGATGCGCGTGGTTCATCGGCATCGAATCACCGTGGATTCAGGCCCGGTCGAATCGATGTAGGCGCTTGGCCACCTTCTTCCGCAGGCTTGTGGGACTCGACTGGGGACTCGTTTGCCCGGTGTCGAATGGCGACGTAGGCACCGGCCACCGCGAGGAAGGTGACCATCGCGCCGGCGACGAGGAGATCGAGGTCAGTCACGGCGACCTCCCGTCAGAAGAAGGCCACCGGCCGAGAGGATCGAGGGGACCCATAGACCGACGAAGAGCCCGCGCTCCCGGTCGCCCGAGAACCATAGCCAGACGGAGAGTGCGAAGGAGATGCCGGCGGCTGCGAAGAACAGCGCCTTGGAGGTGGCAATCGGGCTTCGAGTCGCCCGAATCGCCGTATTCGCGGGGGAAGAGGTGGTGGATGAAGGGTGAGTCATATGGAACCTCCTGGTCCGTTTCTAGGGATTGTCTATATCCCGTCAAGCATTATCTAGACAAAATATGGACAATAGTCGCAGCGCGGTAGTGCAGGGCGCGAGCCGTGGGATCGGCCTCGAAATCACACGTCAGTTGCTGAGGCGCGACCCAGGACTGCGAGTCTGGGCCACCTGCCGTGCTCCGGAGGAGACCGAGGATCTCGAGGATCTCGCCGTGAGCAGCGCGGGGCGGCTTACCGTTCTGCCACTCGATGTGACGGACGAGGACAGCGTTGAGAGAGCGGCACGCCGCTTCGGCGAAGCGACCGACCGGGCTCACGTGGTCATCAACGTGTCGGGCGTGCTTCACGGTCCTCGATTCCGACCGGAGAAGAAGCTCGACCACGTCGATTCCGACGCGCTTCACGCGGTGTTCGCTGTCAACGCGTTCGGGCCGCTGTTGGTCGCCAAGCACTTTCACCGGTTTCTTCGGCACGACGAACGCTCGGTGTTTGCGAGCTTCTCGGCACGCGTCGGGAGCATCTCCGACAATCGGCTCGGGGGCTGGTACGCGTACCGCGCGTCGAAAGCCGCGCAGAACATGATCACCAAGACACTGTCGATCGAGCTCGCGAGGGTGGCGCCGCGGGCGATCGTCGTCGGGCTTCACCCGGGGACGGTCGACACCGACCTTTCGAGACCCTTCCAGCGGCATGTGCCCAAGGATCGACTTCTTACACCGGCTGCATCGGTCGCGTCGTTGCTCGATGTACTCGATGCGCTGTCGTCGGAAGACTCGGGGCGCGTTTTCGACTTTCGCGGAACCGAAGTGCCTCCTTAAGCGCTGCGGCGGGCTTCGCGTCGTTCTGCCGCTTCGGCGGCGAGTTTTCGGTCTTCTTCGGTCTCGGCGAGCAGTGGCGGCACGGGGCACGGCTTTCCGTCATCGCCGAGGTTGACGAAGGTCGCGCGGGCGTCGGCGCACAAGGATCGCTCGCCGGTCTTGGCGTGCTCGCGCTCGACGCGGACGCCGATTTCCATCGAGCTCGTGAATGCTGCGTTCAGGCGCGCGGTCAGCCGCACGACGTCGCCGACCTTGATCGGAGCCTTGAATTCAATCGCTTCGATGCGAGCCGTCACCGACACGTAACCGCAGTGCCGCTTGGCGGCGATCGATGCGCAGATGTCGATCCAACTCATGATCGCGCCGCCAAACGCCGTGCCAATCGCGTTGGTATGATGCGGCAAAACTTGGAGATAAGATTGTTCCAGTCGAGGTTTGCCCAGTCATAAGATC
>CP070650.1:1440786-1445651 GCA_020354595.1 Myxococcales bacterium
ACGAGCACGTCCTGGCGCCCGGCCACCAAGAAGACGTAGCCGTAGAACAGGAGACCCACGAGGCCGCCAAGAGTCACCCACGCGATGGAGGCTCGAGGGATCTCCCGACGAGCCGCGCCGATCAAGAGCCGAGGCGTCATTGCAAAGGCGACGCCCACTGCGCACACGACGTTGACGCTCGCAGCAAGCCCGAGCGCGAGACCCGTCGTGAAGTAGGGACGCCGGGTCGGCTCCTGCTCCAGGATGGCATGGACGAAACGCGCCGCGGCCCACAGCCCGAAGAACACGGCCAAGGGGTAGACCTCGATCCGCGTCGACGGCTCCCAGAGCGCCGGGTGCACGCCGAGGAGCGCAATGGTCGGCGCGACGAGTCGCCGATCCCCGTCCGGGCAGTCGTCATCGGGGCGGAGCAAGGCTTCGGCGAAACTGGTCGCTGGGATCACGGTCAGCGCACCGGCCAAAGCCGAGAGCCCGTTCAACGCGATGAGCGGATCGAGGCCCGGGAGTCTAGACACGAGCCCGCCGAGCAACGTGTGCAGCGGCTGGCCGAAGGGGTGTCCGAGCCCGAGTTGCTCGGCGACGAGCGCGAGCTCGGGGCTGTCGTACATCGATAGGCTGCGACACATCGTCAGCGTGTAGTAGGCGAACAGGGCGAGCGAGGCCGCGGCGGTCGCACGCCGGGAGCCCACGGGCAAGCCCAGCAACCGCCTAGTCACGTGGGTTCCCCGAAAGCGGTACGAAGAGATTGATGATGCCGCCGATGGCCGCGGAGATCAGCTGAGTCGCCCAGAAGCTCAGCGAGCCCGCGTACGCGGTTGCTTCGGGGACGCCGACGGTGCCATACAACGCGGCGAACGCCGCCTCTCGAACGCCTGCGCCGCCCACGGTCAGAGGAAAGAAGGCTGACGCACCGATCAAGGGCATGAGGACTGCGGACTGCGCGAACGTCACCGACGGTTCGAGTGAATGCATGATCGCGTGGCCCGCGATGATGTTCACCGAGTGAATGACCAGCGAAAGAAAGACCGCGACGAGGAATGGGCCGATCGAATAGAGGCGAGGAAGGGCGCGTAAGGGCTTCGCGAGCCTCTCCGGTAAGTGAGGCGCGAGCCGCGGAGCGACGGCGATGCCGATCAACGAAGCGGCGGCGGCAGCGAGCCCGAGCCCTGCCCAGAGACCGACGCCTTCCATCCCCGGAATTGGGCGAATCAAGTAGGCGCCGGCCGCGAGGACGAGGAGGGCCGACACGCCGACGACTCGCTCGATGAATACGACTGCGACGCCACTGGTCGCGCTCGCCAAATCGAGCTCGCCAAACGCCTTGCGGCCGGCCACCCCGCGGATGACGTCCCCGCCCACGCCACCGGGCGCGTAGGTGTTGTAGAAGTGCCCGACGAAATAGAGATGTGCGATGCGCGGCCACGAGGGGATGTCGATCGCGCCATACGCACGGAGCAGGAAGCGCCAACGCACCATCCCGCAGAAAAGGCCGAACATCACCACCGAAACGGCAAACAGCGCCGCGCTCCAAGACAGCATGCGAAAGGCTGCGACGACGTCACCGGGGTCTACCCGGCTCGCCAGATATCCAACCGCAGCGATGGTGACGCCGATGCGGCCCCACTTGAGGTAGCGTCGTCGCGTCTCGCCGCTCGTGCGGCGCCGTCCCCCCTCGTCGTCCATTTCAGCAGTCGAAGCCTAGCGCGCCGCGAAGCTCGTTGAGCAGTTCTCGGGCGTCTCGTCGGACGCGTTGCTGGAGGGCGGGAAGACTGGCGGCGACCGGAGCCGTCTCTTCTTCGCCGATCGCGAGGGCGGGTCGGCTGCGCAGTGCATCTCGGAGCCGCCGCAGGACGAATCCGGGGTCTGCGTAGTCGCGCGGCGCACCCCAAGTCGTGAGCCGGCCGCGGAGCTTTTCGTAGGCTCCACCACCATCCCGCCAGTGAAGCTTGCCGTCGGCTTCAACCTCGAGCGCCGCGAGGTACCCGTCGACGTGCGGTGGGTCGTCGGCCAGGCACCCGTCGAGAAACATCTCGGTTGCGATGTGGGCGACAGCGCGAGCGGTCCCCCGACGAACACCTGCCTCGGTGAGCTCTTGGAGAGCACCCGAGCTCAGCGAGAGGAAGACGCGCGTGCGATGAAACGCATCGTCGGTCCGGTGATGCAGATCGACGCCTCGCTGAACGACGGCGTCGTGAACCTCGAGGAGGGGGACGCGGACCATCGCTTCGAAGTCGGGCAACATGCTCCCAAGTAGATGGCCGGCCTGCTTGTCGGCCCATCCTGCGACCACGGCGTGTCCGAAAAAGTTCAAAGCTTCAGTTCCTTCGCGACGCGTTCGAGGGTCTGCGGGGCGGTCAGCTCGGCGCTCTCGCTCCACCAGCTTACACCGGGCTCGCCGCGGAACCACGTTCGTTGCCGCCTCGCGTAGATGCGGGTCGATTTACGGATCCGGCGCAACGTCTCGTCGAGCGGGATCGTGTCACGCACGTGGGCGAGGACCTCCCGGTACCCGACGCTGCCGAAGGGCCGGATCTCGTCGCCCCATCGAGCGCGCAAGGCGCGCACCTCGTCGATCCAGCCTTCATCAATCATGTGTTGCGCGCGCGCCTCGATGGCCGCTGCGTGCGCTTCGCGATCCATGTCGAGCACCACGAACACGGTTCGATAGCGAGGTTCGCCTAGCGCGTGCTCCGATCGCAGCGTTCCGAGCGGCGTCCCGGTTTGTTCGTAGACCTCGAAGGCGCGAACGATTCGAAGCGCGTCGTTTGGATGGACCGCGTCGGCGGTGACCGGGTCGACCTCGGCAAGTCGCGCGTGGAGCGATGGCGCGCCCTCGGACTCGACGATGGCCTCGAGCTTCTGTCGGATCACCGTATCGACGGGCGGTAGATCGACCAGGCCCCGCAATAGCGCGCGGATCCAGAGGCCTGTGCCGCCGACCACGATCGGCAGCCGACCCCGACCGCGAACCGCCGCGATCGCGCGGTCCGCGCGCGCGGCGTAGTCGGCAGCGTCGATGTCTTCGTCGGGGTCGATGACGTCGATGAGGTGATGCGTGATCCCCGCGAGCTCCTCGGCGGTCGGTTTCGCAGAGCCGATGTCGAAGCCTCGGTAGACCTGAACGCTGTCGGCACCGATCAGCTCTCCGTCGAAATGACGGGCCGCCTCGATGGCCGCGGCTGTCTTGCCCGTCGCCGTGGGACCGGCGATCACCAGCAGCGGCTCGAGCGCCTCAGCCATCGTCGTCGCTCGTCTTCGGAACCGACATGGGAATGCGCGCGACGATGCACGGATCGTAAGCCTCGCGCAAAGGCTGCACGGCGGCAGCGATACGGCGTGCGTCGTCGTCGCCCATGGGCTCGCCATTTCGGACCGCGCTAGTTTCGGCGATTGCGACCAGCACCGCGTCGAGAAGGGGGGCATCGCCCGCGTCGAGCGCATGGAGAGCTGCCTCGAACACGGAGGCGGCCCGCGTGTCAGCGACGTGGGCTGGCACCGCGCGCACCACGTGTGTCGCCTCTCCAAGCGCTGACCACTCGAAGCCCAGAGACTGCAAGAGGCCGCGGTGGCGCGCGAGTTCTCGTATCTGGGCCGGCGTCAGCTCGATGCGATCTGGGAACAGGAGGCTCTGGCGACCGAGCCGTTCGGCTTCGAGATCGCGCTGGAGCGCAACACGTCGCCGAAGCGCGTCGGCGCGCTCACGATCGATCACGACGAGCGCATCGGCCGCCTCGCATATGAGGAGCCGGTCCCGCACCTGGGCGATGAATCGGAAGCCTTTCGTGGGTCCCGCGTCGTAGTGGCTTTGTGTCTGCGCTACGCGGGCCCGGCCGACGACCTCGCGGCTGTCCTCGGCGACCGCGGCCACATCGGGCGGAGGGCCTCCGATCCTCGCACCCCAATACGCGTCCGCCGAGGACGCCAACGGCACATGGGGGGCGATCATCCGCGTCACCAGGTCGAGCAGCTGCGCCGAGCGACGAAAGCGAACCTCGGTCTTCTGCGGATGTGCGTTCACGTCGACGTCTTCGGGCGGCACCCGGATCGACACCACGCCACGCGGGTAGCGTCCCGGCGGGAGCCGGTCGCCATAGGCAAACGCAATCGCCCGGGCGAGCGCGCGGTCGGTGATCGGCCGGCCGTTGACGAGGAGAAAGAGATGCCGGGCGCCGGGTCGCGCCTGCTCCGGCGGCGCGAGGGCCGCGTCGAGCTTCACGCCATCGCGTTCGACGTGGATCTCGTGAAGGGGGATGTCGCCGAAAACCTGGTACGCGCGCTCGGAAAGGCTCCTTGCGGGGAGGTACTGTCGCGCGGCGCGCCCATCGGAAGACACGCTCAGCCGGAGCTCCGGATGGCTCAACGCAACACGCTGGCAAACCTCGAAGATGCGCGAAGTTTCCGTCTGACGTGCCCGAAGAAACTTCTTTCGCGCCGGGACGTTGTAGAAGAGGTCCGCGACCTCCACGGTGGTCCCAGGAGGACACCCGGCGGGCGAAACCTCCCGTAGAGCGCCCCCCTCGACCACGACCCGCGTGCCCTCCAGGTTGTCCTTGGGCCGGGTGGTGATCGTCATCTTCGAGACGGCCCCGATCGAGGGCAGCGCCTCCCCGCGGAAACCCAACGTGTGGATCGCGCGGAGGTCCTTCTCATCTCGGATCTTCGAGGTGGCGTGCCGGTCGATGGCGAGCAAGGCGTCGTCACGCGCCATACCGTGCCCATCGTCCGCCACGCGCAACTCCGTCTTCCCGCCGTTGCGGATGCCGATCTCGACCTGGCTGGCCGCCGCGTCCAGCGAGTTCTCGATCAGCTCCTTGATGGCGGAAGCCGGCCGCTCGACCACCTCACCGGCGGCAATCTGATTGGCG
>CP070650.1:1445751-1451889 GCA_020354595.1 Myxococcales bacterium
GTAGCCGAAGAGGTCGAGTCGTCGCATGCGAAGTCCCCCGTCTCCCAAGATAGCGGGTTCTCGGAACGCCACCAAAGCGCTAGGAAGTGCCAACCGGCGCGGTCGTTGCGCCACTAGCCTGGATCTGGCAAGACGCGCGCTCACCGCATGGCGGTGGGGGAATCCGCGTGCAGGAAAAGATCCGAAATGTGGCGATCATCGCCCACGTCGACCACGGCAAGACCACGCTCGTCGACGCGATGCTGCATCAGACCGGTGTGTTTCGTGTCAACGCCGAGGTGCGCGAGCGTGTGCTCGATTCGAGCGACCTCGAGCGCGAACGGGGTATCACGATCCTCGCCAAGCATGCGTCGATTCGGTGGAAGGATTACAAGATCAACCTCATCGACACGCCGGGTCACGCGGACTTCGGCGGCGAGGTCGAGCGAACGCTTCGAATGGCCGACGGGGCGCTGCTGCTGGTCGATGCGGCCGAGGGCGCCCTCCCCCAAACGCGATTCGTGCTTTCGAAGTGCATCGAGCTCGACCTGCCCGTCGTGTGCGTCGTCAACAAGATCGACCGAAGCGACGCGCGTCCGGACGAAGCGCTCAACGAGGTGTTCGATCTCTTCTGCGATCTCGGCGCCACGGACGAGCAGGCGGACTTCGCACACATCTACGCGGTTGGTAAAGACGGCATCGCGAAGCACGAGCTCGCGGACGAGTCGAGTGACCTCACTCCGCTCTTCGAGACACTCATCGAGCGCCTCCCCGCGCCCGAGGGCGAGGCGGATCTTCCGCTGCAGCTCCTGATCCACAACACCGTCCACGACGACTACATCGGGCGCGTTGCCATTGGGCGAGTCCGGAACGGCCATATCAGGCCGCAGCAAATGGTCGCCGTCATCGGCAAGGAGGGCACGGTCGAGCGCAAAGTCGGCGCGCTCTGGGGCTTCGAGAGCCTCGAGCGCGTACGCATCGACGACGCGGCCGCAGGCGACATCGTCGCGATTTCGGGGATCGATGACGTGCACATCGGAGACACGATCGCGGTCCCGACCCACCCGATTCCGCTCGAACGGATCACCGTCGAAGAGCCGACCATCAAGATCCGTTTCCTGGTAAACACTTCGCCGTTCGCGGGCCGGGTCGGCGACTACGTCACATCGCGGCAAGTCCGCGAGCGCCTGCTCAAAGAAGCCCAACGCAACATCGCCATGCGGGTCGAGGAAACCGACGAAACCGATTCGTTCATGGTCTACGGCCGCGGCGAGCTGATGCTCGCGATCTTGGCCGAAACGATGCGGCGCGAGGGCTACGAGTTCGCGCTCGGCATGCCCGAGGTCGTCGTCCGCGAAATCGACGGCAAGAAGTGCGAACCGGTCGAGATGGTCGTCGTCGACATCCCGCAATCGCACGTCGGGACGGTGACCCAGCTCCTCGGCGATCGGCGCGGCGTCATGGGCAAGATGAATCCCATCGGGGCCGACCGCGTGCGCGTCGAATACCGCGTGCCATCACGCGGCCTCATCGGCTTCCGCTCACTCTTCATGACCGAAACCCGCGGCGAAGGCCTGTTGAACACGCTGTTCGAAGGCTGGGACCCTTACGCAGGCCCGCTCCTCCGCCGCAAGAACGGCGCGATCGTCTCCGACCGCAAGGGCACCACCACCCCGTACGCCCTCTTCAACCTGCAACCACGCGGCAATCTCTTCATCGGCGCCGGCACCGAAGTCTACGAAGGCATGATCATCGGCGAGCACAACCGCCCGAGCGACCTCGACGTGAACTGCACGAAGGAAAAGAAGCTCACCAACATCCGCGCGGCCGGCCGAGACGAAAACGTGATCCTCATCCCGCCCCGCGAGCACAGCATCGAAACCGCCCTCGACTGGATCGACCAAGACGAGCTCGTCGAGGTCACCCCCGACGCCGTCCGCGTCCGCAAAGCCATCCTCGAGTGCAACCGCCGGCCTAAACGAGGGTAGAGGCTCGAGGCTGGGACCGAGGATCGCGGCCTGAGTGCAAGGGCCCGCGACCCCAGGGCCCGGGGCCCGCCTCAGCCCCGATCCTCCTCAGGCCTCGATCCCCCTGGGTAGCTTCCCCAATCCGTCCAGCACGGCGTGCATACATCGATGCGGCACGTCCACCGGCTCGAGGTGCATCATGGGGCAGCCGCCTGGAATCACGGCGGCGCCGTAGTCGGCGCACAGAGCGGCTGCTTCCGGGGTGAACGAGCCACGATCGATCGCGCGGTGGAACCAAACGTATCCGACCCTGGCGCTTCTACACTGGCGGGCCACGTCCATGGCCTGATCGGGGTGAGTCGCGACGACGACGGCGTCGGGCGCCTCCGGAAGACTGCTTAGAGACGGATAGCACCGCTCGCCCTCTACGGTTTCGGCATTGGGATTGATGGCGTAGACCTCACGCCCGGTTTCCTTGAGGCGCTTGAAGATGAAGTTGGCTGCGGCTTCGCTCGAACGCGACACACCCACAACGGCGAAGCGCTTCTGGGCGAGAAACTCCGCAGCCGCATCGGCGAGAGGGATCTGCCCTTCGGGAAGCGCTGCCTCAGCAGCCTCGCCTCCGGACTTGAAATAGCTGTAGAGGAAAAGAACCGTAAGCACGCCTTGCAGCACCCAGGTGGGCACCATGTTCGGCGCCGCGATCAGGCCCGCGCTCACCGCGTACCCGCCCGCCCAAGCGAGGCCTGCAATCACGAAGACCGTGATCGGCAACACGCCGCGCCGCTCGAGTGGCTTTCGGTCGGCCCAGAGCAACAGCACCGTCCAACCCAACATGAGCGAGGCGCCGAGCCGCATGGCGTATCGATACTCAGGCCCGGGTTCGAAATCCTCCATGCCGTACACGGCCGCCCCCATCTCGGGGACCAGCATGACCACCGCGGCTGAACCGTCGGCGATCGCACCGGCCCAATAGGAAACCCGCAGCCACCGGATGGGAGACATGACTTAAATGAAGGACCTCAGTCGCACGGCCGGAACAGGCCCCAGCGTCATGGAGACCACCGGCGGCTGGTGTGCAGAACGGGAGATCCGCCGCAGACTCCCGCGCACGGAGGAGAAATCCAACCACCTTGCCCTACCCGACACATGTTCCGATACCGGCGACTGACGTCCATCGCCTGCTAAACACTGCAATGGCTGTGCCAGCAAAATGACCGAAAAACCCTGTTTTTGTGGCCTGGCTGACCGATGACCAGGCGAAGAGTTTTCGCCGGCGCCAATATTGCTGCACAGGTTGCGCAGATTGCCGACCCGCAGGGTGCCGGTTCATGTTGGGAGTTTTGTGACGGGCTCAGGGAAGAAAGACCGCGTTCGGAGCGAGCTCGAGCGGGCATTCGCAGGCGTGGAACCGCTCCGGAGCAAGTCACCCAAACGAGTGATGCCGGCCTCCGAGCCGAGGCCTGCGCGGACTCGGAGGCGAGGGTCGGCCGTGGGCAAGCCCGCCGAGCCTCTCCTCGTCGAGCGCGAGGGCAACGGAATCATCACCGGCCGCCGGGCGTCCACTCACGCCAGCATCCTCGATTCGCTCGAAGACCCGCGCCTGGAGGTGGAGGCGGAATGCGACCTGCATGGCCTGACCAAGCAGGAAGCGGAGCGCGAGGTCTTCCGCTTCGTTCAGCAGTGCCAGCGTGACGGCAAGCGTTGGGTCCGAGTCATCGTCGGTAAGGGCCTCCACAGCCCGAACGGCAAGGCCACCCTCAAAAGTCACATCGTCACGGCGCTCAGTCGCCGCAGCCCGGCTCGGTTCGTGCTCGCGTTTCGGACGGCGCCCCAGCGCCTCGGCGGCACGGGGGCGTTGACGGTCCGGCTAGCCGATCGATAGGATCCAGGACGCCTGCGGCGGGCAATTGGTCCCGCCCCACCACCCCCGCACTATCGCCTACCTAGCCTTTGCTGATCTTGCCCTCTTTGTGCGAATGATGGCTACGGCACTTGGGGCAGTACTTCTTGATGCGGAACTTCTCCGGCATATTGCGCCGGTTCTTGTCCGTCACGTAGTTGTCTTTGCCGCAGTTTTCGCAGGTCAGCTTGAAGAGGTCTCGGTTGGACTTGGCCATGATGATTCTCGCCCGAGGGGGCTCTGAAGGGGGCGGAGCATAGCGGGGGTTCTCCCGACGTCAAATCCACCCTCGAGGGCCTGGATCCCGACTCGCGATCCGGTGTAAACCCGCGGAATATGTTTGATCCTTCCCCCCCCACCGCCGCCTCGGCCGAGTACATCGCGCGGCGCACCGAAACCGTAGGCGAAATGTTCGTGCAGCGCGCGGCCCGCGATGGGGATAAGCCCGCGTTCTACTTCAAGTCCGGCGGACAGTGGCAGCCGGTCAGCTGGAATGGGTTCGCCGAGCGAGCGGGCGCGGTCGCGTCCTATCTTCTCGGCCTCGGGCTACAGCACGGCGACAAGATCTGCATGGTCGGAAGCACCAACCCCGAGTGGTGCTACTGCGACATCGGCGGCCAGCTCGTCGGCGCCGTGACGCTGGGCGCCTACCCCACGCTCACGCCCAAGCAGCTCGCCTACATCCTCGACCACGCCGATACCAAGGTAGCGTTCGTCGAAGGGCTCGAAGAGATCAACAAGATCCTCGCACGACGCGACGAGCTCACCAAGCTCGAGAAGGTAGTCGTCTGGAATACCGAAGGCGCCGACGCGTTGATGGAGGCGCACGACTGGCTGGTCCCATTCGAACGGGTGCTGGAGACCCCTGTGGACCGCGCGGCCATCGACTCGCGCGTGGCGGCCATCGACCCGAACGGAACGGCGATCATCGTCTACACGAGCGGCACGACTGGCCCTCCAAAGGGCGCAATGATCTCCCAGGCCAACATCATGACGATCATGCGAGACCAAGACGAGGCGTTCAGCGTCGTCGAGGGCGACTGCAGCATGAGCTTCTTGCCGATGGCGCACGTCGCCGAGCGAGTGCTCGCGTTCTACGGGCGTATCAACACGGGCATGCCGACCTACTTCGCCTCGAGCATCGCCAAGGTGCTCGAAGAGGTCGCCGAGGCCAGACCGACGGTGTTTGGTAGCGTCCCCCGCATCTTCGAAAAGGCGTACGCGAAGATCATGAGCGCCGTCGAACAGGCGGCACCGGCTCGTCAGCGGATCTTCCGGTGGGCGGAGCGCGTCGGGCGTCAAGCGGTGCAGCTCTGGCAGGCGGGCAAGCCGATCCCGTTCGGCCTGAAGCTGAAGTACCGGCTCGCCGATCGGCTGGTGTTCTCGAAGCTCCGCGCGATCTTCGGGGGGCGCGTCCAGTTCTTCATCACCGGGGCAGCGCCCATTGCGCCGGAGATCCTCGAGTTCTTCTGGGCCGCCGGCTTTCCGATCTTCGAGGTCTACGGCATGACGGAATCGACCGTGATCACGCACGCGAACGTACCGGGTCGCACCAAGCTGGGCTCGGTCGGACGCGCGCTGAGCGTCGTGGAAGATCGCATCGCGGACGACGGCGAGATCCTCGTTCGGAGCAAGTTGGTGTTCCAAGGCTACTACAAGAACCCCGAGGCCACGGCGGAGACCATCGTCGACCAGTGGCTGCACACCGGCGACATCGGAAAGAAGGACGACGAAGGCTACCTCTACATCCTAGACCGCAAGAAGCACATCATCATCACCGCCGGTGGGAAGAACCTCACACCCGCCAATATCGAAAACGAGATCAAGGCGTCCGACCCGCTCATCAGCCAGGCGCACGCGCACGGCGACAAGCGGAAGTACCTCGTGGCGATAGTCACGGTCGGCGCGGGCGAGGCCGTCGAATGGGCGCGCCAGCAGGGAAGCATCGACGGCGCGACCGCCGACAAGCACATCAAGGACCTCACCGAGAACCCGCTCGCGAGGTCCGCCGAGCTGGAGGCACTGCTTTGCGAGGTGGCTCTGAACGTCGACGTCCAGGCTCGCATCGTCGCGTCCGTCAAACGGGCCAACGAGAGTCTCGCGAAGGTCGAGACGATCAAGAAGATTCACATCCTCGACCGGGAGTTCAGCGTTGCCGAAGACGAGCTCACGCCGACGCTCAAGATGAAGCGAAAGAACATCGAAACGAAGTTCAAGGAAACGTTCGACCAGCTCTACGAGGACGAGGCGTTTGGCTTGGTGGTGCAGTCGGCCTAAGCTTCGGCCTCA
>CP070650.1:1451989-1455549 GCA_020354595.1 Myxococcales bacterium
ACAACGCGGTATACGGACGCACCAACAACCCGTGGAACGTCGAACGCACCGTCGGCGGATCCTCGGGCGGCTCGGCTGCTTCGCTGGCCGCGGGGTTCGTGCCCCTCGAGATCGGAAGCGACATCGGCGGCTCCATTCGAAACCCCGCGAGCCTTTGTGGAGTCTACGGCCACAAGCCGTCGCACGGAATCGTTCCGGGCCGCGGACACATCCCAGGACCGCCAGGGACAAAAGGCGAGCCAGACCTTGCGGTAGTGGGTCCGCTCTCCCGAACTGCAGAGGACCTTCGGCTTGCGCTCGATGTGCTCGCAGGCCCGGATGTGCTCGATGCGCCGGGTTGGAAGCTCGATCTTCCCGCGTCTCGTGCTCAACGGCTGGAGGATTTCCGCGTCGGCTACTGGCTCGACGACCCGCTCTGCCCGATCGATTCCGCCGTGCGCGCCGAGATCGAGGCCACGATCGAAGCGCTTCGCCCTCACGTCCAGCTCGTCGATGTCGCCCTTCCCTTCACGCTCGAAGACGTCGTGCCTCGCTATTTGCGATTGCTCATGGGCGTGATCGGCGGTGACATGCCGACGCCTCTGCGAATGCTTACGCGAGTGCTTCTCCCTTACTACGCGCTCGCCGAGAGGCTCGGCATCAAGGCCGACCTGGCCTCGATGAACGCTACCCGCGGGATGCATCAGTCGCACAAACAATGGGCGCGAACAAACGAGGGCCGCACGAAGCTGCGCTGGACCTGCCACGAAGTGTTCAAAGACGTCGACGTGCTGTTGACGCCGGTCGGACCGGTGACCGCGTTCCCGCATCAAACCCGCGGCAACCATCTCTCCCGAAGGATCACGGTCGACGGCCAGAAGCGACCGTACATGGATCTCGTCCCGTGGGCCGCACTTGCCACCTCTGCATATTTGCCGGCCACGAGCGCACCGGTGGGCATCACGCCCGACGGTTTGCCCGTCGGCGTTCAAATCATCGGGCCGTATTTGGGAGACCAGACGACGATTCGCTTTGCGGAGTTGTTGGCGGACGTCCGGGGTGGATTTCGTCCGCCGCCTGCTCTATGAAGCCCGAATGACCACTCTTCCCCGCACACGCGATCGGTCCCGGGAGTTCGACATCGTTCTTTGGGGCGCTACCGGGTACACCGGACAGCTCGTCGCCGACTATCTCGTCCGCAACTATCTCCATGGCGACGTTGGGCTCCGACTCGCGCTTGCGGGGCGCAATGAAGAGAAGGTACGCCGTGTCGCCGCCGACATCGGGGAACCCGAGCTGCCGATACTGGTTGGCGATAGCTTCGACGCCCCCTCCCTCGACTCAATCGCATCGCGCGCCGAAGTCGTGATCACCACCGTCGGGCCCTACGCCAAGTACGGAGCCGAGCTCGTCGCCGCGTGTGTGCGCAACGGAACGGACTACTGCGACCTCAGCGGGGAAACACAGTTCGTTCGTGCGATGATCGACACGCACCACGAGGAAGCCCAGCGCACTGGAGCGCGCATCGTGCATTGCTGCGGCTTCGATTCGATCCCCTCCGACCTCGGCGCCTTGATGGTTCAGGGCGAGTTCAAACGACGGCACGGAAAATACGCGTCCGAGGTCAAGATGGCCGCCGGCAAGATGAGTTGGGGGCCGTGCGGAGGCACCTTGGCAAGTATGCTCAACATCTTCGAGGAGATCGGGAAGAACCCGGCTATCCGAAAAGTGCTAGGCGACCCGTATGCCCTCAACCCCAAAGGCGTGCGAGGAGCCGACAAGGGCGATCAGACGGGCGTCCGATATGATCGCCACCTCGGCTGGACCGGGCCGTTTATCATGGCAGCGATCAATACGCGGATCGTGCGACGAAGCCATGCGCTTCTGGGGCTTCCGTGGGGTGAGGACTTTCGCTACTCCGAAGTGATGAGCGCTGGCAAGGGACCCCGAGGGTTCATGCGTGCCGTGAGCTGTACGGGCGGCATCGCTGCGCTGGTCGGTGCAATCGCGTTCCCACCCACGCGTCCTCTCGTGGTCAAGCGGCTCCCAGCCCCGGGCGAAGGCCCGAGCGAAGAAGCGCGGGCCAAGGGGTACTTCAACACTTATCACGTCGCGATCGGCGACGGTGAAGTCGTTCGCGGGATCGTCGCGGACAGGCGAGACCCCGGCTACGGCTCCACGGCGGTCATGCTTTCGGAGGCGGCCCTCTGCCTGGTGCTTCAGGGCGAAGAGCTCGAGGTCGGGGGCGGGATCCTCACGCCGGCAAGCGCCATGGGTGAGCGGCTCATCGAGCGGCTTCGCTCCGCCGGGTTGACGCTCGAGATCGAGTCCTAGCACGCGTCAACGACTCAAAATCGAGTACGTCCCAAGCGCCTTGGCGATGAGTCGATCGGACGCGAAGACCTCCGACTCGAGCACGGCTACCCGCGAGCCCTTCCGAACGACCTTGGTCTCGCAAACCAGCTCACCTTCTCTTGCGCTCGCCAAGTACACGATCTTGATCTCGATCGTCGCGCAGCTCTCTTCGGGCCCGAGCAACGTGTAGAGCGCGGCGCCCATCCCCGTGTCCGCAAGCGCATAGGCCACGGCGCCGTGAACCACGCCATGCGGGTTCATGAGCTCCGGCCGAAGCGTGACCCGGCATCGACTCTGACCATCGGCGGAACCGTCGAAGCTCAACCCGAGGGTGTCGGCGAACGGATGCGGGGGACTCGAATCGCTCATGAAGCGAAGGGTGACACACGACCAGGGCACGGGCACTGGCGCCGACACTGACGCTGGCGCTGGCGCTGTGCTTGCTGCGGCAGATGAGTTAGAACCGCCCGATGACCGAGCTCTACGACGTTGCCATCGTCGGCGCGGGGCCTGCGGGCGCGACCTGCGCTTGGTATCTAGCCAAGCAAGACATCCAGGTTCTCCTGCTCGACAAGGCGAAGTTCCCCCGGGACAAGTTTTGTGGGGACGCCGTGATTCCTCGGGCTCAGCGGCACCTGAAGCGAATGGGCGTCCTTCAGCAGCTCATCGACGCGGGACAGTGTTTGTTCACGACCTCCGGCGGCTTCGTCAGCCCCGCGGGCATCGAGTGTCTTAGCGACTCTGCCGAGAATCCCAGCGGAACGCCGATGTCGGTCAAGCGGATCATCATGGACGAGCGGATCGTCCGGGCGGCGCAGTCGGCCGGCGCGGAGCTGGTCGAGGAGTACGCCGTCGACAAGGTCGAATTCGACGATCGCGCCAGCACCTGGTTCGTGCGCTCTGGCAACCGGCGCTTCAGGGCGCGCACGCTCGTCCTCGCGGATGGCGCGCACTCGAAGCTCGCCCGCTCGCTGGGCATCGTCAAAGACAATCCCCAGGCGATTTGCAGCCGGGCCTTCATCGACGGCGGATCACACAGCTTCGACACCGACGGTATCTGCTACATGGAGCGCGACTGGCTCCCTGGCTATGCTGCCATCTTCCGGCACCCCAACGACGAGCTGAACTACTGTGCGTACATCATCCCGGGCGGTAACGCCGTCCCATCGGACCTCAATGCGGTCCACCACGGGCTACTCGAAAAGAACCCGATTCTGCGCCGTCAC
>CP070650.1:1455649-1460928 GCA_020354595.1 Myxococcales bacterium
AGGACCGAACCCACTCGAGCTCCCGCGCGATCTTTCGCTTGCGGGCACTGTCTTTCTTGTCTTCCTGGGCGAGCCTCTGCTCTTTGGCTTCGAGCCAGTGTGAGTAGTTTCCCTTGAAAGGATGCGCCTCGCCGCGATCGAGCTCGAGAATCCAATCGACGATCTCGTCGAGGAAATAGCGGTCATGCGTGACGAGAATCACGCAGCCGGGATACTTCTGAAGATAACCCTGCAACCACGCGACCGACTCGGCATCCAGATGGTTCGTCGGCTCGTCGAGCAGCAACAGCTCGGGCTTTTCGAGCAGCAACCGGCAGAGCGCGACGCGGCGCTTTTCGCCGCCCGACAACGACTTCGGGTCCGCATCGGCCGGCGGCAGCCGAAGCGCATCCATCGCGATCTCGAGCGTGCTCTCGAGGTTCCATCCGTCCACGGCATCGATCTGGTCCTGTAGCGCGCCTTGTTTGTCGAGCAGCTTCGCCATCTCGTCGTCGCTCATCGGCTCGCCGAGCTTCATGCTGAGGTCGTTGAACTCGTCGAGGAGCGCGCGCACCGGCCCAACCCCCGCCTCGACGGCTTCTAACACCGTCTTCGCACCGCCCAAATCCGGCTCCTGCGGCAGATAGCCGACCTTCGCGCCCGGACGAAGCCACGCCTCGCCGGTGAAGCTCTCGTCCTCGCCGGCCATGATCCGCAGAAGTGACGACTTACCGGTGCCGTTGACGCCGATGACCCCTATCTTGGCATCTGGAAAAAACGACAGATAGAGGTCTTCGATGATCTTCTTGTCCGGGGGATGAACCTTCGTCACCCCCTTCATCGTGAAGATGAATTCCGCCATGAGCTATCGAGCCGTGCGTCTCCTGCGGAGCCCCATAGCAACGATGCCCAGCGCAATCCAACCGAACGAGGCAGTTCTCGCGGGACTCACCGAGCAGCCTTCCGGCGTCGGTCCTTTACCCTCGGACTCGGGCTCGCCCTTCGGCGAGAGGTCCACCGTGCCTGCCTCGAGATCGAGCTCGGGGATGTCCGTTCGGATCAACCCCGGCAGCTGATTGGTCAGCGTCTTGCCGCTCGTCCCTTTGAGCGCGGTGTTGCCGGCGGCAAACGGCCGCGGCGTTGGACCGTCCGGCGGCCCACCCCACTGTCCGCGAACCGGGTTGTCGCAGGCGATCTCCCCTTGCCAGCGATGCAGGATCACGTAGCGCCCTTGGAAGTTGTTGAAGCTCGATGCTTGCGCGCGCCGCTCCTGAAGGTCGCCGTTCCGATCGGGCATGCCCCGGCCGCCGACGATCGGGCCAGCCGCACGAAACACCAGATCCTCGCCAAGCCCGTCCTTTTCGTAGCGGTAGTGAAGGCGCGTCAACACGAAGCCCGAGGGTCGCCAGCGAGTTGGAGGTCGCCTTCGAGGCACGACGCCCGGAATGTCGGAGTAGGGATCCTTCTCGGCAGGCACGAGAACGTCGGCCCCGAGGGTCGCCAGCTCGTCAGGACGCAACGGGGGTTCCGGGCACGGATCGCAGGTCGTCGCGTCCCAGGAATATTCGGTCACCACTGCGCCCGGGTTCTTCTCGATCGTGCGCTCGAACAGGGCGTCGTAGAACGCGCCGAAGCTCTTGCGAACACTGTCGTCGACGCGAATGTTCGTCGGGATCGACGCGTTCTTGTAATTTGCAACCTCGTACCGCTGCTGCTTACCGAGCAGATGGACGATCAAATCCTGCTTGCCGGAGCTATTGAGGAGCCCGAGCCGAACGGGCAGCGTGAAAGTCGGCGCATCGTAGTGGAAGCGCAACGGCGAAAGCACCGCGCTCCCATTCTTGAACTTCACCTTCTTCGCATCCACCTTGGCAACGAAGAACTTCGTGTCCTGCTCGACGTAGGGCCGAAGCACCTTCTCCGCGCCCTTCGGAATGTTGTACTCGTTCTTGCGAAGCCACTTGTCGAGCCCTCCCGAGTCCTTGGCGCTCAGGATCACGATGTCGTACTCGGCGACCTTGAACTGCGCCTCGATCGTGACGCCGTAGTCCTCCTCGGCGTCGGCGGCCACGGACTTCCGAGCGGCGGACCGCGGGGCATTACCGGCCATCATCTCGTACGCGACCAACTGCCGACATGGGTCCTGCTCCCAGTACTCCACCAACCGTGGCGCTGCGAGCTTGTCGACCCGAGCGAAGATCTCGGGCGGCAACGTCTTCACGTTGTCCTCCTGCAGCACGACCGGCACCGGCACGACCATCGCAAAGTCCTCCGGAGGCCCCTGGTAGTTGTTCTGCATCGACAAGACGGTTCGCGTGCCTTCGCGCATCATCACGACCATGGTCGCGTTGTTGTAGAGCGACGCGTCGGCGCCGCTGACGTAGAACCCACAAAACGCGCGCGACGTCGTGGGCCAAGCCATGGCCGCGCACAAACCCAAAACAGCGATTGCTTGCTTCATTGATACTCCTCGGTTGCCTGGTAGACGCGCGAGGCCGCAGATTGGATCTATGCTTTTCGAAAAGCTTGGAATTGCGGGCTGTTCACCACCAGCTGGACGTCGAGGCGATCGCGTCGACTCCCGCCCCTATTTCTTGATGTCGAGAAGCTCGACGTCGAATACCAGCATGCCCGCGGGACGCCCGGGACGACCCTGATAGGCGAGGTTCTCGGGGATCCACAGCCGACGCTTCTCACCAACGACCATGAGCTGCAAGCCCTCGGTCCAACCCGCAATCACTTGATTCAGGCCGAACGTAGCGGGCGAGCCGCGCACGATCGAGCTATCGAACATCTTTCCGTCGGTCGTCCAACCCGAGTAGTCAACCGTGACCACACTCGTCGCAGTTGGATGCTCCTTGCCGGTGCCCTTCTTCAACACGCGCGAGCCGAGACCCGTCTTGGTCTTCTTGGCGTTCTTTGGAATCTTTGCGACGTCCTTGGGCGTCTCGGGAGGCTTCGGGGCCTCCTTGAAGCTGATCAGCTCGACGTCGAACACCAACATCCCTCGGGGCGGACCAAACGCACCGTGCGGGTCGTTCGGCTTCGGCTCACCGTACGCGAGCTCGCCCGGGATCCAGAAGCGGCGCTTCTCGCCGTCGACCATCAACTGAACGCCCTCGGTCCAGCCCTTGATGACTCGGTTGAGCGGAAACTCGGCGGGCTTGCCACGCCTGGTCGAGCTGTCGAACATCTTCCCGTCGGTCGTCCAACCTGTGTAGTTCACTGTGACGATGTCCCACTCCTTCGGATGCTTGTCGCCTGTGCCTTCCTGCAAGACGGTCCACGCGAGACCCGAAGCGCTCTTCTCGGCGTTCTCGGGCGGCGCTGCGACGTCCGGCGGCGCGGGAATGTCCGTCGGTTGGGCGGCCTGCGCGGCGGCCTCCTGCGTAGCACTTTCCTCGGGCTTGGCTTCGGCTTCTTCAGCCGGTGCCTCGGCCTCGGTCGCGGCTTCACCCTCGCTCGGTTCGGGTGAGCTGCTCTTGCAGGCGGTCAATGCGGCGCCCAGCACCACACAACAAAGAAGTGTCCAGATGATTTTCATGCGGGCGTGTTAGCCGACCGCGCGTCCTCTGTCTACTTCTCAAGCTGTCGCGATGCGTCCGATTTGTCGACCGCCTCGACCACCTCGACGACTTCGCCTTCGACATCGATCACGCCCGGGCCTCCGCGAGGGCCGCCATTGTAACCCGGCGCATACACTTGTACGCGACCTTGGGCGATTTGCTGCTCGAACCAACGGCGAACCCCACCCGCGATGATCCGGCGCGTTGGCGGCATGACCATGGAAAGGCCGGCGATGTCGGTCAGGATTCCCGGTGTGATCAGCAACACGCCGCCGATGAAGATCAGAAAGCCATCGATGACACCGTCTTTTGGAATCTTCTGGCGCGCCATGGCCTCCTGCCAGCGCCGGATGACGCGTGCCCCTTCGAGGCGCGCGAACCAAGCGCCGAGGGCGCCGGTCACGAGCACGAGCGCGATCGTCGGCACCGGCCCCAACATGCGTCCGATGGCGATCAGCAGATAGAGCTCGATGAGCGGAACGACGGTGAATAGCAGGAAAAGACGGCCCACGGGATGAACCTAAGTCCGTTGTCGGGGCCGCGCTACCCACCGGTTTGTTTGGCGCGACCTGTGTTCTGCCGTAAACCCGGCGCGATGGATACCCGGGCCGAAGCGCCGATGAACCCCAAATGGGGGCTCCGCTGTGTATTGGGAGGCGCCCTGATGGGCCTCGCGAACCTCGTGCCGGGTATCAGCGGCGGCACGATGCTCCTGGCGGCGGGAATCTACCCGCGTTTCATCGAGGCGCTCGCGGACTTGAGCGCGCTTCGGTTTCGCAAGGGCTCGGCGTTCGTTCTCGGCCTGGTTGGCGTTGCGGCCGCGGCGGCAATCCTACTCGGCGCGGGCCCGGTCAAAGATGCGGTCGTCGAACATCGGTGGGCGATGTACAGCATCTTCATCGGGCTCACCCTCGGCGGCGTGCCGGTGCTCTGGCACATGGCGCGACCAGCAACGAGCGGGTTCTGGGCCGGGGTGGTCGCCGGCCTGATCGTCATGGCGGGCTTGGCGTGGCTTCAGGTCTACGGCGCGAGCGCAGGTACGAATCGCGAAGGGATGGCGATGATGTTCGTCGCAGGCGTCGCAGGCGCCAGCGCGATGATTCTCCCAGGTGTGAGCGGCGGTTACCTGTTGCTCGTATTGGGAGTCTACGTGCCGGTGTTGAGCGCCATCGACGCGCTGAAGGAAGCACTCCGAGCGGGAGACCTGGCGAGCGCAACCGACCCGATCGTGGCGGTCGTGCTCCCGGTGGGCGTCGGCGTCGGCATCGGCATTCTAGTGGTGAGCAATCTGATCCGAATCGTGCTCGAACGGTACGAGCAACCCACGCTCGGCGTGTTGATGGGTCTGCTCGTCGGGGCGGTCTTCGGCCTCTGGCCCTTCCAGGAGGGTGTCCCGCCCAAGGTCGGCGAGATGTTCAAGGGTCAGGTGTTGACGGCCGAACGGTTAGCCGAGCTCACGCCCGACAAATACCCGACGGAGATCTACACGCCAACGTTCACCGGGGTCATGATGGCCGTGGGATTGGTGGGGGTGGGATACATGGTGACGACGCTGGTGGCCCGAGTGGGTGGTGCGAAGGCATAGACCCTCAGATCCCAGCTATCCACTATGCGTAGAGTGCTTCAATCTTGTCCCTGTACCGCTCTTGTACGACCCGCCGCTTCAGCTTGAGGGTCGGGGTGAGCATGCCGTTTTCCGTGGTGAAGTCCTCGTCGCCAATGAAGATCTTCCGC
>CP070650.1:1461028-1465324 GCA_020354595.1 Myxococcales bacterium
CAACAAGGCGCTGTCGGTAGGCACCCTAACCTCTTGAAAGTATTGAGTGCACCTGGGGCGGAAACCGGAGGGCTGCGAAGCAGCAGCGCTTAGCGCGGTTCCAGTCGCAGCGCCGTCTTCCGGCTGCCCACGGTGAATGCATGTGCTCTCAACCCCGGTAGTCAGCACTGGGTCACTAGGATGGCAGCGATTCCCGCAATCAGCGCGAGCCCGAGCAGTAGCTGAGCGGATGTTGGTCCCCGTGGGTCTTTGGCTTCAGGTGACACAGAGCTTAGCTGAGCCCAACAACCCAGCCGCTGTCAAGTGTCGGTTAGCCCGATATCCGTCTTGCGGACGCACTGCTACCTCGCGAAGCCGTCTGCAACGGTTTCGTGAACCGGAGGGCTGCCGGTGGCGCAGAGTTACTTCGATCACCTTACCGTCGGGGGCGGTGCAATGACGCCCTCTTCGACGAGCTTGACCGCTAGCTCGCGTGCCGCTTCGATCTTCGAAGTCGCCTCCTCGAGAAGGCTTGCACGCGTTCGCTTCGTTTCGGTCAAGCCCTCGTCCTGGGCGGCCATGGCCGTAGCGGCCGCGACGCGCGGATAGACCTGCCACTCGTCCATCGCCGGCAGGATTGCGTCGTCCCTCAGTCCCCGCTCGCGCGCGAAAGCGGCAAGCTCACGTGCGGCGGCCAAGGCCATCCCGTCGGTGATCTTGCGGGCTCGCACGTCCAGCACGCCACGAAAGATCCCAGGGAACGCGAGCGAGTTGTTGACCTGGTTTGGAAGGTCAGAGCGATCGGTGGCCACGATGCGTGCACCCGCTGCGCGCGCCTCGTCCGGCCAGATCTCGGGCACCGGATTGGCGCACGCAAAGACGATGGCCTCGGACGCCATGTCCCGAATCCATTCCGGGCGAATGACATCGGGTCCAGGAGCAGAGAGCGCGATACAAACGTCTGCACCTCGAAGCGCTTCGGCAATGCCGCCGTCGACCCGATCGGCGTTCGACTCGCAGCAGATACGCCACTTGTCGCGGAGCTCGTCTTGACGCGTCTCCAAGTCCCGCCGGCCGGGATGCAAGGTGCCGCCCGTATCGCAGGCGACGATACTCGCAGGATCGATCCCGCTCGAAGTCAGCAACCGATACCCCGCCACGTTGGCAGCGCCGACGCCGATCATCGCGATCCGAACGTCTTGCAGCGGTTTTCCAACCAGCTCGAGCGCGTTCGTGAGCGCTGCCAGCACCACGGTGGCCGATCCCTGCTGGTCGTCGTGCCAGATCGGGATATCCAAGCGCTCACGCAGCGCGTCGAGGATGCGGAAACAACGTGGCGACGCGATGTCCTCGAGGTTCACGGCGCCAAACGACGGTTGAAGCACGGCCACGGTGCGCATCAGCTCTTCGTCGTCGCGCGGCCGGAGGCAAAGGGGCACCGCGTCGACGCCTCCAAGCACTTTGAACAAGAGTGCCTTGCCTTCCATGACGGGAAGCCCGGCTTCGGGACCGATGTCGCCCAGTCCGAGGACGCGGCTTCCATCGGAGACGATGGCAATCGTGTTCCCGCGATTGGTCTGCTCCCAGACGCAGTCGGGGTTGTCGACGATCGCACGCGATGACGCGGCCACGCCCGGTGTGTACCAGACGGCGAAGTCCGGCATCTCTCGTGCGGGGCAGCGGGGCGCGACTTGAACTTTACCGCGATAGAACGCATGCAAACGAACTGCTTCGTCGGCAAGCTCTGAAGCCTTGGATTTCGGATCGCCTTTGTCCACGGCCGTACACTATGATGGCCGGCCTGGAGAAGAAAGGAGAGCGCTGGTGACCGCTGATCAACCGAGGGATGTCTTCGACTTTGCGGACGCGTTGGGTCCGTTCAAGACCATTCACGTGCACGAGCCGTCGGTCGGGCTCCGCGGTGTCCTCGTCGTCGACAACGTGGCGAGAGGCCCTTCTATCGGCGGCGTTCGAATGGCGCCCGATGTGAGCACCGCCGAATGCTTTCGGTTGGCGCGCGCAATGACGCTCAAGAACGCAGCAGCGGGTCTTCGGCACGGTGGCGGCAAGGCGGTCCTCTACGGCGACCCCAAAATGCCCAAGGCCGACAAGGAGCGGCTGGTTCGCGCGTTTGCAAGCGCGCTCCGGAACACCGAGGAATACATCTTCGGCCCCGACATGGGCACCAACGAAGAATGCATGGCGTGGGTGCACGACGAGACAGGCCGCGCGGTGGGTCTGCCTCGCGCTCTCGGCGGGATTCCGCTCGACGAGATCGGAGCGACTGGCTTTGGCATGAGCCACGCCACCGAGGTTGCGCTCGAGTATTGCGACTTCGAGCTCAGGGGCGCACGCGTTGCGGTGCAGGGGTTCGGCGCGGTTGGCATGCACGCTGCGCGGTTCCTGGCCGAAAAAGGAGCCGTGCTCGTCGCAGCGGCCGACTCGCGTGGCACGGTGCACGACGATCGCGGCCTGGACGTCGCCAAGCTGATCGAGCTCAAGGACAATGGCGCTCCTGTCGAGCAATACGAGGGTGCCCAGCGGCTCGAGCGCGACGAGATCATCGACGTCGAATGTGAGATCTGGATTCCTGCGGCCCGGCCCGATGTCATTCGCGAGGACAACGTCGGTCGCTTGCGTACCAAGCTAGTCGTTCAAGGTGCCAACATCCCGATCACGGAGCCGGCCGAGCAGGTCCTTGCCGAACGAGGCGTTCTGAACCTCCCCGACTTCATCGCCAATTCGGGCGGCGTCATCTGCGCAGCGGTCGAGTACCAAGGGTCGAGCGAGGCAGCCGCGTTGAAGACGATCGCGCGAAGGGTGCGCAGAAACATCGGCCTCGTATTGGAGAAGTCCAAGTCGGAGGGGAAGCTTCCGCGGCAGGCTGCGGTCGATCTTGCGCGCGCCCGCGTCGAAGAGGCCATGGGGTTTCGCCGGTTTTCGACCTTTTCGACCGCGCCCGGGTTTCTCTAGACCGAGAAACGTGCTCCAGTAGAGCTCGGCATGTTTCGGATTCGCTTTCACGGCCGAGGCGGACAGGGAATGAAGACGGCGAGCCGCGTGCTCGGGAGCGCCTTCTTTCTCTCCGGGTACGAGGCGCAAGACGCACCGAGGTACGGCGCCGAACGTCGGGGCGCGCCGACTTTTGCCTATGTGCGTGCAGCGCGGGCGCCGATTTTCGAGCGGGGCGTGATTCGGAGCCCGGACCTCGTGATCGTTGCCGACGACACCCTGCCCTCCGTACCCGCCGCAGGCGTGATGCAGGGCGTGAGCGCGCGGACGCTCATGCTCATTCACAGCAATGAAAGCGCCGAGGCTTGGAAACATCGGCTGAATCTCTCCGGTCGCGTCTTGATCTTGCCGACCATCGGAGAAACGGCCGAGGAAATCGGTCTGCCCTTAGTCGGGAGTGTTTCCGCCGGCGCCGCCGCTCGGCTCGTGGGTGTGATCGAGCGCGATGCTTTGGTGGAAGCCGTGCGACGTGAAATCGCACCTTTTGGCGATAGCGTAGCTCGCGAGAACGAGCGGCTCGCTGTTGAAGCCTATGAACGAATGGCCGAGCACGCCGGAACAGTCGTCGAAGGCGGAGAAGTCGAAGCAAAGGACTACACGGCGCCGTCTTGGATCGACGTTCCTTTCGAGGAAGCCCCGGTTTCTGCGCCGGCCATGTACGCCGGGGCGACGAGTGTCCGCGTGAAAACCGGCGCCTGGCGAACGATGCGACCCGTCGTCGAGGAAGCGCGATGCAATCGCTGTTGGTGGATCTGCAGCACCTACTGCCCCGACAGCGCGATCAGCGTGAGCGCCGACAACAAGCCGATCATCGACTACGACCACTGCAAGGGCTGCATGATCTGCGTGGCGATTTGCCCTTCGCACGCGATCGAGGCGGTTCCCGAGCGCGCGGCGGAATCCGCTGAAAGCGAGGCTCCGTGATGCGCGAGCTGCTGACGGGAAACGGGGCTGCGGCCTGGGGGGCGCGCTTGGCCGAGATAGACTACCTACCGGCGTTTCCCATTACGCCTCAGACGGAGATCATCGAGACGGTCGCCGCTTGGATGGAGGGTGGGGAGATGCCCGGGCGCTTCGTCACCCTGGAGTCTGAGCATTCCATGATCACGGCGGCAGGCGCAGCGGCGGCGACCGGCGTGCGGGTCTTCACGGCTACGTCGAGCCAGGGGCTGCTCTACGGCATGGAGATGGTGTACGCAGTGACGGGATGGCGCGCACCGTTCGTAATGGTGAACGTTTCGCGTGGCCTCGGCACGCCGACGACTCTCGAAAGCGATCACAACGACGTTCTTGCAGCGCGTGATA
>CP070650.1:1465424-1468163 GCA_020354595.1 Myxococcales bacterium
CCCCGAAGTGGGTTCCGAAGATGCTCTTTCTCGGTAACCCGCCAATCCCCTACCACGGGAGGTTGTGCCGATCTAGCGATTGTACAGCGCAAAATTTGCGCGTCACCTCGGCTCACACTTGAACAGATGAGCCGCGCTTCCGCCGAATAGATCAATCAATCCGCAGCGAAGCGCTCGGCGAGACCGTGGTGTTTCCTGCGATGTCGGTCACCGACAGCACGAGTGACAAACGCGAGGTGTCGGCGAGATCCACGAAACGAACGTTCACGTCCGCGATCGGTGTGGTGTCGCCCTCGTTGGTTTCGTACTCCCCGGCGGGATCGACTGTGAACCAGAGGGGCCCGATCTCGACGTCCGAGATCGCTTGCGCGTCCTCCCACGCGAAGAGGGCCCAAGTGCCGTCTTCGCGGAGCACGCCCACGCCCTCGATCGCGCCGTCGTCGCTCAGAAGCAGCACGCCGCGCTCGCGACGCTCGCCTTGGACAACGACCACCGGCACCGAGTAACGCTCCGATTCGCGCGCGATGAAGCCGACACGCCCGGAGACCGGGTCCGTACCCTCCGGCCCGACGACGACGCCTACGAGCGGCAAGGAACCTTCACCTTTGTACGTGTCGACGCCAATCGACGGGTTGCGTGCGCCGGCGAGTGCGAGTTCCTGGTCGTCGTCGGTGCGGTAGAGCAGTAGCCCGTAGCCGGAGACCAGCATCACGTCGTCTCTTGCGTCGAAATCAACCTTCACATCGTCGGGACCCACACTGACGACGTCGAAGCTCAGCGATGGACGCACCCTATCGGTCGCGCGCAGGGAGCCAACGGCCGAGGTCGGATCCTCCTTGTCGATCAGGCTTTGGATGATGCCATAGCCACCGGCGAGCAATCGGGAGTCGGTCTCGACGCTGCGGCTCCCTTCATCGCTCGCCCCCGAGTTCCGGCCGACCTGATTGGCGGGGAAATAGACCGAGAGGCCCATGACGAGCTCGTCTCGTCCGTCGGCACGGTTCGCGACGCGAATCGATTCGAGGGCTCGCCGAAGTGTCTCCGCCGCCTCTGCCACAGCATCGCCGCCCTGCTCCGTGTGGTTGGCGAGGAACTCCCCGACGTCGATCCAGCTCGTCGTTTCCGCCGGGTTGTCGGTCCTTCGATTGTAGAAGGTGGACTTGGACTGAGCGGAGAACAGATCGGCGATGAGGTTGTAGTTGCCCACGTCTTCGCCGGCTTTTTCGTAGGCGTCAGCCAGGCCCGCGATAGCCGCTTCGACCTCACCGGTGCCCGTTGACCATGCGGCCTGCGTCACCCTCAAACCGCCCGCTCGTCCGGGGTTGTTCGAGTAGTAGTCCGCGTAGCCGTCGACGATGGCCGTAGCCAGATCCCTCGGGGTCAGGTCCGGAGTGCGACCCATGAAGTTGAAGAGCGCGGAGTAGTCCCAGCCGTCGCCCGGCTCGAGCTCCGCGCTTGCCACATAGAAGTCCGCGGCGTCGTTGAACTCGGCGAGCGCTTCCACCGATGACATCAAGCACGCGTCGAAGCCGACGATGTCGACCTTGCGATATAGGCTGTTCTCGTCGACCGGGACCTCGCGAAACTGAGCCGCGATCTCGTCGACGCCCATCGCTCGGGAAAACGGCGCGCTGTCGTCGCTACCGAAGGTGAACGAAGACCCGTGATCCCAGAAGATGGCAGCTTTGCGCTCCACGTCTTCCTCGGCGAGCCGGTCTAGGAACATGCGTACGGTCTCGGGGTCCGCCGTGTCGATCTCACCGAGGTCCTCCTCCTCGACGAGGGTGTTGCCGGTGATGCGCAACCACTTCGCGGTCGAGTGAGGCTGGAGCCCTTCAATGCTCCCAAAGCCGCCGTACTCTCCGAGCTCGGCGCGATCTACGAGGATGAGCGCGCTCGTGTTTTCGGGAACTCCCGCACGAAGAATCTCGTTGATGTCGTTGGTCGCCGCGCGGTCCAGGTTGTTGTCCGCGGCCATGTAGATGCCGATGGTCCAGCTCTCGTCGGTCGGGCCGCCGGGCCCGTCGTCGCCGCCGCTGCTGCAAGCCGCCAAACCCACCGCAAGGGCCAGCGAGAAACCGCGAATTCGCATGTTTGAAGCCATCACTCGCTCCTTAACTAGGCTATGCGGCCACTGTTCGCGACGGGCGTCAGCCCGTCAAGGCCACGCTTACCTCGGCGCCCCTTCGCAGAGTCGGACGCGGATTTTGCGTGTCGCCCCATATCGCGATTGGTCCCAAGGTGGTACTAGGGCTTTAGCGCGGAGCCTAACGGTCCCGACGTAGTTCGATCTGCGAAAAGAAACGTGGTCCGGCAATCTTCGGTCGTGCTTGCAGTTGCAATCGTCTTGCTCGGCGTGGGAGCAGGACCGAACGTCGCGCGAGCCGACGTAGAGAAGAAAATCGAGCCGGGCCAGCTCACGTGGCAACTGTTGGTGAGCTCGTACTACATGTTCAATGCTCACCGCGTCGCCGGCCCGTACAACAGCCTGGAGTACCCTTACGCCGACACGCACGGGTTTGGACTGACCTTCGCAGGCGGCGACGTCCACTATAGGTCCGAGAAGTTCGGCATTCGGGTCGACCTCCGCTGGGGTCAGAATGTCGATCGATTGACGGAGCTCGCTCCGCTGAGCCGGGGCTTTGCAACGTGGATTCCTTGTAAGAAGCTCTCCCTCGACCTCGGTTACTTCGGCGCGTTCATCGGGATCGAATCGGCCGACGAGTGGGAGAACGCGAC
>CP070650.1:1468263-1471083 GCA_020354595.1 Myxococcales bacterium
GCATCACCTCGACCAACAAGGGTTCGATTACATCGGTGCAGGCGATTTACGTCCCCGCCGACGACCTGACGGACCCCGCGCCGGCGACGACGTTCGCTCACTTGGACGCGACGACGGTGTTATCGCGTTCGATCGCCGAGCTCGGGATTTATCCGGCGGTCGACCCGCTCGACTCCAGCTCGACCATGCTCGACCCGAGCATCATCGGTGAGCGCCACTACCGCGTCGCCCGCGGCGTCATGGAGACACTGCAGCGCTACAAGGACTTGCAGGATATCATCGCGATTCTCGGTATGGACGAACTCAGCGAAGACGACCGTCAGGTCGTCGATCGCGCTCGAAAGATCCAGCGATTCCTGTCGCAGCCGTTCTTCGTCGCCGAGCAGTTCACGGGCCTCAAGGGCGCCTACGTGCAGCTCGAAGAAAGCGTCTCCGGTTTCGAGGAGATCCTCGACGGCAAGCTCGACCACATCCCGGAGCAGGACTTCTACCTCAAGGGCAACATCGACGAGGTCAAGGAAGCCTTCGCGAAGCGCGACAAGGGGTAATCGACATGGCTGCCTCCGAGCATCTGCAACTCGACGTCGTGACCCCGACCGGCTCCGTGCTTTCCATGCAGGTGGATTCGGTGCAGGCGCCGAGCGTCGAGGGCGAGTTCGGCGTGCTCCCGAACCACCTCCCCCTCTTGGCGGCGCTCAAGTGCGGACTGCTGGTCTGGGAAGTGGAAGGCAAGCGCAAAGTCGCTGCGATCGGACCTGGCTTCGTCGAGGGTGGGCCGGACAAGGTGTTGCTGCTGACCGACCTCTTCGCATCGCCCGAGGAGATCAAGCCGGACGCGGTGCGTGAAGAGCTTGCGAAGGCCGAAGAAGCACTCAAGGCGTTCGACGAGCTGTACGAGGGCCCCGACTACAACGAGCTGCAACGCAACGTCGATTGGGCGCATGCAAGGCTCGAAGCGTACGCGGCGTCGCGCGCGGTTTAGTCGTTGTTGCTGTCTGGTGAGCGGGTGGTGTTACTAAAACTCTCGCGTATCTTGCCACTCTGCTAGCGCCGCTTCCGCCGCCGCCTGCTCGGCCTCGACCTTCGACCGCCCGACGCCCGTGGCTATCTCCTCACCGTTCAGCTCCAGCGCGATTGTGAACTCCCGTTCGTGATCTGGGCCCTCGCTGCTCAGCAAGCGGTAGCTCGGGGTTCCGCCTAGGTGGGCTTGGGCCCATTCTTGGGCGCGGGATTTTGCGTCGCGGTGGCCAGGGGCGCTGGTGTCCAGCCGCGGTGCGAACACGCGGCGTGCCGCTGCGAAGGCAGCATCGGCGCCGCCATCCGAATAGACAGCCCCGATGCAGGCTTCGAGCGCGCTCGACAGCAGTCGGGGCTTGCTTCGGCCGCCGGATTTCTCCTCGCCTTTTCCGAGCCGCATCGCGAACCCCACGCCAATCGTTTCGGCCACTTCCGTGAGGCCTTTTTCGCTGACGAGGTCCGCTCGGCGGCGCGTGAGCTCTCCCTCGTCGGCGTCAGGAAAGCGAACGTAGAGCATCGACGCGACGACCAGCCCGACGACCGCGTCACCGAGAAACTCGAGGCGTTCGTTGTCGGTGGAGGCGACGTCTGGGTTTTCGTTCTTGAACGAGCGGTGCGTGAGCGCATCGAGCAGCAACCCCGTGTCGGCGAACGAGTACCCGAGCTCGCGACACAACGCTCGCGCCGCGTCGTCCAAAGGCTCGTTCCGGTTCGACATCGCCGGCAACCTATCAGCTCCACTCGGAGGGATCCAACGACAAGAGTCGGCGTGCTATACGCAACGCGTGGAGTTTCCACCGGACGAGCTCATGACGCGCCGGCTCAGGCTGCGGCGGCCGCGGCTCGAGGACGCAGAGGCCGCGTTTGAATCCTACGCGAGCGACGCCGAGATCACCCGCTACCTGACCTGGAATGCGCACACGTCACCGAGCCAGACGCGGGAGCATTTCCAGCAAGTGATCGACGCGTGGGATCTGCGAATGGGTCACCGCGCTTGGTTGATGCAAAGGCAGGCCGACGGAGCATTGCTCGGAACGATCGGCTGCACGATTTACTTCCACCGCGTCGAAATCGGCTTCGCCCTCGGAAGCCGGTTCTGGGGTCAGGGCTACATGCCGGAAGCCCTGACACGGGTTTGTGAGGCCGCATTCGACGACGAGCGTATCTTTCGTGTACAGGCGCTATGCGATGAGGAGAACGCCCGTTCATCTCGCGTGATGGAGAAAGCCGGAATGAAGCTCGAAGGGCGCCTGCGGAGTTACGGCTACCATCCGAACCGCTCTGACGTCCCACGCGATTGCTTGGTGTATTCGCTGGTTCGCGGCGATTGAATCGGGGATCGAAGCAGCTACACTCGCCCACCCGATGCGGCTGTTGACTACCGTGACGACGCGCGCCGAGGCGCAGACGTTGGGAGACGCGCTCTATGCGGACGGTGTGCCGACCACGGTAAAATAGACGCGCGACGGCGAATTTGCGGTCTGGGTTCACGACGAGGACCGGATGGACCAAGCAAAGGCATTTCTGGGCCGTTTCGATCCGGAAGCGTCGCGCTTCGCCGATATGGCAAAACAGGCGCGTGCGCAAAAGCGTCTGGAGGCCAGGGCCGACGAGCAGCTCCGCGCTCGAACGCAGAAGATACGCCGTCAGATCGAAGCGAAGCAGAACATGCGAATTGGGACCGTCACCGCCGGTCTCATCGTCATCTGCGTCGTCGTCTTCTTCCTCACCGGCATGGGCGAGAACCTCGACGTAGTCCGGCTGTTCACGTTTGTGCCGCTGACACCGGTCAAGGGTGGCTAC
>CP070650.1:1471183-1474671 GCA_020354595.1 Myxococcales bacterium
GCCGCCGCGTGAAGCACGTAACTCGGCTCGCCCAACTTCTCGAGAAGCGTCCCGGATTCCAGCGCGACGAGGACCCGAAAGGCGAACCCGGTCACCCCCGCGGCGGCGAGGACCAAGCCGAGGGTGGCGACGCGGCTCTGATAGAACGCCTTCGCCTCGGGGCTCGTGAACAGGGGGCTGTTGGCCACGGGGGGAGTCTACAACGCGCAGGGGACGAATGGGGTTGGGTTAGTCGGGCGGCTGGAAGCCCGTGTCGAGGTCGGCGACTGACTCGAGACGGGGAAGCCGCGCTTTCCGTGTCTTCCAGGCGAGCGTGGTGTAAGGAGAGAGAGGGGCCTGACGGATGCGCGCTCGATCGATCTCGATGACCATGTTCATGGGCGTGGTGGCGGCGCCGCTCGCGGGGTGCGGCGAGGAGCCGGGGCTGCAGGCCTCGTTCGACTACGAGATGCCGGCCCGCTTCGTGGTGCCTGCGCTCCGAGCACCCGAGGACCAGTCGGAGTACGAAGTCTATGTCGAAGGCCCGCTTCAGCCGGACATGTGGCGGGTACGGCTCAACGCTTGCGGCTCGACCGGCTCGCCGGCGAGGTACATCTGGCGCATCGACGGCGAAGAGGTGGCCGTGGAGACCCGCTGCAACGGCTTCGAGTACGAGTTCCCCGCGGAGGGGGAGTACTCGGTGTCGCTCGTGGTCGAGGGCGGGAGCGGCGAGCAGATGGCGGAGACCCAAGTCATCGAGGTGCGGGACCTGCTCATCTTCGGCCTCGGCGACTCGTACGGCTCGGGGGAAGGCAGCCCCGACGTGGACGCGCGCGAAGAAGGCGGTCCGCGCTGGCAGAACCGTGAATGTCACCGGTCGTCGCGCTCGGGCCAGGTGCGCGCCGCACAAATGATCGAGGAGGCGGACCCGCACACCTCGGTGACCTTCGTGCACCTGGCCTGCTCGGGAGGCAGGATCTACCGCGCCTTGCTCGAGCAGTACGACGGAATCGAGCCGGACGGCACCCCCGCTGAGCCTCAGATCGATCGGGTTGCGAAGCTCGCAGATGACCACGAGATCGACGCGCTCTTCGTGTCGATCGGCGGCAACGATATCAACTTCTCCACGGTGGTGAAGGCCTGCGTCCTCGGCACCGACTGTCATTTGGGAAGTCCGGCGATCGATTCACTCCTCGAGAGCACGGCCTCGTGGGCGTGTGATTTTCTGGGATCGTACGAAGACGACTGCAGGAGCTATCTGGATCCCGACGCAATCGATCTGGACCTGCTGGATGCGCGGAGGATTTTCGAAATCGGTTCCAAGGACGAGTACGTTGACGGCGTGGACGTGCATCGGGACGGTCTCGACGACCTCCCGAGCAACTACGATGCCCTCGCCGCGGCGATCGTAGGCACGCTTGGGATGGATCCGGCGCGGGTCTACCTGACCGAGATCCCCGACGTGACTCGCGACGAGTTCGGCGAGCTTTGTGCATGGCCGACGGAGCTTCCCGGCTATCAGGAAACCCTACGCATCGCCGCACAACAAGTGCCCGGGGTGACGGAGGCGGAGATGGAATGGGCCAGCACTTACGTGTTGACCGAGCTCGGCGCCGCGATGCGGGCTTCTGCTAACAAACATCGCTGGCAGTTCGTGGACAGCGTGAACGCCCGCTTCGCAGGTCACGGCTACTGCTCCGACGTGCCTTGGCTGATTCGTCTGCAGAACACCTTTTCATTTCAGGGCGACGCGAATGGCGCGATCCATCCGAACCCCGCGGGGTATGGCGCGTACGCGGATGCCATTTTCGAGGCGTTCCTCGCCGCTCAGTAGTGAATGCCGAGACCGATGATGAAGTGATTCGTCCAGACGGAGGTCTCTACGTTGCGACCACTGAGCTTCCAGGTGGGCTTGAAGTAGGTGGCGCGGTATTCGAGCACGACCGAAATCCAGCTAGAAGCGATGAGCCTGATGCCGATGCGCCCATCGAAGCCGGGATCGGCCGTCGTGTCGGTTTCGACGCTCGCGGTGCCGGTGGCCGCTAAGCCCTCGGCAAGTTTTGCCCTCGAGATGAAGAGGGACGGACCGATGGCGAGGTAGGGTTGGGCACGGCCGTTCGGATGCTCCGGACTTCGGACCAAGGGCGCGCGAAACATGAGAAGCGCCGAGATGGGGATGACAGTGACTTCGTAGGGACTCTGAATGCCCCATGACTGGATAAAGACGGAGAAGTCGCCCGCGACACCGAGCCAGGGAAATCGCTCGACGAACCAGCCGACTCTAAGCCCTCCGACCGGTGACTTCGTGCTCGCGCATTCCGCTCCGCAAAGGAGACTCTCCTCCTGAACGACGCCGTCGAGCTTGACCTGGGCATCGGTGGTGACTGCCGCGCCGATGTAGAGGTCGGAGATCACCCACCCTCGTCGGGTGCGCGTACGGGGCTTTTCGGCGTTGGATGGGGCTTCCGATGGCGACGCGGGCTCCGCGCCCTCTGCGGGCTCGGGGCTGACGGCGGCATCCGACTCGCCCTGCGCGCTCGAGGGACTGACCGAAGCTTCGTCACTCGGTTGGGCGCTTGCATGAGGGGAACAGAGCCCGACACAGGCGGCGGTGATTGCCGCGAGAAACGCAAGGCTTCGCATCTTGCGGGCTGTGGATTGGGAATGGATGCGCCGAGGATACCTTGCTGGCTGATTTCGCAGGAGAAACCGGCCAACTACCCCAGCGAAGAAGTCGATCATGGCGGGGCGCAGGATCATCTTTCGGCAATCAGCTGAAAGAACCCACCCAGAATGTAGATGAAAACACTATTTGGTTACGGGGGAGACGTGAATCAGGCACCCGCTTCGGTGGCGATGGCCAACAACTCGTCGAACCTGGCGCGGAACGCGGCGGTGATTCGTTCCGGATCGGGCACGAGCCCGGCGTCCGTGATCACGCCGACGCTGACTTTGCCGTCATAACTGAAGATGCTGACCCCAAGGCCGAGGTGTCCCGCTTGAGGAACCCAGCCCATGATGTTCTCGATCTTGCTGCCGGCAATGTAGAGCGCCTGGCCGGGTCCACGTACGTTCGTCACGACCGCGGTGGCACGGGACCCGAAGATGTTCAGCCCCTGCTCCTCGACCTGCCGGGGCGTCACGCCAAAGATGTTGAGCAAGCTATAGAAGGTGAACGCCTCAATCGACGCCTTGATGGCATCCATACGTTTCTTGGTCTCGACAAGCCGTTCGATCGGGTCGGCGATGCTCAACGGGAGAGCCAAGAAAACGAGGCCAAAGGCGTTGCCAAGCTCGATTCCCCGTTGAGGCTCGCGGAGGTCCACCGGAATCACGGCCCGAATCTCGAGATCGCTCACCTCGGCGTTGCGCGCGATGAGGTAGTCGCGCAACCCGCCGGCGAGCGCGCTCAGCATGACGTCGTTGACCTTCGAGCCCAAGGCTTTTGTGACGGTCTTGACGTCCGCCAAAGGAATGTTGTTGGACCAGGCCACGCGCTTTTGCACACC
>CP070650.1:1474771-1477521 GCA_020354595.1 Myxococcales bacterium
CCTCGGCATGAACCGGCAGTTCTGGGGGTTCACGACCGGGAGCTTGGTCCCGTGGCTGGTCGAGCAATTGCCCGATGGCGGTTCTGTTTGGCTCTGCGACACCACCACTGGCGCTTGGGCGATGCTACAGGCGGACGGCATCGTTCCCCGCAGCATTCGAGCCGCTGCTTCGATGAACGAAGCCGACTTCGCGCTCGTCCATCACGAGCGCCACTTCGCCGAAGTCGACTACCAGGCGTGGGTCGCCTACGGCACGCCTCAACCGGCCTACGTCCTTCGCTACGACGGGGTTCCGATCATCTCCGTATACGAGAATCCGGCCCGTGGCGGCGACGTCGAGCCCGACTAGAGTGAGCGCTGCCCGGCTTTTGCAATGCCGTCGCGCGCTTTGTTCATCAGCGCGATCAGGCTCTCGATGATTCCGATGATCACGTAGGCAGCCAGCAGCCACACCAAGGCCATCGACGGATGGATCTTCAGGGCGATCCACACGGTCACGCCTAGCGCGCTCGAGATCAAGAGCACGGTCCGCCAGTTGAGGCGCAGGTCTTTGAACGAGCGAAAAGGCATCGAGCTCACCATGAAGACCGAGAGCATGATCACGAGAGCCGAAATGATGATCGGCGTGAAAGGCAGCTTTCCGGTCAGGTGGTTGGCCACTACGATGGAGATCAAGATGCCGGCCGCCGCGGGAATCGGCAGCCCCTGCATGTACTTCGCGGGGGTGTGCGGTCGCCCGTCGTCACTGGTGGAGACGACGTTGAAACGGGCCAAGCGAATCGCTCCAGCTGCCACGAAGACGAAACCGACGAGCATGCCGCCCGTTCCGAGCTCGGACAGAGACCAGTGGGAGACCAGGATTGCCGGCGCAACACCGAACGAGATTACGTCGGCCAGCGAGTCGAGCTGGACGCCGATCGCGCTCTGCGTTTTGGTCAGCCTCGCGACGCAGCCATCGATTCCATCGAAGAAAAGCGCGAAGATGATCAGCAAGGCTGCGCGGTAGAAGTCGTCGCTCGTGGGCCTGTCCGACAAAATCAGAATCGCGTAGTAACCACACAACACGCTCGATAGCGTGAAGAGGTTCGGTAGGATGAAGAGCGTCTTGCGGAGGTCGACTCTCACGGAGTCCAGAGGCTACGGGACCCGGATTTCGCTGTCCACTCCCACGCGATCTCAGGGCGCCCGGCTTGTCATCAAAGCCGCATGGAGCGCTCCGAGCCCCATGTTGCGTAGACGAAGCTCGCCTCGCGCGGCGTATAGCCTCTGGAGCGATATCGCAGCCCGCTCCGGCCGGCCCGACAGCAGGTCGAACAACGCAGCAGCTTCCTGTGTACCGAAGCCACCCGCGTCGCGAAACGCGACCAACGCGTCTTCGCGCTTTTCGAGGGGCTTGCCCCAGCCGTGAAGCGCGAGCCAACCCCAATATGCTTGCAGCTCCACTTGCGAGAATCCTTCTACGAAAGACCGGCGGTGAATGGAGTTCCAACGCGCCTTGTAGAGTGCGCGGACCGTGAGCTCGGGCGCGACGACCACCCCACCATGCACCAGCCCATAACTCTTCGCGACCTCGGAGAACCCTCCCAGTACTGCAATCTCTTCCTCATTCTGCGGCTCGTGGTTGCCGTCGAAAAAGATGTCCGCCAGCTCGTCCACTGCGCGCGCGCGCATCGCCTCGAACGCCGCCGGCCCGTGCTTGTCGATGAGATCCTCCGTCGCTCGATGGATCTCGACCTGTCGTCGGTCGTTGTCGCTGACCTCGTAGGGCGGATTAGCCTCGGCGCGACCGTGGTCGAGGAACAGCGACCGAAGCGTTTGGGCTTCCTTCGTCTCTGAAGCCTCGGCGGCGAGGGCCTCGTCGAACCGGACTGCGTCCACCGCAGCCGCGCGGTCGAGCACGAGACTCGGCATTTCCCATGGATCGACTGCTTGCGGAATCGCCAAGGTGGCGCCGACGAGCGCTCCGGCAACGACCCACGAGATCAGCTTGAAACCAGACTCCGTCACCGACTCGCGACTCTAACACGAGGCGTGCGGCTGCCCGCTTTTCCGGGCCCTGCTAGGCTCCGAAGACGTATGCAGGTCCGCGTCCACTATTACGCCGCTGCCAAGGAGCTCGCCGGGACCGACAGCTCCACGTTCGAGTTTGCTGCGCAGGCCGTACCGCAGGCGGAGCTTCGCCAGGCCGTCACAGCCCGCTTCCCCTCGCTTGCGGCTTTCCTGCAGCGCATGCGTTTGGCGGTCAACGGAGATTTCGTCGAGGCTTCCCGCCAGCTCGAAGACGGCGATCGGGTCGACATTCTTCCTCCCGTGGCTGGCGGCGCACCCGTCGTGCTTTGCCGCATCACCGAGCAGGAAATCTCGCTCGACGAAACGCGCAGGGCGGTCGAGCACCCGGGGGCGGGCGGTATTTGCATCTTTGCCGGCGTAGTGCGTGACAACGCAGACGGGAAGTCCATGTCGAAACTCGACTACGAAGCGCACGAGAGCTTGGCGGAAAAAGAAATGGAGCGCGTCCTGACTGGCGTGATCGCAGAGCATCCCGGCGCTCGCCTCGCGGCCGTGCATCGCGTAGGCGCGCTTGCCATCGGCGACGTTGCCGTTTGTGTGGCCGCCAGCGCCCCGCATCGAGAGGAGGCGTTTTCTGCGTGCCGAAAGGCGATCGATCGCATCAAAGAGACCGTCCCTCTTTGGAAGAAGGAGTGGGGCCTCGATGGCGAGGCGCACTGGGTGAACCTCGAAGGCTAAGC
>CP070650.1:1477621-1483499 GCA_020354595.1 Myxococcales bacterium
AACTTCTGCATCTTCTGGGCGAGAGCGATGTTGCCCTTGACCTTGAGCTTGCGCGTGAGGAACGCCTTGCGGCCATCGAGGTCGCCGTTCGCCATCTCCACGAACTTCGCCGCGTCCATCATCACGTTCAGAGTCGGCTTCTCGACGCCGCCTTCCGAGACGCCCTTGAATTCGCCGTCCTCAATCGTGATGGTCCATTCGCCGCCCCCGTCACCGCTGAGGGTGTACTGGATCTGGGCGTTCACGCCCTTGGCCTGGTCGGCCAAGAAACGGTCGGCAAGGGTGTCGAAATACTCTGCTGTGCTGGCTACTTTGGCCATGTCCACCTCCCGGTTCCGGGTCGTCTTGGGTGAAAGAAGAAGTGAAACGTGTTCTATTTTGCCAAGGCCGCTCCGTCAAGGCGGCTTGTTGCTGCGATCGCAAAAAAGGCGTGCCAAAGCGACCCTTGGGTCCCGCAATATCGCGGGGGGAGGACTCGCTACTCTGGCATCGCGGGCGGGACGATCGACCCGATGATGTGAAGGCCGGCGACGCATTCTTCGCCCACTCTCCGTGCCCAGATGACGCGGCCGCGCTTGAAGATTTCGCGGCCAGTGTGGGTCGTGATGCGGAGATCGCACAAAGTGCCGGTCGACAACCATCCATCGAGGACGAGTTGGATCCCGGTTGCGCTCACGTCGAGCGCGGTAGCCTCCGCCTGGATCGGCGAGAGGATCTCGACCTGAGCATCGGAAGCCCATCGAGCCGCGTGGCGACGCTCGTCCGGTTGGACTGCTGGGCGAACCTCCGAGTGCTTGCGCGGAGGCGGTTCGCTCGACCCTTGCTTTGGGAGTTTGGAGCTCATAGCCGCCCGTAGACCCTCATCATGCCGAGACGGCCCTTGGCTGTCGACAAAGTCGCTGGTCGGTGTGCGGAATGTCACATTCCGCAGACGAAACAGGGCGAAACGAGGTCAGTCCAGGCGCTCGATGATGGTGACGTTGGCCTGGCCGCCGCCCTCGCACATCGTCTGAAGGCCGTAGCGGCCGCCGGTGCGCTCGAGCTCGTGCAACAGCGTCGTCATGAGCTTGGCCCCAGTCGCGCCGAGCGGATGACCGAGCGCAATGGCGCCGCCGTTCACGTTGACCTTGTCGAGATCGGCGCCTAGCTCCTTCGCCCAAGCGCAGACGACTGGCGCGAAGGCCTCGTTGATCTCGACCAGATCGATGTCGTCAAGGCTCATGCCTGTCTTGTCCATCGCGTACTTGGTTGCCGGAATCGGAGCCGAGAGCATGCGAATCGGGTCTTCACCGCGGACGCTCAAGTGATGGATGCGCGCACGCGGCTTGAGGCCATATTCCTTGAGCGCCTTGTCGGACACGATGAGAAGCGCGGCTGAGCCGTCGGAAATCTGGCTCGCGACCGCTGCGGTGAGGCGACCTCCTTCCATGAGAACCGGCAACGCAGCCATCTTCTCGAGGGTCGTGTCGGCGCGGGGACCCTCGTCGGCGGTCACGTCCCCGAAGGGAATGATCTCCCGATCGAAGCGGCCTTCCTTCTGTGCCTGAATCGCACGCTGATGGCTTTGTAGCGCGAACTTCTCGAGCTCTTCGCGCGACAGGTCCCACTGCTTGGCGATCATCTCGGCGCCATAGAACTGGTTGACCGGCTTGTCGCCGTAGCGCTCGGTCCAACCGACGGAACCGGAGAACGGGTCCGGAATGCCGAATTCCTTGCCTGCAATCATCGAAGCGCCGATCGGAATCATGCTCATGTTCTGTACACCGCCCGCCACGACGACGTCTTGGGTGCCGCTCATCACGCCCTGGGCCGCAAAGTGGACCGCCTGTTGCGAGGAACCGCACTGACGGTCGACCGTAACGCCCGGCACGTGTTCAGGGTACCCGGCCGCCAACCAGCAGGTTCGCGCGATGTCGCCGGCCTGAGTCGCGACCGAATCCACACACCCAAAGACGACGTCATCGACGACGCCGGGATCGATTCCCGCACGTTCGACGAGCCCTTTGATGGCGTGCGCGCCGAGATCGGCGGAGTGGACCTTGCTGAGCCCGCCCCTCTTCTTTCCCACGGGCGAACGAACTGCTTCGACGATGTATGCTTCGGGCATCTGAACCTCGCTATTCGTTATGTGTAGAAGGAGTGGCAATCGCTTGCAAGGCGCCCACCCCGAAGCTCAAAGGATGTGCCGGCCGATCCTCTCGCGATGGTAAGCCGCGTCGCCGTGCGCCGCGGCGAGCGCCCACGCGCGTTTCATCCACATATGCAGGTCGCATTCGATCGTGTAGCCGATCGCACCGTGCACCTGAAGCGCCTCCTTGGCCACGAATCTTGCAGCCTGGCCTGCATAGATCTTCGCGAGCGACACGGCGACGTCGGCGTCGCGAGCCGAGGTGCTCATCGACCAGCCTGCGCGGTAGACGAGCGGCCGCGCGAACTCCTGCTCGATCAGTGCATTCGCCAAGCGGTGCTTCACGGCTTGCTGCGCCCCGATCGGCTTGCCGAACTGCTCGCGATCTTTGGCGTACTGAACGGCCATGTCGAGCATTCGACGACAAAGCCCGATCAACTGGGCTGCGGTGGCCAACGCCGCCCGCTCCTGGCTCAAGGAGAACAGCGCGTGCATGTCGACGTCGTCCCTCATCCGGTTCTGCGGGCTCGTTTCGAACGAGACGCGGCCGAGGGCGCGCGCACGATCGACGGATTGCTCGGGAGTCACCGACACGTCCGAAATCGGAACGCAATAGCCGGCACCCCCACGCTGCGCGATCAGCAGGTCCGCGGCCCCAGCGTCGGCGACGATGTCTTGGTCCTCGAAGGCAACCGCGACCCGCACTTCGCCCGCGGCAGCCGGGCCGAGCCAGCGTTCCTTCTGCTCGTCAGTACCGGCAGCCTCGAGAAGTGGAATCCCGACGGCGACCGTATCGACGATGGGCCCCGGAAACGCGGCGTAGCCGATCTCTTCGAGTGGCAGTAGCAGGTCGAGCTCGCTCATCCCCATGCCACCCGAAGCTTCCGAAGCGGTCATTCCAACCACCCCGGTTTCGGCGAGCGTATCCCAAACCGAGGTTGCGCTTTCAGGCCTGCCTTCCCACACCGCGCGCACCACGTCGGGCGCGCACTCGCGTTGCAGAACCTCGCGCACCGTGTCGCGGAGCATCTTCTGGTCGTCGGTGAACGCGAAATGCATCGACTACTTCCGTGGGAGGCCGAGCACTCGCTCGGAAATGATGTTGCGCTGGATCTCGTTGGTGCCCGCGTAGATCGGACCCGCGAGCGCAAACTGGAAGCCCTTCATCCAATGGCCTGCGTCGACCGCGCTCTCACAGCCCACATCGAGCTCCGACGATTCGCCGATGAGTTCGAGCGCGGTTTCGTGCGTGCGCACGTCCATCTCGGACCAGAACACCTTGTTCATGCTCGAGTCGGGGCCGATCGACTCGCCCTGCATCATGCGGGTCACGGTCTGAAAGGTGAACCAGCGATACGCTTGTGCGTCCATCCAGGCCTGGATGACCTGATCGCGCAGCACGGGATCCGAACGGTCGCGGTAGCGGTGGTAGAGGTCGATGAGGCGTGTTGCGGTTGCCATGAAGCGGCCGGGGCTCCGAAGGCTCAATCCCCGCTCGGAGCTGGTCGTCGCCATCGCCACCTTCCAACCTTGATGGACCTCGCCGATGATGTCGGAGTCGGGCACGAAGACGTCTTCCAGGAAGATCTCGGCGAAGCCCTCGTCCCCGTCGAGTCGGTCGACACCCCGCACCGTGACGCCATCGGTGTGGAGCGGGAACATGAAGTAGGTCAGACCTCGATGTCGCGTTTGATCCGGGTCGGTGCGGAACAAACCGTACGCCATGTCGCAGAACGCGGCGCGTGTCGACCATGTCTTCTGACCGCTCAAGCGCCAACCCCCATCGACGCGGCGGGCCGTGCTCTTCAGCGACGCCAAGTCACTGCCGGCGTTCGGCTCCGACCACGCTTGGCCCCAAGTGACGTCACCTCGCGCCATCGGCCGCAGGGTCCGCTCCTTTTGCTCGTCGGTGCCAAACTCGAATAGTGTGGGGGCGAGCAGGAAGATGCCGTTTTGCGTCACGCGGCTCGGCGCGCCAATGCGGTAGTACTCTTCTTCGAAGATCAGCCACTCGAAGAGCGACGCTTCGCGACCGCCGTATTTTTTGGGCCAGGACACGGCAGCCCAGCCTGCGTCGAACAGCTGATGCTCCCACGCCAAGTGCTGGGCAAACCCCTCCCGGGTGTCGCCCGAAGGCAACGGCTCCTTTGGCACGTTGGCTTCGAGCCAAACGCGGCACTCTTTACGAAAAGCGGCTTCGGTATCGGTGAAGTCGAGATCCATGACGACGGCTCACGCCCCCAATTGGTCCAGCGTTTGCTCGGCCTCGGCCATGATGCGCTGAAGAAGCTCGGCGACCGTCGGGATCTCATCGATGACGCCGGTGATCTGACCGGTTGGCAGGACGCCCGCCTCGATCTTGCCGTCGACCATCGACGCCTTGGTGAGCATCGGCGCATTCGCGGCCATGGCGAGCTGGGACCAGGTGAGCTCCTGGTTTTGCTTCATTGCGATTCCTTCTTCGAGGAGCTCCGGCAGCGAGGTTCCGGTGACTCTCATCAGAGACAGGGCGTTGAGCGCAGCCCGTGGGAAGCGCGTCAGCGGATTGGCCTTTTCGAGTTGGTCGATGAGCGCGGTCCGAATCACTCGCTGCGGATGCCCGTCAACCGCCTTGGTGACGATCGTCCCGTTGGCTTTCGTCTTGAGATAGATCTCTTTGACGTGATCGGGGACCTGGCTTTCCTGCGTCAGCAAGAAGCGGGTGCCCATCGCGATCCCCGAGCCGCCGAGGGCAAGCGCGGCCACCAGACCACGACCGTCGCGGAACCCGCCGGCGCCGACGACGGGGATGTCGACCGCCGCGGACACGTCGGGGATGAGGATCGAAGTCGGGATCTGCCCGGTGTGCCCTCCACCTTCCTGGCCTTGCGCGATCACCGCGTCGACGCCCCAAGCCTGCACTTTTTCGGCGTGACGCCGCGCCCCGATCGTGGGCATGGTCAGTACGCCTGCGTCCTTTAGAGTCTTGACGACACGCTCGCCGGGGGCCTGCGCAAAGCTCGCGACTCTGATCTTTTCTCTGATGAGCAGATCGACCCTCTTCATGATGTCGGACTGATCGGCGCGCATATTAACACCGAACGGTTTGTCGGTCCGTTCCTTCACCCTGGCGATCGTTTGCTCGAGCTCGCGAAAGGTCATGGTGGCGGCCGCCAAAATCCCGAGCCCCCCCGCGTCACTGGTCGCCGACGTCAGACTCGCGCCGGAAACCCAGCCCATCCCCGTCTGGATGATCGGGTACTCGATGCCAAACATCTCGCAGATGCGCGTGTGTAGCGCCGACTTGCCGCCCGCGGTGCGCTTGGGTGCGGGCGGAGGCGCTGGCACGGCCTTCAAGCGGACCATCGGCTTGCTCTTGCGCGGCTTCGCAGCTTTGGCCTTGGGCATCGACTTGGTCTTCGAGGCCTTCGCCTTCGGCGCGGTCGACTTCCGCTTCTTGGCGGGCGCCTTGGCAGCGCCGGCTTTGGGCCGCGTCGACTTGGTCTTGGCCTTCGGCGCAGTCGACTTCCGTTTCTTGGCTGCGCCCTTCGGCCCAGTCGACTTCCGTTTCTTGGCAGGTGCCTTCGTGGTCCGCTTTTGAACCGTCATACTACGACTTCTTTCTGCGAGTAGCCCTGCGGATCGAGCTCGCGGAGCACGCCAACCACGTCTGGGGTCGGAACCGGAGTCGTGTCCACGCCTTCGGGGATCACCAGCTCGAAGCCGGTGTTGTCGATGATCTGCTGGAGCTCGACACCCGGATGCAGGGAC
>CP070650.1:1483599-1487843 GCA_020354595.1 Myxococcales bacterium
GCTCGACGTTGCCTCGACCGGGCTCGACACCTACCGCCTCGATGATGCATCCAATGCGCTCTATCACTTCATATGGGGCGAGTTCTGCGACTGGTATCTCGAGGTCAGCAAGCCGGCTCTCGACAGTGGCGATGACGAGCTTGTGGTGGAAACGGAGGCGACGCTGGCGCACGCCCTCGAGACGGTGTTGCGCGCGCTGCACCCGATGATGCCGCACATCACCGAAGAGATTTGGCAACGTGTGCCCAAATGGGACGGTGCCGCCGAGAGCATCATGATCAGCCGGTTCCCCTCGGCGCTCGTCGACGCGAAGATCGATCGAGATGCGGAGCGTGACTTCGAAGTGGTGCAAGCGTTCGTTGGCAGCGCGCGGACGATTCGTGCGGAGCACGACGTTCCGAAGAGCCAGGCCATGCCGATCCACTGGCACACGGACGACGAGCCCAAGCGAGCGGTGCTCGAAGCCGAGCGCGCGACGATCGAGACACTGGCCCGCTGCGAGATGCGCTTCGAGGGCGACGGGGGCAAGCTCGACGACACGGCGGCCCACTTCGACAACGCCGCCGTGTTCGTGAATCCTGGCGTCCGGGCAGCCGTTCCCGGGGTGATCGACACGCAAAGGGAGCGCGACCGCCTCCAGCGGGACCTGAAGAAGCTCGAAAAGGAGCTCGGAGCGGTCGAAAAGAAGCTTGCGAATCCGAGCTTCATCGAACGGGCGCCGGAGGCCGTGGTCGAGAAATCGAAGCGCGATGCGTCGCAGCTTCGCGAGAAACGCGAGCGCCTCGAAGCAGCGCTGCGTAGTCTGTCAGGCGGGGACCGTTGAGCACGCCGCCTACAGATTCGAATCCGACCTCGGCCAAGCCACCGCTTTGCGTGGACCTCGACGGCACGTTGGTTGCCGCGGACACGACCGTCGAGAGCATTCTAGAATTCTTGAAGGCCGCGCCTTGGAAGCTGTTTTCACTGATCGCCGCCTTGATGAGCGGCCGACCGGCGTTGAAGAGGTACTTGGCGCAGCACGTCACGATCGATGCGACGACGCTTCCGTACCGGACCCAAGTCCTGGGCGAGATGCGCCAGGCGCGCGCCGATGGCAGACGAATCGTGCTGATCACCGCGTCCGATCAGAGCACCGCAGACGCGGTCGGTGCGCACATCGACCTCATCGACGAAGTCGTGGGGACTCACAGCGAGACCAACCTCAAGGCGGGCCGGAAGGCCGAGTATCTGGTGTCCCGTTTTGGGGCGGGCGGCTTTCAGTACATCGGAGACTCGTCTTCGGACCTTCCGGTGTGGAAGGCAGCGGACGAAGCGATCATGGTTGCCCCGAGCGCGAGCACGCAAAGACGCGCCCAGCAGACGGTTGCCAAGGTGAGGGTCGTCGTCGAGCGGCCGAACAAGCTCCGAGCGGCGATCAAGGAGCTCCGCCCGCATCAGTGGGCGAAGAACGTCCTGCTCTTCGTGCCGCTGTACTTCGCCCACCAATACACGAACCTCGATCTGGTCTTCACGGCCGTGATGGCGTTCTTTTCGTTCAACTTTGCGGCTTCGTCGATCTACGTGTTGAACGACTTGGTCGACCTTCCGGCCGATCGGCAGCATCGGAGCAAGCGCGACCGGCCTCTAGCGGCTGGGACGTTGACGGTCGCTGAGGGGATCGCGCTGTCGGTCTCATCGTTCGTGCTCTCGATCGTGCTGGCCATCGTGTTCGTGAATCCGCTCTTCGCGGGGGTCGTCCTCGGGTATGTGGCGTTGACGACCGCCTATTCCTTCGTCCTCAAGCAGAAGCTGATCGTCGACGTGCTCACGCTGGCGTCGCTCTTCACCTACCGGGTCGTGGCTGGCGGCGTCGCGGTGAGCGTGCCGCTCTCGGAATGGCTGCTTGCGTTCTCGCTCTTCTTCTTCACCAGCCTGGCGTTCGTGAAGCGGTACTCCGAGCTCATTCAAATACAGGCACACGGCGGCGCGTCGATCAAAGGCCGCAACTACGTGCCGGCCGACATCCCGATCATCACTTCAGCTGGACCGGCGGCTGGGTTTCTCGCGGTGCTGGTGTTCGCGCTCTACATCAACACGCCTGCCATTACCGCGTACTATCAGCGTCCCCAGATTCTCTGGGGCATCTGCCTCGTGCTGGTGTACTGGATCATGCGCATTTGGTTTCTTGCCGCGCGTGACCAGATGCACGACGATCCCGTGCTGTTTGCGGTGAGAGACAAGGCCAGCTTGCTTGCAGGCGTGCTGGTCGCCGCATGCTTGATGGCTGCGCGCTACGGCTAGCGAAGCTCGCTCAGAAGAGCTCCATCTGACCCGGCTGTACGACGCCCTCGTGAAAGCGTACGCCTTCGAGCTCGAGCAACCGTTGCTTGCGTTCAACGCCGCCGCCGTAGCCGCCTAGGTGATGTCCGGCTTCGACGACTCGATGGCACGGGACGATGATGGGGATTGGGTTCACGTGATTGGCCTGTCCGACTGCGCGCATCGCGCGAGGCGAGTGAATCTCTTGGGCGATGCCGCCGTAGGTGCGCACCTGCCCCCACGGGATCTCCCGCAGAGCAGCCCAAACCCGAAGCTGGAAGTCGGTCCCATGGAGGTCGAGTGGAACGCTCGCAAAGTCTTCGGGCTCGCCGTCGAAGTAGTGGGTCAGCGGCTCGGCATAGATGGTGGGCACCGGTGCTTGGTCCGCGACGACATCATCGAAACGGTCGAACGAGATCCGCAGAAGCCCTCGGTCGTTCCAAGCGAGCCAGAGCGTCCCGAGACCCTTCGCCTCGAACGTCCCCCACCCCGTTGCCGGTTCTTGGTGGGTTGCGCTCCCAGTGTTACCTTCCGCCGTCATGGCTCGCTCGGTCCTCGTATCCTGCTTGCTCGTTTCAATTGCATGCGGATCGAGCCTTAGACAAGCCCAAAGAAGCGTCGAGCGCTACGAGCAGTGCTACGGCGCCGACTACAACCCTGAAGTCACGCTCGAGCAGCGAAAAGAGTGCTGGGGCAACTGGCTACAAAACCGGGTCGAGGGCGACCCGCCGGAGCGTATTCGCTACGCGGAGATGCGCCTGGTGCAGTTGTCGGTCGACGGCTCCACCCGCCCCCTTCCCGACCCGACCCCCGAGCCGCCTCCGACGTACGAGCACAAGTACCCCCGTGGCCCGCCCGCCGTGTACCCGACGATGGCGTGCACGCCCCTTTGCAACGACCGCTGGGCCGAGTGCAACACCCACTGCGAGATGAGGGACAAGAGCTGCAAGGCCGCCTGCGAGGCAGCATATAGAATTTGCCTGGAAGGTTGCCCCTAACGCACGGCCCCTTGCCCCTGCCCTCGCCCTGGCGCGACAAAACTCAACTGCAGCCCCAGCGCTCGCACGATTAGCCTCAATGTCGAGAGCTGCGGGTTACCGTTGGGCGAGAGGGTCCGGTACAACGACTCGCGGCTAAGACCCGTGGCCGCCGCGAGCTGGGACATGCCTCCGCGAGCGCCTACAACATGCCGCAGGCCCAGGAGGAACGCCTCGTCGGACTCGTGGAAGCAAGCCGCGAGATACTCCCCGGCCTCGACAGGGTCGGTGAGCACACCGCTCAATTCATCGCGGTAGGTGGTCGTCGGCATCTCCACAGACGAGAACTCCGAGCCCAGCTCGTTCATTCAACATCCTGTAGCTTGCAGGCTACATTCCCGAGACCGACCGCTCGCAAGGTGATACCGACCGGCCTATTCGTTTGCGTGTTTCTCGGCCGGCCGCGCCAGATGTTGTGTGCGAATTGCCAAAAACACGGGAAAAACAACAGGCCGCGCGGCCTGTTACTCTCTCTTCGTGTCCATTCGCGTCGCTTTCCTGACTGCGATCACCCTCGTCGCCTTCGCGGCTAACTCCCTCCTGTGCCGAATGGCGCTCGCACCCGAGCTGATCGACCCGGTCGCGTTCACCGCGATCCGCCTCGGTAGCGGCGTTGCAGTCCTCGTTCCGCTCGCGGCCCTATCGTCGGAGCAGCGTCCCGAAGGCGGGCGGGCCGGTTCCTGGCGCTCCGGCCTCGCCCTCTTCGTCTACGCCATGGCGTTTTCCCTCGCTTACGTCTCGCTCGAAACCGGGATGGGCGCACTCATCCTCTTCGGCTCCGTGCAAGCAACGATGATCGGCGCTGGGCTATGGCAAGGAGAACGCCCAGAAGCTCGGGAATGGATAGGCCTCGTCGTCGCGATGGCAGGCCTCGTCTATCTCGTCCTTCCTGGCATCTCCGCGCCTGAC
>CP070650.1:1487943-1491703 GCA_020354595.1 Myxococcales bacterium
CGCGATAGATCCGATTTGACCGGGCGGCTACGCAAGGCTGCCGAGAAAATGCCGTATCCGTACTTCGTTCTGCGGCTCGAAGAAATCGAGGCGTGGTTGAAAGCGGGCTACTCCGTGAAGGGCGTGTGGCGAATCTACTGCGAAAAGAGCGTTCCGTTTCCAGGCTCGTATCGGTCGTTTCTTCGCTACTGCAACGCCCACGCACTGGGACCCCGCCGAGCGAAGGAAGGCACGCAATCCGACCTCCATCGCAGAGGTCAGGCCCTGCCCACGCAGCGACCCAACGAGACCCCGTCGAAACAGGGACCGTTGACGGGTCCCAAGCCTGTGGGCAGTGGGCTCGGCCCGCTGAGGAAGGTTTACCCGCCGCCGCTCGGGCGGCCGCGCGAGTTCATTCCATCGGTGGATGAATAGATGGAGAACGGCGTGAAAAGGATCAACGACGATTCGTGGAGACGATGTTCGACGCACTAGGCGACGAACCGATCTTGATCGATCGCCTCGAAGCAGTGCGGCTCTCAGGAGTTTGCGCTAACAGTTTCGACAAGCATGTGCGACCGTTACTCAGGGAGCGGCGCATCGGCCGCCGGGTCATGTTTGTCAGGAGGGAAGTGATACGATGGCTCGAAAGCGGAGCGACGGGTTTCGGCTCGTCAAAGACGAACGCACGGGGATCCAAATCTGCCGGTTCTGGTTCCAGGGCAGAGACCACAAGCTCTCGACGCGCACGAGAGATCTTGCGGAAGCTCGAAGGGTCGGTGCGCAAATCTACGCCGAGACGATTTCCGGTCGTCGACGAGTAGACGCACCAAAGCGCGGCCCTCTCGCGCCGATCGTGGCTGAATGGCTGGCTACGATCGAGCCACCGATCGTCAGTCAGGGCGACTGGGAGCGCTGCGAGCAGACTTGGCGCGTCCAACTCCTGCCGCGCTTCCCCCACATCGAAACTCTGACACCAGCGAGCATCGAGGACTTCTACCGGACTCGACTGCGCGAGGTTGCGCGCGAGACAGTCCGGAAGGATAGGGCGGTGCTGCTTCGTTTCGTGAAGTGGGCCAGCATGCGCGGCCGCGACTACCTCCACCCGATCGACATCCCGCAGCTCTCGAAGAAGGCGAAGGGAGTGCCCGCCATCCAAGGCCGTGCGGTCACGAAGGTGGACCGTGCTGAAGTGCTCGCGATCCTGCAGCTGCTGCCGCGCTACAGCGAGCGCAAGCACAAGCCGGTGCGGGCGCTCGTGACCCTGGCTGCGGAATACGGGCTGCGGGCCGAGCTGCTTCAGAAGCTGCGGGTGCCGGAGCACTACCAGCTCGGTGATCTTGAGATCCGAATCACGGCGGAGATCGACAAGGAAGGCGAAGCTCGAGCCCTCGAGCTCACTCCGCTTGCGCGCCTGGAGCTCGAAGCAATCGCTCCGGTCGAAGGTCTCATCTTCGGCCGCTACGACTACCGCCGGACGCTACGGAAGGCCGCTGCTCTGGTGATCGGCGAAGAGCGAGCGCAGTACCTCACGCTTCGAGACCTACGCCACGCCGCGCTCACGGATCTCGCCGAGGTCACGCAGAGCGTCGGGGCCGTTGCGGCCGTCGCAGGGCATCGAGATCTGCGGACGACGAGCCGCTATTTCAATGCACGCGAACGCGCGGCGACGGCGGCTCTGCGAGCGCGCTCGGAGGCCGACCGACAGCTTGAAAGTGGTCGAATAACTGGCACCATAACTGGCACCGGGCTTTCCGGACGGTCAGCCGAAATCATTTTACCCCGGAAAAACCGGGATGGACGCGTAGCTCAGTTGGATAGAGCGCTGCCCTCCGGAGGCAGAAGTCGTGGGTTCGAATCCCTCCGCGTCCGCCAGAAAAAGCGGGGCAAAATGATCCTCTAGATGTTTCGGAAAGCGCGCTGCTACCGATTGCTGCTACCGTTTCTTAGGTGACGAGCTCGCGCTCCGGCTCCGCAGTCGCCAATCGGGTTCGGCGCTCGATCTCCTGCTGCCTCTCTCGCACCGCCACGCGATGCCACGCTTGGTAACGGGCCTGTTCGTTCACAGTGGGTCGCTCGCCGTGCCAACCAAGCGTTTTGACCTCACCGCGTGCGCTGAGCGGCACCTGAAGGAAGGGGAGATCGAGGGAGGCCGCGTCAAGCGGCTGTTCAATCGCGAGCACCAAGCACAGCTCGATCTCGGGTGGGTACGCAGTCTCGATCACGCGATCGATGGCGTCTTCAGCAACCTCCGCGGTTGCCGCTTTTCCTTCATGGCGTGCGACCACCCAGCGCTTCTCTTGCGGCCTCGCACCACGACAGTGCGTCTCCAGGAACCCCTGCCGCTTCGGCTTCGAGGGGTGCAGGTGTTCGACCAACGCACTCGGTTTCATGATCGCGCGGCACGCCTCACATTGGATGCTTCTCGGGTTGCTCCCGTCGGGACGATAGTCGCCGCCAACGGCGTAGCATGCGGGTCTCGGCGGCTTGTCTCGTTCCGCGACGAGTTCGGCCGCACAGCTTGGACACGCGAAGTCGTCCACGCGGAGCTGGCCGTCCACAAAACTTAGCTTGTACCCGCTCGCTTTGAGAATACGGGGCGCACTCGTGTGCGGGTTGTGGTCGCAGCCTTCAGCCCATCGCGCCAGCAGGACCTCTAGCGACGGCACAAACCGCACGCAGCCTTGGCGCACGGTCTCGAATTTCGTTTGTTCGCTGTCACTCATGGTTGTACCCCGCTTCGCGCGCTTCGCGGCGTTTGCGTAGCTCTTCTAGGAAATCGAGCGGCTCGTTATCGCCGAAGACATGCGCACGGAGCGCGTCCGATCGATACGGCTTTTCGAGCCGACGGAACTCGCCCACGGTGATCGGTCGGGTAAGCTGTCCTCGAATCTCTTGCGTCCGCTTCGCGTGCGCGTCGTTTGTGGTGGCCCGGTCGGCCTGATCGGCAGTGTCCGCCGCGACGAGGTCGCGGTCGTGCCGCTGTTCAATAGTCATAAACCCCCCGTGTAGTTAGACGGTTGCGAAGAAGGATAGCAGCAAACCGATCTGGCGGAAGCGCAACGGACGCAGATACTAGTGGTCAAACAGTGAGTCACTTTGACTAGAATCGGTTTGCTCTGATACGCAACTCTGCGGAGGCTGAAATGAAACGGATCGGTTTGGTGGTTGTGATCGCGCTGGTCGTGATGGGCTGCAGCGAGACCTCGAGCGACAAGGTGCCCTGTGAAGAGGACGCCGAATGCGTGGACAGCTGCACCGCCGTGTGCGACCGTCGCGGCGAAGAGCTGCTGTCATACCGGTGCGGCCCCAATAGGGTTTGCCAATGCAGCTGCTCGTCTTCAGGGACGGGCGGTACGGGTGGCGAAGGTGGCACGGGAGGCAGCGGCGGTACGGGTGGCATGGGAGGCATGCAGCGGTAGGGCCAGCAAGCCGCTGGTACTTTGGGGCCGCTCCCAAAACGGTCGGCGCATGCCCGACTGTCGAACACGACGCACCCGCTGCGCCCCCACCGCCCAAAACGCAGAACCTGCGTGTCACGGTTGTGTGAAGCATAGGCAAAACGGCCTGTTTCCGGTTGGCACGGCTGATGCAGCTACCTAACGGCGCTTACGGAACCGGGGAGGTGTCATGAGGCTTGTTATTTTGATGGTGCTCGCAGGGTTGGTGGCTTTGCCCCTGACCGCGAGCGCACAAGAGGTGGAGGAAGGCGCGAGCCCGGAGCCGAGTGCAGAGGAGCCCGCGCCGTCGGCTGAGCCAGCACCCGAAGAGCCTGCGTTGC
>CP070650.1:1491803-1494354 GCA_020354595.1 Myxococcales bacterium
CAGCCCTCGAGCGAAGCGTGGCTCTTTGCGCCCCGACGGGACGCGCCGCCAAAAGGCTCTCCGAAGCATCGGGCGTCGAAGCCAAGACGATCCACCGCCTCCTCGAATGGAACCCGGCCACCGGTCACTTCAACCGCAATTCGCATTCCCCGCTAGACGCCGATCTGATCCTCGTCGACGAGGCATCGATGCTGGACGTTCGGTTGGCGTCTCAGCTTCTGGCCGCGATTCCTCCGAGCACAACCCTCGTGCTGGTCGGTGACATCGACCAGCTACCGCCGGTAGGACCCGGACAGCCATTGCGCGATCTCATCGCGTCACGGATCTGCACGACGGTGCGACTGCACGAGGTGTTTCGGCAGGCGCAGCAGAGCGCCATCGTTCGTGGGGCGCACGCGGTGCTCGAAGGCACGATGCCCGAACCGACGCCGCGAGGCACCAAAGGCGAGGGAGACTTGTTTCTGATTCCGGAGACCGACGCGGACACCATCGTGGAGCGGCTGGTGCAGGCGCTTCGCCGAATGACGGTCGCCTACGGCTTCGATCCGCTCGCCGACGTGCAGGTGATGACGCCGATGCGTCGCGGCCCTCTCGGCACGGTCAACCTCAACGAGGTTCTACAAGGCGAGCTCAATCCGAGCCCGGACAAGGACGCCGCCCCAACCTCGTTTCGGCGTCGCGACAAAGTGATGCAGCTTCGCAACGACTACGACAAGGACGTGTTCAACGGCGACTTGGGCGAGGTCGGACGAATCGAAGGTGGCGTGACCTACGTCTCCTTCGATGGCCGCGAGGTGCAGTACGGTGCCGACGAGCTCGATGCGATCACGCTCGCCTACGCGTGCACGGTCCACAAGGTACAAGGAAGCGAGTTTCCGGCGGCCGTGATCGTGCTTCACAACGCGCACTTCATGTTGCTCAATCGCGCCCTCCTCTACACCGCTCTCACCCGAGCGAAGAAGCTCGTGGTGTTGATCGGTGACCCCAAGGCCATGGCCCGAGCCGCGCAGAACGCGCATTCGTACGCAACCAACTCGAAGCTGCTCGACCGTCTTCGAGCCTTGACCGCCTAGCGGTCATCGAACGCGGCGATCACCGCATCGTGGAAGACCGGACGGTAGGCGCGAATCGCCGCGTTGTCGTCCGAGACCGCGACGCGGTTGCTGAGCAGCACGATCACGAGCTGACGGCGAGGGTCGCACCACATCGAGGTGCCGGTGAATCCGAGATGACCAAATGCGTCGGCGTCGATCAGCGATCCGGCCGCGCTCCGCTCCTTCTCGGACTTGCCATCCCATCCGAGGCGGTGCGTACCCCCGGCGCGCGGCGCGGTGGCAAATCGAATCGATTCCTCCTCGAGGGCTCCGCGGCGGCCGTGCCAAGCGCCGACACAGGCAGCACCAAAGGTCGCAACACCGCGAGCGGTGCCGAACATGCCTGCGTGTCCCGCAACCCCGCCAAGCGCCGCGCAGTTGTCGTCGTGCACCTCGCCGACGAGGACGCGCGCCCGCCATGGTGACCATCCGGTCGGCGCGCATTCGGATTTCCAGGTTTCGTCGCGGCGGCTCGGTCCAAAGAAGACCGTCTCGTCTAGGCCGAGCGGTGCGGCCACGCGTTGCGCAACGAGCTCATCGAGCGGCGCGCCGGCCGAACGGGCCATCGCGATGCCCGCCAAAATGTAGCCGAGGTCGCTGTAAACGGAGACGCCAACCGTGGTCTCATCCCAACGAGGAAGCAGGTCGGTCAGAATCCATGCGCGGGCCTCGTCCGTTCCGGGCTCCTCCGACAAGCGCTCGTAGAAAGGCTCCCACGCCACCAACCCCGATCGGTGACTGAGCACCTCAGCCCAGGTGCGCTCCCCGATCGGTAGATCCGTCGCTTCCGGAATCAATGCTGCGGTCGGCGCTTCGAGCGCAAACAGTCCCGCTTGGTAGAGACGCAGCGCCGCGGTCGCGACCCACGGCTTGGTGAGCGACGCAAGGTCGTAGATGGTGTCGGGAGTGACCTCGGCGCCTCCTTCGAGCCGCACGCCCGAGCAGGCATCGACGCGCTGCCACCCGCCGTTTCCCCAAAACGCGACCGATGCGCTTGCTCCCGGAAAAATGCCCTCGGCGCATCCAGCATTGAGCTGTCGGCGCAACGCGTCCTCGATGCGCATCGAGATGTCCAGGGTCACCGTTGGTGTCTACCCAATGCCATCGCAATGGTCTAGACAAAGCGCCTCGCATGACGCTCCCCTATCTCACCACCGGCGTTGCGCCGATCGAAGCTGAATTCCGCTCGTCGCCCGAGGACTTCGAGGTCGAGGAGGTGCCTGCCTATGCGCCGAGCGGAAGCGGCGAGCACGTCTTTGCGTTGATCGAGAAGCGGGAACTCACGACTCGCGACGCGGTTCGCGCGCTTTGTGAGCGAGTCGAAGCGGACCCTGACGCGGCGGGCTGGGCCGGGCTCAAGGATCGACATGCGGTTACCCGCCAGTGGATCAGCCTCGCCGGGACCACACCCGAACGCGTGCGTCGAGCCGAGGTCGAGGGCGTCCGCGTGCTGCAAG
>CP070650.1:1494454-1497558 GCA_020354595.1 Myxococcales bacterium
CCCGTAATCCTCCCTGCGCGCCCCGTCGCTTCGCTCGGGGCTTGCCGGCGCATGCGCGCCGGGCTTCGCCCTTCGGGCTCGCGCTACCGCCTGCTGTCTGCCGTGTCAGTGTCAGTGCCAGCAACCAGTCTCAGCCCCGCACCCCCGCTCTCAATCCGCGTACGGAATCGCCTCGCATGCTTCGTGCGCCCCCTGCCATCTCATCAGCGTCGTCTCCGGTTTCCCATTGCCGTCGTAGCCGATTACCGCGTAGGTCAATCCGCTGTCCTGTCCCAGGTACTGCAGATCCAAGTTGATCATCTTCACCCACGTTCCCGTGTTCACGAGGATGCGGTCGTTGGGTAGCTGCAGGAAGCGGGGACCGTGGCTGTGGCCGACGATGAGCGTGTGGGCTCCGCGGATCTTGTTGAGCGCGCGGATCGCTCGCTCGTCGTAGCCGCCGCCCGTAATCTCCAGGATCTCCTCCCGCAGAAGGCGCGGGAAGTTCATGATGCGTTCCCGCCACGCCTGGATGGTGAAGACGCGATGCCGCAAGAAATACAAGGTCGATCGCCAGAGGAATTTCACCAAGAAGCGTGGATCGAGAAACAACGACGACCATAGGAAACGCCGCAACGGTTGAATGCGGTCGATGTGGCTTCGGATCTCCTTGAGCGGATTCATCACCTCGAGGATCCACAAGCTCCCCCACGGCAGGGCCAGTACTTCCGTTCCGTCGCGACGCGTGCGTGTCATTTGCGAGTAGTCGACGCGATGAATGCGTTCGAACTGGTGGCCGTGCCGGATCTGGATTCCCTCGGGTAGATAGTAGGTGTCCGATGACGTCACGAAGTGAACGCGCTCCGCAACGTCGCCTGGGGCGACGTACCGCAGGAAGAGCTGCTGCACGGCTCCGAACCAAAGCTCGAGGTCGTGGTTGCCCGGCAAGTAGGTGAGTCGGTTCGTCGGCTTCTGCAGAAACTCGCGAAGGGCCAACACGAACTTTGGGTGTCCGTCCAAACACTGTTGGAGCTTGGCAACCGCGATTTCCTCGGTGACCTCCGTTGGCCATTGGTCGGCGATCTTCACCTTCAACAGATCGAAGATGTCTCCGTTGAGTATGAGCTCGATGCTTCCGTCAGGGCCGGCGAATGCGTCGTAGTAGCCCAAGAGCTCCACCAATCGCTCGTCGTGGATGAAATCCTCGAGCGGGTTCAGCTGTCCGCGCCGGGTCCCCGTCCCGAGGTGCAAGTCGCTGAGCACGATCCGATAGAGAGACATCTCCCCGTCCTCCGGACGAGGGTACGGATAGCGCCCGGATGGGCCAGCTTCCTACAAGCCGCTCGACTTGAGGCTCTGGTCTTGCTCTTTGGTCAGCGGCAAGTGCAGCCCACATTCGCGGGTCTTCCCGAGAATGCGGCCGTCGCGCGGGTCCATGTCGGCAGTGGTCGGAATCGTAGAATGGTGGTCACCAATCGAACGGTACCCCTGCTCGAACATCGGGTGATACGGCAGGTCGTTCTCCTTCATGTAGACATCGACCTGCTCTGATGTGCAATGGAGAATCGGGTGCAGCTTGATGCGACCGTCTTGTCGATCGATGCGTCTGAGCCCCGAGCGATGCTCGGTCTGTTCGGCACGCAACCCCGCCATCCACGCTTGAGCGCCGAGCTCGTCGAGAGCGCGCTGCATCGGCTCGACTTTATTGATTTGGAGGTAGCGCTCGACACCTTCTTCTCCTTGCTCCCAGAGCTTGCCGTAGAGAGCTTCCTGCCGCGCTGCAGACATCGCTGCGGAATAGAAGAAGACTCGGAGCCCGAGTCGCTTCACGAGCTCGTCGGCGAACCGGTACGTCTCGGGGAAGAGGTAGCCGGTGTCCACGCAGACGATGGGTGTGTGGGGCGCGATCCGGTGAATCAGGTGCAGCATCACGGCGGAGGTGGCACCGAAGCTCGTCGACGCGATCAGCGCATCGCCGTACTGCTCCGAGGCCCACTCGATGAGCTCTTCGGGAGTCGAGCCTCCGAGCGCTCGATTCTCTCGATCGAGGTCGGAATCAACAGACGCGACGCGGACGGCTTCCATGATGCTTCGAAGTAACTTGACAACTCTGGTGCGCTTTTGCAACGCGTCCAGTGTGAAGAACCAACTCTATCCGCCCAAGCCTATAAAATACAGTGAATTATCGTCTGTCTCGGGGCAATTATTCTTGATCTATTAAATCAACAATCACCGAAGAGTGACGAACTCCTCGGCGGAGGTCGGGTGAATCCCGAGTGTGGCGTCGAAGTCGGCCTTGGTCGCCCCTGCTTTCATCGCAACCGCGAGGCCCTGGATGATCTCGGCGGCCCCGTGGCCCGCCATGTGGCAGCCGACCACGCGGTCGTTCGAAGCGTCGACTACCAGCTTCACGATCGTGTGTTCCTTGCGGTCGCTCAACGTGAGTTTGAGCGGGGTGAATACCGACTTGTGCACGCGGACGTCCTGGCAGCGATGCCAGGCCTCTTCTTCGGTGAAGCCCACCGTTGCGAGCTCGGGCTGGCAGAACACCGCCGTGGGTATGCTCATGTAGTCGATTCGGTGCTGGCCATCGCCGTAGAAGTGATGCGCGAAGTGCATGCCTTCGGCCAGAGCAACCGGCGTCAGCTGGACGTGATCGATGACGTCGCCCACTGCGTGAATCGAAGGGACCGAGCTCGTGAAATTGTCGTCGACGACGATCCCCCCGCGCTGGCCGAGCTCGACGCCAATCTCGCGCAGGCCGAGGTCCTCAGTGTTCGGCTCGCGGCCGATGGCAAACATCGGGAAGTCGGTCTGCAGGCGTTCACCGTTGTCGAGCTGCGCCTCGAATCCAGTTGCCGTCTTTTCGAGCGACGTCACATGCGTTTCGAGGAGGATCCGCATTCCCTTCGCTTCGAGCTCGGCGTGAAGGTGGCAGCGCAAGTCACGGTCGAAGCCTCGCAGGATTTCCTCGCCGCGATGAACCAGGGTCACGTCGACGCCCAAGGCTTTGAACACCGAGCCGAGCTCCAGCGCGATGTAGCCGGCTCCAACGATCATCACTCGCTCGGGCAGTGCGTCGAGAGCGAAGATTGCGTTCGAGCTCAGCGCGTGCTCGCTGCCGG
>CP070650.1:1497658-1501448 GCA_020354595.1 Myxococcales bacterium
GGACTTTGCCGAAGCCACCTGGAGTGTCGACGATGAGCTTCGGTAACGCGATGCCGCTGAGCCGCCCTTGAAGGGTCGCCATCAGCTCGATCCCGCGCCGAAGTGGTGTCCGCAGGTGCCCAGTTCCGCCGACTGGGTCCATTTGTAGCAGGTAATAGGGCCGGACCCGCGACCGGACCAGGCCTCGAAACAACGTTTCCAGTGTTTCCGGGTCGTCGTTGACGCCGCGGAGCAGTACCGTCTGATTCATGACCGGCAGCCCTGCATCGACCAGTCTCGCGCACGCGGCCCTGGCCTCGTCCGTGAGTTCTTTCGGATGATTGAAGTGCGTCATGACCCAGGTTGCCTCGAAGCTCTCGCGAATTGCCGAGCAGAGCTCGTCTGTGATGCGCTGGGGAAGGGTGACGGGGGCCCGGGTGGCCAAACGGACATAGTCCACATGGTCGATCGTCCGAAGCCGCCGCAGCAACCGCGCGAGCCGTTCCGATGACATCACGCAGGGATCGCCGCCGGAAACGATGACATCGCAAACTTCGGGATGGGCCTCGATCCACGCAAATGCGGGCGCGAGCGCTTTGAGTGAGCGGGCGCCGCCCCCATCGCCGACGAGGCGAGAGCGCGTGCAGAACCGGCAGTAGACACCGCAGCGGTCGGTGGCGACCAGAAGCACGCGGTCCGGGTAGCGCTGAATCAGGTGCGGTGCGACCTCGTGAGCCTCCTCACCGAGTGGATCGCGGAGGTCGCCTCGGACCGCGATCGCCTCTTCCGCCCGCGGGATGCACTGGCGCCGAATAGGGCAGTCGGGGTCGACTGGATCGCAGAGGGCGAGATAGTAGGGCGTGATCGAAATCGGCATCCCCGCGGCTGTCGCCCGAGTTGCGCCAATTCGTTCCGCCTCGGTCAGGCTCAGGGCTTTGTCGAGACCTTGTAAATCCGTTACCGCGTGCTGCGCCTGCCACCGCCAGTCGTGCCAATCCGAGTCGCCAAAACGCGACGGTTCGCGAAAATTCTGCGGGAGCGCGCGCACGGCGCGGAGCTTACTTGGTGTCGACCCCGCGGCAACCGTCCTTCGCTCTGGACACACTTGAAAAACATTGTCATATGGCTCTTTCGGAGCTTGCCAAAAGGGCACTTTGCTCCCACTGCCCGAGACGGAAACGGAGAGACCATGGCGACCGCAGATCCCCGCCCCTTCGACGTCGAGTACATCGAGAACCCAAGTCAGTCCGAGCTACGCGAGCTCGCCTTGGAGCACACCCCGTGCGTCCAGCAGACCGCGGCCGGAAGCGTCAACAAGGTCACGCGCAACAAAGCGCGCATGGCCAAGTACACCTACATCATCGATACAGAAGATCGATGGAGCCACCAGATCATCGATCCGGCGAAGGGCCGCGAGTTGATCGAGCGCCAGGCGCAGTACATCGCCGATAAGGGCAAGCTCGTCGCGATCGACGGCTACTCGGGTCTCGGCACCGGCGCATTCGGTACCACCTGGCTCTACACGCTAGAGGGCGCGAACATCGCGGGCATGCAGCAGGTTCTCGCCTTCCCGCGTTCCGCGGTCGAAAACGACGAGCAGCTCGGGCAGCCGTTCCAGCCGACCTTCCGTCTCTTTTACACGCCGGACCTCTTTCTCGACGACATGCCCGGCCGACAGGCCATCATCGTCGACATCGAGAACTGGACGACGCACGTCATGGGAGCCGACTACTTTGGCGAGTCGAAGAAGGGCGTCCTCCGAATGCTCAATCACTTCGTCTACCAAAAGGGCGGCCTCGTGCTTCACGCGGGCGCCAAGGCAGTGACCGCTACCGATGGCGACAAGGTCACGATGACGATCATGGGGCTATCCGGAACCGGCAAGACGACGACCACGTTCTCGAAGCAGGGGGACCTCACCGAGCCGATTCAGGACGACATGGTGTCGCTGTGGCCCCACGGCGCCCTGTCGATCACCGAGAATGGCTGCTTCGCCAAGACCGACGGCCTCTCGATGGAAACCGAGCCGGTGCTCTACGAAGCGACCATCGGTCCCGACGCGTGGGTCGAAAACGTGTTCCTCGAGGAAGATGGCACGTTCCATTTCACCAAAGGCGCGCTCTCGATTGCAGACGTGAGCCGGCTCCGGGACATCTTGATCAAGACTGGAGCGAACGAGGCCAACGTCGACAAGTACATCGCGGGCGAAGTGAAGATCGACGACGTCGTCGACAGCCATGGTATACCGGCCGACGGTTGGGATTTCGTCATGTGGACGCAGAACGGCCGCTCGATCGTGCCGCTCAGCTCCATTCCCGACGCGGCTGACCTCAGCGAAATCCCGCAGGTGAAGTCGATGGGCATCCTCAATCGGGACGAGGGCTACGACGCGGCGACCCCCGGCATCATCCGATTCACCTCGCCGGAGCAGGCCGCCGGCTACTTCATGCTCGGCGAGACCTCGAAGACGAGCGCGGCCGGCAAGGAGCGCGGAAAGACCCGTTCGCCGTTCACCCAGCCGTTTTTCCCAGCCAAGCACGGGCTTCAGGCCAAGCGCTTTGCCGAGCTCGCGGCGACCATGCCCGGCGTGACCATGTGGCTGATGAACACAGGCTACATCGGCGGCGAGGCGAACGACGTGAAAGAGGGCAAAGCGCTCAACATCAAGATCCGACACTCGAGCGCGATGCTCGAGGCGCTCTTGAGCGAGAAGATCAAATGGAAGACGGATCCGGACTTCGGCTACGAGATCGTCGACGTCGATGCTCCGGAGAACGCCGACCTCGTGGCCCAGGTGCCCGCGGAGATCCTCGAACCGCGCCGCTTCTACGCTGCACGCAATCGGGGCGATGACTATCAGCAGTGGGTGCACCACATGAAGGAGGCCCGCGCCGACTTCCTGCAGAAGTTCGACGTGGCGGACGCCATCGTTCAGGCAACTACAGGCTGAGCGGGACCAAGCCAGCAGCTTTTGCGGCCCGTCGGGGCACTTGTGATAACAGGCATGGGCGTGAAGCGATTCGCGCCCATCGTCGTTTTGGCGGTGTCTCTAGCCATCCAGTCGCCGAGCCCGGCGGCGGCTTCCGAGAACGACATCGCCGCATTCGACGTTCTGTTCGGTGGCACCACTGCGAAGTTCGCCGGGCAACGCAAATGGCAACCGACGCTCTGGCTCGACGGCACGGCGGGCGTCGCGGGCCCGCTGCACCTCGGCGCCTATTTCCAATGGCTCGGCCGCAGTTGGCCGCTCGAGGATCCTGGGTTCGGCGGCGGCGGCATGATCGCGCTCCGACCGAACGTCAAGAAGTTGCGCATCACGGGCGCGTTCACAGGTGGCTATCTCAAGGTTCCGCTGCCGATGGGTTCCGAAGGGGCCGGGACCATTGGCGCGCTGTTCGGTCTTGGGTACTCTCTTCTGGATTGGATGGGTGTGGAAGTGCGTGGCCGGTGGATGCGGTACTTCAGAATGCCGGACGGGGCCCCTCAGTACGCATGGAGCATCGAAGCCGGATTCAGCTTCTTCGTGAAGTGACGTCATGGCGACGGTAGACGCGCTCATCGTCGGGGCAGGCCACAACGGGTTGGTGGCCGCGATCATGCTCGCGCGAGCGGGGCTGAGCGTACGGGTTCTAGAGGCTGCTGAGGTCGTTGGAGGCGCGTGCCGAACCGAGTACCCGTTCGAACACGCGCCGGGCGTCGGACAATCCACGGGGGCCTACCTGCTCGGGCTGATGCCGCCCGAGCTCATGCGCGAGCTCGGCATTTCGCTTCCATTGCTCCGCCGCGACCCGCACTATTTCCTGCCCACGAC
>CP070650.1:1501548-1505399 GCA_020354595.1 Myxococcales bacterium
AGTCTCCGAAGATGAACTCCGTGCCCCTGGCGGTGAAGCCAAGCAGCGCCAACACCACGTCGTTCAACACCGAGAACACCCAGAGCCCCACCTCGGTCTTCATGACCAGGACGCCAAACGAAACCTGAAGCCCCACACCCCACCCGACGACCCGCCAGGGCACCCGGTCGCGGTGCTTCGAGAGCAGCCATGCGATCCCCACCATCGCGAAGAGCCCCGCGAGCGAAACCAACCGCTGCCAGACAGAAACCTCCATCGCGTCGGATACTAACCCGTTATTCGTAAGGGACCCCAAAGCGTGCGCGGTACTCGGCAATGCGGGTCTCTACGTCTTCTTTGGTCATTCCGAAGTCGGCCAGCGAGTACTTGTGCTTGCCGTATTTGTGCTGCTTGTTGACCTTTCGGGAGGCTTCCATGGCTGCGCGCGCTTCCGGAGTGAGCACCTTTTCGGCCGCTTCGTAGACCCGCTCCACCTCGGGAATCGGATCCTCGATCAAGTCGTAGTACGACACGTCGACGAAACCTTCGTCGTTGACACGGTCGCGCGTCGCCATCGTGCGGCGGGCCATCTTTTCGATCTTGTCGAGCCAGTGGTTCGCGACCCGATTCGGATCGACGTCGTCGCTGAAGATCATCTGAAGATGGGTCACCATGCTGAAGAACGACGCGCTCGTCTTGAGCGGGTCTCGGTGGGTGTGCACGATCGTAGCCTTGGGAAACACCTCGAGCAGCGGGTCTAAGTACTCCTGGTGGTGTGGCGTCTTGAGGACCCACCGCGTCGGTTTGCCAATGCCGGGTCGCTGCCACTGCAGGTACTGCATCATCCGCTTGAGAGCCTGGTACGCCGGGACGTGGTCTTGCTGCTCCAACCACTTCGAGTAGGTAGGCACGTTCATCATCGCCTCGGGCGTCGTGGTGAGGAATGCTTGCTCGAGCAGGATCACTTCTTCCTCGGGCGCGTCGGGCTCCGCCGGATGGATCGCGAAGAACCCGGGCGACATGTACTTGAGCCCTTTGGCGGCCTTGGCGGCCTGCGCGAAGCGAGGGTCTTTCCCCTTCCCCGGCTCGTGCGTCGTGTGCGGAGCGGGATTGATCGCCTCCCAAGATGCGAGCGATCGCATCGAAGGGTCCTGTGCGATGAGACGATGAAGCATCGTCGTGCCAGTCCGCGCGAGACCCGCCACCACGATGGGCGCCTCGACCGGAATGTGGAGGATTTCGGGATGCTTCTTGATCGTGTCTTGTGCAACGATCTTGTTGATGAGCACTCCGACGATCCGTCCGCGAATGATCATCCGCCCAACCGGATTGAGCGCGGCCTCTCGATTGATCGAGTCGATCAGGACTTCGAGCGGCTCGAGAAACGCCTCGTCGCCAAAGTCGCTGAGCCCCACCTTGCGCCGCGCTTCCGAAAGCACGCGGTCCCTCGAGATCGGACGCGTACCGATCCGAAACAACCGGCCCATGCGATTCGCGAGAGCAATCGCGGTCGGCCGATAGGGTCGACCGAAGCTACTGGTGACCTCCCCGATGGACATCTCGCTCAAAGCTCGGAGAGCTTGACCACGCGCGTCTGCGGCTCGGGGTGCTCGTCCGCGCGCACCCACCGCCAGCACATCGTCCCTTCTTCGTGGCCCACGGTGTCGATCCAGTTGTCAAAGCCCTTGTCTTCAGCGGCGACCACCACCTGGACCGAGCCGTCTGGACGGTACTTCGCAGTGTGCTTGTTCACGTGGATGGGGTAGTAGCGGTAGTCGAGCGACTCCATCCAGTAGTTGTTGAGCTGGAAATTCCAGTGTTCGCACTCGGGTGGTGTCGCCTCGATGACGAGCGCCTCGTCCGGCCGAAGCTTCCAATAGCTGTGGTAGTACGCGATGTCCGGGACGCCGCCGGCCATGTTCGACACGTTTTGGTCGAAGCGAGGGAGCTTGTTCGTGTGTTTCTTGAAGCCCTCCGCCCAGTTCGCGAACAGCATCGCCGCACCGGCGACCAATCCAGCTGACATCGTGAGGCCCTCGGCACATTTGACCGGGTCGAATGGGGTCGGCTTCCCGTCCCCGCCAATGCGCTCGATCTCGAGCTCGGCAATCGTCTCGTTGTCCCGGTCCAAGCGCGTTTGGCGCACGATGAGCGTCCCGGTCTCCTTCTCCATCGGAAGCCAGTTCCCTGGCTTTTCCTCCGTGCTGACAATGATCTCGAAGTTGCCTTCGCTGTCGATCTCCATGTCAGACGCCTCGAGGTACCCCGTCGGCGGCATCCCGCGCCCCTGCCCATAGTTCCCCTTCTGCGTGAAGAACCCGAGGTAGTGCACCGTTCCGCGATTGCCAACAATGCGGTACTCGTACTCCCCGCTGATCGCGGCGTTCTGGTAGTAGTTGTCGGGGTGGTCCGCGCCCATCTTGGCCGTCTCGTGGACGACCCTTTGCAGCACCGGCGCGAGCGGGTCGTTGTGCTCCACGAAGGTCTGCAGCGCAGCCCGGGTGATCCGGCTCAGGTATCGGAAACCTTCCATGCGATTCATCACGTCGGCCGGGGCATTGGGTCCCATGACGACGTTCCCCGCCATCTTCAGCGTGTCGCAGAACTGATTCCACACCGTTCCGTCGCGGATCTCCTGCTCTTGTTTGCTCAGCTCATCAGTCATTCCGTGTCCTCAGAGCACGCCGTGCTCGTTCAGCAGCGCTTCGGTCGTGCTCCAGTGCAAGGCGCCGTTGTCCGGGTCCATGGAGGCCTCGGATGGCTCCTTCACCCGCATCATGTGCATGTAGGTTCCGGTCTTGGCGCCCATCTCATCCGAGCAAACGAGGTAGTCGACGGGGATCGAAGCCTTTTCGGGGCTCTGGAAGAACAGCGCCATCACGGGCGCCAGAATCGGCTTCAACCACCCAGGTGCCTCGCGCGCCATGTTCGAGTTGACGGCACCTGGGCAAAGCGCGTGGACGCAGACATCGGGGTCTTCTTCGTTCCCTGGATTGAGGCGGCGCGAAAGCTCCTTGAAATACGTCGTCAAGTGGAGCTTGCTCAGCCCGTAGTACTTCACCCCGTCTGCGACCCCGTAGTCGATCGGCTCTCCAAAAGTCCCGAAGTCGATGGGAATCGAGCTTCGATGAGTCTCCGAGGAGACGAAGATCACTCGTGGCGGATCCTCGGCGCGCGAGTTGTGGCCGTACACCGCGTTGGGAATCACCCCGTCGCGCAGTAGCCGATCGAGCACGACGAACTTGGCCAGGAAGTTCACGGCAAACATCAGCTCGAGGCCGTGCTTGTTCTTGCGCGCGGTCACCGGGACCACGCCAGCATTGAACACCGCTACATCGAGCATGATCTCGCGATCACGGAGCTCATCGCAGAACGCGGCGATCGAGTCGAAGTCGCTGAGGTCCACGTGGATCATCTCGACGTCGCCATTTCCGCTGGACGCCCGTACTTCTTCGCCGGCTTCGGGAATCCCGCTTCGGCAGGCCATGATCACGTGCGCTCCGCGCTTGGCGAGCCGAATCGCAATGCCCTTCCCGAGCCCGCTGTTCGCACCCGTGACGAGACACGTCCGACCGTCGAGCCTCACGTCCGGCGAGACCGGCGCGACCTTGGGCTCCGTGTTCCTTTGGTCAAGCAATCCACTCAAGACAGCGGTGAACGGATTGCCGTGCGTTCTCTCAGCCATAGCGGCAGCACTCTAGAAAACTCGCATCACCTGTCAACGGGAACCCGTAATTCGCAGGTATTCGTGGACTACGGACCGCAGCCCGACGAACATGGCGCGGGCCATGAGGGCGTGCCCAATCGAAACCTCGGCGATGTGGGGCAGGCTGAGAAACGTGGGCAGATTGTCGAGGTCGAGATCGTGCCCC
>CP070650.1:1505499-1509379 GCA_020354595.1 Myxococcales bacterium
AGGAGCCGGCCCCGGTTGCGAGGGTAGCCGAAGCTCCGCCCGAGCCGCAGGTCGTCGAAAGCGAAGGTAACCGACCTTCGGCGCCAAGCGCCGGCTCGGTCTGGGTGCCCGGCCATTGGACTCACGGCGTGTCGGGCTTCTCATGGGTTGCCGGCAGGTACGTTGCGCCCAGGCCAGGCCACATCTTCGTGCCGCCTCGATGGGCCACGCTCGACGATCAGCACCTTCACTTCACGGGCTTCTTCGTTCCACGAGGCGTGTTCGTTCGCAGCCACTTCAACCGCTACTACTACAGCGGTGATCCGCGCACCGGGTCCCGAGCGGCGCACGGTCCGTACTGGCCGGTGGGCGCGCCCAACCCCGCAAACAGCTCCTCGGCCACCGCGAGCGCGCGCGACCCGTATTGGCCGGTCGGTTTGCGTTAGGTCAACCCGCTCAGCGGCCCCTGGCTGTACTGTGGCAGGCCGAAGGTGCTGACCGGCTTGTCCATTGCGTGCGTCAGTGAGACCAGAAGCTTCCCGTGCGGCTCCCCGCCGAAGTCGATGTGCTGCCCAGTTCGAAAGTACCCCTGGCAACCGCCCGCGAGCACGAAGGGGATGTCGAGGTGCGACTAAATGAATAGGTGCATCTGCAGGACGAACGAGTTGCCCTTGCGGTTCTCGACGTTGCCGTCTGTGTTGTAGATTGGGCGGTTACGGTACTCGAGCGTGACCTTCGCGTTGTGCCGGTGAATGAACATGTTGATACCGGCGCCCACGTGGTGCATCCCATCATTGAGTCCCTGGTAGCTCGAGCCCTGCCAGTTGACGTAGGGCTGGAACTTGATGTTCTCGCCGACGTGGCCAGGCATGAGGATACCGAGCTCGCTGTAGACGGTGTGGCCCGTGCCGATCGTTGGATAGGCGTTACCCGGTCCGTTGAGGGACGTGCTGCTCCCTCCGTCGCCAGGGTTCATGATGCCCACGTTTCGAAACACATCGGGGCCGAAGTCCTGATAGTAATAGGCGCCGTACCATGTCGCCGCGCCGCTATCCTCTCCCGCGAAGGGGATGTCGAGGAAGAGGTCACCCGAGGCGATGCCCAGCCAACGGGTTCTCAAGTTCCCTGCCCCGTCGACATAGGCCACCCCCTTGGGTTGCCCATGGGCGCCAAAACCGAGGTTGAACACCCGCTTCGCGCCGATGTAGGTCCCTACCGTGTACGGTAGAACGTTCGACTCCTTGTCGAGGAACTGGAACATGAAGTAGCCCGAGTAGCCGAACGTGTTGGCTGTCACGTTGATCCCCGCGACGATCACGGGGTCGCCGTCCACCGTGAACGCTGCAGTCGAGGGCGTAAACGGACGAACCACGGCGACGCGGTAGTCATAGAGCCCGGCCTTCCCCTTGAAATAGAGTCCGAGCTGGCGGGCGAACTGATCGGTCAGCTCGATGGTCGGCCAGTTGGTGATCGGCAAGTCGAGACTCATCGCCGTGATCGTACTGGCGTTGGTCATGCGGGAGACGCCGTTCCAGTAGAGCAGGCCGGCACCGATGTCGATATAGCCTTTCTTCGACGCCTCGAACTCGACCCAGGCATCGTGGAAGAACAGCTGGGGCTTTCGATTTGCCTCGGCCGTCGTGGGCGCGAGCACCACGTCGCCGGTAGCGTCTCCGGTTGTTCCATCTTGGACCGGGACGTAGCCGCGAGTCCGCCTGAAGGTTTGATTGTTGATGCCGAAGTGCATCAGGAGGGTCGTGCGCGGAAAGATCTTACCGAACGCCAGGAAGCGCGCGCGCCGTAGACCCACGTCGCCGTACCACGCGTTGTCGTTCCCGAGGACCGTCGTGCCTGGGTTCATTTGGATCGCTCGCGTCCAAACCTGAAGCCACATCGCCAACCGAAAGTAGAGCGTCCCGTCGTCGTTCAGGCTCCATTGGAGCTTCTTCGCTCGGCCGTCGGAGGAGACGAGCCCGACGTCCGTGCCCGGGGCGGGTGTCGGCTCCGGTGCCATCTTTCGACCCATGAGCTCCATCTGACGTCTGGCTTCTTCGAGTTGACGCTCTGCTTCCTCGATCGCTGCCTCCGCCTCGTCGAGCTCCTCCTCGGTGACCACGTCGTCCGCGTCCTCCACTTCGCCTTCAGCTTCGGCGGCCTCCTCAGTCGCTTCCGCTGCCTCGTCCGCCTCGTCGATCGAGGTGTCCTCCTCCGCGGGCGCTGGCTCCTGAGCGACGGCCATCGTTGGAGCCAGTGCCAGCGTTGCGATGCAAGCCAGGGCTACAAACCAGGCGCACCTCACCTGTAGCGGTCCATCACCGCTCTCCCATTTCCGCCTCATGACGCCTCTCCTGTCCTTGTTTGACCTACGCGGCTAGTGCGCCGCGCTCGGTCCCGACGAGCCCGCGGGGACGCGGATGTGCTCGACCAACTCCTGTACCTCTTGCGGTGTCTCTGGCGTGAACCGGCTGACGACGAATGCGACGGCGAAGTTGAGCAACATGCCGAGCGCGCCGATACCCTCCGGCGAGATCCCGAACCAGTACTGGTCGGGGGTACCGCCCATGAACTTGAAGTAGATGATGTATGCCGCCGTGAAGATGATGCCTGCGAGCATGCCGCTCACGACGCCCTCACGGTTCGCGCGCTTGACGAAGATCCCGAGGATGATGGCCGGGAAGAACGACGAGCAGGCCAGACCGAAGGCAAACGCCACGACTTGTGCGACGAAGCCCGGTGGGTTGATGCCGAAGTAGCCCGCGATCATGACGGCGAATGCGGCTGCGATACGCGCTGCTAGAAGCTCTTGCTTCTCAGTGATCGATGGGATGAACACGCGCTTGAGCAAGTCGTGGCTGATCGACGTGCTCACGACCAGCAGCAGGCCTGCTGCCGTCGAAAGTGCTGCCGCGAGACCGCCAGCAGCGACCAACGCGATGACCCAAGCCGGAAGATTCGCGATCTCCGGGTTGGCAAGGACGATGATGTCGCGGTCGACGTAGAGCTCGTTCTTCGTGTCCGGGTTGGAGTTGCTGACCATGCGCTGGCCGTGGCTGCCTCGCTCGTCGGTAAATACCGGCTTCCCAGCGAGGGCGGCGCCCGCAACGTACTGGACCTTGCCGTCGTCGTTCTTGTCGACCCATGCGAGGAGGCCGGTGTCTTCCCAAGTCTTGAACCACTGCGGGATGACCTTATCGCCGTTGTTGTCGGCATAGCTCGCTTCGCTCACGGTTTCGATCAGGTTGGTGCGAGCGAACGCGGCCACGGCCGGCGCGGTCGTGTAGAGCAGGGCGATGAAGAAGAGGGCCCAGCCCGCGCTGATGCGCGCGTCGCGAACCTTCGGCACCGTGTAGAACCGCACGATGACGTGCGGGAGCCCTGCGGTGCCCGCCATCAGGGCGCCAGTGATGCAGAGCACGTCCAGCGTCGTCTTCTTCCCGGACGTATACTCCGCGAAACCAAGCTCGACGTTGAGCTGATTGAGCTTGTCCAGAAGCTTGATCGTCTCACCATTGGCGACCTGGGACCCGATGGCGCCGCCCAACGATCCACCGAACCCGATCTGCGGGATGAGATGATCGGTGAGCAGGATGCTGATGAAGATCGCCGGTACCAGATATGCGAAGATCAACACGCAGTACTGAGCCGCCTGCGTGTAGGTGATTCCCTTCATTCCGCCGAGGACCGCATAGAAGAAGACGATCGCCATGCCGATCATCACGCCGATGTTGATGTCCACCTCGAGGAATCGGCTGAAGACCACGCCGACCCCGCGCATCTGACCCGCAACGTAGGTGAACGAGACGAAGATCGCGCACACCACGGCGACGATACGCGCGCCATTCGAGTAATAGCGGTCGCCCACGAAGTCGGGAACAGTGAACTTGCCGAATTTGCGGAGATA
>CP070650.1:1509479-1512766 GCA_020354595.1 Myxococcales bacterium
CCCCGTTCCGAGGAGGGGCCGGCGTCTTGGGCGGCGGAAGGCCTCCAGCAATGTCTCGACTCGCTCAACGACGCGGATCGCAAAGACCCGGACATCGCTGGAAACCTCTACGCGATGCTCGGAAACGCACTCCGTCTCTGTGGGCCTAACCGCGATGCCGAGGCGCAGGAAGCCTTCACGCGCGCGATCGAGCTCGATCCCGATCGCGGCGAGTGGTGGTACGACGCCGGCCTTCTCGACAAATGGCGGGGCCGCTTCGACGAAGGCTTCGCCGCGAACGAGCTCGCCCGGATGCACATGGGCGACGAGCGGCCCGTGCTTTGGAATCTGGCGATTTGTGCAACTGCGCTCGGCAAAGCCGAAGAGGCGGTCGACGCCTGGTTGGAGATCGGCATCGATGCGCGTGTCGATCGCTCGCGGGACATGCCCTACGTGGCCGGGCTACCGCCACTTCTGCTGCGCGTGCTCTCTCGCACGCCCGAAACCGACGCGACGTCTCAGCTGCCGGAAAAGGCGGTCGGCTTCGAGCTGGTCTGGGTGGCGCCGCTGAGCCCTTGCCACGGCGTCGTGCAATCGCCGACGTTCCGCGAGGCACCCATCGACTACGGCGACCTGGTACTGTGGGACGGCGCGCCCGTCGCTGCCCACGAAACGACCGAGAGCGGGACCGTGCCGGTCTTTCCCTTGCTCGAGATCCTCCGGCATGGGGCCGAGCGGCGCTGGCCGTTCGTGGCACTCGAGCGTGAGCCCGGAGCGCTCGATGGCCTGGAAGCCGACCTCCCGGAAGGTAGTCGAGTGTTCATCCAGCAGGAGAGGGTGCACAGCGGGTGCGCGGCGTGTGAAGCGGGGGTGCCGCACGAGCATGAAGCGCCAGGGGCTACTCATACCGCCCACCCACCCCCGCCCGTAGTCCTCCCTCCGCGCCCTTCGGGCTTGGCGGCGCAAAGCGCCGGGCTTCGCCCTCCGGGCTCGCGCGAGCGAACGCCGACGTTGGTTAGGGGGAAGGTGATTCTTTCGCCGATTCAGAACCTCCAAGAGTTTCGAGATTCTTGGGAGGCCGCCGTGGCGGGGCGCGCCGCGACCGTTTCACTGCCTTCCCTCTACGAGCAGCTCAAGGACTCGAAGCGGGCGGGGCGGGAGCATCAGGCCTGGCGGGGGATCGAAGGCAAGGCGATCCGTCACAAGGGCAACACGTGAGCGAAGGCTCGCGTCCTTTGCTTCCGTCGGAGCAGTATGGTTTCGGGGACCTGCCTCGGCTCGACGAGTCTACGATGCAGGAACGCCGCCAGCTCGTGTTCCTCGTGCTGTCAGGACTGTTCCTCGGCACCCTCGCGATGCTCAACATCCTCGGGGTGACCCGGTTCATCGACCTGAGCTTTCAGATTCCAGGCACGAGCCTCACCATCCCGATGCCGCTCGCGGTCGGCGTCCTGCCCTATCCGATCACGTTCCTGTGCACGGACTTCATCTCGGAGCTCTACGGGCGCCATCGCGCCAACCAGGTCGTTTGGATGGGTCTTGCCCTCAACCTCTGGGTGATGTTGATCCTGTGGGTGGGTGGTGCGCTTCCGGGCTTCGAGCCTCCCGACCAGCCGCAGTCGGGCGTGTTCTTTGAAGTGCGTCGTCTCGCGTTTGGAGCGGTCACCGCCTCGATGATCGCGTATCTGGCCGCGCAGTTCATCGACGTGCAGATCTTTCATTTCTGGAAGCACCTCACCCACGGCCGTCACCTTTGGCTCCGCAACAATGGATCGACGCTGGTGAGCCAGCTCGTCGACACCGTCTCGGTGATCCTGATCACCCATTTCCTCGCAAGAGGGCTTCCAATCGACGCGTACAAGCCGCTCTGGCCGCAGCTCCTGACGTTCATCGGAGCCGGCTACACGTTCAAGCTCACCGTGGCGCTCGTCGACACCGTGCCGTTCTACTGGGGCACCAAGAGACTCGGCCGGTATTTACGCATCCACCCCGTACACGGCACTCGAAACGCCACCGACCTGGGCTAGCGCGGCTCGCCGAAAACGCGACCTGGGGCGCCTCGTCGCGCACACTCGGAGCATGTCGGTCAGTGGCATCATGTTGGGCCCGTACGAGCTCACGCACCGGCTTCGCGACAGCCAGGTCGGCGAATCCTTCTTCGCAAAAAAGAACGGGCCCTACGGTTTCGAAAAGCGCGTCGTAATCCGTTGCGCCGATCGAGCACTGCTCGACACCGTGATCGGAGAAGCGAAAGGAGCGGCTCGGCTGTCGCATTCCAGCATCGCGCACGCTCTGGACGCGGGGACATTCGAGGATGTCTGTTACGTGGCTAGCGAGTACGTGCCAGGCGCCACGCTCGGCACCTTGCTGCTTCAGCGAGGAAAGCTGCCATGGCGCGGAGTCGCGCCCGTCGTCCGCGACATCGCCGCCGCACTCGCCTATACACACGCGCGCAGGGACCAAGATGGACGGCTGCTAGGCATCGTCCACCGGCGGATCACGCCGCGCCGAATCACGGTCGGCATGTCAGGTCGGGCGAAGGTGACCGGCCTTGGGATGTCGTGGGCTTGGCCGGACCACCAAGGCTGGGGCGCGCCGGAGGAAACGCGAGGGGAGCCAGTCGACGGCCGCGCAGACGTGTTCGCCTTGGGCACGATCTTGAAGAGATGCGTCGCCGACCCCCAGAACCTCCACGAGCTCGAGGAGATCATCGCGCGGGCCACGCACCCGCTGCCAGAGCATCGGTGGACCGCGCGCGCGTTGGAGCGGGCCCTGACTCGGATTCTATGCCAGTCGAATGACTACTCGCCTTCGGGCGAGGGCTCTTCGGCCTCCTCGACCTCTGCGGCAGCTTCTTCGGCCGCGGCAGCTTCCGCTTCGGCCGCTGCCTCCTCCGCCTGTCGAGCTTCTTCCTCGGCGGCAGCTTCTTGGGCGGCAGCCTGTTCGCGCACCGCGCGATCGAGCGCCTGCTCACCGGACGTCGAGAGGAACGCAAGCCAAACCGAAAGCACCATGAACAGGAACGCGGAGCCGGCGGTCAGCCGCGTGAGTAGGTTGCCTGCACCCGCGCCGCCAAAGATCTGTTGACTGGCGCCGCCGCCAAAGGCCGAGCCGAGGCCTCCTCCTTTGCCCGACTGCAAGAGCACGACGAGGATCAGGAACAGGCACACGAAGACATAGAGAATCGAAAGAAACGTATACATGGGTCAGCTTTCCGCCCGGCGAACCCCGGCGTCGATGATCGGAATGAAGTTGTCGGCAGACAGCGACGCCCCACCGACGAGGGCGCCGTCGATGTCGGGCTGAGC
>CP070650.1:1512866-1515474 GCA_020354595.1 Myxococcales bacterium
CCCGAGGCGATTCGAGTTGGCTCGCGATGGGTAGGTCTCCGGGCTCGTGACCCCAGTCTCTGCCGCCTTCCCAGGCGCTTTGCCCAGTGGCTCGTTGGCAGAGCGTTCAGTCACATACCGTGGCGGGTCCGCGCCGGCCTCTCACCGGCTTCCCTGTTCGACCGAACGGTTTTCTCTCCGTCGGTCTATCTCCAGCGGCCTCGGATGAAACCGCCTTCGACCCTCACGAGGACGTCGACCGTACTTCGGGGGGCGCCGAAGTCAACCTACCAAGAGTGACGCAGCGTCAGCCGGCCCGTGTAGCGGCGGCCGGGGAGCGGAAAGCCGAGAAGATCCTGGCCTCGAACGTCCACCAGATCGTCGACGCGAAAGCTCAAACCGAGACGACCCTCGAACATGGCGACCCCCGCACCGGCGGCGAGCTCGGTCCGCGCGACGAGCACCACGAGGTTCGCAGGATCCGCGTAGCTCCGTCCGACATAGAGGACTCTGAAGAAACCCATGATGTCGGAGACGATCTTCGATAGCGTCCCCGAATGGGCCTCCGGCTGAACGAAAGCGATCCACTCCGGTTGGCCCGGAAGCTGGTTACCGGTCGACTCATCGATGGCCTGCGTCCACGTGACGTCCCCGTGAACAATGAAATGGTGCGTGATGCCTCCACGAAGCTCGATCTCGACGCCACGGCTGCGGCCCGACGCGATGTTCTCGTACTTGATCTGAGACTGCGCCGTCCGCCGAAAGCGAATCATGTTGTCGATCCAGTTGGCGAACGCGCCGACTGTCGCATAGCCGCTCCAGATCTTCTTGTGACCCCGAGCCGTCACGGCCCCATCGACCGCTAGCGATTGTTCCGGAACGAGCCCTGGAGTGGCCACCACCGTGGAACGATTCCCAAAGAGCTGAAGAAGCGAGGGAAGCCGGTAGCCGTTGCTGACCGAGCCTCGAAACGCGAGCCACTCGAGGGGGGCAATCGCGGCGCCCAGGCGGAACGTCGGAAGGAAGTCCGAGGAAGGCGGAGGTGGAGGGATCGCGCTCCCTGGTAGGGACTGCCGGACCGCGACACGCGTCCAGCCTAAACGCACGCTGGGCCGAAGCTCGAGCGCCACGTCGCCAGCCTTGCCGAAGAGCCGCGTCTCCACAGTCCCGGCAGCCGTCACACGATCTGAAGCCCGGGGTTGGCTCGCACTCAGCGCATCAGATGGATCGAAGGCTTGATAGCGGGCGGAGGCGATCGTCGTCAGCTCGAACCAAGGAACCGCGATCACCGATGAGGCCACGCGACCGAAAATCGTGTGTGTCCGATCGTCGCTCCGGACCGGCCCGCCATTGCCGATCTCGCCAAGCTCGTCGGTGAAGCGGTTGCGCCCGTAGTCGTAGTTGGCGGCAACCTGTAGCCGGTACGGGTGCCGACCCTCCCTGCTCTGGAGCCAGGACGCCGAACCGATCAGCCGTGTTTCCTTGTTGCGTGCTCGTAGGGCTGGGCTCGATCCGGGTCCCGGCTCGCCACGCTCCCGGCCGAGGCCGAGAAAGACGAGCTTCAAGCGGCTGCGCTCGCTCGTTTCCACACCGAGGTTGCCGAAGCCGAAACCCTGAAGAAAGTCTTCGTTCTGGCGCAGGCGCTCGACGTCGTCGGTGGGGTCGAGCACGGTCCCATTGTCATCGATGTACGGATAGTCGTTTTGCGCGCCGGCGGCTCCGGCCGTGCCGAAGAAGTCGACCTTTTCCGCTTTGGTGGCGCCAAACGCGTTTGCCGTCCAGCTTCCAAAGCTCCCGAACGTGGCTCGCGCGCCCACCTCATTCTCTTGGTACGTACGCGGACGCAATCGAAGCACGCCTCCAATGGATCCATCATTGAGCCACGCGGGCGTTCCTCCGCGATACACCTCGAAACCCTCGATCGCTTCGAGTGGGACCAAGCTCAAATCGAAGGCGCCGGTGTCCGGGCTGCTCAACGGCACGTCGTCGAGCATCACCGTCACCTGGTCGCAAGCTGCACCGCGAATGCGGACGCAGAACGGCGTCCCCTTCGCGCCGATCCCGACGACGCGTGTGCCCGCGGCTTCCTGCAAGAGCTGTTGCGTCGTCTGCGCGACGATTCGATCGCCGACCTTGACTTCGCTTCCCGCAGCGGTCGGGTCGAGCGGATTGGTCGAGGGGATGGGCCGCTCGATGGTTGCAGTCGCCCCGTATTGCGCGAACGCCGGTGACGCGATTGCAAGAGCGACCGCTACGGCAAAACAACCGCACGACACGCTTCCTTTTCGTCGATCGATCTGGTCCAAATCCCGCCATCCCCGAGGCGTAGGCACACTTGCACTCGCAGGTTTCCGGGCTCGCGACCCCAGTCTCCGTCACCTTCCCAGGCTCTTCGCCCAGTGGCATCACGACGGAGCATTCAGTCACATACCGTGGCGGGTCCGCGCCGGCCTCTCACCGGCTTCCCTGCTTGCGGCGACGATGACCGATCGCCCCGACCGGGTCAATCACACCCCAAGCCCCGCATCGATCAGGCCGAGGGCACATGGTAAGGACGCGCGGTGCGGCTCTATCCCGTGCTCTTCTTTCTGCTACTCGTCGCCGGCGTCGTTGCCGTACTGGTCGGGTC
>CP070650.1:1515574-1518199 GCA_020354595.1 Myxococcales bacterium
AAGAGCTACGGCTTGGTGGTTGGCGCTGTCCCCTCGAAGAACATCCCAAAGGCCGTCGAGCTCATCACGCAGCACTACCTCGCCCACCGCGAGGGCGAGGAGAGCTTCCAGGCGTTCATCGCGCGCGTCGGCACGAAGGAGTTCCGCAAAGTGCTTGCGCCGATCCAGAAGCCGCCGAGCTACGAAGAGGACCCGAGCTACTACAGCGACTGGGGCGACCCCCGGGAGTACACGATCGGCGACATCGGCGTCGGCGAGTGTGCGGGCGAGATCGTGCCCTTCGTCGAGTTCGGTCTACAAGAAGCGGAGCAGCAGCTCCACGACGCGCAGGACGCACTCGAGGCGGGGCAAGCCGGCGATGCCGCGGCGGGCGGTTTCAACGCGATGGTCACCGCAGCCAAGGCGCTAGTTCGCCACCTCGAAGTGCAGGTCAAGGACGACGCCGACGACGTCGTGAGCAACTTCAAGATGCACCTTCATGACACCCAGCTCTTCCACGACCCGTTCGCAAAGGGGAAATTCGCCAACTACCTGCTGAAAATGCACGGCGACAAGTCGTACGAGAACGCCGACGACGAGACCGCGCACCGTGCACTCGACGAAGCGCAGCTCTTCCTCGAGGCAGCGCACGGTTGCTACCAGCGTCTCACCCAAGCGGCGGCGGCCGCAGCCGCGGAGTAATCGAAGATGGAACCGACGAAGTTTCAGGTAAAGGTCTACACCAAGTCCGGCGAGATCGAGCTCGAGAAGCTGGTCCCCGTCTTCCACGAATGGATTCGCAACAAGAAGATTCCGGACGAGCTGTTGATCGATGTGGCCGATTACGCGCACGTGCCGCAAGGGCCTGGCGTCGTGCTGATTGGACATCAGTCCGACTACTACCTGGATGTGGCCGACGACCGGCCGGGGCTGCTCTACAGCCGCAAGCGCGGGTTCAGTGGTGACTTCCAGGCCGGCATCAACGACGCTTTCCGCCGCGCGCTTTTGGCATGCAAGATGCTCGAGGAGGAAGGCGGCCTCGACTTCGAGTTCGAGACGAGCGAGGTGCTCTTCCGCGTCCAGGACCGCCTCAACGCCCCCAACGCCGACTCGACCTACGAAGCCTATGAGCCCGCCCTCAAGGAAGCAACGAGCATGTTCTTTGGCGACTCGGCTTCCTTCGAACGGGTCGGAGGCCCCCGAGAGCCGTTCGCCGTGCGAATCAAAACGGGCGGCACCGCCTCGGTCGACGAAAGCCTCGCTCGAGCCTGACCCCGAGGGCGTTCTTTTTTGGCGCGGGATCGTTTCGCGGTACAAACGTCAGCCAGGAGCTGACGTGTGACACACCTTCGCCTCGCCTCGTGGCTCGCGCTGAGCCTTCTCGCAGTCGCTGGGTGCTCTCGCGGTGAGAGCACAGGGGGCGAGGAGCCCCCAGGTCAGGCCGCCCGCGGTGACGACTCCGCCGTAGGCGCCGTACAGGCTGCAGCCCGCGCGCTGGCCGAGCCGGAGCCATCGGTCGACTACGTGGCCGCCCAAATGGAGGGCGTGATCAAAGCTAGGACCAACAGTCAGGCGCTGATGCACTACGACGGATACCGAGTCACCCTGACCACGCCCGGAGACCGGGTGACCCGCATCACGTTCGAGCTCGTCGAAGCGAAACCGACCATGAAACAGCTCACCGACACATTTGGGACACCCGAAGAAGTGGGGCGAGGGATGCTCTACCAGTTTCACGCGGCTGCGACGGGGTCGACGATCCGGATCTTGGCTGAGCCGGTGTCGAAGCCAGCAACCGAGACGAGCTTGGTGCGCCGCGTCCTGTTGGAAGGCGCCAACGTCCGCTGAGCCCGTCAGAGATCGAGCGACTTGATGCGCTCGATGACGCGCTCGTCCGCGGGCGGCAGCGGATACTCATCGAGCTCGGCGGGCGCGACCCAGGCGTGATCGGCCACCTGCAGATGCTGAACTTCCCCGGCGCACAGCTCACACCGGTAGAACAGGAGCAGCACTTCCTTTTCGGGGTATGCGTGGTGCGTGACGTCGAGGATGCCGCTCACTTCGACCTCGATCCCGCACTCCTCGCGGCACTCCCGGACGACCGCATCCTCCGGCGGCTCCCCCTCTTCGAGCTTCCCACCCGGAAACTCCCACATCCCCGCGAGATGCTGCCCGTCCGCTCGACGCGTGAGCAGCACGCGCCCGTCTCGAATCACGACGGCGGCAGCAACGATGATCAAGGCATCTCCCCAATCGCGCGCTGAAGCGTGGCCTTGGCGATGCGAATCCCAATCGCCGATTCGACGACGTCGACCTGCGCGCGGATGAGCTCCGCTTGCGCCTGGAGCAGCGTGGTGGTGTTGACGATGCCGGCTTGGAGCTGCTCGCGCGTCACTCGATAACCTTCGCGCGCGGCTTCTAGGCCAAGCCGCGCCGACTCGATCGCGGAGCGAGCCGCGAGCACGCCATGGTAACCCTGCGCGACCTCGACGCGAATGGCGTCCCTCATGAGCTGGGTGTCTGCCTCGGCTTGCTGGAGCGCGGCCTTGAGCTCGTGCGCGCGACCGGACGCGGCGACGGTGGCGTTGGGCGTCCAGCGAATGCCCGCGGTCACCTCCCAAGTCGCTACGAAGCGTTGTTCCTGCG
>CP070650.1:1518299-1520953 GCA_020354595.1 Myxococcales bacterium
GCCAGCCCGCACCACGGGCGCCAGCACGCTGAACTTCGTTCCCTCCGCGAGTCTCAGCGTCTCCTGCGCGACCTCCGCAACCGAGTGCGCGTGCAACCGCTCCCCGCACGTCGGACAGTGCACCTCACCGAGCGTCGCGAAAAGCACGCGCAAGTAGTCGTTGACCTCGGTCAGCGTTCCCACGGTCGAGCGGGGGTTGCGCGACGGCTCGCGCTCCCGAACGGCGAGCGCCGGGCAAAGCCCCTCGATCACGTCGACGTCCGGTCGAGGCAGCTTGGTGAGAATGCGCCGCGCGTGCCCGCTCAACGACTCGACGTAGCGCCGCTGACCCTCGGCATAGAGCGTGTCGAACACCAAGCTCGACTTGCCGCTGCCGCTCGGCCCCGTGACCACCGTGAGGCGGTTCTTTGGAAGGCGCACCGTGAGATTCTTCAGATTGTGCTCCCGAGCGCCTCGAATGACGATGTCGGCCGTCATTCTCCCGATCCGCCGGTGAGGCGTTGTGCGGCCCGGATGGCGGCTACCATACCGCTCTCCGAGGCGGTGCCCGTGGCCGCCGCATCGTACGCAACTCCGTGGTCGACGCTCGTGCGGACGAACGGCAAGCCCCAAGTCACGTTGACCGCTTCACCCCAATCGAGGATTTTGCTCGGGATGGTCGCTTGGTCGTGGAACATGGCCACCACGCCGTGCGCCCGGCCGTCGGCCGCATAGCGAAACGCCGCTTCCGCCGGTGTCGGTCCGATCAGCTCGACGTCGCCGGTCGAATACGGAGGCTCCTCGCGCATGTCGTCGAGGGTCGGACCGATGATCGTCTCCTCCTCGGTCCCGAGCAGGCCGCCCTCGCCGGCATGCGGGTTCAGGCCGGTCACCTCGATGCGAAGCGGCTTCGTGTCGGGATTCCATCGGGTTAGCGCATCGGTCAAATGGCGCACCGTGCGCTCGATGTGCTCACGCGTCACCGTCGAAGGCACATGCTTGATCGCCCAATGCGTTCCGACGAGCGCGACCTTCAGGCGCGGCCCGAGAAACATCATCGTGACGTTTTCGACGTGAACTCCCGCTTGCCTTGCCAGGTGCTCGGTCTGCCCCTTGAACGACACGCCGGAGAGGCTCACCGCCTCCTTGCTGACGGGGCCCGTCACGATCGCACGCGCCGCACCCGAGATGACCGCATCGCACGCCGCTTCGAGCGCCTCACGCTGCGCCACGCCGCCATCCATGGTGGGTGCCCTCGCCTCGACCATCGTGATTGGCCAGTCCGCAACGTGCACCAGTCCCACTCGGCCGGGCGCCAACGTGTCTGCGTGCGGGGTCTCCACACGCTCGAACGACTCGAACCCGAAACGACGAAGTGCGCGCTCCATCCAGCTTGCGTCGCCGTAGACGAGCGCACGGTCCGAGCCCAAACATTGGGAGAGCGCCGCCGCGGTGACCGCAGGACCGACGCCCGCCGGATCACCTGCCGAGATCGCGAGCGGGGGAAGCATCACGGTTCCTTCATCTTATAACCAACGCCGCGAACCGTCTCGAGGTTGTTCACCGAGTGGCCGAGCTTCATGCGAAGGCGCCGCACGTGGATGTCGACCGTCCGGCTACTGCCGTAGTAGTCGACGCCCCACACGCGCTCGAGGAGCTGCCGCCTCGAAAAGACGCGACCTCGGTTTTGGCAGAGGAAGCTCAGTAGCGCGAACTCCTGATGGGTCAGCTGGCGTGGTCGTCCGTCGATGGTGACCTCGTGAGCGGCCAGGTCGATGCAGAGCGGTCCCATCTTGATGCGCTCCTGCTGCGCGAACTCGCTCCGGCTCCACTCGACGCGGCGGATGCGCATGTAAAGCTCCGCGGGCACGTAGGGCATCAAGACGAAATCGTCGAAGCCGTCCCCCACGTCCAGCCGGGACAAGGCGTTCAGTGTAATGCCGATGATGACCGGGACCTCTTGAAGCGGTTCGGCGGCTCGCACCCGAACCAGGGCTGCGCGGCCCGCGTCCGCCTCATCCCCGGCTTCGATCAGAACAGCGGCGGGGGGCTTTTTCACGAGGTCGTCTCTATCCAAACGATCCCAAAGGGTTGCCGTTTGAACCTCACAGCCGAGCTCGTGGAGGCACGCCACGGCGCTCCCCTCGCGCTGTTCCACGCCCTCACGGCCTATGACCAAGATCCACACCGGCGGTTTCCTAACCTGGCCCGTCCTGTGGTGCCAGCCGCGGATGCGACTTCCCGCGCAAACCCGGTTATCATGAGCAAGCGCAACAACGGGACCTCGTGGCTAAGTATTGGAAAGTCGAAATCAGTCGGCTCGGCGCGTCGGACCCGCTGTTCTTGGGGACGGTCGAGGCGGCAACTTGGCCGGCGGCTTTGATGGCCGGCCGGGCCAACATCGGCGAATCGGGCGGGGTCCCGGCGGGCGCGAGCTGCAACGTGAATCCGAATGGAACCGTCACGATTCAAGACGCGCGCGAGCGACGACGGTACCAAATCGTTCCCGCGAAAGCACCCGCGCCACCACCGGGCACCAAGCGGCCGATCGCAAGCGCGCCAGAGATGGCGGCGCCGGTCGCAGCTCGAGCGCCAGCCGCGGTACGAGCGCCCGCATCAGCCCCGGCGCCAGCCGCAGTACCCGCGCCAGCGTCCGTGCCGGCGCCAGTGCCAGC
>CP070650.1:1521053-1524297 GCA_020354595.1 Myxococcales bacterium
GCGGCGCTTCGCAACGCATACACCGTCCGCATCGAGAGGGTTCCGTGACCGGTTTTTGGCCATTTCTGCTGGTTGCGTTCCTGAGCTTGGGCGCACCGACAACCGCTCGGGCCCACCCGCTCGCCCCTTCCGTCCTGTCCTTCGAGCACGGCGCCGACGGCTCCGTGACGATGCGTTGGCGCGCTCCGGTGAAGCGGCCAACAGGACAGTCCTTGCGCCCCCGCATCCCAGAGACGTGCGAGGCAACCGGACCCTCGACCCGTGAGCTCAGTGAAGACGAGATGGCGGTGACCGAAACGGTCGAGCTTCGATGCGAGCCGCCCGACATGCTCGGCGCCGCGATTACGGTTGACGGTTTCGAGGACTCCGCCGTCAACGTCGTGGTTCGCGTCGTGCGCGCCGACGGCGACGTGCACCACGCGATTCTGGATGCTCGAACGCCACGGCTGACCATCGCCGCGCCACGAGAGCAGTCGAGCTCGTTCTTCGACTACTTGATGCTCGGTGTCGAGCACCTGCTGACCGGATGGGACCATCTCACGTTCCTGATCGGGCTTCTGATTCTCTTTGGTTGGCATCGCCGGCTCATCGCCGCGGTCACCGCGTTCACCGTCGGGCACAGCCTCACGCTCGCGCTTTCGGTGCTCGGTATTCTGAGCGTGCCGCAAATGCTCGTGGAAGCGCTGATCGCGATGACCATCGTCGTGCTGGCGCTGGAGATCCAGTCGGGTCAACAGGGCCCGGTCTATCGGCACCCCTGGACGCTGCCAGGTGCGCTCGGGTTGCTGCACGGGCTCGGCTTTGCCTCGGTGTTGTTCGATGCAGGGCTTCCTAGTGAGGAGATTCCGTTGGCCCTTCTGGGCTTCAACCTCGGGCTCGAGCTCGGCCAGCTTGGCGTCATCGCCGTGGCGTGGGCCAGCTATGCGGCGATTCGGTCGGCCATCCCGCCCGGATGGCGCGGCAATCGAACGGTTCCTGCCTACGTGATCGGCTCGCTCGCGGCGTTCTGGGTCATCGAGCGCACGCTCGCGGCGTTTGGGGTATTCGTTTAGCCCGCTTCCGCCTGTTCCGCGTCGGTCAAACCAAACGTTCCAGTCGGGGCCCGGTCGAGGGCAGAGCGGTCTTGGGCCGCCGCGAGATAGCCCCGCAGCTCGGCTGCCGCCTTTTCTTTGTCGAAGGGCGCCAGCAACGAATGGGGAGCATCGCCGAGCGAGCTTTCTAGGTGCTCGACAAACAGCTCGCACTCGCGCGCGGCCAGACCCAGCTTCGCCGCGTCGATTGCCTCGCGGTAGCTCAACGCGCTGACCGCCCGGGTCAGCGGGCCCAGGCGCGGGTAGCCCGTGCCCTTCGCGAGGCGCGTTCCAAACACGCGGAAGTGCCGCACGAACTCGCCCGCAAACGCGAGGTCCTCCCCATGGTTCCAGCGGTCGGCGCCGAGCGGCGCCACCAGCGCCTTGTCGATGAATGCGCGCAGGATGAACCGAAACGCCCAGATGTCCTGCTGGAGGTTCTTCTGCACGCGCTCGCTCCGCCGGACCTCGTGCTCTTTGGCAGCGGGAAGCGCGATGCTGCGGAGCCGCTTTGCGGATTCCTTCACCGTCGCGCGGACCTCGCGAATCCCGTTTCGCATCCGCTCGGAGGGCAACGCGAGCCTTCGCTCGTCTTCGAGCTCCGGCAGCGGATCCTCTAGCGCGCTCCGCACCTTGCCGTGGATGCCCATCGCGAGCGTTTCGACCGCCTCGCGTAGCTCTGTCAGCTCTTTCGACGCTTTGGTGATTTCTGTGCGCGCTCCGGTGATGTGGTGCGCGTCCACCGCGAGCAGACGCGCTTCGAGCTCGTCGGCAAAGGTTTCGATGCCCTGAACGAGAAGAAACCGCATGAGGGTTCGAAGCTCCTTCCGCACGCCGGCGAGAACGACGTGCGCGCGGTAGAGGCCCTCGTCTTCGCCGATGAGGCGGTCGGCGATCCCCATGAAGCGATGGTTTCGGAGCAAGGCTAGGAACGCGATGATCGTCGTCGTCTTGGCGACCTCGCTCGTCCAAGATGCCAACTCCGCGGGAAAGTGATCCGGACCGACGAGCTCGGCCACGTTCGAGAACTCGAGCGGCTCGGGTGGTCGAAAGAAAGCATTGCGACCGAGGTCGCGAAGAAAGAGATCACAGCTTGCCTGAAAAGCGCCCGCGTCGACGAGCGGGAGTTCGAGCAACCGTTCGCTGACGCGAAGTGCGTCGGTCAGCGACCGTCGAAGGCTCTGAAGCGACGCCTCCGGCTCGCCAATCGGCTGGCCAACCGAGCGCAATCTGCGTTCGGGTTCTCGTTCGGCGCAGAGGCCCCCGCAAAGCGCCAGCGCCCAGTCGTAGGTCACGCGTACCGCGTGCAGGTGTGGCCGGAAGTCGCTTGCCGCGCGGGCGCTCGGATGATTTTCCAACTGACGAAACGCGACCAGTCCCGAGAGCGATGCCTGCAACGGCAACAGCACGTCGGCTCGCTCTTTGGCGCTCAGCGATTGACGCCAGCGACTCCACACCTCGGCGTCGGCAGGGGCCCATCGCTCGACCCAGGAAAGAAGGCCCTCTTCGGCCGCATGGGGACGGAGTTGCATTTGGGGGAAATGAGCGGGTCAGAGAACCCAGAGGGTTCCAAGTAAGCGGCTCAGAACAAACCGGTCTGTGTTCCGGAGGGTTGCTTCTTGCCGAGGTGCTCGAAGGCGTGCCGGGTGGCTACACGTCCCCTCGCCGTGCGCGCCAAGTACCCCCGTTGAAGGAGGTAGGGCTCGTACACGTCTTCGAGCGTATCGCGCGGCTCGCTCAACGCGGCCGCCAAGGTTTCGATCCCGACTGGGCCGCCATCGTAGTGATCGATGATGACCGTGAGGTACCGGCGATCCATTTGGTCGAGGCCCGCCTCGTCCACGTCCAGCCGTTCCAGTGCTTCGCGTGCGGTAGTCCCATCGAGCTTACCGTCGGCCAGGACCTGCGCGAAGTCGCGCGCGCGCCGCAGCAGACGATTGGCGATGCGCGGCGTTCCGCGCGAACGGCGCGCGAGCTCGTGGCCGGCCTCTTTGGCCAGCGAGAGCCCGAGTAGGTCGGCGCTTCGCTCGATGATCTTCCGAAGCGCGTCGTCCGGGTAGTAGTCGAGCCGGGCGACGTAGCCAAAGCGCGAACGCATGGGGTTCGTGAGAAGGCCAGTTCGGGTCGTCGCACCGACTAGGGTGAACGGTACTAGGGGTAGCTGGAGAGTCTGA
>CP070650.1:1524397-1529746 GCA_020354595.1 Myxococcales bacterium
ACGGCAGTGCGAGCCCGAAGGGCGAAGCCCGGCGCGCATGCGCCGGCAAGCCCCGAGCGAGGCGACGGGGCGCGCAGGGAGGATTACGGGTGGGGGTGGGCGGGTCGGATGTAACTAGCTGGACGAGGTTCGCAGCCCAGCAAGACCTACCCCTACATCGGCCCAACCAGCACTTCTCGCCGTCCTCCCGCCTTGCTGCTCGGCGGGCCCACCACGCCTTCTTGCTCCATTCGCTCGACCAGCTTGGCCGCCTTGTTGTACCCGACGCTGAGCTGTCGTTGGACGTGGCTGATCGAGCAATAGCCGGCATTGGCTACGACGGCGACGGCTTTGTCGTAGAGCGGGTCGTCACTCTCGCCCTCCAAGCCGTCTTCCTCGCGCGGCTTGAGGATCTCCTGTTGGTATTCCGGTTCGCCCTGCTCGCGGAGAAAATCGCACACCGTGCGGACCTCGTCTTCGCTCACATAAGCAGCGTGAACGCGTTGTAGGTCGCTCGAGCCCGGCGGAATCATCAACATGTCGCCCATCCCGAGAAGGTGCTCGGCTCCGGAGCGGCCGAGGATCGTCATCGAGTCCTGCCGTTGCGACACCTTGAACGCCACCCGTGCCGGGAAGTTCGCTTTGATCATGCCGGTGATGACGTCGACGCTAGGTCGTTGGGTGGCGAGGATGACGTGGATACCGGCAGCTCGCGCTTTTTGGGCCAAGCGCGCGATGCACGCTTCGACGTCCTTTGCGGCGACCATCATCAGGTCGGCAAACTCGTCGACGACGACCACGATGGAAGGAAGCTTTTCGGGCTCGAAGCTTTCCGCGTCCGCCGACTCGCCGTCGACCGGATCGAGCAAAATCTCCTGACCGTTGGCGTCCTGAGCACTGACCTTGCCCTTGCGCTTGGGCATGAACTTGTCGATCGAAAGGTCGCCTCGAAGCACTCGTTCGACGCGTCGGTTGTAGGTGTCGATGTTACGCGTCCCCGCATCCGCGAACATCTGGTAGCGCCGCTCCATCTCGTCGACCGCCCAGCGCAGCGCAAGCGCCGCTTTCTTCATGTCGGTCACGACCGGCAGAAGCATGTGCGGGATGCCGTCGAAGACCTGGAGCTCGACGACCTTGGGGTCGACCATCAGCATGCGAACCTCTTCCGGCGTCTTCTTCGAGAGGATCGACGTCAGCATGACATTGAGCGCGACGCTCTTACCCGACCCGGTGGCACCTGCGACGAGCAAGTGAGGCATCCGTGCGAGGTCCGCGTACACCGGCTGACCGCCGATGTCCTTCCCCATCGCGACCGGAAGCGCACCGGCATGCTTTTCCCAGCGTCGGTCTTCCAGGATTTCGCGAAGCGGCACCGTTTGGCGGCTGTCGTTTGGAAGCTCGAAGCCGACGCGCGCCTTGCCGGCGATCGGTGCCACGATGCGGACCTTCTGCGCTGCGAGCGCCATCGCCAAATCGTCCGCGAGGCCTGCGATCTTCGAGACCTTGGTCCCGCTCTGCGGCTCGAACTCGTACATCGTGACGACCGGCCCAGGATGGATCTCGTCGACGCGTCCGCGCACGCCGTAGGCGGCGAGCTTCTCGGTCAGGAGCTCTGCGTTTTCCCGGAGGGCGTCCGCGTCGACGTGGATCACCGAGGCATCGGGCTCGTCGAGCAAGGTCGTGGGTGGGAGCCGAAAGTCGCGGTGATCGCGCTTCCACCGCTTGGCGACCTCCAACGGCTTTTGCTTGGTCTCCTTGGGCGCGACGATTGTCGGACCCTCAGCCACGGCGGGCGTCTTGCTCCGCACTTTCAGCTTGGGTGCGGGGGTCAGAATCGGTGCGGGCGGTTCGGGCGCGTCCTCCTCGTCCAAGTCATCGAAGTGAACCCCCATGATGCGCGGCTGGCTCGCGCGAATCTCTTCCTCGTGAATCTCGCGCGCCTCCGCCCACGCTTCGCGGAGGGCGATGAACACGCTCTGCACTTTGGCCAGGGCGGCGTGCGCAAGCCGCGCAAGGGCCGCGCCCACCTCTTCGAGGGTCCACGGCGTTCGCAAGATCACGGAGATCCCCAGCACGGCGAATCCGATGATCACCGTCCCGTAGAACCCGAGCAGCGAGCGGAGCACCTCGCCCAGGAGCTCACCGACCGCACCCCCCGGCGACGCACCCCACGCCGCTTGCGGCTCGATGAGCAGATGCGCGAGCGCGGCGCCGATCACGACGAGTACGAGCGTGGACGCCATCGTTGCAACGCCGAGCATCGCGGAGCGCCGACGAAACAGCCGGTAGGTCAGAAGGCCCCCTTCGAGTGGAAGGAACCAGGCGACCAACCCGAACGCGAGCATCAGGGCTTTGGCTAGCCGGTGCCCCACCGGGCCGACTAAGTTTGCACTGCCGTTTCGGGCGTCGTACGAGACCAGCGCCAGGGTGAGCAGGACGGTAGCGGTCAAGGTCAGGATCGCGAAGACGTCCTGCCGCCTACCTTCCGGTGCCAACAGATCACCGGAAGAGGTGGTTTCATGTGCGCTCAAGTACGCGGCCTCCTACACCGGCAGGCTATGCGGCGAGCGCGCGATTCGTCAAGAAATCAAGACTGTTAGACGTTCTTGATCCCTTCGCCGAATCCTCTATTATCCTGGCGGGTTGCAAGGTTTGAGGGGGGATCGCGCCGCGAGTCGGATGGGCTGGACGACCAAGATCATGGTGCTTTGCACGGCTGGCTCGTTGCTGGTGGGTGGCTGCAAGGCCGATAGCGACAACGTCCAGCGCTGGAAGGATACGGTCAAGGGGCCCACTCGGCTCGCCGCAGTCATCGGTAGCGGCCGCTACGCGCCAGAGCTCCGCACGGAGGCAGCGCTGGCGATCGTCGAGATGGATCGCACCGATGTCGACGCTCTGTCACTCCTCAAGAAGTCTCTGGACGATCTTCGCGCCCGAGATCCAGCAGCCAGTCAGACCATCGTATCCGGCATGGTCCCGCGGCTGGAGGCGTTGCTCTCGTCCGAGCCGGATGGCAACGGCAACGGTCCCGATCCCGTTCAAGTCCGCGCCAAAGACGCCGCCTACATGGTCGTTCCTTACGCGCCCGAATCCACTCGCGAACAGCTGATCCGTTCGGTGCTCCGCTGGTACTCGGCGGATTTCGAGGGGCGAAGTCTTGCCGGAGACTACAGTGCCGAGCAGGTGACGCGTGCGCTCGGCGCCGAGGCGGCAGAGCAGCTAGTCGATGCGCTACACGAAAAGATGACGCCCGCCGCGATGATCAAGATCGCAGAAATCATCGGTGATAGTGGTGATGAGGAAACCAAGAAGCGAGCGGGTTCGCGATTGGTTGCGATCGAGAAAGAGATGGAGAAGTCGGCGTTCCTCAAGTGGCTTGCCGAGCAGATCCGGGCCTCACTCGAAGCGTCTGGCGAGCCCGCCGACGAAAAACGCGTGACCGCGTTGGCCCTCTTCAATCGCGAGAACTACATCAACCAAGGCGCGCTCACGGCGATGCGACACCTCGCCGACCAAGGAGTCGTCACAACACGCCTTCTGCGGATCGCGGACACCAAGCCTGGTCCCGGCGATCAGAAAGCTTGGGTCGAGCGGCTCAACGCCCGGAGGGCGACCGCGCTCAGGGCGCTCGAAGGGCACGTGAGCCGCAAACATTTGAACCGATTGCTCTCGATCGCGCTCGATCCGAGCAATCCGATCGAGGTCCGAGACTACGCATTCGACCGTGTAGGAGACATCCACAGCCGCGCCGCAATTCCCAAGCTCTGGCCGCTGGTGCAGCGCGCTGGCTGTACCGCTGCGGGCTGTACCGCCGCGAATAAGCTAGACAAACGCCTGCGCTGGCGGGCGGGCGAGCTGGTCCTTTCTATCGGCGGCCCGGCCATGATTGAGCAGTTTTCTCAACGATTACCGTCTGCTTCGGGTATTCAGTATGAGCCGGAAGAGCTCGAAGGGTATGCAACGCGGATGAGCCAGATGACACCTCCACCTACATCGACGGTCGTCGCGCTGCTCGATTCGCAACAGTGGTGGAATCGTGTGGTCGCATTGCGCTATCTTGAACGCAGAGGTGGGGAGCCGGATGTCCCCGCAATGAAGCGGCTGATGTCGGACGAGGTCCAAGTGTCGGGAGAGGGATGGTCGGAGCTGAACCCACCGGTGAACAAGGTGGCGGAGGTCGCGGATGCGTCGATCAAGGCGCTTCGAACTCGGGAGCAGGGTGACCAGAAGTGAGTAGACGACGGGATGGGTGATCAAGGCGACAGAAAAACCGTGCGTGCCTTTCAGTGCCGCGACTATCTCTTCGAGATCTACGATCGCATGAGCTCCGAGCTCGGCTGCTCGGTCGACTATCTCATCAACGAGGCGATGCGCGAGTATGCGCGCGCGCGCGAGCAGACCGTGGCGGGCATCGAAACGCAGGAGGTCGTTGGCTCTGCGGTTGCCGGAGCCGCGCCAGTGGCCGCTCCCGTCGAGCCGAGGCCTGCGCCCATGCTCACGCCCGTGCCGCCACAGCAATCGAAGGCGCAGGCGCAAATTTCGATGCCGCCCCCCCTACCGGGGCACCGTCCGTCCCAAGGAACGGGTCGGCAGACGCTCGTCCTGAGGTTCAACGGCCAGACGTTCCCGATCGACAAAGACGAGTTCATCATCGGGCGCGGCGCGCGAAGCGCCGACCTCGCGATTCGCGACGGAAACATCTCGAGGCGTCATGCGGCCGTCGTGTTTCACGATGGCGTGTACTTCATGAAAGACCTGGGCAGCACGAATGGAATCGAGTACGCCGGTCAACGTGTCGAATCCAAGCGCATTGAAGAGGGCGACGTCTATCACATCTGTGACTACGAGCTCCGCTTCTCGTATCAATGAGCGAAAATGGGCACGCGCCGGGTTGGCGTGCCTGCTGATCTCGTGCCTCGTCTGGGTTTCCGCGGCTCCGACGACCGCTGAAGGTCCGAGCGCCCAAGAGCAGGGGGCGCTTCTTCAGGCTCGGCTCGACCGACTGAGCGCGCAGGAGGATGCGAAGTACGCCAAGGGCGCGATCGAACGAGCGCGGCTCGCGATGGAAGCGGCTTCGCGTGCACAGGAAGAAGCGGTTGCGTTGCGCAAGCAAGAGATCGCCCGCGCGGCGATGGTCTTGGCCGAGCGTCAGCTCGAACGCCGATCCGTACAGACCGAGCTCTTCGCGACGCAGCGGCGGCTGACCGCGACACGTGAACGTGCCAACGCTCAACGTCGCGTACTCGAAGCACTGATGAGGGAGCGCGCAGCGTTGTCGCGTGCGGGAGAGCAGCCGTGAGCTGGCGCGTCGTCTCGATCGCCTCGTGCGTGTTCGCGCTAGGGTGCGCCGGTCAGCAAGCCGCCCGGGGC
>CP070650.1:1529846-1533778 GCA_020354595.1 Myxococcales bacterium
ACGCTCTTCTATTCGCCGTCGGATGTGTCTCGCCGCGCGCCGCACGTCCGGGACGCGATCAACCTGAAGCGGGTGATGGGCCTCGTCGTGGTCGGCGTGCTGCCTTGTGCCCTAGTCGGGATGTGGAACACCGGCTACCAGGCGAATCTGGCGATCGCGGAGCTTGGCTTGCAGGCGCCGACCGACTGGCGTGGCTCCGTGATGGCCGCGCTCGGAGTCGGACACGACCCAGCCAACGTCGGTGCTGCCACCTTCTATGGGTTGCTCTATTTTTTTCCGATCTACCTCGTCACGTTGTTGGCGGGTGGGTTCTGGGAGATTCTGTTCGCAGGCATTCGCAACCACGAGGTCAACGAAGGGTTCTTCGTAACCTCGATTCTCTATGCGCTGACGCTCCCCGCGACGACACCCCTCTGGCAGGTGGCGCTCGGGATTTCGTTCGGCGTCGTCATCGCCAAGGAGGTCTTCGGCGGGACCGGCAAGAACTTCATGAACCCGGCGCTTGCGGGTCGCGCGTTTCTGTACTTTGCCTATCCCGTCGAGATGTCCGGTGAGTCGGTGTGGGTGCCTCCGGTCGACGTGATTACCGGTGCAACGCCCCTCGCCATCGGCGCCGAAGGCGGGGTGCGTGGGATCGTCGACAGCGGGGTGACTTGGTTGGACGCCTTCCTCGGGCCGATCCAAGGGTCGTTGGGGGAAACCTCTGCGCTGGCCTGCTTGTTGGGCGGAATGTTCATCGTGTACACGGGCGTCGCGTCGTGGCGCATCATCGCAGGTGTGCTGATAGGAACGATCGGGACCGCGCTGCTTTTCAACGCTGTGGGCTCCGACACGAACCCGATGTTCGCGATGACCTGGCAGTGGCACTTCGTGCTCGGGGGCTTTGCCTTTGGCGCCGCATTCATGGCGACCGACCCCGTGAGTGCGTGCGTGACCAACTCCGGCCGCTGGATGTTCGGGGTCCTGGTCGGGGTTCTCACGGTGATCATTCGAGTGGTCAATTTGGCGTTTCCAGAAGGCATCATGTTGGCGATATTGTTCGCGAACATCTTTGCGCCGACGATCGACCACTTCGTCATGCGCGCCAACATCAACCGGAGGATGAAGCGGAGTGCCCGAGATTCCGAAGCAGCCCAGCGTCAAGCGAGAAAGCGTGACCCGGACGCTGCTCGTGGCCTTCTTCGTGAGCCTCGTATGCTCGTCGTTGGTGGCGTCTGCCGCCGTCGTGCTGAAGCCGAGACAGATCGCCAACGCGTTGCTCGACGTCAGAAAGAACATTCTCGAGGTGGCCGGGCTTCTCCAGCCCGAGGGGGACGTCAACGAGCTTTTCGCGGCGGTCGAGCCTCGCGTCATCGATCTGGAAACCGGAGCCTACCTCGACGACGTCGACCCGGAAGGCTTCGATCCGGTTCAGACGCGCAAGGACCCGAAGCTCAGCGTCGTCATCCCCGCGGAGCTCGACATCGCCCGCATCGGGCGTCGCTCGAAACGCGCCGTGGTGTACCTCGTTCGGGACCAGGGCGAGATTACCCGCATCATCCTGCCGGTGTCCGGCTACGGGCTTTGGTCCACGCTGTATGGGTTCCTCGCGCTCGAGCCGGACGGCAACACCGTCGCCGACATCATCTTCTATTCGCATGGAGAAACCGCAGGCATCGGGGACTTCCTCACCAAGGAGCCGTGGCGGGCTCGGTGGCCCGGTAAGCGTGTTTACGACGATGCCGGCGAGCTCCGGCTCGAGGTGTCCAAAGGTCGTGTCGCGGCCGACGATCCGCTCGCGGCCTACCGCGTCGACGGCGTTTCGGGAGCGACACTCACGGGCAACGGGGTCACCAACCTGATCCGGTACTGGCTCGGTGACCACGGGTACGGCCCGTTCTTGAAGAACATCCAAGGAGGCGGCTCATGAGCTCCCGGGCGAAGCGCGCGCTGCTCGATCCGATCGTCGACGACAACCCCGTCACCCTGCACGTGCTCGGCATTTGCTCCGCGTTGGCGGTGACGACGTCGCTTCTCCCGTCGCTCTACATGTGTGTCGCGCTCACGGTGGTCGCGTCGCTCGCAAACGCCTCGGTGAGCGCCATCCGAAAGGTGCTCCCCGCCAGCATTCGGATCATCGTGCAGATGACGATCATCGCTTCGCTCGTCATCGTCGTCGACGAGTCACTACAGGCCTTCGCGTTCGAGACCAGTCGCGAGCTGTCGGTGTTCGTGGGCCTCATCATCACCAACTGCATCGTGCTCGGGCGCACCGAGAGCTTCGGCTCCAAGAACCCCGTCGGTTTGAGCTTCCTCGACGGCCTCGGAAATGGACTCGGCTACAGCGCGATTCTCATTCTCGTTGCTACCTGTCGCGAGCTGCTCGGAAAGGGGACGCTCCTCGGCTACACGATCCTTCCCAACGTCGCCGACGGCGGATGGTACAGCCCGAACGGCATGATGCTGCTCCCGCCGAGCGCGTTCTTCGTCATCGGACTCATCATCTGGGCGGTTCGCACCTGGAAGGTCGAGCAGGTGGAAGAGGCCGAGTTCCGCATTCACGAAGTGCATCGAACCGAGGCTCACTGATGAGTGGTCAGTACATGGAGCTCTTCGTCAAGGCAGTCTTCGTCGAGAACCTCGCGCTTTCGTTCTTCCTCGGAATGTGCACGTTTCTCGCGGTGTCGAAGCGCATCGAGACCGCATTCGGTCTCGGAACCGCGGTCGTCGTGGTGCAATTCATCACCGTGACCACCAACGCCTTCCTCTACAACTACGTGCTCAAGGAGGGCGCGCTCGCTTGGGCGGGGCTGCCCGACCTCGACCTCAGCTTTCTCGGGTTGGTGACGTACATCGGCGTCATTGCGGCGATGGTGCAGATACTCGAGATGGTGCTCGACCGATACTTCCCGCGCCTCTTTCACACGCTTGGCATCTATCTACCGCTCATCACCGTGAACTGCGCGATCCTCGGTGGCACCCTATTTGCCGTTCAGCGCGATTACACGATGACCGAAAGCGTGGTCTTCTCGGTCGGCAGTGGCTTCGGCTGGGCGCTTGCTCTCGTCGGGCTCGCGGGGATTCGCGAGAAGCTGAAGTACAGCGACGTGCCCGAGGGGCTCCAGGGGCTGGGGATCACCTTCATCATCGCCGGCTTGATGTCGCTCGGCTTCATGGCCTTTGCCGGAGTGCAACTGTAGGAGGACGAGCGCGTGGCATTCCAAATCCTGATTGCGGTTGCGGTGTTCACGGGCGTGATCATGACTCTGTCGGCGGTGATCCTCGTTGCGCGGTCCAAGCTCGTCGAGACCGGCAGCGTCACGCTCTTGGTCAATGACGACTAGGAGTTCATCGTTCCTGCGGGAGCTAAGCTTCTCGAGGCTCTTGCCAACGTCGGCTTGTACTTGCCCTCTGGTTGTGGGGGGAAAGGCACGTGCGGTCAGTGCCGGGTCAAGGTCTTGGAAGGTGGCGGGCCACTGCTCCCCACCGAGGAGTCGCTCGTCGGCCCGAACGAGGCAGCGCAGCATGTGCGTCTTTCGTGCCAGGTCACCGTCAGGGACGACGTGCGCGTCCAAATTCCCGAGGAGGTCTTTGGCGTTCGGCAATGGGAGTGCACAGTCCGCTCGACGCGCGGTGTCAGCACGTTCATCAAGGAGATCGTCCTCGAGCTCCCGCCAGGCGAGGAAGTGCCGTTTCGCGCGGGGGGCTATATCCAGGTTCAGTGCCCAGCGTTCCGCACGAAGTTCGCCGACTTCGACATCGAGCCCGAGTATCGCGATGAATGGGACCGGTTGAAGCTTTGGCGGTACACCGCCGGCACCAAGACGCCGACGACCAGGGCTTACTCCATGGCGAACTACCCCAACGAGAAGGGCATCATTCTGCTCAACATCGGCATTGCCCTTCCGCCGCCGAGCGCCGGCGACAGCGTTCCCCCTGGCATCGTCTCGTCC
>CP070650.1:1533878-1537438 GCA_020354595.1 Myxococcales bacterium
GGCCCGGAGGCGGTGCGCGCGCTGATCGACCAACCCGAGACGCGCGAGCTCGGGACGCTGATCGCGCGCTGCATCCGCCGTGACCCGGTCGGCCGGATTACGATCCGCCAGGCGCGGCAGCTCCTCGCCAACCTCTCGGTCGGTCTAGAGAACCAGCACTGGCCCGTGCGAATCGCGAGCTAGGCACCGGGCTTATTCGGCGCTTCCCTCGCCGGCGGGTGTTTCGCCGCCCGGCGCCGGCTCCTCTTCGGCCTCCACCACGTGGAACTCCACGCGGCGGTTCTGAGCGAGCTCTTCCTTCGTCTTGGCGTCGGGCACCAGCGGTCGCGTCGGACCGAAGCCCTCAGCGACGAGCCGGGACCGGTCGACCTTGCCGCGTCCGACGAGGTAGCGAACGACCGTATTGGCGCGTGCCTTCGACAGTCGCATGTTGAACTAGAGACTACCGGTGGAGTCGCTGTGACCCTCGACACGGATCTTCTCGATCTCGGGGTGCGCGTTCATCACCGCCGCGACGTTGTCGAGCAGCGCCCAGGATCGCTTCTGGAGCTTCGCGCTACCGAGCTTGAAGTACACCATCTCGAGGATCTCGAGACGGTCGGCTCCGATCACGACGAGCTGTGCGTCCTGGCAACCCTGGTTCTCCACGGTTCCTGGCTCGTCAGGACAGTTGTCGACGCGGTCGGGCACGCCGTCGCCGTCGCGATCCGGATCTGGGCAACCATTGTTCTCCGGCGGGCCGGGTTCGTTCGGACACTGGTCGTCGACGTCTAGGATTCCGTCACCGTCGTTGTCGGGATCCGGACAGCCGTCTTCATCTTGGAAGCCGTCGATATCTTCTGGATCGAGCGGACAGCCATCGTTCACGTCGAGGACGCCATCACCGTCGTTGTCGGGATCCGGGCACCCGTCTTCATCTTGGAAGCCATCGAAATCTTCCGGCTCGTTCGGGCAGTCGTCGACATCGTCGAGAATCCCGTCGCCGTCCGCGTCGCCGATCTCGGGCTCGCCGGGCATGGTGAATCCGATCACGCCTCCGAAACGCCAGTCCGGGGCACCGTAGCCGGGCGTCACGCCGGCGCTCCCCATGACACCCACCATGAAACCTTTTGGATGCAGGTACTTGAAGCCGCCAAGCAGCTCAACCGGCGTTTCCTCGCGGGTCCAGAACGGGATGGTGCTGTTGGCGGCGGTGCGGCCGAAGGCCTCAGCCGACACCATGAACTGATCCTCCGCAAACATCAGCAGGAGACCACCGCCGAAGGTGAACTAGTTGCCAACGAAGAGGTTCGGCGTCACCGCCTGGCCCTGAGTGCCTAGCTTGTAGCCGACCTGGATTGGGATACGCACGACGTCGCCGGCGTTGAACGTCGTCAGAAGCTCGAACCAGCCGCCGAGGTACGGGCTCTTGTCTACCTGGCCCTGGTACTTCTGCTGGTTGTTCGACAGCGATGAGGTGTTGATCGTCATCGTCGCTTGCAAGGCGAGCTGGAACACGTCGGCGCGCGTGCCAAAAATGTTGCCGCGCGCTCCGAAGTACACGTCCCCGAGAACGCCGCCGTTGGGCCGCAGATAGCCAAAGTTGCCCGTCGCGCCGCCAGGAAGCGAATCGGCCGCGCCCTGCCCTTCGTCGATGATGAAATGGTAGGGGACGTCCATGAAGATCACGAGGTGGTCAAAGAAGCCCAAGTTCCAGGCGAGGTGCCCCGTGAGCTGGCGGTGCACGATGTTGGAGCGGAGGTCCGTGCCAGCCTGCTGGAACACGAGCGCATCGTCGTTGTAGTCCATGTAGACCATGAATCCGAAGCGCTTGTGGCCCTGACCATCCGCGGTGCTGAGGGAGAAGCCGTCCGTGGCGAGCTCGGCGGGGCGGAACTGGTTGAGATCGATCATCGTGGACTGCGCCGAGGCGCTCGAGGCCACCCCCGCCACGCTCAGAAAAGTCGCCAGCAGCGTCGCCACCCAACCCCGGTTGAGCACTCTCAGGTCATCACTCTTCTTCACGCTCTCCTCCAATACGCTCGCGTGGCGAGGCACAGCCCCCCGTGTGATCTTCGCGTAAGTGTTGCTTCTACTAACATCTCGGTAAAAAAAAGCGGAGAGCGGGTTGCGTTACTCGGTGGCCGAAAAGCCGCTGATACAGAAAGAATCCGCTAGGATCGCATGGATGTCCGCCAAGCCCCGTTACCGCACTGCACCTGAACCGATGACGGGGATGCCGCCCGGGATTCCGTACATCGTCGCGAACGAGGCGGCCGAGCGTTACAGCTACTATGGGATGCGGGCGATCTTGGTCATCTTCATGCCCAAGTACCTGATGGGCGCGCACGGCGAGCTCGACCTGATGACGGACGAGCAAGCCAAGACGTGGTTCCACGTCTTCGTGACGGCGGTCTATGCATTTCCAATCGCGGGGGCGCTACTCTCCGATGCGTTCCTAGGGAAGTTCCGCACGATCATGACCCTCTCGATCGTGTACTGCCTCGGTCATCTGACGCTTGCGATCGACGACACGCGAGTGGGGTTGGCCATTGGTCTCGGGCTCATCGCGATCGGTTCGGGCGGCATCAAGCCGTGTGTGTCGGCACACGTAGGGGACCAGTTCGGCCAGTCGAACGCGAGCTTGCTCCCTAGAGTGTTCGGTTGGTTCTATTTTTCGATCAATGTGGGGGCGCTCGCGTCGATTTTGTTCGCGGAGCCCCTCCTTCATCGGTTTGGCTCATCGGTTGCTTTTGGCGTACCCGGTGTATTGATGGCGATCGCCACCATCGTGTTTTGGATGGGGCGAAACAAGTTCGTTCATATCCCCCCAGGAGGGATCGCGTTTCTCGAAGAGGTGTTCAGCACCGAGGGCTTGAAAGCGCTGGGCAAGCTTTTCATCATCTACGCCTTCATCGCCATGTTCTGGGCGCTGTTCGATCAGCAGGGCTCCGCGTGGGTGTTGCAGGCGGAGCGAATGGACCGGCACTTCATCGTCGACTGGGACCCGTCGCAGGCACAATGGCTCAACCCCGCGCTGGTCTTGCTATTCATCCCGCTCTTCAATCGCGTGATCTATCCGGCGTTCGATGGGTTCTGGCCGCTCACGCCACTCCGAAAGATCTCGCTTGGCCTTCTGTTGACCGTGCCCGCATTTCTGTTGCCGGCATGGCTCGAGGCGAGGCTCGACGCCGGAGAGACCGTGAACATCATCTGGCAGCTCGGCGGATATGTCATCATGACCGCGGCTGAGATCTTGGTTTCGATCACCGCCCTCGAATTCTCGTACACTCAAGCTCCAAAGAAGATGAAGTCAGTGGTGATGGGCGCGTTCTTGATGAGCGTCGCGCTCGGCAATTTGTTCACGGCGGCGGTTAACTTCTTCATCCAGAACCCAGACGGGACCAGCAAGCTCGACGGCCCCTCGTACTATTTGTTCTTTGCGGCTGCGATGGGCGTAACCGCCCTACTCTTCATTCCAGTCGCGGTCTGGTACAAAGAGCGGACCTACATTCAGGACGAAGCACACGTCGAGGCCATGCCGTGAGCATCATCGACACCGCGCGCGCGTGGATAGCGCA
>CP070650.1:1537538-1542574 GCA_020354595.1 Myxococcales bacterium
GATGATCAGCGCGTTCGACGGCTCGTACGAGGTCACCGCGATTTCGCCCTCGAACAGCGAGCTGGTCCTGACCGGTGCAGCGGCGGCGCGTTGGGCGGCTTGCGCCCGTCCGCCCCCCTGTCTCGGACTTGGAGCGGCACCTCCGATCAGGGCCGAGAGCGCAGCGGCGATATCGGCAGCCGCCCCGTGTTGCACGTAGTGGACGTGAATGCGGCCTTCGCCTTCGAGGGGGACGTCCAGCTGACGGATCATCTCCAGGATACGGAGGTATGCGCGCTCTGTCGCGATGATGATCAATGAGTTCGTTCGTTCGTCGGCGATGATGTTGCGAATCGTGGACTCAGAGGTGGCAACTCCCACCAGGGCGGGCTGCGCAGACTTGGCCTTCTTAGGTTTGCGGGCCGACGCGGGTTTGGCGGTCCGAGCGGGGGCCGCTTCCGCCGGGAAGATCTCGAGCAACCTTTCCGCTAGCTCCGACGCGTTGGCGTAGTGGATCGGCTCGATCCAGGTCTGTGTGCCACTCCTCGGAAGATCGATCGCTGCGACCAGTCGAAGCATTCGGCGGATCTGCGAGCCCGTATCGGTGATGATCAGCATGTTCGTCGGGCCATACGAAGTGATGTTTCCTGCGGAAGACTTGAAGCGGCCAAGCAGGTTCGTGACGTCTTCCGCCGACACGTTCTCGAGATGGTGGATTCGGGTCACGTACCGATCCGACGCGGGCACGACGCTCCCGTCCTCGTAGAGCGGAATCGTCTTTTGCTCGACGTTGTTCGCTTCCACGATCTTGAGGTACCGTCCAGAGGGGACGACGGTGAGCCCATTGACTTCGAGGACGGAGAGGAATGCCTGATACGCCTCGGCGACCGTCACCTTGGTCGGTGCGAACACGGTGGCCTTGATCGCGCGCAGCTTGGTGGGAAGGATGAAGCGCCGGCCGGTCATGTTGGAAATCAGCCGGACGAGGTCGGGCAGCTCGGCGTCCTCCAGGTTGAAGGTGACTCGCGCGCGGGGCGACATCGGTTCGAACTCCACACCGGTCTCGAACTGCGGCAGCTCGTTCTCGAGCTCGGGCTCCTCAACCTTCGGTTCTTCGGCCTTGGGGGCTGCCTTGGGAACCTCCTTCTTCGCGGGCCGCAGCGGCACTGGGGCGGTGGGAAGCCGCGCCGGGGGGGTTTTCGGTTTGGGCTGGTCTTCCTGGGCTACTGCGCTGTGTCCCGTACCCAACAGCAGTGAGCCAATGACCAAGCAAATGAGCTGTTTTCTAGAAGTCACGATTCATTCCCCGCCTGAGCTTCCCAAGTGGCGCCTCATTCAATGTTGTACTCGATGGTCATGTCTTTGTTCTGCCGCTTGACCGCGAGCGTCAGCGTGTCTGCGCTCCGCAGACGCGTGTACGCCTGGAGCGCGCTGTCTGGGTTCGTCATGTCGAACCCGTTGATCGTCCGGAGCATGTCGCCGTTGCGAATTCCAAGCCGGCCGAGCAGGCTCGTCCGTCGGATGCCATAGAGCCTGACCCCGACGACGCGTCCGTCTTCCTCATGCGGAATGACGCGCGCGGTCTTCATCAGACTTCCTTGGTTGGCCAGCACTTTGTCCACCAGGCTCCGCTGGATGGTGAACTTCGTGTCGCTGATCTTCTCGATTCCGTCGTCGAGCTCTTCGCTGGTGAGGCCGGCACTGCGTGGGTCTGGGGGCTTCGCCGGCTTGGTCCCTGCCTTTGCCGTCGGCGTCCGAATGACGAGCCCACCTGCCTCTTCTTCGTCGAACATCAGCAGTTGGCACGCACCGCCCGCGCTCGTCATCACGACGCTCGACGGATAGACCGCGACCACTCGCGAGCTCTCCACGGTGCCACCCTCGCGATAGAGCATCGTCTTGCCATCGCTCGTTCCCGCGATCGCTGCGAACGACCACTCGGGATAGCCAGGGCTCACGACCGAGCCGACGAGTCGGAGCTTGCCGCCGCATCTGGGGGGAGGCTTGCTCGGGTCCCATTCTTCGAGCGGTTCCCCATGGGGGCCGAGAGCCACCTCAGGGAGCGGCTCCGCGGTCAGGTCGCCCCGTGCAGAATCGAAGATGTTGCGCCTCAGGATGATCGCCGGGTCGCGTTTGCGACTGAAGGTCGGCGCGGTGGTTGTGATCGGCTTCGGTTTCGGCACCAAGGCGTCGGCCGCAGGCGCCAGCAGCTCGGCCGCCAAAACGCGCGTCGCGCCTTGGGCCAGGAAGAAAGCGCAGAGCAACAGCGTTGCGATGATGATCGCACTCGAAAGCCGTCGTTGTCGTGGAGTTGCCACCGAAGGTAGCTAGAGCAACCGCCGTGCCGAAATCTATCTGCAAAAACATCAATGATTTCAGGCAAGAGAGGCGATTTGGGCCCGGCTGACGTGGACAACGTGGCGAGCTTGATCCCCCTGAATTGACAAAATGACAGCCAGGGGGGAACAGGGGCGCAGCCCCGTGGCGACCAACCCGCTCTAACGCGCGTCGTCGCTCTTGTCGGCGCCGAGCTTCCGGTAGATGGTCCTTGCGGAAATTCCAAGGAGTTGCGCGGCGAGTTGCTTGTCGCCCTCAGTGTGTTTCAACGTGCCATCGATCACACGCCGTTCGACTTCGCTCAACGGTGTGCCCACCGGGAACGCGAACGCATCGACCTGGGGCTCGGCCCGCGCGACGGGGTCGGGAAGATCGGACAGCTTGATTACCCCGGTCGTATTCAAGACCACCGCGCGCTCGACGACATTTTGAAGCTCCCGAACGTTGCCAGGCCAGTCGTAGGCGACGAGTCGCTCGATCGCGTCGCGATCGACGGCCAACACATCTTTTCGGTTCTTGTTGCAGTACATCTCGACGAAGTGCTCGGTCAGCAGGGGAATGTCCTCACGCCGCGCGCGAAGCGGCGGGCTGGTCAGCGCGATCACGTTGAGCCGATAGTAGAGATCTTCGCGGAACTCGCTCACATCGACCGCCGCACCAAGGTCTCGATTGGTCGCCGCGATCAAACGGAAGTCTGCCTTCTTGGTCTTCCCGCCCACCGGCTGGTACTCGCCCTCCTGCAACACCCGAAGAAGCTTCACTTGCACGGCTGCGGAAAGCTCGCCGATTTCGTCGAGGAACAACGTTCCGCCTTCCGCCTCCGCGATCCGTCCGTCGCGCCGAGCTACGGCACCCGTGAATGCCCCTTTTTCGTGGCCGAAAAGCTCCGACTCGACAATCGTCTCCGGCAAGGCCGACAGATTCACGCCGACGAACTTGCCCCGTCCGCTTCGCTCGTGGATAAAGCGCGCGAGCAGCTCTTTGCCGGTTCCGCTCTCTCCGAGGATCAACACGTTGGCGGAGGAAGGGGCGGCTTGAGTCGCGATCTCGAGCGCGCTCCGAAGCGACGCTGCGGATCCGACGATGCTGCGATCGCTGAGCTGTGAGAGCTGTTGGCGAAGGTCTTTGTTTTCGACGATGAGCTGGTGGCGCTCCGCAGCTTTGCGCACCGTCTTCACCATCTGCATTCGCTTCAACGGCTTCTCGACGAAGTCGTACGCGCCCGCGCGCATCGCCTCGACCGCCTTTTCCACGGTGCCAAAGGCCGTCATCAGGACCACCTCCGCGTCGGGCACCACGGTCTTGAGCGCCTTTACGAGCTCGATACCGTTCATTCCCGGCATCATCAGGTCGCTGACCACCACGTGGATCTCGTGTCGACGGCATACGTCGAGCGCGTTCCGGCCGCTGTTCGCGGTCAGCACCGAGAAACCCTCCCGCTCGAAGATTCGCCGAAGCGAGTCGACATTGGGAGCCTCATCGTCCACCACCAGCACGGAGATTTCGTCTGAATCGGTCATCTTGGACTCTCTGGCATTCAATCTTGACATTATGTCACCAGATGACAAGTCGTCGGAACTCGCTGGTTCCATGTAAATAGCTGTAATCACGCAGGTATCTCCAGATCAACCACCGTTTTCGCGATGGGCTGATCCTGGAGCGCTGCAAACCCCGCGCCAGGGCTAGAAGATCAGCGGGAGCTGAGGACGGTCTGGCTCGGACGGCGCCGCCACAGGTTCCGGCGCCTCGCCCGCGACGTAGGTGAGCCCCATTCGCTCACACTGAGTGGAGAAGAGCTGCTCGATCGCTGACCACCGCTCGCCCTGGCCGACCATCCGCGAGCCGAACCGACCGTCGCTCTTGCGTCCGCCTCGGACGTCGCGGATCGCGTTCATCACCTTCGCGCGCCGCAGTGGAAATGCCTCGGCCAAGCGAGCTTCGAAGATCGGACCGACCTCGAGCGGCAGTCGAAGAAGGATCTTGAATGCGCTCGACGCGCCGGCGTCGGCCGCACGTTGGAGTACCTGTGGGATCTGGTCGTCGTTCAGACCGGGAATGATCGGGGCAACGCCGACGGCAGTCTCGATGCCCGCTTCCGAAAGGATGCGCAGCGTTTCGAATCGCTTGCTGGGGGAACTGGCAAATGGCTCGATCGCGCGGGCATCCTCGTCGCTCGCAAACGGAATGCTGAGGGCGACCTGGCACCCGGCGCGTCGTTGAAGTTGCTGGAGCACGTCGACATCTCTTCGGACCAGCTTGCCTTTGGTGATGATCGTGACCGGTGTCGCGCTGTCCGCGCACACCTGCAAGCAACCACGTGTGAGCTCGTAGTGCGCATCGAGTGGCTGGTAGCAATCCGTGTTGCCCGAAAACGCGATCAGCTCGCGCTGCCATGACTTTTTCTCGAGTCGCTCGCGGAGTCGCTCGACGATGTTGACCTTGACGACGATCTGTCGTTCGAAATCCGTTCCTGCCCCGAAGCCGAGGTACGGATGGGTGGGGCGCGCATAGCAGTAGGCGCAAGCATGGAAGCACCCGCGATAGGGATTCACGCTCCACCGAAACCCGATGTCGGGGCTCTTGTTCTCCGCAAGCGGGCTCTTGGTGCGCTCCTCGTGAACCCTCAAGTCCGCAGGCGGAGGCTCACCCGCCCACTCGAGATAGGCTTCCTCGAAGCGATTGGGAGGATTGTCACGTGGGCGGGGCACTGAACAGGTGGA
>CP070650.1:1542674-1545532 GCA_020354595.1 Myxococcales bacterium
AGCGCTGAAGCAATCGGAACCGGGAGTGGCGGACGCTCTGAAGGCCATCGCATGTGCGACCCCACCAAGGCGCGAGGCAGCGGTCCACGCGTTCAAGACCATGCTCCGGGCCCTCCGCAACGGTCAGGGGCTCCCCTGGATCTACGTCGATCGAATCTCGGCCGTCGATCCGGCCACCCTCGACGTGCTAGGCGCGGCGCTCTCCGACCCGAGCGTGGCGAGCTTGCTGTGCGTCCGCACCACCGAGTCGAGCGTCCCCGCGAGCCTTCGGCCGATCAAGCAGTCGTCCCGGATCGAGCTCCCGTCGCTCGATCCCAACGAGGCTCTGCTCGTGGGCGCCGCAATCCTCGGCTCCGATCCGGACATGGAGATCGCGAAGCAGTTGGTGATCACGGGGGGCACCACCGTGCTGGGCATCGTCGAGGCCGCACGCACGATGATCGCCACGGGAGATGTCGTCCACGACGGGCACCGTTTCAGATGGCGTGAAGAAGCAGTCGAGCGAAGGCAACACCTCGGACCCCGCGCCTTGCTGGAAGAACGCTTCGCGACGCTCGACACCTCGTCGATGAGGTTCCTCGAGGTGGCTTGCTCCGCCCTTCCGGCGTCTTCGGCCCAGGTCATCGACGCGGCGGTTGCGCTCGACGGCGTGCCGGACGATACGCGGCGTCGCGCCTTCGAAGCCTTGATCAACGACGGTTTACTGACTGCGCAGGGCAAGCCGGACTCGGAGCTCCTTCGCCGTGCGGTCGTGCAGCGGATGCCGCCGGCGCGCCGGACGGAGGTGTATCGGTTCGTCGCTCAGGCGCTTCACAGCGCCGAGCCGCTCGTGGGCCCGTCGATGGCCGCCACGGTCGGCGCGTACTTGTGCGAAGGCGGAGATCTCGAGCGCGGGGCCCACGCGCTCCTCGAAGCGGGGTCTCTCGCTGCCGACCGCGGCTACAACAGCGCCGCGGTGCGCTTGGCGGCGGCTGCCGTTCAATATCAGCCGGACGGCGACACGCGTTCCGTCGCATCCGAGATCAGCAAGTCCGTTCGCTTGCCTTCGGGCGCCCCGCGCGACGAGACCGAGGAGCGGCCCACCATCCCGGTACCCGACGAGGCGCCCGAGCGCGCGTCGGACGAGGTCGTCCACGCGCTCAAGGAGCAAGACCATGCCAGGTTCGACGATTTGATCGAGGGCTCGATTGCTGCGGGCGGCGGTCTCACGGGCGCGCATTGCTTGCGGGTCGTTTCGTTCGTGGCGCGGCAGGATCTCGGAGCGGCAAAGGATGCGCTCAAGGCCGCAAGGCGCGCGCCAGGCCAATCATCGGGCGGTCCAATTCGCATTGCCATTGCTTCGGCTTGTCTGCACCTCGCGCAAGGGCGCGGGCGCGACGCGATGATCGACGCGCTCGAAGCATTGTCTGCCGCCAGAAGGCAGGAAGACGGGGCCGGGGAAGCGGCGGCCCTCAAGATGGTCTCGGCAACCTGCCTGGCAGCGGGGTTGGAAACCGACGCCGATCGTCTCGCCCACGTCGCGGAGGCGGTCGCCAGCTGACCTACGGCCGACCGATCGGATACGAGCCGAGCACGACGAGAAACGTCGTGACCGCCTCGAGATCGTCGAGCGCCGCCTGAGTCGCGTCACGGTCGATGTTCCCCTCGAAGTCCATGTAGAAGATGTACTCGAACGGCGTGTCCGGTTTGGGACGGGATTCGATCTTGGTGAGGTTCAAGCCTCGCTCGGCGAAGATGGCGATGCATCGAGCCAAAGCGCCCTGTTCGTGGATCGTCGAAAAAATGAGCGACGTCTTGCAGGGGATGCTCTGGTCGTAGTGCGCGGCCTCGGGGGCGACGATGACCATCCGTGTGTAGTTCTCGGGATGATCGGCGATGTCGCGGCGGAGGATCGGAAGCCCGTGAAGCTCGGCGGCTTGCTCGCTTGCGATGGCGGCTTGGGCCGGGTCGGCGTCTCGCTTGACTTTTTCGACCGCCATCGCGGTGTCGACGAAGGCCTCCACGTGGCAATCCTCGAGTGTCTCGAGGAACTCGCCGCACTGGGCCAGCGCAACCGGGTGTGAGTAGACCCGGCGGATGTCGGAAACCGGCACGTCGGCTGCCCCGATCAAGCAATGCGCGATGGGCTGAAACTCCTCGCCAACGAGGAACAGCCCCATCTTCGCCAGCAAGTCGTAGCTCTCGTTGATCGAGCCCGCGATCGAGTTCTCGATCGGCAGCACCGCATAGTCGATGGCGCCCCCTTTGAGCGCCTCCAGCATCTCGCGGAAGCTATGGTAGCCGACGCAGCGCGCCGGCCGCGACGCATGGGCGAAGTGACGCTTCGCGGCGAGCTCGCTATACGCTCCCTCGGTGCCCTGGTAGCCGACCACCCATTCTCTGCCTGTCTCGGTCAATGCGAAGGTCCTAATCCCGGAAGTTCACGAACTGCAACGGCAGGTCGAAATCCTTTTCCTTGAGTAGCGAGATCGTCGACTGGAGGTCATCGCGCTTCTTTCCCGAAACGCGAACGGTGTCGCCCTGAATCGAGGCCTGCACCTTGATCTTGCTGTCCTTGACAGCCTTTACGATTTCCTTGGCTTTTTCCTTGGAGACGCCTTCTTTGAGCTTGATCAGCTGGCGCCACGTGTTCCCGCCGGCCTGTTGCGGCTGCTGCGGGTCGAGCGCCTTCAACGAGACTTGCCTACGAACCATCTTGGTCTGCAGAACGTCACGCGCTGCGTCGAGCCGGCCTTCGCTGTTGGAGCGGATCACGATACCTTCATCGGTTTGCTCGACGGTAGTGTCGGTCCCCTTGAAGTCGTATCGCTGCGCGATTTCTTTGCTGGCTTGGTTGCGTGCATTGTCGACTTCGTGTG
>CP070650.1:1545632-1550006 GCA_020354595.1 Myxococcales bacterium
CGGCGTCCGAGATACGGGCACGGGGATCGGCGAGGAGAACCGCGAGCGGATCTTCACGGCCGGATTCACCACCAAGGCCCACCAGGGCGGAATGGGCCTCGGGCTTGCCTCGTGCCGCCGCGTCGCCGCGGAGCACGGAGGCCGGCTGGAGGTGCATCATCTCGCCGAAGGCGGGACGCGTTTCGAGTTGGTCATTCCCATCGACACCGGGCTCACGGTGAGTGAGACGCGCCACGACAGCCGGCCGATTTCCGAGGCCCCGCTCAAGCGTTCGAGGCTTCTCATCGTCGACGACGACGCGATGGTGCTCTCGGCGCTCAGAAGGCGCCTTCGGCGGCGATACGATGTCGTCACCGTCCTCGGCGGAGTCGAGGCGCTCGCGCTGCTCGCAGCCGACCCGGAGTTCGACTCGATCGTGTGTGACCTCATGATGCCAAAGGTCGATGGGAAGTCGTTCTACGATTCGATCAAGGCGGAGCACCCGGAGCTCGCTGAGCGAATCGTCTTCATGAGTGGCGGGGCGTTCACTCCGAGGCTTCGAAAGTTCGCGGCGTCCGTGCCCAATCCCGTCTTGCAGAAGCCGGTCAGCCGAGAGGACCTCGAAATGATGCTCGCAACGCACCGTCAGGACCCCGGCGAGTAGCGGTTAGTCGTCGCGGAGGCCCAGCTCCTTCATCTTATTCTGGAGGCTCTTGCGCGAGATCTTCAGCAGTCGCGCGGTGTGGGTGACGTTGCCTCCGGTCTGCTCGAGCGCCCGCGCGATGAACTCGCGTTCGAGCTTGAGTGTCGCCTCCCGCACCGCTTCTTTCAGGCCGGTCTCGCCGGGTGTCGCCCCGATGCCCGCCACCAGGCCCGGCGCGGCGCCGGCGTCCGAGTCACGAATCTCCGCTGGCAGGTGCTGGGCGCCCACGTCGCCGTCTTCGGCGAAGATCATGCATCGCTCGACGACGTTCTCGAGCTCCCGGATGTTGCCCGGCCAGGCGTAGCGAAGCAGCTGTTGGAGCGCGTCTCGTTCGAACCCGCTCACCGAGCGATCGAGCTTCGCGTTGAACTTCTGGACGAAATGATCGATCAGCAGGGGGATGTCGCTCGGGCGCTCACGCAGGGGGGGCAGGTGCACATGCACCACGTTCAAGCGGTAATAGAGGTCCTCCCGGAAGCCGCCGTCCGCGATGCGCGCCTTGAGGTCGCGGTTGGTCGCCGCGATCAACCGGACGTTGACCGTGATCGTCTTGATGCCGCCCACGCGTTCGAACTGTTGTTCCTGGAGCGCACGCAGCAGCTTGACCTGCATGCTGACCGGAATCTCCGCGATCTCGTCCAGGAACAACGTGCCGCCATGGGCGAGCTCGAAGCGCCCCGGCTTGCTCGTGACCGCGCCGGTGAACGCGCCCTTTTCGTATCCGAAGAGCTCGCTCTCGAGCAGGTCCGGTGGGATCGCCGCGCAGTTAACGCTGACGAAGGGCTTGTCCTTGCGGGAGCTGTTCTCGTGAAGCGCCCGCGCAATCAGCTCTTTGCCGGTCCCGCTTTCGCCGGTGATGAGGACCGTGCTCGGAGTGTCTGCGACCTTCTCGATCACGTCGTAGACGCCGCGCATCGGCTCGGATTGCCCGATAATGCGATACCGACCTCGCTCGTTCGGGTCGCCACTCACGTGCTTTTGCGACAGCTCGCGCGTCTTGGCCGCCTTGCTGACCACTCTTCGGAGCTCGGCGCGATCGAACGGCTTGGTGACGTAGTCGAACGCTCCGAGCTTGAGCGCCTCGACCGCGGTATCTACCGTCCCGTGGGCGGTAATCATGATCACCGGCACGTGGGGGTACCGATCGCTCACGGCCTTGAGCACCTTCATTCCGTCGAGCTTCGGCATCCGCAAGTCGGTGATCAGGACGTCGATGTGGTGCTCGCTCATCGCCTGCAGGACCGCCGCACCGTCGGCGACGCTGTGGACCTCGTATCCGTCGTGGTGCAGCTGCGCTGCCAGCACGCGGCGTAGGTTCTCCTCGTCATCGGCCACGAGGACCTGTTTCACTTCGCCCACGGGCCGGAGTGTAGTGCAGTTCAGCCGGTGGCGAGGCGCTTTTCGGCGGCGCGGATGACTGTCGCGCGCTTCTTGCGTGCGCGCTCGTAGTCGAGCACCGCTGTCGCTTGCGGTCCGGAAAGGCGTTGAACCCTGCTCACGACATCCTTGGCGCTGAGCTGGTCGTAGTTCCGGATCGGGGCTTCAGCCTTCTTGGCCGGAGCCTTCTTTGCCTTCGGCTGGCGAGCTTTGGCCTTGGCTTTGGGCTTTGCGGGCGCCTTCTTGGGCTTGGCGGCCTTCTCGATGCGCTCGTCGACCGTGCTCTGCGCCTTCACGAGCAGGTCGCGCGTCGACTCGAGGACGGTGGCTTCGACCACTTCGGGGTTGAGCGCTTCGCGCGTGGTCCGCGCTTGCTTCTCGAGACCCTTCATCCTCTGCATGAGCTCCTCGACGTAGGCGTCGCGGCTCTTCAGAACGAGCTGCTGCCAATCGAGGGCTTCCTTCACCAATGCTTTGCGAAGGCCATCGGCCGAGCGGCCCCAGCTCGACACGAGCTTGTTGCTCGCCGTCGTCATGTCCCGCGCAAACGTCAGGCTCGCAGCTCGCGATTCGTCGACAAACGTCTCGCCCGCGTTGAGCGTCTGCTGAAACCAGAGCGCGCTCTGCCTCTGGAGCCGGGTGCCGCTCCGACGAAGTTGGTTCTTGCGAGTCATATCTACATCCTCCCTTGGATGACGCGGCGCGTTATCCACCCCAACGATAGCTATGAACCGGGCCCCGTCAAGATCGCCACGAAACCATGAACCTTTTCGCCAATTGCATTAGACTTAAGGGCTAGTGACGGGAGTGCCCTTGCGAACGCTGGTCGTCGACGACTCGAGCTCGATGCGGGGGCTCCTGAGCGAGCTCTTGCGTGAGCGAGATTACAAAGTCACCTCGGTCGGGTCGGCGGAGGAGGCGCTCCTGGCGCACGCCGAAGAGCCATTCGAGCTCATGCTCGTCGACTGGACGCTCCCGAGGAAGTCCGGCCTCGACCTGTGCCGCGAGGTTCGCGCCCAGCCCGGTGGCGAGGATGTCTTCATCTTGGTGGTCACCGGTCGGAACAAGATGGACGACCTCTCGGCGGTCCTCGACGCCGGCGCATCGGACTACCTGTCCAAGCCGATCGATCCAGAGATCCTCGGGACTCGGCTGCTGATCGCGGAGCGTACGATTGCCGACGCCGCTAGGCGAGACATGGAGCGCCGCGACATGGAGTCGCGCCTCGCGTTCGCGGATCGGATGGCTTCGGTCGGGACCCTGACTGCGGGTGTGGCGCACGAGCTCAACAACCCGCTGATGTACGTGCTTTCGAATCTGCACCTCACGCGCGAGGAGATCGACGGAGAGCCCGAGCCCGGTTGGGTCGAGCGGGCCCGCCAGCAGCTGGACGAGGCGATTGCGGGGGCCACGCGGATGCAACACATCGTGCGAGACCTCAAGACGTTCTCCCGCGTCGACGACGAGCAACGTGGGAACGTCAACATCCAGAGCGTCCTCGAGTCATCGATCAACATGTGCTGGAACGAGATCCGGCACCAGGCGACCCTCGAGCGGGAGCTCCGGGATACGCCCCCGGTCGACGCCAACGAGTCTCGCCTCGGACAGGTGTTTCTCAACCTCTTGATCAACGCGGCTCAGGCGATGCCCGAGCGCCCCGTGAGCGAAAATCGCATCACGGTGCGGACGTACACCGATGCGGAGGGCTGGGCGGTCGTCGAGGTCATCGACAACGGAACGGGCATCGAGGCCGATCGCGTGAGCCGGGTGTTCGACCCATTTTTCACCACCAAAGGCGTCTCCGAGGGGACCGGGCTCGGCCTGTCGATCTGCCGCAATATCGTCCGCGATGCGGGCGGCACAATTGATGTTCGAAGCGTCGCTGGCTCGGGCACGACGCTAGTCGTGCGTCTGCCGCCTTCGACCCGCGGCTACGCCCCCAAGACCATGCAAGCGCCGACGGCCACCGCACCGGGCGCCCGGGCTCGAGTGGTCGTGGTCGACGATGAGCCGCTGGTCGGCCGCTCGATTCGACGCGCGCTTCGCAACCACGACGTCCAGGTGTACGCGAGTGGCGAAGAGGCGATCGAGCGCCTGTGCTCGGACGAGCCATGCGATGTGGTGTTCTGTGATCTCATGATGCCCGAGGTCAGCGGGATGGAGGTCTACGCCGAAGTCAAGGCCCGGCGCCCCGATCTCGCCTCGCGGTTCGTGTTCATGACGGGCGGGGCGTTCACGGCGAAGGCGCGCGAGTTTGTCGAGCAAACGCCCGTCGTCTGTCTCGAGAAGCCGTTCGAGCTTCGTCAGATACGTGA
>CP070650.1:1550106-1560078 GCA_020354595.1 Myxococcales bacterium
GAGGTAACGAAGACCACCATGGATCAGCTTGCTCGACCTCGAGCTCGTGCCATACGCGATGTCGTTCTGTTCGAAGAGCGCGACGCGGAGACCTCGTCGGGCGGCGTCTCGGACGATGCCCGCACCCGTGATACCGCCGCCGATGACGACGACGTCGACCTCTTCTGGGATTTGCTCCCACATCTGTTCGCGAGAAGGCATCAGGAGTCTCCTAGAATGTTCTGCTCTTCGAGGTAGCGAACCACCTGGGCCGCTGCCTCATCGACGCTGAGGCCGGCGGTGAGCAGGTGCACCTCGGGGTTTTGAGGCGCTTCATACGGAGCGTCGAGCCCAGTGAAATTGGAAATCTCGCCGGCCCTCGCCTTCTTGTAAAGGCCCTTCGGGTCGCGCGCTTCACAGATCTCGAGCGGCGTGTCCACGAACACCTCGACGAACTCGCCTTCGCCCATCAACCCGCGAATGCGATCCCGGTCCGTCCGGTACGGCGAGATGAACGCGGACACCACGAGCGCGCCGGCATCGGCAAACAGGCGGGAGACCTCACCAATGCGGCGGATGTTCTCCTCGCGGTCTTCCGGCGAAAAGCCGAGATCGCTGTTCAGTCCGTGGCGAATGTTGTCGCCGTCGAGGACGTAGGCAAACGCGCCGCGGTCGACCAGCATGCGCTCGACGCGGTGACCGATGGTGCTCTTGCCGGAGCCGCTGAGCCCCGTGAACCAGAGTACAGCCCCTCGGTGCCCGTGCGCTGCGGCGCGCGCGTCCTTGTCGACCTCGCCCACATGCCAGGTCAGGTTTGTTCCCTTCGGGGCGCTCATGGCGCCGAACATAGCAACTTTGCCAAGGCATGCACCGTCAGAGGGGACGAGCCTTCGGCCTTGTTGTTGACGAGCACGTAGCACTCCGCATCGCGCTCGAGCGCGGCTCGAACGAGCCGCACGACATCCTGTCGCATCTGTGGCTGGGGAGAAACGATGCGGTCGAAGGGCGCATACGCTTCCTTGAGCTCGGCGTATCGCTCACCTGGTGGAAGAAGGAGGCGCGTGACGACGAGCCGGGTGTCGACCAATCCGTCAACGCGCATCTGCTCCGCCAGGGTCGGCATACGAGACCAGTAGTTGAACACGTGGGAGGCACCGTGCTCGCGCAACGTTTTTGCATAGTCGGCGGTGAGCAGCCGGCGGTCCCGAAGCTCGACGGCAAACGGGAAGTCCCGTGGGGCGTCTCGCAGGAACGCGCCGAGCTTGTCGCAGAACCACGCCGGGTCCAGAGGAAACGGAGACGGCGCGATTTCCACGATCCACGGTCCCATGTGTCTGGCGAACGCCCCCAAGGCGGGCGCGTGCACGGACTGCGCGAAGAGCTCCGCGTTCAAGAAGTCTGGATTGCGTCTGCCCGCGTTTTCGCCGTAGCGCGGATGCCTCGGGTAGCCCGGCATGGTGACTCGCTGCCAGATCTTCATAGCCGCGCGAAAATCGTCGGGGAGTTGGGCCGCGTAAGCCGCCAAGTCCTGTTCCGACACCGGCGTGTAGTATCCGCGATCGATCCCCACCGTTCGCATCAGCGGGTGCGCCGCGTATTCGCGCAGCGAGTCCCGCAGGAAGGCGCGCTGGTTTGCGTATCGCTGGTGGTAGACGAGCCCGGCCCAACCCGGAAACGTCCAGCTCGAGGTGCCAAACCGAACGTTCGATGGAAGCCGATCACGGAGGGTCTCGAGCTCTCGCTGCTGCTCCTCGAAGAGATAGTCCGTGTCCGGCTCCGCGCGGTCGAAGAGACCGAGTTGGGGCTCCTCTTCCCCGAAGAGCGGGCTCTTGGCGCGTCGCGGCCGCGTCATTCGAAGCTGTTGTTGTTGCGGCGAACCGCGATGTTGTGTTGCCGAAGCGTCTTGCTGAAGTGGTGCTGACCGCTACCCCGCGCGACGAAGTAGAAGAAGTCGTGGTCCTCGGGGTCGATCACAGCCGCGATCGTGGCCTTGCCTGGATTGCTGATCGGCCCTGGCGGAAGCCCCGAGTGCCGGTAGGTGTTGTAGGGGTTCTCCCGGTCGTCCAGCATGGCCCGGGTGATTCGGCCGTCGTATTCGGCACACGATGGCGCGGCCTCGGGGACCGCTACGCAACCGTATTGCACGGTGGGATCGGCTTGCAGCCGTCTCCGTGGAAGAAAGCGCTTCGAGTTGAGCCGGTTCCAAAATACGCCCGCGATTCGGGCTCGCTCCGCTGGGACCGCCGCCTCTTTTTCGACGACCGACGCAAGGGTGATGATGTCGTGCGTAGTCCAACCGTCGAGCTCTGCGAGCTGCTGCGCGTATTTCTCCTGCAGCTCCTCGTACCGGCGCGTCCAGTTGGCGAGCATACGCTCGACGACCCGCCGCGGCTTCGTCTGGTCATCGAACTCGTACGTGTCGGGGAAGAGATAACCCTCGGCATCGTTCGCATCGACGCCGTAGCTGGCGAGCAACGAGCTGTCCTCCGTCGCGTCGAGGAATTCGTCCGCTGGGCACACGCCGTACTCCTCGAGACGTTCCGCGATCTCGAAACGCGAGAAGCCTTCGGGGATCAGGATACGGATTTGGATGCGTCCAAGCCGGGTCGTCGCGTAGCGGGCGACCTCTTCGGGAGTCATCGGGATGCGAAAACGAATCTTCCCCTGCCGGAGGTGCCGGTCGAGGCCGCGCATCCGCATGTAGGTCGACCAAACCCTCGCGCTCTTGATCACACCCTTCCCTTCGAGCTCGGTTGCAAGCTTGCGCAGCGTCATCCCTTCAGGGACCTCGAGGATGACTTCTTCCTCGTCACCCGTCGGCCCGTCGGAGTCGGGATAGATGACGAACAACCAACCGAGCGCACCGAGAAGCCCGAGCACTACGAGCAACGTCGCGAGGCTGATCAAGCGTGCCAGGCTGCGCCCGAGGTCGCTCTGGAGCTTTATGGGCTGCTCGGGTCCTTCCACGTCCCACCCTTCTTGGCGTCTAGATAACCCTGAAGCAAGATGGTCGCGGCGGATTGGTCGACCACCTCGCGACGCTTCGACCCGCGTCGGCCCATCTGGATCAAGGAACGTTCCGCCGCGACCGTGGTCAATCGCTCGTCCCAGTACGTCACCTCGACGCCCAGCGCCGCGGCCAGGGCCGCGCCGAGGCCTCTGGCCCGCCTGGCGGCTTCGCCTTCGGTCCCATCGAGCCTCAGGGGCAGGCCAACGACGACCAGCTCCACCTCTTCGTCCGCGAGTGCCTCTCGGACGCGGCCTGCCGCGTCGGCCCACCCTCCCCGGGCCGGCACCGTTTCCCGCGGAAACGCGATCGAGTCCGCGTCGTCCGAAATCGCGATGCCAATACGGGCTGCGCCCGGATCGATGCCGACTATGCGACCCAACTCAGCCCCCACTCGCGGATGCGTGCGCGCTGTTCTCGGGTGAACGTGATGGCCGGCTCTTCTTCAGCCTTTGGCTCAACAGCGGGAGCACGTAGGGAAAGCCGACTTGGAACTGATTGAGGTCGGGCGCGATTTGTCCCGCCAACCAGAACATCATCACCGAAGCTCTCTCGACGTAGAACCAACCGTCGGGATAGTGAACCGAGCGCATGAGGCTCCGCAACTCGCGCCGCTCGACCTCGGGGTCTGCGAGCGCTTCGAGCTCCTTCGAGTTGCTCTTCATCAACATCGACGGTGTGTAGGACTCGAGCTTGAGCAACTTCTGAAAGTAGGTCTTGACCGTCTGGTCCAAGAGCTCGCGATCGCCGCCTTCCGCAACGAAGCCGATGTCCTCGATGCCACGCAACACCAGCTCGTCATTCTGCTCGAAGAAACCGCGAAGCACGTCGACCATGCCGAAGACCGTCTTTTCGTCGACGACGCTGATGGCTCCGAAGTCCAGAATGACGAGCTTGGCATCGTCGGTGCCTTCGATGGGTTGAACGAGGAAGTTCCCCGGGTGCGGATCGGCGTGGAAGAAGCGATGTACGAACACCTGCTTGTAGAAGCTCTTGACGAGGCGCTCGCCGAGCTTGTCGAGATTGACGCCGCGCTCCCGGATTTCATCGAGTCGGGTGATCTTGATCCCTTCCATGAAGGTCATCGTGAGGACGTCCTTCGTGGTGACCTGCTCGATGACCTCGGGGAACAGGATGTGGTCGTCATCGTCGAAATTGGCAGCCATCCGACCCATGCACTCGGCCTCGTGGATGTAGTCGGTCTCGCGACGCAGCAGGTCGACCAACGACGCGTGTACGGCTTCGATGTTCTGCACCGGCACGAACCACTTGTAGACCCGGACCATCAGCCGGATGACCCGCAGATCGATCCGCACGACGTCTCGAATCCCCGGGTAGAGCACCTTCACTGCAACCTTGCGGCCGTCATCCATGTAGGCAACGTGCACTTGGCCAAGAGAAGCGGCCGCGACGGGATCGCGATCCATGCTCTCGAAGAACGCCTCCGGCTTGGCCCTGAGGCTGTCGATGAACGCCCGCTCGATCTCGTCGAAGGGGTGCGGCGGGACGGCATCCTGCAATGTCTCTAGTTTCTTGATGTAAACCGCGGGGAGAAACCCCCCCATGATCGACAGAACCTGGCCGAGCTTGATGTAGACACCGCGCAATTTGAGGATGTCGGCGAGGAGTCGTCGCGAATTTGTTTCATCGACCCGAGCCTGGCGCCGCTCCAGCCATGCCGGAATTGTGGCCTCCTCGCGACCGGTCTCTGGGTCGATCCGCCAGCGCCGAAAGACCTTCAACAGGGCCAACTGCACCATATAGCTGGCAAAAATGACGCCGAAGGTGAGCTGGGCGCGGACGAGACGGATGAAAAGGTTCATGCGATTGGGCGGGGTCGGAGAATAGCAGCGATCGGAATTCGTCCTAGCGCCTTTAGAGGATGGCCCAAAGGGTATAAGGTTCGGGGTTCGTGTCGGGTAGTCGAAAACTGAGGGACCAACTGCAGAAGTCGCTGCTGAAGGAGCGGTTTGCCGAAGCGCTCACCCTTTACGAGGCGCTTGAGCGGATGGAGGCCAGCGAGCCGCGATGGCCGCACCGCAAGGGCGACCTGTTGAAACGTCTAGGACGTACGAAAGAGGCGGTCAGCTCCTACGAACGCGCGGTGGACCTCTATGCGCAGCGGGGTTTCGTCGCGCGCGCGGCCGCGATGGCCAAGGTCGTCATGGCTATTGATCCGGGTCGCGTAGATGTTCTCGAGCGCGTGCGACCAGAAGCAGCGCGCAAGCTTCACCGCTCCGCTAGAGGCGCCATCGTGACGGCGCACCTCGACCAGGCGTCGGGTGAACAGGACCCGACCCAAACGAAACACATCAGCACCGACGCCCAGCCTCTGGTGGCGGCCGACGCTGCCGACGACGTGTTGCGGTTCACTCAGCCGCCCGCTGCAAACCATCTGGACCTGGACATTTCCGAAGCAGAGGTGAAAGACCGCCCAGCGCTCACCGGTGATGGCCCGAGCGAAAGGCCAACCGCGGAGCACCTCGCGCAACTGCCCTCGATGCCGCTCTTTGCAGAAGTGCCCAAGTCGGTGCTCGCGCGACTGGTCAGAGAGTCCCGCCTGATCGAGCTGGAACCAGGCGGAACGCTGATCGAGGGGGGCACGACCGCGGACTCGCTCTTCGTCCTCATCGAAGGGAGCGTTCACCTGGTGCGCGCCCAGCAGGGCGACATCATCATCTTGTCGGAAGGGGACGTCGTCGGCATCTCGTGTCTCCTCGACCGCGTGAACTACGAGAGCGATGTCATTGCACGAACGTCGGTGCTCGCGCTGCGCATCAGCAAGCTGCTGCTCGATCGTCTGGTTGGCGAGCACCCCGCGCTCGGGGACTTGCTGCTGGAGGTGCTTGGGCGGCGCTTGGTCGCGACTCTGGTCCGCACATCTCCGATGTTCTCGAGCTTCGACAGCCGGGCTCGGTCGAAAGTGGCGGGGATTTTCGGCGTGCGTCGCGCAAACACCGGAACGGCGCTCCTCGAAGCCGGTAAACGCGCCGACGGGCTCTACATTCCCATGATCGGCAAATTGACCGCGGTGCGGCAGGACGGCGAGGAAATCGGAAGCCTGAAGCTTGGCCGCGCGCTCGGACAACACTCCATGCTCACCGGGGCCCCCTCACCGCTCACGGTGCGCGCCGACTCAGACGTGCTGGTGCTGCGCCTGTCGGCGCGGCGTTTCAACGAGCTCGTGGCAAAACACCCCAAGATGGTCGCGCACCTCGAAGAGCTCGCCCGACGTCCGAGCGCGCCGACCTTTTCGCTGGTCCCTGAGCCAAGGCGAAAAACCGGCGCCTGTGTCGTCTCGTGGGTGATGTGCGCCCCTTGACGAAGCGCCTATACTGGGGCTCCCATGAGCTACAGCGCGTCTTTTCGCTGCGTCGCGGGGTGCAGCGGCAGCTACCCCCTCGACCAAGTCATCTACTCGTGCCCGGAGTGCGGTGAGCTCCTCGAGGTGCAGCACGACATCGATGCGCTGAAAGACCGGAGCGGCTCCGCATGGAGCAAGCTCTTCGACCGGCGGTGGATGACTCGCGACTGGCCGTACGGAAGCGGGGTCTGGGGAAAGAAGGAATGGGTGCAGCCCCATCTTCGCGACGAAAACGTCGTGTCGACCGCGGAGGGCGGCACCAACCTATTTTGGGCGGAGCGCTACGGGAAGTCGTTGGGGCTCGACGACGTTTGGATCAAGAACTGCGGCAACAGTCACACCGGCTCGTTCAAGGACCTCGGGATGACGGTGTTGGTGAGCACCGTCAATCAGATGATCCAGGACGGCAAGCCGATCAGAGCGATTGCGTGTGCGTCAACGGGGGACACGTCGGCAGCGCTGGCCGCGTACTGCGCGTCGGCGGGGATTCCGTCGGTGGTGTTGCTGCCAAAGGGCAAGGTGACCACGGCGCAGCTCGTACAGCCCTTGGCGAACGGCGCTCTGGTTTGCGCACTCGACACCGACTTCGACGGATGCATGGCAATCGTCCGGCAGCTGACGACTGAGAAGAGCATCTACCTGGCGAACTCGATGAACTCGCTTCGGCTCGAGGGGCAGAAGACCGTGGCAATCGAGATCGTGCAGCAGTTCGACTGGAAAGTACCGGACTGGGTGATCATCCCTGGCGGCAACCTCGGGAACGTAGCGGCCTTGGGAGCCGGCTTCGACATGATGTTGCAGCTCGGCCTGATTTCGAAGCGCCCCCGGATTTGTCTGGCACAGGCCGAGAAGGCCAATCCGCTCTACCGGGCCTACAAGGCCGGCTGGGACAACTTCGAGGCGATCACGGCCGAGGAGACGGAGGCCAGCGCGATTCGGATCGGGAACCCAGTGAGCGTGCGTCGGGCGATTCGGGCGCTGCAAGCCTTTGACGGGGTCGTCGAGCAGGCGAGCGAGTCGGAGCTTGCGGAGGCGGCCGCCGCCGCAGACCGGGCCGGGAGCTACACGTGCCCGCACACCGGCGTTGCGCTCGCCGCGCTGGAGAAGCTGCGGGCGAAAGGGGCCATCGAGCCGGGGCAGAAAGTCGTTGTGATTTCGACTGCCAACGGGTTGAAGTTCACGCAGTTCAAGATTCGGTACCACGAGAACGAGATCCCGGGCGTCGAGAGCAAGCACCCGAACAAGCCGGTGGCATTGCCGAGCGAATACGAGGCGGTGAAGGCGGCGGTGTTTGAGGAGCTGGAGAAGCGGGCCCGGTAATTCTACGCAACTCGGGGCAGCTTTGTCCGATACATGCGGCATGCAGGAGATGCAGGCCCGGAGTGCGCGAGTCACGGCGATTGTCGCACGGCAGAGCGTGTCGCTTATAAGCTACAGGCCGCGCGGCCTGTTCTTTTTGCCGTGTTTTAGACCAATTCTTGGAGCAGCAGCTCGCGATCAGCGCGTTGCAGGTTCACGAAACGCAGCCTCACCTCGAAGTGCTCGGGGTCCACTCGCTTGGAGCCGATGGTCCGGCCCTCAAAGCTTCGCGAATCGTCATTTAGTGCCACCGAGAAATGAATGGGCGAGCCTGGGGCGAAGGCTTTCGGGCTCAGCAAGGTCAACACATTCCCGTCGATCCGCCGTGCCTGCGCTTCCTCCCCGCTCTGTAGGTAGACCTTCACGGCTCATCCTTTCTGTCGCAGCATCGCAGCGCGGGCCTCCTTGAGGTCTTCCTGGCGCTTGATCGCCTCACGGTCGTCGCCCTTCTTCTTGCCGCGGCCGAGGCCGAGCTGCACCTTGGCAACGCCGTTCTTGAAGTAGACCTGGAGCGGGACGAGGGCCACGCCGCGGCTCGTCAGCCGTCCGCGGAGCTTTTCGATCTCGCGGCGATGCACGAGGAGTTTGCGGCGTCGTTGGGTTTCGTGCCCAGCATGGCCGCCCTGCTCGTACGGGGCTATGTGCATTCCGTATAGGAAGAGCTCGTCGTTGTCGATACGGCAGTAGGCGGCCTCAAGGTTGGCGCGGCGCGCGCGGAGGCTTTTGACCTCCGTGCCGTAGAGCACCATGCCGGCCTCGAGTCGTTCCTCGATGTCGTAGCGTTTGGCGGCCTTTGGGTTGCGGCACACCAGGAGCTCCATCCCTGGAACGCCCTTATCAACGCGCTTCTTCGCCATCGCTTGCCGGCTCTAGCACGGGCTCTTTGGCTTTGCGAAGTTGCTCGAGCCAACCGAGCTCCGTTCGCAGCCGTTCGCTCGTGGGAAGGTCGCCGCTCGCATCAGCCTCTTCGAGCGCCTGCTGCCGGTTCTCGATCTCGCGATCCCAGCGTGCGCTGGCGGACGGAGAGTCGTCGAGGACCCAGGTCCGCGCCGTCGCTTTGACGGGAAATCGGACGCGGGCGTTGGGCACCGGCGAATCGGGAACCGAGACCTCCAAAAGAATCCGCGGCCAGTTCGTGTCGATCTCGAGCACGCACGGTGAGTCGCCCCAGTCGGATCTCGGTCGAAACACCTCGGAGACGAAACCATTGGGATCGACCTGCGCCCAGGCCAAACAGGTTCGCTCTCTTTCTCGAATCGCAACCACGATGTCACGCCGGCCGTCGCGGTCGAAGTCGGGGCGGGGGTCGGGCCCGAGCTCTACCCACAACCGGCTAGGCCAACGCACGTCGGGCACCTGGATCGACAACGTTGGGCCGCGGGAGGTCACAACGCGAACGGTCGAGTCCGGACCCCTGATCGCATCGAAGGCCACGTAGTCTCGTTCGTTGATCTGGCGGCCGATCGTGAACCCGTGCAGCCGGAGATCTTCGATGATCGCTTCCGCCTCCTCTCGAGGGTCGACACCTACCCGCAGGTAGTCCAGAGGATCTTGGACCGGCTCCGGCTTCGCGCACGCGACCATGGTCGCGCACACAAGGATGAGGCAACGCACGGCACTACTTTACGTGGCCTGGGCGAGAACGCGAGTTGCCAGCACGAAGGTGTGCACCTCGGACACGCCTCCAGCTATCAGGGCCTCGGAGGCTGCCCCGAGCGTTGCCCCGGTTGTTCGAACATCGTCTACCAGAAGCACCCGCCCCGCCCCGCACAGCCGCCAAGGTGCAAAGGCGCCAGCAATGTTCCGCTGCCGTTCGCGGTGCGGCAGGTCGACCTGGGGCGGCGTCTTGCGCACGCGACGGAGCCCGCGGAGCAACAGTGAGACCCCAAGCGCCCTCGCCACGGGCTTCGAAAGAAGCGCCGCTTGGTCATAACCACGCGCGCGCCGCCTTCGCCAATGGAGCGGCACGGGCACGACTGCATCGACCTTTCCCGCCCAGCGATGAGCGTCGCCGGCCATGAGCGAGCCGAGTGCCGAGCCGAGCTCGCTACGCCCGTCGTACTTGAAGCGTTGAATCGCATCGGCCACGGGGCCGCCGTAGTCGAAGACGGCGCCGGCGCCGGAGGCGGGTTCGAGGAGCGAGGTGCAGGGAGTGCAGAAGGCCGATGGGCAATCGGCGGGCTCATCGCAGCCGGGGCAGCGACGCGGAGCCAACAACCCTAGGAACCCTTCGACTAGATCGCGCACACAGCATCATCGGACA
>CP070650.1:1560178-1562957 GCA_020354595.1 Myxococcales bacterium
GCGGAGCTCCCGCTGGTCATCGTGGACGTCCAGCGCGGCGGCCCCTCGACGGGGCTTCCCACGAAAACGGAGCAGTCCGATCTTCTGCAGGCCGTTTGGGGACGCAACGGGGATGCCCCGCTCGTCGTGCTCGCCGCGGCGACGCCCGGTGACTGCTTCTACATGGCGATCGAGGCGGTGCGCATCGCCGTGAAGTACATGACGCCGGTGATGCTCCTGACCGACGGCTACGTGGCCAACAGCTCGGAGCCGTGGCCGTTGCCCGACTTGAGCGAGCTCACGCCCTTCCCCGTCAAGCATCACGATGACCCGGAGGGTTTTCACCCATTCCTGCGGGACGACAACACACTCGCACGGGTCTGGGCCGTTCCCGGCACGCCGGGCACCGAACACCGAATCGGCGGTCTCGAAAAGGATCGCGACACCGGCCACATCTCCTACGACCCGCACAACCATCACCTGATGACGGTCGCGCGCCATCAGAAGATTGCCGGAATCGCCAAGGACCTCGAGGTGGCCAAGGTCGACCAAGGCGAAACGGAAGGCGACTTGTTGATCGTGGGCTGGGGCTCGACCTACGGGTCGATCAGCCAGGCCGTGCGCGTGCTCCGGCAGCGGGGCCACCAAGTTTCGCACCTGCATCTTCGCCACATCTGGCCGTTGCCCGATGGGCTCCGCCAGATTCTTCATTCGTTCAAGAGCATCCTCGTGCCAGAGCTCAACAACGGCCAGCTCGTCAAGCTGCTGCGCGCCGAGATGGACGTCGACGCCGAGAGCCTCACCCGCGTCACAGGTCAGCCGTTCCGGATCGGCGGCCTCATCGAAGCCGTGTCCGAGCGGCTACGGAACGGAAAATGAGCCCGAACCCCCCGAACAAAGAATACACGCGTAAGGACTTCGCCTCCGATCAGGAGGTTCGGTGGTGTCCCGGTTGCGGCGACTACGCGATCTTGGCGGCTGAGCAGCGCACCCTGCCAAGCCTTGGCTCCTCGCCCGAGAACACCGTGTTCATCTCGGGCATCGGCTGCTCGAGCCGGTTCCCGTATTACATGAACACGTATGGCTTCCACACCATCCACGGCCGCGCCCCGGCCATCGCAACCGGGCTGAAGCTGGCGAATCCCGAACTCGACGTCTGGGTAATCACCGGCGACGGCGACGGGCTGAGCATCGGCGGCAACCACCTGTTGCACGTCCTTCGCCGAAACCTCGACCTGCAGATCATGCTCTTCAACAATCAGATCTACGGGCTCACCAAGGGTCAGTACTCACCCACCTCGCAAATCGGCAAAGTTACACCCTCGAGCCCACTCGGCTCGATCGACCAGCCGGTGGTGCCCGCACGGTTCGCACTCGGTGCCCGAGCAACGTTCGTGGCCCGTGCCTACGACACCTCCAAGAAGCTGCCCGACGCACTGACTGCCGCCAAAACGCACAAGGGTGCGGCTTTCATCGAGATCCTTCAGAACTGCCCGGTGTTCAACGACGGCGTCTTCGAGATGATCACCGATCGCAAGACCGGGCCGGCTCACCAGCTCTGGCTCGAGCACGGGCAGGCAATGACGTTCGGTGCCAACGGCGAGAAAGGGCTTTGGCTCAATCCGAAGACTTTGAGCCTGGAAGTCGTCACCGTCGGCGACAATGGGATCACCGAAGAGGACATCGTCGTACATGACGAAACCAATCCTTCGCTCGCCTGGATGCTGACGGACCTCCCAGGGGTAGTCGCGCTAGGCGTGCTGTATCGCCAACCCGGCCCGGTCTACAACGAGTCCGCCGTCGCGCAGCGCAAGATGGCCGAGGAGCGCTTCGGTGAAGCGGACCTAGACGCCCTTCTTCATCAGGGGCACACCTGGACCGTCACTTAGAGACGCTCGCCAGGGGCAGCGTCAGCACGACGCGCAATCCGTTCGGCTCACGCGCGCTCGCCGTAACATGACCGCCGGAGCGCGCCGCCAGATCGGCGAGCTTGGTCAGACCCACACCCGGCTTGGGGCGACGTTCGGCCTTCGCGTACGGCGCAAACAAAGCCCGGAGCTCTTTGTCGGTGGGAGTTGCGCCATCATCCTCGACGGTGAGTGCCACCGCGCTGCCGACCACGCGGGTCGCAACGCGAATCGAAGACACCGCACTGGTCTCGGTCATGAATCGCACGAGCGACCCAAGCGCATCCTGCGCCAACCACAGATCGAGCTCCACCGCGGGATCTTCGCCGCTCAGGTCCAGCTGGACCCGACCCTTGAGGCCGGACGCGGCGCTCGTCACGAGGTCGTTCAAGGAAAGAACGCGGGTTCGAAGCGAGTCGTCACTGGCCAATACCGCTAGCTGCCGCATGAGCTCTCGCCCCTCCTCTGCGGCTCCTCGAACCTCCGAGATGTACTTCTCGAGGCCAGCCTGATCGGTCAGGCTCTTCTTGGCTAGGTGTGCGTTGCCGATGATCACGCCGAGAATGTTGTTCACCTCATGGACGATCCCGGCTGCCATGTCGCGGACAGCCTGCATCCCCTCCGGGTGCAAGATACCCTTTCCGTCCGGCCCTGGTTCGCTCTCGCCCATCCCCTCAAGCCTCGAGCAGCTTCTTGACGGCGCGGATGACCCGCGGCGCCTGAATCGGTTTTTCGATGTACGCATTGGCGCCCAGCGCCATTGCTCGGTCCCTATCGTTTGGTGCGCTTTCCGTCGTGATAATCACGATTGGAGTTTTCTCGTGGCGAGGATCGCCGCGAACGTGCTTCACGAGCTTGAGGCCGTCCATCACGGGCATGTTCAGGTCGGTGAC
>CP070650.1:1563057-1566412 GCA_020354595.1 Myxococcales bacterium
TGCTGTTGGGATCGCTGTAGGCGGAGCCGTTTGGGGGCTCGACGAGGCCTTGCTTTGGCGCTCTTCGAGTACCGCGATGATCTCAGCCAGGGTTGCATTGAGGTACTCGCCCGGGTCGAACTCACCCGCTCCCACGGTGCTTGCGGTCTCGGAAATCACTCCAACCGCCTTGATCGAGTCGAGGTTGAGGTCGTCGAGGAGCCGGAGATCGTCGGTCAGCGTTTCTCGCGGAAAGCCAGTCCGCTCGGCCACGGCGTCTATGAAGATGGTTCTCGGGGTGGGCTTCAGAACCACCATCGATTCGGGCAAGTCCTCCCGCGCCTGCGGCAAGGCGCTCGGAAGCGGCGCCACTGCAGCGGCCGCTGCGGGAGCAGGTTGGCGGATGCTTCGCGCGAACGCGATCGCTTCAGTACCGGCCGGAGGTAGGATGGTTCGCTCCGTGCGCTCCATCGCGTACACCTGGGCTTCGGGCTCGTCCAAAGGCTGCTCGCATGGGTTCTGGATGAATACCCGCTCGCTTGCAGGAACGAACTCACGCACCAATCGGTTCTCGTAGAGGGTCTCGGCCCGCACGCGCGCACCGTGAGCAAACAACGCGCCCACCGCGATGTTGAAGTCCCGATCGCGCCCTGGCTTCGATTCCAAGGCCAGACACGGCGCCGCGGTGTTGCCTACCGTGCTGTGCGCGAGACGGGCAAGAACCGCCCCAGGACCTACTTCAATCAACAGATCCGCTTGGTTCGCGCTAGCGCGCGTGAGCGAAAGGAAGTCGACCCGGGCGAGCATCTGATTCGCAAAATACTGGCCCAGGTTCTCTTCGGAAGACACGACGCGACCGTCAACCGCGCTAAGCAGCGTGGATCTCAACGGCCCCACTTCCCTAGCGAGCAGCTCGGAATCGAGAAGCGCCTGCGCGGCGGGTTCGAAGTGCTTGGAATGGAACGCTCCCGATACGCGGAGGGGAACTGCGCCGATGCCCTCGTCTTTGGCCCTGTCGATCGCTTGGGCAACGGCATCTGGGGCTCCCGAGATCGCCACTTGGCCGGAGCTATTGATGTTCGCGACGACGACGTAGCCGTCGACCTGGTCGAGTAGGCCCTCGGCCGTTTCCAGATCGCACGCGAGGCTGGCCATGGTGCCTTCCTCGTCGACACTCGACATGGCCCGGCCCCTCAACGCTGCGATTTGAAGCGTTTCCTTTTCGTTCAACACGCCGGCGGCATGAAATGCCGTGAGCTCACCCAGGCTGTGACCGCCCACCGCGGAGGGTTCGATACCGAGCCGCTCCATGAATCGGAGCCAGAGAAGGCTGGCGAGGCAGATGGCGGGCTGTGCGATTTCAGTCTGCGTGAGCGCGTGCATCCAGGCCTTCTGGTGGACGCCGCCGAGGTCTCGGTCGGTGTTGCGAAAGATCAGCGGGCTGACCCGTTCGACGCCCACCTCTTCAAGCCAGCTGTCCGCGTTCGCGACGAGCTCTCGCGCCCAGTCGAACCGCTCGACCAGCGTCCGCGCCATATTCAGCCGTTGCGAGCCTTGGCCTGGGAAGAGAAAGCCGACGCGTGGGCTGGTCGTACCAGATGCCAACATCACGGAGCGATGGGGGGTGATGAAGGGGCTATTTGCAGCCACGTCTCCGGCAATGGCCGCGACGAGCTTCTCGAGGTGCTCGCGAAGCTCCGGCGGGCTGCTCGCGACGATGGCAGCACGCCATGCCCCTCCGCGATCGGCCTTCCGTGCGAGCTCGAGAGCGAGGTCGGGCATTTCACCGACGCTCATCCCAGTGACGACGTCGAGCAGTTCAGTTACCCGCCCCTCGAGCGTGGCGAGGCTCTCCTCAGCCAGCAGGAAGAGCTCGGTTTCCTGATGAGAGACGAGGAGGGCGCGCTCGTTCAGCTTCGACGCAATGCCATCGGCGGGCGGATCACCCGATGTGATCGTGACGTGACTGTTGATCCCGCCGAAGCCCATCGCGGAAACTCCAGCGGTCAGCGTGCTCGAAGGGTCTCGGACCGCTCCGGTGCGGACCGGATACACGTTGCGCGCCGCCCCTTCAAAGACTTCGTGGGGGTTGTCGCAGCCCGCCGTCGGCGGAATCACGCGGCGGTTGACGCCGGCAATCGCCTTGAGCAAGCCGCCGATGCCCGCCGCCGCTTTCGTATGACCCACGAGCGACTTGAACGAAGTCACGCCACATCGGTGGGGCACCGCCTCGCCGAACGAGTCGATGGTGTTCGAGATTGCCGCCAGCTCCACCGGATCACCGACCGCTGTGCCAGTGCCGTGGCCCTCGACGAAATCGAGCCGGTGGGCTGAATAGCCAGCGCGTTCGTAGGCGCGCTGAAGGGCCAAACCCTGGCCCCCCACAGTGGGTGCGGTGATACCGCCTTTGCCGTCCGAGGAGACGCCCCAACCGTTGAGGATCGCGTAGACGTAGTCGCCATCGCGCTGAGCCTCGTCGAGTCGCTTCATGACGATGAAGCCACATCCCTCGCCAGGCAGGAAGCCATTCCCTGCGCGGTCATACACTTTCATTTCGGAATCGGAGAGTGCGCCAAGCCGTGCGAAGCCAACGAGCTCGAAGGCGTCGAGACTGACATCCACACCGCCTGCAAGCGCCACGTCGACGTCGCCCGCGCACAGCGCGTTCGCCGCAGTGGCCACGGACAGCAATGACGACGCGCATGCTCCATCAACCGTGTAGCCGCCGCCTCGGAGATCCATGTAGTTGCAAACACGCCCTGCAATCGTGTTCGCCAGGGATCCCGCGAGCGTGTCCTCGTTCGGCGCTGGAAAGAAGGATTTGTAGACCTCCTCTGTCTCTGCGAGGAGCGCTTCCAGCGTCGCAGCATCCAAACCCTTCTTCACGCCTGCCGCTCGAATGGTCTTCCGGACGAAGGGCCAGCGTCCCCGCAGGACGTGCGCACGCTGCTGTTCGCCCGTGAGCGTATTGCCGATGACGACGCCGGTTCGATCACGCGGGAGGTCCTTCGGCTCGTAGCCCGCGTCGGCGATAGCCTGCAGCGCGACCTCGAGCGCCAGCCAGTGCGTGATGTCGGTCTGCTCGAAGACCTGCTTCGGAATCCGCCGGCGAGCCCAGTCGAACTCGAATCCGTCGATGACTGCGGCGCGCTTCGCATACGTCTTGTCTGGCGCGCTCTTGTCCGCATCGCCGTACTCGGACAATGGCAATCGCTCGTCCGGCATGCGCCGGAAGCTCTGCCGTCGCGCAAGGACGTTTTCCCAGAGCTCGCGCGGGCTTCTCGCGTCCGGATAACGGCAGCCGAGGCCGATGATCGCAATGGGGGTCGAATTCGAAGTCATGATCGACTCAGACCAGAGAGGGCTGATAGGACAA
>CP070650.1:1566512-1569766 GCA_020354595.1 Myxococcales bacterium
AGGAGATTTGCCTCTCGAGGAGTCTCTGGCGATGTTTGAAGAGGGGGTCCGCCTGTCGCGGGCCGGAGCGAAACGACTGGATGAAGCCGAGCGTAGAGTAGAGGAGCTCCTCGCAGCCGGAGACGAGCTGCAGACGAGTCCTCTCGACGAAAGCGAAGCGGGGGAGCAATGAGCCAAGTCCTCACGGTACCAACACACTTCAACGACATCGGAGAGCTGTCCGAGGGCTTTCTCGATCGGGTCGAACAAGACACGTTGATCCTCTACGGGCCCGTCGCATACGAGGAAGGCTCGGAGATCGAATTCGCCGTCCTGCTCGCGGACGGAACCCCGACGCTCGAAGGCGTTGGGCGCGTGCGCGCCGCGGTCGATGGCGGAGAAGACCGAGTGCCTGAGACGCGCTACGATGTCGTCGTCGAAGCCCTGGAATTCGACGCACGCTCGGAGGTGGTATTCGAGCGACTGGTGATCTCGCGCCAGGCGGTGTCCGACCGACCGCCCTCCGAAGACGACGCGCCCATCACGGACGACATGCGTGCTCCCTCCGAGGATGACGCGCCCGAGGCCGAAGAGGTGGAGATGTCGGTCGGGGAAGAGGCGGTTTCCATTCCGCCGGACGAGATGTTCTCGGTCGCGCCCTCCGAAGACGCACCGGACACGGTGCCACCGGAGGCGTACGATGACGAAGACGAGGACGAGCCCGCAACGGTGATTGCAGCGGTCGACGCGGAAGCGCTGATGGCGGAGGCGGACGCTGACGCTGACGCTGACGTAGAGGTGTCGCAGGACGAAATCGAGACGCTGTCCGGTTACGAGAGCGAGCCTGCACCCGAGTACGCCCCCGAGGTCGCGAGCGTGATTGCGAACGCGAGCGAGACCGAGATCGAGATCGTGAGCGCAAGCGAGAGCGAGCTCGAGAGTGCGTCCGAAGCGGGGGCCGAGCCCACGTCTGAACAGTCCAGCTACGATTCCGAGTACGCCTTCGAGCACGGCATCGCCGAGGAGCCGAAGGTCGGCATGCCCGTCCCAATCCCATCGATGGCGGCGCCTCCCGAGGCGCCTCCTGCGCCGCCGACGCTTCGACTCGCTGAGCCGCCGGAAGGCCTCACTCGGCCCTCCCTAGCCGAGCCCGACGACTCGCTCTTCACCGTTGACGGTGAGATCAGCGACGTCCACACGAGCGGTCTGTTTGCTTACGAACAAGACTTGCCGATTCCGTCTCGTCCACCGCTTCCCGACGCAAATCGCGCAAAAAAAGTCGCCCCCGTTGAAGCCGCGAACGATTACGACGTCGAAGAATCTGAGCCACCCGAGCTCCTCGCCGATGACTACGAAGAGGTCCGCCTCAGTGATTTCGCAGAGGCGGCCGAAGAAGGTTAGACTCACCCCATGAAACGCGCCGTCGCCACCGTCGTTTGTGCTCTTGCTCTCATGCTGTCGGCCGGGGCGAAGGCCGACGCGGTCGTCAACGTGAAGGTTCACGGCGGCGGCGACGGTCGAGTCGAGCTGAACGGCGACGGTGGGACGTTTACCTGCACAACCAGTCAGGGGAGCTGCACCATCCGCTCCGTGCCAGGCGGCCGCTACGTCGTCGTGTTCAAGCCGAAGAGCGGCAGCCCCACCGCGCCGAAGAAGGTCATGATCCCGCCCGACGGCTCCGCCGACCTTCACATCTCCGCGAAATAAGCAGCATCACCTGGGTTCCGATCCATCCCGCGATCCGGCCACGCTGTCTCCGGTGCCTGCTCACCTACCTCGAGTAGGCTCCGCGGGCTCCTCGCCACCGAGACCACCTCGCGAAATGCCTCGAAACCCATCTGACGCTGTTTCGCTCTGCAAGTTGGCCGAACACGCCGCTGAAGTGGCATCATTTCGGGTGGGGGACACGCAAGGAGAAATGCGTAGGAGTTGGATACTGCCCTGGGTGGGAGGCCTCGTCCTGTTGGCGTGCGTCGCGCCCGTCCGCGCGCAGGAGGTCCAAAACACCTTCAGTGGCCCGACGGGCGGCATCCGGATCATCGACGCGGGCTCCGGTCCGAAGGGCACCTTCCGGCTCGCGCTCAGCACCGAGTTCTTCATCATTCGCGACTACTTCGTACCGGGCGACGAGGCTCACGCCTTCGCCGGCAATCTGTCCTTGAGCATCACGCCGACCGAGTACCTCGAGGTGTTCGCCTCTGCCGAGGCGACGTCGGCGTGGGACGACTCCAACGACCCCATGCTGATTCAGCGAGTCGCCGACCTGCTGATCGGCCTCAAGGGTTTCCATTCGATCGACGAGTGGATCGCGGTCGGCGGTGACTTGCGGATCCTGTTCCCTGGCGGTGTTGGCGACGCCAAAGCGACCTTCCGCGCGACGAGCGTCGGCCTGCGCGCGAACCTCACCCTCGATTTCAGGGACCACCACCGCCGGGAGGCACCGCTGATCGTTCGATTCAACGGCGGTTACTACTTCGACAACACCGCCAACCTCGTCGAGGGCATCGAAGACCGTCGTTACGACGCGCTCGGAGGCGTGATTCCCCGACCGCTCGAGACACGACACCTGCTCACTGCGTTCGAACGCTTCGCCTACGGCGTGAATCGGGTCGATAGCGTGCAACTGGCCACAGGGCTCGAGGTGCCGCTCGAAGCGCGGGGGGTCGGTTTCCGCCCGATGCTCGAGTGGCAGTGGGCGATCCCGGTGAATCGGCAGGGCTACAATTGTCTGGCTAGCAGCGGGGCCAACGACGACAGCTGTCTTGCGGCCGAGAAGCTCAAAGCCTTCCCCATGATGCTGACTTTCGGGCTTCGGATTCTGCCGCCGCCCAAAGGCCTCGCGTTCACTGTTGCGGCCGACATCGGGCTGACCGGAACCCGGACGTTCGTCAGGGAGCTGGCGCCCACCGCACCGTACAACATCATCCTCGGCATTGGATACGCGTTCGACCCCGGCGCAAAAGCAGCAGCGCCTGCGCCCGTTGCGGTCGCTGCAGTGGGCCAGGTGCGCGGCCAAGTGCTCGCGCAGGGAACGGGCGAGCCGGTCGAGGGTGCCGTCATCCGCGTGATCGGCGAGGAGGCTTCGCCGCAAGTCACCGACTCCGCGGGGCGCTTCCTGAGCTACGGCTTGCCCGAGGGTGAGGTCATGCTCGAGATATCGCATCCCGATTACGCGACTGCGGAGTGCCACGCGCCGGTCCCATCCGAGACGCAGTGCATGCTCGTTCCGTCGTCGCTCGATGGTCAGCTGCGCGTCCTCACCGTCGATAGCGAAG
>CP070650.1:1569866-1574400 GCA_020354595.1 Myxococcales bacterium
GCGAGGCCGACGTTCGCCGCTCCGAGCCCATCGCGTCGGAAGGCGGGCATGCTCATCGACGCCCCCATGCCCGCCGCCGCGGGCACACCGATTAGAAACTCGTACGGAACACGCCGGAACCGAAGTAGCGCGAGCATCTTCCGTGTGTAGGGGGAGTTCGGGACTCCCTGCAAGAGGACCGATGACGTCATGATGAGCCTCAGTTCATGGGGACGGCTTGCGTTCTTACACTATTGACAGTAAGAGCGCCAATACTATGAGGGCTGGGAGCGGATTCTGATGCAGACGGCGCGCCCCGACTTCGCCACCGAGATGGTCGGCGCACAGGAGCTCCACATGGAGATCCTGGAGCCCACGAGCCGAAACGTCTGGCAGTCGCTCGAGCCTGTCACCCGCGCCGAGTACGACGCGTTCCCGCTGGAGGCGGGCTTCGCAAAAGTCGGCATCGGTCGCGGCGCCATGGACGAGCACTGGTTCGACCGCTCGCCCGGCGCGAACGCATCCGGCCCGATGGAGGTGCGCAAGTTCGGTGGCCGCGAGTTTGGCCTCTGCGCCCGTCCCGCGTCGGCGCCAGAGCTCCTCTTCGGTCCCGATGGCCCGCGCCGACTTCTGGTCGAAAAGCACCACGTGATGCGCTTCACCGCCGGACGCGCGATCCCGGTGCTGGTCCTGCCCGAAGGCACCGAATACGTGCACGTGATTGACGGCGGAAGCGGCGAGCCGGCACTCCAGTTGCCCGAAGGCTGGCGTCTGCGCCAGGTCTCTCTCGACGAGGACTGGATCGTACGCCTACCCCATCCGGCGACGGTCTTCTTCTTCCCGAGGGGAGACAGCTTCCAGGGACCGATCCCGGCCAATCCCGACCGCAGCTTCTAAAATGCGAGCCTTAGCGAAAAGCCTTGCGGTCCCACGCTCAGGTCGAGGTCAAGCCGATCGTCGGGACCCGTATCGTAGTACTTCCCGGAGCAGGCCATGCCTCGGTACTCTTCCCAGGCGGGGCGCGCGTTTTTGGGGGCGGTGAGTACTGCAGCGGTCGAGATGACGGGCGGGAGAATAAACACCAGTGCGGTGACCTCGGGGCTCGAGCCTGTCCACCTGACCGCCTTGACCGTGCCGCCAACCACGGCGTACACGGTGCTGAAGAGGACGGTGCCCGGCCCGCCGTTGAACGTCTCGATCTTGGCGCTCTGCTCCAGCTTTTGGGTCGCATAAAGCAGCTTTGCCCGGCGTTGCGCCTCGGTTTCGTCCGGCATTCGTCGAATACGCTTGAGGCCCCATGCTCCCGGCATCGGCGTGAGCAACAGGCGCGCCGACGCGAAATACCCACCTGCGGCAATGTAAGCCGAGGCAATCTTATCCGGCGTTCGGCCCTCGCGCGCGGCGATGATCGCGGTCGTCGTGACGGCCGTGGCGAGGGCCGCCGTGCCGACCGACCACCCTATGCGCCAGCCCATCGCCTTATTCTTGCCCTTGGCGAACGTCTTTTCGATCTTGTCGATACGATAGCGGACCTCGTCGTCGCTTAGATCTTCGATGCAATGGTACGCATCCTGCGCGTGAGCGGCGTTTCCGCTGACCGCGGCGAGGACGCAGGCTACGGCGAGGTAGCGAAGCAGCCTAGTGGCTACGGGTGGTCGTACGGCGTCGCGCATTCACTCGCCCCACCGGTATGAGAAGTCCCACATCAGGAAGTTGCCGTACGCTTCGTACGGTCCCGGGCCGCCGCAATTCGAGCATTCCGTGAGGAACCGCGTCTGATAATCGGCACCAAGATCCTCTTCGGTGATCGTGGTTCCCGACCAGGCGTAGGCGTACGCCACGTTCATCTGCCACGGGCCGTGATTGTATCCTGTGCCAAACGTCACCGCGTAGGCCGGCGCGGGCGGCGAACCTCCCGGGGTCGGATATCGTCGGCTCGTACTGCGGTTGTTGTAGGCGAAGCCCAGGCGGACCGGCAACCGGTTGTCGAAGAACCGGTATTCAATGCCGACCCGCACGTAGTAGTGGTCTTTCCAGTCCAAAGTGTTGGTCACCTGATCCTGGCCGAGCGCTTCGAGGAGCGGGGGCACGGGCTGGGGCCGCAGCAGGATGGCTTGGTTTTGTGAGTTGAAGAGCCATTCGAAGTCGCCAACGAAGGAGAAGTCGCCAAAGTCCAACCGAATCCCCCCACCAAGACGCGTCGGAAGCGTGAGCGTCGTGCTTATCGAGTCGAGCGCCTCGCCGACGAGCTCTCCTCCGTCGCCGTCGACGTTGACGTCGATCTTGTGTCGATATGCGAAACCAACCGTCAGATGTTTGGTGGGTTCGGTCCACTGGAAGCCCACTCGAAAGCCCGTGAAGTCCCCTCCCTGGGCCCTAATCGAGACATCTGGAAACGCTTCGCGGCTTCGTGTGAGCCGTGCAAACGTCATGCGATAGCTCGCGCCGATTCGAAGGCCGATGGAATCGACGTTGATCGCCAAGCCGACCCCCGTTTCGAGAAAGAAGATCTCGGTCTCGTCCTTCGTCGTCGTTGGGTCGTCCGGATCGACCTTGTACTCGAACTGGACGGCGGATCCTCCGGAAGGGAAGACAGCCGCACCAACGGTTAGGTAGTCGTTGATGCGACCGGTGCCGCCCAAGAACGGAAAGATCAAGGGAACACTGTCGCCAGGGACGTTGAGGTCCGGCTGATTGAAGAGCGGCGTGGCTCGTCCGCCACCCCACACGTTGGTAAGCGACACGTCGAGGGCGCCCTTGGGGACATTCCCGAGACCAGCAGGATTGAAGATCAACGCGCGGGTGTCGTCAGTGTATGCAATCGCCGCGCCTCCCATCGCGCTCTGCTTGGCACCGTGCATGAGAATAAGGTCGAACCCCGCGGCCTTCGCCGGTGCGGGCGCCAACACGATCGACACGAGCAAGAGCAGAGATTTCCCGCTCTTGAGGGTCGGTACGGCGCTGTCAGCTATCACAATATTGGCAGACATACTGCCGAAATATCAATTTTTCAAGACCAATTGCTGCAGCGGCACGAGTCGGTCGCGACGCGAACGTATACCGATGATTGCTCGAGTGTGGTCCATGCAAAGGGAGCGAACGGCCCGCGCACCTGCCGCAGGGCGAGACCGCTTGCGTTTCTACACTATTGGCAGTACTACCGCCAATACAATGCCGCCGAAGCAACTTGAATTTCCTTTTATCGTGGCCTGTCTGGTCTCGATGACGGCCTGTGGCAGCACCGAAGGAGCCACGGAAATGTCGGCACCCGGATTCGAGGATTCAGCCCTCGACGTGTACGAAATCGAGGTGCTCCCCGATTCCAGCGCGCTTCAGAGCGTAACCGGCCGACCCGACGAGCGATTCGTGATGGTGAACATGCTCGTGTTCAAGGACATGGCGGAGGGGGAGGGCTTCGAGGGGCTCACGGGGCGCGAAGCATACCAGCTGTACTTAGAAGGCCTGCGGGACGCCCAGATGGCGATCGACTCGCGTCTCATCTGGGCGGGCGATGTGCAAGCGCAGGTCGTGGGGAGCAGCGACCCGATCTTCCAGTCGATGGCGCTGCTCGAGTATGCAAGCCCGACCGCCTTCCTCGGCTTCGCGACTCAACCGGGGGACAACCCCGAAGCCCGGTCGGCTGGGCTAGAAGGCCAGTGGCTCGTTCCTTCGACGACGCTCAGCGAGGGCGGCGCAGGGTCCGAGTCGACGGGTAGCGCCCCCGAGGAGCTGCCCGACATCGATACCCTCGTCGAGGCAACCGGATTTTCGGAGGAACAGATCGAGCGAGTACTCGATGGCCCGGAGGACGAACCGGTGTTCATCGTCGAGCTCCTTCGATTCACCGATGGCGATCGCTCCACCTATGCCGAATATGAGGCGGGGATCGCCCCCGTCCTGCAAGAGCAAGGCGCGCGGTTCGTCTGGCGCGGCTCATACGACGGCTTCGTACTCGGGGCCGCAGAGCCCAGCTTCGACGAACAAACGGTGACGGAGTATCCGAACCGGGCTGCCTACCTTCTGACGCTGAGCGATCCACGCGTGGCCGCGGTTTCCTCGTTCCGCGCCGATGGGCTCGCGACGCACTGGATTTACACGGCAGGCGAGGAAGAGATCGACCTTGGCTTCTAGCCCGAGTGTGCTCTCACGCGTAGGAGAACGGGAAGGGAAGGAGAACCTCATGACGAAGATTGCTGCAATCGTTTTGCTCATTGCGCTCGTCGCAATCGGCACTTACCTCGTTCTTCCCGTGCTCGTCAGAGCCCTCGGGCTCCACCCAGACTATGAGGGCCCGCGGTTCAAAGCCACGGGAAAGCGGGCACTGATCATCACTACCAGTCAGCCCACGCTCGGCCCCGGTGGGAAGAAGACGGGCGTGTTCGGCTCGGAGATGACAGCACCGTACTACGAGTTCCAGGACGCGGGCATGGAGGTCGATGTAGCGAGCGTGCGCGGCGGCAAGATTCCCATCGACCCGCAATCCTTCGTGTGGTTCATCGCGGACGACGCGGATCGGCGATACTTGAAAGACCCGACGTTTCAGAACAAGGTCGAA
>CP070650.1:1574500-1578532 GCA_020354595.1 Myxococcales bacterium
CCGCGGGACATCCAGAGCTACGACGACGGCGACCTCGGGGTCGTCGAGCGCCTGACCCATCGGGTAAAGGCGTTCCCCTTCAATCTTCTCGGCACCGTGCTCTTCGTCTTGGCGATCGCCCACACGTTCTTGACGGCACGCTTCCGCACGATCTCGCACCGGATGGAGCATGCTCATGACAAGAAGGTCGAAGCGGGCGAGGCACCGCGTCACTCCGTCTCGCACGCCGCCCGCCTTTTTCACTTCCTCGGGGAGGTCGAAGTCGTATTTGGCCTCTGGTGCGTACCGCTCGTGGTGTCGATTATCTTGCTATTCGGTTGGTCGACCGCGGTTGGTTACGTCTCGCACAAGGTGAACTACACCGAGGCGATGTTCGTCGTCGTCATCATGACACTCGCCTCGACGCGTCCCGTCCTGAAGCTCTCGGAGGCCGCGATGGCAAAGGTCGCGCACCTCTTCGGCGGCACGCTTACCGCTTGGTGGCTGACGATCCTGACTCTGGGACCATTGCTCGGCTCCTTGATCACGGAACCCGCCACGATGACGATCTGCGCCCTGCTGTTGGTACGGAAGTTCTACCAGCTCGACCCGAGCCCGCGGCTCAAGTACGCGACCCTCGGTTTGCTCTTCGTGAACGTGTCGGTTGGAGGGACGCTCACGCACTTCGCAGCTCCGCCGGTTCTCATGGTCGCCGAGCCCTGGGGCTGGGACACGTCCCACATGTTGCTGAACTTCGGCTGGAAAGCAGCCGTCGGTATCGTCGTCGCCAACGCGGTGTACTGGTGGTTCTTTCGGACGGAGCTCGGCTTCCTGCAGAACACCTTCGAAGTGCGCGCGCTCGAGGAGGACGTCCTTTCGAAGCACTTCCCCCGCGAGGAGGGCGAGCGAGCCATCGACGCCGTGGCGTTGGAGATGGAGGTGGAGCGCGAAGATGAGGAGATCGGCGCGCGGATTGAGCGCTTTGCCGCCGACATTAAACGACGTCTTTGGAAGGAGGTGCAGGAGGACATGGCGAGCTACGACGCCGATCCCGAGGTCGTGCGCCGGGCCTTCGAGCACCGGTTCGAGCAGATCAAGCTGTCCCGTATGCAAAGGGAGTTCCCGAACCTGCTACCCAAGGAGCAGCGCGCGCCCTTTGTCGACCCCGCCTGGGACGAGCGAGAGGACGAGGTGCCGACATGGGTCATGCTCGTGCATCTCGGCTTCATGGCGTGGACGATCGTCAACGCGCACAATCCGGTGTTCTTCGTTGCGGGTCTTCTGTTCTTCCTCGGGTTCGCGAGCGTGACTGCGGACTACCAAAACCGCATCGACTTGAAAGCGCCGCTGCTCGTCGGCTTCTTCCTGGGGGGCCTCGTCACCCTCGGTGGCCTCCAGGGCTGGTGGATCGCACCAGTTCTCGGAAGCCTCAGCCCATTCCCGCTGGCGATCGTCTCGACGGTGCTGACCGCATTCAACGACAACGCTGCGATCACCTACCTGAGTACCCTCGTGCCCGACTTCACCGACGCCCTCAAGTACGCAGTCGTCGCGGGCGCGGTCACAGGCGGCGGGCTGACCGTCATCGCCAATGCCCCGAACCCGGCAGGACAGGCGATCCTCAACAAACACTTCGAAGACGGAATCGCACCGGCAGGGCTCTTGAAGGCGGCGCTCGTACCGACCGTGATCATGTTTCTCGCGTATTCGGTGTTTGCTTGAGCGGCATCTCGACGGCTGGTACTCAGCGCAGAACCCAGTCGTCTGGCAAGCTTGAGGTTTACAGCGCTTCCGCTGCAGTGTTGTCGGTGACGAAACCGGCGGTGGAAAGAAACGCGACCACGGCATATCGTCACCGTGTTGCTCATCTGATACGGAGGTGACCTATGAGCACTCCCATGCTCGACAACGACGAGTTGAAGCGCCGAACCGCGAATATCATCGCCGAGATCAATCAACTCCGAGACCTGGAAGGCTTACCACCTGTCTACCGCCAGGCGTTGGACGATGCGCGCTACCAACTCACTCGCGCTCTGCGTAGCTCGGCCAGCGTCTATGTCGACCCGAACGAAGGCAGGGAGTGAATAAGGCCCCGCGTCGTTGTAGAGGCACACCCCCCCGCGGGTACTCGGCTCGCCGTCCGATCCGCCGGACGGGTCGTCGATCGCTCATGCAGGATTTTGACTCGTTCGCCGCGGTAGCTAGGGTCATGGCCATGACACTCTTTCGAGCGGCTGCGGCGACTGCGCTTGGACTGGCGATTTCGATCGGGGGATGCGGTTCCGACCAGTGCGTGAGCGGTTCCGGACCCGTCGTTTCGCAAACCATCGATCTGTCGACCCTCACCGGTTTCGACTTTCAGGTCGGAGGTGAAGTGATTGCCGTCCGAGGCGAGACCCAACAAGTCGTCGTTCGGGGCGAACAGAACGTCATCGACCTACTCAATCGGGACGTCATCAACGGCATCTGGGGAATCGGTTTCACCGAGTGCGTTCGTGACGTCAGCGACTTTCAAGTCGAGATCACCTTGCCCGAGCTCGACAGTGTGGAGCTGTCAGGGGCGGGCACGATCAACGCAGAGACCCAAGCGAGCAGCATCGATACGGTCCTCAGCGGAGCGGGAACCGTGACGCTGTCCGGTGAAACCGCCAATCAGCAGGTCACTCTCGCAGGCTCGGGAACAATCGAAGCATTCGACCTCACGACCGAGGAGACCACCGTTGTGCTGACCGGGCAGGGCACCGTGAACGTGACGGCCAACGAGCGGCTCAACGTCGACCTCCCGGGCGCAGGCGCGGTGTTCTACAAGGGCGATCCCGAGCTGAACGTGCGCATCACGGGCGTCGGCAGCGTAAATGACGCGAACTAGCCGAGATCGTGAAGCGCCCGCCGCGCCGCTTCCTAAACAACGCGAACCCCGGGAAAGACCGTCGAATCGATGCCCCCTACTTGGCACATGCGGTCCGTTGCGATCCACGCCGGGATCGGCGTACTCTCGGCGTCGAGGCATCCATGGAGCGAACAGGGGACGCCGCAATAACGATGACGGAGGCAGCGTACGATCTGCACGTCTCCGACAAGGATTGGTTTCCTCGAGTCATGGAGGCCGCAGTGGCGCTCATCGACCATGGCCTCGGCGTGGCGGGCCTCGTCGGTACGGTTTCACCGGACTCCGGTGCCGCGCAGGTTGAAGATCTACACGTCGCAACGGGGCCCGCAGACTTCCCCGCGCGCCTCATGCGCGCGATGGCCGAGTTGCCCCCGGAGAGCGTTCGGCTGCGGGCTCATTCCGGCATCGGTGTGTTGTCCGAGGTGAACGCCGAGGAGCCACGGTTTCTCGAGGCTTGGCGGCATCACATCGACTACGCCAAGGACGGGATCGGCGTGACGGGCTTGGATCCGAACGGCCGCGGCGTGCACATCATCGCGCCCGTGCCCGAGACGATGACGCTCAGTCGGGCGGAACGTGACCGGTGGCAGATGCTCGCGGCGCACCTGAGCTCCGGGCTTCGCCTGCGCGGCGCGGTATCGAAGGTACATCTCGAGCGAGAGAAGAACGACGGCCTTCCATGCGGTGCAGACGCGGTGCTCGATGCAAACAGCTTCGGTGTGACCGAGGCGGTCAACGATGCTCAGTTGCCCGATTCACTACGAGATCTCCGCGACGCGGCGGTCCGGATCGATCGTGCGCGTGGCCGGCTCCGCAAAGACGACCCCGACAAGGCATTGGAGATTTGGTGGGCGCTGCTCCAGGGGCGTTGGTCGATGGTCGAGTGGTTCGACACCGATGACCGCCGGTACATGCTCGCGGTGCCGAACGCTCCTCGCGTGCACGATCCAAGAGGTCTCACGAAGCGCGAGAGCCAGGTGGTCGCCTACGCGGCGCTCGGCGACGGTCACAAGCTGATCGCCTACCGGCTGGGGATCTCGCGAACCCGAGTGAGCAGTGCTCTGGGCTCGGCCATGCGTAAGCTCAAGGTGAAGACACAGGCACAGCTCGTGGAAAAGCTTCACGCGCTCGCGGCGGAGGCCGACCCGGAGAGCTGACTGTGC
>CP070650.1:1578632-1583575 GCA_020354595.1 Myxococcales bacterium
GCGAGCAGCAGCGCGTCGCCTTGGCGCGCGCGTTGTTGATGGAGCCGAAGCTGGTTCTGGCCGATGAGCCTACCGGCAACCTGGACAGCCAAACGAGCGAGTCGGTTCAGTCTCTCTTCTTCGATCTGAATCGCCGGCACGGCACGACGTTCTTGATCGTGACTCACAGCCGGGACTTCGCGGCGATGATGCCGAGGCAAGTCTCGATGAAAGACGGACGCATCGTGTCGGACGAGCGACGCTCCCAACCCCTTGAAAACCAAGGAAAACCAACTTGACCCCCCCATAGGGCACGGCTATAGCCGCCCGGATCGTTAGCTCTGACAATGCGCCCCTCCGCCCCTGCCATAGCCCTGACGCTCGCAGGGCTCGCTTCTGTGGCGGGCGCGCAGAGTGGGGACAACATTCCGGAGCCGCCACCGCCCGCGACCCGTCCGGTTCGAACCTCGCCGCAACCGGCGCAGCCGCCCACCCGACTCGAACCCGACGAGCCTGAAGGCGACCCGTACGAGCCGGTCGAGGATCCCGACGCGGCCATTCGAGTCCCGCGAACGAGCTGTCACGGCAAGGAGATCCGTCGCGTCGTCGTCATTGGCGCGCGCCGCGTCGATCCAGACGACGTTCGGGCAACGATGAAGCTCCGTAAGGGTGACACCTGTACCGATCCGGCCGTCACCCGGGACGCCAAAGCGCTCTGGAACATGGCGTACTTCGACGATCTCCAAATCGAAGCCGACCCCCTCGGCGCGGGCGTCAAGCTGACGATTCGGGTGGTCGAGCGGCCCGCGATTCGAAAGGTCATCTACAAAGGCAACGACGAGGTCGACGACGAGGACATCGACGAGGCGATCTCTCTCGAGGAGGGCACCATCTTGTCGGTGCCCGACGTCGAGGAGCAGGCCGACGCGGTCCGACAGCTCTATTCCGAGGAAGGCTTCTTTCTGGCCGACGTGAAGTACGAGCTCCGCCGGGTCCAGGGCGACGCCAACCAGGTCGACGTGATCTTCAAGATCGACGAGGGCGCAGAAGTCGAGGTCCGCAGGATCAGCTTCGTCGGCAACGATCAGCTCGGCGCCGACGAGCTCCTGAAGATCATGCAGACCAACGAGACTGGGATGTTCTCGTTCCTGAGCGACCGCAACAAGTTCAGCCGCGCCGCCTTCGACGAGGACCTGACCCGCGTTCAGGCCTGGTACTACGATAAGGGCTACCTGATGATGCGGCCCGGCCGCCCTACGGTGGAGCTCACCGCCGACCGTGCCTACGTCGACATCACGATCCCGGTCGAGGAAGGCCCGCGCTTTCGCATTCGAAACTTCGAGGTCATGGAGACCGATGGCGCCGGCAACGAGGTCGAGACCATCGCCCCCAAGCAGGAGCTCCGCAAGATGGTAAAGCTCAAGTCGGGGGACTGGTTCAGCCGCAGCAAGATCAGTGAAGGCATCGAAGGCATCAGCCGAACCTATCGGGATGCGGGGTACGCCCTCGTCGAGATGGTGCCTGGCACCGACCTCGACGAAGAGAACCATCTGGTCGACGTCACCATCAACATCCTACGCGGCCCGCTGGTGTACATCGAGCGCATCCACGTGCGCGGCAACACCAAGACGCGTGACGCGGTGATTCGCCGAGAGTTCCGAATCAGCGAAGGCGACCTCTACAACCAGACCAAGCTCGAGGACGGCCGCGCGCTGGTCAACCAGCTCGGCTACTTCGAGCGGGTCGACGTTTCGGAGGAAGAAGGCACCGCTCGCGACCAAATGGTGATCAACGTCGAGGTCGCGGAAAAACCGACCGGCACGTTTCAGGTCGGCGCTGGCTTCTCATCGCTCGAGAGCTTCATCGTCACCGCGCAGATCCAACAGCAGAACCTCTTTGGCCGCGGCCAAACCCTCGGCCTCAATCTTCAGCTCTCCGGCATCCGGCAGCAGATCGATTTGAACTTCGTCGAACCGTGGTTTCTCGGGTCCGAGTGGAGCCTCGGCTTCGGGCTCTTCAAACGGATTCGCGACTTCCGAGACTTCCGACAGGACTCGACTGGCGCCAACATCACCACCGGTCACCCGCTATGGAATCCTCGGTTCCGCTTGTTCATTCGCTACGAATTCGAAAACGTCGTCATCTCGGCGCCACGGGGGAACCTACTCGGCGTCGGCGGCGATCTTCAGAACACGTTTTCGAACATCTTCATCGCCAACGCCTTCCGCGACGGCATCACGAGCTCGATTCGGCTCACGCTCAACTGGGATAGCCGCGACAACCGCCTCTCGACGACCGGGGGCATCTTCGCCAACTACGCGGCGCAGTTCGCAGACGAGTACCTCGGCTCGGACAACACGTTCGTGCGCCAGACGGCGTTCGCTCGGTTCTACAAGAAGGCCTTCGGCCCGGTGGTCTTCAAGGTCAACACGGAGCTCGGCCTGATCACCTCTCGACAACAGGTTCCGGTGTTCGAGCGCTTCTACCTCGGCGGCATCTTCACGATCCGAGGTTACCGCTTGCAGTCCGTCGGTCCTCAGGCGGGCGTCGCCGCGGCGGGTGACCCGAACTTGCCCGTCATACCCGAGGGCCGGCCGATCGGTGGCGACTTCCAGGCGTTCTACAACATCGAGTTCGAGTTCCCGTTGATCGAAGCCGTAGGCATCAAGGGCGTCATCTTCTCGGACGGCGGCAATGCGTGGAACCTCTTCGCGTTCCGGGACCAGTTCGGCAACTGTCAGGCGCCGCTGGCCCCGCTCGCGGACCCCAGTTCGGCGCCCTGCGGCATCCATGGTTTCCTTCGCTACTCGGTCGGCTTCGGTATCCGTTGGTTCTCCCCGCTCGGCCCGCTCCGGTTCGAATGGGGGATTCCCATCAAACGCAGGCCGCAAGACGACCCGGTCCGCTTCGAGTTCACCATCGGCCAGTCGTTCTAGCCGAATGAAACACGCACCCCGTGCGTATAACCCCTGCGGCTTGACCGCCTCGCGGCAAACGGCTAGCTACGCCGGGCCTGAAAGGAAGCACTCATGCGCTTGAGCAGTATCGTTATTTTCGCGTTGGCCACGATGGTCGTCGCCGGATCCGCCACCACGGCACAAGCCCAGGTCAAGATCGGCGTCGTCGACCTCCAGCGCGCCATCAACGAAACCGAAGATGGCCGTCAAGCGCAGAAGCGTCTCAAAAAGCTCTTCGACGAAAGGCAGAAGTCGCTCGACCAGAAGCAGAACGCGCTCAAGGCGCAAAAAGAGAGCCTCGAACGACAGCAGGGCGTGCTCAGCGAGGACGCATTCCGGAAGAAGGCCGAGAAGTTCCAGGCCGACCTCATGGAGCTGCAAAACGAGTACATGCAGTACCAGCAGGAGCTTTCGCAGAAGGAAGCCGAGTTGACGCAGAAGATTCTCGAGAAGATGCAGCAAATCCTCCGACGCATCGGCCAGACCGACGGCTACACCATGATCATCGAAGCCAACGAGGGGGGTGTCGTGTGGGTGCCTGCGAACCTCGACCTCACCGATCTCCTAATCCAGCGCTACACCAGGCAGACGAAGCAGGGCGGCGGAAGCGGCGGCGCCAAGAAGAAGTAAAAAGCCAAGTCCCGTGGCGACGCAGTCGCCTTACGGAGCCGTTTTGGCCCAAAGGGGCGTTTCCGGCTACAAAAAGCCTATGGTGAGGTTCTGTGCGCTAGGCGTCACGGTGCTGACGACGCTGGGCGTCGCAGCGCCCCTGATCGCGCAGGAAGCGCCGACAGAGCACCCCGTCGAGTCTCCCGAGCTCGTCGACGAGACGTCGACGGTGGTTCGCGTGCATCACGTCGACGAGTTCACCCAGGCCGCGATCCTTCGCTACCCGGGCTTGAAGGCAACCGAGGCCGACATCCGCGCCGCACAAGCACGCCTCGACGAGGCGAGGCTCTCGCCCTTCTTTCAGTTCGAGGGACAGGCCAGGTTCTTCGTCGCGCCCGGTGCGCGCGGTACCCCCACCTTCAGCCCCGATCCGCAGATCCCTTGGAGTAACCGGTGGGGCCCGGGCGGCGAGCTAGGTATTCAAGGCGGAATCCCGATCTACACGTTTGGCAAGTACCGCTCCGGGAAGAAGGCAGCCTCCGCGGGAATCACCTCGGCAGAGTACGCGCGTGATCTCACCCTGAACCGCGTGGTGTTCGACGTGCGGCGCGCTTACTTCGGCGTGCAGCTGTCGCTCGACCTACAAGCGATGATTTCGGAAGCCAAGGACACGCTCCGGAGCACCGTCGACAGCCTCAGGGAACGACTCGAGGCCGATGATCCACGCGTGAAGCAAAAGGACTACTTCCGACTCGCGACCGCGCTGGCGGAGGTGGAGTCGCGCGAATCCGAAGCGCTGGAGCTCGAGGCGTCCGCGCGCGCGGCACTCGAGATTCTCTCCGGGATCAAACCGGCCGTCGTCCCCGAGTGTCCGCTCGAAGTGATTCAAAGCGAGGTGATCGAGCTCGGCGACCACGTGGATCGCGCGCTCGCCAACCGGCCCGAGGTGTACCAGCTCGATGCAGCGCGCCAAGCGCGAGATGCAAACCTGGTGGTCAAGCGTGCGGGGTACTTGCCGGACATCATCCTGGCCTTGAGCGCGACGTTTGCGCGAACGCCGGGCGTCACCGACATCGAAAACCCCTTCATCATCGACCGAGGTAACTTCACGGGCGCGTTCTTCGGCCTGGTTGCGAAATGGAAGCTGGACTTCGCCGGCACCAACGCACGGGTCAAGACCGCGAAGGCGGAAATCGAGGCGCTGAGGTCTCGGACCGCCGAAGCCAAACAGGGCATCGAGATCGAGGTGAACACGCTGTACGAGCAACTCCAAGACGCGAAGCGCCGTCTCGGAAGCTGGCAACGGTCCGAGAAAGAAGCCCGCAAGTGGTTCATCACCTCAGTCCAGGGTTATGAGGTGGGAACGATGGATTCTCGCGAGTACGTCGACTCGCTCAC
>CP070650.1:1583675-1587891 GCA_020354595.1 Myxococcales bacterium
AGGTCATGCGCGCGGACCGCGGCCCCCATGCCTGCGGCGCCACTTCCCATCACCAGTAAATCGACTGTACGGTCCCACTCCGCCATCACGGCGCTCCTTTGCTACGGGTCGGCCTGCAAAAATAGAACATGTTCTAGCTAGGCCGCGCTGTCAAACCCACCGGATCTTGCGGTGGGGGGTGCCAAGCGCTAGAAAACACAGGTGATTCGGCCCATTCTTTGTTACCCAGACAAACGTCTTCGTGAGCCCGGCAATGATGTCGAGGAGTTCGACGCTGAGCTGCATGCGCTCATCGACGACATGGCCGAGACGATGTACGCGGCGCCCGGCGTAGGGCTGGCTGCGACGCAGCTGGGGATTCCGAAGCGCCTCTTCATCATCGATGTGGCGACCGACGAAGACGAGCCCAGCGACCTCCGGGTGTTCATCAACCCCGAGATCATTGCCGCAGAAGGTGAGACCACGTTCAACGAAGGCTGCCTTTCGTTTCCCGGGCTGCGCGAAGACATCGATCGTGCGGAGCGCGTGACGGTCCGGGCGCTCGACAAGGACGGCAACCCTTTCGAGCTCGAAGCGGACGGGTTGCTCGCCATTGCGATCCAACACGAAAACGATCACCTCGATGGCAAGTTGATGATCGATCACTTGAGCGTCTTGCGTCGCCGACTGATGCATCGCGCGATGATGAAACGCGCGGCGGCCGACGCCGCACAATGAGCCCGTGCGCACGATATTCTTTGGCAGCCCCGAGTTTGCGGTGCCCTGCCTAGAGGCGCTGCACGACATCAGTGAAGTCGTGGCTGTGATTTCGCAGCCGGACAAACCTGCCGGGCGGGGCCTGGCGATGCGCCCGCCCGCGGTCAAGGCGCGGGCGCTCGCGCTCGGGCTCGACGTTTGGCAGCCGACCAAGGTCCGTACCGCCGAGTTTGCCGAAAAGCTTGGCACGCTCGGAGCGGACGTTGCGGTCGTCGTTGCTTATGGACGGATCCTTCCGAAGGCCGTGCTCGACGTGCCGCGCGTCGGTTGCGTCAACGTGCATGCTTCGTTGTTGCCCAGGTGGCGGGGCGCGGCGCCCATTCAATGGTCGATTGTGCACGGCGACACCGAGACGGGCGTCACGTTGATGCAGATGGACGAGGGGATGGACACGGGGCCGATCCTGGCGACCGCAGAGACGTCGATCGAGCGTAACGACGACGCCGCCACGCTGAGCAGCCGGCTTTCGAAGATGGGGGCGGAGCTCTTGAGGCGGGAGCTTCCCCGCTACGTTGCAGGTGAGCTCACGCCCGAGCCCCAAAACGACGCCGACGCGACGATGGCGCCCTTGCTCGACAAGGCTCACGGTCGCATCGACTGGAACCAGACGGCTCGGGCGGTGCATAATCAAATCCGCGGCATGAATCCCTGGCCCGGCGCACACACGGCTCTTGGCGACCGGCGCATCAAAGTGCACCGGGCGATGCCGTCGACGCTCGATCCCGAAGGCGCGGCTCCAGGTGAGGTCACCGCGCTCGACCCCGAGGGCATTCTCGTGGCGTGCGCGGAGGGGACGCTCGAGATTCAAGAGCTTCAGGAGAGTGGGCGCAAGCGCGTCGATGCGCGCGCGTTCATCAGCGGACGCGGGGTTGCGGTCGGCGATCGGTTTTCGACGGAAGGGATCGCAACATGAAAATCTACACGAAGACCGGCGATGAAGGTGAGACGGGCCTATTCGGCGGCGACCGGGTTTCAAAGGCATCGCTACGCGTCGATGCATACGGCGAGGTCGACGAGCTGAACAGTGCCATCGGGTGGGCGAGGATGCAGGTTTCCGAAAGGGATCTCGACGCGCTCCTCAATCAAATCCAAAACGACCTCTTCGAAGTCGGCGCTGAGCTCGGCTCGACTGCCGAGCGCAAGCAAAAGGGCGCGATGCCGCTCATCGAAGAGCCCCAGGTCGAGGCGCTCGAGCGCGCGATCGACCGCTACGAGGAAGGGCCGCCACCACTCACTTCGTTCGTGCTGCCCGGTGGGAGCGAAGGAGCCGCACGTTTTCATCTCGCTCGCTGCGTTTGCCGGCGTGCGGAGCGTTCGATCGTAGCCCTCGGCGCCCAAGAAGCGGTGCGCGGCGAGGTGCTCCGGTACGTCAACCGGTTGAGCGATCTGCTGTTCACGCTTGCGCGGCACGCGAACCACGCCGCCGGCGTCGAGGACATTCCCTGGAAAGGGCAGGGCGGGTAGAGCTCTAGGGCATGTCGTCGGGGTCGAGCGCGAACGGGCGCTCGCCGACCCGACCGTCGGCGAGCACATCCCCCGGTAGCTCGAGGCCCTGGCGCATTTCTTCGATCGTCTCGTAGAGCGCGGCACGCTCCGCGGAGAGCTGCGCGATGATCGTCGAGCCCCACTTTCGCTTCGCTCGGATCTTGATCGACGTCCACGTGCGCTTCACTAGCTCGAGATAGACGAGAGCAAGGGCGCCACCGAACGCGCCGATCAGGAACGTCGTGATGCCCGCGGCCCAGGGCGCCCTGGGGATTCCCTCGAACGTATTGTGAATCTGAAGCTGGCCGAGCCCGACGAGCAGTGCGGCGGTCAACCACGAGGCTGGGAACAGAACGAGACCGGCAAGAAGCTTGATCGTCGCGGTGTCCTTGTATTGCTTGGATGCGGTCTTTGCCACCGGACGGATCAGAAAGTACGCGGGAGCGTTGATCAGCAGTCCGAGCAGGAGAACCGGCGGAAAGACCAAGAACACAACTGCGGCCTGGAGGCCGAGGAGCCAAGGCAGCCACCTCGATTCGATCGGCGGCGGCTTGTCGAGGTCGTCGTCTTCGAGGCTCACCTCTTCGAGCGCGCAATCGTAGGCCGCGACGCGTTCGAGTAGCCGGCTGACTTCGTCGGGAGCGGTCTCGAGACGTGCGTAGTAAGCCCTCCACACTCTTGCCATCCCAAGCGTACGCTCGGCCATGTCCGGTGCTTTGAGGTTCACGCCCGCTCGCTTGGCCCGTTCTGCGCGCATGAGGGACCGCACTCGGTTCATCATTTGATTGAGCTCCCATGTTTCGGTTGCGTGGGTGACCTCCTGAAGCACGGGCTCGAGCACGTTGGTGAGCTCGCTGCTCCGTTCCCGAAAGGTCTCGCGGTCCTCTTCGGCGATGGGGTTGAGGAGCTCCGATGGGATTCGAAGTGGCGGATGGAACTCGACCAACGCATTTGAACGAAACGCGGTCTTGTTGTCGTAGTGAAGACCGACGGGGATGATGACGGGCGGGACACCTTGCTCGGCACAGAGCTGGCGCGCGCGGTAGTAGAGGCGGGCCGCTCCGGTCTTGAGCTCTTGTAGGAAGGGATCGTCGTGGCTGACGCCCTCGGGGAAGAGCGCGGCAAACCCTCCCACGCACACGGCTTGCGCGAGCCCGTCGATGCTCTTGCGATTGGCGTCGCGCCTGGCGTCATCGCTTGCGTCCTTCATGTCCGAAGCGCGGTAGATCGGCACCGTGCCCAGCGCTTTCATGAGGCGGCCGACCACCGGCCATTTGAAGAGCCCGTGTCGCGCGCCGAAAACGACCGTGCGCGGAAACGTGCTGATGATCAGCGCCGGGTCGAGGAGCCCGTTGGGATGCCAGGCGATCAGGATCCCCCCGCCGGTTTCCGGTACGTTTTCGACCCCGCTCACTTCCACGCGGCGAAAGAAGAGCCCGATGAGAAACCGTACCAACCGCACCGCGTTGCTCCTCGTCGCCTTCACATGATGATGATACGCGCTAGACCCCCGCGGGTCATGAAGCGTGCGGTCGGCATGGCGTGGGTGGTGATGCTGCTCGTCGCCGGATGTAGCAAGAAGGCGGACGAGGTCGTTCCCGAGCCTTCGACCAAGGCCCCCGCCGCGCCTGAGCCAGCACCGCTGGCGTACGTCGGCACGACGGCCTGCGCACAATGTCACGAGGAGCAGCACGAAAAGTGGCTCGGCTCGCACCATGACTTGGCCATGCAGCGGGCGACTACGCAAACCGTGCTCGGCGATTTCAATAATGCCAAGGCCCGGTACTACAAAGAAACCGCTCGTTTCCTTCACGACGCGGACGGCTACGCGGTGGAAGCCTTGGGAGCCGATGGCGAGCGAGCCAGCTTCCCCGTCGTCTACACGTTCGGTGTCGAGCCGCTTCAACAGTATCTGGTCGAAGTCGCGCGGGGGCGCCTCCAGGCTTTACCGTTTGCCTGGGACACACGGCCGAAA
>CP070650.1:1587991-1594069 GCA_020354595.1 Myxococcales bacterium
GGGCCAAGAGCGCATTCATCCTCGCGTGGCGATCACGATCGGGAACGTCCGTTCGGCGGTCGCCACCATCCCGCTTCCACGAGAGCCGGTAGGCATCGGCGCGGTATGGGAAGTACGCCGGCCTCTACGCATCTGGAGCGCGCGCGTGACACAGGTGACCCGATATGAGCTCATCGAGCGCGACGGAGACCGTTTCCGTGTGGCGATCTCGGTCGAGCAGCGAGCAGCACCCCAGACGGCGGACCTCAACCCGAAGCTCGAGATGCACGTGCGCGGCTACGAGCTACGCGCGAAGGGTCATGCGCTCGCGGACCTGGGTTTGCCATTGGCCCTCGAGGCGCGACTCGAGTCACACTCGGCTGCCGACATCGCGTTGGTCTCGCCTGAGAAAACGGAGCCCTTGATGTCGACACGGCATTCGGTCGTGCGCTTGAAATCGAAAGTCGAAGAGAGGTAACCCATGGTTCGTATCGCGATGCTCGCCGGTCTGTTGCTGGCGGTTGCTTCTTGCAAGACGCAGTATCAACCGCAGACGGTGCAGGTCACGGACCCGGGCCCGCCTCAGCGAGTCCTTCCAACCATCCGCGTGCTGGATGGCGGCATGACGCCGCGCGCCCCGCTGCGCTACCGCGTGCCGCCGGGCCAACGGGAAACGCTCTACATCGAGCTCGCGCGCGCCGAGGCCATGCAAGCGGGGAGCCAGGCCGCCCAAAGCGGCCTTCCGCCTATTCAGCTTCAGGTGAAGATGGGCCCCGCAGAGCCCACGCGGGAAGGATTCATCCGGCATCCCGTCGAGATCAGTCAGGTACGTGTATCCAAGGTCGCGGAGAAGATGAGCCCAGCGCAGCGTGAGCAGGTCGAGGCGTCGCTTGCGCGCTTGCTACAGATCCGCGGCTGGTCGGAGATGGACGTGCAAGGCCGAATCCGGCGCGGCGAATTCGAGGGGGCAGACGCGGTGTCACCCGACATGCGCGCGCTGCTCGGCAACATTCGGAGCGCTTTGCTGTCCGTGCCGTTTCCCGACGAGCCCCTCGGCGTGCGCGCCCGATGGGAGGTCGAGCGAAAAATTCAGATCTCCGGCGTCTGGATCGACCAAGTCGTGACCTATCACATCGAGAGGATTCGCGACGGCGAGCTCGATCTTCAGATCACGGCGCGCGGGACGGCGGCGCCGCAACAGATTCCGAGCGGACGGCTCGAGGCGTATCAGTCCTCGGTAATCGGATCGGCCAGCGTGAGGCTCGCCTACTTCACCCCGCATTCGGAGGCAGAGGCGACCACTCAGATGCGTATCTCGCAGCCCACGAGCATGGGCGACTCGCGGATGATCCGAGTCGAACGCAGAACCGCCGTCGCGCTCTACCCGGGAACCGAGGCCCACGAGTTCGAAGCAGAGGAAGAGCCCGCCAAGCCAGAGGACGCGAATGTGGTGACCGATCCGGGTCAGCAACAGTTGAAGTGGTATTCGCCGTAACCGCGCGCTACTCGCGTCTCACGAACAGGTCCGGCGCAAGCTCGTCAACCAACATATCCGCCGCTTTTGCCACAGCGTCCGCGTCATTCCCATCGAACGTCACTTTCGTCCGGTAGTCTTCGGCTTTCCATTTTACGTAGCTGCCGACCATGACGCCCGGGAAGGCTTTCGCAATTCGCTCTAGCAGGCCTGCGATCTCGCCTTCGCCGCTGCGGGTGAAAACCGCCTGGGAGTGAAACTCCTGGCCCTGGTCGAGGCGCTTTCGTAAGTCTGTGAACTTGAGCTCGAAGATCTCCGGAACGCCCGGGAGTACGAACACGTTGTCGATGACGACGGTGGGCCAAGGTGCTTCCGAGCTACGAATCATCTCCGCTCCCTCCGGCATGTTGGCCATGCGCAGATGAGCGTCGTTGACGCGGTCGCCGTAGTAGTGGCGAATCATCTTCGCAACCGCTTCTGATTGTACGACCGGCCTGCCAAACGAAGCCGCGACACCTTCGATGGTGACGTCGTCGTGGGTTGGGCCGACGCCGCCACTCGTGAAAACGAGATCGTGGGTTGAACGGAGCTCATTGAGCTCGCGGCTGATCGTGTCGATCTCATCGGGGCACACGACCACCCTTCGGAGCTCGATTCCGAGCTCGAAGAGGCCGCGTGCGAGGAACGTCGTGTTCGTGTCGGCAATCTTGCCCGACAGAATTTCGTTCCCGATGATCAATGCGGCAGCGGTGCGCGACATGTCACTCCTGGCCGAGCTCGATTCCAATCGCCCGGGCTACACCGACGAGCTCTCCATCGGGGGGGACGCGTTTGTAGTTGCCAATGGCTGCCTCAAGCGGGACGGCCACGACCTCTTGACCGCGGAGCGAGACGATTTGGCAGGTGTTGTCGTGATAGCAAAGCTCCGCGGCGTGCACGCCAAAACGGGTGCCGAGGAGACGATCGAAGGAGGAAGGGGAGCCGCCGCGTTGAAGATGTCCGAGCGCGGTGACGCGCACCTCATGGTCGATTCGGCCCTCGAGCAGACGAGCCAACTGCACGGCTGCGCCTTCGTGAGGTGCGGCGCTGCTTTCGTGGGCTTCGCTGATGCTCGAGACCGTCCCGCCCATGGGCTTGCTGCCTTCGGCCGCGACGACGATGCTGAAGCTGTGTCCCGCCGCCGTTCGCGTCCGGATCTTGTCGACCACCCGGTCGACGTCGTAGTGAAACTCCGGAATGAGAATGACGTCGGCTCCGCCGGCGATACCCGACATGAGCGCGATCCAACCCGCGTGACGTCCCACCACCTCGAGCACCAGCACTCGGTCATGCGCTTCCGCGCTGGAGTGTAGGGCATCGATGGCGCTGGTCGCTGTGGCGACCGCGGTGTCGAGGCCGAATACGAGGTCGGTGACAGCGAGGTCGTTGTCGATCGCCTTCGGTACTCCGACGACGGGAACCCCGATCTTCGCCAGCCGCATGCCGATGTCCAAGGTTCCGTCTCCGCCGACCAGCACCAAGATGTCGATCTCTCGCTCCTGAAGCGTCGCTTTCACGCGCTTGGACACGTCGATCGTCTGCGTCGAGCCGTCAGCGGCCGCGATCGGGTAGGCGAAAGGATTCACCTGATTGGCGCAGCCGAGCACGCTTCCACCCATGGGCAGGATCCCTTGGACGCTTGCGGGGGTCAGCGGCGTGATCCGGGCGGGCTCGTCGATCAGACCGGCGAAGCCATCTTCGGATCCGTAGACACGCATGCCGAGCTCTGTCGCCGTCTTGACGAATCCCCGCACGACCGCGTTCAGCCCGGGAGCGTCATCACCACCGGTCAGGATGAGCACCCGTCGGAGCTTCTCCTGCTCTCGCTCTCGAGCGAGATTGTCATCGGTCATGCGTGACTCTCTTCCCGGTGATCTCGTACATGGCGATGGCCGCCGCAACCGAGGCATTCAGTGAATCCATCGGTCCCCGTTGACGGATTTGCACCACCATATCACAGCGCTCGCGCACCATGCGACGAAGGCCCTTGCCCTCCGAACCCACCACCAAGACCCGCCCTGTCGAGCTCGAAGGAAGGTCCTGGACGTTCATTTCGCCGCCCGCGTCTAGGCCGATGATCTCGAGCCCCGCCTCGGACAACGAGAGCAGCGAGCGTTGAAGGTTGGTGACCCGCGCGATCGACGCGTGTTCGGTCGCGCCGGCTGAGGCACGCACCACCGAAGCCGTGATTCCAGCGGCGCGATGCTTCTGGATGATGATCCCGTCCATTCCGAGTGTGACCGCACTTCGAATGATCGCGCCGAGATTTTGCGGGTCGGTGACCTGATCGAGCGCGACCAAGGCGAGGGGTCCCTCGGCTCCCTCGAGGAGCTCTTCGATGTCGATGAACGGATAATCCTCGGCCACCGCAACGACACCTTGATGTCGCACGCCGTCGCTCAGGCGATCGAGCTCGGCGCGGTCGCGGTGTGTGAGGGAGATACGCCGAGCTTCGGCCGCCGCACGAACCTCCTCGTCAACCCGTTTTGGCTCGATGTAGATGCGCCGAATCTTGGTCTTGCCGCGCAACGCTTCGAGCACGGACCGGCGGCCTGCGAGCACTCGGGTCATCGTGCAAGAGCCGATTCCACTTGGCTCGCGATATCTCGCGCAGCGGACGCAGGGTCGCTCGCGTCGCGGATGGGGCGACCCACCACGAGCAGGTCAGCCCCGGCCTCGATCGCTTGGGTGGGCGTCATCACTCGCTTCTGGTCTCCGACGTCCGCGCCGGCGGGGCGAATCCCTGGAGTGACGAGGAACGCTTCTTTGCCTAGTGACTGGCGGAGGGCAGCACACTCGTGCGCGGAGGCGACGAACCCGCGCACTCCCGCGGTCCAGGCTAGCCTTGCGAGGCGATCGGCGGCGGCGCGGGCATCGGCTTGCAGCCCGATTTCTTCGAGCGCGTCGGCGTCGAGGCTCGTCAACACGGTGACGGCGAGCAGGTGCGTCTCACCCGAGTTTTGTTGGGCCGTTCTCAGTGACTCCGAGCCGGCGGCTGCATGTACGGTGAGATATGAAACGCCCATCGCGCTGACGCGGGCCACGGAACGACCCATCGTTGCGGGGATGTCATGTAGCTTCAGGTCCAGAAAACATCGGGCGCCCGCCGCGTGTACCGCCTCGACGGCAGCCGGACCGACCGCGGTATAGAGCTCGAGACCGACTTTGAACACGCCGACGTGCGCGTGCGTTTGCTCGATGAGCCGTTTCGCCGCGTCGAGGTCCGAAACGTCGAGCGCAAGTGCGATGCGCGACGCGTCGTCGTTGTCATTCATGGATCACCGCAGCAACGCTACGGTGTGGGCTACAAGCTGTCCAGCCCAGCCAACGGATCGTCGGTGTCGGCCTTGCGCTGTTTCGAGCTGCCACGGCGCCTGGCCGACCCCTTCGGGGCGGCAGCCCGGCGCGCTGCGGCGGCAGCTTGCGCTTCCTTTCGCGCCTGCTCTGCGAGGCGCGCCTTTTCCGCTTCGGCCTCCGCTCTCTTCTGAGCCTCGAGCTCGGCTGCGGCGCGGGCTTCCTCCGCTTCACGAGCCGCGCGTTCCGCTTCCATCTTCGCTTCGAGCGCAGCCGCTTCTCGCCGCTGTACCTCCGGCTTGTAGATCCCGAAGTACCATCCGGTGCCGAGGCCCAAGACGAGCACTGCTGCGGCGGCGAACAATCCGGGGTGAATACCCTTGCGTTGTTTCGCGCTGATCGCGGCGAGCTCGCGCTCGTGGTCGAGCTGGCGTCGATGTGCTTCCGCTTTCTCCGCGGCCTCCTGCTCGAGGCGCACGCGAAGCTCTGCCTGCTCGCGTTCACGCGACAAACGCGCTTCTTCTTCGCGCTGCCGCCTGGCATCGGCCTCGCGGGCTTCTTCTTCGGCGCGACGTTGCGCTTCTTCTTCTTCTTGCTTGCGGCGTGCCTCAGCTGCGATTCGCTCGCGCTCGGCGGCCTCCCGTTCAACGCGTTTCTCTTCTTCGTCGCGAACGCGGTCCTCTTCGAGGTGCATCAGCTCGCGAAGATTGAACAGAAGAGAAGACTCTTTTTCCTCGGACATCTTGATACTTATATTACACTTTTCCGTTCGCTACGGACAAGTACCTAGAAGGTATTTCCAATCACAGAGACGCTAGCAACGGGGCGCGACCGCTGTCAAACGAACGGATTCGTTGAATTTCCAGCCACATCGGAACCCTGCCGCCTTTCTCCCACACCCGTGGAATGTGATTTGATTCACACTGAAGTTTCACGTTAATATTGAAACCGTGGAAGAGCTAGGCAAGTTTCTTCAGTACCTCGATCGAGGGGATGTCACGGAGATCGTCTTTCAAAGTGGAGCCACGGCGGCCGCGAAGAAAAAGGGCAAGCTCAAGCCGGTCACTCGTGACCCTTTGAGCGCGAAGCACATCCTCAAGCTGGTCAACAACACGCCGCTCGCAAAATTGGTGCCGGAGGAGGACGGAGCCTCGGCTCCCACGACGACCAACATCAATGGCGTCAACTACATCGCTACGATGGCGCGGTCGGGGACGATGCTCATGCTCCGCGTGCGCCGCGAGGGACAGCACACCGATCCGCCGAAGGTCCCGATCGGGTCGATCCGAACC
>CP070650.1:1594169-1598321 GCA_020354595.1 Myxococcales bacterium
CCAAGGATCATTCCGTCCTTTCCGCGAATGGCGAGATCGATGGTGACGGTGCCGAGCTCGTTGCCTCGCCGGAGCTCTTTCTCGATGCATTCGTCGTACATTTCGTCGAGATGCGCATCCATGACTCGCGCGATCTCCACTACGTTCAGATGTTCCTCGCCACCCTGGATCGTCGCGTCTCCGATTTCGAAGGGCAGGGACATGGCCTCTTCGTAGGACATCATTCTGATGTCCCGGCGATCCGTCTGTTCATCGAGCGCTCCGGCGTGGTCGAGATCTCCGCGGGACTCTTCGAGATCACCCGTCACCGCTTCGGGGTCGGCGACTTCCGCGCCTGCCACGGGTGAATCGTCGGCGACGACCGGTTGTCCGTGGCACTCCGCCCCACCACTGCTCACCGTCGTGGCCCCCGGCGTTTGTTTCGAGCCACACGCGGCGACCAGAACAACCCCCCCAAACCAAATCACTCGCATCGGAACCCTCCCCATCCATCGATCAGCCTAACACCCCCGTTGGGGGACACGCTCGAGGTCTCGAAGCCTTTTGGTTCCGAGCACTTGCGGACCCAACCGCGAAAACCCAATTTTGACGCTGTCTTTTGCCTACGGTGCGTGGGGTTTGGTAGGCCGGTAGCGTTTGCGCCGCCGTTCCCGCAGCCGCTCGACGACTTCGAGGAGCTTCGGGTCGTCGGGCTGCTTGTGGTCATGGCGCAGGCCCTTTTCCGAGTTGCACCGGGCGCACGCGATCGCGAGGTTCTCGAGATCGTCGGTTCCGCCGTGGTTCTTCGGGACGATGTGCTCGATTGTGGCGCCGTTGATGGGCGTGCCGTCAGTGCGTAGCGCGAGCTTCCTCTGACAGTGAATACACTTGCCTTGGAGCACCTGTTCTCCGTCGCGTTCCTTGAGCTCGAACGTCGAATCCGTGGCTGCGACTTCCAAGAGGAGCCTTTGCTTGCGGCGCGAGCCCATATCATCCAGATAGCATGCGGCGTTCGCGGTTGCGGCAAAGACGGATCTTCGGATTGCCGGGGCGCTGAACGGTGGTCCTGGTGTCTCGCCGCCGAGGCGGGTACTCTAAGTCCTCCGTGCCGGACCCATTCTACGAACGATTGAGCGCGCTCGACGCCATCTTTCTCGATCTCGAGAGCGAGACTGTGTCGATGCACGTAGGCGCCGCCCTTCTGTTCGATGCCAGGCCACTAATGCTCGAACATGGCGGCCTCGATATCGAGCGCATCAGGCGATACACCCTGAGCGCGATCGACAGGATTCCGCGCTATCGGCAGCGCCTCGATTGGGTGCCGGGGCTGAATCATCCCGTCTGGATTGACGACGACCGATTCAACATCCACTTCCATTTGCGGCACACCCGACTCCCGCTCCCAGGCGACGAGCGAATGCTCAAGCGTCTGATCGGCAGGCTCTTCTCCCAGAAGCTCGATCGCAGCCGACCGCTCTGGGAGTTCTGGATTGTCGAGGGTGTCGAAAACGACCAGTTCGCCCTCGTCGCCAAGGCGCACCACTGCATGGTCGATGGCGTTGCCGGTGTCGGGCTCCTCGAAGAGCTCTTGCGGTTGTCGCCGGTCGGCCCCGAAGGAGAGCCCGAGGAATGGACACCCCGACCGGCGCCATCGCGTCTGCGGCTCTTGCGCGATGAGGTCAAGCATCGCGTCGACGGTCTCCGCGAACTCAAGAGCTACCTGCCCCGCGTTCGAAAAGACTTCGGTGGCGTCGTGGGCGTCCTTCGTTCCGGCATGAAGCTCGGCCCAGAGACCGTATTCACGGCCGCCGACATCAGCCCCTACCGGCGTTTCGACTGGACCACGTTTGACCTCGACGCGGTGAAGAGGGTCAAGAACGCTCTCGGAGGCACCATCAACGATGTCGTGCTCGCCGCGACGACTACCGCCATTCGTCGCTTTCTGGAGGCAAGAAATACGAACGTCGACGCGCTGACGGATTTCCGCGCTTTTCTCCCGGTGAACATCCGAAAGCCCGGAGGCGGATCGATCGGCAATCAGGTCGCGATGCTCCTCGCGGAGCTTCCGATTTCGGAGCCTGATCCGATCGAGCGGTTGAGGAAGGTCATCACGGTTACCAACGCGCTCAAGAAGGAGTCGAACCAGCCGGCCGGCGCCCAGCTTCTCGAAGACGTGGCGAATCTGACGACGAGGAGCCTGATCTTGGGGATTTCACGCGCGGCGATTCAGCGACGCGCCTACAGCGTCGTGGTGACCAATATACCCGGGCCTCCTATTCAGCTTCATCTCCTGGGCGCGCCGATGAAGCGGATCTATCCCCTAGTCCCCATCCCGCCGACCCAAAACCTCGGCATCGCCCTCTTCAGCTACGATGGCAAGCTTTGCTGGGGGTTCAACTCGGATTGGGAAAGTTTCCCCGAGGTCCACGAGTTCGTCGAGCACCTGGAGGCGTCGTTCGCGGAGTATCAGAAGCTGGCCACGACGCGGGCGACCGAGGCAACGGCCGGCCTTTAGTTCAACGAACAGACCGGTTTGAATCGGTGACACGACCCCGCCGTCTATCTCGGACAAGAGGGTTTTGCCATGTCACTTACATTGAATTCACGCCTCAAATTGTTGGGAAGCGCACTGTTCTTCTCGCTGCTTTCGGGTTGTATCTTCGTCGGAGAGTTTGACGACGTCTACGAGCCCATTCCCAAGTCGATCACGTACGAGGTCTGCTACTCGAACGTCGACTGCTTTGCGGGCGACTACTGCGAGGAGCTCGCACTGCCCGCCGATCTCTACACGGACTACGTGAACGCGATCTGTACGGTAGGATGCTTCGACGACTTAGACTGCCCGGTGTCGGAGTTCAATCGATTGCCTGGCGCTTGCGTGGATCACGCGATCCTCGGGGGGCCGAGCGCCTCCCGCATCTGCCTCGAGCGTTGCGAGTTCGACGCCGATTGTGATGTGGCGGCCGGGTTTGCGTGCGTATTCATCGCCGGGGATCGTCTCTGCGCTCCTGCCCGATGACCGTGCGGGGCTCGAGGGCGGGTACACGGGAGGGCCAACTCGTGTTACCACCTCCCGTCTTCGCCTATGGCTCATTCGCTGTCTCCCATTCGGCTTAGCCTCAAGCAACGCATCCAGCTCTTCATTGGTCGCCTGATCATGGCGTTCTTTGCCCTGGTCGAGAAGGTCCGCCCGAGGCCCGAGCCGCCAAGCGAGGTCTCGTATCACGACTACGGCCCCGATCCCGCGGAGACCCTCCAATACATTCCGCGTAAGCGTCACACCCCCGAGCTCGCGCCGGTCCTGTTCATCCACGGGGGCGGGTGGATCATCGGAAAGAAGGAGCTCTACACCCGCGAGATGTTCCTCTTGGCCGAGGCAGGGCACCCCGTCTTCAACGTCGACTACCCAGTCGCGCCCGCCAATCCTCACCCAGGCATTCTTCTTTCGCTGCTCGGCGCTCTTCGGTGGATCCAGTACGAGCATCCCGGTGTCGATGCGGTGCACGTCATGGGCGACTCGGCGGGAGGCAACCTTGCCATGATGCTCGGCATTCTCGCCACGAATCCACGCCTCATCCCTGACCTCGGCGAACGAGCCCCTGCGACGGCGCCCGTCAGCGTGGCCAGCGTCGTTTCGCTCTACGGCGTGCTCGATCGACTCAGTTGGCTTCGAACGGGGTTTCCCGGCGCCGAGCTCATGCTCCACTGCTACGGCGGACCCGCCGCCTTCGGGGAGCAGGTGGGCCCCGAGCTCGCCTTCACGCCGATGGACCTCGAGTTCGAGGCACACCCGCCGAGCTTTCTCGCCGTAGGCTCGCGCGACAGGCTCTGCGAGTCGACGCGGATCCTGGCAAAACGGCTCGAAGGCGGTTCGAGTACCGTTGTGAGCAAGGTCTACGAGGGCGAGATCCATGGCTTCTTCAGCATGAGCTGGCGGCCCCGCTACGCGGAATTGAAAGCCGATGTGCTAGCGTTCCTCCGCGCCCACGACCCACTCCACCAGGTCGATCAACCCAAGGAAACCGTACAGGCAATCGTGTGACTCAGAACCAACCTCGCATAGGCATCATTGGCGCCGGGCCTGCGGGCATCGCCTGCGGACGTGAGCTCCTCCGGCAAGGGTTGACCGACTTCACCATCCTCGAAGCCCTCGACGCACCGGGAGGTACCTGG
>CP070650.1:1598421-1601159 GCA_020354595.1 Myxococcales bacterium
GAGAGTCGTCGCGCCGATGTCATCGACGACCTTCCAATACCTACTTGCGTCGGGGTATGTCGGAACCGATTCGAACATGACGGTGGTGACGCCGTTCGCGAGCGGCCCGTAGATGATGTAGCTATGGCCCGTGATCCAACCGATGTCTGCGGCGCAGAAGTGGATGTCGTCCGAGCCGATGTCGAACACGTACTTGAACGACGACGCGGTGTACGTGAGGTAGCCGCCGGTGGTGTGCACGAGCCCCTTGGGCTTTCCGGTGGAGCCCGAGGTGTAGAGGATGAAGAGCGGGTCTTCGGAGGCCATCCATTCGGAGGGGCAGGTGATGCGTTGCTCGGCCGCGGCCTCGTGCATCCAAATGTCGCGCCCCTGCTCCATGTTGGTCTCGGCATCGGTGCGCTGGACGACCAAGACCTTTTCGACGACCGCCAGACCCTCGACGGCTTGATCCGTGATGGCCTTGAGCGGGATGCGCTTCGCGCCGCGCAGCCCCTCGTTCGCGGTGACGACCACTTTGGCTTCGGCGTCGATGATGCGATCGCGAAGGGCGTCCGCGCTAAACCCACCAAACACGATGGAGTGCACCGCACCAATGCGTGCGCACGCGAGCATCGTGTAGGCGAGCTCCGGAATCATCGGGAGGTAGATGCACACGCGGTCGCCCTTGCGAACGCCAAGTGACTTCAAGGTGTTGGCGACTCGCCCCACCTGGGTCTTGAGCTCTGCGAACGAGATGTGCTCATACTCGCCGGGCTCGTCCGCGACGAAGATGATCGCGGTTTTGTCGGGGTTTTTCGCTACATGGCGGTCCACGCAGTTGACCGCCGCGTTGAGCCTGCCGCCGCCGAACCAGACGAACTCGCCCGGCCCGTGCTCTTCGAACACGCTGTGCGGCTCGTAGAACCAATGCAGCTCTTGGCTCTGCGCTTTCCAGTAGTCGAGGTTGTCCGTAAGGCTGTAGTGATAGAGGGCTTGGTAGTCCTCCATGTCAGCAATGCGTCGTCTTGTATCGAGAGTCGGTTGTGAGAGTGTCATCGGTACACCTTACACCTTGGTGCTCCCGCGTATACGCAAGACGCGTACCAAGAACGCCCGTCACAAAACGACTCGTGATCTTCCTCTAACGCGTCGCGGCAAGCGTTACGATTCGTAGCATCGCGCTACGCTTCGAAACGTTACGGACACACACGCGTCACCTATTCGGGTGGTCTTGAATCGCGGCGCGGAATGCCCATGCGCTGGCGGCGTTCCCAGAGCGTCTTGCGGCTGATGCCGAGCCTCTTGGCAAGCTCGGTTTCGCTGAGCTCGTGTTGGTGCGAGAGCACGAATCTTCTCAAGTACCCCTCGAGCGAAGGATCCTCTCCGAACCCACCGTGCTCGACCCCTTTGGGTGCGCTCGACGAGGGCAGCCCGAGCAGGTCTTCGGTGATCGGTCCAGATTCGTGGAGGATCACGGCGCGCTCGACCGCATGCTGCAGCTCGCGCACGTTGCCCGGCCACTTGTAGTGCTCCATGGCCGCGATGGCGCCCGCGTCGAGCTCGAGGGGCGGGCGTCCGAGCTTGGCCGCCGCGCGGGCCAAAAAGACCTCAGCAAGCGCGAGGATGTCGTCGACTCGCTCACAAAGCGGCGCGAGCTTGATCTCCACGACCTTGAGCCGGAAGTACAGATCAGCCCGGAATTCCTGGTGTTCCACGAGCTTGGGGAGGTCCCGATGGGTCGCCGCGATCAAGCGAATGTCAACCGCTTCGGCCTTGCGCGCCCCGACGCGCCGGACCTCTCGCTGTTGAAGCATGCGTAGTAACCGCGCCTGCGCCGCCGATGTGAGCTCACCGATTTCATCCAAGAAGAGTGTGCCGCCGTTGGCTGCGTGCACCAAGCCCTCCTGTCGGCTCAACGCGCCCGTGAACGCGCCCTTCTCGTGCCCGAAGAGCTCGGACTCGAGCAACGTCTCGGGAATCGACGCACAGTTGACGGGAACGAAAGGTCCGCTTCGACGACTCTGGTTGTGCACCGCGCGCGCGACGAGCTCCTTGCCGGTGCCCGACTCGCCGAGAATCAGCACGGTCGCCTCCGTCGGGGCCACCTTGCGCGCCCAGCGCAGCACCTCTTGCATCGGGCTCGATCCCGACGCAACGATTTCAAAGGGGTCGCCCGGCGGCACCGAGTCACCCCGGTCGTTCAAGGCGCGGTGGCGGAGGACGCGATTGACCGCCGCGCTCAACGCTTCCGGCTCGAAGGGCTTCGACAAGTAATCGGCAGCGCCTCGCCTCATCGCGTCGACCGCCGCGCTGACCGATCCGTACGCGGTCATCACGATGACTGGGACCTTACCGACCCGCTCGATCAGCACGTCGCCGGTTTCCCCGGTGAGCCTCACGTCGGTGATCACGAGGTCGAAGGCCTCCGGACGCTCCCCTTCCGCCTCCGGAACACCAGCCACATCGACGACTTCGTGTCCGTCCCGAGTGAGGATGCGCTTGATCTCGGCGCGGATCACCCGCTCATCCTCCACCAAAAGGATCTTCGCCACCTGGGATTAGTACCAAAGGAGCGTAGCGTCCTTCAATCCCCTAGTTTTCGTACGCTTGGAGGGTGACCGTGAACCGGCTGCCTCCCGCGTCCCTAGGCGAGTAGGTCAAGGAACCCCCGAACCGTTCGACGATCTGGCGTGAAACGGAGAGTCCGAGGCCCGTCCCTTGTCCGTCGGGTTTCGTCGTGAAAAACGGCTCGAATACGC
>CP070650.1:1601259-1604915 GCA_020354595.1 Myxococcales bacterium
ATGCGCCTCTTCCCCTCTTTTTGCTTCTCGAGGAGCTTGCGTTTTCGGGAGATGTCGCCGCCGTAGCACTTGGCGGTGACGTCTTTTCGTAGGGCGCGGACGGTTTCCCGTGAGACGACCTTCGAGCCGACGGCGGCTTGGATGATTACCTCGTATTGCTGCTTGGGAACGATCTTCTTGAGCTTCGCGGCGAGGGCGCGACCTAGATAGTACGCCTTGTCCTTGTGCACGACGGCGCTCAGGGCGTCGACCTTGTTGCTGTTGACGAGCATGTCGAGCCGCACGAGCGGGTTCTCGCGATAGCCCGCGAGCTCGTAGTCCATCGAGGCGTAGCCCTTGGTGGCGCTCTTGAGCTTGTCGAAGAAATCGAACAGCACCTCGGCCAGGGGCATCAGGTAGGTGATGATGACGCGGTCGCTCGAGGCATATTGTATTCCTTGCTGCTCGCCACGCCGGTCTTGACAAAGCTTGATGACCGACCCGACGAACTCCGCGGGGACGTGTATCGAGACCGTGAAGTAGGGCTCTTCGATGCGCACTCGTCCGTCGGGGATCTGCGAGGGGTTGTCGATCTCGAGCGTCTCCTGCTCGGTGTGCACTCGGTAGACCACGCTCGGCGCCGTGGTGATCAGACCGATGTGGTACTCACGCTCGAGCCGCTCCTGGATGATCTCCATGTGCAGCAACCCGAGGAAGCCGCAGCGAAAGCCGAAACCGAGCGCATCGGACGTTTCCGGTTCGAACATGAAGGCTGCGTCGTTGAGGTTCAGCTTTTCGAGCGCGTCCCGAAGCTCGGTGTACTGGTCGCTGTCCGTCGGGAAGATCCCGCAGAACACCATCGGCTTCACGTCTTGGAAGCCGGCAAGAGGCTCGTCCGCGGGCTTCTTCGCCAGCGTGACCGTGTCACCGACCTTCGCGTCCTGCAGTGACTTGATGCTGGCCGCGAGGTAACCGACCTCGCCAGGGCCCAAGTGGTCGAGCTCTTGCTGAAAGGGGGTGTAGACCCCGAGCTCGGTGACTTCGTACTCGGCGCCGGTCGCCATGAGGCGGATCTTGTCGCCCTTTCGGACGGTGCCGTCCTTGATGCGAATCATGCAGACCGCGCCCCGGTAGCTGTCGTACCAGCTATCGAAGATCAACGCCCGCAGGGTGCCGATGTCCTCCGTCGTCGGCGCGGGGATGCGCTCGACCACCGCTTCTAGGATCTCGGGAACCCCTTCGCCGGTCTTCGCACTGCAAGCCAGCACCTCGGAGCAGTCGAGGCCAACGACATCCTCGACTTCCTGCTTGACGCGCTCAACGTCCGCGCTCGGCAGGTCGACCTTGTTGAACACCGGAATGATTTCGAGGTCGTTCTCGACGGCGAGGTAAACATTGGCGAGCGTCTGGGCTTCGACACCCTGCGTCGCATCGACGACCAGAAGGGCGCCGTCACAAGCGGCGAGTGACCGGGACACTTCGTAGCTGAAATCGACGTGGCCCGGGGTGTCGATGAGGTTCAATTGATACGTCTGCCCGTTCTTCGCTTTGTAGGGGAGGCGAACGCCTTGCGCCTTGATCGTGATGCCGCGCTCCTGCTCGAGCTCCATCCGGTCGAGGAGCTGCGACTTCTGCTCGCGGGCGGAAATCGCCCCGGTCACATCGAGAAATCGGTCGGCAAGCGTGCTTTTGCCGTGATCGATGTGCGCGATGATGCAGAAGTTCCGAATGTGCTCGAGATCTTGAGCCAAAGTGCGACCGGTCTAGCCTCGGGCCCCCCCGCCAGCAACGTGTCGTAGCTAACCTTTTTTCGCAGGCGTAGCTTCGAGGGTCATCTGGCCGGGAAGCTCATCTTGATGACGGTCCAGCACGAGATCGATGCCTTCGCGGATGTACACCGCTACCGGTACTTTCGTGCGCTCATGCAACAGCTTGAGGCGTTCGTTTTGCTCGGGGGTGATGTAGACCGTCGTCGAGATCTTTTTGCGCGCCATTCGGACCTCAGAAAGTGGCATGAAGCTACATGGCACCATATATATTGTCAAACTGACCTGCCGCGGACTTGCCGGGGGGGTCGGGTAAGCCCTATTCTTACAGGGATCCAGGTCTCGGGGGACCTCACGATTTGACCTCAAACATGAGCAATTTCGCGCATGAAACGGCATGGCTCACCATATTGGCGTGCCTCGGCATGACGGGGTGTAACAAGAGTCAGTTGACGGCCACGACGCTCCCGAGCGGCTCCAAGAGTGAAATCGGCGAGTGCAGTGGGAATCGGGTCATCGCGACCGATGTTAACGACGACGGGCGCGCAGACATTGAACACGTTCAACGCGGTGGACGTACCTATTGCATGCGGGCGGATATGAACTTCGACGGCAAATTCGACGTGCAGCGTTTCTACGAGGACGACGGCGTAGGCGTCGAGCAGGAACACCACGACTTCGACTTCGACGGCCGTCTCGATCAGCTCTCCTTCTATAGAGAGGGTCAGCTCGTCCGCAAAGAGCTCGACACCAACTTTGATAACACGATTGATACCTGGCTCTGGTGTGCCGACGGCTGGGTGGTCAAAGCCGAGCGCGATCGCCAGCGCGACGGCAAGGCGGACGTCTGGGAGAGCTACACCCAAGGCGTCATGGTCGAAGCGGAGTACGACGAGAACAATGACGGGCGGATCGACCGCTGGGACTCGTTTCGGAACGGGAAGCTCGTGCTCACGCAATATGATGACAACCGCGACGGCGAGCCTGATCGCAGTCGCGAGATGCCGTTGCAAAGCTTGGGGCCTTCCGATGACGCCCTCCGCTGCTCGAGCGCAGCCAAGGCAGAGGTAGCCATGCTCCTTGGGGGGAGCCGACTATGAAACACTTAACCCTTTTTCTAATGGCCGTGGCCCTCGTGGGTTGCGGGTCGAAGTCGCCCGAGCCGGTGACCAGTCCTGGGGCCGGCGACGCGGAGACCACCAGTGGCGGTGAGGTCGCCGACGCAGGGCGCTGCATGCCAGATGGCCCGGGCTACGAGGTGACCGAGTACGACACGTCGGGCGACAACACGCCGGACGTTCGCAAGCTCTTCAAGACGATGGGTGAGGGCAGCCTCGCCCGCCTGGTTCTGGTCTGCCGTGAGGCCGACCTCAACGGGGACCGCCGCAAAGACATCGTCAGGCTCTACAATGACGAGGGCCGGCCCGTTCGCGAGGAGGCTGACCGCGATTTTGACGGCCAAATCGACGAGGTCACCCACTTCACCAACGGCAGAATCACCCTGCGGGAGGTCGACACCAGCGGCAACGGGATGATCGACACCAAGATCTTCTACGAAGCCGGTATGCCGGTCCGCGCCGAGCGCGACATGAAGGGCCGGAGCACCGTCGCCACCTGGCAACCGGACACCTGGGAATACTACGCCGACGGCCGCACGGTTCGCGTAGGCACCGATGTCAATGGAGACGGCAAAGTCGATCGCTGGGACCGCGACGAAGAACGCTTGCGGAATTCAGCATTGGCAAACGACAACGCCGTAACTCAATAGGGGACACGCTCCCCCTCCACGAGTCTCGTCATTCCGACCACTTGCGAGACTAAACGCGAAAACCCAAGCTCCGCCGGTGGAACGCTTGCAGAAAGTCTTGGCGCGAGCCGGCGTCGCGTCGCGTCGCGCGTCCGAGGAGCTGA
>CP070650.1:1605015-1609416 GCA_020354595.1 Myxococcales bacterium
CTCGACAATACCGGGGTTCGGAACCAGGCCGCCAAAGCTCGATGCCACCGCGAATGGACCACGCCCCGCAGCGCTGAGCACGGCGTGGACGATCTCGTGGCCCAAGACGGGATGCGGCCAGCGCTGCATCTGGAGGTACACCTCGCGCCTCCAGGGCTTCGCGATCAGCGTGCGCCCAATTCCTATGAGTTTCTTCTTTTCTTGCCGGCTGCGGAAGAAGTACACGGTCACGGGCTCGCTCGATCTCAGCTCGGCGAGCCGGCGCGTGCGCTCGACGTGAAAGTCGCACTCCTCGAGCAACCGCTGGCCGTCCTCGGTTCGGGTTTCGCGTGGCATGTGCACGATGCAGTGCCGACCTTCTTCGGTCGTGCCAAGACGTTCGACGATGTACCCCTTGCTCACCCAGTGCCCCAGGTGGTCTCCGTTCCAGTAGGACGCGCCGACCATCGCCAGCGCCCCGAGCGAAACCAACACCATCCCGATTCGCTTGCGGCTTCGGCCGCGTAGGTCGAGCATCTCCAGCGCCGGGTCCCACAGCGCATCGAAAAGCAATCCGAGCGCCAGGACGGCGATCAGCATCGCGGCGCGGTAAGTCAGATAGCGGCTTGGAATCCGAACGAGGTCATCGTAGATCGCGCCGGGGAAGTACCCGGCGAAGGCTCCGAAGACATAGACGGTCGGCGTCGCGTAAAACGCCCACAGGCCGAGGAGCAGCGCGCCCACGGGGATGGCCGCGGCAATCCAGGGCGAGAACCGAGGGCGGTTCACCAACGCCGCGACCCAGACCCCGACACAGCCGGCGAGCGCGCATCCGACGGCCGGGCCCAACACCATGAACGCAAGCCCTTCACCGGGGGCGCACTGACGGATCCGCAGCGAGCTCAGCGCTAGCACCACGACCGGCACGGCCCAAATCAGCAGCCCGGCGCCGACGGAGTGAAACACGAGGTCGATCCCGCGGGCGCTTCGATTCCGCTCCGTATAGCTCGCCGCGGTCGCCGCTACCCAGGGAGGAAGCAACAGGCCCAGCGCGAGGGCACTTTCGACGCCGTGCACCGCGAGCAGTGGCACCAACGCCAGCACCACGCCCAAGACGGCCGCGAAGGCGATGCTCGAGCGAAAGAGAAGAAGCTTCGTCACGTCCTATTCGGCGGCTACGGGGGCGCTCGTCGGATCAAACGCAGCCACGAGGTTCAACACTTCATCCACATGGGAGACGAGGCAGATCTCCAGGCTCTCGCGCACCTCCTCCGGAACCTCTTCGAGGTCTGGCTCGTTTCGCTTGGGCAGCAGGATGCGGGTGATGCCGGCCCGATGCGCGGCCAGGCACTTCTCTTTGATGCCGCTGACCTTGAGCACGTTGCCGCGCAGGGTGATCTCACCGCTCATCGCCACGTCGGGTCGTACCTTGAGCTTCGTGAGCAAAGAGGCGAGCGCGACGAACAGCGGGATTCCCGCGGCGGCCCCGTCTTTCGGCACCGCCCCAGCCGGAAGGTGCACGTGAATGTCGGTCTTGCTCACGAAGTCTTCGGGAAGCCCGAGATCCGCTGCGCGCGCACGCACGAAGGTAAACGCGGCGGCTGCCGACTCCTTCAACACGTCGCCCATGTTGCCCGTGAGGTGAAGGCGTCCGCTGCCGGGCATCCGCGTGGCCTCTACGAAGAGCAAATCGCCTCCAGACGGGGTCCACGCGATGCCGGTTGCGACGCCGGCGCGGGCGCTCCGTTCCGGCTGCTGCCGTTTTGCCTTCGGGGCGCCCAACACGCTTTGGACGAACTCGGCGTCCGCCATGATCGACACGTCTTCTCCGTTCGCGAGACGCACCGCGACGTCACGACATACGGCAGCGGCCTGCTGCTCGAGCTTTCGCACGCCCGCCTCGTTCGTATACGATTCGACCATCGCGTCGATCGCTTCGTCCGAAAAGTCGAGCCGCTCCGGCGAGAGGCCATGCTCGCTCAGTTGTCGTGGAATCAAGAAATCGCGCGCGATCGAGCGCTTTTCGCGGGGCGTGTACCCGGGAAGCTCGATCACCTCCATGCGGTCCAGAAGCGGTCCGGGAATCGTGCTCTTCTGATTGGCCGTCGCGATGAACATCACCTTGCTGAGGTCGAACGGCACGTCCAGATAGTGATCGGTGAACTGGTTGTTCTGCTCCGGGTCGAGCACCTCGAGGAGCGCGCTGGCCGGGTCACCCCGCTGGTCTCGACCGAGCTTGTCGATTTCGTCGAGGATGACGACGGGGTTCTTGCTGGCGGCCTTTTTCAACGCGGAGATGATTCGACCCGGGAAGGCGCCGACATACGTGCGACGATGCCCGCGCACCTCGGCTTCGTCCGAAACGCCTCCCAGCGACACACGAGCGAAGGCCCGGCCCGAGGCTCTCGCGATCGAACGCCCGAGCGAAGTCTTGCCGACACCGGGAGGCCCGACGAAGCAGAGGATCGGCGCCCGGCCGTCACGACGGAGCTTGCGAATCGCGATGTACTCGACGATGCGCCGCTTCGGCTTTTCGAGCCCGTAGTGGTCCTCATCGAGCACCTGGCGCGCCTGCGCCACGTCGAGACGATCTGGCGTCTTCTTTGCCCACGGCAGATCGGCAAGCCACTCGACATAGGTCCTGGCGACCTGGTATTCGCTGCTGGCCGCGTTCATGTTGGTCATGCGACGCAGCTCGCGCTTGGCGGCTGCCTCGGCGTCGGCCGGGAGCCGGGCAAGGGCGATTCGCTCGCGAAGGTTCTCGATGTCGTCCTCGTCGACGTCGGTTTCGCCGAGCTCACGCCGAATTGCCTTAATCTGCTGTCGGAGCAGGTATTCCCGCTGCGAGCTCGACATTTCCTCCTCGACCATGGTCGAGATCTCTTCCTTGACCCGAATCACCTCGTTCTGACGGTTGACCTGCTCGAGCACGCGCCGAACTCGCTCGCGGATGTCGAGCGTTTCGAGGACCGACTGTTTCGCGTCGTTCGCGAGGGGCAGGTTGGAGGCGATGAGGTCGGCCAGCGCACCGGGCTCACGGACGTTGTCGAGAATGTGGAGCGACTCGCGCGACGCGGTCGGTAGGTCGTTGAGCAGCTGGCGCGCCGATTCGCGAAGGTGCGCCGCCAGGGCCTCGACCTCGACGTCGACGACTGGCGCTTCGTGATAGCGGTGGACCCGGGCGCGCATGGTGGGGTGGCGCCCGAGCGGTTCCTCGATGCGCATCCGGCTGACCCCTTGAAGCACGACGCTGTACTGGCCCGAGTTCAGTCGGATGACCTTGAGCACGCGCGCGATCGTGCCGGTGTGGTAGACCTGCTCGAACGTCGGGTCTTCCACCTCGGGCTTGTGCTGGGTCACCACCCCGATCGCCGGCCGCTCGCGCCCGCAAGCCTCCTCGATGAGCCGGACCGAACGGGCACGCCCAACGTTGACCGGAACGACCGTCGCCGGGAAGAGCACCGAGTTGCGCAGCGGGAGAATGGGCAGAATCGGTTCGGCGCCGGCGGGGAAAATCGAATCCGTCATTGGTTTTGCCAACGATATTCGATATCTACACTGCCAGCAACGGCTCGGCGCAATCGGCTAGCGTCCGGGTCGGCCGGCTGGTATCAATCGGGCGCCCGAGATGGTGGGACGTAGAGTAAGATGGGGCGGAGTGTGGCTGGGGCTGTCCGCGGTGAGCGGTTGTCATGGCGGCCTCACGCTCAATACCCTGGTTTTGCTGATCACCGTCGGTATCTTCGTAGGCACGATTCTGTTGGAACGGTCTCCGTAGTCGTGTCTGTGCCAGAGCTCCGTACTCTTTCGGATTTCACCCTCGCCGACCTCGAGGGCATCCGCGTTTTGTTGCGCGGGGGCTCGGTCGTCGATTGGCACCGGCTCAATTTCGCCGACGAAAGCGAGGCCGAGGCGTTCGTGCGTGCCCAGGAGGTCGACCCTGACAATGAGGGCGACGCCGCGCGCATCGAGCAGGTCAAGCAGTCCGCCATCGAGTACCTGAAGCGGCACTTTGACTTTCCGGTGCCCAAGCCGGTGGCCAAGAAGGACATCGTCGGGCTCTTGATGCTCGCCTCGTCCAAGGGTCACCGCCAGATCTGCGCCTGCGCGATCCTGAAGGTGATGCACATCATTCACCACCTCGAAGCGCGCGAGCTGCTTTTCCTGCTCCCGACCGCCGACGAGGAGGTCTTTCAGTGGGTCGAGCAGAAGGTCTATCGCGTCATGGCCGGGGCCTTGGCCAACGACTTCCCGATCCTCGAATTCATCGGCGGCCGGAAGAACAGGGACTCGCTCTACACGAAGCTCCTGTCGAAGCCCGAGGTCAGCGCGTCGCAGATCTACGACAAGGTGCGTTTTCGGATCGTTACCCGCACTGCTGCCGATGTCTTTCCGGTCTTGAACTACGTGCAGCGAAGCATC
>CP070650.1:1609516-1612703 GCA_020354595.1 Myxococcales bacterium
CTCGAGTTGCGCGTATGGGATCTGCATGTCGGTCGACCGAGATCGACTCGTAGCTGAAATGACCGACGAAGTTCTTGGGTTAGGACCCCTTCAGGAGCTTCTCGAGGACGACCACATCTCGGAAATCATGGTCGTGGATCCGGACACGATCTACGTCGAGAAGCAGGGAAGAATCGAGCTCACGCGACTTCGTTTCATGGACGACGAGTCCTGTCGCGCAGCCATAGAGAGGATCGTGACGCCGCTTGGGCGGCGAATCGACGAGAGCACGCCGGTAGTGGATGCGCGACTCCGTGATGGTTCGCGAGTCAACGCCATCATCCCCCCTCTCGCCGTTCGCGGGCCATGCGTCACGATACGCAAGTTTGCTCGCTCCCCGCTTCAGATGCCGGAGCTTGTATCACTCGGTGCGCTCAGTGAAGCGATGGCGGTATTCCTTCAGCGGTGTGTGCGCGGGAGGAAGAACATGGTCATCTCGGGAGGTACCGGAAGCGGGAAGACGACACTGCTCAATGTTCTCTCGACCGAGATTCCCGCTGGGGAGCGCATCGTCACCATCGAAGATGCCGCTGAGCTCCAGCTCGACCAACCGCACGTCGTTTCTCTCGAGGCAAGACCTCGCAATCTCGAGGGCCGAGGAGAATACACGATTCGAGATCTACTGAGAAACGCGCTGCGGATGCGCCCAGACCGGATTCTCGTCGGCGAATGCCGGGCCGGCGAGGCAATCGACATGCTTCAGGCAATGAACACGGGTCACGAAGGCTCGATGACCACGACGCATGCGAACAGTCCGAAGGAGGCGCTGAAGCGGATCGAAACCCTCTGCATGATGGCCGGCCTCGACCTTTCAGTGCAGGCGATTCGGGAGCAGATTGCGTCGAGCGTGCACGTGATCGTGCAGCAAACGCGTTTCTCCGATGGCTCGCGTCGCGTGACGTCGATAGCGGAAGTGGGCACGACCGGGGGCGATGACGAGCTAACCTTGTACGAGATCTTCACTTTTCACCGACTCGGCACGGCACCTCTAGGAGAGATTCTCGGTGAGCACCGGTCGACCGGATACGTGCCGAGCTTCCTCGACGAGTTCATCGGGCATGGACTCGTAAGTGGGGGCCAGTACCTATGAGCTCGCTATTGCTCATCGGCGGAGCGCTTGTGGTACTTGGCTCCTCTTTGGCGACGTACACGGCGCTCGCTGCGGGTGGCGGCTCTCTTGGTAGGGGATTTCATGCCTACGAAATGCGCCTGGAACGCCGCACGAGCTTCCTGCTGCTCGCCTGCGGCGGGGAAACAATCGCCCGGGCCCAACTGGTCGGCGTATGCGTCTGCGGAGCGTTCTTCTCGGTTACGCGGAGTGCCGCGTTCGCTGTGGCAGCTGTGCTCGCAGCGTTAGTCCCACCCATCTTCTTGTGGAAGCGTCACGCGATTCGAGTCGGCAAACTAGAGCGGCAGCTGGACACCTGGCTGTTGATGTTGGCAAACGCGCTCAAGGCAACCTCGTCAGTCGCGGAAGCCACTGCGTCTACCGTCGCGTTGGTGCCCCGGCCATTCAGCGAAGAGGTCGACCTTCTCGTAAAAGAGATGCGTCTTGGAGTGCCGCTGGACAGAGCTCTCAACGCGATGGCAGGGCGCATCCAGAGCTCCGTGGTCTCTGTCGCGTTGACGCTGATTGTGGTCGCTAGCCGCACGGGCGGGGATCTGTCGGGAACGTTGGAGCGCGCATCGGCCGCCCTCCGAGAGGTCGCACGCCTCGAGGGCGTCCTCCGCACGAAGACAGCAGAAGGCCGAGGTCAGGTCGTGATTCTTGCATTGGTACCCTTCGTACTCTGCATCGTCATCGCCTGGCTCGACCAATCCTGGTTCGATCCAATGCTCCACCATCCATATGGGAGGGCGATTCTTGTTGCCTGCGCCTTAGCGTGGACGGCTGCGGTCTCGTGGGCCCATCACATTGTGGGGAGCGAGCTGTGATCGATATGAGCGACGCACTTCTGGGGGTCGCGTGTGTGGCGCTTGTAGGTGGCGTCGCTTCTCTGGCTTTCCAGCTAGCGGTCCTGCCCGGCGCGAGCCGACCGCGCTTGGGAAACCGTGGACTCAAGCGTGTTCGAGCCTTGCGTACGGGCAGTATGTTCGCTCTCTTCGAGCCTTTGATTCGCTACATCGCGGCGCGGCTCTCCCAGCTCCCCCTAGGCCCACTGCGTGTGAGGCTGGACCTCATGCTGGTGCGCTCGGGTGATCACCTAGGCCTCTCAGATGACGAACTTATGGCAATGTCAGTGCTGTCGGGCTCGTGCCTCGGTGCGATAACGCTGCTTCTAACCGAGTGGTTAGACCTTTCCACACCGATCGCCGCGTTGGCTTTCGTTCTCGGCGCAATCGCCCCCTCCGCTAAGCTGGCCGTGCTCGTCAAACACCGCGCCAAGCGAGTGACACGCAGCCTACCGGGCGTCATCGAGCTTGCAGCCATGTGCATGGGGGCAGGTCTTGATTTCCCCGGCTCTCTCCGCCGAATAGTCGACTCCGCCGCCGATCCCAGTGAGCCGATCATCGAAGAGCTTCGTCGCCTGCTTCAAGAGTTGGATCTTGGCCACACCCGCCGGGTTGCGATGATGGCCTTCTCAAATCGCGTGCCGACAGCAGAGGTGCGCGAGCTCGTCAACAGCGTCGTGCAAGCGGAGGAGAAAGGAAGCCCTCTCTCGCGTGTTCTCACGATACAGGCCCAGACGCTGCGCCTTCGTCGGAGCGTATCCGCCGAGGAAATGGCTTCTGAAGCAGCCTTGATGCTCGTCGGTCCCATGGCCCTGATCTTTCTCTGCGTCATCACCCTTCTGCTCGGACCCGTCGCGGTGCGTGCGATGTCTGGAGCGATGGGGGCCGTATGAAAGAGCGTGTTCTACGGTCCCGAGGTTACAGCATTGCTCTCGCTGCGCTTGCTCTCTTGGTCTGCGCGATCTGGGTTGTTTCTAGTGATGCCCGTTCGCCAGCTCGAGATGCCGAGCAGCAAGAGGCGCCGGCCCTATTCGGAGCTCCACCGAGATGCTCGGCGGGCACGCGTCCCCTCGTCCGCGCGAGGAGACTGGAGCAGCAAGGGCATTTACACGCGGAAAGGTACCCATATGATCCACGTGATGGGATTCGTGCCGTTCTTCGCCTTCGGGAGGCGGAGAGTTGCTATCGAGCTGCC
>CP070650.1:1612803-1625604 GCA_020354595.1 Myxococcales bacterium
CAACAGCTTCATGACGCCCCGTGGCGTGAAGCGAGCGGTGCGAATGAAGACTCGAATCGGCCCCTCGAAGATCCCCGGCGACACGCGTGACAGCTTTCACCTCGAGTACGCCGACCTCAACGACTTCAAACGCGGTCCCGGTGGCGCCTTCGCGCACACCATGTTCGACGAGCTGCGCAAGGCAGGCCCAGGGCTTTACCTCGGTATCGGTCGCGTCGGCTTCACCAAGAGACAGCTCTCCGAGCTTCGTCCGTTCATCTTGGAAGGACCCGTGGCCACCTTCGCGAAACAGAGCTAGCCGCCACCGCCGCCGCGACCCATGGAATACCGACGACTCGGAAACACCGGCCTCAAGCTCAGCGTCCTCTCGTTCGGCTCGTGGGTGACGTTCCACAACCAGCTCGGCAACCAGACCGCCCTGCGGTGCATGCAAGCCGCATGGGAGGCCGGCGTGAACTTCTTCGACAACGCCGAGGTCTACGCTGGCGGCAAATCCGAAGCCATCATGGGCCAGGTCGTGCGCGAGCTCGGTTGGCCCCGAGAATCGTTCGTGATCTCGACGAAGCTCTACTGGGGATTGCGCGACACCCCGAACACGAAGAACACGCTCAATCGGAAGTACTTGATGCATGCGATCGACGGTTCGCTCGACCGACTGGGCTTGGACTTCGTGGATCTCCTGTTTTGCCATCGCGCCGATCCGGATACTCCGGTCGAGGAAACGGTCTGGGCGATGAACGACATCATCGCGTCGGGGAAGGCCCTCTACTGGGGAACGTCCGAGTGGCCCGCGGAGGCGATCGAGGAGGCGTACGAGATCGCGGAACGCTACCGCCTGCGAAAGCCCGTGATGGAGCAACCGCAATACAACCTTCTGTGGCGCGATCGGGTCGAGCAAGGGTACGCACCGCTCTACGATAAGTACGGCATGGGAATGACCGTCTGGAGCCCGCTCGCCTCGGGCGCCCTCACCGGGAAATACCTCGACGGTGTCCCCGAAGGCAGCCGTGCTGCCCTCGAGGGGTACGAATGGCTTCGGGAGCACATCCTCACCCCCGACAACGACGACAAGATCCGGCGCGTGATCGAGGTGGCCAACGACCTCGGGTGCACCCCCGCACAACTCGCGATCGCCTGGTGCGCGAAAAACCCCCGGGTCTCGACGGTCATCACCGGCGCGAGCCGGGTCGAGCAGGTCGAGGAGAACATGGGCGCGCTCGAGGTGATTCCCAAGCTCACCGATGACGTCGTGGCGCGGCTCGGTTGAAGCTCCGGTCTCACTCCTCGAGTCCGAAGTGCTCGATGTACTCCTCGAACGGCTCGCGGTCGCGAACCGGATCGATGCCGAAGTCCTCAGCCGTGTAGGTGTGCGACCCGTGCTTGTCGCGCGGGTTGCTCGCCATGAAGTGACGCATCTTCGCGTCGACCTCGTCACTCAGCTCGAAGCCAAAGTGGGCGTACATGCGACGCACGACCTCGATCGGGTCGGCAACCGTTTCGCGCAGCTTCACATCGAAGAACTGATCGCTTCGGTCGGCGAACCGCTTCCGTTGCTCGAGCGCCTCGTTGACGAGCTTGGCCCACATGTCGAGCTGTTGACGACCGATTTCGTGAAGGTCGAGGTGATCGGTGCCCGCACTGCGCAGCATGGCCGTAAGGCTCGCGGCCGACGCACAGACCTTGATGGGATCGCGATGCGTGTGAACGATGCGGGCGTCTGGATACACGTCGAGCAACGCGTCGAGCTTATTCAAGTGCGCCGGAGACTTCAGCACCCAACGCTCGCCTCGCACGCCGCCCGACTGGACGTGCTGAAGGAAGCGCTTGTGGTACTCGTAGGTGGAGTGCATGTCGGCGTCATCCACCCACGCCTGATAGGACGGCACGTTGAACTGCACCTCGAGCTGCATGGACCTGAAACACTGGGTAAAGACCGCGACACACTCCTCGGGCTGCGTCGCGCTCATGGGGTGCATCGCGTCGAAGCCGGGCACGAGCTCGAAGAGTTGCTCGAGCGTCTTCTGCATCGTCGCAATGCGGGGATCGGTGTGGAACGTCTCGGGTGTGGCCGGCGGCACGGGGTGCTGGATCTCCCAGGCCAACGGAGAGCGGTTGGCCGGATCTTGCTCGAGAACGGAGTGGAGAATCGTGGTGCCCGTGCGCGGCAATCCGACGATGAACAACGGCCGAATGATCTCTTCCCGCTCGATCTCCGGATGCTTCTTCCGCCAGTCGACCAACCGCAACCGGTTGACGAGATTGTCGGTGGTGTAGCCAGCCACCATGATTCGCCCGAGGAGCGTCAGGCGGCCTTCGCGTTCGGCACTCTGCAGGAAGCGTTCGAGCCCCTCGCGAAAATCATCGTCGCCGAAATCCGAGCTACCTGCCTTCTGTATGGCCTTCTGCATCATCCGCTCCCCATCAAGCTTGATCGGCTGCAGACCGACGGAGTTGGCGGCGCGCCCCACGAAATTCATTACCTTGACGGGAAACGGACGATGCGGCTCGCCGACCCGGATTTCTTGGGGAGAGCTCATCCCTTGCCCATCACCGAATCCATGAGCTCGTCGCCGTACATCATGCGGTTGAGCTCCTCGAAGTCGTCACCCTGTGGGATGCTCATGCCGCCACATACGCTGAGGATCTGGCCCGTGACCCACTTCCCACTGTCGGCAGAGAGGTAGACGACGGCATCGCCGACTTCTTCTGGAGCCCCAGCACGGCCGAGCAGCGTGTGCTCGACGAGCCCCCGAATGAACTCCTCGCTGAAGTTGTCCGAGATCGCTTCGGTGTCAATGTAGCCCGGCGCGATACAGTTGACGCGAATCTGAAAGGGAGCGAGCTCCACCGCAGCGCAACGTGTGAGCATCTCGAGACCCGCCTTGCTCGTACTGTACGGCGCCATCCACTTTTCGACCTTCGAGCCGCCGACCGAAGAGATGGTGATGATGCTGCCGCCGCCGTAATCCCTCATCGATAGCGCCGCATGCTTGATGCAGGTCGCGGTGCCGACGATGTTGAGCTCGCAGCAGAACTGCCACGCGTCGACGGGCGCTTCGAGGATGGGGCCCGGGTAGCCGCTACCCGCATTGGCGACGAGGATGTCGAGACCGCCCTCGCCCGCCGCCGCGTTGACGGCTGCGACGACTTCGTCCTCGACGGTGATGTCGCAGACCTGGAACGAAACCTCACCCTCCGGAACGATGGCCTTCAGCCGGCTGACCGCCTCCTCGAGGACGTCGTCGCGTCGTCCGACGATCAGAACCTCCGTGCCATGCTCGAGCAGTCGCTGCGCGCATCCAAACCCCACTCCGGTGCCGCCACCGGTCACCAATGCCTTCTTGCCAGCTAGTCGCATCTGTCACTCCTCGATCTTGAGGGCCATCGTGGGACAGTACTTCACCGCCCGTTCGACCTTCTCGCGGAGCTCTTCGGGGGGGCTTTCCTGAAGGACCTTCATGTTGCCCTCGTCGTCGACCTCGAACACCTCCGGCGCTTCCCCTTCACACTCGCCGTGACCCCGGCATAGATCGTAGTCCACTACGATTCTCATGGCTGAAAGCGCCCCGCGAAGGCACGTAGAGGAAGGTCTGCGCTGGTCATCAAACCGGGCTTGGCGTCGCAGACCGGACCGATGGCGTTGAGGGCGGGCATTCCGGTGATCGTCATCCCGATCGACGCCATGTAGGTCGGGTCGCTCCAGTCCATTTGCCCGGAATCCATGGCGGGCAAGATCATGTGCCGGTTCATGATCTGCGGATTGCCTCGAACGGTCATGAGGTAGCAGTTCTGCACGTTCCACTTCGGCTTCGTCTTGGGCGTCATCTGCCACTCGAGGTGCACCTCGATCTTCGGTTCGCCTTTCGACTTTCCAATGTACTTGGCGAGGCTCGCGCCAACCGAGCCCTCCGGAAGCACCCACCATCCGAGGTCGACCTCTTCGGTGCATGCGCCGAGCTCGATCTCGAAATCCACTTCGTCGATCTCGACGCCGCAGCAATCGGCAATCAGGTGAATCGAATCGATGAACACCGTCGCCCCCGCTCGAAACATCTCCGGGATCTCCGGGTCCTCGACGGGGCGTCCATAGCCATGCCGCTTCCAGGTCTCCACCGAATGGTGGCAAGACACGTCGACCGTTTCGGTCACGGTGATGTGGTCGATCCGGGACAGGCCCGCGGTGTTCACGATGGCCAGGATCTGCGCCAACCCCGGGTTCATTCCGGTGCCGTAGAACGTCGCACCGCCGCGCTCGCATGCCTCTGCGATGAGCTCCGTCGCCTTCTTGCCCGAGGGGTGTGTGAAGTTCACGTCGCGCGAGTACCCGGTGATCCAATCCGAGGTCGTCACGATGTTGATGCCCGCCTCGAGCAGCCGGCAGAAGATGTCGATGTCCGGCCAAACGCCGAAGAACGTCACGCAGTCAGGCTTCGCCGCCAATACATCGTCCAGGTTACCCGTCGCTTGGATGCCAACCGGATCGATGCCTACGATCTCGCCTGCATCGCGGCCGATCTTGTCCTCGCTGTAGCAATAGAGCCCGATCAGCTCGAGGTCGGGATGTTGAATGGTCTTGTGCACCATCTCGCTGCCGACGTTGCCGGTCGCGAACTGAAAGACTCGAAGGGGTCTCGTGGTCGTCATGGCGCGCGAGGATAGAATTCGTTTCCATTCGTTGCAATTCGATTATACCGTGCACGACGACCTCATGAAGCTACCGATGCCATCGGGGTGGTTCCGGATCGCGACCAGCAAAGAGGTTCCGCGCGGGGAAGTCCGTGTCTTCAAGATCAACGGCCGCGAGGTGGTCGCGTTTCGGGACGAGCAGGGTGAAGTCACCGTCGTCGATCCCATCTGTCCTCACATGGGCGCGCACCTCGGCTACGGAGGGACGGTCGTCGACGGCGCCATCCGATGCCCATTTCACGGCTTGCGATTCAACCAGCAAGGCAAGTGCGTGAGTACGGAGTATCCCGACAATCCGGAGGTCGATCTCTCGGTGCGAACATGGCCTGTCATGGAGCAGCTCGGGTGCGTCTTCGTGCATGCGGGACATGACGCCGCCGCCCCCACCTGGGAGCTCCCGAAATACGACACGGACGGTTGGACGGCGCCTGTCACCAAGGTGCTGACGCTCAAAGGCCATGTTCAAGACGTTGCGGAGAACGCCGTCGACTTCGGTCACTTCGGAGCGGTTCATCGGTATTCGGATCTGCTGGACCCGACGCTCGAGATCGACGGGCCTCGCATGCATTCGAAGTTCGGCTTCAGTCGACGCCACCCGTTTCTGCCGAGGTCCAAGGTCGAGTCGATCTTCGACACCGACGTGCACGGTCTCGGTCTCTCAGTGACCGATTTGCGCTCCCCCAAGCTCGGCATCCACTTTCGGGTGATTCTGACGGCGACCCAACTGGACCCGGACACGATGTCCTTCGGAATCGGTCTCAGCTCCGAATGTCCTCCGCCGATCGTCCCCAAAGCCATCCGCGGCCTGCCGGGAGTCTGGCGCGCTGCAACGCACGCCCAGATCCGCCTGGTCCATCCCTTGGTCGTGTCCGACGTGCTCCAGGACAAAGAGATCTGGGAGCACCGCGTGCCCATGGAGGCCCCGGCGTTGATTCGCGGGGACGGCCCCATTGCGAAGTACCGCCGCTGGGTGAAGCAGTTCTACGCCTAGGAACCGCTCGCAGTCCTGCTAGTGGGCCCCGGAAGCCGTGTCGCTCGACTGGGAGTAGAACTGACTCGTCCACCTGCGATATTCCGAGATGGGCCCGTCGCCGTCGCAGAGCTTCGGTTGTGCGAGAAACGCCTTGTGCTCCCAGATCGGAATGTCCTGTTCCATCTGCTTGCAGACGTCTTTGATGACCGCGGCAGCGACGCGGTTCTCGGCGTCGCTCATTTTCTGCGTGAACGAGAACTGAGAGTCGATCGTCTCGTTGTCGACGGGCGCGTGCGACAGAAGAAGCACGGTCTCGCAAATGCCGGTGAACCGGGTGATCGTGCAGCCCATCCCGTGAGCCTCCACGGAGACCATTCCCTCGACCTCGCCGCGCGGCGTGGCCATCTTCACGTGCTGGCGGGCACGACGAATGTGCCCGTCGAGCTCGAGCTCGGACTCGGGAACGTTGGTCGTGCCATGTACGTACCGGAAGTGCGCGCGGTCGACGGCGTTTTCGCCCATCTCTTGGTTCTGCGTCTTCACGGTCCAGCGGTGCCGTTCCAGCTCCGTCCAGTCGTCGCTCATGACCTCCGCAACCTCGGGGACCTCCCATGCCGGCGGCTCGCCCGCGCCGTGGTGCCAGGCCCAGATGATCTTGTTGCGCTCGACGCAATGCCAAGGCGCGACCTTCGCTTTCGGCGGGATGCGGCTCGCATAGGGGATCTTTGCGCATGCGCCCTCCCCGTCGAACTCCCAGGCGTGGAACGGGCAGCGGATGCTCTCGCCTTCGACTGTGCCGCCATGCCCCAGGTGCGCTCCGAGGTGCGGGCAAAAGGCGTCGAGCAGCGCAACCCGTCCCGATTCGGTCCGGAAGAGCACCAAGTCTCGCGCGAAGTAGCGCAGCGGACGTACGTCGCCGCGCGCGAGATCGTCCGCATAGCCGATTTGAAACCAGCCGTTGGGGATCGGATGCGGGAAGTCCTTGCTCATGGGCGACGGGATTTGACCGCGTTTCCATCGTCCCGCATAGCGTGAGAACCCATGTCGCTACAAGAGGAAGGAACGCGAGGCGATTTGGAGTTTGGCACGATCGCCCGGCTCGTCCATCTCGCCGCGGAACGTTACGGGGACGATCCTGCAATCGTCGATCACGGTCACAAAGTCTCGTTTCGGCAGCTCGAGACGGAGAGCCGACGCGTCGCCAAGGCGTTGATCGCAAGCGGCATCGAGCACGGTGATCGCATCTCGATTTGGGCGCCCAACATGCTCGAGTGGGTTGTGGTCGCGCTCGGCGCACAGACGGTCGGGGGCGTCGTCGTGCCCATCAACACGCGATACAAAGGCATCGAGGCCGAGTACCTGCTTCACAAGAGCGAAGCTCGCGTGCTTTTCACGGTCACGGGCTTTCTCGACACCGACTACGTCGCGCTCCTGCGCGAAACCAACCCGGACCTTCCGTCCCTCGAAACTATCGTCGTGCTCAGAGGAGAGGCACCGGAAGGGACCGTAGGGCTCCAATCGTTCGTGGAACGCGGCACCTCGGTGTCCGATCAGACAGTAGACGCCAGACGCGACGCGGTGAAGCCCGACGACCTCTCCGACATCTTGTTCACGTCGGGAACCACCGGGAAGCCGAAGGGCGGCATGTGCACGCACGCCCAGAACCTTCGCGCCTTTCACGACTGGAGCGACATTTCAGGGCTCCGCCGCGGAGACCGATACCTCGTGGTTGCCCCGTTCTTCCATAGCTTCGGCTACAAGGCGGGCTGGTTGGCGGCGCTCATGATGGGGGCGACGGTCTACCCGCAGCCGGTTTTCGACGTCGACGCGGTGTTGGAGCGAATCGCCGCAGACCGAATCACGATGCTGCCTGGCCCGCCGGCCCTCTATCAGAGCATCCTCGCCCGGTCCGATCTCGAACGCTTCGATCTATCGAGCCTGCGGCTCGCGGTGATGGGTGCCGCGTCGATTCCCGTGGAGCTCATCCACAAGATGCGCGACGTGCTGAAGTTCGATTCGGTCGTGACGGCGTACGGGCTCACCGAGACCACTGGGTGCGTGAGCATTTGCCGCCAAGGCGACTCGGCCGAGGTCATCGCCAACACGTCCGGCCGAGCCTTTCCCGGAGTCGAGACCCGTGTCGTCGACCCGGAAGGCAACGAAGTGCCACGCGGCGAGCCCGGGGAGATCATGGTCCGCGGTTATAATGTCATGAAGGGGTACTTCGGCGAGCCCGAGCAAACACGCGAGGCCATCGATGCGGCCGGTTGGGTTCACACCGGCGACATCGGCGTGATGGACGATGACGGCTATCTCCGGATCACCGACCGCATGAAGGACATGTTCATCGTCGGTGGCTTCAACGCGTATCCCGCGGAGATCGAGAACATCCTTTCAACGCACGACAAGATCGCACAAGTCGCTGTGGTAGGAATGCCGGATTCCCGCCTTGGAGAGGTCGGAGCGGCGTTCGTCGTGCTCAAGCACGGCGAGCAGCTCAGCGAGGACGAGCTGATCGCGTGGAGCCGCAACGCCATGGCGAACTTCAAAGTCCCGCGCAGGGTCGAGTTCGTGGACGCGCTTCCGACGAATGCTACAGGCAAGGTCCTGAAGTTCGAGCTCCGAAAACGCGTCGGCGCTTGAAAGAAGAGGAAAGCATGTCGGATCTGTTGGATCTCAAAGACAAAGTCGTCATCGTCACCGGCGGCACGATGGGCGCCGGCAAAGGCATTGCGGAGCGGTTCCTCGAGATGGGCGCGCACGTCACTGTCTGTGCGCGCAACGCACCCGCCGAGCCCATTGCCGTCGACGGACGCGAGGCGGTCTTCGTCGAGGCCAACGTCCGAAAGCCGGAAGACATCGATCGGGTCATCGACGATGTGGTGCAGCGACACGGACGGTTGGACGTTTTGGTCAACAACGCTGGCGGGTCGCCACCGGCCGACGCCGCGACCGCCTCGCCTCGCTTCTCGGCGTCGATCATCGACCTCAACCTCACGGCACCGCTGAACTTCGCTCAGAAAGCCAACGCCATCATGCAGAAGCAGGACGCCGGCGGCTGCATCATCAACATCGGTAGCGTGAGCGGGGTGCGCCCATCTCCGGAGACCGCGGTATATGGAGCCGCCAAGGCTGGGCTCATGAATTTGACGACGTCGCTCGCCGTGGAGTGGGCGCCCAAGGTCCGCGTCAACACGATGGCCGTCGGCCCAATCCTCACTGAGAAAGCCGACGTGCATTTCGGCGACGGCAACATCCGCGAGGCCGTCGAGCGGACCGTGCCAATGGGTCGAATGGCGACACCGAGAGACGTAGCCGACGTTTGCCTGTTCCTCGCTTCGCCGCTGGCCAGCTACGTCACAGGAGCGAACGTCCTACTGCACGGCGGCGGTGAATGGCCGGCTTTTCTTCGAGCGTCCAAAGGCGAAGACGCCTGAGGACCATTGCGTTGGACCGCCCGGGATCGATGGGCTAGAACACGTTCTAGTTTGAGGTCCAACACATGGTCGTAGCAGCGCTCCCCGAAGGAAAGTACGCCGAGGTCGGCGGCCGCATCACGATGCACTACCACGACGCTGGCAGCGGCGAGCGCGGGGTGGTCCTGTTCATGCACGGGAGCGGCCCGGGCGCGAGCGGTTGGAGTAACTTCAAGGGAAACTACCCGTTCCTCGCCGAGCATGGCTATCGAACGATCGTCCCCGACACGATGGGATACGGCTACTCGACCAAGCCCGAGGAAGGCGCATTCAGCCTTGCCGACGTGGCCGCCCAGTACAAAGGCTTACTCGACGCGATCGGCGTCGAGCGCGTGACCCTCGTGGGCAACTCGCAAGGTGGCGCGATCGCGATTTCCATGGCGCTCGCGTACCCCGAGACGGTCGAGAAGCTCGTGTTGATGGCGCCCGGCGGTCTCGAGCCTCGCGAAACGTACATGGTGATGGAAGGGATCAAGGCGATGATCCGGGTCCTCTACAAGGAGGGCATCAGCAGGGAGACGATGCGAAAGGTCTTCACGCTCCAGCTAAACGACGAGTCGCTCATCACCGACCAGATCATCGAGGAGCGTTACCAAGTCGCGATGACGCAGCACAAGGACAACATCGCGCGCATCCAAGTTCACAATCAAGAAGACCGCCTGTCGGAGATTCACTGCCCGGTGCTGTGCTTCTGGGGCACCGACGACAAGTTCTGCCCATCGACTGGCGCCGTGAAGATCGCAGAGCGATGCCCGAGCTCCCGAACGATGCTGATCTCGCAGTGCGGCCACTGGGTCATGGTCGAATACGAGAAGCTCTTCAACGAGCTCACCCTGAAGTTCCTCGACGACGACCTCGGTTGAGGCGCGCCCGCTCCCATCCGGCTGAAATTCATCGAGATATAACGGATTTGCGAAATTTAGAATTGCGTTATACGCTCCGTCTATGTCGCAGGCAGCCGAAAAGGCGCGGAACGCGAAGGCCTCGATGTATCGGTCCCTCATCGTCGATGCGGCGGAGAAGCTGTTCGCGGAACGGGGCTACGAGCACACGAAGATTCAAGACATCGCCGCCGAGTCAGGGCTTTCACTCGGCACGCTCTACTCCGTGTTCGGCGGCAAGGGCGCGGTCTACGACGCCGTCCAAAGCGACCGACTGAGCGCGGTGTTCGCCCTCGCCGGCGAGGCGATGGCGAGTGGCGACAGCGCAGCCGACCGCCTCCTCAAGGGAAATCGCAGCTTCATTCGATGGCTGACCGAGCACCCCGACTTCCTTCGCATCCACCTCGAAGGCAGCACCTGGGCGACCAACCCCGGTGAAGTGGGCGAGGATCTGGTCGACGCTTGGCGCCGCGGCATCGAGCTCATCGCGTCCGTGTGCGAAGAGGCCATCCAACAGGGCGACATGTACGAGGGAGACCCCGACATCTCCGCCCGCCTGATGGTGGCGACGCAACAGGTTTTCATGTCGGCGTGGGTCGATTCAGGGATGAAAGAAGGCCCGGACAGCCTTGCTGACCGAATCGAGCAGCAGCTCGAGCGAGCGCTGATGAGGAGAGAACGATGAGTGTAACCGCAACCGCTGGCACTGCACCGGCTGCGTCCCTCGAGCTCAAGACCCCCCCTCGTCTCAAAGGCGGCCTGCCTTGGATCGGCCATACAGTCGAGTTCGCGAAGGATCCGGTGGGCCTTCTTCAGCGAGCGTACGACGAATGCGGTCGGGTGGCCCAGTTCAAGCTAGCGGGGAAGAACGTCAACGTATTCGTAGGTCCAGAGGCGCACGAATCGCTCTTCCGGCATCCGGACGAGGTGCTCAATCCCACCGAAGCCTACAAGATGATGATCCCGGTGTTCGGCAAAGGGGTCGTTTACGACACCACGCACGAACGGATGATGGAGCAGCTGCACATGCTGCACCCGGCGCTTCGCAACAAGCGGATGCGCTCGTACACCGAGATCATCGCGGAGGAAACGCAGCTGATGATGGAGGACTGGGGCGACGAAGGCGAGTTCGAAGCGTGCGACTTCTTCGGCGTCCTCACCAGCTACACATCGAGCCGTTGTTTTCTCGGGCCCGAGTTCCGAAACGAAATGAGCGAAGAGTTCGCGCACCTGTATGTCGACCTCGAGGGCGGCATCGTTCCGATCGCGTATATCAATGCCTATCTGCCCATTCCGGCATTCCGCAAACGGGACAAGGCGCGCAAGCGCTTGGGCGAAATGGTTTCGACGATCATCGCGCGGCGCAGGGAGCGGGGCACCGTGGGCGAGGACTTCATCCAGACGCTCATGGAGTCGACCTACTCGGACGGCACCACTCTCACCGACCACGAGATCACGGGCATCCTCATCGCCAACATGTTCGCCGGCCACCACACGAGCTCGGTGACCACCGCGTGGTCGTTGATCGAGCTCCTACGCCATCCCGAGCACTACGAAAAGGCATGCACGGAGGTACGCGGTCGTTTCGGAGACGGTGAGCCCTACTCGTTCAATGCGATGCGCGACATCGTGCAAACCGAGTGGGCCATCAAAGAGGCGCTTCGGATCCACCCGCCGCTTTTCATGTTGTTCCGGACGGCGACGCAAGACTGCGAGGTGTACGGTCATCTCGTGAAGAAGGGCGAGTGGGTGTGCGTTTCGCCGATCGTCGCTCACCGGGAAGACGCCGTGTTCCCGGACGCGCTCCGCTACGACCCTGATCGCTATGGCCCGGGGCGAGAAGAAGACCGGCGGCCGTTCGCCTACGTCTCCTTCGGCGGAGGCCGCCACAAGTGTTTGGGCAATGCATTCGCGTTGCTTCAAATGAAGGTCATTCTGTCCGCGATGCTCAATCGGTACGATTTCGAGCTCGCCGGCGACGAGATTGCCACGGACTTTGGACGCGTCGTGCTAGGCCCCAAGCCACCCATTCGCGTTCGTTACCGCAAGAGAGGAGCATGACGATGCCCGCATTTCCGCGTGAAGAGCTGGAAGAGATGATGGACCGGTGGCTCGAGGCCAACCGCAACGCCGAACGAGAAGGCAACTGGAGCAAGTACCTGGGCGTCCACTACACCGATGACGCGGTGTACCGGTGGAACATGGGTCCCAATGAGGAGTTCTGGGCGCGCGGCGTCGACGAGATCCGGGACGTCGCGCTCGGCTATCAGATGAAGGGCTTCGAGGATTGGTCGTACCCGTACGAGACGGTGCTCATCGATGAGAAGCAAGGCCAGGTCGTCGGCTTCTGGCGGCAGGTCGCCCCCTTCAAGCGCGACGATGGAACCGACTACGAGATCGCGGGCGTCGGCGGCTCCTGGTTCAAGTACGCGGGTGACTTCAAGTGGTCTTGGCAGCGGGACTTTTTCGACCTCGCCAACGTGAAGTCGATCTTCTTCGAGCTCGCCGGAGCCGGCCATCTCAACCCGGTGATCCGCGAAAAGGTTCATCGGCAAGCCAAGGGCGAGATGCTTCCCGGGCACGAAAAGCTTCGCGAAGAGCCGGGTCGGATCGAGAAGGTGAAGAACGCGCTAGCGCTAGTGCGCATCGCAGTGTTCGGATGAGCGGCTCGATCCCACGATCGTCACCAATGGCACCCAGAGCAAGTGCCGCATGCTCTCGTACATTGACGTACCAATCCTTGAGTGCGTGGACGATAACGTCCACCGCACTTGGCTCCCCGATC
>CP070650.1:1625704-1629863 GCA_020354595.1 Myxococcales bacterium
CCCTGGCCGTCGGCGCCGTGGCACAAGGCGCAGTTACGCATCCACAACAGCTCACCAACGGTCAGGTCGGGCACCTCTTTCTGAGGCACCCGGCTGGGATCGATCATGGTTTCCGGAGGATGCGCATGGTCCGCGGGAGTCCATTCCCGAAGGCCGTCGGCGCCATTCGAGCAAGCCACGACGAAGAGGCAAGCGATCACCAATCTAATCAACACCCCGCCCCTTTAGCCTATCCGCCGATGAGGCTCATCCCGACGCGCTCGTGCTCGTGCTCGTCTGGTTCGAGGAAATGGTGGCCCCGGTCTTTGCCCGACAGCGACCACACCATCGCCCAGGCGAGATCGAGGTCAGTGCCGCCGGCTCGCATGATGTTCCGAAGGCTGATCGCCCGCCGTGATGCCAAGCAGGCACGGATATCGCCGCGGGCAGTAACGCGCACCCGGTTGCAGGTGTCGCAGAACTCGTCGCTGATCGGGGTGATGAAGCCGACCCGCCTGCCCGAGCCATCCCGGGCGGCGAGGTAGCGCGCCGGCCCGTGCCCCTCGACCCCCGTCGGTGTGTCGCGACAAACCTGAGCCCCGAGCGCGTCGACGACATCGTCAGCGGTCATTCGCATGCTCGCAGGCAGCTTGGCACCCTCTCCGAGGGGCATCAGCTCGATGAACCGGGGCGTCGCGTCGAGCGACCAGGCCCAGTCGACGAGCCGTTGGAGCTCGCCGTCATTGCGCCCACGGAGCGGTACGGTGTTGAGCTTCACCTCGAGACCCACGTCGAGCGCCGCGTGAATCCCCGCAAGCACCCTTCCGAGGTCGCCCCCGCGAGTCAGCTCTCGGAAGCGCTCCGCGTCGAGCGTATCGATCGACACGTTGACCCCGAAGAGCCCCGCATCCCGCAACGGCCGAGCAAGCTCCGATAGCCGCGTGGCATTCGTCGTCATGACGAGCTCTTCGACCTCGGTGCGCCGGTGTACGAGCTCGACCAGGCGCACGATGTCCTTTCGAACCAATGGCTCGCCCCCGGTGAATCGAACGCGGCGGATCCCAGCCGAGGCAAACACCGATACCAAGCGCGCCGCCTCTTCGAACGTCAGCAGGTCGCGTCGCACTGCGTGCTCGTCTTCTCCGCTGGGCGGCATGCAGTAGACACATGCAAGATCGCAGCGGTCCGTGACGCTCAAACGCAGATAGGTATACCGCCGTCCGCGCGCATCACGCAGAAGCGAAATGGCGTCGAAATCATCGGGACGCGCGGGCCACTGCTCGTATACAGCGGACCGACTCTCCACCAGGGGCAAGCGGCGCACCGGCTGAGTCTAAGGGTGTTCGGCAACGGGTCAACGTCGTTCCGATGCGCGCCGGCCTCGCTTGACATCACCTGCGCGGGGTTTCAGGCTGCCGTTTTCCACTGAATCACGATTCATTCAGGAGCCCAGCCCATGGAATCGAACGGAACGCGCGTGGCGGTCGTAGCCGGCCTGCGAACGCCCTTTGCCAAACAATGGTCTGCCTATCGGGAGGTCAGCGCCCTCGATCTCGCCAACATCGTGGTCGCCGAGCTGCTGCAGCGGATCGACCTCGACCCGAAGGAGATCCAGCAGGTCGTCTACGGGCAGGTCGTGCCCTCGGTCGAAGCGCCCAACATCGCCCGCGAAATCGTGCTCGCGACCGGGATACCGAAGAGCATCGAGGCATACAGTGTCTCGCGGGCGTGCGCGACGAGCTACCAATCGACGGTCAATGTCGCTGAGGCGATCATGACTGGCGCGATCGATACCGGTGTTGCGGGCGGCGCGGATAGCGTGAGCAACGTGCCAATCACCGTGACCAAACGACTTGCCGAGGCGCTGATGGAGGCGACGAAGGCGCGAAGCATCGGCGAGCGCCTGCAGGCGTTTCGCGGGCTTCGTCCACGCGACCTCGCGCCCCAGCCTCCCGCCATCAAAGAATTCTCGACCGGCCTTTCGATGGGTGAGAGCGCCGAGAAGATGGCGAAGGAAAACCACATCAGCCGCGAGGCGCAGGACGAGTTTGCGCATCGGAGCCACTCGCTCGCTGCGAAGGCCTGGGACGAGGGCAAGTTCGACGACGAGGTGATGGAGGTCTTCGTGCCCAACCGCTTCGAGGAGTCGATTCGCGAGGACAACCTGGTGCGCAAAGACGGCGAGCTCGAGAAGTACGCGAAGCTCAAGCCGGCGTTCGACAAGAAGCATGGCACCGTCACCGCAGGCAACAGCTCGCCTCTTACCGACGGCGCGAGCGCCTTGCTGCTCATGCGCGAGGACAAGGCCAAGGCCCACGGCTTCGACGTGCTCGGCTTTGTTCGGAGCTACGCATTCGCGGCGCTCGACCCCGCGGGGCAGCTCTTGATGGGGCCGTCGTATGCCACGCCAATCGCTCTCGATCGCGCCGGCATCAAGCTGTCGGATCTCGATCTCGTCGACATGCACGAGGCGTTCGCGGCTCAGATCCTCTCGAACACGCAAGCGTTCGAATCCAAGGACTGGGCGGAAAAGAATCTCGGCCGCTCGGAAAAGATCGGCGACATCGACTGGGACAGGTTCAACGTGACCGGCGGCTCGATCTCGATCGGACATCCGTTTGCGGCGACCGGCGCCCGCCAGATCACGCAAACTCTCCGCGAGCTCAAGCGTCGCGGCGGCAACTTGGCCCTTTGCACCGCCTGCGCGGCCGGTGGCTTGGGCGCAGCCATGGTGTTGGAGGCAGAGTGATGGCGAACCAAGGACTCACCATCGAGAAGCGGGACGACGGGGTAGCGATCCTCGTCATGGACATCCCCGGCGAGACGATGAACACGCTCAAGGCGGACTTCATCGAGATGTTCACCGCCGTATTCGACCAGGTGCAGAGCGACCCGGACATCAAGGCGGTCGTGTTCACCTCGGGCAAGAAGGACAGCTTCATCGCGGGCGCCGACATCACGATGCTCGAAGCCATCGAGACCGAAGCCGACGGCGAGCGAGCAGGCCTCGAAGGCCACAAGGTGATGAACCGCATCGAGAGCTTCCCGAAGCCCGTGGTCGCGGCGATTCACGGGGTCGCGCTCGGCGGCGGCCTCGAGACCGCCCTCGCCTGCCACGCCCGCGTCTGCAGCGACAGCAGCAAGACGAAGCTCGGCCTTCCCGAGTCGCAGCTCGGGTTGCTTCCTGGTGCCGGCGGCACGCAGCGGCTCCCCCGGTTGGTCGGCGTCCAGCCCGCCCTCGACATGATGCTCACGGGCAAGCAGGTCCCCGCGAAGAAAGCGCTCAAGATGGGTCTCGTGGACGACGTCGTTCCGCCGTCGATCCTGATTGAGACCGCTGCCGAGCTCGCCCTTTCACGCATCGGCTACAAGCACAAGAGAGCCAGCTTCGTCGACCAGCTCACGGACAAAGACGCCATCGCCGAAGCTGCGCTCACCAAGAACCCGGTTGGTCGAAAGGTGCTCTTCGACCAGGCGCGCAAGCAGCTCCACAAGCAGACACGCGGCAACTACCCGGCGCAGGATCTGATCATCGACGTCGTGAAAACGGGTCTCGAAGGCGGCTTCCAGGCCGGCCTCGACGCCGAGGCGAAGGCCTTCGGCAAGCTGCTCGTGTCGCCGGAAGCCGCGAACCTGATGAGCATCTTCTTCGCGACGACGGCGCTCAAGAAGGATACGGGCGTCGACGACCCCGAGGTGAAGCCGCGTGAGACCAAGAAGGTCGGCATGCTCGGTGCGGGCCTCATGGGCGCGGGCATTGCCTACGTCACCACCGCCGTCGCCAAGATCCCGGTGCGACTCAAGGACCGCGACGCCAACGGCGTCATGGCCGGCCTCCGATACATCCGCGGCATCATCGACGGCCGCGTCAAGCGCCGCCGGATGAGCGAGCAAGCCGCCAACGCGCTGATGCTTCAAACCACCGGCACCACCACCTACGACGGCTTCCAGGACACCGACGTCGTCATCGAAGCGGTGTTCGAGGACCTTTCGCTCAAGGAGCAGATGGTCCGAGACGTCGAGGCGGCGGGCCGGGACGACGTGATTTTCGCGTCAAACACCTCGTCACTCCCGATCACGAAGATCGCGGCGGCGAGCAAGCACCCCGAGACGGTCATCGGAATGCACTACTTCTCGCCCGTCCACAAAATGCCGCTGCTCGAGATCATCGTCACCGACA
>CP070650.1:1629963-1635176 GCA_020354595.1 Myxococcales bacterium
CCCTGTCCCAGGCTTTCGAGGCTTCGTCGACCGTGCCCATGGGAACGACGTCGACACCGTCGATCTTGCCGTCCGATTCGGCCTCGTCGACCTCGCGGACATCGACCAGCCGCACCGCGCCCTTGTTTCCGGCAACCCAAGCAACCGACACCTCCGGAATCCCGTTAGGGCTTCGCTCGATAGCGGCCCAGCCGCGTTCTGGCAGAGGGTCGCCCGACATCGAGCTCGGCGGCACCACCCCGGCCTGCAGGTTTGCCGGCACTGCAATGTCGAGCTTCTTGGGCGCCGGCAAATTCAGGTTGTCCATGATCGCGGCGTACTCCTCGGCGGTCCTTCCATCTCCGACTCGAGGGTTGTGCAGCTTTTCTTCGCCGACGGTCGTGAAGGTCATCCCGCGGTAGTCGTGGCCGGGCCAGATGATCGTGTCGTCGGGTAGGGTGAAGATCTTGTCATGAATCGAGCGGTAGAGCGTCTGCGCGCTTCCCTGTTGGAAGTCGGTTCGGCCGGTGCCTCGGATGAACAAGGCGTCACCGGTGAATGCGTATCTGTGATCGTTCGTCACGAAGGTGACGCAACCATCGGTGTGGCCGGGCGTCGCTCGTACTTCGAGCTCGATGTTTCCAAACTTCAGTCGGTCGCCGTCCTTGACGGCCACATCCACGCCCTCCGCGCCGGCAGCTTCGCTCGTCACCACTTCGCACCCTACGCGCTTGCGCAACATGCCGGCGCCCGTGATGTGGTCGGCGTGGGCGTGCGTGTCGAGGGTGTACACGAGCTTGAATCCCAGCTCCTCCAAGAGCTTGATGTCGCGCTCGACCTGGTCGATGACCGGATCGATCAGAACCGCTTCACCCGACTCCTCGTCGCCGAGGAGATAGGTGTAGGTCCAGGTTTCGTGGTCGAAGAGTTGACGAAGTAGCATGAGGCATCTCCCAGAATGCTCGCCGGGTCCAACCTGCACCCGGGCTAAGTGACTGAATTAACAGCACTCGGGGCGATCTGCAATCCCTCCCATCAGAATCCGCTGGCGGTTCGCCCCGGCTGCTGCTTTGTATGACCGTCATGGAGTCATTTACACCCATCGCCTCCACCATCGGGGGCGTCTTGATCGGCATCGCGGCCGCGGGCTTGCTTATGTTCCACGGACGGATCGCCGGCATCAGTGGTATTGCCGGCGGCATCTTCCGCCAGCGTCAGTCTGGCGACACCGCATGGCGCGTGATGTTTCTCGTCGGCCTCTTCGCTGCGGGCATCGCATGGAGTTTTTTCCGGCCAGAGGACTACGCGTTTGGCATCGAACGCTCGACCGTTGCGCTGATCATCGCGGGCCTCGCGGTCGGCATCGGCACGCAGCTCGGAAGCGGATGCACGAGCGGCCACGGTGTCTGCGGCATCGGGCGCCTGTCGAAACGATCCACCGTGGCGACCGTCACGTTCATGGCGACTGCAGCCATCACCGTGTTCATCGTGAACGAGGTGCTGGGGGGTGCGGTATGAAGGTCAAGGTCGGAGCGTTCCTCGGCGGTGCTGTGTTTGGTATTGGCCTTGCGATTGGGGGGATGACCCAACCCGCCAAGATCGTCGGCTTCTTCGACTTCTTTGGAAGCTGGGATCCGAGCTTGGCATTCGTGATGCTCGGCGCGCTCATCGTCTATACGCCCGTGTACCGGTGGGCAGTCCGAACCTGGCAGCACCCAATCTGGGCGCCGACGTTCACTTTGCCGACGCGCCGGGACATCGATGGTCGGCTCGTCGTCGGCTCTGCGATCTTCGGTGTGGGCTGGGGCCTCGGTGGCTACTGCCCGGGCCCGGCATTCACCTCAGTGGGAGCCGGCTCCATGGAGGCGTTGACATTCGGCGTCTCGATGCTGATCGGGGTAGGTCTCTACCAGTTGCTCATGCGCGTTCGTGAAGGGCGCGCCGGAGGTCCGGCCGATTCGCAGGCCGCCGCAATGATCGACGGATGACTACACGGCCCGGGGCGCTACCCATCGTCGATTGGTTGCGCGAGTACCAGCGTGCCGACCTCGGCCCCGACGTCGTCGCGGGCTTGACGACGGCCGTGATGCTGGTGCCGCAGGCGATGGGCTACGCGCTTCTTGCCGGGCTACCGCCGATTCATGGGTTGTATGCCTCGGTTGCACCCATCTTGCTCTACGCCGCGCTCGGTACGTCGCGGCACCTTGCCGTGGGTCCGGTCGCGATGGACTCGATCCTCGTTGCCGGTGCGGTCGGGGCGATCGCGACGGCCGGGGTGGAGCAGTACGTGCTGTTCGCCGCCGCCCTCGGCGTCATGGTTGGCGTCGTGCAGGCGGGCCTCGGGTTCCTACGTGCCGGTTTCCTCGTAAACTTCTTGTCCCGGCCCGTCGTCGCGGGGTTCACGGCGGCTGCCGCATTGATCATCGCGGCGAGCCAGCTCGGCCATCTCCTCGGCGTTCAGGTGCCGCGCACGCATCACGTTCATCGGGTGGTTTGGGAAGCGATTCGCAGTTTTTCTGATTGGTCGTGGTCAACACTCGCGATCGGCGTCGCGTCGATCGTGGCGCTCGTCGTATGCAAGAAGCGCCTGCCGCGTTTCCCCGCGGCGTTGGCCGTCGTCGTCGTAGCGACGCTGGTCGTGTGGGGGCTCGGGCTTTCCACGCGAGGGGTGTCGATCGTCGGGGAGGTCCCGGAGGGATTGCCGGGTTTCCAGATTCCCGTGGTCGACACGGCGATCCTGGTCGAGCTCATTCCGGCCGCGGCCACGATTGCGCTCGTGTCCTTCATGGAGGCGATCTCCGTAGGCCGCACCTTCGCTCAGCAGCACCGCTACGACATCTACCCCAACCGTGAGCTCATCGCGCTTGGCTTCGCCAACATGGCGGGTGGGGCGACGGGCGGTTACCCAATCGCAGGCGGTTTTTCGCGCACCGCGGTCAATGTGAGGGCGGGCGCCCGCACCCAGCTCGCCGCGTTGGTCACCTGCGCGGTCGTGATCGTCACGCTCCTCGTTCTGACCGGGGCGTTCTACTACCTCCCGAAGGCCGCCCTGAGCGCGATCATCGTTGCGGCCGTCGCCGGCCTGATCGACATCCAAGGCGCGCGCGAGGTCTACCACGTCAAGCGAGCGGACTTCTATCTGCTCGTGCTGACGTTCGTTGCGACGCTGTCACTCGGCATTCAGTGGGGCATCCTGGTCGGCATCGCCGCCTCGGTATTGCTGTTCTTGGTGCGCACCACGCGCCCGCACTTTGCCGTCCTCGGCCGAATCCCGGCGTCGCAGACCTACGTCAATATCGCGCGACACCCGCTCGCCGAGACGCTCCCCGGCATCATCCTCGTCCGCATCGACGCGCAGTTCTACTTCGGCAATGTCAGCTTCCTCAAAGAGACCGTGCGCACGCTCATCAGCGAGTCGGAAGACCCGGTGCGCTTCTTCGTGCTCGAAGCCGCCGGCGTCAACGCCCTCGACTCCGCTGCCGCCGCAACCCTAGACGAGCTCGACGAAGAGCTCGCCGCCCAAGGCATCAAGCTCGTTCTGACGCGAATCAAAGGCCCAGTGCGCGACGTGCTCCACCGAACCGGCCTACTCGAGAAGCTGGCGAGGGAAGGCCGCCTCTATCTCTCCACCCATCGCGCCATCGAAGTTCTGCGGTCGGGCATGGCCCTCCCAGACCTCTCCCCCGAGCCCGACGATCCAAGAGAGCCCGCCGACCAGGTCGGCGCCGGCATGCTCAACTCTCACTCCCCCGATCCAGGCAATGACTTCTTCACGACAGTGAAAAGAAAGTAGGGGACACGCTAACCCCCCAAAACCCTTTTCCTTCCAGCCGCTTACAGCACCAACCGCGAAAACCCACGTCAGCCTAGCCGCAGGGAAATCCCGACGACCACCTGATAGTCGTTCTTTTTCGGCACCGTGCCGTCGGCTCGCGGCCACGGATCTTCCGTCCTCAGGTACAAGAACGCCGTATTGAAGTAGAGAATCGTGGTGATGCGCAGCGTGAAGTCCAGGCTGCCGACGTGGTTGGTGTTCCCGATCGTCGTGTAGACGAGGTTAGTTCGCCATTCGAGCAGCAGCTGGATGTCGTCGGTGAAATCCAGGTCGGCGAACGTCCGGAACATCATGTAGCCGTCGCTCTGCGGGTTCTGAACGCCAGCCGCCGCTGTGAGCAGCGACAAGTACTGGTATCCGGCGGGCGCGAACTCGACATCCCAGTTCCACTTGTACGTCGTGATGACGTTGGCGCCGATGCCAGCGGCTGGTGTCGCTCGCAGACGGACGTTCTGGAACTTGTCGTAGAGAAGCTGCCCGGTCAGCGCCTTGACGTACACGATCGGATGAACAAACACGTCGACGTCGCCGGATCCGAGGTGCCGATTCGCGTTCTCCACGCGGCTCGCGGTCCCGAAGGTGCCGTCGTAGCTCAGCACGGCGCGCGTCATCGCATCCTCGCGCATCAGTCTAAAATAACCGTTCAGCGTGAAGTTCTCGGAGTTGCCGGCATTCGCCGTAAGGCCGAAACGAAGCACCGTCGACCAATAGTTCCGCTCGCGCCGCGTATGCTCGATGATCGCGTCGAGCTGATCGCGCGGCGCCGTTTTGATGCCCTCTGCAGTCTGCACGGTGATGGTCTCCTCGTCGATCATCGCCGGCCCGACCAGCTCCGTCCCGTCGACCAAGCGGTACGTGTTCGACTTCGGCGAGTGCAGCTCCTTCACCTTCTTCCAGTCGTAGGTCAATAGCTTGAGCTCGGCACTGTCGAACTCGAGCGCCCCATCGCGCATCCGCTCGAGGTTCCCGCTCAACCACTCCCCCGACTTCAACCGAATCCAGTCCTTTTCGTCCCCGAACTCGATCATGTAGTTGTCTTCGAGCGCGGTCTCATTCACGACTTCTTCACCCTCGGGAACTGACTCGTCCTTGTAGAGCCCCGCCCCGACGTCTGTCTGAGCCGACGCGGGCCGAGCGCCCGCCAGTCCGATCATGGCGACACCCAACGCCAGCAGCGGCAATAGCCCCCGCGCCCCAGCCCTCTCGCTTGTCATGGGAGACTTATACGAAAGGGCAGCGCGCTTTCCCAGAGTATTTTTGAGTGCCAGTGTCAGGTGTCCACGGCCAAGTAGATGACATCGTCCCCCACCTCGACGTCTTCGTTTGGCAGCACGGCGTAGCAGGGGCGGCTGACTCGGATTTCGGTGACGCGGTCGCGGCCTAACAGCGTCCCCGGCTC
>CP070650.1:1635276-1641212 GCA_020354595.1 Myxococcales bacterium
GCTCGGCGAAGGCGAACCGGCGGTCGTACTGACCGACGGGATCGGCTGCGACGGCTTCGTTTGGCGCTACCTCGCGCCCAGGCTCGCGCGCAGGCACCGGGTCGTTCACTGGCATCTGCGCGGGCACGGCAGAAGCGGCCCGCCCGTCGATCCCGACAATCTCTCGATCGAGGACTTGGCGGCCGACCTTCGGCGCGTGTGCGATGATCGCACCATCATCCGGCCGGTCATCGCCGGTCACTCGATGGGCGTCCAAGTTGCCCTCGAGTACTACCGGCAGAACCGGGACGACGTGTCGGCCCTGATCCTCATGTGCGGTACCTTCGGACGCATTACGACGACGTTCCACGGCACGGACCTCCTCGACCAAATGCTCCCGAGCCTCATCCGCGGCACCCGGATGTTCCCCGCGGTAGCGCGCGCGATATGGGGACGCGTGCCGGCGGCGCTTGCCTTCCGCGTCGCATGTGCAGGGCGCGAGCTCGACCGTGAACGGATCCAAGAGGAAGACTTCCAACGCTATTGGGAGCATGCCGCCCTGATGGATCCCGATCTGTTCCTCCGAATGCTCCAATATGCGGGCGTCCACGACGCTTGGGGATTTCTCGACGAGATCGACGTGCCGACCCTGATTATCGCTGCCGAGCGAGACACGTTCACGCCGATGGAGCTCGCCAACGACATGGCCAGCGCTATTCCCGATGCTGAAATGGAGGTCATCGAAGAGGCGAGCCACGCGGCGCCGGTCGAGCAGCCGGATCGCATCGCGGAGCGAGTGGAGGAATTTTTGACCTCTCGGCTCCGGGTCAACGTCGCTCTCGGCTAGTACTCGGCCCGGAACAACTGCTGCCCCATCAGGACGAAGGTGCCCTGCGGCACGAACGACTCGTTGGAGACGCGCACGAAGGTGCCGTTCGAGCTGCCCACGTCGGTCAGAAAGACGTGCCCGACTTCCGAGTGAATGCGGCAATGGAGGCCCGACACGTATCCGTCCTCGGGAAAGAGGACGTCGCCGCGCTCCCTTCCGAGGTGAATCCCCTGTGGCGGAACCGGATAGCTGTTCCCGGTGGCATCACGACCGATCACCAAGGAGATCCGGCCGACGAAACCGTGATGTGGGCTGCCCGCATGCTGGGTGCCGTCCGGCGCGGGGTCGGGAGCCGTCGGGGCTTCGAAACGAAGAATTTCCTGCCCGACCCGAAAGACGCTGCCATCGAAGAGCTCGATCGGCACTTCGGGATCGATCCGTATGTAGACCCCGTTGAGGCTTTCCATGTCTCTGACGACGAGCTGATCGCCTTCGAATCTGAACTCCGCGTGCTCGGGCGAGAGGTAGGCGTCACTCGCGAAGATGCCGCCGGTGCTTCGTCCGATGAGCGTGGGCCCGGCAGAAAGAGGAAATGCCTCGCCTTCGGAGCCGTCGGGCTGAATCAAGATCAGGCGCGCCAACGATGCAGCCGGCGCCTCCGCGACGGCCGGAGCCGACACGCGCTCTTCGGGCGCTACCGCGGAGCCGGCACCGACGCCCTCGTCGTGAAGGTCGTGCCCGCACACGTGACAGAATCGGAAGTTCTCCGGGACCTGGGCGCCACAATGAGGGCAAGGCGAGGTGTCGTCGCTGAGTGGCGCCAGCTCTGGCGGCAGCGGATCGGCAACGGCGACGGGCTCGGGTGGCGCCGGCTGAACCGGCGTCGGGTCGACTTCCATCTGCGGCGCCGAAGCCAACGCTCCCGAGCCGGCGGCACGGGCGGGCGGCGCATCCGTCGTGCGCCCCGTCGAGGACCCGGGCGGCGGAGGCGCCGAAACCGACCTCGGCTTGGCCGAATCGCGGGGAAGCTCGGCGCCACACCCAAGACAGAACTTGTAGTGGTCTTGGTTTTCTTTGCTGCATCGCGAACAGACGATCACGCCGTCACCTCCACTCGGAGCAGATTTCGACCCAGGAAAAGGTAGTCCCCGTGGCCCAGCTCGCGCTCTCCTCGAATGCGAACGTAAGTGCCGTTTTGGGAGTTCTCGTCGATGAGCTTGAGGGACTCACCGGTCATCTCGACCTTCGCATGTCTCGCAGACAAGTACACGTCGTCCGGGAAGTTGATGTCGCAGTCCTCTCGACCGATTTCAACGGTCTGCTCGTGAGCGCAGCATACGATGCCATCCATCCCACCTTCGAGCACCTGGGTGATGCGGAAGGCGCTGGGCCGCCGAGGGGACGAGTAGAAATGGGTCTGGTCAGGCGCAGGCCCAGTGCTGTCCTTCGGCGTGGCGTCGACGCGGAACAAGTGCTGGCCACACATGAAGTGATCGCCGACTTGGATTGGCGACGACCCGCGGATGCGAATGTACACCCCGTTGAGGCTGCCCTCGTCGCGAACGACGAGCTTCTCCCCGCGGTACAGGAAGTTTGCGTGCTTGGGGCTCAGCCAGGTGTCGCTTGGAAATGGGATCTGATCGGCATCGCGGCCCGCGACGTGCTCGGTGGCTTGCAGCAGATAGCTCAGGCCCTCTCCCATCGCCTCGTCCCCTCGAACGACGATGAGCCTCGCCTTACCGGGCATCTGCATGGCGCCGAAGTATTGGGTATCGAGCGTCTGGGCTTCGGCCGGCACTGGCCCGCCACAGGCTCCGCAGAATTTGTGCCCGGACGGAACCGCGCTTGCGCACTCCGTGCAGACATAATTGCGAGCTTGCTCCATGCCCTATCCCCTCTTGCCCAGCCCCTCGGTGGCAAAGCTATCGGGAGTAATAGGCCATCGAATCACCCCTCGTCAATCCGTGTGCAACTCGGCAATTGCGCCGGCGAACGAGCTTTGCTTGTCTGGGCCCTGCGACTACCCTCTGCGCGATGCAGCTCTTTGCTGGCGCTTTATTGGAGCGGCCCCCCGGGCCCAAGTACACGGCAGAGCTACGTTTCGCCGAGCTTGCCCCCCAGAGCCCGTTACCCAAAGCGGGGACTCTCGCCAAATGGCGCAAGGCGCTCCCAGACGGGTTCCAGATAGCGCTCAGGGCGCCGGAAAGCTCCTGGAAAGGGCCGGAAGGGCCGTTTCGGGCGGGAAGCGAGCTCGATGAAGGCCTGCGTTGGCTCTGCGAGGCGGCTGACGCGCTCGAGGCGTCGTTCGTGGTGGTGTCGACTGGTGCGGCGGTGATGACCGGGGCGAGGGATCGACGGCGGTTGCGCGAGTATTTCAGCCGGCCTCCTCGCGTCGCCGGGCGCACGATCGTCTGGCGGCCGACCGGCCTCTGGGAGCCGGAGTCGGTCCAGGCCGTGGCGAAGTCGCTATCGGTCGTCGGCGGATTCGACGCGGCCGATGATCCCGTCCCCGACGGTGAGCTCGTGTATGGCTCACTCCTGGCCGAAGGGCTTCGCCGCTCGTTTTCACACGCCCAGCTCCTCGACGTGCTCGACAAGCTGCAGAGCTCGGGGACAGCACGCGCGTTCATCAGCATCGAATCGTCGCAATCGTTTCGCGAAGCGCGGCTTCTTCAGGCCTTGTCCGAAGGGCGAGAGTGAGCGCGTGGGGCGCGAAGATCACGCGCGTCGATCAGCCGGAGCCGGGGCTGCTGGCGGTTTCATTCCGCGCCGCCGGGCGCAATGAGACGCTGCTGCTGGTCACACTACCGGGGGCCCTAGAGCTCGGCATCGTGGCGCAACGTCCGCGTGGCGCCAGCGCGAGCCCTTCGACCACGCAGCTCCGACGCCACATCGAAGGTGCGAGAATCGAGCTCGTCGAGCGGAGCCATCGGGCGGCGCGCGTGTCGCTCGCGCGGGCCGGCGCACGACGGTTTCTCATCGCCGCTCCGAGCAAGCCGTACGGTGCTTGGTGGTTGTGTGAACCGGACGGGTTGCAGGTCGTCCGGTCGCCAGGAGCACCTCCGGATGTGCCTGACGAAGAAGGACACTTGGTCGCCCAAGATGCCGACCTGCTTCGGGCCCGCGGAGAGGCCACTTTGCGCGTCCACCAGGAAGCCCGAAGGGCGCAGCTGGAGCGCGCGCTCGAACGCCAGATCAAGCGAATTTTGAGGAAAAAAGCAGCAATTTCGGCAGATCTTGAACGCGCCGAACACGCGGAGGAGCTGCGGGAAAAGGCGACCCTCCTCCTCGCGCATGCGTCCGAGATTGGAGCCGGCGCAACACACTTCGATGCGCCGGCTTGGGATGACACCGGACGCTCGATTCGCATCGAGCTCGACCCGCAGAAGAGCCCCACCGAGCTTGCGCAGGTTCTCTTCGCCAAGTCGAAGCGTCTCAAACGAGGGTTGGACGTGACCCCGAGCCGACTGCAGAGGGTTACTTCCGAGTTGGACGCGCTCGAACGACTTCGAGCCGACCTCTCGCAAAGCGCACCCGAAAAGTATGCCGCACAGTTGGCGGCCCATGGAATCAGGATCACCGAGCCGCGGGAGCGAGAGAGGAAACGGAGACAGGCGGGTGCGAGACTTCCCTATCGAACGTTCGTGACCGAAGACGAGGCGACCGTGCTCGTGGGGCGCGGGGCGGCGGACAACGACCGGCTCACGCTCCGGGTGGCCCGCCCGCACGACCTTTGGTTGCACGCGCGCGGAGTCGTCGGGGCACACGTCGTGGTGCCCTTGAGCAAGGGGAAGTCGTGCTCGCCCGATACGTTGGTCGATGCTGCGACGCTGGCCGCTCACTTCAGCGACCTACGCGGTGAGACAATCGTCGACGTGCTGTACACGCCGCGGCGCTTCGTTCGAAAACGCAAAGGGAGCCCGATCGGTTTGGTGACGTTCGAGCGCGAGAAGGTGATCGCGGTGCGTGTCGAGCCGGCGCGCCTTGAACGACTTCTGCAGAGTGAAAGAAGAACCGCTTGAAGGGCTCTCAGATCGCCAACGCCCCGGCCGAACGGCCGGGGCGCCAGCAGACGAACACCCCCCCACAAGAAAGAGGGATCGCCACGACAGACTGCGCGAAGGCCCGGAAAAACCAGGGCCTTAGGCGTGGGGTCACCTGAGGTGACCCCATGGTGGACCCGAAGGCCTACCGCCTAGAAGCTTATTTCTTCTTGCGAGTCGCGCGCTTCTTGGTTGCGCGCTTCTTGGTTGCGCGCTTCTTGGTCGCGCGCTTCTTGGTTGCGCGCTTCTTGGTTGCGCGCTTCTTCGTCGCGCGCTTCTTGGTTGCACGCTTCTTGGTTGCACGCTTCTTGGTTGCACGCTTCTTCGTGGCGCGCTTCTTCGTGGCGCGCTTCTTCGTGGCGCGCTTCTTGGTTGCGCGCTTCTTCGTCGTGCGCTTCTTAGCGGGCTTCCTCTTCGCCGTGCGCTTCTTCGCCGGCTTCCTCTTCTTTGTCGATCGTTTCTTTGCAGTCGCCATTTCGACCTCCTCCAAGGTGGGTCAAGATTGCAGGTGCACGTACCGTATTGTCACGTCACTTCACGTGTCAAGCGGAACCGCACATGAATTATACATAACTTTGCCCTATTTGAGCGAAATGTTTTGCAACCTCGACGTTCAACATTGCGTAATCGTTGATAAACGTATGCTTATCAGATCACGTTGGAAAGCTGAAGAAAGTTCGTACGAGCGAACTCACATGCGTGATCGAAGTTGGAAAAGGGGGATCGCATGAGCGTGATCCGGCGCGAAGACCGTCGATCGCCGGGCGAATCTTGCGCGCTGCGCGTCGCGTTGACCCGACCCCCTGCTCAGACTACATTTTGCCCCTGCTGGGACCCTACCCAGCTGCACACAGAGGGCGGGGACGCGCGACGTGCAACGACGAGGTCGGAAATAACCACTGCGCAGCGCCCGTTCAAACCTTACGCCTACCAAAACAGGCGTATGGGGACGTTTTTGACGAGATAAGGAGTCCCGATGCAAGCGGGAACATACGATTTCAAGGTTGGCGACAAAGCCATCTACCCCAAACAAGGCGTGACGGAGGTCGTGTCGATCGAGCAGCGGAAGATCGGCTCGGCGACAA
>CP070650.1:1641312-1645327 GCA_020354595.1 Myxococcales bacterium
ATGTGCGACTGGAGGTCCTTGTCGACGGTCAGCACGGCCCGCGTCCCGTCGCGCCGCGGCACCACCCAGCCGTCCTCGCCTGCTCGAGCCTTCGCGACGTCGACGTCCGAAAATGGCGGAGCCAAAACACGAGCCACGTTGGTCGACGCTCGCTGGGCCGACGGCGGGCTCGCCGTGAGCGCCAGAGGCGTGCCGAGGACGAGAGCGAGGCTCGCCAGCCCCCAGAACCAGGAGTGACCAATTACGTCGCGCACACGCATACGCTAGAGAAGGCACCCCCAGCGGTCAACAAACCCATCAGTCCGCTGTGACTGCAATTGCCTGCCGTGATTTACCGGGCGGCCTAGGGTCGCGGTATATTGGTGGCGTGTCGTTCAAGGATCAGAGCACCAGCGCCAGTCAAACCGTGCTGACCGAGGTCGGCGAGGCTCGCGAGCCGCGCTCTGCCGCCGCCAACGGGTGCCTGATCGTCATTTACGGACAGGACATGGGACGCCGCGTACGTGTTGGCACTGAACCCTTGATCATCGGGCGCTCCCCGAAGAGCGAGATTCAAGTCGACCAGGAGAGCGTGTCTCGCAACCACTGCCGCATTCGATTCACTGGGAGCGGGTTCGTGGTGAACGATCTCGGCTCCACCAACGGGACCTACGTGAACGATAACCTCGTCGAGGCGGAGGGCCGACTGCGGCACGGAGATCAGCTCAAGGTCGGCCGCACGATCCTGAAGTTCATCGTCGGAGACGACGTCGAGGTGCAGTACCATGAAGAGATCTATCGGTTGATGATGACCGACGGTCTCACTCAGCTCCACAACAAGCGCTACTTCGACGAGATGCTCGACCGCGAGGTCGCGCGTGCCAAGCGCTACAGGCGCTCGTTCTCGTTGCTCGTGTTCGACATCGACCACTTCAAGGCGATCAACGACCGCTTCGGGCACCTTGCGGGGGATGCGATCCTCCGGCAGCTCGGCGCGGTGCTCTTGGGCCGCCTCCGCGTCAACGACGTGCTCGCTCGCATCGGCGGCGAGGAGTTCGCCCTGATCACGCCGGAAGTCGGAATCGACGGAGCGAAAGAGCTGGCCGGCAAGATCAATCGTCTGATCGGCGACACGCGCTTCGAGTTCGACGGGACCCGCGTCGAGGTCACGGTCAGCGTTGGTGCCGCAGAGTGGCAACCGCACTATGAAGACGCGATGGATGTTTACAAGGCAGCGGACGACAAGATGTACGAAGCCAAGCGCAATGGCCGCAACCAAGTCTGCTACTGACTAGGGCGCGAGCCCGCGTGGCGACGAAGTCGTTTTTCGGGGCGACGCGTGAGGCGTCTTTTGAGGACGCGCGCGGGCAACGCAGCCCGCCAGCTCGAGGAACGCGGTCAAGATGACGCGAATCGACGCGCCGCTCTGCCGGCCCGTGGGACGCGGATAGTGGCTGACCGGACACTCGCCGACGCTCAAGTCGAAGCGCCGTGCCTCCAACAACAGCTCGGCGCTGATCAACGCACCATCGCTTCGCAGATCGCTCGAACGAACTAGGCTCCGCGGCACGAGCTTGAATGCGCAGTTCGCGTCGCGGACCCCCAAACTGAACAAGCGGTTCACGAGAGCCGTCCACGCCCTGCCCCACAGGCGGCGCCACCACCCATCACGGCGATTCATCCGGTATCCAACGACGACGTCGTGCTTACCGAGGAGACGCGCGGCCCGAGGGAGCTCGCAGAGATCAAACTGCCCGTCGCCGTCGGTGAGAAACACGTGCTCCATGGATGCGCGATCGAGCCCGGAACGGACGGCGGCCCCATATCCTCGATTGCGGGGATGGCTGATAATCCTCAGCTCGGAAATGCGGTCTCGCAGGCCGCTCAAGACATGGGGAGTGTCATCGGTGCTGCCGTCGTCCACGACGATGATTTCCAGCTCGGAAGCCAGTCCTCGGCCCACTTGGGCCGCTTGGCGAACCACCCGGGCGATATTGCCCTCCTCGTTGAAACAGGGAACGACCACGGAAAGACGCATCGCTGGGAGCCTAATGCGACACCCGAGCCCCTTGCCAGTGAAATAGTGCGTGGCTATGTTCGCCGCTGTACTGGAAAAACTTGGGTTTTTGCCCAGTTGGAGTAGAACCACGGCATGAGCGACGAAGAGGAGACAATCGCATCGATTCCGCCGCCCGATACGGGCGAGATCGAGTTCGGCAACGAGCTTCCCGTTCTGCCGATCCGCAACGCGGTGCTGTTCCCCGCGGCCGTCGCGCCTTTCGACGTGGGCCGTGAGAAGTCGGTTGCGCTCGTCGAGGACATCGAGAACCTCGACCAGCCGATCATCGCCATCATCGCCCAGCGAGATCCGTCCACGGACGATCCCGGCCAGACCGATCTCTACCCCGTGGGCGTGGCCGCGCGCGTCCTCAAAGCGCTCAAGCACAGCTCCGGCAACTACAGCCTGATCCTCCAGGGCCTCGTGCGCATTCGCCTCGAGCAGGTCGTCACGGCCGAGCCATACATCCGCGCCCGGGTTTCCCGCCTCGACGAGCCGCCCGCCGAGGACGTCGAGAGCGAGGCGCTCTCTATGAGCCTTCGCGACATCGCCAAGCAGGTCATTCAATTGATGCCCGAGCTGCCGCGTGAGGCGGGCTCGCTCATCGATTCGATTCAGGAGCACGGCCAGCTCGCTGACCTCGTCGCGGCGAACCTCGATGCGCCCGTCGACGAAAAGGCGCAGCTGCTCGAAACGCTCGACGCCAAGGACCGCATCCGCAAGGTGCTCCGCTTGCTCACTCGCCAGCTCGAGATCCTCAAGATGCGCGAGCGAATCAACTCGCAAATCAAAGAGGAGATGGGCAAGAACCAGCGGGAGTACGTCCTGCGGCAACAGCTCAAGGCGATCAAGGAAGAGCTCGGCGAAGAAGAAGGCGATCACGGCGACCTCGACATCCTCGAAGAGCGCATCGCCAAGGCCGATCTTCCAGGCGAGGCCGACAAAGTCGCGCACAAGCAGCTCAAGCGGCTCCGCCAGATGCAGGTGGGCTCGGCGGAGTACACCGTGGTCCGCACCTACATCGATTGGATTCTCGACATCCCGTGGACCAAGCAGACGTCCGACAACATGGACATCGCGGCCGTCCGCAAAGTGCTCGACGAAGACCACTCGGGCCTCGAAAAGGTCAAGAAGCGCATCGTCGAATACCTCGCGGTTCGCAAGCTCAAGAAGGACAAGAAGGGGCCGATCCTCTGCCTCATCGGTCCGCCCGGCGTCGGTAAGACTTCACTCGGCCGCTCGGTCGCGCGCGCACTCGGACGCAAGTTCCACCGCATCAGCCTCGGCGGCGTGCATGACGAGGCGGCGATCCGCGGTCACCGGCGCACGTACGTCGGCGCCCTTCCCGGCCAGGTCATTCAAGGCATGAAGAAGGCGACGACGATCAACCCCGTGTTCATGCTCGACGAGATCGACAAGATTGGGCACGACTTCCGCGGCGACCCGGCTGCGGCGCTGCTCGAGGTGCTCGACCCGGAGCAGAACGACACCTTCAGCGATCACTACCTCGAGATCCCGTACGACCTCTCGAAGGTGATGTTCATCGCCACCGCGAACGTCGGCGACACGATTCCGGCGCCTCTCAGGGACCGCATGGAGATCATCGAGATCCCCGGCTACACGCGCCGCGAGAAGCTCGACATCGCACGCGTCCACTTGATTCCGAAGCAGCTCGACGAGCACGGCATCAAGCCAGAGCAGGTCACGCTGGAAGACCCGGCAATCGAATCGATCATCGATCACTACACCCGCGAGGCCGGCGTGCGTAACCTCGAGCGCCAAATCGCGAGCGTGATTCGAGGTGTTGCGGTCAAGGTCGCCGAAGGCGAAGAAGGGCCTTGGGTCATCTCCGACGAGGATTCGCTGCGCCCCTATCTGGGAGCGCCTCGCTTCATCTCGGAGGTCGCGGAGCGCACGGCAGAAACCGGCGTGGCGACGGGGCTCGCATGGACCTCGGTAGGCGGCGAGATTCTCTTC
>CP070650.1:1645427-1648962 GCA_020354595.1 Myxococcales bacterium
CCTGCGGTCCTTCGAAAAGACCGAAGACGAAAGCCCGTAGGATACGCCGTTGGCGATCTCGACAGCCTGTGCGTCGTCCCGGACTCGCATGAGGAGCATCACGGGTCCGAAGACTTCTTCCTGCGCGATGTCCATGTCGGGCGTGACATCGGCAAGAATCGTCGGCTCGAAGTAATCGCCCTTGTCGGTAAGGGTGCGCTTGCCGCCAGCCACTAGCCGCGCCCCCTGCACAATTGCGCCGTCGACCGCCTTTTCGATGATGTCGAGCTGAAGCGGCGTGATGATCGCGCCAACGTCGACGACCTCCTCACGGCTGCTTCCCTGACGAAAGCCCGACACCAGCTCCGCCGCCCGCCTCTCGAAGGCGTCGTAGAGGGCTTCGTGCACCAGGATTCGCTCGGATGCGACACAGTTTTGCCCACAATTTACGTAGCAACCGGCGAGCGCGGCGTGCACCGCTTGTTCCAAGTCCGCGTCTTCGCAGACGATGAAGGCGTCCTTACCACCGAGCTCCATGACGACTGGCGTGACCCGCTCCGCGCTGCCCTCGATGACGCGTCGACCGTTCTTGACCGAGCCGATGAAAAGGATCGTATCGACGTTGGCACGCACGAGCGCCGCCCCGGTCGCGCCGTAGCCCTGCACCGCTTGGATCAAGTCCGGGCTGTGCCCCGCATCGGCGAGCACCCCACGAAATGCATCGATGAAACGCGCGCTCGACCATGCAACCCACTCGGAAGGCTTCACGATGATCGCGTTGCCCGCCATCAGCGCAGGAATGATTGGGTTCACGATGTTCTGGTAGGGGTAGTTCCAGGGCGTGATCGCTGCGACGACGCCCAGCGGGTGGTACTCGAGGCGGGCCTTTTTGTGCAGCAGCAGCCCCGAAGAAACGCGCTCCGGGCGAAGATGCTTCTCGCCGTTCTTGATCATCCAGCGGAACTTCTCGCAGGTCGTCCAGATCTCTCCCATCAGCGCGTTCTCGCGCGTCTTTCCGGAGTCGCGCTGGATGTCGCCGCAGATCGCGTCTTTGTTGTCGACGGTGTGCGCCATCAAGCGGCGGAGGACGTCGCGGCGCTCTTCAAACGTGCTTTGGCGCCACTCTTTCTGTGCCGCTTTGGCGCGCGCAACCGCGGCTTCGACATCCTCGGGAGCGTCCACGCGCACATCACCGAGCTCTTCCTTCGTTGCCGGATCGGTGCACGGGATGTGCGTTGGCTGCTCGGCAGGCACCTCGCCGCGCCCGACCTGAATCGGAATAGTCATTCTGATTTTCGTGTCTAGTATTCCGCTCGACGTTTGTCAACGATTTCTAGACGACGAGCGGCACGTCATAGGTCTCGCAGTAGGTGCGGAATCGCTCTCGAATCTCGCCGAGCCGAAGGCCGAAATCACCGAGCTCGTAGCGGTGGGCGCCATGCTTGCCGTGGGGGTTCTCGGCGACGAACGTCTCGACCCGGCGCCCGATGTCGTCCGACCACGGCATCTCGAACTGCTCGTAGATCCGTTGGACGGTTCGGACTGGATCCCCGGCGATCTCGTCGAGCTCGAGGTCGATGAATTGGCTCGCCTTGTCACGGTGCTTCGCGCGGACGTCCATCGTGTGATCGAGCGCGTCCCCCCACCAGGTCAAGAGCCAGCGCCCCATCGCCTCGGGGTCGACCGTGTCCGTGACGATGCCGCCCACCGTGTAGAACAGGCTCGCCATCGAGGGCATCGTCATGGCTGGATCTCGATGGGTGAAGATCAAGCGAGCGTCCGGGTACTCGTCGAGGAGCGCGTCGAGCGTTCGCAGATGAGTCGGGCTCTTGAGCAACCATCGCTCTCGCATGTGCCGGCTTTGAAGATGCTCGAGGAAGTGCCGGTGATAGGTATACGAGGGGGCGGCGCTCTGCTGATCGACCCACTGCTGGTAGCTCGGGATGTTGTAGAGCCATGCGGGCTGAATGGTGAGGAGCGTTTGCGCCATGATCGGCATGCACTCCTGAGGAAGCTGCGCTCCGATCTCGTGGATCGCCGGTAGCTGCGGCGCCATCTGTTCCATCTGTTGGAAGTACTTTGCGGCCTGCGCGATCCGGGGATCGGTCTCGTATGTGTCCGACTCCGGTGGTGGGTTGGGATACTGCACTTCCCACCCCAGCGGCGCCCGACTTGCGGGATCTTGCGCCAAGAGGTTGAACAGGCTCGTCGTGCCCGAGCGTGGAAAACCGACGATGAAGATCGGTTTTTCGATAGGAACCCCAACGATTTCCGGGTGTCGAGCCCGGTAGCGGTACACGCCGAAACGGCTCTCGAGCGCGGTGATCAGCGATTGCCGGACGGCAATTCGTCCGATCCAATGCAGGCCCGCTTCGCGCTCGACCGCGTCGACGATCCGCTCGAGTCGTTCGCTGAAACCCAGGTCACCGAACTCGTCCGACTGCGCTCTGCGCGCTGCCGTAGCGACGATGTCGTCCGGGTCGAGGCTCGGCCATCGGGGCGCCACGATCGGGCCCAGTCGGTTGAGCCAGCGCACGACGCGCGGCCGATGTGGCGGAGGAGCGGCCATTGCCAGCGGGTTGCGTCGAGTAGCACGGGACGCCATAGCCGGCAAAACCTGGAGCGCGCATGACCGAGCAGAAGCCGAACAATCGAGTCGCCATCGTTACCGGCGCATCTTCGGGAATTGGGGAAGCGGCCGCTCGCCGATTTGCCAAGGGCGGTTTTGCGGTGGTGCTCGCGGCGCGTCGCAAAGGCTTGCTCGATCGTGTCGCAGGGGACATCACACGCGACGGCGGGCGCGCGCTCTCCGTCCCGACGAACCTTGCCGATGCCACCGAGACGTCCGCGCTCGTTCAGCAAGCGCTCGAGGCGTTTGGTCGGGTGGACGTGCTCGTCAACAACGCGGGGTACAGCCCGCCCTACGCGCTCGAACAGCTCAACCGAAGCCAACTTCGTCATGTCTTCGACGTGAACTTGCTCTCGGGTATGCAACTCATCGGCGAGCTCACGCCGACCATGCGTGAACAAGGGGGGGGCCGGGTAGTCAACGTCAGCTCGCTCACCCGCTACGTCGGAGCACCATTCGTCACGGCCTATTCAGCAACGAAGGGCGGGATGGAGGCGATGACGGCTTCGGCGCGAATCGAGCTCGCGCCCTGGAACATCCGGCTGACGGTGGTGGTCCCCGGATGGGTCGATACGCCGATCCACGACTTCGAGGCTGGCAAAGAGATGCGGGAGGACCCCAACAATCCCTACCGCGAGCTGCAGGACAACCTCGAGCAGTTCGCTCGAGACCAACTCGAGAGTGCCATCCCGTCCGAGGATGTGGCCGAGGTGATCTGGAAGGCGGCCACGGTGCCGAACCCCAAGCCCCACTACTTCGCGCCCAGGTCCGCCAAGACTGCCGTCCGTATGTTCTCGGTGATGCCCAACAAGCTCGCCGAGCGCATTCTACGGGGCATGTACAAGTGGGACCTGCCGAGAAAGCCCGATGACTGAAGAAATCACACCCAGCCAAACCGCCTGGAACCGCTTTGCCGAGCAACTCAAA
>CP070650.1:1649062-1652152 GCA_020354595.1 Myxococcales bacterium
AGCCCCTTCCCGCGCCCGCTGTGGACAAGGGCGTCCAGCTATACTCCGGCGGCTGGGATGTCCCACCCGAGGCAGAAGGCGAGGTCTGCTTCGTCACCTACTACGATTTCTCCGATCGAGTTCCAGACGAGTTCAAGGTGCCGTGCGATGACGCACAAGGCGGCCCCGAGCGCGAATGCTTCGCCTACAACAATGTCCTGCTGGCCCAGGACCCACAATCGCACCACAGCATCGTCGACTTCTACGTTCCGGAGCCAGGCAACGAGGCGCATTTGGATCCAACGGACGAGACTTATTGGAAGGGCTGGTCCTGCCTGGGCGGCGCAAACGCCGGTGCGAGCTGTACGCCCGGCAGTGACGAATGCGGGGACCGCGGCCAATGCACGACGCCGGTGCAGACCACCGTGGCATGCATCGGCTACCTGTACGGACCCCCTGAGATGGGAACGCCGTTGGGGCTCTTCGGTGCGGCTGAAGTGCGGCAGAATGTCGCGACCGCACAAGAGTCGAGCTTCCGCGAGGACTACCCGCCTGACGTATTTTCCAAGATGCCAGTCAAGGGGTTCGTCCTCTGGGACAGCCATGCCTTCAACCTCACCAAGCGGGGGACTTCCGTCGAGCAATGGATGAATCTCGAGTTTGCGGCTCCCGAAGAGCAGGTTTACTCGCGCGTCCAGCTATTCGACGGAGAGAATCTTCTCGATATGGGACGCATCGATGCGTACACATCGAAAGAGGTCTGTACCTCGTACGTCATCCCGCGGTACGCGCGCCTCATGACCTTGACGAGCCACACGCATCGCTTCGGCAAGCAGTTCCGGATCTGGTATCCGCCCAACGAGGTCTGCCTTGCGGAGGACAACGACCCGAACTGCGTCCCCCCCGAGCGCGAGCCGGACTACATCAGTTTCGACTACGAGGATCCGCTCTATCAGCGGTTCAGCGGAGACGACATGATGGCCTTCGATAGCCCCAACGACGAAGACCGGACCTTCCGCTACTGCGCCGTCTACGACAACGGGGAGACCAATCCCACGGAGGTTCGCCGCCACTCGGTTCGACCCGAAGCGGAAACCTGCGAGTTCGTGGATCGGGTTGCTGCCTTCGCCAGCGCCGCGGGCGTCGAGGTCTTCACTTGCGGTTGCGAGCCCGAGGAGCGCTCTTGCTACGGCGGGCCAAACGAGGGAATGGCGTGCAATGGCGACGACTCGGTTTGCGGTGATGGTGGCGTCTGCGATGCCTGCCCTGCGGGTCCGGGCGTCACGACCGAAGAGGAGATGCTCCTCTTGCTAGGCTCGTATTACATCCAAGCCCCGTAACCGTATTAGTACTGTAAACCAACTGGCCCATCTGGTTGCGGTGAGCTACATCGCCGACGATGGCTCGCTTCGACGCCTACAATTCGGAATGCCTTTGTTTCTCGTTCAAAGACGGGCTGCTCGCCCGGCTGGCTCACGACCTGAAGCTCCAGGTCGAGCGGTTTTCGATCGAGGTCGACGACACGACCAAAGCGATCAAAGCCACGTTCGACCCGAGCAGCATTCAAGTGGTGTGCGCCCAGATCGATGGGCGGGACGATCCATCCACGCTGAGCAAGGGCGACAAGAAGAAGATCTACGACAACGTGACGAAGGACGTCTTACGGATTCGGAAGTACCCGGAGATTCGCTTCGAATCGAACAACATCGCGGAGCGGGGCGAGGGCTTCGCAGTCGAGGGAACCCTTCAGCTGCACGGGAAGTCGCGCAACATCCAGGCGAGCGTGCAAGCCAACGGCGACCGCTGGGTCAGCGAGGTGCGGATCCATCAACCGGACTTCGGGATCAAGCCGTACACGGCGGCCTTGGGCGCGCTCAAAGTGAAGCCCGACGTGCTCGTTCGCGTCAGCGTTCCGCGGGACGCCTAGGTGTTCTAGGGCTCTGTCTCGCGCTCGCCTGCGGCGGGAGTGGCGCCTCGACCGACGCGGGGCCCTTGGTCGACAACACCAAGTGGGTCCCCACGACCGACGGCGAGGAGTTCTTTGGCTCGCCTCCGGCGGACGCCGTGTGCGAGCTCACCCCGCTCGATTGCGGCGCCTACCTCCCGTTCCCCGAGGGCGAGTGCATCGAGATTCGTAGTCCCGATCCATGCATCGCATCGCTGATCCCCGAACAACTTGACACCTTCTGTGTCCTGGCTGTCTACACGCGGATGCCGAACAACCCATCGGAGCCGATGTGCAACTGGATCACGCTCGAGCAGCCGTCGCTTCGGGACATCCGCATGGGCGACCGGGTGGAGATCCGCATGCGGCACAATCAGCTCACGGCGCCGGTGCCCGGCGGCGAGGCCAACATGGCGTTCGTCATCGGAGATCAGATCGCGCTCGAGTACAACGTCCTGATCCCTTCAGACTTCGCCTTCCCTCGCAATGAATGGACTGCCGACAAGGACTACCCTGCTGGCACCCAGCTCCTCTTTCACGTCGATAACCACGGTCAGAACGAGTACATGCTCATCGAGGTCAACGTTCTGGAACCTGGCGAAAACACTGAGCTTTGATGGCCTGCACGGAACCACCACCACCGCGCACGCCGCGCGCTTGCCCAAACCCAATCCACGAAGAAACCTAGGCCCATGCGTCTGATAACTCTATCAACGATCTTATCTCTCTTATTCATTGGTTGCGGCGACAGCGGCACGTCGCAGAGCGGTGCCGTCGCGACGCTCAGCCACACCTACGACCCCCAGATGCTCGACATCGGCGAGGAAACCACGGACGTCTGCCAGAGCTGGGTGCTCGATAACGACGAGCCGCTTTACGTCCGCAAGGTGCGGCAAAGCAACGAAGGCGGTTGGCACCACTCCAATTGGTTCTTCGTGCCGGAGACCGCGTACCCGCCGCGGCCCGACGTCGAGGGCCCCGACGCCACGCTCGAAGGCACTTGGCGCTGCAGTGACCGCGGCTTCCGCGAGTATCTAGCCGCCGCCGCCGGCGGCGTGTTCTTTGCGCAGTCGACCCAGACCATGCAAGAGCTTCAAGCATTCCCAGATGGCGCGGCGCTCGAGATTCCGGCGCGAAGCATGATCGTCGGCAGCACGCACCTCTTG
>CP070650.1:1652252-1654840 GCA_020354595.1 Myxococcales bacterium
CCCAGTCGAATCCGGTCGCCGTCTTGAAGAGTCGCTCGGGCGTCTAGCGGGCGGCCGTTGAGCTGGGTGCCGTTGCGGCTCTGCAGAAATTAGATTGACCGCATATGTCCACCGAGGTCGATTAGCACGTGACGGCGCGACAACATCGGGTCTTCGATGGTGACGTGACACATAGATCCGCGACCGATCACCACTTCCTCACCGGTGAGATCGACTTCCTGCAGATGAAAACGCAGCCGGTACCGCAAATCTGGTCCCTCGAGCAATCCTCAGGTTACTCGCGGACGCGGGGCGGTGTAAATCCTACCCCCACCTACGTTGGCACTACTTGTCGTCGTCGACGTCGACGGTTTCGTGGCGTCGAATTTCGCCCGAGATTCGGTCCGCAATGTCCGCGTGCTCGTCGGGGTCGGAGTCGTCTCCAACCATGTCCACGAGGCTGTCGTTGTTCTCGGCTTTGATCGGCTTATTCTTGCGCAGCTTGCCGAGCCGAGCGACCGTCTTGGGATCCTCCAGGACGAGGCAGTAGAAGCCATAGAACTCGTTGTTGTCGACCGCCTTCGCGAGCACCCGAGGCTCCCTCCACTCGTACCACCGCTTCGGCTCGCCGCCGGGATGGAGCGGACCGGTCTTCTTCCGGGCCTTGCCGTAGCGTTGTTGAAGCGCCTTGCCGAACTCGTCGAAGGTCGCACCCTCGAAGACCGACGCGTCGAAGGCCCTGTAGCGCTTCCAGAGCTTGTCGTTGATGAAGAAGAAGAAGTCCTGCGTGGTCTTCGTACGGACGCGCAGGAGCGACTCGCCGTTGTTGTGAGTGAACTCACCTTTCAAGTAGCCGGAGTCGTACGCCGTGGCGGTGCCATCAAACTCGAAGTACGAGTCGCGAATCTGGCGAGCCTCCTCGGCCATCTTGTGACGGAGGCGGTCCTCTTCGATCGCGTCGGTGGTCTTGGCGATCGGCTCCTGATAGCGAGCCTCGATGCCTTTCTTGAGCTGCCGATACACCTGCTTCGGCGTCCAGCCCCACTGGATCTCCCCCATCGACTCTTCGAGCGCGCTCCGCGAACGATTGCTCGCCTTGCCTTTGTCGGCGTAGACCCCAGCGCCGAGCAAGAGCGCAAAGGCAGTCAAAAACGCTACGTAGGATGAACGTCCCATGGCCATTTCCCCCAGCCAACAAGGTAGCATTTGGCGAGGCTGCCCTACAAAAACCGGGCTAGCGGCTGCTCGGACTGCTGGCCAGGTCTACGAACAGCATCGTCCCGCCCGCCACCGCCGCGGGCATGAAGAACAGGTTCACCAGGGGGATGAACAGGAGCACCCATACCCCGGTGCCGAACCCAGCCACGGCCGCGAGCTGGCGGCGGGTGAAGGCCACGCGGTCGCGGACCGCCCAGTCTCGCCTCGCCGCAGGCCAGTCGATGTAATCCACGCCGAGGTAGATCGCCGTCAATGCGAAGCCGACGAGCGAAATCACCTGCCCGATGCCGGGGATGAAGAACGACGCCAGAAACATGGGACCGATGATCGCCGTGTAGAGCAGGACCTTGAGGAGCTCCAGCCGAATGGCACTCACGATGTCCGACATCATTCGCTTGAACGAAAAAGGAGGTGGAGCGCCACCGGTCAAAATGTGCTCGACCGCCTCGCTCAGGGCGTCGTTGAACGGGGCCGCTACTACGCTCGATAGCAGGAAGACCAACACCAACCCGAACAAGGTGATAAGGACGCCCGAGACAAGCTGGATCAACCATCGGAGCGCGGTCAGCAAGCCACCGACGAAGCCCGTCGCCTCGTTCCAACTTTCTGGAAAGAGCGACCACAGCGCCCCGCCGAGGTCGTCGTAAAGCGTGCCCGCTCCGTAGAACACCGACACCAGAGCGAAAGCGGTGATCACGATCGGAAAGAGCCAGTACCGGGCGAGCTTCGGGTGTTGGAAGTAGACGAAGCGCGCTCCGCGAAGCGCGTACGAGAGCCCGCGAGCAAATCCGATCGGCGATTTCGCCACGGCCCCCGCCCCTTGCATGATGCCCTTCATGACTGACTGGTCTCTACCGCGGCAGCGCAACGGCGCCAAGCGGGATGAGCGGCTTCAGGTCTTCGTCGTCGAAGCGCAACTGAAGCCCGACGAAGTAATCGCGCCCCGGGTTGATCGTGTCGTCGATGCCGGCGAGCAACCAAAGACGCCTGATGAGCTCGAAGCCGGCCCGGATGCGAAGCCGCGGCCAGACCCTCCGCCCGAACTCGAAAAGATCGGTATTGATCTCGAGACGATCCCGGACGACTTTGACGTCCATCCCGAGGCCGCCCGTCGATTCGATGATGCCAAAGCGAAACGTGGCAAAAGAAATCGACTTGCCGAACTGCGCGGAGAACTTGAGCCGGTTACTACGGCTGATCTCCGTGCGACGAAACTCGTTTGGGTAGAAGAGCGGTGGCGGGCTCTGCCGAATGACGCTCTCGGTGACCGTAACGGAGCCACGGGGATCGTCGATGAACTGTACGAGGAAGTAACGCCCTTCGCGTGGCTTGAGATAGATCGAGAAGTATGTCTTGAACGCGTTCGAAAGCGCATACCACTCGCTTCGAAG
>CP070650.1:1654940-1658874 GCA_020354595.1 Myxococcales bacterium
ACGGTCTTCGTGGAGCTCGACGCTTCGGTGCCCGGGCTCGTCATCCGACACTCGAAGAACGAGCTCCTTGGTCGACTCGCCCTTGAGCCGATCCTTGACCTTGACGTCGAGCCGGTAGGCCGAACGCCGCTTCACGAATTCGGAGTGCAACGACTGCACGCGAATCGCCGCGACGAGGTCGGCTCGGGCCGTGCGCTGCTCGAAGGCGCCGTGCTCGCCTTCGACGATGACCGGCTCCGAAATGAGGTCGACCGCGTTGTCGAAGAGCGCCGCGTCGGCCGGGCGGAAGTCGGTGACGGCGGTGTTCGAGGAAGCCCCCGCACACGCGATCCCCACACAGGCGATGGCTGCGATCAGCGCACGCACCACCAAACCTTAGCATGCCCCCACAGACGCAAACGTCGCCTCGTCGAGCGGCTCCCCCCAGAGCGCGACGAGGTCGTCCTCGAGCGGCGCGCGCAGCGTCGTCGGCTCACCCGTGGTCGGGTGTGTGAAATGAAGCTCGTAGGCGTGGAGGGCCTGCCGATCGTGGCCGAGCCGATCGCGAAGCGCGTCGGTCATCCCGGTCTCGATGTAGTCGAGGAAGGTCTGCACGCCCTCAGGCCCGTAGAGCTTGTCACCGATGATCGGGTGTCCGATGGCGCTCAAGTGGACGCGGAGCTGATGCTGCCGTCCACTCTCGGGTGCGAGCGCCACCAGGGTCGCGCCTCGTCGTCGCGCGAGCACTCGGTAGCGAGTGACCGATGGATAACCCTCGCCTTGCGGCGTGACCACCATCAGGATGTGGAGCCCCTCCTTGGCGCGATCCATCGGGAGCTCGATCCGGCCTTCGTCCTTGGGCATCTCGCCGCGCACAATCGCGAGGTACCGCTTGCTCACGTTACGGTTTTCGAAATCGATCTTGAGCGCGCGCTCGGCTTCGCGCGTTTTCCCGCAGAGGATCAAGCCGCTCGTCTCGCGGTCGAGTCGGTGGGCGATTTGTGGGGCATCGCTTCCGTACTTCTGGCGCAGCAAATACGTCAGCGTGTTCTTGTGATAGGTCGCCGAGGGATGGACGGGCAGCCCGGCGGGCTTGTCGAGCGCGAGGATGGCGTCGTCCTCGTAGAGGACGTCGAAGTAGAGCGGGACATTCGGTTCTTCAAATGGCGGGCGAACCAGAAGCACCGTCTCGCCCGCCCGGACCCGCTCGCTCGCGCGACGCCGGCTCCCGTCGGGACGGTAGGCGCAAGCCTTCACGACCTCCTGGGCCCGCGTTCGCGAGAGCCTCGGGATGCGATGCTGGATGAACCGGTCGAGGCGCTGGCCCGCATGCTCGGGCGCCACGGGAAACGTCAGCAAGATGGAAGCCGGATCGCAACCCGGTGGGAGCTCGACCTCGGGGCGTCTACGCGGCCTTGACAACCTTACCCGAGCGAATGCAGCGCGTGCAGGCCGTGACCCGCTGGACCTTGCCGTCCACCACCGCCCGAATCGACTGCAGGTTGGGCTGCTGCCACTTCCTGGTCTTGATGTTCGAGTGGCTCACTTTGTGAGCCTTGTGGCGGTTCTTGCCGCAGTAATCACATGTCTGTGCCATGGCCGGTTCTGCACTCCTGAGGGAGCCGCGATGTAGCACCGGCGGGAGGCCGCCGCAAGAATGCGGTCTCGCGAGCCGAGGTGATCAAAGATAGAACCAAGGTCGATGCGTAGAGCGGGGGCAATCACCGGGCTATTGGTGCTAGGGACATTTGTAATTCCAGGCACCTACGGCCCGAAGAAAGACCTCGCTTCAGCAATCTCGAGCCCCGATGGCCGACGCGTGTTCTCTTCCGAGGAGCTCGACGCGGGGTCAGCGACGTTGGCGGGCCGGGTCCACGACGAGCAGGGCCGACCCGTTCCGGGGGCGATCGTCTCGCTGGCGGGGAGCGGATTCTGGCCGCCGAGATCGGTGGAAAGCGACCCGGATGGCCGGTTTCACTGGCCCGACATACCGGCCGGGATCTACGAGCTCCGGGTGTCGAAAGGCCGGCTCGTCGCGCCGCCGCTCGAAGGGCTCATCCTCGACGCGGGCGCGCGGCGAGCGTTCGGGATGAGGCTGGCGCGCGGCTGGACCCTCGCCGGCCAGGTGCTCGACGCGCGGACCGGGGCAGCCGTCAGGGGAGCCGAGGTCACCGTGGCGACCGGGGCGCTCGGGCTTCATTCGCGGCGGACGCAAAGCAACCGGTACGGGCACTTCGTGCTCGACGGCGTGGTCGGCAACGAGCAAACCCTCTACGTCGAGGCGGAGGGCTACATCATCGCCGGCCCACTCTCCCAGACCGCGGACGCGTTGCCGATCACCGTACGGCTCGAGCGTGCAGCGCGTATCGAGGGTCGGGTGGTCGATGAGCGCGGTCGTCCGATCCCAAACGCGCTGGTGCGGGCGTTCGGCGAGCGCACGACGGCGCCGCTCAATACGACCGATTCTCTCGGCGTGACCTCAGGCCCCGTACCGCCGATCTCTGCAGCAGGAACTGGGTCGTTGGCATTCGTCGGGCAAGCGACCACGGGACCGAACGGCCGCTTCGAGCTAGCGAACCTCAGGCCCGGGCCGTACACCGTGGCCGCGACGCACGATGACTTCGCACCGGCTTCGTCGGAGCGCCTCCGGGCTTCCGCTGGCGCGGCGCCGGCCGACCTCACCATCGTCATGCGAGCCGGCGCAGAGCTTGCCGGTCGCGTTGTCGACGAGCGAGGACGGGGCCTCGAAGCGATTCCGGTCGAGCTTCGCGCGCCGGATGAGCGCCTTCCGCGCATGTCGGTCACGGCGCCGGACGGATCGTTTTCGTTCCGCGGCGTGCGCGGTGAGGTCACGGTCACCGCGCTGCCCTATGACCTGCCCCCGTCCCGGAAGACCGTGGACCTCGGGCAGGACGCGCTCGTGACCGTCGAGCTTGCTCTTTCGACCTCGCTCTACACGCTGCGCGGCCGCGTCGTCGACGAGCGGGGGTTCGGAGTGGGCGGCGCCCTCCTCACGGTGTCTTCGCAAGATCCGGAGACTCCAGTTCAAAGAAGCGCGAAGTCCGATGCGGACGGGACGTTTTCCGTGCCGGCTCTGCCCGAGCCGCCATTCACGTTGAAGGCGGAGCATGCGGCTTACAGCCCCACGGCGCTTACCGAGGTGGACGACATCGACGACGTTCGAGTGGTCATGTCAGCGGGGGTCACCTTCCTCGGCGAGGTGCTCGACGACTGGACCGGCGACGGCTTGCGCGACGCGCGCGTTCAACTGGACGGGCCGCACGACGTGAACACCAAGACGCGCGGGGACGGCACGTTCGTCTTCCGCCAGCTTCCCACGGGCGTTTACGAGGTGACCCTCTCCCACACCGACTACGAGAGCCAGGCCCGGCGCGTCGTGATCGAGCCGCCGCGCTATGTGGACCGGCCACAGGAGCTCGAGACCGTTCGCCTGGTGCCCGGTGGCATCGTCGAGGGCGAAGTCGTCGATGCGAATGGTGACCCGGTCGCGGGCGCAGAGGTCGCTTGGGACGACCCGCCCCGATGGATTCGAGCGGCGGTCACCGATCAGAGGGGCGCGTTTCGGCTGCGCGGAATCCCTGCGGGCGCGGTTTGGATCACCGCGCGGCACGACATCGCAGGCGAGAACTGGACGGACAACCCAGTGCAAGTGAGGCCGCTCGAAACCACGCCTGGGGTCCTCGTGCGACTGCCCGACGCCGCCACCGAGTGACGAAAGCGCTCGTCGGACGTACTCTCGACCTGATGGCCGACTGGATCCGAAACCTGCGGGACGCCGGCGACATCCTGCGGCGGGCCAGAAACCCGGCGGAGCTGGCCAAGGCACTGGTGCCCAATGCGTGGCTCGCGAGGAAGGTGCTGAACCTCGACGCGCCGCGAAGCGGGGGCCCGATCGCCGCATCGGACGCCGCGGAGGCGCTGCGAAAGCTTGGCA
>CP070650.1:1658974-1661599 GCA_020354595.1 Myxococcales bacterium
GTCTAGCCGGCTGGCGTCACGCGGAATCCCTTGGATGTTCTCGACGGGGTCGGCGATGTAGCCTTTGTTCACGAAGTCCCACGACACTCCGAAGAACACACCTTTGAACTTGCCGATGAGCTGAAGGCGGTCGATCTCTGATTGAAAGTCCGAGTCGAGCGCGCTGCCGAGGATGTTGGTGCCCTCGCCCGCGTTCCATAGCATCCCGAGACCCCATTGGTGCCCCATGCGGCCGAAGCGGAAGCTCCCGATCGTGCTGTTGGTGACTTCGCCCCACGCGCGCCGCACGACCAGTAGGTCGCCCACCGTGTTTCGGAACGACTCGGGCGGTGCCTGGGTGCGAGTCAGTGAATCGACCGGAACGCCGGGCGCGCGGCCGGTGACCTGACCGAACTGGTTGACCGACTTCACCTCCGGGGTCGACCCGAGGACCAGGTTGTCGAATGCGTCGATCATGACGTGCACCCGAACGTTGTCGTTCAGCGATAGGGTCGGCTGAAAGCGCAGTCGCATGTTCGCGTAGCGTGTCGTCGCGGTCCCGTCGCAGCGCTGATCCTGTCCGGCGGGAGATTGGGGGTCCCCCTTGCACCCGCCCTGCGGGAGCACGCCGTTGAGACCGGAGGCGGGCGCATTGTCGATTTGAATCCAGCGCCCAAAAGGGTCGACCGGCCCCAAACGATCGAGGGGCACCCGTCCGAGCGCGAAGTTGTCCATGTACTCACCTCGGACTCGGAGGTAGCCGTTGAGCGAGAACACGGGACGGGGATTGGTCCAGGTGGCAAGCGTCGGATCGGCTCGGGGCGGCTCGGCTTCGCCGAGAAGCTTCGCATCGTCGGCCGCCATCGCGTCCTCGTCCTCTTCGTCGAAGGCCGACTCGTCGAACTCCGCGTCGAACTCCGCATCGAAGTCCTCCTCGCTCTTCGGCGGGGGGGCCTCGGGGAGCGCAAGCCCTTGCATCGGAGGCGCCCGAAGCTGGGGAGGCAGGTCCTCCTCACGGGAAGGCTCTGGATCCGATTCCATCTCGGAAATCGCCTCTTCCTCGGCGGTCGCGGCGCTTCGCTCCGCCTCGGAGGTGGTCGCCGGCCCTTGCGCCGAGACCGTGGTCCCCCATAGGGCAAGTACCCAGATAGTCGCTAAGAAACGGCGCATGAAACCCGTGCGGTCCGGGGCGTAGCACGCCGGGATCACACGGGTCAACGAGGCAATTGCGCCCTTGACCAAAGCTCTTCGGACCTTTAGCCCGCTCTCGGGAACCCAGTGACCGATAGTTTGCGCTTCATCCCCCTAGGCGGGCTCGACGAGGTCGGAATGAACTGCGCCGCGGTCGTCTGCGGCGATACCACGATCGCCATCGACTGCGGGATCGGTTTCACCGATGAGGACGGTGCCGAGCTGGTCCACCCGAGCTTCGAATGGCTTCTGAGCGAGCGTGCAAGCCTGCGTGGGATCGTGATCACGCACGGCCACGAAGACCACATCGGCGCGCTCCCCTACCTGCTCAAGGACGTCCGGGTTCCGGTCTACGCACCGCCTTATGCGGCCCTCCTCATCGAGGATCGGCTCGACGAGCATCGGCTGAAGGACGTCGATCTCCGGGTCAGCCCCGCCGGCAGCCGATTCGAGATCGGGTCGATCGCGATCGAGCGCTTTGGAGTCCATCACTCGATCGCGGACGCGACGGGACTCATTCTAGATACTCCGGTGGGCACACTGGTCCACACTGGGGATTTCAAGATCGAGTCGGATCCCTGCGACGGGCAGCGATTCGACCGCACCCGGCTGGAGGAGGTGGGAAGAAACGGGGTGCGGCTCCTCTTGAGCGACTCGACCGGTGCCGAGGTCGAGGGACGCGCCCGCCTCGAACGCGAAGCGGAAGTCGCACTGGCTGCGCAGATCGCTGGCTGCCCAAACCGCGTCGTGGTCGCGACCTTCTCGTCGAACGCGTTCCGCCTCAGGGCAACGCTCGGCATCGCGCGAGAGCTCGGTCGCAAGGTTTGTCTGCTCGGCATGTCGGTCAACAAGCACACCGAGGCCGCACGCCAGCTCGGGCTGATCCCACCGGTCGATTCGATCCTGGTCGCCCCGGAGGAAGTCGATGCCCTGCCGCGTCACGAGGTGCTGATCCTGGCGGGCGGCACCCAGGGCGAGCCCGCATCGGCGTTGACTCGTTTGGCGCGAGAGGAGCACACACGTGTGCACCTCGAGGCGGGAGACACCGTGATCTTTTCGTCGCGCATCATTCCCGGCAATGAGCTCGCCGTGCTCGACATGATCAATCGTCTCGAGCGACGCGGCCTAGAGGTCATCACGCGGGCCGAGCACCCCGCGGTTCACGCGAGCGGCCACGGCTGCCGCGAAGAGCAACGCGAGATGATTCGAATCCTGAAGCCTGAGGCGTTCGTGCCGGTACACGGCACGCATCATCATCAACGGCGGCACCTCGAGCTCGCGGTCGAAGAAGGCATCGGGCAAACGCAGCTCATCGAGAACGGAAGCGTCTTGGAGATCACACGCGACGCGCTACGCGTCGTGGACGAGGTCCGCACTGGGCGCATCTACATCGACGGCATGAAACCCATGAGCGAGGAGCTCATGGAGGAACGCCGCGCGATGGGCTCGGGCGGA
>CP070650.1:1661699-1666527 GCA_020354595.1 Myxococcales bacterium
GACGTAGGTCGGCACGTCGTCAGGCTTGAGGAGCAAGTAGCTCAGACCGGACGCTTTGTCCTCGCGCACGAGCTTGCGGCTCTTGGCGGTGAGCGCTTCCGTCGGAATGCCCGCTTTGTCGAGTCGCTCGCCGAGCTGCTGGAGGACGCGCCCCTTGGGAACGGCGATGACGATGGTGTCTCGGTTGCGCTTACGCATGGCCAGATACTCGTTTGATGTTCGCGCCGAGCGGCGCCAGCTTCTCCTCGATGTGCTCATAGCCCCGATCGAGGTGATACACCCGCCGAACGTGTGTGGTGCCCTCGGCGACCAGACCCGCGAGAACCAGCGAGGCGCTCGCGCGGAGGTCCGTGGCCATGACCTCGGCACCCTCGAGCTTGGTGACGCCGTGCACGGTGGCCGTCCTGCCGTCGACCAGAATGTTGGCGCCCATGCGGTTGAGCTCGGACACGTGCATGAAGCGGTTCTCAAAAACCGTCTCGGTGATCCGACTCGTTCCTTTGGCGAGGCACATCAGCATCATCAGCTGAGCCTGCATGTCGGTTGGGAAGCCCGGATGTGGTTGTGTGATGATGTCGGTCGGTTGGATGACCTCGGACCCGACGACGCGAATCCCGTCGCCCTCTCGCTCGACGGTCGAGCCGGCCTCGCGAAGCTTGGCAACGACCGCCTCGAGCGGCTCGAAACCGATGCCCTCCAGAAGAACATCCCCCGCGGTCGCCGCGGCGGCCACCATGAACGTGCCGGCCTCGATGCGATCGGGAATGATCGCGTGGTCGACTGGATGGAGGGATTCGACCCCCTCGATCGAAATGACCGATGTGCCCGCGCCCTCGATCCGCGCGCCCATCTTGTTGAGCACGCGAGCGAGCTCTTCGACTTCGGGCTCGCGCGCACAGTTGGTGAGCGTGGTCCGGCCCTGCGCCAATACCGCCGCACACTTGAGGTTCTCGGTGCCCGTGTGCGTTGGGAAGTCGAAAGCGACGTCTGACCCTGCAAGCCGTCCGCCCGGGACGATCACTTCGACGTATCCATGGTGCAACTCGACGTCGGCCCCCATCGCCTCGAGGCCCTTGAGGTGCTGATCGATCGGGCGAGCGCCGATGGCGCACCCGCCTGGAAGCGAAACGATGGCACGGCCGCAACGCGCCACCAGCGGCCCCAGGACGAGCACCGACGCGCGCATCTGCTTGACTAGATCGTACGGGGCAGTGGGCTCGATCGCGCCCGACGCCTTGACCTGCACGCAGCCGCCCTCGTACGAAGCATCGGCACCGAGACGCCCGAGAAGGCGGGTCATCGTGTGGACGTCTCGAAGGTTGGGGACGTTGCGAAACACGTGCTCGCCGTCGGCCAACAGCGCAGCCGTCATGATCGGAAGCGCCGCGTTCTTCGCGCCGCTGATCCGAACGGAGCCCGCGAGCCTGCTCCCCCCGACGATTTCGATCGAGTCCACGCCGCCCTGTTACCCCGTGCTCCGGGTTGGGGCAACTTCAGGCAAAGAGCAGCCCGAGCACGAACGAAGCCAACCCAAGCAGCGCGCCCCACAACGGGCCGCGAGCGGCAGGCCACACCGGTCGCCCAGAAGAATCGAACCCTCGTTGGATGAGAAGAACGACAGAGCCGACCCAGGCCGAAAACCCCAGCAGCAGGAACGCGCCCCAAAGTGGATCGGGGGACGGTTGTCGATCCAAGAGCCGGCGATGGTCGGCTTCGAGCTTGTCGGGGCTCAGATTGGTGTCGATCGCGGCGCCCCCATCCAAGACGAGGAGTCGTGCAATCTCGCGCTTCGCCCGCTCACGAGCCGTGCTCGACCGCGAGTAGAGAAAACGACTGGCCGCGAGACCGCCGGCCAGTGAGCGCCAAGCCAACAAAGCAGCGTCGCGGTCCCCCTCGGCTTCGAGCTCTTTGGCGATCGACTGGAGGCCGGTAACCGCTTCCTCCGTGTGCGGGCTGAACGGAAACGACCACCGAAGGGTCCGACGGTAGTGCTCCGTGGCCCGCGCGAGCTCGCCCGCGGCATGGTGCGACTGCGCGGTTCGGAGCTCCGCTCGGGATTCCGACACGGCCCGACCGACGACCAACGCGGCAAACGCGACCACGGTGAGAACTACGAACGAGCCCGCGCGTTCTCGGAACGGCCTCACAGGAAGTCCCGACGCCGGAAGATCAGCGCCGCCACGGCGAGCGTGACCGCGGCGTAGAGCACCGCATACCCCAGTGACGTTGCGAGGTACGAAAGCGGCTCACCTGCCGTCGTGCTCACCAGGGTAGTGCGCCCCGGGACGAAGAGATTGAAGTTCGGCACCACCTCGGCGAGCCAGCTCAACAGCTTCTTCATGGTCGGGCTGAGGACGCGTGTCTTCATCGCGACCATGTCGTGCGCGGAACGTCCGACGAGCCAAACGCCGAAGGTGAACGCGCCCGTGAGAAAGGGAGTCGAAAAAGACGAGAACAGCAGAGCGACTGCAGCGAGGATCAACACCTCGCCGACATTGAGCGAAAGCGAAGCGAGCAGTCGAAAGAGCTCCACATCGACCGTCGAGCACACCCACACCGCAGCCCCGAGAGCAACCAATGACCAAATGGGAACGACCAGCGTGCGATCCTTCGCCAGCGCGAACCCCATGCCCAACGCGGCGAATAGCGCGAGGGGGACGGCGACGACCAACGCGGTCGACGCGCCAGCTTGAATTGCGGTTACGAAGAGCTGCACGGCGCCCATGATCGCGATGAACACCGCGCAGGTGGCCACGATTCCGGCGTACTTCCCCAACAGAAACTCGAAACGCGCGATTGGCTTCGGGAGGATGACATACAGAGTCTTGCGCTCGATTTCCTTGTAGAGGAGCGATGAGCCGAGGAAGATTGCGATGATCACCGAGAACATCGAGATCGACGCGAGACCGAGGTCCGTGACGACGCGCATGTGCTGGTCGAGCGAGAGCTCCCCGAGCGCAAGTGTGAGGGCCAGCACGCCCGTGGCGAACACCAACACGCCGAAGAGCACCTTGTCGCGCACGGCTTCGCGATAGGTGTTGAGCGCGATCGCGTAGATGCGCTGCACGCTCACTGCGACCCATCCTCGACGGCGCCCGCTGGCAAGCTTGGCGTCGAGAGCGAGCCTGACCAGTACGCGCGGCCGGTCGCAAAATGGCTGAGAACGTTGATCGCTGCGAGCATCACTACGGCGGACGCCAAGGTACATCCGACCTCGAGCCACCGTGAACTTTCGGACCGTGTACCCACCCCCCAGGCGCGGAATGTGGCGGCGATGCCCTGTGAGAGATAGAGCCCCACCGCAGCCAAGCCGAAGACGTAGAAGCCGAGGACGAGCGGGCGCGACAGGAACGACCGCATGAGCTCGTAGTGGCTCAACGCTACGGGGCCGACGCGGAAGGTCATGATCCATTGGAACGTCAAATGGGCGACGACGAACGCCCAAGCGACGCGGCCGGCGACCTTTTGCAGACGTACGCAACCAAGGGTTCGATAGGGACCGGCGTCGTCGGGCGACTCGAGCGCCAACCGGCTCCATCCCCGCGCGTAGGCGACGACGAACACCACGACCACCACGGTACAGGCGACCAACGACAGCCAGCTCGCGGGCGATGCGGACGCATACGAGGGGGCCCCTCGGAGCGCAGGCCAGATGCGCGCGAGCTCGAGCGCAAAAAGCGCGGCAAGGGGCCAGACCGTCAGTGCGACGTGGCTGCGATAGCGCGGCACGAATACTACCTAACGCCCCCGTGTTCGCACGGTCAATTTACTTCAAAGCAAGGGCTGAGCCGGACCCCTCGGAGCGCCGCTTGAGCCCAAGCAGCGTGAGCGGCTCGTCAGACAGGGTCATGCGAATCCGATCCCCGATGCCGACCGCGTGCACCTTCTGCGTACCGTCCAGGAAGAGTCGCCCTTTGGTCATGCGGCTCGTGATCTTCACGTCTTCGCCCGGGGGAACGAGCCCCTTCACGAGGTCATACTTGTTGTCGACGCCGCGGTAGGGCTCCCGAATCACGAACTGGAGCTTTTGTGATCCGATCGGAAGCACTTTGCCTCCTGCGGATCGAATAGCGGCGGTCGACCCCGCTGCTGGACCGACCCAAACGCCGCTGGACATCTGCCGCTCGTGCTTGCCATCGTACTCGAGGATTTACCGCGAAGTCGCAGCGGGACTCTCGTGACAGTAGAGAGCGTCGTTGAGCACGCGCGTCGAGATCAGTCGGTCGCCCAACTCGACGCGCATTCTGCAGAGCTTGCTCGACTTCAGCCCGCCGGCCAGCGCCGAGGCCAACACTTCGTCGACATCGTGGCCATCTCCTGCGCAGAAGTACCCGACGCTGGTGTCTGGCGCGCTGTTGATCGCCAGCATGGGAGTCGACGAGTCAGCCAGGTGCGACGCCCAGAGCAACGTGCCGTCGCCTCCGAGTGTCACGATCAGATCCCAGGTGCCTTCTTCGGGCATGGGCTCCGGCCGGTATCGAAGCACCGCGCGCGCCCCGAGTGCGCGAAGCGCTTGTTTCGCGCGCTTCAGGGTCTCCTGATGGATCTCGTGCTCGCGCAGCAGTCCCTCGACGGAGCGATCGCTATGCTTGATCAGCTCCTCCAGGCGCTCCTGCGCACGTCCCACGTACCGTTGGTACGTGCTCTTCTTGTAGACGACGAGGACTCTGGGTCGCATGCGTGACTCGGGCGGAGGAACGGGAAACGCGTCGCCTCAGCTCTTTGGAATCTTCTTGGCGTCCGCCAGGAAGCGCTCGAGGCCGATGTCGGTAAGCGGATGCTTCAGGAGCTGGTGAATCACCTTGTGGGGAATCGTGGCAACGTCCGC
>CP070650.1:1666627-1670458 GCA_020354595.1 Myxococcales bacterium
CGAAAGTGCCACCGCCGAGGTCAAAGACCGCCACGGTGCGATCGATGTTTTTGCCAAATCCGTACGCCAGTGCGGCCGACGTCGGCTCATTGATGATGCGGATGACCTCGAGACCGGCAATCGCGCCCGCGTCCTTGGTAGCTTGGCGCTGGTTGTCGTTGAAGTACGCGGGGTCGGTGACGACGACCTTGTTTATCTCTTCGCCGAGGTAGTCCTCGGCCACCATCTTCATCTCCTGCAGCACCATCGCGCTGATCTCGGGGATGGAGTAGACCTTGTCGCGCATCTTGATGCGACAGTCGCCGTGCGGACCCTCGACGATGTGGAAAGGGCAGGTCTGAATGGAGTTCTTGACCTGCGGGCTCTCCCACTTGCGGCCGATGAGCCGCTTGGCCGCGAACACCGTATTCTCGGCGTTGGTCACTGCCTGCCGTTTGGCGATGTGGCCAACCAAGCGCTTGCCGCCCTCCGTGACGGCCACCATCGACGGGGTGACCTTGTATCCCCCTCGATTTGCGATGACCACCGGCGTCCCGCTTTCGACCACGGCCACGCACGAGTTGAAGGTACCTAGGTCAATCCCAATGACTCTTTCCATGCCCCACTTCCAAGCGCTCCGATGCGTTCGTCACATCACCCCCCGAGCTGCTTTCTCAGATTTTTCACCATCTCGTGCTTCGGGTCCAGCTTTGCAGCCTCATCGAGCTCTTTTGCGGCACTGTGGTCCATTCCGGCTTCGATGTAGATCCGGGCCAAGAGGACCCTGGTATCGAGCGAGTCGGGCTTCACCTCGAGGCTGCGGTACGCGAAATCGCGCGCTTTTCTAAGGTCTCCGCCGGCTGTGAGGAGGGCCTTGGCAGCTCGACGTGGGGCGACCGGATCGTCAGGGGAGGCGTCGGCCACTTTCGCCCAGGAAATGCTCGCGGCCGCCCACATGTTGTTGTCCTCTTCGTACTTCGCCTGCTCGCGATGGATGTCAAGCAACTGAACGCGGAGCTTCGAGTTGACGCGCTGGTACTGGTCTTGGAGCGTCTGACTGCTCGAATCGAGCGCGATCGCCATGCGGAGCGCATTGGCCGCTGCCGCCAAGTCACCTTCGGCCTCAGCGATCCTGGCGTTCTCGAGGTGGTTCTGTGCGCGGTCGACGCCACCCGTGAGCACCGCGGTCTCTTTGAGCGACCGCGTCAGGTCGCGAAGAGCCGTCTTCGCACCCACGCGTGCGGTCGGCACTGGAATCGATCGAGCCGGTTGACTGCGCAAAGCGGGCCGTTTGCTCCGGCCGCCAAGCCTTCGCTCGAGGAGCTCGCGTTTGCGCATCATGCGGTCGTGCTCGGGTGTTCCCGGCATCACAGACGGCGCTACCTTGGACGGCGCAGCTTTGGCAGGACTCTCGGTCGGTCGCCACTTGCGCGCCGATGCGGCGGGGTCGATGGGCTGCGCTTGTCGTTCCGCAATCGGCGCCCTGGTGAGAGCCTTCGCCATCGCCTGCGCGCGTTCCTCGGCGCGGTCGATCTGTTGCTCGGCGGTCGACACCGCGATGCTTTGCCGCAGATATCGGTCGTAGGCCTCTCGCTTCTTCGGGCGACCGACGGCTTCGTACGCGTCGGTCACTTTGCGAAAGACGGCCTCCATTTGAGCCTTGAAGGGCCCCAGGCGCTTTCCGTAGTACGCGTCGGGATGGAACGTCTTGGAAAGGGCGAAGTACGCCTTTCGAATCTCCGCCCTGTTTGCGTCCATCGAAACACCCAGCAGCTCGTAATGATTGAGCTTGTCGGCTCGATGAAAGGTCTCATGAATTCGCTTCTGGAGCTCGTCGTCGAGCTCGATGTCTTTGGCGACCTCGGTTTCCGGAGGCGCGCTGGAAGCCTTGGGAGTGACCCACTCGACCAGCTCGAGCTCGATCAAACGCTCGATCGACTGGAGCGCTGCTTCGGGAGACAAGACGGTCACGTCAGCGATGTCGTCGACGTTCAGCACGCCGTCGATACACGAATGCACAAACGCGTCCTGCGCCGCAATATCGTGCGCCCGTGCGTCGGCGTCATCGATCAGCTTCGGAATCTTCTCTTCGGGCAGCGACTGCCCAACTTCCCCCATCCCTACAGCTTAGCCCGGCGTATCCGGATCCAGCCACTTCAGCGGGTCAGGTGACAAGCCACTCCAATAGAGCCTTCTGGGTGTGTAGGCGGTTCTCCGCCTCGTCCCAAACCCGGGACTGCGGACCATCGATGACCGATGCGCTCACCTCCTCGCCTCGATGGGCCGGCAAGCAGTGAAGGAAGATCGCCTCGTCCGATGCGCGCTTCATCGATGCATCATCGACGATGAAGCCAGCAAAAGCCTGCTCGCGCTCGAAGTGCTCGGCTTCCTGTCCCATGCTCGCCCACACGTCGGTCGTCACGACCGTCGCGCCCTCGAGCGCTTCCTCCGGACGCTCGACCACCTCCACATTGGCCCCTTTGGCTTTCGCGTCGGCCACCACCTGCTCATCTGGCTGGTATTCGGGCGGGCATGCGAGAACGAGATCGAAGCCCGCGACCGCCGCGGAGACGATCCAGGAGTGCGCCATGTTGTTGCCGTCGCCGACCCACGCGACGCGCGCGCCATCGAGCGATGGCCCGAAGCTCTGCCGGATCGTCATCAGGTCCGCGAGTAGCTGCACGGGATGGAACTTGTCCGAGAGCCCGTTGACGACGGGGATTGACGCACACTTGGCAAGGGTCTGCAGCCGCTCGTGGCCGAAGGTCCGGTAGACTGCGCCATGAACGTAGCGGCTCAGCATTCTCGCCGTGTCTTCGATTGGCTCTCCACGGCCGAGCTGCGTGTCCTTCGAGATCAGCGTGACCGGTTGCGCGCCCAGCTCGTGAATCCCCACTTCGAACGAAAGGCGCGTCCGCGTCGAGGCTTTTTCGAACACGATGGCGATCGATTTGCCGGCCAGGGGTTGCGGATGGGCGGGTGTCCCACGAAGCTCCTTGAGCTCGGCGGCACGATCGAGGACGCCGAACAGCTCGTCACGGCTGAGGTCGGAAACCGTGAGAAAGTGGCGAGTCACGGCTTCCTCGGCGCATCGTCGAGCACCCGTTCCAGGATCGCGAGCCCTTCGTCGAGCTCGGCCCGAGTGACGTTTAGCGAAGGCGAGACTCGAATGACATTGCCGCCCGCGAGCGTCAGCAGGAGCCCCGCGTGGTGGATGGCGGCGATTGTGGCGCCTGGATCGACGTCGTCCCGGAGGACCAGCCCCTGCAACAAACCGAGGCCCCGTGTTCCGGCAGTCGTCTCGAGTCGATCGTCGATTTCGGAGAGCTTGTCGGCGAGGTACTCGCCCTGCTCTCTCGCGTTTTCGATGAGCCCCTCTTCGTCGATGATGTGCAAGACCGCGAGACCAGCGGCACACGCGAGCGGATTTCCACCGAACGTGCTCGCGTGGCTTCCTGGAGGAAGGCCCCCCGCGAGCTTGTCCGTCACCGCCATGGCGCCGAGCGGGAAGCCGCCGCCGATGCCCTTGGCCAACGAGCAAGCGTCAGGCGCGACACCGTAGTGCTCCTGCGCGAGGAACGTCCCGGTTCGACCGTAACCGGTCTGGATTTCGTCGAACAGCAGCAGAGCCCCTCGTTCGTCGCAGATGCGTCGCGCCGCCTGAACGAACCCGTCGGTCGCCACGATGATGCCGCCCTCGGCCTGGACCGGTTCGAAGATCACGGCGGCGGTCTCGTCGGTGACTGCCTCGTCGAGCGCAGCGGCGTCGTTGAAATCGATGAACTGAACCCCCTCGATCAGCGGCTCCATGCCCTTGTGGTACTTGCGCTGCCCGGTCAGCGAGAGCGAGCC
>CP070650.1:1670558-1676282 GCA_020354595.1 Myxococcales bacterium
ACTGCACGGAGATCCCAGGCCTCCACGTCGCTGCGGAGGGTCGAGGCGACCGGGTGTACGTGGGGCCGCTCGAAACGGCGAAACAGGACTGTGCCAATCCGAGCCCATTCGATGAACAAAGTGCAACCTTGCGAGCCGAGAACCTGGAATTTAACCCCTCCTGGGTGGAGGCGTATGTGGGCGCACCGACGTTGGCCAGCTCACGAAACTCGGTCTCCGACGTCCAGTGGGACTTGATCGTCGAAGGCAGCAACTGGAGCCCCGAGCTCGAGCCGACGACGCACGTCGGATACGCGCTCGGTCACGCGCGCGTGGCAACCGATGAGGGCGGCAACTGGCGCTTGACCGGTTGGGAGAGCAGCGAAACGCCCAAGGTCGGCGACGATCCCCCTGCGTGCGCGGGGCCGGCCTGCGAAGACAACCGCAGCATGCGCGAGCCCTACCTGCTCGCCGAGCTCAACGAGGAACAAGAGCTTCGCGACCTCACGTTAGCGTTTGCCCGCGAGCTGGTCGCCGACCCGTCGGAACGTGATCTCTTCGGCATTCAAATCGTTCGGCCAGTTGGTGGCCCGTCGTCGTCGATCGCCCTTCCGGGCACGCCCACCGTCTCTCCCGCGGATATCCCCGAATGCATCAGCTTGCGTGATCCGGCGTTAATTCCAGTAGATCCGGAGGCGCTCGGCGGCTACTGGCTGCTCTTCACGTGCGTCAAAGGGCCAGAGCCGGCGCGCCAGATTCATGCGGTCCGCATCTCGCGCGCGCTCGAGATCATCCGTGAAGGCGGCGGGCCGATGCGCCGGCTCGTACTCGACGCCGACGAGCTCGGGCTGTTCGCGGCCGCGGGGATTCGCGCGCCCGAACCGGTGATTTCGTTCACCGAAGACGGACTCCGGCTCCGGATTTGGTTCCTCGCTCAAGGCGTGCCCGGAGACTGGGCGGTGGCGCTCGCCGAAGCTCGGTCCCACGACGTCGAGCTGCTCGAGCTCGAGTTGCCGGAGCCCCTGCCGTTCGTGGTGAACCCGATTCTGGACAACGACTCGACCCTGGTCCTCAGCGGCTGCGTCGCCGACCAGTGCACCATCAGCGGAATGGCTGTGACCCCCCGTGGGGACGACCCCAGCCGGCTGAGGTTCCTGTTGGCACGGCGCTTGAAAGATACGGGTGGGGACGAGACGTACCAGTTAATACCTTTGGAGCAGACTTGGAGGACACCGTGAGCCGGAATCGACGAGACCAACGCAGGTGGTGGCTGTGGATCACCGCGGTGTTGGCCGCGCTTTCGGCGGGCTGTGCGAGCAGCGACTCGGCGAGCGGGAACTTCGAGGCAGGACCGGCTGGGACGGGCGGCAGCGCGGGAACCCGCGGCGACGGGGGCCCGGACGGCCTGAACGGACAAGCCGGCCAACCTCCGTTCCTCGATGCATCGGCCGAAGGCGTCGAGAACAACCCGATCGAGCAGCTGTTCGCGGACCCGCAGCGGAGTCCGTTGGACTTCCTCACCGACGCGGAGAGTCCGCAGGGCTACGTGGATGCGGCCGTAGCCTGCTACTCGGAGCCAGGCGCTTGCGAAGCCTCCGAGTGCGCCGCGTTCGCTTCGTGCTGCGTCGCGACCGGCCGCTGCTGCAAGCCGGTCGTCGACCCACCGCTTCCCGAGTCACTCGACTTCCGAAGCTGTGATGGCCTCACGCTCGACGCCTGCACCGCCAACGAGCTCTTTTCGCTCGACGTTTTCGGCGAGCAAGAACCGGTGCTCACCGCGGGCGGCCTGGTTCCGAACGGAACCGCGACCAGCGAGGGTGGCGCGCTCCTTGGTGACGTCGTCGACCTCGCGTCAGAGCGCGCGCTCGTCGAGGTTCAGTTCTCGCTGCCCGTTGATTGCAGCGGCAGCTGTCTACAGAGCGCGGGTGTCGCGTTTACGCCCAATACCGGCTTCGACGAGTTCGGCGGCGCCGAGGTGGGATTGCTGTTGAGCGGCTCTCGCGGAGTCGTCAGCCTCATGATCGGCGGCCAAGTGGCCGACAGCTTCGACGCGGGAAGCGACGCAACGACTTGGCTGATGGTGCTGTCGCCGACCGGCATGGTCGAAGTCGAGCGAAACGGCATCGTTCAGGGCGCCTACCCATTCGACTCCGAGTCCCTGCGTGACGCGCGTTTCGCGTTCTTCGGCCGAAACCTCGGCGCGAACGACGACAGCGCAGCGATCGCGCGCATCGCGGCGCAAATCGAGACCTGCGACAATCCTCGCGCCTGGGACGGGCGAGCTCCGCTGAGCGTGACGGTTCGAGGCAACGTCGACCGAGAGCTCATGATGGGCCGAGAGCCGTCGATTGCTGCCGGCGCGCAATTCACCGCGGTCGCTTTCGAGCTCGACGGGCAGATCTTCGTCGGACAGGAAGAGGGCGACGGCCTAGTGGCCTTCGCCACCCCCGACCCGACGATCTTCCCGACCGAGCCGTTCGAAGCGGGTGGCGTCGGTGAGCCCGAGCTCTTCTGGTTCATGGATGAGCTCTTCGTCTTCTACACGGGGTACGACGCGGGCGGCGCTGGCAGGATCGGCTCGGCCGTCGTCACCGGCAACGTGGCGCAGAAGAGCCTCGACCCGGTGCTCACGCCACAGACCGATGTGCTCTCGTACGACTCGCCCACCGTGATGCTCCGTGACGACTTGATCGTGATGATCGCACGAGCGACGTTGCAGTCCGGTGTCACCGAGCTCCACGCGTTTTACTCCGTCGATCCCAATACGGGGTGGGCGCGCATCGTCGACGGTACGCTCGAACAGCTCACGCGAATCGATGATCCGACCTCCGAGATCGATAGCCCGAGCCTCATCGTCCACAACAGCGCCTACCATCTCTACTACGCACGCCGCATCGGCACTCGGTGGACCATCGAGCTAGCGGTGTCAGACGAGCTCCTGTTCTGGCGACCGCTTGGCGAGGCGCTCGGCGCGAGCGGCGAAGGATTTGACAGCTTGGGCGCTCGCGGCGCAGACGCGCAGTCCGTGAACGACCGCATCGAGATGGTCTACATGGGACAAGACGGGGTGTCGTTCCGCCTGGGGTACGCGTCACGGGCGGCTCCAGCCGACACCGCCTTGACCGCTCCCTAGCCCGAATCCTGCCGCGCCACCGCGGGGCGGAACTCGGTTAGAATCTCGTTCCGCCTCAAGAACCAAGGTGTGAAAGGGGGGTTGTACCTCGCCCAAACGGGCTCTCCCACGGACTCGAAGCCTTCGGCGCTCAAGGCCGTGCGAAGCTCTTCCAGGTGCTTGTCGTAGTTGCGTCTCGACCACGTGCCCGAGTAGCGGATGGCGGCGTAGACCTTTGTCGGAACTTCCCGGATCTGGACCCGGGCGTCGTTGGGTGTCGGGAGCGAGTCGCGAGAGTACTCGGACGGCATCATGAAACGGATCGTATACTGGTCACCACGCTTCGCTTGAGTCACTGGCGTCGTCATCGCCAGCTTCGTTCCCTCGGCCTTCTCCTGCGTCACCGGCGAGGTCATGCTGACTTTCCGCGAGTCACGATTGGCACCGAAGATGTATCGCGCCAAGATTCGAAACCCGCGATTGCCGGCGCTCTCGATGGTTCCGTCGACCACGGTCTCGGCAACCAGGTAGGGTTCGTACTCACGAATTTCGACGCTTCCCAACTGTTCCGTCACTCGATACTTGGGGCTCTCGTAAGCCACTATCCGTCCTCCAAAGGCCACCGCGGCAAAAACGCAGGTGGCGATGACCGCCACGATGATGATTGTAGCGCGTTTCATTCGGCGCCGTCGGTGAGGGCGATCCTGGGTTGAGAGGCGCCGACCACGGTGAGGCGGATGCCGTCCGCGGTCGCGTGCGTCGCGAAGTCGTCGATGACCTCCCGAACGTCGTGATCGATGATTCTTGTACCGGACATGTCGATCGTGAGCTCGCAACTAGGCGGAACCTCGCGAAGGATACGCTTGAGGGCCGCTTTGTTGAGGAACGTCATGTGCTCGGTCAGTCGAATCTTGAAGCAACCCTCACCGGTCTGCTCTCGGTAGAAGTTGAGTTGGTAGTTGTAGATGAGGATCTCGAAGAAGGCGACGAGCATTCCGAGCATGATGCCCTTGAGCAAATCCGTGAACACCAGCCCCACGATGGTCACGATGAACGGCAAGAACTGCCATAGGCCCTCTCGCCACATCTGTTTGAAGAGCGGGACGCGCGCGAGCCGGTAGCCAATGACGAGAAGGATGGCCGCCAGGCTCGCGAGCGGAATCTCGTTGAGCAGAGCCGGGATGGTGGCGACGCACACCAGGAGCAGGATGCCGTGGATGAGCGACGCGCGCCTCGTCTTGCCGCCAGACTCGATATTGGCCGTGCTTCGAATGATGACCTGGGTGAGTGGAATCCCGCCGAGGAAACCGGAGACCAGGTTACCGAGACCCTGCGCCTTGAGCTCGAGGTTCGTCGGCGTCACTCGCTTTTCGGGGTCGAGATTGTCCGTGGCCTCGACCGAAAGGAGCGTCTCGATGCTGGCGATGAGCGCCAGCGTGAGGCCCACCACGTAGACCTCGGGGTTCGTGATCTGCGAGAAGTCGGGCTTCGTGAAGTTACCGAAGAACTCCCCGATCGACGACGACATCGGAACGGTGACGAGATGCTCGGAGGAGATCGCGAGCTCTGGCGCCATGGAGAGGAACGCACGGTTGAAGACGACGCCGAGGATGACGACGAGAAGTGGCGCGGGAATCGCACGCGCGACTCGGTTGCGTTTGAACCCGGGATGCTGCCAAAGCAGCAAGATGGCGAGCGACGCCGCCGTGACGATCATCGCGCCCGGGCTAAAAGCGCGGAGCGCGTATAAGATCTCACTGAAGGTGTTGCGGCCATCCAGCTGGAGGAACTCGAGCTCCCCCTCAAACGACTGGTCATAGCCGAGCGCGTGAGGGATCTGCTTGAGGATCAAGATGATCCCGATGCCGGCGAGCATCCCTTTGATCACGCTAGACGGGAAGTAATGGGCGATCACACCCGCTCTCAGAAAACCGGCAGCGACCTGCACGATGCCGCAGATGATGACTGCGAGGAGATACGCCTCGAAGCCGAGCGCCTCGATCCCCGCATAGACCATCACGGCCAAGCCCGCGGCCGGACCGCTGACGCCGTGACGCGACCGGCTGACGAGCGTCACTACGATCCCGCCCGAGATCCCCGCGATCAGACCACTGAACAGAGGCGCGCCGGATGCAAGTGCGATGCCGAGGCAGAGCGGCAGCGCCACCAAGAACACGACCACGCCGGCGCGCAGATCGTCCGCGAAATGCTCCCGGCTCAGCATAGTCCGGTAGATGTTATGGGGCATTTACGTTCAATCACAAGGGACTTCCGTCATCGTCTTCCAGCGCGTGCGCTCGATCTCGGCGGAGGCCAGCGACTCGATGAACCGCATTCTAGCGACCGCGGCCTGTTGTTCTCGGAGATTGACGAAGATGAGGTTGCTCGCTCCGACCTCGAAGCGGCGGCGCTCGCCCTCGGCCAGCTCCGCCGCGGTCTCGACGACCTCGCCATTGAGGGCGGCCCGCTCCTGCGCCGCGAGCACGGCGGACGCCGCATCTTGGGTTCGGGCGCGGAGCTTGTCCGTCACCCAACGGAGCGCCTCTCGCTTCTGCTCGGCCTCCGCCTGCGCCGCGGCGGCTCGCCCCCTTTCGGTGCGGAAGATGAGGGGCATGGAGAGCTGCACACCGACC
>CP070650.1:1676382-1679784 GCA_020354595.1 Myxococcales bacterium
CCCTCTTCGAGGACAAAGTCATTCAGCGAAGTCGTCCGGCCTCGGAATGTCCTCGGGGTCCGGCGGCGTCGATCGGGGTGGCACGCGTTCGGGTTTCGGCTCCTCGCGCTCGACCGGCTCCTCCGGCTCCGTCTCCGGCGCTGGGACTGTGCGCTCGGCTGCGATCGGTTGGACACCCTGCTGGGTTGCCTCCTCAGGGTCCGGTCCGAGCGAGCCGTAAGTCCAGAGAGCGCCGGCCAACAGGATCAGAAGCGGGATGATCAACGCCCACCAGGCGCTTCTCGCCTTTGGCGCCTGTGACGGCATGTCGCTCAGTCGGCAGAGCTCGCAGTCCCCATTCTGATCCAACGGAAGCTCGTGCTTCTCGCAGATACCGATTGTTTCCACCATCTGCGGTCTACCTTACCATGAGTGCAGGAACGATTTCAGCTACTTGAGGCAGCCTGCCGGCGCTAGGTCGTCATCTCGGCGATCAAGCCGCCTTCGAGGCTTTCGTGGCCGAAGTCGTCAACCGGGTCGCCGTTGCTCTTCCGCAGGCCGACCGCCGTCGCCAGGGTATTGAGCAGCTTGTTGTGCGTGACGTCGCCCGCGTCGACATATGCGCCGGTGCGGAGAAAACCGTCGGCGCTGCCGGCGATGACGTAGGGGAGGTTCGAGATCGAATGGGGCGGTCCATTCGAGAGGTCGTTCATCCACACGCACGCTCCTTTGTCGAGGAGCGTTCCCGTCTCCGTCGTGTATGCCGAGAGCCGATCGATCAGCCGTCCGAACAGCCGGGCGTGGATTCGGTCAACGGCGTTGTGCTTCGACTGCGCATCGGGGATTGGATCACCCTCGGAGCCGTCTGCGAAGATTCGATGCGAGATCCAGTGGTACGAGGGGAACTGCTCACCTTGCCACGTGTAGCGTGTGCCGTCGTTCCCGTTGCCCACTTGAAGCGTAACGGCGTGGGTGTATCCGCATGACAGCGCGAGCGCGACCACGTCGATATGGAGCTCGGCGACCTCGACGATGCGGTCTCCGTCTTCGTGGCTCCCGGAGATGGAGTCGATGGCGTCGACGGTCAGCGGGTCCAACGGAGAGCATTCCGCGAGTCGAATCTCGAGGTCGCGGATGGCGGAGAAGTGCAGATCGAGGCGGCTTCGGTCATCCGAGCTGAGGTCGCTTCGGCCCATGAGCGCCTGCATCTGATCTCGGACCAAGTCGTTCACGCTCTGTCGTCGCGCTGCTATCGCGGTGGCGGCCGATTCGTCCAGGTTGACTAAGCCCATGATGTTGTCGAACGCGACCTTGGGGTTGGTCTGGGCGCCGCGACGGTCGTTGGGACCGCGATACGAGAGCACGCTGTCGAGGAAGCTGTAGGGTCGCATCGCGGCGAGGGTGAGGGGGCCCCGGCCGCCTGCGTTGAGCTCTCGCGCGACGCGATTGTCCAGCGATTCGCCTAGCGCGAGGGAATTGTTCGTCGCCTCGGCATCGCCCGTGGGCTGAGCCGTCAACGCTTGCAGCGCACCGCGCGCGTGTCCACAGCCACTGATCGAGAACGCGCCGCGAACGCCGCGAACCAACAGCAGGTCGTCCGCGTAGGCGCTGAGTTCGCTGGTGGCCCGGTCGCTGTCCGCCGCCATGGACGCCGCCGTAAGCGCGCCCAAGTTGCGAGGCCAGAACATCTCCGGCTCGGCAGGGTTGCTGTAGGGGAGCGCCTGCGAGCAGCCATTGCCCTGCCGCATGAAAACGACGAAGCCAGGGTCATCGGGGCTCGCAGCCCGCACGGCCTTCGACGCAAACGTCTCGAGGAACGGTAGGCCCACGGTCACGCCGGCAGTGCCGGTCAGGAATAGCCGGCGAGAGAGGTGTCGTTTGCCGAAGCCGCTCATGCTCCCTCCGCGTTGCGCGACCGGAAAACCTCGCTCTTCACGAGCTCGACGATCAGCTCTTTGATCGACAGCCCCTCGAGAGATCGATCACCGAGGCTCTGAATGAGATCGAGATCCGAGCCCGCGGTATCGCGCCCAAGGGCGTACTCGACCCAGTGTTTGGTGTAGCAATCGTGCGTCTCGATCCGTTCGCTCATCGCTTGGTTGAGCTCGGCGGCGCCGTCGAACTCCGCAAGCCCGTCCAAAAACTCGAAGGCGGCCGCGGAGTCGATCGGGAGGCCGTTCTCCTCGATGCGGTATTGTCCGAGCGCGTCGAAGCTCTCGAACGCAAAGCCTACCGGGTTGATGAAGCTTCCGTGGCAGCTCGCGCCGCAAGTTCCCGGGCCGGTGTGCATCTCGATGCGTTCGCGAGAAGTCATCGTCATGCCGTCATCTGCAGGAATGGGTGGCAGCGCGTCGGGCGGAGGCGGAAGCTCGGTGCAGAGGATCCGATGGTTGATGAAGACGCCGCGATGAACGGAGCCCGTGAGCCCTCCGTGTGACGCCAGGAACCCGAGCTGAGTGAGCAAGCCGCCTCGCTGAGGCTGGTCGATCGGGTCGAAGCTCGCCCGGGAGAACGACGCGTCGAACCCACCTTCGAAGCCGTACACCGACGCGAGGCCGTCGTTCGCGAAGGTGTAAGACGCGGTGAGCAGTTCCGCTAGGTTGCCATCCTCTTCGAGGACCACGTGCTCCACGAACAGGCGCGCCTCTTCGTACATGTCGTCACCGATCCCGCTGTAGTAGAGCGGAAACTCGACGGGATCTTTGCTCATTCCGCCGTACAGGTTCCAGTTGAGGAGCTGGCTGTGGAACCGCTCGACCATGGCCTGACCGCGCGGGTCGTCGAGCAAGCGCGCGGCTTGGGCGGCGATCTCGTCGGGGGTGTCGAGCCCGCCGCGCTCGGCTTCGTCGAGCAGCGCGTCGTCCGGCATCGTGTTCCAGATCATGTAGGAGAGGCGAGACGCGATCTCGAAGTCGCTCAGCTCTACGGTAGTCCCGTCTTGGCTGATGCCGGTCTCGATCCGGTACACGAAGTGCGGCGACTGAAGCAACGCCTCGATGAGCACGCGGACACCCGCGTCAAATGGGTCCAGCTCCGGGAAGTGGATCGCGCCTTCTTCAAAGAGCAGCACGTGCGAGTCGATTTCTTCTGTCGAAAGCGGTCGACGATACGCACGGCGCGAGACATAGGTCACCGCGGCGCGTGCGCGCTCGGTCTCGTCGGTGGGAAGATTGGCGGGAAGAATGCGACTGAGCGCCGCGCTATCGCTCGCCACGCTTTCAGCGAGCGTCTCGGCCGCGCTCTGATAGTTGGTCCAGAGGTCGCTGCTCACGCGAAGAGCGCGGCTGTTGTTGTCGAAGAAGCTGATCCGCGTATCGGGCTCGAACGTGCCCGACAGATTGGGCGGAGCCTCTAGACGCAGTAGGTCGCGAACGGTGTTTTCCCATTGCGCGTGCGTGAGCCGGGGGAATGCCGTGCCGGCGG
>CP070650.1:1679884-1683323 GCA_020354595.1 Myxococcales bacterium
CGTAGGTCTCGGTCAGGCCATAGAGATGGATGACGTTGAACCCGGCCTCGGCCATGGCCGCCAGGGTCGCCGCCGGCGGCGGCGCGGCGGCGGTGAGGAAGGTGACCTGTTGCGGGAACTCGGTCTTCTCCTCCGTCGACGGCGGCGCGCACTCGCCCAACGCCTTCGAGCGCGGCGCTGCCATCGGCCAAGAGAAGCGTGAATTCGATCTCCGAGCCTTCCTCGTACGCAACCGGCCCGTAGAGGATCAACGTGTCTTGTTCGACCCGATCGAGAAAGCCCTCGGACAGCTCTCCGATGTCGTTGAAGTGTGTTGGTACCGTGAGGACTTGGCTCATTGCTCCCCCGCTTCGCTTTCATCGAGAGGACTCGTTTGCAGCTCGTCTCCGGCTGCGAGGAGCTCCTCTACTCTACGCTCGGCTTCATCCAGTCGTTTCGCTCCGGCCCGCGACAGGCGGACCCCCTCTTCAAACATCGCCAGAGACTCCTCGAGAGGCAAATCTCCTTCCTCCAGCTGCTCCACGACGGTCTGGAGGCGCTCCATGACCTCTTCAAATGGAGCATCCTCTGCTGGATTTGCCCGCCCCTTCGATTTCCCCATGTTTTCAACCATACAGCACCGAAAGCCCGGCGTCACCAACGTGGATATCGGCCGTATTCGAGTTGAAGTGTGCAGGAGGGCGCTGTAGGTGAGTGAAGGATGCCCGAGACCCCTTCCGTCGTCACTCCTGGCAACCACGATGGCGTGCATTTGGGCCACCGGGCGCTGATCGACGCCGCCAAGAGGATCGCCGACCAGCAGGGCTGGCGGACGGTCGGAATGTTCTTCAATCCGCACACGACGGCGGTGCTCGCACCGGAGCGCGCGCCCGTTCCCTTGACGGGCGTCGAGCGGCGCGTCGAGATCATGAAGGGCGCGGGATGCGACGACGTGCTGGTTTTGCCCTTTGACAGCCAGTTCGCGCGCCAGACGCCGGAGCAGTTCGTGCAGACCGTGTTGTTGGACACCTGCCACGCCCGGGGCGTCGTCGTGGGTCCCGACTATCACTTCGGGCACAAGCGCTCGGGCAACATCGAAACGCTTCGCAGTTGGGGCGGCGAGGATGGGTTCATCGTCGAGCTGGTGCAGCCCGTGATGCACCACGGCGAAGCGGTTTCTTCGACCCGGATTCGTCGAGTCCTCCGGGAGGACGGCAACGTCGAGGATGCAGCCGTGATGATGACGCGCCTCCACGAAGTCGCGGGCACGATCGTGCCCGGCGATCGACGAGGCCGCGAGATCGGCTTCCCGACTGCGAATCTCGAGGTCGAGCCACTCCAGCTCCCGAAGGACGGCGTCTATGCTGTGGTGGCTCGCGTGCTCGACGAGCCGGGTGCGCCTCTTCTTCAAGGGGTTGCGAACCTCGGCGACCGGCCGACGTTCGGTGCCGGCCGTTCGGTCGAGGTGCATTTGTTTGGTTTCGATGGAGATCTTTATGACAGGCGGATGCGCCTCGGTTTCGCGGCGCGCATTCGGGGGGAGAAGAAGTTCGAAGGATTGGAGGCTCTCCGGCAACAGATCGATCGGGACTGCGACGAGGCCAAGAACGCGCTACAACAGACGAGCCCGGAGTTGGCTCGATGGATCTGACGCGACTGTACAACTTGACGACGCCCGAGCTTCGCGAGGAAGCCGAGCGCCTCGGAGTGGCCGACACCTACGCGATGAGCCGTGGCCAATTGATCCACGCGATTCGCGACAGGGGGGGCGGACCGCAACAGGAAGGCTTCCTCGGGAAGGTTTTCGGCTTCGCAAAGTGGGCGCTGCAGGCGGCCGGGGAGACGTCGAGCGGGAAGGCAGCTCCGGAGCCGGCATCAGAGCCAGCGTCAGTGTCAGCGCCGGCGTCAGAGCCAGCGCCAGTGTCAGCGGCAGTGCCAGTGCCCGTGGTCCTGCCCGGCCCGGGTGCCGATTCCGAAGCCGGAACCGGTACCGGTCCAGACACCGGCCCTCCCTCTCGCCCCCCCGCGGGCGTCTTCTCCAACAGCGCTGGCCTCTTCGAGGAGCCCTTTCCCACTCGCACCATGGCGCGCATCCTCGCAGAGCAAGGGCACTACAAGCGGTCATTGGCGATCTACGCGAGATTACTGAGTGAAGAGCCAAACGACGGGGAGCTCGGCGCCGAGGCTGACGCGGTCCGCGCGGAGGCGCGAGCGCGGCGGTCGCACGCGCCCCAGTAGCCCGGCAATTTTGCGCTGCCTTCCAACTTCCGCATCATGAAGGGGTGACGAAGGCCTCCACAGAACGGAAGCACGCGCGCGTTGCGGTCCGGATCTCGTGCGAGCTGACCATCTCAGGCGAGACCCTCCACGCTGAAACGAAGAACCTCAGCCGCGGCGGCGCCGCGATCTACTTCAAGCGACCGCTCACGGTCGGCGAGGTCGTCACGGTGAGCTTCTTTCTGACGCAAGACGGGATCGAAGATCCGGATCGAGCGCCGTTTGAATGCGCAGCTTCGATTCGCTGGGCCCAGCCTGCCGGCGAACGCGGGCACGAGGCGGGAGTGCAGTTCCTCTCGCCGTCTGCTGAGCAACGCGCCCTGCTCGCAGACTTTTTGAAGCAGGCGGCCTAGACGGGCACCGCGACCGAAGTCTGCCGCAGAGGCGGAACCACCGCGCGAGCGCCGAGCGCACAAACCGCGCCCACCGCGAGGCCGCTCCACATCGGGAACAGGGCGCCGAGCTCGACGAACGAGCCGATCAGCGCGAGGCCCAGACCGGACGCGCATGCCCCTGCTGCAATCCGGGGTCGCATCGCGACGGAGCCGGCCGCCACGAGGAGCGCGGCGGCCTTAGCGAAGAGAACCGCAATTCCGACCACGGAGTCGGACAGTGGCCAACCGCCGAGGAACAGTACCGCCCCCAGTACCGCAGCCGGTGCGGCGTAGAGCGATGCGGAGAGACGCGCCCCGGTGCTGATGGCGCCTAGCGCACAGAGGAACGCGCCAAACGCGAGGAACGATGCCGGAGACTGAAAGGCAAACCAACGCAGCACCCCAGGTCCCTGAGCGCCGACGATCTCCGTGACGCTCGCGGTCCCGGCCAGCAACATCACGGTCAGAGTCGCCCCGACGGCGAACGCGAAGCTCGACGTCCCAACGCGATCCCGGGTGGCAAGCGCGAAGAGCGCAGCGAACGTTCCGAGGACGAGGATCCACATGGTCGTCCAGCGAAGAGCTGGCACGAAAAGCATCAGCGCGGCGAACACCAACACGAGAGTCGCTCGGATCGCCCAGCTAGAGGCCGGCACCTTCGCGTATCGCCCGCGCAAGCACAACGCGGCCGGCGAGGACCAGCCGAGCAGGAGCCCGAGAAGGACGAAGACGGCCAAACCGAGCGGGTCCTTAGCACGCTCGGTCGCCGGGTGCGGCCAACGGAGCGCATGCACCCCGCGAAGCCCTTC
>CP070650.1:1683423-1687251 GCA_020354595.1 Myxococcales bacterium
AGAGCCGCTCTTGCTCGGCATCACCAAGGCGTCTCTGTCGACTGACTCGTTCATCAGCGCGTCGTCGTTCCAGGAAACGACCAAGGTCCTCACCGAGGCCGCCATCAGCGGCAAGGTCGACGAGCTTCGTGGTCTCAAAGAGAACGTCATCATGGGCCGCCTGCTGCCCGCTGGTACCGGGCTCGGCGCCTACAACAAGATCGATATGACGGTCGACGACGACGCGGTGCAGCCGCTGGCTCCGACGCCGGTCATTCTCGAGCCCGAGCCCGTCGCGGCCGCGGCTTCGGAAGAATAGGTGCAAGCCCCGAAAAAGGGCTACCTGTTCGAGACGGATGAGCATCGCGCGCTGCGCGAACAGATCCGTCGCTTTGCGGCCAATGCCATCGCGCCCAATGCACACGCCTGGGAAGAGGCCAACGAGTTCCCGCGAGAGCTCTACCAAGAAGCAGCCAAAGCCGGCTTTTTGGGCATCGGGTATCCCGAGGAGCTCGGGGGCGACGGAGGCGATCTCACGCACGTCCTGGTGGCCGCCGAGGAGATGGTGCTTGCCGGAAAGTCGGTCGGCACGCTCGTGGGTTTGGGGAGCCTCGGCATCGCCATTCCGCCGATCGTCAGATTCGGCACGGACGAGCAGAAGGAGCGCTTCGTGCGCCCCGCGCTCACCGGCGAAAAGGTGAGCGCCCTCGGCATCACGGAGCCCGGTGGTGGCAGTGACGTCGCCGCGGTGCGCACCAAGGCGGTACGCGACGGCGATCACTACATCGTCAATGGCTCGAAGACGTTCATCACCTCCGGATGCCGGGCCGACTTCGTGACGGCCGCGGTACGAACCGGCGGAGAAGGACACGGCGGCATCTCGATGCTCGTTATCGAGAGCGACACACCTGGTTTTTCGGTTTCGAGCAAGCTCAAGAAGACGGGCTGGTGGGCGAGCGACACCGCGGAGCTGGCGTTCGAGGACTGCCGCGTCCCGGTGAGCAATCTGATCGGCCAAGAGGGCGCCGGTTTTCTGATGATCATGATGAACTTCGTCACGGAGCGGCTCTTCATCGCAGGGCAGTGCGTCGCGATCGCCGAGCTCGCCTACACAGAGGCGGTACGATACGCGAAGGAGCGGCACGCTTTCGGCAAGAACCTGGCGGGCTTCCAAGTGATCCGTCACAAGCTCGCCGACATGGCAACTCAGATCGCCGCCGCCCGCGCGCTCACGGGCGAGTGCGTCACGCGATATCTTCAGGGCGAGCAAACCCCGGCTCTGGCGGCCATGGCCAAGAACACCGCAACGGATGCGTGCTCCGCGGTCTGTGATCAGGCCGTTCAAATCCACGGCGGCTACGGCTACATGCGCGAATATATCGTCGAACGCCTCTATCGGGACGCCCGCCTCTATCCGATCGGCGGCGGCACCCGCGAGATCATGAACGAAATCATCAGCAAGGTAGAAGGCTACTAGACGCCACGCCCGCCCACAATGATGCCCCGCTCGATGAACGTCGTGATGAGGGTGGAGAGCTTTTCGATGAAGGCGGGTCCTATCGCGGTGTCATGGGCGCTGGCCACTCGCTGAACGGAGTCCGCGACGGTTTCTTCGCCACGTTGCCAGGCGTCTAGCAGGTCCGCTGCGAGGGGGTTGAGCTGTTGCGGGACCGGGCGGTGGTCTTCGGCGCGGTAGACGCACAGGATGATGGGCGCGCGGTCGTACCTGGCTTCTGGCGTCGGACGTTGATGAACCGGGTAGTCGAGCCTGAGCACCTGGACCGCAGCGCCGACGAGCGGGCGGCTCTCGAACGCAAAGTCACCCTCGGGCGTCGGGTTCGGTGGGGCGTGGCGGACCGACCACGCGGTGATCTCGTAGCGCGCGAGGTCGGCAAGCCAAGGTGGAGCGCCGTGCTTCCAAATCGGAATGGCGAAATCCGCCAGCTCGTTCGGGACGTGACGGTAATAGCGGGTCTTGGGTCCGCCACCGGCCAGCCACTCGCCGATCATGCGCTCAAACGGCTCGTCTCCAACGACGGCCTTGGTTCGTGGGAGGGCCGCTTCAATCACGCCGGTGATTCGCGTGCGGACGAGGTCGCGGTAGACGAGCCAACGTTCGCGCGATCCCAAAACACCAAGGTCGGCCTCGCTCGGCTCCGAGTCGAAGCAAACGCGCTGGATCGCCTTGGCGCGGTCAGCCAGCATCGTCAGCCTCCGTGGCGTTCCGATAGATCGTCCACAGCTCGTCTACCTCCGCGAGCAGCTCGTCGAGCGGCGGGATGTTGTTGTCCCGTTCGAGCAAGACAGGCACCGGCCCGACTCTTCGCAGCGTGTAGTCGAGCAGCGCGTATACGTCGTCGGGCACCGCCTCGCCGTGCGTATCGATTCGCAGGCCGTCTTCCCGAACGAAGTGGCCGGCGACGTGAATCTGCACCACACGGTCGACGGGGATCTTGTCGATGTATGCCTTTGGATCGAACCCGAAGTTGCGGCCGTTGACATAGATGTTGTTGACGTCGAGGAGCAGCTTCGCATCGGCGCGCCCGAGGACCTCGACGACGAAATCCGCTTCGGCTAGGCCGTCCGTTCCTTGCGGTGCGTAGTAACTCACGTTCTCCAATGCCAGTGGCTTGTCGATGAGGTCCCTGACCTCAGTCAGCCGCTGGGACGCTAGATTTGCCGCCTCTTCGGTGAAGGGAAGCGGAAGTAGGTCGTGGAAGAAACGGTCGTCGACTGCGCCGAGGCAGAGGTGCTCGCTGTGCCACGGCGCCTCGATTTCGGAAAGAAAGTCACGCAGCTGATGTAGATAGTCCGAATCGAACGGCTCGGGGGCGCCCAGACACGTCGTGAGACCGTGGGTGACGACGGGCCAATCCCGCCGGGCCGTCTCGAGCATCTCTAGGTAGCGCCCGCCCCGATCCAGGTAATTCTCGGGGTGGATCTCCACCCAGGACACGGTGCCGGGTTGGCGTTCCAGCAACTCGGTAGCGAGGTCGTATCGCAGCCCGATGCCGATTCCTGTGACTTGTCGCTCCATGACCTCTCGGCAAAACAAAAGCCGCGGCGACATCAGCCGCCGCGGCTTTCAAATCATGCTCCCCCAGAACGGGTAGCGCGACTCATTCCGACTTGGCGCCGCCGCAGGAGCCTTCGCCGCAGGAACCCTCGCCGCAGGAACCCTCACCACAGGAGCCTTCGGCCTTGGCCTCGGTGGTCTCTGCAGCAGCTTCCGCGCCGGCCGTCGTCTCGGAGGCTTCCGGCCCCTCGTCCGACTTGCAGCCTGCCGACATCGTCAGAGCCGCTGTCGCCATTGCGATCATCGTGTGCTTCAGTGCTGAGTTCATGTGTATCTACCCTCTTTCTTGTAAGCATCTGGAGCACCCTGTCGGCCCCTGGCGATGCATTGCGGCATCACGGATCCATCCCGTTCCCCCGCTTCGATGAAAAGCACGCTAACCAAAGCGATCGCGGGTAGCAATCCAAAAGAGAAGCGTGCGTCATGACACCAGGTACGTCGGGCCCATCGAGATGTTTCAGAGGAATTGCTCTTGGGCGGCACTGGCGATCCGCCCCCAATACCCCATGGATTGCGAGGGCTTACATGGCACAGAAGACTCTGATTTTCGCCGCTTTTCTGAGCCTTTTCGGTTGCCGTCACGCTCGAGATCCGGCCGCGCCGCGCCGTTCGAGTCCGGCCTGCCGAAAGCCGTTGCGGACTCAGCGACGAATCGTATCGATGAGGCGGCGGGTAGGCTTAGGACGGCGCTTGCCGAGTCGCAGAGCACCCTCGGTGCGCCGCACCCCCGCATCGAGCAGAGCTCGCTTCGACGAATAAAGTGTGGCCAACGG
>CP070650.1:1687351-1690796 GCA_020354595.1 Myxococcales bacterium
GCGCCGCCGCCGCCGCCCGACCGGACCCGAAGGCGCAGCGGGGCGCGCTAGACGCCGAAGCGCTCGTTGTAGGCCTTGAGGGTCTCCCGCACCTGCTCGTTCGTGAGACCGAAGTCCTCGATGCTGTACTCGTGCTCGCCCTCCTGTGAGGTGGGCTTTTCCGAAATGCGCTGCTCGAGAAGGCCTGCGATCTCCGGTGTCCACTCGAGGTCGAAGTGCGAATAGAGATCTTCGAGGACCGTCATTGGGCTTGCCATCATGTCTCGGAGACGGATGTCGTAGAGTTGCGACTCGGGAATCTTCTCCCTCGCCTCCATCGCCCGGTCGAGCCCGATCTTGGCGTACTCGAGCCAGAACCGTCCGAGCTCGTTCACGTCGAGGCTTCTCCTGAGCTTCGACCCCATCTTCGCGGCGAGGCTGCAGTGCGAGGCCAACGCCTTGGCGATGTCACGATGCGTGAAGATGAGCTGCGCGTCTGGGTACACGGCCATCAGCGCATCCATGTTCCAGATGTGCCATGGACACTTGACCACCCAGCGTTTGGCGGAACGTTGCGCGTTGAGGATCTTGAGCTGGAGCTTGTGCGACTCGTAGGGCTCGACCATGTCCCAATCCAACATGGCGTTCGCGTAGTCGTAGGCGCAAAACCCGATCCAAAACGTCAGTACGGCCATTTCGTTCTCGAGTAGGAAGAAGCACTCCTCATAGGAGTCCGCCGTGACGTGATGCGCGACCCCTTGGTCGGGGATCGCCGCCTGGTTGAAGCCGAACGTGAACTTCGCTTGCGCGCGGCGCCACGCCACATCACCCAACGGGTCACCAAGCCGTCCAAGCGGGTAGGAGAGCTCCCACGCCTTCGCCACGCGATTGTTTGGATCGGCCGCCAAGACGTTGTGAAGAAACGTGGTGCCCGTTCGGAAGAACCCCGTGATGACGATCGGCTTCTCGATGGCCACATCGTCGAGCTCCGGATGGCGCTTCGCGAAATCGATGATGCGAAGCTTGTTGCCGAGGTGCCAGTTGAGGACGTAGCGCGCGCCAAATAATCCCGTCGTGTTGAGGTTGGCGTGGTTGAGGCCGTCGACGGTCTCTTTTAGGCGCTGATGAAGGCCGCCCTCGCCCCAGTCGCTGAGGCCCGTCGTCCGCTCCGCCATCTTCATCGCGCGCTCGGCATCGATGGGGATCATCTTCTTGCTGAGGCCGTCGAGCTTGTTGACCAAGGAAAACGGCAGGCCGGGCTTGAGATCAGAGGGGGTCTCGCTCATCGTGGCTCTAGTAGAGCCCGCAGCCCCACGGTGTCAAAGGATGCCGTCAGCAGACGGCTCAACGGTCGCAATCGCGGGGTGAACGGTATTGACGGGGGTGTGAGCAGTCGCTCGCCGCGAGGCGGGCCAACGTGTCATGGTACGCAACGATGGGGATCGCCCTCTTCGTGCTGCACCTGGCCGCCTATTTCGCCATCTGGATCGGAGCTGTCCTTTCTTACACGAGGGCGACGGACGAGAACCCCTTCCCTGCGGTCTTCGGGTTGAGCTTCGAGCAACAGGGCCCCGCGCTCCTCTGGGGCGTGGTCGTCGCGGAGCTTCTGTTCGTGTCGGCGTTGTACGCCGCGGGACCCGCGTGGCGTGCGCAACTCAAGCGGTTGTTCCGCTACCAGAGGCCCACCGTGCCCTCGCCGGCGGAGCCACCCAAGCCGCCGCCAACCTTCCGCTATCGTCTGGGTCTCGGCACATTCGCGCTCGGCAACGCCCTCGCGATCAGCGGGATGTTGATGCCCGCGTTCGGCCTCGCGAAAGGTCGCATGATCGGCGTCATCGCGGTGATCTTGGGCGCGGGTGAGGTCATCAGCCTCAGCAGCATCTTCTTTCTCGGCAAGCAAGGGTTCAAGGAGCTGAAGTCGCGACTGTTCGCTGCGCTCAAGCGGCCTCCTCCCGGCGAGGTGATCTCGCCACGCCGCCATCGTGCAGGGCGCATGCTGTTCTTCGCGCACGTCGCCCTCGGGTTTGTGGCACTCGTCTTCCCCATCGGGTCGCACTACGGCGTTTCCGCCGAAGGGACGTTCCCGACCGTGTTGGGTCTCGACCGCGACGAGCAATTGAAGTGGTTCCTCGGTCTTCTGATCGGGTCGGAGCTTCTCTTCTGGTTGGGGGTCTACGCCCTAGGGGCCGACTGGTGGGAGCGTTTCCGGAGTCTTTTCAGAACAGAACCTTCACCCCAAAGTTGAAGTCGAGGTCGTTGATCTTGGTGGCGACCCGGCGGTAGTCCACTCCAGCTGGAAGCCGCTCAGGTGGATACGTCGCGGGAGCCACGATGCCGAGCGTGTCTCCGCGGCCGTGCGAGTAGCGAACTCCGATGGCCAGCCCCACCGGAGTCTTGCCGTCGTCCGCCTTCGAGGGCTCGGCGTCCGGACGCATCTCCCTGGTGGAGAACAAGAACCCGAGGTTGATTCCGAAGAAGTCGATTTGCTGGTCGCCGAGGTTGATCAAGTCCCTCGTCTGGCTGAAGTCGGTGAAGAGCCCGACGCCCAACTTGAAGTGGGACGTGATGTCGAGCACGGTCGCCGCCCGCATGTTGGCGACTGTCTTGGCGGTGAAGAGAAAGCGCGAGCTTTGCAGCCGGAAATCCACCACGAGGTCGGCTTCGACCCAACCCCAGCCTCCAATGTAGACCAGCCCCGTGCGCATCGTGCCCGGCTCGGCCCCGAACCAGCCGCCGCGGAATCGTCGTGACTGAACTGTCTCCGCAAACGTCGGCTCCCCCGAATCGGACGGCGGCGCGTCGATCGTGGAGCCGCTTCGTCGCTCCGCCAACATGAACATGTAGCTCGGGGTCGAGAGCATGAAACCCACGCGAACCTCCGGAATCGGCACCCACTGAATCCCCGCCTTGAGTTGAAGGCCGAACCCCGCATCCGTTTCTAGCCTGGACTCCGAGTAGGCGCCTTCGATGCCGTCCTGGTAGGTACCGGCGAGCAAGTCGTCCTGCCGGTTGGTCCCCACGATGATGTCGAACGCCCCTCCAAAGAGCACTTTCTGCTTTCGTTTGTTGAAGTCGTGCGCAAGGCCGGTGCTCACGTGAACGAAGTCCGTGCGCGAGTTGAGCCCGCCGCGCCAAACCGTTCCGAGACCGTTCGAGACCTCCTCTTGGACGAGCTGCCGCCGCAGCGACGAATTGAAGATGCCCAGCCCGAGCTTCATCTTCTCGAGCGCTACGGTGAACACCAGCGCCTCCGGGGTGAGCCCAAAATTGGTCGTCCGCCCGCGGCTTTCTTCCCCGCTGTCGAGTGACACCAGCCCCGGGTAGCGGACAATCGACGTCTTGAAGGTGACCCCTGTGATCTCGAAGGAGCTGTCCGGAATTCGCGCGAGCCCTGCGGGGTTGTACCAAAGGGCAGCGCCCGTCGTGACGTTGGCGACGACGGCGCCTCCCGTGAGGGTGACGTCCA
>CP070650.1:1690896-1696240 GCA_020354595.1 Myxococcales bacterium
GATAGACGAAGTGATAGTAGGTAGGGCCGTGCCTCTCGCGCCAGACCTGCTCCATGGTCTCGTTGCCGAGATCGTGGTTTCCAACCGTGCGGAAGAACGGCATCTGCAGCTTTGACAACATGCCGTCGATTTCATCCCACTCGGCTGTCAGCTTTGCTTTGTCCTTGCTGTAGCCTTCGATGAGATCGCCGACGTTGATCACGAACTCCGGTTGAAGCAGGTTCAGCTGATCCATCGCTCGCTCGAAGATGCCCCTGCGATCAGCCCCGCCGGCGCGGTCACCGATGACTGCAAACTGGAAATTGTCTGGATCATTGTTGAAGTCCTCCGAAGTCCAGGGCTTCGCCTCAGAGAGCGCCGCCTGATCGAACGCGAACGCAGGCGTCGTTTGTGTTTGTTGTTGATGACAGCCAATCAAGATCGACAGCCCAGCGACGAGAACAAACGTGTTTCGAAAATTCATCAGCCTCTCCTCAAGCGCCGACCGTAGCGGTCGAAATCGTGGTGTGGTGGAACCCGAGGCGAGGATCGTCGAGCAGCCCGATGTGCTCGGGGAAGAAGCCGCGGATGGAGGGGAAGCGGATTCGCTTGTGCACCTCCATCTCCGGGTGGCGATAGACGATGACCTCGTTGAGGCCGCGGTGGGCCGTGAGGACGAAGCGCCGGTCGGGGCTCACCTGTACGCCCAGGCTGTCGTCTAGGAGGCTGAAGCGGGTGGCGCGCAGCGCTTTCAGGAGCAAATGCGAGTTGCCAAGTACGTTGGCGCGGCTGAAAGCTTCTACGAGGTTCGACACGCCGCTCCGCAAATGGGGAAGCGAGCGGAGCAAGCTCGGGCGCTCGTCGATGAACTGCACGCGCTTGAAGGTCTCTAAATCGACCCGCACTAGCGTGCCGCCGGCGCACGCGTTGTAAAAGACGTCATCGGGGGTGACCGCCACGTCGGAGGTGAACGCAGCGGGCAGCTCCTTGGCGATGGAAGCATGGCGTGTGACCGTGGCGGTTTCGGCGTCGACTTCGAAGACGTAGTTCTTGAAGTGCGCGAGGGTGTACTCACCGAACTCGTTCCCCTGCGGGGCGACCTGCTGACTGGGGCCGTAGAAGAAGTCCTTGGTGGGGTGCGGCGCGATGTGCCAGCAGGTTGCCGGGAGCTGCACCACGCGCGCTTCGTTGGTGGTGAGATCGAAGATGCCGAGCTCACGGGCGTAGCCCTTGTGGTCGTGGTCCATGGAGCCGTAACCGATGTAGCGCCCGGAGGGCGAGAGCTTGAGCGCGTGGGGAAGCTTTACGAGGTGCTCGCCGAGATGCTCCGGGTGCTCCAGGTCGTCCATGTCGAAGCGCCAGAAGGAGTCGCCAAGGACCGTGATGAAAGTCTTCTCGGACAGCCACACCACGTGGGTTTGGCTGGAGTAGATGACGTCGGGCGCACAGAACCGGAGCGTGGAGAGGCGGCGCACCTCGCGGAGCGTGCGCGGATCGTAGAAGAGAAGTGTCTGGGAGAGGTTGCCGAGAAACGCGAGCGTGCCCGTGGGGTTGACCTGCGTGGCGTGGCCGCCGGCGAGCCCTTCGAAAAAGTGAATCTCTCTTTCCCAGCGGTCCGCGTCGGGGTCGCAGCGAAGGCGGGCAACGCCGCAGAGGCCCTCGAAACCGTTGAGGCAATTGCCATCGAGCGTGATGAAAAAGTCAAAGGCGGCCATGGTGTTCCTCTCAGCGAAGCGAATCGGGGTCGCCAAGGAGAGTGTGAAGCTCCTGGCAGAGCCTGGCGGCTTGGATGCCGTCGACGACGCGGTGGTCGAAGGTAGCGCAGAGCTTGAGCGTAGGCCGAACGCTGAGCTCGCCATCGTCTCCCACCCAAGGGCGCTGACGCACGCGCGTGAGAAGCACGTCGACCATGATGCGACCGATCGGCGTCAGGGGCGCGTAGGCCTCGTCGACGCCGTGCATGCCGAGACTGGTCACCATCCCGGTGCCGAAAAGGTCTGCCGGCAGTCCGAGCTTCGAAAGGTCGAAGTACAGCTCGTTCATGGACAGACTGGCGAGCGAAAGGAACGACCGCATCCCCCACCAAGGGAGCTTCTCCATGAGCTCCTTGCTCTTGCGGAACTTGGGGTCGTCGTCGGCGCGGATGAGCTCGCATGCTTCGATGACGTCGGTGGCCAACTGGCGGAGTGGCAGCTTGTCGGCGGCGGTGATTCGGTGCGCCGAAAGATCGCGTCCTTCGGCACCGGCGATCAGCACGGTGATGTCGACCGTCTTGCGCTGCTCCAGCTTGCCCCAGAACCGCACCTTGGCGTTGGTCTCTGGGTGACGCGCGATGGCCATGGCGAGGGCCTTGGCCACCAAGTGCGTGACCGTGACCTGCACGCCCCACTCTTCGCGAGCCCGATCCACGAAGGCCAAGGCCGGCCCCATGTCGATTTCCGTCGACCCGTAGATGGTCGGGTCCTTCGGCCGACGCCACTGCGCGGCCGCCCACCGATGAAAGATGGACGGATTCTCATAGGTCTTGAAATTGCTCATGGCCGCTCCGTTCTACCAATCAGGGGCAGGTCTCACCAGGCCCGATCCGTACGAACCGGGCCACGATCAGCATCATCTGTCGACCCTTGCCGTCGGCGCGAGACCTGTAGTCGATGCCACCTTCCACGGTGACGACGAGGGGACCTGGCTGGGCGCCCGAAGCGAGGTACGCCTCCTCGAGCGCGCTGTTGTCGCCTTCGTGGGCGACAGGCCATTGCTCACCCGTGGTGCAATCCCGAAAGGTGCCAAGCGTTCCAACCTGCGTGTAGGTGCCGTGCAAGCTCATCGTTCCGGATGGAGACGCGGGCCGGCTCGGCTTGGTGTCGGCGGGGGTCTCGGTGTCCTTGCCCTTCTTGCAGGCGGTCAGTCCAAGGGTCGCGCACATTGCAACCAACAGAGCCGTTTTGATCGCTACTTTCATCGAGTCGTCTCCGTATGCTCAGCGAAAGAAGAACCCCAGATAGGGTGTGAACCATTGCTCCCGGCGTGTGAAGAAATCCCCCGCGCCCGATAGAGAGTACTTCGCACCGAGGTCGATGTGGGCGCCCCGCTTGATCCGAAAGGCAATTCCCAGCTTGGCCGTGAACCCGGGCGTGAACCGGAAGACGTTCACCTGCGTGCAGTACCAATAGTTGCACGCGATTCCCGTCTCCCTGAAATGCCACCAGTTGACGTCGAACGTCGCCGCTAGATAGGGAAGAATCGGGCTTGGGTTCGGCACCTGAACGCGGACCTCGGGCGCGAAGTAGAGGCGAGTCAGCGGACTGCGCCCGGAACTGGTCCCTGGCGGCACTCCAGGGGCGCCGTTCAGATCGATCGGCGTCCACATGGCGCCGAGGTCGATCCCGAACATGGCGTACCCGATGTCGTATCCACCGAAGAAGTGAAGGTCGGCGCCGGGCCGAACCACGCTCGTGTCGACATCGAGCCAAATGGGGACACCGATGTTGAAGCCGCCTTGAAAACCCCGATGGGCGCTGACCTTCTCTTTCGGCTCGGGCTCCACGGGCTGCGGGGTCGGCGGCTGATCCTGTGGTGGAGGCGTTGGGTACGTGTACTCGTAACCTTGCGCCGAAGCTTGCTGCGCGAGGAGGATCCCGACCAAGGCGCTGATCACACCACCGCATGCGCTGACTCTTCCACCCATCGCTGCCCCCGCGTGACGCGAAGCTACAATGCCTTCGGAGAAACGGCCACTGCGCTACACGGCCAGGCCTGGGATGGGGGCGACCTTCTGCACATTTTTCACTTGACCCGCAGCGTGGTGGGGAGGATGGAGTCCCCGTTGGCCTTCGGGTACGAACGCGAGCTCGGAGGGCGGCACCAAGGAGGTAGAACAATGGGCCGTCTACGAAAAGTGCTTCACCAGGTGTTTCTGCTCGGGGCTCTCTGCCTTCCGATGGTCGCCGGACTTGGATCGGCTGATGAGCCGGCGAAGGAAGACCAACCCGCCAAGGAGCAGCCCAAGGAAAAGAAAGCCATCACCGTTCCGGCCGGAACGTCGATGATGGTCAAGACCGGTACCGAGGTGTCGTCGAAAGACAAGCCCGGCCGTAAATTCAGCGCGACGCTCGAGGCCAACCTCCTCGCAGGGGATGAGGTCGTCGCAAAAGCCGGCACGCAGGTCTACGGGCAAGTGGTCAAGTCGGTGCAAGCCGGGCGAGGCATCGTAGCCTCGCACGCCAACCTCGTGCTGGGTCTCACCGACATCAACATCGAGGGCACGATGTATCCGATCCAGACCGGAAGCTACTCGGAGGAGTCGACCGGAATCATTTTGCAGAGGAAGTCGGTGGTGATTCCCGCGGGCTCGCTGCTCGAGTTCAGGCTCACCCAGCCGCTCACCGTGAAGAAGTGACCGCGCACCAGCAGACCTTCTCTGGTTGAGGAAGATGAGGCGGCGGCGTGGCTCGAGTCCTTGTGTTCGATGTCAACGAGACGCTGCTGGATTTGCGGGTTCTCGACCCGGTTTTTGAGCGCGCGTTCGGGGACGCTTCGATTCGGCGGCAGTGGTTTGGGCTGGTGCTTCGGAACGCCATGGCGTTGACGATTACTGGAGACTACGAGGACTTCATCGCGGTCGGCGCGGCTAGCGTGGAGATGGTGGCGCGGCAACACGGGGTGACACTCGGCGAAACGGAGCGGCGATCGATTCGGGAAACCATGGGCAACCTGCCGCCGAATGGGGATGTGCTGGTCAACCTCCAGCGTCTGCACGACGCTGGGTTTCGGATGGCGGCGCTCACCAACTCGCCCCTCGACGCGGCGAAGCGGCAGCTTGGCAACGCGGGGATCGCTCCGCTGCTCGACGAGATCATGTCGGTGGAGGCGACCGGGAAGTTCAAGCCCGCACGCGAGCCATACGAGCACGCCGCGGCGACGCTTGGGGTGACGACTGCGGAGATGCGCATGGTGGCGGCTCACGATTGGGACATCGCAGGGGCGATGCGGGCGGGTTGCGCCGGGGCGTACCTGCTGCGACCGGGGATGGTGCTCAATCCACTCTACCCTGCGCCGGACATCGCGGAGGTTGATCTCAATCGTCTCGCCGAGCGGATCGTCGAGGTGGAGATGGAGAACGCCCCGGCACGACGTTCGTGATCACGCCGTGGACTGGCGCTGTCCCTACTTAGTTCCCAGATCTCAGCTCTCAGGTCCCAGGTCTGAGCCGCTCAGTTCTGCGATCTGACAAGGGTTCCAAACGCGATCCGGCGAACCTGTCACATGGAACCCACGAGCTGCTCGCTCGGGCAAAGCGCTACAACATTCTGCGCAACGGGTATCAAAACCGATGAGGTCGCGCGGCCTTGGGCGCCGCCTACAAGCC
>CP070650.1:1696340-1702463 GCA_020354595.1 Myxococcales bacterium
ATACCAATTTCTTTGCTCCGGAATTATGTATGTCCAAAATCTGGATTTACTATGGAAGTGCTTTCTGTACTGAAGAAGCGACCATGCTGCTGCAGGAGATCGAAATTCGCTTACAGAAGGTGAATAACCACCGGTTCTTGATCGATGTCGGCACAGAGAAGGGGGCGCAAGCTCTCGCAGGGTTGGAGCTGACCGAAGCGACCGCACAGGACATCTCTGCCGCAGATGCCGTCGTCGACGGCGCGGCCGAGAAGATGGGCCGGAAGCTCGACACGGAGGGCCTGCCCGAGCGGCTCCTTGCGAACTTGGAGCATCCGCACTGGGACGAGGTCGCCGAGCGCTGCCTCGGGTGCGGAAGTTGCACTTTCTCGTGCCCGACCTGCTTCTGCACCACGGTCGAAGACACGTCTGATTTGGGCGGCGACGTCGCGACGCGCACGCGGACCTGGGACTCCTGTTTCGCGCCGGACTTCGCATACATCCACGGTGGAAGCGTTCGCCCGACGTTGCGTGAGCGCTATCGTCAATGGCACACGCACAAGCTCGCCACGTGGGTGGAGCAATTTGGAACCTCGGGGTGCGTCGGATGCGGTCGTTGCACGACGTGGTGTCCCGTGGGGATCGACCTCGCTGCGGAGGCGGCCGCGGTGGGAGAAAACAGAGGTTAGGGATGGAGGACTTGGAGTCGATTTTGAAGCAGCACCCGTTTCTCGAGGACCTCCAGCCCGAGCAAGTGAAGCTCATCGTGGGCTGCGCGAAGAACCTCCGCTTCAAACCGGGCGAGTTCCTTGCTCGAGAGGGCCAAAAGGAAGCATGTCTCTCCTTGATCCGCAGGGGTACGGTCGCCATCGAGACGCATGCCCCAAACGGCGAGACGATGTGCATCGAAACCCTCATGCCTGGCGACGTGTTGGGTCTCTCGTGGATTACGCCCGCGACCGCTCACTTTGATTGCCGGGCGCGAGAGACGGTGATCGCGTTCTCGCTCGATCACGGTTGCCTGGTTGGCAAGATGAAGGAAGACCCCGCGTTTGGGTACGCCATCACCTCGCGCCTGCTCGACAACACCTATCAACGGTTGTCCCGTTTGCGCCTGCAGAAGCTCGATGTCTACCGGTGAAGCCACTCGCCGCGCGCCCAATGCGTACATGCCCATCCCGACTCGCATCGGACGGATGGTCGGTGACATCGAAGACGTGTTTACATGGGCGCTCGAGCCGTCCGAGCCGTTCGAGTTCGCTCCGGGGCAGTTCAACATGCTCTACGCGCACGGTGTCGGCGAGGTGCCCATCTCGATCAGCGGCGACCCAACGGATCCGACGGTCCTGCACCACACGGTGAGAGTTGTGGGCAAAGTCACCCGAGCGCTTGGCGCGTTGAACGTCGGCGACGAGATCGGGGTGCGCGGCCCGTTCGGAAGCACCTGGCCGCTCGGACAAGCCATTGGGCAGGACGTCTTGTTCGTCGCGGGCGGTCTCGGGCTCGCCCCACTCCGCCCGGCGATCCTGGCGGTTTTGGCGAGACGTGGCGAGTTCGGCCAAGTATCGATCATCTACGGCGCACGGTCGCCCGAGGACATCCTATTTCGCCGAGAGCTCGAAGCATGGCGGGGCCGTTTCGACGTGGACCTGGAGGCCATCGTCGATCGCTCGGGGACCGACTGGTACGGGCGGGTTGGCGTCGTAACGCGTCTCGTCGCCGAAGCAGACGTCGATCCCGAGACGAGCGTTGCCATGGTGTGCGGGCCGGAGATCATGATGCGCTTCACGGCTCGCGAGCTCGAGCAACGCGGCTTCGAGCAGGATCAGATTTGGGTATCGCTCGAGCGGAGCATGAAGTGCGCCGTGGGCCTTTGCGGCCATTGCCAGCTCGGCGGGACCTTCGTCTGCAAGGACGGCCCCGTGTACCGATACGACGAGGTGGCGGCAAAGATGCTGGTGAGGGGGCTCTGATGGCGCGAGCGCGTCTTGCGGTATGGAAGTTTGCTTCTTGCGACGGCTGCCAGCTAAGCATCCTCGACTGCGAGGACGAGCTCTTGCAGATCGCAGCCGCCGTCGACATCGTTCATTTTCTCGAGGCAACGAGCCATGTCGAGCCCGGTCCGTACGATCTTTCCATCGTCGAGGGTTCCGTTACGACTCCGAAAGACGCCGCGCGCATTCAAGAGATCCGCGAGGTCTCGAAGAAACTGGTGACGATAGGCGCTTGCGCGACCGCAGGCGGCATTCAAGCGCTCCGCAACTTCGGCGATCACGCCGAGATGATGCGCGCCGTGTATGCCAAGCCCGAATACATCGACACTCTTGCGACGTCGACGGCCATCAGCGGGCACATTCCCGTCGATTTCGAGCTTCGGGGTTGTCCGATCGACAAGGGCCAGCTCATCGAGGTGATCACGGCTTTGCTCCATGGCCGAACGCCTGCAATTCGCGCCCATTCGACGTGCATGGACTGCAAGGCGCGTGGAAACGTTTGCGTCACGGTGGCGCATGGAACGCCTTGCCTTGGACCGGTCACGCACGCTGGCTGCGGCGCCCTGTGTCCTACCTATAATCGCGGTTGCTACGGGTGCTTCGGTCCCAGCGAGGACGCACGTCCGGATGCGCTGGCAAAGGACATGCTCGAACGCGGAGTCAAACGGCCCGAGGTCTATAGGCTCCTCTCCAACTTCAACGCGGCGGCAGAGCCCTTCCGAACGGAGGCGGAGCGACATGGCGACCAAGAGTAACGGCACGCGAATGATCACGGTCGGCGAGCTCTCCCGAGTCGAGGGCGAGGGCGCGCTCATGATCCAACTCGAGGGCGAGCGAGTCGTCGATGTGCAGCTTCGCATCTTCGAGCCGCCTCGGCTGTTCGAGTCCATGCTTCGCGGCCGAGCGGCATCCGAAGCGCCCGACATCACGTCACGGATCTGCGGCATCTGCCCGGTCGCCTATCAGATGAGCGCTTGCCACGCTATCGAGCGAGCACTCGGCGTGCATTGCGATGGAGCGCTTCGGGATCTTCGGCGGCTTCTCTACTGCGGAGAGTGGATCGAAAGCCACGTCCTTCACATGACCATGCTTCACGCACCGGATTTCGTCGGCGTCCCGGACGTGATGACCCTCTCGGAGCGGTACCCGGAGCGCATCCAGGGTGCGCTGCAAATGAAGAAGACCGGCAACGCCATCGTGACCTCGCTCGGCGGTCGGGAGATCCATCCCATCAACGTCAAAGTCGGCGGCTTCTATCGGGCGCCACACCGAGAAGAGCTTCGTCGCCTGCTACCCGACCTCAAAGCGGCTCTCGAAGAGGCGGAACGCCTACTCGACTGGTGCGCTCAGTTCGACTTTCCGACGCTCGACCGCGAGGTCGAGTACGTCGCGCTGCGACACCCGGACGAATATCCGATGAACGAGGGACGGATCGCATCCTCACGCGGACTCGACATCGACCCGATGGACTACGAAGATCACTTCGTCGAGGAGCAGGTTCCGCACTCGACCGCACTCCACGCGAAGATCGTCGGACGTGGTCCCTACGTGTGCGGCCCGCAGGCGCGGTTCGCACTGAATGCCGAGCGCCTGTCGCCCCGTGCCAAGGCCGCAGCCGAGCGCGTGGGGCTTCGGCCTGGCTACATCGATCCGTTCCGCTCGATTCTCGTCCGCGGCGTCGAGGTGATCTACGCCTTGGACGAAGCGATTCGAATCATCGAGGAGTACCGCCCGCCCTCCGCTTCTTCGGTAGACACCCCTCCCCGAGCGGGCCGCGGCGCGGCGGCCACAGAGGCACCGAGGGGCATCCTGTACCACCGATACGATATCGATCCCGAAGCAAGCATCTTGGAGGCGAAGATCGTCCCACCTACGTCACAGAACCAACCCAGCATCGAGGACGATCTCAGGACCATCGCGCCGACCCTCGCGGCGCTGCCCCACAACGACGCCCGCGCGCGCGCCGAGCACGCGATTCGAAACTACGACCCCTGCATCTCGTGCGCGACGCATTTCTTGCGTCTGTCGATCGAACGGAGGTAGGTGACCCGTGGCTCGGACCGTCGCAACGCCCTGCATCGTCGGCATTGGCCAACGATACGCCGGAGACGACGGCGTCGGGCGCGAGGTCGTCCGCGAGCTCTCGGCGTCCGGAATTCCCGCGCAGGGTGTCGACGACGGCGCCGGACTGCTCAACATCCTGATGGGCGGCGCCGGTCCTGTGCTGGTCATCGACGCAGTCGTGGGCGGCGGCAAGCCCGGAACCATCCACGTGCTGCGGCGCGACGCGTTCGATGCCGCGTTTCGGCCGGTTTCCTCGCACGGCATCGGCGTGCTCGAGGCGATCGACCTCGCGACTCGCTTCAATCCCGCGCTGACCGTGACAGTGGTCGGGATTTCCATCGACCCACCCAGCTCGCTCGGCGAGGGGCTTTCCCGAGAGGTGGCAGCGTCGGTCACCGAGGCGGCGGAATGCGTGCGCGCACTCCTCCCTTTTCAGGCTAGCGTGATGACACTAGACTGGAGCTCCGGGGCATGATTTTCGCGGCTCCTGGCTGCGTGGAGCTTTGACACCGATGTTGTTTCTCTCTGCGGTCGGCGCCCTCAGCGGCCTCACAATCATCCTCGCCACTGCGCTGGTCCTCGCGCACAGAAAGCTCTACGTCTACGCCGATCCTCGAATCGACGTCGTCGAGGAGATGCTTCCGCACGCGAACTGCGGTGCCTGCGGCTATCCCGGGTGTCGCCCCTTCGCAGAAGCGCTGACCTCGGGCGAGGCGCAGCCGGGCAAATGCACGGTTAGCTCCCCGGAGGAAAGAGAGGAAATCGCCAGCTTCTTGGGCGTCGACGTCGGAGCCGTGGACAAGCAGGTCGCCCGGCTCGCGTGCGCGGGCGGCACCAACGTGGCCCGCAACCATGCGAGATATCACGGGGAGCAGAGCTGTCGCGCCGCGGCGCGGGTCGCAGGTGGCGGTAAGGGCTGCTTTTGGGGGTTCCTCGGGCTTGGAGATTGCGCGGTCGTATGTGACTTCGATGCGATCCACATGAACGCGCAGAACCTGCCCATGGTGGACGAGGACAAATGTACCGCGTGCGGGGACTGTGTGGAGGTGTGCCCCAAGGACCTGTTTTCCCTCCACAAGCAGAGCCATCGGCTGTGGGTCGCCTGCAAATCACAGGAGGCCGGGGACGAAATCCTCGAGGACTGCGAGGTCGCTTGCACGGCTTGCGGCCGGTGCGAGATGGATGCGCCCCGCGGCCTCATCACGATGAAGAAGAACCTACCGGTAGTCGACTACAGCAGGCCGCACGACACACGATCTCCGATTGAACGGTGTCCAACCGGAGCTATCGTTTGGATCGACCCCGAGGCCGGTCCTCTGAAGGGCCCGGCCGCCAAGAAGATCATTCGCAAAGGCACGCTCCGCGACGCGCCGACCTAGCCACTCACGCGAAAGCCCGAAAGGTGATTTCGATGTCCCCACGATTGTTCGGCACAAAGACCAAGGAGCATGGCAAGAAAGGCAATCGCACCTTCAAGTATCCAGGCACTCGAGCCGCGCTGGACGGGAACACCGCCGTGATCATGTGCGAGCGTGAATCGAGCGACGCGGCCGGCGCGTATCCGATCACGCCCTCGACTCAAATGGGCGAGTTCTGGGCCGAGGCTGCGGCGCAGGGACACATCAACATCTCCGGTCGCCCTCTGATCTTCATCGAGCCCGAGGGCGAGCACGCCGCAGCGGCGGTGACCGCGGGGATGTCCATGACCGGCATGCGCGCGGCGAACTTCTCGTCGGGTCAGGGTATCGCCTACATGCACGAGTCGCTCTACGCGGCCGTGGGCAAGCGGCTGACCTACGTCCTCAACATCGGTGCGCGGGCGATGACGAAGGCAACCTTGAACGTGCATGCCGGCCACGACGACTACCACTGCGTCGACGACACGGGTTTCTTTCAGATGTTCGCGAAGAACGCGCAGTCCGTCGCGGACCTGAACATCATCAGCCATCGGATTGCCGAGCTCGCGCTCACCCCCGGGATCATCGCGCAAGACGGTTTCCTCACCACGCATCTCATCGAGTCCATGATGGTTCCGGAGCGCGAGCTGATCGCTGAGTACTTGGGCCAGCCCGACGACATCATCGAC
>CP070650.1:1702563-1713911 GCA_020354595.1 Myxococcales bacterium
CAGCGAGGGCTCTCACGCGGTCGCCATTGGCGGAAGCGACGATCACCGTGCCGGTGAGGGGAACATGGTGACCGAGCGTCCAATCGGTTCGCCGACGATCATGGTGTACGCCGAGAACCTGAGCGTCGATGCGATTCTCGACGGGATCCGCGCTGGGCGCACCGTCGTCAAGGTCAACGGCCCCGATGATCCGATGCTCGAGACGGAGCTCTCCGGACAGCGCGTCGGGGATACGGTCTTTGCCGACACCGCAACGTTGTCCGCCACCGTGACGGGAGGCGAGGGAAAGACGCTGCTGGTGATCAAGAATGGGTCGACCACGAACCGCATTCCGATCGATGGCGACCCGTTCACGCATGAAGGCGAAGTCGCCGCGCCCGGAGAGGGTGAGGACCGCTACCGCCATCAGGTCGTCTCGGGGGTGACAGAGCTGACCATCGGGAGCTATGTCTGGCTCCAGGCCGGAGAGAGCTCGAACGGCTGCAACTGCCGCGTGGCGACGCCCGCGGACTACGACACGGCGTTGCTGCTAGTCGTGGCGCTGTTCCTCGGGTGGCACCGCCGGCGCGCGATGTGACTCAGCGCGTACGCTCGCGACGGCGAAGCACGTGTCGAAGCCGTGAACGCTCGTCGCGCTCCCGCTCTTCGAGCATTCGCTTGAGCGCGCTCAGCTCCGAGGTCAGCGCGGGCTCGACCCGGAGCTGCAACGTGTTGACCTGACGCGTCGCCTTGCTGAGCGCGACGCCGAGCCGGCGCACGAGCTGCTCTTTGGGGAGCGCCTCGAGGACGAGCTCGATCAACCTTTCGAACTCGGTGGCGGTCTGCGCCGCGGCAGGGCCGACCGACGCGCCGGCGGTCTCGCGGGCAGTCAGCGTTCGCTGGATGGGCGTGTGCGAGACGATCGACGGCACAGCGATGCCCCAAACTTGTCGGTGTTCGAGCTCGATTTCGATCTCGCGGTCCGGCCATGCGTAGGTCCGAAGCGCCGATTCTCCTCTCGCCGCCAATGCTTCCAAGAGAGCGCGGTATGCTTGGTGCGCTCGATCTTCCACTTGCTGTCGCGCATCGAGCGCGGGACGTGCACTGCGAAAGAGCTCGGTGATCAACGCCTCGCGCTTGCGGTTCAGGAGCTCGCGGCCTTTGCGTACTCGGTTGAGCTGCGCGCTAGCTCGGACTAGACCCGACCGAGTCGGGGGTACCGACCGGACGCTCATGACGACTTCCCGGCATCGGTGCCGCCGGTCCGCGCCCCCCACGTCGCGTCCGAGATTCGAGTGAGCTCGTCGCGCGGCAGCGTCTGCAGGAGCGACCAACCGATTCGAATCGTGTCCGGGAGGGAGCGACGCACGCCGCCTTGATGAATCAACTCCTTTTCGAAGGCGTCGACGAACTCGAGCGCGCGGCGGTCGCCGGGCGCCAAGCCTTCACTTCCGACGATCGCCGCCATCAGCTTCGCTTCTCGGCCGCGGGCGTAGATCGCGTAGAGTTGGTCGGCCCACTCGCGGTGCTCCGCAACAGTGTGCTCCTTGCCTATGCCGGCATTCATCAAGCGTGATAGGGACGGGAGCACGTCGACCGGAGGGTACACGCCGCGTTGGTGAAGCTCGCGGCTGAGCACGATCTGCCCTTCCGTGATGTATCCGGTCAGGTCGGGAATCGGGTGGGTGATGTCGTCGTCCGGTAGCGTGACGACCGGCACTTGCGTCACCGAGCCCGGCGAGTCCTTGAGCACACCTGCGCGCTCGAACAAGGTCGCGAGGTCGGTGTACATGTAGCCCGGGTAGCCGCGCCGCCCTGGGATCTCTTCCCGCGCCGCGGCCACCTCGCGGAGAGCTTCGGCGTAGTGTGTGATGTCTGCCGTCACGACCAGTACGTGAATGCCGTGCGTGAACGCGAGATGCTCCGCGGTGGTCAACGCGACGCGCGGAGTGAGCAAGCGCTCGATCGTCGGGTCGCTTGCCTGGTTGAGGAACAGGACTGTCCTCTCCATCACCTCGCTCTCGCGGAAGCGCGAGACGAAGGTCTGTGTTTCGCGCTCGGTGATGCCCACCGCGGCAAATACGACCGCAAACGGTTCGCCGCGCGCGGGGCGCGCGTTTTCAACGATATCCGCAGCGAGCTCGACGCCCGGAAGCCCCGGCCCCGAGAATACCGGGAGCTTCTGCCCCCGCACCAACGTGTTCATGCCGTCGATGGCGGTCACGCCGGTTTCGATGAAGTCCGAGGGATGCTGCCTGCGAACCGGATTGATCGGCGCGCCCCAGATCGGAAGCCGGGCTTCGCCAATCGAGGCAGGGAGCCCGTCGAGTGGCGCCCCTGTCCCGCTGAGCGCACGGCCGAGCAGGTCTTTGCCGACCAAGGTCGTTGCGGTCTCGCCGGTTAGGGTGATGGTCGCCTCCGCGGGCCTCAGGCCGAGCGTCTCTTCGAAGACCTGGATTACCGTAATTTCGTTGCCTACGTCGATTACCTGGCCGCGCCGATTGCGCTGCCCGGCGCCCTCGATGCGCACCCACTCGCCGAGCTTGGCGCGTCGAGTGGATCGTACGAATAGCAATGGTCCCGCCGCGGATGCGGCGCCCGCGTAGGTTCGGGCCATCGGTGCTTCGAGCGGCTTCACGCGACCTCCATGTCGGCGATCGTCCGTTCGGCTTCGACGATGAGGGCATCCAAGTCATCTGGGGCCGCTGTCTTGACGGCGCCAAATGCGACGCGGACTCCGGCGAGATCGAGCTTCTCGAACGCGACGCCTTGCTCGAGCGCGCCGGTTCCCGTGCGCATGAACTCCCAGAGCAGTCTAGCCAAATGGTAGGTCTTCGAGACGCTGGAGAAGGCGTCGTGCGGGTGGAAGGCGTTTTGCCCGATCAGGAACTCGCGTGCGATTCGCGCGCCTTCCAACACCAACCGGTCGTCATCTTCGAGCGCATCCACGCCGACGAGTCCCGCGATCTCTCGAAGCTCGCGATCTCGCTGCAGAAGCCGAATCGTTTCGGCGCGGAGCTTGCGCCAGTCCGCTCCGCCTTCCTCGGAGAACCATGAGGCCGAGGCTTCGGCGTACAAGCTGTAGCTGGTGTCCCAGTCGACGGCGGGGAACTGCCGTTGGTGCGCGAGACGGGCGTCTAGCGCCCAGAGCGCCCCAACTACGCGTAGCGAAGCTTGCGTGACAGGCTCTGCGAAGTCTCCACCGGGAGGAGAAACGGCGCTGATGAACGTCACCGCTCCGGTGCGCGACGGAGTTCCTTCGCTTTCGACTCGACCGGCGCGCTCGTAGAGACGGCTCATCCGGTTGGCCAGGTAGGTAGGGTAGCCTTCTTCGCCAGGCATTTCTTGTAGACGCGCTGCGATCTCTCGGAGTGCCTCGGCCCAACGCGAAAGCGAATCGGCGAGAATCGCGACGTGGTAGCCCATGTCGCGGTAGTACTCGGCGAACGTCATCCCGAGGTAGACCGAGGCGTCCCGCGCCGCGACCGGCATGTTCGACGTGTTCACGATCAGGATCGTCCGGTCCATGATCGGGCGGCCGGTGGCCGGATCGGTCAGCCGTCCAAAGTCGTGGAGCACCTCCGCCATTTCGTTCCCGCGCTCGCCGCAGCCGATGTACACCATCACATCGGCCTTTGCGTATTTCGCAAGCGACTGTTCGATGACCGTCTTGCCGGTGCCAAAGCCGCCCGGAACGGCGACCGAGCCGCCTTCGACGACGGGGAAGAGCAGATCGAACACGCGTTGCCCCGTGATGAAGGGTCGATCCCCCGGCAGACGTCGTCGCATGGGTCGACGCTCGCGAATCGCCCAAGGATGCGAAAGCGAAAGAGGGGAGCCGTCCTCGAAGGTCGCGATCGTATCCGACACGGTGAAGCTTCCTTCCTGGATGTCGGCGATGCGGCCCGCGGAGCCCGGCGGCACCAACACACGGTGCATGATCCCCGGACGCTCCTCGACGACGCCGAGCACGTCCCCGCCCGCCACGGTAGCTCCCGTGGCGGCGGTCGGAGCAAAAGACCAACGTGCTTCGGGGTCCAGCGTTGGCAACGTGGTGCCGGGCGCAATGAAGTCCCCGGAGCGATCTGCGAGCCCTTCAAGCGGTCGGCCGACCCCATCGAGGATCGAGCCGAGCAGCCCGGGCCCGAGGGCCGTCGTGAGAGAGCTTCCGGTACGTCGCACGGGCTCTTCCAGTGAGAGCCCGCTCGTCTCCTCGAAGACCTGAATCGTCGCGATGTCATCCTGCAGCCGAATCACCTCGCCGAGCAGCCGTCGCTCTCCCACCTCGACGAGCTCATAGAGCGCAGCCTCTCCAAGCGGTCTTGCTTCCGCGATTGCGCCTGCGACTCGAATGATCCGCGCTTCCGTCATTGCAGCCTCACGCGGTAGCCGATCGCCCGTCGCAGGATCTCGACGATGTATTCGTGCGCCGTCGACTCTGCCGTCCAGTCGGGGCCCGGAACCGGGATGACCACGGGCGTCGCCGATCGGGTAAAGCCTCGCCGCTGCTCTTCGGGTAGCTCGCGGTAGAGTGGCTCGTCGATGATTACGACGCCGGTGCTCGGTTCGTCTACGAGGCGTTCGAGCGTGCGCGAGGCATCTCGCGCGTCAGCGGCTTGGATGACCTGTACGCCTGCCAAGGCAAACCCGGCGCTCAAACCGGGGCTCGCGATCACCACCAGCTCCGAGCCGCTCATGGCGCGACCATTTCGGTTTGGATGAGGGCAGCCGGTGCTCGAAGCGCGACCCCCCAAACGACCCGTCTGAGGTTCAGAACCTCGGCGCGAAGCCGAAGAGCAAAGCTGATCAAGGGCGCGGCGCTTTCCGGAGTCACGCGGGCGGCCCGGTTCTGATGCTCGATCTGCGTTCGCAGCATTGCCGCATCCAGCGACGCGACACCCCGCGGCTCGCCCTCGAAGGCATTTGCGAGCGCGGACTCCCGGAGCTCGCGAGCGAGGCGCCGGTGTGCGTCCGCGAAGGTTTCGCTCCGGAAGAGCTGGTCAAACAGCTCTCGATCGACCGTTTGGCCTCCTTCGATGAAGCTGAGCTCGGCGATGGTCTCATCCCTCTCCGGAAAGTGTAAGAGGACCGACCAGATGTTCATGACGTCGACGACCTGTCGCGCGTACTCGAGGAGATGGCTTCCGCCCTTGCGCGCGTGCTCCAACGCGCGTTTCGCGAACGCTTGCTGGAGTGCGACCTCGACTTCGAAGAGTGAAGGGCGGTCGGCACTCACCGCCTCTACGAGCGGAGCGCCGAGCGGGTGATTCCAGAGTACGAGCATGCGGACCACGTCGGCCATCGTGGGCTGGCTGGCGAGAACGCGAAGCGCGCGCTCGGACAGAGTCGTCGTAGGGAGCAGACCGCTCATCCGCGCTTCCGAGCCGGCGCCTTGCTCGGCACCGCGGAGGATGCTTTGAATCGAGCGTCGGTCTTCATCCTCTAAGACCACTGCGAGAATCGGGTCGCGATCCTCGGTGCTCCACCTACCCAGGATCGCCATCAGCTTGGCGGCGCGCCTTCGGATCGCTCGATCGAGCCCCTCCGGGGTCGCCGGCGTGTCGGCGTGACACACGCCGAGCGCGCTGAGCTCGCGCCGCAGCCCGAACAGGCTCCGCGCATGCGCGAGTCGGTCAAGCTCCGCTGGCTCGAGGAGCCGAGTCCCAAGACCCCGCGCTCGCGTGTTGATGTCGCCCAAGTAGATCGCCACCGTCAGCGCTCCTCCAGACGTTCGTGGATCTCGATCGCCAGCGTGGGTGCCAAGCGTGCGAGGCGCGCTTCGAGGGTTCCGTCGACTTCGACATTCCCACCTTCTCCGATCGCCATGAACCCGGTGCCTCCGGCGAAGGTTTCTACCGACACCTCGGGCATTTCGCGGAGCGCCTCGTGCACCTTCGGTTTGATCTCCGCCGAGCAGCGAATCACCGTACCTGCGCTACCCACGAACGCGATCGCTTCGCCGATTTCGCTAGCGAGCGAGGAACCGTAGGCAGTCGTCCCGGCAGCTTCTGAAAGCAGACCCTGTGCACTCTGCAAAACCCGGTCGACGACGCGCGTCTTGGCGAGGAGCACCGCGCGCATCGCTTCGTGACGCTCCACCGCAATGCTCGCACGCGCTTCCGCCCGATATTCCTCCTCCCGGCTCTTCAACACAGCGCTTCGCCGCTCTTCGATCGCTCGCTCGGCGTCGGCAGCGATTCGATCGGCGTCCGCTCGCGCCGCGCTCATGATCGCGTCGGCGGCCTCGGCGGCGCGTCGGCGCAGCTCCGTGGTGAGGTCGGCTCCGGCCATTCTGGGGTCAGCCTCCTCCCTGCATCAGGATCAGGACCGAGATGACGAAGCCGAGGATCGCAACCGTTTCTGGAATCGCGATCAGCAGCACGACCGTGACCGACATCTCCGGCTTCTCGGCCAACGTAGCAGCCGGAGCCGGACCGATAAGCGACTGCGCCCACCCAGTCGCTAGGGCCGGTATGGCGACAGCGAATGCCGCGCTCATGTACAGGGCAATGGTTTCCATATCATGCGCTCCTCTCCTCAACAGCGTTGTTTTCACGCGGGGACCAATGTCGAAAGGGTTGGTACTGTGCACCACCCGGGCTGAAGAACTTCCCAAAGAACTCCACATAGTGGAGTCGCAGCATGTGAATCGTGGGGCTGAATACCCCGAGGACGAAATTGACCAGGTGAAAGAGTAGGGCGCAGATCACCCCCACGACCACGCCGCCAAAGGCGCCGGTCATTCGGTTGGCGACGACCGCCATCATGACCGACGCCGTGCCGACAGCCATGATACGGGCATAGGACAGCACGTTCCCGAGCGTCGAAACGAGCTCGACCGGCGCGAGGATGCCCTCACCGACGACCAAGATCGGGAGAGCGACGAGCGTGGTGATGACCAGCGGTGTGAAGAAACGCTCGGGAAGCATGCCGAACGCAGCCAACAGCGCGAACACGATCAAGATGACCATGACCCCCGCCATCCCGCGGCCGACGGCGTGCCGCTTGTCCTGCCGGAACATCTTGACGGCGCCGATGAAGAGCCCGAGGACGATGTGCACGACCCCCAGCGCCACGGCAAGGCCTAGAAACGGGAAGAAGGCTTCTTCTCGATTGAAGATGATCGGGTGCAGCCCGACACGGTGTCCGAGGTCTCCGAACAGCTCGCCGTAGAGGAAGCCAAAGATCATGGTGAAGAGCGCGCAAGCCAGACCGATCTCCGAGATCGAGCGAAGCTTGGTGTAAGGCTGCGAGCGCAAGCGCAAGATCAGCGAGATCGCTCCTAGCACGGCGCCATAGCCGATGTCGCCGAGCGTGATTCCGAAGAACATCGGAAAGAAGACCCCAACGAACGGCGTCGGATCGACCGTTCCGTACTTCGGCAACGGCATCATCTTCGTGATCGCTTCGAACGGCTGAAACAAGCGAGGGTTCTTCAGCACGACGGGGGCCGTCTCGCCCGACCACTCCTCTGAAGAGATGGCTTCGACCTCGACCGTATCGCCGAACGACTTCGAGAGCTTTCGCTCGAGATCGGCCCGGGCGGCGCTTGGAATCCAGCCTTCGAGGACGAACGCTCGGGGCGTGACGGCGGCTTTCTCCATGGCCTCGACCGTGGCGAGGTGGTCCTCGACGTAGGCGCGAATACGGGCGAGATCGCGCCCTCGCTCGCTCGCGATCCGGGTTCGCTCATTGTCGAGCTCGGCCAGGTCCCCCGGAAGCTCCGCGAGACGAGTCTGCATGCGCTGCACCGTGGTACCGACGCTGTCGTCTCCGAATTGGTCGGGCAACGACAGCGCCTGAACGCCGGCTTCACTCAGTAGCTGTTCTGCCTTGGCGCCGCTTGCTTTGGGCACCGCGAGGAGCATCGCGGCTTCGCCTGACTCCGACGGTTGGCTCAGGAGCTCGAAACCGTCACCGAGTGTTTCACGAAGCGCGACCCGAATCCGGCGAAGCTCTTGCTCGCCACCCTCCCGCAGTACCAAGTAGAACACGCGAATACCTTCGAGTGCGAGACCAGACTCGCTGATCTTGCGAAACGTCGAGAAGAAAGGACGGAACTTGAGGATCAGCGCGCGTTCCTCCTCGAGCTCCTGGCGCCGTTGATCCAGCGCCTCGAGGTCTCTGCGACTCCGCCCTGCGATGAGCGCCGCTCGCGCCAGGGTGAGGTCCTCCGTCGTCCGCGCGTGCCGCGTTGGCATCTCGCCGAGAAGCGCGATGGCGGCGTGGACGTCTTCGGCGACCTTTCGGACGCTACGAATGTGCCGGTCCTGTTCGGCGGTGAGGTCGAGGCGCTTCAACGATTCGCCTTCCGACGGCTCGACCAGATGCACCAGGCCGATGTCCTGGACGCGGCCAAGCACGGGCTGAAGCTCCTCGATCGGGCCGAGCATTCGAATGCGCGCCATGTCGAGGATCAAGGCCGACCTCCAGACGCCCCAACGAGCCGTCCGACGACGTATTGCGCGAGCTCGGCGACGCTGTCTTCATCGAGGCTGTCGAGCCTTTCGACGACACGTCGCGCCTCCGCGCGAACCGTGGCAATCGTCTCGTCTCGTTCGAACGCCACCTGGCCGCGAAGCGCACGGTCCTCGGTGTCGAGCTCGATCTCAAAGCGTCTCACTCGCTCCTCGGCCTGTGCTCGCGCCCCGGCGGTGAGCTGTGCGGCTTCCTGCCGCGTGCGCTCGAGCATCTCGTCGAGCTCGGTTTCGGTTTCGAGCAGTCGGCTGAGCTTGTCCGCCATGTCCGGTCACCCGGGGGGAAAGTACCAGAACCAGACCCTGGAGTGGCGTCGTTAAGCGACTTTGGTTCGGCGGGTTACACCGAGAACCGCAGCTCCGGTCAAGGTTATGAGCCCAGCCGCCCAGAAAGACGTATCGTAGTCCCACTTGGCGGCCGCCCAACCAAGCGCATACGCAAAAAATGCGTGTCCGCCGTTGAACGCCCCGTGGATGATCGCCACGACCATACCCCGGGACTTCGCGTCCGCGCGCTCGATACCGAGAGCAGTGAGGGCGGGATACGCAATGCCGTGTCCGAGGCCCATCATCGCGCCGATCTCGAAGAGGTGATCGGGCCCGAGAATGCCCAACATGGGAGGTACCGCAGCGTACAAGACAAGCGCTACGATCGAAGAGCGAAGCACACCGAACCGATCGATCAAACGGCCTCCCCCGAGCCTCACCGTCAATGCGACGATTGCAAACCCAATGAAGAACCCGCGCACCTCGGTCACCCCGAGCTCGAGTGCGAAGGGTTGATGCAGGGTGAAGAGGGCGGTAAACGCGGCCGTCATCAGGATCGTCGTGGCGTATACCCGCAGGAGCGGTCCACCCAGAACCGGCTTTGGCTCGTCGTGATCTTGTGGGACGTGACGCGGTGGCTCCCGAAGACGCGTACTGAGGAGCGCCGCGACGAGCCCAGCGCTCGCGCTTGCAACGAACACGTATTTCCAACCGACGCTGCCAGCCAAGAGCTCCGCGATGGTGGGGGAGATCGCGTTCATCCCCAGGTTGGCAGCGCCGAACAGACCGAGCGCCTGCGCCATGCGGTCGCTCGGCGCGATGTCGGCCGTCATCGTGCCCGCCGAGTTGAACCCCATCACCATTCCGACGCCCCAAGACATTTGCGCCAAGTAGAGGAGCGGCCCTTCGTGGTCGACGAACAGGTAGAGAACGCCGGTCACCATCAGCATGAGGTTTCCGAAGATCAGCCACGGGCGTCTGCCGTAGCGATCGACCAGCCAGCCAACTAGTGGGGTGACGAGCACGGCCGTGATTCCTTCGACTGCAACCGCGCGACCGATCGCCGCCGCGTCCATTCCCAGCTCGGCTGCGAAGAACTTGGGAAGGATCAGATAGAACGACCACGAGAACCCGAACAAGGAAACCGATCCAAGCAACAGAAGAAAGTCGCGCGAAAGCAAACGCGCATGGGTGCGCGCTGTCGTTTTTTCGGGCGGATCGGACATCGAACGGTCCTTAGCACTCAAATTCGACGGTGCTTCAGAGTTTCACGTCCAAGCCTGGGGGCTAGGAAAAGAGACCCGATGCTGGTAGTGTCAACAAACCATCTTCGTCTGGCTTAGTTGCCGACCTGTTCATAGGGGGCCGAATGCGCGTTGCTGATGTCATGAGTAACAAGCCGGTGACGATTACCCCGGACGTTCCGGTGTCCGAAGCTTTTCGGGTCGCATCGGCTTATGGCGTTCAGCACTTGGTGATCACGGAGGGTCGGCTGCCGATCGGGGTCGTGTGTATTCGATGCGATCTGGCCGATGCCTTTCCGAAGCGTCCCGTCGGCCAATACATGTCTCAGCCGGTGACGATTGGGGCTTACGAGACGGCCGAGCACGCGAGCCAGAAGATGTGCCAAAAGGGTGTCGGGGCGCTGATCGTACGGGGAGGCGACGCTGGATGGGGCATCGCCACCCGCGGCGACCTTCTGCGGGCGGGTTTTCAGGCCGGGGAGGAAGAGGGCCTTTTCTTCTGTGCGGCGTGTGGCACGCACATGCACGTGCACCCCGTGCCAGGTTGTGAGTGGGTGGCATTCTGCGTCGATTGCTGGGATAGGGCCGGTCCGCCGAGGATCGGCGAAGATCTCGGTGAATCCGACTAGTGCGCGTTTTTCTGACTGGTTCTACAGGCACGGTGGGCCGTGAGCTGTGTCGTGAGCTGATCGATCGCGGCGTCGAGATTCGGATCGGTGCGCGGGCGTCCAGCCGAGTGTCGAGTCTTCTGCCCGACGTGCGCGACGTCGTCCCGCTCGATTTCGAGAACGCGGCGATCGACCCTGCGATGTTCGAAGGGATCGACGCGTTCTTCTTCATGACCCCCTTGATCGAGAATCAGGTCACGACCTCGCTGCGCGTCCTCGACGCTGCAGTTCGCGGAGGCGTCCGACAGGTCGTGCGTCTGTCGTCACGCTCAGCCGGTTGGGACGAGCATTCAGAGCTCCGTGCTTGGCACCGCGATATCGAAGAAGCGGTACGGAGCTCCGGGACGACTTGGACGATCCTTCGGCCGTGTTCATTCTTCCAGAACTTCATCCACTATCAGGCCGAAACGGTGCGCAACATGTCGGCGATCATCCTACCGCAGGGGGAGGGCCTGATCTCATACATCGATGCCGCGGACATCGGTGCGGCGGCCGCCGAGTCTCTCCTGAATCCCGAAGCGCACCACGGGCTCACGTACGTTCTCACCGGCGGCCGCGCATATGGCGCGAAAGGGGTCGCGGCCGAGATCGGCCGCGTCATCGGCAAGCCGGTCACCTACATTAGCATCGAGGAAGACCAAGCAAGAGACATGATGCTCCAGGCGGGAACGCCGCCGTGGTTGACCGAAGCGGGAATGGCGGTCTTCGCGCAC
>CP070650.1:1714011-1717182 GCA_020354595.1 Myxococcales bacterium
CGGCTCCGCGTCGGAACGAAGCAAATCGCAAAATGGCTCGAGGCCCGTGAGAATCGCCTGCACGACGAGCTGATGCTCCGCGCGCTCCTTGCGGCTCGCCATCATGCGCGCGGCATCGCCGTGCGCGGTCGAACCCGCCAGCGCCTCGCTCAAGACCAAGTCGCCGCAGCGCGAAATCAAGAGCTCGGGTGTGGCGCCGAGAAACGCGGCATCGCCACGCCAGAGCGCAAAGCGAGTGCAGCCCGGAAAACGTTCTTCCAAACGCTTGAGCACATCGAGCGAGCCGGCGCCCGTTTCGAGCTCGACGACGCAGTGCCGCGCAGCCACGACCTTCCGGAACACGCCATCCTGAATTCCCCGGCGGATTTCGTCGACCTGGCGCGTCCACGTGTCGCGGTCGGCTTCCTCGATGCGGCGCGCGGACACCGGCGAGGGAATGACGCCGATCGGGCGCTCGAGGCTACCCCACAAGGTGTCGAACGCGTCGAGCACCTCGTCAATGCTGGGACCAGTGCTCCCACACAGCGCAAGCGACAACCAAGCGCGCTCGTCCACGTGGTAGGTCCAGGTCGGCAACAGCAAGAAGCCGTCACCGAAGCTCTCCCACGGCATCTGCCGCGCGGCGCCCGGTGCGAAAGACGCGCCGCCGAAAAAGCGGGGCGCCGGGCTGGCAGCGTCCGCCACGTGGTCGGTGCGATCGAAGAAGTCTCTAATCGACGAAACGTTCGGGGAAAGCGTCTTGGCGACGCCGAGCCCGGAGCACGCCGCGCTTTGAGGCGGATCCCAAAGAATGCTCGCCTCGTGAGGGAACGCTCGGAGGAGCGCGTCGGGAGGGGCGACCGGCGCCGGCACGGTCACGATGAGGCTGTCGGCGTCGGCACTTCGACCGCGAAGAGCCTGCTCCAAGAGCGCCCGGGAGGTTTCCCGCGTAGGAACACCCTCGAATGCGAAAGCAGCGCTCTCCGACCTCATGAGAGCGCCTCCTTTGGTTGCGCCACGAACAACGTGCAGGCGCCAAACGTCAGCGGCTTCACGTCGAGCACATCGAGCCCGCTCGTGCTCATCTGTCGCGCGAACTCGTCGGCGGGAGGAAACGCTGCGATCGATTCCTGAAGGTACTTGTACTCGCGCGAGCCCGAAAGCATTCCACCGAGACGCGGGATCACCTTGCGTACGTGAAAGCGCGCGATGGGGCTCAGCCATCCGACACTCGGCTCCCCCAGCTCGAGGATCGCCACACGACCGGTAGGCCTCGTGACGCGCGCCATTTCCCTGAGAGCAGCGCTACGATCGGGCACGTTGCGGATTCCGAAGGCGATGCAGCAGCCATCAAACGTGTCGTCGTCGTAGGGGAGCTCCTGCGCGTCGCCTACTTCGAGAGCCACCCGGCCTCCGAGGCCGCTTCGCTCGACCTTTTCATTGCCGACCTCGAGCATGCGCGCCGATGGATCGCTTCCGACCACCTTCGCATCGGGATGGAGCCTCGCGATCATCAGCGCGAGGTCAGCCGTACCGGTAGCGAGATCGAGGACGAGCGCATCGGTAGGAAGCTCCATTGCCGCCACGGTCTTGCGCCGCCACGACTGATCGATGCCCATCGACATCAATCGGTTCAACAGATCGTAGCGACCCGCGATCTGATCGAACATCTCCCCGGAACCCGGATTCGGCGTGGGAGTCTGGTGAACGGCTTCGCTCACTGACCACCTCGTTCGACCTTCTTCGCCTCCACCCTTGCGCTTTCCTGAACCTCCTGCTTTCGGGAGTGGAGGCGCATGTGGCCGCGCTGGATGCCCTCCCCCGCAAGCGCGCGGAGCGCAGCGAGATTCGAGGCCATCCCGGCGGCGCCCATCACGATGGCAAGCTCGCCCGCGTTCTGAATCCCCATGAGCTCGAATGCGGCGCGCACGCCGCGGTGCACACGGGTCGACCCGCCGACAGTGCCGACGGCCATCGGCATGTCGAGCTCGCCATGGATGCCGCTCTCGGTGCGACTCCATATGACTAGCGGCTTGTACTGCCCGCTCATGGAAGCAAATGCGTGGGCGCCGGCTTCGATCGATCGCCAGTCCTGCCCCATCGCGAGCGCGACGGCGTCGACGCCGTTCATCACGCCCTTGTTGTGGGTGACCGCGCGGAATGGGTCGAGCTCTGCGAAACGACTGGCTTTCACGATACCGTCCGCGAGCTCGGGACCGCCTAGGGCATCGACGCTGACGTCGCAATGCACCTGCACCCTCCGGCGCAGCGGAAGATTGCTGAGGATGCGTAGGCCAATCGAGCCGCCGGTGAGCTCGTGAATGCGTGGCGCGACGGCCTCGGCGACGGCATCGACGACGTTTGCGCCCATCGCATCGCCCACGTCCACGTAGAGGTGCACGACGAGCACCCCGTTGGGCTCGTCGAGAACCCGGACGTCCATGTCTCGGCAGCCGCCGCCACGCTTCACCATCCCCGGGATGGCTTCGTCGGCGATCTGGAAGATCAAAGCTCGCTCCGCTTCGACACGGACCTTGGCCTCTGCGGGATTGGGCACGTCATCGAATTGCACCTGCGTGGTCATGATGGGGGCGGTGGCCTCACCGAAGAAGCCCCCGGTCATCCGAACCTGACGCGCTGCGTTCGAAGCCGCCGCGACGACGGACGGTTCTTCGACTGCCATCGGCACGAGGACGTCGCTGCTGTTCACTCGGAAGTTGAGCGCGATTGAGAGCGGCAGCCCGTGCACCGCGATCACGTTTTCGCTCATGTGGTCGGCGACATCGAGCGTGAGCTTACCGCCGCCCTCCAGGTGTCGAATCGACTCTTCGGACAGCAGACCGGTCTCGATCATGGTGCGAAGCCGGTTCTCGATGCGCTCGCGATAGAAGCCCGGGATGCGGCTCGTCACGGCTGGTGTTTGCTTGGACATCAATGCCTCTTTCTTCGTTACTCGCTAGGACTCCCGGTGAACGGTGGCGCGCGCCACCGTGAACAATGCTCGTTTCGCACGGCTGTCGGGCAGATTGCTCAACGCCTGACAGGCGGCATCGGCTTCCCGAATCGCAACCTCTCGCGTCGACGCTAGCGCGCCCGAGTGGTTGAGAGCGGTCAGCAAGCGCGTCTTTGCCTCCTCGGGAACGTCGTTGGCAGTACTGCTCACCAGCTCCTCCAGAACCGGACGAAGCGACG
>CP070650.1:1717282-1720293 GCA_020354595.1 Myxococcales bacterium
AGCACATCTCGCGGTCGTCGCTTCCGTCGGTGCACAGGTCGAACACTTCCAGCGCCGACTTGAGGCATGCGTCCCGACACTCCCCAGGCGGCACGCCTTCACGATCGGCCGCCTCGCCCAGAACTTTGGAGAGATCGGAGTCATTCGGGCTGGAGCTGCTGCTACAGCCGGCAACCAGCAACCCGGCCACGGCCAGGATCTTCAGAGCGGAAGCTTTCATGGGGGTACCTACCTCTTGATGCATGTTCACCTAGGACCAACGCGCGATACTATCCAGAAGCCCTCGAGCTGTCTCGCCCAAACCAGCCTCACAAATGTGAGCTATCTCACAGACTAGCCGATACACCTATCGGTCTCAGGCACCCGCCACCGCTTCGATTTCGACGAGCAGCTCGGGGAACGCCAATCGGTTGACGCCGAGCAAGCTCTGGGGCGGCATGGTCCCCGACGGCGCGATCCACTCGACGTACGCATCGTAGGCGCCGAGAAATCCATCGATATCGGTCGTGAAGAACCGAAGTGAAAGAAGGTTCGCGCGGGTCATCCCTGCTTCCTCGAGCAACGCGTCAATCGCCGCCAACGAAGCCTGAATCTGCCCCCGCATGTCCCCGACATGGGCAATCGACACTCCCATTTCGGCGTTTGCATCCGGAACGATTGCGGTCTGGCCAGAACAATGCAGCACCTTCGTCATGCCCTGCACGAGCTCGGCCTGGTTCATGTGGAACTGGAGGCCCCAGTCCACCGGATTGATGGCTCTTCTTTCCATGCTCATACCCGAATGATTTCGCCCTTGAGCGAGTACAGAATGGCGAGCACGTCCTTCTTCGTCTCATCGGTCATGCCGTGCTTGTCGAGCGCCCACATGATGTCGTCGACGACCGCGATGAACTCCTGCTCGCTGATGTTCATGCCTTTGTGCGTACTGAGCATGTCGCGCCCAGTGTAGGGGTCCGGCCCACCGGAGCCGGCCGCGAAGAACTCCTTGGCCATCTTGGTTGCGTGGTCGATGTCCTCGGCCGCTTCGTACCTCGTCTTCACGAGGGGGTTTCGCAGATGCGCCGCCATCACGTCGTCCACGATACGGTCGATTCCCTCGGCCTCGCCAAGACGCTCGTACAGTGATTCGGTCATTCCTCGCTCCTCCAGGTCGCGAGGGTACGCAGATGCGACTCGGGGATTCAAGCGTCGAGATCGCCCTAGACGCTCTGCAGGTATCGAATCGCTTCGGTCGCGTCGGCCTTGAGGCAGGCGTTGGTGTTGACCTTGCGCTTCATGACCGCGCCTTCGGTGCGGATGCGCTTCCTCGCCTTGCGCAGGGCCGGAATCGCCTTCTTGTTGCCGAGCGCGCGCAGCTTTCCGACCGCTTCCTTCCGGATCAAGCAGCTTTCGCCTTGCTCGAGGTCGAGAATGTAAGACCCTAGCCGGTCCACTCGGTCGCCGAGGCCCGCGTCGTCTGCCACGCGCATCGCGGTATGACGACGGCGCGGCGTCTTCGACGAGGACGCCAGGTCGACGATCTGATCTGCAGCTGCCCAATCGCCGTTCTTGGAGAGAACACCGAGGAACTCGAGCGCGGCGTCGACGACACCCGGCGCCTTCTTCGCGATCATGAGCTCGACGTTCGTCCGCATCAGCTTGTCCTTGGTGAGCTTCGGCTCGAGGGTGACGGCCTTCTCGTAGGCAGCGAGGGCGAGGATGTTGCGCTGGGCAGCGGCCTGCGCGTGGCCGAGCACCATTTGTGCGTAGGGCTCCTCGCGGACTTCTTTGCGATGCCCCATCAGGTACGCTGCAGCTTCCTTCGGCCGACCCTGGGCGAGCATCTCGGCAGCTTCCTTCGCCTCCGGCCCGTGCGCGGCCGGGACCCACGGTGAGAGTGGATCCTTCGGCAGGTACTCCGGCTTCCGATCGCCAAACGCAAACGCGAGCGCGCCGACCAAACCCAACGCGACGAGCAACCCGGCGACCATCTTCTTCCAACTCGGCTTCTTCGACGCGACGCGGACGACCACCGGCGTGACGGTGCCGCGAAGGCCGCCGACAACGCTAGCCGGCACCTCACGAAGCCCCGAGCTCGAGACTTCTTCTTCCTCGATGATCTGGTCGATGCGGCGGATGTACGCCTTCGCGCTCGGAATCCGGTTGTCCGGCTGCTTGGCGAGGCCCTTCCGGATGAGTTCCTCGACCGCCTCGGGGACGTCGACCTCGGGCGCCACCTCCTCGAAGGGCGGCACCTCGTGCGACACGTGCATACGAAGCAAAGTCCCAACTTCGTCGGCGTCAAACGGCGGCAGCCCCGTAATCATCTCGTACAACATCACCGACAGCGCGTAGAGGTCAGCGCGGCCGTCGATCGGCTGTCCGTACGCTTGCTCCGGTGCGATGTAAGTCGGCGTGCCAATCGTGACGCCGTGCTGCGTGAGCTTGGCGTCGTTGGTCATGATGCCGGTGTCCTCGTCGGGGTGCGCGTCGTCGCGCAACTTCGCAATCCCGAAGTCCAAGATCTTTGCAAAATCGTGGTCGCCGTCTTGGTCGACCAGAATCACGTTTTCCGGCTTGATGTCACGGTGAATGATCCCGGCGTCGTGCGCGTAATCGAGCGCGCTCAACACGTGCCGGCCGATGTGAAGCGTGCGCTCCCAACTGACCCGCCGCTCACGGTCGAGCAGATCGGAGAGCAGCACGCCGTCCAGAAGCTCGAGCACCATGTAGAGCGTGCCGTCCTGCAGTTTGCCGAAGTCCGAGACATTGACGCAGTTCGGGTGGTCGACGCGGCCGATGGCAAACGCCTCTCGCTCGAAACGCTGGTTGACCTCGTCGATGCCTTCGACGTCCGGGTGCAACAGCTTTAGCGCGAGCGGCCGACGAATCGAAATGTGCTCCGCCAGGTAGACGCATCCCATCCCGCCGGAGCCCAAAACCCCGGTGATTCGGTAACGAGAATCCAAGACATCCCCGATTCTCGGTTGTTGCTCATCGGGGGAAGCCGGTAGCGTTGGCGCGCAGCCCCC
>CP070650.1:1720393-1725018 GCA_020354595.1 Myxococcales bacterium
CCTGATACAACGCGCGCGTCATCGAGAGGATGCCGCCCTTCGAAGCCGCGTAGGCGCTCATCCACGGGTGGCTTCCGAGCGCAGAGGTGCTCGAGCAGTTCACGAGCGCGCTGAAACGGTTCTTCAAGAGATGGGGGAGCGCTGCGTGGTTTACGTAGAACGTGCCATTGAGATTGATGTCGATGATCTCGTGCCACTGCTCGAAGGTCATCTTGTGCGTGTGGTACGTGCGCAAGATCCCGGCACAGTGAATCAGGGTGTCGAAACCGCCCATGTCCTCAGCCGCCTGGTCGATCACCTTCTTCACGCCGGCGCCGTCGGTCACATTGCACTCGTAGGTCCACACCTTGACGCCGTGCGCGTCGACGAGTTGCTTCGTCATGGCGAGGCCCTCGGCGTTGATGTCGATGAGCGCGACGTTGCCGCCCTCCTCTGCGATGCGTTGCGCTGTCGCCTGGCCAATGCCCGCGGCCGCACCCGTGATCACGACGTTCTTTCCTTCAAACCTTTTCATCATCCTTCTCGCTCTTCCAAGTGGTCTAGTAGCCGTGAAGCTCCGCCCATCGTTGCCGGTGTTGCGATGGCTTCCCAAAAGTCACGTACGCCGCGTGAGCCCGCTTCACATAGAACCCGATGTCGTGCTCGTCGGTCACCCCGATTCCGCCGTGCATTTGGATCGCTTCCTTTGCGGCGTGGAGGAACGTCTCTGACGCCATCGCCTTTGCCAAGGAGGCCAAGCGCGGAATGTCGTCGGGCGCCTCGTCGATCGCTCGAGCTGCGGCAAGCACCACCGACCGCGTCAAGGCGATCTCCGTGAAAACGGCGACCGCGCGGTGTTGGAGCGCCTGGAAGGAACCGATCGGCACGCCGAACTGCTCTCGTTCCTTGATGTATTCGATGGTGTCGTCGAACGCCTGCTCGGAAGCGCCGAGCATCTGGGCGGCTGAGCCGGCGGCCGCGCGGTCGAACACCTGACCAAGCAGCGCGGCACCTTTGTCGATCGTGCCCACCACCGCCTCAGGCCCCACCGAAACGTCGTCGAGCGTCACGATCGCAGAGCCCAGCCCATCGATGCGGTGCTGCCGGGTCATCGACACGCCTTCTTGGGACGGGTCCACTAGAAAGAGGGTTGTGCCTCCATCCGAGGTCGCGGCCGACACGATGATCCGATCCGCCACATGGCCGTCGAGCACGTGAGCCTTCTTCCCGCTCAGCGCGAACCCGTTTCCGTGCCGCTTCGCGTAGACCGGCGAGCCGGCCTCTTCGTAGGCGAGCGCGAGCAGGACCTCTCCTGCGGCAATGCCCGGAAGAAGCGCCTTCTTCTGCTCATCGGTGCCACCGAGGAGAAGTGCTTGGGTGCCGAGTAGCAACGTCGAGATGAACGGCTCCGGCATGAGCTCGCGCCCGCTCTGCTCGAGGACGACACACAAATCGAAAAACCCGAGCCCGAGGCCATCGTACTCCTCCGGAATCTGGAGCCCGAGCCAACCGAGCTCTGCCATCTCGTTCCACAAGTCCCGCGAGAAACCGAGCGGGTCCCTCGAATCCCGGAAGGTCCGAATCCGAGCCGCCGGCGCGCGCTCGCGAATGAACTCATGCGCCGTCTTCGACAGCATCTTCTGCTCGTCGTTCAAGAGAAGAGAGGGTGCGCGGTGTCCGCTCATTTCTTCCCCTCCGGCAAGCCGAGCACCCGTTTGGAAACGATATTCTTTTGGATCTCGGATGACCCGCCCTCGATCGTGCTTGCGCGCGAACGCAGCCACTCGCGTGTGTACTCGAGGTCATCCTCGTCGAAGCCAGGGCCTTCCCAGCCGAGACCCCTTGGCCCGGCGACCTTCATGCCGAGCTCAAAACGCCTCTGCTTCAGCTCGGTACCGACGATCTTCGTGATCGAGCCCTCGGGCCCCGGCGTGCCACTCTCGGCGCTTTGCTGAATTCGGGCGAGAGTCAGATGAAACGCTTCCTCGAGCATTCCTAGAGACGCGATCTCGTCACGGATCAGCGGATCGGCAATGGCGCCCTCTTCGACGCCCAAGTGCTTGCGCGCGCGACCGACAACCTCGCGCTGCGCGGAGCCAGGCTGCCGAGCGATGGAACGACCGATCGACGAACGCTCATGACCCAGGATCGCTTTGGCGATGGTCCAGCCCTCGTTCTCCTTGCCGACGAGGTTGGCGACCGGGACTCGCACGTTGTCGAAGAAGGTCTCGCAGAACGGAGAGTAGCCGCTGATCAAATCGATCCGCCGAACGGTAATGCCCGGTGTGCTCAAGTCCGCTAGGATCACCGAAATGCCGAGCTGCTTCTTCGGCGCCTTGGGATCGGTGCGAGTGAGGCAGTAGATCCAGTCGCTCACGTTCGCGTGCGACGTCCAGATCTTCTGGCCATTGAGCACGTAATCGTCGCCGTCGCGTTCGGCCTTCAGCTGGAGTTTGGCGAGATCCGAGCCCGCGTTCGGTTCCGAGTAGCCCTGGCACCACCGGACCTCGCCCCGAACGATGCCAGGTAGATGCTGCGCCCGCTGCGCGTCGTTTCCATACTTCAGAAGGACGGGCCCGAACATTGCGAGGCCCTGCCCCGCGACCGGACGCGGCACGCCGATAGCTTTCATCTCCTCGTGGATGATGTCTTCCTGCACACGACCCAGACCGCCGCCACCGTATTCGGTAGGCCAGCTCGGCGCAGTCCAGCCCTTCTCGATGCCGAGGTCGCGCCACCGCAAGAGATCGGGGTCGGTCTCCGCGCACTTCGAACCGCCCCAGTAGCCCTCGAACGGACCGCTGCCGCTGGTTCCCCAAAGCGACTTCGGCGCGTTCTCGCGAACCCAAGCCCGCGCTTCCTCGCGAAATGCTGCGAGCTCGTTCACGTGCTCACTCCGCGGCTCCCGCCTTCTTCATGTCGAGCGCAACATCTTCGATCATGTCTTCTTGACCGCCGACGGTCTTCATGCGGCCGAGCTCGACGAGGATGTCGGTCGATTTCAGGCCGTACTTCTCGGCAGCGCGCTTCGCGTGAAGCAAGAACGACGAGTAGACCCCCGCATAGCCAAGCGTCAGTGAGTCGCGGTCCGCACGCACCTTGTGTGTCATCAGCGGGTAGACGATGTCTTCGGCGACGTCCATGAGCTTCCACATGTCGACGCCGGTCTCCACGCCCATCCGGTGAAGAACCGCCACGAAGACCTCGAGCGGTGTATTGCCGGCGCCAGCACCCATCCCCGCGGCCGATCCGTCGATGCGCGCCGCGCCTGCCTCGACCGCAGCCAGCGAGTTGGCAATGCCCATGTGAAGGTTGTGGTGCCCATGGAAACCGACCTCGACGTCGGTGTTGAGCTTTTCGCGAAGTAGGCCAACGCGGGCGGTCACATCGTCGGGCAGCATGTAGCCCGCCGAATCGGTGACGTAGAGGCAGTTGGCCCCATACCCCTGCATGAGGCGCGCCTGCTCGAGGAGCTCCTCCGGCGAGATCATGTGGGCCATCATCAGAAAGCCGACAGTGTCCATCTCCATCTTGGCGCCGAGGCCTATGTGTTGCTCGGATACGTCCGCTTCGGTGCAATGCGTGGCGACCCGAATCGTGTGTACGCCGCAGTCATGCGCCATATGCAGATGATCGACCGTCCCGATCCCGGGAAGCAGGAGCGCAGAGACTTTGGCGTTCTTCATCCGTGGCACGACCGCGCGCAGATACTCCTCGTCGGTCGCGGCAGGAAACCCGTAGTTCACCGAAGCGCCGCCGAGACCGTCACCGTGGGTCACCTCGATGAGGGGAACCCCCGCTTCGTCGAGTGCCGTGGCAACCTCGACCATTTGATCCGTCGTGAGCTGATGGCGCTGGGGATGCATCCCGTCGCGCAAGCTCATGTCGTGAAGCGTGACCTTCTTGCCTTCGAGATTCATGCTGCCTCCGCCCGCTGGATTTCTTCTGCGATGAGCTCGGCCGTGCGAAGGCCGGCGGCCGTCATGATGTCGAGATTCCCGGCGTACTTCGGCAGGAAGTCACCCAGCCCCTCGACTTCCATGAAGAACGAGACCCGGTTGCCGTCGAAGACGGGCCCGTTCTTGAGAGTGTACCCAGGAACGTACTTCTGCACCTCGGCGATCATCTGCCGGGCCGATTCGATGATCTCTTGTTCCTTGGGAGGATCGACGGTCAAACAATGGATCGTGTCCCTCATGATCAGCGGCGGCTCGGCAGGGTTGATGATGATGATCGCCTTGCCTCGCTTAGCCCCACCGACGATCTCGACACCCTTGGCGGTCGTGCGCGTGAACTCGTCGATGTTCTTGCGGGTGCCGGGGCCGGCGGACCTCGATGACACCGTGGCGATGATCTCCCCGTACTCGACGGGTTGAACGCGACTGACCGCAGCGACCATCGGAATCGTTGCCTGCCCGCCGCAGGTCACCATGTTCACGTTCTGCTCCTCGCGACCCACCATCTCCTGCAAGTTGACCGGAGGAACACAAAACGGACCGATGGCCGCTGGCGTGAGGTCGACCATCCTGACCCCGTACTTCGCAACGAGGTCGTTGTTCGACCGGTGGACGTAGGCGCTGGTCGCATCCCACGCGATCTGCACTTTGTCCTCCTCGATGTGAGGCTCGAGCCCTTTCACTCCATCG
>CP070650.1:1725118-1729589 GCA_020354595.1 Myxococcales bacterium
GGCCAGGCGACTCCGGGGAAGTAACCCGCAACGGCGAAACCCGTCGCGACCAGGACCCCAGCCATCGCAACCCATCTCAACGAGATCAACCACCGAATCCGATCGGCGCTGAAGTCGTCTCGCTCGAGCGAGTCGGCGAACACTCGCGAGCGGCTGGGTTCGGAGGACATCATTGCTCCTGGCGATTTGGGGTCGATCGGGCCCGCTGGCCAGGTTACAACGATCCGACGCGACGATGGCAGGCGAAACCGACGAAAGAAAGGTCGTCATCAGCATCCTTTTGGTCTCCACCCTGCTGACCATACTGGGGATCGCCGGCGTGCTCGGAGGAGCTTACGACCTGTCGCTCGAACCGGTTTCCGAGGATCTACGCGACGAGTATCCGCCGGACTTCGAGATCACCGAGATTGAAATCCAGCTGGTCGAGGCACGGCTGAGCAACCCCTATCGGCGGCCCATGGCCGCGGCCAACGTCGTCGTCTCGGCGCTGGTACTAATCGGGAGCTTCATGCTCAGCTGGCGCCGCAAGCTTGCACAATGGTGGATCAAGCAGGCCGTCGTAGCCAAGCTCATCTGGATAGCGGCGTACACCGCCACGCTGGTACAGCACATCAAGCTGACGTTTCCGACGGCTCCGCTGGAGAAGCTCGGGGCGGGTCTACCTGAAGTCATCGCCGGAGTGATCGCCGTCGGGCTACTGAGCGCGTTGCTACACGCCGCCGCCGCCTATCGGGCGACCCGCCCCGACATAAGCCGCTTCATCGAAGCCAAGGCCAGGGCGCAGGGCTAGAACCCGACGCGGCGCATGATCGCTCGCGGCAGCGCACGAATGACGGCCATGACGAGCCGCCACGGCGAAGGCGCGTACACGACGGGCGTGCCGCGGTCGATGGCGCGAAGGACTTGGCGAGCGACCGCATCGGGCTCACCGGCAAATGGCGGCGGCTCGAGGGCCGAGGTCATGCTCGTTTTCACGAAGCCCGGCTTCACCGTGACCACGTTCAAGCCATCGGCGTGATGCTTGTGATCCAACCCCTCGAGATAGCGGGTCAAACCGGCCTTGGCGGCTCCATAGATGATGACGGGCTTGCGGCCACGCTCCCCGGCCACCGAGCTGAATACACAGAGGGTGCCGCCGCCCTCGGCGAGAAGACCCTTCTTCGCCGCCTCACAAAAGAGCACCGTGTTGCCAAAGTCGATGTGCACGAGCCGCTCGGCGAGCCCCGGATCGGCTTCTAGCTCGTCCTGCGTTGCGAAGATGCCCGCGGTGACGTCGACGGCGTCGAGGCCACCGAGAGCGGCGCGAGCCGCATCGATCGCCGGGGCAAACATCCCTGGCTTCTCGAGATCACAAGGGACACAGGGAACCACGGCGCCCGCCCCCCGCACGCTGAGGTCCGCGGCGCTCCTCTGCAGATCGGTCGGGTTCCTCCCGAGCAGACAGAGCGAATCACCGCGCTCCGCCATCAGCCGCGCGAGCGCGCGCCCCATCCCCTTGGTCGCACCCAGGAAGGCCACTCTCATGTCAGTCCCCCAACAAGCGCACGGACTGCGCACTTCGAAAACGACGCTGGGGATCCCAGCGATCCCGAATCGCACGGAATTCGTCGAGGCGCTGCCCTTCCATCGCCTCGAAGTGCTCACGACGCGTGAACGAGTCTTTGGCGAGGTAGATGCGCCCGCCCTCTTGGAGAACTTGCTCGTTGAGCGCGTCAACGAGAGCCTGAGTGTCGTCACGGACGGCGATATCGAGCGCAAGCGTGATCCCAGGGCGAGGAAAAGACAGAACACCCAGGCCCTCTCGCCCGAAGTCCTTGATGACGCACAGAAATGACGCCCCGCCACGCGAGGTGAGGACCTCCAGAACGCGCTTTGCCGAGCTGCGACCTGCCTCTCGCGGAAGGACGCACTGGTATTGAGTGAATCCACGCCGCCCGTACATCCGATTCCACGAATGAATTGCGTCGAGCGGGTAAGTGAACGATTGGTTGCTGACGATGCCGCTCGATTTGCGCCGCCATTGTTTGCGATAGTAGAGCTCGTTGAAGAGCCGAATCGTCAGACCATTGAGCACCCACGAGGGCCAATCGAAGCGGAGGCTTGGCTGAAAGCCTTTCTTTGGGGGCTTCGGGGGCGCCTCCGCGGATTCGGCCCAACGGCCGGTCATCATGATCCCTCGCCCCATGCTCTTTCCGCGCGCGAGGCAGTCGATCCACCCCATCGTGTACGGCCACTCAGTCGCGGCGTCTTCGAGCGCGTCTTGGAATTCGTCGATGTCGCGGATTCGTCGGCTCTCCTGCCAGATCCATTGCGAGGGGATGCGCCGGAGGTTGAACTCGACTTCGAGGATGTGCCCGGTGAGCCCCATACCGCCAATCGTTGCGCGAAAGAGGTCGGGATGTTGCGTCGGCGAGCACTCGATCACGCTCCCATCCGCCACCCGCATTTTCATCGAGGTGACGTGGTCGCCGAAGTTGCCGTCCTTGTGCTGATTCTTGCCGTGTATGTCGGCCGCAACCATGCCACCTAAGGTCACGATGCTCGTGCCGGGAGAGACGGGGGTGAAGTACCCGCGCGGCATGAGGAGCCGGTTGAGCTCTGTGAGGGAGAGCCCCGACTCGGCGCGAAAGGCGCCGCTCGTCTCGTCGAAGCTCAAAATCCGGTCCGCGAGCCGAGTATTCAAGACATTAGGCTGGTCTTCGGGCGGGAGCGACGCGTCACCGTACGAGCGCCCAAGTCCGCGGGACAAGCACACGTCGGCGCTCACGCGCTCGAGGTCTTCGCTGACCAACTCGCGTCCCTGAGCCGAATGACGGCCCCAGCCGCAAAGCGTCGAAAGCGGTGGCTCAGTCATGACGTGCCCACTGTAGCGCGACCTCCGCCGCCGCCCTAACGACCTCGCTTCGGCATGAGCGCCTTGCGAAGCTCTTCGGCGCGATCGGTGCGCTCCCAGGTGAAGGACTTCTCCGTCCGTCCGAAATGGCCGTACGCTGCCGTCGGCGTGTAGATGGGACGAAGGAGATCCAGGGTTTCGATGATTGCCGCGGGCCGGAAATCGAAGAGCTTCGACACGGCGGTGCCGATGCGATCGTCAGGAACGACGCCAGTCCCGAACGTAGTCACGTATACGCCCATCGGCTTTGCAACGCCGATAGCGTACGCGACCTGCACCTCGCAGCGTGCGGCCACTTTCGAGGCGACGATGTTCTTCGCCACGTAGCGGGCAAAGTACGCGGCGCTCCGGTCGACCTTGGAGGGGTCCTTGCCGCTGAACGCCCCGCCGCCGTGCCGACCCATGCCCCCGTAGGTGTCGACGATGATCTTCCGGCCTGTCAGGCCGGCATCACCATAAGGACCACCAACCACGAAACGGCCCGTGGGGTTGACGTGAATCTTGGTCTTCTTGTCGATCATCTTCTGCGGAAGTGTCTTCTTGATGACCTCTTCGATGATCGCATCTTTCAGCTGGCGCTGCTTGACGCTCTCCGCGTGCTGCGTCGATACGACGATGGCGTCGAACCGTCGCGGCTTGCCGTCCTCGTACTCGACGGTGACCTGCGTCTTGCCATCGGGGCGGAGGCCCTCGATGATGTTCTTCTTTCGGACCTGAGCGAGTCGGCGCGACAGCTTGTGGGACAGCGCAATCGGCATCGGCATGAGCTGCGGAGTTTCGTTGACGGCAAACCCGAACATGAGCCCCTGGTCACCGGCGCCCTGCTCCTTGCTCGCGCTCGAGTCTACGCCTCGAGCGATGTCCGGGGACTGCTGCTCGACGGCCGCCAAGATGCCGCAGGTCTCCGCGTCGAAACCCATCGAAGAGTCCGTGTAGCCGATATCGGCGATCGCCTTTCGCACGACCTTGGGGATCTCGATCGTGGCTGCCGAAGTGACCTCTCCGCCGCACACGACGAAGCCCGTCTTGACCATCGTTTCGACCGCGACTCGCGATCTCGGGTCCTGCGCGAGATATGCATCGAGCAGGGAGTCGCTAATCTTGTCGCAGATTTTGTCTGGATGACCCTCGGTCACCGACTCGGAAGTGAACAGATATCGGCTCATATTGGCGGATGCCTCTTAATTGCCCCTCGCCGGGGAGTCAACCTGGGAGCGGCCCCTGAAACCCTCAGCTCCCAGCTCCAGCCGCTCAATCCGGGATCTCGACCCCGTACGTCGCCATGATCTTCAACCCGTATCCATCGCAGTCGCCCTGGAACTCCTTGGACGTGACGCCCACCAAAAGCGTCCCCACCTCCGAGCTGGCGCTCGTGTCACACTGGCGCTCGATGCCGAGGGTCTCGCTGTCGGTTACGCAGAACTCGATGCCTTGCACGAAGTCGGTATTGTCTGAGCAATCGACCATGCCCGAGAACCCATCGGGGCATAGATAGGCCACGGAAAGGATTCGCCGGCTCAAACCGTTGTACGCCTGCGCAAGGATGGGCGTTCGTGCGTCGAGCACCTCAAGCGCGTA
>CP070650.1:1729689-1732326 GCA_020354595.1 Myxococcales bacterium
ACCAGCGGCGATGGCGCCTGCCTCGGTTGCTCGGAAAAAACGGCGATGCACATCTTCATCGCCACCGTCGAAGCCTTGATCCAACCCCGGATCGAGAAGCACCTCGCGCACATCACCGACCTCATCGACCGGCTGAAACAGCACGTCCAGCTCCAGCTCGCCGGAGAGATCAACGTGAGCGACCCGGCGGTCATCGCGAAAATCGTGGACGACATCGGCGAGAAAGACGTCACGCTCGCAGGCATCGCGGAGCGGATGGAAAGCTTGCGGGGCAGCCAGCCCATCGATCAGGAATGGCTCAAGCGCATGACCGGGCTCGTCGCGAAGCTCGAGAACCTGAAGTGGAAGTACACCGACGGGACGACCGGGCGGGGCCGCACTTCCATGGGCATGATCAACAGCACGGGGTGCACTTCGGTCTGGGGGAGCACCTATCCCTTCAATCCTTACCCGTTCCCGTGGGCCAACCACCTCTTCCAGGACTCACCCTCGATGGCGATGGGCATTTTCGAGGGCCACATGGCCAAGATGGCCGAGGGCTTCAAAGCGATTCGGCTGGCCGAGCTCGAGCTCGACGGCAAGTACCGTCCCGGCGAGCACGACGACTTTTTCACCTACTTCAACTGGCAAGGTTTCAGCGACGAGGAATGGGAGCTCTGCCCGCCGGTGGTCGCGGTCGGCGGCGACGGCGCGATGTACGACATTGGCTTTCAGAATCTCTCGCGGCTCATGGCCTCGGGCAAGCCGATCAAGGTCCTCGTCGTCGACACGCAGGTCTATTCGAACACGGGCGGCCAGGCCTGCACCTCGGGCTTCATCGGTCAGATCTCGGACATGGCGCAGTATGGAAAGGCCATCCAAGGCAAGGAGGAGCCCCGCAAAGAAATCGGGCTGATCGGAATGGCGCACCGCACGAGCTACGTCATGCAAAGCACCATCGCGCACCCGAGCCACATGATCGAAGGCTTCATCCAGGGCCTGAAGGCCCGGCGGCCGGCGTTGTTCAACATCTACAGCACCTGTCAGCCCGAGCATGGCATCGGCGACGACATGAGCACGGCGCAGTCGAAACTCGCCGTGGAGTCGCGGGCTTATCCGCTGTTTCGCTACGACCCGGACGCCGGCAAGACCCCGCAGGAGTGTTTCGACCTCGAGGGCAACCCCGAGATGGATCAGGACTGGCCGAGCTACACCATCAAATATCAAGACGATGGCGTCGAAAAGGAGATGGAGCTCCCTCTCACGTTCGCCGACTTCGCCATGACCGAGACGCGGTTTCGAAAGCACTTCCGCGTTGCGCCTCCGGATACGTGGAACGAGAACATGGTTCCGCTCGCGGAGCTCCTCGCGATGGAGGAGGACGAGCGCGAAGGAAGCGTCCCGTACGTGTGGATGGTCGACAAAGAAAACCAGCTCACCCGGCTGTTGGTCTCCGAGCCGATCGTGGAGTCGTGCGAGGATCGAAGGGATTTCTGGACCATGCTCCGATCGCTGGCTGGAGAGGACCAACCATCGGCCGATTCAATCGCCGAGCAAGCGCGTCAGGACGTCGTTGGCAAGATCGTGTCGAGTCTCATGCAGATGGCCGGCGATTCCGGTGAAGGGCTGGCCGCGATCGTCGGTGTCGACTTAGCTCCGGCGGCATCGACGCCGTCGAGCGCGGAGGGCGACTACCTCGCGCCGTGGATCGACACTCCGAACTGCACGGCTTGCGACGAATGCACGCAGCTCAACTCCAAGATCTTCGAGTACAACGCCGACAAGAAGGCCATCATCAAGAACCCCGAAGGCGGGCCCTACAAGGACTTGGTGAAGGCCGCGGAACGATGCACGGCCCGCGTCATCCATCCCGGCTTGCCTAGGAACCGAAGCGAGAAGGGCATCGAGAAGTGGATCAAGCGAGCCGAGAAGTACAACTGAGGGACGAGCAAGCGCGACTGACATGAGACTGCTGGGGATGAAGACGTTCCGGCACGGGGTCCACCCGCCGGAGTCGAAAGACGAAACGAACGGCCTGCCCATTCGTCAATTCCCCTTCGCACCGCTTCTCGTGATTCCGCTCGTGCAGCACATGGGCGCGCCTTCCATTCCCGTCGTCGAGGAAGGCGAGGAAGTCGCGCGCGGTCAGCGAATCGCGCGCGCGGACGGTTTCATGTCGGTCTCGATGCATGCCTCGGCCTCGGGGGTGGTACGCAGGATCGCGCTGGCCCCGAGCATCACCGGTCGCATGGTGCCAGCGGTCTATCTGGAGCCGTTTCCTGGCTCGACGCAGGAGGTCGAAAACGGCACGCCCTGCCCGCTCGCAACGGCCACTCCGGATGAAATCCTCGCAGCCATTCAAGACGCCGGGGTCGTCGGCCTCGGCGGCGCGGCGTTTCCAACGCACGCGAAGCTGAGCATTCCCGAGGGTAAGTACGTCGACACGCTGATCATCAACGGGATCGAGTGCGAGCCATTTCTCACGACCGACCACCGCGTCATGCTCGAGCAGCGCGACGACATCTTCCTCGGCATTCGCTACCTCCTGAAGGTGACCGGCGCGGAGCGTGTGATCGTGGGGGTGGAAGCGAACAAGGCCGACGCGGCGGCACATCTTCGCGATGGCTTCCCGAGCGACTTGAACGGCTCGGTGGAGGT
>CP070650.1:1732426-1735265 GCA_020354595.1 Myxococcales bacterium
CCCTCGCCGGCCTTGATCGCGTGGGCCGCCATACGAATCGTTTGCAGCGACGACGAGCAGTAGCGATTGACGGTGGTGCCCGGGGTGTCGAGCCCGGCCAGCAGGCTCACGACCCGACCCATGTTGTATCCGTGCTCGCCGGCGGGCTGAGCGCAACCGATCATCAAGTCTTCAACCGTGGCAGGATCGAGATTCGGAACCTTCCCGAGCGCGGCCTGCACCGCGATGGCCGCCAGGTCGTCCGGGCGCATCTCGATTAGAGACCCCTTGAAGGCGCGCCCAATCGGGGTGCGCGCAGTTGAGACGATCACGGCTTCGGGCATGTCTTACTCCTCGATGAACATCGAATCTTCGCTCCGGCGGAGCGCGTTCTTTAGCACCTTTCCGGTCGCGTTGCGCGGCAGGGGCATCTTTTGCGCCTCCCAATGGGTCGGCACTTTGTAATAGGCGAGAGCATCGGCGACCCATTCGGCGAGCGCGGCATCGTCGACTCGCCGGCCTTCCTCGAAGACGACCACGGCTTTGACTTCTTGGCCGAGCTCCTCGTGGTCGACGCCGATGACCGCGGCTTCCGCGACGTCGGGGTGCGCCTCGAGCCGTTGCTCAATCTCGAAGGGATACACGTTCTCGCCGCCGCGCAGGATCAGGTCTCGCTTTCGTGAAGCGATGTAGAGCTTGCCGTTTTCGAGACGCCCCACGTCGCCCGTATTCAGCCAACGACCCGGCTTGATCACGGCCTCGGTCGCCTCGGGGTCCTCCCAGTACTCGCGCATCACCAGCGGGCCACGAAGATGGATCTCGCCTTCGCTTCCATCGGGGACCGATTGGCCTCGCTCGTTTCTGATCTCGACGTCGACGACCGGCACCGGGCGACCGACCGAGCTCGGATCCTCGGCGAGCTCCTCGCCTGCGTTGAGCGTGCCGAAGGCGGTGCCTTCCGTCAGCCCATAGCCGACCCCCATCGTGTGGCTGCACTGCGGGAAGAGCCGACGCGCCTTTTCGAGGAGGGGTGCGGGGATGGGCGAGCCTCCACCTCCGACGGATCGAAACGAGCTCAGATCGTAATCGCCGACTCTGGGGTGGCCGACCACCCGGTGAAGCATCGTGGCCGTGTACCCCCAGCCGGTCACCTTCTCGCGTTCGATGAGCTCCAACACGGTTTCCGCAGCGAAGCGGCCCATCGGCCAGACGGTCTTCGCCCCTCCCGCAAGCGCGGTCACCGCGGCGCAGTGCAGGCCCGACACGTGAAAGAGCGGGCTCGTGACCAACACGCTGTTGGCCAATTGCGGCAGCTCGGCTTGCTTGGGATTGGCCATCATCAAGCGAGCTCCGTGGAAGAAGCTCACCATGACCATGTTGGTGACGTTGCCGTGCGTGTGCACCACGCCCTTTGCTCGGCCCGTCGTGCCACTCGTGTACAGAATGATCGCTGCATCGCTTTCCGCGATCGGCTGGGTCGGCAGCTCCGCGTTCGGGTAGTCGCGAAGGAGGGCGTCGAATTCGTCTTCGATGACCAACATGGGAACACCGAGCGCGCCGGTGATCCGCGCGGCTCGCTTGCGGTCCGCAATCACCACCTTGGGCTTGCAATGGCCGACGGCATAGCGGATTTCGTTTTCCGTCCACCACCCATTCAATCCAACGCAGATCGCGCCCGAGCTGACTGTAGCCCAAAAGGAAATCACCCACTCCGGACAGTTCGCTGCCAGGATCGCAACGCGATCACCCGGTCCGACCCCGTACCGGTCGGACAGCGCTGCCGCGGCTCTTGCCACGAGCCTTTCGTGCTCGGCAAATGTGTAGCGTCGTTCGCGATCACCTTCGCGAAACACCATGTATTCGGCGTCAGCAAATTCTCGCGCCCGCAGCAAAATGTCGCGCAGCGATCGCGCCCGATTCGCAAAGACCCGAACACGCTCGCCCAGGACTTCCTCTTCGGCGAGCATGAACGGCGCGCCGGGCGCGAGGAGCTGCGCCTCGACCTCGGCGAGTCGACTCATGAGGCGATCTTCTGTTCGAGTTGTGCTCTGACCCACGCTTCGGCGGGGCCGAGCTCCCGGAAGATCTTCACGGGAATCGGACTCGGAGTCACCCAGGAGATCGCCGTCCAGAGCCCCTGTTGTAGTGGGCTCGCAAAAACGAGGGCGCCCCCCGCGCAGTTCGCCCTGAGGTGCTGCTTGTCTCGCGTGATCCAGTCCATGATGCCCCTGCGCAGCGTCGCGGGGATCCGACCTACCTCGCGCGCATCGATCACGACGCCGTACACGTCTCCCCGCCGCGCCCATTCGCTCATGACGTCGATGTGCTTTTGCCATTCGGCCTCGTCCGGCACGCCCTGGTACGTCATCCGCATCAGCGGCTTTTCGTTCTCATCGAAGATGACCCGACCCATGCTCCCCCTACAACGTGTAGCCGCCGTCGACGAATAGCGTTTGCCCCGTAATATAGCGCGCTTGCTCCGAAGCCAGAAACACGACCGCGTCCGCGATCTCCTGTGGCGTCCCGAAACGACGCAATGGCGTATTTCGCATCGCCGCGTCGACCCACTCTTGGCTGAGCTCACCACGCTCGACGAGCTTCGGGAACATCCCCGCATCGACGACACCCACGGCGACGCTATTGGCGCGGATGCCGTAGCGTCCTTCTTCGCGCGCGATTCCGCGCAGCAATGCCTCGATGGCGCCCTTGGGCGCGACGGACAGAACATCGCCTGGCGGAAAACGCTTCAAGCCCGACGAGCTGATGAACACGATCGACCCCTTGCTGGCGCGAAGGCGGGGTAGGGCGGCGTGTGCGACGTGGAAGAAACCGTTCACGTCCCAATCCATGGTGTTGCGCC
>CP070650.1:1735365-1739785 GCA_020354595.1 Myxococcales bacterium
GCCTTCTTCCGCTTCTTGATGGAAGGCTTCATGTAGTGACGGCGTCGCTTGAGCTCGCGAAGGATGCCCTCGGTCGCCATCTTACGCTTGAGGTGCTTGACCGCGCGCTCGAGCCCACGTTCACCGACGTGAACTTCGATTGGTTTGCACTGTACGGTCTCGACCATGAACGCTTCAGCTCCCTTCAAGAGCGCCGGATGCTTACACAGGGTATCAACTCACGCAAGGAAGGGCCGAGGCCCGGGGGGTCTTAGGCCTTCCAACTGCTTGAAATTACAGTCTCCGCGCACCGACGCTTACGCCGTGACGGCGGTCTCGTCGCCGCTGGGTCCACCCGTCGACGCAAACGTGAGCTTCCCCTCGCCTGCGTCCACCCCGATCGTATCTCCCGCCGAGAAGCGTCCTGCGAGGATGTCTTCCGCGAGGCCGTTCTCGAGATAGCGTTGGATCGCGCGCTTGAGCGGGCGGGCTCCGTAGCTTGGATCGTAGCCGACGTTCGCGAGGAAGTCCTTTGCTGCGTCCGTGATGTCGAGCCGAATGTCTCGTTCGGCGAGCCGTTTCTCGAAGTTGCGGAGCTGCACGTCCACGATGCTCCTGAGCTGAGCTCGGTCGAGCCGATGGAAGATGATCGTCTCGTCGAGCCGGTTGAGAAACTCGGGTCGGAACGCGTCGCGCAGATCTTCCATGACCGCCTTGCGCATCGACTCCTCATCGTCGAGCGCCATGATGTGATGGGACCCGACGTTCGAAGTCAGAATCACCACCACGTTCTTGAAGTCGACGGTGCGGCCTTGCCCATCGGTCAGGCGCCCATCGTCGAGCACCTGCAATAGGACATTCCAAACGTCCGGGTGCGCTTTTTCGACCTCGTCGAAGAGTACGACCGAGTAGGGACGCCGGCGAACGGGCTCGGTGAGCTGACCGCCCTCTTCGTAGCCGACATAGCCAGGAGGCGCGCCGATCAGTCGCGAAACCGCGTGCTTTTCCATGTATTCGCTCATATCGAGTCGGATCATCGCCTTGTCATCGTCGAACAAGAACTCGGCGAGCGCGCGGGCGAGCTCGGTCTTACCGACGCCCGTAGGACCCAAAAACAGAAACGACCCGATCGGACGGTTCGGCTCGCTCAGACCGGCCCGTGAGCGTCGTACGGCGTTTGATACGGCGACGACCGCTTCGTCCTGGCCGATCACGCGATCGCGCAGCCGGTCCTCCATGTGAAGGAGCTTCTCCTTCTCACCCTCGAGCATCTTGCTCACGGGAATGCCGGTCCACTTGGAGACGACCTCGGCGATGTCCTCGTCGGTGACCTCCTCTTTGAGAAAAGAGGCGCTCTCCTGGATTTGCGCAAGCTTCTCTTGCGCCTGCGTCACCGCGGCCTCGGCGGCCGGGATCTCCCCGTACTGAAGGCGTGCGGCCTTTTCGTATTCGGTCGTCCGCTCGGCGCGTTCGAGGTCGAGGCGGAGGCTCTCGACGAGCTCCTTCTTCTCGCGAATCTCCGTGATCAGGTCCTTTTCGCGCAGCCATTGAGCGCGCATCGTGTCGCGCTGCTCTTGAAGTTCGGAGAGCTCTCTTTCGAGGTCCGCGAGACGCTTCTTGCTCGCGTCATCGGTTTCCTTCTTGAGGGCCTCGCGCTCGATCTCGAGCTGCGTGACTTTTCGTTCGACGGTGTCGATCGGCGCAGGGAGCGAGTCGATCTCCATCTTGAGCCGCGACGCGGCCTCATCGACCAAGTCGATCGCCTTGTCCGGCAAGAACCGGTCCGTGATGTACCGGTGGCTCAATGTCGCAGCCGCCACAATCGCCGAATCTTGAATGCGAATGCCGTGGTGGATCTCGTAGCGTTCTTTGAGACCCCGCAAAATACCGATCGTGTCGGGGACGGACGGCTCACCGGCAAAAACGGGCTGGAACCGGCGGGCCAGGGCGGCGTCCTTTTCGATGTGCTTTCGGTACTCATCGAGTGTAGTCGCGCCCACGCAACGGAGCTCGCCGCGCGCGAGCGCAGGCTTGAGCATGTTGCTCGCATCCATGGAGCCCTCTGCGGCACCGGCGCCGACGAGGGTGTGGAGCTCGTCGATGAAGAGGATGATTTCGCCTTTGGCCGCTTCGATTTCTTGAAGAACCGCCTTGAGTCGCTCTTCGAACTCGCCGCGGTACTTCGAGCCTGCCACCATCGCACCGAGGTCGAGCGCGAGCAGCTTCTTGTTCTTGAGTCCTTCAGGAACGTCGCCTTGAACGATTCGGTGAGCGATGCCTTCCGCGATGGCGGTCTTGCCGACACCGGGCTCGCCGATCAGAACGGGGTTGTTCTTCGTTCGGCGCGAAAGCACCTGCATCACGCGACGAATCTCTTCATCGCGCCCGATGACTGGATCTGTCTTGCCCTGGCGTGCAGCCTCGGTGAGGTCGCGCGTGTACTTCTCGAGCGCTTGGAATTTCCCTTCGGGGTCTGGATCGGTCACGCGCTGGCTTCCTCGAACTTCCTGTACCGCTTGAAACAGCTGGTTGCGATCGACACCCTGTGCGGCGAGCGCTTTCTTGAGTTGGCTGTCGCCGTATGCGGCGAGCAGCACGTGCTCGGCCGAAGTGTACTCGTCTTTGAGCGCCTCGGTTTCCTTCCATGCCCTGCTGAGCAGGTCGCGCAGGCGTGAGGACAAGCCCGGCTCGGCGCCCCCGGCGACCTTCGGCATTCGATCGAGCACTGCGCCGAGAGCGCGAATCAGCCCCTGGAGGTCGGCGCCGGCCTTCTCGAGAATCGCCGGTGCGAGCCCGCCCGATTGGGCTAGGAGATCGAGCAGCAGGTGCTCCGGATACACCTCGGGGTTGCCCCGATCGGCTGCGTTTTGCTGGGCTGCAACCAAAGCCTCTCGCGTCTTGGTCGTGAGTCTGTCTAGTCGCATTTCAAGCCAAATTAAGCACGGTGAACGCCTCGTCAATAGTTAGACAGCAGCCAGAATCGGGGCAATAACGACTGCGTGCGTCCCCTGGTCCTCGCTGCGCTTGCCCTCGCGCTACTCGCGTCTTGTAAGAGCCAACCAGCGCCGGTCGGCTTCGAGTCTCCGAGCGCGACGATCGAGACGCTCTTCCGCGCGTACGGAGTCCAAGACATGTCGCAAGAAGAAGCGCGCCGTCGCCTGCAGGCACGTGAGCGTTTCGAGCTCCTGGATCCGGATCTCTTCAAGAGCTGCTTCTCCGATTGGCAGGGGGAGCACGATCAAGCGCTCGGTGGTTTCGTGTTCGGGCAGCTCGTCGCCGCGAAAGAAGAGCTCGAGGTGTCGATCGAGGATGGCGTCGCGTCAGTGCGTGTCGCCCCGGAGGCCTCGCAGATGCAACCCATCGTGCTCGTCGAGCGCGAGCGTGCTTGGAAGATCGATCTACGACAAAGCGTGCCCGCGAAAGTCAGGCAGAGCCTCTATGAGGTCTACCGCCGCGCTCGCCGCGCTGAGCGCCAAGCGCGTTAGAGCTTGCGGTCACCGGACCATGAAAGGGGTCACGTCGATTCGCTCGCCCGGGGTGGCTTCCTTGAGGGCTTGGCGGAGTGCGAGGAGCTCCTTGGCGTGTGGGTTGAGCGCGAGCCCCGCGGCAACGGTCCGAAGGCCGGCGTTTGTGTCCCCGACCGCCGCAAAATAGAGGGAATCCGCATAGTGCCGCCACAGGAGCTGCGTCTCGGTATGGGTCTCGATCGGTTTTGCGAGCCGTTCGTAGATGTCCTCCCAAAGCCCCGCGTGCGTGCGCATCGCGCTGGCTTCGTCGGTGTCCGTCGTATCGGCGGTCAGCACGCGGTGGTAGAGCTGTTCGGGCACGATCAGATCGATCATCTCGCGGTCGACACGGACGTCCATCTCCACGAAGACCGGACGAAGCGCAGCGAGGCTTTGAAGCTCCGCGGCGCTCAGCCGTCCGTCGAGCACGTAGCTCCGAAGCAGAGGCTTGAGCTCGGGCTCGTTCCGCACGAAGCGGTCGACCAGCTTCGGGTACGTGAGTAGAGGGAGCGGGACCATCGTGACGTCGGGTCGGTTCGCTTCCTCGGCCTCGCCTCCCCAAAATCGAAAGATCGTCTGCGGGTTGTGCGCGAGCACTACGGCGCGGGCGGGCAAAGCCCGCCGCAAGCCGTCGTCGAACACGTCGGTGTCGGTGAAGTTGGCAAGCGAAGATGCTTTGGACGAGCGGATGAGCTGCGACGTAGCGCTCAGCGCGAGGATCGCGGCCAGCGCGGGCGCTAGTTTCGGGCTCCCCGGCACCGCCTCTGCGAGCGACGAAAGCAGCACGCCGGCCGCAAACGCCGCAAAGACTGCCACTGACGCATACGACACCATGAAGTATGCGGTCGCTTCGGGGTTTCCGTGTACGAAACCGAGCATCGCGCGCCCGCCGGCGTAGACAAACCACAAGGTCAGCCAAAAAAGCCCGTACTTCC
>CP070650.1:1739885-1742532 GCA_020354595.1 Myxococcales bacterium
CGTCTACGGTTCTTACGGATACACCGGCGACTTGATCGCGCGTTTCGCAAAGGAGGGCGGCATCGAAGTCGTCTTGTCGGGTCGCAATCCCGAACGCCTTCTTCAGCAGGCAGAGCGATACGGCTTCGACTGCGCGCCCGCCGACCTGTCGGATCCACGGTCGATCCGAGACGTTCTTCGCGACGCAGAAGTCGTGATCCATTGCGCAGGTCCCTTCTCGGCGACCTACGAAGCCATGGCGCGTGCGTGCCTCGATACAGGCACGCACTACACCGACATCACTGGCGAGGCCGAGGTCTATGAGGGCCTCTGGGACCTCGACGACGAAGCGAAGCGCGCAGGGATCATGCTGCTCCCAGGCACGGGATTCGATGTGGTGCCATCGGATTGCCTGGCGGCGCATCTCAAGTCGCGCTGCCCCGATGCGACTCACATCGAGCTCGCCTTTCGAGGCCGGGGAGGCGGCGTGTCCCATGGAACCGCGAAGACGATGGCGCAGAACGTCCACCGGGGCGGTTTGATTCGCCGAAACGGTGAGCTCGTGCGCGTCCCGGCCGCGTGGAAGACCCGCGAGGTCGACTTCGGTGACGGCAAGCTGGTGCACTGCATGGTGATTCCTTGGGGCGACGTCGTCACTGCATACAAGAGCACGGGGGTCCCGAACATCATGGTCTACATGGCCTTCCCGAAGGGGCCGGCGCGAATGCTTCGGCTTTCGCGGCCGTTGCTGCCGCTCCTCGGTACACGCCCCGTGCAGAACCTCATGAAGAAGCGAATCGACGCGGGGCCCGCGGGGCCCGACGACGAAGCGCGTGCGACCGCCCGCAACGAGCTCTGGGGCGAGGCTCGAAACGCGTCCGGGCGAGCCGTGGTCTCTCGCGTATCCACGCCGGAGGGTTACACGCTGACTGCCCGCTTATCGCTGCTGGTCGCTCAGAAGATCTGCAACGGCCAGCTGCGGACAGGGTTCCAGACGCCGTCTACCGCCTACGGCAAAGACTTGATCCTCGAGCTCCCCGGCGCCGAGCGGCACGATGAATGAGCTGCGAGGTCGAACCGCGCTGGTCACGGGAGCGTCGAAGGGAATCGGCGTTTACATCGCCAGAGCGCTCGCGGCCGAAGGGATGAACCTGATCCTCGCATCTCGATCGGCCGACAAATTGGAGGCGCTCGCAGACGAGCTTCGCGACGACGGTGTGCGAGTGTCGTGCATCCCCACCGATCTCGATGATCGCCGCTCTCTCGAGGCGCTCGCGTCGCGAGCCGAAGAGGAAAGCGGCGGGATAGACGTGTTGATCAACAATGCCGGTTTGGAGCGATGGATGGCATACGACGAGCTCCCGACGGATCGGATCGACGAGATCATCGAGGTGAATCTTCGAGCTCCCATGACATTGGCTCGGCTGCTTCTTCCATTCATGCTCGAGCGCGGTCGCGGACACATCGTCAACATAGCCTCGGTGGCCGGCATGGCCGGGTTTCCGTACAGCGAAGCTTATTGCGCGACCAAACACGGTCTCGTGGGTTTCACCCGTGCCTTTCGGCTCACGGCGAAGAGCGAAGGCTACCCGGTTGGTTGCTCGGTGGTCTGCCCCGGCTTCGTCGACGACGTGGGCATGTACGCCGGCATGACAGACGAAGCCAAGGTCAAGTCACCGCTCGCGTTTGGGACTTCCTCTCCCCGCAAAGTCGCGCGGGCCGTGGTGCGGGCCATCAAGCGCGACGCTCCGGAGATCGTCGTCAATCCGACTCCGGTGCGTCTGTGGGTCGCGCTGGCCCTGCTAGTGCCGCGATTCGGATCGTGGCTGGCCCTCCGTTTGGGGGCTGCACGTATCTTTGGGCCGGTGGCGAAAGGACGATCCGGCGACTAGGCTTCGCTCATGTCTGACGTGCCCGTCTATATGATTGCCAATTTCACCGTCCACGACGCCGATACCTATCGCAAGTACGAAAGGGGCTTCTTCCCAATCCTCAAACGACACGGGGGGGAGTTCTTCACCTATGACGACAACGCCGTCACCTTCGAAGGCGATAGCCCTCGCGAGGGCCGAGTCGTGCTGTTTCGATTCCCAAACGAGCAGGCGGCCCGTGATTGGTTCGACGACCCGGAATACCAGGCGATCTCGGAGCACCGCCGAGCAGGCACCTCGATGCGTTTCTTGACGATGATCCACGGGCTGCCCCCGCGTAAGTAGCCGCCGTTCTAGCGCTCGACGAACAGCACCACGCCGCGCGCCGGCTCCAGCACAACGGTCACGAGGTCCTGATCGAGCGTCGTTGGGAGCGCCCGCCCGGTCTCCGGGTCGAGGAGCCTGGCACTCGAAAAGCCCGAGGCGATCCGAAGCTGCTCCGTTCGCGCCTCCTCGCTCTCGTTGAACACGTAGTAAACGTCTCCGTTCACAACCTTGCGCCGAGCGACCGAGAGTTGGGTGCCATTGGATGCCGAAGGAGCGAGAGACGGAAGCACCCCGGCATCGACGATCTGGGTAGGAATCTCGTCGGCGCTCGAGACGACCCGAACACGGGTACGTAGGCTCTCGACGAGCGCGGCCACCATCGCATCCCTCGCCTCCGCATCCACCAAGCCGTCTGCCCGATCCGGGAAGGCGCCCAGCCAAATCACGGGTACGCCCGCGTCGACCGCATC
>CP070650.1:1742632-1760449 GCA_020354595.1 Myxococcales bacterium
AGCCGAATGACCAGCGACGCCGAGTACGAGCTGCCCCACACGATGACCCGTTTGGCGTCGAGCGTCTTTCTTGCGTATGTCAACGCGGCCTTGAGGTCTTCGTGAGCGTTGAGATAGCTGGTCGACAGCTTCTTCCTCATCGCGCGTCGGTGAGTCTCGTTGGTGACCCCGTTCACTGCCCGCCCGGATCGCTGATCGACTGCCATGACGCGATATCCAGCCTCGACGAGCTTCGGTGCGATTTCCCGGTATTCCCCTCGGCTCCATCCGGCCTGGTGAAAAAGCAAGATCAACGCGGCGGACGAGTTGGGTGCCTCGTAGACGTCTGCGCGAACCTGAATGCCACCCACCGTCGGGAAGTCGACACTCTGGAACCCACTGTCAGCAAGCGAGCTCGAGGTCGATAGCACCGCGATCAAAGTGGCCCCAACGAGCATGCTCAACGTTCGCATCCGTTCCTCCTAATCGACGGCCAGAACGACCTTGCCTCTGGCTCGCTTGGTTTCCATATAACGGTGAGCCTCCGCCACGTCACCCAACGGAAACGTGCGGTCGACGACGACGCGCAAACGGCCACCATCGATGTGCTGACGAAGCCACTCGAGCTGCTCCCGTCGTGACCTGACGATGACGAGCTTGGCGCGCTGGCGGCGCACGAATGTCCTCGCCACGTCTTTGAACACACGCGCGCTAGGAATCGTATGAACGTAGATTCCTCGGGGCGTCAGCAGGTGCTTCATCTTTTCGAAATGGTAGTTGCCGAACACGTCGAAGATGACGTTGAAGTGTTCGCCGAGATTCAGCAGTTCCGTCTGACCGTAGTCGATCACTTCGTCGGCCCCCAGCTCCTTCACGAGCTCGACGTTTCGATGGCTGCAAACCGCGGTGACGCGAGCGCCCAAAATCTTGGCGATCTGCACAGCAAACACACCGACGCCGCCGGAAGCGCCGTTGATCAAGACCGATTGTCCCGGCTGCAACCTCGCGTCGTCACGGAGCGCCTGCAGGGCGGTCTGCGATGCGAGTGGTACGGCGGCCGCGACTTCGAGGCCGATGGTCGAGGGCGCTCGAGCGACCTGTTGGCAGTCGACGGCGGCGTACTCCGCGTAGGCGCGACCCGCGAAGTCGTTGATCATACCGTAGACGAGGTCGCCTTCCTCGAGGTCGGCGCCCAAGCCCGCCTCGACGACCTCGCCCGCGATGTCGTGCCCGACGATGAGCGGAAACTTCTTGCCGGTGGCGACTTGGAACTTCCCTTTGCGAACGATGATGTCCTTGGGATTCACACCGATGAAGCGAGTGCGGACCAGAACCTGGCCGCGTTGGGGGACCGGCCGTGGAACCGTCGCCAGCCGCAAGACCTCGGGCCCCCCGTAGCGGTCGATGACGACCGCGCGCATCTTCGCGTTCGGATGGAGGTGTTTTCCGTACTGTGGAAGCTCGCTCATGAATTCGCGTAACGATAAAGGAACAGCCCCGAGAGGATCTTAGGTTGGAAGAACGTGCTCTTTTCGGGCATCACGATTTCGGAATCCTCGAGCCCAGCGTCCGCGACGGCCATGAGCTCGTCGAGGGATACGGGATGAAGCGCGACCGCCATGTCGTAGTCGCCCCGGTCGACCGCCGCCTTCATGTCGTCGAGGGCGGACTCCGAGTAGTAGTCGAAGTGGTTCGGGTCGACGATCATGTCGTGGGTGAGCCCAAGCTGCGGGTAGAGCTCCCGTTCGAGAATGGCGCAGTCGAGCCGGCCGACCACATCGTCGGGGACGTGCTGGGCGTCGAGCTCCCAGCAGCCGTCCTTCGTGTAGATGCAGAAGGCGTGCTTGGCGGGCGTATGAAACTCGGTGACCGGTCTCAGGGGAAGGTCGCCAGCAATCTCCGAGAACGGCTTCACGCCGTTGATCACGCGGTTGTAAGCCTGAATGACCGCTTCTTCCGTGACGTAGCAGAGGAAGTGGGTTTGCTCGTTGAGCAAGCTCGCATGGTAGCGGTGGTGGCCGTCGGCGATGTAGAGAGGCTCTGACGCCAGCGCTGCTTGAATGACCTGTCCGGTCTCGCTCTCCGTCGGAACCCGCCAGACCTTGTTTACGATGCCTTCGAGCTCGCTGAAGCCACCAAACTCGCTCGTGAAGTCGTAGAGCGGGGTGGCCTCCCGCTTGGCCCTCTCCAATGCCGCCGCAATTGGAGCGCGGGTGAGCACGAACACTGGGCCGATGTGCAAACCGGTCGCGCGCCGCACGGCGATTCGGCCTTTGACCTTGTCGTCGAAGGTCTTTTCGTGCCGGATGATCTGCTTGGCATCGTACGGCGACACCTCGGCGGCGGCGAAGACCCCCGTGCGTTTTCCGTCGTCCCAAGTCTGCTCATAGACGTAGTATGCCGGCTCGGCGTCTTCGATTAGAGAACCGTCTGCAACCATGCGATCGCGCGCGGCGGCGGGCTGGTCGCCGAGGATGATGTGAAACAGCGAGCTACTTTGCTCCGCCAGCAGCTTCTCGAGCGGTGTACCTGGTTTGATCACGTCGTAAGGCGGAGACGCGATCGCCGATGCGCGCGGCGGGTTCGGACGAAGCCCCGTGAGTCCGATCGTAGCAACCATGTTGAGCTCCTCAGGGGCTTGCGGATCGCATATTGCCCCTGGAAGTCAAGAGCACCAGTTTGCTCACGCGCGCTTCAGCGTGCCGCGGTCTCCGTCTAGAGTGACGAGGTCGCCAGTCCGATAGTGGGAAGTCGCGCTCCGAAGGTTCACCACTGCGGGAAGGCCGTACTCGCGCGCGACCACCGCCCCGTGTGAAACGGCGCTGCCAACATCCGTGGCGAGGCCCGCGATCAAGCTGAAGTATGGAGTCCACCCGACATCGGTAATCGGCGCGATCAAGATTTCGCCGGCTTGGAGCTCCGCAGCCTCCTCGAGGGTTTCGACGATGCGGGCGCGCCCGGTCACCACACCGCGGCTTACGGGCTTGCCGACGAGCGTCCCGTCCTCGCGCTGGACGGGCTCGAGCCGTAGGGGCTCCGGCCGATCGCAGAAGATCTCGGGAAAGTGCAGCGGCATTTGATAGTCGATCACTCGCCGTCTCGACACCGCAAGCTCCGCGAGCTCGCGCCGCCCGCGCACCAGCTCACCGAGCTCCTCGTGAGTGAGGAAGAAGACCGCGTCCTCGTCGGGGAGCAAGCCCTCGGCCTCCATGCTTGCCCCGAGCGCTCGATAGGCGTGCTTGAACGCCGTGGTCACCGCCACGAGACCGGACTTGGTCTGTTCCCTGCATCGAATCGCAGCATGTGCAATGGGGAGCAGCCGGCGAAGGACAGGGTGGTCGGTTGAGCGACGGGGCTGCTCCTCGGGGCGGGCCCGTGTTCCGTATTGAAGCCTCGCGCGCAATCCGGACTGCAGTGACGTGATCAAGGGCGTCGGATCGTCCGCCCAACCTCGTTGACGGAGCTCCAGCTCTCGGACCGCGCGGTGACCGTGCCTAGCGAGATAGCGTTCCAGCTCGCCGCCGGCGTCCCCCGCGTCGCCTGATTGGATCCATCGAAGCGCGGCCTCGGGCGTCGCCGACACGAAAGCGCTCTTCGAATCGGGATGGGCGAGCAGCTTGTCGATAATCCTCTCGGCGCCCTCTGCAATGTCCGCGCTCTCCACGTCTTTCGCCCCCGCAAGCATTTCCGCCACCTGCGCGTGGTGCTCCTGCGTCGGCTCTTCCCCCTTCGCGAGGATGCCGAGAAGAATCGGACTGATCGCCCCTGAAGAAGACGAGGACAGCAAATGGAGCTCGTACGCTTTCCATACCTTCGGAAGCTCTTTGTCGATCGCGCGGTACACCGCATCTGACTTCCCCGGACCCGGAAGGCTGAGGCTGGCAACCAACGCCTCCAAATCGCGCCGATGCTTGGCTCCCCGGGAGAGCTGATAGAAGTACCGGGCTCCACTCATCGCGCGCTTGAGCTTGGGTGCGGGCTGGGGCTCGGGGATCTCGTCGATATCCCGGCCACAAAGAGCGATGCACATCTGAGCTTTCGTCGAACCGGCAACGTCCGCAGCGATTTCGGACAGCGTCGTCAGGTTCAAGAAGAGATGTCCGAAAAACATGCCGACGTAGCGAAGGCCCTCGCCAGGCGGCACGCTGACCCCGGAGCGCCGGTACGAGCTCTGCATTCCAAGGTCGATCCCCCGGCCGGTTACGGAATAGGTCAACGGCGTGACCGCGCCGGGCATCATCTCCCCGATGTTGCACCACGTGTAGACGTGCGATGGGTCCGGGTGGGTATCGAGCTCATTCGGGTCCGCTGGAAGTCGAGTGATCGGACGGGCCTGCAGCCACCTCAGCTCGCCGGCGCGGTCGATTGCCCACTCCATGTCGAGCGGCGCCCCGTAGTGCTCTTCGGCCCGAAGGGCGCCGTCGAGCAACAGGATTCGCTCCGCCTCGCTCAGCACCGGCTCTTCACCTTGGATTTCGCCGTCGACCACCGTGCCGTCGCGTCGAAGGATCCAATGATCCGGCGTCGCGCGGCCGCTGACGAGCGTCTCGCCGAGTCCCGGCACCGCGTCCACGACGATCTGATCGCGTCGCGAGCTCATCGGGTTGGCCGTGAACAACACTCCGGCGGCGCGGGCGTCGACCATCTGCTGGACGACGACGTTCATTCGCACCTCGCCCTCGCCGAGCTTCCGGTCACGATACGCCGTCGCCCCTGCGCTCTGCAGCGACCGAGCACAGTCCGCAATCGCAGCGCCCAGCGCGTCGATTCCCTCCACGTTCAACACGGTCTCGTACTGACCCGCGAAGGAAGCATCGCCCGAGTCTTCGCCGATCGCCGAAGACCGCACTGCAACTTTGCCGCCTCCGAGGCGTAGATACTGCGCCTCCAGATCGGACGGCAGCGTGGTCTCGGTCGCGCCCTGAATCACGAACCCCGGAGGAACCTCGAAACCGTAGCGTAACAGCCGGGCGAGCCCTTCCGCTTTGCCTCCGACCGCCTCATTGGTCACCGCTTCGAGTGGGATGCATCTCGGAGCGTTCATCGCCCCGTCACGTGTCACGAACTCCGGGAGACTGTCAAGCGCGGCGCCGGCTCTTGAAACGCCTCCGTAATCGTTCTACTTCCCGGGCTGGAGGTTTCGATGACCGCACGAACCGGCCTTCTCCCTTTTTGGAAGAACTACGACCGCAAGCTCTACCTCAAAACTGCGATTCTCGCCGATGAGCTCGGCTACGATTCGTTTTGGATTCCCGAGGCGTGGGGCTACGAGGTCTTCTCGTTGCTCACCGAGATCGCCGTGCATACCAAGCAGATCAAGCTCGGCACCGGCATCGTCAATTGCTTCAGCCGTTCGCCCGGCCTCCTGGCGATGAACGCCGCAACGGTCGACGAGATCAGCGAAGGCCGCTTGCTGCTCGGCATGGGGACCAGTGGCAAGCGTGTCATCGAGGGCTTCCACGCGCGCGAGTTCAACAAGCCGCTCACGCAGCTTCGCGACGTGATTCGAGTCACCAAGACACTGCTGGCCGGAAAACGGCTACACGAAAGCGGGGCGAAGCTTCACGACTATCGTCCTTTCGACTTGGCGATGAGGCCGCTTCGGGCCGACGTGCCGATCTACGTGGCGGCGCTCAAGCAGAAGTCGATCACCTCCATCGGCGAGCTCGCGGACGGCTGGATCCCGACCTTCTGGCCGTACACGAAGCTGGATCAGGGGCACGCGTGGATCGCCGAGGGCGCGGCCAAGGCTGGGCGCGACCCGAGTGAGATCTCGACCGCGCCATTCACGACGGTCATCCCGCTCGGCGAAGCCGGCATCAAGGAGGCTCGGCAGATCATCTCGTTCTACATCGGCGGCATGGGCGACTACTACAAGGAGCTCCTGAGCGGTTTCGGCTACGCCGACGAGTGCAAACGAGTCGACGAGCTCTATAAGGACAAGGAGACGCGCTCGCAGGCGGCCGACGCCGTTAGCGACGAGATGATCGAAGCGCTCACCATCGCGGGGGACCCGCAGTACTGCGTCACGGAGCTCCGGCGAAGACGCGAGTACGGCATCGATCTCCCGATCCTGAACCTCCCGTCGAACCTGCCGTGGGAGATGGTGGAGCTATTCATCCGAACCATGGCGCCCACGGCCTAGCGCCTTCTTTTGGCCCGCCGCTTCCGCGGTGCAGCCCGAGTCAGGTTCCGGCGGCGCGACGCTTGCGAACCGACTCCGCCAGCTCTTCGATGACCGGGACGGTGGCGTCCCAACCCATGCAGGCGTCGGTGATGCTCTGGCCGTACTGGAGGTTGGCGTTCGATCCGTTGTCTTGCCGTCCGCCGACGAGGAAGCTCTCGAGCATGATGCCGAACACTCCCGTGCTGCCCTCGGCGATCTGCCGGGCGATGTCGCTTGCGACCCCAGCCTGCTTCTCGTGGTTCTTGCCGCTGTTCGCGTGACTGCAATCGACCATGAGCCGCCCCTCGAGCCCGGCGGAGTCCAACATCTCCACGGTCTCTTCGATGTTCTCCGGATGGTAGTTGGGCTTACCGGTGCCGCCGCGGAGGATGACGTGGCAATCGAGGTTGCCCTCGGTCGCCACGATGGCGGCAAGGCCTTGCTTCGTAACCGAGAGGAAGTGGTGGGAGTTGCGAGCGGCGCGCACCGCTTCGACCGCGATGACGATGGTGCCGCGGGTGCCGTTCTTGAACCCGACCGGCATCGACAAGCCACTCGCTAGCTCGCGATGCACCTGGCTTTCGGTCGTCCGCGCGCCGATCGCCCCCCAGGACACGAGGTCGGCCACGAACTGCGGCGAAATCGGGTCGAGAAACTCCGTGCCGGTGGGGAGATTCAGCTCGGCGAGGGAGCTCAAGAGCCCGCGTGCCACGCGTAGGCCGTGGTTGATGTCGAAGCTGCCGTCGAGGTTCGGGTCGTTGATCAGCCCCTTCCAGCCAACCGTCGTGCGCGGCTTCTCGAAATACGTGCGCATCACGATGAAGAGGTCATCGCCGTGCTGGTCGAACAAGGGCTTCAGCCGATTGGCGTAGTCGAGCGCGGCGTCCGGGTCATGAATCGAACACGGGCCAACGACCACCACCAGCCGGTCGTCCTTGCCATGGACGATGTCGCTGATCTGCCGCCGGGCGTCCGCGATTCGCGCAATGGCGTCCTCGCCCGGGTGGATTTCCTCCATCAGGATGGCGGGCGGGATCAGCGGACGGATGTCGTCGATCCGGACGTCGTCGGTCGGTGGGCGGAACATCTGAACGCGATCTCTAGCATGGAAGCGCATGGGCGTCCCGCGTCGCCTCCCTCGCTGTGCTACACCGCCGCCGCGTGACGACGTTCGTTCGACTCTTTCCTTTGTGGGTCACCCTCGGTGGTGTCGTCGCGTTGATCCATCCTCCGACGTTCACGTGGTTTCTCGACTACGGACTGATCACGCCGGGCCTTCAGATCATCATGCTTGGGATGGGACTCACCCTCGAGCTCGCCGACTTTTCGCGCGTTTTTCGCACGCCCGGCCCCATCGGATTGGGCGTCCTCCTTCAGTACACCGTCATGCCACTTCTAGGGTGGGGGGTGGGCTACGCCTTTGCGTTGCCGACTCCGTTCGCCGTGGGGCTGGTGTTGGTTTGCTGTTGCCCCGGAGGGACCGCCTCGAACTTGATCGCGTACCTGGCTCGGGCAGACGTCGCTCTCTCGGTTTCGATGACCGCGTTCTCCACGATGCTCGCTGCGTTGTGCACGCCTCTGTTGACCACCTGGATCGTCGGCAGCCGCGTTGATGTCGACGGCTGGGGCTTGTTCCTCAGCACCGCGAAGGTGGTGCTTCTTCCGGTTGCCGTCGGGCTTTTCATGCGTCGCTATCTGCCGCGCCTCACCGAGCGACTGCTACCGGTGGCCCCGGCCGCGGCGGTGCTCATGATCGTCGCGATCGTGGCTGCGATTCTCGGTGCGCAGAAGGAAGCCGTGCTCGACTCCGGGCTCTCTCTTCTCGGCGCCGTCGTGACGACCCACTCCCTCGGCTTCTTCTTTGGATACCTCTTGTCGGGCTGGACAGCGGGGTTCGGGAGCGTCGCGCGCACGACCGCGATCGAAGTCGGGATGCAGAATTCGGGCTTGGGCGCAGTCCTCGCGCAGGCGCACTTCGCCAACCCGCTCACCACGATCCCGAGCGCCATCTCCGCCATCACCCATTGCATCATCGGAAGCGCGCTCGCGGCCTGGTGGTCCCGGCGGGCGCCGATCGAAGTTTCGCGAAGTTTCACTCCGTGAAACGTCGGAGATTCGTGAGCTAGATCACAAGCAATTGAAATCCTTCGACACTGTTTTATTATGGTGGAGCGGTATCCGTTGTTGGGTCGGGCCGCGCCGGGACGATGAGATCTACGCTTACGCTTACGCTTGCTCTGTTGGGTTCGGCCACGGCCGCCTGCAGTGTCTACGACTCGAGCTTGATGGGCGAGGGCCTGGCGACCGTACCGGCCAGACCGCCCGCCGGCACGAGCGCCTCGTCGGACGACGTCGAAGCGATCTTCGCCTTCCGGAACATTTCGCTCGACCAGTCGGGCGACCGCTGGCGACGGTTCGGCCTGGACCTCGACGGCCTGAACACCGCCTCGATCGAGGACGAGGCCGAGTGCGTTGCGGCCAACGGAAGCCCCACGCTCGACGGCGAAAAGGGCATCGACAACTCGTTCGGCCAGCATGTCCTTCCCACCGTCGTAGGGTTGATCTCCTGCCTCGAGGACAACATCGCGCTCAACCAGGGCCTCGGCTTTGGCACCGTGCTGCTGCGTCTGCGCGAGTGGAACGGAACGCCAAATGACGCCAAGGTCGACGTCTCGGTCGTCTCCGCCGTCGACGGGACGTCCCTCGACGACGCTACCGGGCTCGAATGGGGTGGGCCCGCGGGTGCGACGTTGATGCTTCCGAGCGCGACCCAAGAGGCGCCGCCTCCCGCATGGGACGGCGAGGATGTCTTCTTCGTCGATCCGGCGAGTCTCGTGGCCGGCGACATCGACTACGCGTTGGTTTGGAAGACCGACGCGTACATCCGCGATGGCAGGGTCGTGCTTCCGCTCGACACCGCAACGACGTTTGTGTTTCTAACCGGCCCTGGGAGCTTCTCGCTTTCGCTCGACGGCTTCCTCGTCGCCGACATCAGCGAGGACGGTCAAACCCTGGTCAAAGGCATGATCGCGGGACGATTCTCGGCGGGTGAGCTCGTCGCCACGCTGCAGCCGCTCGGCATCTGCGACGAAGACTTTCGGAATGGCGTGACCAGTCTGCTCACCGACAACCTCGACGTGCGCATCGATCCGACACTCGGGAGCCCCGAAGAGCCATGCACCGCGAGCAGCGTCGCGTTCAGCTTCCAGGGAATTCGGGCGAAGCTCGCAGACACGGTCGCCCCGGTCGCGCTTCCGATTCCCGACCCGTGCGCGGACGGAGGTCGGCGGAGCGGACCTGAGCCTGCCTTCGACCGGTGTTGCCGGTCGGTCGAGCTCAACGACCCGACCTCGCTCCCGGACGACTGCTCGCCCGAGGACCTCCTGCCCTACGCGGACCTACCGAACCCGATTCCTGTGCCACTCGAAGAAGGCTTCTAACCGACTTCGAACGATTGGCCGCACCCGCAGTCGCCGGTCGCGTTGGGGTTCTTCCATTTGAAGCCGTAGCTCATGAGGCCTTGCTCCCAGTCGAGCACGGCGCCCTTGAGAAACTCGATGCTGCGGTTGTCGACGACCACGGTCAGCCCGTCGAAGTCGAACACCAAGTCTTTGTCGGGGCGGATCTTCTTCGCGAAGTCGTAGACGTAGTAGTAGCCGGAGCAGCCCCCGCCCTTGATACCCAAGCGAAGTCCCGCGACCGGCTCGCCGGCGTCCGCGACTTTCCGCTTGCCCATCTCGATCGCTTGGGGCGTGAGGGTGATGCCTTCGGCCTCGCTCATCCTGCTCTATGTAAGGCGTGATGGCTGCCTTCGCCAGTCCTCCGCGGAGTCACCAGTCGATCGGCTTTCCGCTCTGCTTCGCGGCCCACAGTGGCGAACGCTCCCGGAGCCCGTTGACTGTGTCGACCACCGCATCCGCGACTCGCTCGATCTCGGCTTCGGTCGTGTGGCGCCCGAGCCCGAATCGGACCGATGCGGCGCCCCAGTCTTCGGGAACGCCCATCGCTTCGAGGACGTAGCTGGGCCCCGCCTCAGCCGCGCTACACGCCGCTCCACTCGACACCGAGACGACTTCGCAGAGCTCGAGGAGGAGGGCAGCGCCGTCCACGTAGCCGAACGACATGTTGAGATTGCCCGGGTGTCGCGGCGCGTCTCCGCCATTGACGCGGACTTCGTCGAGCCGGTCGAGGAGCGCTCGTCTCAAGCGATTGCGAAGAGAGGCCAGACGTTTGGCTTCCGCGGCGCCCTCGTCATTCATGATGGCCGCGGCGGCGCCGAAACCGACGACGCCCGGCACGTTGAGCGTCCCCGAGCGAAACCCGCGCTCGTGTCCGCCGCCGTGCATCTGCGGCGCCGGGATACCTCTCGTTTGTAGCCCGCGTGGGATGTAGAGCGCACCGACCCCCTTGGGGCCGTACATCTTGTGTGCGGACAGGCTCACGAGATCGATGTGCATGTCCTCGACCGACAAGGGTAGGTAGCCCACGCCTTGTGCCGCGTCGCAGTGGAACGTGATCCCGCGCTCCGCAGTCAAGGCGCCGATTGCCGCGAGGTCTTGCACGACGCCGACCTCGTTGTTGGCGAGCATGACGCTCACCATCACCGTGTCGTCGGTGAGTGCTGCGCCAACCGCCTCGGGCGAAACCAGCCCGCGGTCGTCGACATCGAGCCGGGTGACCTCCCAACCTTCCCGTTCGAGCGCTTGGCAGGTGTCGAGCACGGCTTTGTGCTCGGTGCGGACTGTCACGATGTGCTTGCCGTCCGACGCCCGTGCCCGCGCCGTTCCCGCAATCGCCAAGTTGTCGCTTTCGGTCGCGCCCGACGTGAAAATCACTTCCTCAGGCGACACGCCGATCAGTGCGGCCACTTGGGCCCGTCCCGCTTCGACCGCGTCCCTCGCGGCCTTGCCGTGCGCGTGGACCTTGCTCGAAGCGTTTCCAAAGCGGTCCGAGAGGTATGGCAGCATTGCCTCCACGACCCGAGCATCGACCGGGGTGGTGGCGTGATGGTCCATATAAATCGGCATTTCGGCCATCGGTGCGATCAATCCTAGCGCCGACTATGTGCGCCTCCAACGCCTTGGTTTATGCTCCGGCCCATGGCAGGAGCGAGCATTCTTTGTGGAACCGACCTAACCTCAGCGGGACCCCGGACTGTGGACCTCGCGATCGCGGCAGCCAAGGCCTTCGGAGTGCGCCTCGACCTCGTGCACGTCTTGGATGACGCGGATTCGTGGTGGCCCGAGGGTCCCGAGCTTCAAGCAGCTGCCGAGGCGGCCAAAGAGGACTCCACGCGATACGAGGCCGCGCTCGAAGCCGAGCTTCGCAAGGAGCAGCAGCGCTGCATCGCAGCTGGCGTCGAGTGCGAGGCGTTCGTTATTCGTGGACGGCCGTGGCGCCTCATTCCCGAGATCGCGGAGGAGCGCGGCTCATTTCTGATTGCCATTGGGCCCTATGGCTCCAGTGGGCCGCGCTCGGTGGACAGTCAGGGCGCGACCGAGTCGGTGCTTGGCTCCACTGCGCAACGCGTGATCCGCGCAGCGGGACGCCCCGTGTTCGTCGCGACCGGCGACAAGCCGATTCCTGACGGACTAGAAGGCACCAAGTGGTTCGTGGGTACGGACTTCTCCGATTCCTCGCTCGCGGCCGTGTCGTGGGCGAAGCGGGCAGCGGCGCGTGTCGGAGGCGAGCTGCACATCGCCAACGTCGTCATACCTGCCGGTGGCGAGGACAAGCCCGACGAGGAACGCACCTGGCGGCAGGTGCTGCGCGACCAAAGCAAGCTCGAAGCTGGCAAGAAGCTCGCAGAGTATGCGAAGGAGCACGCCCCGAGTGCGCAGATTCACCAGGTCGTTTCGCCCGATTACGCCTCGCATGCGCTCTGTAGTGCGGCTGAGGAAATACCCGCGGACATCATGGTCGTCGGCACGCACCGGCAGAGTGTCCTCGGCCGTTTGCTCATCGGAAGCACCGCGGCCCGCTGCATCCGAATCGCCCCGATGCCGACGCTACTGGTCCCCGAGACCGCTCGGTAGCCCGTCGAGGCTCTCCGCATTGCGGTCGCGCTTGTACTGCGCGATGCCCTCCTCGCCCTTACTCCGAGCCCACCGCTGGAGCTGATCTCGCTCGCCCTTGTGCTCGTAGAGGGGCACGCCGTAGCCACAGGAGTCGCTGATCCGCGTGGCTCGAATACGAATGATCGAGCGCACCGCAGGGTAGTCTGCGAAGTGTGCGATCAGCTCCCCAAACTCCGCGTCGCCTGGCTCAATCACGTCAGCGGTGCCGTGAATACGCACGATTCGAGGCGCGCCCTCGAAGGCGCAGAACATCATGCAGATTCGCCCGTTCTCGCGAAGGTGCGCGATGGTTTCCACGCCGCTTCCGGTGAGGTCCAGGTATGCGATCGTACGGTCATCGAGGACGGCCAGCGTGCCGTCGAGCCCCTTCGGGGAGAGGTTCACGTGACCCTCTGCACTGAGAGGAGCGGTCGCGACGAAGAACATCTTTTGCTGCTCGATGAGCTCGCGCAGCTTGGGGACGATCGCGTCGTAGGTCTTGGCCATGAGGGCTACCTTGACACCCCCCGGCCGGTACTCTAGATCCCAATATAGGACTGAAACGGTCCTGTATCTAACTGTCTGGAAATGCTGCGTATTTCGAAAATGACCGACTATGCGGTCGTGCTGGCCACGCATTTGGCCGCCACGGATGGGCCCCATGCCGCCCGGGACTTGGCATTGCATACGCAGATTCCCGAGCCAACCGCGAGCAAAGTCCTCAAGAAGCTGGCCCGCGCCGGGGTCGTCAGCTCGCAGCGAGGGGCCAAGGGCGGGTACGCGCTGGCCCGCTCCGCGGAGCGCATCGGGATCCACGAGGTCATCGAGGCGATCGAAGGTCCGATCGCCGTCACGGAGTGCTCCGACGAGACCAGTGATTCGTTTTGCGAGTACGAGACCAACTGCGAGGTCCGCGCGAACTGGCAGCGCATCAACCTGGCCGTCCAGAGGGCGCTTTCCGAGATCACTCTGGCCGACATGGCTGTCCCGGGCACCGCTGAGCTCGTGTCGTTGTCACGCTCGGCTGCGGAAGCCGCGCGGATGCGCGCCGGGTTGGAGTAACGCATGTCATCTGCAACCGAACCCATCGATGAAATCCTCAAGAAGAGCTACGACGCCGGCTTCGTCACCGACATCGAGCAGGAGTACGCGCCCCCCGGCCTGAACGAAGACATCGTCAAGTTCATCTCGAAGAAGAAGCAGGAGCCGGAGTGGCTGCTGCAGTGGCGGCTGAAGGCCTACCGGCGATGGCAGCAGATGAGCGAGCCGCGCTGGGCCAAGGTGAGCTACCCCGAGATCGACTATCAGGACATCTGCTACTACGCCGCGCCCAAGACCGACAAGGACGCACCCAAGAGCCTCGACGAGGTCGATCCGGAGCTCCTCGAGACCTACGAGAAGCTCGGCATTCCCCTTCACGAGCGGGAAGTGCTGGCGGGCGTGGCCGTCGATGCGGTGTTCGATAGCGTCTCGGTTGCCACCACGTTTCGCGAGAAGCTCGCCGAGGTCGGCGTCATCTTCATGTCGTTCTCGGAAGCGGTGCAGGAGCATCCCGAGCTGATCAAGAAGTACCTCGGCTCGGTCGTGCCGGTGTCTGACAACTTCTTCGCCGCGTTGAACAGCGCGGTCTTCAGCGACGGCTCGTTCGTCTACATCCCGAAGGGCGTTCGCTGTCCGATGGAGCTCTCGACGTACTTTCGAATCAACGCTGCAAAGACCGGTCAGTTCGAGCGTACGCTGATCGTTGCGGACGAGGGTAGCTACGTGAGTTACCTCGAAGGCTGCACCGCGCCCATGCGGGACGAGAACCAGCTCCACGCGGCGGTCGTCGAGCTGGTCGCGCACAAAGATGCCGAGATCAAGTATTCCACCGTCCAGAACTGGTACCCCGGGGACGAGAACGGCAAAGGCGGCATCTTCAACTTCGTGACCAAGCGAGGCCTTTGCGAGGGGGAGGCTTCGAAGATCAGCTGGACCCAGGTCGAGACCGGCTCCGCGATCACGTGGAAGTACCCGAGTTGCATTCTCAAGGGCGACGACTCGATCGGCGAGTTCTACTCCGTGGCCCTCAGCAACCACCGCCAGCAAGCCGACACCGGGACGAAGATGATCCATCTCGGCAAGAACACGAAGTCGACCATCATCTCCAAAGGGATCAGCGCTGGGCACGGGCAGCAGACCTATCGCGGCGGTGTGAAGATCATGCGTGGCGCGGACAACGCCCGGAACTACACGCAGTGCGATTCGCTCTTGATCGGCGACAAGTGCGGCGCCCACACCGTTCCGTACGTCGACGTGCGCAACAGTACCTCGAAGCTCGAGCACGAGGCGACGACCTCGCGCATCGGCGAAGATCAACTCTTCTATTGCCGGCAACGCGGGCTCTCCGAAGAAGACGCGGTGAGCCTCATCGTCAACGGGTTCGCCAAGGAAGTGCTCAAGGAGCTGCCGATGGAATTTGCGGTCGAGGCGCAGAAGCTCCTCGGCGTGAGCTTGGAAGGAGCAGTCGGCTGATGCTGAAGATCGAAGACCTTCACGTCGAAGTGGAAGGCAAGCCCATCCTGAAAGGGATCAGTCTCGAGGTCGCGGCCGGAGAGGTCCACGCGATCATGGGTCCGAATGGGTCGGGAAAGAGCACCCTCGCGTACGTGCTCGCAGGACGCGAAGGCTACGAAGTGACCAAGGGGAGCATCACCTACAAGGGAGAGGATCTGCTCGAGATGGTGCCAGAGGCGCGCGCGGCAGAGGGCATCTTCCTGGGCTTCCAATATCCGGTCGCGATTCCCGGCGTCAGCAACATCTACTTCCTGAAGGCCGCGCTCAACGCGATCCGCAAGCATCGCGGGCAGGATCCGCTCGACGCGATCGACTTCATGAAGCTCTCGAAGGAAAAGGCCGCGATCGTGCAGCTTCCGGACGAGCTGACGAAGCGCTCGGTGAACGATGGTTTCAGCGGCGGCGAGAAGAAGCGCAACGAGATCTTCCAGATGGCGCTGCTCGAGCCGTCGCTGGCGGTGCTCGATGAGACCGACTCGGGACTCGACATCGATGCCCTCAAGGTCGTGGCGCAAGGGGTGAACGCGCTTCGCGGACCCGAGCGCGCGATGCTGGTCATCACCCACTACCAGCGGCTCCTCGATCACATCGTGCCCGACGTCGTGCACGTCCTGATCGACGGCCGCATCGTTCGAACCGGAGACAAGAACCTCGCCAAACAGCTCGAGAGGGAGGGCTACAGCGAGGTTCGGGACGCACCCAGCTTGTGACGGACACCGCTCGCCAGACGCTCCTCCGGAGCCTACCAGCCTCGTTCGAGACAGGGCCCGAATGGTTGCGCTCGCTGCGCGCGCGCGCCGCGGACGCGCTTCGCGAGCAGGGTTTGCCGAGCAAGAAAACCGAAGCGTGGCGGTTCACGCCAGTGCGGTCGGTCGTCGACGCGGAGTTTGCTCGTGCGCCGGGCGACGCGCCGGCGCTGGGGTCCGACGTTCCCGAAGGTGTCCGCGCCCGAAGTCTCCGGGCGGTTCTCGGAAGCGAGCCGGAGCTTCTCGAAGGGCGGCTCGAGCTCGCAGGCCCGCCCGAGCATTTCGCGGCCCTCAATACGGCGCTGTTCAGTGACGGTCTCTGGATCGACGTGCCGGCTGGCACCGTGGTCGAGACGCCGATCGAGGTCACCCACGCCGTCGCAAGAGCCGGTGTCAGCTATCCACGCGTGCTCGTCACGACTGGCGAGAGCGCAGAGCTCACGATCATCGAAACGTACACGGGCGCCGCGAGCGACGGACTCACCAACTCGGTCGTCGAGCTGGACCTCGGGCCGAACGCCAAAGTGAGCCACGTTCGGGTGCACGAGAACGCCGGGATGCAGGTGGGGCGCGTCGACGTTCGCCAGGCTGCCGACAGCCGCTACCAGTCGACGGTCGTCACGCTCGGCGGAGCGCTTCATCGCTTCGACGTGCGGGCCTTGCTGCAAGGGAAGGGCGCCGAATGCCAGCTCGACGGCGCGTACCTCGTCGAGGGCGAGGACCACGTCGACCACCACACACTGGTCGAGCACCAAGCCCCATATTGTCGGAGCGATCAGACCTACCGCGGGATCGCGTCTGGCAAGGGCACCACGGTCTTCGACGGCATCGTCGTCGTGCATCGCGATGCGCAGAAGACCGAAGCGCACCAGGAAAACCGCAACCTGCTTCTCTCGGAGAACGCGACGGTGCACACCAAGCCCCACCTCGAGATCGACGCGGACGACGTCGTGTGCAGCCACGGCGCGACGGTGGGCTCGCTCGACGACGATCAGCTGTTCTACCTTCGGGCGCGGGGCATCCCAGAGGACCTTGCCCACGCAATGCTCACGTTCGCGTTCCTGGAATCGATCGTCGATCGCGTGAGGCACGAGCCAACCCGTGCACGGATGCGCGAGGCGCTCCTCGCCCGCATTCCCCACGGGGACGAGATTCGGGAGGTCACGTGAGGAGCCCCTCGCCAATCACCTCGTCCTCTGCGCTCGGGTTCGATGCGGCTAGCGTTCGAAGGGACTTTCCGGCGCTTCATCAGGACGTGCACGGAAAGCCGCTCGTCTATCTCGATAGCGCGGCAACGTCGTTGAAGCCCCAGGCCGTCATCGACGCGGTCCACGACGTGTACGCGAGGGATTGCGCCAATATCCACCGCGCCGTGCACCTTCTCTCGCAACGTGCCACGGCCCGCTACGAAGAAGCCCGTGAGAAAGTGCGCGCCTTTCTGAACGCACAGAGGAAGACGGAAGTCGTGTTCACTCGGGGCACTACCGAGGCGATCAATCTCGTGGCCCAGAGCTACGGAAGGACCGCGCTTCGCGAAGGCGACGAGGTGCTGGTCAGCGAGCTCGAGCATCACTCGAACATCGTGCCATGGCAGATCCTATGTCAGCAGACCGGCGCTCAGCTCGTCGTCGTGCCGATGACCGATCGGGGCGAGGTGCTCCGCGAGGCGTTCGAGGAAAAGCTGAGCGAACGCACCAAGATAGTGGGGCTCGCGCATGTGTCGAACGCCCTCGGCACGGTGCTTCCGGTCGCGGAGCTGATCACGCTTGCGCACGAACGAGGCGCCGTGGTGTTGCTCGACGGCGCCCAGGCCGTGTCTCACGTCGAGGTCGACATGAGGGCGCTCGATTGCGATTTCTACGCTTTCAGTGGGCACAAGCTCTACGGCCCGACCGGCATCGGCGTGCTCTACGGTAAGGAGCACCTCCTCGAAGGGATGCCGCCGTATCAGAGCGGAGGCGATATGATTCGGTCCGTCTCCTTCGAAGAGACAATCTACAACGACCTGCCCTACAAGTTCGAAGCGGGAACGCCGAACATCGCCGGCGCGATCGGGCTGGGCGCCGCGGTCGACTATTACCGCACCTTCGACCAGCAGGCGGTGCACGCGCACGAAACCCGGGTTCTCCGTTATGCCGCCGAAGCGCTCGAATCCGTTCCGGGTCTTCGGCTCGTGGGAACCGCACCGGGCAAGGTGTCGGCGCTGTCGTTCCTCATGGATGCCGCCCATCCCCACGACATCGGCACGATCGTCGACTCCGAGGGAGTGGCCATTCGCACCGGCCATCAATGCGCTCAACCGGTGATGGAGCAC
>CP070650.1:1760549-1770815 GCA_020354595.1 Myxococcales bacterium
CTTCGTCGGTTTGCTCGACGGTAGTGTCGGTGCCCTTGAAGTCGTATCGTTGCGCGATTTCTTTGCTGGCTTGGTTGCGTGCATTGTCGACCTCGTGTGAGTCGACCTTGGAAACGACATCGAACGACGGCATTGGTTCCTCCCGAACGCGACCATATCACGCCGTCGGCTTGCGGCGAGCCGGCTTCGGCGCATCTGGCTCGGCATCCGCCTTCACCAGCGGCGAGAAGAAATTGTCCTTCTTGGTGTACTCGTCGACTCGGAAGGCGAACTTGTAGCTTGGGGCCGATCGCATGTTGCAGTCGGTGCGCTCGCAGAAGCGGCATGTGGTCCCGACCGGCACTGCCATCTTCTTCGGGTCTGCGAAGGGCATGTCATCGGCGTATGCGAAGTGCTTGGCGTTGTCCGCGTGTGTGCCGAGACCGATGCTGTAGGTCGTCCCTTTGACGAGGGACCCTTGCTGCGGCTCGCTGACCACCTTGGCAAAGCAGAAATAGGTCGAGCCGTCGGGAAACGCCGAGTATTGCTTGGCGATCACGTTGGGCGTGAGGAACGCGAGGTGTACCGCCATCTTGGGGCACGAGCCACCCTGGTGCGGAAAGCGGATCCCGTCCCCCGAGTATCGTTTCGAAATGTTCCCGGCGACGTCGACTCTCAGGAAGTGCATCGGCACACCCCGACGCCTTGGGTCCGAGAGGTTGCACATGCGGTGCGCCACGGTCTCATACGACGACTCGAACAGCTGGGCGAGGAGCTCGACGTCGTGCCGGGTGCTGGTGACCTCACGGTAGAACTCCGGGTACGGAAGCAGGAGTGCCCCGGCGAAGTAGTTCGCGAGATGAATCTTGATGAGCTTTCGCGTCTCGGCATGCTGGCCGCTGTAACCCTCGAGAATGGGCTCGTGGAGCTTCTCCTCCTCGAAGAGAGCCAGCGCCACGGTGTGAGCGAGCTGGAACTTGGCGCGTTGCTCGAAGAGGTCACTCGATACCGTCAGAATCCGCTCCCCGGCGTTCCACGTCCGAATCACGGAGCTGTGCGCGCGCTCGGCCGTCCGCCGGACACGGACGCCGACCTGCTCGAGCAACCCTCGCTCGAGGTCGTCGCTCGTCACGCGCCGACCGAGCTTGCAATCGCGCCGAAACTGTTGGGCGCGTTCCTCGAGCGAGCCGAACCAATTGTCGTGCTGTTCGAGGAAGTCGGTGACCTCGTCGTACGGATCGTAGTCGAGCCGCACCGAGTCGTCGTCGCCTTGCTGCTCGTGTTGCGCGATGCTCGTCATGACGTGGTCGAGCTGGCTGCGCGTGTTCTTGTAGAGGTTGAAGAGCGCGGTGATCGTCGCCACCATCCGAGGCTCGGCGCTGATGCTCGCAAGATCCTCTTCGTTGAGGTTGAGCGATCGCAGCAGAGGATCGTCGAGGAGCCTCGCAAGCCCGTCGTCGACGTGTCGCTCTCCGAGGCTCTGCATGAAGTCCTCGACGGCGATGCCGTAGAGCTCCAACGCGCGAAAAAGGAGGGGTAGCTGGACGACGCGCTTCCCCTTTTCGATCAGGCTGAGGTACGCCGGTGAGATCTTCAGCCGGCGGGCGACCTCGCTCTGCTGGAGCCCCCGTCGCAGCCGGAGCTCGCGCAGACGCTGCCCCATCGCCGCATTCGTCTCAGCCATCCGACTTGTTTACCGCAAATTTACAAAATCCACCAGAGGCGGAGACCCCGCAAAACGCTGTGCTTCCCGCCTGCTTGACCCCACCCGGCGGTATGATAGTCAGAAAATACTGGGCTCGACCGTGTGAAGCTGTAAAGAGCACCGCAACGGTCAAGAGGGTCCGGGACGCAAGCAGGGCCAAAAGAAGGTAGGCTTCTCCGCCCCTCGGGGCGCAGCACAGAGGAAAGGACCGGCGAATGGCGCAGGACGGCAAGCGCGAGCGCGACAGACCATGGATCATGCGGACCTACTCCGGTCACAGCACCGCAGCCGCATCCAACGAGCTCTATCGAACCAACCTCGCCAAAGGCCAAACCGGGCTGAGCGTCGCTTTCGATTTGCCGACCCAAACTGGCTACGACGCGGACGATCCGCTCGCGCGCGGCGAGGTTGGCAAGGTCGGCGTTCCGATCTCTCACCTCGGAGACATGCGTGACCTGTTCGACGGGATCCCGCTCGACCAGATGAACACGTCGATGACGATCAACGCGACCGCGGTGTGGCTGCTCTCGCTCTACATCGCGGCCGCCGAAGACCAGGGAGTCGATCCGCACGTGCTTCGGGGCACGACACAGAACGACATCATCAAGGAGTACCTGTCGCGAGGCACGCACATCTTCCCGCCCGCGGCGTCGATGCGGCTGACCACCGACTTGATCACCTACACGGTCGACGAGGTTCCAAAGTGGAACCCGATCAACATCTGTAGCTACCACTTGCAGGAAGCCGGCGCGACGCCGACGCAGGAGCTCGCCTACGCGCTGGTGACCGCTATCGGCGTCCTCGACGCGGTAAAGGCGACTGGGCGCATCCCCGAAAGCGAGTTCGGCAAAGTCGTCGGGCGCATCAGCTTTTTCGTGAACGCCGGAATTCGCTTCGTCGAAGAGCTCTGCAAGATGCGTGCATTCGTCGAGCTCTGGGACCGCGTCACCCAAGAGCGCTACGGCGTCACCGACCCCAAGCAACGCCGGTTCCGGTACGGCGTCCAGGTCAACTCGCTCGGCCTCACCGAACAGCAACCCGAAAACAACGTCATTCGCATCGTGCTCGAGATGCTGGCGGTGACACTCAGCAAGGACGCGCGCGCCCGCGCGATTCAGCTTCCCGCTTGGAACGAGGCCCTCGGTCTCCCGCGGCCGTGGGACCAGCAGTGGTCCCTTCGGGCGCAGCAAATTCTCGCATACGAGAGCGACCTCCTCGAGTACGCGGATCTTTTCAAGGGGAGCGAGGTGGTCGAGGCGCGCACCCAAGAGCTGGTCGACTCCGCGTGGGAAGAGGTCCAAGAGGTCTTGAAGCGCGGCGGTGCGGTCGAAGCGGTCGAAAGCGGCTATATCAAGCAGAAGCTCGTCGAGTCGAACGCCACGCGCCTTCGCTCCATCGAAAGCGGCGAGCAGACCGTCGTTGGCGTCAACAAGTACGTCGAGGGCGCGCCCTCGCCGCTCATCGAAAACCTCGACGAGGCCATTCTCACAGTCGACCCGGAGGTCGACGCGAACAAGCGAGCCGAGCTGGCCCGCTGGAAGATGGAGCGCGACAACGGCGCGGTCGAAGAAGCACTTGCGGAGCTTCGGCGCGTGGCCGAGAGCGACGGGAACATGATGCCCGCGTCGATCGCCGCCGCGCACGCGGGCGTGACCACCGGCGAGTGGGCCAATCTGTTGCGCCAGGTGTGGGGCGAATACCGCGCGCCGACCGGCGTCGCGGGCGCGACCGTCAAGAGCAGCCCAACGGGCGCCGCGGCGCAAACCGTCGAACGGCTCCGCAACCGGCTCCACGACCTCGAGGCGCGCATGGGGCGAAGGCCGAAGCTGCTCGTTGGCAAGCCGGGACTCGACGGCCACTCGAACGGCGCGGAGCAGATCGCGATCAAGGCGCGCGATGTCGGCTTCGACGTCGTCTACGAGGGCATTCGGGTGTCGCCTGAGCAGATCGTGGCTTCGGCCCTCGAAGAAGGCGTGCACCTGATCGGTCTGAGCATTCTCAGCGGCTCGCACTTGGCGCTGGTGCCCGAAGTGGTCGAACGGCTTGCAGACGCCGGCCTTGGTGATGTCCCGGTGGTCGCCGGCGGGATCATCCCCGAAGCGGACGCCGAGCGGCTCCGCGCTGAGGGAATTGCAGCGGTCTACACGCCCAAGGATTTCGAGCTCGACCACATCATGAGCGACTTGATCGACTTGGTGGACCGCGAGAATGCCGCCGAGTGAGCCCGACGACGACGCGCGGCAGGTAATGTCGGCCGACAAAGCGGCCGTTTCGCGCGCGCTGAATCTCGTCGAGGATCGGCGCGCCGAGTCTCACGCACGCGTGGCCGATCTGCTCGCGGTGCTCAAGGACTCTCCGAAAGCGGCGGGCGGCCACCGCGTCGGCCTCACGGGCCCGCCGGGCGTGGGTAAGAGCACGCTCACGTCGGCGCTCGCGCGCTCGCTTCGTCAGCGAGGACGCACCGTTGGCGTCGTCGCCGTCGATCCATCGAGCATTCGCTCCGGGGGCTCGCTCCTCGGTGACCGCGCGCGCATGAGCTTCGATCCGACCGACAAGGGCTTGTTCGTTCGGTCTCTAGCCACCGCGGGCGAGGTCGGCGGGCTCGCCTACGCGGCGAACTCGTCGGTGCGCGTCCTCGCCGCGGCGTATGACACGGTCGTCGTCGAAACCACCGGCGTCGGCCAGTCCGAGATCGACATCGTGCACGTCGCAGACACGGTAGTCCTGGTGATTCAGCCCGGAAGCGGCGACGTGCTTCAGTTCCTGAAGGCCGGGATCATGGAGATCCCGGATATCCTCGTCGTCAACAAGGCCGACCACGATGAGCTCGCACGGCGGGCCGTGGCGGACCTCCGGGGGGCCCTCCGGACCGCCCACGCGGCGGGCGCGGACCGCGACCGGGACAGCGATTGGGAGACGCCGATCGTGGCGACCAGCGCCACGAAAGGCACCGGAATCGACGAGCTGATCGACGCTCTCGATGCCCACCGGGGCCACCTCGAAACGACGCTCCAGACGCGTCGTAGACAGGGCGAGGTCCAGTGGACCTTGGACCTTTTCAGCCGCAAACATGGCGAGCATGGCGTTTCGACCCTAGGCGGGTTAGCAACGCTCAAAGCCCGGACCGAACAAGAGCTCGACGGCGGAGAAACGCCCCTGAGCCTTTGCGAACGCTTGAGCCGAGAGTATGTAGCAGCGCTCGGCCAGACTACATGAGGAAGACATGAGTGAACGTCCAGAGATCGTACCGATTGGTCAAGTCCCAGAGCTCGGCGTCGTGCCCGAGAAGATGCACGCGTGGGTGATTCGCCCGGACCGCTTCGGCGAACCGAAGAAGTCGTTTCAAATCGAGGAAATGCCCGTGTGGGACCTCGCGCCCGGCGAGGTGCTGGTCCAAGTGATGGCGGCCGGTATCAACTTCAACGCGATCTGGGCGGGGCTCGCGAAGCCGGTCGACGTTCTCAAGGGCCTCGGCCAAGGCTTTCACATTGCAGGTTCCGACGCGTCGGGTGTCGTGTGGGCTGTGGGGCCCGGCGTCGACGACCACAAGGTCGGCGACGAGGTCGTGTTGCACTGCAATCATTTGCTCTACCCGGGCACCAACGACCTTCAGACGATTTGGGGTTACGAGACGGGGGATGGCTCGTTCGCGCAGTTCACCAAGGTACAGGGGCAACAGGTGCTGCCGAAGCCTCCCCAGCTCAGCTGGGAAGACGCCGCGAGCTACGGGCTCACCTACTACACGGCCCACCGCATGCTCGTCGATCGCGCGAAGCTGCAACCCGGTGAAGACGTTCTCATCTGGGGTGCCGGCGGCGGCCTCGGCGTGTTCGCGGTCCAGCTAGCCAACGTGATGGGGGCGCGCGCAATTGCGGTGGTGTCCAGCGACGACAAGGCCGAGCTCGTGATGAGCCTCGGCGCGCACGGCGTGATCAACCGCAAGGAGTTCCCCGGCCTTCAATACAAAGACGACATGACCGAGGAGGAGCTGGCCAAGCACAAGGCCGACCTCAAGGGCTTCGGCAAGCGCATCTGGGACATCCTCGGTGAGCGCAAGGGCCCGGACGTCGTGTTCGAGCACGTCGGCAAGGCCACGTTCCCAGCAAGCGTGTTCCTCGCCGCGAAGTACGGCCGCATCGTAATCTGTGGCGCGACCACCGGCTTCAACCTGAACTTCGACGTGCGCCACCTTTGGATGCGCCAGAAGCAGATCATCGGCTCGCACTTCGCGGACGCCGACTCGGCGAGCCGTGCCAATCGCCTGATGATTCAGGGCAAGGTGAAGCCGGTCATGACGCGCCTCTTCACCTGGGACGAGATCGGCGAGTCGCACCAGCTCATGTACGAGAACAAGCTCCACGGAACGGTTTCGGCGCTCGTAGGCGCCCCGCGCCCTGGCTTGAAGAACCTCGAAGAGACTCGCGCGGCGATTGCCAACGGTTAGGAGCAGACATGCAGCAAGTCATCGAAGCCATCGAGCGCCTCTATCAGCGCGCTCACGACAACGTGAAAGCCAGGGTGTCGGAAGGTGACCGGATCAGCGCGAAGAAGCTGAACGCCAATCAGCTGGCCGCGCACGCGGTCGCGTACCTCGCGACGGAGCTCGAGGCTTGCCGCCAGATGGCGGACTGGGCGGGGCGCGTCGGCGGCGAGTATGAGGGCAAGGTCGCCCGAGCCTACATCGGCGAGGTTGCGCGCTCCGTCGTCGGCGGCGTCGATCTCGGCGCGTGCGAAAACATCAGCCTCGCCGAACTCGGCATCACCGAGGGCGACCTTCGCGAAACCGTGCTTCAGCCGGAGGTCGCAGCGTTTTCGGCCGAGCACGCCAACGGTCAGGTGTACCTCGAGATCGCGGCCCACGCGCGCGACCACGGCATGCCCAACCCCGGGTTCGACGACGAGATGCTCGACGAGATCCGCTCGCAGTTCTCGAAGTTCGTCGACGCCGAGGTGATTCCGCGCGCCCAGGACATCCACCGCAACGACGTGCTGATCCCGATGGATATCCTCGATCAGATGAGCGAGCTCGGTGTCTTCGGCCTGACGATTCCAGAGGAGTACGGCGGCCTCGGCATGAGCAAGGTCGCAATGTGCGTCGTCACCGAAGAGCTCTCCCGCGGCTACATTGGTGTCGGCTCGCTCGGAACCCGCTCCGAAATCGCCGCGGAGTTGATCATGGGTGGCGGGACCGAGGAGCAGAAGCAGCGCTGGCTTCCGGCCATTGCCGCGGGCGAGGTGCTTTCCACGGCTGTGTTCACCGAGCCGAACACTGGCTCGGACCTGGCGCACCTCGGCACGCGCGCCGTGAAGCAGGACGACGGGAGCTACGTGATCAACGGTCAGAAGACCTGGATCACGCATGCCGTCCGCGCTGACCTGATGACGGTCCTCGCGCGCACCAACACGGACGAGCCCGGATACAAGGGCCTCTCGATGTTCCTCGCGGAGAAGACTCGGCGCACAGGCGAGGGCGGCGAGGAAGAGTTCGTCGACGAGGGCCTCACAGGCACCGAGATCAAGGTGCTCGGCTACCGTGGCATGAAGGAGTACGAGCTCAGCTTCGAGGACTTCAAAGTCCCGGCCGAGGCGCTCCTCGGCGGCGAGGAAGGCGCCGGCTTCAAGCAACTGATGCGCACTTTCGAGAGCGCGCGCATTCAGACCGCCGCGCGCGGCGTCGGTGTCGCCCAGGCGGCGCTCGAGGACGCGATCCTCTATGCAACCGAGCGCGAGCAGTTCGGCGGGCCGATCTTTCAGTTCCCACGCGTCGCCCGAAAGATCGGACGGATGGTCTGCCGCATTCAGGCAGGCCGGCAGCTGACGTACTTCAGCGCGCGCGAGAAGGATCAAGAGAAGCGCTGTGACCTCGAGGCCGGCATGGCCAAGCTCTTGGCCACTCGCTCGGCGTGGGAAGCAGCCGATGCCAACGTGCAAGTCCACGGCGGCAACGGTTACGCGGAGGAGTACACGGCGTCGCGCCTCTTGGTCGACGCCCGCGTGCTCAGCATCTTCGAGGGCGCCAACGAGATCCAAGCGCACGTCGTCGCGCGCCGGCTCCTCGAAACCTGACGGGGACCGTCCCAGCGTCCATACTGCCCGGCGATGGGCCCTGCTCGCGTCGGCGACGGGCGAAGGCCGGTGCGCGTCACCTTTGCCATACTGCTCGCGCTCCAGGTCTTCTTGGCGGTTTGGGGCGTCGCGGACCAATGGACGCGCGGCCACAACGGCTGGAACGGGGCCGCGTATCAAAATGCGGCCCGCAACACGTTGCGGTGGGACGTGTTGTTTCCACTGCAGTACGAAACCGCGAACGTCCCTCCGGACAAAGAGCAACTCTACACCCACGCGCCGCTAGCCCTTCATCTGCACAACGTCGCAAGCGTGAAGCTGCTCGGCGATCGCGAGGTCTCCATCCGGCTCGTTGCGGCGTTCTATGGCGTTGCCGCCCTCTGCATGCTGTTCGCCGTCGTCCGTCGGCTATGGGACGACGCCCATGCGTTGGTTGCGTGCGCCATCTACGTCGCTCTCCCGATCAACGCGATCTACATCAACATGGCCAACCACTCGGCCGGCTTCATCTTCTGGTCCCTGCTCGCGCTCTTGCTGTACCTGCGCGCTCCCCGCACGTCTCCCTGGCCTTGGCCGAGCTTCGCCCTATTGCTCGCGGCCTTCACTATCTCCGCGACCTGGGACTGGCCCGCATACTACGTCGCCGCCTGCATCGCCCTGAACTGGGCCTGGACGCTCAACAAGGGGTCTGACCCTTCTTTCGGGGCGGGGGGGGTTTGGCGGCTCGTCGTGTTTTGTGGGTGGGTGTTGCTCATGTTCGTGGGGCATTTCGTCTTGGTGGAGGCGCTGACCGGGAATCTCGATGAGCTGACCGGGACCTTCAACGCGCGGCGTGCGCTGTCGTGGCCACGCTTTCGAACGCACTTGTTGGTCGTGCCCGAGCTGATGTTCACGGCTCCGGTGCTGGGGCTGTGCGTCGCGTGGATCGGAATCTGGGTGGCACGCGCCGTGCGGGGCGAGGCGCGGGGGCGCGATTTGGTGCCACTTGCCTTCGTCTTGGGTGGCTTGTTCCACTACTGGACGTTCCGGTGGAGCGCGATCGTGCATTCATACTGGGCGTGGCCAATGTTGCCGGGGGTCGCGATCATGGTCGCCACGTCCTTGTTCGCTGCGGGCCGTTGGGTGCGCCAGCGCGCCGGGCTCATCGCGAGCTTCAGCGTCCTCGTCCTCGTCGTGCCCCTCGCGATCCGAGTGGTCCAAATCGTTCCCGAAGGACGTCACGTCGGCGGCTCCATGTGGTTCTTCACCCCCGTGCGAGGCACTATGGACACCTATGACTCGGGGCGTCCGGAGCTTCGTTTGGCGGAGTGGGTCAAAGAACGGACCGACCGAGAAACCGGCGTCCAGCTCCACACGAGCTTGAAACCACGCCGGCTCGAGCCCCGCTTCGACATCACGCTCGACCGTGTGACGCATCGTTGGTCTCAGGCTCCGCGCGCAGAAATCCGCAACGACCGAGGCGTCACCGGCTGGGTCTTTGTCGCTGCGCTCGATGCGTTCACCGAAGAAGAGCGCGCCGCGTTCGCGGCGTCCCACCCCTATCGTCCGTACGGAGACTACTTCATGGTGGACCTCCGAAGCGAGGAGCGCGTGATCGAGGCCTGGGGCCTCACTCCGGCCGAGCCGAGCTTGCAGTGGTGGCTCTTTCACAGCGCGTTCGAGCCGCCGGTCCGCGCGAGCCGGTCGGTTGCCGTCGAGCAGTCGCTCCGAAGGAAGGTCACGGAGCTCGATGCCCCGTAGCGCGCTCGCACCGCTGCTTCCGTTGTGGTCGGCGGCATACCTCGGATGCGCGGTCTTTCTGCTCGTCGGCTTGCTCCCGAGGAGCGCCGTCTCGCCAGCGCTGCTCGCTCAGCTCGGCTGGCTCGCCTTGATAGGGTCCGTCCCCACCGTGCTCGTCTTGGGCTCGGCCGCACGCGCCGCCCGAGCGCGCCCTCTAACGATCGGCACAGTTGCGGTCGTCGTGGCGCTGCTGGGGCTCGCCGTCGGATGGGAGCACAGTGACTTCCTTTTATCCGGTCCCCGCTGGACGGTGCATCCGCGCCGAGACCTCGCGCGCGCGGCGCTCGGCGCATCGTTCGGCCTATCGAGCGCGGCCGGCTGGATCTGGCTGGTCGCAGGCGAACGCGTCGAGAGCCGATCGAAAGCGGCCGTCTGGATCGGCGGGACGGCGCTCGGCGTCGCGGCGCTCGTCGCGGCCCTCGCTCGCTACCGTGCGTACGACTACTCGCTGGCCCAAGCCGTGTTCCCCGGAGGAGTGCTCTGCGCGGCTGCGATCTATCGCCTCGCGGCACGGTGGCAGCGTTGGACGCTTCTGTTCTCCGTCGCCGGAGCGTGCACCGTCCTGGCGGTGGGCTCGCGCCTTCACGCCGGCTGGGTCGCGACGGGAGAGCGCGAGGTGATCGCGCACAGCCGCGCGGGCGCATTGGTCACCCTCTACGTACTTCCACACCTCGACCCTCAGGACACGTGGTCGGACACCGCTCCCGAATGCCCCACGGCGCGACCCACCGTACAAC
>CP070650.1:1770915-1780166 GCA_020354595.1 Myxococcales bacterium
AGCCCCTGATGCTCGAGCAACCGTGCGAGCTCGTAGAGTGCCGCCACACGGCCCGATCCCTCGAGCACCTCCGCCTGCGCCGCGTACACCCCGCAGAGCGATTCCCACGCGCCCACCTGACGGTGCAGTTGCTCTAGCGCCAGCAGCGCGCCGAGGTGCTGCGGGTCGACGGTCATCACGTCTTCCCAGGCCTGAATCGCTTGGCGGTGCTTGTCCTGTCGTTCGAGGACCTGTGCCTTGCGTGCGAACAGTGCGACTCGTTGCACGGGATCCTCGGCCAGCTTCAGCTCGCGTTCGAGGTCGGAAAGAAGATGAGTCCAGTCCTGTTCCTCGGCCCGCACACGTGCCAATGCGTCGACGGCCGGCCGGTAGCCGGTGTCAGCCGATACGGCAGTCTCGTACGAGGTCACCGCTTTGGCTCGGTCGTCCATGTGCTCCTCGTACACCTGCCCCAGGAGAAACGCCGCGCGGGCTCGGACTCGCGCCGCGCTCGAGCTCCGAAGCTGTAACTCCAACACGTCGACCAGCTCTTCCCATTCCCCGCGCTCTCGAAGCTGCCGGGCGAGCTCTTGTAGCGAAGGCGCGTGCGCCGGGTCGACCTTGATCGCCTCCCGATGGTAGCGGAGTGCGTCCTCATCACTGCCGAGCCGGTCGCGAGAGATCTCCGCCATCTTCTGGAGGAGGGCGACGCGCCGCGCTTTCGCGGACGTGAGTCTGAGCTCCTGCCCGTAGACCTCGAGCAGGTCGTTCCACCGGCCTGCCGCGTAGTAGAGACGGCCCAGACTCGAGAGGGTCGGAACGTGTCGCGGGTCCTTGTCGAGCGCCCGGCGGTACCGCGCGATGGCTTCATCGCGATCCTCGAGTTGCTCGTCGAGGACCTCGCCCGCCCGATGGAGAAGCGCCACGAGTCGATCTCGCTCGACGGTGAGCTCGATTTCGTAGTCGAGCGCCTCGAGGAGCTCTCGAGGCCGGTGCGCTCGCGCCGCGGACCGCTGCCAGGCGTGCACGGCCGCGAGGTTGCTGGCGTCCTGCTGCAGGACTCGCTTGTACGTTTGCGCCGCGAGCGCGTGCTCCTCGAGCACGTCTTCGTAGAGCTGCGCGATCTTGAACAGGTACGAAACTGCCCGGGTTCCGGTCGCGCGGTCGAGCGCGTTCTCGTAGAGCTGAATGAGCTCCTTCGGCTTGTGCACGTCGGAGAGCAATCGGGCCAGCGCTTTGAACGCCGTCGCGTGGTCGGGCATCGCGTTGAGCGCGCGGTGGTAGTGATCGATCGCGTCGTCGATCGCTTGCAGCTTGACCTCGTAGATCTCAGCGGCGCGCGCGTGTGAGTCCGCGCGCCGCTGAGCGTCGGTGGTGTACCGCGCTTCCTGCAGGCACATGTCGATGAGCTTCGGCCACGCTCCGCGCACTCGGTAGAGCAAGCTGAGCCCTTGCAGGCTCGAAAGCGAGGTCGGGTCGAGCTGCACCGCGCGCTCATGCCACGCGATCGCTTGGTCGACGTCGCCGAGCTCCTCCTCGTAGAGGCGCGCGATGCGCTGCGTGTAGGTCAAGCGCTCGGCTTCGTCGTCGGTGGCTTCGCTCAGCCCCTCCAGCGTTTCCACCAGGGCTTGAAGCCGTTGGCCTGACTCGTAGTGACGAGCGAGCTCCCCCAGGATCAGAGGATCGTCCGGTCGCAAGCTCCGCGCCTGCTCGAGCACCCGAATCGCCTCATCTCGATTGCCGAGATGCTCGGCGTGAATCCGGGCCGCCCGGTAGAGCGACGACGCCTTGAGCGCTGGGTCGCTCGCAAGCAGGGCCTCGGCCTCCAGTGTCCGTATCAAGTCTCGCCAGCGATGCTGACCGTAGTAGAGACGCTTCAGCGCTTGGACCGCGATGTTCGCCCTCGGGTCGAGTTGCAGAGCGGTCTCATAGAGCTCGGCGGCCTGGTCGGGCCGTTGCTGGCGGCTCTCTAAGAGCTGAGCACGCCGGATGATCAGAGCAGCGCGATGTGCATCGTCCGCGGCAGCTGCATTGGCGAGCTCCGCGAGATTCCGATCGACGTCCGGCCACCTCTGCTTCGCGTACGAGCGCTGCTCCGTGGCGCGGAGAATGGCGGCGTGAGACCGATCGAGCGCCCGCGCGGTGTGGTACGCCTCCTCTGCGCCTTCGCGGTTTCCGAGCACATCCTCGAGCAGGCGGCCTTTCAAGAAGAACAGGGTCGCCTTGTCTCGGGGATGCCGTGTCACCCGCGTCTCTGCGTCGAAGAGCGCCAGGGCCTCGGCGAACATGCGCGCCCCTACCAACAGACGCCTTGCTGCGCGAATGGCGGGCACATAGTCGGGCGCTCGTTCCAGAGTCGCCTGATAGTACTGGAGCGCGCGTCGCGTATCGTCGAGCGCGCCTTCGCAAGTGCGCGCCATCTCGAAATACAAGCGTGCAGCACGACGGGCGTCCGGTTGGGCTTCAAGCTCACGCTCGCATTCGTCGAGCCACTCGCGGGCACGCCGCGTTCGATCCGTCTTCGCGACGGGGGGGCGCGGTGCCGGGCGTTGTCCTGGGTGCGGTGGGAACGCGGGCGGCCTCGCGGAATCAGGCTCTTCGACGAGATCGTCTTGTCCTAGCTCCTGCGTGGCATCCCGGCGCAGTGCCGTGATATCCCCTTCGTCGAAACCCATCCTGGCCTACATGCTACCCCGGCTCCGAGGAGATCGCATCGGTGCATAGAAGGTGAGGGGATACCCTACATCTGTGCAGTTGGGCGGGAGTCAGGCCGCGGGCGCCAGATCCTTGAGCTCTTCGGCGAGTTTGCGCTTGGCGCGCGCTTCGAGCTGGCGAGCGCGCTCTCTGCTCACGCCCAGCTCGCGCCCGAGGGAAGCCAGCGAAGCGGAGTCGTCGCTGAGTATTCGCTTCTCGACGATCAATCGCTCGCGGTCGTCCAGCACGGACAAGGCGCCAGCTAGCCGATTCTGGATTCCGCTATGACGGCGGCGACGCGCGACGACGTGGTCTTGCGGCTCTGCCGAACCGGGCAGCATCTCGACCAGCGTCGCCTCCGAATCATGATAGGCAGGCGCGTCGAGAGAGATTTCACGCTGGTCGAGCCGGCGTAGGAGCTCGGTCATCTTCTCCTTGCTGGTCTCGAACTCGGAGGCGAGGCGCTCGGTCAGCTCGTCGGGATCCGCGATGAGATTCGAAAGCCGTGCGCGCTCTCTTCGAAGCCGGAAAAACAGCTTCGAGCGGAACGGCCCAGACCCAGCACCAACCATCGTGCTCGACCGCACGACGGCCTCGAGCACGAACGCACGAATCCAATAACCGGCGTACGTTACGAACCGGGTTCCCCGGTGGGGATCGAACTTACGAACCGCGGTGACGAGGCCGACGCTGCCTTCGGCGATCAGGTCGCCGAGCTTCACGCCGTAACGCCGATACTGAAGCGCGATGGCGATCACGTACCGGAGGTTGGCTTCGACCAGCTTGTCGGCTGCGGCTTGGTCGCCTTGCAGAACGCGCAGCGCCAGGTCGTGCTCGTCTTCGCGCGACAGCTTCGGGATGGCCCGGACTTGTTGGATGTATCGGTCGAGGGAGGCGGATGACTGCATGATTAGACCTTCTACGCGTCTCGTTACGTTACGTTACCAGGGAAAGTCAAGACCTGTTGTCTAGGTCTTGTCTAAGAGTGTTATGCAGCAACCTGGACAAGAGCGCAAGAGAAATTAGACAGAACCTAGACAAATAATTGCCGCTCTGTCGTACAGCACTGAAACTAAAGGAGAATCAGGTGGCGAAGCTCGAGCCGCAGCCGCAGGTCTGTTTCGCCTGAGGATTCACAAACTTGAACCCGGCGCCTTGCAGGCCTTCGACGTAGTCGATCTCGGTACCTTCGAGGTATTGGGCGCTCATCATGTCGACGTAGATGGGAATCCCATGCGACTCGAAGGTCTGGTCGAGGTCTGAGGTCTCGTCTTCGAAGAACAAATCATACGAAAAACCCGCACAACCGCCGCCGATCACCCGTACGCGGAGGCCCTGGCCTGCGAGGCCTTCGGCATCCCGGATCTCTTTGACTTTGTGGGCAGCGCGTGTGGTCAGATTCAGCATGTCGCTCCTTTGCGCGGAGTATAAGGTCGCTCGGTTGGGCGCGCCACCTGCGCGGGTTCCGTAGCGTCACCTCGCAGAGGAAGCGAGCGCCGGTCCTTCGGAAACAGGGCCCACCGCGTGCGCGGTTTTGCCCAGGATTTCGAAGCCTTCGGTGATCTCGTCGTGCCCACGCTTGAGGAAGCCGAGCGCCACGATGCGGTCGTCGATCGGCGCTGCGGAGGTCACCTCCCCGACCGTCGCGCCTTCTTTCATGATCGGCGTTTTCGCGGCGGGGGCTTCATCGGCATCCAGGGTCCAGCGCCACAGCGTTTTAGGCGCTTTTCCTCGGTTTTGGAGCATCACGACCGTCTCCTGCCCGATGTAGCATCCTTTATTAAACGAGACGGCGACGTTGGTGAGTCCGGTTTCCTGCGGATACGTCCAATCACCGAAGTCCGTTCCGAACCGCGGACGGCCCGTGACCACGTGGACGAAGTCCCACGCGCGTCGACTGATCCAACCGCCGCCGAGTTGTGTGGCCTGCTCGGTCGCCCGCTCGATGGCGGAATCGAGCTCCGCTCGCGGCACGACCCACGAGTAGCCCCCGGTGCCGAGCCGATCCGTGTTCCAACCACCCTCGGCCACCTTTGCTGCGTGCGGTCCCTGCGACGTGAGCAATCGCAAGTCCGAGCGATGCTCGAGGTCGACGTCTTCCATGATGATGTATCGGTCGAGTCGCTCGAGCACGGCGTTCACCTGTTCGGCGGGTACCTCCAGCCAAATCCCATCGTCGTGAAAGAGGGCCCAGACGTCGGCGAGAACGCGCCCTTTCAACGTCAGAACGAATCCATAGACGGCGTCACCGGGTTGCGCGCCTTCACATTGGTTGCTGATCTGTCCTTGCAGCCATTCGTGCGCGTCGTCGCCGCTCGCCGCGATGATGGCGCGGTCATCGAGGCAGAGCACACCCACCGTCTCCCGAAGCCAGTTGAGCTCGCGTACATGCGGCATGGAGGAGTTCTGGGGCGCAACCCGCGGCGGGGCAAGCGCTACTCGGCACCGGACACCGGCTCGATGCGCGCCGTGTGGAGCGTGACAATGCCGGCGTCGGTGCGCACGCGCGCCGCACCTCGTTCGTCGATGCCTTCGAACACCCCCCGGCCGTTCTCCCAGCGCACCTCCTCGCCAACCAGGGCGAGATGCGGGCGAAGGGCATCGACCAATATCTGCGATCCGTCTTTGATGAAGCGCTTCACCCAACGCTCGATGCTGAAGAGCACGGCGCCAAACACCTCGCCACGGTCGAGCGGCGCGCCGCGCTCCCGCTCGAGCCTGACGGACGTCGCAAGGCCTTCGAGCTCGGGAGGCCAGTCGGTCCGATTCACGTTCAGGCCCACGCCGATGATGACCGCCTCGATCCGGGAGCCCACCATGCGGCTCTCGACGAGAATGCCGGCGCACTTCTTGCCCTCGATCCAGATGTCGTTCGGCCACTTCACGGCGGTGGTCCGGTCGGCGACGAGCGCGGCGACCGCGTCACGAACGCCGAGCCCCGTTGCCAAGGTGATCAGCGCCATCGCGCTCGGTTCGGCGTCGGGTCGCGCGACGATGGAGAAGTAGAGGTCTGTGCCCGCGGGCGAAACCCACTGCCGTCCGTGCGCACCGCGACCTCGGCTCTGATGATCGGCCAAAACGACGTGCCCATCACTTGCGCCCGCTCGCGCTGCCTCCGAAGCATCGTCCATCGTCGATGCGGTGCTTCTGAGCACCGTGAGCGAATTGCCCCAGCTCCCGGTGATGTGCTCGCGCAGCTGATCAGAGTCGAGATCGTCGGTCACGCTCCGCTCCAATCGAGCCCGAGGTCGCAGGAGGGAGACGAGTGGGTGAGCGCGCCCACGCTGACTACGTCCACCCCGAGCGCGCCCAGAGTCGCGACGCGCTCTATGGTAATGCCGCCGGACACTTCGACGATGGCGCGACCGCCAATCGCGGCAATCGCTTCCCGAACGGCATCGTCGTCGAAGTTGTCGAGCATGACGATATCTGCACCCGCTTCGAGAGCCTCGTCGAGCTGCGCCCGCGTGTCGACCTCGCACTCGATGCGACCGGTGTGCGGTGCGTGGGCCTTCGCGCGCTCGACTGCTTGCCGGACACCTCCTGCCGCCGCGATGTGATTGTCCTTGATCAAGACCGCGGCGCCGAGGTCCTCCCGATGGTTGAAGCCACCCCCGCAACGCACCGCGTAGCGTTCCAAGGCACGGAGCCCGGGGGTCGTCTTCCGAGTATCGGTAATCCGGGTCGAGGAGCCGTCGGGGAGGGCGTCGACGAAGCGACGCGTCATGGTGGAGACCCCGGTGAGCCGCTGCATGAAGTTGAGCGCGACTCGCTCGCCGAGCAGGATCGAGATGGCTGGCCCCGACACGGTCGCGAGCGCCGTGCCTGCTTCCACGAGGTCGCCGTCGGTGACGAGCGGATCGACGTCGACCAGCGAATCGACTTGGCGGTACACCTCTTCGAGCACGGGGAGCCCGCAAACGACCACGGGCTCTCGCGCGTGAAGCGTTGCCGACCCCATCGCGGTGGGCGAGACGCACGCTTCGGTCGTCACGTCTCCGCGATCGATGTCTTCAGCGAGCGCGCGACGAACGGTCTCTTCCAGGATCGTCGGGGCAGGCGGGGCGGCTTGCATGCATCAGTTATAGCCAACTCCGCGCCAGAATCTCGGAATAAAGATTGCTCATTGCGTGAAGGGCCATCGCCGCGCCGATCCCCCCGCGCCATGCCCGCACCCAGCCGGAAAGGAGCGCTGGAAAAAAGACCGCGAGTCGAGACGGGTGGGGCTCGACGATGAAGTGCACGGCCGCGAACAACGCTGCTTGAAGAACCCATGCGCCCGGTGCGAGCTCGGCTCCGAGGGCACGGATCCGTCGCGTCGAGAGGTCGGTCAGCCCGGTTTGAACGTATCCTCTGAAGAAGGCTTCCTCTGGTAACGCAACGACGATCAGCTGTGCCAACGCGAAACTCGCGACGTTCGGCGGCAGCTGAAGCGCGAACGTGCCGGCGGGCTCATGCCACCAGTAGTACCCGGCCGCGTACGCCGGGAAGATCAACAATGCGACCGCGACGGCGATGCCGAGCTCGACGACTGCCGACGGCGTGGCCGCCACGATCGCGCGCCCCAGATCGAGCAGCCCGAGCGGGCCGCGGGGTCGTGGGTCGTCCGATGGTTCCAGCAACCCGCCGAGGGCTACGCCGTAGTGTTGCGGGTCGTTCCTCGTGAGCCGGACGGCAGTGAGAAGGAAGATGGCCGCCACGACGAGGTGGACGTATCTGCCTACCTCGGGCACCGGCTCCAGCCGGGTGACGCCAAACACCGCAGTGCACACCACGACGTACACCCACAGGATCCTTCCCAGCGATGCGCGCTCATGATGCATCGCGCCACAAGTACAGCGGCCAGAGGCGCTTGCCAAGAACGAGGCGAAGCCTACACTGCCCTCCGCTTCGCAGTGCAGGCAAGCATGGGTGAGATGCGGCGGTGATTTCCGAAGACAAGATTGCTGAGATCCGCGAGCGCGCCCCCATCGCAGAGGTCATCGGCAACTACGTCGCGCTCAAAAAGTCCGGCAGCAGCCTCAAGGGCCTGTGTCCGTTCCATAACGAGAAGACCCCTTCCTTCTACGTTCACCCGCACCGCGGCTTCTACCATTGCTTCGGTTGCAAGGCCTCGGGCGATGTCTTTTCGTTCCTGATGCACGTGGAGGGCAAGACGTTCCCCGAGGTCGCTCGCGATCTCGCCGAGCAGACCGGGGTCCAGCTGCCGGTATACGACCCGCAGCGCGAGGCGGAGTTTCAGCGGAACAAGAAGCAGACGGAGCGGCTGGCGTCTTTGATGGAGAAGGCGACCGAGTACTACTGCGCTCAGCTTCGTGAACACCCCGACGGCGGCATCGCGCGGGCCGAGTACGTAGACCGAGGCATCTCCGAAGAGTCGGCGCGCACGTTCCGACTCGGCTATGCGCCGCACGGTTGGGATTCACTCGCGCGCTTTCTCGAACGCGCAGGTGCGTCTCCCGCGGATGCCGAAGCGGTCGGGCTGATCGTCGCGCGTAGATCGGGCCGCGGTCACTACGATCGGTTTCGACATCGATTGATGTTTCCGGTCACGGACGTGCACGGACGCGTCGTTGCGTTCAGCGGTCGAGCGCTCCGGCCCGCCCCGTCGATGGAAGAGCACAAAGAACCGCCCGCGAAGTATCTCAACAGCCCCGAGAACGCGCTCTATCACAAGGGCGAAATCCTCTATGGGTTACACGAAGGAAGGGTCGAGATTCGGCGCGAGGACGCGGTGGTTCTGTGCGAGGGGAACTTCGATCTCGTTGCCTTGCATCAGGCTGGTTTTCAGAACGCGCTCGCGCCCATGGGCACTGCCTTCACCGACGCGCACGCCAAGCTCATCAAACGATTCGCGCAAAAGGTCACGCTTTTGTTCGACGGGGACAACGCTGGCCGCAAGGCCGTGCGCGAGGCCTATGGTGTTCTCACCAAAGCAGGTCTGGCGGCGCACGTCGTGACGCTCCCGCAGGGTTCTGATCCGGATAGCTTTCTGAGAGAGCAGGGAGCGGAGTCCTTGCGCACCAGAATCGTGAGCGCGCCCACCATAATCGAATATTTAATTGACGACGCAGCAGGGAACGTGGAGCCAAACCCACGCGCGAAGGCCGACGCCATCGCAAAACTTGGTCCGATTCTTGCCCGTGTTGAAAGCCCGATCGAACGCGGACTCTACGTCGAACGTGTTGGCCGCAAATTCGGCGTCACAGACATAGGTTTGGTGAAGCGCGAGCTCCGACGTGGACTCGGTGGAAGTAGTCAGCGAGCAACACCACGTCGTGACGCAGTGCAGCAGACTATTACACCGCCAGTGTCGGAGTTGCAGTCGAAGTTGATTTCGGTTCTGATCGATCAACCGACGTTGGTTCGTTACGAAGGCGTGCAGAAGCTGCCTCAGCTTTTGAAGAGCCCAGATCTTCGCGCCATCTTTGACACTATCGTGCGGATGGTGGATAGGCAGGGATCGCTCGACGCCACGGCATTGCTCGATGAGTTGAGTGGCAATCAATTCAGGCCGTGGTTGGAAGCCAAGTTGGCTGTGCAGCAGCACAGCATCGACGAAGCACGTCAGATTCTCG
>CP070650.1:1780266-1784767 GCA_020354595.1 Myxococcales bacterium
CCCCGGAGACGCGGGCGATACGGACCGAAGCGGAAGCCGAAACCTCCGAGGAGCATGAAGCCTTCATGGGGCAAGTGCAGGAGCTGGTGGAGTTGCTCGAGGAGGAGCTCAAGGAAACGCCGGTCATGAGCGGCCTAGTCATCTTCTCCGTCGGCATCCTCGTCGGCCGGTTCTTGCGGTGAGGAGGCCCCGATGAACGAAACGATGCTCAAACTTCGAATCTGGGCGCGCGCCGAGACGACCTTGTTGAAGATCAACGCCCGGCGCACCGGCAATCGCTTCACCGCGCTCGCCATCGCGCTCGGCCTCGCGGTCCTGGCCGTTGGCATGATCAACATCGGAATCTTCGAGCTGCTGGCGGAGAGCTACGGCCGGGTCAAAGGCGCGTTCTATCTCGCTGGGGCCAACGGCCTTTTCGCCGCCATCGTCGTGTTCTTCGCTCAACGCAGCAAACCAGGGCTCGAGGAAGAAATGGTGAACGAGATACGGGAGATGGCCCTCGCGGAGCTACAAACGGACGCCGACGAGATCAAGGAGGAGTTCGATCGCATTGCTGAGCACGTCAAGCAGATCGAAGACGCGGTTTCGGCGCTGCGGGGCATCGGCCACGGCTCGACTCTTTCGAGCTTGGGGCCCGTCGTCGAGCTCGCCGTTCACGCGCTGAAGTCACGTCACGGAGGGAAGTGATGCCACGCAAGTCGAGGATCATCCTGCACGGCAAGCAGGGCGCAAACCAGGAGCTCCGCGATGCGGTCGCCGCGGTTCGCGAAGACGGACACGAGGTCGATGTCCGGGTGACATGGGAAGCGGGGGACTCGGGTTTGTTTGCCGCAGAGGCCGCGAAGGAAGGCATCGACACTGTGATCGCCGGCGGCGGCGACGGCACGGTCAACGAGGTCGTGAACGGCCTGATGCAGATCGAAGGAGACTCGACCGCGCTCGGCGTCATTCCACTGGGGACTGCCAACGACTTTGCCAGAAGCGCCGGGATTCCCCTACAGATGGAGGCCGCGCTTCGGGTAGCCGTCGAAACCGATCCGGTCACGGTCGACGTGGGTCGCTCGGGTGACCGGGCTTTCATGAACGTTGCGACCGGCGGGTTTGGTACCGAGGTCACGGTGAACACCGATCCAAAGCTGAAGCGCATGCTCGGCGGCGCGGCGTACTTCGTCACCGGCCTCGGGCGCTTCTCGGAGCTCGAACCGGTGGAGGTTCAACTGCGTGGGCCCGGGTTCGAATGGAACGGAAAGATCTTGGTGCTCGCTGTGGGGAACGCACGACAGGCGGGCGGTGGACACGTGCTATGCCCCGATGCCGTGCTGGACGATGGTTTGCTCGACGTCGGGATCTTGCCAGATGTCCCGGAGGATCAGCACGCCAAGGCCATTGGCGCGCTGATGACAAAGGGCCTTCAGGCAGTGAAGGAAGCGGCCCTCTACCGGCGAGTGCCTTGGGTCGAGGTCGACGCTCCAAAGGGTCTCTACGTCAACTTGGACGGAGAGCCGACGCACGCCACGCAACATCGGTTCGAGATCGAGCCAAAGCGCCTGAAGCTGCATCTTCCCGAATCTACGGAGCTGCTTTCGTCATGAGAATCCTGCAGCTAATTGGAAGCTTCCTCTACGCGATTCGATGGCTGATCGTCGGCGTGCTCGCGATCGGGCTGCCGATCTACCTCTACCTCGTCTTTGCAAAGGAGCCCGTGTTCACACCGGAAGAGGACGTGGAGCTTGGAAAGATGTCGGCCCAATCGCTCGCCGAGGATCCCGAGGAGTATCCGATCCTCCCCGAGAGCGAATACCCGGAAGCGTACGAGCACCTCCGCAGGGTCGTTGGTGGCATCATCGACTCGCCGGAGATCCAATACCGCGACGTCTTTGCCTATGACCAGATGAAGATCATCAACCGCGATGACGTGCTGAACGCGTTCTGCACGCCGGGCGGCTACATCTACGTCTATACCGGCCTCATCAAGTACCTCGACCACGAGGACCATCTTGCCGGAGTCCTCGGCCACGAAATCGCCCATGCGGAGAAGCGGCATGGCAGCATCCGCCTGCAGAAGGAATACGGCGTCAAAGCACTCGCCAGCTTCCTGCTTCTGACCGTGCCGATCTCGGCGAGCGACTACCTCAACGCATCGATCATGAAAGAGCTCTTGGGGCTTTCCTACAGCCGTGACCAAGAAGCACAGGCCGACGAGTACTCGGTGAAGTATCTCTCGACGAGTGACTACGCGTGCGACGGCACCGCCGGTTTCTTCATCAAGCTCAAGGAAGCTGGTGACGACGTAGGAATCCCCGAAATCTTGAGCGACCATCCGGACTCCGGCTCGCGGATTCGCGATATCCAAAAGGAGGCGAAGCGCCTCGACTGCAGCACGGAGCCTGCCGATCCTTCTCGATGGAAGGCCTTCCAGGCGAGCCTTCCAGCATCGAAGCCCGCGGAGCCTCGCGCCGCGGAGTAGAACGGCGTTGCCCATCTGGAAGTACCCGGTACACCTCCTCGCGTACGGCTTCGGCACGGGCCTAGTCCCGGTTGCGCCGGGGAGCTTCGGTACACTGGTTGGCGTCGCGCTCTACCGAGTCATGGGCTCGCTTCGCCCGCTCCACTACTGGTTGATCACCGCCCTCATGTGGATCGTGGGTGTTCCGATCTGCGAACAGACCGCAGCGGATCTCGGCGCCCACGATCCGGGAGCGATCGTCTGGGACGAGATCGTCGGGTATCTAATCGCGGTGTACGGGCTGCCTCGACGCTGGGGATGGCTGGCCGCTGGCTTCGTAGTCTACCGCCTGTTCGATGTCTGGAAGCCCTACCCGATTGGCGTCACCGAGGAAGCCTTCGGAGTCGGGGTGAGCATCATGGCCGACGACGTCGTCGCGGGAATGTATGCCTTGTGCGTTTTGCACTTGGTGCGCTGGGCCTTGAAGCGGTAGACCCGGCGGTAGTGCGGCAATGAGCGGCGGCGTCGAAACGTGGAAGGACCGGCTGAGCAGAATCCCTGGCGCGGCCGTACTGCTGCGCGCGATCAAGAAAAGCAACCAGGACCATGCCAAAGACATGGCGGCCAGCATCGCGTTTTTCGGCTTCTTCTCACTCTTTCCGCTTCTGGTCGGCGTGATCGCCGGCGCGAGCCTGTTCTTGGAGCGTGCCGCCATCCAGGCACGGCTCGATCGGATGCTCTCGGACGAGTTTCCCGGGAGCGCCGATTTCTTGAGGAGCAACATCGAAGCCCTCATCGACCTCCGAGGTGCAGCAGGAGTCGCGAGCGTCGTCGGCCTTCTCTGGTCTGCGAGCAAGATGTTCGGCGCCTTGAGCCGGGGGCTCAACCTCGCGCTCGAGATTCCCAAGCACCATCCGTTCTACCTTTCCCGAATTCGGTACTTCGCCATGACGATCGTCGTGTCGTTGCTGCTGTTCGGCGCGGTCGCGGTATCTATGACCGTAGACGTCTTCACCTCGATCGATCTTTCCCGTTTCGGGGTCGACACGAGCGCGTTCGAATGGCTGGGAGGCCATGCGGCGAGCTTTGTGTTCATTCTGGCTGTCGTGTTGGTGCTCTACAGCATCGTGCCCTATCGACGGCTGCCATGGCGGGAGGTCCTACCGGGGGCGGTGACCGCCGCATTCCTATTCGAAATCGGAAAGGCGCTCTTCGTGATCTACCTCGAAAACGCGCGAACCCTGCAGGCTGTCTACGGTTCGCTCACGTCGGTGATCGTGCTTCTCTTGTGGCTGTACTTCTCGGCACGCGTGCTGCTGTTCGGCGCCGAGCTGATCGCGGTCCGCGCAGAACACCTGCCGGGCGGGGCGAGGCTCCCAGAACCGTGAGTCGTGCAAGTCTCCTTCATCTGGGCGCCGCCGCGTTGTTGCTGCTGGGTCTCACCCACGACGTCGCAGAAGCACAGATGGAGCACGACGCCGGCCTGTGGATCCTTGCGAACCTACAGGGAGAGGTCGCGCCACAATGGAGTCTCAACTTGGAGGTTGACGTCCGCTCCTTCGACAACTTCGCCAGGACGTCGGAGTTGATCATTCAACCTGGCGTGTTCTTCAACATCAACGAACATTGGACGTGGACAGTACAGTATGTCTACGACGCGCGCCCTCCGACCAACAACGAGCACCGGGTCCTCACCGATGGCGCGTACCACACGGAGATCCAAAAGTTCGTCCTGGGCACGCGGTTGCGACTCACGGTGCGTTTCATCGACAACGTCGGGACGGTGGTCCGGCTTCGTCACCGCATCAGCGCGCTCCACGGCATCGCCGACACGCCCGCCTACCTCACCGTCTCGAACGAGATCTTCTTCAACCTCAATGACCAAGGGTCGGGACCACCCTACGGCTTCGAGGAAGATCGCCTCTTCGCGGGCGTCGGCTACCACTTCGGCCCGCATCTTCGGGCGGAGATGGGCTACATGTGGCGTCCCGCGCGTCCGCGGAATCAGCCGACGTTAAGCAGCCACATCATCGCGGTGAACTTCTTCTTCACGAC
>CP070650.1:1784867-1792132 GCA_020354595.1 Myxococcales bacterium
CTTTCACCGCGTCATCGACGGCTTCATGATCCAGTTTGGCTGCCCGCACAGCCGGGACCCGAACAGCCCGCGCGCGGGAACCGGCGAGAGCCCGAACGGCAACATTCAGGACGAGCACCCTTCGGACGCCAAAATCTCGAACGAGCCGGGCACGCTCTCGATGGCGAACACCGGCCGGCCCAACAGCGGCGGCTCGCAGTTCTTCATCAACACCGTGCACAACGCCTACCTCGACTGGTTTTCGCCGGGGCCCTCCAAGCACCCTGTGTTTGGCAAGGTCGTGAGCGGCATGGACGTCATCAAGGCCATCGAGACGACCCCGACGGGCGCGGGCGATCGACCGATCACCCCCGTTCAGATGATCAAAGTCACCGTCCACGACTGAAACCCCCATTTTGAGCAACAAGGCGAGGACGGCTAGGTCCAATGAATAGCTTATCAAGAAGGCAAAATTTTTCGCGCAAAATATGCGCCCACGGCGCGGGCAAAAGCAAAGCAATTTCAGCCGCCTGCAGGCAGGTGGGCGAAAACGGACAGATAGTGCTTGCGTGGCCCCTCTCGGGGAATGTAAAACAATGTCAAGAGGTCTCGTGTCGCTATTCGAGGCCGAAGGATCACGACAATGAAGAACCTGTTTTTCGGTTTGGCGCTCGCGCTAGGGTTGATTTTGACAGCACCTGTCGCTGATGTGGCGGCGGACAGTGACAGCTGGAGCGGCGGGATCGTCAGCGCGCCGGAGCTCGACGCCACAGTCGCTGGCAGCGCGATGGTCCTTCTGCTTGGCGGCGTGGCGTACCTCGCTTCGCGTCGGCGCAAGGACGACTGACGGAAGCGTTGTAGAGTCCCAACGCCGTGTCGGGACGCCTCGCTCTAGTTGCCAACGCACTGCTGCTGGGCCTGCTGTTGTTCTTTGGGTGGCTACAGTGGGCGCACCCGAACGCGTACTACGAGAGCGTCCAAGAGGACCAAGCGCTCGAGTGGGCCTCGTTTTGGAGCTTCTTCGTCGCAGGCGTCACGTTCATCGTCGCTGCGCGACGCCAACGACGAACGACGGGCGCAGTGCCTTGGTTCTTCGTGGGCCTTGCGCTGTTCTGCGTTCTCGTTGCGATGGAAGAGATCTCGTGGGGACAGCGGGTCTTCGGGCATCGGCCCCCCGACTACTTCCTCGCGGAGAACTACCAGCAAGAGATCAATCTTCACAACATCGCGGGAACAGGGCTCCGCGTCGGTCTTCTCCGCGCCATCATCTTGGGCTACGGCGTGCTGCTGCCGCTGCTTACGTTGGTTCCCGCGGCGCGACGCCTACTCGACCGACTCGGTATCCTCCCGCCGCCCATCGAGCTTGCACCGTCGATGTTCGCGTTGTTTTGGGTCCACCTTCAGTATCCGTGGAAGTTCACCGGCGAGATCGTCGAGTGCGGGCTCGGCTTCGCCTTTCTGTTCGTTGCGATGGTGGCGGCCGAGGATTTCGCCGAAGCGCGAAGTCGATCGACATTCTCGCGCGCCGCAGGGCTTACGACGCTCGTCATCGCGCTGGGGTTCGGTACAGCCGTGTGGTCCCAGAATCGGGCGAGTAGCGACCCGACCTATCTAGGTCTTGCCGAGGCGGAAACTCAGGCGCTCAAGGAGGACTTCACCGCGCTCGCAAAGGAGCGAGAAAAGGCGTCGATCACCAAGTGCAACGTGCACAAACGTTTGTACACCTTTGCCGAGGACAAGGGCTACGCCGATCCCCTGTCGACGGGAAGGTTTGCCAGCCGAGTCGGCGCACAAATGCCGGAAGCCCGCGCCAAATTCTTCCTCGACCCGTGGAACTCGCCGTACTGGATTCGCGACCGTTGCGATGACGACAACGGGCGCCGCGTGATGTTCATCTACTCGTTCGGCCGCAATCGAAGCCGCGACTCCGACCGTTGGACGCTCCTCGGTGATGATATCGGGCAGTACCTGATCGGACACCCAAGCCCCTGACGGTTCCATTTTCGGCGTCGTTCCCGTACGCTCGGCCTCTTTTCGGAGGGCAAGCTATGAAGCATCTCGTCGCGATTGCTGTCGCGGTGGCGCTCGGCTCGAGCGCCTGCACCCAGAAGAAAGCAGCGCCGGGGTTCGATCCGGGCGATACAGCACCCGATGTGGCAGGAAACACCCCGCCAACCTCAACGACTGCGACGCTCAACGCCGCCGTCGCCGCGAGCCTGCCGCTGTCCGACCAGACCGACTTCGAGGATGCCAGGCGCGGATTGATCGCGAGCAACCCCGAGCTCCGCGTGATGGGGGCCACAGGCCAACCGATCTGGAACATGCCGGCTTACGACTTCATGAAGGGCGAGCCCCCGAAAAGCGTAAACCCGAGCCTTTGGCGGCAGGCTCAGCTCAATAACATCCATGGACTCTTCGAGGTCACCGAGGGCATTCATCAGCTGCGCGGATACGACCTCGCCAACATGACCCTGATCGATGGGGAGACGGGGTGGATCGTGGTGGACCCACTGACCGCGGAGGAAACCGCGCGGGCCGCCATTGCGTTCGCTCGCGAGCATCTCGGGAACAAGCCCGTCTCTGCAATCATCTTCACGCACAGCCACGTCGATCACTTTGGCGGGGTGCTCGGGATTCTCTCGGCGGAAGAGGCCGTAGAGCGAAAGGTGCCCATCGTCGCACCCGAGTTTTTCATCGAGGAGGCGACGAGCGAGAACATCATTGCCGGCGTCACGATGGCACGGCGATCGCTCTTCATGTTCGGCCCGCGATTGCCGCGTGGAGAACGGGGTCACGTAGGCTCGGGCCTCGGCAAGGAGCCTGCGTACGGAACCATCGGCATTCTGCGGCCCACTCAAATCGTCATGGAAACGCCGACCCGTCTCACCCTCGATGGTGTGAAGTTCGTCTTTCAGAACGCGCCCGGCTCGGAGGCCCCGTCGGAGCTCACATTCTATCTGCCGGACTTCAACGCGTTCTGCGGCGCAGAGGTCGTGTCCCACAACATGCACAACCTCTATACGCTCCGCGGCGCGCAGGTTCGCGACGCGCTCAAGTGGGCGGGTTACATCGACGAAATCATCGCGCTGTTCGGGAAAGCCGACGTCTACTTCGGAAGCCACCACTGGCCGATCTGGGGCAACGCGCGTGTCGTCGATTTCCTCGAGAAGCAGCGCGATACGTACAAGTACATCCACGATCAGACCTTGCGGCTCGCGCTGCACGGATATACGCCGCGCGAGATCGCGGAGCAGCTCGAGCTACCCGAGTCCTTGAGCGGCTCGTTTCCGAATCGAGGCTACTACGGCACGCTCAAGCACAACGCGAAGGCGGTATACCAGCGCTACTTTGGTTGGTACGACGGCAACCCCGCCAATCTCGATCCCCTTCCGCCCGCCGAAGCAGGTGCGAAGTACGTCGAGCTTGCAGGCGGAGCAGCCAACGTGCTCCAAACCGCGCAGCGCGCGTACGACGACGGGGAGTACCGCTGGGCCGCCGAGGTGTTGAACCACCTCGTGTTTGCAGAACCGGACAACCAAGACGCAAAGGAGCTTCTCGCGAAAACGTACGACCAGCTCGGCTACCAGGCCGAGTCGGGTCCGTGGCGCGACGTGTATCTCACGGGCGCATTCGAGCTACGGCACGGGGGCCCGGATACCGGCGTCGATCTCGCAACCGCGATAAACATGCTCCGACACGCACCGATCGAACGCTTCCTCGATGCGATGGCGGCTCGCCTCAACGCGGAAAAGGCGGAGGGCAAGGAGATGATCGTGAACTTGGTGTTCACCGACGTCGGTACCTCTTACGTGCTGGAGCTCGGGAACTCCGTGCTCCGGCACTACACCCGCGAACCGCACCCCGACGCCAACGTCACGTTGAAGATCACCAAGGAGCTCTACCTGCGGATGCTCGCCGGGAAAGCGGGCCTCAAGGAGACGCTGTTCGGCGACGACCTGAAGATCGAAGGCAGCCGGCTCGACCTGCTCGGCTTCTTCCGCCTCCTCGACAAACCCGACGGCACGTTCAACATCGTTGTCCCCTGAGGCGATCGCGATCGCCCGGAACGCACGGTCAACGTCACCGTTGTCACCGATGAGGCCGTCTTCGAAGGGAGCGGCTCGGAAACTGAAGGCATCGTCATCGATCTTTCGGGGGGAAGCGCGCGCTGAACCGCTCGGCCAATGCCGTGATGGTCAGCGCCGGGTTCACGCCGACGTTCGCGGGAATCGCGGAGGCATCGGTGACGAAGAGCCCCGGGTGCCCAAACACCTGATGGTCGACGTCGATCACGCCGTCCGCGGGGCCTGAGCCGATCGCACAGCCCCCGAGGATGTGGGCGGTCACCGACGCATTGGCGACGCTCTCGAGGAGATTGTTGTGGGCCGTCCCGCCGATGTGTGCAGCGAGGCCTCTGACGGCTTCGTTGGCTTCGGGGATGTACGAAGGCACTTCGGAGCCGGGAGCGACTTCGGACCTGAGGCGGCGCTTGAAGGGCCAAAGCACACTCCGCCCCAGCCGAAAGGCGATTTGATTGTCGAGGTTCTGCATCACCGTGAGGACGGTGATCCGCTTGTGCCAGTTCCGCGCGAACCAACAACGAAGCGAGCGCACCGGATGTACCAGCACCTCGGCAAAGACTCGCAATGCACGACGGAGCGGCGTCGACCCGTCGACCAACGGCCCCTGGTACCAACGCATGAACCCGTAGCCGGGAGGAAAGCGATTCTGGGTGATGTGGGTGTGATCGCCGGCGTAGAAGTGAGATGAAATCGCGGCTCCGTGCGACAGGTCTTCGTCTGCGTTCGGGGCGAGCGCAGCCACGATCGCTTCACTGTTGGTGCGAACGACCTCGCCCAACTTGCCCGAGAGCCGAGGCAAGGTCCCAAGCTCGTCGCGGCAACGAAACAACAGCTCCAGCGTGCCGACCACCCCGGCGGACACGATGACCTGCTTCGAGGACAGAGTTGGATGCTCCTTTCCAGACCGAAACGGATCGACCGTCCGTACTTCGTACCCTTCTCCGTCCAAGGGACGGATCGACGTGACTTTGCGCTCGGGCAGAATCTCGGCTCCCCGCGCCTCGGCGAGGTGAAGGTAGTTCTTGTCGAGGCTGTTCTTTGCCCCGTCGGCGCATCCCGTGAGGCAGCCGCCACAGCGCGTGCACGCGGTTCGATCCGGGCCCGCGCCCTCGAAGAACGGATCGCCGAGCGCTGCCCCTTCCTTTCCGAAGAGGATCCCCTGAGGGACGGGACCGAACGTGTCCCCTGCACCCATCGCCTCGGCGGTTGCCCGAAGCCAGTCGTCCATCTTTCCGTGGTCGGGATTGGTAACGACGCCGAGCATGGACGATGCGGTCTCGTACGGCTCGGTGAGCTCCGCTTTCCAATCGACACCGAGGCTCGCCCATGCGGGGTCGCGGAAGAACGCGTCTTTGGGCCGCAACAGAACCGCCGCGTAGACGAGGCTTCCGCCGCCAACGCCGACGCCGCAGACGATGCCGACGTGCTTGAAGGTGTGCTGCACGAAAAACCCGCGGAAACCGATCTGGGGAAGCCATACGAGCTTGCGCAGGCTTCGATCCGCCGCGCGCATGTCGTCCGGCGTGACGCGGCGTCCTTGCTCGAGCACGGCGACCCGGTAGCCCTTTTCCGTGAGCCGAAGCGCCGGCACGCTCCCCCCGAACCCGCTGCCGATGATGATGACGTCGTAGTCCAACTGCGGGCGCTCATAGCACGAAGCGCGAGACCCGGACTAGGCGCGGTGGACACCCGGACGGGCGGCCTTAGAGCGGGATCAGCAGCCGCAGGAGGATCCGATCATGAAACAAATCCCCGCTTCCCACTCCGACATTCTCGACAAGCCCGCGTTCGCACACTTGTCGACCATCATGGCTGACGGCAGCCCGCAAGCCAGCGCCGTTTGGGTCGACACGGACGGGCCGTTGATCGTCGTGAACTCTGCCGAAGGACGCCTCAAGGACCGCAACATCAGACGGGACCCGCGGGTGGCCATCTCGGTCACCGACCCCGAGAACCCCTATCGCTCGCTGATGATCCGGGGGCGGGTTTCCAAGATCACGAACGAAGGCGCCGACGCGCACATCGACAAGATGGCGAAGAAGTACATGGGCGTCGACTCGTATCCGTTCCGCACGCCCGACGAGGTCCGCGTGATGTACTACATCGAGCCGGAACGCATCGCCGCCATGGGCGAATGATCGTCAATCCCGAGCGAGCTCGGCCCAGAACACCCCGCGCAAGTCACCGGCGACGTAGCCGCGAGCCTGGTCACCAGGGTAGAGCTCGTCGAGCTTGGCCTCGAGGTCGGGCGCGAGCTCGGCCCCGTGGCACGTCACACACAGCGGCTGCATGAAGATCGGTTCGACGTATCCGACGGTGTGCTCATCGATCAGCACGACCGCCGGCTCGCGGTCTTCGGGGTCGGTCTCGTAGCGCTCGAGCAACGGCTTCATCCAGGGCTTCGGGGCGTTGGCCGGATTCCGGAGCTTCCCACTCGCGCGTCCGACACGGACGCTCTCACTGCTCGCGTTGGCCGCGAGCTTCGGAGCTTCCACTCGGCATGCTGCAATCGCGCTCACGGGTCCGTCTTCCAGTCCGGCGACGAGGGCGCCCTTGAGGCCTTTCTTGAACGGCAGCACGGCCTCGGCGCCTGCTTCTTTGTACTTGCTCTCGTTGATCTTCGAGCGATCGCAGCCGAGCACGGCTACCAAAACCAGGAACGGGACGACAATGCGAGCCATGGGACAGGCTTAGTGCCAGAACGGGCCTCGGATCAAGCCGTCGCGCGCGCGTGCGGTCCCTGCACCGAAATGTCACGAAGCGCGCCTCCACGGCTATGGTCGGCTAGACTCTTCTCATGCGCTTCTTCCTGGCAGCGGCCCTGGTCGCCGCCTTGCTTCAACTACCGCTCCCGGCTTCGGCCCATCTCGATCTCACCTCGCCGACCTCCCGCTACGGACCCGACGAGCTGAAACCCGGGCCTTGTGGACTGGCGGGAGGCGAGCGGTCCGGCAACGTCACGTATTTCGAGCCCGGCGAAACCATCGAGGTTCGGTGGGACGAGTATATCGATCACCCGAGCCACTACCGCATCGCGTTCGATGCAGATGGCGATGACGATTTCGTCGATCCGGCGACCATGATGGAGTTTGACTCCAACGAGGCGGTCCTCCTCGATGGCATCGAAGACAAGGGCCCGGGCGAGCGGAGCTACACGATCGACATCGCCTTGCCCAACATCACCTGCGACAACTGCACGCTCCA
>CP070650.1:1792232-1798431 GCA_020354595.1 Myxococcales bacterium
GACAACCTGAACCTCGACATCGTGGCGGAGTACGACCTAGGCTTCCGGCCCTTCGTTACGAACTCCGCGGGCGGCGCCTACTTCAGCCTCGATGCTGAAGAGAACATCATCGTCGGCCCGGCGACGAATCGGCTCGAGCAGTATCACATCGAGGTGGTCGATGGAGCGCCGGTGTTCATGCAGGACTACGCCAAAGAGATCCCCGGGCTCGCTCCTGCCATGGAGGTAACAGACCCGATGCTGCAGGACACCGTGATCGACTACGAGGGGAGGATCTGGTTCATGATCACCGACGGCCGCGTGGGCTACTACGACCGCGAGACGGACACCATCGAGATGACCGACCTCGAGCGAGAGCTCGAAAACTCAATGGTCGTCGACGATCGCGGAGTGTACTTCGTGATGGTGGGCACGACGGCGCGCGTTTCGGCAGACGCCGAAGGCAAGGTGCGGGTCGATTGGGAGCAACCCTACGACATCGGCTCGGGAAGTGGGCTCCTCGCCGGCTCGGGTACCAGCCCGACACTACTCGGGACCCGTGACGACCTCTTCTCGTTCGTCGATAATGCTGACAGCCAGGTCAATCTGCTCGTCTTGGATCGCGAAGACGGCAGCACGAAGTGCGAAGTCCCGTTGTTCACCGAGGGCAAGAGCGGCACTGAGAACACGGTCATCGGCTATGAAGATGACATCGTCATCGTGAACAACTCGGGCTTCGGGGGGCCGTTCGAACCCGCTCGGACAATCAACCCCGGGATCGAGCGCTACAAGGTGCTCCGCGACGATGACGGCAATGTCACCGGCTGCGAAAGCGTCTGGAAGAATGAAACGTCCTTTGGGAACAGCGCACAGGTGGGCACCCAGAGCGGTGTGATCTGGGGCTGGGGCGCAGACCCCGAACCCAAGTCCGACGACCCCGAGCAGGATCTCTTCTATCTCACGGCCACGAGCTGGGAGACGGGCGAAGAGATCTTCCGAACGTACATTGGCGACGGCAAGTCGTTCGACCCGATCACCGGTCAGGTTCACATCCACCCCGATGGCACACTCTACATCGGCTGCCTGAGCGGCGTCGTGGCGATGCGTGATCCCCTACCGTAGCGTCTCCTACCAACCCGCGAAGTCCGTTCGCCGAATCGCGGCGACTGACCGCGCGAGGATTACCTCGAGCACTTCATCCATGTCGGTCATGGTGCCGAGGCCGAGGGAAACGACCGACGTCATCAAGGTCTGAAATGCGTACGCACGATACTGGGCCCAAGCTTCGTCCCCGTCGAGGGTGACGCCGTGGCGGCCGAGCTCGGCGAGGTAGTGCGCGATCAGCGCCTGCTCGTTGGCTGCGAGCACGTCTTCCCTCATGGAGTTGATTAGGAAGTACTGCACGTCCCGAATGCCCTTGGCCCACTGCACTGCCTGCCAGTCGAGCATGCCCATCCCATCGTCCGCAACGAAGAAGTTCCCGAGGTGGCTGTCGCCGTGGATCAGCGTGAGCGGCTCGCTGTACCAGCGGTCCAACAGCGCGTCGTACTTGGATAGCGCCTGCTGATAGAGCGAAACGATGTCCTGCGGAAAGAGATCAGGCGCTTTGCGATGACAGGGGCCGAGGGCCGCACGGCTCAGTAGAGGACTAAGCGCCCGCATCGTTGGGGAGCGGAACGGATGGAGACTAGCCGGCAGGATTGCCTCACGTTCAGCTATGCCGAGCCCATCAAATTCGGCGTGCAACGCCGCGAAGGCGCTCAAGCATCTCTTCGCGCGCTCCACGCTGACGCCGGCGATCATGTCTGGGTTTGTGAAGAGCTCGAGATCGCCGGAGGCGCCAAGGTCTTCGAGGACCAGAGCGAAACGAGACCCCCGGTCAGCGACCACGTACGGCTTTGGCACGGGGAAGGGAACTCGCGACGCGGCGTGACGATAGAAGTGACACTCGTTGCTCCAGATGCCGAGAAGATTGCAAAAGAGCCGCGTCCAAAGATTCGTCGACGGGAGCTTCACGAAAAGCGTCGAAGGGAGCGACCCCTGCCCGGAACCGCTGTCCACGCGAATGACGACGTTGTTGCAGTTGCTGCTGATCGACTTGATGTCGAGAAGCTCGACGGACGTCACGCTCGCATTGGCTGCCAGCCCGATGCCGTGCTCCCGAAGTAGCCGGTTGAGCACCTCGGCCCGCGCGAGGGACCTCGGCAGGAGCGGCAGTGCAGCGCCAAAGGGCTCCGCGACGGCGTCAAATCCGAGCCGCTGGGCGTCGCGCATGAAACGGCCAAGCAGGCGAGTCTGGGCTTGAAGGCTCACGGAGGGTCCTGAGACAGCATTTCTAACCATTTGTTTTCATTGCTCAAGATCAGAATAGGCACATAAAACATAAATTGTCTCTTGTGTCAAAACGCATTTTGACCTATCTCTTCGCACCCAACGCAGGAGCAGAACCATGCACAACCTCAGGCACCCCACCGTACTCAGCCTCACCTACCTAATCCTCGCCGTGCTTGCCCTTGCGGGCGTCACGCGCCGCGCTTCCGCGGACGGAATGCTTCCCGAGCCCGACTACGGAGAGCTCTTCTCCTGGCCCTCGACGCCCGAGGAGATCGGGCTGCCTCGTTTCGTTGGGTCGGAGGCGACGAGAAACCCCCTACCCTCGATCGACATTCCACCGAACTACTTCCTGGCCGAGCAGGGCCGCAACAGCCTTCACGGCGACAACTACAACTCTGACACCCTCAACTACCCGGCACCGCTGGGAATCGATCCGCAGGTGTCCTCACGCCAGCTCGGCTTGCTCGCTGCAACGTGCCCGACCGTGGTCTTCGACGCACATGGAAACGTGATGACGATCTGCATCGGCGTAGCCCGCGTGCGGCTCTTCCTGATGGACCCACACACGCTCGAGGTGCTCGCCGAGCAGGAGCTTCCCCTTCGCGCGTGGGTCGCAGCAGGACGACCCGAAGACATCACGAGCGACAGCTCGGGCGGCGGCTACTTCCACGCCGACCAATTTGGCCGCGCGCTCGTGGGCGTCGCTAATCAGCGGATTCAACGTTGGGAAGCGATCGAAGTGAAGAACAAGAAATGGGAATGGCAGCTCGTCGACGACTACGACCTTCGACCGATCCTCGACAACGAAGACGCCCCACTTCAAGATGCGATCCCCGATTACGCGGGACGGTTGTGGTTCACCACACAGCCCGGCATCGTCGGCTACATCGATGAGAACACCGGCGCGGTGCAAACCTTGGAGCTCGGCGAGTTCTTGCAGAACGGCTTTGCGATCGATACCGACGGCGCCATCTACGCGGTGACCATCGAAGCCCTCTACAGACTTGGCGTGCAGGGCGATGGCTCCATCGCGGTGCAGTGGCGAAAGCCGTACCTCAACGACGGCGGCCAGGGCGGCCTTCTCTCGCAGGGGTCAGGCACGACACCGACGCTCTTCGGCGACGACAACGACCTGATCGCGATCGCCGACAACTCCGCCGGCCGAGTCCACATCAACGTCTACCTGCGAGAGACCGGTCATCAGATCTGCGAGTTTCCGATGTTCGATGAGGGCGCGAGCGCGACCGAAAACTCGCCGATAGGCTACGGCAACGACATCGTGCTCGAGAACAACGCGGGATACCCAGGACCCTTCGGTGATCCGCTGCTCACGGTGCCGGGCCTCACCCGCGTTCACGTCCGCGAGGATCTCAGCGGCTGCGAGCTCGTCTGGCACACGACGGAGTTCCGCGCCCAGACGACCCCGCGGCTCTCGACCGACAATGGGCTCATCTACACCTACTCGGTCAAGGAAGGTCAGCCCTTCGAGGGGCTGATCCCGACCTATGGCTGGTACTTCGGCGCGCTCGACTGGGAGACCGGCGAGCGGGTGTACGAAGCCTGGGTCGGCAACGGCAGCAACTGGAACAACGTCCTCGACCCCATCACGCTCGGCCCCGACGGGACCGCGTACGTGGGCACCAAGAACGGCCTGATGGCGATTCGGGACCGCACGGGCAAAGGCAAGGGGAAGCCTGACAAGGGCACGCAGTGACGCGCGCTCGGCCGATGGCACCGAGAGACGCTGGAGATCATTCACGATTTCAACAAAAGACATTTTGTGTATTTTGTTCCTTGATCTTTGGATCGAAACATGAGACATAACATGCCTCTTGTTTCAGACAGAAACACTTGTTCCCCATTTCCCGAGCCTGGCAACCTGACACCCCCCACGAAAACCGGAGAAACCCCATGTCCCAGCAGAATATATCCCCCCGCCGACCCCTCGTTCGGTATGTCCTTCAGACGGCCGGTGCGGTGACGCTAGTCGCCGCTGCCGCCCTGACCGTGGGTCAGCCGGACGACGTCGCCGCCGACGGCAGCGGCATTGGCCAGCCCGGAGGCGACGAAGACATCAAGGCGATGAACAAGGCGTTCCAGGACTACCTCAAGGAAGTCAAGAACACCCAAGAGCAGTTCATCAGCTCCGACACGTTCCGGCTCGACGATGCCCATGCGGTTGGCGCGTACGATCTCATCAGCGCGTTCCTCCATTCGAGCAACCGCAACAACATGTCTTCGAGCGGCACAGGCCTTCGCGGCCGCCCTCGGTTCGTCGGCTTCGACGACCCCGACACGCGCATCGGCGTCGACAACCCTGACACGCAGTACATGGGCACGGTCATCGACAGCTCGCAGTGCTACGACGCGGATGGCAACGAAGTCGCATGGCGCATCTGGGGCAACCGGTCGAACTCCGTCGACTTCATCCTCACCACGTTCGACACCTCGGAAGGCACCGGCGGCGGTCCGACCCTCGAGGACGAGGACATGGTGAACCTCGACGGCACCCCGCTTCAGCTCGGCGAGGACTGGGAGGCGTACGCTGCTTGCCAGGAGGTCCTCGACAAGCATCCCGAGTGGCTCAACCAGCTTACGCTGCCGCAGGCGCGCCTCTTGCAGATCGCGCGTCGCCACACGCACTGCGACTGGAGCGAGGAAGTCCCGGGTGAGGTTCACATCGAACGCCTCGGCACAGAGGGCGTGCCTTCCATGCCGCTCGATCCCGCGATCCAAGCGCAGCAAATCAGGGACGCGACCGACCTCTTCCGGACGCAGGGACCGTTCTGGCCGGCGTTCGTCGACAGCATCAAAGGCGCCCTGCCGGTCGCGACGGCGACTCCCTGGCAGCCGACCGGCGGTCTCGGCATCACGACCCAGTACAACATGTTCATGTGGTTCGACCACGGTGACGACCCTGAGGCGGCGGTCATCCTTCGTCTCCCGGACACCGACATCGCGAAGTACATGGGGCTTCAGCTCAGCAACTTCTGGGGTTCGTCCGCCGACTGGGCGAACCGGCACGTGAGCCTGAACTGGGGTAACGAGGGCAATTGTCAGGCCGAGCAGAGCGCACCGACCTTCCATCCAGCGCAGCAGGCGATCATTGACGCAGGCGGAGACTTCTGCGGCAAGCAGGACGCATACTTCGTCGTCATCTCGGCCGCTGACCCGGGTGTGAAGAACTGGATCGATACCGCGGAGCTCAGCGAAGGCCTGCTTGCCGGTCGCCTTCAGAGCGTCGACGCGCCGATCCAAGAAGTCGCCGGCATCAACTGCAACCTGCCGGTGGCCATTCCCGTTCCGGGCCCGGAGGCCTTCGACTTCCCGACCACGCTTCAGCAGCGCGTCATGGGGACGCTCGGGCAGCTGGGTGCGCCGGCCATCCCGGTTACGCCGCAGTTCCGAGAAGACACGCTCAAGGTCCGCCAGAACTTCGTGCGTGACAAGTACATCTTCTGGTAGGAGCTAGTGTGGGGGCGGTGGCGCGAGACAGACCGCCGCACCGAAGGTGCGTCCGGCCCAATGAAGCACACTTTGAGGCGCAACCCCCGACAACCCTGCGGCCCGTCCACGATTCACGTGGGTGGGCCGCTCGCGTTTCACGGAGTCTCCCAGGCTTCGATCCATGCCGCGCAGGGATCGAGCAGGAAGGTACCGTCCGAGGCGGGAGCCATGTGTCCGCTGTTCTGCCAGATGGTCAAGTACTGCTCGCGCATCGGGATCTCGAGGACGCTCACGTTCACCTCGCCGTCATCGACGCTCTTCACGTAGACCGGGATCTTAAGCTTGGAGGCCCGTTCGCCCATGTTGTTCCAGCGCAAGACGGCGAGCGCCTTCTCGTCGACGAGCTCCTCGTATTTCAACGCCTCAGCCTCGGCATCGC
>CP070650.1:1798531-1803608 GCA_020354595.1 Myxococcales bacterium
AGAAAGATCGTCGGATCGAAGCCAGGCCCCTGCCCTTTGCCGGGCGGCGCGTCATCTTCATTGCGGCTCCCGAGCGTTCGACCGAGGTCGCGCGGGTCGATCATGAGCCCCACGGCGCCGACCACGTGCATTGCCTTGCTGAGCCCGCGCAGCGCGTCGACGACGACCGCGCGCGGCTCGGGCTGGCTCTGCACGAAATCCTCGGAAAACGTGAGCCAAAACGCGGTGGTGTGCTTTTGCATCTCCGGGAGGTGTACCTCGCCGTAACCCACGTTCTCGTGCGTGTGGAATTTGATCTTCTTGTAGCCGACGACCTTCTCGACGACGCTGACGTCTCCAAGGCCCGACTCCAGCGGGACCTCGCCGAGGTCGACCTCGACGCCCTGGTCTTGCTCGAGCACGGCCACCTTGGTGTGCGTCATCGCCGTCGTGTAGTAGTCGGGCTTCACGCGACGCACGAAGGCCTTGTGGTTTTCGAAATCGAGCCGCTCGACTTGGTACTGCCCGCCCTCGTGCTGATAGATCGCCTGCTCGTGAAGCATCGTGTGCGTGCTCCGCCAGTCCATCTCGGCAATGGTGCGGTTGCCGTCCAGATCAATGATGACGAAGTTGTCCCAGCTGGCGCTTCGAAGCGAGACGTTGTTGGCCGGATAGCTATCGGAGGCCCAGTGATAGATCGACCCAGCCGCACTCGACGTCGGATGCACGACGCCATTGTCGGCCAAGTAGTCGAGCGCCTCGCTCAGGGCGTCGTCCGGCACGTCGCCGTAGACGTCGTCAGGCTCGAATGGCAGCTCGAACGCCGCGCACTTGAGGTGCTGGATCAGAATCTCGATGTTGTCGGGATCGATGCGCGCGTGCTCGATCGGCGCAGATACGAGCTGGCGCGGGTGACGCGCCATGTACTGATCGACCGGATTGCTCGACGAGACGAGCACTGCGAGCGACAAATCGCGCCGCCGCCCTGCCCGTCCGAACCGCTGCCAGAGCCCAGCCATCGTCCCTGGATACCCGGCACAAACCACGGCATCGAGAGCGCCGATATCGATGCCGAGCTCGAGCGCATTGGTGGCGACGACGCAACGGATTTCCCCCGCACGAAGGGCCGATTCGATGCGCCGGCGGGTATCCGGCAGATAACCGCCCCGATAGGCGTGAATCGCCGACGACGGAATGTGATCGCGCTCGAGTCGATCGCGAAGGTATTTCAGCATGACCTCGACGCCGTTGCGCGAGTTGCCGAACACGAGCGTCGGAACCCCCGCCCGAACCAAGTCCTGCGTGAGCCGAACCGCGGTCTTGATGTAGCTCTGCCGAATGCCGAGCTCGGCGTTCACGATTGGCGGGTTGTAGACGAGCACTTGGCGCGGCCCGGTCGGCGCGCCGCTTTCATCCACGAGCTCCACCGGCTCACCACAGATGCGCGAGGCGTGCGCCTGCGGATTGCCGATCGTCGCTGACGCAAACAGGAAGGTCGGCGACGACCCGTGAAAACGCGCGATACGCAACAAGCGACGCATCACGTTGGCGAGGTGAGATCCAAAAACGCCGCGATAGGTGTGGAGCTCGTCGACGACGACGTACTTCAAGTTGGAAAAGAGCCGCGCCCACGCCGTGTGGTGCGGCATGATGCCGGCGTGGAGCATATCTGGGTTGGTGAGGAGCACGCCTGCACGCTGCCGCGCAGCGCGCCGCGCATCGACCGGAGTGTCCCCGTCGTAGGTGATCGCCCCGATCGCGAGCTCGGCGTCGCGCATGAGTCCGCGGAGCGCTTCCTCTTGATCGCGCGACAACGCTTTGGTCGGAAATAAGTAGAGCGCCGTCGCGCTCGAGTCGGACGCCAAAGCCTCTAGGACGGGGAGGTTGTAACAAAGGCTCTTGCCCGAAGCGGTGGGCGTCGCGACGACGACGTGCTTGCCCTCGCGGGCAAGATCGTAGGCGCGCGCCTGATGGTCGTAGAGCGTCTCGATTCCGCGACGGCGGAGCGCGCCCTGCAAGGCGGGAGCCAACCCCGGCATATCGGAGAACCTGGCCTCATGCGGCTCGACCCGATGGCTCCACGTCACATTTCGCCAGGTCCCGTCCGACTGCCACTGTTCGAGCACGTCCGCCGCACCCTCTAAACGCGCCCAAGGCTTCTTCACCCGACGAAAAGGCGGCCCCGCCGGCCTTGGCTCTCCCCCTGCTGGCCTCATTCGAGGCACTGTACGGCTGTTTAGTCCACGCGGTCAAGAATCTCCAAAGCGTTTGGGGGAAAGGGATTTCAGTCCTACGGTTGAGGTGAATGCGGGCGGGGGCGACGGGGTCGCGTGCCTGCATCCCTACCGGAGGAAGAAGGAATGAGAAGCATTTCATCGTTACTGATCATGCTCGGGCTCGTCATGGGGGTCTCGTTCGCGAGCCCACTCTTCGTGGGAGCCGAAGATCACGAAGAGGCGAAGACCGAGGCACAGAAGAAGGCCGACGAAGCGCAGAAGAAGGCCAAGGAGGCCCAAAAGGCGAAGGCCGAGGCACAGAAGGCCGCGGCCGAAGCGCGCAAGGCCAAGCAAAAAGCCGCCGCCGAGAAGCGAAAGGCCGAGCAGCAAGCCGCCGCGGAGAAGCGAAAGGCCGAGCAACAAGCCGCCGCCGAGAAGCGAAAGGCGGAGCAAGCGGCACGCGCAGCGGCTTACAAGGAAACGCGCAAGAAGCGCCTCACTGCGCAGGAACAAAAGCGCCACGAGGCCCAGGTCAGGGAAATCGAGAATCGCAAGAAGCGCGTCCAGGCTTACTACGACAAACAGATGCGAAACATCGAGGCCGCCGCGGAGCGCGAAAACACGCGTCACGAGAAACGAATCGCGCAGATCGACGCGCTCTGAAGCGCGTCTTCCAAACAGCATTAGATAGGTTTCGAGACATTCTGCGAGGCGGTCTCGGTGGCGAGGAGCCCGCGGAGCCTACTCAAGGTAGGTGAGCAGGCACCGCAGACAGCGAGGCCGGATCGCGGGATGTATCGGAAGCTAGATGATGCTGTTTAGCTTTGGCCTGGGAGCGTCGCGTTTGGGTCGTAGGGCATCTCTTCGCCAGCTTCCATCCGCTGCTGCATCTCGTATTTCGAGGGGCAGCGGGGAATCACCTGGTTGGCGAGAAACACACCATCGTCGCCGAGCTCACCCTGAACCGTGACCTGAATGCCCATGCCGTCGCGGAACGTGTCGGGCACCACGCACTGCGGGAAGCGAACAGCCATCTCTTTGTCCTCCTTGTAGAGAACGAAGCGCCATTCGCAGGGGTCTTCGCGGAACTGAATCGAGCCTTGACGGAGCTCGCCTTCGACGCGAAGCCGACGCCCTTCGTGAGCCTCCGGCGAGCTCATGACCTCGTCCACGAGCTTGGAATACACGAAGGGGTTGTCGCTGCCCGAAAGCAACCAAGCGGACGCACCGACGAGCACGACGAACACGATGCCGACTTTGGCGGCACCGGGGAGTCCCCGCTTGGGAGCGGGCTCCACGGGAGGAGTCACGTCCTGCTCACTCGTCATACTCGCAACTATGGTGCGGTAAGTCGCATCTCGCCAGGGCACGCGAAAGCCCGCGCGCCCCGACGAAAGCTACGGCTTACGGCTGCACCTGGAATGCGATGACGAGCGCGTAAATGCAGAGCGACTCGATGAGCGCCAGGCCGAGAATCAGCGGAACGAGGATCTTGCCCGAGGCGTTCGGGTTCCGAGCGATACCCTCGAGCGCTGCGGTCGCGGCACGACCCTGGCCCAAGCCGCAGCCGAACGCTGCGATGCCGATGGCCAAGCCGGCGGCAAGCGCGCGACCCGCAATCGCGACGGCCTCTTTCTCAGCGGCCGATTCCTGTGCAAACGCGGTCGCGGTGAGAATGAATGGTGCAGCAAAGCTGACAAGTCGAAGAGCCAATTTCTTCATTTTCGGGAGCCTCCTCAAGCCTCTCTTCCGAGAGGGAAACTTAGTGTTCTTCTTCGTGTTGGATTGCCAGGGTGATGTAGATCACCGAGAGCAAACAAAAGACCAAAGTCTGGACGGTGACGACCAGTACGCCCATCAGGTAGAAGACGACGGGCACCGGCAGGAGCACCAGGCCCATTGCCGCAAACAAGCCAACGAAGATGCTCAAGACCATGTGGTCCGCGGTCATGTTGGCCATGAGTCGAATGCCGAGCGTGATCGGCCGGACGACGTGCGAGATCATCTCGATGACGAACATCAGCGGCGCGATGAACCAAGCGATCCACCACGGCACTTTCGGCCCGAAGAAGTGCGAGAAGTACTTCACGAAGCCGTGCTCTTTGACGCCGTAGATGTGGGTCACGAAGAAGATCACGATTGCCATCGCAAACGTCGTGTTGAAGTTGTCGGTGGGCGGCAGGAAGCCGGGAATCAAGCCGAGCGCGTTGGAGAACCAAATCACCAGGGCGCACGCGCCGATAAGCGGCAGGAAGTACTTGGCCGGCTTGGGTCCCATCAGGTCCGCCGAGAGCTTGTAGGTCGCACCGACGATCGTCTCGATGAAGCCGTAGAAGGTGACCTTGCCCTCCGGAAGGATGTTTTCCTCGGTATTCTTGAGCTTTCGGCTCACGTACAGGCCAACGCCGATCAGGAACAGGACCACGGTGCCGTAGGCCACGACGTGCTGCACGCCAAGGTGCGTGTTGTGCTCCATGTAGCTCGGACCGAACGTCTCCGAGACCCAGTGCGAAAGGGACTCGAGGAACGGCAGGAAGCTGAACCATGATTCGCCGTGCGGCACGCCTTAGCCCTCCCCCGTCGCTTGCGCGTCGCGCGCAGCTTGTGCTTCCCGAATCGACAGGTCGACGCCTGCGAAGAGCATTCCAATGACGAGCGCGCCGAGGCCCACCGAGAAGCCGAGCGGGTCGGCGCCCCACCGCGAGAGCAGCGCCCAGCACACCGCCAGGAGCAGCACGAGCTTTACTCCGAGCAGGCCCGCGGCCATGCCACTCCCGATGAACCCGGCACCGGTCACGATCCGCTTCGCCAGCCAAGTGATCGCCCAGGCATCCAGCGTGGCCACGATGCCACCAATGAGGGCGCCGGTCCCGACCGCTGCC
>CP070650.1:1803708-1807760 GCA_020354595.1 Myxococcales bacterium
CCAAGGGCGATCATGACCTGGTACAACGCGTACAAGCAGGAGATTCGGCGGCTTTTCGAGCGCTGTTCGACAAGTATCATCGACGTGCGTTTGCCGTGGCCATGGGCGTCGTCAAGAACGAGGATGACGCTCTGGACGCCGTTCAAGAGGCCTTCGTCAAGGTCCACAAGAACATTCACAAGTTCCAGGGCAGCTCTAGCTTCTACACTTGGCTCTATCGGATCGTCATGAATGCCTCCATCGACCACGTCAGGCGCACGAGCAGGCGAAAGAGCCTGGACTTCGACGAGCGTGCGCTCCACGAGGAGAGCGAAGTTGCGGGGGACGGCGCGCTCATCCCGAGCGTGACGAACGCGAATCCGGGCAAGGCGGCCCTTCGCCGGGAGCTTGGCGGCGCGATCCAAGCGGCTCTTCAAGAGCTCCCGGAGCATCACCGGGCCGTCATCGTGCTCCGCGAGATCGAGGGTATGAGCTACGAGGAAATGGCCGAGGCGCTCGAAGTTCCCAAAGGGACCGTCATGAGCCGGCTGTTTCACGCGAGAAAGAAGATGCAGGCGGCCCTTGCACCGTACCTTTCCGGAGAGGAGGCTTCGGAGGACTGAGCATGGAAAGCGCGAAGACAGACGACAGGCTTCAGATGTTCTTCGACGGAGAGCTGGCTCCGGAAGAAGAGGCCGCGTTGCGACGCGACCTCGAGGGCTCGGCCGAGGGGCAGGCTCAGCTCCGCGAGTGGGAGCAGATTCGACAGGCGATGCAGAGCGTATCGAGGGAGTGGCCCGATGCGATCGACTCCGACGCCCTGTTCGCACGGATCGAGGCGGAGATCAGCGCGCCTGCGGTTACCGAGCCCGCCAAGCAGGCTCCTGCGGTGCTTCGGGTCGTTCCGGGCGGCCGCGAGCGACGCGTCTGGGGCGCGGTGGCCACCGGGTTCGCGGCAGCTGCGGCGATCTTCCTCGCGGTGATCGCGTGGCCGGCGGAGCCGCCCGGGGTCGAGACCGCGCGTGGCACCGAGGTGCTCGAAGTCGACTTCGGCGGCAACGCTGGAACGATCTTCAACGTCGAGGGAGGCGCGGGTCAGTCTTTGGCGGTGATTTGGATCGATGATGAAGAAGTGGGGAGACCATGAGTCCTAGTCACCGGTTGCTCGTGATTGCCGTGTCCTTCGGGGCGCTGCTCGTGGCCGCGGGCGCCTCCGCGCAAACCAGCACGCTGGTGAGGTCCGACCGGGCGGTCAGCGCCAACGTCCCCGCCGAGGTGCTCGTCGTCTTGGCAAAAGAGGACGAGGGAAAGATCGACCCTCAGCTCAAGAACCTCACCGCGCTTCGGCGGCCGCCCTTCAACTCGTTCCGATCGATGAAGATCCTGTCTCGCCCCAAGCTCAAGTTGACGCCGGGCAAGGACGCATTCGTCTCGCTGCCGAACGGCCGCAGGCTCAAGCTCACGCTGCTGCGCGTGATGCCCGATGGCCGCTACAAAGTCAGAGCGGCGATCAACCGACCCAACAAGTCGGACTACTTACCCTTGCTGCAAGTCGTCGCCTCGGCGGGTGACCCGTTCTTCGTGGCCGGCCAAAGCTACCAGGGCGGCACCCTCGTCGTGGGTGTGACGGTCGATCCCAACAAGAAGAAGACCGCGCAATAGGTGCGAGCCGACGACCCAGACGTCATCGAAGTGCAAGGCCCTCCCCCGCTGGAGCGTCCCGCCGAGGTGGTGATCGAGGCGCTTTCCCGAGTGGTGACTTCGGAGCGATTGCAGCGCATCGAAGACGTCGTGGCTGGCCGCACCGATAGCTTGGTGGTGGTGCTCGACCGAATCGCGGACCCGCACAACTCGAGCGCGATCCTGCGAAGCGCGGATGCCTTCGGGGTACAGAACGTGCATGCCATCGTAGGCGAGCACGGTTTTCGTGCGTCACATGGGGTGTCCAAGGGGACCCAACGATGGCTGGATGTCGTGCGTTACGAAAGCGCAGAAGCATGTGCGCGCCGCCTCAAGGGCGATGGCTATGCGATCTACGTCGCGGCCATGGGCGGAGAGACCACGCCCGAGCGGCTTCGAGAGGTGTCGCGCCTCGCCGTGGTGTTCGGGAACGAGCATCGTGGGGTGTCGGCCGAGATGCGCGAGATCGCCGATGGCACGTTCTCGATCCCGATGCGGGGCTTCGTCGAGAGCCTCAACGTGTCGGTTGCCGCCGCCATTACGATCCAGACTCTGACGCGGGGCGGACGGCCCCCTCTCGGCCCGGAGCGGCGCAGGGAGCTATTGGCGAGATTCCTAATGAATTCAGTGAAAAGCGCGGACCAAGTCATCGAGCAATTCGCCGGGAATGATTAGCCGGGCCCAGGTGTCATGAATTAGGGGGATGGCGCCGAGCGGGGGATGCTATAGGCGCCGACGGACGAGATGGCAGGGAAGCGGACCCAGAAGAGGAAGCGCAAGGGAACGAAGCGCAAGAAGCAGCGGCGGAGCCAGGGCTCGATCCTGCCCAAGCTCCTCGGGGCCGCGCTGATCGCCGGCGCGCTCGTCGTGCTCGGCAGCTACGCGTACTTCAGCCGGAACCTGCCGTCGGTGAGCAGCCTCCGGGACTACGAGCCGCCCCAGACGACTCGCGTCTACGATCGGAACAAGAAGGTCATCGGCGAGATCTTCACCGAGCGGCGGACGGTCATTCCGATGTCTCAGGTGCCCCGCAACGTCGTCTTGGCGGTGTTGGCCGCCGAGGACGCCGACTTCTACGAGCACGAGGGGCTCGACTACAACGGGATCCTGCGCGCCGTGGGGCGAGACATCATGGAGGGACGTGCCGCCCAAGGCGGCAGCACGATCACGCAGCAGGTGGTCAAGCTGATGCTGCTGACCCCCGAGCGGACCATCTCCCGCAAGATACGGGAGCTCATTCTGGCCCGACGCCTCGAAAACGAGCTGACGAAGGACGAGATCCTCCACCTCTATCTCAACAACGTGAACTTTGGACACGGCCGGTATGGGATTCAGGAAGCGGCGCGTTACTACTTCGAAAAGAATGCGAGCGAGCTGACCCTAGCGGAGTCGACGCTTCTGGCCGGAATCCCGCAAGCGCCTGCCCGCTTGTCGCCGCGCACCAGCCCGGAGGCAGCGAGACGAAGGCAGCGCTATGTGCTCTCACAGCTCGAGGCCAAGCGGGATGTCTACTGGCCGGACCTGAGCGAGAAGGCGATCGCCGCCGCGCGCGACGCGAAAGCGGAGCCGGTGCCACTCTCGGAGGGATCGGGCGCGGCCCCGGAGGTATTGTCGATCGCGCGGCGCGCGCTTCGAGACGCGGCCGGCGAAGAGGCACTGGGCACGGGCGGCTACAAGGTTCACACCACGATTGACCTGTCGCTTCAGCGGAAGGCGCGATCGGCGCTCCAAAACGGGCTGGTCGCGATCGACGGGCGCCAGGGGTACCTCGGTCCGATTCGCAGCAAGAAGCGGCGCGGTCCGAAAGCGACTCCACCGTCCGATCGATTGCGAATGGGGCGCACCTACTTTGCACGGGTCACCGGAGTCGACGCCGAGAACGAGCAGATTCGCCTGGACGTGGCGGGGCACCCCGCAATCCTTCGAATGCGGGACGCTACGCGGCACAACCCCGAGAGGCTCGATGCGACGAGGTTCGCCAGGAAAGGCGACCTCTTCCCGGTGTCGATCACGCAGCTCGGCGGCGAAGAAGACCCAGCTGTCACGCGCCTCGAAAGAGGCCCGGAAGGCTCCGTGGTCGTGATCGAACCTCGCTCGCGCGATGTCTTGGCGATGGTGGGAAGCTTCGCTGCGCGCAGCGGCTTCAACCGCGCAACTCAGGCGATTCGCCAGCCGGGGAGCACGTTCAAGCCCGTGGTGTACGCGCGTGCGATCCAGTCGCGACGCTTCACCGCGGCGTCCTTGGTGGTCGATGCGCCGGCGGTGTACGACGAGTGGAAGCCGCGCAACTACGAGCAATGGAACTACCAGGGGGCCGTTCGGCTTCGCCAAGCGCTCGCGCGTTCGATCAACATGGTGGCGATTCGCGTGGTCGAGGACATCGGCGTGCAGGA
>CP070650.1:1807860-1811510 GCA_020354595.1 Myxococcales bacterium
CCGAGGTTGGAGATCGTGCTCACCGCCTCGAGCGACGAGGATTTGATCCGATTGATTTCGTCGATGATCTTGAGGATCGAGTCCGCCCCCGTTTCGGCGTCTGAAGCGACCTCTTCCGAAAGGCGGGCAGTTTCGTTTGCGTTGGACTGCACCTGGTCGATCGACACGTCCATCTCGTTCATGGATGACGATGTCTCCTCGGCGGTGAGCGCCAACGCATCGACGTTCCGCGCGACTTCCTTGATGCTGTACGTCATCTCCTCGATCGACGACGCGGTCTCGCGCACGCTCGACCCGAGGTTACTCATGTTCTCCGCGACCTCTTGATTGGTCGCGGTCATCTGCAGAATGCTCGACGAGCTCTCTTCCGTGCTCGACGAGAGCGCCTCCACTCTGTCGCTGATGGCCTGGAGCGAGATCGCCATGGACTTGAGAGCGCGCGCCGTCTCCTCCACCGCCACCATCTGCTCGCCGAGCCCGCCCGACAACGCACGAACGTTGTCGCCTATCGACACTTCGACCTTCTCGACCTCGGCGTAGATCGCGCGAATCTGCGCATCGACTTCCTCGATCTCGATCGATGCCGGCAGTCCGGACGCGATGATCAGCAAACCGAGAACGCCCAGCGCTGCCGCCGAAACGCCTGCAATCGTGACGGCCTCGGGCCCTGCGAGCAGACCTGTCGCAAGTCCGACCGGCCCGACGACGAACGCCAGCGCAAAGCACAAAAAGCCGGGAACGAGATAGCGACTCTTGGCAATTGCCCGAAACATGACCCCCCGTTTACGACCGTCAGGGTATCCAACCGTGGGACACGCGGGCAAGTTCCACCCGCTGCCCCACGGCGCGGAAGGGGGATCGTCCGTTCAGAGGGGGTTCGTCAGAAGTTGCATCGCGATCTGAAGCGCCAGCGAATAGTCGCCTTCCATCTTGAGCTTGCCGCCGAGGAACAGCTCTTGAACGGTCAGCTCTCCGCGCTGCACGCCCTCCAGATCGCCATACTGAACCTCGGCGGTGAAGCCGGGCTCGACGGGCGGCTCGGTCACGTTGAAGCCGACTTTGACGACCACGTCACCGAGGTTCGGTATGCCGCGCAACGACACGTGACAGGTCATCGATTGACCCGCGAGCGCCTCCTCGAAGCGCTTGGACGCGGTCTGCGTGGCTCCGATCGCCACCTCCTCGTCGTCGAGCGCGCCGGACTTCACTGCTTCCCCGAGCAGTAGGGTCGCCGCCGGCCCGGGAAGCGCTGCGGCGATCTTGATCGGCACCCCCTCCGCGGGCGTGTCCCCGGCGGTCAGCACGCCGGAGGAAGCCGACAAATACACCGGCGGGCTCTCGTCGATCTGAAGGCTCGCTGCACCGATGACGGGAGTCACATCATCCAAGATGCGCTGCGCCCGCTCGTCACCCGCCGAGGCGCGGGTCCGGAGGACTTCCACGCCACGGGTAAATAACTGCGGAAACGTATTCCTGAGGAACTCGATGGGTTGGATGCTCATGAGGCGCGGAGCATAGCCGCCGAGCCGGGCAGCACCAAGCTGGCGCAATCGCGCAGAATCAGCCACCCTTCGCGTGATGTCGGAAGTGGAGCACCGGCCGACCATCTTGATGGTGGGCCAGGGCGAGCCGATGCAGACAGCGTTGGGGGAGGCGTTGCGGCGCCACGGGATATCCGTCGCTGGTTGCGCCACGGCTGAGCTCGAACAGGCGGTTCGCGTCTACGCGCCGGACCTCGTCGTGTTGATCGGTGATGCCGCGGTACGGGCCGGCGCTGGCGTCGTTCGCAGAATGGCGAGCAATCGCGCGACCGATGTGCTGCCGGTCGCGGTGATCTCCAACGACGCCGCCATGAAGCACGAGGGGCACGAGTTTCGCACCGGCGCCGTCGCGATCGTTCCGCGCGGTGCCGGGGCAGACGCGATCGCGCGCAGGCTCGCCGAGCTCGCCGAGGAGGTCCCGCAGAGGCCCGGTCTGATGACCGGTGAGCTCAACGAGGACAATCTCCAAGACGTCGTCGAGCTGGTATCCAGCGACGCCAAGACCGGGATCTTGAGCATTCGATCGCCCAAAGGCGTTCTCGAAGGCATGCCCGTGGTCGTCGAGACGGAGCACTCGAGCGCGCACAACATGGAGTTGATCCTCGACCGGCTTCGGGACGCGATGGCCGCGTCCGAGCGCCTCGAATACGAGTTCCACGAAACCAGCGGCGGCCGGCTGTCGACTCTCCCGGGCGCGATCGATGCCGAGGAGATCGACCTGAGCCAGCTCCGCGGCACACGCGTCGTCCTTCTCGACTCGGACGAGCTTCGCGCGGAGAAGCTCGCCCAGGTGTTGATGCAGCACGGGGTTCAGATCGCGGCGGCCGACTTCTCGACGGCCGTGATTCCCCGAATTCGCGAGATCGATCCACAGGTCGTCGTGCTCGATTCGAGCGCCGTAGGCGCCCAAGGCATCGATTTCGTGCGGGCGATGCGCAAAGACCCCCAGCTTCGCTGGGCGTCCATGTTGGTCGTGCGTTGGGAGGATTTCTGGCCCGACTCCTACGAGGAAGCCGGCCCGGATTTGGCACAGCTCGCGTCACGAATCTGTCCTCTGATCGATCAGGATCTAGAGATGAGCCAACGCGTCGAGGACGAGGTCGACTTCGACACGAGGCTCGAGCTGATCGGGCCCGGCAGACTGCTCCGCGCTCTCGGATCGGTGCCAGGCGTGCGCCACGTCGCGGTCGCCGGCCACAAGCGCAACGTCGAGGTCGACATCGCCGACAATTCGATCGTCGGGGCGTACGCCACGCTGCACGAAGGAACGAAGCAAACGCTTCAAGGAATGCCCGCGCTGCTGGCGCTCTGGGGTCTCAACTCGGGGCGAGTCTCCGTTCGGGAGCAGGACTTGCCCTCGGTCGCGAACATCATGATGCCGGTCGACGAAGCGCTAGGCGTCGTGTCGCACCAGCTCAGCTTTGCCGACGGCAGCGACAGCGGCGTCGAGGTCACCGCAGAAACGGTCCCTCCGCTCGAGCCGGAGGTCGAGGAGCACGCAACGGTCCCGCCGGGCGCTCAACCCCCTTCGCAGCTCGACGACGCGAGAACGATGGCGCCTCCGCGCTTTCGCCATCTCCGCTCAGCCGCAGGAGATGCGCCTTCTTCGAGTTTCTCGGAAGAAGAGGTGCCGACCAACAAGGTGCAGCGCATGCTCGGCCGGGTAGAGCCGAAGCGCCGGACCGTCCCGGTGGCGCATGCCGCCGAGGAGCACACGGCCGAAGGCGCCCACGTCGATCATGCGGTGAAGCGATCCAAGAAGTCGACGCAGCTCGGTCTTGCGCCCGCGTTCGAGGCGTTGCCGGACGAGATGCTCGAAGAGCAGAAGACGATTCCCGTGCCGCGAAAGCCGACGCCGCCCCCTCCGCCGCCGCAAAGCCGAAAGCCAACGCCGCCTCCCCTGTTCCACGACGAGGACGACGACCTCGGCTCAGAGCTCGCAGGGGTTCTCGAGGGCGCGACCATGGTAGCGCCGGCCCCGGACGCGGGCGGCACACCGGCATGGCTCCAGGCGCTGTTGCTGGTCACGCTCGTCGCCGGCGTCGGCGTGGCGGGCTGGCTCTTGTGGTCACGAAGCAGCACGGTCGATCACCAGCCCCTCGAAGCGGC
>CP070650.1:1811610-1816108 GCA_020354595.1 Myxococcales bacterium
CCGGCTAATTCCGCTCACCGTCATCGTGTGCCTGCTTCTGCTTTCGATCTCGTTTCGATGGGCGGCCGGCGTGTTTCTTCCGCTTGGCGCCGTCGCCATCACCGCGCTCGTCACCGTCGGTGGCATGGGTCTGTTCGGCGAACCGATGAACATCCTCAACAACGTGATCGTGCCCCTGTTGATCATCATCGGGATCAGCGACGCGACGCATCTGGTGCAGCGCTATCGGGACGAGGTTCATTCCGAAGATGAGCCGTCTGAAGGCGGCGACGTGCGGAAGGCTGCCGGCCGGCGCACCGTCACAGCTATCGCGATCGCGGTCTTGCTCACTTCGTCGACGACTGCGGTCGGTCTCGCGTCGCTGGTCGTCTCCAAGACGGTGATGCTCCGCCATTTCGGCATCACCGCGGGAATCGGCGTCATGATCTCTTACGTCGTCATCATCACGTTCGTGCCGGCGATTCTCACCTGGGTCGACCCACCGAAACGGGAGGAGGTACGGCGGGAGCGAACGAGCATGTTTACGAACGTGACGAGCAGCCTCGTTGCACGCCTGCTCCAGTGGCGCTGGGTAGTCCTTCTCGGGACCGCGATCTTCACGGTCGGCGCCGGCTACGTCGCCAGCAAGATTACGGTCGACCACGCTCTGCTCGATCAGTTCGACGAGACCGACCCCGTCTACACGACCACGATTCTCATCGAAGAGAAGCTCTCCGGCGTCCGACCTCTCGAGGTCGTGCTGGTCAGCACCGAGGAAGACCACTTCCTCGAACCCGAAATGATTCAGAGGATTCAGCGCATCCGGAACTGGGCGGCGCTTCGCCCTGAAATCATACGCACGCTGAGCTACGGGGACATTCTGCGTGAGTCGTACGCGATCCTCGCCGACGATCCCGGTGTCCGTTCGGAGAAATTCAAGAGCAAAAAGCAAGTGAAGGGCCTCGTCACGATGATGAGCCAACGCAAGCCGAGCCCGTTGAGTGAGTGGCTTACCGAGGACGGCAAGCGGGTACGCGTCCAATTCAAGCTTCGCGACGTCGGCGCCCAAGCCACCATGCGCTTCCTCGACGTACTCGAGGAGGTCATCGACCTCGAGCTCGGCGACGACGAAACGGTCTCCCTATCTTTCACGGGAGAAGCGTACACGGGCTCGCGCGGCCAAGCGGCCGTGGTCAACGACCTGCTTGGCAGCTTGCTCGTTGCCATCGTGGTGATCTTCTTTCTGCTCGCCTTCTTTTTCCGCAGCATCCGGCTCGGGCTGCTGAGCATCCCCCCAAACCTCATTCCCCTCATCGCGACGATGGCCTACATGGTCTGGCGCGAGATCCCACTCAACGTGTCTACGGTGATCATCTTCTCGATCAGCCTCGGTCTTGCCGTGAATGGTACGATTCACGTGCTCGCGCGTTTCCGCGAGGAAGTCCGGCGAGGCATCGGACGCGAAGCCGCGCTGGTCCGTGCCGCCAGGGGCACCGGCCGCGCTATCGTCATTTCGTGCGTCACGCTGATGGCGGGTTTCGGCGTGCTGCTCTTGAGCTCGTTCGTGCCCGTGCGAAGCTTCGGGGAGCTGATCGCCGTCACGATCGGCGGTTGCCTGGTCGCGACCCTCATCGTGCTGCCGCCACTGCTGCGTGTGGCCGGCGGTGATGGCGGCGTGTCGACGGCGGCCGATTAGGCTCCTAGACGGTCGATCACGGCGGAGGCAAAGTCTTCGGTGCCGAGCGAACCGCCGAGGTCGCGGGTCTTTTGCCCGTCGGATAGCGCTTGGTTGTACGCGCCTCGAATGTGACCGGCCACGGCGCGACAGCTTTCGTCGCGTCGAGTGTCGGCGATGTGATTGAGGAGCATCACAGCCGACATCAGTAGCGCAAGCGGGTTGGCCACGCCCCTGCCGGCGATGTCCGGTGCCGATCCGTGAACCGCCTCGAACACGGCGTAGTCGTCGCCGATGTTGGCTCCGGGAATCACGCCGAGCCCCCCCACGAACCCCGCGCAGAGGTCGCTCAAAACGTCACCGTAGAGGTTTTCCAACAGCAGCACGTCGAACTTGGTCGGGTCCTGAACGAGCTTCATGCAGCCGGCATCGATGATCACCTCCTCGTACTCGATGTCGGTGTAGCCCTCGCGCTCGTGAACCTCCCGCGCGCAACGGATGAACATGCCGTCGGTCATCTTCATGATGTTCGCTTTGTGCATCACCGTGACCTTCTTGCGTCCGCGGTCGCGGGCGTATTGAAAAGCCCACCTTGCGATACGCGACGACGCCTTCTCCGTGGCCACTTTGAGACTCGTGACGACGCCTTTCGTCACTTCGTTCTCGATACCGCTGTAGAGGCCTTCGGTATTTTCCCGAATCACGACGAGGTCGACTCCCTCGTAGCGGGTCGGAATACCGGGCAGGTTGCGAACGGGGCGCACGGCAGCGTAAAGATCGAGCCGCTTCCGAAGCTGCACGTTGACCGAGGTGAATCCCTTTCCAACCGGCGTGGTGCACGGTCCCTTGAGCGCAAGGCCGAGCTCTCGAACCGCTGAAAGCGTCTGCTCCGGGAGCACCTCCCCGAGGCTCTGCAGGGCGGCGACCCCCGCGTGATGCTCGACCCACTCCACCGGAGCGCCCGCCTCCTTCAGAACACGGGTCGTTGCGGCGGCGACTTCCGGGCCGATGCCGTCACCCGGGATGAGAACGATTTCATGCGTTGTCATTTCCAGCTCCGGGCCCAAGAGTAGCGCTTGCGCACCGTTCGCCAATGCGCTTCAAGGAGAACCATGCCGGAAAGAGACGCGGTGATGCGCGCCATGACCAACGACGGGGCCTTTCGAATCGTCGCCGCCAGGACCACGGACACCGCCCGGGGCGTGATCGCCGCCCAGAAGCTCTCCGGAGACGCAGCGGACGACATGGCGGACCTGGTCACCGCGGCGGTTCTCTACCGCGAAACGATGGCCCCCTCCTTACGGGTGCAATGCATCGTTCGCTTCGAGAACGGAGCGGGACAGATGGTGGCTGACTCGCACCCCGACGGTTGGAGCCGAGGGCTGCTTCAGGCGCCGCCCGGAGAGGCACGGCCCGACATCCGCACGACGGCGGCCACGCTCGAAATGATGCGCACCCTTCCGAACTCCGATCTTCACCGCGGAATCGTCGAAGTTCCCGATAGCGGGAATCTTTCGGAGGCGTTCATGCGTTACATGCAATTATCGGAACAAATCGTCTCGATGATCTCATTGGGCTCCTCGCTCGCAGGGGAGCAGCCGGCCGCGGGCGGATACTTGGTACAACTTCTTCCCGAAGCGACCGAAGCCGAAGCCGCCATGCAGACGATGACCAAACGCCTCGAGGACTTCGTCGAGATTCGAGAGCGGCTCCGCGCCTCCGACGGTTCGCCGACCCGACTGATCGAACAGATCTTCGAAGGCATGCCGTTCACGTGGCTACATCAGAGCGACATCCGTTTCGGATGTCAGTGCAGTCAGCTTCGAGTCATGACGACGCTGAGCCTCCTCGACCGTTCCGAGATTCAGGATCTCGTCGACGAGGGCGAGCCAGTGAGCATCGGCTGCGACTACTGCGGGGCGTCCTACACCGTGGAGATCGCGCACCTGCAGGGCTTGTTGAGCGCAAGCTGATCGGCCCGGCTTTCTTGCCGCAAACGGCGCCTCGGGCGCATCCTTCCGCCGATGTCCGCCAAGCCAGCTAAGACCTCCGGCGGTGAGATCGTCCGGCGCGCCGGCGTGGTGGCGGCGGGCACGCTTTCCTCTCGCATCCTCGGTGCCGTGCGTGATGCGGTGGTCGCAGCGGTGTTTGCGCTCGCTGCGACGGATGCGTTTTGGCTGGCGTTCACGATTCCGAACGCGCTTCGGGTATTGCTCGGCGAAGGCGCGGTTTCGGCAGCATTCGTTCCGGTGTTCACCGAGGTCCGCGAGCGCGAGAGCAAGGCGCGGGCCAAGGAATTCTATCGAAACCTCATCGGCGCGATGGCTGTGGTGTTGTCGGTCGTCACGCTCGTCGGCGTCGTGGCCGCGCCGTGGATCGTCAAGGCGTACGCCTGGGGCTTCCAACGCGACGAGGCCTTGTTCGAGACTACGGTCGCCCTCACGCGTCTTCTCTTTCCGTACATCTTCTTGATGGGGCTTTCGGCCCTCATGATGGGGGCCCTCCACGCCAGCAAGCGCTTTGCGGCTCCGGCATTCGCGCCTGCGCTTCTCAACATCTCTCTGATCGCAGCCGCGCTTCTCCTCGCGCCGGTACTCCAACAGCTGGGTTGGCCCGCGATCTTCGCACTCGCGCTTGGCGCACTGCTCGGCGGGGCCCTCCAACTGCTCGCTCAGCTTCCCTCGCTCGCCAAGGAGGGCCTGGTCGTTCGCCCGCAAGTCGGCTTCGGCGACATCTATGTCCGCAAGTGCGCCCGATTGATGGTCCCATTGCTCGCCGGTCTCGGCGTGTATCAGCTCAACGTGCTGCTCTCGCGGCTATTTGCGTCGTTCCTCCCCACCGGCA
>CP070650.1:1816208-1819045 GCA_020354595.1 Myxococcales bacterium
CGGGGACGATGCCGACGTTCGGATCGATGGTGCAAAACGCGTAGTTCGCTGCCTCTGCCTCCTTTTCGGAGAGGGCGTTGAAGAGCGTCGACTTCCCAACGTTGGGTAAGCCGACGATGCCGACGGACAAAGCCATGGGCCGTGCTTAGCGCGTGGTCGTGAGCACGGCCACTCAGGGCAGCCAAATCCTGCCGACCAAGAACAGACCGGCGGCCAGGATCGCGGTGAAGGGAACCGTAATGAACCAGCTAGCGATGATTCCGCTCACGACCTTGGTGTTGATGGCCCCGATGCCGCGAGCGAAGCCGACGCCGATCACGGCGCCGACCAGCGTATGGGTCGTGCTGACTGGCAGCCCGAGCTTGCTTGCGAGCACGATCGTGGTGGCTGCCCCGAATTCCGCCGCGAAGCCGCGCGACGGGGTGAGCTCGGTGATCTTCTTTCCAACCGTCGCCATGATCTTGTAGCCGTACGTCGCAAGGCCGATGACGATGCCGATCGCCCCAATCAAAAGCACGCGGTGAGGCACAGCGACCTTTGCTCCCAGGTCGCCCGCCGTGGCGCCAAACACGGCCGCCATCGGGCCGACGGCGTTGGCCACATCGTTGCTTCCGTGAGCGAAGGCGACGAAGCACGCAGTGAGCACTTGGAGAACCAGGAAGACCCGTTCGGCACGGTGCACGTGCTCATCTTTGTCCTCGGAGGCCATGCGGGTCGATCTCCGCAGCAGCGGGACCGACAGGATGCTCGCCAGCAGGCCAGCCGCCACCGCGATGGCCAGCGCGGGTCCGAGCGCCAGGTCCAGCTTGAGCGGCTTGAGCCCCTTGAACAGGACGCTGAGCGCGAGGATCGCGAAGATTGGGAAGATCATGATCGGGCCCCAACCACGCAGCGCCAACATGGGTCGGTCCACGTTGAGGATGCGCCGTTTGATGAACACGAAACCGACAAACCCGAGGAACCCGCCCATCACCGGGGAGACCACCCAGCTGGCGGCGATCTTGCCCATCACGCCCCAGTTCACCGCGTCGAAGCCGCCTGCGATCAAGCCGAAACCGACGACGGCACCGACGATGCTGTGCGTGGTGGACACCGGCCACCCCGAATAGGTGGCGATGTTGAGCCACAGCGCAGCGGCGAGCAGGCAACAGGTCATCCCGATGGCGATCACCATCGGATCTCCCCCGAACGCGGCCACGTCGACGATGCCCTTGCGAATGGTCTTGGTGACGGTGCCGCCGACCAACATCGCGCCCCCGAACTCGAAGATCGCCGCAACAATGATCGCCCGCCTGAGCGTCAGCGCCCCGGAGCCCACGGAGGTGCCCATGGCGTTTGCTACGTCGTTGGCGCCGATGTTCCAGGCCATGTAGAGGCCTGCGATGGCCGCAACGGCCAGGACGATCGTCGTCAGCTCCATGGGACCTGGTCTAGCCCGCGACGAAGAGTCGGAATTGATCGCCTACGTTTTCAGCGTGGTTGGCCATGTCGCCGATCTTGTTGAGCACCTTCGTCCACATGAACACGGCCGCCGGAGGCATCGTGTCTTCTTCCTTGAAGAGAACCTTCGCGCACCGATCTTGAATCTTGTCGGCCTCGTGCTCCGCCCGGTTGAGAATCGCGGCCTGCTCGAGAACGCGCTCCGCCGGCGGCCCCGCGAAGCCCGATTCCACCAGGTCGTCGATCAGGTCGATCAGCTTTGCGGCCTCGCGAATCGTCTCGAGGACGCGCTCGATGAAGAGATTCAAGAAAGGTTTCATCTCTTCCGACACCGTCAGCGGGCGAATCGTCAGGAGCACGCCCACGTCTTCCGCGCAATCGGCGATGGCATCGATCTCGCTGATCAGCTTGAGCACATCTCGGCGGTCGACCGGCATGAGGAGGCGGACCGGCATCTTGGAGCGGGCCACGTTCTTCGCGTCGTCGGCCTTGCCCTCCATCACGCTGATCTCTTTCGCGACCCGTTCGACCCCGGCCTGATCGCCCTGGGCGAGCAAGGTCAGCAAGTCCTGGACCCGTTCGCTGGTTCGAATGACTTCGGTCATCAGCTCGCCGACCTTCGGCAGGGGGTTTCGGGCAAGCAGGTTGGCAAGGGGTATCCTCATGGCGGCCAAGCCTTTCATCCTTGCAGACTCTGCTCAAACGGTAAGTCGGAGGGCCGCAATCCCCCGTGTTTTTGGGGCTTGCGGCGTTGAGACTGGGCCAAGGCGGGGTAGACTCGGGGTTGCTCGCTTGGAACGCGGCCGTCACAGGCTTGTCACGAGGAGTGGGCAGATTTCGGGCAAGAGAACATGGGTTCCCGCATCCTAGTCGTCGAAGACGAGCCAGACTTGGCCGAGTTGGTGGCCCTCAACCTGCGCGGTGCCGGCCACGACGTGACCGTATCGCTCGATGGCAACAGCGCGCTCGCCGAAATCCAGCGAAGCCAGCCTGACCTCGTCGTGCTCGACGTCATGTTGCCCGACATCTCCGGCATCGAGGTGTGTCGGCGCCTGCGACGGAGCCCGCAAACGGTCCGCCTACCGGTGATCATGCTCACCGCGAGGAGCGACGAGGTCGATCGGGTCGTCGGGTTCGAAGTGGGCGCCGACGATTACGTGCCCAAACCCTTCAGCCCTCGCGAGCTCGTCCTGCGGGTGGAGGCGATCTTGCGCCGCACCGTGGCGTCGGCCGAGGTGGAGGGGCCGCAGGTCATTACGCTCGGGGATCTCGTCATCGACGTTCCCGCTCACCGGGTCGAAGTCGAAGGGCAGGAGGTGCTGCTGACCGCGTTGGAGTTCCGACTCCTGCTCGATCTGGCGACGCGTGCGGGCAGGGTGCAATCTCGCGACGCCCTA
>CP070650.1:1819145-1822297 GCA_020354595.1 Myxococcales bacterium
CTTGTCGTTGCGCGGCCTCCGGGTCGCCGAGGGGCGATCCCTGGCGATGCTCGGAGAGTGCGTCGTCGGCTCCGAGGCAGCCTCGGCGCTCGGGCTCCGACCCGGCGACTCGGTGCTCACCTCGCCCTCGACGCTTTTCGACCTGGCCGGCGTCTATCCGCTGAAGCTCCGGGTCGTCGGAACGCTGGCCCCTTCGTACGGGCCTGACGATCGCGCGGTGTTCGTCGACTTGAAGACCGCCTGGATCGCCGAAGGCCTCGGCCATGGTCACCAGGACCTCGCCACCGCCGGCGGCGACGTCCTGCTCGACACGAAAGACGGCGTTGCGAGGGCCAACGCCAAGCTCGTTCAATACAACGAGATCACCGAATCGAATCTCGACTCGTTTCACTTCCATGGGGATCCGGCCGACTATCCGGTGAGCGCCATCATCGCCGTACCGGCGAACGACAAAGCCGCCGTCCTGCTTCGCGGCCGTTTCATCGACGACCCGGCCCGGCAGCTCCTTCGCCCGAGCCAAGTCGTCGATGGGCTGAACGATCAGATCTTCCGCTTCGAGCGGGTGCTCCAGGTCATCGTGTCCACCGTCGGCCTCGCAACCGCGCTCATGTTCGTCTTGGTGATGGTTCTGTCGTGGCGGCTCCGCGCCGAGGAGCTCCGCACCATGACGCGGTTGGGTTGCAGCCGGTTCAAAGCCGTGCAGATCATGGGCGCCGAGGTGCTCCTCATGGTGGGCACGAGCGTTGCGCTTGCAGCGCTGTTCGGCCTGCTCATCGCGCACTACGGAGAAACGTGGCTTCAAAACCTGATCTTGCAGGGCTCCTGATAGCAATCGCTTTGGTCCTCGTCGCGGCCGGCTGCTCGAAGAAGTCGTCGCCCGCGGAGACGCGCGGGGATCCGCGACCCCTCGCCATCTACGCCGTCAACTACCCCCTCGCCTACTTCGCCGAACGGCTCGCCCCCGAACAGGCCGAGGTCGTCCTTCCCGTCCCGCCCGACGTGGATCCGGCGTTTTGGAAGCCATCCCCCGAGGTGATCGGCCAATACCAAAACGCCGACGTGATCCTTCTCAACGGCGCGGGGTACGCGCGCTGGACCGATTACGCGACACTGCCGGCAACTCGCACCGTCGTCACGGCCGAAGGATGTCGGGAGTCGTTCCTCCCGAGCGGAGTCGGACTGAAGCATCAGCACGGACCGGACGGCGAGCACGCCCACGGAGACACCGCGTTCACGACCTGGCTCGACCTGCGTCTCGCACTTTGCCAAGCAAGGCACGTCCGGGACGCCCTCGTCGATCTCGTTCCATCTGAGGAAAAGGCGATTGCCGCCCGCTTCTCGGAGCTCGCCAGCGACCTGACCGAGCTCGACGCCCGCCTGCGAGCCGCCGCCGCGGCTTGGGGCGACCGGCCGGTCCTCGCCTCGCACCCGGTCTATCAATACCTCGCCGACGCCTACGACCTCCAGATCGAAAGCCTGCACTTCGAGCCCACCGAGCCGCTCGACTCCGACGCGCTTCGGGCTCTCGATGCGGCCCGCGAAAACCATCCCGGCAAGCTCATGCTGTGGGAAGCTGCGCCACCCGAGGCGACCGTGGCGGAGCTCGCCAAGAGAGGCGTCGAGGCCGTCGTCTTCGACCCGGTTTCAGTACCGCCCCCCACGGGCGACTTCCTCACCGTGATGCGCGTGAACGCGGAACGCTTTGGTTGCGCGACCGGCTCGGAGGCGTGTCCATGAAGACCCGGGGCGCCCTCCTCGCACTGGCAACCTGTCTCGTCGCCGCTCCCGCCGGGGCCGATGCCGTGGTGGTCACGCGGGCCATGACGGCCAACACGATCATGGAAGCGTTCGTCGAGGAGGACCACATCGCCGTCGAGCTCGAAGTCGGCCAAGGCGACGTCGACGCGATGCGCGCGCTCCTCGACGCCGCGGCCGAGACGCTTCCAACGCCTGTTCCACCGAACGCCGAGCTCGTGATTCGAGCCAACGGCCGCGCGCTCGCAGGCACGATCGAAACGCGCGTTCTCCGGAAGCGCGTCGAGCGCGACGAAATCACCGGCGAACCGCTGCCAAAGCCCGGAAGCGAGGACGTGGTCTACCTCGAGTTACGCTACCCGCTCGACGGCGAGCCCGAAGAGCTCATCATCGAGCCCCCTCTCACCGATGGAGGCTACCCCGCGACCGACATCGGCTTCGTCGTCTATCACCAGGGCATCGCCGTGAACGACTTCCGCTACCTCGGCGCCAAAGAGCCGCTCCAGCTCGATTGGAACGACTCGTTCTACTCGCGTTTCGAGCGACGGACCCTGAATCGTCGGTACGGAAGCCCGATGAACGTTTTCCTCTACGTCGAGCCGTTCGAGGTTCGAAAGGAATTCGTCGTCCGCCCCCTCGATCTCGCACGCTTCACCGACCTCGACGTCGAGCCGCACCGACCGATTCCCGCCGCCGAGCGCGACGCGCTTCTCCAGCGGATTGCGGATTTCCTGAAGGACCGCGCCCCAGTCACCGTCGACGGCGCGGAGCCCGAGCCGATTCTCGACCGCATCCACTTCCTCAAGCGCGGCCTCCGGATGACCCGCGTCGTCACCCCCGACGAGCCGATCGACGGCACGAGCGCGATCGTCGGCGCGATCTTCGTCTACCCCATCGAGGGCATGCCCCAAGAGGTGCATCTCACCTGGGACCTCTTCGACGAGCGGGTCGACCGCGTCCCCGCCGCGGCCACCGACGAAGCGGGACCGATGCCTTCCTATCTCACGCCGGACGACCCGGAGCTCCGCTGGATCAACTTCCTCAAAGGCGGTGTGCTCCCTGGCGAGCTCCCTGTCCAGCATCTGGAGTCCCGCATCTCGCTTTCAGTCGTCTTCGTGTTGGCCGTCCTCGTGTCGCTCGTTGTCCTCGGCATCGCGGTGCAGCGCCGCTCGTGGGGCACGGCTCTCACGGCCGTCGCGATCGTCGGCGCCGGGTGGCTCGCGCCTCCGCTTCGCACCTTCGACATTCCCGTGCCCACCGGCGTTCGAACACCGTCCCCCGTGCAAGCCGCACCGACGATCCATGCGCTCCTCTACAACACCTATCGCGCCCTCGACTTCCGCGACGAGGAAGTCGTGTTCGACAGGCTCGCCCAGAGCCTCTCCGGGGACGTGCTC
>CP070650.1:1822397-1825004 GCA_020354595.1 Myxococcales bacterium
CCGTGAAGTTGTTGCGCCGGAACCACGCTGTACGATTCCCAGGTGGCGAGGGTCTGCACGATTTGCCCGACCGGCCATCCCTGGGCGTTCGACTCGACGATCTGGGCGAGCGTCCCACTGCGAATCGGCTCGCCAATTTGGATGGGCGGCAAATACGACTTCGCGTCGCTCATCCACCCACGAATCGCCGGATCGATCGAGAAGTACAGGTTCTTGAGAAGCACTTCCCCAGGCCCTGGCGTCCCCACGGGCCCTTCAGCGGCCACGAAATCCTCAGCGGTCGGCACCCCCACAGGCCGCTTCCTCAACAAAATCTGCCGATTCACCTCCGACACAGCGCTAGACTGAAACACGTTTCACTTTTTGCAAGGGGACACGCTCGCCCCCGAAAAACCAACTACTTTCCAGGGCTTGCAAGCCCAACCGCGAAAACGCGATGAGAGTAGGTTTCCGCGGTTGGGTATGCAAGTGGCTGAAATGTATCGTGTTTTGGAGGGTCAGCGTGTCCCTAGGTGAAGATGGGCCAGTGGGTGGTGATTTGGGTGCCGTCGTAGACGGCGATGTCGCCGAACTGGAGGAAGACGTGCTCGCTTTGGGTGGGGCGGAGGAAGACCCAATCGTCGGGGGCGAGATCGATACTCGCCGAGCCGTTGAGCATTTCTTGGTTGGTCGAGTGCCCGTAGATTGGGTTGACGCTCAGGCCTGCGGGCGATTCGGGGATCGCTTTCCAGTAGCCCCCGTAGATGAAGAACGCTTTTCGCCGGTTGGGGTTGAGCCACGCCATCACGCCCGCGAGGGGCTCGAGCCCAGGGACCTCGGTTGTGTCGAGCGCTTTGATCACCGGCGTCGCGATGAACGCGGCGGGCTGATGATCGGCCAACGTGTCGAGATCGAAGTCAGTCGGTTTCACCAAGGCGGAGCCCGCGGAGAGCTCGTTGGCGGGCTCGTCGCCATCGTAGAGCTGATAGGTCGGGCTGCCGGCCGCATTGAGCGTGAGGTTGTCAACCGATCGTCCGAGCTTCTTCTCGGCCGCGTTCACGAAAGACCAATACACGGCCTGCGCTCTCTCGAACGCGCGGGGAGGACCGCCGATGATCCCCGGGATCTTCACCACGTGAGGCTCATAGCCCATGAAACCGGCGAAAGTCAGCAACGGGTCGTGCTCGATGACCTCGAGCACCTCTGCCAGCTCATCGACGTTGCGGAGCCCGCCTCTATGGAGCCCGACGTCGATTTCCAAGTTGATGCGCATCGGGATCTGTCGTTGCCCGGCGAGCTCGCGGTACTGGCGAAGGCGAGCCCCCGAGTCGATCAACCACTGGAGCTGGCGCCCCGGATCGAAGTCGCGCGCCACGTGCAGGTCGTAGAACGCAGCGGCGGCCGCAACCGGCATGGGTTTGCCCAGCAGCACGACGGTTCGAGGAAGCTCTTCGGCCACCAGGTTCAGGAAAGGCTGGTGAAAGACCATCAACCGTAGTGTGTTGGTCCTCTGCATGACCGCCTCGACCAGTGGCAGCGAGGGAAGAGACTTTGCTACCACGCGGTAGTGGTATCTCCCTCGCAGACGACGATGCAGGACGTCTGCGTTCGCCAGCAGTCGGCGCTGATCGATGACGAGGGTAGGGCGCGCGAGCCCGGCTTCATCGAGAGCCTTGCTCATCCGCATGTAGTACCGAGCATGATTGGCGCCGCGGTCGGACGGGCGAAGCGCAAGTGCGAGGCCGCCGGCGCCGGCCACCGCCGCCGCTGTCAGGAATCGACGCCTGTTCCAGGATCCCATGGCGCCGAATCTATCGTTTCACCGTTCTCTTGTCGCGTGCCTCAGCCGAGGCGCTCGATCACGGCGGCCATGCCCTGGCCCCCACCCACACACATCGTCTCGAGACCGTAACGGCCGTCGCGCGACTGTAGGTTGTGGATCAGCGTCGTCATGATGCGTGCGCCGGTCTGGCCGAAGGGGTGGCCAAGCGCGATCGCGCCGCCATTGACGTTGAGCTTGTCGACCGGGATGCCGAGCTCGCGGGCCGACGGGATGACCTGAGCCGCGAACGCCTCGTTGATCTCGACGAGGTCGATGTCTTTGATGGTGAGCCCCGCTCGACCGAGCGCTTGCTTACTCGCCTCGATCGGACCGAGGCCCATGATCTCCGGGTTGAGCGCCGAGACGCCGGTCGAGACGACGCGCGCCAACGGCGTGATCCCGAGCTCCTTCGCGCGGACGTCGCTCATCACTACGACCGCCGCAGCGCCGTCGTTGAGAGGGCATGCGTTGCCTGCGGTGACCGTCGCCTTGTCGCCCATCTGCTCGAGGAGGACAGGCTTGAGGCCTGCGAGCTTTTCGGCGGTCGTGCCATGGCGGGGGCAGTCATCCGTGTCGACGACCGTCCCGCTCGGCGTCGTCACCGCCGTGATCTCCTCGGCGAAGTACCCGGACTTCTGCGCAGCTTCCGCACGTTGCTGCGACAGCGCCGCGAACTCATCCTGTTCTTCGCGCGATACGGCCATGTATTGCGCGACGTTTTCCGCCGTCTGAAGCATCGTGATGTACACGTCGGCCAGGCCGCCGGCGGGCTCCCAGGTGCCGCCGTCGGGGGTCATCAGCTTGGC
>CP070650.1:1825104-1830418 GCA_020354595.1 Myxococcales bacterium
AGTTCGAGGCACACCCGCCGAGCTTTCTAGCGGTAGGCTCGCGCGACAGGCTCTGCGAGTCGACGCGGATCCTGGCAAAGCGGCTCGAAGGCGGTTCGAGTACCGTCGTGAGCAAGATCTACGAGGGCGAGATCCATGGCTTCTTCAGCATGAGCTGGCGTCCCTGCTACGCGGAATTGAAAACCGATGTGCTAGCGTTCCTCCGCACCCACGACCCGCTCCACCAAGTCGATCAACCCAGGGAAACCGCAGAGGCAATCGTGTGACTCAGAACCAACCTCGCATAGGCATCATTGGCGCCGGGCCTTCGGGCATCGCCTGCGGACGTGAGCTCCTCCGGCAAGGGTTGACCGACTTCACCATCCTCGAAGCCCTCGACGCACCGGGAGGTACCTGGCGTGTGCAGTCCTACCCGGGCCTCGCTTGCGACGTCTGGGCCCACTCGTACTCGTTCACCTACGCGCCCAACCCCGACTGGTCGGCGAACTTCGTCGAGCGCGCCGAGATTCAGGAGTACCTCGCCAAGTGTTGGGAGGAGTTTGGTCTTCGGCCCTACACGCGCTTCAACACGTCTATCGAATCCGCCCATTGGCAGGAGGAAGACTCGTGTTGGCGCCTCCGCACCGAGGCTGGCGAGACGCTCGATTTCGACGTTCTAGTGAACGCGATGGGTAACCAGCACACCCCGCTCTATCCAGACGTCCCAGGTAAAGATCGCTTCCTCGGAGAGAGTTGGCACGCCGCGCGCTGGAACCACGACGTCGACCTCGATGGTAAACGCATCGTGGTCGTGGGGTCGGCGGCAAGCGCCGTGCAGATCGTCCCCGAGCTCGCGAAGGTCGCCAAGCATCTCACCGTGCTCCAGCGCTCAGCCAACTGGATCATGCCGCGCAACCGCAGGTTCTACACCAGTGCCGAGCGCCGTATGTTTAGGCGGTTCCCGCGCCTCATCGCCCTCACGCGTCGGGTGCAAGGGTTTCTAATGGGTCAGGTAGAGCACGCGGCGACCATCGGACATCCGCGCATGGACCAGTTTGAATGGTACGCGCGCCAGTACCTCGCGCGCACCATCGACAACCCTGCGCTCCGGGCGGCCCTCACGCCCGACAGCCGATACCAGTGCAAGCGTGGCCTGATCTCCGACGACTTTTACCCGGCGCTCAAGCGCGACAACGTCGAGCTCATTGCGTCCGGGCTCGAAGAGGTCACCGAGAATGGGATCGTGACCGCCGACGGGCGGCGCATCGACGTCGACATCATCGTCTACTGCACAGGCTATCGCATCCTCGATTTCGATCGAATCGACGTGGTCGGGTCGGAAGGGCAGTCGCTTGCCGCTGCGATGGGCGATACGCCCAAGGCGTACAAAGGAATCACCACGCCCGGCTTTCCAAATTACTTCTTTGCAGTGGGACCCAACGGCCTCGTGCTCAACGCGCCCTACTTCAAGACGGCCGAGCGCAACGTCGAGACGATCGTTCGGCTGTTGAAAGAGATGGGCGAATCGGGAATCCGTGCCGTCGACGTCCGACGAAGCCTCACCGAGGAGTACTTTCACTGGATGACGACGCAGTTCGGCAAATTCTCGTGGGGCTCCCCCGATTGCCACAGCTACTACACCAATGCGGCGGGACATGCGCCGTTCCTGTTTCCGGGCAACTTCAAGCATTGGCTCGAGCTCCACGATGCGATCGGGCTCGACGACTTCAACGTCGTCGCGGGCGGCGACGTCCGGCCTCAACCCTCCGAAAAGAGCAGATCATGGATACCTTCTCTGGTAAAACAGCGGTCGTAACGGGAGCAGCCAGCGGGATCGGTCTAGCAATGGCCGAGCGCTTCGCCGCCGAGGGCATGCGCGTCGTGCTCGCCGACATCGAAGAAGCTGCGCTCGGGTCGGCGGTGGAGCGTGTCCGCACGACCGGTGCGGAGGCGATCGGCGTCGTGACCGACGTCTCGAAAGCGGACGACGTTGCGGCACTCGCGAAACGTGCATGCTCGGAGTTCGGCGGGATCCACGTCGCTTGCAACAACGCTGGCGTCTTCGCCGGGGGCCTTCTTTGGGAAGAGAGCTTGGCCGACTACCAATGGGTGATGGACGTCAATGTGTGGGGCGTCATCCATGGGATCCGCACATTCATTCCGATCATGCTGGAGCAGGACACCGAGTGTCACCTCGTCAACACAGCTTCGATGGCCGCGGTAACCGTCATGCCCTTCGCGGGCATCTACCACATGACCAAACACGCGGTGCTGGCGCTCAGCGAGGCCCTCTTCCACGAGCTCGCCGTCACTTCGGACAAGGTCCAGGTGTCGGTTCTTTGTCCGGAGCTGATCAAGACCGGCATCGCCACCAGCGACCGCAATCGACCCGCTAAGTACTCGAAGGACGGAGACGTCGTCGAGAGTGACGCTCGGCAGCTGGTGATGGACAGCATCACCGAAAACATGGATCAGGGGCTCGACCCGTCGGTCATGGCGGACCGTGTCGTTGCCGCGATCCGTTCCGGCACGTTCTACATCCTTTCGGAAGACGGCTGGCGCGACACGGCAAACCAGCGGATGGAAGACATCCGCACCGGGCAGAATCCGATTCTCATGCCGCCTCTCTGACCTCAGCGGCGTTTGACCATTCGATAGTCGTCCATGACGAACCCGTCGCCGATGTCGGTGACCATCGCATCGGTGATTGCGAGCCTCGGGGGCGTGGCTCGCGCAAGATTTGCGCTGAGGTCGCCCCACAGCTTGCACGCTGCCGGTCCTGCTAGCACGCTTTCGGACGATGGTGGAAAGGCGCCAAGAGGATCAAGAGGCGACGCGAACGCACCCGGGCTCCGGGCGTCAGGAGCTCTTTTTGGATCTCAAAGGGCGCGGCCGGATCCGCGTCATCGAATACAAAGGTCCCGAGGGTGCGCCCACGCTGATGTTGCTCCATGGTCTCGGGGCGACCGGGCCGCTGAACTGGTTGAGGTCGTTCTCCGATCTCGCCGAGCGTTACCACGTCGTCGCGGTCGATCACCGCGGCCACGGCTACGGGATCCCGACGCGACGCTTTCGCCTAAAGGATTGCGCCGACGATGTGGTTGCGGTGGCGGATGAGCTCGGCATCCAGAAGTTCATCGCCGTCGGCTATTCGATGGGGGGCCCCATCGCCAAGCTTTGCTGGAGCCGGCACCCCGGGCGCGTCCGCGGGTTGGTCCTATGCGCAACCGCGCGCCACTTCACGCCGGAGCGATATCCCGTCCTCACTCGAGCGGTCCTGCCGGGCGCAGTGCTCGGCGCTCGCATGTTGCCGAACTTGGTGCGCAGCCAGATCATCGAAGGGATGACCAGGGACCTTCCGTCGCAAGAAGCCAAGGACTACGTTCGGAGCGAAATGTCGGGCTCTGACCCCGCGGTGCTCGCACAGGCAACGCGCGCCGTTCTTCGGTTCTCGTCGCGCAACTGGGCTTCGGACATCGCCGTGCCGACGGCGGTCATCGTGACGACGCGCGACAAGATCGTACCTACGCGCCGCCAATACGCGCTAGCCGCGGCGATCCCCGGCGCCAAGCAGTTCGAGGTCGACGGGGATCACTTTGCTTGTGCGAACAAGCGAACCGGCTTCGTGACGGAGCTCGTCGCTGCCTGCGACCACGTCAACGCCATCGCGGCCTAAGTGACGGCGCACACGCGCGCGACCGATCACGAATGGGATGGTCCACATGGCGTGACGTAGTGTGATGCCGCTTCGCTCCTTGCCGTAAATCGGTCGAACCGGGACTTCGCAAATGCGAAGGTCGGACTCCACCATCCAGCTCAGCCAGTCGTTGGGGTAGCCATAGCTGTCCCACAGCTGGGCCTGAGGAAGCAACCGCAACGTGGCTCTGTTCATCGCTACGTACCCGCATTGCGAGTCGCCGACGTTCACACCGACGGCCAGCCGTGTCAGAAACGAGAGCACGTGGTTCCCCAACCAGCGATGTGCTGGCATCACTTCACGCGCGTCGTGCCAAGCCAGCCTATTGCCTTTGACATAGTCCGCCTGGTCGACGATCAGCGGCGCCAGCAACGTGGGGAGATCGAGGGGATCCATTTGCGCATCTCCGGCCATGACGGCCGTCAGGTCAGCGCCGAGCGTGAGCGCGCGCGCGCACCCAGTCGTGATGGCCGCGCCGACACCCTGGTTGACCGCGTGCTCGACGACTTCGACCGGTCGAACCGACGCCCTCGCGATGTTCCCCGTCTCGTCCACGCTCCCGTCGTCGACGACGATGATGTGGTCGACGAACGCAGGGACGGCATCGAGCGCGGTCCCGATCAGCCGAGCTTCGTTGTACGCCGGCATCACGACCGCGATTCGCTTACCGGCAAGCATGGTAGCGCCTGGGTTATCGTCTCGTGCCGCCTGGGTCAATGCCTTGCAGCGTCCGCGCAGGCAGCGTAACTCCGTGCGAATGGCCGACGTCGACACGGAATACGAGGTTAGGCGCTACTATGACGACTTCAGCGCGTCATACGAGCGCGAGCGTGGTCACGGATACCACCAAATGGTCGACGACCTCGAAGCACAGCTCGTCTGCCAGTATGCGCGCGGTACACGAGCGCTCGAGCTCGGCTGCGGCACCGGTCTGATCCTGGAGCGTGTTGCCGAGGTGGCGAAGGAGGCCGTCGGCATCGACCTCTCGGAGGGGATGGCGCAGCGCGCCCGAGGTCGGGGGCTCGACGTCCGCATCGGCAACGTGTGCAATCTTCCCTTCGAAGATGACGAGTTCGATCTGACGTACGGCTTCAAGGTGCTTGCCCACGTGCCCGACATCGATGCGGCCATTCGGGAGGCGTCTCGGGTGACGCGACCGGGTGGGCATCTGCTGCTCGAGTTCTACAACCCCTGGAGCCTGCGGTACTTGGCAAAGCGCGCGGCGGGGCCGCAGCGGATTGCCGAGAGCCGCACTGAAGCGGACGTGTTCACACGGTGGGACTCACCCCGGGCGATCCGTGCTTCGCTGCCAGCGAACCTCGAGCTCATCGACTTCTACGGCGTGCGGGTCCTGACTCCTTTCGCGTCCGTTCACCGACTTCCCGGCTTCGGGCGGGGGCTTCGATGGGCAGAGCGGCGCGCAAGCCGCTCGCCCCTTCGATACTTCGGCGGCTTTTTGATCGCAGTGCTACGGCGCCGCAGTTGATGTAATCTCGGAAGCAGCCTAGTGATCACCTCCATCGACCACATCCACATTCACGCCGCCGACCCAGCGGCGACAATCCGGTTCTATGAGTCGTGCCTGGGAGGAGAGCACCTCGGGTCCATTCCGTCCGGCGAGGGAGGGCGGAACCACGG
>CP070650.1:1830518-1833350 GCA_020354595.1 Myxococcales bacterium
AGCCCGGTGACAAGGGCGGCGCACCCGCACGTGTGGATGGCAGGGCGCAAATCGTCGAGGCGTTTCGATTCCCCGAGGACTTCGATCAAGACAGCATTCCGGTGTTCAATACCAACACCTTCGTGCTCGACGCCGAGGCGATCGACGCGGAGTTCCCGCTGACGTGGTTTGCCGTGAACAAGACGGTCGACGGAAAACCAGCGGTCCAGTTCGAGCGCCTGGTGGGCGAGCTCACCGCGTTTCTCGACTCGACTTTCTTGCGGGTGGAACGGCACGGCCCGGACGCGCGATTCCAGCCGATCAAGACGCCCGACGACGTAGACAAAGAGCGCCCGGACATCGTCGCGGCCCTCGAGGCGCGCGGTAGCCTGTGAGAGGGCGCCGCTACGGGGCCGCAACCTCTAGCCTTCGGCGTGCTCGCGGGGCGAGCGTCGCGACTCCCCGTGAAACGCGAGCTGGCCGCACGCCGCTGCCACGTCGTCCCCGCGGGTCTTTCGAATGAACACCGAGAGGCCGCGACGCGTGAGCTCCTCTTGGAAACGCGTCACGTGACTCGAGTCAGGCGCCCGCAGATCGGACGCCGAGATCGGGTTCATTGGAATGAGGTTTACCTTCACGGGGATGCCGCGAAGCAGCGCGACCATCTCCTTGGCGTCGCGCACCGAGTCGTTGACGCCCTCGATGAGTGTGTACTCGATCGTGATTCGCTGTCGTTTGGACAGCGGATAGCGCCGGAGCGCGTCGGTGAGGTCTTCTAGCCCGTACTTGCGGTTGACGGGCATGATCTTGCTCCGGTCCTCGTCTCGGACGGCGTGAAGCGAAATCGCGAGCTGAACCTGGCCGGCGAAGTCCCGTCCTAGCTGATCGATTTGGTTCACCAGGCCGCTCGTCGAGACCGTCACGCGGCGCTTCGAAAGGTCGAGCCCGTCGGGGTGCGTGAGCAGGACGAGCGCTCGCGCGACCGCGGCGTAGTTGTGAAGAGGCTCCCCCATCCCCATGAAGACTACGTTGCGCACGCGACGCTCCGGACCGAGCTCGCGCCGTCCGAGGAGCACTTGGGCGACGATCTCAGCGTCGGTCATCTGCCGCTTCAAGCCGGCGACCCCGGATGCGCAGAATACGCATCCCATCGCGCACCCGACTTGGCTCGAAATGCATTGGGTGACGACGCGATCGTCGTCGAGCTGGGGGATCAATACGGTCTCGACCCGCTCGCCGTCGGGCATGCCCACCAGAAGCTTGCGCGTGCGGTCAGCCGACTCGTGGGCCGAGACGACCTCGATGGGCCAGCCGACGCCCTCCTCTTTCAAGCGCGCGCGCAGCGTCTTCGGAAGATTGCTCATCTCGTCGGGGTCGAGAACGCCCTGCCGATGAATCCAATCGAAGATTTGCTTGCCGCGGTAAGCGGGCTCCCCCCAATCACGCACGTGGGCAACCCATTCCTCGGGCAAACGCGCGATGGGATGCGATGGGGGAGCCAAGCTATCGGCAGAAAGCTTCACAGCCTTGGCTTGGTGTCAGCTTTTGGCGCCCTTGACAACCCGGCTGACCGACCCACTTTGGCGGCATGGATCGACCAGGTACCGCCGCCGTACTGTCGTTTGTCATTCCCGGCCTTGGCCAGTTCTACAACGGCAAATTCCTCCGAGGCATCGTTTGGCTGATCATCACGCCGGGTCTTTGGATCGGCACCGGTGGGTTCCTAGGTTGGGTGTGTCACGTCGTTTCGTCGTACATGGCGTACTCGTGGGCACGCGATAACCCCCAGCTGGAAGAAGGTTAGCGTCACACGGCGACCGGCTGTTAGGCTTCCGGAGGGGGATCCGTGAAGCTCGGTGAGTCGGTTTGTCTGGTACTCGTTTTTGCCGCGGGCATTGCCTGCGGTGGCACAACCGCGAACCCTTCGCCCACCGCGCACGCGAAGGACAATACGCCAGGGCAGAACAAGGAAATCGCCCGGCATCTGATTCGTGAGGAATACGCGCGCTGGGACAACGCGACGCAGTTCCAGTGCCTCGACAATCTCTGGCAGGCGGAGAGCCATTGGAACCATCGCGCGCGAAACAAGCGCACCGGCGCCTGCGGCATCCCGCAGTCGTATCCGTGCAACAAGATGAGCGGCTTCGGCAAAGCGTACGGTGTCGACTACCGAACCAATCCCTGGCCCCAAATCGCCTGGGGCCTTCACTACATCGACAAACGGTACGGAACGCCCTGCAAAGCGTGGAACCGCTTCAAACGTGGCGGCGGGTACTGAGTATCCCTATTTCTTCAACACCTGCTGAACGCGGCTCAAGAGCGCGCGGGAATACATACGGCCGACGAGGGATTCCCGGGCTTTGTATTGGACTTCTTCCCACTGGCGTTGAGCCCGAAAGAGATTTACGACCTTGAGGCGTTTAGAAAGGGTGATGGCGGCTTCGTCGTCGACCTGCCGGCCGTGTACACGGAATGCCTCCTCCGTTTCGCCAGCAACCTCGTCGAGGTAGTCGCGCGCTTCCTTGGGAAGCGTTTCGAGGTGCTCTTTTCGAATGACGAAGGCGCCATTGACGATGCCGCCGGCTTGTTTAGCCATGTACTTGAGCGTCGTGTGCCACTGGAATGCCAATACGCCGACCGACGAGGCGATGATCGTGTCGATGATGCCGGTCTGCAACGACGAGTAGACCTCGGGGAGGTTGAGCAGCACCCCGTTGGCGCCCGCGGCTTTGATGAACGCCCTCATCGTAGCCGAGTCCTTCCATACCCAGGGGCGCACGTTCTGTAGGTCGGACGGCGCGACGATCCGATTCGCAGAAAAAATTCGAGTCTTTCCTGCGTCACCCCACGCGA
>CP070650.1:1833450-1837015 GCA_020354595.1 Myxococcales bacterium
ACTCTGGCGCCGACCTTGGCAGCGGCGATCCGGGGAGACAACGCCAAGCGACAAGCGACCGGGCGAAGGCCTCGATTCCGCGAGGGAGACGGTCAAATCTCGCTCCTCGAGTGGGAGCTGCCGGGCGATGCGGTCAACGCCGAGCGCGACGCCGTTCGGGCGGCCGATCGACAGCGCCAAAGCATTCGCCGCGCCTTGCTCAAGCGACTGAAGGACCTCCCAGACGGCGCGCTGTTGGAGCTGCTCGCCGCATGGCTCAACGCGGTCGGGGTCAATTCACTTCGCGCGGTGCGGGCGGACGCGGGTGACTTCAACCTCGCCGGCACGCTTCGCCGCGGGCCCGAAGAGACGCCGCTCGCGATCAGCATCTACAAAGGACGGAAGCCCGTCGACAAGGAGGCCATCATCGCGTTACGCGGAGCGCTTCACAACTTCGACCACGCGCGCATCGGTTGGGTGATCACCCTCGGCCAGGCGGCCGACGGAACTGCGGCCGAAGCCCACGCCGAAGGCGCTGCACCTTGTGCGGTCTTCGATGGTGACGCGCTCGCCGCTTCGATGGAAGAGGTCGGCGTGGCGATTCAACGCGTGACACTTCCGCTGGCGGTGTTGGACATCGAGCTGCTCGAGTCGCTCGGCGGTGGCTCCGCGCGTGCTTCGACCAGCAAGAGCGCCGACGAAACCGCAGACTCGAACGGCAACAAGCGTCGCCGAACCCGTCGACGAGGCCGCCGACGGGGCTCTCGTGAGGAGGGCGGCGAAGAGAGCACCGAGGAAGATTCGGTCGAGGCGAGCGAGGAACCGAGCGATTCGGACATTCCCGCGAGCGAGCCGCCGGAACCGGAAGCGGCTACGGAGTCTGAGGCGGAACCCTCAGAAGAGACTGAGAAAAAGGCCGACGACCTCGCAGCGGAGCCCCCAGCCGAAGCCGAACAACTGTAGCGAAACGGATACACCTCCGCCGCCTGGGGTGGCGCAAGGTGTGCGCATGCCCTACCGTCCCGGTCTCTTGATGGTTATCGGGAGTAGGTCATGCGAATCGCACTATTGGTCATCGGCGTCGTGTTCGTCAGTGCGTGGCATTCGCGTTCGGAAGCGGGTCCTTCGTTCATCGAACCGGTGCCTGCGCATGCCGCGGAAGGTATCGACTACCGCGCGGCCGTCGGTGATCACCCGACATCGCTTGCGTTGGCCCGCGCCATCGACGCGCGTTTGATCGTCCGCGAGAGCCGGCAAGGCCAGCCGATTCACGTTCAGCACTGCCGCGTCGTCGATGGCGGGTGCCGCGCACGCATCGCCACGCTCTCCCGCCTGATCACCGAAGCAAGCAACCGGGCGGGCGTCGACCCGTTCCTCACCGCGGCCATCGCGATGCGCGAGTCGGGTCTGAACCCGCTCGCCGTGAGCCCCGTAGGGGCACGGGGCGTCGTTCAGCTCAACCCCAAGTACCGGGGAAAGACAGTGCCCTTCGTCTACAACGAGAGTTACCGCGAGCAGTGCAGCCGACGCCCAGGCGCCTGTCAGCGCGAAGTCCTCGACGCGGGGCTCGGGCTCTACCGATGGGCGGTCACCCGCTGCGGAGGCGACGTCGAGAAGGGCCTCGCTTGGTACAACTCGGGGCGCTGCGACAAGCAGAACGGCTATGCCGCGTCGGTCCTCGGGGAGCGCCGCCGGTTGTTGCGGCTCGCCAAGGCCGCGAGCCCGGCCCAGTCCGCCGTTTTCTTCAATTAACCGCCGGATTTCTGGGAAACGATGAGTCGCTCGAAGGCCTGCCCGAGCGCCTCGGCGACCCGCTCGATCGCCTCGGTATCGGCCACGGGGTCGTTCGCGCAAAGCACCCCGACCATTCGGGCCCCGATCAGCACCGGCACGATGACGACCTCGCGACCTTGGCTCCCAAAGGCCGCGCGAAAGAGATGGTCGGCGGCAGTCTGACCGTAGGCTCCGCGGAAGACCTTCCCGGTGTGGAGGACCTCATTCAGGATTGAAGGATTGCTCGCAGGCACCCAGAGGCTCCGGATGCTCGCGCTGGTGACGTCTTCGCCGGTGCCGTCCCAACCGCGGAAGACGCCTTTGCGAAGCGCGAGGAAGGCTGCACCGCGTGACATCGTCAAGCAGGCCTGACACGCGACGTGAACGGCCTCGTCGCGCGTGTCGACCCGCGCGAGCTCGTCGAGGTGCGCGTCGATCGCGGAGTCGGAAACCCTCGAAGGCCGCGCGGTCGAGGGGCGCAACGGAAGCTTCGACGCCGGGGGTGCAGGCTGCGACGCAATCGTGCTCGGCCGTCGAGACACCGTCGGCAGCGGGATGTAGCTCGACTTCGGCGTGAGCGAGACATCGCGCTCGGTGTTCGATCGGCTCCATGCGCGATCCCAGACCGGGCTTGCAGTCGATGCGAGATCGGGAAGCGGAGGCTCCGAATCGTCGAGGGTCTTGTCGGTTTCGGCCCCTTTTTCCTGGACCAAAGGCACGACACCACTCGGCATTCGCGAGCGGGCCGCCGCGATTGGATCGCTCACCATGGTCGGTCGGTCCGGTGGGTACGCGCGATCGATCGCGCCAAGCAAATCCGAAAGCTTCGCAACCGTCGGAAGGATCCGGCCGCCCAGTGCGACGCTGAGCTTCGCAACCGCACGCTCGTCGGTCGGGTCCGCCATCGCGACCACGGCCCCCGCCGCGCTCGGGCGCAGAGGCATTGCACACAGATCATGCGCGTCGGTTGCGGGAACTTGGCGCACCAAGTTCAGATCGGCGCGCGCAAGCTCGGGCGCCTGCAACATGGGTCCGAACCCCTTGGCGACGAAGAAGCCGGCCAAGGCTCGTTCGTCGAGCCCCGCGGCGACCAGATTCTGAATCACGCGACTCGTCGACACGAGCGGATCACCAGGATCGCTCGCGCGCACCTGAGCCTCGGTGACGAGTCCGGCCTCGATGAGCTGGTCGACCAATTGCCCTGACATACCCGATTCCTACCCATGCTCCCTGCGTGCGGCAAGCACGAGAGGCTGATAGCATCGCACATTGATGGCCCGCGTCCTGCACATCGAGGATGACCCCAACAATCGGCGCCTCGTGCAGAAGCTGCTCGGGGCGGCTGGGCACGAGGTGATCGAGGCGGAAGGGGGGGTCGAAGGCATCCGGCTCGCCCGCGAAAGCCAGCCTGATCTGGTCCTGGTCGACATCAACATCCCAGACCTGGACGGATATGAGGTAACGCTGCGGTTGCGGGGGATTCCGGCACTTCAGGAGGTGCCCATCGTCGCGATCACCGCGGAGGGCGACCGCGACTCCACCTTGGCCGTCGGGTGCGATGGCTTCATCGCGAAGCCGATCGATGCGGCACACTTCGCGGAGGTCATCGCGCAATTCCTCGGCGGGCATCGAGAATGGGCAGAGGGTGCGAGCGACAAGCTGCTGCGCGAACGCACCCAGAAGATCGTCGAGCGACTCGAAAAGAAAATCGTCGAGCTCTCCGAAACCAACAAGCGGCTCGAGGACGTGGCACGGCTTCGGCGCGAGTTTCTTCAAAACGTGAGCCATGAGCTCGCGACTCCTATGACGCCCG
>CP070650.1:1837115-1839999 GCA_020354595.1 Myxococcales bacterium
TCTGCCCGGGTCCGAGCCCGACGTGGCCTTGCTCACAATCGAATCCGACGGCGACGAGGCGCACGAGAAGTGGGAGATCGAGGCGCTCGAGCTCAAGCGCGACGCCGCACGCCAGGAGGCGGAGATGTACCGCAAGGCGCGCGTACCGGTGCTCGCGGTGATCGGCCAGACGGGTTTGGCCGGTGTCAACGATCGCGTCTTCCCGATGTATCGGCTCGGCCTCAATCTATCGGTTCCACTGTGGGATGGCGGCCGGGCCACTTCGCTCGCGCATGCAGCAGACGCTCGGGCAATCGAGCTAGACGCCTTGGCGCGTGATGCGCGGCTCGACCGAATGGACGCGCAAGGCCAAGCGCTGATCGAACGGAAGAACGCAGAGAAGCAACTATTGCTTGCCAACAGTCTCGTCTACGTGTCGGAGAAGCGGGTCGACCAGGCTCAAACTAGCTACGACCTCGGCGCTGGCGATCTCGAATCCGTGGCAGACGCCCGCGCTGCGCTACGAGACGCACAGTCGCGCCGCGTTCAGATCCAGGTAGCCCGCGCGGATGCCATCCTGCGGCTCGACGAATAGAGCGCTCAAAAGCGGAAGACGTACTCCACCCACAGCCAGTGCTCCGGATTGGGCACGCGTCGCAGGGTCGACTCGCGCTCGTCGAGGAAAACCCGCGCATCGTAGCGAGCCCGCAAAATGTCGTGTTGCCGCACGTTGAGGTCGGCTTCGAGCTGGGTCCATACGACGTGCGGGAGCCGATGGTTGTCGGACACGTCCTCGAGGTCGTAGCGGATGCGCGCGCGAACGCGGAAGGAGTCCGTGGGGCGACCGAGCAGGGTGAAGATGGCCGCAAAATCGTTCTGCCGATGGAGGCTTGTGGTGAGCGCGCGGAGGCGGCGGTGTTGCACCTGCAAGGACAGGGTGAGACGCGGTGTCGGCTCGTAGGCGACCTTCGTCGCCAAGAGGGTTCGTTGCCCAGTGGTTTGGTGCTCCGCCCAGAGCGCCCACGCCCAAGCCGAGGCGATTTGGACGTCGGTTCGGCCCATCAGCAGGCCGTTCAAACCGGCCGACGAAAGCCGGCTCCATCCATCGGCGAGCACTCGCACCGAGAGGCGCGAGTTGACCGTCACCGCGGTGCGAACCCGGAGTCCAAACTCGTCTCTTGGACGAAGACCGTCGAGCTCGTCCGGAGCGGAGATCGGCCTTGCGTAAGGGTTGGCATAGCGCGAGCCATAATAGCGTGCGGAAACGTCGAGCTCGCCGGCGTCCAAGGTCGTGACGCTTCTGAGGATCGTCCCCCAACCGCCGCCACCCCCCGTCTGGCGATCGAAGCTTCGTGTGGCTTCGACGAAGAAGTCCTGTCGTGCAAACCCATATGCCGCATTGACGCCGACTGCTCCGAAAGGTCCCCCGAACGGCTTCCGGGCAAACTCTTGGAAGTCGAGGTCGACGCCCTCGACGAGCCACCGAGGCACGGCTCCGTAGCCGGTGATTCCGAGGTGCGCGCGGTCGCGCCAGAAGTAGCTCGCGTTCGCCCCGGCCAGGCCCTCGGCGAGCACGGCGGGCAAGCTCGCGAAGCTCGTCACGCTCGAGGGGGCGCCGGGGTCGCCGTCGCGGACGTAGACCGGCGGCGCTCTGCAGCCAGGGTCTTCGTCGCGCCGCGGATCGTCGCACCAGCCAGCGTGCACGATCTCGATCTGTTGGGCTCGGTGAATCTGATAGGAGCCCCACGCGTAGGCTTGCAGCCAGCCGGGCCCCAGGGGCAGGCGCTTCGCACCCGCTGCGACGCCTGTAAGCCGGTTGGTCCAACTGAAATCTGGTGTGACTCGCGCGACCCGGTCGACCGGGCAAGGCGAGACCGAAAGCTCGCCGGCCGCGCGCCTACAGCGAAGCCCGAGCTCGTTTTCGCGGCGAAGCTCATAGTCGCCAAACGAGCCGTTGGGCGTGACCTGATCGGTGACGTCGAAGGTCAGGCGTTGTCCGAACCCAATTCGATATGTGCCGCCGACGATCTCCCAAGCGTCGTCCTCCCACTCCACGTACGCTTTCGGCACCTCGAAGCGAACGCTCTCGGGCTCGACGCTCAGACCTCTCCGAGCCGGATCCCATTGCACGCGGCGAACTCGATTGCGGGTCAGCGTGCCCACGACGCCCGAGTCGAGGTGGCGAACGGCCCGGACGCGGGCTTGAATCGCAGCCGCCGGTGGTAGCCGATCGTATCGGCCAGACCACCGAGCCTGCGCTCGCACGAAGCCGTCGGCGCGGCCCTTCGGCACATCGAAGGGCCGAATCGTGACAAAAGCGCGCAGCGACTTGGCCATCGCGGGTTCGACAACGTCGGCGGCGACCAAATCGCCCAGCGCGCGAATCACACCGACCTCATTCCGGTACGCGAGGATCCGATCCACGTGCGCGTAGTCGAGGTTCGGCAAGAGATAGAGCCGCTCGCGGTCGGCCCGGTTCAGCTCCACCCGCGTTTGATGCAGAAGGAGCAGCGCGATGAAAGAAGGCTCCGAGATCTGACCGGTCGCGAGCAGGTCGTAGAGGTCTTCCTCGGTCTCGATGTCGACGAAGACCTCGTACTGCACGGCGCGAACCCCGCGTGGCGCGAGCAGCGCAACGCACGCGACGACCAGCGTGCGTCTCAGAAGCACCAGGGGTTCGCCGCGCCAGGCGTTCCCAGATCGCCGTCTCCATAGGGTCGGTCGGCCGAGCACGTGTTGCCGGCGTCATCGACCTGCGTGGCCACTCCAGACTCCGAGCGCCGGTAGCTCACCGAATCGAGGACCTCGCCGTCGACGCTCAGCGTGATCGTTTCGTCCTGGTTGTTCAGCGAGATGGAGAGTTGCGAGCGGGCGTCGGCAATGCCCCCGTTCTGCGCCGGGTCCA
>CP070650.1:1840099-1843674 GCA_020354595.1 Myxococcales bacterium
ACATGAGGTTAGAAGAGCTGATTCGGCATGCCCCGCTCGAACAAGAAACGAAAGTCGCCGTTGAGGATGGCTCGACGCTCGTCGGGGTCTTGCCGATCGACGAGCTCGACGTCGGTGAATACCGCCGAGGTTTCCTTCGTGTCGTTGTCGATCCAAGGAACATACAGCTCCTCGAACCGAATGGTGCCCGACACCGCGCCGTAGACGACCGGGATGCGCGCAGTTCCAGGGCACGTCTCGTTCAGATAGAGAGTCATCTCGACCGGTGCCCCGAGCCCACCGAATTCGATCTCGGTGCCAAGCATCGACTCCTTCACCATCTCCGGATCACGGATGAATACCGAGATGCCGTCGCTGTAGTTCTTGAAGTAGCTTCCGCGCTGCACGACGATGTCGATGATCTCGACTGAGAAGCTCGGTTGCATCGCGAAGAAGGACGGATTGAGCTCGTAAGGCTCGCCCTCCAGACCGCATTCGGGTGCCCACACCTGACCGGTGGCGCTCCCTTCGCCGCTGGCTTTGGCGCAACCGAGCGCGAGCAGCGCACACAGGATGAACCTGCCGACCTTAGGCAATGAAGCCGCCACCGATCACCTCGTCCCCACGGTATACCACCGCTGCCTGGCCGGGCGTAATCGCTCGCTGCGGCTCGTCGAACCGCACCTCGAAGCCGGAGTCGCTAGGTATGATGTCGGCGTGGGCGCCGCGGTGCCGGTAACGGATGCGCACCTCGCCCTGAAACGCGCCAACGGGACGCCCGGCGATCCAGTGCGCATCGGTCGCCGTCAGGTTGGCGTCGTAGAGGTCCTGCTCGTCGCCGACCACCACCTCGGCGGAATCAGGCACGATCCGAAGCACGTAGCGAGCTCCCCCGCCGCCGAGGCCGAGCCCCCGCCGTTGCCCGCGGGTGAAATTGGCGACGCCGTCGTGCCGGCCCAGAATCGTCCCACTGGAATCGACGATGTCGCCTGCGGTTGTCGGAGTTCCCTGGCGGCTGATGAAATCGCCCACCTTGCCGTCAGACACGAAGCAGAGCTCTGGCGACTCGGGCTTGTCCGCGTTGGGGACGCCAAGTCGCCTGCCCGCCTCGCGGACCTCCGGCTTGGTCAGCTCGCCTAGCGGAAACAACAGCCGCTCGAGCGTGGACTGAGGCAGCCCAAACAGGAAGTAGCTCTGATCTTTGTCGTCGTCGCGGCCGCGGAGCAAACGAAGGTGACCGTCGTCGGCTCGCTCGAGACGCGCGTAGTGACCGGTCGCGATGTGCGTCGCATCGAAACGACGTGCGACCTCGGCCAAATGCGTCAGCTTCACCGTGCGGTTGCAGCTCACGCACGGAATCGGAGTGCGCCCGGCCTGGTAGTCGGTGACGAATGGGTCCACTACTTGGGTTCGGAACGCGTCGCGCTCGTCGAGGACATAGTGCGGGATGCCGAGGTGCTCGCATGTACGACGCGCGTCGTCTCGGTCCTCGGGCGCGCAACAGCGACCGACCTGCTGCTCGCCGTCGGCGTCCCACAGGTGGAGCGTGACGCCGACCAAGTCGTGGCCGGCCTCGCGTAGCAACGCCGCAGCCACCGAGGAGTCCACCCCGCCGCTCATCGCAACCAACACTCGCTTCACATCAGACATCGGACCTGGGCACTGAACGGATATTCCGTGGGTCATTCCACTTAATGGAAACTAAGGTTTCCGAAATTACAGACTTTTTATTGCCAGCAAAAACTGCGGATTGTGAGACAAAGTTAGAGTCAGTATGAGCTTCTCGGGTTAGTACCTAAAATTCGCTTTAGGTTCTAAGCGGTTTCGCGGGCCAAAACACGCCGAAACGTTCGCGATGTCGTCTCGATATCCTCCGCGCTCGTCTCGATACCTAGACTGATTCGAACCGCCGAGCCAGCGCGCCACTGTTCATCTGGATACATCGCGCGAATCACGGCGGAAGGTTCCTGTAGACCGGACGAGCACGCCGCTCCGGTCGAAACGCAGATCCCCTCGAGGTCGAGCGCCGCGACCAGAACCGCCCCATCCCACTCGCGTAGGCTCAGGTTCGCGACGGTGGCGACCCGAGGTCCCTCGCCGTTTCGCGCGGCGCCCTGCTCGAGGAGGCGGCCCTCGAGCGCGTCACGCATCGTCGCAATCGCAGGCTGCGCCGCGACTCGTTCTCCGACCGTCTCGCAGGCCGCGCCAAAGCCGACCATGCTCATCGTGTCCGGCGTCCCCGGGCGCCGCCCGCGTTCTTGTGCGCCGCCGTCGAGAACCGGTGCCACGTCGAGGTCTCGCCGGACCCAACACGCCCCCGCGCCGGCCGGCCCACCGACCTTCTGCGCAGCGATCGCGACCGCGTCGGCGCCGAGTGCCTGCACGTCGATCGGGAGCTTTCCGAGTGCCTGGGTGGCGTCGACGAACAGCCGTGCCCCGATCGCCTGACATGCGCTTGCATACTCGTCGATGGGAAAGACCGTCCCCGTCTCGTGGTTCACCCATTGAATCGCGACCGCGGTGTCGGGATCGAGGTAGCTGGAGAGCTCCGCCGCGCTTGGCGGGTTCCCGCGGAGCGCATCGAGGATCACCACCTCGCAGCCTTCCCGCCGGAGCCGTTCGACGCTTTGCGCGACGGCGGGGTGCTCGACGGCACTCGTCACGAGGCGCGAACACCCGGCTGCCACGCCACGGGCCCCGAGGTTGCAGGCCTCGGTGCCACCGCCGGTCAGAACGACGTCCGCGGGCGCCGCTCCGATCACGAACGCGATGGATTCGCGGGCTTCTTCCAGCAGCTTGCGCGATGCGCGGCCGGCCGCGTGGGTGCTCGAGGGGTTGGCCCAGGCGACGTCCGCGGCGTCCTGCATGGCCTGACGTACGGCCAGGGGCATGGGCGCCGCCGCATGGTGGTCGAGATAGATCACTTGGATTGCATCTCGGGTCGCTCCGGGCTCCGGCTTACCCGCAGCTCGACCAACGTCCCCGATAGTTGCCGCTCGGCGACCGCGCCCGCCGGTGGGCTCGAGATTTCGATGCCGCCGCCCAGGGCCTCGGTCACGCGTCTTGCGAATGCGAGGCCGAGACCCACGCCCCCGTGGTCGCGCGTGACCGAGCCGTCGACCTGATAGAACGGCTCCATGATACGCGCGATGTGCTCTGGCCGAACGCCGGGGCCGCTGTCCGCGACTTCGAAAGAGAGATCGTCGTCGCCTTCGGCGCGGACTTCGACGGCGACCTCGCCGCCCGTCGGCGTGAACTTCGAGGCGTTGTCGAGCACATGCACCATCGCGCGGAGCAGCTTGTCCGGATCGCCCATCGCGGGAAGTGGCTGGTCGGGAACGCGCTCGACCAGCGTGACATCCCGCTCTTCGAGCTTCGGGCGAATCTGATCGATCGCGCTCCTGCACACGGCGCGGAAGTCGTACTCACGCGTGTAGTAGTGCATTCGTCCCGTTTCGAGCGAGCTGACGTCGAGTAGAGTGTCGACGACCGAGCGCAGCCGTTGGGTCGAGGTTTCGATCGACACCAAGCACTTGCGTTGCAGATCGGTGAGGGGGCCGAGCTCTTCGTTGAGCAGCAGCCGGAGATATCCAACG
>CP070650.1:1843774-1846775 GCA_020354595.1 Myxococcales bacterium
ACCCCTCGCGACCTCGGGGTCATCCGCAACAGCCTTCGCAACGCCAAAACCCTACAGGCGCAGCTTTCCGGCCGGCCCGACAGCGACCTCGACGACGCGCTCGCATCGTTGCACGAAGTGGACCTGTGCACCGACGTCCTGAGCTTGCTCGATCGCGCACTCGTCGCCGAGCCGCCTTCGATCGATCGGCAGGGCGGCATCTTTGCCGAGGGTCATCTCGAAGAGCTCGATGCGCTCCGCACGTTGTCGACGACGGCCAAGGACGTCGTGCTCGACCTCGAGCGACGCGAGCGCGAACGCACCGGCATCGGCTCGCTCAAGGTGAAGTTCACCAAGGTGTTCGGCTACTACATCGAGATCACCAAATCGAAGCTCGACGCCGTCCCGGACGAGTACGTTCGCAAGCAAACCATCGCCAACGGGGAACGCTTCATCACGGCGGAGCTCGCCGAGCTGCAAGACCGGATTCTCCATGCCGACGAGCGCTGCAGAGCGCTCGAGTTGGCTGCCTTCCTTGACCTCCGCGCATCGATTGGCGAGCAGGCGCCGCGCCTGCACCGGCTTGCGAGAGTCCTCGGCTCGATCGACGTGGCGACGGCGCTCGGCGAGGTCGCGCACGCCCGCGACTACGTACGACCCGAGGTCGATGCGAGCCTCGACCTGATCCTCCGGGACAGCCGCCATCCGACTGTCGAGTGCTACGCCGCCAAGGACGGCTTCGTCCCCAATACAATCGAGCTCGACCCCGAGGGCACGCGCTTCATGTTGCTGACGGGACCGAACATGGCCGGCAAGTCCACCGCGATGCGTCAAGCCGCGCTCGCGGTGATCATGGCTCAGGCTGGCGGCTTCGTGGCTGCCAAAGCCGCCCGGATCGGCGTCGTAGATCGCGTCTACACCCGGGTCGGCGCGAGCGACCAACTCGCGCGCGGCCAGAGCACCTTCATGGTCGAGATGACCGAAGCCTCTGCGATCCTGCGCGGCGCGACAGAGCGTTCATTCGTGATCCTCGACGAGATCGGGCGCGGCACGAGCACCTACGACGGCTTGGCGATTGCATGGGCGGTAGCCGAGCACCTTCACGACGCAGCCCGGTGCAGGACGATCTTCGCCACCCACTATCACGAGCTTTGCGAGCTCGCCGATCGCCTCTCCAATGCCGCCAACTACAACGTCGCGGCAAAAGAGCATGATGACAGTATGGTTCTGCTCCATCAGCTCGTTCCAGGCGGCTCCAACCGAAGCTATGGCCTGGCCGTTGCAAGGCTTGCAGGCGTGCCGCCGGTCGTTCTTGCGCGCGCGAAAGCCAAGCTCCGGGAGCTCGAGACAAGTGCCGAGTCGGTCAACGTTCCACAGATGCCCTTGTTCGAACCACCGTCGCCGCCGACGACCGAGGTCGAAGCGACGTTGCGTGCCCTCGACGTCGAAAGGATGACCCCAGTCGACGCGCTGGTCACGCTCGCCCGCTTGCGCGCGCTCGCGCGCCGCGACAGCGAGTAACGAACGGCCGTGGACGGTATACCTTCGATGGAGGGACTGTTACCATCGGCATCATGGAGGATCGTCTTCGTCGGATCACCGAATCGCTCGAGGAGGCGGACCGGCAAATCGTGGGCGCGCTCAACGCACGCGCCAAAGCGATCCACGAATACAACGCGCTTCGCGAAGAGGCGGGCGACGAGCACTTGCGCATTCCGAAGAAGGCAACCGTCATCGAGGGGGCGCGCGCGCTCGCCGACGAGTTTCCCGCAGACAGCATCGAACCGGTCTTTCGAGAGGTGCTCTCGGCGTGCACGCAACTGATCGCCCCGGACGTCGTCGCTTACTTCGGAGCGCCGGGCGACCTCGCGCACGCCGCCGCGCGCGCGCACTTCGGTCACGCACCGAGCTTCCGGCCCAACGAGTCCGTCACGGCCGTGCTCGAGTCGGTGCTCCACGGTCATGCGACCTTTGGCGTCGTCCCGCTCGAAACCTCGACCGATGGCGCGATCACGGCCACGCTCAACGGTCTGGTCGCCACCGACGCAAAGCTCTGCGCCGAGAGAATCGTTCCGCTTCGCTACCAACTGCTCTCCCAATCGGGCGACGCGGCTCAGGTGCTGAAGATCTACGGTTCGGCTCAAGCCATCGCGGCTTGCGAGCGCCAGCTCCGCTCGCGGTACCCGGATGCCATTCTGGTCGATGTGCAGTCGGGCGAAGCCGCCGCGCACTTTGCGCTCGGCGACGATCAGTCCGCGGCACTCGGCTCACCGTTGCTCAGGGAGCTACATGGCTTGAAGCTCATCGACGACCGCCTCGAAAACGACTCGGCGGTAGAGACGCGCTTCGGAATCGTCGGCAACCGACTGCCCTCGCGCACCGGCCAGGACCGGACGGTCCTCGCAATGGCGCCTGGCGACGAACCGGGGGCGCTTCACCGGGCGCTCCGGCCTTTGGCCGACCGCGAGATCAATCTGACCCGCATCGAGTCCCGGCCTTCGACCGGCTCGGAATGGCGTCACGTGTTCTTCCTCGAGATGGACGGCCACATCACCGACCGCGCGATCCTCACTGCGGTGGAGGAGCTGCGCCGCATCGCGCGCTATGCCAAGGTCCTCGGAAGCTATCCCCGACCGAGCTGACCGACCCTCATGAGCGACCTCGCCGCACCTCACATTCTCGCGCTCACGGCGTACGAGCCGGGCAAACCCGAAGAAGAGCTTCGTCGCGAGCTCGGCATCGACGACGTCGTGAAGCTCGCCTCGAACGAGAACCCGTATGGGCCCTCGCCCGATGCCATCGAGGCCGTTTCCGGAGAAGCGCTTGCGCTACACCGCTACCCCGACCCGCGCGGCCACGACCTCCGCCAAGCCCTCGCGGCCCATCACGGCATACCGGCCGACGAGCTGTGTTTGGGCAACGGCTCCAACGAGCTCATCGATTTGGTCTGTCGCGTGTTCGCGAGCAGGGGTGAGCACGCGGTATTCGGACATCCTTCGTTTCCCTGCTATCGCATCGGCTC
>CP070650.1:1846875-1850710 GCA_020354595.1 Myxococcales bacterium
CCAAACCCAGTAAACCGCGCTACGGCCACTCGAGCTGGAGGCGCTTCATCTTCCGCCACAATGTCGTCGGGCTGAGGCCCAGGATCTCCGCGGCGCGCTCCTTGTTGCCCTCGACTTGTCGAAGCGCGCGGATGATCGCGTTGCGCTCGACCTCTTGGACCAGGTCCGCGAGCGATTGCCGCTCGGGGTGCAGCCCCCCGCCGTTGCCATTGGAGGTTGGCGCGATGTCGGAGAGGTGAATCTGCCCATCTTGCGCGAGGGCCACGCCTTGCTCGATCAGGTTCTCGAGCTCGCGGATGTTGCCCGGGAAGTCGTACGATAGGAAGTAGTCCATCACTCCGGCGCCGAGCGCGGCCTGCCGTCCCATCTTTCGCCCGTACTTCTGCAAGAAGCTCTCGACGATGGGGGCGATGTCCTCCTTGCGCTCGCGTAACGGCGGAAGCTCGAAGCGGGCCACGTTCAGTCGGTAGTAGAGGTCTTCGCGAAAACGCTTCTGCTCGATGAGGCTTCGAAGCTCCTGGTTCGTCGCGGCGATGATGCGCGCGTCGACGTTGATCGGTTTGTTGTCGCCGAGGCGGCGGATTTCGCCTTCTTGGATAGCCCGCAGGAGCTTCGCTTGCAGTGATGGAGGTGTCTCTGCGATTTCGTCGAAGAAGAACGTGCCGCCGTTCGCCTCTTCGAACAGCCCTTTGCGCGTCTGAACCGCACCGGTGAACGCGCCGCGAACGTGTCCGAAGAGCTCGCTCTCGAGCAGCGTCTCCGTGAGAGCCGCGCAGTTGATCGAAACGAAAGGCCGCTCCGCTCGCAGGGAGTTGGCGTGAATGGCGCGCGCGACGAGCTCTTTGCCGGTGCCGCTCTCTCCCGTAATCAGCACCGTCGCGTCCGTGGGGGCGATTCGGACGATGCGTCCGAGGATGTCGCGAATCTCCGCGGACTCTCCGATGATGTTCCCGAAGTTGTATCGTTCGCGAAAATCCGCCGTGACGGCATCCGCCCCGAGTAGCCGCGTGCGCGCTGCTCGAGCGACTTTGGTCATCAGCTCGTCTTCGACGAAGGGCTTTTGCACGAAGTCGTGCGCACCGAACCGCATGGCTTCGACGGCGTCCTCGATCGTCCCGAACGCGGTCATGACGATCACGGCGGTCAACGGAGAGGCTTCTCTCGTGCGGCGGAGCACTTCGAGCCCGCCCACGTCGCCCATCCTCAGGTCCGTAATGACTAGGTCGTAGCCATTGCTTTCGACCTTCTCGCAGGCGGACTCGCCGCTCGAAGCCTGGTCGACGTCGTACCCCTCCAGACGAAGCATCTCGGTGAGCATGCTTCGCGCACTGTCCTGGTCATCGACGATGAGAATCCTGGCCATCCCCCAACCGGGTCCGTCTGATTGACCTTACCGCAAATCCAGGTTTTGCGCCCGGAGCGTCAATCGAGGACGTCGTGAAGCGCTTCGAGCACCTGCGGCCGGTATTCGCCCGGGAAGATCAGCAGGGGACGCTCGATTCGCTTGTTCCGGAGCTGGCCGAGGAGGAACGAGGCATCCCCGAGGCGTCGGAGCGGTTGGCGGCGAAAGGTCACCCACATGCCGTCGGTGCTTCCGTCGGTTGGCTCTTGGTAAGGAATGTCTTCGGCGCGATCGAGCCAAACGGTCAGGTCGGTCCTCAGCCCATCGGCAGCGACGATTGCCCTCACTCGCTCCAGGGCCTCGTTCCACTTGTCGGGACGCTGGTGGGGCAGAGGAACGGTCTTCGGAAGCTCGCGGCACCTCAGCCGCTTGCTGAATGCGGCAAGCGTTGGGTCCCGGCCGTGCTCCCACGCGCTCAGGCAGGTGAGGAGCTCGGCGTCGTCCATCCGCAAGTACTCGTCGACGGAAATCGTCTCTCCGAGGGCTGCTGCTCGGAACGCTGGAAGCAACGGCTCTGGAGGCGTGCCCTCGAGGATAAGCTCGCTCACCCGCATGAAGATCGCGCGCACCAACGCGTCAGCCGCTCGCGTGGCTTTGTGGTGGTAGACCTGTTGGTACATGAAGTGTCGCCCAAGGAAGAAGCTCTCGACCGGCGGCGTACCCTTTCGCCCTTGCACCGCAAGCACCCATCGACCTTCGACGCACGCGAACGTGAGCGCGTGCAAAAGCCAGTCGAGGTCGTAGAGCCCGTACCGGACGCCTGTCATGTGACTGTCGCGTAGAAGGTAGTCGGCGCGATCGACATCCAGCGTGCCGCTGACGCTTTGGCTCAGATAACCGAGCCGGTAGTCGCCGCTCAGCAGCGCAGCGACGCGCCCCGACATCCCGGTTGAGATCGACTCGAGCGTTTGGTGCACCTCCGTAGACGGGTCGAGCAAGATGTCTTTGGTCCAAAGCTCGTGATGCCTCGCGTGAGGCAGCACCTCCTCGAACAGATGCGAGAACGGACCGTGTCCGAGGTCGTGGAGCAAGGCCGCAGCGAGCCCGTCCGCCCTCGCCTCGTCATCTAGGCGCTGGTCGGGCGGGAGCTCGTCACTGCAGGCGTCGATCCGTTGTTGGAGCGCCTGCATCACGTGAGCCGTCCCGATCGCGTGCGCGAACCGCGTGTGCTCCGCCCCGGGAAACACGAGCGACGCGAGGCCGAGTTGGCGGACCCGGCGCAACCGCTGCACCTCGCGGGTGTCGAGCAGCGATCGGACGACCCGCTCCGCCATGCCCTCGAAGGCGATCAAACCGTGGACCGGGTCCCTTAGGATCACCCCGCAACGCTACCACCGCGCTCTCAGAACGCCAGTGTGCCAAAGCGACCGTCTCGGGGCACGTCGAACGTCGAGCCGCGTCGCACCACCGCCACCGTGTTGGGCTGCCACAGAGGCAACACGGGAATGTCGCGCGCGAGCACGCGCTGAACCTGTTCGTAGGCGGCCTGCCGCTGAGCGCGTTCGATTCGCGTGCGGCCGAGCTCGAAAAGGGCGTCCAGCTCCTCGTTCCCGTATCGCCAGCGGTTGGCTCCTTCGCTCTGCGGGCCGGGAATGCGGGACGAATCGAAGAACCAGCTGAGCACGTGCGGCTCAATGACCTCCGGTACCTCGAGCAACGTGATCTCGAAACGCCCGCGATTGAGGTCCGCGATCAACGTCGCGGCTTCGGATGGACGCACGTCGACCTCGACTCCGACATCACGAAGCATCGCCGCGATCGCGCGCGCGACCGACTGACGAAACCGCTCGGAGGTCGTTCGCAGGACCAAGCTCATCCTCGGGTCATCGCCTGGCGGATCGGGGAAGCCAGCCTCGTCGAGCAGCGCACGCGCTCGATCGGGATCGAAAGCTAGGGTCGGCAGGTCATCGACGTTCGCCCAATGTCCTTCGGGAATCCAGCTTTCGGTGACCCGCGCGAGTCCATGATACTTCGAGCGCACGAGGAGGTTGCGGTCGATCGCATGCGCGATGGCGCGCCGCACGCGAACGTCAGTGAGCTTTGGCGACCTGGTTTGGAACCCGAGGTACATCGTCGAGATCCCGGCTGCGCTCCGCGTCTCGAACCGCTCATCGTCCTGGAACATCGGAAGGAGGAGAGGTGGGATCGACGCGATGGCGAGGTCTCCCTGCCCTGCGAGCATCCGAAGGGCGCGTGTGTTGTCGTCGCGGATCACGACGAGTCGAAGGCTCGGGTATGTCGGTGCGCCGCGGTGCCAGTAGGGGTTGGCGCGGAGCTCGAGCACACCCGGATCGCGCCCGACCAGGCGATACGGTCCGGCGCCGACGGGAAAGGGCTCCTCGGGCGTGGCGACGCGCCTGTGTGCGTCCTCGCTTCGCACGATCGGAAGCTCGAGGTCGGTCAGAAACGTCGCGTGCGGCTCGTGCAGCACGA
>CP070650.1:1850810-1856565 GCA_020354595.1 Myxococcales bacterium
CGCGTCGCGCACAACGCCATGATCACGTCGCCGTCGATCTGGTTGCCATTCTCGTCGATCATGATCACCCGGACGGCGTCCCCATCGAGGGCGATTCCGAGGTCCGCGTTTCGTTTTCGTACCTCGCGCGCGCAAGCCTCAGGGTGGAGCGCGCCGACCTTGTGATTGATGTTCTTGCCGTTCGGTCGAACCCCGATGGAGTGCGTCGTCGCCCCTAGCTCGGAAAACACGAGAGGCGCGGTGCGATAGGCAGCGCCGTGGGCCGCATCGACTACGATCGTGACACCTTCCAAGGTGAGCTCGTCGGGAAAGGAGGCCTTGACGAAGGCCACATAGCGGCCCGGCGCGTCGTCCTGTCGCTCCGCGCGTCCGACTCGGGTCCCCGTAGGACGCTTGGCATCGAGCTCCGAGCCGAAAATGAGCGTTTCGATCTCGTGCTCCACCGCGTCCGGCAGCTTGAACCCGTCTGGGCCGAAAATCTTGATGCCATTGTCCTGATACGGATTGTGCGACGCGCTGATCACCACGCCCGCATCCGCTCGCATGCTCGTCGTCAAATGGGCGATGGCGGGCGTCGGAAGCGGACCAGACAAGAGCACCTCCCCGCCGAGCGCACAGACTCCGGAAGCGACGGCCGTCTCGAACAGGTATCCCGAGAGTCGAGTGTCCTTTCCGACGACGATGCGCGGCGCATGGTCGACGCGTTGGCCGGCCTGGTACGCGATGGCGGCACCGATCCGAAACGCCACCTCCGGTGTCATGTCTCCGCGATTGGCGAGGCCGCGGATGCCGTCGGTTCCAAATAGCTTTCGTGTCATGCGGGCTTCAAGGCTCCCAAGTGACATCGATACTCCAGTTGGACGGAGGAGCAAACGTGCCAGTAGTCACGAAGTTTAGGGGCCACAGAGCCTCGATCAAAAAACCAGGGCGCTGTGCCTGCGCGGTGGTGTTGGGGCCGCCTTCCGTACGTCGGGCCACGAACTGCCCTTCCACGTAGAGGCCCCGGATCGGAACGTTCTCCGGAAGGACGCTGTCGACGTTGAAACCGACTTGCACGGCGGTGTCGGCCTCGACGTCGTCCGCATATCCCTGGCCCTGCTGGATGCCAAAGGTCGGCGCAAAGCCTCCAAACTGAGACTGAAGCGATGCCGAGGCGAGCCCGGCGGCCACGCCGGTGAGGAAGTTCGTGGTCTCTTGCGACGCCTGCGCGGTGGTGGGGCCGACGCCTCGCTGTTGTCTCGTCGTCCCGGTCACCAGAAGGGCGATCACTTGTGCTTCGCTCTCGGTTGGTACGCTCGAGCTGAACTCGATGGTCGGGTTGTTGAGACGGCCCGACACCGTCACGGTCACCGTGTCGTTGCTCCCTCGCAGCGTGTGACGCGCGACGAGGTTGACCTTGGCGTTCATGTCGGGATCCCCGTCGAACACCATGCTTCCCGAGCGGATGTCGAAGCGTTTGCCGAACACACGGAAATTGCCGGTATGGAGGTTGACCGCGCCTTTTACGAGAAGCTCCTCGGCCATCGTCGTATCGAGGTTTGCGCTCGCTTCGACGAAGAAGCCTTGGTCACGGCTCGTGATCACGATGCGTTCCTCCGAGCGGAGCTTCAGATGCACCGGGTAAGGCGCCGGCTCGTAGGCTTGCTCGTAGCTTTCGCCGATGAAGAACACCTCGGGATGCGGAGCAAGGTCTTGCGGTGTCGCCGAGCTCTCCGGAATGTCGATCGTCAGCTTCCTGAGACGGACCTCGCCCTCGAGCGCTTCGTCCTCGAACTGAGCGAGCACGCGGGCGTTGCCGTCGACCCGCGCGACGATGGAGCCCTCCTGGCGTAGCGGGAACGAGTTGGCGTTCACTTGGAAGTCTGCCTTGTTCAAGCGGAAGCGTCTGAAACCGACGCGTCCGTCGACCTCTGCAGAGCCGCCCGTATCGTCCGCTCGAAGGTCCGTGATCGCTACGCCGTCCTCGTCGAAGATCGCGCGACCGCGCACGTTTTCGAGGGTCTGACCCACGTTTCTGAGGTTTACGCGGCCGTCGGAGAGGTCGACGCTCCCCACGAAGGTCGGGTTCTTGACCGGCCCCTGGGCAGTCACGCTGCCCTCGAGAATGCCCTCCACATTGACCACGCCCGCCATCCACGCGAGCACGGCTTGAAGCGGCATGCGATCGAAGTCCGCTCTGCCGGTGACCTCCCCCCGTCTGGCGAGCTCCGGAATGGGATGTTCACTGTCCCACCTCAGCGGCGCCCGCGCGGAAATCGCGGTCGACCCGCCGTTCCACCACTCCATGTCCAATCCCATCTCTCCGTACCCGTCTGCGTACTCAGCCGAGATCCGGTTCTTGGCAGGTGGGGTCTCGATGATGGTGTTCACCATTCCGGTTCGCCGTGCCGGCTCGAGACGCCGCGCACGAAGGTCGTCGGATACCATGGAAAAGGAAAGCGTCGGGTCGTCTCCAAAGAGTCCGGTGGCCCTGAGCTTCGCCTTGAGCGTGCCTGCGGCGTATCGGCAGAGGTAGGGAATGTTTTCGGTGGGTGCGTCGTAGAAATCCGCACTGATTCGGGTCACCGGCCACTTCGGGATCTCTGCAGCCTTCAGCCACTCGTCGATCGGTGTTTGCGCGGATGCCACGACGTCGAGCACCTTCGCGTCCCCAACGACGCCATCCATCTTGATCTCGGTGAGGCCCTCGATGAGCTGCGCCCGAAGCGTCGCGCGCGGGTTTGATTCGCTGCCGCAGAGGCCTTCCGAGCCTTCTGAGAGCCAGTCGAAGCTCGCGTGCAGGTCACCGCGTGTCTGGAACGCGCCGCCCGCGATGGAGAGGCTTCCCGCGACTTGCAAGCGATCCGCATCGGGCACGAAGCGCTCACGCAGATCCTTCGGAAACGCGCTCAACCTCCGTGGCGGAACCCGCATTGCTGCTCGCCACGGCGACGTCTCGAGCGTCTCGATCGTCTCGCTCGGATTCTGGACGAGGTGCACGAGGTCGACCAGAAGGCTGCCTTCCGCTTCGAAAAGCTCGCCCTCCTCGTCCGCCATCCGCACTTGGGCGAGCAGCGCGCCATACTCGTACCGAAAGACCGACGAAAGGTCCGTGGGACCCCAGTCTCCGAAGACGAGTCCCGGGATGTCGACGTTCCCTCGGAAGGAGGGCGCGTCGAGCGGCCCGGAGAACTTGATGCTCGCATCGGCGAAGCCCTCCACTTCGGGCATGTCCTCCTCGAAGATGAGCTCGAGCAACGTCAGGTCCATGGCGCCGGTGCTGAGCGTCGTCTCATAGATGCCCTCGCGAAGCGAGGGTCCGACGCCACCGGCGACCGGTTCGATGAAGCCGGAGCTGCTCAGGGTGAAGTTGCCCCGCCCGCCCATGTCGACCTGCGCGTCCGCGTCGAGAACCCCATCGTCGAAATGGATCAAGTACGCGGCGTTGACCGGCGAAACATCCCAAAGGGTAGCGTCGGTGAGGGTGCCCTCGGCGACGATGGTCGGCTCTTGGTCGAGGTCCCCACGGAATTCGAAATGGAGGTCCACAACTCCTTCGAAGTCCAGAGCCTGCTCGGGGTACAGGATCTTCAAGACTGCCAAGTCGAAATTCTCGAGATCTGCGTGAATGTCATCTGGGCCCTCGAAAAGCCACTCTCCCTCGGCGACCAGCCGTTGAGGCCCCCTGCCCATGAGGACTCGATCGAACGAGATGCCCTTGTTCGGGTCGAGCGTGAGGTTGTTGACCGACCCGCGCCACGACAGGTCGCCCACGGCGAGCTCGACTGCGTCGACGTCCAGTCGATAGATGGCGTCCTCGGCCTGGACCCGCGCTTGGAACTCGGCACGCCGATCGTCAGGCGCGGTGAACTCGCCGGTCGCCGTGTACTCTTTGGGGCCGCCGGTCAGAATGGCTTGGCCGTTTCCTATCGGATAGCCAGCCACCCGCAGCGCGGCTCCATCGAGCTCTAGGTCGAGCTGCGGCGCCAGCGGGTCGCCCCAAATGCGTCCTTCGAGGATCAAGAAGTGAGCGCGAATCGCCCCGTAGTCGAAGCGGTCGAATCGGACCCAACCCCTGGTCTCAAAATCGCCCTTCACAGTCTGACGAATGTAGAGGTCGAACTCCGCGTCGCCCTGCAGGTCGGGCGCCCACTGTCGGACGTTGAGATCTTCGCTCACGTCGGGAATATCGCCGCGCGCGTGGATCTCCGTGACGCCTTCGTACTCGACGTGCCCGTCCAAGTAGAGGTCGCCACCGGAGTACTCGGCTTTTACCGAGTCGATGTCGAGACCGTCTTCCCTTGCGCGGATCTTCGCGTCGAATGGGGGGACGTGGAAGCTGTCGTAGGGGAACCCGTCCGTTTCGACCTCGACGCCGAGCACGTCCGGCCGCCGCGGGTCGCTCGCGATGGCGACGCGGCCGTTCACCTCGACCTCGGGCGTGCCGTCGATCAGGTTCGCGATCTGCAATCGGGGGCTCGAAACCTCGATTCGGGTAACTCCCTCTTCAGGCAGCTCTCCTTTCACGCGCGCCTTGCCGCCTGCGGTATCCACGTCGGCCTCCAGACGGTAGTCACCCTCGGGCCCCCAGAGGCGAACCCAGCCGCTGGCGTCCCCCTTGAGTGACTCCGCCCAGTCGAAGCCGACGTCATAGAGGGTTTGCGATCCAACCGGCTCCACCCGGATGAAAAGGTCGAGGTCGTAGGGATCTTCGGGCGCCCCGCCTTCGCGCGGGCGGTAGACGAGCTCAGCGGTCAGGTGCTCGTCCCCGCGGCTCGCCTCCGCGGTGACTTGGGTGCCCCTTGCATCGGTGTGGACGCTGCCGAAGATGTTCTCGATACTGCCTTCGAAGGGGAAGGGCTCGACGATGCGCCCGTCTGCAGACCAGACCTCGATGTCGGTGATCCAGTAGAACTCCATCCGACCCTTGGTGTTGAGGTCGACGACCCGCAGGCCCTTCAGATCGAGGAGCTCGCCGGTCACCGTCAGATTGCGTAGATCCATGTTGTCGACGATCGCGTGGAACGGCTCTCCTTCAGTGGGGCTGTCGTCCGCTGCGTCGAAGGCGGCAAGGAACGTCGGCGCGCCATCGACGTCGTCGACCAAGTCGACCCAGCCGTTGGTCAGATGCGCGTAATAGAAGCGGAGCTTGCCGCGAAGGCCGGCGATGGGATCGATGCCGAGCTCGACGGTTTCGCCGTAGATGATCGCGCGCCCGTCCGGGTCGTAGACGAACGTGTCTTTGACGACCGTGCGCCACAGGCGAAGCTGCTCGATGTAGCCCGCGTGCAAGGTGCCGTCCATCTCGCCCGACACGAAGTCGTTGAGCATGTCGCGGCCGATCGTCCTGCCGAGCTTCGTGTCGAGGTGGTAGAGGACGCTGATCAGGATCGAGAGGATGGCCAACAGCGGCCAGCCGAGAAACCAACTGAAGAGGCGCTGCAGCCACCGCATCAGAACGCCTCACCGATCGTGAAGTGAATCGCACCCGGGACGCCGCCGCGAATGAAGCGGAAGATGTTGAACGCGTTCGGCGGAGCCGTGCCGTTCACGACCTGCCAGCCCGGAATCAGGAATCCGAAGTCGAGTCGAATCGGCCCGACGGGTGTGCGATATCGGAACCCGAAGCCAGCCGCGGCGCGGATGTAGTTGAAGCGGAACGACGGACCTCGATGCACGTCCCCGAAGTCCATGAACACGGCCGTAGCGAACGCCTGCGTGATAGGAACGCGCCATTCCACGCCGGCTTCCCATTTGCGAAGCCCGCCGTCGTTGC
>CP070650.1:1856665-1860986 GCA_020354595.1 Myxococcales bacterium
TAGCATCCTCGGCGATGTTCGTTCAGTGAGTCAGCTCTAGTGCTGAGGGGGGATCGCGCTCTCTAGGAAGCGCAGGTATCGAGCGGCAATCGTGCCGACGAACAGCATGTCGTTGTGATCGATGCGCGGCACCTCGATGTATTCGTTCGCGTGGAAGATCCGGGCGAGCTCCTTCCCATGGCGCACATCGATGATCGAGTCTGCGCCGCCGTGGGCGACGAGAAGCGGGCACGAGAGCTTCTTGGCGAAATCTCTCGTCATGAAGCGGTCCTCGAGAAGTCGACTCATGGGAAGGAAGCGATAGTGCTCTTGGGCGAGATCGACGATCGACGTGAAGGTCGACTCCAATACGAGTGCGCCGGGATGGACCTCGACGGCGAGTGGTACGGCCACGCCACCACCGAGGCTTCTGCCGTGAATCGCGACGCGACTTGGTTCGGTACCGAGCTCCTCGGTGACCCACTTCCAAGCGGCCATCGCATCCCGATGAAGCCCTGCCTCGCTTGGCGATCCGGTGCTGCCGGGGTAGCCGCGGTAGTGAATGCCGACGAAGTCCCAGCCCTCGCTCAGCAGCAGGTTCTGAAGCTCGATTTGGCCCAACACGGAAGACGCGTTTCCGTGGAAGTAGAGGACGACGCGTCGAGGCCCTGTTCGGACCGCGTCGCGATGCCAGCCGTAGAGCGTCTCCCCGTCCTCCGTGTGGACTTCGAGCTGCCTGGCGCCAACCTGGTCGGCGACGCGCTTCAGGAGCTGCAAGCTAATCCCCGCAGGTCCAGGGAAGATCATTTGGCGTTGAAAGTGTGAGAAGAAACCCATCCCTGCCCAGAGCGTTAGTACGGTGGCGGTCAAGACGACAAGGCCTCGCCGCACCATGGCTAATGCTCGCCCGATATTCTGTGCTCCGCCACCACGCATGACTTACCATGCGCGGCGATGAGTGGAATCATGAAATCAGTCCTCGTCGTGCTGGCCCTCTGCATCGCGGCGTGTGGCGGGTCGAAGTCCAAGGATTCGGGGTCCACCGGCAAAGTGAGCGCCATCGAGGCGATGGGCATCACGCCACCCGACTCCCCGTGGGATGAAATGAGCGTCGCGGACAAGGAATTCTACATGATCGGCAAGATCAACCCGATCATGAAGGAGCTTTTCACGGCCCACGATGCGGAGGAGTATGGAGACTTCGATTGCGTCGACTGTCACGGCGAGGAGATGAGGGAAATCAATTTCAAGATGCCCGCGCCGTCCATGTACATCGTTCCCCCTGAAGGGACTCCGGGGCACCGCGGGATGCTGTCGACGTTTCCCGACGAGGTGAAGTTCATGCAGGAAGTCGTGACGCCTTCGATGGGCAAACTCCTTGGCATCGAGGACTACACCTGCGCGGGTTGTCATCCGAGCGAAGCGCCCAAGAAGAAGAGCACGGTTCCCAACAAGAAGTCCTCGAAAACACGGGGATAGTAGGGCTTCGGGTCATCTTTGACCGACCTAGGACCCCCTGCTAGCTTTCAGCCACTTTTTTCCGGAAGGGAGTCCGATGACCTGGGTCATTACACGTCTTTGCCGCGATTGCGTCGACAAGTCCTGCGTGGATGTTTGTCCCGTGGAATGCATTTACGAGTACAAGGGTGACGACAAAGAGGCGTTCCCCAACCAGCTGTACATCCAGCCGGAAGAGTGCATCGACTGTGGCGCGTGCGAGCCGGAGTGCCCATGGGAGGCGATCTATGAAGACGCCTCGGTCCCGGAGATCTTCGCGGACGATACGCAGCTCAATGCCAACATGGTCGACGCGCAGGACGACTTCGAGGTTCCCGTCAACGAAGGCACCGAGCAGCCGAGCCCCGAGCAGGTAGCCGAGAACAAGGCCAAGTGGGGCCTCTCTTAAAGGGGTCGGACCCCCTTTTTCATGCGGTACGCCGCGTACGCGTAGGTGACGACAATCCCTCCGAGGCAAGCGTAGGCAGCCGTCAGGTAAAGATCGGCGAGGTCGTTCGCGCTCCACGCGAAGTCCTGGACAAGACGGTTCATGTCGCCGTCGCTCTCGGCGCCGATGGCGGAGCCCCAGGGCATCTGCGTGACGTCTGACCACACCACGCGCCACAGCAAAATCGCGTGCACGAAGCAAAGGGCGGCCGGGATCAGGGTCGCCCATCGCCAGAAATCCCAACGGAAGCGGTCCGGCAGCGGGAAGTGAAAGGCGACCAGGAGAAAGGCGCCAAACACGATCTCGCCGAGGGCTCCGGCCAGGATTTGCCACATCAAGGTGGTGTTCGGGGAGATGAGAAAAGTCGTCGCGGCCCAAGCGAGGAGCACCGTGCTAGCGACCCCCAGCATGAAATAGTTCTTCTCGCGATAGGTGTGGAACATCAGCCAGCTCAGAACGCCGGCGACCAGTAGCCCCATCCACACCGACTGTTCGTCATACCAGAACGTGAAGAAGGGAAGCGGAATCGCGATCCGGCTGCTCAGCCACGACGCCGCTGCGTGACCGAGCTCGTGGAACGGCATTCCGACTAGCGACGCGAGCAGACGACCGAGGTCGGTCGAGCAGAAGATCCAGCTCAACGTCAGCGCCAAGGGGACGCCGATCAGGTTTTCTACTCCTTGGTCGAACCGGCTTCGGCTGTGTGCGAGGTCCGGACCATCGTCGACGATCGGGTTGGCACTCGGCGCGGGGGCACCGATCATTCGCACGCGGGGTTTGCGCGAAGCTCGAAGCGAGGACGCCAAAGCAAAGAACGCTCCCTCTCCGAGCCAAAGCCCACCGCAACTCCGGCACTGCCAGGACGCGACGTCCTCTGCGCCCTTGACGCGAAGGGGTTGCATCGCGGGGTCGACACACTTGGGACAGCGCATTCCGATCTCCGCACCGAGCGATACGGGCACCACTTCGGTGGCCTTTGCAAGCGAGCCGCCACCGACCAGCTCGCGGATCTCGTGACGATCCAGGAATAGACCGCGACAGTGTGCACACAGCTCGACCTGAACGCCTGGACTGGCTTCATATCCCGACAAGGGAATGGACGTACACGCTGGACACGACCCCACGCTTTCAGTGTAACGGACCGCTGACGCAATTCACCGTGCTAGGCTTTTGGACATGCGGCGCACGCTCGCGGACAACGGTATTTTCCTTCTTCGGGTCTCCGTCTCCCTGCTGATGCTCAGCCACGGGATTCCGAAGGCGTTCGAGTACGAGACGCTGATTCGAGAGTTCCCGGACCCGCTCAATGTCGGGACGGAGGTGAGCTTTCAGCTCGTGCTCTTTGCCGAAATTGGCTGCTCGATCTTGTTGCTTCTCGGCCTGCTCGGCAGGTTCGCGTCGGTCACGCTCTTCATCATGATGATGGTCGCTGCGTTCGTGCACCACTTTGGCGATCCATGGTCGATGCGCGAGCTTCCGCTTCTCTACGCGGCGGTCTTCGCTGCGCTGACGTTCACGGGCCCCGGCTCACCGTCGTTCGACGCGTGGTTCAGCCGCCAGGTGTTCGAAAGAGAGGAGCCAGCCTCTCCAAAGCCCCGTCGAGTCGATCCCGGGGCACCGACGTGAAGCAGAGGCGAATCCACTTCGCATAGTCGGCTCCGCACGAGCGTCCCGGCGTCAACAAGACGCCGACATCGGCGCAACGCTCGAGGAAGGCGCCAGAGTCCTCGGCGTTGGTGTCGAGGTGCGGGGTGACGTCGACGAAGAGGAACGTCCCACCGTCAGGGCGCCGAACGCCGAGCGCTTCGGCGGCGGCGTAGCCGGCGTCGCGGTAGAGCGTTCGGCTTTCCTCTACCCAAGCGTCGCCTTCGCGGAGCGCGGCGACTCCTCCAAACTGCATCGGTCGGGGCGCGCAGTACGTGTGAAACGTCTGCATTCCAGCTATGGCGTTCATGATACCCGCAGGGCCGTGAGTGAAGCCGACGCGTGCACCTGCGAAGCCGTACGTCTTCGATAGCGTGTGAAAAGCGATCGCCTGATCACAAATGTCGGGCCGCTTCCAGATCGCCTCGGGCGCCTCACGGTCGAAGTAGATCTCCTCGTACGCCTCGTCGCAGAAAACCCAAAGACCGTGGCGCCTGGCGACTCCGAGCATCGCGTCGATCGTGGACTCGGAAAGGACGCGTCCGCTCGGGTTGTTGGGCGTGTTGACGTAGAGCGCGACCGTGCGGTCGGTCACCGCCTCTTCGAGTGCCGCCTCGGGATCGAAGCCGCGGTCGTCGAGCCGTGTATAGAATGGAACTTGAACCGGGATGGCTCCCTTGGTCGCGATGATTCCGCGGCTCAGCGGCCAAAAAGGGGAGGGGAGAAGGACTTCGTCGCCCGGGTCGAGCAGAA
>CP070650.1:1861086-1866321 GCA_020354595.1 Myxococcales bacterium
AAGCGGAGCGAAGTCATCGGCAATCGCGACAAGTCGTGGGGAATGCGTCCTGTCGGAGAATACGAAGAAGGCGCTCCAAGCAGGCTGACGAGCGACCCCGCGGTGTACTGGATTTGGTCGCCCATTCACTTCGATGGGTTTTGCACGCACTTCCTCACGCGCGAGCTGCCCGATGGCTACGCGGAGGAGATCGCCGCATCGATCATCAAGACCTACCCCGACGACACGGAGGTCCCGAAAGACGTCGTCGAAGCCGACGAAGAGAAGATGGCGTCCGCGACCAATCAGATCCGCTGGAAGAGCGGTACGCGTTGGCCCGAAGGGGCCACGTTCGGCTTCGTGAAACGCGACGGGACCAAGCTCGACATCGAGCTCGAACCGATGTTTCGCTTCCAAATGATGGGAATCGGCTACCAGCACCCCGAGTGGGGTCACGCGGTATGGCGGGATGAGCTCGAGATCGGCTACGAGAGCTGGAAGCTCGACGAGGTGGAGCCCGACGAGTACTGCAGCATCCACGTCCACAACGTGGTGCTCGCGAAGATGGGCGATAAGACCGGCATCGGGATTCTCGAGACCATAGTCTTCGGGCGCCACGCGCCAAGCGGCTTCCGAGATCTGTTCGACGGAGCCCCGTAAAGCGACGCTGCGCGCCGCCACGGGGCTTCGCCCCACCCTCTCGAGACTTCAAAAGCCGAAGCCGGCGCCTACGCCGAAGATGGGGATGTTACTCGGGTAGAATGCGTTGCGGAATACGTTGACCTTGATCGAGATTGCGATGAAGGCCCCTCGGCCGACTCCCTGGATGTAGCCACCACCGAGAAACAGGTTGCCATAGTTCGCGCGCCCTGAGGTGAAGCCGCCTTGTTTGAAGCCGGTGTTGATGATCTCGCCTTCGACGAGAACGAATATCGGTTGGATTGGGTAGATGCGGACGAAGAGTGAGCCGCCAAACGTATGCCAGACGGCGTTGGGAGTCACGAGCCGGTCATTTGTGTACTGATAACGAATCGCGACCCCGGGTTCGACGATTTTCTTGAAGATGTACGAGACCTGCGGCGAAATTCCGAACGTGATCAGACTGCCCCCGACGCCGAACCCGATCCCCGCGCCGACCCGGAGCTGACCCGGCTGCTTCTTTGGCGGATCGACTTTGGGCGGCGCTTGCTCGGGCGGTGGCGCGGGCTCGGAGGGCGGCTCTGCGGGAGGAGGCTCGGTTTGAGGTGGGGGCTCCGTGATGATCTCGACCTCGGGCTCCTCTTGGGCGACCGCCCTCTGCGCGGTTGCGAGGAGCACCATCGTCCCCACGGCGAACGCCGCCCCCAACCAAGAAAGCCTAATCACCCCTTCTTTATAACAGAAACACGTCCTCGAGATCGTCGAACGCCGTGGCTCGCCAGCGGGCCAGCGGGCTTTGCCCCTCGAGTAGCTGTTTCGTCGCACTCAGCACGGCGGGCAAATCGACGAGGTAGCAATAGGGATCAGCCTGCGCTCGCGTGCCGGCGCCTTCGGGGAGATCCATGGGAGGCAACCAAGACACCATTTTACGATGCTCGCCCGCTAGCACGGCGCGCACCGCGACATTTCCAAAACGGCTTCCGAGCAAACGATCGAACGCGCTCGGCCGACCGCCGCGGACGACGTGGCCGAGCACCGTCACACGGGTTTCGATGTCTTCGTCTTCGTGCTCCTCTCCGGTGATCTCGAAAACCTTGGCGTCGACGAGCTCCTTGAGTCGGTCCGTCGGTGTCGGGACGCCCTCGGCTTTGATCGCGACGACACGTTGGTTTTCCGGATGGCGCTCGCGAACGGTGAGAATGGTCTTGACCATCGAGCTCACCAGCTCTTCTTCGGTGCGCGCGGCCTCGGGAAAAAGCACCATGTTGGCGCCTGAAGCGATCGCAGAGGTCATCGAGAGATAGCCACTATCGCGCCCCATGACTTCGATGATGAACGTCCGTCCGTGCGCGGTCGCGGTGTCGGCAATGCGGTCGCACGCCTCCACGATCGTATTCATCGCCGTGTCGACGCCGATCGCCAGGCCGGTCAGCGCAATGTCATTGTCGATGGACGCAGGTATCCCGATGCACTGGACCGGCCAATCGCCCGCTTCGCTCGTGTCGCTCAGCAAGGTGAGGCCGGTAAGCGTGCCGTTTCCACCAATCGCGATGAGACCGTCCACGCCGTGTTTGGTCAAGACCTCGCGCGCGCGGTTGCGGTGCTCCACGCTGTGAAAGCGCTTGCTCCGCGCCGAGTGCAGAATCGTCCCACCTTCGCGAAGGATGCCGTTGACGCGATCCGCGTCGATCGGCGAGATCTTCTCGTCGAGCAGCCCGCGGTACCCGTGACGGATCCCCAGCATGCGGTGCCCCTTGGCCACAGCAACCATGGTGGCCGCCCGAATCGCGGCGTTCATGCCTGGCGCATCGCCGCCACTCGTGAGAATCGCGATCGTCTTCGACACGGCTCCTCCTTAGGAGGAGCCTTTATCTCATGTGAATGCAGCGTCAGCCAAGCCAGAACGCGAAGGACGCATCGTGACTAGACGAATATGATTTGAGCGCCTTCACTCATGTCCATGAAATCCATGGCCGTGAGCACGTCTTTGACCTGCGGCACGAGATCGTCCTTGGTTAGCTTGAACATGTCGAGGGCCATCTGGCACCCGTAGATCTCTGCTCCGGCGTCTTCGTGCATCTCGATGAACTCGCGAATGGGCGGAATTTCGAGCCGCTCCATTTCCTTCCGCATCTGAGCGGTAGCGAGTGCCTCGACGCCGGGAAGCCCGGCGATCATCGCCGGAACGGGCGCCGAGGGATTGCCGACGAGGTTCAGGTGAAGATGGTCGATCTTCTTCTCGTTGACGATGTCGAGCCCCCAGAACGTGAAGAACAGACGGGCATCGACGCCAGCCATCCGGGCCGCGTTCGCTAGGATGAGCCCCGGATAGGCCATGTCGAAGCTCCCTTTCGAGCAGATGACGCTCAAGCTTCGCGGTTTTTCGGTTCCTGAATCGGTCATTGTTCTCTCCTTGAGCTTTGCGTTACAGGCACGACTTGGGTTTGGGGATGCCGGCGATCTTGGCGATGGCCTTTGCAGGTCCCTCGGGGAACAGCTTGTAGATCGCCTTGATCGGTGTTTCCGAGCGCTTGCTGATCTTCCTGAGCCCAGGGCTCGACCCTGACTCGGCGTCGATGGCGCGGGCTGTATTGAGCACCTTCCAGTGCTCGTCGGTCAGCGACACACCCATGCTCGCTGCGAGCTCCTGGGCGAGCTCTTCGGACCAATCCTCACGATTGGCGAGATAGCCTTCCGCATCGGTTTGAATGTTTTCGAGTGACATGATTGACCTCCTCACTCCGCGGCGGCGGAGATTTGCTTTCCGGCCAACGACATCGTTGGCGCAATGGGAATGGGCCGCGCCGGAAGTAGCGCGTGCCAGTAGACCAAGCGGAATAACCGCTTCGCCCAGTGGTTGCGTCGGGCTTCCTTGAGCAGTGGCAGGGGACCGACACCGGGGATTGGGAACTGTCCGGGTAAGGGCTCCGTGTCGTAGTTGAAATCGATCAGCATGGCCTTGCCGTGGCCGGTTTCCACGAAGCAGTTCGAGTGGCCGTCGAAGCTGGGCTCGAGCTCCTTGTCCTCGATCGCACGTAGAACGTTCTCGGCCAGCAGGTCCGCTTGGAAATGAGCCACCGACCCGGCTTTGGAGCTGGGCAAGTCGGTCGCGTCGCCGATGACGAAAACGCGTTCCGCGTTCTTGGCTCGGAGGGTGTGAGGGTCCGTCGCGACGAAGGCGAGCTCGTCGGCCAGGTCCGTATCCTCGAGAAAGCTCGCGCCCATGTGCGGCGGAATGGTGACCAGCAGGTCGTAGGGCAGCTCGCGCTCGTCGTACGACCGGATGAGGTTTTGTTCCCAGTCGACCTCGCCCGTCATGAATTCGGTTGCGACCTGAATACCCTTGTTCTCGAGCAGGTAGCCGAGCGTCTTGGAGGCGAGCGGCTTCGTGAATGCGCCGTCGAGTGGCGTCGCGTACACGAGCTCGGTCGTGTCACGAATGCCCCGCTTGGTGAGATATGCGTCCGCCAAGAACGCGAACTCGAGCGGTGCGACCGGGCACTTGATCGGCATCTCGACGACGTTGACGACGAGCCGGCCACCTTCGAAATTGGCCAGCGCCTGTTGCAGGGCCTTGGCGCCCTCGAGGGTGTAGAAGTCGAAAACGTTCTTGTGCCAACCGTCCCCGAGCATCCCGTCGATCATGTCCGGGCGGATCTCGGTTCCCGAGGCGACGATCAAAAAGTCGTAGGAGAGAGGCTCCCCTTCGACGAGCTCGACCCGACGACGTTCGGTGTCAATCGCTTTGACGGCGGCCTGGTGCCACGTGATGCCCTTCCCGAGCGTCGAGCCGCGCTCGCGCACGATCCGCTCTTCGGTCTCGTCCCCGAAAGGCAAGAACAGAAGCCCGGGCTGGTAGAGATGCGTCGCAGATGGGTCTACGACCGCGACGTCCCAATCATTCGACAGACGACGACGCAACTTGTGGGCGATGGCGGTGCCTGCCGTGCCCGCACCCAGAATGAGAATGGTCTTCATGGTTTTCTCTCTTTCTCATGGTTCTAGAACGCATTGCCGCACTCCACGCCAAAACGCTTCGCGATGCTGGCGAGGGGACAGAAGCCGGTGAATGAGGCTTGGAACATGTTGAGGCCCACGAACGCGGGAAGCGCCAGCCAAGCGATGTGATGCGTGAAGGCAAGCACCACGCCGACGATGACCATGACTCCAGCAACTCGAAAAACCAGTTTGTCGACATTCATGATTGTGTTCCTTTCGTTTTCAAATCCTCAAAACGAGTAGCGAAGCCTCACGTACACGTTCGTGTTCTCTTTGAGCTGGCCGAAGAAGGTGTAGTCGTCGCGTCCGAACATGAGGTTGGCGCCGAAGACGATGGCCAGCGGATCGATGATCTTGTAGGTGATGCGCGGACGGATGTACGTGTCGAGCTCGTCCGGCGAGAAGAAGGTGAATAGCGAGAGCTCGAGGTTGTCCATCACCAGGAACTGCGTGAGCCGAAGCGTCAGCACATGGCGAAACCGGTTCTGCTCGTAGCTCGGCCAATACGAATTCGCGATCAGCTGATCGTACTTGAAGGTGTATTCCAAGTAGTACTGGAGCCCCATTTGGAACTTCGGAAAAAGCTCGCGCTCGTATCCTGCAAGCCCGCGGAATTGT
>CP070650.1:1866421-1868964 GCA_020354595.1 Myxococcales bacterium
CCGGACCGCTCGTGGGAGCGCCAAATCCGCTACCGTTGGGATCGAGACGAGGTGGCCAGAGTCTTGGGGGCGATTCCGGGTCTCCATCCGGTCCCCGAATCGGGCACCAAGTACCGTTTGCGCTATCGCCTGGACCTCGAAGAGGCGCCGACCTTGAGAGAGATCCGCCGCCATGTGCGTCAACAGGGCCTGCGAGTCACCACGATTGTCGACCACGAGGTGTACCTCGACGTCGTTCCGGTCCGAGCATCGCCGGGGCTTGCCATTCGCTTTTTCTGCTTCAAGTGGAACCTCGAGCCGCAACGGTTGCTCGTTGCCGGCGATTCAGGGAACGACTGGGACATGCTTTCGGGAGACACACTGGGCGTAGTCGTGAGCAATCACACACCCGAGCTCGAAAGGCTGCGCGGGCGGCCGCGTGTTCATTTCGCAAAAAGCGCTCACGCGCGCGGGATCTTAGAGGGGATCGATTGGTATGATTTCCTAGGCGACATCCGCATCCCCGCCGAGGAACAAGAATGATCAACACGCTAGAAGAGCTCCTGCACGCGCACCGTGAGCCGATTTATCTTCTCTTCAGGCGCCTGAAGGCGCTCGACCGTCAGTTCCTTTTGTGGTCGGACTTGGTGCACGAGTACGAACAGTTTACGGACACCGAGGTCGCTGCGCCGCTGCAAGGCACGAAGATGTCTTGGATCATGCAGCACGCGCAGGAAGCGGTCGTCGACGAGCCGTTCATCGCGCTCGCCGTGCGCGAGCGTGTCGGGCGCTGGAGCTACGTGCAGGTCCACACCGAGGACATGCACTGCCGAGAGCTCTCCGTGGCCGAATACCTCGACCTCAAAGAGCGCATCGCCGCGGGAATCCCCCAGGGCGAACGGTACGTGCTCGAGATCGACCTCAGCCCCTTCGAGCGCGGTTTCCCAAAGCTCAAGGACGCGCGCAATATTGGCCGCGGCGTCGAGTTCCTGAACCGGCATCTCTCCGGGCGGTTGTTCGTCGAAGGCGGGCGTGGCCAGAAGCTCCTCTTCGATTTCCTTTCGATGCACCAGGTGCGCGGGCAACAGCTCATGCTCAACGGCACACTCCAGGACGTCGACGAGCTCCGTGAAGCCCTCGACAAGGCCATGGCAATCCTCGAAGGCCACGAGAACGAAAGCGACGAGCTCAAGCGCGAGCTCCGCCGCCTCGGTTTCGAGCCCGGGTGGGGACGGACGCCCGACCAAATCCGGGAGACGATGGAGCTCCTTCTCGACATCCTCGAAGCGCCATCGCCCAAGAATCTGGAGAATTTCTTGGCGCGCATGCCGATGATCTTCTCGATCGCGATCATATCGCCGCACGGATATTTCGGGCAGTCCAACGTCCTCGGTAAGCCGGATACCGGCGGCCAGATCGTGTACATCCTCGATCAGGTGCGCGCCCTCGAGCGCGAGATGCGCGAGTCGATTCACGACCAGGGTCTGGACATCGAGCCGCAAATCGTCGTGGTCACACGCTTGATTCCCGAGGCCGACGGCACGACGTGCGACCAGCGCATCGAGCCAATCCTCGGCACCGAGAACGCCCGCATACTCCGCGTGCCTTTTCGCACCTACGAGGGCGGCGAAGTGATTCCGCAATGGATCTCGCGCTTCGAAGTCTGGCCCTACTTGGAGCGCTACGCCATCGACGCCGAGCGCGAGCTGCTCGCAGAGCTCGGCGGCGTCCGCCCGGATTTCGTCATCGGCAACTACTCGGACGGCAATCTCGTGGCGACCGCGATGGCGCACCGGCTCGGGGTCACGCAGTGCAACATCGCCCATGCGCTCGAAAAGACGAAGTACCTGCTATCGGACCTCCATTGGCAGCATCACGAGGCCGAGCATCACTTTGCGGCGCAGTACACTGCGGACCTTCTGGCGATGAATACCGCCGATTTCATCATCACGAGCACCTACCAGGAGATCGCCGGGACCGCGGAGAGCGTTGGGCAGTACGAAAGCTACACCGCCTTTTCTCTTCCCAGGCTCTACCGGGTCGTGTCCGGCATCAACTGCTTCGATCCGAAATTCAACATCGTGTCCCCTGGGGCCGATCCGCGCGTGTTCTTTCCCTACTTCGACGACAGCCATCGGCCCGAAGAGATGCGGCAGGAAATCGAGACGATGGTCTACGGCTCGCCCAGCTGCGCCTACCGGGGCTTGCTCAGCAAACGGGACAAGCCGCTTCTCTTTGCGATGTCGCGACTCGATCGGATCAAGAACATGGCGGGTCTCGTCGAGTGGTATGCAAACAATGACGAGCTTCGAAAGGTCGCCAACCTGCTCGTCGTAGGAGGCAGGCTTCGCGTCGAAGAGTCCCAAGACCGTGACGAGCGCGAACAGATCGAACGGACTCACCGGCTGTTCGACGAATTCAATCTCGAGGCCGACGTCCGCTGGATCGAGATGCAAACCGACAAGACCAAGGTCGGGGAGTTCTACAGGTTCGTCGCCGACCAACGGGGGGCGTTCGTACAGCCGGCCTTGTTCGAAGCCTTTGGTTTGACGGTCGTCGAGGCG
>CP070650.1:1869064-1871996 GCA_020354595.1 Myxococcales bacterium
CCGGCCTGGGATGACCGTCGACCTGGAGCTCACCGAGCGCGTCAAAGCGGCAAGCGAGGAAGCTGGGTTCGTGCGGGTGGGAGTGGCCGAGGCTGGGCGGCTCGAAGAGGAGTCGGGCTATCTCGACGCCTGGCTCGCGGAAGGGCGTGAGGGGCAGATGGCGTGGATGGCCGACACCGCCGAGGTCCGAAAAGACCCGCGCGATGCCAACATGCTCGCCGAGTGCAAGAGCGTGATCGTCATGGCTGCCCCCTACGCGCACGGGCACGGCTATGAAGGGCCGCCCCCAGCGCGTGTCGCCAAGTACGCGCTCGGCCGCGACTACCACAACGTGTTGACCAAGAAGGCGCGGCGGGTGGCGAAGGGGTTGCAGGACGCGGGCTACGTCGCGCGCGTCGCGGTCGACTCCAAGCCGGTCTTCGAGCGAGCGTGGGCCGAGCGTGCAGGCGTCGGCTTCATCGGGAAGAACTGCTGCCTGATCGTGCCCGGCATTGGCTCGCACGTTTTCCTCGCGTGCATCGTCACGACGGCGTCCCTGCGACCCGACACGCCAATCGACCGGCGCTGTGGGAGCTGCACCCTGTGCCTCGAGGCTTGCCCAACGCGCGCGTTCGTCGAGCCTCGGTCGCTCGACGCGCGTCGGTGCATTTCGTACCTGACGATCGAGCATAGCGGCGAGATCCCAGAAGCGTACCGCAGTGGGATCGGCCCTTGGCTCTTCGGGTGCGACGTTTGCCAAGACGTCTGCCCCTACAACCAAACCGCGGGCGCGACGTCGCGGTCGATGGCGGCATTCGAGCGCGGCGACCGATGGGACGGCATCGAGGCGCCGCAGTTCTTGCAGATGAGCGAGGATGCGTTTCGGACCTGGTCCGAGGGCTCACCGCTCAAGCGGGCGCAGCGGGAGGGTTTGGCCCGCAACGCCGCGCTGGTGCTCGGTAATCGAGGCGAAGCGATCCACCTTCCAGTTCTCGACGAGGCAGCGAGTGATCACGCGTCGCCCGTCGTGCGTCAGGCGGCGGACTGGGCTCGCCACGAGCTCATGCGTCGTCGGGCCGACGAAGAATAGCCTCGAGCGCCTCGAGCAACGGCGTGAGCCCCTCGTTCGTCGCCGAGCTGATCGGGAACACCTGAAGACCTCTCGGCTCGAGTGCTTTTCTGACCTCATCGACCGCCTCACGTGCTTCGGCCAAATCGCACTTGCTCACGGCGACCACCATGGGGCGTTCGAGCAGGGTCGGGTCGAACTCTTCCAGCTCGACCATGAGTTGCTCGAAATCGGCGACCGGGTCGCGCTCGGGATCCGGATCAACGCTCACCATGTGCAAGAGCACCCGGGTGCGTTCGACGTGCTTGAGGAACCGGAGCCCGAGGCCGGCGCCTTCGGAGGCGCCCTCGATGATGCCCGGGATGTCGGCGATGACGAACTGGCGGTCGACGCCGAGCGAAACGACGCCGAGGTTCGGAACGAGGGTGGTGAACGGGTAGTCGGCGACTTTGGGGCGCGCGCGGGACACCGTCGCGATGAAGGTGCTCTTGCCGACATTTGGAAAGCCGACGATGCCGACGTCGGCGAGCAGCTTGAGAACGAGCCGTATCTTTTTCTTCTCGCCCTGTTTGCCTGGCTCGGCTCGGCGGGGCGCTCGGTCGTTGGGGGTGGCGAACTTCATGTTTCCGCGGCCCCCGCGACCGCAGCGCGCGACGACGAGCTCGGCGCCGGATTTGTTCAGGTCCGTAAGCAGCTCGCCGCTGTCGTCGTCGTAGACCTGGGTACCCACGGGAACCTCGATTCGGATGTCCGAGCCGGCCTTGCCGAACTGGTCCTTACCCCGACCGTCCTCACCCCGCTCGGCCCGAACGACCTTTCGGTACCGGAGGTCAAACAAGGTCGAAAAGCGGTCGTGCGCGACGAGGATCACGCTGCCTCCACGGCCCCCATCGCCGCCTGAGGGGCCGCCCAACGGAACGAATTTCTCCCGCCGGAACGCCACGCATCCGTTGCCGCCGTCGCCCGCCGCGACCTCGAGTGTCACCTCGTCGACGAAGTCCACGCTCGTCAGTACGTCGGCCGCCGGTGGTGGGCAACCGACTTGGCGCTCGAACAAATCGGTGGGATGCGTACACTGCGCAGACCGAAGCGGTCCCGCCGACGCCAGACGACGGCGTCGACGGCCGCTGGGATCTCCGAGTTTTCATGGGTAAGAGCTTGGAAATAAACGAACTTTCGGATGCGACTCTGCTTGGGCAGCGCGTTCTGGTCGCGGATGACGAAGCGCCCAGTCGTTGGTCCTATGTCGGGCTTCTGCGTGATGCGGGGGCCCGAGTGACCGAGGCGCGGGACGGCGTGGAGGCCCTGCAGCTCGCTCGGGACCACCGGCCCGACTTGATCTTGGCCGATGTCTCGATGCCGCGGCTCGATGGCCTGGGCTTGTGCGCCGCGTTGCGGAGGGAGCCCGCGCTCCGGGGGGTCACCGTGGTCCTGCTCTCCGACGGCGAGCCACCACAAGCGGTGTGGGGCTCCGATGACGCATCCCGTCCCCTGGTCGACGCGGTGATGACCGCGCTTCGCCGGCGCGATTCTCCGCCAGAGGCGCGGCCGCCCCCAGATTGGGCGCCGGGTCCGGGCGAGCCGGAAATCGAGCGGGACTCCCACGCGGTCGCGGCCGTCGCGGAACGGGAGAACATCAGGGCGCAATCGACGGTCGCAATGCACCGCGATCCGGCCAATCGGGTGCCCCGCGCCCCCGCGGCGGTGTGGCGTCTTCGCTCGAGCTCGTCGGCGCCCACAGATGGAAGAGCTTCTGGATTCGAGCTGGAACTACTGGGGATGTCTCGCATATGGGGCGCAGGTTTCATTGCGCTACTCGCGGCAACCATCGGCGTGCTCGTGTGGAGCCAATGGGTCCCGCGCCTTCCGACGCAGGCGCCGTCG
>CP070650.1:1872096-1874856 GCA_020354595.1 Myxococcales bacterium
GACGAGCTCCGGCATCTCGCGACGAGTGCAGGCTTCGAGCAAGTCCATGTCAGCACAGAGATGAAGCCCTTGCAGCTACCGGCCGCCAGGGAGTTCATGTGGCAGTACGTCCACAGCACCCCACTCGGAAGCATCGTCACCGGAGTGACCGATCAGCAGCGTCTCGCGTTGCAGGACGAGGTCCAGGAGCGCTGGCAACGGTTCGCTTCGGGCGACGGTGTCGCAACCGAGGTCGGAATCACCACGCTGAGAGGGACGAAACCTGCAACGGCTAGCAAGTCTTCGTAGGTCCCGTAGTAGTCGGCGAAAGCCGGTGCCCGGAGCGGAAATGGCCAGCGATGGGCGCCGAAGCTACTATCTGGTGAGCCCACATGCGCACATTTCCTGGAATCCTGTCCTTTCTGGTATTCGTCGGGGCTCTGTCGGCTGGGGCGGCGGTCGCTCAGGACAGTGCGAACGTCGCGCCGAAGGAAGCGGCGGTCCCGAACGAGACGCTGAGCTACGACGAGTATCGTCTTCGCGAGCTCGAGTATCTGGCCAAGCGATCGCGTACCGCGCTCATCAGCACCTCCGCCGCAACCGCGGTCGGGATCGCTCTCGTGGCGCCCGCCTTCGCCAAGGAATGTGTGCGGTTGGCGTCTTCGTCGAGCGCCGATGACCTCCGCTGCTCGAGCACGGGCAAGGCCCTGCTCGGAGTCGGGATGCCGATCCTGATCGCCGGCGCCACCGGCGTACTCGTCACGGCCATCTTGTACGGCGTGAGAAAGGGCAAGATCAGGGGCATTAAAGATCGCATGGCTTACGAAAGACATCACGCCGTCCGCTGGGATCCCGAGCGCGCAGGGTTCGCGTTCTAGCGGCCCGCTCGCTCGATCTCGAGAATCTCTTCGAGCGTGTATCGCGAGATGACATGCTCGAACTCACCGTGATCCAGCACGATCTGGAAGCGCCCTTCCCACTCGTTGGCGAGGTACGAAACGTACGACAGGTAGTCGTACGCGTATAGACCGCCGAAGCAGCACGAGTCGAACTCGTTGAAGAACTGCGCTTGCTCTCTTCCTGGGTACGTCGCCATCAGATAGAGCTCGAGGTAGCTCGGTGTGATTCGCTCCTCGTAGCAACCGAAGTAGCCGAACCGGTCGCGCAAGTAGTGAGGCCAGCTTCCCGCCACCGGATAGCTCGCGTCGATGCGTTCGTCGATTCCCGAAACGACCACGGTGGTCCATCCGCCACCAGACAGCCCCACCATGATGCGACGAGAGTACACAAAGGTCGCGTCGGCCCAGTTGAGTGCCACGATGACCGGCTCCGCGAAGTATCGAAGGGGATGGGGGCGGTCGCTTAGCATCCGATGCTCGTCGCTCTCGAACGGGTGGGAGTTCATGCCCTGCATCGGCATCGAGAACGCGAGAACCTGGTAGCCGGCATCGAGCAAGCCATGGATGGTGTCGGCTCCGTAGTCTCGAAAATCGCCGGCGTGACCCTGATGGTAGATCGCGAGCGCGCCGTTCCACGAGCTAGGATGGATCAGATACGGAAACGACGTGAGATCGTCGGTCTCCACGGTGATCTTCTGAACGAGATGGGCGCGAAAGGCGGGGTCCAAGACGAACTCGACGTCGTCCGGATAGCGAGTCGGCATGGCACCGCCGAACACGAGCTCGACCATCTCAGCCCGAACCTCTTCCACGTCTTCCGCGGTGCGGATCCGCTGCTGGGAATCGAGAAACTCCCATGACGAGTAGTCCAACGCCTGGACTTCACATCCGCTGAGCAAGAACAAACCCAAGAAGAACCACCGCGTCATCGTTCAATCCCCGGTACGCGTAAGCCACGAGGGAATCAACGTGCATGCGGCATGCCATCGCGAAGGCCCCGCAATGTCGCGATCCTAGTCGCTACGGGGCCGAAAAATCAGCGCCCTCGAAAAGGAGACGCAGTGTTTTCGCGGCCCGGGAGTTGCGGCTACCAGGTCTCTTTGAATGGGCGAACGTCGGTTTCGAAGGTCCACGCGGACTTGGGTTGGGTGGCGAGGCGATAGACCGTTTCGGCGATGTCGCTGGGCCGGAGCATGCCTTCGTCACCTGTCTGCTCGTCCGTGCCAATGCCTCCGTCGACGATGACGAGTGCGACGTGGATGCCCTCGGGGCCGAGCTGACGAGCAAAGGATTGGGCCAAGCTGCGCTGCGCGGCTTTCGCTTGGGCAAACGCGGCCGTGAACGGCTTACCGCGAAGTGAGGCCGTGGCACCCGTCACGATGATCGCACCCTGCCCCTTCTCACGCATCGGACCGACTACTTGTCGAGTGCTTTGAAGCAACCCGCGGACGTTGATCTTCCAGCCCTTCTCGAACTCCTCGTCGGGTACCTCGTCGAACGTGCCGAACTGGCCGGACCCAGCGTTGTAGAGGAGGACGTCGACGTCCCCGAGATCCGCCCGGACCTGTGCGAAGGCCCGCTCGATGGCCTCGGGGTCGGTCACGTCACATGCATAGGCCTTGGCGCCGAGTTCTTCGGCCAGGCCGCTCGAATAGCCCGTCGAACGCGACAGGAGCGCCACCGCATAGCCCTCCTTTGCGAATCGCGTCGCAAACGCTCGCCCGTTCTTGGGCCCGATGCCAATCACTACGCAAACCGGTTTGTCCATGACAGCTCTCTAAGGCCGGACGAGGCGAAAGGTAGTGCCGAGCCGCCCGCTTCTTTGAGCGCGAGATAGAGCAGAACTCGGGTCGGGTTAGGTGCTACCCGGAAGAAGAAGAGC
>CP070650.1:1874956-1890101 GCA_020354595.1 Myxococcales bacterium
GCCGGTCACGGTCGATCCTTTCATGCCCGTGATGTGGGGCAAGAAACAGATCGCGAACTTTCTCACCGAGGCAGGCCCCGGCCTGGGCACCTGGTACGTGGCGATATTCGCGACGGGACTGACACTGTTGCTGCTGGCGCACCTCATCATCGGGCGCCGGCAGCACGTGAAAGAGGCGGCGGCGCCAGCCGCAGCCTAGATACTGGAGCCTAGCTCCAGGGCCTGACACACTTGTCGTTCCAGGGCCCCCATGGAACCCAGGCTGAACACATTCATCGTCTCCGACATGCACCTCACCGAGGCGCACGAGCCGGACGAGGTGCGTCCGCTCTGGATGGCTTACAAACGCCGCGAGTTCTTCATCGACGAGGATTTCGCCGCCTTTGTGGAGCACATCGAGAGGAAGGCCGACGGTCCGATCGAGCTGGTCCTCAACGGCGACATTTTCGATTTCGACAGCGTCACGTCGACGCCGAGCAAAGACCACCACGTCGAGTGGCTGGAGCGGACACGCGGGCTCAATAGCGAGGAGTGGAAGAGCCAGTTCAAGATGAAGGTCATCATCGACGATCATCCGCGCTTCTTCGAAGCATTGGGTCAGTTCGTCGCCAGAGGGCATCGCGCCGTGTTCATCGTCGGCAATCACGACGTGGAGCTCTATTGGACCTCCGTTCAACGGATGCTCTGCGATGCGCTCGGAGCGCCTTTTCCCGCGAGCATCGGTGAGGAGGAAGAAGACGAGCCTGTCGTATTCTGTAATTGGTTCTACTTGAGCGGTGGGGACACGTACGTGAGCCATGGGCATCAGTACGATCCGAACTGCGTCGTTCGCGATCCGATCGACCCGCTAATCGAGGTTCGTGGCAAGCCGCGTGTGCGCGTTCCATTCGGCGACTTAGCGGCGCGCTACATGCTCAACGGCATGGGGTACTTCAACCCGCATCAGTCCGAAAACTACATCATGAGCGCAGCTTCGTACCTACGGTTCTTCTTTCGCTACATGTTGCGAACGCAGCCGTTGCTGATCTGGACCTGGTTCTGGGGTGCCTACGCCACCCTGTGGGTGTCCTTGCGCACCCACTGGCTGCCACCCATGCGGGATCCATTGCTCGTAGACGACAAGGTGCGCTCGATCGCGGCGCGCTCGCAGGCCACACCGTCGATGGTGCGAAAGCTCAACGCTCTCCACATCCCCTCGGCGACCAACAACCCATTTCGCATCGCCAGGGAGCTTTGGCTCGACCGGGCGTTCTTCTTGCTCATCGCCCTGTTCCTGGCCTGGCAAGTCGTGCTCCACATCAACATCGCGTGGCCGATCAGCCCCCTCTGGGTCTTCGTGCCCGCCTTGATCTTCATGCTTCCCTATCTGGCCTATGCGTCCTCGGTGCGGCCGACGGTGTTTCAAACCCCGCTACTCACGAAGCGTCGCGCAGAGTTGATTTTCAAGATCACAGGGGCCGAGCGCGTCGTATTTGGGCATACCCACCAGCCCATGTGCGAGCAGGTCGGGCCCGTCACCCTTTACAATGGTGGCTTCTGGTCCAAGGCCTTCGCCGACCCGGAGTGCACCATCCCTCTCGGCGAACAGACCTTCGTATGGATTCGGCCTGGAACCGACGGTCGAGGTCGAACCGCCGAGCTCTGCGAGTGGAAGGCGGCCGAGGAAACCCCCGTAAGAGCCCTGTGCACCGAGCCGGTGCGCGGCCCTGAAATGCAGCCTGCTTGATCGCCCCCGAACGGGGACATGTGACTGATCCGTCAGTTTAAGGTCGACAGCGAGGTCCTTGGCGTTAGATGCTGACCAGGGATCCCCGATGAAAGCTTCCATTCACGAGGAGCGTGTCGTCTTTCGAGTCGACTCCGCCGACGTCGTCGGCATGATTCGCATGCCGCTAGGTGCGCATGCTTCGGCTGCGCTCGTCTTTGCAGGTCCATTGACCAGCGTGAAGGAGCAGGCCACCGGCAACTACGCGGTCGCGATGGCCGCGCGCGGCTTCGTAACGCTGACATTCGACCATCGGCACTTCGGAGAGAGCGATGGCCTTCCGCGTCAGTACGAGCATCCCGGTCGCAAGGTCGAGGACTTTCGCTCGGCGTTTGGTTTCCTAGGGAGCAGGCCAGAGGTCGACTCGGACAGAATCGGCGCGGTCGGCATTTGCGCCGGCGCGGGGTATCTCGCTCCAGCGGTCGCGGGCGACGATCGCGTGAAAGCATGGGGAACGGTAGCCGGCTTTTTCCACGATGCGGGGCAACAACGCGAGTGGATGGGCGTCGACTACGAGTCGGCACTCGAGCGCGCCACCGCCGCCCGGGAGCAATACGAAGACACCGGCGAGCTCGAGGTCATTCCAGCGGTCGGGGAGGGCGAAGTGGCCATGCCACTGGCGGAGGCGTTCGAATACTACGGAACGGAACGCGGTCGCATGCCGAATTACGTCAACGAGTTTGCGCTCATGTCTCGCGAGCACACGATCCCCTGGGATGCGCAGGCGGCGGCGTATGACATCACCGTTCCGACCTTGGTCGTTCACTCCGAAAGCGCGCTTGCCCCGGCTCTGGCGAAGAAGTTCTTTGCCTCTCTCAGCGGTTTGAAAGAGCAGATCTGGGTAGAGTCGAAGGGTCACATCGATTTCTACGACGAGCCCGAGCGCATCGGAACCGCCGCCGATCACTTGACCCGTCATTTTCGGGCTCATTTGTAGGGAGTCGGTCGTTCGCGGTCTGCGTTTTGCACTCTGCGGGTTAGGATTGCCTGCGTGACAGCGCCGTTCATCCACACGATGCGGGTTCGGTTCCGGGATACCGACTCGCAGGGACACGTTTACTTCGGCAACTACCTCGAGTTCTGCGATGAGGCGTATAGCGCCTACATGCGAGCGATGGGGCTACCATGGCAGGAGATGGTCAAGAGCGGGGCCGACATGTTCTACGCGAGTGCAACTTGCGACTATCTCGGAAGTGCGAAGTTCGAAGACAGGATTCACATCGAGGCGCGCATCGCCAACATCGGCAACACGAGCGTCACCAGCGAGTTCGTGATCCGCAACGAGGCGAATGAGATGCTTGCGAAGGCCACGCTCACCAGTGTGTGCGTCGATCCCAAGACTCGCGAGAAGATGCGAGTGCCCGACGTGTTCCGAGCCGCTGCTGCGGCCTTCGAGGGAGCTGGCCCGGATGAGTGAACGCTGGCGGGTTCGCGCCGCCTGGTGGACTGCATGGTCGATGCCGATTGCAGGGAGCAATGGAGCTGTCAGCCGTTCACCGAAGCCGGGACGAACGGGGGAAGCACGAAAACGGTCTGCCTCGGGTCCGTCCCGGCTCCGTGACGGCGAAGCCCACTCAAAATGCGATTCCGTTCAGGGCGTGGCGGAGCATCACGCGGTCTGGGGTCGCGAACCCCTCGTAGAGCGCGACCACCACGCCGACCACGGCCTCCCAAGGGGAGATCGTGAAGGAGGCATCAGGCCACTTGATCGAGTCGGCGATGTCGTTGATGTAGTTAGCGAACTGCGGGTCTCGGGTCTGTGTAGTCATCGGTCTTTCCTTTCTGTCGGTGGTTCTTTCGTCAGGCCGCGTTCTTCTGCTGCTCCTCAGCATCGACGAAGCTCACGGCGGCATCTCTCACGGTTTCGTCACGAAGGATTCGTTGGTGTCCGAGGCCTCTGGTGATGATCAGCTCGGCTCCCGGCCACGCTTGGGCGATGCCCCGGCCGATTTGGAATGGGACTTCCTTGTCGTCGCGGTCGTGGATTACGAGCAAGGGAATCCGCATCGTCGGAGCGATCGCGAAGGCCTGCATCTCCTCCATCGGGACACCGAGGCGGCTTTCCACGCGCGCCTTCACGCGCGTGCGCACGTCGTCGTTGACTCCGAGCGCGCCGCCGAAGATCTTGAGGAACTCGCGGGGGTCGGCGGGTGGCGAGATGAAGACGGCGCGCTCGACCTGAAGACCGTACGCGAGCGCAAAAGTCGTCGCCGCGCCGCCCAGCGAGTGCGCGATCACCCCATAGACGCCGCCGAGCTCGTCCACCACCTGGCGGATGCAGTTGGCGAATTCGGGGAGGGAGCTCTGCTTGCCGACGGAGTCGCCGTGGCCGATGGCGTCGAACGCCACGACGCGGTAGCCGCGCGCGACGAGCGGCCCGACCATCGCTCCGAGCTGAGTGGCCCGGCCGTTCCAGCCATGGATCAGAAGAACGGTCGGGCCCTCGCCCCAGGACCAGAGTTGCATGCCGGCGACGCGCCAGCCCGTGGCGCTCTGCAGGATGTCGCGCTCACCAAGCCGCGGTGCCGAGCGGCGGGTCGTGCGGAAGAGGCGTGCGACGACTGCGGAGGTGATGCCCGGCGCGACTCGGCTGGCGTTGGAGAACCCGGTTTGAACCCAAGCGGGCGCGCTTCTTTGAATACGAACGTTCGTGCTTTTTTGTGGTTCGATCAATCCGTGTGCGGCGGCCGTAGTCATCGTGATTCTCCTCAGTGCGCGCGTTCCAGCAGCGCTTCGAAGGCCTTGCGGGCGTGTTTTTCTGAGTTGGGATCGCCCAGCAGGCGTCCGAAATGAGGATGGGCCCCCGTGATCGAGCTGAGCTCGAACACGAACTGGTCGATGTCCAAGTCCTTCCGGAATTCGCCGGTGTCGATCGCCATCTGCGCCGAACGCGCGAACATGTCGCGTTGGTCGCGTAGGACCGCCACCAGATAATCACGGGCGGGGCCGGGCTGGTCGTCTAGCTCAGCGGCGACGGCGTGAAAGATGCAACCGCCTGGGAGGCTTTCCTCCCAGTCCTTCAGTGTGAGCTCGAAAAGTGCTCGAAGACGGGCCTCACCCCTAGGCTTATTGAACGCCGGTGTGACGACGACCTCGATGTAGCGCTGCCGGGCCTCCTCGAGGACCTGCAGCTGCAGCTGCTCCTTCGACTTGAAATGGGCGAAGAGCCCGCTCTTGCTCATCCCCGTCGCGTTTGCGAGGGCCCCAATCGTGAGCTTCTCTAGCCCGACGGTGCTGACCAGCTCGAGTGCTTGGTCGACGATGGCTCGCTTGGTTTCTTCGCCTTTGCTCATAACCTGAGAATAGTACGACCGTTCGTGCTGTCAACGGAAAAAATGCAGAATTCGTCATTCAATAATGATTTCAGGGGTTTCACTTGCAGGAGGAGACGGCGGAGCCGGGAACGATCTGCGCCGGGAAGTAGCCTGCCGGGTCGGTGAAGAGCAGTGACACGCTTTGCGCATCCGCGGCGAAGTCCCCCTGAATCCTCAAGCGATAACGAGGCACGCCGTCCATGCCCACCGGAAGGTCGAACTCGCCGCCGCTGACCGTCAGCAGGAACCACACGTCGGACGGCGAGCCGAATCGTAAGGAGACGCACCGTACGTCCAATTGGTTCGCTTCGAGTGGGTAGACCTCATCGAGGCTCAATAGCTCTCGGTCGATCGCGATGCCGATCAGCGTGGAGGTGACGCTCTTCGTGGCTGACGCGATGTCGTGGGGCTGCAGACCGGGATACGGACAGAAGTACGCGTCGACGATAAGCACCACATCGCGGATGATCTACTCGCTTTGGATTTGCAACTCGAGCACCCCAAGCCGAACGGTGCCAGCGAAAGAACCAACCACGAACCGCGCTGTGCCAGGGCCATGGTTCGAGGACCTAGGGGCGCGCCGCGAAGAAGTCTACGCACCGCGTTTTTCAAAGCATTTGGCAAAAACCGGCGCCTCGTCTAAACATTTGCGGCAAGCCTGCGTCAAAACGGCATGAAGATGGCCCGGCGCGGAAGATCGGAATCCGGAGAGCATTGGATGGTTTGGAATAGGGTGGCGGGCGCGGCGTTGATCGCAGCGCTGGTGTTCGGCTCATGGACGCTATCGCTTTCAACTGAAGCACAGGTCGATAACGATCCCGCCGCCAACAACACGCTCACGCTGGCGATAACCGGGATTCAGAAGGCCGACGGCCGAATGGCCTGCGCGCTCTTCTGGGAGAACAAGGGCTTTCCGCGAAAGCATCGCCGTGCGCTGCGCCGCACCTGGGTCGATGTCAAAGGCAATACGGTGAAATGCGTATTCAAGCGTGCGGGGCTCGGCGAATACGCGGCCTCCGTCTTCCTCGATCTGAACCGGAACGGAAAGCTCGACACCAACGCCATTGGGAGTCCCTCCGAACCGTGGGGGGTTTCGCAGAACGCCAAGTCGAAGCGGTTTGGTCCACCGCTCTACAAGGACGCGAAGTTTAATTATCAGGGCGGCGCCGTAACGATACCGATTGAGCTCGTCTACGAGTGACTCGAGGGCGCAAGCGGCGGCGGGCCGCTAGACGAAGATGATCTGAGCGCCTTCGCTCATGTCCATGAAGTCCATGGCCGTGAGCACGTCCTTCACTTGCGGTACGAGGTCGTCCTTGGTGAGCTTGAACATGTCGAGCGCCATCTGACAGCCGTAGAGGTCTGCGCCGGCGTCGTCGAGCATCTCGATGAACTCGCGAATCGGCGGGATTTCGAGCCGGTCCATCTCTTTGCGCATTTGGGCCGTGGCCAGAGCTTCGACGCCGGGAAGACCCGCGATCATGGCTGGGATCGGCGCCGAGGGATTGCCGACGAGGTTCAAGTGCAGATGATCGATCTTCTTCTCGTTGACGATGTCGAGCCCCCAAAAGGTGAAGAACAGGCGGGCATCGACGCCCGCCATCCGCGCTGCGTTGGCGAGAATTAGCCCGGGGTATGCCATGTCAAAGCTCCCCTTCGAGCAGATCACGCTCAAGCTTCTTTTCTTCTCGGTTCCTGAGTTGGTCATCACGTTCTCCTGCGGGTTGCCTGTCACAGACACGACTTGGGTTTGGGAATCCCGGCGATCTTGGCGATCAGCTTCGCCGGGCCGTCGGGAAAGAGCTTGTAGATTGCTTTGATCGGAGTTTCCGATCGCTTGCTGATCTTGCGAAGCCCGGGGCTGGAGCCGGACTCGCTTTCGATCGCGCGTGCGGCGTTCAGAACTTGCCAGTGAGCGTCGCCGAGCTCTACGCCCAGGTCCTTTGCGAGCTCGTTCGCGAGCTCCTCGGACCAATCATCCTTGTTCGACAGATAGCCTTCGGCATCGGTTTGCACAGCTACGGACATCATGAGCCTCCTGCCTCCGCGGCGGCGGAGAGTTGTTTTCCTGCCAACGACATCGTTGGAGAGATCGGGATCGGGCGCGCAGGCAGTAGCGCGTTCCAGTAGACCCACCGAAACGCGAGCTTGGCCCAGTGGTTACGGCGCGCTTCCTTGAGCAAAGGCAACGGGCCGAGGCCGGGGATCGGGAACTGCCCTGGTAACGGCTCGGTCTCGTAGTTGAAGTCGATCAACATGGCCTTGCCGTGGCCGGTTTCGACGAAGCAGTTGGAGTGGCCATCGAACGTCGGCTCGAGCTCCTTGCCATCAATCGCCCGGAGAATGTTTTCGCTCAAAAGGTCCACCTGGAAGTGGGCTACCGAACCGGCCTTCGAGCTGGGGAGGTCGGTCGCATCGCCGATGCAAAAGACGTTGTCGACCCCCTTCACGGCCAAGGTATGGGGGTCGGTTGGCACGAAACCGAGCTCGTCCCCAAGCGGGCTGTCTTCGAGGAAACCCACACCCGTGTGCGGAGGGATCGTGACCAGCAGGTCGTAGGGCACTTCGCGCTCGTCGTACGATCGAATGACGTTCTTCTCGGAGTCGACTTCGCCGGTCATCAGCTCGGTTTCCACTTGAACGCCCTTGTCTTCGAGCAGGTACCCGAGTGTCTGCGACGCGAGCGGTTTGGTGAATGCGGCGTCGAGCGGGGTTGCGTACACCAGCTCGGTCTTGTCGCGAATGCCGCGTTTGGTGAGGTACGCGTCGGCCAAGAACGTGAACTCGAGCGGTGCGACGGGGCATTTGATCGGCATCTCGACTACGTTGATGACCAAACGTCCCCCCTCGTAACGCGCGAGCGCACCTTGGAGGGCCTTTGCCCCTTCGAGCGTGTAGAAATCGAATACCGACTTCCGCCAACCGCCGTCGAGCATCCCTTCGATCATGTCTGGACGAACTTCGGTTCCCGAGGCGATGATCAAGAAGTCGTAGGCAAGGGGATTGCCTTCGGCGACTTCGACGACACGTCGTTCCGTGTCGATCGCCTTCACTTCGGTCTTGTGCCAGGTGATCCCTTTGCCGAGAGTAGCTCCGCGCTCGCGAACGATGCGCGCCTCGGTCTCGTCGCCGAACGGCAGAAACAGGAGGCCGGGTTGGTAGATGTGCGTCGTCGACGGATCGACTACCGCGACTTCCCAGTCACTCGACAAGCGCCGACGCATCTTGTGCGCCATCGCGGTTCCGGCTGTGCCTGCGCCCAAGATCAGGATGGTTTTCATGGCGGGACCTCACTTAGAAACGCTGCAGGGCCGTGCAAACCACGTGCCGAGTAGCTTTGCTTCAGGAATTCGCGGCTCGTGCTGCTTCGGCAGGCGAAAATCGTTCGGCTGGAAGCGATGTGGTCGCAGTTTTTGCGCGCTCGCGCATCGCCGTCAGAAAACGAAGTGTGCCGTCGAGCATGCGCGCGGTCCGCGGGGACGCGAAGATGTCGAACGCGTGCTGAGCGCCGCGAAGCTCGGCATATATCACGGGGGCTCGCGAGGCTTCTCCGAGCAACTCGGCGAAGAATCGAGCGTCTTCCACCGGAGCCAGCGTGTCGCGGTCCCCGTGTACGATGAGAAAGGGTGGCGCATTTGCGTGCACCCGGTCCATGGGCGAGGCGCGGTGGAACTTCTCGGGCTCCCGATGGAAAAAGGCCTTCATGATTATCGGCTCGAGCATCTGCGGACGAAACCGGTCGAGCATGGCCCCGAGCCGGTTGGTGAAGTCATAGACGCCATAAACCGGCACCGCCGCTTGCACCGTCGTGTCCGCGTGCTCGAACCCCGGTTGATACTCGGGGTCGTTGGCTGTGAGCCCCATCATGGCTGTGAGGTGTCCGCCCGCCGAGCCACCGGTCACTGCGATGAAGTCCGGATCGACGCCATACTCGTCCGCGTGGCCACGAATCCACGTGAGCGCGTACTTGAGATCGATGAGATGCTCGGGCCAAGTCGCTCCGGGGCTCAGGCGATAGTTGACGTTGAAACAAACCCAGCCATTCGCGGCGAGATGCCCGATGAGCGGCCAGCCTTGCTCGCGCTTGTCGCCGATGATCCAGGCGCCTCCGTGGATCTGCATGATGGCGGGGCGCTTCTCGCCCGGCTCCAGGGGCATGGCCACGTCGAGCTTCAGGCGCTTGCCGGCGATCTCCCGATAGATGATGTCACGCTCTACCTTCACGCCTCGCCGACCGAAGCGAAATGGCATGACGAGCTGCGACATCGGCAAGCGACGAGTGGCGTCCGGATTCGCCAACCCCTGCAGCGCGTCGTCGAACACGTGGTGCGTCCTTCGACCGGCGTCGAAGAGTACGAGCAACCCCAACCAGGAACCGAGCGTGATGCCCATGCCGATGAGGCCCGGCCAACTCGAGAGCGCGCCGAGCTCCACGAACAAGACCGAGACGATGGCTTGCCACACGATGTGGTGCACCGCGAGCTCTGCGGTGAGCCACGATCCGAAGAAGCTTGGAACGAACAGGACGGGAATCCGTCGGACGGGTACGAAAGCGTTCAGTGTGAACACCGCTCCGACCAAGCTGGCTCCAAGGAACAACCAAGCAACGACACTCTCGCTGATCAGCATGCGTTCTGGCCTTCTAGCACGTTCCGAGATAAACGGTGTCCATGGTGGATCCGGAGCTGTCCTACGCACGTGTCACACACCTGCCGGAACGGCCGATTCAACGGCTCCAGCGTCCGTTGCTGGCATTCACTCACGTCGAATCCGCTAGCGGCATCGTTCTTCTAGTATGTACGGTAATCGCGCTGATCGCCGCAAACTCGTCGTACGCCGAAGCATACGCGTCCTTTTGGGATCATGAGCTCAGGTTCGCAGTTGGCGACTTCGAGCTGGCGTACCCACTGTGGTACTGGGTCAACGATGGGCTGATGCCGATCTTCTTCTTCGTCATCGGGCTCGAAATCAAACGCGAGCTAGTGATCGGCGAGCTCAGCGACCCGAAGAAGATCGTCTTGCCGATTGCCGCCGCGCTCGGCGGCGTCGTGGTTCCGGTCGTCGTTTATCTGGCGCTTCAGTACGGGCAACCCGGGCAACGCGGCTGGGCGGTTCCGATGGCAACCGACATCGCGTTCGTCGTGGGCTGTCTGTCGCTTCTCGGGAGACGAGTTCCCTACGGCGTGACCCTCCTGATGCTTTCGCTTGCTATTGTCGACGACCTGGCCGCCGTGTTGATCATCGCGCTCTTCTACACTGCCTCGATCAAGATGACGTGGCTGTCCTTGGCGGGCGTCGGCCTGATCGTGGTCGCTGTGATGAATCGCCTCGGCGTCCGTAACGTGTGGATCTATGTGCTCGTCGGCATCGTAGTCTGGCTCGGCACCCTCAAGTCAGGAGTGCATCCTACGATCGCAGGCGTGGCTCTGGGCCTCATGACCCCCGCAACGCCGTGGCTAGGCGGTCCGAAGTTCTTGGGCTTCCTCGGTCACACGAACGAGACCTTGAACAAGGAAGAGACCACGATGGCGCGGGCCGAGGTGATGGTCGCGGACCTCGCGTTCGCCTCGAAGGAGGCAGTCTCCCCGTTGTCGCGGATCGAGCGCGGGCTCCACCCTTGGTCCGCGTTCGCGATCATGCCGGTTTTCGCCCTCGCCAATGCTGGGGTTCCGATCGCCGTAGAGAACATTGGAGCGCCGGTGAGCATTGCCGTCGCGGCTGGCTTGCTCGTCGGCAAGTCGGTGGGGATCTTCGGCGCGTCGTGGCTCACCGTGAAGCTCGGGTGGGCGAGCCGTCCAGCGGGAGTGACCTGGCCGGTTCTCCTGGGGGCGTCGTTCCTCGGCGGCATCGGCTTCACGATGGCGCTTTTCATCGCCTCTTTGGGGCTTTCTGGAGATGACTTGGTGGCCGCCAAGATCGGCGTCATCATTGGATCGTTCTGCAGCGCAGTAGCCGGCATGCTGATTCTCACCGCGGTCACCAAGAAGGGCTGATGCGCATCTGCGTCATTGCAGCCGTTCTCCTGTGTGCCGGAGTCGGTGAGGCGCAAGACGCGCCGGTCTTCTATTCGTACAAAGGCGATGCCGGCCGGACGGTTTACGTCAATCGATTCTCGATGGTGCCGCCGGAGAAGCGCGCGAAGGCGCGCGCGGTGGATCTGTCGAAGGTGGAGTTGCACGAGGAGCTTGCCGAGTCGCTCGCGGAAGCCGTCGAGGACGAGCTTCGCTACCTCAAAGACTCGGATCCATGCGACGACGCGCGGAGCGAATCGAGCGCGGGCGCATGGAAGCACATCTGGCACAGGCATGGACCTTGGGTTCTGGCCAGCCTTGCCGCGATCATCTTGGTCTTGATGACTCCGTGGATGATCGGGCGCACACCTCCAGGCGTGTGGTCGAGGCTGCTCATGGTTGCGCTGCCCGCCCTTGCGATGACGGCATTGCTTGCCGTTTCGGCAACCCGCGCGACTTCCTCGCTCGAAGCCGTCGAAGAGCTAGTCAAGCTCTGTGACGCCAACGAAAAAGAAGCGACACCGCGCAAACAGGTCGTGAGACTCAACGAAATGCACGGCTACATCGAGAAGCTCTACCGAGACCAATACGAGCACATCGAGAGCCTCAGTAGGTTCAAATGACCGACGACTCTCAGACCACCGACGTAGCCACGTGTCCGCTGTGCGGACGAGCAAACGAATGCGCCATCGCAGCGGGCCGACCGCCCGAGTCGTGTTGGTGCATGACCGCGACGATGGATCCCGAGGCGCTGGCTTCGATTCCCCCGGAAGCCAAGGGAAAGGTCTGCATTTGCGCGCAATGCGCTGGCGGCGGCGGGTCGGCTGATTGAGGTGCGTCAGCCGACGGCTGCCGTCGGGCCACAGGGGTTGCACTTGTTCGCGAGCTCGTCGTGCTCGACTTGGATCGTCGCGTGCTGGATCGCGAATCGATCGGCGAGAGTGCGGTTGGCTGCGTCGATGATGCCCTGATGATCGGCGTCTTCGGCGATCACCAAGTGCGTCGTCGCGATGTTTCTTCCGCTAGTCAGCGACCAGACGTGGAGATCGTGCGCGTCCAGCACCCCCGGGAGCGCTTTGAGCGCCTCGGTGACTTCTTCGAGGGAGATGCCTTTGGGGACGCCTTCCATGAGCACGTCGAGCGTTTCGCGCACCAGGCCCCACGCCGAGTACAGCACCAATGTGGCGATGACGAACGATGCAACGGGATCGGCCCAACGCCAGCCGAGGAAGTAGATCGCGGCGCCGGCCAAGATAGCGCCCACGCTGCCGAGCGTGTCCGCCATCACGTGGAGCCACGCGCCGCGGACGTTGAGATTCTGGTGTCTGCCGCCGCTCAGGATCAGCAGATTAGCGACGTTGATCGCCAGGCCGCCGCATGCGACGGCGAGCATGAGCGCGCCTCGCACCTCGGGAGGCTCGGAGAGACGCTCCCAGGCCTCGCGGCCGATGAGAACCGCCAAGGCGAGTAGGGCGGCGCCATTGGTGAGGGCGGCTAGGATCTCGGCTCGGTGAAATCCGTAGCTGCGATTTGGCGTGGCCGGTCGCTGCGCGAGCATGACGGCGACGAGCGACAGACTGAGTGCGGCGGCGTCCGAGAACATGTGGCCCGCGTCCGCGAGCAGCGCGAGCGAGTTGGCGGCAAGCCCGCCGATGACCTCCGCAACCATGTACGTCGCAGTCAGCCCCAGCGCCATCGCGAGCCGGCGGCGATTTCCGGCGACCTCCGAGCCCGTCGCATGGTGGTTGTGCTGGTGCCCCATCTGCTGACGGTGCTTACCACGAGGGGCGACATCGAGCGATTCAACGGCAGTTCGCTGTAGTGGTTTGTCACCCGCTGTAGTAGAAAACCAGGTCCGGGGTGGTGCCCAAAGATGCTGAGAAACGAGGAGGACCCCCATGAGTGACAAGAAGGTTTTCGACTATCCAGGCGCGGACGCGGACGTCCATTGGGATGGGAGGCTCTGCATTCATGTCGGCGAATGCGGGCGCGCGAAGAACGATCTCTTCGTCGGCGGGCGGAAGCCTTGGTGCCAACCCGATTGTGTGAGTCCCGACGACGTTGCCGAAGTCGTCAAACGTTGCCCCACGGGCGCGCTGACCTACACCCGAAAAGACGGGGGCGGGGGGGAGACTGCAGAGGCTGAAAACGTGGTCTCGATTATGTACAATGGCCCGCTCTACGTACGCGGCGATCTCGAGGTTGACGGCGCGGAGGAAGGAATGGAGGGAGTCCGGTTTCGGGCCGCGCTCTGCCGCTGCGGCCATTCGAAAAACAAGCCGTTTTGCGACAACAGCCACGAAGAGGTTGGTTTCAAGGACTATGGTGCGGTCGGCGACAGCGGCGAGGGCTTCGACGGGCCGGCCGGTACCTTGAAAGTGGGCAAGGCTCCCAACGGGCCGCTGCTGCTCAGTGGCAACTTCACGATCAGGGCGGCAAGCGGCCGCAAAGCATGGACCGGAACAAAAGCCGCGCTCTGCCGGTGCGGCGAGTCGAAAAACAAGCCGTTTTGCGACGGCTCACATAAGGACGCGGGGTTTCAAGCCGAATGAGCTTCGCGACGATGATGGACCGGCCCCTCTTGATCTCGGACCTGTTCGAGCACGGGCGGCGTTTATATAGAGACAGCCGGGTGATCACCGTAGGTGAGGGTGGCGACCGGATTGCGACGTACGCGGAGGTTGGGGATCGGACTGAGAAGCTCGCCAAAGCGTTGAGGAGGCTCGGGGTTCGGCAGGAAGATCGTGTCGGGACGTTCTGTTGGAACAGCCAGGAGCATCTCGAGGCGTATTTCGCGATCTCGTCGATGGGCGCGGTCATGCACACGCTCAACATCCGACTCTTCCCGGAGCAGCTCGCGTTCGTGATCAATCACGCGAAGGACAAAGTCATCATCGTCGATGACAACCTGATTCCGTTGCTGGCCAAAGTCGCCCAGCAATTGGATAGCGTGGAGCACATCATCGTGATCGGTGACGGATGCGACGATGCGCCTTTGCGAGACGCCCCGCGCGCAACGCTCCATCGATACGAAGCCCTGCTCGCCGCCGAGTCTCCGGGCATCGAGTGGCCGATGTTGGACGAGCGCGCGCCCGCGTCGATGGCGTATACCAGCGGGACGACTGGCGATCCGAAGGGCGTCGTCTACAGCCATCGCTCTACCGTGCTCCACTCGTTCGGCATCACCTCCGGCGCCGTCACCGGCCTCAACGAACGGGACATGATTCTCACGATCGTGCCCATGTTCCACGCCAACTGCTGGGGACTTCCGTACGCGGGATGGTGGGTCGGCACCGACTTTCTGCAACCGACGCGATTCCTGCAGCCCGAGCCGCTCGTCGCGATGATCGAGCGGCATCGGCCGACTTTCGCGGGGGCGGTGCCAAGCATTTGGACGGGAGTTCTCAACTACGGGGAGAGCAAGGACATCGACCTCTCTTCGTTTCGGCTCGTGATCTGCGGCGGCTCGGCCGTTCCCAAGTCACTCATGCAGGCGTTCGAGGAGAAGTACGGCGTGACGATCCTCCAACTCTGGGGAATGACTGAAACCAGCCCGCTCGGCTCGGTCGCGCCGATCCCGCCCGGCGTCGAAGGAGACGAGCAGTGGAAGTATCGGGTCCGCACGGGCCGTCCCGTCGCTGGCGTCGAGCTCCGGATCGTCGACGACCGGGGCGAGCCGCTTCCTTGGGACGGCGAGTCGGTCGGCGAGATTGAAGCCCGCGGCCCGTGGGTCACCGGAAGCTACTACGGCGTCGACGCCTCGGAAAAGTTCCACGACGGCTGGCTGCGTACCGGCGACGTGGGCTTCATCGACGAGCGTGGGTACGTGCAGATTACCGATCGCTCGAAAGACGTCATCAAGTCCGGCGGTGAATGGATTTCGTCGGTCGAGCTCGAAAACGAAATCATCGCCCATCCCGAAGTTGCCGAAGCCGCGGTCATCGGCGTCCCCGACGAGAAATGGGACGAACGCCCTCTCGCGTGTGTGGTCCGCAAAGAGGGCAGCATGATCTCCCCCGCGACACTGCGGGCCTATCTGGAGGACAAAGTCGCGA
>CP070650.1:1890201-1892930 GCA_020354595.1 Myxococcales bacterium
ATCGAAGAGCAACGCGGTCGCCTGGGCGCCGCCCGTGAGATGTATGAAAAGGCCATCGAGCTCGATTCGAGCAACAGCAACGCGGCCCTCGGGGCTGCGCGCCTCGTGCTGCTCGAGGGGGTCTATCAGGATGCGCTTGCGCGTTTCCAGACGGTCTTGGGCTCAGAGGTTCCGCCGGGCGCTCCACTCGATGCGACCGGTAAGCCGCGGGTGGTGGTGCAGGCCAAGCTCGGCGCGGCCGAGGCGCTCCTCGCGATGGACAAAGCGGACGAGGCGAAGAAGCTATTGGCCGATCTGCAAACGCCTGAGCCGGTAAACGCCAATGTCGAGATCTGGCAGGGCAAGGTCGCCGCAGCGCTCGACGAGAGCAAGGATGCCGTGCTTCATTTCCGCAACGCCATCGAGCTCGATCCCACCGCGATCGGCGCATACATGGCGCTCGCAAAGCATTATGCCGACACGAAGCGCCCGGACGAGGCGGTGGGTGTGCTGGTGCAGGCCCAGAAGAACGTGGAGATCACCGCGGAGGTTCGTCGCTTGGTCGGCTGGGCCGAGCTTCAGCGCGGCAACCTCGACGATGCGATCAAGCAGTTCAAGGCCGCCCTCGAGATGGAGCCGATGGATTCGTCAGCCGAGTTCGGGCTGGCCGAGGCCTACCGACGCAAGCGCATGTTCGCCGAAGCGGCGGCGTCCCTTGCCAAGGTCGAGGAGATGGACGCCAAGTTCCCTGGGCTCCAGCTGGAAAAGGGGCTTTTGGCCGAAGCACAGGGCGACATGGCCGGCGCGATCGCCGGTTACCGCGGCGCTCTGAGCGAGTCGCCGAACGACACGGCTTTGAAATCGCGTCTAGGCGCTGCGCTCGTGATTGTCGGCGAGCTGGACGAAGCCGACAAGCTCCTGCGCGAGGTCCTGAAGGTTCAGCCGTACTCGGCCGAGGCGGACCACTATCTCGGCCGTGTGGCGCTCCTTCGCGGTCAGGTGCACGACTCGCGGCAGCTGTTCGAACGCGCCGTTCGCCTGGAGCCCGACAACGGGACGTATCGGATGTACGTCGCCTGGGCCGCGCTCGAATCGAATGAGATGATACCGGCGCTGCGAGAGCTCGAAGCCGCCCTCAAGCTCGAGCCCAACCTCGGCGACGCGTATTGGCTGCGCGCGCGGATTCGCATCCATGCGGGCACCGTTCGTGATGCGCTCGCCGACCTCGAGCGGGCGCTTCAGCTCAACCCGAACCGCGTCGAAGCGTGGGCGGCCATGGGCGAGTGCCACTACCAACTCGGCCAGGTGCGCGAGGCCGTCGCCGACTTCGAAAAGGCCGTCGCGGGTCAGCCGGAGAGGGCCTACTGGTGGTATCGGCTCGGCCGGCTCCAGCTCGATGAGGGGATGCGCCCAAAGGCGCTGACCTCGCTCGTGACTTCCGCGTCGCTCGGTGACGATTCGCCCATGGAGCACGGCTGGCTCGCCGATGCGCACAGGTTGATCGGCGACATCTACTACGCGCAGGGCAAGCGTCAGGACGCCGTCGTCGAATACGGTCGATACCTGGAGCTCGCCAACAAAGGCGCGATCGATCGTGCCGACGTCGAAGCGAAGCTTCGCAAGATCAGCCAGGGGCGCTGAACCCAAGCCGGGGCCCGTGGGCGACGCGCAGCACCGGTTTTGCGGGCTCAATCGAGCTGGTCGGTACCAAACGCGTGCGGCAGTAGAGCGGAGAGCTCGTACTCCGCGTGTTGGTCTGCGGCGAAGCTCCGGATGGGAAGCGTCGGGGCGAGCTCGGCAAGGCACTGGCGGCAGATTCCGCAGGGCGGCGTAGGGCCTCTTGCGCCCGACACGATGGCGAGGGCAGTGAAGTCACGCTCCCCGGCCACGACGGCGGCCGCGAGTGCAGCGCGCTCGGCGCAGATCGTCGCCCCGTAGCTTGCGTTCTCGACGTTGCACCCGACGAACACTTGGCCGCTCCGCGCCTTCAGAGCGGCGCCTACCGCGAAGCGGGAGTAGGGAGCATGCGCGCGAGTGCGCGCCTCGGTCGCGGCCCGTTTCAACTCCTCCCAAGTGACTTCGTCCATCACATCGACTCCAGAATTCCGGTGAGCAGCGACTCGAACCGCGTGCGCACCGCGCCTGCGGTCTCCTTGACCTCGTCGTGGCTGAGTGGACCGCCAGCAAGCCCTGCCGCGAGATTGGAGATGCAGGAGATACCGAGCACTCGAAGCCCGAGGTGGCGCGCCGCGAGCACCTCGAGCACAGTGCTCATTCCGACCGCATCCGCCCCGAGCGCGCGGAGCATTCGCACCTCGGCGGGCGTCTCGTACGCAGGACCCAAGAGGCCCGCGTACACGCCCCGTTGAAGCTCGAAGCCGAGCGAGCTAGCGACTTTGCGCGCGGTGTCGATCAGCTCCGGATCAAATGCCGCGGTCATGTCGACGAATCGGTCGCCGAGGCGCTCGTCGTTCGGGCCGATCAAGCTGCTCGTTCCAGTGAGATTGAGTTGATCGCTGATCGCCATGAGATCGCCAGGCACAAACGCAGGCGAGATTCCCCCGGCCGCGTTGGTGATGACCAACGTGCGGGCGCCGAGCGCCGCCATGAGCCGAACGCCGAACGCCACCTCGTGCGGAGATCGACCCTCATATAGGTGCGCCCGGCCTTGCATGGCGACGATTCGGCGCCCCGCTTTGGTCCCGGCGACCAGGTTCCCCGCATGACCGGAGACGCGGGACACCGGCATG
>CP070650.1:1893030-1907412 GCA_020354595.1 Myxococcales bacterium
ACCACCGGCGAGCCGGAGGGAGCCGCAAGCATGCATGAAATCTGGGAGGCACTGGTCGAAGGTGCTCCGTTTTCGTTCATCAACCTCGGTGTCTTGGCTTTTGGGGTGGGCGTGATCATCGACCGCGCCTGGTACATCCGCATGAACTACAGCGTCGACGCCGCCGAATTCATGAACCGCATTCGCAAGCTGGTTCAGGCCGGCAACATCGACCGCGCGATTCGGCAGTGCGAGGCGAAGGCCATTCCCCTGCTCGAGGTGGTGAAGTCGGGGCTGACACAGGTGAACCGCGGCGAAGAGGCCGTCATCGCCTCGATGGAAGAAAAGATGAGTGAGGTGATCCCCGCACTCGAAAAGCGCACGGGCTCGCTTTGGACGCTCGCCAACATCGCGACGCTCATCGGCCTGCTCGGTACGATCAGTGGTCTGATTCGCGCCTTCAAGGCGGTTGGCACCATCGACGACCCATCGCAAAAGACCGCTCTGCTTTCCGCGGGTATCGCCGAAGCCATGTGGAATACGTTTCTCGGTCTGCTGATCGCCGTGATCTTCATGATCGCTCACCTCGTGTTGCACGGTCTCACCAAGCGCCACAAGCACGAGATGGAAAAGGTCACGATGCAGCTCGAGAACCTACTCACGCTGCGCCGGCAAGGTGGTTGATCGGGCCCGGCCATGCCCGCACGGCTGACACCACGCCAACGAGCCTATGTCCGCAAACGGACTATGGTTCCGGACGCGGACCCGTCTGAGCTCGATGAAGAGCTGAATATCGTCCCGTTCTTGGACATCGTCGTGAACATCATCATGTTCTTGCTGATGACCCTGACGACGGTGGCGTTCTTCTCGCAGGTGGAAGCGGCCCTACCCGAATATCGCAGGGGAGGCATCGGGAAACGCGCTGCGGAAAACGAGGCGCTGAATCTGAACGTCACGGTCACCCGAGCCGGTGTCATCGTTTCGGGATCAGGCGGTAAGCTCGCACGCGGCTGCACCACGACGGCGCCAGGCAAAGTGATCACCGTGCCGGCCGGGATGAATGGCCAACACGATTGGAAGGGCGTCACCAACTGCGTGCGGCGGGTCAAAGACCAGTTCGCCGATGAGACGCGCGTCACGCTGAGCGCGGACCCCGAGATCCCCTACGAACACCTCATCGCCGCCATGGACGCGGTTCGGGGCGACGAAAACGAGCTCTTCCCGGATGTCTTGCTGTCCGCAGGGATTCGATGATGGCCGACGAACGCAGCACACCGCCGCGAGAATCTTTGGCCCCACCCGTGGCCGACAAGCCGGTGTCGATGTCCCACGTCAACCGAGTCGTCCGCGCCAAGCTCCGCCGCCGCGCCGAGCCCGAGCACTTCGGTCTCAACATCTACCCGATGATGGACATGCTCACGATTCTGCTCGTCTACATGATGGCGATCTTCGCGACGTCGTCGGCGGCGGCCGTTCAGGAGAGCAGCGAGCTACGCATCCCCTATTCCACCTCGCAGGTCGAGGTCAGCGAAGCGCTCGGTGTCCAGATCTCGCGAAGTGGCATCGTCGTCGACGGCAAGCCCGTCCTCGAGCTCCGCAACGGCATCGTCGACCCGAGCCTCAAGCAGGGCGGCAGCAGCGGTTTCCTGATCACACCGCTCTATAAGACGCTCAGCGAAATCCGCGACCGTAAGAAGCGCACTGCGGCCCGCTTCGCCAATCAACCCTTTGTCGGCGACGTGCAGATCATCGCCGACAAACGGACCCCTTACCGTACGTTGAGCGAAGTCATCTATACATTGGGGCAGACCGAGTTTAAGAATCTGCGGTTTATTGTTAATAAGAAGACGGAGTGAAGTGAGCCCGCGTCGGGTTAATCACATCCGACCCGCCCCGACGCCTGCGGCGTTTGGTTGGTCCCGCCCCACCGCCCCCACACTATCGCCTACCCCCACCCGTAATCCTCCCTGCGCGCCGGGCTTCGCCGTTCCGGCTCGCACTGCCGTGCATGTTTGGGAGGCGGGTTCTACAGCTCGAAGTCGCCGTACTCGAGAATCTCGCCGATGCGATACAGAAAGCCGTTTGCGTGCACGCCGTCGACCACGCGGTGGTCGTAAGTGAGCGCCATGTGCATCACCGGATGGATCGCCATCAGGTCTTCGCCGTCGTGCTCGATGACGACGACACGCTTCTTGATCGTCCCCAGTCGAAGGATGCCGACGTTGGGCTGAGAGATGATGGCGCCACCGACGAGATTGCCGCGGCGGCCTGGGTTCGACACGGTGAAAGTTTTGCCCGCCAGGTCGTTGGGCGTCAGGTTGCCCGCGCGCGCGCGCTCCGCAACGTCGGCGACCGCCCGGGCGATGCCACGAATCGTGAGCTCGTCCGTGTTGCGGATGACCGGAACGACGAGGCCCTGGTCGGTGTCCACCGCGATGCCTACGTTCACCTCGGCCAGCTTGACGTACGCGTCATCGAGCACTCGGGCGTTGAGCTCTGGGAATTCGCGCAACGCGCGTGCGGTCGCGGCGATCGCAAACGCCAGGTAGGTGAGGCTCAAGCCGTCCTTCTTAAACTGTCCCTTATGTTGATCTCGGAGCACCGCGGTCCGATGTAGGTCGCACTCGGCGAATGTGACGACGTCGGGAGCGGTCTGCTTCGAGTACACCATGTGGTCCGCGATGATGCGGCGGCGCCTCGTGAACGGGACCAGCTCGTCCCCTTCCTTCGGGACGTAGGGGGGCACACGAAACGCGCCCGCCGGGCCGGTGCCGCGCGAGGCTGCCGGAGCAGGGGGGGGCGCCTGCGGGGCGGGCGGCGGCGGGGTGGTGGCCATCCGCTCGGGCGGCGTGCTCCCGATCGCCGCCATCACGTCGCCGTGCATGATTCGACCGCCATCTCCGGAGCCTTGGACCCCGGCAAGGTCGACGTCTTTCTCACGGGCGAGCTTGCGGACAGACGGAGACGTCGGCGCCGGCACGCCCGCCTCTTCGGGAGCGGCCTGCTCGTCGGAAGGAGGCGCCGCGGCAGGGGGACTTGCAATCGCCTGCGCTCCCTCGTCGATCTCGCAGATCGGATCGCCCACGGCGACGATGTCGTCCTCTCCCGCGAGCAGCTTGGTCACGACGCCCGCAACGGGCGACGGGAGCTCGCTATCGGCTTTGTCGGTCAGGATCTCGACGAGGGCCTGGTCCTTCGCGACGGACTGCCCGACCGAGACGAGCCATTTGCCGATCGTGCCTTCGACGACGCTCTCGCCGAGCTGCGGCATGGTCACTTGGGTGGCCATTGGAGCCGCACCATAGCCCAAAAAGACCCATTCGGTAGCGTCTTGCCGGAACTCGCCGGTTGTAGGACGATCCACCGCATGGGGGGCGAGGACGATCCACCGATCCGCAAGGGCGACAAGGGCTTCCTGTTCAGACTGATCGGCGGCGTCGGGGTCGTGGTTCTGCTCGGAGTGTTGGTGCTCGGGCTCCTGGACCGATCCCGGCTCGGGAGTTGCGCTGCGCGCGGTTTTTTGCAGGTCACCGATACGCCCTCTTCGGACTAGTGCTGAGCCCACGGTCGGAGTAGAGTCCGGCGGATGCTGGACGCGCTCACCCGGGAAGACAGGCTCCAACTCATGCGATTCGTGTGCTCGTTCGCGTGGGCAGACCTGGAGGTCACTGCGATGGAGCGCGAGTTCATCGTGACCATGGTGGACCGACTCGATCTCGACGACGACGAACGCGAGCAGGTCGCGAGTTGGCTCGAAGTACCGCCCCGTGCCGACGACCTCGACCCCGCAGACGTCCCGCGTGAGCATCGGCAGCTGTTCTTAGACGCAGCACGAGCGATGATCCTCTCGGACGGTGAGGTCGACGACGTCGAAGCCGAGAACCTCGTCATCCTCGATCAACTGCTGCGCTAACCCGTTTGCACTATCGGAGACATCTATGGAGCTCGACGCAAACAAGTATCTAGACCTGCTCATCGAGTACGGCCCCAAGGTCGTCGGCGTCCTTATCGCGCTGTTCGCCGCGTGGGTCATCGCCGGCTGGTTGGAGCGCGCCGTCCGCAAGGCACTCGAAAAACGGAACTTCGACGATACGCTCACACGCTTTTTCGCCAAGCTAACGCGCTACTTGATCCTCGTTGGCGTGGTTCTCGGATGCCTCGGGGTATTCGGAATCCAGACGGCGAGCTTTGCAGCAGTTCTCGCCGCGGCCGGCTTCGCCGTCGGCCTCGCCTTTCAAGGCACACTCGGGAACTTTTCGGCGGGCGTCATGCTGTTGGTCTTTCGACCATTCAAAGTCGGAGACTTCGTCGAGGTCAACGGAGAGACCGGCACTTGCGAGCACATCGATCTCTTCACGTGCGAGTTCCGCACGCTCGACAACAAGAAGCTCATCATTCCCAACGGCGCCGTCTTCGGGAACACCATCACCAACTACACCGGATATGACACGCGCCGCGTGGACATCGATATCGGGGCGGAATACTCCGCGGACGTCGACGCGACGCGCGCCGCCCTCGAGAAGGCCGCGGCAAACATCCCGGGGATGCTCAAGGATCCCGCGCCTCAGGTGTTCCTGAAGTCGCTCGGAGCTTCGTCGGTCGATTGGCAGGTCCGCATTTGGTGTAAGACCGAGGACTTCTGGAACGTCTGGCAGGCCACCACGCAAGCATCGAAGGCCGCGCTCGACGCAGCCGGCATCGGGATCCCATTCCCGCAGCAGGACGTGCATTTGGACGAGGCGGTCGTGGAGGCGCTCTCGGGCAGAAGCTGACGTCAGCGTCAGCGTCAGCGTCAGCGCCAGCGCCAGCGCCAGTGCAAGTGCCAGTGCCAGTGCCAGCGCCAGCGTCAGCGCCAGTGCCAGCGCCAGCGCCAGCGCCAGCGCCAGCGCCAGCGCCAGCGGAACGTGTGTTTTCGCGGTTGGTGCTGCAAGCCGTTGAAACGACTTGGTTCGTGAGGGGCGAGCGTGTCCCCGGTTGCTGCTTTCCGAGCTGGCGTCAAGCGCAGGGGTCGAGAAGCTCTGAAACCGCAGGTCGGGCCGCGGCCAGACTGGCGCCCAAGCTGACCGCGTGCATCGGGTCGAGGTCTGAGCGCGGCCGCTTGTCGAAGTACTTGGAAATGAAGGCGCGGAGGCCTGGAAGCAGCGTGCTCCCACCCGCCAAGAACACCGCGTCGATGTCGCGCGCCCGGAGGCTCGCCTGCGCCAACACCTCGTCACAGATACCGAAGGTCCTGCGGACCAAGTCCAAGGTCAGTTGTTGGACTTCGTCCCGGCTGATCGGAATGATGCCGCAGCTCTCCGGCGCAGCCGGGTCGACGCTGGGAATGGCGATCGCGGCTTGCTCGGACTCCGTCAGCTCGCACTTTGCCATCTCGCACGCCATCACGAGGCGATCGAAGGTCACCGCGTCGTTGGTGAGGTCCCAGCCGTCGCGCGACAACGTGCGATCGGCAACGTGAAGCGCGATTGTCCGGTCGACGTCATCGCCACCGAGGTAGGGGTCGCCGCCGTGGCCAACGACGCGAAACGGATAGCGGCTGCAATCGACGACCGCGGCATCGAACGTGCCACCGCCCAAGTCGTACACGAACGCATGCTTCAAGTTGCTGCGATTTAGATACGCAAGCGCCGTCGCAACCGGCTCTTCGACCACCCGCACGGTCGCAAATTCCGCCTTGGTGACCGCGAGCGAGGTCGCGTTGCGGCGGCGTTGATCGAAGCCGACCGGCGCAGTGACCACCGCATGCACGTCCTTGGTGGAGTGGTTGGCGAGTTGGCACAGACCACGCACGACCATGCCACCGATGTCGACCGCAGATATGACGCCCGCTCGGGTTCGGAACGCCAGCTCGCCCTGCGGGGTTTGCACCAAGTCGTAGGGGTAGTGTTGGCGGAACTGCGTGGTGTACGAAGAGTGCCACCTCGCGCCGATGATGCGCTTGGCCGACAAGATGGTGTTCTTCGGATCCATCGCGCGCCGCCGACGCGCCGGTTTCCCGATCAGTGTCGCCCCGCTTGGGGGGAACGCCACGGCGGACGGCATCACAGACCCCTGACCCTCGAGGGTCAAGGCCTCGAAATTGCGGGCGACCACCGTGTTGGTGGTACCGAGATCGATTCCAACGGTTCTCTGCCTGCGGATGGACATCGGCCGTCCGGAAATCTTGGGTCGTACTGCAGTGAGGTCCATAGGGGGGAGTGGCCTCTTCGAAACAACCAGGCTACGTCATTCGGAAGCCGCCTGCCACACTGAGTTCGCCGGCTGGACCCGATGGGGTGTTCATCCTAGAGTGAAACACGTTCTAGTTGGAGACAGCACCGGATGCCCGCTGAGTTTCACAAGCTTCAAATAGCAGGAATCATTCAAGAAACGCATGATACTCGCTCCTATGTCCTCGCCGTGCCCGAGTCGCTGCGAGAGGATTTTCGGTACCGCGCCGGTCAGTTCCTGACCTTCGAGGTTCCGTGGAACGGGATGCAGCTGCATCGTTGCTACTCCCTGTCCAGCGCGCCGGAGACCGATCCGTGGCCCAAGGTGACGGTTAAAAGGGTCGATGACGGCCGCATCTCCAACTGGTTCAACGACAACGTCAACGTAGGGGACTGGGTCTCCGTTCAACCGCCCGAGGGTCGTTTCTCGATCCGCTCCAACGAAGGCGACCATGGGATCGTGCTCTTCGGTGGGGGTAGCGGCATCACCCCCGTGCTCACGAACAAGAAGTCGGCGCTTCGAAACACCGATCCGGACGTAAAGCTCGTTTACGCCAACCGCGATGAGCGCTCGATCATCTTCAAAGACGAAATCGACCTCTGGCTCGCCGAGTTTCCGAACCGCCTCGAGGTCGTGCACCACCTGGATAGCCACGGCGGCTTCATGTCGGTGGCTGACATTCAAGAGCACATTCGCGGTTGGGAGGACGGAGAGTTCTTCGTCTGTGGCCCGACTGGATACATGGACACGGTCGAGGAGGCCTTCAAAGCGTCGAACATCGACGCAGGACAGACGAAGTTCGAGCGGTTCCTCTCGCTGCCCGATCCCGATCGCAGAGACGAGTCCGCCGACGTCATTCCCGAGCAGTCGGACGACGAGATCCCCGAGGCGTTCACCATGCTACTGGAGGGCCGACAGCACGAGGTGCCCTACAAGAAAGGGCTGACTTTGCTCGACTCAGCCGTCAAGGCCGGTCACAAGCCGCCTTCCTCCTGCGAGGACGGCTACTGTGGGTGTTGCATGGCACTCTTGAAGACCGGACAAGTCAACATGGCCAACCACGATGCACTCGAGCCGAGCGACATCGAGCGTGGTTGGGTGCTGGCGTGCCAGGCGCGGCCCGCAAGCCAGGAGCCGATCGAGCTCGACTTCGACGCCGAATACTGAGCCGCTACGGCCGTTGCCGGTCGGGCCAATCCCAGAAGGATGCCTTGCCAATCGTCCAGTCGGGGCCGTTGCCCCAGTCGTTGCGGGTCCGCTTGTTGCGATGGTCGGGGTCGTGCTCTTTGAGGGCCGCCTCGTACTCCTGGAACTGCTGGATACCAAGCTTCTCAGCCCAGTAGTCTTCTTCGGACGACCATCGGTTGTTCCCGGCATACTGGACAATCGTCACGCCCGGAAAGTCCATGGCGCCCTCGCCGCTCGGATGGTCGCGACGATTGATCATGCGAAACACCACACGCCCGCTCGGGTCCGCGACGTGCCAGTCATAGACGCCGTAGATCTCGCCGTACTGCTCCATCAACGGAACAATCCAATTTCGGACCGTCTCGCGCCCCTGCATCGTGCCGAGCACGCGCTCCTCGTAGACGACGTCCTCGGTAAACAAGTCGGCCCAGGCGTTCCAATCCTCGCGGATCATCCCCGTGTACCAGAAGTGCCGAAAGGCATCCTCGACTTCTGCGAGCTGGAAACGGGCCACTACTCTGCGGCCTCTTGGTCTTCCGGCCAGGAATAGAACTGGGTGCACCAGCGCCGGAAGAGCGCGATCGGGCCGTCCCCGTCGCAAAGAAGCGGCTTCTCGTACTGGACCTTGTTTTCCCAGATCGGGATATCTTGCTCGAGTTGGCGGGTCACCTCCGCAACGAACGCTTTGCCAACGCCGCGCGCCATCTCGGCACCCCCGGTTTTTTTCACGGTGAAGTGAAAACGCAGGTGCACGTGGTCTGCGTCGATCGGCGTCTGCGTAGCGACGTTGAGCGTCTCCACGATGCCTTTGAAGCGCACGACCGCCAGACCAAAGCCGTGATTGAAGCTTTCGATCGACCCTTCGACCGTGCCGCGCGGGGTCTCCATACCGGCGGGGGAGAAGACGCGAAGGACGGGTCCATCCGCCGATGCCTCGGCGTGGGGCATGTTGGTCGTGCCATGCAGATAGTGGAAGTGGGCGGTGTCGACGGCGTTCTCGGCCATCTCTTGGTTGCGCGTGCGAATGGTCCATTCCCTTTGGACGACTTCGGTCCACTCGTCATGACCCCACTCGGGGATCTCATCGGGGATGTCGAAATTTGGCGGCTCGCCCAACGCGTGGTGCCAACACATCACCATGTTGGCGACTTCCTTGATCCGCCAGGTCGGGACCTTTGCTTTACGCGGAACGTGCTCGGCGTATGGGACCGCGGTGCATCTACCATCCGTTCCGAACTGCCACGCGTGGAAAGGGCACTCGATCGAGTCGCCTTTGACCGAGCCCCCGTGGCCGAGGTGGGCGCCCAGATGCGGACAAAACGCGTCCAACACGGAAAGCTCACCGTCCTCCGAGCGCCAGATGACGAGGTCCTCGCCGAAGTACTTCAGCGGCTTGACGTCACCGGGCTTGATCTCGTCGGAGTACGCGATCTGAAACCAGCCGTTGGGGATCGGTGGGGTGAAGTAGCGGTCGTCCATCGGCCAAAAATAGAACGTGTTTCACTTTTTTCAAGCCAAAAGCGGTTTCGAAAGAAGAACGTGCGCCCACGACATCGAGCGCTAGGTTCCTCCGCGGAGACAAAGAAATGGACAGGATCGGCGTAGGCGCGACGGCGCCCGACTTCACCAAGACGACCCAGAACGGCGACACGATCACCCTCTCCCAGTTTCGGGGCGATAAAACCGTCGTCTTGTACTTCTACCCAAAGGACGAGACGACGGGATGTACGTTGGAAGCCTGCACGTTCCGCGACCACTACGAAGACTTTGTCGACGCCGGTGCGGTGGTCATCGGCGTCAGCCAAGACAGCGACAGGAGCCACAAGCGATTCGCCGAACACCATCGATTGCCATTCTTGCTGGTGAGCGACCGCGACAAAGCGCTGCAGAATGCGTACGGAGTGCAAAAGACCATGGGCCTGCTGCCCGGCCGCGTCACCTACGTGATCGATCGCGAAGGCACGATACGACACGTGTTCAACTCGCTGATCAACGCGAAGAAGCACGTTCGCGAAGCGCTGAACGTAGTCAACCGACTTGCCGCGACCTGAAGCGGCGGGCCGCGAGTACGAGCAACAGCACCACCCACGGTACCGGTGAGGGGGTGCCCATCGGGGCCGCGCTGCAGCCTCCGCCGTCAGCCGGGACCACGCCCACAGCACCATCGCCGCCCGTGCCTGGCACCGAAGGCATCCCGCAGGGCTCACCCCCGCATGCGTCCGGTCCACAGAGGTCCTCGCCTCCGAGTCCTTCGTCGCACAAGGCAGCTACGATTGGCGCAATGTTGTGGACGATTTCACCTGCGTCCTCGTCGTCGAAGACGTTGGGCCGCGTACAGCCTTCCCCGGGGCTGATCACGTAGTCCGGCACGCGACCTCCAAGCAGAATCCCCGCCAATTGGCTCTCGGAATCGAAGGTCGCGGCCCCGGAGTGACCTTCAAACGCGTCGAGATTCGCGACGAAGAAGTCGAGCCGGTCGGCGCGGGCGTCAGCGACGTACGCGCCGGAGTCGATCTTGGCAGGCAAGCCGCTGCCGAAACCGATCATCGCGACCGGGTCTCCCTCGTCGAGCGGAGTCGCCGGACGGATCGCCAAGGGCTTGTGGCCTCCCTCGACCGGTCGGTCGAGCTCGATGATCGCAAAGTCGGGGGTCAGGTCAGTCCCCGAAGAGTCGGTCTCGAGGGCCACCCGCTTGCAGGAATACACGTCCTCGTCCTCGATCAACGCGAGCTCATCCGGGCCGTCGAGGTGATAGTTGAAAACGTAGCGGAACGTCTCGCATGACCTCTGCGTGCTGATGCAGTGGCCCGCCGTCAGAACCAAATCATCGGCGATGAGCGCACCGGAGCACGACGCCGCGACGGGCTGGTTGCCGAACGGTTCATCGGGACAGAGGTCTCGCTCGTCCTTCAACAAGAAGGTGTCGAGCCCGTAGTGCCCCTGAGGGAGCCGGGTGATCCGCGATGTCGGGATGAGCGCGACGACGGACTCACGGGCAACGCGCTGGAGCTCTGCATTGGGATGATTGAAAACTTCCAACCGATCGTCGGTCCCGTAGACGACGGAGGCCTCGAGCTCCCCCACGATGAGCTGGTCCGAGGGTCCGCAAGCGATGCCCAAGCCAAGCAACGACAATAAGAAGGCGCGCGCACCCATAATCTTCTTATCTAGGGCCAAATGGGGCCCGATGCTACTCGGACACTCGAACCTGTATGCTCGTCACCAAATCGCCAGTCGCGGTCGCCACATCCGAAACGACGACCACCGGCTCTCCCGTGGCGATCACGTCACGTTCGCGAAGCTTGGAGAGCGCATTCACGATGGTCTTCTCGGGGTCGCTCGAGAGATTCATTCGGAACGGAATCACCGAACGGTTCAGCCAGAGCTTGCGCCGCGTGGTGCTCATGTTGGTGAACGCATAGATGATCGCGCGTTGCGGACGGTAGCTCGCCACGAGCTGTCCGAAATAGCCGCGCCTCGTCATGACCACGATCGCCTTCGCATCGAGGGAATCTGCGAGACGACACGCGCCTTGTGCGATGTGCGCTCGCTGCGTCTCGGGGGGGGGGCGCTCTTTGTAGAAGTCGAGCCCCGGTCCCATCTCGATTCGACGCGCGATGGTGTCGAGAACCTCGACGCAGCGCACAGGATACTTCCCGGCGGCGGTCTCGCCGCTCAACATGATCGCATCCGCCTGCTCGTAGACGGCGTTGGCTACGTCGGTGACCTCTGCGCGCGTTGGCAGGGGGTTGTCTATCATCGATTCGAGCAAGTGTGTCGCAACGATGATCGGCTTTCCCGCGATGGCACAGCGTCGAATCATATCGCGCTGCAGGACCGGCAGCTCTTCGAAGGCTACTTCGACGCCGAGATCGCCGCGAGCGACCATGATGCCGTCCGCGGCTTCGAGGATTTCATCGAAGTTGTCGATGCCTTCTTGGTTTTCGATCTTGGCGATGAGCCGTTGATGTCCGCCCGCGGCGTTCACGATCTCGCGAACCTCGCGCACGTCTTGCACGCCGCGCACGAACGATAGCGCGATGAAGTCGACGTCCTGCTCGATGGCGAATTGAATGTCCTCGCGGTCCTTATTGGTGATCGATGGAAGGTTGACCCGAACGCCAGGCAAGTTGACGTGTTTGCGCGACCCAAGCGTGCCGCCATCGAGCACACGGCACTTGAGGCGGTGCTCGGAAATCTCGAGGACCTCCAGGTTGATCAGACCGTTGTCGACGGTCACGCGCTCACCGACGCGGAGGTCGTTCACCAAGTCTAGGTAGTTGACGTGGACGCTGCGCTCTTCGGCATCGTCGGCGAGTACGCTGAAGTAAAAGACATCGCCGGAGTTGAGGTCGAGGCTCTCGGCGAGCTCGCCAGTGCGAATCTCCGGGCCTTGAAGGTCCATCAGGATCGACACCGGGTGCGGGAGCTTCTTGCTGAGACTCTTGAGATTGCGAATCACCTGGAGATGCGACGCGTGATCGCCGTGCGACATGTTCAAACGAGCCAGGTTCATCCCGGCCCGGGCCAAAGCAGCTAGCGTGTCCCAAGAGCGCGTCGATGGCCCGATCGTGCAGACGATCTTGGTGAGTCGAGTCTGCGACTGTTGCGGCGGCAGCTTCATTGCTCCGCGGAGCGTAGGGCAGAGCTATCTGCGTGACAATCGACGCGACCAAAACGCCAGCCCGACCAATAGCGCAAAAGCCGGGGCCGGCGAGTGACCGCCCGACTGGGGGATGGATGCGGCGCACGTTCTGGCCCTATGCAACGAACCTCCCTTGGGAGCGCTGATCGGTCCGGCACCCTCCGCGAGGAACGACACGTCCTGGTCGCCGGACTCCAAGACCGGCTCGAACCTGCTGGGCGCCGTTTGCGCGATCCACGGTAGATGCGCCGAGATGAGCGTGTACACTCCGCCATCGCCGCAGTCTCTCTTCACGTCAGAACGGCCCCGCGAGACCAGGCCGACGAGAAAATCCCCGTGGTCGGTCGGCACGTATAGCGGCCCTCCGGAGTCCCCATAACACGAATCACCAAGCTGATCGCCGCGTCGGGTCATAAGCTCGCGCGGCCCAATGATGTCGATGACCGCGTCCGTGATGTAGAGCTCGCCAGTCGAGCCCTCGTCGAGATCGAAAACGCCATAGCCCGCGACGAAACCCACGTCGCCGTGGTGTACCAGCTCCCTCTGACGTTCGAACGTGAGCAAGGGAGCCGATGGAATGTGGTCGAAGGGGCTCGACAGGAAGAGCAACGCGATGTCATTTGGCGATCCGATACCGCCTTGGCCCGCGCCGGCCCGGGTGCGTCCCATGATGAAGTCGTGGTCGTACTCCTCGTGGACGCGAACTTCCGTCACGAAGCGAATCATGTCGTCCCCGACCGCATGGCTCGCCAAGTGACCCGCGACGACCCACAAGGTGCCGGGCCCGGCGGGGCGCACTTGGCCTTGCTCTGGCTCTACGACCGCGCAGTGCGCAGCGGTGACGACGATGGAAGGCGAGATGACCGTGCCGGAGCAGAATCCAGACGACGCGCCAGCTCTGCGGATCTCGACGGTCGCGAAGATCTGGTCGGCGGTCGCGGCCCAACCGCCGACGACCTCGGCCGCAGTCGCGCCTACCTCACCCTGGCTCGGGTGACCGCTGTCACCGCAGCCAAGGGTTATACCCACCAGGGCTACAAATAGGGCCTTGTATGCCTTTGAGGGATACATGGGACAAGGTAGGTTGAGGTATCACGATGACTTAACCCTTACTAGAGCGAACGCGCTTCGAGGGGCCGTGATCTCGCGGTTCGGTGAGCTGCCGAACGTTTCCTTCGCTGCGGAAAAGTTGGTTCTCCCGCGGGAGCGAGACGACAGTCGGTGCAGGAGCGCATGAGCCGCCGAGCACGACGAAAAGAACAGACACTTCGCCGAATCGAAGAGGCCGGGTGGAGCCTTTTCACCACGCGGGGGTACGAAGCCACGTCGACGCGCGAGATCGCGGACGCCGCGGACATCGCAGCTGGAACCCTCTTCAACTACTTCCCCGAGAAGCGAAGTCTCTTGATTCATCTGATGCAGCAGCGGATCGACGAGGCGATGCACCGAGGCTTGGACACACTTGCGGGGTCGTCACTCGAGGAGGATCTGACCCATGTCCTCGACGTGCTGACCCAGTGCTACGCAAAGGAACGACGCCTGAGCCGCGTGTTCGTGAAGGAGCTGCTTTTCACGGACGGCGAGCAGCGCGCCGAGTCCGCTGCCTGGACGTTCGAGCTCGTCAAGAGGATCGCCGGGCTAATACGGGCCGCGCAGGGACGCGGAGAGCTCGACCCCGCCGTGGATCCGTTGGAGGCGGGCCAGCAACTGTTCAGCGCGCACTACTTCGGGCTCGTCACGTGGCTCGGCGGCACGATCCCATCGCGCGCGGCGCACCAGGAGCAGGTGCGGGCGTCGCTACGCCTGCTCTTGCGAGGCCTGGGCCGAAGCGCGGCTTAATCGCCGGCTCACGTCGAGAACCGCGGCGGCGATTTCGTCGGGCACCTCTTCCTGAAGGAAATGCCCGGCCTGAGTCTCCGTGACGGGCGGATCGCCCAGCAATGCCCTGGTTCGTTTGAGGGCACGCGCAAGAACGGGGTCGCGTCGGCCCCAGACCATCGCCTTGGGACCGTCGAAGCTGCCGGCGAGTGCGGCGCACTCCTCCAACGCCGGAATCGAGGGGTGACCCATCTTGTCGACCGCCATGCGCGCCGTGGCGAGTGGCGCAACTCGATCACGAACGTGACGCAGTGGGTAGCGATATGCGCGGGCGACGTTGCCGCGAATGCTCGACTTGTCACCTTGCGCGAGGTGCAAGGCTGCTTGGGGCAGAGGCAAGACGCGAAACGCGAAATCACTGATCAGTGGCATGTGCGAGAGCTTGTGAAACGCAGTTGGCTTGAAACCAGGGGACGGCGCGTCGAGAACGGTGTTCAGGACGACCATGCCGCCGAGCCGGTCCCGTCGCGTCGTGAAAGGGT
>CP070650.1:1907512-1915085 GCA_020354595.1 Myxococcales bacterium
AAGTCGCCAAAACGGGATCGACGCTCCCAGCGCCCCCGGCGGTGACTGGGCACCAAACCAGGTGGTTGCTCAAGCAGGGTTGAGGATCCCGTTCTAGGTGGTCGTGGGCCACGGGTCTTGGGTCTCGGCTCTCGGGCCCGAGGCCCCGAGGCTCAGGTCCGCGGCCTGGGATCCTGAGACCCGCGGCCCGTGGCTATCTCCACCTCGCAATCCGAATATGCCCACCCCGTTGACTCCACCGTCACCCCCTCCACGGTAATCGAGCTCGCGTGCAGGAGATGGCGCCCGGGGCTCTCCAGCTCCGGCCCTCCGTACAGCGTATCCCCCAACAGCGGATGCCCGATCGATGCGAGATGAGCGCGGATTTGATGACGGCGAGCGTGGTTCGCGCGTACCTCGACTAGCGAGCCGTGGGGGGCTTCGGTGCTCGTGAGAATCTCCGTGCGCGCAGGCTGAGCCCCGAGCCGTTTGGCCTCTCGCGGGTCAGCGCAGACGCGTACCTTTCTCCGATCCCGCGGGTCGTTGGCGATCGCCGTCTCGATCACTGCAGGCGCGGAAACGATTCCCACACACCGAGCCAAGTACCGCTTTTCGATCTCGCCCGATCGAAGCTGGTCTCGAAGTCGCTCGAACGCTTCGGTGGTTCGCGCCGCGAGCATGACCCCGGACGTGTCAGTGTCCAGCCGGTGAAGGATCCCGGGCTCTCGTTTGCGGTAGCCGACGCCCCGCAATTCGGGGTAGCGGGCTCGAAGGGCGTTAGCGACCGTTCCGAGCTCGCCCTCCTTCAAGGGATGACTCGGCACTCCCGCAGGCTTGTCGATGATGACGTAGTCCTCCGTCTCACGAAGGACCACGAGCTCGAGGTCGGGATCAGGCATCGCGTGGAAATGCGCCGCTCCGGGCAGCTCGTCGACGACGATTCGGTCCCCGGCAATGACGAGGTAGCTCTTTGTGACCAGGCGACCGCCGACGCGAACCCTTCCGTTTTCGATGAGCGCCTTGGCCCTCGCCCGACTGAGCTCCGGGAGGTGACGGGTGAGGAGCGTGTCGAGCCGCTGCCCCGCGTCTTGTTCGGCGACCTCGAGCTCGAAAGCCGGCATGGCCCTTCACTCCCACAATCCCGCCCCGGTTTCCACGGAGTTGCGCGCGCAAGCCCCGCGTCTACACTCCAAAAAGCCGTGTCCAAGCGTGATTACTACGTGATTCTCGAAGTCAGCCGCGCGGCGTCGGGCGACGAGATCAAGCAAGCCTATCGCACGCTGGCGATGAGGTATCACCCCGATCGCAACCCGGGCGACCCCGTGGCCGAGGACTCCTTCAAGGAAGCCAGCGAAGCGTACGCCGTTCTGAGTGACCCGGACAAACGCTCGCAGTACGACCGCTACGGACACGCCGCGTTCGACAGCAGCGGGCCCGGCTTCGAGCCGGGTGATTTTGGCGCAGTCAGCGACATCCTCGAAGGCCTTTTCGGGGAAGTGTTCAGCGGTGGCCGGCGCAGACGCCGAAGCGGACGCGACCTCACATACGATCTCGAGATCTCTTTTGCCGAAGCCGCGCTTGGAGTCGACACGACGATCGAGGTCAACCGTCCCGCCGACTGCACGGTCTGTGATGGGGCCGGTGCAAAACCCGGCACACCGATCCACGTCTGCAACGTTTGCCAAGGACGTGGGCAGGTGAAATACCAGCGCGGGCTTTTCGCTGCTGCACGCCCCTGTCACGCGTGCCGCGGCACGGGAAAGAAGATCCCGACTCCATGCGACGCTTGCAAGGGCACGGGAAGCAAGATGCGGCCCGAGTCGATGAGCGTGAAGATCCCAGCCGGCGTTCAAGACGGGGCGGTGCGCACCGTGCGCGGCGCCGGTGAGGCCAGCCCGAGCGGCAACGGCGACCTACACATCAACATCAAGGTGACGGACCACGCTCTGTTCCGAAGAGAAGGCGCCGACATCCTGATCTCGATACCTATCTCGTTTCCGCAGGCGGTCCTCGGAGCGAGCATCGACGTGCCGACGCTGGACGGCAGGGTCGTGATGAAGGTCCCGCCGGGGACACAGTCGGGAAAGGTTTTTCGGCTCCGAGGCAAGGGAATTCCGGTCTACGGCGGGTACGGCAAGGGCGATCAGCTCGTGACGGTGGTGGTCGAGGTCCCCCAGCAAATCACTCGGAAACAACGCAAGCTCATCACCGACCTCGCCCAGGAAATCGGTGACGAAGCCCACCCTCAACAAGCGAGCTTCCTTCGCAAGCTACGGGGGCTTTTCGAGGGTTGATCGCCGATTCCTTGCGCCCCCGACGGAGCTTCTCCAAGGTACGGCCATGCGAACCGCAAGCCTGTTGATTCTCGCCGGAGCATTCCTCCTCGGATGCCCCAAAAACGAAGCCGCACCAACCAAGAGCCAAGGCGAAGAGCCTCCGCCCGCCGCTCAAGAGGAGACCACCGAAGTGAGCCAAGACCAAGTGCCGAACCAGTACACCGTCGAGCTCGATACGACGAAAGGCGCGATTGTGATCGACGTGAACCGGGAGTGGGCCCCGAACGGCGCCGACCGTTTCTACGAGCTCGTGCAAAAAGGCTACTACACCGACGTCGCGTTCTTCCGCGTGATCGGTGGGTTCATGGCGCAGGTTGGAATCAGCGGTGACCCCGCGCTCAACACCGAGTGGCGCGCAAAGCCGATTCAAGATGATCCCGTCAAGGCGAGTAACACGCGCGGTACCGTGACGTTTGCCACCTCCGGACCAAACTCGAGGACGACGCAGTTCTTCATCAACTTCGGCGACAACTCGCGGCTCGACGGCATGGGCTTTGCTCCTTTTGGCAAGGTGAAGGACATGGCGCCGGTCGACGCGCTCTACGACGGCTACGGCGAAGGCGCCCCCCGGGGCCGCGGTCCTTCGCAGGGTCGGATGCAGACCGAAGGCAACGCGTACCTTCGTGAGAGCTTCCCGAAGCTCGACTACATCAAGAGCGCCAAGATCATCGAGTGAGGCGCCCGGCCTCCACCTGAAAGTCGACCCGATCGTTTTCCAGCAGGATGAATTCCGGGTGCGTGGTGGTCAGAAACACCTGACCGCCGGCATGGCTCAACACCTCGAAAAACCTACGGTTTCGGCTCCGGTCGAGCTCGCTGGACACGTCGTCGAGCAGCAGGATCGGGACCCGTCCCGTTCGTTCGGTGAGCAGATCCAACTCCGCGGTCTTGAGCGCCAAGACGATGGTCCGGTGCTGCCCCTGGGACCCGTGGTGGCGGGCTCCAACATCGTGGAGCCGTAGCTCGAGGTCGTCTCCATGCGGTCCATCCGTGGTGAACCCTCGAGCGCAGTCCTTTTCGAACGATCGCTCGAGTGCTTCGGCGATCACTTCTTCCGAAGGCTCCACGCGGGGCAGGTAGCGAACCCCGAGCGGCGTATCACCGGCGAACACTTCGGTGAACGCCCGTTCTACTCTGGGTCCGAGGTCTTCGATCAAGCGACGCCGCGCCTGTCCTACGACAGCCCCTGCCTTGCTGAGAATCGCATCGTACGCCCGAACCGACCGCCGGTCGGTGCATTCCTCCTTGAGTAGTCGGTTGCGGCTACGAAGGGCCTTCTCGTAGCTCGACAGCGTGCTCGCGTAGATCGGATCCATCTGCTCGAGCATCCGATCGAGAAACGCGCGACGCTTGTCGGCCGACCCGGCCGCTAGCACCAGGTCTCCAGGATGAAACAACACCATCCTCACGGTCTGAAACCATGCCGCAGTCGAGCGCGGACGTTTGTCGTCCAGCCGCAAGCGCCGACGCTGTGTGCGACCGATGTCGATTCGCAGCGTGTGTGGAGCCGGGCCTCCTTCGAGACGCGCTTCGATCGAAGCCAGCTCCGAGTCAAGAGCGATCAGGTCGTCGGTCTTCGCGCCGCGAAAGCTCTTCAGCGACCCGAGGTAATAGATCGCCTCGAGAACATTCGACTTCCCGGCGCCGTTGTCTCCATGAATGACGTTGAAGTGCGAGCCGGGCTGGAAGCTCAGCGACCCGAGGTTGCGAAACCCTTGCGCGCGGAGCGCGATCACACGGCTTGGGGTCTCTGGCGCCACCCCGTTGCCCTAGATGCGCATGGGCATGATGACGCCGATGAACTCCGAGTCGCCGCCAACGGGCTTGAGCACGCCGGGGTCTCGCTCGCCGCTGAGCTCGATGGCGACTTCGTCGTGCGGGAGCGCGCTCAAAGCATCGAGCAGGTACCGTGCGTTGAACCCGATGCGGAGCTCGTCGCCCGCATAGTCGACGTCGACCTCCTCGCTCCCCTCCCCGACCTCGGGATTCTGGCTCTGGATTCGAAGCATTCCTGGTTCGATCATGAGCTGTACGCCGCCGCTCTTGTCATTTGCGACTAGGCTGATGCGCCGCAACGCCTCGACGAGTGGTCCTCGCGCGGCGACGACGGTGCGGCTCTGCTTGCTCGGAATGACCTTGCCATAGGGTGGGAAGTTCTCGTCTGCGAGCTTCACGCTCAAGCACAAATCATCCCGCAGGAAGAAGGCGTTTCCGCCGGCCGTGGCGATGCCTACGGTCGCCGTCTCTTCACCCTTGCCCTTAGCGGCCTTCACGTCGTCGAGGAGCCGCTTGAGCTCGCTCACGCCCTTGTGCGGCACGAGCATGCTGAAGCTCATCATCCCCTTGCCACTGACCTTGTGTTCCGCCTTCGAGAGCCTGTGTCCATCGGTCGTGACCATTCGCACGACCTTTCCATCGCCTTCGAACAAAGTACCTGCCAAATGCGGCCGGGTATCATCGTGAGACATCGAGTACTGCGTGAGCGAAATCAGCTCCGAGAGCACCGCCACGTCGAGGTGCGCGAAGTCCGCATCGCCGGGATTCGGCAGCGGAGGAAAGTCTTCGCCCGGCATTGCCGGGATTCGATAGCGGACCTTGCCGCAACTGAGCTCGACGGCATGGCTATCGCTCAGCTTCCAGCTGACCTCGCCGTCCGGCAGGTTCTTCACGATGTCGAAAAGCGTTCGCGCGGATACAGCGATGGTGCCGCCCTTTTTGATGCTCGCGGGTACGACCGCCGTGACACCCAAGTACAAATCGGTCGCCGATAAGCGAAGTCGATCGGGTCCCTCCGCCGTAAGCAGCACATTCGACAGAATGTGCATCGAGCTTTTGCGATCAGCTACACCGTGGGTACGGGCAAGACCACGGAGGAACTGTTGCTTTTCGATCGTGAGCTCCATGTTCTGGTCTACTCCATGCAGGGCTGTGTCTGTTTTTCCACCAGGTAAGATCTCTTAATTTTAAAATTCGTCTTCGTCTTAACGGCTGTGGATTGTGAATGACGCGCGGTAACCAACGAGAAGGACTGAGCTTTGTGTGATCTAGAGACGGTTGATCGATCCTTGTGAGTGTGTGGAGTTTGGAAATCCAGCTCCATCCCCAAGCGCATTCCCCAGGTTGATCTCAGCCCGAGCACAGGCGCTGGTATACACCAAAAGCGTGCGGGAGGCCCGGCTTGCCCAGGCCCCCCGCACAACCCCCATCGAGGCGTGAAAACGCTGTTCGCGTCAGATGCCGAGCTTGCGCTCGATGGCACCTACCGCGCCCAAGACGCGCTCGTCCTGGGCCTCGACCAGCCCCGCGATTTTTCGCACGGCGCTGATGACCGTCGTGTGGTCTTTGCCTCCAAAGCGCTCTCCGAGCTCGGGATAGCTGGTCCCGAGGCGCTGCCGGCAAATGTACATCGCAATCATACGTGGAAAGCTCACTGCGCGGTGACGCCGCCGCGACTTCAAGTCGGCCAAACGAATGCCGAAGTAGCCGCATACGATACGCTGGATGTCTTCGACGGTCGTTGCGGTATCCTGGTTCGGGGCTACCGCCCGAACTGTCTCCTTGGCGAGCTCGAGGTCGATCGGAAGGCCGAGAAGCTCCGCCTTGACGGCAATGCGCAGCAACGTCCCTTCGAGCTCGCGGACGTTGCTTCGAACCGTCTGGGCTAGGAAGAGCGCCACCTCGCTCTGAAGCTCGATGCTCTCGCTCTCGGCCTTCTTCTGGAGAATGGCGATGCGCGTGTCGAGCTCGGGCGCCTGCACGTCGGCGACCATCCCCGACTGGAAACGGCTGATGAGGCGCTCCTGCATCTCGGGGATCTGCTGAGGGTACACGTCTGAAGTGACGACGATCTGCTTGTCGGAATGATAGAGCGCGTTGAAGGTGTGGAAGAACTCTTCTTGCGTTTGCTCGCGGCCCGCGAGGAACTGGATGTCGTCCATCAACAGGACGTCGCACTGAGAGCGGTACCGCTCCCGGAATGAATTGATCTCGTGGTTCTGCAACGACCAGATGAACTCGTTGGTGAAGCGTTCGGCCGAGAGATAGAGAATTCGTGCGCGCGGGTTGCGCTGAAGGATTGCGTGGCCGATCGCGTTGACGAGGTGCGTCTTGCCGAGCCCGACCCCACCGTAAATGAAGAGGGGATTATACCGGCGACCGGGGTCCGACCCGCACGCGACACTGGCCGCATGTGCAAGCTGATTGGCCGGACCGACAACGAAGTTCTTGAAGCGATACTTGGGGTTCAGGTCGGCTGTCTCGGGCGCGCGTGGAGTCGCTCGAGGCGCACGCGGTGCAGGGGGCGGAACCGACTCGCGAGCGGCTTGCGCCTTTTCGCGAAGCGTTTCGTCGAGCTCCCAGCGCACCTTCGTCGGCACTCTGGTGTCACCCGCTTCGGTCTGCAGCGTGTCGAGGATCATGTCGAGGTAGTGTGCGGAGATCCATTCGGCGAAGAACTGATTCGGGATGCGAAAAACGACCGAGTCGCTGTCGATGCCGCCGAACTGAACGGGCTCCAACCAAGTTTCGAAATTCTCGGTCGAGAGATGCGTTTTGAGGCTGCCCAGAGCTTGTTCCCACAATCGTTCCATCGTCACCAGACCCCGAAAAAACGCGCACTAAAGCGTTCACGCCCCCAAACCATCCACACCTCGCAGGGGACGAGCGATCCACAACCTTATCCACCAACTTCCGTCGACGTGGCGACCGCCGACTGGTGTCTTCTGAGTGAAGGGCGCCGAAGCTAGCAGCGAGTTTCAAAGCCGTCTACGGGGATCATCGAACAAATTTCTAAACGCTCGTGATCGTGAAAGATTCGAACGCAGTTTTTTTGACATGCGAGTGCACAGCTTTACGCGTTGTTTCTTCGCTGTTGACAAGCTGTTGCAATCATTCCGAATTACGACTTGTTATCGTTTGCGCGACATCAGCGTGCATTTGAACGTCTCTCAATTCACAGATTGTGAATACTTTTTCGGAGGTACGATCGTTCGCGGGACGCGCGCTCGCAGCATTTGATCCACATCTTTTCCACCAACAACTCACGATGTTTCCGCCGTGTTTCGAATGAACTCGTCCACCTTTTCCCACTGTGCGTATAGCCAGCGGAGCCGCTCGTCGTCTTCATTGGGAATGTCGTCCGAATCGATTCGCCACAGCTTCGCGCGCACGGTAGAGCCCACGACGACGCCACTCAAGAGGTCTTCGATCTTCGCGAACGCCTCGAGCCCGGTGTGTGCGAAAAAAACGCAATCTACGTG
>CP070650.1:1915185-1918627 GCA_020354595.1 Myxococcales bacterium
TGGTGAGCCGACGCCTCGAGCGCGGCCCGGCTGATGTCTATCAGCACGCATCCCGCCGGATCGATCAGTGCGTCTAGAAGCTTCTGCGTCTTGAGGCCGACCCCGGAGCCAAACTCGACCAAGGTGGCGTGAGAGCCGATCGTTTCTGCCATCTCGCCGACCGAACGGCTCATGATGCCGAGCTCGGTGCGCGTTGGGTAGTACTCGCGGAGCTCCGTGATCGCCTCGAACAACCGAGCGCCGAGCGCATCGTAGAAGTACTTGCAGGGCAGCGTCTTTTCCGGGCGCCGCAATCCGTGCAGCGCCTCGGCGCGCAGGTCGCCGAGGTCGGGGTGCAAATCGATGACGCGAACACGCTCATCGGTGCTCAGTGGATCAAATGCAATCACGAATTCAACCGCCGTCCCTTGCCAAGCGAATGCCGGTGAACTGCCAGCGAGCGCCCGGCGGAAAGAAGTTACGATAGCTCCGGCGCGCGTGGCCTGCAGGGGTCGCGCAACTGCTCCCTCGCAACACGTACTGGTTGCACATGAACTTGCCGTTGTATTCCCCGATGGCTCCCGGGGGCGGACGATACCCGGGGTACGCCCCGTAGCTGGAGCTCGTCCATTGCCACGCAGCCCCATACAAGCTCGGTGCCGCGGGATGGAGTGACGGCGAGCGGCCACAAAGCGGCGCGGGCTCAGGCTCGGCAGTGGCCGCCTCCCACTCCTGCTCGGTAGGCAAGCGGGCTCCTGCCCACCGCGCGTACGCGTCAGCCTCGTAGTAACTCACATGCACGACGGGAAGCGCAGCATCGAGAGGAAGGCGCCCGTGGAGCGTGAGCTCGGCCCAATCGTCGGGCCGCCTCCGCCAGTACAGCGGGGCATGCCAGCCGCCTGCCTGCACCGCCTGCCAACCCTCGCTCAACCAGAGCTCGGAGCGCTCGTAGCCCCCGTCACGAATGAACGCGAGATACTCACCGTTGGTCACCAGCCGCTGACCGATCTGGAAGGGATGCACGAACGCGTCGTGGACGGGACCCTCGTTGTCGAAGTGGTAGTGGGCTGGATCGCAGCCGATGCGGACCATCCCCCCAGGGTGGTCGGCCCAGCGCAGAGGTGGTGTGGAAAGAGAATCGGACCGGGGGCTTTGTAGGGCAGCATAGGCGGGCTCGAGCGGATTGCAGGAGAGCAGGTGCTTGATGTCGGTGAGCAAGAGCTCCTGATGTTGCTGCTCGTGGTGAAGACCGATCTCCACGCGAGCCGCAAGCTCGTCGCTGAGACCTCGGCTCAACAGCTCGAGCATTGCCGCATCGACACGTTCCCGGTAGGACGTGACCTCATCGTGGCTTGGCCGCGTGAGCAAGCCGCGTGAAGGGCGATGGTACTGCTCGCCGACCGCGTTGTAGTAGCTGTTGAAGAGGACGGCGTACGCTTGGGGTGAAAGCTCTTCGACGCCCGAGGGCTTCAGCACAAACGTCTCGAAAAACCAAGTGGTGTGCGCCCGATGCCACTTCGTCGGGCTCGCGTCCGGCATGCTCTGGACGGCCTGGTCTTCCGGTGAGAGCGGGGCCGCTAACGCTTCGGTCTGGGCGCGCACGCGAACGAAGGCGCTGACGACTTTCTCTCCCGGCATCTGGCCATCCATAGGTACCACCCTGAACGGGTCAAGGGCGTCAGTGTTACCAAAAAACCAGCGAATCGTCACTGGTCACCCGCGTGGACACTGGACGTCTAATTCGAACAGTGTTTTACGCGCTCAAAGACTAGACTGTCGTGGTACCGCCGCGCTTCCTCGACGGCTCGCTTCAGGGCTCCCGCTGCTAGGAAGCCGCTGGCAGCGCGGCGCTCGCGTGGAGCAGCCGGACCGAGGCATCTTTCCAGCCGTACGTCACCGCGGAGCAGACCCGGAACCGGGCCTTCGTGATCCACCACTTGCCGTCCACACGCCTGTACTCGTCGTCGTAGTACCCTCCGACGACACTCGATGTTTTCACCTCGGTGTTCATCAGATGATAGACGAGCCCCCACCTCGCCCTGGCGTCGTCAGGGCCGTGGATTTCGATGTTCGGCGGCCCGCCATGATGCATCTCCACTATGTGGTTTTGACAGGCGATGTCCTTGAACACCTCGTAGAGACCGTCGCGGTGGTGTACCAACCCGACGGGTCCCTCGTAGTGAATCTCGACCGGTCCATCGAAAAAACAATCGCGGACCCCTTCTACGTCCTTGTTGTCGCAGCAGTACCAATACCGAGCCTTGAGCGCCTTGATGGCCTCGATGGCCTCGAGTCGTGCTATGCGGGTTTCGAGATCGGTCATGTCCTCCACACTGTCACCTAGGCGGGGGCGGGGTCAACGTGTCCCGCCCCTGTGGCACGCCCAGCACGGCTCTGAGCACGCGTTGCTCTACGGTGCGCTCCAGGCGCGTCGGCACGGGGATCCTGAGAATCAGGTTTACCGTGTTCTTGTCGGCGAACTGGTATGTAATCCGTGGATCGACGAGCGGTGGGTTCAACCCGTGGCGGCGGTAGCGGAGCGCGATCGGCCGACGAACATCGTCGATGAAGTCAGCGCAGGCGTCGTTTGCGGCAACGAGCGCACGCTGCTCGATCTCCGACAGGTCGGCGTTCCGGTCCACCGGAATCGTGAGCAAGTGCAGCATGTACTCGCCGGTCAGGCTCTCGTTGAGCACGGGTTCCGTCATGAACAGGCTGTTGGGAATGCTGATGGTCCGACCGGTGCGTTGGTGGCCGGCGCCAACCTCGAGGACTCTCGTGCTGAGAAGGCCCGGGTCGGTGACGTCGCCGCGAATGCCGCCCACGTTGATACGGTCGCCGACCTGAAACGCGTTCGAGCTGAGACGGTAGACCGCGCCCTGCATGCAAGCAAATGTCTCTTTGGTGGCCCACACGACCGCCATCGCGAGAACCACGAACGACACCGCGAGAGCCTGGAGCTCAGCCGCCCAGATCGTGAACAGACCGAACGCGAGGATCGCATAGGAGAAACCGCGCACCTGGGAGGTCCACCGCAGCTGCAGCGTATCCGTTGGCGGTAACCTCTGGCGAACGAACCGCAAGATCAAGTAGCGGGCTCCCCATACCGTCAGGATGAGGACCACGCTGGCAACGATGTTTCGCAGCAACACCTTGTCCCCGATGAACTCGACGAGCGCGTTGGGTATCTCTTCCATCATCTGGCCTTGATCGAGACGCCGTCTCGCACGCTGTCGCTCGGATACGCGATCACCGAGTCCCCTTCCTGAAGTCCCGAGACGACCTCGGTTTCGAGCCCGTTGGTCTCACCGATTTCGACCGTTCGAAGCACCGCGGTGTCGTCTTCGACCACGAAAGTCGCCCACGCTTCCTCGGAGCGGAACACCGCGCTCGCCGGTACCCTCAGAACGTCTTTGCCTTCCCACACCGAGATGCGGGCCTCGACCCGATAGCCATCCCCCAA
>CP070650.1:1918727-1924987 GCA_020354595.1 Myxococcales bacterium
CGGTGGGCCAGTTGGTCGTATCGTTCACGTCGGACCCGGTCAGATCCAGCACCGTGAGCGCGTCCGCGCTCGCGCCGCCGGGAATGTCGCCTCCGAGAGGGTTATCCGGGTTCTGGTCGACGTTGTCGTTTGCGGGTCCGTGACAGATCACGCAACGGGTGAACATGATGGACCAGTAGATCTCGCTCCACCTCGGCTCGGGAAGCTGCCCTGCGGGACCGCTGTAGACGCAGATCTCGTCATCGACGCTCGGACACGGTTGGAGCTCGTCGGCTTCCGAAGGCGCTGTCTCGGTACGCGCGATCACCGGAGACTGGCAAGCGAGCCAGTTGCGTACGATCTCCTCCGCCTCGTCCGACTCGATCGGAGGGAGCTCGGTACCATCGGCGCGAAGCCACGGCGTGTTGTTGCGGACGCGGCGACCCGCATCGCCAGGCGGCATGGCGCCGGCGCGTATCTCTTGAATCATCCCCTCGGCCCAGCCTCGAATGTTGCCCTGATCGCCGTGCAGACGTCGCAGACGCTGGCAGTATGGTGTGTCGGTTTGACCACCCTCGCAGCTCTGAATCGGCTGCGTGCAAGTCGGGTCGTTGGCCTCGTCGGTACAGGCCAGGGACACGTCGAAGTTCAGTCCGGCGGGAACACCGATTCGATCGGCACCGGTCGCCGCGGGCGCGTGGCAGAACGTCCCGTCGCCGCAGGTCGATTGGACCAAGGCCTGCCCTTCATACATCGGCAACCCGTCCGTAATCCGGTAGGTGATGTCGAAGGCGGCGGGCCCTTCGATTGGGTTCCCCTCGGGCGTGGTCCCGTCGAGGTTGCATTCCCCGAGGTCGCGCTTGCAGCCGAGCATCGCGGTTGCGACGACCAGAAAAGCGCAAGCAAGGAGGCGGCCGGCAGGCATCTGAGCCGCCAAATTGCGACTCTTGCCCCGCGGAGTCAAGCAAGGCGCAAGGCTGCGGGCTCAAGCCGCCGGTCGCAAATGCTCGAGTTGAGCGCGGAGCTTTTGGCGAGCCCTGACCTCGAGCTGCCGGACACGCTCTTTGCTCACCCCCATCTCGCGCCCGAGTGACTCTAGCGTCCGGGGCTCGTCCGAGAGGATGCGCGCTTCGACGATGCGCTGCTCGCGGTCGGTGAGGCTGTCCATCGCGGAGTCCAGTGCCTCCCGAACGTCGTGCACCGTTTGTGATCGAGCGACCGATTCTTCCGGCGTCGGCTGCTTGTAGCTCATCCGCTCCATTGCGGCCGGCGCGTCCGACACCGTGGCATCGAGCGAAAGATCGCCACGCGTAAGCAATGGCCACAGTTGTTTCGCGCGCGAGAGCGGCATCCCACTCTCCTCGGCCAATGCCTCCGGCGACTCGACTGCCTTACGACGGAACGCACGCATCGCCCGGCGCTCCGTTCGCGTCGTCCCGAGCCGCACGATGCGGTAAGACCGCACGACGTAGTCGCGAATCTCTGCACGGATCCAGTACGCTGCGTAGGTGATCAGCCGGCAGTTCCTTTCCGGATCGAACTTCGACGCGGCCTTCAACAAACCAAGGTTGCCCTGCTGGACCAAATCCTCGAGCGGAACGCCCCATCGGCGATACTCGCGCGCGATCGCAATCACGAAAGGAAGACTCGACTCGATCAACTGGGCGCCAGCTCGTTCGTCGCCGTCGCACCAACGTTGCGCGAGCTCGCGTTCAGCTTCGGCATCGAGGATCTCGACCCGCTTCAGTGAGGCGCGGTATCGGTCCAGAGCCGTTGCGGAGATAATCGTCGCCATACTGGGCGCGAGTTGCAGTAACCGTGCCTAAAACCGTGAACGCGGAAACTCTAGGAAAAACCCAAATTGCACGAGGAACGTGCGGCAATTTGCCACATAGGGTCGCCTCTTCGCCGCGGCAATGGCGGCAAAGATTGCGCCGAGGCGCAAGATTAGCGGGTGTACGAGAAGGCTGGATTTTTCCGTGCCGGCTTTGCCTGAATAGCCTTCTATGCTAGTTTCGAGGCGTGGAAGTCGTCCTTCGCAAGGTAGGCCGCAAGTCGGGTCGTGCTGTCGTAGGGCGCCTATTGCGCCCGCCGCGCAAGGGCTCGGTCGTCGTCATCGAGTTTGCGGACGGGCTCCATGAGTACGTGACGACTCCAGTGAAGCGTGTGCTTCAGCTCTGCGGGCAGGACACCTACTACTTGCAGACCGCGAATAGCCGCTACCGGCTCGAGGTGCGCTCGAACGAGTCCGGCGTCGTCGATCAGCCTGTCGCGAACTAAGCTTCGTTTTTCATCAGCTCGCCGAGCTTGCGGAGCAAGTGGTCGAGTACTTGCTGTAGTCTCGCGAATTCGCTTTTCTTGATCTCGCTCGTTCGCTCGTCGACGTAGAGTGCTCGATTGAGCTCGATCTGAACGGCGTGTTGTCCGCGCCTCGGCGCGCCGTAACTCGAGGTGGTCCAACCGCCACGATAGGGATCGTCGTGCTTCACGCTGAGCCCAGCCTCGCGAAAGTGCCGATCGATCAAGTCGATGATGCGACCGTCAGCGGTGGAACGTCCACGCGTGCCAGGGACGACATCCGCGCGCCGAACATGGCGTCCGCCGAACACGCGGCGACCCGTAGAAGGCATCGAGTGCGCCGCCACGATGACGACGTGCCCGTGCTCCTGGCGCATGCGCGCGGCCACCTCGCGGAGCGTCTGATGGTATGGGTCGTAGAAGAGCTCGAGCCGTCGCGCGAACTGTTGGGTCGTCAGTGGCGCGCGTAGCAGCGGAGTACCGTCGGTCCTCGCCCGCCAGACCACACCACGAGCGGGAATGTGACGCGCGTTCGGATGCCTCGGCACAGCAGCTGAATCCACCTCGTCTGGACCTCGGTTGAGGTCGACCACGTAGCGGGACACCCTGGAAACGAGCAGGGTTGCGCCCTGTTGAGGCGCGCGCTGGTACAGCTGATCGACGTAAATGTCCGAATCGCGGAGGACTGCCAACGGGGTTGCGTCGATCTCGCTCTCTACCTCGGGCGGCACCTGCAACCCGGAATGGGGAACCTCCACGAGAACGGGGGTCGGAGCGGTTTTTGGGGCGTTTATCTCGACGAAGGACACTGGGCGGGCTCAGGCGCTGAACGATTCTCGGAACGGCATCTGCGAAGGACTCACCTTGGTCCGAACCAGCCCACACGCAAGCCCTAGATAGAAGGCGCGGTAGACCGGCTCGAGATCCGCGCCGGAGGCGCTCTCGCGGGCCAGAAGCCCGCCCAGCGTGGTGTCCCCCGAAACCGCATCCAAGGCTCGAATCCATCGCGGGTCGAGCCGGAACGCTCCGAGCGGAGGTCCGTCCTCGCAGCGCTCGACTACACGTTCGCGGAGCGGCTCGAGGACGGATTCGATTTCTTCGAGGTGCGCTTCGTGCGCCGCGTCTCTCAAGAGCTCGTAGGGGTCCTGCCCCATCGGAAAGGTCTCCTCGTGACTACGCGCACCACGAACGAAGGCCCACTCACCGCGCCTCCATCGAAACGCCTCCATCAACCGGCCACGTACCTGCTCCCCGATGGCACGAAAGAGCTCGACGGGGCGGAGAATCCCCAAGCCGACCAGGGCGTCGCCAAGACGGCCGCCGTACTTCGGTAGAAGCGCCAACGCCATTTCGACTTCCATGCGAAGGCACTGACCGGTGGCGACCAGGTGCTCGCCAAGGAGCTCCGACTTGTCGGTCGAGGCGACGAACTCAGGCTTGCCGTCGACGAAGTAGATCTTCTTGCGACGGTTTCGTTGCCACAAGTGAAGAACTCCCGTCTGCCGCTTCGAGATGATGTCGTAGAACACCGGGAGCAGTGTTGCGGCGCGGAGCTGCCCCTGCTTCTCGGCTTGGGCGAGCTCCTCCAGCTTCCATTGAAGCCCAGGAGACGTAACGAAGCGGGTGAGCTCGGGAAGGTCTGACGGGTTGAGATAGGTGCCGTCAGACTTGGAAATCTTGCTGCTCCGACTATCGATGACGCCGGTCGTCAGCAGTTGAATGAGGCGCGGATAGCTCATCGGCCCCATCACGCTACCGTCGGGAAGCTGCACCCGATAGATCGTCGGAGACGTGGCGGCCTGCGGGCCGATCAGCTCCTGCCCCGCACCCGCGTGGTGCATCAGGTCGCTATCGACGAGCGAAGGCACGTCGGCGTCCGGCAGATGAACCTCCGGGGCCTCCCCATCGACCAGGCGGAGCTGTGCGAGAAGCCGTCCGAGTCGATCCGGGCCGTGCCCCATCCCCCGCCGGCGCATCACCTCGGCGCAAGCCTCCGCCAGGGCCCCGGCCGTCGGCCGCTCTTTCGGGTCTCGCTGAAGACCTCGGAGAACGACTGCCCGGATGTCCTGCGGAATCCGTCGCTCGCACCGTGCGAGCACCCGCAAGTCGGCGTCGCGGATCTGGAGCAGCACGTTGAGCTCGCTTTCGCCCTGGAAGAGAGGCTCGCCGATCAACATCTCCGCGAGCACCGTCGAGAGTGTGAAGACGTCGCTCTTTCCACTGAGCTCCTTGCCCAACACCTGCTCGGGCGACATGTACCCGAGCTTGCCGCGCACCTGCCCGTCCTCAGTGGTGGGTGCGCGGCTGCGAACGGTCGCGATGCCGAAGTCCGTAAGCTTCACATGACCGGTACGGGTGAGCAGGATGTTCGCGGGGCTCACGTCGCGGTGCACGAACTCGAGCGACTCGCCTTGATCGTCGACGGCGTGGTGCGCGTAGTCGAGAGCCTGTGCCTTTTGATAGGCGATGTGCAGAGCTACGTCCCATGGAATCGGCGACTCGGGCGGTGCCGTGCGTAGAAGACGGCTCACGTTCGAGCCATCGACGAGCTCCATCACGAGGACGAGGTCCTCACCCATCGTGCCGAAATCGAACACCTGAACAATGTTGGGGTGTTCGAGCATCGCCGCGAGACGGGCCTCGTCGATGAACATCCAAACGAAATCGGGATCACTTGCGAACTGGGGGAGAATTCGCTTCAAGGCCACGCGCTTCGAAAAGCCGTGAAGACCTTCACGGCGCGCGACGAAAACCTCGGCCATTCCCCCAGCCGCCAAGCGGCGCTCAATGCGGTACGGCCCGAGCAGCGGCCGTTCTTCGCTCACACATCCCTCCCTTGGAGTCCGTCGTCTTCATCATACGCGCCCTGGGCACCAACTGTCAGCTTAGTCCCCGTTTCAGCGAGAACGGAACACTTGGGGCTCCGCTTCGTTCCTGTTTATGATGCAAATGTCCTTTAGGTACGGGGGAACCATGGGGATTGTACGGAAGGCCGCGCGCTCCAAGAAATCGAAAGACCCACTTCTGGGGAAGGTCATCGCGGGTCGATATCGACTCGAATCACAGCTCGGCGAAGGGGGCATGGGCGTCGTCTATCGCGCGCGGCACGTGCTCATCGATCGCGTCGTCGCACTCAAGCTCATCCGCCCCGACCTCAGAGGGGAGACTCATCTGCGCGCGTGGATGGTCCGCGAGGCGCGAGCCGCCAACCGCGTCGACCACGCGCACATCGTCGACATTCACGACGTCGGCGAAACTGAGGACGGTGAGCTCTATCTCGTCATGGAGTATTTGATCGGCGACTCCCTCTCGTCGCAGATCTCCAAGGGCCCGATGCCGATCCACCGTGCCGTCGACATCCTCGAGCAGATGACCGCAGCGCTTGCGCGTGCTCACGACCTTGGCGTCGTTCACCGCGACTTGAAGAGCGACAACATCATGGTCACTGGCCGTGGCGGCCGAAAAGACTTCGTTAAGATCTTGGACTTCGGTCTCGCGGCGCTCACGCGCGACCCGCGCCTCGCACCGAAGGGAGCGGTGTTCGGAACCCCGGAGTACATGTCGCCCGAGCAAGCGCGCGGCGAAGATGCCATCGCATCGAGCGACTTGTACGCGCTCGGCGTGTTGTTCTTCGAGATGCTGACGGGCCGCCTTCCGTTCCGTTCGGGCGATCGTGACGAGCTGCTCGAGATGCAGCGCAAAGCGAAGCCACCGAGCCCACGAAAGTACCGACCCGAAATTCCGGAACAAGCAGAGCAGATCATTCTCAAGCTTCTCGAGAAGGACCCGGAGAACCGCTTCCGCGACGGTCATCACCTCAAGGAAGAGCTCAAAGAGATGCAGCGTGCCCTACCCTCGCGGGAGTGGGATACGCCGACCGAAACCGCGCCCGCCGCGCCGCCTCTCCCGCCGCCCGCGCAAACGCCGGGTGTCGTCGAGTGGAGCCGTACCGCCGCGAACTTCCTTCGTGCAGTGGCACGGGC
>CP070650.1:1925087-1928037 GCA_020354595.1 Myxococcales bacterium
GACGCGGACCAGTGCCTGACCGTCGCCTCGCTCGAGCGCCTCGAACGCCTGCTGAACCGGGTTTTGCGACGAAGTGTCAGGCGCCGAAGGCGCGGCGAGCCGCTGTCGCTCGATCCGGAAGGCTTGATAGGTGCTGAAACCCAGCAGGAACAAGAGAATGGTGGCGGGATACTGCTGAAACGCGATCGTCGCCGCGAGCAACAAGCCGATCGCGGTGAACGACACGTAGCACGCGAGCAACCGCCCGCGCGAGGGCGAGAGAAACTCCATCAAGGAGGCCACGATGTTTCCGCCGTCGAGCGGCAACACCGGCAGGAGGTTGAGCAAACCCCAACCGAGATTGACGTAGATCAACGAGCTCAACGCGTAGCGCCCGAGCGACTCCTCGGGGATGCGAAGCGAGTCCATGACGACCAACGCGATCAATCCGATGACGATGCCGACCGCGGGGCCCGCGATGCTCACGCCGAGGCTCCGCCCTGGGCTCAACGGCTCCCGCTGCTCCCACCACGTCAGGCCTCCGAGCGCGATCAGCTCGATGCGAGGCTGACGACCAAAGGCGCGCCCCACGAGCGCATGGCCGAGCTCGTGCATCAGGATGCCCTGGAACACGACGGCCACCCAGATCGCGAGCCCCGCCCATCCCTGCTCGCTGTTGAGGGTCCAAAGCCACAACGCCATGAGCCAGAACCACAGATGAATGCGGATCGGAATGCGAAATAAGCTGAACTCGACGCTCATCGGGGAGAATATGGGTCGCCTGCCCGCGCAGGGCTAGGGGCGCGCATCAACGGCGCCGTGATTCCTCGGCAATTCGCTTCTTGGACGCCGCCCAGCTGCAAATCGGGCACTGCCTCAGGTCATGACCGCGCGCGGGACAGTGCTCACGGCCGAAGTAGATGATCTGCAGGTGACGCCGAATCCAGGTGTCCTCGGGGAAGACCTTCTTCAAGTCCGCCTCGGTCCTGGTCACGTTATTACCGTCGCTGAGCCCCCAACGCGCCGCCAATCGGTGGATGTGGGTGTCGACCGGGAATGCGGGCTTGCCGAACGCCTGGCACATCACGACGGATGCCGTCTTGTGGCCGACTCCGGGAAGCCCCTCGAGCAAATCGATGTCCGCCGGCACCTCGCCGCCATGGTCATCCAAGAGCTGCTGCGCCATCTTCTTCAGGTTCCTGGCTTTGGTCGGCGCGAGACCGACCGTGCGGATGTGACCGAGGATCTTCTCGACGGGGAGTGCGGCCATCGACTTTGGATCCGACGCATCCGCGAACAGCGCGGGCGTGACCTCGTTCACCTTCTTGTCGGTCGTCTGCGCGCTGAGCATGACCGAGACGAGCAACGTGAAGGGATCCACGTGATCGAGCGGAATCGGTGGCTCCGGATAGAGCTCGTCGAGGATCTCTCCGATGCGGGCGGCTTTGTCCCGACGTTTCACGAGCGCCGGCTCAGGGCTCTATGGCAGTCTGGTTGATCTTGTACTTGCCGCGGAAGCTCGCCTGGCCGAGCACGTGACCCTCGATCGCGGCGAGCACATCGCCCGCGGTGAACTTCCCCTCGACGTCGAGTCGCTCGACGTCGAGCGCATACGCGGTGAAGTCGTAGTGGTGCACGATGCTGTCGTTGAAGGGCGGGCACGGACCGTCGTAGCCGTAGTAGTCGCCCGCCATGTCGGGGTCGCCCGCGAACCATCCGGTGTAGTCGTTGATCCCCACACGGGCTCCGAGCGGCGCGTCAGGCCCGTCCTTGCCCTTCGCCGTGACCCCATCGCCGAACGCGCCCTCTTCGATGACGGCGTCAGGCGCCACGTCGACGAGTACCCAGTGGCTGAAGTCGGCGCGAGGGAGATCAGCCGGGACCATTCGGCCCTCTTGGTTCACGTCATCCGGCTTGGTGGGCGCATGGCGATCGATGCAAAGAATCGCCAACGACTTCGTGCCTTCCGGCAAGTCGTCCCAGGCGAGGTGCGGACTCTTGTTGTCCGCGAAGTCGATCTTGCCCTCGGCGCTCGTCTTGCCGAGGGCGTATTCGCTCGGGATGAAGTCACCGTCTCGGATGCTGTCGCTGCGGAGTTTCATGGGGCAGAGATCAGCACCGACCGCCCCCCGAGTCAAACGGGAAACACCCAACCTCAGTGCTCAGTTCTCAGATCTCAGTACCCAGTACAGCCGCGCAACGTCGGTACTGGGTACTGAGTACTGCGTAATGAGCCAGTTGATTTCCACATCAATGAGCGCACAACGCTTCGAGGTATTTGGCAGCGGTCTTGTCCCAGCTAAACGTTTTCATCACGTACTCGGCAGCCCGCTCACTCGCGGCATGGACCTCGGCGGAGTCGTCAAGAAGTGCGTGAATGCGCGCTGCGAACGCGTCTGCATCTTCTGTGGGGGCGAACCAGCCGTTGACCCCCTCCTGGATCACGTCGCGAATACCCTCGAGGTCGGCGGCCAGTGTGGGGAGACCGCAGGCGCCGGCTTCGAGCATCACGATCCCAAAGCCTTCCATGTCACCGGGGACGACGATGTTCGGCATGACGAAAAGCTGCCCCCTTCGATAGAGCTGGACGAGCTCTTCCTCCGAGATCCGGCCGAGACAACAGACCCGGTTCGAAAGCCCCGTGCGCTGGATGGCCATCTCGATATTCTCGCGCTCCGGTCCGTCGCCGGCCAGCCAGAACACGACACGGCCGGGCAGCTTCGGCATCACGTTCTCGATGAACCAGGCGAAGCCCTTCCGCCGCACCTGGCGACCCACGGTCACGAGCAGAAACGCATCGTCTGGAAGCATGGGCGCTCCTTTGATCTGGACCGGGCCCGACTCGGTGTGTTTCGCCGCAGCGCCCTCGAAGCGCTTCAGGTCGACCGCGTTCGGAACCACCTGCACCTTGTCGCGGGGCAACCCCCGCAGGACGAGTTGCTCTTCTGTCGCCCGGCTCACCGGCATGACC
>CP070650.1:1928137-1931798 GCA_020354595.1 Myxococcales bacterium
GGTGCTCGTACCGGCCGCCCACCAGCCAGAACTCGGTGGTGTCGATCGTGACCACGTTCCAATGGATCGGAGACGTCATCTTCTTCGTCGCTTCGACCTTGCTCAGGTGGACACCCGCGTTGCCGTGAATGCTGCGGCCTGGCTCGAGTTGAAGCATGATGCCCGTCGGGTCGATGCCGTGCTTCGGAAGCGCCTCGAGCAGTGCAGTCGTCGTTGCCCGGCCATACTCTTCGATGGTTGGAGCCGAGACCGTGTTGGGGCCGCCCCTGACTGCCGCGGCCATCACCTTGTCGATCACGAAGTAGCGAACCTTCGAGCCGAGGTACTTCAGCCCGAGCGAAAGAAGATGAAGCGCTCCGAAGGCGACCGGGTCGCTGTAGTGTGTAGCCGCATTGTGCGGGTCGCGTGGAATCGCGAAGCCCCCCCCGATGCTGATCTCCTGCGGCCGATATTCGCCGAGCGCCTTGCAGACACAGCCGATGTCTCGCGCATAGGCGCTCATCTGCGCCTCCCAGTACTCGGTCGTGGCCTTGTGTCGCCCGTGATGCTGATGGAAGCCCACTAGCTCCACGTTCGGGAGCTTCGTCACGCGCTTGCCGGCCTCGATCACCTCGTCGATCGAGAGCCCGCCCTTGTAGAGCAGCGCCGTGATGTCGGTCGGGACCATGCCTTCGGCGACGAAATCGCTCTTCTTCACGAAACCCGAGATGGCAGGACGAATCCGGAGCCGAACGTTGGCCGTCTTCAAGAGAGTCGACGCGAGCTCCTCGAGGAAATCGACATCCCTGAGGCTGTCGATGGTGAGCCGGGCCCCGGCCTCTAGCGTCCGCCGGATGTGCTCCTTTTCCTTGGGCACGCCGTTGGCGGAGATGAAGCGGGGTTCGACCCCCGCGCGAAGCGCGACGTCGAGCTCGCCGCCAGAGTAGATGTCGGCGCCACATCCCTCTTCGGCGAGCACACGCTGGATCGCGTAGTTCCAGTTCGCTTTCACCGCGGGCATCACCTTCACCGGACCGGCCGCCCAGCCCGCTTCAAAGGCGTCCTTGAAGCGTCGAACGTTGCGACGGATCTGATTCTCGGAGAACACGAACAAAGGCGAGCCAAAGCGCTCGACCAGCTCGGTGCTCGCAAGCTCCTCGATGAATAGAACGCCATCGCGATTGCTCAGGCAGTCATCAATGCGCGTCTTGGTCACGGCGTCTGGTTATACCACCATCCCGGCCGTGCTCGGTTCTCAGAACCCAGTTAGGACCTCTAATCCAGAAAATCCGCCACGCCGGGGGCAACCGCACCACCGTAGTATTCAGGCTCCGCTAGGTCGTCGAAGCGGGTGTACTCGTCGAAGAAGCGGACACGGCACGTGCCGGTGGGGCCGGCACGTTGCTTTCCGATGATGATCTCGGCAATGCCACGGTCTTCGCTGTCGCGGTTGTAGACCTCGTCGCGGTAGATGAACCAAATCGTGTCGGCGTCCTGCTCGATGGCGCCCGACTCGCGAAGGTCGGAGAGCTGCGGACGCTTGTCCTTCACCCCGCGCGACTCGACGCCGCGGTTGAGCTGCGAGAGCGCGACGACCGGAATCTCGAGCTCCTTGGCGAGCGCCTTCAGGCTCCGGCTGATCTCGCTGATCTCCTGCTCGCGGGAATCGTTGCGCGAGCCCGACCGCATGAGCTGCAGGTAATCGACTACGACCATCGCGAGACCAATCTCCGACTTGAGCCGCCGCGCCTTGGCGCGAAGCTCGAGCATCGTGATCGCCGGGGTGTCGTCGATCCAAATCGGCATCTCGCTCAGCGTGCCGGCCGCGTCCGCGAGCTTGGGCCAGTCGTCCTTGTGGAGCTGTCCGGTACGGATGCGGTTGCCGTCGACCCGGGCCTCGCTGCCGAGCAGGCGCCGCACGAGTTGCCCTTTAGGCATTTCGAGCGAAAACACGGCCACGGGCGACTTGGTCTTGTCGCAGGCGTTGTGTGCCACGTTGAGGGCGAACGACGTCTTCCCCATGCCGGGGCGGCCGGCGACGATGATCAGATCGCCGGGGTGCATACCCGCGGTCAACTTGTCGAGCTGCTTGTAGCCGGTGGGCAGCCCCGTAATCGCCTCGCCACGATTCGCGGTCTCGTGAATTTCCTGGAAGGTCCGCATCACGACGTCTTTGACGTGCTCGTACGGGTTCCGGGCTCGCTCCTTCGCCACCGCGAAGATCGACGACTCCGAGTCGTCCAAGAACTCCTCGAACGGCCCGTAGTCGCCATAACCCCGGGAGACGACCTCGTGGCAGGACCGGATCAACGACCGCACGACCGCCTTCTCGCGAATGATCCGGGCGTGCGCCTGGATGTTCGCGACGCTCGGAATCGTGTTGCTGAGAGAGAGCAGGTACTCGTCCCCACCGACGGCGCCGAGCTTGCCGCTATGCACCAACGACTCGCGGAGCGTGACGTGGTCAACCGGCTGGCTCCGGCGAAACAGCTCGGTCATCGACTCAAAGATCTTGCCGTTCGCCTCGCTGTAGAAGTCCTCGGCGGTCAGCTCCTCGAGAACGACGTTCATCGCGTCGTTTTCGAGAAGGATCCCGCCAAGCACCGCGCGCTCCGCCTCGAGGGCGTTCGGTGGGATCTGTCCAGGCTGTTGCGGTGAAGTGATGACTCGCCTCCCCCTCGAGCGTCAGTTGTAGCTCCTACGACGATTCAGCGGAAGCTGATATCACACCAATCTGCAACCCAAACTAGTGTGCGAGCGAAAAGATCCGCACGCTAGGCGCGGGTTTTTACTTCGAGCTTGATCGTCGCCGTCAAGCCATACGGTAGCTTCACGCCGACCTCGTAGCTGCCCACCTCTTTGATGGCCTTCTCGGGCATGACGAGCTTCTTCTTATCGAGCTCGATCTCCACACCCTTGGCTTCGAGGCCTTCGAGCACGTCGTTCGAGGTCACCGAGCCGAAGAGCTTGCCGTCATCGCCGGCTTCCTTCGCTACCATGACGGTGACCTTGGAAAGCTGCGCTACGACTTCTTCCTGATCCGAACGGAGCTTGGCGATACGCTGAGCTTGGACGGCCTTTTCGTGCTCCACCTGCTTCACGTTCCCGCGGCTGGCGACAACCGCAAGGCCGCGCGGCAGGAGGTAGTTGCGGGCGTAGCCGCGCCGGACCTTCACCACGTCGCCGATCGAGCCGAGATGCTCGAGATTCTCTTTCAGCACTACTTCGACTGTGGATGCCATCGCTACCTCACTTCGTTGCCGTGTAGGGGAGCAGCGCAATATTGCGGGCTCGCTTGATCGCGCGGGTCAGGTCGCGCTGCTGCTTGGCGGTCAGCCCGCTGATGCGGCGCGGCACGATCTTTCCGCGGTCGGTAATGAAGTGCCGCAACTGCTGCGGATCCTTGTAGTCGAATTTGTGGTCGGGAGGGAGGGCGAGGCCGGGGGCCTTCTTGCGTCCGCCACGGCGGCCTCTTCCAGCCTCTACATCGAAGTCCTGTCGGATGTCTTCAGCCATGGGTCAACCCTCCTCCTTGGCGGTGTCAGCGTCAGCGTCAGCGTCAGCGTCCGCGGCAGTGTCAGCGTCCGCGGCAGCGCCAGTGTCCGCGGCAGCGCCAGTGTCCGCGTCAGCGCCAGTGTCAGCGGTAGAGTCGGCGGCAGCGACGGTGGCGGCGGCAGCCTCA
>CP070650.1:1931898-1934690 GCA_020354595.1 Myxococcales bacterium
GCCGACTGGACGCCCGCGGCCTCCAACTTGATCAAAGTATCCTCCAGCCGCTCGATGTCTTCTGCGCGCTGCCCACGCAGTGACTCGACCATATCGGCAAAGGAGTGAAACAGCTCTTGAAGCTCGTCGCCTTTGCGTATGCCGGTGACGACCTCGAGGTGGCCTTCGCCTACGTGCTCGAACAGGCGCCTCATTCGGTACGCAGGACCGACGACGCGATGAGTTACGACGATGCCGGTGAAGCCGAGGGCGAGCGTCATCAGCGCGACGCCGATCAGGATGGCGTTGCGGACCTTTCGGTCCTCCTGCTTGGCAAACTGCTCGAGGTCGCTCGCGGTCTCCGGATCGAGATCGGGCTGCGCGGCGAGCTGCGCGGTGAACGCTTCGGTCTGGCCCTTGGAGAAGTCGTAGGCGAAGTAGCCGAGAATGCCGGCCACGGCCAGCGTGACCACGAGCACCATGCCCGTGTATTTCAGCTGGAAACGCCGATCGAGCAGGTAGTTCTTCACCTTGCGTTGTGTTTTGTCCCCCATCCCGTCACTCACTTCCTACGCCCATCGTGCTTCCCCGGTCAAAGGCTTCCTTCCGCTCTGGCTGCGTGCAGCACCGTGGGTAGTCGTCGAAGCGCTCCAACGAACGCTCCGTGAATGGCTTGCTCGGCGGTTTCCGAGCTGTATCGACCGGTCGCCGTCGCCGCTCCGCGCAGCATGCCGCGCATGTCGCGTCCCGGGTACGACAGCACGATGATCGACACCACGGCCCTCACGCCTGCGCCCTTCGGCTCGAGGGTCACCACCGAGCTCTCCAGGTAGAATCCCTTCAGCCTCCGCTTGACGATTTCGCTCTTGGCGTCGGCCGGGCTCAAGTCGTCCGGCGCGAGCTCGACGCCGCGAAGCTCGAGCAACCGCTCCGAGAGATAGATCCGCGCGTCGAACAACATCTGCCGGGACACGCGCTCGGCCTTAGCCCCCGGCATGCCGACGGCCACCAAGTATTGTGGCGCCCCCGGACCCCGTTGCCGCTCGCCGATCGCCTCGAGCGCCTCGACCGCCTCCAAGGCGGCCCTTCTCACCGACTTGTTGCGATCGCGTTTCGCGCGCTCCACCACCGGCAGCGACTGCTTGGACTCGAGGCGCTTGAGCGAGGAAATCGCCGAGACCCGAACCGCGGGGTGCCTATCGCGAACGGCGCGCTCGAGGGCGGCCACCGACCTCGGTGTCTTTTCGAGCTGGCCGAGCGACAGCGCCGCCTGAGCACGGACACGAAAGGCATCCGAATTCCGAAGGAGCCGGACTAGATAGTCCTCGCTGCCGTTGGCGTGCGCGGCGCTCGAAAACAGGAGCGCGACGATGACCAGTAGTCGCCAACAGTGCCATCGGCCGATGTGCCCCCTCAAACGCTCCCGCCCCTCCCTGTGGTTTCCAGTATCACAGTTGCGCGACCGCGACGGCAAACGATTCGGCAATGCAGCCGCGTTGACGGCTCGGTGCTCGCCTCTCTATATTGCGACCGTCCCGACGGCCATCGGGGGGTCACAGAGGTCGAATGGAGTCACTAGATCTAAACAACCCAACCGTTCTCGGTGCGATCGTCGCAATCGCCGCACTGATTCTGATCGGCATCATTGTCGGCTTCGTGCGCGGGCGGAGGAAGCGCGGGCTGCCGGAGCCCACGCCCGCACCTCAACCGGAAGCCCCGGAGGTGGAGCGACCGAAGATCGAGGTCCCCGGCGCAACGGCGGATCCGACGCAACCGATTCAAATCGAAGACCTGGTGTCCGGCGCACCAAGCGAGCCTCTGCCCACGCTCGTCCCCGAGCCGACGGTCGTTCCGCCACCCGCGCCGCCGGCGGACCTCGGCGCCTTTCGCACCGGCCTGAAGTCGACGCGAGGCAACCTGATTTCCCGCCTGGCCGGCGTATTCCGCAAAGGCCGCGAGCTCGATCCCACCGTCCTCGACGAAGTCGAGGAGGTGCTGATCACCGCCGACGTCGGTGTGCACAGCACGCAGCGCATTCTCGAAGCGATCCGCACGAAGATGGAGGCGGGCGAGCTGATCTCGACGGACGACGCCTGGGACGCGATTCGCGAGGAAGCGCGAAGCATTCTAACATCGAGTGGCGGCGGACTAGCGCTCCGCGAATCACCGACGGTCATTCTCGTGGTCGGCGTCAATGGCGTCGGTAAAACGACGACGATTGGCAAGCTCGCAAGCCGGTTCGAACGACAGAACAAGAACCTGCTTCTGGCCGCGGGCGACACGTTCCGCGCAGCCGCGGTCACGCAGCTCGAGGTGTGGGGCCGTCGCGTCGGTTGCGAAGTCGTGAAGGGAAAAGACCGCGCCGATCCCGGGTCGGTGATCTTCGACGCGATTCAAAAAGCAAAAGACACCAACCTGGACATCGTCATCGCCGACACCGCCGGTCGACTGCATACCAAGGTTCCGCTCATGGACGAGCTCAAGAAGCTCGGGCGCACTGTCGAAAAGGCGCTCGGCCGCCCCGCAGACCACGTCTTGCTCGTGCTCGACGCAACGACCGGGCAAAACGCAATCCAACAGGCCCAGCTCTTCAAAGACGCCCTGCCTCTGAGCGGCATCGTCCTCACCAAGCTCGACGGCACCGCCAAGGGCGGCGTGATCCTCGGAATCGTCGACCAGCATGGGGTCCCGATCGAGTTCGTCGGGGTGGGCGAACGGGTCGAAGATCTCAAGGCATTCGATACCGAAACCTTCCTGCAGGCCCTCTTCGAGGCCCCGGAAGAGCTCGAAGCCTCCCCAGAGGCGGCGAACGC
>CP070650.1:1934790-1937802 GCA_020354595.1 Myxococcales bacterium
CACGACGTTCTTGGGGACCTTGTCGACCAGCTCATCTCTTCCGTTGAGCAGCTTGCCGCGCTCTTCCTCCAGCTCCGCGACGCGTGCCTTGCAAGATTCTTCCTGTGTCTGAAGGACGCCCTTGGCTTCCTCGAAGTCCTTCTCGCGTTCGCCGAGCGACGCGGTCTTCGCCTCGATGGTGTCACCAATGCGGCTGAGCTCGTCTTCGCGCTCCTTGATGGCGCGACGGTTCGCGTCGACCTCGCGTTCGGCAGCGTTGGCCTCTCGAAGACTCGTAGCTTGCGCGACCTTCTTCCGAGCGCGCTGAAGCCCCTCGCCTCGCTCCTTGAGCTCAGCGCTCTGCTGCACCTTGAGCTCCTCGGCCTCGGCGAGCTGCTGGCGCTCTTGAGCCAGCATGTTCTCGAGCATCTGCACACTGGCCCGCAGCTCGTCGAGCTGCTGCGGTATCTGTTTCAGCTCGGCATCGATGTCGCGAGCCGAGTCATCCATTTTAGCAAGTTTCGCCAGCGCTACGAGCTCTTCGCGCAAGGATCGCCTCCGTGATCAGCCAAAGCTGGCGGGGCTGTAGCGTGCCTTGCGAAGGGGCGCAAGAGAACTCGCACTCCGAGCGTATCCGGGCTAGAAATGTGATTGAGGGCCCATAGCTCAATTGGTTAGAGCCCCCGGCTCATAACCGGGTTGTTCCTGGTTCGAGTCCAGGTGGGCCTACCACGTTACACTCGCCAAGTGAGTCAGCGTAGTTTCGTTACACCGCCCGCGCCTTGACGCGGGTGGGCGGGTTGGATGTGATTAAACCGACGCGGACTCACTTGGCGCTAGTTATCCATAAACGAGCGGAGCTGCTTGCTGCGACTCGGGTGCCTCAGCTTTCGGAGGGCCTTGGCTTCGATCTGGCGGATGCGCTCGCGGGTGACCTCGAAGTCCTGGCCGACCTCCTCGAGGGTGTGGTCGCTCTTTTCACCGATGCCGAAGCGCATGCGGAGGACCTTCTCCTCACGTGGCGTCAACGTCTTGAGGACGCGGCGGGTCTGGTCCTCGAGGTTGCCGCCGAGGACCGCCTCTACCGGGGAGACGGCGTTCTTGTCCTCGATGAAGTCGCCAAGATGGCTGTCTTCCTCTTCGCCGATCGGCGTCTCGAGGCTGATCGGCTCCTTGGCGATCTTCAGGACCTTGCGAACCTTTTCGAGCGGCATCTCCATGCGCTCGGCGATCTCCTCCGGATCGGGCTCGCGGCCGAGCTCCTGCACGAGGTAACGCGAGGTGCGGATCAGCTTGTTGATCGTCTCGATCATGTGGACCGGAATTCGGATCGTCCGGGCCTGATCGGCAATCGCACGGGTGATCGCCTGGCGGATCCACCAGGTCGCATAAGTCGAGAACTTGTAGCCGCGGCGGTACTCGAACTTGTCGACCGCCTTCATCAAACCGATGTTGCCTTCCTGAATGAGGTCGAGGAATTGCAGGCCACGGTTCGTGTACTTCTTCGCGATCGATACGACGAGACGAAGGTTGGCTTCGACGAGCTCGGCCTTCGCGCGCTCGGTCTGCCTTTCCCCCTCGGCGAGCGCGCGGTACGTGTTGCGCAGCTGCTCGACGGGCTGACCCATGTCGTCTTCGACGTCGACGATCAACTTCTGCGCGTCGCGAATGTGTTCCTCGGAAAGGAGAATCTGCTCCTCGGATCCATACCTGCGAAGGACGCGCTTCTCGACCGACTTGCTCTCCTGCATGTCGCGAAGCACCCGCTTCATGTCTTTGTGCTTCAAGCCGCCGACGCGAGCTTCCGCTTCGTTGATCTCGCGCTCGGCTCGCTCAACGCGACGAATGAAACCCTTGATCCGCGCGACGACGCGGTCGATCTGCTTCTTGGTGAGGTTGAGCTCGCGCAGGAGCGCGATGCGCTCGTCGAGATGCTTGTCGATCTGCGCGGTGTACTGCTTCTTGCTTCGCTCGGAGACGCGACGCTTGCTCTCGAGCTCGTTCTGGACCTTGGTCATCGACGACTCGATACGCTTGACTTTGTCGAAAAGCTTCAGCGCGCGGACCTTCGCGGCCTCGAAATCGACCTCTTCCTCTTTGTCGAGGTCCCGGACCACGTCCTTGACGCGGAGCTTGCCCCGCCGGAGGTTCTCGCCGATCTCCAGAATCTCTGCGACGCCCACGCGGGAGGCCAGAATTACCTCGAAAATCTTGTCTTCGCCCTCTTCGATGCGCTTGGCAATTTCGACCTCGCCCTCGCGCGTGAGAAGCGACACGGAGCCCATCTTGCGGAGGTACATCCGAACCGGGTCGTTCGACTTCTGCGCGTAGCCGTCGTCAGCAGGCGGCGGGATCGTCGACGCGCGCCGCGCCGAGGTGCGCGTCGCGGCGACGGGAACCTCACTCGTGCGGCTCTGCCCTTCGGGCGCGCCATCGACGACGTCGATGTCTTCGCTCTTGAGCCACACCATCAGGTCATCGATTTGATCCGACGTGACCATGTCGGGAGGTAACGCTTCGTTGAGCTCGTCGTACGTGAGGTGGCCTTGCATGCGGCCGCGTTCGAGAAGCACCTGCACTTCTTTTCGTTCGCGCCCCTTGAGCTTCGGGACCACGCGGGACACCGGTTCGCTCTTGAACTTGGATTTCGTCGATTCCCCGCCACGTACTGAGCCCTTGCTCGCCATCACTTACCTCTGCTTCGCATTCGCTTTGAGTTTGTGAGCGCTTCGCGTGAGCTCCACAAACTCGCGGGTGAGCCCTGCTGCAAGTGCATCGTCGCCAACTCGGCGCGCTTCGACGATGCGTTGCTGCAAACGGGGCAACTCTTGTTCAATGTTCCTGCGTTCCAGAAGCGGCAAGCCGTCGTCGAGAATCTGACGTGCTTCGTCGATGCTGTGCTGCTGCACAGCCAACTTTGCTTCCAACCACGGCCTGAATTGATTGCCACTCAACTCATCGAGCAAGGCCGTGGCGTCGAGCGATCCCTGCCTATCCACCATCCGCAAGATAGTGTCAAAGATGGCGCGAAGA
>CP070650.1:1937902-1941329 GCA_020354595.1 Myxococcales bacterium
CGACCTCGAGGGCAGGCTCACGCACGTACCGCGCGAAGAGCTCGTCCCTTCGCTCGACAAGAGCACACTCGGGTTGACCTCGCTGCCCGTCACCGAGCGGTTCGGCTTCGTGTGGGTGGTCGCGACCCCGGGGCGCGAATACGACTTCGACCCCTATCTCGATCCGCTCGAGCCCGACCTCGGGCTACTCGGCCTGGAGAGCCATGTCGTGTTTCGTCGGGCAACGACCGCGGCTCGCACGAACTGGAAGATCGTCATGGAGGCGTTTCTCGACGGTTACCACGTCCGGCACCTCCACAAGAACACCGTAGGCCCCTACTTCGAAGGCCACCAGAGCTACTCCGAGCTCGCAGGGCCGCACGTGCGCGCCATCGTCGGCAGGGGCGGCTTTCGCCAAGCGGTCGAGGACGACGCCATCGACGACATCAGGGACATCGCAACGCCGACCTACGTGTTCTTCCCAAACACCATCTTCGTCGCGCAGCCGGGGTTCGTCAGCCGCGCGACCGCGTACCCGGTTGGGCTCGACGAGATCTATTGGGAGCACGATCTGATCATTCCCGAGGAACCAAAGACGGAAAAGGCGCGGGCGCATTGGGAGCTCAACTACGAGCTCATCCAAAACGGCGTCTTCGAGGGGGAGGACCTCTGGGTATGCAAGCAAATTCAGCGTGGCCTCGGAAGCGGAGCGAACGAGCATTTCACCTACGGCGTCGAAGAAGCCCCGATCGAATGGTGGCACGCGGAGCTCGATCGCCGCATCGAGGAGATGCCATGAGCGCAGACGAACCCATCCAAGTAGCCCGAGAAGAATCGGTCGTGACGATCGTGCTTAACGACCCGCCTTACAACCGGTTGGGGATGAAGCTATTCGACGCGCTCGAAGAAGCCGTCGAGCAGATCGATGGCGACGACTCGATTCGCGCGGTCGTTTTGCGCGGTGGCGGCGAGGACAACTTCTCGGTCGGCGCCGACATCCGCGAGTTCGGGATGGCCGCCGCAGGCCGGGGTGTGAAGGATTTCATCGAGCAGAGGCTTCGCGTGATTCGACGGATCGAAACGATGAGCAAGCCGGTCGTTTGCGCGATTCGAGGGGCTTGCCTCGGGGGCGGGCTCGAAATCGCGCTAGGCTGTCATTTCCGAATCGCGGCACGCGGCGCCAAGATCGGTCTACCGGAGGTCGAGCTCGGCGTCGTGCCGGCGTGGGGCGGCACCCAGCGTTTGACGCGAACGATTGGCCGCGCTCGCGCCCTCGACATCATGCTTCGCGCGAAGAAGCTCACGGCGAAGCAAGCGCTCGAAGCGGGCATCGTTACCGACGTCTGCGAGCCGGACGAGCTCCACGACCGGGCGGCCGCACTTGCGGCCGAGCTGGCTTCCAAGGCTCCGATCGCCGTCGCGGGAATCCTCGAAGCCGTAATCGAAAGCGGCCCGAAGTCACTCGAAGAAGGCCTGGCGCTAGAATACGCGGCGCTCGAACGCGCGATCACCTCGGAGGACATGCAAGAAGGCGTGATGGCATTCCTTCAGAAGCGCGAACCGAAGTTCCGCGGGCGGTAGCTCACTTCCGTTTTTTCGCCCACGAGTCTTTCAGCTGGATGGTCCTGTTGTAGACCGGGCGTTCAGCGGTGCTGTCGGGGTCGACGACGAAGTACCCGAGCCGCTCGAATTGCACTCGCTCGCCATGACTGCGGGTGGCGAGGTTCGGTTCCAGCTTCGCGTTCTGCAGGATCTCGAGCGAACCCGGATTGATACGCGCGGTGAAATCGCCCTCGTGCGCCTCGTCGAGCGGGTTTTCTTCGTTGAAGAGCCGGTCGTAGAGCCGGACCTCGGCGTCGACGGCATGCTTCGCGCTAACCCAGTGGATCGTCCCTCGGACGCGCCGGCCATCCGGAGCGTTTCCGCCTTGCGACTCCGGGTCCCAGGTGCACCGAAGCTCGGTGACCTCGCCAGCGGCGTTCTTGACGACGTCGGTGCACGTGACCAGCGCGCCGTATCGCAGGCGAACTTCCTTGCCGGGCGCGAGCCGAAACCACTTCTTCACCGGCTCTTCCATAAAATCGTCCCGCTCGACGAACAGCTCGCGTGTTAGATGGAGGGTCCGCGAGCCAAAGCTCGGATCGTCCGGGCTGAAGGGGGCGCCGAGGTCGATCTGCCCGTCATCGGGGAAGTTCTCGATCACGAGCTTCAAAGGGCGCAGTACCGCCATCGTTCTCGGCGAGGTCGCGTTGAGGTCCTCGCGGAGCGCATGCTCGAGAAGCCCGACGTCGACGATACTGTCCCTCCGCGACACACCGATGCGCTCCGCAAAACGTCGAATGGCCGCCGGTGTGTAGCCGCGGCGCCTCATGCCCGCGATCGTCGGCATCCGTGGGTCGTCCCAGCCACTCACGTGCCCCTCTTCGACCAAGCGCTTGAGCAGGCGCTTGCTCATCACGGTGTACGTGAGATTCAGCCGGGCGAATTCGTACTGCCACGGGACTGGATCGAACTCGAAGTGATTGACGAACCATTGGTAGAGCGGATTGTGGTGCGCAAACTCGAGGGTGCAGATCGAGTGCGTAATGCCCTCGAACCCGTCCGACATCGGATGCGCGTAGTCGTACATGGGGTAGATGCACCAGTCGTCCCCCGTCCGATGATGGTGCGCCTTTCGAATCCGATACATCAGCGGGTCGCGGAGGTTGACGTCCTTCGATGCCATATCGATCTTAGCGCGAAGGACGTGTGCACCCTCCTCGAATTCGCCTGCGCGCATCCTCGCGAACAAGTCGAGGTTCTCTTCGACGCTCCGCTCGCGGAACGGGCTGTTCACGCCGGGCTTGTAGAAATCCCCGCGGCCCGCGCGGATCTCTTCGAGGGTTTGACTGTCGACGTAGGCGAACCCTCGTTCGATCAAGTCCACCGCGCAGTCGTAGAGGCGTTGGAAGTAGTCCGAAGCGAAGTATTCGTGGCTCCCCCAATCGAAGCCGAGCCAACGGACATCCTCGCGGATCGACTCGACGTACTCCGTGTCCTCGGCCTCCGGGTTGGTGTCGTCGAAGCGCAGGTGACAGCGCCCGCCCTCGGCTAGCTCCGCGGTGGTGAAGTTCAGACAGATCGATTTGGCGTGCCCGATATGAAGGTATCCGTTCGGCTCAGGAGGAAAGCGGGTGACGACCCTCCCGCCGTGCTTGTTGGTCCGGAGGTCCTCGCGGACCAAGTCGTGCACGAAGTTGGGCGCGTTTTCTTGGCCTTCGGCCTTGCCCTTGGGCTCCTTCATGCGGGAGGTCTAGCGCGGTTTCGCGTCGGGCGCCTCTGGCGTCTAACCCGGCTGGGACTATCCTTAGCCGATGCTCTCGAAGATCATACTCGCGGTCCTGGCGATCCTCGTCGTGGCCGTACTCTACTTGCGATTCAGCGCGGTGCGCATCGCCGGAAGCGAGGC
>CP070650.1:1941429-1944664 GCA_020354595.1 Myxococcales bacterium
CGTACCTGACGACGGAATTCGCGGAAAGTGAGGCCGCGATCGACTTCGCTCGCAAGTAGGAGCCGAGAACATGAAGGAGTCAGAAGAGGACCGGCTGGTCTGAGCACGATCGACTACGGTTGGTCGCGTTGCTCGCTGTCTCGCAAGCGCGACTCGGCCGCCCGTCGCTTCTGCTCGGCGACCTCGTGGAGCTGCGTCGCTCCTTTCAGGTGCTCGATGAGCTCGGCCTGATCGCGAAGGCTCTTGTTCAAGTGATTCGTGATGACGTCGACACTGATGACGGCGATGCCTGCAAACACAGCGAAGATCGCGGTGACGCGGAGCCAGTTCATGAAGACCGTCGGCTCGTAGAAACCTGTCTCTACCGTCGTGAGCCCAAGTGAGAGGACGATACCAACACAGATCAGCGTCACAAGATTGAGGCCCAGCGTGAAGATCGTCACGCGCCGCCCGAAGAGCACCGAGGCGAGGACGCTCTGGCCCGCGAAGATCAGAGCCGGTGCCGCCAGATATCCGACTGTCAGGAACGACATCACTCCGACGACGTAGAGCAGCCCCAAGAAACCGAGCGTTCTGAGCTTGTAGGAGAGCCGTCTCGCCATGAGCAAGAAGATGAAGCCTCCGTAGAGGAGAACCGCACCGCCTACGATGCGCCACTCTTCGAGGTCGATCGCATCGATGAGGGTGCGTGCGAAACCCAGGCCGCCGACGACCACTGCGAAGAGCAGCGACGCGTTCAACACCTGAAGTCGGAGCGCTCTTGCTTCTCCTACAAGGTCACCGTCCTGCGAAATCAGGTTGTCCGAGTCCACCGCTGCAGAGCGTACCGCGTCCCGGAGCACGGCTCCACCCCCTCATCCATGGGACACGAGGTGCGGTTCATCGATCACCGCTGGGGGAGGAGCCGCTCGTACAGTTCTTCGTAGGCGGTAGCGACCAGTCGAGGCGCGAACTTCTGCAACGTGAGCTGGCGCGCGCGGCGTCCGAGAGCCTCGCACCCTCCCGTATCTGAGCTCAGCTTCTCGATTGCTTCGGCCAGCGCTTCACCGTCGGTCTCGATCGCGATGGCGCCCCCGTCTTCGGCGAGCTCGGCGGCCGGCGTCCCCATCCCGAGAAGGACGGGGCGTGCCATACACATCGCCTCGAGCGCCACCAGCGGGTAGTCCATCTTCGCAAATGGGGAACGATTCGGCAGGAGCACGAAATCGCTGAGCGCGAGGAGCTCGTGGATGTACGGAGTCTCGCCGATCCACCGCACTCGGGTGTGGATACCCCAGCGTTGCGTCTGTTCGATCAGCGCGCTCCGCGCCCCGGCGGCCTTCGCTGTCTTTTCGCGACAGGCCATGAGGAGGACCGCATCCCGCCGGCCCGAGGCAGCAAATCCTCGTACCGTGATCGAGGCGCCGCCACCGTGCTCGAGATCCCCCGGGTAGATCCAGACTGGCGCGGATTCGGGGAGCCGGTGTTTGACTCGAAGCTCCGAGCGCCGCGCTCTGGTCGGTTCCGCAAGCGGGAGCACGCAGGGCGGGATGAGGCGCAGAGCGTCCCTATGCACACCCTCGGAGACGAAGCGATCGCGGGCGAGCCGTGAAAGCACCACGGTGACGTCAGCAAAGACCAGCTTGCCGAGAGCCGCGGCTGGGGGCGGCATGCTGCACACCGTATGCACGGTCGGAATCCGACGAGATCGGGCGGCCAGCTTGCCGGCCAGCGAGGTCTTGGGATTGGGCGCGAAGAAGAAGTGCCAGACATCCGCGCTCGGACCCAAGAGTAGATGGGTGAGCACGCCCAAGTTGTCTCGAAGCCTCGGCGAGAACGACGTCCCGCTGCCCCGTGCATACACCGGCACCATCCGCCCGATGCCAAGAGGGTTCATTTGGCCCACCCGGCCCATCACGATCGGCGTATGCCGCGCCAGATTTCCCGCCACGTCTCGTACCAAGTTCTTGCTGCTGTCGTTCCACGGCGGCGCAACCGGCTTGGAGACGAAGAGCACATCAGGCATCAGTAGCCGAGTTACGACCCGCTCACGGGGGGCGCAAGCTCTTGGTGCTATAGAAACGGCCATGGCCGACATCGACATTTTCAACGGCGACGCAGACGGTATTTGCGCGCTCACCCAGCTCCGGAACGCCGATCCACGACGAAGCACTCTCATCACCGGCGTGAAACGGGACATTGCGCTGGTCCAAAAAGCAAAGGTCGCGGCCGGCGATCGAGTGACGGCCCTCGACATCAGCTTCGACAAGAATCGCGACGGCGTATTGGAGGCGCTCGATGCCGGTGCGGAGGTTTTCTACGTCGATCATCATTTTGCCGGGGAGATTCCCGAGAGCGACAGACTCACGACGATCATCGACACCGATGCAAACGTCTGCACCAGCCTCCTCGTCAATGGCTATCTCAAAGGTGAGCACGTCGAATGGGCGGTGACCGGAGCGTTCGGCGACAACCTCAAGGCAAGCGCGCGTGCCATTGCGGAGCCTCTCGGCCTCTCGGAAGAGCAGCTCACGCTGCTCGAAAATCTCGGCACCTACATGAACTACAACGGCTACGGATCATCCCTGGAAGACCTCCACTTCGCCCCTGCCGAGCTCTTCGAGCTCGTACGCCCTTTTTCGACGCCCTTCGCGTTCGTTCGAGATGCACGCGACACGTTCGATAGACTCGAATCAGGGTACCGACAGGACATGGCGTCGGCCGAGTCGGTCGAGCCGACGCGTTTGACCGACAAGATAGCCCTCTTCATCCTCCCGAACGAGGCATGGGCGCGGCGGGTGTCGGGGGTCTACAGCAACGATCTCGCCAATGCCTCACCCAGCCGAGCGCACTCCGTCCTCACGGAACGCGCCGACGGAACCTACCTGGTGAGCGTCCGCGCCCCGCTCGAGAACAAGCAGGGTGCCGACGGGCTGTGCCGCCAGTTCCCGACCGGCGGCGGCCGCGCTGCTGCAGCTGGCATCAACGCGTTGCCGAGTGACCAGCTCGACGCCTTCATCGACGCGTTCACCAAAGCGTACCCCTGAAGCGCGTGCACGACCCCGCATTTCAGTGGAGGCCGATGCCTGACCAGATGCTGTCGTGCATCAGGTCGAGGATGCGAAGCCTTCGGTAGCCCTCGATCGCGAGGGCGGCCAAGAGGGCGACAAGCTGCGAACTTGCAAGAGGAGGGCAGTTAAGTTTACTTTATGTTAAGTAAATGACGCTCCTCACCGATCCCCAGCAAGGGACACCC
>CP070650.1:1944764-1949284 GCA_020354595.1 Myxococcales bacterium
CCTCGAGCGAAGCGACGGCCGCCGGCCGCGCGAGAAGCCCGGTCTGGCTGCAACGCAGTTGCTGCCTTCGAAGGCGCGCGATCCGCTCGGCCTCCCGATGAAGCTGCGCCAGCCAGCCAGAGTCTCGGCTCAGGGCCTCGGTGATCTGAAGCTCACCGGCGAGTGGCGAATCATCGAAGCACATCAGCGAGCAATCCGAATCCCACGCCGACATTTGAATGATCGCCGGAACTTGCCTGGCGGTCACTCCTGTGCCCAACAAGATGACGTCGGGGCACTGCACGTCGAGCTCGCGAAGGAGCTCGTCCAGGCTGAAGAAGAGCAGGCATCGGATCCCCGCGTCTTCGATCGCGCTGGCAGCGTCGGGGTCTCGCAGAACGGCTACTTTCGGCTGCGGCGTCAGCGCGCGTTCGACTGCAGTGCTCATGGCGTGATGCAGTCGGACGAGCTCGACTGGGTGCGGGAGGAATATGTCGATGCCCAGTTGAGCGGCAAGTGCGCGAGTGTGAGGGTCGTCGTCGACCGAAAGGAGAATGATCGGCGCCTGCCGGCACCCGTGGAGCCCGCGAAACATCTGCACGAATCGGGGGAGCGCTTCCCGATCTTGCAGGGGCCACCCGACCAGCGCCGCCGTGGGCGCGTTTCGGCCAGCGACTTTGAGTGCTTCCTCGATGCTGGAGACCGGCCTCAAGTGCACGAGAACCTCGTCGAATGCGGAGCGCAGATACGCGATCATCGCCGGGTCGTCCTCGAGGACGAGCAGCGTGGGAACGAATTCGCTCGGTACGGGTTGGTGCAGGAAAAAAGACGCCGCCGGCGTCACCGCCGGTGTGGCCGCCGCAAGGGGTCGCGCACTGCCCGGCCGGCCGACCGCGTCGGCAGCGTGGGCGCGAACGGCGTCGATCGATTCGAACATCGTCGACCAATCGAGCCGCCCAGAGCTCTGCAGTTGTCGAAGCTCGGCTTCGATGCGACCGGCGGCGGCGGAGATCTCCCGGAGGCCGTGTGTCTGCGCGGCGCCGTGAAGATCGTGCGCCTGACGCAAGGCGTCGGCCACCACGCTCGTTCGCTCGCCCTCCGCGTGCACGCGTCGGATCGCGCCAGTGAGGTTGTCGGCCGCGATCGGCAGCAAGCTCACGTAGGAGCTCTTGGCTTTCTGCGGGTCGACGCCGGGCTCCGAGCCCTCTTCGGGAAACAGGACTCGTTCCTCCGGCGCTTCGCGTGGGCGAATCGCGGCAGGCGTCAAGCTCATCGGCGCCGACACGGCGTTGGCGACCTCGCGGGCAAAGCGATCGACGGCAATTGGTAGGTGAAAGACCTTGAGTACGTCGAGATCGTTCGTGAGGTGTTTGAACGTCGTGAGGTCTCGATAAAACGCCGACACGAAGATGATGGGAGTTCTGAAGCCGTCTGCGCGAAGCTCTTCGATCCACACGATCCCGTTGGTGTCGGGCAACAACCCGTCGACCACGAGCAGCGTGGGCTCCTCCTCCTCGAGCAGGGCGCGTGCGATGCTCCCTTTGGTCGCGCTCAAAACCCGCAACCCAAACGCTTCGAGCGCCGGGCTGACACTCGTGCGGAATTGGGTGTCATCATCGAGCAGAAGAATCGTCGGGGGCACGCTCACCTAGTGTGGCACTCTTTGGGCGCGCCACAAAACGAAGTGTACGACGCGCTCAGGAGGCTTGGCGAATACCGGGGTCGGCTTGTTGGAGATAGGCCCGCGCCACCGGATGGTCGGCGCGCTGCGCCACGACGGCCCGTAGGTGCTGGACACCCTGGGTGTGGTCCCCCGTCTCGATCTCCATCACTCCGAGAAGGGCGCGCGCATCGTGGTGACTCGGATCGAGCTGCAGGATCAACATGAGCTCCTCGCGCGCGCCACGGGCGTTCCCGCGAAGCCTGAGGAGCTTGGCGAGCTCGAGGCGGATGTCGTGGAACTTCGGGCAGAGCCGAAGCGCTCGCCCATACTCGTGCATGGCATCCTCGGGACGATCGAGATCGAGGTACGCCCTCGCAAGCGACCTATGAAGGTTCGCGACCTTGCCGCGACGGTAGGCGTCGTTGCTGGTGTCGGTCTGGCGCTGCGCGCGTTGGAGCGTTCGCACGCCCGACCCATACTCGCCGAGCTCGTTGCAGGTCACGGTGAGGTTGAGGGCCGCTTCGAGGTAACCGGCGTTGACTTCGAGCGCTTGCTGAAAACACCAGCGCGCTTCGGAGAGCCGCCCGCCGAGATGGTAGATGACGCCGAGCCGATTGAAGACGTCCGGGTAGCGGAGTCCCTGCTGTACGAGCTTCTCGTAGTAAGGTTGTGAGAGCGGGTACTCTGCACGGTCGTAGTGCTCGTTCGCCGCGTCTAGGAGCTGTTGAGCCCAAGGAGCCATGGACGCGAAGGTAGCGATCCGCTGGATCGCTGGCCAGAAATCCGCGTTCCTGCGCGCTCAGCCCATCTTCCCGAGGATGGCTTGGGCCTTCTTGGCTTCGCCACTGTCGGGAAAGCGCTGGACGAGCTCGTCGAGAGCCTGCCGAGCCGCTTCGACCTCGTTGGTCTTCAGGTAAACCTCGCCGAGCATCAACAGCGCTTTGGGCTCGACCCCGCTCCCCGGATAGGCGGCGAGCAAGCCCCTGAGCCGCGAAATCACTCCGCGGTACGCGTCGCGCTTCAAGTAGAAACGCGCCACGTAGAGCTCGTGCGCGGCGAGCATGCTCATGCACTTCTCCATGAGCTTGTTGGCGTCCGGCACGCGCTGATCCTTCGGATAGTCGACCACGAAGCGCCGAAGCTGAATCAACGCGTCCCGCGCGGCCGTTTGATCGCGCTCGTGCGCGGGGGGCGTCATGAACCAGCCGCCGGGAATCTGGTTGTAGTACGCTTCGGCGATCCGAAATCGTGCGTAGGGAATCTCCTTGTGGGACGGGCGGATGCGAACGAACTGCCGATAGGTTTGGATCGCTTCCGGGTAGGCCTCGTTCTTGAACTGGCAGTCGCCGATTCGAAGCTCCGACAGTGCGGCGAAGCGACTGTAGGGGAACTCCCTGCGAATCTCGCGGAAGGTCGGCTCGGCATTGAGGCAGTCGCCCCGGCGGAAGTTCAAGAGCGCCCTCTCATAGGCCGTGCGCGCGTCGTCTTCGGGCTTGAGCAGGCTCTTGCCGGTCTTGCCCGTACCGGAGCCCCCACCGCACGCGACGCCGAGCGCGAGCAGCGACAACACGACCCCTCTTTTCAGGCGGACGCCCATCGTCAGCAGGAGTAGCCTCTGCGCCCGCGGCGAACAAGGCGACGGCAACTCGGTGCTCAGGCGCTCGCGATCTGGTTGTCGATCACGCGAGCCGGGTCGATGCCGAGCGTCGCGAGCGCCGCTTCCCACCGCGCGTCGATCGGCGTCTCGAACACCAACGAATAGTCGAGGTCGACGGGAATCCAGGAGCCTTGCTTCATCTCGCTTTCGAGCTGGCCGGCGCCCCAGCCCGAGTATCCGAGCATCATCACGCACGTCTCGGGCCCGTCGCCTCGGGCGATGCGCTCCAAGAGCTCGATCGAGGCGCTACAGGAGATGCGTTCCCCAACGGCAATGGTCTTGCCGGACGAAGGTTGGGGAACTCCCTCCGCGTCGTAGAGGATCCAGCCGGACTCGGGTGAGACCGGGCCGCCGAGCAGGACGGGCGCTTGCACGGAGTCCGCGGCCTCGCCCGTGACACCGACTTCGTTGAAGACGTCGCCGATGTCGAGATCGGTCATGCGGTTGACGACGAAGCCGAACGAGCCGTCTTCACCGTGATCGATCAAGAGCACCAGCGTATGATTGAAGAACGGGCACTGCATCGAAGGTGCTGCTACGAGGAATCCGGGTGCTAGAGATGCCGCCACGAGCCGAGACTGCCACCAAATCCAAACCCTCGCGAGCCCAAAGTCGAGGGTCCCGTAAATGAGCAGACTCCGAGCGGTTTTGCGCACCGGGGCCTTCCTCGGATGGTCCGCAGGTATGCTCGGGGCGTACGAGGCACAGCGCTCGCTGACTTCCGAAGCGGCGAGGCCGTACTTGCTCGCACGGTATCGTGATCGCTTCACCGGTGGCGTGCTTCGCTTGTTCGGAACGGAGCTCCTCGTCGACGGCACGCTCGATCTCGACCGTGGCGCGCTGGTCGTCGCGAACCATCAAAGCGCACTCGACATCGGAGTGATGCTCTCGTTGTTCCGAGGGATCTTGGTGAGCCGGCACGACGTCGCTGATTGGCCCTTGCTCGGCCGCATGGCAAAGCACGGCCATACGATCTTCGTCGACCGCGAGGACCGTCGGAGCGGCGTCGCGGCGCTGCGGGAGATCCGTCGCCGGGTCAAAGAAGGACGCGTCGTGGTCGCGTTCCCCGAGGGCGGCACCTTTCCCGGCGACTCGGTTCACGAGTTTCATCCGGGGACCTTCGCCGCGGTTCGGTCTCTAGAGATCCCGATCATCCCGGTCGGTCTTGCCTACTCACCGGCGATCCCCTACGGGGAGGAGACCTTCGCGGAGCACCTCGGC
>CP070650.1:1949384-1952171 GCA_020354595.1 Myxococcales bacterium
AGCCAAGAATGTCAGCATGTGGCAGCTCGAAAGCGCCGCCACGAATGCTTCTTCCGGATCGACGAGAGCAGGATCCCCGAGGTACTTTGGCGCAGCCGACGCGCGCACTTCGCTACCTCCCTCGAACTTCCACAGGTGTTCGCGGGAGTACTCCTTGGGCGTGAAGTTTTTGTTCTGACGATTCCAGTGAACTTTCGCGCGGTGCTCAGACATCCCTGCTCCTTCGAGCGGGAAGCCTAGGGTCGTTTCGACCATCGTCCATGCTTCCGCTCGGAGGAGCATTCCCGAACCTCGGGGCTAAGCGACCTGAGCGTGCAGCGGGCGGGGGCTCGAGTCCGTGGCCGGTCCCGAATGCTCGACGAAGTCCTTGAAGCTCCGAAGGCCGTTCTGCAGGAGACGAGTGAGCTGGGGCTTCATCATCAGGTTCGCAAACAGCGCGCCAAACACCCCGTACCGGGTCTCGATCTGGCTCGCGACAGAAACGCGAGTCTTCTTCGGGGCGATCGCTTCAACGCTCCAGGTGCTGCCGCCCTGGCGAACGATGCTCGGCATGCCTTCGACGACGTAGGTGAGGCTTTCGCCGTCGTGCCAGTCCGTGATCTTCTCCCTGAGGGTCCCGAACCCGTCCACCTCGCAGATGCGCTCGGCGCCGACGCCCTGGGTTTGCTCGGAGCTGTAGTAGCTCTTGCGGACGCTTTCGACCCAGTGCTGGACGTCATCCAGCTTGGCCAGCTTCTGCCATACCTCGTCGGCGGGCGCGTCGATTTCGATGGTTGTGTTGATCTGTAGCATTCGCGTTTTCCTTTTCCGTTTAGGCGGCCGGCCTTTCCGAACCGCAGATTCCGTGGAGAACGATGCGCAACGTCGCTTGAACCCAGTGGCTTTGGTATTCCTCGTCGAGCGTCGATACGCCGAAGAACGTCGTGTGCGCGTCGGTGAAGCGCGCCTGATTGGCGACGCGATCGAGCAACAAGCCTGCAACGACGTCCGCGTCGACGTCATCGGCGACGATGCACCTTTCGATTCCTTGGCGGACGAAGGTAGAGATTGTCTCGTTCACCTTGGTGAGCTGGCCGACGACGCCGTCGGTCCCGTGCGGCACGAGATGCTCGAACTCTCGATAGAGGATGCGAATCGTGTCGCGGTTTTCGAGGTAGGTACGAAGCAGCTCGGTGAAGAAGAGCTCCAGGCGAACGGCGAAGTCGTCCCCCGACCGCGGCGGCACCGATAACAACCGCGTGGCCAGCTCGAGCTGCTCGGACGCAAACCCCTCGACGATTTCGCGATAGAGCTGCTCCTTGGAGCCGAAGTGGTAGTTGATCGCATTGGGGCTCGCCCCGACCCGCCCACAGATCTCCCGAACCGAAGCAGCGGTGTACCCAAGCTCCGCAAAAGCCTCAGTAGCCGCCCCCAAAATCCGCTGTCGTGTGTCTTTCATGTAACGACTGTACGATAAAAAAGAACAGATGTTACAATAGGGACACGCGCTGCCTCAAAAGACACATATATTACAGACACTTAGGCGACACACCGCGTATTTTCGCCAGTGCCAGTGCCAGTGCCAGTGCCAGTGCCAGTGCCAGTGCCAGTGCCAGTGCCAGTGCCAGTGCCAAGGAGACGCACGTTTTCGCGGTTGGGTTTGCAAGTGCCCGAGATCAGGGGGCTTGCGAGGGGCGAGCGTGTCCCCTAGCCGCCGGAGAGGGCGGGGGTCTCGATGTGGACTGGCGGGGTGTCGTCGGTGAGCCGGTTTTCGAGGAAGCCCTCCGGGAGGGAAACCTTCTGGCGGCCTGCCGTCTTGCCGCGGGGGACGCGCATTGCGTCGGGCGGGAAGGGCTCGTCGGGGTCGGCCGCGCGTAGGACTTCCCGGAGCTCCGAGAGGGTCGTCACGCGCATCAGCCTCGAGCGGAGCTTTGCGCTCCCTCGAAACCCCTTGGTGTACCAGCTGCTGTGACGGCGGAACATGCGCATCGCCGGCGCCTCGCCCGCCCATTCCGATAGAAGCGCAGCGTGCTCGAGGGCGATGTCGGCGATCTCACCGAAGCTTGGTGGGTTCATGGGCTCGCGGCCTTCGAACACGTCGGCGAGGTCTCGGAAGAGCCAGGGGCGTCCGAGGCAACCTCGACCGATCACGACTCCGTCACACCCGGTCTCGCGCATCATCCGAAGCGCGTCGTGCGCTTCCCAGATGTCGCCATTGCCGAGCACGGGGATCGTCCGAACCTTGCGCTTGAGATCCGCAATCGCATCCCATCGCGCCTCGCCATCGTAAAGCTGGGCTGCGGTTCGCGCGTGCAACGCGACGGCCTTGCACCCCTCGTCTTCGGCAACCCGTCCCGCGTCCCGGTACGTGAGCAGTCCGTCATCGAGACCCATCCGGAACTTGATCGTGACCGGGATCTCGCCGGCATTCTGAACCGCGGCGCGCACGATGTTCGCGAGCAAGCGCGGCTTTGCGGGGATCGCGGAGCCTCCGCCCTTTCGCGTCACCTTGGGCACCGGACAACCGAAGTTCATGTCGATGTGGTCCACGTGCCCCTCGTCGACGAGCCACTTCACCGCTTCGCCGACGTAGTACGGATCCACGCCGTAGAGCTGAAGACTGCGCGGGGACTCATCCTTGCCGAACTCGGCCAGCATCAGCGTCTTCGCGCGCCCTTCCACCAGCGGTCGCGCAGTCACCATCTCGCTCACGTAGAGCCCCGCTCCAAAGCGCCTGCAGATCGCGCGAAACGGCCAGTTCGTCACGCCCGCCATCGGGGCGAGCACCACTGGCGGCCAAACCGAAAT
>CP070650.1:1952271-1954817 GCA_020354595.1 Myxococcales bacterium
CCTGAGGTTGAGGCTCGCCTTTGCATTCCTCAAGCACCGGATGCGGCGGAGCGGGAGGGTCAGGGCTTCGACCGTCGTCGATGATGTGAGCGCGTAGGTCGCATCGTCAATCACCGCGGACCCACTGTGGTCGAGTCCTTCAATCGAGACGTGGATCCCCGGCGCATCGTAGGTGATCAGGCCACCTGTGATTTCGAACTGACGAAGCCGCACGGCGAAGGCTCTGGGCTCGGCCTCTGCCACCGTCGGTTCAGGCTCTTCATCGCTCCCTTTTGTGATGTCATAATTCACCTCACCGTCTTCGTTGACGAGGAAGTGGAGCTCAGGATCGTCGAGGGTGAACGACTCGATGAGGAGCTGCTCATCGAGGATCAGGCGAGTCAGGTCGAGCCCGACGGCAAGACGGGGGACTGAGGCGAGCTGCCTGCCCTCGAAGACGCCCTTCCCCGTGACGTCGAGGCCGTTGATTTCGACTGTCAGCGTGGGAAATGTCGACAGGAGCGAGAGATCGAGGTCCTCGAAATCGACGCTCGCCCCGAGTCGCCCGTTGGCCTGCGTACGGACGAGCTCGAGGACACGGTCCTCGAGCAGGAACGGGACGAACGCCAGCGCGCCTAGCAGCAGGACAAGGGCTACTCCGGTGGCAATGAGCGTCGTCTTGATCGATCCCGTCACAGCTGGCGCTGTTAGACCAAAGCAAGCACCGGTCAAGGTCACGTCGCCGGCTCACGGTTGCATTAGGGGCTTCGCACTGGTCCAGGGCTGCAGGCCATGGTCAGCGGGAAACCTTGGCAACCTCGACCTCCCCACGGTGCCACCGTGATTATGGAAGCGATCCGTAATTGGCTTCTTAGTTTGGCAGCGATACGGGATGGGTTGCGTACGAGCACCTTCAGGCCAATATCTATGACCGTGTGCTGGCTGTGCTTCCCGAGTTCGACTTGCGCGTGTTACACGAGCCGACTGGAGAGGACTTGAGGGAGCTCGGGCCCGACCACGCCTCGAGAGCCCAATGAGCCTGCGCCTTTCGATCTTGTTTGTCCTCGGCACCCTTCTCGGCGCGTGCGCCGAGCCGCTCCCCGAGCCGCCGGACTTGACCGAAACGGTCGAGGCGTATCAACGAGGTCCGACGGCGGACATTCCAATCGAGGAGGTCGCCGACGCGGTCGTCGCGTGGCTCGAGCGCCGCGGGCTCAGCGACGAGCTCATCGGCTCCGGCCTCGTCTTCGAGGTCATCAAGACCGGAGTGGGTCTGCCGGAGACCGAACGGCCGGGCGTCGACCCGGGTGAGAATCCTAGGGAGGCGCTTCAGATCCTCGAGGGGCGCTTTTCCGTGGATCTCTTCGTGGAGATCACCCACATCTGCAACGGCCATGACCCCGTGGTGACGACCCCGGACCAAGACGAAAACGGCACCTTGCAGATCAAGTCGCGGCTCACCGAGTCGGGTTTTGGCGGGATCTTCTGGGGCAAGTTCGACACCTGTCGGTTCTGGTCGGACGAGATCGATCTCGGATTCGACTTCAACACCGTGACCCTCGACGGTGAATCCGCGCTGCTTTTACTCAATCCGCTGGGCTTCGACACGGAACGTGATTACATCTTCGTCTTCGAAGGAATCGCCATCTTCAACGAAATCCTACTGTTCGACGGGCGGCTCGACTTCCTCTTCTTGCAGGATGTGGGGACCGAAATTCGGGTTGGGGACGGAAGCGGCGGGAACGTCTTCTTCTTCATACCCATCGACAACCCGAACGCGTTCGAGCTCCGAACCCTCAACGAGACCTGGCAGTGCGACGTCTCACTTCGGCGATGCCTAAGCAGCGACGGTACCCGGGTCTCCTGGTAGCAGCCGTCGTTGCGGCGGCCTTTCTCGCCGTGCAAGCGGCCCGCGCGGACACCAGCAGCGCATATACGGCCAAGCCCACCATCAACACGGCGTACACCCTTCGAGCCGGCGAGGCTCAACTCGGTCTAGTGGTCCAGGGGTACGGCATCGCGGACCGGTTCTCGATCTCGACCGCGCTCCTCGGTTGGATCCTCCCGGCGTTCACGGAGGTGTTCGCACCCAACGTCGGCGCTCGGTACCGATTCTTGGATGCGGGGCGCTGGTCTTTCGCGTTCGACACCGGACTGGCATGGATCCGAGTGAGAGACGCAAACCTCGTCGGCACGACGCGGCAGAACTCCGACTCGATCATCGTCCCTTTGAAGATCTTTGCGACCAACCGAGCTCCTTTTGGTCTTCTCAGCACGCTGGAGGTCAACTACGCTGCCGGGGAGGCCACTCTCCAAGATGGCGCGGTGATACGCGAGTTCGATAGCGGCGTCGTGACGTCCAGCCTTCAACTCGCAGCCGCGCTCGAATACCCGGTTGCCCCGCGGTTCGCCGTGACGTTAACCGGCCGGGTCGTCGCCTTCGTTCCGAAAGGCCAGATCGATGTCGTGGCGGTCATCGACGAGTCCACCGAGGTCATCGTTCGCGGAACGATTACATCGGAAAACGTGGCTGGGAGCTACAACGTGATCGGCGGCTTTGCGTACTA
>CP070650.1:1954917-1961173 GCA_020354595.1 Myxococcales bacterium
CGCCCGCCTGCCCCTGCGCCTCGAACGCTTTGACGGCAAAGACCGTACTCGAGAAGCTCAGCGCAAACGCGATCAACATGGCGGTTTGCAGGTCGAGCTCACTCAAGATGCCGAAGCCCAGCGTGTAGAACAAGACCCCGAAGAGACCCAGGAAGACGGCCATGTGTAGGGTCGCACCGCCCCACACCGTGGGCCGAAGCAACGTGCGCACCCTCAACTTGAGGCCGATTGTGAACAGAAGAAGGGTGACACCGGCGTCCGCTATCCTCTGGAGCATCGGCGTGGACTCCAACCCTGCCGCATTCAGGGCGAATCCCGCGATCAGGAAGCCCACCAAAGGTGGCAACCCGACGAAGCGTGCGCTGATCCCGAACACGAACGCCACGCCGACCATCACCGGAAGCTCAGCCATCCTCGGGCTCTCCATCCGTCGCTCGCCAGATGATCGCCAGCACGGCGGCGGCCCCAGCGATGCAGAGCAGGAGCAGCCACGCGCTAATGTGTTCGACGTGCTGATCGAGGGTGTTGAACCCTTCGATGCGCACCAACGTCGTCGGCAACAGCAGGGGGAGCGCGTTCACGCCCGCGTGCATCGCGATGCTTCCCAGGGTCGATTGCGTTCGCAATGCGACGGCTCCCAACACTAGGCCAGCCAACGTCGCGTAGATCACCGCAGAGGGTTCGAGGTGCACCAATCCGAAGAGCACGGAGCTCCAGATGAGAGCCGGCGCCGTTCCGTATCGCGCCTTGAGATCTTGCAGAAGCCATCCGCGGAACAGGAGCTCTTCGGTGACGGGGGCAACCAAGACCAAAGCAAGCAGTGCCGTGATCCCCGCGGACCAGGTCGCCGGATTGACCAACCGATGGCGACGGGCGAGCTCGTCGAAGCTGAGAGGCCACACCTCCTGCACCAAGTTGCCGATTTCGGCGAAAGGCAATTGCAGAAACGCCCCGGCCACAAAGCAGAGCGCAGCAAGGCCGCCGAGCATCGGGCGGACGTGGACGGACTCGAGGAAACTCTCGCCGCGCCCTCGGTGCGGAAACGCGACGATGAAGATCAGACCCACGCTCGCCGCCTGAACCAGCGCGTAGTTGAGCGGCGCCTGTGCCGCGGCCCCGATCGCCTCGGCCCAACCCACCGACACACTCCTCAGATGGACAAAGCCCGCGATGCCCATGAAGAGATGGTTCAGCAAGGGAACCGCCATCGCGACCAGCAGCGCTCGCAGGTATCCTTTCACGGCCACGCGTAGCCTGACACGGCCACGGGGGTATCGGGCAAGATATAAGCGGACCAAATTGGCCGACCCTGCTATAGCGGCTGGGCAGCATGAGAATCCGCCTTCTGTTCATTCTTGGCTTGCTGAGCGTCGTTACCGCGTGCGCCCATTCCAAGACGGTTACGACGGGTGCGCGAGTCAAGACCGCAGAGCCGATTGCGCAGGCTGAGTATCCGGACGCCGAGCGCCGCTACCTCCGCATGTCACTTGGCAACCCCGAGCGCCTCCCGCTTCGGGATCGGCTGATCGCTACGGTGCTCCATCAGGCGCAGAGCCTCGCAGATGTCGGTGACTACGAGGGCGTCGTTGTCGAAGTGAGTCGGCTGACGGCGTTTCTCTCCCCCGCGGACTATGCAGCCGGGGTTCTCCCCAAACAGATCGAGCCCATCGCCAGCTACATTGCGGAGCGGGGAGGGAACCTCGGGCAAGAGGGGTACGCGCTCGCTGCAAATTTCATCTTGCTTCGCCTCACCGACGATGAGGTTTACCAACGCCGATACGACACGATCGCCACGTGGGGACGCGAGTCACGCGCCAATCTCGACACCGTCTCGGAGCAGTATGCTGGACTCATTTCGGTTTGGTCGGACCACGCGGAGCTCACGCCGGCACCGGAGGTTCTCGACACGCTTGCGGGGCTTCACGTTGCGGGGCGCGACGCCGTAGCCGCCGAGACTGCCGAGACACGCCACCAACTCGGCATCGGAGGCGAGCGCCAACTGCGACTCGCCCCGTTGAACGTTGCTGCGGTCTACCTCACCCATGGCGACCTCGGCTCGGCGATCTCCAAGGTCGAATCGATGGGGCGCGGAGGCGAGCTTCAGCTTCGGTTGTTGGAGCTGATGCGTGCAGCCAAGAGCAACGACTCGTCGGGGGCAGCGGCGACCTTCGAGCTCGTCGAGGGCTACCGCGTTGCCCGACCCGACGTCGCCGAAGGGTTGTGCCGAGCTTCGCTCGTGAGGTTCCCGAAGGACTATCGCTTTCCGACTTGCATGGCGCGGATCTCCGCGGATTCCGAGCGCTTCGCCGACGCGGCCGCTTGGTACGTGATCGCGATCGATCTGCAGCCCGATATGATCGAGCTCTACGACGAGGCACTCGGCCAGCTCGACGAGTTCATCGAGATCAGGCTCAACGACCCGCATCCCGAGCGGTCGAGCGCGCTGGCCCGCGGCGCCGAGACCATACTCGAACAAAGACAAGAGCGCTGGCCCAAGTCGACGCCCCCGATCTCGCCCAACCGGTTGGAGCTCTTGATCGGCATGCTCGAGATGAACGCGGGTCAAGCCGAAGAGGCCAAGCAGCGTTTCGAGCGCAGCATCGCCAAAGACGAAGACCCCGGCGCCCTGTTGCAGCTCGGATTGCTTCTCGAACGAACCGGCCAGCTCGACCTCGCCGAGCAACGTTACCAGCGTGCGCTCGAGCTCACGCCTCGCGGCTCACTCCCCGACGATCTGCGGCGCTCGGAGATCCTCGAGCACATGGGTGACGTGGCTCGTGCGCAAGGGCGGACCCGTGAGATGACCGCTCGCTATCGGGACGCTCTGAAGGCTTGGACCCAAGCGCGTGACCAAGTCGAGGGACCGACGGGCGCCCTCGTCGAGATGCGCCGCGGCGTGTTGCTCGATCATCTCGGCCGACACGACGAAGCCGTGGACGCCTTTGAAAGCGCGATGACCCACGCGCCGCAATGGCGCGATGTCTACGCAACGATCCTCTCTCACCTCGTTTCCGCCACTCCTGATTTCGAGCTCGCGTCCTCGGTTTGGCGAAGGTCCCAGCTCCAGCTCACTTTGCCGCCGGAGTGGAAGGTGTACTTCACGCTTTGGATTCAGTTCATCGCTGCGCGGGCGGGGCAGCAGCCGGTCCCGGAGCATGCCGACCTGCTTCGTCGCCTCGGAAAGAGCTCGAGCTGGTGGGGCAAGCTCGCGAGCTTCGGCGCGGGGGATCTGGATTACGAAGCGCTGATCAGCGTGGCGTCGAGTCTCGGCGAAGAAACGGAAGCGCTGTACTATGAGGCTACGCGACTCTTCATCGCCGGAGAGAAGCAGGCCGCCGACGAGCAGCTTCGACGCGTGCTCGAGACGAACATGGTGAGCTTCTACGAGTTCGAGATGGCGCGTAGGCTCCTCATGAAACCAGTGAACAATCCGTGATCGACTTCGAGAAGCTTGGGAAGCTCTATCTCGGGAGGCATTTGGATCCCGGAGCTGGCGAGCCGACCGAGGTTCCGGTTCTGTACGATAGCAAGGACCTGACCACCCACGCCGTGTGCGTCGGAATGACCGGCAGTGGAAAGACCGGCTTGTGCCTCACGCTTCTCGAAGAGGCGGCGATCGACGGCATTCCCGCATTGTGCATCGATCCCAAGGGCGACCTCGGCAACCTGATGCTGACGTTTCCCGAGCTTCGGGCGAGCGACTTCGAGCCGTGGATCGACCCCTCCGAAGCGGAGCGAAAAGGACGTTCGGTTCCCGAGCAGGCCGAGGCGGTCTCCACGCTGTGGCGCGAAGGGCTCGCCAAGTGGGGTCAGGATGGCGCTCGGATCGCTCGCTTTCGCGACGCGGTGGAAATCGGGCTCTACACGCCCGGGAGTTCGGCCGGCCGCCAGCTCCGCGTGTTGGAGTCGTTCGATCCCCCAAGTGAGGACGCGGACTCAGACGCCCAGCGTGACCAGATCATGGGCGCGGTGTCCGGCCTTCTCACCCTCATCGGGATCGATCCCGATCCGGTCAACAGCAAAGAGCACATTCTGCTGTCCAACCTCCTCTCCGACGCCTGGACGCGGGGCGAGTCCATGGAGCTCGGCGATCTCGTGCGGACGATCTCCGATCCCCCGTTCGATCGTGTTGGCGTCATGGATCTGGAGTCGTTCTATGGAGCCTCCGAGCGGCAGAAGCTCGCGATGCGCATCAATGGCCTGCTCGCATCGCCGGGTTTTTCCGCGTGGCTGCAGGGAGAGGCACTCGACATCCAACGGCTCTTGTGGACCGAGGAGGGGAAGCCACGCATCACCATCCTTTCGATTGCGCACCTGAGCGAGGCCGAACGCATGTTCTTCGTGAGCACGCTCCTCAACCGCGTGGTCACTTGGGTTCGGACGCAGCCGGGCACGTCGAGCCTTCGAGCGATCCTCTACATGGACGAGGTGTTCGGCTTCTTGCCACCGGTCGCAGAGCCTCCTTCGAAGACACCATTGCTCACGCTCCTCAAGCAAGCTCGAGCATACGGCCTAGGTGTGGTGCTGGCGACGCAGAATCCGGTCGACATCGACTACAAGGCGCTGTCGAACTGCGGCACCTGGTTTCTGGGCCGCCTGCAAACGGAGCGTGACGTGGCGCGCGTGATCGACGGTCTCGAAGGGGCATCGTCGGCCGCGGGCCACACGCTGCACCGGAGCGAGATCGAGACTTTGCTCGCGGGACTTCGGTCGCGCGTGTTCCTGCTGAACAACGCCCACGAAGACGGGCATGCGCTATTCCACACACGATGGGCCATGTCGTATCTGCGAGGTCCGTTGACGCGGCCCGAGATCAAGCGCCTGACCGCGACAGACGAAGAAGCCGAAGAAGAGGAGCCTCGGACGTCTACCGGGGAGCCGGACGCGACCGCGTCGAAGGGTAGCCGCCCCGTCGTGCCGCCCGGTATTGAAGAGACCTTCGTTGGCGGGGGGTCGGGTCCGTATCGGCCACACTTGGTCGCCGAGGTGACCCTTCACTACATCCGAGCATCGCAGGGTCTCGACACGTGGGAGACGCACGTGATCCTCGCTCCTCTCACAGAGGATTCGCTCTGGGATTCCGCGGAGCTTCTTCCTCCGGACGACCTATCCCTCGATGACGAGGCGCCGAACGACGCCGAGTTCGTCGTACCGCCTGCAGGCTCGATCGGAAAGGCGCGGTTTAGAAGCTACGGCAAGCAGATTCGAACGTATGTCTATCAGAACCGGCCAAAGAGCCTCTACCGGTGTAAGCCCCTCAAGCTGCAGTCGAGGCCAGACGAAACGAAGGGCGACTTCGCGGCGAGAGTTCGGCAAGCGGGACGCGAGAAGCGCGACGCCGCGATGGAAAAGCTACGCACCCGTTTCGACAAGAAGGTTCAGCGCGTCGAGGAGCGCATTCGCCGTGCCGAAGGACGGGTCGAACGTGAAAAGAGCCAGTACGAACACCAGAAGCTTCAGACCGGCATATCGATGGGCGCCACCGTGTTGGGCGCGATTTTCGGACGCGGTGGCATCGGTCGCGCAACGACGGCCGCCCGCGGCGCGAGCAGGGCCGCGCGTGAACGGGAGGATGTGCTCCGGGCCGAGGATGCCCTCGAAGACCTTCTCGAGGCGCGGCGCGCCCTCGAGATCGAGATCGAGGAGGAGCTCCGGGAATACCAAGCCGATCAGGAGCGCGACACGGCCGAGATCGAAGAGGTGATCGTGCGACCGCGCAAGTCGGATATCGAGGTGACCGGCCTCAAGTTGGCTTGGAAGCGAGGTTGATCTCTTCGAACGCCTCGCGGACTTCGGCGGGCGCTTCCACGAGCTCGATCAGCACGCCCTCTCCACCGATCGGCGCTTCTTCGTTGCCCTTGGGGTGAATGAAGCAGACCCGGTGGCCCGCGGCGCCCGGACGAACGCCACCGGGGGTGAAACGGACGCCCTGTCCACCGAGCCACTCCACGGCGGCGTCGATGTCGTCGACCCAAAGGCCGATGTGATTGAGCGGGGGCGAATCGACCCTGGGCTTCTTCTCGGGATCGATCGGCTGCATCAGATCGACCTCGACCGCGAATGGGCCCGCGCCCATCGTCACGATGTCTTCGTCGACGTTCTCCTTCTCACTCTTGTAGTTGCCGTGCGGCGCGAGCCCGAGTGTGTCGACCCACAGACGACGGAGAGCCGATTTGTCAGGGCCGCCGACCGCGACCTGTTGGATTCCCAAGACCTTGAACGGACGAGTCGTCATGCTTCCCCTTTTCCGAGTTGC
>CP070650.1:1961273-1964227 GCA_020354595.1 Myxococcales bacterium
AGGCGCGCGGTCGTGCGATCGACCGTCACGCCCGGGTAGTTCCCGACGTGCGCGCTTCCGCCCGAGATGGCGTTGAACAGGGTGCTCTTCCCGCAGTTGGGGTTGCCCGCGATCAAGACCTGGGGCGAGGTGTCGGCGGCGCTCACGCCCGCTCCTCGAGCCGGACCGTGATCTGGACTGCCTCGCTTCGGCGGACCGACAACGCGTAGTCTCGGAGCCGGAGCTCCATCGGATCGCCCAGCGGGGCGATGCGGACCACACGAACGCCCGTCCCCGGCAGCAGGCCCATCTCCATCAAACGCCGCGACATCTGCCGATCACAGTCGATCGACACGATTTCGGCAGCTTGGCCGGGTTGGAGGTCCGCGAGTACACCCGTCACCGACTTCTGATAATGAATTTCTTTTTCGCGGGCAACCGCTTGGAATTCGCGCCCAGATCTCTATAACTCCCGCCATGGCTCATATCCCCAACAAGGGAAAAAACCCGATGAACACCAACGGCGACCTGCCTGCGATCGGCAGCAGTGCGCCGGACTTCACGCTCGTCGCGACCGACCTGAGCGAGAAGACCCTAGCCAGCTTTGCCGGCAAGAAGAAGATCCTCACCATCAATCCGAGCTACGACACCGGGACGTGCCAGGCTGCCGCCCGCACCTTCAACGAGCGTGCGACTAGCCTCGACGACGTGGCGGTGCTCATGGTGAGCGCCGACCTGCCCTTCGCGCAGAAGCGGTTTTGCGAGGCCGAGGGCATCGACGGCGTCGTTCCGGTTTCGGCGTTTCGCAGTAGCTTCGCGCGCGACTACGGCGTCGAGCTGATCGACGGACCACTCAGGGGGGTCACGGCCCGGGCGGTCATCATCATCGACGAGAACGACAACATCGTTTACACGGAGCTCGTCCCCGTCATTGGGGAGGAGCCCAACTACGACGCCGCACTTGCGGCCATCAGCTGAGCTAGGACAGCAAGCGCTGCGCTTCGGCAACGGCGCGCTCAGCGGTGATCCCGAGCTTTTCGAAGAGCACCTTGTAGGGAGCCGAGGCACCGAACCGATCGATCGTGATGAAGGCAGCGTCGTTGCCCACCCAGCGGTCCCAACCTTGGCGGACACCGGCCTCGATCACCACTTTGGCGACGCCCTCCGGAAGCACCTGCCGACGGTAGCTCTCGTCCTGCCGCTCGAAGAGCTCCCAGCAGGGCATGCTGACGACTCGCACCGAAGTGCCTTCTTGCTCCAAGACATCGGCGGCCCGGAGCGCGATTGAGACCTCGCTGCCCGTCGCGACCAAGATCACGTCGGGACCCCCGCCGCCCGCCTCGCGTAGCGTGTAGGCCCCGCGTTCGGCTTTTTCAGCGCTCGCGAGCGCGCCGCGATCGAGGACCGGAACGTTTTGGCGAGTCAACGCCAGCGCTGCGGGGCCCTCCCACCGGAGCGCCGCCTTCCAGCACTCGCGCACCTCGTTGGCGTCCGCCGGCCGAAACACCGCGAGGCCGGGGATCGCCCGGAGTGCAGCGAGGTGCTCCACGGGTTGATGGGTCGGGCCGTCTTCCCCGAGACCGATGCTGTCGTGGGTAAAGATGTATTGGGTGTTGAGCTTCATTAGAGCAGCGAGCCGAATCGCGGGACGCATGTAGTCGCTGAACACGAGGAACGTCGCGCCATAGGGGATCAGCCCGCCGTGCAGCGCCATCCCGTTGAGCGCCGCGCCCATTGCGTGCTCTCGGATGCCCCAATCCATGTTGCGGGGCACGCCGTCGACAGTCGGAAGGAAGCTGTCGAGCCCCTTCATCTGGCTGTTGTTCGAACCGGCAAGATCCGCGGACCCTCCCACGAGCCCGCCCAGCTTGGTCGCCAGGGCGTTGAGCACGACGCCGCTCGCTTTGCGGGTCGCGAGGTCCTTGCCCGCCTCGAACGTCGGAAGCTCCGCGTCCCAATCCGCGGGAAGCTCGCCAGCCAACGCCGCGTCGAGCTCGGTCGCCGCCTCGGGGAATGCGTTCCGGTACTCCTGCAGGCACCGCTCCCAAGACTCGTACGCCTGAGCCCCGCGCGCGCGGACCGCCTCCGCCGCCTCGGCCAACTCGTCAGGCACGAAAAACGGCTCGGTAGGCCACTCCATGACCTGTTTGGTGGCGATGACCTCGTCTTCGCCGAGCGGGGCGCCATGCGCTCCGGAGGTGTCCTGCTTGTTGGGCGACGGCCGCCCGATGATTGTGCGAACGCGAATGAAGCTCGGCCGCGCGTCCCGCGCCGCTGCCTCCGCGGCGGTCGACAGCGCATCCACGTCCTCGCCATCGTCGACGCTTTGGGTGTGCCAGCCGTATGCGGCAAAGCGCGCCAACACGTCTTCGCTGAACGTCAGGTCGGTGCTGCCGTCGATCGTGATCCGATTGTCGTCCCAAAAGACGATGAGCTTGCCGAGCTTCAGGTGGCCAGCAATCGACGCCGCCTCCGATGCGACGCCTTCCATGATGTCTCCGTCCGATGCGACGACCCAGGTTCGGTGGTCGAACAGGTCGTAGCCCGGCTTGTTGAAGCGCGCGGCGAGATGTCGTTCGGCCATCGCCATTCCGACCCCGTTGCCGATGCCTTGGCCGAGGGGACCGGTCGTCGTCTCGACGCCGGGTGTGAGGTGGTTCTCGGGGTGGCCCGGGGTGTTGCTGCCCCACTGTCGAAAGCTCCGAACGTCGTCGAGCGACAGCGGGTATCCGGTCAGGTGCAGCAAGGAATACTGCAGCATCGAGGCGTGGCCGCAGGACAATACGAACCGGTCCCGATCGGCCCAATCGGGGTGAGCCGGGTCGTGACGGCGAAGCTTCGAAAAGACCGCCCATCCAAGGGGCGCCAACGCCATGGGGGTGCCTGGATGGCCCGAATTGGCGGCCTGCACCGCGTCCATGCTCAGGCCTCGAATCGTCTTGATGGCGAGCTCGTCGAGCTTCGCGGGGTTCCCC
>CP070650.1:1964327-1967941 GCA_020354595.1 Myxococcales bacterium
GGCGCGCATCTTCCCTACGACGGCCCGATCAGCGTCGTTGCGATCTTCGAGCGTTTGATCCGCGAGTACGGATGGGAGCCGGAACGCGAAAGACCCGACGGCCCGATCGTCGCGCTTCGCCTGGAGGGCGGGTCGGTAACGCTCGAGCCTGGATCGCAAATCGAGCTCTCCGGCGCGCCGTACCGGTCCGTGTACGAGGGAGAAGCGGAATCCGACGCGCACTGGGCGGAGCTCGAGCCAGTGATCGAGGAGCTCGGCCTCAAGTGGCTTGCCCTCGGGTGTCACCCGTTTGCGTCCGTCGAGGAGCTCGGTTGGGTTCCGAAGATGCGTTACGAAGTCATGCGCGAGTACATGACCGAACGGGGCACGCTGGCGGGCGACATGATGACAAAGACCTGCACCGTGCAGGCCAACCTCGACTACGCGTCGGAAGAAGACGCGATGCGCAAGCTCCGGGCCGGGCTGCGCGCGCAGCCGAGCGTGACGGCCATGTTTGCGAACAGCCCCTGGAACGAGGGCAAGCGCAGCGGCTACAAGTCGTACCGGGCGCTCACCTGGCTTCACATGGACCCGGACCGCACGGGCCTCCTCCCGTTCGCGTGGAAGGACCACCCGAAGTACATCGACTACGTCGAGTGGGCGCTCGACGCGCCGATGTTCCTGGTAAAGCGAAAAGGCAAAGCGCACTACAACACGGGTCAGACCTTCCGCTCGTTCATGGAAAGCGGCTTCGAAGGCGTGAAGGCCAACTACGGAGATTGGGTGGAGCACTTGAGCACGCTCTTTCCGGAAGTGCGCCTCAAGAGCACGCTCGAGTACCGCGGCGCGGACGTGCAGCGCCCCGAGATGCTGTTCTCCCTCCCTGCCCTTTGGAAGGGCCTCCTCTACGACGAGGAGAGCTTTCGGACGCTCGAAGGGCTCGTCGACTGGTGGTCCTTCCCCGAGGTGCAGAGGCAGCGCGACGCGCTCGCGCGGCACGGCGTGCAGACGAAGTTCATGAAGCGCGACGCCGTCGATTGGGCTGGCGAAATCCTCGAGCTCGCCGAAGCGGGGCTACGCCGCATCGGCGACTGCAACGAAGCCGGACAAGACGAAGCCATGCTGTTGTGTCCCCTTCGGGAGCTTCTCGAGCGTGGACGGTGTCCGGCTGACGTTTTGTTGGCCCAGGTCGGCGAGGACGTACCCACGCGCGACGCGGTCATGCGCGTCGGGGGACTCTAGTCGCCTTTCGGGATCGCGTCGTCGAGCGGCGGGTAAGAGAGCAGACGCGCGAGCAACGCGGAGCGCTCGACCATCTTATCGAGAAGGAGATGCTCGGTTTCGGCGTGCGCGCCAGCACCCACGGCTCCAAGGCCGTCGAGAGTCGGGGTGAACAGGCTCGTCGTGTTGCCGTCCGACCCTCCACCGGCCGCGGCTTGGTCGATCTCGATGCCGAGCTCTTCGGCGCCGCGCTGCGCCAACTGCCACAGGCGCACGTTGCCGGGGGTCCGCTCCATCGGGGGTCGGCGAACCGCGCCTTCGACGGTGACTTCGGTGCCCGGCGTGTCGGCTTGAAGTGCGTGAATCGTGCGTTCGATGCGGTCGGCGTCCTCGCGTGTTGGAACGCGCACATCGACCGCGGCCTTGCTCTCGGGAGCGACCATGTTCGGGCTGAGGCCTCCGTCGATGGTTCCGACGTTGACCGTGATTCCCTTGTCCGGGTCGTTGAGTGCGAAGAGCTTCTGGATGATGTGGGAAAGCTCGAGAATAGCGCTCGCGCCTTTCCCCGGATCGAGGCCCGCATGTGCTGCGACGCCGCGCACCGTGATCCAAAACCGCCCAACGCCTGTACGCGCAGTCTTCAGATCCCCTGCCGGGCCGAGCGAAGGCTCGAGCACGAAGCACCGGTCGGCGCCGCGCGCGAAACGGACGATCAATCGGGTCGAGTCGTGGCTGCCGATCTCCTCGTCGGAGTTGATGAAGAACACCGGAGTGACGGGGAGCGCGTTGGCCCCGGCTTGCGCAAGCGCTTCGATGGCGAATAAGCCCTGTACGAGCCCGGCCTTCATGTCGTACGAGCCCGGGCCCCAGAAGGTGCCGCCTTCCGTCCTCGCCGGCATCGTTTCGAGCGTGCCGATCGGCCACACGGTGTCGCAGTGACCGAGGATCAGCTGATGGGGGCGATGCCGCTTCCGCTCGGCAGGCATGGCGAGAAGCATTCCGCCACTGTCCTTCCCGGAGAGAATCTGCGGACGAAACCGCCTCTGCTCGAAGGACTCGGAAAGGAGTCGCATCACCTCGCGTTGCGCGCTCGGGTCGCCAGACGGCGACTCGCACAGCACCAACTTCTCGAGAAGCTCGAACATGGCGGTCCGGTTCTCGTCGAGATGGTCGAGGATTCGGCTGGCCAGGTCTTGCGACATCGTCGGTGCGTCAGCGCTTGAAGCCGACGTGGTAAGGGAAGGCATTCGTCTGATGGATTTCCGCGAAGCGGCCCGGATGCAGGTACGCGAGCATCGGTGAGTGCGCGATCATCTCTTGCGCGTCACAATCGGCGTCTCGCAGGCTGTCCTCGGCGGCCGAAGCGGCGACGATCCGTCCCACGATCAAGCTGTTCACCCCGAAGCCATCGATGATGCGGTCGAGCTCGCATTCGAAGTGGAGATACGCATGGTCGAGCAAGACCCCGTCGACCCTCGTTGCGGGAACGGTCGGGATCGCGTCGAGCGCGTACTTGTGGTCGTCTTCGCAGCGCGGCGCTGCCGCTAGGCTGGTCAGCACGATTTGATCGGGACGCGGAAAGCTCACCGTGAAGCAGCCCTCGCGTTTCGCGTTGACGTAGGTCGCGTGCGACTCGGTGCATACGAAGCCGTAGTGCTCGGACCAGCTCATCGGGATGGCGAGGTGCTTGGGCGCCAGGTCATAGGTGCCGTCGGGCTCTTTGGTGCCGACGATGGTGAGCGGCGCAACCATGTACACCTGCTCCCAGACGGGATGGTCGAGATCGAGTGGAGTCATGACCTCAGTAGCATACCGAATCGTGACGAAGCGGCGAGGCGTTTGAGCCGGCTAAGCGCGTGCGGGTGTCGGCGACTTGGGGGCTTTGTCGCGCAAGGTTTGCGCCTGGTGCTTGAGCACCTGACCCATCACGTTGCTCCCGAGAATCGCAGAGCTGCACGTCATGCCGCCGATTAGCGCGCCCATCAGCCCCGCGCTCACGACGTCCGCGCCCGTGAGGTAGAGGCCCTTGATCGGTGTTCTCGGCCGAAGCCACCGTTGACGATAGCGTGCCGGTGTGTGCGCCAGACCGTAGACGGCGCCGTTCGGATGGGCCGCGAAGTTCTCGACCGAGAGCGTCGTGGATAGCTCCGCGATTTCGACCTTGCCTCGCGTCGCAGGCGCATGCTTGTAAACCACGTCCAGTAGGCGCTCAGAGAGGCTCGCCTTCAGTTCTTCGTATTCCGCGCCGCGCTTCTTCCAGCTCGTACCCTCCCAGCGCTTGAAGGCGTCGTGTGGGCCGAGAGTGATCGCCTCGATCGTCGAGTGCCCCGGAAACCGTCGATTGAAATCAGGGTCCTTGGCTGACGGGAACGAAAGATAGACGACCGGCAGCGGGGCACGGATGTCTTTTTGAA
>CP070650.1:1968041-1971420 GCA_020354595.1 Myxococcales bacterium
CAACGATCGCTTGTGCGACCTTGGGTATCGAATGATCGGAATCCACGTGTCCGACTTCGACGCAACGCTTGCGCGACTTCGAAAGCTGCGATGTGAGCCACGGATTGTTGGGGAGCCTCCCTCCCGCATCGCATGTGTGCGCGATCCGGAAGGCAACTGGGTGGAGATCTTCCAACGCGATCCAGTAGCGGGCCACGCCCCCGAAAAAGCGAGGCCCGATGTCGACGCCACGGTGCGAAGCGTGACGCTGTCCGTTCGCGACCTAGACGCGGCTGCAAAGCTGTGGATCGAAGGATTCGGTCTCACACAAGTCGCGCAACCGCTTCACGCGCCCGAGCACGAGGTGCTGTGGGGCCTCGAGGGCGCTCGCCGCCGAGCCAAGCTCGTGCAGGCTGGAGGCATCCTTTTGGAGCTGGTCGAGTATCAGTCCCCGGCGCCTACGCCTCATCCATCGGGCTATCAGATCTCCGATCAGGGCATCATGAACATCGCACTCGGGTTCTCGAACGCGGCTGAGTTCGACGCATTCTACGACCGCGCCAAAGCAGCTGGATGCCGCCCCAACGCAAAGCCTCTCGACATCGGGGTCTTCAAAGTGATGTACATGGACGAGCCTGTTGGGGGAGAGAGCATCGAGTTGCTCTGTGCTCGGCGCCGAGGCTTTGGCGTTGCGGGCTTCGTCCCGAGGTCTCATCGGGAGCCGCGCGTGCAGGGCGAATGGAAAACCGCGCTCATCACGGGAGCCGCTAGTGGAATCGGGCTTCAACTCGCCCAAGACCTCGCGAAAAGCGGAACCGACCTGATCCTCATGGACCTCGATGTGCCCGCCGATGTGCTCGACCGGGTTCGCTCCGCACGCCAAGAAGCTTCTCAAATAGTCGAGGCGATCGCCGTCGATGTCGCCGAAGAGGCAGCCGTCGCGCAAGCAGTGGACCTCGCCATGTCCATGGCCCCGACTCCAGACTTGGTCATCCATTCTGCCGGAATTCAGATTGCAAAGCCGTTCGAAGAGCTCGCTTCTGAAGAATTCCGCCGGGTGATCGAAGTGAACCTGATGGGCAGCCGAAACGTCGCGGCGGCCCTCTTACCGCGCCTTCAGCCGGGGGCGCGTTTCGCGTTCATCTCATCTCTCGGCGGGCTTATTCCGAACTACTCCTACTCGGCATACGCCGCATCGAAGTACGGGGTCGTCGGCCTCGCCGGCACGCTTCGACTCGAATACGAGCCGAGAGGCGTTCACGTCTCGCTCATCTGCCCGCCCGAGGTAGACACACCCATGGTGATCGATGAGCGGCGCACGATGCATCCGGCCAACAAAGCCCTCAAAGAGCTCGCGGGGAGACTCACGGTCGAGACCGCGGCGAGGCGAATCCTCGACGGATTGGCTCGCGGCGACTTCCTCGTAATCCCCAGCGGGCGCGCGAGGTTCGCGTACGCCTTGGATCGCTTCCTACCGCGGTCGGTGGCCCATCGGATCACGGATCTCTTCGTGCGGCGCGGGCTCCGGGAAGCCGAGCCTGAGGAGTAGTGACCCGCCGGGCGCGCGCTGGAAGAGGATCGGTGTTGCCATCGCCCTGCTTCTGCTCGCCAGTCTTGCGCTCGGCTACTGGTACATGATCAAGTGCGAAGGAGGGTGGGAGGGGCCGCGCCTCGAAGAAAGCGAAGCGTTCGACCTCGACGCGATGAAGGCGCAAATGGAGGAGGACGTCGCTTATCTCCAAGGCCTCGGCCCACGCAACTCGATGAGCGAAGCCGAGTATACGCAGCTTCGCGTATGCGAAGCCTGGGTGAAGGAGAGGTGGGAATCGCAAGGGTATCGAGTGCGCGTGCAGTCGTTTTCCGTGGACCAAAGGGACTATGCGAACTTGGAAATCGAGCTTGCGGGGAAGACGTCTCCTTCGAAGATCATCGTCGTTTCGGCGCAATACGACACGCTTCCCGATTCCCCTGGCGCCAACAACAACGGCTCGGGCATGGCGGTCCTCCTTCAATTGAGCGCGCTTCTTCGGCACTACTCCCCCGACAAGACGCTCCGGCTCGTCGCGTTCGTCAACGAGGAAGACCCCTTCTTCGGCACCGAGAAGATGGGTAGCTACCAGTACGCCATGCGGTCCCACGAGCGCCGAGAAGACGTCGAGTTCATGCTGTCGCTCGATGCGCTGGGCATCTACAAGGACGAGCAAGGCACACAGTCGCTTCCGTTTCCGTTCTCGCTCTTCTATCCGGATCGCGGCAATTTCCTGGCGTTCATTGGAAATCTGCCCTCTCGGAGGCACGTCATCGTAGCCACCCGAGGTTTCCGGAAAGGAAGCGCGTTTCCCATCCGGGCCGGAGTGGTACCCGAATGGGTGGAGGGCGCCGGCTGGTCGGACCATCTTTCATTTTGGAAGTTCGGCTACCCAGCAATTCAGGTTACTGATACCGGAGCCTTTCGAGCCGCATCCCATACCACGAGCGAGGACACGATGGAGAAGCTGAACTTTGACGCCCTCTCCCGCATCGTCGTAGGGATGTACGGCTCCATCATCGAGCTCACCGAGGTTGTCCAATGAAGGAGCTTCTGTTTCACGGAGCGGTCGTATTTCTCGTAGGCCTGATCGCGGGCCTGTTCTATTGGGTCGCTATTCTTCGCGAGGACGAGGACGCCTCCGCCCGCTGGCGCGTCGCACACGCATTTCTCGTAATCGAAGGCATGTTCATCCTCTTGGTCGGTCTTTCGACCCCCCACCTCGTCCTTCGCGACCAGATGGTGGCGCTACTCGTGTGGACCACGGTCATCTCTGGTTACGCCTTTGTGTTTGCATTCGTGCTCGGAGCACTCAGAGGCCTTCGTGGTCTCACGATCACACCCCTTGGCCTCAACACGATGCTCTTCGTCGGTCATTCCGTGGGCGCAACAGGGTCGTTCGTCACTATCCTGATCCTGATGATGGGCGCTCTCGGCGGCGGCTAGTCGCGTCGACGGCGCTCAGAGATCACGTATGTCGACGTAGATCTTTTCGAGTTGGGGAAACGGCTCAGGGCGATCCCACCCCGCGAGCATGAGGTAGCGAAGCTCTGGCGCAAACATCTTTGGCACCTCTGCACGCACGGCGGCCACCCAAGTCTGCGAGTCGATGTGTGCGAGGTGGCAGTAGTCGATGTCGTGCTGACGCGCGCAGTCGGTCACGTGGCGCATCAGGTCGACCGCAAGATCGGGACGAGTCGCGAACGCATCGAACAGATACCAGGAGCGTAGTTGCTCTCCGGGCTCTGGGATGTGTGGGAGTTCCGCCCCTCGAAGCAGAGGCCCCTCGAAAAGCGCACGTGCCATGCGAAGCCGAAGCGGCAACGCCTCGACGACCTCGCCGAGGATGTTCCGATTGTCCCATGCCGAGCA
>CP070650.1:1971520-1977198 GCA_020354595.1 Myxococcales bacterium
AAGGATTTGGCCGCACGGGTGGTAAGCGAGAGGTCTATCGGGGGTCCGCGTACGTGGTCGACTTCGTCCCAAAGGTGAAGGTGGAAATCGTCGTTCCCGATTCCCTGGTCGCCCAGGTGATCGAGGCGGTCGAGAACGCGGCCAAGACCGGTCGCATCGGTGACGGAAAGATTTTCGTCTCCGGCATCGAAGAGTCGGTTCGAATCCGGACCGGCGAGCGCGGCGAAGCGGCCGTCTAAACAGCATCACCTAGCTTCCGATCCATCCCGCGATCCGGCCTCGCAGGACGCCTCGAAACCTATCTGACGCTGTTCGGCTGAGTTAAACCCTCCGCCCCGCAACTGTGAGCGCCTCGCTGGGACCTGGTCCCAGCGGGGCGTTGTCGTCTCCGCTGTCGCGATTGCGCCACGATTCCGGAGACTTGTCGCGTCCCGTGCGTTTGACGCAGCGTCGCCGGGTCGGATACCCTTTGTCGACAGCACCGGTTCATGGGGAGGAGTGCTTCACGACTGGCCGCGCAGACGGTTCGTGTTCTGCCGCGAAAGCGGCTGAGCAGGGCGCTTGGCCGGCTTACGTCTACGCGTGCGCCCCAACCGGTGATCGACGCTGCCATCCGTGCGTTCGTCCGCGCCTATGACGTCGACCTGAGCGAAGTCGCGATGCCGGACGACGGCTTTCGGACGTTCGACGAGTTTTTCACCCGTCGGCTCGTCGAGGGTGCGCGCACGATCGACCCCGATCCCGAGGCGCTCGTCTCACCCGCAGACGGCCGTATCGAGGACCTCGGCCGGATCAGCGCGGCCGGCGAGCTGATCGTCAAAGGCCAGGCATACACCGTGGGCGACCTGCTCGGGGATGAAGGCGAGGCGGCGGCCTACGAGGACGGCCACTACTTCATCGTCTATCTCTCGCCACGGGATTACCACCGCGTACACGCGCCGACCTGCGGAAGCGTGCAGTACGTGCGGTACGTGCCGGGCACTTTGTTCCCGGTTAACCGCGTCGGGACCGACCATATCCCTCAGCTTTTCGCAAGGAACGAACGTCTTGCTATTGTGCAAGAGGGGAGCGTTCACGGAAGGGTGACGACGATCATGGTGGGGGCGATCGGTGTGGGACGCATCGGCTTGAGCTTTGACGATGTGCAGACGAATCGGGGAGATGCTCCCGGTGTGCGCAGCTATGCCGAGTCGCCGATCCCGTACGATCGAGGTCAAGAGCTCGGCGTGTTCCACATGGGCTCGACGGCGATTGTGATGACCCCTCCGGAGTGCGTGCTCGAGATCGTGGCGGAAGCTGGCTCTGCGGCGCGAATGGGCGAATGTCTTGCCAAGGGGAGATGTCGATGAGCCAACGGCGCGCACTCCGGGTACCCATCTCCGACATTCCGCTCGCAAGCGCGGCGGATGACGGCGTCGAGGACGATGCCGACGAGAACGGCGCCGCGACCGACGTGTCGAACGTGGTCGAATTCGATCCGCCGAGCGGCGTCACCGCCGCGGTCGAGTTCGTGCAGGATCGGGATCCGACCGAACCGACATTCATGACGGAGCCCGACCCCTTGGGCGGCGACGACATCGAGATCGATTCCGACGATCTTTCCGACCCGGGGATCGACGTGCACTTCAGCGATCCGCCCGCGCAGAGACCATCTTCGAAGCCTGCGGACGCGCCACGTTACAGCGAGCCGCCCGAGGAGCTATTCCTCGACGACGCGGACGTTCTTTCGCGAAGCGACATCGCTCCACCGGCCGAAAAAGCCGCCGAGATGATGATCCCGATTCCGAAGCCCCCGCCTCCGCCCACCGAATCCACCGAGGCCAAGACGCCGGAGGTCGAGGGCGATGAGGACGGGCCTTGGTACGAGCATTTCTTCGGAGAGGCGTATCTGCGGACAGTCCGAGCCACGACTCCCAAAGAGGTCGCGCTCGAGTGCGACTTCATCGAGCGGGCGCTGCGAGTTCCCGTAGGCGCGCGCGTGCTCGACGCAGGCTGTGGGCTCGGCGCCCAGACGGTCGAGCTCGCGGCTCGGGGGTATCACATGGTCGGCCTCGACATCTCGGCGACGATGGTCTCCCGTGCGTATGACGAAGCAGAAGACCGGGGTCTACAAATCGATTTCATTCGGGGCGACATGCGCGACATCTCGTTCGCGGAGCCGTTCGAGGCGCTGCTGTGCTGGGGCACGACGTTCGGCTACTTCAGCGAACAGGAAAACGAGCAGACCATTCGTCAGTTTCACCGCGCGCTAAAGCCCAATGGGATGCTTCTGCTCGACGTCGTCAACCGCGACTTCATGATCGGCTCACAGCCAAATCAAGTGTGGTTCGAGGTCGACGGAGCGGTGTGTATGGAGGAGACGGACTTCGACTACGAAGCCTCCCGCTTGCGCGTAAAACGGCGCGTTGCGAGTCACAGCGGTCAACAAAACGACCGCCACTATTCCATTCGCTTGTACGCGCTTCATGAGATCCGAGCGCTGCTCGAACGAAACGGTTTCCGCGTGGACGAGATCAGCGGCCGCGAAGCCACGATGGGCATCTTCTTCGGCGTGCACTCCCCAAAGATGATCATCCGCGCCGAACGCCTGGCCGGCCCATTCGCGGAAGAGGGCAATACCCCACCACCCGTCCCGTCGACGCCGTCGGTCCCCAAGGGCGCATTGCGGCCCTCAGAGTTGCCACCCGACAACGAACCACAGGACGAGTAGCCGGTTTCAAGCCTTGCACGGCAGTGCGAGCCTACTCGACCGTAATCCCTGACCCCGTCAACACATATTCCACCCGACACGGCAGCGACAAGAACGGACCCCCGAGAGCCGCGACGGCCGGGGTGCAATCGGCGCCGCTCAGTGGGTCGATTTCGGTCGTTTGCGATCCGCTCAAGTTGAGCAGGGCGGGCTGCGCGCCGGCATCGGCGTCCGACGCCTCGTCCTTCTCGGTTTCGACCTCTTCGACGATGAAGGTGAAGATGTCCCGCTGAGTGACTGAACAGCCGACGTAGCTGCGAAAGCGATCGGGCTCGATGACCATCCAGCTCTGGCTGACGGTGAAGGTGTACTCGCCGTCCTTGTGCACGCCGGCGTAGAGCGAGCCGGCGGGCCGGCGCCAATAGGCCCGCCCACCGTCCTCGCTTCGAAGCTCGAACTGAAGGTCGAGGGGGTCGGGCGCTGGAATCGCCGAGCCGCAGCTCTGCTCCACCATCAAGCCCGACGCTTCAAACTCTCCGACTGGCTCGCCGGGGGGCTCCTCGCCTTGGCCCCAGCAGGCCGCCGAGAATAAGATTGTGCCGAGTGCGATCCAACGCATGCTCGAGGGGTACCGGGCACGGTCCACGACCGTCAAAGAAACGGCTTCTTTCGGAAGCGCTAGTAGCGAATCTCGAAGCCGCAGCGGAAGGTGACTCGGGTGGTGACGGGCTTGCCGTCCTTGTCGAGCGGGGGCTTCCATTTTTCGTTCTGGAGCGCCTTCTTGCAGGCCTCACCGAACTGATAGCCCGCGGGATCTTCCGTCAGGATCCGGATTTTGGTGGGGATCCCGTTTGGCCCGATGTAGAGGCGGGTGTCGACGGTTCCCTCCACGCCTTCCTGGCGGGCCTTCTTGGGGTAGAGCTTTTCGAGCTTTGCTTTCAAAGTAGGCGGAATTGGCTGCCTCGAGAGGTCACCCACATCGACGACGACGCCAATGCCGGTTCCGCCAATGATTCCGCCGATGATCCCGTCCCGGCTTCGCCCGGTCACGACGGCGTCGGGCCGGCCAATCGGGCCCTCGCGGCTTTCACCCGATCCGGGGTCCACCGCCCAAGAGGACGGCTCGTCGCCTTCGTTGGTCAGCACGATGTTGTCGAACGCCACCGGTGTCTCGGGAGCTCCGGCCGGAGGCTCCTCCAGGAGCTCCTTTGGAGGGGCTTTGGGGGCCTTGAAGGTCTTGGGCTTGGGTGGAGGCTTGACGCGCTTCGGCTCCTCCGGCTCCTCGATCGGCTCTGGCTCCTCTTCGACCTGCTGCTCTGGCTCCGGCGCGATCGGCTCGTCGACGATCGCGACGGCAACCGCGTCGCTCCCATTCGACGGTCCAGTCCCCATCGGCACGCTCGGCATGGCTCCGAGGAATGCCACGTGCGTCGCCACCGCCAGGACGACCCATCCTGTTTCGAGCACCCAACCGGGCAGATTCTCGAGTGGAGTCGACATGGTTTCGATGGCGAAGTGGCTCAGCGTCCGATCTCCTCGGGGCGCACGTTGATCGCGAACTTGGTGATGCGCTCCTGGCGCAAGATGTCGATCACCTGCACGACCTTCGCGTGGGCGATGCGGCCGTCGGCCGCGATCACGGCGCGGAGGTCTTCATCGGCCTCCCGCGCTATGCGCACCTTCACCCGGAGGTCCTCAGGCGTGACCGGAATGGTGTCCAAAAAGATCTGACCGCTCTGGTCGATCGACACCGCGAGCGTCGAAGGGGTTTGTTCGCCGGTCGCTGCCTTTGGAAGCTCCATGGGGATGGTCTTCGACACGATGGCCGTCGCTGTGACCATCAAGATGATCAGGAGCACGAGCACCACGTCGACCAACGGCGTGACGTTGATGTCTGTAATCAGGTCGTCGTCGTCACCGGAACGTGCGCCGCCAGCCATGACTACTCAGCTCCATCGCGCTCACCGCCCTTGAGGTAGGCGAGCAGGTCGCGGCCGAGCGCATCGGCCCACGTGAGCCGATAGCGAATGAGCCGCTGGAAGTAGTTGAAGAACGCCACCGCCGGAAGGGCCACCAACAGCCCGATCGCCGTCGCGACGAGCGCCTCACCGATTTCGGTCATCAGGCCGCTCGTCACCTTGCCGGCGCTCTCATCGAGCACGTGGAACGCCTTGATGACCCCGATGACGGTGCCGAGGAGGCCCACGAATGGCGCGTTGTTGCCGACGGTTCCGAGGAAACCGAGGTTGCGCTCCATCTGGGTTCGCGCGATTGCGGTTTCGCCCGCCAAACGCTCTTCGACGGCCTCGGGCCCATCCGCGACGACCTCGATTCCGGAGTAGACGATTCGCGCTTGAAACGACTTCGACTGCGAGAGCCGCTCGCGCGCGCCTGGGATGTCGTTCTTGGCCAGGAGCAACCGGAGGTCCTCCTGCAAGGCTCGGACGTCATCCCTAGAGGCAAAGAAGTAGTAGATTCGCTCGAAGATGATCGCCACCCCGATGATGGACAGGATTATCAGAAGCCACATGACCCACGTGGCCCCGAGCATGGCGAAGGCTGTGAGTCTCTCTTGAATGTCGATCATGCTTTTCCTCGGGTAGAAGCGCGCTCTTAGCTGGGTTTGAGGGTCGGCGCATCCCGCTTGAGAATCTCCCGAACCAGTATGGTGGCGTAGGAGCCGGCAGGTAGGGTGAAATCCAGCGTCACGGTATGGTCACTCACAGTAAGGCCGATTTCCGGAACGGGAACCCGGACGAAACGTCGCGTTCCCGGCGCGATGCGCTTCCATCGGGCCAGATGGTCAGGGGTTAATCGGGCGCTCGAGAGTAGGGCCTCTTCTTGCTTGCTCGCCTGGGCCGAGGGCCAGCGCATCTTCGCGCCGAAGATCGGGCCGGTGGGGCTGATCTCCCACGCGTCGGCACGGGCCTGGGCCTCGTCGACGTCCTCGGCCACGAACAAGCCGCCCGTCTCGTGCTTTTTCATGAGG
>CP070650.1:1977298-1981654 GCA_020354595.1 Myxococcales bacterium
CCACGTGCACGTTGTCTGTGACCGACTTCCCATTGCCGATCATCAACCTGAAGTCGCCGGCCGCGAGATGCTCGAGAAAGCCCTGCACGGTGATGGCGCCCTCTCCCGGACCCCAGACTCCACCGGGTCGCACGGCAGCCGTGCGTAGGCCGTCGTCGTCGTTGGCCGCGAGCACGAGCTTCTCGGCGTCTCGCTTGGTCTGCGAATACAGATCCGGCAGCGGGTCGGTGCCGACGTAGGGGGCGGTCTCGTCGGCATCGTGGATCGGAATGGGGGCGACGGCGATCGAGCTCGTGTAGATCAGTCGCTTGACGCGAGCCTTGTGGCAGGCGCGAATCACGCACTCGGTCCCGGAGACGTTGACGCCGTACACCTCACGCCGGATGCTGGGTCTAGCGAACGTGAGCGTGTTGATGACTGCGGCGGCATGGAACACCGTGTCGGCGCCTTCGCACGCCGGACCGATGTCGCTCATGTTCCGGATGTCGCCGACGATGCTGGTGACGCGCGAGTCGCCTTTGAATGGCGTGAGGTCGAATGCTCGCACCTCACATCCGAGCTCGAGCAGTCGGCGGACGAGGTGCTTGCCGACGTAGCCGTTTCCTCCGGTCACCAGGCAGACTGGGCCGATGCCTTCTGGGGTCACGGGAAGCTCCATAAGCCACTGCGGAACTTGAACCGTCGTGCTAGCTTGCGCAATCTGAGATGAGCAGCCTGACACCCCTCGTATTGAATGATGTGGAAGGCGCGCAGTGGGATGACGTTGCAGACGTGGTCGTCGTGGGCCTCGGAGCGGCGGGCGTCACTGCCGCCATCGAAGCGCGGGAGCGCGGTGCGGACGTGATCGTCGTGGACCGGTTCGAAGGCGGTGGCGCGACCGCCATCAGCGGGGGCATCGTCTACGCGGGTGGCGGGACCCACATCCAACGAGAAGCGGGTGTCGAGGACACGGTCGACAACATGTACCGCTACCTCTCCATGGAAGTGCAAGACGCGGTGTCCGAGGAAACACTCCGAGACTTCTGCGAGGCTAGCGCGGCCAACCTGAAGTGGTTGAGCGACCGAGGCGTTCCCTTTCTGCCCAACCTCTGCCCGATCAAGACCTCGTACCCACCAAACGAGTACCACCTCTATTTCTCGGGTAACGAGTCATTTCCTCCCTACAGCGACAACGCGACACCCGCAGAGAGAGGCCATCGGCCCGATGGCGGCGCGTTCCCCGGCGCCAACATCACCCGGCCATTGCGTGAGACGGCGCTGCGAGAGGGCGTTCGAATCGAGATCCAGACTCGCGTGAGCCGACTGATCACGGACGAGACCGGCCGTGTCGTAGGCGCCGAAGTGAAGTACTTCCCATCGAACCTCTGGCGAGGGCTTCATCTCAAGCTGCATCGTCTCGAGACGACGATCGCCAAGATCGCGCCCGGGGTTGCAGGTTGGCTTCGCAGCCGCTGCGATGCGATCGAGAGGAAGCACTCGACATCGAAGCACATCCGGAGCCGACGGGCGGTCGTGCTATGCGCCGGCGGTTTCGTCTTCAACCGAGAGATGGTGGCCGAGCACGTGCCCGAGTTTCTTCCTGGACTCCCGCTCGGGACTCACGGTGACGACGGCATTGGAATTCGACTGGGTGAGAGCGTGGGCGGCAGAGTCGATCAAATGCACCGCGCGTCGGCATGGCGCTTTCTCTACCCCCCCAACGCGTTTGCACAAGGCATACTAGTCAACGGCAAGGGCGAGCGATTTGCGAACGAATTCTGGTACGGCTCCAAGATCGGCGAGGCGATGGTTGAAGAGAACCACGGCGTGGCGACGCTGATCATCGACGAAGAGCTCAAGAAGCTTGCGCACGAGCAATCGAAACCGGGCAAGCTCCAATGGTTCCAGCGGGCGGTCGCCCTGATGAACCTCTATCTCAATTGCAGGAAGGCCGACGACGTCGAAGCCCTCGCCGAGATGCTCGGGCTACCGCGGGACACGCTCGAAAAGACCCTCGACGACTACAGCCGCGGCGGGCGAGGCCAAGGCTCTGACCCGTTCGACAAGGCCAGCGACAGTATTCATCCGATGGGCAAGGGGCCCTACTACGCAATCGATTGCTCCCTCGGATCGAAGCGCCACCTTTGCGCGGTGATGACGCTCGGCGGCCTCGCGGTCGACGAAAAGACCGGGCAGGTCCTCAGTGAGAATGGGGGCGTCGTTCCGGGTCTCTATGCCGCAGGAAGAAATGCGGTCGGCATCTGCTCACGCCAATACGTGAGCGGCCTCTCGATCGCCGATTGCATCTACTCCGGCCTCCGGGCCGCCCGAGACATCACCCTGCGCGCTGATCGCCGCCCAAACGGGCCATGACACACTTGTCCTGCGCTCATTAAGACTTTACATACCGATAGACCGAAATCTCTGAATTTCTTATGCTCGGCCCCGCCGCAGGAGGTGTTTGATGAGTACGGCAAAGGCATTCACAGTGAACGTGGAAGTCGTCGAGGATGGCCACACGACGGACGCGCGCGCCAGCATCACCATCGGTGGTGACGAGCTGGTGGGCGAAGGCAGGGCCCGGCGAAACCCCGAGGACCCCGACCTTCCCGTGATCGGCGATGAGCTTGCGATCGCGCGCTCACTGCTGGGATTGGCGCGGAAGCTCGGTGAAAAGGTCGACGAGGGCATCGCGGCGTACGAAGGCCACGAGGTTCACGTCAGCATCTGAGAGCGATTGGCACTCGACAATCTCGCCGACGCTTTATGATAGCCTTCCGAGGAGGGCTTCATGGCGACGGTACTCATCACAGGCGCGAACCGAGGGATCGGGCTCGAGCTCAGCCGCCAGCTCACGGAGCGCGGAGACGAGGTCATCGCGCTTTGTCGGCAATCGAGCCCGGAGCTCCAGGCGCTGGGTGTCCGAACGATCGAAGGGGTCGATGTGACCGACGACTCGACGCTTCGGGCGGCGTCCGAGGAGCTCGGAGACGTCGAGGCCGACGTTCTGATCAACTACGCCGGCATCTTCACCATCGAGACGTTTCGCGACCTCGATTTCGAGGAGATCCGCCGCAATTTCGAGGTCAATGCGCTGGGCGCGCTTCGGGTGACCCACGCCTTGCAAGGGCATCTTCGGCGGGGCGGGAAAATCATCCTGATCACCAGTCGGATGGGGTCGATCGATGACAACGGCTCGGGCGCCTATTACGGCTATCGGATGGCAAAAGCGGCATTGAACATGGCCGGTGTGAATCTGGCGCACGACTTTCGCGGCCGAGCCTCCGTCGCGATCCTGCATCCAGGCTTGGTCGCGACACGCATGACCGGCTTCTCGGGGATTCCCACCGAGGAGTCGGCCGCCGGGTTGATCGCGCGCATCGACGAGCTCCAACCAAAGGACTCCGGCGGCTTCTGGCACGCCAACGGCGAACGTCTTCCGTGGTGAACGCTTGGTCACTGCGACCGCGAGCTATTGTCGGGCGTGCATAGATCCGTCAAGCTGCTTTGACTGTGCCGGTCGACTGGGAAAGCTTGCCCACTGAGGAGCTGCTCGATGTGCGCCTCTGCGATTTGGGTCTGACGGTCGCCGACACCTGGCTCGAGGACTGCGTGGACCGCCTGCGTGAGGAGCTCGATGCGGTAGGGCTTCGGCGCTTCCGCCTCCATACGTGGTTGAGTGACGAATGGTGCTCGCCCGACGGGATTCCCGGCGTGGGGATTCCATTCTACCTCGCGCATCCACGCCTGATGCGCCTCGAACGGCAGATGATGTTCGAAGTCGAAGGCGGCACGCGAGTCGAATGCATGCGGCTGCTGCGCCACGAAGCGGGACACGCGCTGCAACACGCCTACAACCTGCAGCGCCGCAAGCTCTGGCAGCGGGCATTTGGGAAAGCGTCTGAGCCCTACCCCGATTTCGACCGACCGAACCCCTCGAGCAAGGGTTTCGTAGAGCATCTGGATGGCTGGTACGCGCAGGCCCATCCGGTGGAGGACTTCGCCGAGACATTTGCGGTTTGGTTGGCGCCCCGGTCGAACTGGCGAAGACGATACGCCCACTCCCGTGCGCTCGATAAGCTCGAGTACATCGACGAGCTCGTGGCCGACCTGTCCACCAAGAAACCACAAGTGAGCTCGCGGGCGCGCCCCTACTCGCTTCCCCGGCTCCGTCACACGCTGCGGCGCCACTATGAGAGGCGCCAGGAGCACTACAGCCCTGGATTCAGCGACGAATACGATCGCGACCTGCTCAAGATCTTCAGCGACTCCCCACGTTATCGGAACAACGAGACGGCGGCTTCCTTTCTGCGCCGCAATCGGCGCCAAATTCGCGAGCAAATCTCTCTCTTCACCGGCGAATATCAGTTCACCGTC
>CP070650.1:1981754-1986553 GCA_020354595.1 Myxococcales bacterium
CGTCGCATGCACTCGAGCGCCTTGTCGTCGTCATCTGCTTCCTTGGCGCGCCGACGCCAGGCTTGCAACGAAGCTTCCTCCTCGAGCAGTGTGTCGCGAAGCTCTCGCTGATCGCGCTCGACCCGCTTGAGCTGCACGCGTGCTCGCGCCGCCGACTGCCGGACCCGAGTGATCGCGGAGCTCACCGTCGCCTCGTGGTTCTCGATCTGGGCCAGCACTCCGTCCACCCAGCTCGTGACGCTCATCTTCCAACGTCTCATTCGGTTCATCGATACCTCCGCCGTCCGATAGAGCAGGGGGCATGCCAAGCGCTGACAGCTTGAAATCATTGCAAAAATCACCGCATCCATGGCAAGAAAGTACAAATAATGTACATCGCGTGTACACTGAATGTACATGTTTGACGCACAGACCAGAGCTCGCCTGGACGCGATTGGCAGGCTCGGCTTCACGAACCCGTTCGGCGCGGAACGGCCGGAGCTCGAGGCGATCATCGTTGGCGACGAGGTCGCCCGGACCGGTCCCTGGAGCCGATCCCTCGACTGGCCGCTCGACGACCCCGCGGTGCCCGCAATCCGCGAGGAAGCGGAGCGGCAAATGGCCGACGCCCAAACGGCCTTGGCGCGCGGCGGCGGGTGCGACGCCGCAGAGCGCGACCTCATACGCGGGGTCGCGCTGTACGTTCTCTATTACCGACACGACGCCGCCTTCTACGATCTGATCGTCGCGGACGAACCGCCCGAACGCGTTTCGTTCTACGAAGCCTTCGTCCGTGACTACGAAGAGCTGTTTCATCACGTGGGTGCCCCCGAGTGGGCCAACGCGCCCGCGGACTTGTTCGCGCTCTACTTTCAAACGCGACGGGCCTTCCACTTCGTCTTCCATCAGATCCTCGGCACTTCGCCTGCAGCGTCGCGCCTTCGAGCGAACGTTTGGGAGTCGCTCTTCACGCACGACCCTTGGCGCTATCTCGCGCATCTTCGGGGCCGAATGCACGAGGCGAGCACGCTGATTCTCGGTCCCACGGGGACGGGGAAGGAGCTCGTTGCAAGCGCGATCGGTCTCTCGTCGTTCATTCCGTTCGACGCTTCGAGGCGCCGTTTCACGCGCAATTTCCGGACGGCGTTTCACCCCCTTCACTTGGCGGCGATGTCGAAACAGCTCATCGAATCCGAGCTGTTCGGCCACAAAAAGGGGGCGTTTACGGGCGCGATCGACGATCGCATGGGTCACCTCGAGGGTCGAACCGCGAGCGAGACCATCTTCCTCGACGAGATCGGAGAGCTCGACGGCGAGATTCAAGTGAAGCTCCTTCGCGTCTTGCAATCGCGGACTTTTCACCGGCTCGGCGACTCCGAGCCTCGGGCGTTCGGCGGCAAAGTCGTCGCCGCGACCCATCGAGACCTCTCGCACGCCATGTCGGAGGGCCGGTTTCGAGAGGACCTCTACTACCGCCTGTGCTCCGACGTCATCCGCACGCCCCCATTGCGTGATCAGGTCGCCTCCAACATCGAAGAGCTCAAACACTTGGTCGGCGTTCTCATTCAACGGAGCCTCGGCGCAGCCGACGATGCGACGTTCGAAGAGGTCATGGCGGGCATCGAGCGAAGCGTTGGCTTCGCGTACGAGTGGCCGGGCAACATGCGCGAGCTCGACCAATGCGTCCGCAACCTGTTGATCCATGGTCGCTACCTTCCGCCTGCCAAACCCGCCCCGGAGGACGCCCTTCAACCGCTCCTCGACGACATGCGGGCCTCCAAGGCCAGCTTGGACGCGGTGATCTCGAAATACACGGCCTGGGTCTACGCCCGCGAAGGAACCTACACGGGCACCGGCCGCGTTCTAGGCGTCGACCGCCGCACCGTCCGGGACACCCTCCACCCCTCCGAGGACTCCCAATGACGCCCGGCGCGATTTCAGGTATTTAGGACCCCGGAGCGTGTCCCCCTCGGCGACAACAGTGCGTTTGTTTACGCCCACGGGTTGGGTGATCGGGACGATGCACGTTCCCGAGGGGACCGGGTTGCTGCCGTTCTTGAACGGCGACGAGGCCTTCTTTCGGATGACGAACGTGAGCTTACCGGAGCAGCCGCGGACGATTCCGTTCTTGGCGCTGCAGCGAAAGGCCGTGTTGATCGTGGTTCCCGGTGAAGAAGCGTTGCTCGGGATTCACGAAGACAATGGACGAGTCCGTCACGAGGTGGCGTGCTTGTTCGATGGCGGCTTGGTGATGGGCACGCTCCCGTTGCCGAAGGGCGTGCGCGTGTCCGACGAGCTGATGCAATCCGAGGAGTTTTTCGCCATCGAGGATTGCACGCTCGGCATCGACGCGTCGCCAGAACCGATCATGGAAGCCGAAGAGCTGGTGTTCGTACATGCTGCCGAGATGTTCGGCGTCGCGGAGCTCGAGCCCGAATGATCGTCAGAAAGGGGACGGGCTTCAGGCGCGCCGTGAAATGGTTCGTCCTCCGCAACTGGGGGGTGATCCTCACGGCCGTCCTCGTCGAGCAGGTGATCGTCCACTCTTCGCGGTACACCGACGTCCTCGACACCGACGTCTTCTCCGCCACGGCGGTCGGTTTGTTCGCGACGGTGGTCGGCATCTTCATCGTGTTTCGATTCAACGAGGCGTATCAGCGTTGGTGGGAAGCTCGGATCCTCTGGGGCGGGCTGGTCAACGAAAGCCGGAACTTCGCGCGCGAGGTGACGAACTTCCTGACCCCCCGGCGCGCCTCAGGCGTTGGCTCCGAAGAAGAGGCAAAACAGGTCCAACGCACGCTCGTCTACCGTCACCTCGCCTACTGCAATGCGCTTCGCCTGAGCCTGCGTCGCCAAGACTCCTGGGATGAGCTGGCGCCGTTTCTCGGCCCCGAGGAGCTCGAGGACATCAAGCACTACGTCAACAAGCCGACGCGGCTCAGCTTCATGCAAGCGCAACAGCTCGCCGGCCTCTTCGGAACCGACGTCTCCCAGTCGGTCCTTTTCAGGCAAATGGACTCGACGATCAATCGTCTGTTGGACATCCAGGGCGGTTGCGAGCGCATCAAGACCACGGCTTTCCCGGACGAGGTCCGCTTCATTTCGAGGGCCATGGTGTGGTTGAGCGCGGTCGCGATTCCGGTCGCATTTCTCAGCGCGGACACCGAGATTCGCGCGTTGGAAATCGGTGCCGTCGTCGTGATCGTGCTCAGCTTCATGATCGTCGAGCAGCTCGGAGCTGCGCTCAAAAACCCCTTCGAGAACCTCGACAACGACACGCCGATGACCGCGCTCTGCCGCACGATCGAGATCGACCTGCGGCAACAGATCGGCGAAACCGACCTGCCCGACCCGATCGAGCCGGTCGATGGCGTCCTGATGTAGGTTTCTCAGTCTTAGAGCGCAGCGCGCATCACGTCGAGGGGCGGCTCGAAGCCGGTCCACATCTCGAACGCGATTGCACCCTGATGAAGGAGCATCCCGAGGCCGTCGACCGTGACCAGGCCGCGCGCTTCGGCACGCTCGAGCACCGCGGTCCGAAGTGGCTGGTAGACCATGTCGACGACGGCAGCCTCAGAGGGCAGGGACTCGATCGGCAACGATGCGGCGAACTCTGCGGCGCCTGGGTTCGATTCGAGTGTGGCGCTCGTGGCCTGGACCAGGAGGCTGGCGTTCGAAAAGCACGCCTCGGCGTCGTCCAGGGGCAAAGCCCGCAGCGAAGCAGACACGTGCTCCGAAAGCGACCGCACGAGCTGCTCGGCTTGCTCGGGCCTGCGTGAGAGCACGGTGATCTCCGTCGCTTCGGCATCCGAAAGTCCGACGACGCCCGCCCGCGCCGCGCCCCCGGCGCCGACGACGACGACGCGTGCCTCTCGCACCTCCACCCCCGCGTCCCGCAAAGAGCGGACGAAACCAGGAGCGTCGGTGTTGTGGCCCACGTAGCGATCGTCGGAGCGCACGACCGTGTTCACCGCGCCGATGGCCCGAGCTCCGGGCACGACCTCGTCGAGCAGCTCCATGATCGCCTGCTTGTGCGGCACGGTGAGGTTGTAGCCGTCGATTCCCGCGTCGTGCTTTTCACGCACCGCCTCCGCCAACCCCTCCGGATCCACCGAAAAGCGCTCGTAGTGAAGCTCGATCCCGAGCGCGCGGGCTGCGGCCTCGTGCATCTGCGGCGACTTCGAGTGCGCCACGGGCCAGCCGAAAATCCCGAGCCGAATCGGATCACTCATGGTCCTCGACCCTTGCACCGAAGTCGCCATCGGACACTCGGACGCGGAGCCGGTCGCCCCGCTTCACTTCGGATTGGCTCCGAACGGCACGGCCCGTCTCTTCGTGAATAGCAATCGCATATCCCCGCTCGAGCACGCGAAGCGGCGAGAGCGCGTCGAGATGTGTGACCGCCTCCGCAAACGCGGCGCGCCTTTCCCGGACCAAGGGGCGTGCGCGCCCCTGCAGCGCGACTCGAAGCGCAACGAGGTGTTCGCGACGCCGCTGAATCGGCAGCCGGCCCGCGTCCCGGAGGCGAGCGGTAAGACCCGCGAGCTCATGCTGATCGCGTCGAAGCACCGATCGCGGATCCAGTCGCATCAGGCGCTGCTGAAGGTCGCTTTGCCTTTCGCGACGCGCACGCAGTGAGGCGCGCTGTGCCTGAACAAGCTCTGCGCCGAGCTCGCTGAGCTTGCGCCGAACCGGAGCGATGACCCTCCGAGCGCCGTAGAGCGGTCGCAGCAGACGCTCGAGCCGGAGCCGAAGCCCTCCGATCACGCTGTCAAACGCTTGGCTGAGCCGGCGTTCGAGCGACTGTACCTCACGCACCA
>CP070650.1:1986653-1989620 GCA_020354595.1 Myxococcales bacterium
AAAGGCAAGCTCAACGCCGCCAAGGCGTGCCAAGCGATTGGTGCCTTGTTGCCCGCCAACGCGATCATCTCAGACGAAGCGCAGACTTCGGGCGTCAAGCTGGCAACGTTCACCGCGGGGGCGCCTCGGCATGACGTGCTCACTTTGACCGGTGGCGCGATCGGACAGGGTCTACCGGTCGCCGTCGGTGCGGCAACGGCGGCGCCGGACCGTCCCGTGCTCGCACTGGTGGGCGACGGCTCCGCCATGTACACGCTTCAGGCGCTATGGACGATCGCGCGCGAGGGTCTCGATGTGACGACCATCATTTTCAACAATCGCTCGTACGGGATTCTCAACATCGAGCTGCAGCGCGTGGGCGCAGAAACCATCGGCCCCGAGGCCAAGGCTCAGTTGGACCTGTCGGAACCCGCGATCGACTTCGTGTCGATGGCGCAGGGCATGGGCGTACCGGCACGACGCGTTGCACGGGCCAAGGACTTCAACGCGGCGCTCAAGAACGCATTCGCGTCGCCTGGCCCGTTCTTGATCGATGCCATTGTACCGAGCGAATACGAAGGCCTGAAGCTCAAAGCGCTGCCGCACATGCTGAGCGCGCTCGGCAGCGTCCCAGCACCGGTCGCAAAGGCGATCAAGAAGAAGATCGCACCCTGAGCGACGCCGAAGACGAAGGAGTGATCACCATGAGCAAGCCCGGCTCCATCGGGCTATCCGCTTTCGAGCTCGGCCGCTTCCTCGTCGGTGAAGACTCGGGAACGCGTCAGAAAGCGGTAGCCTTCGGGCGCCTCGAGCGAGAAGCCCGCGCCGCGGCCCGGAACCGCGTCGATGATGAGCTGGGTGTGCTTCCAGAGCTCGAACTGCCGGCCGCCGATGTAGACGGGGGTGCCCTCGACCTCTCCCAAGCAAACGTCGCGCTGTCCGATCCTGAACTCGGCAGCGGGGTAGCACATGGGAGCGCTTCCATCGCAGCAGCCCCCTGACTGATGAAACAGCAGCGGCCCGTGTGCCGCGCGGAGCTTTCGGATCAGCTCCACGGCGGCCTCGGTCGCTCTCACGCGCTCGATGCTCACGGGCAGAAGCTTTCTTCGACTAAAAGAAGCCCATGGGATTGGGGTCGTAGCTCACCAGCAGGTTCTTGGTCTGCTGATAGTGCTTGAGCATCATCTTGTGGGTTTCTCGCCCAATGCCGGACTGCTTGTATCCGCCAAACGCGGCGTGGGCCGGATAGAGGTGGTAACAATTGGTCCATACGCGTCCCGCCTTAATGGCACGTCCTGCGCGATAGGTGGTGTTGGTGTCCCGCGACCAGACCCCTGCGCCTAGGCCGTACAGGGTGTCATTGGCGATTTCGATCGCGTCGTCGAAACCGTCGAACGAGGTCACCGAGACGACTGGGCCGAAGATCTCTTCCTGAAACACGCGCATCTTGTTGTTGCCGGCCAAGATCGTGGGCTCGACGTAGTAGCCGCCTTCGAGCTCACCTCCGAGGTCGGCCCGCTTACCGCCGGTGAGCACTTCGGCGCCTTCCTGGTTGCCGATGTCGATGTAGGCCAGGATCTTTTCCAGCTGGTCCGTCGAAGCCTGGGCTCCGACCATGGTGTCCTCGTCGAGAGGATTGCCCATCTTGATCTGCTGGACACGATCGACAGCCTGCTCGAGGAAAGTCCCGTAGATCTCCTTGGCAACGAGCGCACGGGACGGACAAGTGCACACCTCGCCCTGGTTGAGGGCAAACATCGCGAAGCCTTCCAAAACCTTCTGGCGGAACTCATCATCCTTATCGAGCACGTCCTTGAAGAAGATGTTCGGGGACTTGCCTCCGAGCTCGAGGGTTACCGGGATCAGGTTCTCCGACGCGTACTGCATGATGAGCCGCCCCGTCGTCGTTTCGCCCGTGAAGGCCACCTTCGCGACGCGAGGGTTCGCTGCAAGTGGCTTGCCCGCCTCGACGCCGAAGCCGTTCACCACGTTGAGCACACCTGGCGGCAGAAGGTCTCCAATGAGCTTCATCAGCTCGAGGATTCCAACCGGCGTCTGCTCGGCGGGCTTGAGCACGATCGCGTTACCAGCCGCAAGCGCGGGGGCGACCTTCCACACGGCCATCAGGATGGGGAAATTCCACGGGATGATTTGACCGACGACCCCGAGCGGTTCTGGGAAGTGGTAGGCCACGGTGTTGTCGTCGATCTCGGCAACGGTGCCCTCTTGCGCTCGAATGCAGCCCGCGAAATAGCGGAAGTGATCGATCGCAAGCGGCATGTCGGCCGCCAGGGTCTCGCGCACGGGCTTCCCGTTGTCCCAGGTTTCAATGATCGCGAGCTTCTCGAGGTTTTCCTCGATGCGGTCGGCGATCTTGTTGAGGATGTTGGCCCGCTCCGCGGCGGCCGTGCGCCCCCAGTCCGAGGCCGCCTTGTGCGCCGCATCCAGTGCGAGCTCGATATCGTCAGCGCCCGATCTAGGAACCTCGCAAAAGGTCTGGCCGTTCACCGGGCTCGGGTTTTCGAAATAGTTCCCGGTTCGCGGTTCCGTCCATTGTCCGCCGATGTAGTTCTGATAGCGGCTATCGAGTTTGGGTGCGTCGTATTTCATGGCCCGCCTCCTCTGGTCGCGTCGACTGACACTACTATCAAAGGCGATCCTTAGGAACTCCTGCCATGCGAGATCCACGACGAATCGAGCGTGCGGCAGAGACCTGACCCCGGAGGGCGAGCGGACCCCCCAACGCTACGCCGACTTCAGCAGACACGGCAGACACGTCTCGCGGTCGCTCCAACACACGGGCAAGCGGAGGCCACGGACCCAATAGACGAGTTGCGCCTTGTTCTGAAGATCGAGCTTGCGAACCGCCGAGCACAGAAGAGCCGACACCTGGGTTTCTGACAGACTCAAACGGTCCGCAGTGACCTTGTTTGCCTCCCCGCGCGCGGCGGAGCTCGCCACGTCACGCTCCGGCTTCGTGAGCCCCCG
>CP070650.1:1989720-1993689 GCA_020354595.1 Myxococcales bacterium
AATTGTGCCGGTAGAGACGAGAACGCCTCGCCGGGATCGTGTCTCAGCGAGGCGATCGCGATGACAGGGTGGGTGCTAAACAGCTGCTTCGCCGCGCTCGCCGGTGCGAATTCGAACCGACTCCTCGATGCCCGAGACGAAAATCTTGCCGTCACCGATGCGACCCGTCTTGGCCGCGTTCTCGACCGCTTCGATCACCTGAGCGACCAGGGAATCGGGAACGACGATTTCCACCTTCACCTTTGGGACGAAGTCGACCACGTACGCGGACCCCCGATAGACCTCTCGCTTACCACCCGTGCGGCCAAATCCTTTGACCTCCGTCACGGTCATGCCTTTGATGCCAACCTCGTTGAGGGCGTCCTTCACCTCATCGAGCTTGAAAGGCTTAATAATGGCTTCCACCTTCTTCATGGGACCTCCGAAACTTCAAGCAGCCCAACGAGAACCGCCGATGCGAGACGGTGTACCCCCCGATTATTTCCGAATTGTTTCACGGTCGTAAATACGAAAGGGAGGGGAGCGAAATAGGGGAGAGGAACGCGAGTAAGCTCGGTAGCTCGAGCTTTTTGGTTACACCACCCGCCCGCCCCCGCCCGTAATCCTCCCTGCGCGGCGGTCGCTACGCTCCGCCTTGCCGGTGCTTCGCACCGGGCTTCGCCCTGCGGGCTCGCGCTGCCGCCTGCTGTCCGGCACGCCGCGGCGGGGGCCGGCGGGTGGTGTTACTCAAACCACCGTCAGAACATCTCGCGCCGTTTTCCCCCGGGCGTCGTCCTCGGGGGCTGGCGGTAGAGGCCCGTCAGCTTCGTCGCTAGCTCGTGGGCCTTGCACTCGGGGCGTTTGTCGCTGAGGTACAGGACGGGGCAGCGACCGATTTCGACGACGTTCATCCCGAGCTCCTCGGCGCGCGAGACGGCGTCGCGGTGGCCTGTACCGAAGGAGAACCACACACGGCTGCAGCCCGCTTCGTGCGCGAGGTTCACCGCGCTCACCGCGGACTTTGGGTGAACCCAGATCACCGCCAGGTCGCCTCGGTCGTCGGGGAGCTCGGACACCGCGTGATAGACCTTGCCTCCCGACGTCTTCCCGCGAGACTCAGGCAAGCCACCCATATCGATGCAGTAGAACCTCTTTCCCATCCGCGTATAGGCGTCATAGGAATACCCGGGGAACCGATCCTCCGCCGAGTTGCCAATCAGTACCAAGGGCTCAGGAGCGTTGATGATGGTTTCTAGGGGGTGCATGGGCCAAGCGTAGCACTTCCCGACCCCGTGCCAGTCGGCAGGCGGCAGCGCGAGCCCGAAGGGCGAAGCCCGGCGCGCGCGCCGGCAAGCCCCGAGCGAAGCGATGGGGCGCGCAGGGAGGACTACGGGCGGGGGTGGGTGGGCGGTGTTGATGAACCTTCACGACTCCCAACGGATCAAGGCCCAGGTACCCGCACGGTGCTACCGTTCGTGAACATGCCCTCCCTCCTTACCACCGTCCGCGACCTCGAACGGCTTCGGCAAATCGCTGCGGTTCTGGCCGTGCACGGATTCGGGGAGGTCGTGGACCGTACGGGGCTGGCGACCCTGATCCCCGGTCGCAAGCGTGAGGACGGCGGTCGCATGCCCGCGGGCATTCGTCTTCGCAAGGTGCTCGAGGACCTCGGGCCCTCTTTCGTCAAGCTCGGCCAGATCATGTCCACCCGACCGGACTTGATCCCCGACGACATCCTGGTCGAGCTCAAAAAGCTCCAGGACGACGTGCCGCCCGAGCCGTTCGACGCGATTCGCGACCAGGTGGAGCGCGAGCTCGGCTGCGAGCTGTCCGACGTCTACGACTCGTTCGACGAGAGCCCCCTAGCCTCCGCCTCGATTGCCCAAGTCCACCGCGCGCGTCTCCGAAACGGCGACGAAAGCCTGGACGTCGTCGTCAAGGTCCAACGTCCCCAGGTCCACGCCGTCATGGCGCGCGACGTGGACCTCCTCTACTGGCTCGCAAAGGCGATCGTCCGGTCCATGCCCGAGTCGCATCTCTACCGTCCGATCAGTCTCGTCGAAGAGTTCGATCGTTCAGTCTCCGCCGAGCTCGATTTCTCACTGGAAGCAGACAATCACGAACGTTTCACGGCGAACTTCGCGAGCAACCCGCACGCGAAGTTCCCCAAGGTGTATCGACGCGCAAGCGCGAAGCGTGTGCTGACGCTCGAATATCTGCGGGGCAGCAAGCTCTATGCGGCGGAGCGCGCTGGAGTCAGCGGTGAGTTGATCGCGAAGCGTTCCGTCGAAATCGTCGTGCAACAGATCTTCGAAGATGGCTTCTTTCACGCCGACCCCCATCCCGGCAACATCATCATCCTCGGTGGAAGCGACGATCCGGTGATCGGAATGATCGACGTCGGCATGGTGGGGCGGCTGTCGCCAAAAATGCGGGACAGAGTCGTGGACCTGGTGTTGTCCGCGGTGCGTGAGGACTACACAGGCATCGCCGATGCGCTCTATGCCATCGGGCGTCCCACGCAGAAGATCAATCGCGACGCGTACGACGCGGAGGTCGTCGCTTTGGCCCAACGCTATCTCGGCAAACGCCTAAAAGAGATCGAGCTCGGACCGCTGATCCGGGACCTAGTGATGGGCTCGCGCAAATTCGGTGTGGAGGTGCCCACCGAGTTCTTGATGCTCGGCAAGAGCCTGATGACCGTGGAGGGCATCGGCAAGGAGATCTACCCGGAGCTCGACCTGTTGGAAGAGGTGCGGCCCTACTTCATGCGGCTCTTTCAACAGCGCTACTCGCCCGAACGCATGACGGAAGACGCGCTCCGCGGTTTGCGTCGCTTGGGTACGGCTGCGTCCGCGATGCCGCTACAGCTCGAAGAGATCCTCGACGACCTGCGCAAGGGCGCCTTTAGCGTTCGCACCCAACAGACCCAGCTCGAATCTGCCGCAGACCGGCTTGGGCGCCGGGCGTTCAGCGGCTTGGTCGTCGGCTCGCTGATCATTGCGGGCGCGATCCTTCTTTCCCAGCAGAGCTATTGGCTGGGCGGCCTCGCTCTCGGCTCGGGCGCTTTCTACGCCTTACTGCACACAGCGCGCGTTTGGTTGCTCGGAGGTCCCGAGCCTTGACCTAGCCACGAACGACGCGACCGAGGATCAAGCCGATCGCCCCGGCCGCCAAACAGACGATGACCGTGCCGCCCATGTAGAGCGCCGCCCTTCCCCATGCGCCGCTCTGCATCAGACCAATGCTTTCGAGGTTGAACGCCGAGTACGTGGTGAAGCCGCCCATGACGCCGGTGCCGAGAAGCAAGCGCAGGTCTGCCCCAAACCACGAGCGGTCCTCGCCCAACACGAAGACCAGCCCGAGGCCGAGCGAGCCCAGCACGTTGGCCGTTAGCGTCGCCCATGGGAACCCCTGCCCAACGGTGAACGGCCCGAGCATCAACGACACCCAATACCGCAAACACGATCCGGCAGCGCCCCCGATTGCGACCCAAACGAAGCTCACGCACGGGTTTTAGACGACAAGTTTGCGCGCGCGCAAGGTTTGCGCGTGACAATCACAGAATCAGCGCCGGCGCGCGTTGACCACACCCGCCGGCGTGCCTAGCGTCAACAACGGCGAAGGAGGTGGTCCCGTGAAGGCACGCACCGCAAGAGTTCCACTCGTGTTCGGTCTCTTCCTGATGTTCGCGATGATGGCACTTGGCTGCTCGGAGAGCAGTACCGAGCAGCGCCAGCAAGTAGAGGAGTTCGACTACGCCGTCCCCATGGACAGTGAAAGCCCGTGGCCGAAGTTCCGCCGCACGGCGATGCAGACCGGACGAAGCCCGGTGCTTCCGATCGATACCGGCGCGGACCCGTGGGTGTTCGAGACCGGCAAAGGTATTTTCTCCACGGCCGTGATCGACGGCGACAACAACGTGTACGTCGGCTCGGGCAACCGCGTTTTCTACAAGCTCGACAAAGAGGGCAACGAGCTCTGGTCCGT
>CP070650.1:1993789-1998947 GCA_020354595.1 Myxococcales bacterium
CAGCGCCTAGCCCCGTGGCGATGTAGTCGCTTTACGGGGTCAGCCCGTAAATCCGATGCTTCGCATCGCCCACGGGCCTTCGGCGCCAGCGTCAGTGCCAGTGTCAGCGTCAGTGTCAGTGTCAGCGCCAGTGCCAGTGTCAGTGTCAGTGCCAGCGTCAGTGTCAGCGCCAGCGCCGGCGTCAGCGCCAGCGCCAGCGCCAGCGTCAGCGCCACTTACACTACCACGTCATGTTATCGCTGCTAACTTCGGGCCGGCAGCAATGTTATCATTGCTAACTTTGGTTCTGTAATCTACGTCACACCCTATGTAAGCAGTGATAACACGACGATTGGGTCTATGTTACCATCGCTTACATCCAGTAAACCGCTACTGGCAGACGTTCTTCGCGTAGTCGCACTTGTAGCCGTAGGGACAGTCCCGGCTGTCCGCGCAGGGTAGGAGCTCGCAGACCCCTTTGTCCTGATTGCAGTATTTCGGTGGCGCGCAGGAGTGCAGATGACAGGCGATCTCGGAGCGGGACGGGCCTGAAGAGCGAGGCTCGGTTTCCTCGCTGCTCGCGGTGGCCGCCGTGGTCCCTTGCGAGCTCTGCGATTTGTCGCAGCCAATCGTGACCCATGCGAGGCAGAGCGCCGCAAAGGTCACCCACACAAAACGTCTCCGCATGCCGTGCATTTGCGAAAGATGATAGGTTTCCGCCATGGCGGCAAAGCACATTCTCGCATGTGTCGATTTCTCCGAACAGTCCACGCGCGCACTCGACGAAGTGGGTGAGTACGCGCGGGCCAACGGTAGCAAGGTCACGCTGATCCACATCGCCGATCCGCAGGCCTTCATCCCCCCCCAAGCAGTCCTCGAGCCGCAATCCGCGACCGACGAGACCGCACATGCGGCCGAGCTCGCAACCTTGCGCGACCAGCACTTGAGCGACCTCGAGGTGGACATCGCGATCGTCGAAGACCATGCACCCGCCAGGGCGATTTGCGACTACGCCGGGGAGCACGGTGTCGACTTGATCGTGGTCGGCTCCCACGGACGCGGCGGAATGGAACGCTGGCTCATCGGCAGTGTCGCGGAACGCGTCATCCGCCACGCGACCGCCAACGTCTTCGTCGTGCGGCGCTGACTTCAAAGGGCTGTCCTACCCTGATAGGCTGCGCGGATGGGGCACCGCCGAGCATGGTCCATCGAGGGGAATTCGCAGCGTCTCGACGGAGGCGCGATGTTCGGCAACGCGCCGCGCGCGCTATGGCGGAAGTGGGTCGAGCCCGACGAGCTGAACCGCATACCACTGGCGTGTCGCGCCCTGCTGGTCGAAGACGGCAACCGACGCATTCTCTTCGAGACCGGCATCGGCGCCTTCTTTCCGCCGCAGCTTCGGGATCGGTTTGGCGTGCAGGAGGAGCGGCACGTTCTTCTCGACAGTCTTCAAAAAGCGGGCTTCTCGGATGCCGACATCGACTGCGTCGTATTGTCCCACCTACACTTCGACCACGCCGGCGGCCTGTTGAGCGCGTACGAGCCCGATGAGCCCACGCGGCTCTTGTTCCCGAACGCGAACTTCGTCGTGAGTTGGGACGCCTTTCAGCGGGCGAAGCATCCTCACGCGCGCGATCGCAAATCGTTCATCCCTGAGCTCCCGCCTTTGCTCGAGGAAACGGGGCGCCTGGAGGTCGTGAAGGGGCATCGCTCGGACGCGCTCGGGGCCGACTACAAGCTCTGGCTCTCCGATGGGCACACGCCGGGCTTGATGTTGACCGAGATCCCGGGAAGCGATGGCCCCGTGGTGTTTGCCGCCGATCTCATTCCCGGACGCGCGTGGGTGCACTTGCCCATCACGATGGGCTACGACCGCTACCCGGAACGGCTGATCGACGAGAAGACCGAGCTCCTCACACGACTGCTCGAGCAGCGAGGCCGGCTTTTCTTCACGCACGACCACGAGGTCGCGCTCGGCCGCGTGGGGCGTGACGACAAAGGGCGCTTTTTCGCCGAGGAAACGTGGGCTGACCTCGCGGGCGCAGCTTTGTGAGCCACGTGGTAAAGTAGACCCCTTTGGAGAAGCGATGCCACTCGGCAATGGCGACACGCCCCCACGAATCGAAACCGGCGCAGACTACATCGCGAGCCTTCGCGGCCGGAATCTGAAGGTCTTTCTCTTCGGGGAGCTCGTCGACGAGCCGGTCGATCACCCGATGATTCGGCCGTCGATCAACGCGGTCGCCGAAACCTACGACTTGGCCATTCGCGAGCCGGAGACGGCAACGGTCGAATCGTCGCTCACGGGTAAGCGCGTGAATCGTTTCTTGCACGTCGCGCAGAGCCCGGAAGACCTCGTGGCGCAAAACATGATGCAGCGGAGGCTCGGCCAGAACACCGGCACCTGTTTTCAGCGTTGCGTCGGCATGGACGCGTTCAATGCGCTTTACTCGGTCACCTACGAGATCGACGACAAGCACGGCACGCCCTACCACGAGCGGCTCAAAGCGTTTCTGGCGACGATGCAGGAACGCAACTTCGTGGTCGGGGGCGCGATGACCGACGTGAAGGGCGACCGTAGCAAAGCGCCGCACGAGCAGGACGACCCCGACCTGTTCGTCCGCGTCACCAAGAAGAACGAAGACGGGATCTGGCTGAAGGGCGCAAAGGCGCACCAAACTGGCTGCATCAACTCGCATTGGATCATCGCGATGCCGACGATGCGCCTCGGGCCCAAAGATAAAGCCTACGCTGTCGTTGCCGCGTTCCCCGTCGACGCACCGGGCATCACCTACATCTACGGTCGCCAGTCTTGCGACACCCGTAGCATGGAAGGCGGCTCCATCGACGTCGGCAACGCCGAGTTTTCAGGCCAGGAAGCGATGGTGGTGCTCGACGACGTGTTTGTGCCGTGGAGCCACGTCTTCATGGACGGCGAATACGAGTTCGCGTCGATGCTGGTCGAGCGCTTCACCTGCTATCACCGGCGGAGCTACGTCTGCAAGACCGGCGTCGGCGATGTGCTGATCGGCGCCGCTGCACAAGTCGCGGATTACAACGGCGCAGCCAAAGCCTCGCACATCAAGGACAAGCTCGTTCAGATGACTCACCTCAACGAGACGATGTATGCGGCGGGGATCGCTTCGTCCCACCAAGCTCGTGCGACGAAGTCCGGCTGCTACTTGAACGACGACATGCTCGCGAACGTCTGCAAGCACCATGTCACCAAGATGCCCTTCGAGATGGGCCGACTGGCGCAGGACCTCGCCGGGGGCCTGGTCAGCACGGCGCCATCGGAGAAGGAGCTCGCGCATCCTGAGCTCGGCGCACTTCTCGACAAGTACCTCAAGGGCCGCTCGGACGTGCCCACCGAAGCACGGATTCGCATCCTTCGATTGATCGAGAACATGACGATGGGCCGAAACGCGGTCGGGTACCTGACCGAGTCACTCCACGGTGCGGGCTCTCCTCAAGCGCAGCGCATTCAAATCGGGCGGCAGATGAACCTCGATTTCAAGAAGGGCCTTGCGCGGCGTCTCGCCGGTGTCGAGGAGGACGACTGATCAGTCGCGCCGAAGCACGAACCGGTAGCGCACGTCGTTGCGTCGCAACCGCTCGAGCGCGGTGTTGACCTCGCTCATCGGAAGCACTTCGACCTGCGCGCCCAATTCGTGGCGGGCTGCGAAGTCGAGCATCTCCCGCATTGCTGCGCGGCCGCCGATCTGACTTCCAGCGACGGACTTGCACCCGGCGAGCAGCAAGCCGGTCGGAAGCGTCAGCGGCTCGTCGAGCGCGCCGACGAAACAGAGCACCCCGTCGGGGCGAAGCGCGGTCACGTAGCGCTTCCAGCTCAGCGGTCGGTGCACGGTCGAAACGACGAGATCGAGCGACGCGCGTTGCTTCTTGAGCGCGGCGTCGTCCACGCTGGACACGAAATGGTGCGCGCCGAGCGCGCGGGCCTCGTCCGCCTTGTCAGGCGTCGATGAAAACGCGGTCACCTCGCACCCAAACGCGCGAGCGAACCGAATCGCCAGATGCCCGAGGCCGCCGATCCCGATGACGCCGACGCGGCTCTGGGGCCGCGCGTACCTTCGAATGGGCGAGTAGACGGTGATCCCACCGCAGAACAGTGGCGCGGCCACCTCCGAAGCCAATCCGTCGGGAATCGAAAACGCGAAACGCCCATCGACGACGATCCGGTCCGCAAAGCCGCCTGGTCGACCCACACAGGTTTCGACGATGTCGCGGCACACCTGCTCGTCGCCGCGCTCGCACCACTCACAGCGATGGCAGCTCCCACATTGCCAACCCACCCCTACGCGGTCGCCTAGCTCCAAGTGGGAAACGAGCTCGCCCTTGTGCGCGACGGTCCCGACGACTTCGTGACCTGGGACCAGTGGGTACTCGCTGGTCTGCCAATCGTCATCGATCAGATGAAGGTCGCTATGACAGATTCCGCAGTGGGTAATCTCGATTTCTACGTCGTTGGGCCCAAGCGCGTCGGGTTCGAACCGAAAAGGCGTGAGGGTGGCTCCGGCCTGCTGGGCGGCGTAGCCATCGAATGAGCGCGTGTCGGGATTCGTCATGACCGTTCGTGTAGGCGCTAGCCGCAGGCGGTCAAATTGAATACGTTACGAGCATGGGGAAGCGGGGCTGGAGGTGGGTGGCGTGCACCTGGATCGTCGCGACGCTCGCGGGTTGCAGCCACGACGCCACCGCCGAGAACTCGTCCGAGAAGGCGGCCGAGCCGGCCGCGCAGACCGATCCGGCGAGGGACCGAGAGGCCAAGCCAGATGTCGAAGCCGAGGGCCTTCTGATTGGCTTTCATCGACCTGCGGCAAACCCGATCATCGATGGAGACACGATCCGCCTCGAAGGCATCGAGGGGTCGATTCGTCTTCTGTCGATCGACACCGAAGAGCGGCTACGCGGTAGGGCGGACTCGGCTGCAGCGGCCAAGGACTTCGACGCATACCTCAGGAGGAAACGCGGCAGCTCGAAGCGCCCCAAAAAACCCGGCACGCCGCTCGGACAAGAGGCAACCGAGTTCGCCCGAGCCTTTTTCGAAGGCGCGGACTCCGTCCGACTCGAGCGAGACCATCCGAAAGAGATCCGGGGTCGGTTCGGGCGTCTGCTAGCCTACGCGTTGGTGGAGAGGGACGGGCGCTGGATTAGCTAC
>CP070650.1:1999047-2001934 GCA_020354595.1 Myxococcales bacterium
ACGAAGCCTTCTTCGAGAGGCCGCTGCTTGCCGTCGACGTAGTACCGGCCGACGTCGTGGACGTCCATGCCGAGCCAGTGCGAGGTGCGGTGCATGTAGAACGCCTCGTACTTTTTTTCTTCGATCAGCGCATCGACCTCGCCCGACAGCAGCCCAATGTCGACGAGGCCCTCGGTGATGGCTCGGACCGCGCCGGCATGGATTTCGTCTAGTGTGACTCCCGGCTTGATCGCCACGATGCCGGCCTTTTGCGCGCGCAGCACCACCTCGTAGACCGCCCGCTGTTCGTCTGAGAACTTTCCGTTGACCGGGAACGTCCGGGTCACGTCGCTGGCGTAGTATCCGTACTCGCAACCGGCGTCGATCAACACGAGCTCGCCGTCGCTCATCACACGGTTGCCCGCCCTGTAGTGAAGAATGGTCGCGTTCGGCCCGGAGCCCACGATGCTCTCGTATGCGGGCCGTTCGCTCCCGTGTTTGCGAAAGACGTGAAGCAGCTCGGCGTCGAGCTCGTATTCGTGCGTCCCAGGCCGCGCGCGCTTCATCGCTCCGAGGTGTGCCTCCCTCGTGATGGCGGCGGCCTCACGCATGGTGGCGAGCTCGGCGTCGCTCTTGCGAAGACGCATCTCGTGCAGGTGCACCGAGGAGTCGATGACTGCCTCGGGGGCCGTGACGCCCCGCCGGCCGCCCCGTCGAAGATGGTTCAAGCAATCGAACAGCTTGGCATCAGCTTCCTCGTTCTTCGCAAGCCGATAGTGAAGTCGCCCGACGTTCCCGAGGTAGTCCGGAAGCCGCTTGGCGAGCTCGTCGATCGGAAAGGCGACATCGGCTCCGTAGTCTTCAACTGCGCCTTCGACACCCGCCCGCGGCCCGTCCCAGATCTCCCGCTCTCGCTTTTTCGGCCGGACAAACAGCACGACTTGGTGTTCCTCGTGTTGGTTCGTGAGCAAGAGCACGCTCTGCGGCTCATCGAAGCCCGTGAGGTAGTAGAGGTCGCTGTCCTGACGGTATGGATGCTCGATGTCGTGGTTGCGAAGCGCCAAGGGAGCCGAAGGGAATACCGCTACGCCGTCCCCGATGGCTCCGAGAAGCTGCTTGCGGCGTGCGGCGAACTCCGACATGGCCCGAGCCTAGCAGCTACCTTCTGGGCTGCATCTGGCCGCTCTTGTATCGGCCCCAGTAATCCGCCAACGCGCGCTTCACCTTTCCGCTCAACAAGACGGCGCCCAAGATGTTCGGGAACGACATTCCGAGAATCATGAGGTCGGAGAAGTCGATGACGTTGCCGAGCTTCAACACCGCGCCGAGCACCACGAAGGCCAAGAACATCACCTTGTAAATCAGCGAGAACTGTGGACCGAAGAGGAACGTCCAACAGCGCTCGCCGTAGTAACTCCACGAGATCATCGTCGAGAACGCGAACAAGAATACGGCGAGGCTCAACACCTTGGGGAACCAAGGCAACACCGTCGCGAACGCGTTCGAGGTCATCAACACGCCCCCCTCGGCGTCTCCTTCGTACGCGCCCGTGATCACGACGACGAGCCCCGTCATCGTGCAGACGATGATCGTGTCGATGAATGGCTCGAGCAGGGCGACGATACCCTCGCGAACGGGCTCGTCCGTGGCGGCCGCGGAGTGGGCGATCGAAGCCGAGCCGACGCCTGCCTCGTTCGAAAACGCGGCGCGCCGGAACCCCGTGATGAGCACGCCCGCCACGCCTCCGAGACCTGCCCTTGGGGTGAAGGCTTCGCCGACGATCTTCCCGAACGCGGGCCCCACTTGCTCGAAGTTGGTGATGATGATGAACAGCCCGGCAAGCAGGTAGATGCCGCACATGAATGGCACGATGACGCCCGCCACTTGCCCGATGCGGCGAATGCCGCCGATGATCACGATGCCGACCAAGAAGGCGAGCAGGAAGCCGTAGGCGACTGAGCCCCAGCCGCCCGAGAAGAACGGCAAGACGTCGGCGACCTGGGCGTAGCTTTGATTCGCTTGGAACATGTTGCCGCCGCCGAAGCTCCCCCCGATGCACATCACCGCGAAGAGGATCGACAAGAAGCGACCGAGGCGAGGTAGGCCGAGCTCCCCGAGACCTTGCTTCAGATAGCGCATCGGCCCACCGAGGATGTGACCGTCGGCGCCGACCTCTCGGTACATCTGGCCGAGGGTGCACTCGGTGAACTTCGACGACATGCCGAGGAAGCCAGCGACGATCATCCAGAAGACCGCGCCGGGTCCCCCCATCGCGACCGCGACCGCGACGCCGGCGATGTTGCCGAGGCCGACCGTTGCAGAAAGGGCGGACGAGAGCGCTTGGAAATGCGTGACCTCGCCCGGATCGTCGGGGTCGTCGTAGTGCCCTGTGGTCACGACCCACGCGTGGCGGAAGGCGCGGAGGTTGATGAACGAGAACCGAAGCGTGAAAAACGTTGCGCCGGCGATCAGCCAGACGACGATAAACGGCAGCTTGAGCTCGCCTTCGGTCCCGTTGTCCCAAAACGCCAGATCGAAGAACAACACGGATGCGATCGGTCCAACGACGTTGGCACCGAACCCGCCGTCGAGGGACTTGAGCACACCCCCGATGCCGCCGTCGTCCGAATCGGCAGCCTGGGCTAACGCGCCGCCTGGCCACAAGCTCGCCCATAGGGCGGCAATCGTTGTCCAGCGTCTCCGCATCCCCTTGCGAACCATCGCACAACACACCGATTCTCACCACTTATGTCGCGACAGAAAATTCGCGAAGCTGCGGATCCCAAGACCTCCTCGCTTGGGCCGATCAGGGAAGCGATGTTCGGCGGGTTCGTCTGGATATTCCAACGTTGCCACCTTCATTGACACCCCCTGAGGGTGATACTAAGCACTCCTCGACTGGCCCCAG
>CP070650.1:2002034-2006717 GCA_020354595.1 Myxococcales bacterium
CAAGGTGCACTGGCCGCACTGGCCTTCCTTTGCAGCTACGTAGAAGGCGCAGTTGCCGCAGTTCTTAGCCGTGTCATGCGGTGAGCGATCTTGGTATTCGAGCGCAGAGCGAAGCTCGGTGTCTTCTTCGCTCAAGCCATTGATGTCAGTGCAACTGAACTCGGCCTTCTTGCAACTCTGAAGCAGAACCGGAGCCGAGCCGAGGACCGCTAGATGAACCGTGTTCCGAAGCCATGACCTTCTCGTGAGTGTCTTCTTCATCCCGTCACCCCGGCAAGAGCCTAGCACGCCGCTTAGCGAACGGTTCCCATCATGTCGAGAAACTCCTCGCTTCCCAGCAGCCCCGTGACGCGCGCCGCCTCCGATCCGTCGCTGTGGTGCAGGACGACCAAGGGCAGGCCGGGTTGATTGTAGTCTTTGAGCAGCGCCCATTTCTCGTCGGTGGCCTTGTCCGTGCTCAAGTCGACCCGAACGGTGACGAAGCGCTGCGCCTCGGCGACTACCCGCGGGTCGCTCAACACGTCTCTGTCGAGCTCTTGGCATGCGCCGCACCAGTCCGCGCCGAAGTCCACCAACATCGGCCGCCCCTCCGACAACGCAGTGGACTTCCCGTTCTGGTAGTCCTCCAGCCATTCGATGTGTGTCCCGGGTGGCAGGGCTTCGGCATAACCGACCACGCCGAGAATACCCGCCACGCAGGCCGTCACGCCTACGGCTTTGCGGACGCGCGCCATCCGAGGTCCCCCCGCGAACGACAGATGGATCGCTCCGACGATGACGCCGCCAATCAACAGGCCGAGCGCCACCGCAAGCCACATCTGGTCCCGAACCTCCGGACGCGGGTAGGGCAGCACGCCGCGCACGTAGTAGAAGGCCAACGCGAGCATCGCTATGCCAAAGACGCTCTTGGTCCATTCGACCCAGTGTCCCGACTTCGGAAGCGTGACGGCGAACGTACCAACGAACCAAAACAAAACACCGATGCCGATCGAATACACGAACAAGGCCAGCGCGCCGAACCCGACGTGGCCGGTGGTCGCAACCCAGGTCAACAGGACGGCAAGGACCGGTCCCGTACAAGGCGCGGCGATCAGCCCATTGACGAAACCGAGCACGAACGCGCCTCGCACTCCGAATCCACCCGCCTGCGCCAGGCGATTCTGCAGGCTTGCGGGCAACGCGATGTCAAACAAGCCGAACATGCTGAGCGCCATGGTGGTGAACAGCGCCGCGAGCGCTCCGACGACCCAGGGGCTCGCCAGAGCGCTTCCAAATGCATTCCCCGTCAATGCGGAGATGACCCCGAGCGGGGTGAACAGGGCAGCGATCCCGAGCACGAACGACGTCGACAAGAGGGCGGCCTTGGCGCGGCTTTCCGCTTGCCGCGCGCCAAACACGCTGACCGTGATGGCGATCATTGGATAGACGCACGGGGTGAGCGATGTCGCGAGGCCTGCGAGGAAGATCAGCCCCAGCGCGCCCGAGTAGCTTCCGCCCTGGAGCGCTTCAGAAAACGGCCCGGTGAGCTCGTTCAAGGTGTCGGCGGAAGCACGCACCTCAGCTGCCAAAGCCGCGACAAATCCGACCAAACCGACCCACGCACCTCGGCGCATACCCCAACTATGGTGCTCGTTTGGTTGACCGTCCACGAAGCGGGGACGTAGCCTTTTGCCGGGGAACGCTTTGCCGCTACTTTTCCTGCTGTTTGTCACCATGGCTACTGGGGCGCTGTCCGCATACGCGGGGCGTGACGAGATTCGTCACAGCGGCGACGCCGTCTGGCGGTCCGAGGCCTTCCTCGCCTACGCACTCTTCGTGGGTTTCGTCCTGCTGCCCACCGACGTCTACTTCTACGTCTTCCACGGCGATTGGTTTCTCTTCTATGTCGTGAACACCAAGAGCGCACCTTGGGTTTGGGGCCTGCTGACCGTGCTCCTTTTGCTCGGAGTGGCGTTCCTCGGCTTTCGACTCGGGGCGGCGCTCTGCAGGGCTTCCCGCGACGATGCTGCTCGTCGGATCACAATCGCCGCGGTGCTGTTCGGCCTGGCGGTTTGGCCGCTTGCCTGGGAGCGGCTTTCGGTCGTTGGGTCACACCGCCAGTTCACGCGCGACTACGGGTTGGTTCCATTTTTTGCGAGCCCCGCCTTCTATTCGGGCTTGACGATGTTGATCATCGCGGGCGTCTCGTTTGCCTGGGTCGTGTTCCGAATCGACAGGCGGACACGTGACAACACGGTTTGAGCCCATTCGCATCTACCGGGGTGGGAGCATGCCCATGTGCTCGCGCAAGTGCATCGCCGCGGGCGACGCCCAGAACTTGAGCGCGTCGAGATAAGTCGGGTGCGAGTCGAGGGTCTCGCCTTCGGCCTCGCGCTTGGGAGCGATATGGCTTCGCATGTCTTGAACCAACGGCTCGAGGTCGTCGCTCAGCAAAAGCGCCGCGCGCGTTGCGGTGCGGTGAGCGGCGTTGACCCACCGATCGAACTTTACGCGGGGGGCTTGGGAGTACGCGAGTGCAGCCTCGCGAACGATTCGACGATCACGACGCGGAATGGCGCGCTGAAGTCGTCGAGTTTGCTCGTTGAGGAATTCCTCGCTGGTCAATCCCGACCCGAAGTCCGGCTTTACGATTCGCGCAGCGGAGGCGAGCAGAACGTCGAGCTCGCGGGGCGTGAGCTTCGCGATGGCCTGATAGCCGCGGGCGATCTGGACCATCGGCCGCGCCAGCGCGAACGTCTGCGTGCTGGGGTCCTTTTCCATGATCGTGGCGGGCACCAACACGGCTGGGTGTGTGCCGAGCTCGATCGTGATGTCCCGGTTTCGGACGCGGTGCAGGAACAGATCGAAATGGCGGATGTCCAACGCCGCCGCGATTCGATTCGCGATCTCACGAAGGGGGTGGTTTGCTTCGGTCGGGAGGCGGTCGCGTGTGGCCAACCCGTAGCTTTGGAGCTCGGGGGGGTAGAGCTTCGCCATCGCGGGGCCGAGCGCGGCGAGAAGCGAACCGGCGGCGGTGTCTTCGGGGCGAGGCGTTCCGAGCTGTTCGAGCACTGCGCCGCCCAAGGAACGGGGCCGCACGTGAGCGGGCCGTGGTTCCACCGAGGCGATCCTGCTGCGATCGTCCTGATCGTCGACGCCCATTGCGAACAACGGGAGCGTCGCGATGCGCGCCTCGCGCACACGTCCATCGGCGTCGTAGGTGACCGCCAACTCTCGCCAGCACTCTTCGCGCAATGGCTCCTGCGAGAGGACCGCCTGGAGCTGCTCCACGGCGGCGGCCGCGTCGCCCCTCGCACGCAAGCGCACGGCGAGCTCACGTCGAAGGTCGGCATTCGCGGACCCTTCCTCTAGCCGGTCCTGGAGCGCCGCGATGGCCGCATGCTCGTCGCGGCAGTGGTCCGACAGAATGCGCGCGACCTCGAGCCCCGTGGCCACGCGGCTCGCTTCGTCGTCGGCTTGGTGCTGGTCGAGCGCTTCGGCGTACTGCTGCCAGTCATCCGGCGTCTCGCACAAGCCCTCGAGCGTTTGAGCGGCTCGGCTCCGGGGTCCGTCTAGCGCGACCGCCCGTCCGAGTGCGGCCTTCGCTTCGGAGTCGTCCCCCGCTGCGTGCTCAAGTTGCCCGAGCCGGAGGAACGCGTCGCCTTGTGCGTCGCCGTCACTGACCTCGAGCAAGTGGCGCGCGACCTGCAGTGCCTCGGAGACTTGTCCCAACGCTTCGTGCACCAGGGAAAGCTCCTGCAGGGCGGTCGGGTCCGCAGGGTCGGATGCCAACGCTGATTCCACGTGGCGGAGCGCCTTGTCGGGCGTTCGCAGGTTCTCGCGGTAGAGGCGCGAGAGCCGAATCAGCACGCGCTGGGCTCGGCTGTTCCCTGGAGCCGCCGCGAGGAGTTGCTCCATCGTCGCGGCCGCCTCGTGCCAGGACTCGTTGGCTTCGAAATGACGGGCCAGCCGCTCGAGCGCATCGAGATGACGTGGCTCGACCTTGAGCACGCGCTGAAGCGTTCGAATCGCGGCGGGAACGTTGCCGAGCTCTTCGCTCTGAATTCGCGCCACGCAGAGCCAAAGGTCGCTCGCGCGATCGACCGATCCGGCTGCGGACGCGGCCTGCGAAAGTCGATCGACGAGCGTGGACCAGCCCGAGTCGATGGTGAGGACGTCGACTAGTCCGTCGGCGGCTCGTTCGGAGTCCGGCCAGAGCTCGAGGGCCTGCTCGAAGTCCCGTCGCGCGCCGTCGTGGTCGCCGATGCGCTGCAGTCTCACAAACGCGCTTTGTACGAACAGATCCGACGCGGCTCTCGGATCGCGCTCCGCCTGCGCTTCGCGCCGAAGGGCGTCGACCAGTGCCGAAGGGTCGTCGGTCTCCTGGGCCACGCGGGTGAGGCCCCGAGCGGCGCCGATGTGGTGCGGGTCGGCGGTCGTGGCTGCGCGGAACTGCTCGATCGCCTCGGTGTCTTCGGAGCCCTCGACGAGCTCCGCGAGGCGTGCGCGATGCGCGGCAGCAACGTTCGGATCGTGCGCCGACTGCGCGACGAGACGATCCACCTCTTGCAGGAGCTCGGTATCACGGCGGCCTGCGGCCATGCGTTCGAGCTCGAGGAGCGCGCCGAGGTCGCTCGGGTTGGCCTCGAGGATGCGGCGGTAGGCGCCGACGACGTCGTCGTATTCGCCGAGCCCCTGATGCTC
>CP070650.1:2006817-2011490 GCA_020354595.1 Myxococcales bacterium
AGCGCGCCATCGAGCCCGAACTCGAGCTGCTGGTCATGCAGTGCTTGGAGAAGAAACGTGAGGATCGGCCGTCGTCTGCACTCGAGATCGCCGAACGCCTCGCCTCGTTGCCCATCGAGCCGTGGACGCAAGCTTCGGCGAGGGACTGGTGGGGGACGGTCGGCAAAGAGATCACCGTCGTACGCGATCGCGACCTCGCCGTCGGCAGCCTGGCTACGATCCAGGCGGGACGGATGGAGACGAGCCCATGATCGCCGAGCAGCAAGCGCGTGATCCCGTCGACATCGTCGCCGCCATGGCGGCCGGTGATTCGGGGCCCGCGCTGAACGCCTTCTATGAGCAGTACGCGAGCATGGTGCTTGCGCTCCTGATGAAGATGCTCGGATCACGAGCGGAGGCCGAAGAAATCCTCCAAGATGTCTTCGTCGAGCTTTGGCGCCGCGCGCCCCAATACGATAGCGGGAGGGGGAGCGTCGTCGCGTGGGTCATCACGGTGGCTCGGTGCCGAGCGTTGGACGCGCTCCGGGCGCGGTCTCGACGACACGGCGACCGGCAGTCCGAGTACAGTGAAGGGGACGCGCTCGTGACCGAGGGCGGCCGACCCGACGTTCTCGTATCCTCGACACGGTGGCACCAGGCGCTGAGGCAAGCGTTTCAGCGGTTGAGCGCGGAGCAGCGCGCCGTGCTCGAGCTCTCTTATTTCCAGGGCATGTCCCACGGGCAGATCGCCGACACGCTCGGCCTACCGGTGGGTACAGTCAAGTCCAGAATCCTCGCGGGCATGCGTTCGATGCGCACGATGCTGCCCGTCATTCACCGGGCGATGAAAGCATGAGCGAAGAAAAGGAACGAGCGGAGCTTCTCGCCGCCCTGTACGCGGCCGGCGCGGCATCCGAAGAAGACGAACGAGAGCTCGCCGCGCTGCTCGAGGCGGATCCGGGCCTGAAGCAGGTGGTCCAAGACTTCGAAGACTCGATTGCGGCGCTCGCATCCAGCTTCGAGCCGCTCGAGACCTCGCCAAAGACCCTCGGAAAGATCAAGAAGCAGATCGCGCAAGAGAAGGGCGGGGTGGTCGCGCGCTTGCGCGCCTGGTTCAGCAAAGACTGAGCGGCGCTCTCGGGGCTCACCCACTTGCCAGCGGCGCTCTCGTCCCCATGAATCGGGCGTGCGGTTCAAGAAGGAAAGCGTCATTCGTGCCAGCGCAGAGCGGGTCTTTGCATTTCACGAGGCTCCAGATGCGTTTGAGCGTCTGCAGCCGCCCTGGCAGAAGACCGAGATCGTGCAGCCGCCCGCTTCGCTCGAGGTTGGGACCCGGGTCATCTTGCGAGTCAAGGTCGGACCGCTTTGGCAGACGATGGTCGCCGAGCACGTGGAATACGAGCCAGGAGAAATGTTCGCGGACCGATTGATCAAGGGTCCGTTCAAGAAGTGGCTTCATAGACACATCGTCACGCCTCTGGGGGACGACGAGTGCCTGCTGACCGACGATATCGAGTACGAGCTTCCCCTGGGCGCGCTCGGACGTGCATTCGGGGGCCGGTTCGCACGGAAGAACCTGGAGCGTCTCTTCGAGTACCGGCACCAGGTCACACGCGACGCGTGTGAAAACCGCGCCTAGTCGAGCGGCATGAACGCGAACTTCTGACCGCCGCCTGCCGCCTCCGCCATCGCGCCCTTCAACGGCAGAACCATGATGGCCGTGCCATCCTTGTACTTCGACGCTGCGGCCGCACCTTTCTTACCGCCGATGGCCGTCGCGGCCGCGCTGCCTTCGAACTTGCCTACTTTGAAGCGATCGAGTGCAGCTTTGTTCTCGAAGAGAATGACCTCGGCGTATGTCTGCCCGCCGACCTGAGCGCCGACTGTCGTCTGCGTCATCTTCGCGTGGCCGATTAGCTTGCCCTTTTCGTAGACCTCGCCTTCTCCATGGGAAGCGCCCACGACGAAGCCGCCTTTTCCGACCTCTGGAAAGATCACGTACCCGTACGCCTGCTTGAGTGTCTTGTTGAAAGAGCTGTCCTTGCTCTGCCAGAGCTTCCTCACCTCTTTGACATCTTGGGCGATCTCACTGTCCGATTTCTTCTGCCGTTTCGCCGAAGCTGGGGCAGCACACAATAGAATGACGGGTAGTATTAGACTCAGGCGCAGAAAAACGTGGACCATCGAAACCTCCTGAGCGCGGGCTAGCGCAAAATTGCCAATCGTCCAAGCGCCGCCATTCGATCTGCGGTAAATGACCCCCACGAGAGCCCTGAATCGCCTTGCTTTGGCATTGGTTCTTCTCGCAGGGTGTACCGCTGACGGCAGTGTCGATGAGCCGCCCGCTCCTCGACTGCTGATCCGCTTCAGAGCGCCCGTGCGGGTCGCACCAAGACCGTGCCCCAGAGCATCGAGCGGTCGTCGGCCGCCCGGTTGGCGGGCGAGCCTGCGTCGGCGTCGCCAAAGCTTCGAAGCACCGTGACCGCGTCGGGCGCGGCCGCGCGTTTCACTGCGGCGAAAAGCCTTTGACGATAGGCCTCGTCCACTCCGTCGAGAATGTTGGAAAGCGTGAAGCCGTCGAAGCTCTGGGGTGGTTGGCTTTCGAGGTAGCTGGCCGCGTCGGCATGCACGAGTTGGATGCGTTCGCCCGCGGGAGGCGGTGGATCGGACGACAGCTCGCCAAGCAACAGGGAGCGCGCGTAGGGATTGGTGCGGTTCGGATGTCTCTCGAAGCATCGCTCCATCCGGCTTCGCATGACTTTGCCGAGGCGCTTCGGAAGGAAATCCAGGAATCGTGGCGCGTAGACGGACCTCAACGCGGTGATCGAGAAGAGCCCGTCGAGCGCGGTCCGGAAGCGCCATGTGTTGAGCGCGCCGCCCCAATACTCCATTTGCTCGGCAGGATCCTCGAGCTCGACGAATGCGCGCACGCGAGACGGCCACCACCCAGCGAGGGGAGCGAAGAAGCGCATGAAGTCCATGACCCGCTCCGCCTTGCCTCGAAACCCGGGGTCGCCCTCGATGCGCCGTGCCGCGTATTCCAGCTGAATCGGGTTGATGTCGACCGCCACGACGTCGTGATGAGGCGCGAGCCTCATCGCGGTGCAACCGGCCGAAGCGATGCACAAGACTCGGCTGCCAGGCTCGAACACGTCGAGCTCGATTGACGTATCCTCGTACATACGCCCGAAGAGCACCTGGCGCGGTCCGACGCGTGCATCGAGACGGCCGCGCTCCCAGATCGTGACTGCGGTGCTCATTGGGCGGGTCCGCCGGGCACCGCCGCAGCCACCCACGCCAAGACGAGGAAGGCGAAGTTCTTGACCACCATGCCGCGGGGGTCGTGGATGAGGTGCCGCGACCAGATCAAGCCGTTGGCGTTCAGGGATACCAACAGTACGGTTTGAACGAGCGCGCAGAGAAACGGCTCGAATCCGCTGAGCACCCAGGCGCCGATCGCGACCTCGACGGTGCCGAGCGCCAGCAGAAAAGGCACGCCGAAGCGTTCGCCGTAGCGGGGGACCGCCTTCACGACCTCGAACTCCCGCGGCTCGCCGCGGAGCACCTTGCACCAGAGGCCCTCGTACAGCCACACACCGGCGACCGCGATTCGAATGAGCCAATAGGGGGGCATGAGGTCCGGCAACTCGAAGTCCTCAGCCGAGCTCGGCCTTGCGCCTCATCGTACGCAACAAGAAACGATGAAACATGTGGCAGACGAATCGCTCGAGCGGACGCCAAAGCCAGCGAGGCCATTTCGTGCTGACGTAGCGAGTCTCGACGGCCACCTCGGTTCGGCCCTCGTCCACTTCGCGTAGCGTGTATCGGCCTCGCGAAAGACGCATCGTCCCTCCGAGCGCGAGCTTCTGCTCGGCCACCTCGAATTCGTAGAGCTCGGGCTCGTCGATTCGAGTCGCCCGCTTCACGAGGTGCCCATGTTCGTAGAGGCACATCGCCTCGCCGCCGACACGGGACTTGTCGCCCTCGGTGCGGACCGGCACCGGAAGCAGCAGTCTCAGGTGCAGCGGCGGACGCGCGTCGACCTCTTCGTAGAACATCAAGCTCTGCCACGTCTGCGCCGGCGAAGCGCGAAAAACCATCCGGGTCACGATGGTGGTCGCTTGCGTAGCCTCCGAAGCTGCGTCCTCCAGAGCCTCCGCAGGAAGCGTGTCCGTCTCTAGTTGCATTGCGTCGTCCCTATCCGGCCGGGACTAGAGGGACAACCCGAAGATTCGTCAACCTCAAGCTTCCCAGACGATGCGCTGCCCCGCGGAGTACCAGGAGTCGCTTTGTGGGCCATACGTGTCTTCGATCTTGGCTCGCTTGAGTTTCATCGTCGGGGTGAGGTAGCCGTTCTCGATGAGCCAAGGCTCCTTGACGACGACCAGGAATTGTAGCCTCTCGAACGCTTCGACTTCCTTGTTGACCGAATCCAGTAGTGCATTCAGCTCCGCCTCGAACCGCTCTCGCTCGGCGCCACCGTTGGCGAGCTTCGGGCGAAGCTCCTCGGCTGGAAGGATTAGCGCGTAGGGCTGTGGGTTACCGGACCCGGTCACGCACGAGAGCTCGACCTCGTTGTGGTTGTTCAAGAGGTTCTCGATCGGCACCGGGGCAACGTACTTGCCCTTGCTCGTCTTGAAGAGCTCCTTCACACGGCCGGTGATCTTCAGGCGGCCTTCCTCGTCACGCTCGCC
>CP070650.1:2011590-2014289 GCA_020354595.1 Myxococcales bacterium
AAGCACGTGCCGATCTACGAATGGGCTTTTCCGCCCGAAGCCACCGATGAAGAGCTCGCCGAGTTCATTCGAGCGCGAGAAGAGTGGGCGGAGCACGCGGACTACCCCGTGGCCTGGGTCGTCGAGCTGTCAAACCTGACGAAAGCGAACGCGAAACAGCGCAAAATGTTCGCCGAGCACCTCAAGCGATTCGAAGAGCACGATGTGCGATGGAACGGCGGGTCCGCCCTCGTCGTCCCGAGCGCCTGGCTCCGCGGGTTGGTCACGGCCGTGTTCTGGCTCGCGCCTCCAAAGTTCCCGCATCAGGCCTTTGCCAACCGGAGCGATGCGCTCGAATGGGCTCAGCTGCAGCTCGACGCCAAAATCGCCGAGCATCGAGCACATTCCAAAGTACGCTCCCGGCCGTGATGACCTGGTACACGGGCGATTCCACCTACGACACGATTCTGACGTTCGCCTACGGGTTGGTAATTTTCGTCTTCATTGGCGCGGCCTTCATGAAGAGCCCGTACGGTCGATTCGCTTCGGACAAGTGGGGCGTCAACCTGAGCCCGCGCCTCGGATGGTTCTTGATGGAGCTTCCAGCGACGCTGAGCTTCGTCTTCTTCTACTTCCAGGGGCGGAATCGCTTCGAAGTCGTACCCCTCTTCTTCCTACTGGTTTGGCTCATCCATTACGGCAATCGCGGCTTCGTCTTTCCGTATCTCATCCGAAGCCCCAAGGGCGCGACCGCCTCGTTCAGCATCACCATCGTCTTGATGGGGTGGTTCATCACCACGCTGCACGGGTACCTCAACGCCGCGTTCATCAGCGACCTCGGCACCCACTTCACACTGGACTGGTTTGGCGACCCCCGGTTCATCGTGGGCATCACCCTCTACTACGGGTCGTTCGTGCTCAACGTCCAGTCGGACGCGATCATCCGCAATCTTCGCAGCATCGAAGAAGTCGAGCGTGGAGACAAAGTCTATCGGATTCCGAGAGGCGGTCTCTTTCGCTTCGTGACCAATCCATCTTACCTGACCGAGATCACCGCGTTCACCGGATTCGCCATCGCGACGTGGTCTCTCGGCGCGACGTTCATACTCCTGATCACGATCGCGAATCTGGTTCCTCGCGCGTTCCAGACACACCGTTGGTACCGTGAGAAATTCCCCGACTACCCGCCGGAGCGGCGCGCCCTAATCCCCTTCGTGCTCTAAGTGGCCCTCTGAGCCTGCGGGCGCCGAGCCGGCGAGTGCGCTGAGCGGAAAGGTGGTCGGAATGTCGCCAACGACGAGCCGATCGGTGTCGGTGTCGATGCGCGCGAACTTCACTTGGAGCCTCCCCGCTTCGATGGCTTCTTTGATCGTCGGCCGCGCGAGGAACTCCTCGACTCGCTGAACACGGCCATCCATCAGCTCCGTCATCGCGGGGAACTTGGCTCTCGACTCCGCGCTCGCCGCGGCGCCTTCCGCTGCGCAATCCGAATGCGAGGTCAACACGAGGACCTTCACGCCGTTCAGGACGGCGAGCTCGAGCATCTCCTGCTCCGGGGGGGCCAGCACCGAACCGGCGGTCCGTACGACGTAGTAGTAGCGTCGCGTGTCACCGACGAGCTCGCTCGTGTCGATGCGGGCGTCCATACACGCTAGGACCGCGACCACGGGGTGGCGCACGGTGCGGGGAAAGATATCTCGTACATCCGCGGCTAGATCGTTCTGGGCCATGAGCTCTTCCCAGATCTCATCGGGCGTGATCGACTCGTCGTGCTCGAAATCGTAGCGACTGAGCCGATCCTGAAGTCGGTAGCCGAGGTTGACCAACGCTCCGCCTACCACGAACTCCACGGACGGAATCAACATCACCGCGAGCACTCCGATCACGAGCAGAATCCCGAGCGCCCACGCCAAACGCGCCTTCATCGTCATCGGCGCCGAGGGTACAACGAATCGAGCTGCGTGGATCTCAATTCTCGGATGCGGCGTCCGGGGGCGCGTGATTCACCGAGAAAACCAACCCGACGTTGCCCACCGGTTGGGTTGCGTAAGTCAGCCCTTTGTGGGTGAAGCGCGTTTGACGCACGCCGATCTCGGCGAGCTGCTCGGGGGGCAGGAAGGTCTCGGCTGGCGCGCCCGCGATCAGGCTGAACAACTCGAGGCCAACGAGCTTGCGTTCCTCGAGGTCTTGCTCCCGCCCGTACATCGGCACCATCAGCCCGGCCCGCTCGATCGCTTCACCGTCGACATCGGTGTGGATCATGAACGTCGGATGCTCGCGGCAGGTACATGTCGTGCGAGTGAGCCCGTCGACGACCTCCACGGTGGGCTCGCCATCACAGCGTTCGAACAAAGGCTGAAGCGTCGAAGCCGCAGGGGACGGTCTCGCACGGCTGGAACGCGCGTTCTCGTCTCGCGAGAAATACGCCGAGCCCACGAGCACCGCCGATAGAATGACGGCGCTGGCGACGAGCGCCGCGCGGCTTGGCCCCTGCGACTTCTTCGACTTCATCGATGGGATCGTTAGTTCACGACCTCGGTCGCGGCTGCCTCGCCGCCTTCCTTGGCGCCTTCCTTGGCGCCTTCCTTGGCGCCCTCTTCGGAGCCGGCTTCGACACCCGCTTGAGCGCCAGCCGTGGCGCCTGCCTCGGCGCCTGCCGTGGCTTCCTCGGCTGCGGGGCTCGGGTCGTCCTTGCAGGCGACCGAAAGGCTCAGTGCGAG
>CP070650.1:2014389-2019780 GCA_020354595.1 Myxococcales bacterium
ATCGTGCTCTACAGCATCTCGGAGAGCTACTTCCGCCTCCGCGAGCAACTGGGCATCCAAATCAAAGTCTAAACAGCATCACCTATCTGACGCTGTTTGGCTCATCTTCCAGACGAGCTCTGAGCGGCGCGTGGTGTGCGTTGAGCCAGGTCTTGTGGCAGGGGTTGTTCCATGCTGGAGCTCGAGCTCGACAGCGAAGCGGCGACCTTGGCTCTGGCGCGCTCCCTTGCAAGTGTGCTCCGGGGCGGCGACGTCGTGGGCCTCGAGGGCGGGCTCGGCGCGGGCAAGACCACGTTCGCCCGCGGTGCGGTGCATGGGCTAGGCGTGCCCGAGGAGACCGCGGTCACCAGCCCCACGTTCGCGCTCCTTCATCAGTATCAAGGCCGGCTTCCCATTGGCCATGCAGACCTCTATCGCCTCGGCGATTAGATCGAGCTCGAGGAGCTGGGGCTCGACGAGCTCCTCGACGAGGGCGCCGTGCTGTTTGTCGAGTGGGGCCGGAAGTTCCGCGCAATGGCCGACCGCACGTCGTTGTGGGTCGAGCTGGAGATCGTTTCCGACCATGTCCGAAGGGCTCGTCTGAGCCCGCAAGGGGCGCGCGGTGATGCAATCATCAGCGCTCTTTCCGAGCGACTTTCGGGGTGAGGGATTCCCGGTTGCGGCCCTGAGGGCGCTCTGGTAAGCCCGCGCGAACGTCCAGGTTGAACCGACTCGATGCCCCGCCGCGACGATATTGAAAGCATCCTTCTGATAGGATCGGGGCCGATCGTCATCGGGCAGGCCTGCGAGTTCGACTACTCGGGCACTCAGGGGGCCAAGGCGCTCAAGGAAGAGGGCTACCGGGTCATCCTGGTCAACTCGAACCCCGCGACGATCATGACCGACCCGGAGTTCGCGGATCGGACTTACGTCGAGCCACTCACCCCGGAAATCGTCGAAGCGATCATCGAAAGGGAAAAGCCCGATGCGGTCCTGCCGACTCTGGGTGGCCAGACGGCGCTCAATCTGACGCTGGAGCTTGCCGACCGCGGCATCCTCGAAAGGCACGGGGTCGAGCTCATCGGCGCGAAGGTCGAGGCGATCCGCAAGGCGGAGGAGCGCGAGCTCTTCAAAGCCGCGATGGACAAGATTGGGCTCGAGAGCGCCAAGGCGGACGTCGCGCGGACTATCGACGAGGCCCACGAGATCGCCGAGCGCATCGGCTTTCCGATCATCCTGCGCCCGTCGCTGACCCTCGGCGGCTCGGGCGGCGGTGTCGCGTACAACAAGGCCGAGTTCGACAGGGCGATTCGCTGGGCGTTTCAGTGTAGCCCCATCCACGAGTGTCTCGTAGAGGAGAGCCTCCTCGGTTGGAAGGAATACGAGCTCGAGGTCATCCGCGACCACGCCGACAACTTCGGCGTCATCTGCACCATCGAGAACTTCGACCCGATGGGGGTCCACACTGGGGACTCGATCACCGTGGCGCCTGCCATGACGCTCACCGACCGGGAGTATCAGCGCCTTCGCGACGCGGGTAGGGCGATCATCACCGAAATCGGGGTCGACACCGGCGGCTCCAACATTCAGTTTTAGGTCCATCCCAAGCACGGCCGGCTCAACGTAATCGAGATCAACCCGCGAGTGTCGCGTTCGAGCGCGCTGGCCTCGAAGGCCACGGGCTACCCGATCGCCAAGATCGCCGCGAAGCTTGCCGTGGGGTACCGCCTCGACGAGCTCCAAAACGACATCACCGGAACGAGCTCGGCGTTCGAGCCCACCATCGACTACGTCGTCACCAAGGTGCCGCGCTTCGCGTTCGAGAAGTTCGCCGGCGCCGACCCTCGGCTCACCACCCAGATGAAGTCGGTCGGGGAGGCGATGTCGATCGGTCGCACGTTCAAGGAGTCGCTCCAGAAGGCTGCGCGCTCGCTCGAGACGGGGCGCGACGGGCTTTCGTCGCTCCTTTCGAAGGCGAATTACCGCGACCTCGCGGCGCAGGTTCGCCGGCTCATCGAGACCGGCGAAGCGATCAATACGGCCAAGCCGATGCTCGCCGACCTGCCAGACCCGAGCGAGGAGGATCTGCGGGAGTCGATTCTCGATTTGATTCGCACCCCTCTTGGGGACCGACTTTGGTACATCGCGGACGGGCTCCGCGTCGGGCTCACCGTCGAACAGATCCATCAGGCGACCGCCATCGACGTGTGGTTCCTCGAGCAAATGCGGCAGATCATCGCGTTCGAGGAAACGTTGAAATCCACCAGGGGAGAGCCGCTCGATGAGGAGCTCCTCCGGCAGGCGAAGGAGCTCGGGTTCAGCGATCGACAGATCGCGGCGCTTCGCGGAGAAACCCCGGACGACGTTCGTGACAAGAGGGCCGCCCACGACGTACAGCCGATCTACTCCCGCGTGGACACCTGCGCCGCCGAGTTCCCCGCGCTGACGCCGTACATGTACTCGACCTGGGGCCTGCAAAGCGAGGCGCGCCCGGACGGCGAAAAGAAGAAGGTCATGATCCTCGGTGGCGGACCGAACCGGATCGGCCAAGGCATCGAGTTCGACTACTGCTGCGTGCACGCTTCGTTTGCGCTCAAGGAGATCGGCTTCGAGACCATCATGGTCAACTGCAACCCCGAAACGGTTTCGACCGACTACGACACTTCGGACAAGCTCTACTTCGAGCCGCTGACCTACGAAGACGTGATGCACATCGTCGAGATCGAAAAGCCGGACGGCCTGATCGTGCAGTTCGGCGGCCAGACGCCGCTCAAGCTCGCCGTGCCGCTCTCGCGTGCCGGCGTGCCCATTCTGGGCACCACGGCGGACGCCATCGACCGCGCGGAGGACCGCGAGCGATTTGACGAGCTCCTGACCAAGCTCAACCTCAAGCGTCCGCGCGGCGGCATCGCGAAGGGCACCAAGGACGCATTTGCCGTGGCCGAAGAGATCGGCTTCCCCGTCGTCGTTCGCCCGAGCTACGTCCTCGGCGGACGCGCGATGGAAATCGTTCACTCCCAGGAGGAGCTGTCGCGCTACATGACGGTTGCGCTCGAGGCGGTTGCCGACGCCGAGACCCAGACGATCTTGGTCGACGAATTCCTGAAGGACGCAATCGAAGTAGACGTCGACTGCGTGTCCGACGGCAAAGACGTCGTCATCGGCGGGCTACTCCAGCACATCGAAGAGGCCGGGATTCACTCCGGCGATTCGTCGATGGCGCTCCCCGCGCACGCGCTTCCGCCCGACGTGTTGGCGACGCTCCGTTCGTCCACGCGCGCGCTCGCGCTCGAGCTCGGCGTCGTGGGCCTCATGAACGTCCAGTTTGCCGTTCGCGGCAGCGCGGTCTTCGTGATCGAGGTGAACCCGCGCGCATCGCGCACGATTCCGTTCATCAGCAAGGCCATCGGCGTGCCATTGGCCAAGATCGCCGCCAAGGTGATGGCTGGAGAGACCCTTCGCGAGCTCGGCTACACGCGCGAGATCGTCACTCAGCACATCGCGGTCAAAGAGTCGGTCTTTCCGTTCACCAAGTTCCCGGGGGTCGACACGATCCTGACTCCGGAGATGCGGTCGACCGGCGAGGTGATGGGCATCGCCGACAACTTCCCGGACGCTTTCTACAAGGCGATGCTGTCCGCGTATTCGGAGCTTCCCGACGCAGGCAAGGTCTTCATCAGCGTGAAAGAAGGCGACAAGCCGGCCGCTGCGGAGCTCGCTCGTCGGTTGAAGGATCTCGGCTTCGACATCATCGCGACCGCCGGGACGCGCGATGTCGTGGAACGTGCCGGCGTCGAGGCGGAGCACGTGAACAAGGTGGGAGACGGTCGGCCGCACATCGTGGACCTACTTCAGAGCGACGAGATCGCCCTCGTCTTCAATACCACCGAAGGAGCCAAAGCGATTCGCGACAGTCGTTCGATGCGCCGCCAAACGGTGCTGAGTGACGTTCCGTACTTCACGACGATCGCGGCGGCGGTCGCGGCGGTCGACGCGATCGAAGCGCGACGGCTTCGACCGCCCTCGGTGCGCTCTCTGCAGGAGTACCACGCGGACAACACCGAGCTCCCAAGCTTGCGACCTTCGCCGTAAGGGGCTACGAACGGCCGATGGACCGGGTACCGATGACACCCGACGGGCACGCTGCCCTCACTGCGGAGCTCGCGGCGCTCAAGGCAGAGCGGCCGAAGATCTCGCAGGAGATTGGCGTCGCGCGCGAGCACGGCGACTTGAAGGAAAACGCCGAATACCACGCGGCCAAGGAGAAACAGGGCCTATGCGAGGCGCGCATCGCCGAGATCGAGGACAAGCTTGCGCGCGCCGAGGTGATCGATCCGTCGAAGCTGAGCGGCGATAGGGTGAAGTTCGGCGCCATCGTCGAGCTCGAAGATATGGACAATGGCAAGGTGGTTACGTACCGCCTGGTTGGCCCCGACGAGTCCGACATCAAACAGGGGAAGATCTCGATCACTTCGCCCGTGGCTCGCGCCCTCGTCGGCAGGGAAGTCGGAGACGAGGTGCGGGTCCAGGCGCCGGGCGGGGTTCGCAACTACGAAGTCAGCGACGTCCGCTGGGGCTGAGTGCCTTCGCTGCTCGACCACCCCGTCGAATCACTGCCCGGCATCGGGCCGACGACCGGCGCGCAGCTCCGGGCACGCGGATACGAGACGGTCGGGGACCTCTTGTGGCTCTTGCCACGCGGCTACGACGATCAACGGACTCCCACGCCGATTCATGCGTTACGTGACGGCGAGTACGCGGTGGTCGAAGGAATCGTTCGAAAGGCTCGCTCGTTTCCGCGCGGCGGACGCATTGGGTTCGATGCGCGCGTCGAACCGGCGGACGAGCCCGAAGTCGACGACGGCTACCGCGAGCTCAAGCTGATTTGGTTCCGAGCGATTCCAGGGCTCGCACGGCGGTTTGCCGAGGGGTCGCGGGTCCGCGTCGCGGGTCGGGTACAAGACTACCGCGGGACGGCGAGCATTGCGCACCCGGAGACGCTCTCTTTCGATGCGCAGGGCGCCATCGAGCCGCGCTACTCGGAGATCCCCGGTGTGCGCCGCAAGGTGCTCCGCCGAGCCATACGCGCCGCGGTCGATCGTGCGGCCTCTGCCGTACGGGACTTGATCCCCCAGCCGCTCCGCGCCGAGCTAGGCGTCGGCACCGTGGGTCAGGCGCTTCGAGCCATTCACGCTCCAGACCCTGCCGCATTCGACGCCGACCCGGAAGCGGCCCCGCCGGGCCATCGACGCCTCGCCCTCGAGGAGCTGGTGTTGTGGGAGCTTGCGCTTCGGTTGCGCCGGGCGTCGGAGCGCGGTGGCGTCGCGCAGCAATTTGATGTCGCGCCGGTCGATCCGGCGTGCGGCGTGTTCCCGTTCGAGCTCACCCCTGCCCAGCGCAAGGCCGTCTCCG
>CP070650.1:2019880-2028489 GCA_020354595.1 Myxococcales bacterium
ATCGAGCAGCACTACCACCGTGCGGTCAATGGAGCCATCATGGGCGGCGTTCCCGGTCACGGGTTCTGTGCGCAGTATCTGACGGCGATGACCAAGGTGCCGAAGGCAAGATGGAACAAACCCCATGCGCTCGGGACGCACCTACTGCAGGCGACCTACAAGCAGTACACGGGGGATGACCTCTACACGTTTCCGCCTCCGTACTTCTACCCCTTGCCTCCCGAGATCAGCGCGCACTGGTTTCGCTTCTATCGCGAGGGGGTCGATCCCATGGAGGTGCTGGATCCGCGCACGTGTTGCGTGCATTGGTATGCGTCGGTGCGCACGAAGAAGATCGTCAAAACGGTGGATGAGACCGAGCTTCGCCGGCTCGCGAGTCAGCAGCTCTTCGCGGCGCTTGCCGCCCGGGTGCTCGACGGTGAGGTCATCGATCGATGAACGCTCGATACCAGAGCTCGAGGATCATCAGCGCCCAGATCTGATCGCCCCGCGGCTCGCCCCGCTGGTGTCGCCTCAACAGCGTTTCGACGGCCTTCGGATCGAGGATCCCTCGCTCGCGCGCGGTTTGATCGAGCAGGACGTCGCGCGACAGCGGCGCCAGATCGTCCCGCATCCAACGGTCGACCGGTAGGCCGAACCCTTGCTTTCGTCTTGTGAGGATCTTCTCCGGCAGGAGCGGCTTGGCCACCTCGCGCAGGATCAGCTTGGTCCGAAGGCCCCGAAGCTTGACGTGACCCGGGAGTGAAGCGGCAAACACCATCAGATCCTGGTCGACGAGGGGGCAACGAACCTCGAGCGAATGGGCCATCGACGCGATGTCGACCTTCGTCAGGATGTCATCGGTGAGGTAGGTCCGGATGTCGAGGTCGAGGAGGCGATTGATCGGGTCGGTTGCCGTCGAGGTGGCGTAGAGCTCGCCAAAGCGGCGAGCGACGGGATCGTCGGCGTAGCGCTCGCGCATGGACGCCGAGTACAGCGTCATCCGGTCCTCGTGTGGGATGTGCGCCGCGAGGCCGAGAAAGCGAACGTGTTCCGGCTCCATCAATCGGCGGCCGTAATCCCGGACTTGCTGAGCCGCTGGGATCGGGATGCTACCGATCGTTTTCGCAAGGATCGAGGGCAGCGGCCCCGGGAGTCGACGGAGAGCGCGCGCGGTTTGCGAATGGGAGTAACGTCGGTAGCCCGAGAAGGCTTCGTCGCCGCCGTCCCCGCTCAAGGCGACGGTTACGCCGGTACGCGTGTACTGGCAGAGGTACCAGGTCGGCAGCGCGGAGCTGTCGGCAAATGGCTCGCCATAGTGACGCACGAACTCCGGAATGACCGAGGCCATGTCGGGCTCCACCACCAGCTCGTGGTGGTCCGTCCCATAGCGTTCGGCGACCATTTGGGCGTAGGGGAGCTCGCTGAAGTCCTTGCTCGTGAAGCCTACCGAGAAGGTCTTCACCGGCCCCGACGAGCACCGCGCCATCATCGCCACGATCAACGACGAATCGAGCCCGCCCGAAAGAAAGGCGCCCAAGGGCACGTCAGACACCATTCGAACCCGGACCGCGTCTTCGATTTGGGCGTGTAGCTGCTCGGTTAGCTCCGCGAGGGAGCCGGATCGGGTTTGGTCGAAACGAAGCTCGAAGTAACGCTCCGGCTTGCCGAAATTGCCGTTCTCCCAGACCATGCGGCTCCCAGCGGGAAGCTTCCGCACCCCTTCGAACGCGGTCCAGGGCGAGGGCACGTACTGGAGGCACAGAAATGCATCGATCGCATCGATGTTCGGGCGACGCTCGAAGCGGCCCGAAGCTGCCAGCGCGCCGAGCTCCGAGGCAAACACCAACCCCTCGGGGCCGACATGATAGAACAGCGGCTTCTTGCCGAAACGGTCGCGCGCGAGCAGCAACCGTCTGCGCGGACCGTCCCAGAGCGCGAGGGCGTACATCCCGCGGAGCCGCTCCAGAAAATCGACCCCCTCTTCTTCGTAGAGGTGCAGGCATACCTCGGAGTCGGAGCGCGACTTGAAGGTGTGCCCCTTGCTTTCGAGCTCGCGCCGGAGCTCTTGGAAGTTGTAGATCTCACCATTGACGATGACCGCGATCGAGTCGTCCTCGTTCGTCATCGGTTGCGCGCCCTCGGGGCGAAGGTCGATGATCGACAGCCTGCGATGACCTAGCGCGCAGGGACCGTCGGTCAGGTAGCCGTGGTCGTCCGGGCCGCGGTGCACCATGGCGTCGCACATTCGGCGCACGGCTTCCGCATCCGGCGCCGCGACTGGATCCGAGGCCAACATCCCGGCGATACCGCACACGGCTTCACGTCTCCTTCGGTTGGCGGGGCGCGCACCATGCGCGCAGCCAGATGAGATTGACCGCCAAGGAGATCGCGAGGCCGATGACACCGACCTCCCCGAGCGAGCGGAGGCCAGGGCTGTCGGCCGTCAGCAATGCGCCGAACGCCACCATCGACGTCAGGGTCGACGCGGCGACGGCCTTGTAGGTTGCATATTGCTCTTTCGGCGTCTGTGAGTCCTGCGCCCAGCGCACGTGGACGGCGCCGTCTACGGCCAGCCCGATCACCACGGGCACCGCGAGCAGGTTGTAGAGGTGCAGATCGATCCCCGACAGCGTGAGGGTTGCAGCGAAGAAAACCGTGCTGAGCGCAGTCGCGAGAAACACGTCGCGCGTCACATCGACGGAACGACTCGCGACTGCGGTCGCCACGATCAGACCGAGGAAGACGAGAGCAATGATCCACGGCGCGTCCGAGATCAAGGCCGGGGTCACCTCGCCGAGGAGCGCGGCTGCGGACGCGAAGGTCACTTTGGGGTGCGCCTCGCGAAGCTCGTCTAGCCACGCGGACAGTCGCTCCATCGCCCCTGCGTCCGAACCCCGGAGGGGAACGTAAATGATGCCGCTCTTACCCATCGAACGGTCTTTTTGCTCCAGTGTGGCGGCCAACCACGCGGGGATGTGCTCGCGCTTCGGAGGCCCTTCGAGATCGACCCAGGGCTCGAACTCGTCCAGCTCGGCAAGCAGCTCCTCGTTGTCGCGCTCGATGCCTTTTTCCCTCGCGCGCTTCAACGTGGCCTTCAAGTCGGCGAGTATCTCGGTCTTCTCGTCGGAGTCCTCCGGCAGGATCACTTGGGTCGAGACGACGATGGGCTCGGCGCCGAGCACCTCTTTCGCGCCCGTGCTCATCAGCTCGTCGTCGAGCGCCGCATCGATCGCATCTCGCGATTCGCTCAGGTAAAGTGCGTTGATGTTGCCGCGGGCCCGCATCATCGAGGCGTCGAGGCCGTGGCCGACGCCCTTGGGTTGGAGCTTTCCGAGATTCGATTCGAAGCCTACCTGAGCCGCTAACGGAAGCGACAACAAGCCGAGCACCAGCACGATCGAGGCTAGGCGCCGGTTGCTCCAGTCCTCGGCGGCGGGCTGCGCGCGGGCCTTGGAGCTGCCCGGCAGCAACCGCACCATCGCCGGGAACACGGCGAGCGTCCAAAGCAACGTGATGACGATCCCCAACGACGCCATCCATCCCATCTGGGAGAAGCCCTGAAAGTCGGTCATCGACAACGCGGCAAAACCACAAGCCGTCGTGAGGCCCGCAACGAGGAGCGCCACCCAGAGCTCCTGGATGCTCGTTTTCGCGGCGGCAGCGGCTCCGAGGCCTTGGGTACGCGCCGCTTGGTAGTGCATCAGAAGATGAATCCCGAAGTCGATCGCCATGCCGGCCAGGATCGCCAGCGCCGACGCACTGATGATGTTGATCTTCGGCTCGATGAGCGCGATCAGGCCGATCGCAACCGCAAGCCCGCTCAGCATCGGCACCATCAGTTGAATCAAGGCCGTGAAATCTCGAAAGAACAACAGCACCATCAGTAGCGCACCAACCGCGGCGAGGATCGAAACCAGACGAAGGTCGTCGACGATGATTTCGTGCTCCATCGGAGCCGCGCGATAGCGGCCGATCACCTCGATTCGCGTATTCGTCGGTTGCGCTTGCGCGAGAGGAATGGTGATCTCCTCAGCGCGCTCCTTGATCATGCGCGCATATCCGAGGTCGCCAGGCGAGCCTGTCAGCATCACTTGAACAGCGCACGTCGTACCTTCATCGTTACAGAGCGCGCGCGGGCCTTCGTCTTCCGCGCCTTCCCCGTCGCTCGCTTCCTTGGCCGATTGGCCCGTCAGCTCGCGTAACACGGTCCCTGCTGGGGAGATGTCGACCGCGGCGCGTATCTCTTCCTCGCCCGGAAGCTCCGGCGGATCCGCGATGGTCACGCAAAGCGGCGACAGCTTGCAGACCTCCCAGTCGAGGGCTTCCTCGGCGAGCTCGCTCCATTCATACAGGGTCTCCCCGTCGACGTAGTAGAGGGCCCGCTCGGCAAGCTCGTCCAAGCCGTAGCTGGTCATCACCCAAGCGGTTTCAGGCCATTCGGAGAAGCTCCTTCCAAGCTCGGCGGTCAGCTCCTTGTTGCGCTCCGTGTCTTCGGAGTCGACGAGAATCGTGAGGGGCTCGTCGAGTGCGAGCTTCTCGCGCGTCGTATTGATCGACAGCACCGAGACCGAATCTGCCGGGAGGAGTGCCTCGAGCCCGGTGTCGAGCCGCAGGCCCTTGGCGAGCCACACGCCGAGTGACGCGAGGCCGAGCGCAACGGCGAGTGTCAGGACGGATCGCGTCACTGCGCGGAACTATAAGCCTCGCCTGTCGAGACACAACTCCTGCCGAACTCGCGTCCGTCCCGCAGACCAAGGTCGAACGTTTCTCGAAGTCCCTCGGGATTCGCGTAGTCGAACTTGTCGATCTTGATCGGCTCGGATGGCTGCACCCACGTGACCCGTTTGGTAGAGGGGAGCTCGTGATCGTACCTCCGGCTGGCGAGGACCAGAGTGTTGCCCGGTTGGTCGGCCGCCAGTCGCACCGGAATGTTCTCGATGAGGCCGCCATCGAGCACCTTTCGGTCGCGGAATCGACCCTCGGGAAGCACGGGAGGCACGCATGAAGCCGCCAAGACCATGTCGATGTAGTCCCGTAGCGTGTGGCAATCCGATGCGCGCCCCACGAGCGGCGTGAACCCCAGCTTGGCCGGCCACCTCGGGTGCAGCGGGTCTCCGCGCAGCGTCGTCTCCATCGCGTAGATCGACAACGCAGCGGTCGCTCCGAGCGCGCCTCTCAGCCATTTCGGATAGCTGCTCATCAGAAAATGCACGGATGACTTGTTGATGATCCGAAGGTCGTCGGGGCCGACGAACTCGTCGAGCGCCGCACGGTACATGGCCGCGTGGGGAAAGAGTCTCCCATCCCGAAACGGATGAAGGTTCCACCAGTGGATGTTCTTCGGGTTCTTCTCGGTGAAGCCCTGAAAGAGGCTCAACGCTTCGTGCGCCCGATCGATGACCGCCGCCGTCGCCATCGCGCACCCGGCGCTGGTGGAGCCGACGAACTTCACCGAGCGTTGCAGGTCCAGCCCCGCTTCCTTGGCGCCCTCCCAGAAGCCGAGCTGCCAGAAGCAGCGGCTGCCTCCACCGGCAAAGATCGCGTTACGGAATCTCATGAACCTGCCATTCGTGACTCGCGACCAGGCGGTTGTCTAGGCCTGAGTTGCCCAGCGCCGAAAATCGGGTACGCCACGCCCCATGTCACCACTCGTCGTCTGCCTCGACCTCGAAGGAGTTCTCATTCCCGAGGTCTGGATTGCCTTTGCCGAAAAGACCGGAATCGATGCGCTCCGGCGCACGACTCGCGACGAGCCCGACTACGACGTGCTCATGCGCGGAAGGCTCGAAATCCTCGACGAAAACGGTTTCAAGCTCTCCGACATTCAGGACGTCATCAGCACGATGGAGCCGCTTCCCGGCGCCAAGCCATTTCTCGACGAGCTGCGCGAACGCACACAGCTGATCATCTTGAGCGACACCTTCTACCAGTTCGCGGCACCGTTCATGCGACAGCTCGGTCAGCCGACGCTTTTCTGTCATCAGTTGCTCACCGACGCCACCGATCGGGTGACCGACTACCAGCTCAGGATTCCGGATGGAAAGCGAAAGGCCGTCGCGGCGCTGAAGAACATCGGCTTTCGCGTACACGCTGCGGGGGACAGCTACAACGACACGACGATGCTCAAGGAAGCGGACCGTGGGATCCTGTTTCGGTGCCCGGACAACGTCGCCGAAGAGTTTCCGCAGTTCCAGCGAACCGAGGGGTACGACGAGCTGCTCGCGGGCTTGCTCGACTGACCGAGTCTCAGGGCCGGGCGCCGTAGACCGCCTTGCGAACGGCGCGCGCGGCGTCCACCATTCCGAGCCCGGGGTCGGTCAGCAGATCGGTCTCGACGCTGCGAATCTGTCCGAGGCGACATGCGGTGAGTGATCGGAGACCAGGATGCCGGCACAAGGCCTCTTCGGTCCCCGGGTTAGTGACGATCCACGGCGGATCGAGACTCAAGATCTGCTCGTTCGTGTACGCCGGCCAGCTGTGAAAACCAGCTTCGGCGGCGATGTCGATCAGGCCTCCGGCGACGATGACATCGTGAAAGCTCGTGCCTTCGGTGCCGCCGTATAGCCGATCTCCATGGATGCCGACGTAGAGGCCTCGGCGTCGGTCGTTCTTCGGGATGTCAGCGGCCACATCGGCGAGCCCTCGAAGCAACTCGTCGGCGAGCTGCTCACCATGCTCTGGTACCCCGAGCACCGCGGCGATTTGCCGAATGTTTGAGGGCAGGGTTTGCAGTCCCCGCATCTCGCCGAGGTCGAAGACGTTCAAGCCGGCATCCTTCAAGCGCTCGACGTGGCGGCGGTCGACGAAGTTGTTGATGAAAACGATGTCCGGGCGAAGCTCGATGATCGTTTCGATGTCGCGCGCGCGTTCCACTCCGATCTTGTCGCGGTACGCACCGGACGCTCGTGTGCGAAGTGTGTGGGCGCTGACCGCCAGGAGGCGACCGGGATCGAGGATGCGCACCAATACCTGGTCCGCGATCGTGCTCGTACTGACGATTCGGGTGTAGTCCCGAACGGCGATCTTTGCGCCGGTCGCGTCCGTGATCGTTGCGGACGAGCCCCGTCCGGTCACAGGCGTCTTGGACGAGACCGTCCCGGTCAGGACGAAACCGGTGGTGACCGCGGCTGCGAGGACTGCGGTGTTGATCCGATGCGCGTTACCCATCTTGCTTCGCCTCCGCGGAACCAGGAGCGAAACCGATCCGAGCATTCTCGATCAGCGTAACTCCATAAACCTCCCGAATCGGTTCGAGAGACACCACGTCTTGGGTGTCTCCTCGTTCGACCACGCGGCCCTCTTTGAGCAAGATGGCGCGGTCCGTCGTCGAACGTGCGTCCGCGAGATCGTGCAGGACGACGATGATCGTGTGCTGCCGGGCCGCGAGGCGTCGAATGAGATCGAGTACGGCCATTCCCTCGCCGACGTCGAGCGCCGCGGTGGGCTCGTCCAGCAGGAGAATCGGAGCGTCGGATGCGAGTGCCCTCGCCAAAAGCACACGCTGCTGCTCTCCCACCGAGAGTTGCGTGAAGATGCGATCCCTCAGAACCTCCGCATGCGCCGTTTGAAGCGCGTGATCGATCGCTTCCTTGTCGTTCTTGGAAAGCCCTCCGAAAGCTCCCCGGTGGGCGTAACGTCCGAGCGCAACCACCTCGTCGACCGACAGCGCGGATCGCAAGAGGCTTCGCTGTGGCACGTAGGAGATCCGACGAGCTCTTTCGTCTGGCGCGAGGGCGCCGATGTCGGCGTCACCGAGCGCGACGCGGCCTTCAAAAGCGATCAACCCCGCCAGCGCTTTCAGAAGCGTGCTCTTGCCGGCGCCATTCGGCCCGAGCAACGCGAGCACCTCTCCGGGGTGCGCTTCGAGGTCGACGCCGCGCAGTACCGTCCGCTTGCCGAGCGCAACGCTCACACCGCTGGCCTTCACCGCGAGCTGGCCGTCGCCGTCACGCATACGCGCGCTCCTGACGAAGACGGATCAACAGCAGCAAGAACAACGGCGCGCCGATCAAACCGGTAACGACACCCAATGGTATTTCGCTGCGCGACGGAACGAGCCGCGCGACGACGTCGCACGCGACGAGAAATACCCCGCCTCCGAGTGCAGCGGCTGGTATCAGGCGCTGATGCTTGGTTCCGGCGAACGGACGGAGCATGTGCGGCACGACCAAGCCGACGAATCCGACGTTGCCTCCGACGGACACCGCCCCCGCGACCAGGACGCTGACCCAGATCGCCGACCACCACCGAACCGCGCCGACGTTCGCGCCCATCGATTGAGCTTCTTCTTCGCCGCTCAGCAGCAGATCCAACGACCTTCCCCAAAACCAGCAGGCCGCGATCGCCGTCGTGATCAACGGAAGCGCAAATGCGAGTTGCCGGGGCCCGGTGCCGCTTACCGAGCCGAGCGAAAACGAAACGACCGCCCGACCGAGCTCCCACGTTTCCTGTGCAACGCTGGTTACGAACGCGCTGAGGCTCAAGAACAGCGCGCTCAGAACGAAACCGGTTAGCAGGAGCGCCAGTAGATCGTGCGTCATTCGTAGGAAGACCAACAGCACGGCAAGCGCCCCCAACGCGCCGAGGAAGCAACCGATGGGGACGATCATCTCCGGGACGACGAAGCC
>CP070650.1:2028589-2034425 GCA_020354595.1 Myxococcales bacterium
CGGACGCCCAGGTCGGAGTCCACGTACGACAGGAACGAATAGCCCCATTTCCGGATCGGGTAGGCTCGCAGCATCTCGTTCGGAAGAAGACCCGTCTCCAAGTACCAAATCGACATCTCCGCGCTTCGCTTACCGAGATCGATAAGCAGCAACGACGCGATGTAGATGCGCGCGAGGCCCAACGTACGAACATCTACCGAGAGGAACTTGTCTCGAAGCCAACCGGCGCTCGGTAGGGGGATACTCGCCATGAGTCGAGCGTACCCTACCAGGAAGCCGTGCGGGCCAACACCACCTCGACCGCTCGCAGCCCGAGATGACGGTGAGCCATGGTCGTCGCGGATGTCGGACCACCAGACACTTACGGGTTCCAGAACTTGGCCTTCACGTGATAACCCATGTCGACATGCCGAAGCTCGCAGGTGCTGGCCCTAGAACGCACCGGGTGCGTGCCGACCCCGACGAGGCCGCGCGACCTGTCGGGCAAAAGAAAGAGGCGCCCCGGCACGGGACGCCCCTTTTGGAAGTTCGCTGGCGTCGCGACGAGCGCTGCTCGTCGCTTGGCTGTGTGTGCGCATATACGTTGCGTACACCACGACCGCCTTTGTCTGGATTTCGAGCGCGAGGCTCGATGGTGGGCTTATTCAGCCTCACTAGCTTTGCGCGACACGTTTCGGCGCGATGCGTTCCCCGTCGGGAAGCCTGCTAACCCTCCGCGTGAGCTATTGGACTCACTGGAAGAGCTTTGACCGACACGTCCCGTGCGCTGACGTCGTACCTCTCGACTTGTTGAAGGTCTCGAGATACCGAAGGTGCTGCGTAGGTCGCCCTACACTCTTCCTTCGGACAGAGTCCCAGCAACGGTTTGGGTTTAGCAAACCGCAGTGATTGGACTCCGCGACGACTCTCGCCGTACCTGAACCCGCGGCTTTCGGCTCGCCGTGGGCGAATTGGGATGCGCTTCATGTGGATCCGATGTCTCATGCCGCCCTGCACCCCACTGCCGGTTGTTACACCGTGTGCAGCGGAGCCGCGCAGCATGTTCAGGCCGACGCGTGCAATCCAGAGTTTTAGTTTTCAAAGATGGGCACCCGAACCTCGTGGGATTACCGTCACCGGTTCCGAACCGGCTTCAGACGGTGAGCCGACGCTTTCACCCCGTCGCGCTCACTCAGGCGGGCGCTCACTCCGCCGAAACGGTTTGAGCACCGAACCTGTGACGCGCCGTCGCGGTGCACCGGGAGCTCCAGTGCCTGTTGCTCCCGGTTTCCGCCTAGAACCTTCGCGACCGCCGTGTGGTGAAACAGAGCGGCGTCCCGATTCCAGCACGCCTTCACCGCTGCGCCTCGCGTCGACGGCCCTCGCCAGGCTTTCGCCCGCCTCGGACCCACGCATCAGCGCATCGGCTTGTGCAATCCTCACGACCCACGGACACGTCCGGCGCTCTTCGCGCCCCGTCTACCCCAACCAGCAAAAAAATGCCTGCCGGGAGCACACGGTCATTTCCTTTGCCCTTTGCTTGCGCTCCAGGAACGAAAATGAAACCCGACTGCGCGGCCTTGCGGCCTCGCCTCTTACCCCCGTGAGAGTGAGAAACAACAACTTATCGTTGCTGTCGTCAAAAGGGTTGATTCAAAGAACGACCGAAACTCGCTGTCGCGATCTTCCGACCCCTTTTGTCTCCGATCCGCGCAATGAGATCAACGAAATTCGCTTGTGGGAAATACGATTAATTTTCCACAAGCGATGCACTTTTCGCCCAAGTTATCCACATCAGACGCGAAGCCCCGTGGAGACCGCGAAGCAGTCTCTTTACGGGGCGGGAGGAGGTGTCACGGGTACTACCGACGTCGTCATAGGAATGGCGGCCGGCGCAGTGCCCGGCATGCCAGAATCGGACGGCGTGCTGCTGACTTCAGCCGTCGTCGCATCGAGGATTTCTAGCTCGTCGGGCGGCGGCGGCGGAACCCAATCAAACGGCATCTCGCGGGGCGTGATCGTGCCGTGGCGGTCGACATTGACCCACATGCCATCGGGCATCACGTAGGCCTCCACCTCTCGGTCAAAACGTGGCAGCGCGACTTCGATGGGCTCTTTGACCTTGCCGCGAACCCTTCCGGGCAACACCTCGACCGGAAGCGGCTCGTCGAGAACGAAGTTGTAGCCGCCCTTGTCGAATTCCATCACGTAGATCTCTTCTTCGTACTCGAACTCGCGGCGGTACTCCATCGGCTGGGAGCCATAACGCGTGTGGGGCCTGTGCTCGAGGACGAACGACATCAAGCGCACCGCGATGTGGTTGTGCATCCGGTGACAGCCATGCGAATGGCGCCGCATGATGCTCATGTAGTCGACCGAGCCATGGGTGCGAATGCCTTCGTCGCCGCCGATCTTGGGCTCGCCGTCCGCGCCTCGGTAGTACTTCCTGTGGTACGCCGCGACCAAACCGTAGGCCGACGCATAGCTCGGGCCCGTCGTGTGGTAGTCGACCTCGAAGTACTCCTGGCCCCGCTTCCGCCGCTTGGTCAGCATCACGCGAGGGGGTGTGCTCTCGGGAGGCACCCAGATCGGCGCTGCGGCAATTCGGCTCCAGACGCGCTTGCCGACCGGCGAGCCCTTGTACTTGAGCATGACCGCGCCGTCGATGAACTCGCCGCGCCAGCCACCGACCGTGGTGCCGAAGCGCGCCAAGGGGATCTTCTGATCGTTGTAGTTGACGAAGATCGTGAGGCGCGGCCGCCGCGCAACGGGCTGCGAGCGCTTACGCCCCTCTTCGTCGAACGGGAACTCGAACCACACGTCGCCTCGGTCGATCTCGACTTTCAGGTCCATCGCATCGCTGTAATACGGCGGGAGCTCGATGCCCTGAAGCGCAACGACCTCGTGTGCGGAGACTTCGCCCAGCGACTGCAACCATGCGTAGGTGGACTCCGGGGTCTGCAACCCAAACGCTGCGATCAGGCGCTCGCGCAGCTGGGATTCAAAATTGGGAATCTGCCGTTCTTGACCATCTTCGGTCGTGTACGTGCGTGGCTCGCCATCCCGCTTGGTCGACGTGCTCCCATCCTCGATCACCTGCGCCGCGTGCATCGCGCGCTCGGTCAGCATGCGAATGACGGCTTCCTGCTCGGTCTCTTGCGGCGTCTTCTGCAGCACGGCGAGCGTGTCCTTGCCGATGAAGCCCCAACCGTAGACCCGATGACGCCGTTCGAACTCGGCCAGCGCTTCGTGGGTGCGCCAGTCGAAGAGGCCGGGCGTGTACGCGCCTCGTCCCTCGAAGAATCCCTCGCACTCGAGCCGCGCCTGCGCCGCGGCGATGGCTTCGTACTCGGGCGCAATCCTCCGGTACTCCTCGACCTTTGCCCACTCTTCATCGTCGGCGAGGTGCTCGCGAGTGATCTGGTCGAGGCTCTCCACTTGCGCGCGCGCGACCAGCGCCTCCATTTGCGGCTTGAAACGCGTGTAGCGATTGACGCGGCGAGTGGGCCTGTAGCCTTTCTCGTAGGCGAGGAACCCGTCGAAGCTTCGAAGCGTTTCCAGATCGAGCGTGTCGGCGCATTCGAGGGCCCGCACTTCGGCGAAGCGCTCCCTCAGCAGCGTAAGCGTCGGCAAAATGCCGTATAGCTCGAGGTACTCATCCTTTTGCGCCCGGTAGCCATGGCGGTCCTTGGGGAACTCACCCCGGGCCAGAGCCAGGTAGGTCCCCCGGTATTGGCTGGGCTTCGCCTCGTCGTCGGGAGACGAGGCCTCCGTGAGAATGTAGGGGGTCCACTCCTCGCCGAGGTCCAACAACAGGTACCCGCGGGAGTCGGCCTTGGCCGCATCGACCTGACGCTCGGCTTTGCCCTCGCCCCAGAAGGCGACGGGATCTTCCATCTCCTCCGGCTCGGTTTCGGCAACCGGCTTCGGCAAGCGCCTCGCTCGCTTCGAGTCGCCCTCGACCGGCGCGGTTGCAGAATCCTGTTTCGGCGCACAGCCATAGAAGGCTGCACACGCCAGAATCGTCAATAATCCCAGGCGCACGTGGTCCACGATTTAAGCACCTTGGGGCTGAACGCGACCGCGCGCAAGTTTCGGGCGCACTAGGCTGGACGTACCCATAGGGGGACGTGCTAGATGGCGCGTGAATGGGCGTTTTTGAACGGCGCAAGGTAGGTCTCATCCTTACTCCGGCACTGTTCGTAGTGACGTGGTTTGCGCCGCTCGGATTGGAGCCTCGGCAGCAGCATCTCGCAGCAGTGTTTGCGGCGGTGATCGTCGCGTGGGTGACCGAGGTCATGCCGATCTCCGTCACGGCGCTGTTGATCGCGCCCGCGATGATCGTCGTCGGCGTGACCGACAGCCGCTCCGCGTTTGCACACTACGCGGACCCGTTGATCTTCCTCTTCATCGGCGGGTTCTTCATCGCGCGTGCGATGATGCGACACGGGCTCGACCGTCGCATAGCGCGTTCGCTGATGTCGTTTCGCTTGGTGCGCGGCTCGCCGATCCGCATCCGGATGGCCTTCATGATGACGGCCATCGTGCTCTCGATGTGGATCAGCAATACGGCCACCGCAGCCATCTTGATCCCCATCCTGCTCGGAACCCTTCCCGAGGAGGACGACACCAGCCCAGGCAGCGTCCTGGCAATTGCCTACGCTGCCTCAGTCGGAGGGATGGGTACGCTCATCGGAAGCCCACCGAACTTCATCACAGTCCGGTTCTTGCAGGAGCAGGCCGGCGTGGACTTCGATTTCGTGCAGTGGATGGGGATCGGCATGCCGGCCGCCCTCGTCCTTGTCGTCGTCATCGGCTTCGTACTGCAATGGCTGGCGCCCCCTCCCCCCGCCGAGACGACCGTGACCGTCGTGACCTCGCCGTGGTCGTGGGGCGAGAAGGTGACGGCGGCTTGCTTCGGCCTGGCGGTCGCGGGCTGGACGATTCCCGGCATCATGCGGGCGGTCGGCGCACCGCACGCTGCAGAAGTTGCCAAGGCGCTGCCCATCGGTGCAGTGGCGATTCTCGCCGCCGCGCCACTGTTCCTCTTTCGTGATGAAGACGGCAAGACCCCCGTGCTGCCGTGGCACGATGCGGCTCGCATCGACTGGGGTCTGATTCTCCTGTTCGGCGGTGGGCTCTCCCTCGGCGCGCAAATGTTCGAGACGGGGTTGGCGGCCGAGATCAGTCAGTGGTTCCTGCACGTCACCGGAATCTCTTCTCTCTGGGGGCTGACCGCCGCGCTCATCGTGTTCACCGTGTTCTTCACCGAAGCGTGCTCGAACACCGCGTCGTCGAACATGATCGTGCCGCTCGCCATTGCGGCCGCGGTCGAGCTCGACGTGTCTCCGCTTCCACCCGCGCTCGCGGTTGGCCTTGCGGCGAGTTGCGCATTCATGCTTCCGATTGCAACCGGACCGAACGCGGTCGCGTACGGAACGGGGTTAATCGAGCTTCCTCACATGATGCGCATCGGCTTCCTGCTGAACATCGTTGCTGCACTGACTCTTCTCGCAGTGTTGTACGCCTTGAGCATCTTCCACGGTTGGGTATAGGCGCTTGCGGATTTGTTGAGAGCATCTGCGAGGGTAACCCACACTTACATTTCCCCACCAGGTGAGAGGCAACTATGGGAACTGTCCCCTTTCTGCTGAATCAGCTTCGTCCGCTCGACAAGGGCGGCGCAGCACTGACTCAGGCTGCGGCATCGATCGCGTTGTCGCAGGGTCAACCTCAAACGATCGTCGACGTGCTGCACGGTCGCGCCTTCCGTTTCTACTCCGAAGGCATTCGTCAGTACCTCGCCATTCGCACCGGCTCCACCGAGCGCGCAGATCACTACCTTTCGAAGCTTCGC
>CP070650.1:2034525-2037429 GCA_020354595.1 Myxococcales bacterium
GCCCGAAAGGTGGCTCGCTAGCGCCGATTGCGCTTGAGATCTGCCCGCATCTTTAGCAGGGTCCGCCACGCGAGCCGTCTCGCCGGCACCACATCATGGCGCGTCCGCCCTCACTCATGAAGATCCGTAGAGCCGTGCTGTTGCTGGCGGCGCTCGCCGGGGCCGGCTTGGCGGCCTATTCGGTCGTCGACTACCTGGCCTATGACAAGAGCCGGGAAGAAGAGAGCCTGGCGGTCGGTCGTGCCGCTGGCATCCGCGTCGCGGAGGCGCTCGACGCGACGCTATTCGAGATCGCGGCTCGCGCCGAGGAGTACGCGGCTGTGGTCGCCAAGGTCGAATCGGAGGCGCGCCTCCTCGAAAGCATCGAGAGGGAGAGCAAGCGTTTGCCGCTCGTGATGGGCGTTACCGTGGCGTTCGAGCCAGAGGCCTTCGCTGGGAAGGAACGCTACGCCCCGTTCTTCAACAAGGAACGCAACGAGTTCCAGTTCGTCGAAGAAAGTTACGACTACACGTCGAGAGAGCTCGACACCGCGAAGTGGTACACTGCCGTCGTCGACTCACGGGAGGCGCAGTGGTCTGCGCCCTACTACGCCGAGGCTGCCGAGGCGATGGTGGTCGACTACGGCGTGCCCCTCATCGGCGGCGAGGGTCGAGTCACCGGAATCGTCGACTACACCATCTCGCTGAGCGACTTCACACGCATCGTCGACTCGCTCAGCGTGGGCGAAGCGGGATATGGCTTCACGTACGATCAGACCGGAGCGATCCTGTCGCACCCGAATCCGATCTATCTGTTGGAGAACGTGTTCACGCTTCGGGACGGCAAGGACGAGGCCATCCTGACGACGATGCGGGAAGACGCCCAGGGCGTCGTCGCGTACGACAGCACGTATACGTACAAGCACTCCTGGTTCTTCTTCCAAGAGCTCGAGTCGACGGGTTGGAAGAGCGTGCTCGTGTTCGCCGAGGACGACCTGCTTGGTGCGTCGGATGAGCCGCGCCGCAAGATCGTCCACATCGCCATCGGCCTAGGCATGTTCCTGATCGCGCTTCTGGCTATGGCACAGGGCTTCGACGGGTTCAGCCGCAGCGAGCTTTGGCGCATGGTCGCGCTCGTCTCGTTGGTGCTCGTCGCGAACATCGCGCTCCTCTGGTACCTGAACGTCACAACCGACTTTTCGCGCATCGACGACGATGTCGAACGGATAGTCAACCAAACGATCCTCGACAAGTACGTGAAGCAGAACGACGAGAGGCTCTACAAGCTCGTCAACTCTCGATACAACAAGGTGCCGACAGGACTCTTCATCGAGTCCTACGAGCTCGCCTCGTTCGACGCGAGCCTCATCGGCAAGCTGTGGATGAAGTACCCGAAAGACCTCTACGACGTCGCGCCGCCCGCCTTCTACTTCCCCGACGTCTCTGCGCGGGAAGCGCGCGGACTGGTGTCCGAGAAGCTTTCGGAGGTCGACCAGGGCGACCACGTCCTCGTGACCTGGCGCTTCAGGGTGACGCTGGAACAGGACTTCAGCTATCGCCAGTTCCCCTTCGAGCAGAACGACATCCGTATCGACATTCTCTATCCGGACCTCAGCAAGAACATCCTCCTCGTGCCGGATCTCGAGAGCTACGACATTCTCAACCCTTCCGTCCGGCCCGGGTTGAACCCGGATATCACGGTCCCCTCGTGCGAGACCATCGCTTCGTTCTTCGCGCTGCGCACGGTGGACTTCAAATCGACGTTCGGCGGCGACAGCCTGGTGAAGAGCTACCCCGCGCTCAGCTTCCACATGGTCGCCAAACGCATCTTCTTGAACCCGGTCATCGCCAACATGATTCCGATTCTGATCGTCGCGCTGATCATGTTCGTGGTGCTCTACATCTCGTCGAACGAGGAGGACGGTCGGGCGGGCCTTACCACGATGAACGTCATCCAGAGCTCCGCGGGCTTCCTCTTCATCCTGATCTTGGCGCACGTCAACGAGCGAAACCGAATCGAAACCCCGGAAATCGCCTACATCGAGCTCTTCTACTTCTCGATGTACCTGTACATCGCAGTCCAGACGCTGGCCCTCGCCACGATGTTTCGTGGCGTCGATTGGAACCTCTTCCGCTACGAAGACAACCTGATCCTCAAGCTACTGTTCTGGCCCGTCCTGCTCTCGATCTGGTTCGCCTTCACGGTGGCGCGGTTCTACTAGAGGGCACGATTGACAGAGGCCGTTCGTTCCGAACGGCTGGAGTGTCCGCCTAGAGCCACCGATTGGACTCGAACCGCGCAACGCGCTGCCGCTTCACAGCGCTACGGCGCCGCTCTAGATGCCCGCCCGCCGGGAACTGTAGGGGCAAAAAGAAAACCGCCCACCTACTGAGGCGGACGGCTTCCTGCGCCGGAGCGCATTGGTGTGGAGGAAGAGGATGATAAGCTATTCTGAGGTGTTGATGAGACGAATGGGATCGTCCTCGGGGGCATCGGGAATGATGGCCCAGAGTTCAGGACCGAGCGCCTCGTCTTCCGTGTTTTCGTCCACGGCAACGAGAATGCTTACGACGTCTGCCGTCACCGGGACCGGGACGGGGCCGGCTTCCGGAGCGCAATCTTCGGCGATGTCAAAGCCGATGTTGACGGTGCCTGCGTCCAAGTCGAGGGTGCCGTCTTCAGGTGCGGTCCCGCCGAACGCGAAATCGGGGATGAGGCTCGAGCAGTTTTCGCCGTCGACGGCGACGATGTTTACGGGATCGAGCAGCGAGTCGTCCGCGCCATGGGCGACGAAGACGCTCGTGGTGAATGTGTTCATCTTCAGCAACAGCACTGCTGACCTCACCTCAGGCCAGGGCCGCGTCTGCGTTTTTCACCGACTCTCCCGGCGTAGAGGAGACTGGCTGGCAGGGAAATATTATCCA
>CP070650.1:2037529-2044718 GCA_020354595.1 Myxococcales bacterium
CCATGGCGTGCTCCACTGCGGTGTGGGGAGGGAGGCGACGGGACTCGAGGGCCGAGGCCTGATCGAAGATTCCCACTGGGAAGTCGCCCTCGACCACGACCAGGCCGTGCTTGTTCGAGAGCTCGAGACGGTCGACGGCGAGCGCGATCGGGTCGTCGGCCTTCACCTTGACGACCGAGCCTGAGGCGATGCCCGAAATCGGCGTCTTGAGACGCTTCTCGCGTACCGCTCGCATGAGGTCGCGCGTCGAGACCACGCCTTCGGGTTTTTCGCGCCTGGTGATGAAGACCCGATGCACGTGGTTCTTGAGCATCAGCTTCGCAGCCTCGGCGACTCGAGCTTCGGGCGCAACTTGGAGCGCTGGCGACTTCATGATCTCTTCGATCGGTCGGTCCGGCACACGAAACGTCTCGCCATGCGTATAGACCGCAGCGCGTAGAATGTCCGTGCGCGAAATGACCCCTTTGAGCGCGCCTTGTGCGTCGATGACACCGAGCGCAGACACTCCCTGCCCCGCGAACAGCTCGTTCGCGGTGACCAGGCTCTCCCCAATCCGAACCGTCTCTACCGGCGTGGTCATGTAGTCGGTCACTGGCATTTCGAACTTGGCCATTTCGATTTCCTCTTCTCGCACGCCCGAAAACGGGCGCCTCCGTCAAATGGCGATCACCTCGCCGAGGCGCTTGATGAGCTCGGCTTCCTTGGTGGTCGCGAGGTCCTTGTCAAGCGAGCCCACGACGAGCTGCTTGGTCGGGCCGTCCAGCGAGGAGCGCAGCAACCCCAAGAATCTTGGTGGCGCAACCAAGACGAGACGCTGAAACTGGTTCTGCATACGCCCCTGGTGAAGCTTGTGGGCCAGCTCCCGTGCAAAATCGGCTACCACTCTCTCGTGCGGCCCCTCCTTTCGGCTCATCGCGGCACGACGTGGGTCTCCGCTGTTCTTGCGAAAGGATCGACCCGGGCGGTCGGTCTCGAGATCGCGCGCCTTCTCGCGGCCCTCCGAGTGCTCGACCTCCTCGATCAGACCGAGCCCCTTTCCCGGGCCGTAGTTTTCGAAGACCCGCGCGCCCGCCTCGTGCGCGACTAATATCCATGTCCTCGCCATCGTCAGCCTTCCTAGCCCAGGTCAAGACGCCGGCAACGATGGAAGTGGGCTGAGCTCGATGATCTGTTTCGTTCCATCCGGCGACACCGCCTCGATGCTGGAGAGTGTCCCCCCCTGCTCTCGCACGTAGATCTCCTTGGGGCTCTGGACGCGGTGTGACACATTGGCCGTGTCGATCGTCAGAACGTCGTCGTTGTGGTCGTAGCTGACCCCGATCAGGATGGCGTCGTCGGTTTCGGGCTGAACGCCCAGATTCTCGCCGAGAATCGACACCCCGACTCGCATTGTGGGGATCCGCTTGGCAACCTCGTCGAAGTACCGCTGCCATTCCGAACGCTCTAACTTTCTCGTGGTCATGATCGCCTCCGCTGATAGCTCCAACAGGTAGCAAACTACGTGCCCACCATTTGTGGCGCAACGCGGGCCATTGCGAGCCCTCGGAGCGCAAACGCTGCGCTATTTCACGTTGTCACGACAGAATTGCGCCTCGGGTTCGGCGCATGGGCGGGCCCTCCTCACTTGGTATAGTGAAGCTGCGCCCAGGGAACATGGGAGATTTGAAAACAGACCTCGAAGCGGCCGGCCTCGAGCTCATCGAAACCCACATCTCTTGGGTCTTCTTGGGCCCATCCGAGGTGTTCAAGATCAAGCGGCCGGTGGATTTTGGCTTTCTGGATTTCACGACCGTCGAAGCGCGACGCTGGGCGTGCGACGCTGAGGTGCGTCTCAACCGAAGACTCGCGCCTGATGTCTATCTCGGAGTCGTTCCCGTGACCGTCGATGGTGCAGGCGCGCATGCAATCGACGGCGCCGGACGGACCATCGATTGGGCGGTGCACATGCGCCGCCTTTCGATGGAGCACCGCGCCGACGAGATGCTGACCGCTGGATCCCTTCTCCCAGAGCACGTCGATCAGCTCGCGGATCGCATAGCGCGTTTTCACGCTGCTGCACGGTGCGACCAGGAAACGTCTCGGCATGGTGAAGTGGCGACGATTCTCGGCAACGTACAGGAGAACTTCGAGCAAACGCGCGACTCCATCGCGGACTACCTCACCGAAGAGCAGGCGCGCGAGATCGAAACGTGGCAGCGCGCGATGCTCAGGGACAAAGAGCGCTTCGAGCATCGCATCGCGACGGAGCGAGTGCGCGACGGTCATGGAGACTTGCGTCTCGAGCACGTGTATTTCGAGCCGGCCGGATCGATCTCGATCATCGACTGCATCGAATTCAACGACCGCTTTCGGTACGGTGACGTCTGCGCCGACATCGCGTTCTTATCGATGGATTTGGCCTGGCACGGACGCGTCGATCTCGCGGAGCGGTTGCTCGCTCGCTACGCCCGCGAGTCCAACGACTATGGTCTATATTCCGTCGTCGACTTCTACGAAAGCTATCGCGCGTTCGTCCGCGGCAAGATCGCCTCGTTCCTCGCGGCGGACGCCGTAGCAGCGCCGTCGACGAGAGAGCGCGCGAAACGCGAAGCCAGGCGCTATTTCCTTCTATCGCTGGCCTACGAGCGGCCGCCGCTGGTTCCGCCGAGACTCATCGCTGTCGGTGGCATCATCGCGAGCGGAAAGAGCCGCACCGCGGAAGCCATCGGTGAGCTGCTGGCCGCGCCAGTCGTCAGCTCCGATCGCACCCGAAAACACCTGATGGGCCGCGGCCCGGAGGAATCGCTGAAGAGCGACGCATGGTCCGGGCCGTACTCGCCCAGCGCCACGAAAGCGGTCTACGAGACGCTTTGGAAGACGGCGGACACCATCCTCTCCTCTGGCCGGCCGGTGGTGATCGACGCTTCGTTCCGCACCGCGGAGACGCGCAGCTCCGCGCGAGCGCTTGCCGAAGCGCGAAACGTTCCGTTTCTTTTCGTCGAATGCCAAGCGCCGCGAGACCTCGTGCTGCAACGCCTTGCCGGCCGCGAAGAGAAGGGCGCCCACGTAAGCGATGCGCGATCCGATCTGCTCGACGAGTTCGAAAGGCGCTTTGAGCCAATTGTGGAGCTGGACGCGGCGGAGCACGTGCGAGTCGACACCTCGCGGCCACGCGAAGAGAATCGTCGACGGCTCGAGAAGATGTTGGAGAGCTAGCCTCCCGCTACGGCCGTACGGCGAGGACGGGGACGGGGGAATACCTGAGGCAATACTGCGAGGCGCTCCCAAGCATCATACCCCGCAACCGGCCTTGGCCGCGGCACCCGACGAACAGCAGGTCGGCGCCGAGGTCGGCGGTCGTATTGCAGAGCACCTTACCCACGGAGCCATCCATCACGCGAATCGTAGTCCCTGGAGCGAGACCCTCGCTGACGACGAGTTGCTCCAGCCGAGAATGCGCTGCCGACGAAAGCCCCTCGAGCACGCTCGGCCACTCGGTTGGAAGCACGCTCTCCGTGATTGGGTGGGGGACCACGTGCAGGAGTGCGACCTCGCCACCAACCGCCGCTGCGACGTCCCGCGCCCAGCGAACCGCCTCGATGCCATGGGCGGAGAAGTCGACGCCAACGGCGACCTTGGCGCCAGCATAGTCTTCGCGGAGCCTTCCGCAGGACACCAATACCGAGCAAGGCGCTTGCCGCACGACGCGCTCGGACGTCGAGCCGAGCAAGCGCTCGGGCAAGCCAATGGCGCCGACGGGATCGCCCACCGCAATCAAGTCTGCATTGACCGAGACCGCGGTGCGTAGAATCGTTTCCCAGGGCTGTCCTTCCTCGCACGAGGTCTGGCAGCTCAAGCCCGCAGCTTCACATTCCTTGCGCTCGTTCTCGAGCTCCTGAAGGGAGCTCTCGAAACGCCCTTTGAGCCTCTGTCGCAACGCGTGCGCCGCGGACCTCGCGCCTATGGGAAGATCACGCCAGGCGTTCTCCAAACCGATCTCGCTCGCGTGCACCAGCCAAAGCGTCGCATGGGTCGCTCGAGCCGTTTGAACGGCGAGTTGCATCGCGCGGCGCCCGGACTCGCCGAGGTCTGTGCCAACAACGATGGTTTTGATCCCCATGCTTCAACCCGGAGCAAGCACCGTGCCAGATCCTGGGGCCAAAGTCTCCCTCTTTGACGACCGCGCGATCAAACGCCGGGATCGGATAACGCCTGAATGGCGAAATCGACGAAATCCGATTCGGTGAGCATCCCGACGAGCCTTCCGTGCTCGACCACGGGAACACACCCGTAACCGTGCGAGCGCAAGGTGAGCGCGGCCTCGAGAGCGGGCGTATCGGGGTATACCGTGCGCACTTCTTTCGTCATCACCCAACGGGCTTCTATCCATCGGTTCATGTGAACCTGCTCTTCGGACGGCGCCCCGGACAGACTCCCCTCCTGACTGCGCAACACGTCGCGATGCGAGATCAGACCAAGGAGGCGCCCAGACTCGGACTCGACCACCGCCACGTGGCGGATCTTGTGCTCCTCCATCAACTGGATGACCTCGCGAAGCGGGCGGGTCGGCCCCACCGAAACGACCGGCTGGGTCATGAGGTCTCGCGTCAGAAGCTGTGACATGGGTGCTCTTTATCGCACGTTCCGCTTGAGGCTGGTACGCAAGCCGTTAAACGCATATTATTCGTTTCGAAGACTGTGAAACGCATAATTTGCGTCCTTCCCGGAGCTCCTGGCGCCGGCGAATGCGGATATCGCTGCAAAGCACCATGGGCTCACAATTTGCTACAGACACCGCTGCTATGCCGGAGAGATTTCACGAGCGTTTGAGCGCCCTCGACGCCATCTTCCTCGACGTCGAAAATAAGGCGGCCCCCATGCACGTGGGCGCCGCTCTCTTGTTCGATGCCAAGCCGTTGACCCTCGAGCACGGAGGGCTCGATATCGAGCGCCTCACTCGGTACACCAAGGTCGCGCTCGACTCCATCCCACGCTACCGACAGCGAGTGGAATGGGTGCCCGCGTTCAACCACCCCGTGTGGGTCGACGATGACCGATTCAACCTGAACTTCCATCTACGTCACACCAGGTTGCCGCTCCCCGGAGATGAGAGAGCCCTGAAACGACTGGTCGGCAGGCTGTTCTCTCAGCACCTCGATCGAAGCCGCCCCTTGTGGGAGTTCTGGGTCGTCGAAGGGATCGAAGACGACACATTTGCGCTGGTAGTCAAAGTACACCACTGCATGGTTGACGGGATCGCTGGAGTCGAGCTGCTGCAGGCGTTGCTCCAGGTGATGCCGGATGCCACCGAACGCGTTCCCAAGGAATGGCAAGCGCGCCCGGCGCCGAGCCGCATGGCGCTTGCCCGAGGAGAGTTCAAGCACCGCGTGGATGGTCTACGCCAGCTCTCGCACTACGGGTCGCGCGTGCGTGAAAATCTATCTGGATTGCGGAAGCTGCTTCAGTCCGGGATGAAGCCGACGCCGAGGACGCTGTTCACCGAAAGGGACATCAGCCCGTATCGGCGCTTCGACTGGTTGTCCATGGACCTCCGGAATGTGAAGGCGATCAAGAATTCGCTCGGAGGGACGATCAACGACGTGGTCGTGGCCACAACGACGGGCGCGGTCCGCCGTTTTCTCCGGCGCCGCGACCAAGACGTCGACTCGGTCGAGCAATTCCGTACGGCGCTGCCCGTCAACATCCGAAAGGCTGGGGGCCAGTCGGTAGGAAACGCCGTGGCTATGCTGCTGGCCGATTTGCCTGTTTCGGAGCCGGACCCGGTCGAGCGCTTGAAGAAGGTCATCGAGATCACGAACGAGCTGAAAAAGGAGTCGAACCAGACAGGCGGCGCGGCGCTCATCGAAGACATCGCCGACCTCACGACCAAGCACCTCGTGTCTCAGCTGTACAAAGCTGCGATGGAGCTTCGTTCCTACAATCTCATCATCACGAACGTGCCAGGCCCACCCATTCCGCTCTATTTGCTCGGGGCACAGATGAAAGCGATCTATCCGATGGTTCCGCTCATGCGGAACCAGAACCTCGGCATCGCTCTCTTCAGCTACAACGGGGGACTGCATTGGGGCTTCAACGCCGATTGGGAATCGTTCCCAGACGTGCACGAGTTCGTCGAGGACCTCGAAGCGACGTTTGCGGAATACGAACAGCTCGCGTCTGCGCGAGCGCCGGAGGTGTCGGGAGGCAAGGAGGCGCTCGCGCGCTCCTGAACGCCAACTCCCAGCGTCGGCAAGACCCCAGCTACGAAAGACAGAGCCATGACTAGCGTAACTACAGCAACCAACTTACCCGAAACCAGCGGTGCGCAAAGCGCGGAGCCCCAAAGAGGGCGGATTCTCGTCGTGGACGACGAGGCCAACGCACGCAGCGCACTTGCAGAGCTCCTAGACGACGCCGGCTATTCGGTGAGCACCGCCGCCGACGGGCGCACCGCGCTCCTGCAAATGGAACAAGTCGACCCCGACGTAGTGCTGACCGATCTGAAGATGCCCGGCATGGACGGCCTGACCCTCATCGAGAGCGGACGACCCATGTCGCCTCACACGACGTTCATCGTAATGACCGCGTTTGCGACGATCGACACGGCGGTGCAGGCGATCAAGCTCGGCGCTGAGAGCTATCTCACCAAGCCGCTCGAGCTCGACGCCGTCATCGCAATCGTCGACCGAGCACTCGAACGGACGCGCTTGAGCCGGGAGGCTGCTCAGCTCCGACAACGTGTCGATGATCGCTTCCAGTTTGACAACATCATCGGAGAGCACCCGTCGATGCAGCGGTTGATGAAGAATATCGCCCAGGTTGCTGGGAGCCGTGCCACCGTGCTCATTCACGGCGAGACAGGCACCGGCAAAGAGCTAATCGCTGCAGCGATTCATCAGAACTCGAAGCGCAAGGACAAGCCTTTCATCCGGCTCAACTGTGCGTCGTTGAGCGAGACGTTGCTCGAATCTGAGCTGTTCGGGCACGAGCGGGGATCCTTCACCGGCGCGACCTCGCGGCGTGAGGGCGGGTTCATGCTAGCGGACGGAGGCACGTTGTTCCTCGACGAGGTGAGCGAGATCCCGACGAGCGTTCAGATCAAGCTCCTCCGTTTCCTCCATGAGCGCGAGTTCGAGCGCGTCGGTGGGAACGAGACCCTGAAGGTCGACGTTCGCGTGGTCGCGGCAACCAACCGCCATCTCAAGCAGCG
>CP070650.1:2044818-2047678 GCA_020354595.1 Myxococcales bacterium
ATGGATCTTTCTCTCGAGGAAGAACATCGGAGCGCGTATGGATTGGCAACCGATCTACTCCAACGCCGGGCACGACTTGACGCCGGGAGCGACTTCCGGCCCCGCGCGCGCTCAGGCCCCTCCGTCTGGTCTGGCGGGATGGCTGTGCTAGGAATGGCATGCGTGGAGGTGAAGTCGTCATGAAGCGCGACTTCCAGCGCTGGACCGCAAAGAGAAAGGCCGAGCTCGTCTTGGAGATCCTGCGCGGCGATCTCTCCGTTGCCCAAGCGTGCAAGCGGTTCGATCTCGACGAGTCCAACCTGCAGAGCTGGATCGATACCTTCCTCCAGACCGGCGAGCGCAGCCTGAAGCCGGAGAAGCACAGGGGTGCCGTCGAGGGGCAAGCCGCGCCCGAACGGCGCCCCGCCAAGACGAAGAAGACCTCGAGACCGTTGCGCAAGGAGCCCAAGCGCAGGACTTCCAGAGAGATCGTCGAGTCGATACAGCAGGCATGCATTCGCATCCTCGAGCGCGAGGGGGTCGACGCCCTCACCACGAACCGCATCGCCGAGGTGGCCGGCGTGAGCGTGGGCTCGCTCTACCAGTACTACCCGAACAAGGAAGCCATCGTGGAGTCGCTCTACCAGGAAGCGCTGGAACGGGATCTCAGTGCGAGCACCATGAACGCCTTTCGGGCGCGAGTGAAGGCCAGCGTCTCCGAGAGATCGTTTCGCGAGACGCTCGCCGAGTTCTTCGAAGCGGTCATCGATCGCCACCGCCGCATGCTGCGGCTCGCTCCGAGCCATTACCTCGAGCATCTGCGCGAGTACGACCTCGACAAGTTCATCAAGGAGCGTTACCGAGCGCGGCTCACCACGGAGGTGTGGCTGGAGTACCTCGTGAGCCTCTACTCGGACCGCATCGGCGAATCCGGAGACTTCGAGCTCAAGAGCTTCGTGGCCATGCGCGGTGTGATCGGGGCGCTCAACGCCGTGGTCGAGGATCGCCCGGAGCTGCTGGAATCGCCCATGCTGCGCGACGAGCTGGTCGAGCTCGTGCTGCGCTACTTCGCCTACGAGGAAGACGTCTCGGACTGATCACCCACCGCTGCTTCTCTTGTGGCTGTCCACGACCTGGAGAAAGGCGTCGACCTTCTGCCGGGTCGTGGACTCGTCGTAGTTGCGCACGTCGACGATGTCTCCCTCCAGAAGCAGGACGGGCTTGTCGGAATACTTCTTGAACGTGTTGATCTGATTGAGCTGGCCGGTGTGTACGGTCCGGCAGGTCATCGCCTGGTGGAAGACCACGGCGTCGCACTTGTAGTCATCGATCAGGTCGAGAAGCCACTCCACGGTGGTGTGCCCGGTGTTGGCCCGCGCCTTCTCGTAGTATCGGGTCATCGAGCCGTAGAACCTGCGGGCGATGCGCTCGAGCGGATCGGTCACCGTGTCGGGAATCTCGGGATCGCGGCCCTGATTGTAGACGGCCTCGATCGGGAACACGGCGCCCTGGCTCTCGAAGTAGTTGAAGATGGTCAAGGCGTACCACGGCGGCAGGCTGAGCGCCCACAGCAAGCGGTACTTCTCGTCCTCGATGGTGCCGATTCCGTTGTCTACCCGCTGTTTCAGCTCATCGTACAGGTTGCTGTAGAAATCGTACGCTTCCTGCGTGCCGAGCATGAAGTTGGCCGGCACCATGGTGCTCAAGGCGTCCTCGGTGGGCATGGGGGCGGGGACTGCCTTGCGTAGCTGATATGCCTCGTACCACTTGGTGAGCGTGCGCTCGGTCAGATCGACGACCTGCGAGAGCCGGTCCCAGTCCATGCGCTTGCCGGTGACCTTCTCCAGGCGCTTCACGAGCTCTCTCAGCTCTTCCATCACATACTCTATGTAGTAGCTACGGTAGTCCTCGAGGTCGGTGTGGGTGCCGTAGACGGGCGGGTTCAGCAACCCGAGAACATGCATCGGAGCATCGTTGTAGCGCTGGGCTGCCTGATACCACTTGTAGCGGGGATCACAGATGTTCATGCCCGTTCCGAGCATGATGGTGGGAAACGCCATGCCGCCGTCGGGGGCGTTCTCGGGCATCTCTCCCAGCTCCTTGCGGATGGCGTCGAAGCCCAGTCCGACGGTGGCATAGGTGCAGAGGTGCCGCGCGTACCCTTCCTCCTCGGCCTTCGACAGGAAGCGCTCGGCGTCCATCTTGGCGGCGCACACCCCGGCGTAGTTCTCCGTGCCCACCGTGGCGATATCCATGGCGCGCAGGATGTCGTCGTAGGCGCCGGCGATGAACAGATAGGCGACCGGCTCTCCCGCAGCCTTCGCCTCGTGGGTCTTGCGTGCCAGGTCCTTGATCATGCCGCGGACCTTCTTGGCGAGCGCCAGCGAGTGAGTGGCGGTGGTCTTCTTGGTCGGTTCGTTCATGAGAGCATCTCGGAGAATGCCTGCACCCGGGTCATGAGCCTGGCGGTGCTGCTGATGGGGTAGTCCTCCTCGAGAACGAGCACGGGAAGCCCCTTGCTCTCGAGATACTCCTTCAGGTCCGGGGCATCGAAGGCATGAGTGTCACAGTATCGGATGATGTAGAGGATGGCGCCCTTGACGTTGTAGTCCCTGGCGAACTCGTACATGTGGCCGAAGCGATTCTCCAGGTCTTCCTCGTGTGTGCCCGGGCTCTGCCGATAGGTTCTCGGGCAGCGCACGCCGTTCAGATAGCTCGTGCCGAGACCCACCAGCGGATCGTCGCTTACCTGCACGTCGTACCAGTAGGGCCGGCTTCCGAAGCACAGATCGTCCGCCACGACCTCGGCTCCGACCTTCTCCACGATTTCCATGAAGGTGGTCTCGTCGTTGCCGGTTCCGTGGATCATCAACCTCGGACC
>CP070650.1:2047778-2051823 GCA_020354595.1 Myxococcales bacterium
CCTCGAAGCCGCGGTGATCGCGGTCGAAGCGGTCGATCTCTCGCTAGGCCGCATCATTCCCGTCATCGAGAAGCTCGACGGCGCGGTCATCGTGACCGCCGACCACGGGAACGCCGACGCGATGTTCGAGCTCGATAGGAAGTCGGGTGACTTCAAGCGCAACGCCGCCGGCCACTTGAAGAACAAGACGAGTCACACCCTGAACGAGGTGCCTTGCTACGTCTACGTGCCGGGCAACGGCACCCTCGCCCTCGACGACTCGTTGCAGAGCCCCGGCATCGCCAACGTCGCGGCGACGACGTTGCAGCTCCTTGGCTTCGAGCGCCCCGAAGGCTACGAACCCTCGCTCCTCAAATGAATCAGCGGTAGCGCAGGCGGAGCTTGATTCCGAGGAAGTCCGCGATTTGCTGCGCGTAGGCGCGAGGAATCAAGTTGAGGCGACCCTCCACTACGGCGCGTGCGCGCGCGTGGGGCTCGCCTTTGAGCGCGGGCAGCACGATCTGCGTCCAGGCGAACAAGGTCTTGCCGTCCGCGCCGTTGAGCGCGAGCGTGAGCACTGGCTCGAGCCGCTTCTGATACGCGACCGAGGCCGTGCAGAGCGCAGCAAACGTCTTGACGAGCCCGTCCTTGCCGACGTCGTTGGCTTCCTCGAACGAGCCCTTCAGCACGTCGAGCTGCCGAGCCACGCGGGCGGGCGCAATGCGGGCAATCGCCGGAAGCGCTTCTGCGGACGTTTGGACGACGCGCTTATTCGACGACGAGATGCCCTTGGCAAACTTGGCGACCAGTGGCACGACGAGCTCGGGCTTTTCGACGATGACCTCACTGAGCACCCGTGCGGATTGGGTCGCGGCGGTGCGCGGGCCCTCCATCATGGTCTCGCCGTGCTCGGCGATCTTCGACTGAGGGTTCTCTTCCGCGAGGATCTTTTGCGCCGCTACCGCCGCACCCCCGCTGCCGGCCTTCTTGGCGGGCTTGGCCTGCGGAGCGCCTTCTTCCTTCGTGCTCTTCTTTTTGGTCGTCATTCAGGTCCTCGAAGTGCTTCTACGATCTGCGGCAACGAAATCTCGTAACGCCAAGAGGTGCCTCGATGTCCCCCGTCGTACTCGTCGTATCGGACAGGCAACCCGTGCCGGAGAAGCCCGTCTTTGAGCATCCGCGCAGCGAAGTGTAGCCCGTGCTCATCCCGGTTGCCTGCATCAACGTAAATGAGCGACATCTTTTGCAAAGCGGCCAAGGACGCATCGATTCTGAGGAGTGGGTCCTGCTCGAGCCAACGCGCCCAGACCTCCGGCTTGAGCTCGCCGGTCGAGGGATTCATCGGAAGCTCCGCAAAAGGAAAAGCCTGCGTCGTGGGCGCGTACGTCGGCGAGTATGCCGCGGCCGCCGCAAGCACGAAGATCGCGTCGAACTGCGTGGCGTTCTGCGGCCCCGACTGAGGAACCTCATCCGCGAACGTTCTGAGCCCGCCAGCGAGGTCGAACGCGATGGCCGCGCTCGTGAGCATCGGCCGCATACTGACCTCGAAGCCTGCATCGCCAGCATGGCTTCCGAGGACTGACACCACATCGGGCCGGTCCATCCCCAGTCGAAGCGCTCCGAAGCCTCCCGACGAACGGCCGACGACCGCGCGCGCCTCGCGATGCGGGATCGTGTTGAGCTCGGCGTCGACGAACGCAAAGACCTCGTCCGCTAGATACGTTTGATATTTGCCGGTTCCCTCGGAGTCGAGGAACTGCGAGCCGCCCCAGCGGTTGAAGCAATCGGGGAGCACCAAGATCGCCGGGCCGCATTCACCCGCGGCGATCATCCGATCGAAGAGCTCTACCGTATTCGGCTTCCATGGGCTCCATGCCGCCATGGAATGGTTCGTCGCGCCAAACCCGGCGAGCATCATCACGACGGGATAGCGGCGCCCGTCGTCGTATTGCGGCGGCAAGTAGAAGTACACGTCGCGCTCATGCGGATCCCCGAGGGGGTTCCCCTGAAGACACGCGCTTTGGTGCGAAGTGCGAACGATCCGGCCCTGCATCGACTGAAGTCGCATAGCACATCCGAGGTCTCGCCGTCGGGAATCGCTCGCGTTTCGGCTACATTCGGTCGACCACGCCGATGCCGACGAGCCCGAGGCCTCGTCGGATCTGGCGTGCGGTCAGCGCTGTGAGCCCGAGTCGGCTTTCACGCGTCGCGCCCTCTGCGTCGAGGACGGGGCACTCCGCATAGAAGCCATTGAACGCGCGCGCGAGCTCGTAGACGTGCTCGCAGATGAGGTGCGGCTGGCTCGTCGCGCCCGCCTGATGGACCACGTCCGCAAAACGCAGAAGCTGCTTGCCGAGCGTGATCTCGGCAGGCACCTCGAGCGCGATCGCCGCGCTCGAAGCCGCTTCGTCCATATCGAGGCCACCCTTCGCAAAGATCGAAGCGCAACGCGCGTAGGCGTACTGCAGATAGGGGCCCGCGTTGCCCTGGAACGAGATCATCTTGTCCCAGTCGAACTGGTAGTCGCTCAGCCGGTTCTGGCGAAGGTCGGCGTACTTCACGGCGCCAATGCCGACGACGCCGGAGACCTCGTCCATCTCTTCGGGGCGCACACGAAGCCGGCCTTCTGCGATGCCTTCGTCGATACGCGCCCGGGCGCGTTGTTTCGACTCGTCGAGCAGGGAAACCAAGGTGATCACATGGCCACTTGCGTCGCGGGTGCGAAGTGGTTTGCCGTCTTTGCCGAGCACGGTGCCGAAGCCGACGTGCTCGAGGCTGATGTCGACACCGAGAAGGGCCATCGCCGCAAAGAGCTGCTGGAAGTGAAGCCCCTGGCGATTGTCGACGACGTAGAGGGCGCGGTCAGCGTCGAAATGGGCTTTGCGGTAGAGCGCCGTCGCGATGTCGGTCGTCGAATAGAGGAAGGCGCCATCCTTCTTTCGTACGATGAATGGGGTCTTCTGCTTGCGGAGGTTCTTCGGCGCATCGTCGAGCTCGCCCCAAAAGATGCACACCGCGCCGTCGTCCTCACGCGCGATTCCTCTTTCGAGCAGGTCTTCGACGACGCCGGGGAGGGCATCGTGATACGCGCTCTCCCCGAGCCAAACGTCGAAGGAGACGTCGAGCTCGTCGTACACCGCATCGAGTGCAGTCCGGCTGACCTCGACGAAGTGCTCCCAGAGCGCGCGGTTGTCAGCGTCGTCGTTCTGGAGCTTCGCGAGCTCGGCGCGCGCTTTGTCGGCGAATGCTTCATCGTTTTTCGCCCGCTCGGAAGCGAGCTTGTACACCCGCTCGAGCTCGGTGATGGGGTCCGCGAGCAGAGCCTCTTCCTCGCCCCACTCGCGCATGCCGACGATCAGTAGCCCAAACTGGGTCCCCCAGTCCCCGAGGTGGTTGTCGCGCACGACGTGATGTCCGAGGAATGACAAGACACGCGCGATCGCATCCCCGATGATGGTCGAGCGGAGGTGCCCCACGTGCATCTGCTTGGCAATGTTGGGGCTCGAGAAGTCGACGATGATCTTCTCCGCGTGGTCGACCGCCGGAACTCCATCCCGCTCGAAGTCGCGAAGCGCCTCGGTCAGCGCCTCCGCGATCCATTCGTGCGAGAGATGGATGTTCACGAAGCCCGGCCCGGCCACCTCGGCCTTCTCGATCGCTTCGACACCCGCGAGCGCGTCTGCGATCGGCTGCGCCAACTCGCGAGGCGGCCTTCCGAGCTCTTTCCCGAGCTTCATCGCCCCGTTGATCTGAAAATCCCCAAACTTGGTATCGGTAGTCGGGCGCACGAGGGCAGGGCGGGGACTGTCGAGATCGAGCGCCTTTTGGATGGCGTCCGAACCGACCTCTTCGAGGTAGCGCTCGAGCAGCATGGCCGGGGCTTACAGGGCATGCAGCCGCAGCGCCAGCGCCAGTGCCAGTGCCAGTGTCAGTGTCAGCGTCAGTGACAGCGTCAGCGCCAGTGTCAGTGCCAGCGTCAGTGACAGCGTCAGTGCCAGTGTCAGCGTCAGCGCCAGCGTCGGGGTCGGTGCGCAGCCCCGTGGCGACGTAGTCGCTTTACGGGGTC
>CP070650.1:2051923-2054781 GCA_020354595.1 Myxococcales bacterium
CCAAACCGGGGCCCGACGTCGAGGTGAGCCGATGAAGCGCATAGGTGCGAGCGCTCCGGGCAAAGCGGTCCTGTGCGGTGAGTACGCGGTGCTCGAGGGGGCGCCCGCCGTGGTTGCTGCCGTGGACCGCCGAGTCACGGTGACCTGGAGCGACGATCCGACGTCCTTGCCTCTCGAGGTCCTTGCCGCCTTGGAGCGCGCGCAGGCCGAGTGCGGGCCCGTCCCCGGCTCGCTGATGCTCGATTCGAAGGAGTTGCAGGACAATCGCGCGAAGCTCGGACTAGGCTCGTCGGCGGCCGGCGCGGTGGCCGCCGCGGCTGCCGTGTTCGCGACGCACGGCCGCGATCTGCAAGACCCCGCGGTGATGCACCGCGTGTTCGACTGTGCGCTCGCCGGGCATGCCACGGTCGCTCCAAGTGGAAGCGGCGTCGACGTGGCAGCCTCGACGTTCGGCGGTTTTCTTCGGTTCATGCGAGACGCTCGAGGGGTCGAGACACGTGCGCTTCGGCCCCCGGCCGGCCTTCACATCGCTTTGGTTTGGACGGGGCATCCCGCAAGAACCAGCGAGCTGGTCGCCAAGGTGCACCAGCTGCGGCGCCACGATCCGGCGCAATACGAGCGATGCATGGGCGAGCTGAGCGAGCTCGCGGTCTCTTTCGCCCACGCGTTCGAGAGTGCCGGGGCGACCGAGGTGGTGTCTGCCGCGGCCCGGTATTGCCGAGCGATGGGCGCCCTCGGTGAGGCCTCGGGGGCGCCGATCGTCGAGACGCGCCTCGGGCTTGCGGCAGAGCTCGCCGCCCGTTTTTCAGGGAGCGCGAAGCCCTGCGGCGCGGGGGGTGGCGACGTGGCGGTCGCCTTCTTCGCCGGAGGTGACGCCGCCGAGGCCTTCGAGCTGGCTTGCAAAGAAGAGGGCCTTCGTCCTATCGATGTGTCCTGGGGTGCAGCAGGCGCGATGGCTTGCTGACAGGAGAGGATCCCGATGTTCATCAATCTTTACATCCTGTCGCTGGTTCTCGGTGCCGTGCTGTTGGTGGTTGCGTTGTTCTTCACCGGCAAGCGGGTGGACGCGGATGACCAGACCAGGGCGCACGACGACACGACGAGACCGAGCCAGGTCGGACAGCTCGACGGAGTAGCCGGCGGTGATTTCGTCGTACGCACGATTCGCTCGCGGCGGTTTTGGACGTTCTTCGTTTCGTTCTTTGGAATGACGGGGCTCGTCTTGGATGGGCTCGACCTGATGGAACCCACGGTCGCTTTCTTGGTCGCGATCGGCATCGGTGCGGTTGCAGGCGCGGGCGCTTCTGCTGCCGTTCGAATCGGCTCGAGCTAGCCGGAGTAAGCTTGCGCTTTGGCTTCGAGTCGCTCGATCACGGAAGCCGCCAGGTTCTCGCCGGTGATCCGCGACATCTGCTGAATCAGCGTCGGGCTCGTGACGTTCACCTCGATCAGCTTTCCGCCAATCACGTCCAGCCCGACGAAGAACAAACCATCGGCAACGAGGCGGGGCGCAATGGTTTCGATGATCTTGCGATCGGCGTCGGAGAGCTCGGCCGAGGTTGCCGAACCCCCGACGTGCACGTTGCTTCGGAGGTCCCCTTTGCTCGGGACGCGCCCGACGACCCCGAGCAGCTCGCCGTCGACGAGAAGGATTCGCTTGTCCCCCTCGTCGTAGATCTCGGGGATCAGCGCCTGGACGATCGCATTTCGAGAGCCCAAATGTGTGACCGCTTCGATCAGCCCGTTGAGGTTGTTGTCGCCGTTCGAGAGCAGAAATACGCCCTCGCCTCCATGCCCGTCAATCGGCTTGATCACGGCCTTCCCGCCCACATCGCTGACGAAGCGAAGGATCTCGTCCTTGTGACTGGTCATGATCGTCGGCGGAACGATCTCGGGGAAATGGTGCGCGTAGAGCTTCTCGTTCGCTTCGCGCAAGCCACGCGGACTGTTGACTACGAGCGTGCTTCCCTCGAGATGATCGAGAACGAGTGTCAGCCAGAGGTAGGCGTCCGTGAAGGGTGGGTCCTTCCGAATGAACACCGCGTCGACGTCGGTGAGCTCGATGTCCTCGGGATCGCCGAGCGTGATCGGCACCTCGGCATCGAGCCGCATCGTCGCCTGCCGAGCTCGGGCGATGACCCGCCGGCCACGAAGACCGACATCGCTCGGGAGACAGTGGTCGACGCGGTGGCCCCGGCTCTGCGCCTCGAGCATCAGCGCAAAGCTTGTGTCCTCGTCGACGATCACGGTCGACACCGGGTCCATGACGAAAACGAAACGCATCGACACCTCCGGTAGCATCCCGCACGGTTTGGAGGCAAGGTGCAACTCATGACGCGATGGGTTCCGATGTTGTTCTGGAGCGTTTCGGCGCTGCTGCTCGCGGGCCTCACGGTTGGCACGCCATCGGAGCATGCGAAGCTTTTTGCGACCGATGCGGTAGCCGCAGATCATTTCGAAGCCTCGAAGGCAGGCGCCGAAGTCTTGGCTGCGGGTGGCAATGCCGCGGACGCCGCCGCGGCGACGATGCTGGCGCTCGGCGTGGTCAATCCTGCGAGCAGTGGTCTCGGCGGCGGGGGATTTGCACTCTACTACTGCGCGAAGGAAGACTCTCTGACGTTCCTCGATTTCCGTGAACGCGCTCCGCGCGCGGCCCACGCCACGATGTTCGAGACGGAAGACGAGCGGCCACCGGGTCCTGCCAACGCCCCTTCTCAGCTCGGTGGTCTCGCGGCTGGCGTTCCTGGCGAGCCGGCAGGCATCGAGGCCTTGGTTCGGCGTTTCGGGAAGCTGCCGTTGAGCGATGTCATTGCCCCGGCGCTGAGATTGGCCGAGGAAGGCTTCGCGGTGAGCGAGGC
>CP070650.1:2054881-2058585 GCA_020354595.1 Myxococcales bacterium
CATCGAGTCTTACGACACGTTGGGTTCGTGGTTCGATCTTCGTTCGGGTGGCCTGGTCGCATATGGCGGATTCCTGGGCGGCTTCCTCACCGCGTGGGCCTTTTGGCGGATCAAGAAGATCCCTCTGCTTCCGTTCGCCGATCTGGCGGTGCCGACTCTCGCGTCGGGCCTGATGCTCACGCGGATCGGTTGTTACCTGTACGGCTGCGACTACGGCCGCCCTCTGCGTGAGGGCGCATCGGGATTCCTCGCGAAGTTGGGCACTTTTCCGAAGTGGGACACCGAGGCGTATCCGGCCTTTGCCTGTGACCAAACGATCACCGGCTCTCCCGCGTACCGGCACCATCTGAACGAGGGCTTGTTGCCCGAAGACGCGCTCAGCTCGCTCGCCGTGCACCCGACGCAGATCTACGAATCGCTCGCGGGTCTGGTGTTGTTCGGCATCTCGGTGTGGCTCCTGACGCACCGGAAGTTTCGCGGGCAAGTCCTGGTCACCGTAGGCGGCCTCTATGGCTTGTGGCGCTTCTTCATCGAGTACCTCCGAGACGACCCCGAACGGGGCTTTCTGTTTGGTTTTTCGACGTCGCAGCTCATCTCGCTGGCGTTGGTGCCGGTCTGCGTCATCGCTTACATCCAGCTCAAAAAGCGCGCCGAAGAGCAGGGGGACATCGAGCTTCCCCCTTGGGCGTTGGCGGAGAGCAAGGAAGCGCAAAGCGAGCCAGCCAAAAAGGACGACCGCCCGGCCAAGTACAGGCCGAAGAAGAAGAAAAAGAAGAAGTGAGCGGGCCTACTCCTCGACCGGCTGCTTCGCTCGATTGAACGCTTCGAGCACGCGCGGCGAGGTGCGCACGGTATCGAGCTCTAGGTTCGGTTGAAGCGCCAATGCGGCGCGGAACGAAGCTTCGGCGAGATCCCCTCGCTCGAGCGCAACGTAGGCGACGCCGAGCTCTTTTTGAATCGTCACGACCTGCGTCGACGTCAGACTTTGCGCACCGAGTAGCCGATTGCCCATGGCGACCGCTTCGGCGAAATGCGCTCGCTCGACCTGGCGGATCAGCTCGGGCAACGAGCTCTCGACCTCATCCTGCGCTTCTTTGGCGGCGCCGCCGCCCGCGGCATGGTTGAACGCCTCGGAGGCTTCCGCTCGACCATCCCCGGCCAACCGCAGATCGAACAGAGGAACCAATACGACGCGACCGCGCTCGATCCGAGCCCCGGGGTTGAACTGGCGCAGGCGCTTCAGGGACGTCGGCGTGTCCGGCATGTAGATCTTCGCGATCTTGGCGAGAGTCTCACCGGGAGCGACGACGTGCCGAAGCGGGTAGGGCACCAAGAGCTCCGCCCCCTCGTCCGGTTGGACGCGGCGGTTGCCCTGATTCGCATCGATCAGCGCGACCGACCTGATCTCCTTTCCGTAGAATCGCAGGGCGAGCGACTTCCAGGTCTCGTCCTCACCAACCCGGTAAAACGTCACCATCGGGATGAAAAGCCAGCTTCCGGGGACGAGATCGTTTTCATCGGCGCCTTTCATGCGGTTGGCCTCCTGCACGACGACCTCGCGAGTCGGGTCGCCGTAGTAGCGCTGCGCAATCGAGGCGAAGGTGTCCCCCTGCTGCACCGCGTGGGTGTAGACCGCCTGCGCATCGACGCCAGAAGCCGAGAAGGCCAGCGCCAGCGATAACGCTGCTGTGAGCGCCCGAGTCATGGCGTCGCCTCCGGGTCCTCAGCGGCGCCAACCGGCTCGGTGAGCGCGGCTCGGTCATGAAGATCTTGACCAGCCTCGATGGTGATGACGTGCTCGACCGGCTGGAAGAATGGGTTGGTGTACTTGATGTAGTGGCGTCCCGGTTTGAGCGGAATCACACCGGCTGCCGGAGTCGTCAGGACGTGCACACCGTCGACGTGAACGTGCGCCCAAGGGTCCGCGCTCACCGTGAGCCGTCCCGCCTCTGCAACGTCGAGCACAGTGGGCGCTTCGCCGACCGGCGGTCCCGACCAGCGGCCTGTTGCCGCCTGCACGGTGAGCCCTGACAAGAGCAGCATGGCGAGCGCGGCACCCTGCCACTTGGCGACGTTCCAGAGGAAGCCGCTTTCACGCGGGCCACGACGAAGCACGCGTGGCGCGACCGCGGAGAGAACCTCGTCGGTTTGGTCGCCGGTCATCACACCGATCTCGTTGAGGAACATCACGAGCCGTGCGTTGTGGCTCATCGGCACGCGTGGCGCGAGAAATTCGGTGAGATCGTCGATCAGAGCCTGGGTAGTTGGATACCGGTTGGCGGGCATCTTCTGAAGGCAGCGGGCCATGATGCGCTCGAGCTTTCGCGGCACCTCGACACCGAGCTTTTTCGGAGACTCGAAGCGGTCGAGCCTGATCTTCTGCATCACGGTGCGCGACTCGTCCTCGACGAAGGGCTTCCGCCCGGTGAGCATCTGATAGAGAACGATGCCCACCGAGAAGAGGTCGCTCCGGAAATCGAGCTTGTCGCCGAGGATTTGCTCCGGGCTCATGTAGCTCGGCGTGCCGAGGCCCGTGCCGGTTTCGGTGAGGTCGCCGAACCGCTCGTGACGTGCGATGCCGAAGTCCATCAGTTTCACGTCGCCCTGCATCGACACCATGATGTTGGCCGGCTTGATGTCGCGATGGATGATGCCGCGGAAGTGCGCGTAGTCGAGGCCGCGGGCGAGCTGCAACGTGATGATCGCGGCGACGTCGGCCGGAAGGCGCGGCGAGCGTTCGAGCAGATCGTAAAGATCGATGCCGTCGACGTACTCCATGATGATGAACATCGACCGCCCATCCTTGAGGAAGTCGATCACGTGCAGGATGTTCTCGTGCTGGAGCGACGCCATGAAGTGCGCCTCTCGCTCGAATCGTTCGGCGAACTGACTGTCGATGGCAATCGAAGGCTTCAGTGCTTTGATCGCGACACGCCGATTGAGCGGTTCCTGGATCGCTTCGTAAACGACAGCCATGCCCCCGCTGCCGATCTCACCCAGAACGCGACACGTTCCGATACGCTCAACCATCGCGATCCATCACGGTAGGTGGGGGGTTGGACGGTGTCAACGACGCCCGGAAGTTTTCTGAAAACCGACACTTAGGGCGGAAGTCAGGGTGCCGTCGGCGGCAGGATGCAGAGGCCCCGCTCGACCCAATCCGAGCCACCGCGCCCGTCGCGAATCACCAAGTTGAAGCGGACCAGCTCGCCGTTCTCCGAAGCGCTCCCGAACGGCTTCCATTGCGTGAGAACCGAGGTCGCAGGATCGGTGATGAACGAGAACGTGCGCTCGAACCCGCCTCCATCCGCAAGCCAGCTGACCTGAATCTCTTCGGTGACCTCCATGTCACCCACCATGAAGGTCTGTAGACTGCGCGAAGTCACCGAGAGGTCGATGATGGAAGACTGATCACCTGCTCGGGGGTGCGCCATTCGCTCTTCCTCGGTGAGCCCTTCGAGATCCGCCGCACAACCGGTTCTTGGAGCAGTGCGTGGAACCCCCTGGTCATAGGGCGGAGGCCATGTGGCTCCGTTGAGCAACACGTTCTGAAGCTCCGGATGCACGTTGGGATCGGCGGGATCGTCTTCGATCCCAATCGAAACCGCAACGAAACGCCCTTGAACCGGCACACCCAGGATCTTCGGAGGGCCTTCGCATGGAATGAGGTCGTCGCTCTCACCCATCAGAAAGCGCAGGATCGC
>CP070650.1:2058685-2061468 GCA_020354595.1 Myxococcales bacterium
ACTGCGATGCCGAGGAACAGAATGTAGTCGAGGCTATTGAAGAGCACTGGTCCCCTTACCCAGCGTGAACGCGCCCGGTTTTAGCCGCAGCGGGCCCTGCACGCTAGCTGCTTGACGGGGGGGGCGCTTAGCCCAAGCATCTGCGGCCGGAGGGCGGAATGAACATCAATGGTTCGGTGGCGCTGGTGACGGGTGGAGCCTCGGGTTTGGGCGAGGCGACGGTGCGCGAGTACGTCGCGCGGGGAGGTCGAGCGGTGATCGTCGATCTCAACGCCGAGCGGGGTGAGCAGCTCGCGAGCGAGCTCGGCGAGCCTGCCGCGTTCGCGAAGGCGGACGTCAGCGATCCCGATGACGTGCAGGCCGCGATCGAGCGGGCGACCTCGATGGGCACACTGAGGGCCGCAATCAATTGCGCGGGCATCGGCATCGGTGTCCGGACGATCGACAAGACGGGCGCCCCGCACGATCTGACCGCCTTCCAGAAGGTGGTTTCCGTCAATCTCGTCGGCACGTTCAACGTTCTTCGTCTGGCGGCCTCGGCGATGAGCAAGAACGAATCCGAAGATGGGGAGCGGGGCGTAGTGATCAACACCGCTTCGATCGCCGCATTCGATGGGCAGATCGGGCAGGTGGCGTACTCGGCGTCGAAGGGTGGCATCGTGGGTTTGACGCTTCCAGCCGCGCGCGATCTCACCAAAGCTCAAATCCGCGTCGTCACCATCGCGCCGGGCACTTTCGACACCCCGCTCCTTGGGATGCTCTCGGACGAGATCCGGACGGCTCTCGCCGCGACCATTCCCCACCCGAGCCGCCTCGGACGTCCACCGGAGTTCGGCGCGCTCGCCTGTCACATCGTCGAGAACAGCTACATCAACGGGGAGGTCATCCGATTGGATGGCGCTCTTCGCATGGCGCCACGTTAACTTGCGCCCCGTGCCGCCGGCGCGCCGAAGGCGCATCCTCGGGCTCGCGCTCCCGATCATCGGCGGCATGATTTCGCAGAACGTGCTGAACCTCGTCGACACGGCGATGGTCGGCACGTTGGGAGACGCCGCGCTCGCGGGAGTCGGGCTCGGCGGCTTTGCGAACTTTCTGTTCTCGGCCTTCGTTCTCGGGTTGTCGGCGGGCGTCCAGGCAATGGCCGCGCGACGCGTTGGGGAAGGGCGCTGGAAGGAAACCGCGATTCCTTTGAACGGCGGGCTGCTGCTTGCACTGGTGATCGCCGTGCCATGGTCCGCGCTCCTCATCGCGTTCGCGTGGGAGTACTTTCCCGCGCTCACCGGCGATGCTGCAGTCGTCGAGCAGGGCGTGCCTTATCTCCGCGCTCGGTTGTTCGCGATGTTCGCGATGGGCATGAACTTCGCGTTTCGCGGCTACTGGAACGCGGTCGACAAGTCGATCCTCTACATGAGGACGCTGATCTCGATGCACGTGGTCAACATCTTTCTCAACTGGGTCTTGATCTTCGGCAAACTCGGGGCTCCCGAGCTCGGCGCCATGGGGGCCGGCGTGGCCTCCGCAATTGCCACGATCTTCGGCGCCGCGTCCTACTTCCTGTTGGGCCGAAGCTATGCGCGCGACAATGGCTTTCTCCGCGGTTTGCCGAGCCGGGAAACCATGCGGACCATCATTCGACTTGCGGCTCCCGCCGGGCTTCAGCAGTTCTTCTTCGCCGCTGGGATGACGGTGTTCCTGATGCTGGTGGCTCGAATGGGTACCCCCGAGCTTGCGGCCACCAAGGTGATCATCGATTTGGTCCTCGTAGGGATCCTGCCCGGAATCGGCTTCGGGTTGGCCGCGGCCTCCCTTGCCGGGCAAGCGCTCGGGCGTGGAGATCCGGATGACGCCAAGCAATGGGGCTGGGACGTCGTGAAAATCGCGGTAGCAGTCGTCGCGCTACTCAGCCTGCCGGGGGTATTATTTCCAAAGCTGATTTTGAGCGGCTTCATCCACGAGCCGGCGACTTTGGCGCTTGCGACGAACCCACTACGCGTGGCGGCGGGCTTTCTTTTCATCGACTCGGTCGGCATGGTCTTGATGAACGCGCTCATGGGAGCCGGCGACACCAAGCGGGTCATGTTTATCGGGATTGCGTTCCAATGGTTGATCTTCCTTCCGATCGTGTACGTGATCGGCCCGGTGATGGGTCTGGGTTTGGTCGCCGTCTTCGCTACGCAAGCCGCGTATCGCGCCCTTCAGGCGATCACCTTTGCATCAATGTGGCAGCGCGGCCGCTGGCAATCGATCGAGCTTCACTGAGCGTCGTGCTGGTCATCGCGGAGCGCCGCGACGCTGTCTTCCCAGTTGCGCCCATCGAACGTGTAGTAGGTGAAGTCGCTTGGTTCGACGCCGTCGAGGCAACGGATGTTGACGTCGATCTTATCTGGATGGGAGCGCGGGCGATAGTACGACTGGACGCCACACCGGCTGCAGAAATGATGCTTCGCCGTGTGCGTACCGAAGGTGTACGTCGTGATTGCATCGGCGCCCCGTACGAGCTGGAAGTCCTCTTCGGCGACGATCAGATGCAGGTAGCCCTTCTTCGCGCACATGCTGCAGTTGCACTCGACGCCGCTTCTCGAGCGGACCGTGACTCGATAGCGAACCGCGCCACAATGGCATCCGCCCTCGAGCAGCTCGGGCGCGGAGCCCGCCATCACTCCACCGGCTCGCCGCTCGTCTTGTCTAGGGTCATCCAAGGCGTGCCCGCGATTTCGACCTGGACGAGCTCGGCCGCGACCGTCAACGACGGTGGAGTCGTCACCGATCCCAGCTCCGCGCGC
>CP070650.1:2061568-2069776 GCA_020354595.1 Myxococcales bacterium
CGTGATCCTAGCAGGGCTTCATCAGCCCCGCTTGGGTCAGGACTCGTTGGGTTTGAGCGCTGCCATGGCCGGCGCCTGGTCGGCGCTCTGGTGCCAGGAATAGAAGGGCGGGCGGTCCTTGCACATAGGACGGTCGTCGTCCGCGCAGTAGATCCGCACGTGGAAGTGGCTCCGGTGCGGTGCACCATGCCGGGGCTGGGTGATCACGCGCCTCGCGCGCATCAGCACCTCAGGGTTGGCCCCTTCCTTCACCGCTTGATGAATCAGACGACGCTTGATCGCGTTGGCGACGAAAATGTGCTGGACGTCGGTCGTCGGGTGGCTGAGCAATGATTCGATTAGCGCCCAGTTGCGCGCAGCGTCGAACTTGAAGAGCTTGCCCCACTGAATGCCCATCGCTTTATTGTTGAGCCGGACGAAAACGTGCTCGTTCACCGGCGTCGAGCGCCGGTCCAACATATAGAAGCCGAGGTCCACGTCGCGGCCGCTCTGGTGCGACACGTGTGGGCGGAATCGACCGCCACCTGGGCGCGACAGGTCACCGACCGTCAGCCTGGAGCGCGGGTAACGGAACGCAACCTCTTGGGCCGCGCGCTCGATGACGCGCACGAGCTCGCCCGTCCCGTGTCGTGAGTCCTGAGAGCCGACCTTGACCGTGAGGTCCCTCTGATCATTGATGCGCTGACCAAAGCGAAGCAGACCGCGGTTCGGGTACCCGACCGAAACGCTCGGCGCCGCATCGAGATCCGACGGTGATACCGTGCGAGGCATCCGCGAGATCTTTTCGAGGTCCTCCGCGGACGGTTCGGCGTGCGTTTCCGCGTGCTGTGCTTCGCGAAGCACGGGGTCGCCAGTCATCGGCAACTCGGCAGACGCAGAGCTGCCGAACGACCCCGCCACCCAAACGAGTGACGTCGCCGCGACGGCGCAGAGCCACGGTACCAACCGTGATCCCAAGCTCTTTTCTGATTGCCTCTTCCCCATTTTCGCGACGCCAAGTGTGGCCCGAATCCCCTCGAATGCCAGTGTGCAGGTTGGAGGCGCCCAGTGCCAAGGCTGAGAGCCCGTTCAGCCTGCGTTTTACAGCGTTTTGTCTATCGCCGTAGGGTCATTTTCAGAAAAAAACGACAATTCAACCGAGGGCCGCAGCCTCTTGCCCTGCGTTTTCCGCGGGAAGATCACCCGGAGGGGGGATTTTGTGCCCCATGAGGTATCGCACAAAAATGCCCCAAATCACGAGCAGTCCCCACGCCAACCCGAGGACGACACCACCGTCGATGATGCCTCGCCAGGGCTGGGGGAGCGACCGGACCCACCAAATCAGCAGGATCAGCGCCCCGATGAAGACCCAGCTGACCGTCATCTGGCGGCGCGTGGAATGAAAGAGGCTCATGCAGAACGGCAGCGCCAGAATGATCCACAAAGGGCGGGGATTCTGGCCCAAGTACGCGGCTCGAGACACGACGCGAGGCGAGAATCTCAACTGAAAGCCGCGGTATCCTTCGAGGTAAGCGTTCGCGATCAGCCAGGCGATGTAGATCCCCTTTTGGCTGGTGGTCATGAGGTCCTCGCTCCAGGGTTCGAGGGCCCAGGGGGTCAAGCGCCAAATCGCCCTCACGAGCAGGAGTGAGACCCAGGCGACTCCCCAGGCGGCCACGAGCTTTTCGACCCAGGGGCGCATGAACGGCGCGACGTTAGCAGCCTCCATTCGGATGTCGACTTGCCCCCATGAGGCCTCCCCCGCCATGCTCTTTGCATACGAGGCAGCGATTTGGACGACGAGACGTACGACCTGGGGGTGGACGAGCCGGACGCGAAGCCTCGCCGTCCGGGTTTGCCGGTGGAGCCGCGTCGGCTTCTCCGGATTCTAGCGCCCGAGCGCACGCGTTTGCTGCGCGCCTTCCTGATCGCAGCGGTGCTCTCTTTGATCGCCTCCTTTTTCGTGCCGGAGACGTACGAGTCGGCGGCCGTTTTGGTATACGAAGGCTCGCCTTTGCCGGGGCCGAAGGAGGCCGCGCCGGTGGCCGGCGCGTTCGTGCGGGCCGCTTCAGCGCAGAGTCGGCTTCGCGAAGTACGCGACCGTCTTGGGTGGGGTATCTCCGACCAGCAGCTGACGCGCCTCGTTCAGGTCACCGAAGAAAAAGGCGGTTCGATGAGAATCGCTGCACAAGCCGGAAGCGCTGAAGACGCACAACTGCTGGCGCAGACGGTGCTCGATGTATTCCTCGCGCACCAGGCTGCGTTTCACGGAAAGAGACTCGAGGTTCTCACGGCCGAAAACGAGCTCTCGCTCAAACGCGCGAACGAAAGCAGAGACGCGGCGCAGGAGGCGTTCGATGTGTTCCGAAAGAAGAGCGGCAAGTCAGACTTGCTCGATGAAAAAGCGCAACTGCTCACGCGTGCCGCGGAGCTTCGTAGCCGGGCAGATGAGGCCGAGGTCGAGATCGCCGCGCAGACCGCGTTGATCGAGGAGCTCGAAACAGCGCAACGCGAGCTCCCACGACAGATCGTCGGGAGCGCCACGAAAGGGTCTGCGGTTCAGGGTCCGCTCGCGAGAGCGCGTTCCGAGCTTGCCGAGGCGCGCGCGACGTTGAGCGAGGCGCACCCACGGGTGCAGGCGCTGAAGCAGCGCGTCGCCGGCCTCGAGGCGCAGAAGGGTGGCCACCCCGTGGAGGTCGGCGAGCAGACGCTCGTGGTCAACCCAGCCCGCGCCTCGGTCGAGCAACAGCTCGCGGGCGCGCGTGCATCGCTCGCTGCAGCCCGGGAACGGCACGCTGCGCTCCAGGTCCTCCTACAGAACGTTCAACGCGAAGCAGACGCCCTGGCGCCCGCGGAGGGCGAGGCGCGACGCGTGATGGGCGAGCTGAGCGCGTCGATCGCCCGGGTCGACGAGCTCAGGGCGCGCGAAGCCGCCCTCCGCGATGCTGCGCTTCGGCCGCTAACGGGCTTTCGCGTGCTCTCGAGCCCGGTCGTTCCCGAGGAATCGGTACGCGCTATGTCCTACGTGGTTTTCCTCTTCCTGTTTCCGTTCGTGGCGGTTTTCCTCTACGCCTTGCTGATCCTGTTGCGAAGTCTGCGGACGTTGAAGGTCGAAGCACATCGGGAGGTGGCCTGGTGGGGCAATGGCCCGGTGCTCGGGACCAGCGTCTGGCCTCGCGTTCCGGATGCGCTCGACGACTTCGTCGATGAGCTCGAGGACCAGGGCGTGTACGGCGCTGGGCGCACGCTGGTCGTGCCGGCGACCGAAGCGGAGCGCGAGATCGCGTGTTCGTTCGCAATGCGTCTTGCGGAGGCTCCCTGGCTCGCAGCGGCGATTCTCGACGTTGGAGAACGAGCGGGGCCACAGTCTGCGTTGGTCACCCCCGCACCAGGCGGGGATGCGTCGCTCGTCACTCCGGCTCCCGAGTCGCGACCCCGGCGCCTTTCCACCCAAGGGACCCCGTCGGTGGCCCAGGGGCGCGCCATTCCTCACAAGCCAACGATCCAAGGATTCGTTCCACCCACCGAGGGCTCAAGCTCGGCGCCGCCAGGGCCTGAGATCCCGTCCACGCCAACAGGTGGGAGGGGCCCGCTATCTGCCGACCGACCGCCTCGCAAGAGGACCGTCATCGGGTTGCCCGCGGCGGAGTCGCCCGAAGCGAGCGAGATCCACGCCGAACCGAATCCGGAATCGGCGCCTCCTCCCGCAGGCCCGACTGCGTCCAGCGGTGCACAAGGCGGGCCTCAGCCGTTTCGTCGCAAGCGAGACGCGCGCGCTACCATCCGGATGGTCGTTCCCGTGACCCAGGACGTGACGGCTGCGGAAGCATCCACCCCGCACGACCTCGACCCGGGTGAGGAAGCCTTCTTGCTGACCCGCCCGGTTCCGATCGCAACCGACGAGACGCCGTCTCGCGCAAGCCGCGCGATCCACGAGAGCGCGGGCACCGCGCACGCGGATGCGTCGAACGCCGTGATGCGCGCCGCGGTCCGACTTCTCGGGAGCCAGGAGGAAGACATCACCCAGCTTCGCCGTTCGGAACCGCCCGCCCGCGCGCGGACCGGCGACGTGACCGGGGTGGCGCTGGCGTGGAATGGTCCTCTAACCGGTCCGGTGTTGCGCCGTGCTGCACGTCTCGCCCATCGGGTCATGGTGGTGGTGTCGTCCGGGTTGAGCGTGGTCGACCTGGCGCGGGTCCAGACGCGCTTGGGTCGCGACAAGGGCGTCGGATACGTGTTGGTCAACGTGGACGACTCCTATGTTGACGCCGAAGATCGCGTCGGGCCCGTGGAGGAGTTCTGGCGCGGGGAGCGAGAGGCCGACTCCGGTGATCCGCAGCTTCCTTGAGGGCGCGTTGCGGCCCCAATCTCTCTGTTCTATCTAGCTCTCGCTGTGTCCGACACCGACGAGCGAATGAATGCTTTTCCACCCGTGGCCAAGTCCGACTGGCTGGCCAAGGTGGAGGCAGACCTGAAGGGTAGCTCGCCCGACCGGCTGCGTTCGCGAACTCCCGGCGGGCTCGAGCTCCGGCCGCTCTATACTGAGGAAGACGCGGTCGATTCGAGCGCCAGGGGGCTGCCTGGTGTGTTCCCGTACGTGCGAGGCGCCGCTCCACTCGGTGGTTGGGTCATCCGACAGGAGTACGGCGATCCACGCCCCGCCGTATGCAAGGCCAACATCGAGCAAGACCTCGCGCGCGGCGTTGAGGCCCTCTGGCTGACGATGGGGCCGCGGCGCGGGTGCCGCGTGCTGACCGTCGAAGAGCTCGACGACCTTCTCGGCGCTGTGGACTTGGCGACGACCTCCGTGTGTCTCGAGGGCGGGTCCGAGTCACTTGCCGTTGCGGCGGGCTTTCTCGCGGTCGCGAACAAGCGTGGCACCTCCTACGATGCGCTCCGCGGCGGGTTCGCATACGACCCGATCGGAATGTTGGCTGGCGAGGGCCGCGTGCAGGGCGGGCTCCGCTCCCGGCTCGCCGAAGTATTGGACCTCGCGACATGGTGCGCGGACAACGCTCCGGGCCTTCGTGCGGTGCAGGTGTCGAGCGACCCCTACGGCGGGGGCGGCGCGAGCACGGCGCAGGAGCTCGCGTACACCGTAGCGACCGGCATCGAGTATCTACGCCAACTCGTCGACAGCGGGATGGCCGTCGAAGCTGCCGCGAGGCAGATCGGGTTCAGCTACGCGATCTCGGGCGATTTCTTCACGCAGGTGGCCAAGCTCCGGGCTGCGCGCGAGCTCTGGGCCAAGGTGGTCATCGCAGCGGGTGGAGAGCTTGGCGCGGCCTCGATGCAGATCCACTGCCGTACTTCACGGTTCGCTGCGAGCGAGCGGGACCCTTGGGTGAACATGCTTCGGGTCACGGCGGAATGCACCGCCGCGGTGCTTGGCGGGGCACACAGCATTGCGACCCTTCCGTTCGACTCGGAGATTGGTCCGCCTGACGAGCTCGCGCGCCGCGTCGCCCGGAACACGCAGGTCGTCCTTCGAGAGGAGTCGCACCTCGACGAGGTCGCGGACCCGGCGGGAGGGAGCTGGTTTGTCGAAACGCTTACCGACGAGCTGGCTCGAGCCGCTTGGGCCGAAGTGCGAAACGTCGAAGCGGGCGGCGGGATCGTCAAGGCGCTGGGCTCGGGCAAGCTGGTCGATTCGGTTGCCGAGGTAGCCGCGAGCCGTCGCAAGTCGCTCGACAAACGCAAGACCCCCATCGTCGGTGTGAGCGAGTTTCCGAACGTCCACGAAGACACCGTGGAACGCGAGCCGGTTTCGCCGCAGGACGTGAAGCGACTACTCCGCGCCGCCCTCGACGAGCTCGACGTCGGAGCCCATCGGGACAACCTATTGAGCTTGGCGCGCCAAGCGAATGATCCTGAGCGCGCCCCGGGGGCGCTTACAGAGGCGTGCGTCGCAGCCGCCCTCGACGGCACCGATATGTACAGCATCGCTGCGGTCCTTCAGCACGGGCAACCGGACTTCCACGTCGAGCCCATCCCTCAGTGGAGGGCCGCAGACACGTGGGAGCGACTGCGAGCGCGAAGCGACCGCGCCCCTGTGCGGCCGTCCGCATTCTTGGCGAATCTCGGTTCGGTCCCGTCGCACAAGGCTCGCTCGACCTGGGCGCAAAACCTGCTCGGAGCCGCGGGCGTCGAGGCCTCGACGAATGACGGCTTCGCCGACGCGATGGCCCTCGAGGCCGCCTGGGCCGAGGCGCCCGCGTCACTTGCCGTCATCTGCGGTAGCGACGCCGACTACGAGACCATGCTCGAGCCCGCAATCGGCGCGTTGAAGAAGGCGGGTTGTCCGGTCGTGTTGGTGGCCGGCCGTCCCGGCGATCGGGCGCCGGCGTTACGCGAAGCCGGTGTGAGCGATTTCGTTTTCGTCGGGGCTGACGTGCTTCGCGTCATGACTGATGTCCTCGATTCGGTGGGAGTGGACCGATGAGCCGTTTGCCCGATTTCGGCGAGCTCGATTTCGATTCCGTGGGGGGTGCCGCGCAATCGCTGGCCGACTGGAAAGCGCTCGCAGGCGCAGATGCCGACCGGCGCTGGAATACGCCCGAAGGCATCGAGGTGAAGCCCGTCTACACGGCGGAGGACCTCGGGCCGGTCACCCACCTCGACACGATGCCCGGCTTGCCGCCGTTCCTTCGCGGGCCGTATTCCACGATGTACGTTCAACGACCGTGGACGATTCGGCAGTACTCCGGCTTCTCCACGGCCGAGGAGAGCAACGCGTTCTATCGACGCAACCTGGCGGCAGGTCAGAAGGGGCTCTCGATCGCTTTCGATTTGGCGACACACCGTGGCTACGACTCCGACCACCCCCGCGTCGCCGGAGACGTGGGCATGGCGGGAGTGGCGATCGATTCGATCAAGGACATGCGCATCCTCTTCGACGGGATCCCGCTCGATCAGATGAGCGTCTCGATGACCATGAATGGTGCGGTGCTGCCGGTCCTCGCGCTCTACGTGGTCGCCGCCGAGGAACAAGGTGTCCCCGCCGAAAAGCTCACAGGCACCATCCAGAACGACATCCTCAAAGAGTTCATGGTGCGCAACACGTACATCTATCCGCCTTCACCCTCGATGCGGATCGTTGCGGACATCTTCAAGTACACGGCGGCAAACATGCCCCGCTTCAACAGTATCAGTGTGAGCGGCTACCACATGCAGGAGGCAGGGGCGACGCAGGACCTCGAGCTCGGCTACACGCTTGCGGACGGGCTCGAGTACGTTCGCACCGGCTTGGCGGCGGGGCTCGGTATCGACGAGTTCGCACCCCGCATCAGCTTCTTCTGGGCCATTGGCATGAACTTCTTCATGGAGATTGCGAAGCTTCGCGCCGGACGCCTCTTGTGGTCGAAGCTGATCCAGCAATTCGGTCCGAAGAATCCGAAGAGCATGGCTCTTCGAACGCACAGTCAGACCTCGGGTTGGAGCCTCACCGCGCAGGACGTCTACAACAACGTCGTTCGCACTTGTATCGAAGCGATGGCGGCGACACAGGGGCACACGCAGAGCCTCCACACCAACTCCCTCGACGAGGCAATTGCATTACCGACTGATTTCAGCGCGCGGATCGCCCGCAACACGCAGCTCTACCTGCAGCTCGAGAGCGGAACTACGAAGGTGATCGACCCGTGGGGCGGAAGCTACTACGTCGAGCGCCTCACCCACGAGCTCGCGTTAAGGGCCTGGGAGCACATCAAAGAGGTCGAAGAGCTCGGGGGCATGACCAAGGCCATCGAGGCGGGCCTTCCAAAGCTCCGCATCGAAGAGGCCGCAGCCCGAACCCAAGCGCGAATCGACTCTGGGCAGCAAACGATTGTGGGCGTGAACAAGTTCCGCCTCGACCAGGAAGACGATCTCGACGTGCTCAAGGTCGACAACACGGCGGTGCGAGATGCGCAGATCGCCCGGTTGCGCGAGCTCCGGGAGGAGCGGGACGATGCGGCGCTTCGGCCGAAACTTGAGGCATTGACCAAGTGCGCCGAGACTGGCGAGGGCAACTTGCTCGAGCTGGCGATCGACGCCGCCAGGCATCGGGCGACCGTGGGCGAGATCAGTGACGCGCTCGAGCGGGTATGGGGGCGCTACCAGGCAACGATTCGGAGTATCGAAGGCGTGTATCGAAGCGAAGTAGGCAAGGACTCGGCAGCGGTGGATGCGGTGCGAGCTCGTAGTGAGGAGTTCCTGAGCAAGCATGGCCGAAGGCCACGCATCCTGGTC
>CP070650.1:2069876-2073832 GCA_020354595.1 Myxococcales bacterium
GCTCGTCTTGGGCGCCATGTCGCTGATCACCAAGTCGAACGGCCCGCCAAGATCAGCAGGGTCGACCTCGAATGCATCCAGCGTTTGAATCTCGGCCTGCGGAGGAAGCGCAACCTCCGGGTCCTTCAAGTCGATCCCTACGACGCGGCCGGTCGGGCCCACGCGCTCGGCCGCATAAAGTGTCCAAGAGCCCGGGCTCGCTCCGAGGTCGAGCACGCGTTGCCCTTTCTTGAAGAGACCGACCCTGCGATCGATCTCCTGGAGCTTGTAGACCGAGCGGGCAGGGTAGCCTTCACGCCGCGCGCGGCGTCCGTGGTGATCCTGCTTTCGCCGGCGGGGCAGTTAGCCCTCGTCGGTGGCTTCGGGCGCGTCGGTCTCTTCTTGGGCGGCCTCTTCCTTGGCGGGAGGCTCTGGAAGGGGAACGGGTGCCTTCTTGATGGCACCCTTGACCGTGAGGAAACCGTTGCGGGGGCCGGGAACGCCGCCGTCGACGAGCACGATGTTCTCGTCGCCGAGGACCTTGACGATCCGGAGGTTGAGAATCGTCGCGCGCTTGTTGCCGTACTGGCCGGGCATCTTCTGACCGCGAAGCGTGCGACCGGGCGTCATGTTCATACCGATCGAACCGCCGTGACGCTTGTACTCGTGCGTGCCGTGACCGACCGTACCGGCGCCCGCGAAGTTGTGGCGCTTCATGACGCCGGTGAAACCGCGGCCCTTGCTCGTGCCCGTGACGTCGACGAACTGGCCATCCTGGAAGATGTCGGACACGCCCAGAGTCTGACCGACCTCGAAGCGCTCGAGCAGTGACGGCTCGACGCGGAACTCGCGAACGACGCGCGGCGCGTCGATGCCGGCCTTCTTGAAGGTGCCCGCCTCGGGCTTGTTGACCAGCTTCTCGCGGCGAGAGCCGAAACCGAGCTGGAGGGCGGAGTACCCGTCCTTGTCCGGAGTGCGCTTCCCCACGACGACGCATGGGCCCGCCTTGATGGCGGTGACGCGCCGCACCTCCCCGTCGTCGAGGAAGATTTGGGTATTGCCAAGCTTGGTGCCGATGAGGCCGGGATTCGTATTCACAGGACTTCTCCCCCACAAAAGGGCCGCAAAGATAGTGAGGCGGCAAGGCGAGTCAAGCACCCGTAGAGTGCCTTGGGCACCAAGGGGCTTCGTGCGGTATTAATCAGTGATTCCGAAGAGGCGGAGTGCGTTCTGGTAGGTCGCCTCGGCCAGGGCGTCCGGGTCTTCGTCCCGGAGCTCGGCGATCCGCTTAGCGGTATGCGCTACGTATGCGGGTTCATTGAGCTTTCCGCGCTTTGGCATCGGGGCGAGGTAGGGTGCGTCCGTCTCGACGAGCAGGGCGTCCGCCGGCTGCTTCCGAGCCGCTTCCTGGACGGCGACGGCCTTCTTGAAGGTCACGATCCCGCTGAACGAGGAGATGAAACCCAGATCGAGAGCGTCCGCCGCGAAGCGCGCGTCCTCGCTGAAGCAGTGGATGATCCCCCCCACGTCGCCGGCTCCTTCTTCCCGGAGGACCTGCAGGGTCTCCTTCGGGGCGGAGCGCGTGTGGATGACCAGAGGCTTGTCGAGCTCCTTGGCGATCCCGACTTGCCTGCGGAAGGCCTCCATCTGTCGCTCGCGCGGCGAATGGTCGTAGTGAAAGTCGAGGCCGGTCTCTCCGATCGCGACGACGGACTCGTCATGGCCCGCATCCCGAATCGCGTCGCAGAGGGCGTTGTCGAGGTGCTTGGCGTCGTGAGGGTGCACCCCCACCGTGGCGGAAATCCAATCGGCATGCTTGCGCGCGATCTCGATTGCGGTTGTGACGGAAGCAACGTCGTGCGCACAGCCGATCGTGGCGATGCGTCGCACGCCCGCTTGTCGGGCGCGGTCGAGGACCGAATCGAGCTCCTCGTAGAGCCTCGGGTCGTCGAGATGGCAGTGGGTATCGAAAAGCATCGGTGGCGTCCGCTAGACAGCGTGATCCGCACTCCGGATCGAAGCAAGCAAGGCCTTCGCTTCTGGGCTTTGTGACGCGAGCTGCTCGAGTGCCGTTTCGTACACGGGGAGTTCGGCTTTTCGGCTTCGACGAAACGCGCGGGCCAGATCGGGCACGAGCGACGTCAGTCCGAGCTCGCCGACGAGCTCCACGGCGTACTGCCGAGCCTCGATGCGCCAACTGCGAACGATCCGTCGAATGATTGGCATCCCCTCGGGGTCGCCCAAGCGAACCCGCGCGCGCGCCGCGGCCGCGCGCACGATCGGCGAGCGCCAGCGGTGTTTTGCCAAGCGCGTCAGCTCGCCATGAGAACGGCGGTCTCCGAGATCACCGAGCCCGATTGCAGCGGGGTAGGCGCGGTCGGCACGGGCGAGCGCAGCGCGCAATGCCGGCGCTCCTCGCGCGTCACCGAGCGCCGCGAGCGCTCGAGCCGAATCGAACCGGACCTGTTCGGAGATGTCGTCGAGGAGGACGGCGATCTCGTCCGCTCGGTCGGTCGCTTCGAGGTCCCCCAAGCACTGTGCGGCGAGCGACCGCACCTCCGGGTCTTCGTCGCTCAGGGAAGACGCGATCGCCGACGCGTGCGCGACGCCGAGCGACGACAACGTCCACACCGCCGAGAACCGCATCTCTGGCCGCGGATCGTCGAGCAGTGGAGCAATGGTCTCGGCGCCGCTCGCCGGCGCCATCCGCCCGAGCGCAAGCACGGCGGCTTGCCGCGCGGCGGGGTGGGGATCGTCGAACGCGGCCGCGAGGATGTCGATCGCATCGCTCGCCTGGAGCATGCCGAGGGACTCGAATGCGGTGGCGCGCACCGCACCATCGCTGTCCTCGGCCAACACCAACAAGCCTTCCACCGCCTCTTCTCGTCTACCCGAGGGCGGCTCCCCGAGCCTCGACGCTGCGGCTCCGCGAAACCGTGGCTGTTGCGCACGAACGTCTCGAAGCGCGGCTTCAAACGTCGGTGCGAGCGGGGGAATCACTTTGCGCGCGAGCCGGGCTCGACCTCTTTGTCCACGAAGAGAACGGCGAGGCCGTCATCATCACTGGCGGCCAAAACCATGCCCTGGGACTCCAACCCCATCAGCTTTCGCGGTTTCAAGTTCGCGACGATGACCACGCGTTTGCCAATGAGGTCTTCGGGGGCGTAGTGCTCCGAAATGCCGGCGAGGATCTGGCGCGGCTCCGACTCGCCGGCGTCGACGGTCAGCTTGAGGAGCTTCTTGCTCTTCTCGACCCTTTCGGCCTCTTTGACCAACCCCACGCGGAGGTCGACCTTCATGAAGTCATCGAACTCGATGAAGTCGTCTCGTTTCTGCTCGTTTGCCATGGCGGGGGCCTTCTTTTCCTCGGCGCGGGGTTGGTCGACCCCGAGCCGCTCCAAAATCGAGCGCTCCTGACTTTTGTCGAACCGCGGAAAGAGTGGGGTGGCAGCCCGCGTCTGGGTGCCGGGCCGAAGCCCTCCCCAGGCGCTCGGCCACAGGTCGACCTGCTCGGTCGGCAGCAGCGGGGGCATGCCGAGCTGCGCGCGGAGCTGGTTGCACCTCTCCGGCATGACCGGGAACAGCATGATCGAGAGCCAGCGAAGCGTTTCGAGGACCGTGTAACAGACCTGCGCGAGGCGCGTCTTGTCATCCTGCTTCGCGAGCTTCCAGGGCTCGGTCGAATCGACGTACTTGTTGGCAGCCGACACGAGCGCCCAGATCGTATCGAGCGCCCGGTGAAACGCGAGCGCCCCAAAGTGCTTTGCGGCCTCCTCAGAACAAGCCTTTGCTTTGGCGATCAAGGCGCGATCGGCCTCCTCTAGCGCGTCGAGATCGACCCTCGGGACGCGCCCGTCGAGGTTCTTTTTGAGGATGCTGGCGACGATTCGGTTCATCAGATTGCCGAGACCGTTTGCGAGCTCGCCGTTGTAGCGGTTGAGCAGATTGCGGTGGCTGAAGTCGCCGTCGTGACCAAA
>CP070650.1:2073932-2077027 GCA_020354595.1 Myxococcales bacterium
CCGCTCCAGCTGATGCGAAGAGCGCGGCGGAAGAGCTCCGGCAGACGATCGAACGAAGGGACGGCGCCACTCCACTTGCTCATCGCGCGAGTCACGCCGGCCTGGTTGAAGTACTGGTAGGTGCCGCCCCGATCGGGATATGCGATCGGCGTGCGCCGGCTCGAGGTGATCAAAAGGACGCGGTTGCCTTCACCGTTTTCGACGGCAACACCTGGAAGAATGTTTGCAACCCCTGGGCCGTTCGACGCCATGCAAACGCCGAGCTTCCCAGTCACCCGCGCGTATGCGCCCGCCATGTGTGCCGCGCTGGTTTCGTGTCGAGGCGACACCAGTCGAATGCCGTGCTTCTCGAAGCTTCCGAAGAAGCCCATGTACGTACCGTCGACGATGCCGAACACGACCTCGACTCCCTCGGCCGCAAGCATGCGAGCGAGCGCCTCTCCTCCAACCATCTGCGTCATGGCAAACCTTCCTGCTTGAAAACGGGGGGTCACTGTACACCCAGGCGTAAGGGCCCCGAAAGCGAAACATTTGCGTTTCGGGCCACGGGAGCTCGTGACACGGCGCTCCACGGGAGGAATCCCCGGGAGGTGGCGCACAGCAGGCGGTAGCGCGAGCCGGAACGGCGAAGCCCGGCGCGAATGCGCCGGCAAGCCCCGGGCGAAGCGAAGGGGCGCGCAGGGAGGATTACGGGTGGGGGTGGGCGGGTGGTGTAACTAAACTGGCGCGGTCTTTCTCGCCGCCGTTGGGATCTAGGCAAATGAACGACGGGATTCCGTCTTCGATGGCGTAGGCGGGTAGGTTTGAGGAGCTCGAGCAGATCTTGCCGTCGTTGGTGAAAACCAGATCGCGGAGCCAGGTGACTCGGGTTGGGCTCGGGTAGCTGATGAAGCGCTCTTCGCCGGGAATGAACCGCAGGATGCGGTCCGACATGTTCGACGTCAGCCAGACGTCGCCCGTCGGTCGATGGACGTTGAGCGCATAAGGGGTCTCGTACTCGTCCGGGGACAGCGTGGGGAGCGCGTAGCTCTTGAACTCGCCGGTGGTGGGGTCGAAGCGCAGCAGCGCGCTTTCGTCGAAGGACGGTATCCACAGGATGCCGTCCGGGTCGAAACGCGGACGCCTCGGGCCCTTGAGAGGCGTGTCGTATTCGGTGATCTCCAACGTCTCGGGATCGATGTGGCCGATCTTGTCCGCCCAGAGCTTCGCGTACCAAACCCCGCCGTCCTTTGGGTGGATGTCGATCCCGTAGGGGAGGCTGAAGAGATCCCCGTACTCGATCCCGCTGAGCATTTTGTGAGGGGAGAGCTCGATGTGCTTGTTCCCGCGGGGCGTTCTGGCCGAGTACTTCAGCAACAGGGGGAAGAAGGCATCGGTGGCCCAGCGCCAAAATCCGTTGTGCGGAAGCTGTAGGACCGTCAGGTCTTTCGTCGTCGGGTCGTAACGGCCCACCTGGTTGGATATGGCGATGGTGAACCACACCATGCCGTCCGAATCGATACGAACCGTGTGCGGGTACAGCGCGCCTTCGCCGATTTCGACCACCTCGAACGTCTTCGTCTCCGGGTCGAAGCCCATGAGCGTCGACGAGAGCGCGGTGGTGATCCAAAAGCGCCCGTCCTCCGCCTGCGCCAAGCTGTGCGGTCCGTGCTTGCCGGTGAAGATCCCAATCGGCAGCGCAGCTCCTGATAGCAGGCCGCCCGCGGGCAGGTCCGAATCGGGGAGCGGAACCTTCTCGACCTCGTTCGCCTCGCGGTCGAGAATCCAAATGACGTCATGCCCCTCGTCGACCCCGTAGAGCCTTCCGTCTTCGCCGACGTCGGCATCGTGAATGAACGACATGCCGTCACCAACCAACCACTCCTCGATCTTGGCGCGGGCGAGCTCGGGGCTGGCGTCGTGAGTCTGCACGACCTCGATTGGCTCCCCGTCAAACCCCGCGGCCAGCACCTCGCTGAAGCGCTCGACTTGGGCATCGGTGACGATCGCCATGTAGCCCTCCATCTTCTGGATCGATTCCTTCCAGGAATCCGCTGTGCGCTTGCCGCGCGTGAGCGGATTGCCGACCTGATGGCAGTAGTTGCATTGCGCGATGAAGGGCTGACGCTCCTCGGCATCTGCCCACGGAAGCGTCGTGAGGTGGGCAGACGCCGACAGCGCATTGGAGCGGTCGAGGTCCGTGTCGAACGGCCCGACCTGTAGATCCAAGGTCTCGCGCTCCTCGGCGCCTACGGTGACTTGCTTCGTCTGATCCGCAAAGCTCGACGCGCGGGCCCGCACCGTCAGGTTCCCGTCGTACCCCACGACGATGACGTACCGCCCCTGCGCATCGGTGAAGACCGTCTCTTTGCGCATCCGATTCGCGCTGAACACCGTCACCATCGCGCCGCTCACGGCTTGCCCGGTAGACGTCGTCACCGTCCCCTCGAGCGTCGCCGCCGCCGCGGGCGCAGCGCTTTGGACGAGGAAGAGAATGGCCCCGAGAAGGCCGGGAAGGAGCTTGCCAGGCATGGGATGAGTCCTCCTGCCCGGGCATAGTGGCCGAGGACCGGCGCTAGCGCCAGCGTCGGTGCCGCGTCGACTCAGAACCCAGAACCCAGAACTCAGAACTCAGCTCTGAGCAGCTCAGATCTGAGAACTGAGATCTGAGAGCTGAGAACTGAGAGCTGAGCAGCTCAGATCTGAGAACTGAGTAGCCGGGTCGGCCAAATGAGCCTAGGTTCGTACACGGTTGTGCCGTGATGCCCATCGCTCTCCACGGCCACGGACCCGCCCAGGCGGACCATCAAGGTCTTGACCCACCACAGACCAAAGCCCAGCTTTCCGGGACGTCCCGACGTCCGCCCAGAGTAACTAAACTCAAAGATGCGATCGTGCAGCTCGGGCGCGATCCCGGGGCCATCGTCGCTAACGGTCACCTCTACCCGGTCATTGCCGGCGGCACCCCGTATGGTGACCACCCCCTCCCCCTTCATCGCCTCCGCCGCATTCTCCAACAGGTTGCTAAAGACCATGGTCAAGCTCCGCCGACCGGCGACCACGGTCGGCAGGGCATCAAGGCCTTGGACCTGGACATAGATGCCTTTTGGCAAGCA
>CP070650.1:2077127-2080535 GCA_020354595.1 Myxococcales bacterium
CGCGCGTGCTGCTCGACCCGCGAGAAGCGCTCGACGTCGCAATTGGGGCCAAGGCGGTCGTCGCCGCGTATGCGAGGCCCGGTGAGGAGTTCGATGGTGAGGTGGTACGCATCGGCGAGGTCATCGATCCGCGCACCCGTCGTCTTCCGGTCGAGATCGAGCTGGGCGACCACAGTGGCAGGCTACGGCCGGGTCTCGTTGCACGCTTTTCGGTACAGACCGGCGAACCGAGATCGATCCTTCGAGTGCCCCTCGACGGCGTGTTCGAACGCTTCGGCAGCCAACACGTGTATGTCGTGGAGGACCGCATCGCCCACAGGCGTGCGGTCGCGCTCGGCCCGATTCGCGAGGGCCATGCGGAGGTCGTCGAAGGCCTGCGGGCCGGTGAGCTCGTGATCAGCAAGGGGGTCACCCGAGTGGTGGACGGGTCCAAAGTTCGCGTCGTCCCCGAAGACTCAGAGACCGAGGAGCGGGCGCCAACCAACGAGCCATGAACATTCCCTCCTTCGCAGTTCGGCAGCCAGTGCTCGTCAATCTCGTGGCGATCTCGACGGTGATAGTTGGCGCGCTGGTCATGGGGGCGATGCATCGAGAGTCGCTTCCGACGATGCCGACCGGCTGGGGCTCGGTCACGACCGTGTACGTCGGCGCATCGCCCGAAGAGATCGAGCAACTCGTCACGATCCCCGTCGAGAACGCAGTGGGTGACGTGGACAAGATCGACGAGATTTGGAGCTCGTCCAAGGAGGGTGTCTCCTACGTGAGCTTCAAGTTCCACTCCGATGTCGTGGACATGACCAGCGCGATCATGGAGGTGTCCAACGAGGTCAACCGCATCGACGATCTTCCGATCGACGCCGAGAGACCCGTCGTGCGCGAGTTCAAGGTCGACTTCCCGACCATCGCAGTTGCCGTCCGCGGCGAGGTTCCCGAGGTCGTGCTCCGTCAAGTCGGCAAGGACCTCGCCGATCGCATCGAGCGCCTGACCGGAGTGAGCGGGACCTGGCGAAATGGAATTCGCGACAGGGAATTTCGCGTCGACGTCGATCCGGACAGGCTTGCTGCGTATCAGCTTCCACTGACGGCGGTGTCCGAGGCGCTCCGGCTTCGGGCGGCGAACGTCCCTGCGGGAACGACGAAAGGCGAGGGCGATGCGAGGCTCGTCCGCGGCATGACCCGCGTCGGCGACGTCGAGGAGCTCGCGAACGTCGTGATTCGTCCCGGCTTCCGCGGCGGCTCGGTTCGCGTGGGGGATGTGGCGGAGGTTCGCGACACGTTTGCCCCGGGCAAGTTCAGCGGCCGAGTCAATGCAGAGCCCGCCATCGTTCTCACCGTCCGAAAGGAAGAGCAGGCGGACAGTGTGCGGATCAGCGAAGACGTGCGCGCGCTCGTCGATCGACTGCGGCCTACCCTCCCACCCGGAGTGAGCATCGATCTCTTTGGCGATGCGGCCGCCGAGGTGAAGCATTCCCTCGGAACGCTCTACACGAATGCAGCCGCAGGCCTCTTCTTGGTGTTGTTGCTGCTCTGGGTCGCGGTCGGTGCGCGTAACGCTACGATGGCGGCCGTCGGTCTCCCTGTCGCGTTGGCTGGGGCGATCATCGCCATGCACGCGATGGGCATCACGATCAACATGATGTCCCTTCTCGCGTTGATCCTCTGTCTGGGTGTCGTGGTCGATGACGCGATCATCATCATCGAGAACATCTACCGGCACATGGAAGAGGGAATGCCGCGACGCAAGGCCGCCGTGATCGGCACTCAAGAGGTCTTCTGGCCTGTCGTCGCTTCCACGCTCACGAGCTGGGCGGCATTCCTGCCACTGCTTCTGATGGAAGGCGTTCTCGGAGATTTCTTTGCGATCATTCCCAAAGTCGTCGTCGCGGCGCTCACGGCGTCGCTCATCGAGGCAATGTTCGTCTTGCCGAGCCACATGGCCGACTTCGGCAGGCTCTCACGCCGCCGGTTCGACTCATCGATCGAGTCTGGACCTCCTCAGACCCGGCTTCAGCGGTTCGGCAGCCGGGTCATGACCTTTTACGAAGGGGTCCTCCGGTGGTCGCTTCGTCATCGAGCAACCGTCATCTTCGCGTCATACGGCCTGTTCGTCCTGATGATCGGCATCGCGTTCAGCGCAAAGGACGTGATCCTATTCACCGAGGGCGATCCGGACATGTTCGACGTTCGCATTCACATGCCCACCGACGCGTCCAAAGAGGAAACCGAAGCGCTCCTCGCGAAGCTCGATTCACGGATCCGGAACCTCGACAACCCCGACGTCGAAGCAACGGTAGCGGTCCGAGGAATGACTCGCACCGACATGGGATTGAGGACCGGTGACCACATGGGAATGGTGAGCATCTTCGTCGTTCCAAAGACTCGTCGCTCGAGCCTCCACGGCGGCCGCGATCTGGTGTCACAAGTGAGCGCGCTCTACGACGACGTCGTTGGACCGGCGCGCCTCGAGGTCGTCGAAGTGCGACCGGGCCCACCGCGCGGCGCGCCTGTTGCGGTCCGTATCCGGGGCAGAGACCACGAGCGCCTCGTCGAGCTCGCAGAGCAAGTCCTGACCGAGGTCCGCATGACGCCCGGGACACGCAACTCGAACCACGACCACGAGCTCGGCAAGCAAGAGCTTCAAATCAAAGTCGACGAGGAGCGGGCGGCGCTTCACGGACTTACTCCGGAGATGGTCAGCGGCTGGTTGCGAAGCGCGTTCGGCGCCATGCCCGTAGCGACGCTGCAGGAGGGCGACGACGAGATCGACATCGTCGTGCAGCTCCGTGAAGACGTGATCCAGGATCCGAGCCGAATCGCATCGCTTCAGCTGATCGCGCCCAACGGAGACGAAGTCGCGATCAAAGACATCGCGGACGTTTCGCACGGGAGAGGGCCAGGTGTCATCCGTCGCTATCAGCAGAAGCGCATCGTCAGCGTGCTCTCGGGCATCGACGACACCGTCACCAACAGCGGCGAGGTCAACAATCGGCTTCAAAAGAAGCTCGCGCCGCTCGAAGCGGCCAATCCCGATGTCCGCTTCGAGTACGGCGGCCAGTTTGAAGAGACCGAGGAGTCGGTGGAGTCGCTCTTCAGCGCCTTCATCGTCGCGATGCTGCTCATCTACACGATTCTTGCGACGCAGTTTCAGAGCTTCTCGCAGCCGACGGTGGTCATGGCCGCGATTCCCCTGTCGTTGATCGGCGTATGTGGAGGGTTTCTGTTGAGCGCGAAACCCATTGGGCTCATTTCGCTGGTGGGCGTCGTCGGCCTCACCGGCATCGTGGTGAACGACTCGTTGGTATTGGTGGACTTCATCAACAAGAGACGGGCCGCCGGAATGACGCTCGACGAAGCGATCGTAGAGTCCGGCAAGCTGCGGCTGCGCCCGATTTTTCTCACGAGCATCAC
>CP070650.1:2080635-2083938 GCA_020354595.1 Myxococcales bacterium
CCTCGAGGATCTCGCGCTGACGAAGGCGCATCGTTCGGTCGAAGGCTAGCACCGCAAAGCCGCGTGGCGCGTGATGCTCGATCACGTCCCAGAGAACGACCGTGAACGCGTAGTGACCGCAATGGCCCAAGCCGTAGAAATGTGGCGAGTGTATCGAGATGATGTTGCGGAGGCTTGTGGGGTAACGCGAGATCAACTTCCGCTAGCCGGCTAGCGTCAGCGTCAGCGTCAGCGTCGGCGTCAGCGTCAGCGTCAGCATCAGCGTCAGCGTCAGCGTCAGCGTCAGCGTCAGCGTCAGCGTCAGCGTCAGCGAAGGCTGGTCGGCGCCGGCGGCACCGCAAGAAGAAAGCGCCTCGCTGATCGGTCTGGTGGGAAGCCATACCCAGTTCTCGGCCACCAGACCCAAACGTTGCTTATCAAAAACAACAGGCCGCGCGGCCTGTTGTTTTTCTCGCGTTTTCGACCCTGTCTCAGTTCAGGATCTTATCGATGTCCTTCTCGACCGTCTCTTCCCGCACCTTCCGCGCCAGCGCGAGCTCGGTGATCAGGAGCTTCCGGGCCTGCTCCATCAGCTTCTTTTCCCCATAGCTGAGCTCGCCTTTGTCGGAGCGGACTTTGGCCAGGTCGCGGAGGACCTTGGCGACTTTGATGGGGGAGCCGCTCTTGAGCATCTCCGTGTACTCGCGATAGCGGCGGTTCCACGGCTGCGTGGTGACAGCCATCTCGTCTTTGCTGAGCTCTTCGAGAACGGTCTTGGCGGCTCGGCGGGACATGACCTGCCGAAGGCCGACGCGGTCGACCGCGTTCATCGCGACGCGGATGGTGCCCGCCTTTCCATTCACGAGCTTGAGAATGTAGAAGTCAATCTTGTCGGAGCCGATCAACCGCTCCTCGATTTGCGTGATCTCAGCCACCCCGTGCGCCGGGTGCACTGCCTTGTCGCCTACGCTGAAGCTCATGAGAACGCTCTCCTTCGGGTCACAAACGACGAAAGCCCACGCGGAAAGCGCGGGCGGTATTCCTGTCGTCAACGGGCGTGCAATTCACTACATGCACGTGATCTATATAGCAAAATGCGCCCCGGAAGTCAACGCCTACTTTTGAGCAAACCTGTGTGATTTCGGCAGGTTAAGCGAAAAATGCAGGTGGGTTTTAGGGTTGACAAAGCGAGCGTTTCGGACGCGCCCAAAGGGGGCTAGTTGGGCCGCGCGCGCTTGTTTGCGGGCGCTTTGGCGGGCGGCGGGGCCGCCGCTTCGGCCTCCGGCTCTTCCTTGCTGTCTTCCTCGATGAGCCCGTGTTTCTGAAGGAGCTTCCGCTCGATCGCCTCGAGGATGTCCGGGTGCTCCTCGAGGAAGTTGCGCGCGTTGTCGCGGCCTTGGCCAACGCGCTCTTCGCCATAGCTGTACCACGCGCCGGATTTGTTGACGATGCCAGCCTCGACGCCGAGGTCGAGTACGTCCCCGGTGCGGCTGATGCCCTTACCGAAGAGGATATCGAACTCGCAGAGCCGGAATGGCGGCGCAAGCTTGTTCTTGACGACCTTGACCCGGCACCGGTTGCCGACCGCGGCATCGCCCACCTTGATCGTGCCGATACGACGGATGTCGAGGCGCTGTGACGCATAGAACTTGAGCGCATTGCCGCCGCTCGTCGTTTCGGGGCTGCCAAACATGACACCGATCTTCATGCGGATCTGGTTGATGAAGAAGAGGGTGGTGTTGCTCTTTTGAACGGTACCGGTGAGCTTGCGCAGGGCCTGGCTCATCAGTCGGGCCTGCAGTCCGACGTGACTGTCGCCCATCTCGCCTTCGATTTCGGCACGCGGGACCAAGGCCGCCACCGAATCGACCACGATCACATCGACTGCCCCCGAACGAACGAGGGTGTCCGCGATTTCGAGGGCCTGCTCCCCGTGATCGGGCTGGCTGACCAGGAGCTCGTCGACCTTGACCCCGAGCTTTCGGGCGTAGGTTGGGTCGAGCGCGTGCTCGGCGTCGATGAAGGCCGCGATGCCACCCTGTTTCTGGCACTCGGCGATCGCATGGAGGGTCAGGGTGGTCTTGCCGCTGCTCTCCGGGCCGTAAATCTCGACGATGCGGCCCCGCGGATAGCCCCCGGTGCCGAGGGCCAGGTCGAGGGAAATGGCGCCGCTCGAGATCACCGGCACCTCGATCTTGGCGTCGGCGTCGCCCAAACGCATGATCGAGCCTTTTCCATAAGCTTTTTCGATACTTCCGAGGGCTAGGTTGAGGGCTTTTTCGCGGTTGCTGTCGGCCATGGCGCGGATTCCTTTGGGTTCAATTACCTGAACACCCGTCTAGTCGGCTTGCTCACACTAGTCAAGTTCGCGGCGTGGAACGCAGCCGATGGCGCCCCCCGCCTGTGCATAAGACCGCACCCTACCCCGACCAGCCCCATGCGATAAAGGCCCCATGAACCTCGAGCGACAAAGCGCGGTCTTCGTCTGGACCGACCGGGCCCTGTTCGTGGGTGATCGCTCCGAGACCTCGCTCCATTCGCACCACGCGCTCGAGCTCTGCATCGCTCTGGACGATCTCGGGATCGACGTGAGCGCGCCAGACGGGCCCGACCTGAGGGGCAGTCCGGGGGCGATGGTCCGGGCCGGCGCCTCGCATCGGCTCGCGATCCCCGGACCCAAGGTGGCCGTGCTCTATCTCGACCCGCAGTCGGAGGTCGCGGCCTCTCTGCAGCGCTGGCTTGAGCCAGACGATATTCGCGGGCTTCCCGACGCGGTCGTGCGGGACCTTCGTGGGGGGTTTCGGAACCTCCTAGAGTCGGCAGACTCGAGCTTGCCCGACGCGGAAGCCGCGTGCGCCTCTCTAATCGGGTCGTTCACCGAGGAAGCACCGCGCCCCAGCGTGCACTGGCGCGTTCGAAAGGCGATGGAGCGCATCGAACGCGAGCTCGACGATCCGCCGAACCTCGAAAGCCTGGCAAACGACATCGGCATTTCCCCGAGCCGGTTGCGCCACATGTTCAAGGAGCAAACCGGCCTCCCCATCAGCCGCTACGTGCTGTGGATGAGGCTTCGCGCCGCGCTCCTCGAGGCGCTCGAAGGCGCCAGCATGGCCGAGTCCGCCCAAGAAGCGGGCTTCTCCGACGCCGCGCATTTCACCCGCACCTGCCGCCAAATGTTCGGCCTCCCACCCACGGCATTCACGCCAGTCGATTCCGTGTTCGTCGCGCAGCAACCGCCCCCCTAGCAGCAGCGGGCAGCGCGAGCCGGAACGGCGAAGCCCGGCGCGCGTGCGCCGGCAAGCCCCGAGCGAAGCGAAGGGGCGC
>CP070650.1:2084038-2086972 GCA_020354595.1 Myxococcales bacterium
GAGCTTGTCCCGGGTCCACCACGGCTCGCGAAGATTGATGTCGACGAACGAAGGCGCGTCGGCCTTCGCGCGCAAGGAGCGAAGGGTGTCCCAGCTCACGTCGCCCCGAAGCGCGAGCGAGCCGTGGTAGAGCAGCCCCGCCGGCTCTTCCGCGGTCGCTCGGAGCGCGGGTCCCATCTTGACGAAGTCCCAGGCTTGGTTCGGCGCGATTTCGAAGCGGTTCTCGCCGTCGACAACGCTGGCCGTGACACGGCCCGTGGGGTGGGTCGGGTCGGTCTGAACGCCGTGGGTCATCAGGTCCCAGCTCGTCATGCGCTCGAGCACCTCACGGCCTTCGTCGTCGTCTCCGACCGCGCTCAAGACCAGCGGGTTGGCCCCGAAGCCCCGGAGGTGCCAGGCGACGTTGAACGGCGCGCCCCCGAGGACGCGGCTACCGTCCGGGAAGTGGTCGAACAACACCTCGCCGAAAATGACAGGTCGGTTGTGGGAACGGTGCACGGGCTCTCAGCTGATGGCTTCCTGGGTGCGGGTGGCCTCGGTCCTCGCTAGGCTCATGTGGGCATGAGCATAACACGGACCCTACTCGCGTCAGATTTGGACGGCACGCTGATTCCGCTCGAGCGGGACGAGAACCGTTTGCGCGAGGTGGCCGAGCTGGTCGAAGCGATCGAGGCCACCCCGAGCCTTCAACTCGCGTACGTGACCGGGCGCCATCTCGCGCTTGCGCGAGCCGGGATCGCCGAGGTGGGTTTGCCACGCCCCAACTGGCTCGTGTGTGACGTGGGCACGAGTGTTTATCATCGGGTTGGTGGCCGCTACGAGCTCGACAGGACGTATCGGGTGGCGATGTAGAAGGCCTTCGGCGGGCTGACCGGTGACCAAGTGCGCGTGGCGATTGGCGCGCTCCGAGGAGTCATTCTCCAAGAAGAAGAGAAGCAAGCGGAATTCAAGGTCAGCTACTACACCGAAGGCCGCCCCGAACGATACGAGGACGTCGTCCGAGCGCGATTGAGGGGCGCGGGCGCCAAGGTCAATCTCGTCGCGAGCTTCGACCCGGTCACCGAGCGCGGGCTTCTCGACGTCCTCCCCGCGGGGATCGCCAAGGACTACGCCGTCCGCTACCTCCACGATCACGTCGGCATCGACGAAGACCATCTCGTGTACGCGGGTGATTCCGGCAACGACCGCGCCGCCATGCTGGCCGGCTACCGTGTCATCGTCGTCGGCAACGCCGACGCAGCGCTCAAAGCCGAGCTAGCCACGGAGTCCGCCGTGCGAGGGATCAGCGAGCGCATCTACTTCGCGCAGAAACCGTACGCCGCGGGGGTCCTCGAGGGGCTTCGGCACTTCGAGTTCGTGCCCTAGCGGCGCCGGTGTCAGTGCGCGTCGCCCCAGTTGGGACCCCAAGCCGCTTCGACTGGCAGCGGCACGGATAGCGGCACGGCGTGTTGCATCCGATCGAGAACGACCTCCTCAAGTGCTTCCTGCTCATCCGGCGGCGCTTCGAACACGAGCTCGTCGTGCACGGTCAGGACCATACGGCTCTGAAAGCGTTGCCTCTCCAGGTCACGCTGAATCAACACCATCGCCACCTTCATGATGTCGGCCGCGGTTCCTTGAATCGGCGTGTTGCGGGCGATGCGCTCGGCGCCCGCGCGGAGGTTGTGGTTCTTACTTCGGATGTCGGGGAGCGTCCGGCGGCGGCCGAGGAGCGTGGTGACGAAGCCATTGGCGCGCGCTTGCTCGACGATGTCGTCGAGGAACGATTTGACGCCAGCGTACTGGTCGAAGAAGGCATCGATGTAGCGCTTGGCCTCGCTCCGCTCGATCTTGAGGTTGCGGGCTAGCGCGAACTGAGTTTGGCCGTAGATGACCGCGAAGTTCACGGTCTTGGCCTGGCCGCGCATGTGCTTGGTGACCTCGTCGGGCTGGACGCCAAAGAGCGCGCACGCGGTCTGCACGTGGACGTCGTCGCCGCGCGAAAACGCCTCGACCAGCGCAGGGTCGCGGCTCAGATGAGCCAGCACCCGAAGCTCGATCTGGGAGTAGTCGGCGGCGAGCATCGACCAGCCCTCGGCCGGTACGAAGGCCTCGCGCACCCTCCGCCCCATCTCCGTCCGGATCGGGATGTTCTGGAGGTTCGGGTCGCTCGAGGACAAGCGTCCGGTGGCGGCAACGAGCTGGTTGTATCGCGTGTGGATGCGCCCCGTGTCGGGGTTCACCTCGCGCGGTAAAGCGTCTAAATACGTGCTCTTGAGCTTGGAAACCGAGCGATGTTCGAGGATTGCTTGGGGCAGTGGATGCAGGAGCGAGAGCTCCTCCAGCACCCCGTGGTCGGTCGAGCGGGCGGTCTTGGTCTTCTTGATGACCGGGAGCTCGAGCTCGTCGAACAGAATCGTTTCCAGCTGCCTCGGGGAAGAGACGTTGAAGTCGTGCCCTGCCAACTCGGTGCATCGCGCCTCCAGGGTCTCGAGCTCCGCCTCGGCTTCCTTGGAGAGCTCCTCGAGCAGGTCGGTGTCGACTCGGATCCCGTTCAGCTCCATCGTCGCGAGCACGCCGGCCAGCGGAAGCTCGATCTCGTAGAATAGGCGCTCGAACTCGCCTTCGTGCATCCGAGGCGTCAGCAGCTCGCTCAACCGAAAGGTGTAGTCCGCGCGCTCGTTGGCGTATCGCGCGACCGGATCGATCTCGACCTCGTCCCAGTTGAGCGCCTTCTTGCCCTTCCCTCGCACGGCTTCTTCTTCGCTCAGCTGTCCGTCGAGCTCTTGGCGCGCGACGTCTTCCAACCGGTGGGCGTGCCGCGCAGGGTCGAGGAGGTAGCTCGCAAGCGACGGGTCGAACTGAACCCCACGAAGGGTCACTCCTCGTCGTGCCCAAAACACCGTCTCGCGTTTTGCAAGCGCGAGCTTTGGGATGAGGGAGTTCTCGAGGAGC
>CP070650.1:2087072-2090639 GCA_020354595.1 Myxococcales bacterium
GTGCAGCTCTTTCACGATCGGTTCCAAGACTGGGTGGTGATGATCCTGCCGAGCGGCGGCTTTTTCACGCTGGCCGGCTGGTTGTTGCTCTTCAACTGGCTGAAACAACGCAAGGAAAAGCGCGAAGCGCAAGCCCCCCTTGCACTCGGAAAGGAGGCGGTCTGATGCCGGAAGAATCGCTCTGGTCGATCTTCATCAACGCCTCGCTGGTGAATAACTTCGTGCTTGCCTACTTCCTCGGCATCTGCCCCTTCCTCGGGGTGTCGGCGAAGCTCGAAACCGCCACGCGCATGGGGGGTGCGGTCACCTTCGTCATGCTCGTGAGCTCGATTTGTGCGTTTGGGATTCAGGCGCTCTTGGTCGCGATCAACGCTCCCTATCTCAAGCTGATTTCGTTCATCGCGGTCATCGCCTCGACCGTCCAGCTAGTGGAGATGTTCATCAAGAAAGTGAGCCCGGCGCTCTTTCGGGCACTCGGTATCTTCCTGCCGCTGATCACGACCAACTGCGCCATTCTCGGCCTAGCTCTCTTTCAAACCAACAAGGGCTACAGCTTCGTGCAGTGTATCGTGTACGCTCTCGGTGCCGGGGCTGGCTTCACGCTCGCCCTGGTGCTGATGGCCGGCTTGCGGGAGAAGCTTGAGCTGGCTGAGGTCCCGGATGTGACGAAGGGTAGCGCGATGGCCCTGATGCTCGCCGGGCTGCTCTCGTTGACATTCATGGGTTTCGGCGGACTCGGAGGATAGCGCTCGTGATTCAACACTACATCATCGGTGTCGGAGCCTTCCTGCTCGTGTCCGTGGCATGGCTCGGCGTGCAGCGCGCTTGGAGAAGAGCGTTTTCCGATTTGACGGACGATCCCGATGCGCTCGCCGGACGCTCGGGTTGTCGCGGCTGTGCCGATTCCCCCGACTGCCATCGAAAGCAGGAAAATCGGGCCTGTGAGGCTCAGGAGAAGAGACCATGAACAGTGCGGTAACCCGCCTCGAAGACTACGATACCGAGCAGCGATTCCAGGCGACTGTCGTCTCGAGCGAGAGGATCACTCCCGAGGAGGCTCCGGAGGTCCGAGAGCTCACGCTCGACATTCAGAAGGCGGGCTTCGACCTCGAGCTCGGGCAGAGCGTCGGTGTCCTCGCGCCCGGTGACGAAGCGTTCGGCCAAAAGCACCACTTTCGCCTCTACAGCGTGGCCGACCTTCCGGAACGCGGAGACAGCGGGCTCCCCCGCATCAAGATCGCAGTGCGCCGTTGCAGCTACGTCGACAAGTACAGCGGCGAGGAATACCCGGGGGTCGCCAGCAACTACCTCTGCGATCGCGTTGCGGGCGACACCATCACGATGTCGGGTCCGTACGGCCTCGCGTTCGAGGTGCCCGAAGAGATGGACGCCAACCTGATCCTCATCGGCACCGGCACCGGCATTGCGCCGTTCCGCGCGTTCGTGAAGCACCTGCATCAGAACGTTCCCGAGTGGAAGGGCACCATCACGCTCTTTTACGGGGCGCGAAGCGGCCTCGAGCTCCTCTACATGAACGACAAAAGGGACGACTTCAGCCAGTACTACGACCGCGAGACTTTCCAAGCGTTCAAGGCGCTGAGCCCTCGGCCCTCGTGGGCCGCTCCAATCGACTGGGACGCAGCACTCTCGGAACGTGGCGCGGAGCTCTGGGGCCTTCTCGAGCAGCCCAACACCTACGTCTACATAGCCGGCCTAGAGAAGATGCGGGCGGAGCTGGATGCCGCCTTTACGGAGATTGCGGGGTCGCAACAGAAGTGGGCCCGCCGCAAAGCGGAGCTCACCGCGGGTGGGCGTTGGGTGGAGCTGCTCTACTGAGCGGCCACATCGGAGCCGCGCGAGCGCAGCGCTGATTGGGCAGCCGAGAGTCGGGCGATCGGAACTCGGTATGGCGAACAACTGACGTAGTCGAGCCCGAGGCGATCACAGATGGCGATCGACGCCGGGTCGCCGCCGTGTTCTCCGCACACCCCGGTTTCGATCCCGGGGCGGGTCTTCCGCGCCTCGGTGACAGCAAAGCCCATGATCTTCGCTACTCCATCCTCGTCGAGGGTAGCGAACGGGTTGGACGGCAAGATCCCTTCCCCGATGTAGCTCACGAGGAAGCCCGACTCGGCGTCGTCGCGACTCATTGCAAACGTCGTTTGCGTCAGGTCGTTGGTCCCGAACGACAGAAACTCGGCGTATTCGGCGATCTGGTCTGCCGTCAGCGCGGCGCGCGGGACCTCGATCATCGTGCCGAACTGGTAGCTCACTTCGATCTCCTGCTCTTCCATCACGGCGCGGGCCTCGGCCTCGAGGACCTCGCGCTGACGCCGGAGCTCGTTCACGTGGCTGGTCAGCGGAATCATGATCTCGGGGATCGCCTTGTGCCCTTCGCGGGTGACATCGCACGCGGCCTCGAAGACCGCCCTCACCTGCATCCGAGTCAGCTCCGGAATCAGGATCCCCAGGCGGACGCCGCGAAGACCCAGCATCGGGTTCTGCTCTCGGAGCGAACCGACTCTGTCGAGCATCGAACGCGTGTCGGAGAGCTTGCTTGTGATCCCTTCGACCTCGTCCAGGCTGCGCGCGCTCGTGATTCGAATCTGCAAGTCCGCGAGCTCGCGCGTGAGCTCCTCGAAACTCGGGAGGAACTCGTGCAACGGCGGGTCGATGAGACGAATGATCACCGGCAGGCCGTCCATCGCCCGGAAGAGACCCGCGAAGTCCTCCCGCTGGAAGGGCAACAACGCGTTCACCGCCTCGCGGCGCTCCGCGGGTGAGCGGGTGGTGATCATTCGCTGCACGGTGGGCAAGCGCTCCGTTTCGAAGAACATGTGCTCGGTTCGACACAAGCCGATGCCTTCGGCGCCGTACTTCCGAGCGCGTGTGGCATCGTCGGGATAGTCCGCGTTGGCGCGCACGCCGAGCCGCCGGAACTCGTCGGCCCACCCCATCAGGCGCGAGAGCCACTCGTCCTCCATGTCCGGTACTGCGGTTTCGAGCTGGCCGGCGAACACTTCGCCGGTGGTCCCGTCAATCGAGAGCCACTCGCCTTCCTTGACTTCGAGCTCGTCCACCATCATCGAGCGCGCACCGAGGTCGATGTCCAGCTCAGCGGCTCCAACGACCGCGGGCTTTCCGAACTGCCGCGCCACCAGCGCAGCGTGACTGGTGCGACCACCGCTCGACGTGAGAATCCCTTCTGCGGCAAGCATCCCGTGCACGTCGTCCGGCCTCGTCTCGGGTCTCACCAGCAAGACCGCGCGGTCGCCTTCCTTCGCCCACCGCTCGGCAAGGTCCGGGTCGAATGCGACAACCCCGGTCGCAGCGCCAGGAGACACGTTCAGCCCCCGGGCGATCACCGGGTGCCCAGCCTTCGCCGCAGCGGAAAACTGCGGATGGAGGAAGAACTCGATCTGCTCGGGCGCTACTCGTAGCACGGCTTCCTCGCGCGTGATGAGGCCTTGCTCGGCGAGCTCGACCGCAATCCGGACGGCAGCCTGAGCCGTGCGTTTGCCGGTGCGCGTCTGCAGAATCCAGAGATCGCCGCGTTCGACGGTGAAC
>CP070650.1:2090739-2096051 GCA_020354595.1 Myxococcales bacterium
ATGGCATCCGAGGGGAAGAACTTAATCGGCGTCGACATCGGTTCGAGCTCGATTAAAGTCTGTGAAATCAAAGAGGGGCGCCGGGGGGCACGAACCATCACGCGGTTCGGGTATCACCCTCTTCCTGCCGAAACCATCGTCGACGGTCACATCATCAACTCGGGTGCGGTCGTCGAGGGTCTCGAGATGTTGTTCGCCAAGTCGAAGAGGCGGAACATCGCGCTTCGAGCGAGCGGTCACGGCGTGATCATCAAGAAAATCGCCATGCCGTTGATGACGGCAGGCGAGCTGCAAGAACAGATCAACTGGGAGGCGGAGCAGCATATCCCCTTTGATCTCGACGAAGTCCACGTCGACTACGAGGTTCTGCACGAACGGGCCGATCACGGGCAGATGGACGTGCTTCTGGTCGCCGCAAAGAGGGAAGAGATCACCGATCTCACAAACCTAGCGATGGAAGCTCGACTTCGTCCGATGGTTGTGGATCTCGACGCATTCACGGTGCAAAACGTCTTCGAGACCGGGTACGGCGAAGCGGCGGTCGACGAAACGACCGTGTTGGTGCACTGCGGCGCCTCAACGACGACGGTGAACATCCTGGCGGACGGCACCACGGCCTTCACGCGCGACATCGCGAGCGGCGGCAACGGCATTACCGAAGAAATTCAGCGGCAGCTGGGCATCGGCCGGGACGAGGCCGAATCGTACAAGTGCGGCGGGGCAGGGAGCGGCATCGTACCGAGAGAGGTCCCGGAAATCGTCAATCAGGCGGTCGAGCAGCTCGCCGGCGAGATTCAGCGTTCGTTGGACTTCTATCTAGCGACGAGCGGCGACCGCGACCTCAATCGCATCTGTCTGTCGGGCGGGACGGCCAATATCCAGGCACTCGTCGACATCCTTCAGGGCCGCGCGCAGGTGCCAGTCGAGATCCTCGACCCGACGCGCGTGGCGGACATCGATGAGAACGCATTGGCCGACATGCAGGGTCGCGCGGCCCAGGCGGTGGTGAGCGTCGGCCTGGCGCTGCGAAAAGAGCGGGAGCGCAACTGATGATTCGCATCAATCTGCTACCGAGCGACAGAAAGAAGAGGGCGCGCCGGGTTGCGCCCTCGCCGATGCCCGGGGGGGACCTGAGCCTCGGCGCTTGGGGCGCGATTTACGGGGGCGCGATTGCCGTATGGCTCGTGGTTCTCGGGATCCTGTACTTCGTCCAGAGCGGTGAGCTCGAGACCATCGCCCAGGAGAACAAGACCCTCGAAGCGCGCCGCGACGAGCTTCAGGGCAAGACCAAAGGTCTCGCCGACGTGGAGGCGCGGCTCGAAAAGAGCCGGCGGCTGGAGAAAGTCGTTCAGGAGCTCGAGCGCGCGCGGCGTGGTCCGACCCGTGCGGTCATGGAGCTCTCCAAGGTGTTGAGCAGCCCAGGCGGCCCGACGATCAATCCTACAGAGCTCGAGCGGATGCGCGAGGAGAACCCGCTCGCCGGCTACAACGAGTCCTGGGATGTGAGGCGCCTCTGGCTCACGCGTTTCGAGGAGGTCGATCGCGAGTGCAAGATCACCGGGATGGGGCGTTCGAACGAGGACGTTGCCGAGTTCTTGCGCCGCCTCACGTTGAGCGAGATCTATGACGGCGTGACGCTCCAACGAACTCGAGCCGCAAGTGATCCCGATACCGGCCTTCAGATGGTGGGCTTCGATGTCACCTGCAAGGTGAAGTACTGATGGCAAATCTCGAAGATAGGTTCGTTGGGTTGCCGAGTTGGGGAAAGGCCCTCGGGCTGGTGGGCGTGCTCGTGCTGTTGAGTGTGGGGTACTACATGTTGATCCACGGGAGCATCGCTAGTGACCTCCAAGGCGCGCAAGCGCAGAAGCAACAGCTTCAAGATCAGATTCGGGACGCAGAGCGCCGCGAGAAGCAGTATCTCGAGCTCACCCAGGAGCTCGCCAATCGCGAAGCCGCCGACAGACAGAACCGCCGCATCCTTCCGGAGAACGCGGAGATTGCCGCGTTCCTTCAGGATCTCAACCGCGTCGCGGAGCTGAGCGGGCTCACGATTCGTCTCGTCGAGCCCCGCCCGGAACAGCGCCAAGAGCTCTACTCGAAGATTCCGGTCGTACTCGCGCTCACCGGCCGTTTTCATCAGTTGACCAAGTTCTTCTACAACGTCAGCAAGCTCGACCGTGCGATCAGCATGGAGAACATCCGGATGACGCAACCGAGGTTGCTCCCGTCCGGAGAGGTAGTCGTGAGCGTGGACGTTCGCGCAACGACGTATCGGCGTCCGTCCGGCAAGAGGAAATAGCCAATCATGACCTCGAAGATCAGAGCTTTCGTTCTTCTCTTGCTCGCCGCCAGCGTTGGGGGCTGCGGTGGGGGCGACGAGGAGTTCTCCGAATCGGTTGGCCTCGGATTGGGCGGGGGAGACGACTCCAGCCAGCAAACCAAAAAGCAGGCGCAGCAACCCGAGCAAGCGGAGCTCGCTTGGGACCTCGGACCGGTCGTTTACACCGACGACGACTTCGCCGAGCTCGACATCCAGAACCGGGATCCATTCCGCTCCTATGCAAAAGCTTTCAAAGCGCAGGCCGCGGCCCCAGCACAGCGTCGCGTCTTGCTCCCGAGCACCAGCCTCGACGAGATGAAGCTCATCGCCATCGTCACGGGTATCGCTACGCCGCGCGCGATGCTCACGGACACCGCGCAGGTTGGGCACGTCGTTCGTCGCGGCGACTACATCGGACGTCCCGAGGTAGTACAGTCCGGAGGTTCAGAGGGAATGCCAGTCACACTGAACTGGCGTGTGGATCGTATCCGTCCAGGTTCGGTCGTCCTGACGCGAGAGGATCCGACCGCTCCGGACAAGCCACCGCTGACGCGCGTGATGCCGCTGCACGAAGGCGGCGAGCCGACGCTGATGACGAACCCCTGATTAGCCGAAAGATAATCGGCCGTTTTCTTGCCCCGGCCCTCTCCGGCGTTCGATGATTAAGAACAGCTGGCAGAGGAGTCAGGAATGCGTATTCATTGGGGTCTCGCAATCGCCGTGGGGGCAACGCTTGCTTTGGGCAACACGGCTCAAGCGACCGGGCCTGAAATCGACAGTGTCCGGATCAACGGCGAACGAGACGGGGCACGAATCTCCATCGAGGGTGCGTTCGACAACCCGCAGTACGCTGTGCGGGCGCGTGAAAACGGACGGCTCATCGTCATCGACGTCGACCAGGCGGCATTGCCGTCGGGTGGAATACAGACGACGGGAACGAGCTCGTTGATCGCGCGCACCGTCGCGAGCAACACCGCACGCGGCGCGCGTATCGAGCTCGCGCTGACGGATCAGGCCACATACCATGCGCGTGCGACGAGCGATCGAATCACAGTCAAGCTTCAGCGCGGCCAATCGTCGTCGAAGGCGAAGCCGAAGAAGTCTGCGAGCACAAAGGGCGCGCGAATCGAACGCGTCTATCTCGAACAGAAGGACGGGCGCGACCGTGTGGTGATTTCCCTGGCAGGGGAGGCGGAGTTCCGCGTCTCGACGCGCGCCGGCGCGCCGCCCCGGTTGGAAGTCCTGGGTGCCAAAATAGGCTCAGGTGCCAAGCGTCGCATCGAAGCGCCGCGAGGCGCGCTCATCGGCTCGGTCGAGCTCGAGCAGCGTGGCGACCGCGCGGTCGTCGAAGTGCATGGTTCGGAAAGCGCAGCGGGGACGGCGATTCGCTCGGGGGACCACATCGTATGGATGTTCTCCCCCACGTCGGTCGAGACTCGCCCGCATTCGCGAACGATTGCCCGTGAAAGAGACTACGCCGCGGAGGTCGACGGCCCCGAGGTCGCGGGCTTCCTGAGCCAGCTTCCAGCGCAGGTAGGCGGCAAGCCCGGACGGAAGTATTCCGGCCGGCGCATCGACCTCGATTTCAAGGATGCCGACATCCATAACATCCTGCGCCTGCTCTCCGAGGTGGGCGGCGTCAACGTCGTCACGGCGGACAACGTCGGTGGCACGGTGACGATCCGCATGCGCGACGTTCCCTGGGATCAGGCGCTCGACGTCATTCTGCAAGCGAAGGCGCTCGGTATGGTGCGCCAAGGGAACCTCCTTCGCGTAGCACCGCTCGCGCAGCTCGAGCAGGAGCGTGAGGCGGCGATTGCGCGTCAGAAGCAACAACAGCAACTCGCACCCCTCGAGACACGTTTGGTACCCGTCAGCTACGCAACGGCGGCCGACCTGCAGCCGCGCGTTCGCGAGCTTCTCACGGAGCGCGGCTCGGTGTCCGTCGACACCCGTACCAACATGCTGATCGTTCGCGACATCGTCGGTCAGCTCGACAACGTCGAAGACCTGGTGCGGAGCCTCGACACGCAGACCCCGCAGGTGCTGATCGAGTCGCGCATCGTCGAAGCGAGCAGCACGTACTCGCGTGACATCGGTATTCAGTGGGGCGGCACCGCGGTCATGAGCAGCTCGACGGGCAACCCGACCGGGCTTCGTTTCCCGTCCGACCTCGGCATCGCCGGTGGTGTTCCGGTCGACAATGCGCCGACCAACGGGCTCTCGCCGTTCAGCCGAGGTCCGATCAACAACCCGAACTTCGCCGTGAACCTCCCAGCGGTGACCGGTAACGGCGCGGGTGGGGCGCTCGGTCTGACGATGGGCAGCTTGAGCGGCGCTGTGAACCTCAATGTTCGATTGAGCGCGGCCGAGGCTGCCGGCTCCGTAAGGATCATCAGCTCTCCGCGAGTCCTTACACTCGACAACAACGAGGCGTCGATCTCACAAGGTACATTGATTCCGTTCTCTCAGGTCAGCGCACAGGGCGTGAACACCGCCTTCCAGGAGGCCAAGCTCGAGCTCAACGTCACTCCGCACGTGACGAGTGACGGCGCCGTCGCGATGGACGTGAAGATCACCCGAAACGAGCCGGACTTCGGTCGTGTGGGCGCGCAGGGCGATCCGACCATTCTCGAGCGAGAGGCCATCACGCAGCTTCTCGTCGACGACGGGGACACCGCGGTCATCGGCGGCATTTACACGCGAAACACCGGTCGTAACATCGACCAGGTGCCATTCTTCGGCGACATCCCGGTGCTGGGCGTCTTCTTCAAGCGCCGACGGTTCCGAGAGGACCGAAACGAGCTGCTGATCTTCCTCACGCCGAGGATTGTGAACAGGGCGCTGGCGTTGCCGGAGTTTCCGGGGTCGGGGCAGAGGCGCCTTGATCCTCTTGGCGGCGGTGGTTTTTGTTACACCACCCGCCCACCCCCACCCGTAATCCTCCCTGCCGCGCGCTTCGCGCTTGGCGGCGCCGTTGGCGCCGGGC
>CP070650.1:2096151-2098883 GCA_020354595.1 Myxococcales bacterium
GACCACCCGAAGATCCGCATCAACCGCCGGTGCCGCCACTTGAACAAGATGGGCACTGCGATGCCGAACATCGTGGTGGCGCCAGGGAAGCGGCCCCTCCACCTCAGGCGATCGGTGACGCGCGTTCCTTCGGCGACCGGTTCGAGAACGCGTTCGTGCTCCCACACGCGTTGCGTAGCCATCGGTGAGCGTTCGAGGAAGCGCCGGCCGGGTTGGATCTCCACCAGGCTGAGATCGCTTCGGTCGATCGGGATGAGCCCGAACAGAAGCAGTCGGCTGCGGAACAGGGTCTCGCCCGGCACGAAGGGATCCGGAACGAGTGACTCGGCGCCTTTCGGGTACGTCATTCGCATTAGGGGCCACAGCTCCTGCGTCACGCCCTTCATCGAGCTGGTGTGCGCCCAGACGGCGTCGACGTCCGCGAGTAGGGTGCTGCTGATTTGAAACCCGGACCGCACGGGCGAACAGGCTGCCCCAGTGCCAGTGCCAGTGCCAGTGCCAGCGCCAGGCTCGAGCCTGTGACTGAGGCTCGCGGCTACGGTGTAGTGACCCGCGAGCCAGGGCCCACGGCCCGAGGATCGAGCGATTCGCCTCAGTACTCGAGTCATGGGTTTCGGGCCTTCGATGTCACACGTGCCTCATCGGGAACGACACGTTCTCGTAGTACTCGACCCGCGGCTCCCCGCGGGGTCCATCAAACACCACGGCCGCGGCGTCGATGCGCGCGTGCACTCGTCCGAGCTTTTGTTTGCGTAGCCACATTGCGGTTGCGCGTCTTACTCGCTCGAGCTTCTTGCGGCCGATCGTTTCGGCGGGGTGCACGGGATCGGCCTTCGTGCGCGCTCGCACTTCGCACACGACGAGCAACGAACCTCGCCGCGCGATGACGTCGAGCTCGAGTCGGCCCGCACGCACGTTGCGGCCGATGACCGTGAAGCCGTGCTCCTCTAACATCGACGCGACGAGAGCTTCGCCGCGCCGCGCGAGCTCACTCCTCGACGACTTCGCGGACGCAGTAGCTTCCGCGGAGGCCGTCACCGCCGGTCTCGAGGACCTCTTCGCACGTGAAGCCGCCCGGGCAGCCGCAGGTAGGCAGGCCGCTTCCGGCCGGCGCGCCGCATCGGCACGAGCAGTAGACGGTTTCGTCGACCTCGCTGGCCGGGACACAAGTCGCTTCGCCGAGCGGGCACTCGTCTTCTTGGAGGTTGTTCGGGTCACCCATCAGTCCTCGGACGAGACAGACCCGAGTTGCGCATTGGACCGAGCTGGTCTCGAGATATGTCTCCGAGGCCAAGAATCCACCGCTCGGTACCTGTTCGGGCACGCACGCGTCGCCAACGCCGGTCTCCGAGCATGCCGTCGCGAGCAGCGCGATCGCTACAAACCCCACCAATTCAAGCCATTTCCTCAACATGATGCCCCCCTAAGAAGCCCCCGGTCATCCTCAGCATAACGGCAATAAGAGATCGGACCCAAACTTCCCCCGCCGCCAGGGGTCAGAAGGGGGAGACGCCGGGCAAGCCAGCGCTCCTCGCTCGAATATTCCAGGTCCATGAGCAGGTTTCCAGTATCAATTTCAGTCAGCCCATCAAATGCCCAATGGGACCATACCTTGACGACCCCTTCGGCTGCTTTCTATGATGGAACGCGAGCGAGCCGGAAGGGGCCGGTTTCGTTCGAATTTTGGGGGACTGTATGAACTGGATCCGTCTTTGGGCGGTGCCTGCGTTGATCGGGGGGCTGAGTGTGGGCGCACCGGCCGGCGCGCAGGACATGAGCTTCGGTCTCGATGAGACCGGGCAGAGCCAGGCGCCCGTCAAGCTCGGCAAGCCGTCGAAGCGACTGGCCCAAGCGTTGAGCGCATTCGAGGCGAAGAAGTACGACGACGCGGCGATGGGCTTTGAGCGCGTTGCGGCAGGCAAGTCGAAAGACGGCCGCGGCAACCGCAACAAGGCGCAGTTCATGTTGGGGCAGACGCTCTACAACATGGGCTACTACCAGTCGTCACTCACCATCTTCGACGACATCAGCGCGCAAGGACCACGACACTTGTTCTTTAGCGAGACGCTCGAGTGGCTCGGGTTGCTGGCGTCGAAGCTTCCAGAGTCGTCGGGCATCATCGAGAAGGTCGGTCGCTACGGCATAGGCGCGCTCGAAGAGTTCAAAGAGAAAGATTCGGGGCTCTACAACAGGCTCCTCTACTTGATGGGCCGCCACCTCTACGCGCAGGCGTCGTTCCGTCAGGCGGTCGACGTCTTCCAAGAGGTCGACCCTGGGGCCAAAGAGTACACCTACGCGAAGTTCTTCGAAGGCATCTCGTTCATTCGTATGCGTCAGGCGCGCCCGGCGATCGCGTCGTTCCGCGCGATCCTCGAAGCGATCGATGCCGGCGACGTCAAGGGCGTCGATGAGCAGCGCATGGAAAACCTCGCTTGGATTTCGCTAGCGCGCGTCTACTACACCGCGGCGAATCAGCAGCGCAAGGGCGGGCAGATCGACGGCACGCTCCTCGGCCAATCGGTCGAGTCGTGGACGAAGGTCGACCAGGCGAGCGAGTACTGGCTCGACTCGCTGTTCGAGTCTTCCTGGGCGTTCTTCCTGGCCGATGAGTACTCCCGCGCGCTCGGTAACGTACACACGCTCTACTCTCCGTACTTCACCAACGCGTTCTATCCGGAGGCTCTGGTGCTCAAGGCCGTCACGTTCTTCGTGAACTGCCAGGTCGACAACGC
>CP070650.1:2098983-2102022 GCA_020354595.1 Myxococcales bacterium
CAGACGGCGATGAGCTACGTGCGCACGCGTGCCAAGGGGTTCGGAATTGCCGAGGACTTCCTAGAGAAGAGCGACATCCACATTCACATTCCGGCGGGCGCCATGCCCAAGGACGGCCCAAGCGCGGGCGTCACCATGATGACGGCCATCGTTTCGTTGCTGACCGGCATCCGCGTTCGCCACGACGTCGCGATGACCGGCGAGATCACGCTTCGCGGCCGCGTCCTTCCCGTCGGAGGAATCAAGGAGAAAGTGCTGGCTGCGCACCGGGCAGGCATCAAGCGGATCATCTTGCCCGAACGCAATACGGCCGACCTCGACGAGATTCCGGAAGAGGTTCGCGAGACACTGGAGTTCGTGCCGGTGTCCAAGATGGACGCGGTCCTCGCAAACGCGCTCCTCGAGCCCGATCGGCTCGAGCTCGACCTCAGCGATCCACGCCCGGACAAAAACGAAGCGGTTCAACCGGCCGCGCCGTAAGATGTACGAGCGCGCGTGATGGAGGACAGTAGCTTCAGGGTGGGCTACTGGCTGCTGGTCCCCGCCATCATCATCGCCGCCGGAATTCTCGGCTTCTACACGTTCCGATCTTCACTGAAGCATCGGGAGCTTCGAGAGCAGACGATCGTCCAGTCGCTGCTCTCGGTGGCGCAGCAGGGCGTCGAGGAGGTGGAGCGGTACCTCAGCTCGGCGGACGCGACCGTGTTTCGCCTCGTCGACCCGAACGACTCGAGCACGATCGACACCGTCTGGCTTCCCGAAGCCAAGGAGCAAACGCCGAGCGCTCGCGCCGTGTTGCTCGTCGATCAGGACGGCAACGTCATTCAATGGGCGAGCACCGAGGACCGGCCGACGCGAAGGGCCTTCTTGAGGGTTTTTCGCCAAGAGCTCGTGGACTCGCTCGAGCTCGACGCGCCCGACCCACACGGGCTGCGCCACCTTCATCAGACCGTCGACGACAAGAGCTACCTTCTCTCATACAAGGCGTACGCGACGCTTCTCGGAGACGTGACGTACATCGTGGCGTACCACGATCCGCAGTTCCTCGTGGACGAGGTCTTTCCGTTGATGTTCGCATCGGAGGAGTCGACGCCGCGTTACAACATCGTCGACGAAAACAACGACGTCGTGTTTGGCCCCGACCTTTCGCAGGCGGGCATCTACATCGTCGGGCACTGGTTCCCCGACACGCTCTATGGTTGGCGCCTCCAGGTCGCCCCCCAACAGGCCGAGCTCCTCCAAGCGCAAGGCCAGTCACGCCTGAGCGGCGCTGCGGCGCTTCCGCTGCTGTCATTCGCAATCGTCCTGCTGAGCGCGATCTTCTTCCTCTATGCGGCGGAAAAGGAGCGACGCCTCAGCCAGCTCAAGAGCGAGCTGATGGCGAACGTCTCTCACGAGCTGACGACGCCGCACTCGGTCGTCCGCATGTTCGCCGACATGCTTCGGTCCAATCGCGTACCGAGCGAGGAGCGACGGCACGAGTACCTCGACATCATCTGTCGGGAATCCGAGCGCCTGACGTCGTTGATCGACAACGTGCTGGACTTCTCCGCGTTCGAAACCGGCCGAGGCTCCTACCGGCTGAGAAAGAGCGACCTCGCCGAGGCCGTGGGCCGCGCGCTCGATGCGTTTCGATATCGCAGTGAGCAGGAAGGCGTCGAGATCCGTTTGGACGTGCCCCCTGATTTGCCGCCGGTTTTGATCGACCAGGAGGCCATCGCGCTGGCGGTGATCAACCTGCTCGACAACGCCGTCAAATATGGCGGACAAACCCCCGTGGAGCTGGAGCTGAGCACGCGTCGGTCGGTCGTCGACATCTCCGTACGAGACCGCGGTCCCGGCATTCCTCAGGAGTCGCTTCGACTGGTATTCGACAGGTTCTACCGAGGCCCGCACACGGGGCCAACGCGCGGCTCGGGTATCGGCCTATCGCTCGTCAAACACATCGCCGAGGCTCACGGCGGGCGAGCCTGGGCGAAGAACGCCCCCGGCGGAGGTGCCGTCGTCGGTTTCTGGATTCCCGCGGCGCCGAGCACCTGACGCGCGCCTTTGCCGCACCGGCACTGTGCGAGTATCTTCGCCACGATGGAGGAGACGGGCCAAAGCATCTTGCTCGTGGAGGACGACCCGGCGCTCGCGCTAGGGCTTTCGGACAGCCTGCGTTTCGAGGGCTACCGAGTCGTCCATACGGCCAAAGGCGAAAAAGCAATCGAGCTCGCGAAGTCGGAGCACGTCGATTGCATCATCCTCGACTTGATGTTGCCAGACATGAACGGGTACCAGGTCTGCGAAACCATTCGCGCGTCCGATCCCATCCTTCCGATCCTCATGTTGACGGCCCGCGGGCAAGAAGCCGACAAGATTCGCGGGCTCGAGGCGGGCGCGGACGACTACATGACGAAGCCGTTTTCGATTGGCGAGCTCGTCGCGCGCCTGCGGGCTCTCTTTCGAAGGGCCGGACGCTCGGTCAGGCCCTCGTCGGCCGAAATCCGCATCGGCGACATCAACGTCGAGACCGGCGCACAGACCCTGACCCGTGGATCCGAAACGGAGCACCTCTCGTTCTACGAGGTGGAGCTCCTGAAGTTCCTGTGGGAGCGCCAAGGGGAGCCCGTCTCCCGCGACGAGATCCTCGAGAAGATCTGGGGGATGCAGGCCAACCCGACCAACCGCACCGTCGACAACCTGATCGTCAAGCTGAGGCGGAAGATCGAGGTCGATCAGCGGATGCCGCAGCACATCCTGACCGTCTACGGCACCGGCTACAAGCTGGTGCCCTGAGCAGGGCCAGCAGGAGCAACACGATCCCCGTCGTCCAGGCGCCGGAGCGGCCGCCCGGCGCCATGGCACAACCGCCCCCGTTGCCATTCGGCAAGGCAGGCTCCTCGCAGACCAGGGGATCCAGATCCAACGGGTACAGCGCGCAGATCCCCGCGATGTCGTCGTCCGCGGGCGTCCGCATGAAGTCGTCGCAGCCCCGGGCCGTGGTGAACATCGTGGCGAAGCGGACCTCGTCCGGTAGGTCGCCGAAGCACGAGG
>CP070650.1:2102122-2107676 GCA_020354595.1 Myxococcales bacterium
ACGGGCCACGTCGGACCACGTGTTCCTGCCTGTCTCCGACGTACCTCATCCACCGAACGAGCCGATCAGCGAGGCGGTGGGTGGTACCGGCGAGGCCCCCGAGGAGCCGATCGTTCCAGCGAAGGTCGAAGAGGCGGTCATCGAAGCCCTCAAGACCGTGTACGATCCGGAGATTCCGGTGAACATCTACGAGCTCGGCTTGATCTACGGCGTAGAGGTATCCCCTAACGGACGTGCCGAGATTCGGATGACCCTCACCGCGCCCGCATGTCCCGTCGCGGGCGCGCTCGTCGAGGAAGTGGCGGAGAAAGCTGGTCGCGTGGATGGAGTGACGACGTCGCACGTCGAGCTCGTCTGGGACCCGCCGTGGACGCCGGACAACATGAGCGACGCCGCGAAGCTCGAGCTCGGAATGCTCTAGCGGTACGTCGCGCCGAACTCGGCCTCCTTGCCCCCGAGTATTCGCTCGAGGTCCTTGCGAATGATTTGGTTGCTGGCGTGCGCGACGATGCGGCTCGCGCCCGGAATCATCCGTCGTAGACGCTCGAGTGGAGTGAGAACCACGCGCACGGGGTACTCGGAGTACCGCCAGAAGTCGTTGGGTATCCCGAGGTTATCGGCGATTTCGGGGCCGTTGAGCGCGCGGGCAAGGCCGTTGTGAAAGCGGCTGACCGCGACTCCGAGCGCTCCCGGTCCCGCACCCCGCGCGTTCTGCTTCGGCACCTTCAGGAGTTGCCTCGTGAGCGCCAAAGAGTCTTCATCCGGGCCGGGCTGCACCAAGCGAATGAGCTCCGCGATGCGGCGAGTCTCGCCCTCGCTCCCGAGGTGGCTTAGAAGCCACGGGTCCACGCCGCTCAGGTGCCCGCAGTACCGCCACATCGAAAGGATGGCGTTTCGCTCGCGCTGGCTGACATGGAACCCGAGGCGCCGTGCTCCGTCCATCATGAGAAGAGAGAACTCGAGCAAGGTTCCCAACATGTCCGCCTGGTTGATCGGAACGCCCCATTGTTCCGTTCGCCATTCGGGCGAGCATTCGCACGCACTTCGAACGTGTGCGTGAATCTAAGCTACGCGTAGTGAGATGTCCCGCCCCGGGCGCCCCGGGCGAAGCCCGTTCACTTGCGAAGCCTCGCTCACGAAGCGTGCGGTCTCCGCGAGACGACGCTGCGCGTTGTGCCGGAGCTGGCCGGTGAACGCCAGCGGTTTGACCGCAGCGCTCGAGTGGTAGCCGTTGATGAGGGACCACGCGCTGAGGACGATCATGCCCAAGATGCCGAAGCGTTGATATGCGAGCGCTCCTACCCTGAGCTCGTCGAAGTCGACCCAAGGGGGCACTGCCTCGGCGCGCTCGAAGAAGCGTCGGACCTCTGGAGATGCCGCGGGGAGCGAAGCGACTCCGTATCGTAGAGCCTGCTCGAACAGCTTTTTGGCAGGCTCACCATTTCGCTGCATCCAAGCGGCGAGCTCGTCGGCGACCGGATCGCCGATCAAGTAGTAGCTGGCATAGCGATCTGCGTGGTCGCCAAAGACGACGCGGGCCTGTTGGCGATTCCGATAGCGACTGGGAAAGCGGTCGTTCATCCCCCTCTCACTTGTAGGGTACAGCAGCAACAGCGCCAGTGTCAGCGCCAGTCTTCACTCAGTACTCAGTACTCCGTTCGCAGTCCTCGGAACTGAGCGGCTCCGAGCTGGTAACTGAGGATACGCGCCTTGCGCCGTTGTCCAGGTTCCCTATGCCTCTTTCATGACCCGGTTCTTCGCTCTTTGTTGCGCGTTCGTGATGCTCAGTTCGGGTTGCCAGGAGAGTGCCGAGGCGCCCCGCGCTGCGTCCTCACTCAGCCCCACCGGTACGGTGTTGCCCACTCCCGAGAGCTTCTCGAAGCAGCACCCCTCGTTCGACTCGTACTGGTATCAAGGTAAGGCCGAGCTCACACGGTACTCCCTTCGACAGGCGCGCTACGGTGAGGTTCACGATGGCGAGGCCGTTCTCATCTTCGTGACTGAGGATTTCCTTTCCAAGCTTCAGGTCAAGCAAGAGCACGGTGAATCGAAGGACGCTCTGTCGGTGCTGAAGCTCAACGCCTATCGGCGCTTCTTCACCGGCATCTACCCTTACACGATGATGACGTCGTCCTTCACGCCTACGGGCGGAGCTGCGACGCTCAAGCTCAGCAGCACGATTCAGGAGTGGTGTGGTCAGGTCTACAGTCAGATCAATCGGCGAAGCGATGGACTGCACGCGCTCCTTCATTCGTACTTCCAGGACGACGCGGACCACAAAATGGTCCTACCCGACGCGACTTTGGAGGATGGGATTTGGGCTCGGATTCGAATCGACCCGGGTCGCATCGAGGAGGGAAAGCAGGAGATCGTTCCGGGCCTCGACTACATCCGGCTGCGTCACAAGGCGTTGCGTGCGTACCCTGCGGTCGTGACACGCAAGCCCGAGGCCAGGACTGAGCTGGTCGACCATCCCATCACGGCGCTCGAGATCGACTACCCGCCTCTCGGGCGCAAGCTCGTGATCTACTACGAGCCCGATTTTCCCCACGTGATTCAGGCGTGGGAGGAAACCGAAGGCCCGTTTCGAACCACGGCCGTGAGAACCCACGCCATCCTCGACGACTACTGGAGCCACAACTCCGTAGACGACGCCCGGTACAGGGACGCGTTGGGGTTGACTCACTGACACTGGCACTGGCATCGGCGCTGCTCTACCCTCCGCCCCCATGACCCGCGACCTCTCCGGCCGGTGTGGCACTTGCGGTTGGTACATCCCCAAGCGCGAAGAGCCGGATGAGTCTTGGGTTGGGAACTGCCGGCTAGGGCAACTGCAATGGCCTGTTCGAGACACGGCGACCTGCTCGAGCCACAAGCCCAAGGATGTGCCTTGGGACCAGGCTCTCAAGCGAAAGCCGGCCGCGGGATCTCCGCGTCGTTATCGAGACGAGAGCGTACCGAAGCCGCGACCACACATTCCTTCGGAGATTGGAATCGACATGGATCAAGACACCTTTCGACAAGTCCTTCGCGAGGTTCTTCTGGACGAGCTCGGCATTCGCGACGTCGACATGGGCGACCGGTGGAATGAAGGCGAGCTCGTGCTGGTTCCCGGTCGAGAGGGCACTCAAGAGAAACGGATTCCGCTCGACGTTTTCTTCAAGAAGATCGTCATGGTTCGGGACAAGCTTCGCGTCCTCGAGCAGAAGATCAACGGCCACAAAGGTCTGAGCGACGAGGAGAAAGTTCAGCTCCAGCAGTACATCACGGGTTGCTACGGCTCGCTCACGACCTTCAACGTGTTGTTCAAGCGCAAAGAAGACCAGTTCAGCGGGCAGAAGAAGTAGCCCTATCGTGACAGCGCCACTGTAAGCGGACGCGGCAAGCTCCGTAGCCGCCCTGACATGGATGTCCTAGCCCCACGGGGCCCCTGCGATCAGGAGCTCGAGGATCGGCGGGCGTTTCGAGGCGCCCCTGCGTCTGGCACGCCTCCTGCTTTGGGCGTCCGGGAATCGTATGAAGACTTTCTTACTTACTCTGGCGCTATTGGCGCTGGCGGTCACCGCTGGAACCAAAGCGGGAAGCGCGGTGGTCGCGTGGTGCCTAAGGTCCGGTACCCGCAAGCGCGATCTTCGCGACACCGATCCGGGCCCCGAAATCGGCGGCGGCGCCCACAAGTGAGCCCGTCGGCCGCCGCGCTATACTCGGCCCGTGCTCTACTTCGCATACGGATCGAATCTCGACTCCCAGAACTGGAGCGCGTGGTGCCGCAACAGGGGCTACGACGCCAAGACGATCGAGCCCCTCGGGCCTGCGTGGCTCCCTGACCACGAGCTCGTGTTTCACTACCAGTCACGCCTTCGAAAGGGTGGAGCGCTCGACATTCGCACGCGCAGGGGAACCGCGATCCCCGGCGCCTTGTTTCGCGTACACGATTGGGAGGGACTCGACGCCAAAGAGGGGGTGTCCGGCGGCTACTACAGGCGCCTCTCCGTGACCGCGCTGACCAACGACGGGCGGGCGCACCCGGCGACGACCTACACGGTGTGCGACGAGCGTGTGGGCGGTTTCGTAGCCCCCGGTCCGGAGTATCGGGAGATCGTCATGCGCGGGCTTTCGCGTTTCGGGCATGGCCACGAGAGCTTTCTCGTGGCAGCCGAAGGTGACTCGGCGCCCCCGTCACCGAGCACACTGTTCGCGTACGGTACGCTGATGCGCGGCCGACGAAGCCACGACTTGCTACGACCGCGCGTCAGGCAAACGCACGGCGCCGCGCGAATCTCGGGCGCTTCGCTCGTGCGCATCGATTGGTATCCAGGGCTCGTCTTGACCGCCAACGGCTCCGTTCACGGCGAGCTCTACGAGGTCGACGACGTCGCGTCTCTACTGTACGAGCTCGACGAGTACGAGGACTTCGTGGGGTACGACCGCGCCGATTCGTTGTACCGGCGCTCGCTAGTCAGCGCGGAGACTGAGCGCGGATCCATGCTCGCGTGGACGTACATCTATTTGGGTGATCCCGGTGCGTTTCCCCTGATTCCTTCGGGGCGCTGGACAGATCCTTGACGTGATGGCGAGTGTGCCTACACTAGACATCAGAGATGAAAACTCACCGCGACATGCTGCGCAACTTCTACTTTTGGTTTTCCGACTAGAGGTGGTCTGCGCGCTTTGTCGCTCAAAGGCCGCCTCTCAGGGCGGCCTTCTTGTTTAAGAAACATCCGAGGTCGTCGTGGGAGAGGCTGGGAGCCCGAACGATGGCACGGACAACCAGAACCCACACCCCGAACAGACCTTTCCGAATCCAGCCGCACCTGCGGAAGGCCACCCTCGTGCACGACGGGTTCGCGTTCCAACTTGCGACCGACTTGCGTGCATACGGTTTCGAGGTCGTCGAGGGGCCTGTGTTCTCTGCTGCGAACCCCCACGAGGCGCCGGGGAATCTCGCGGTGATCGCAACCCGGCCGGGTGCAGCCAAGGCTGACCGTCTTCGCGAATGGGCACGTCAGCTCTGCTGGCGGGGCGCGGCGGTTCTTGCCGTTGGATCAGCGGTCGGTCCCGTTGCCGAGCTTTTCGGTTCCCTGAGAGCGCCCCATGTCGAGGCGAAGGTCAATGGTCGCTTGGCGGACATCCAATCCGCGAGTCAGGGCCTCTTCATCGGATTGCCGTCCGAGTTCCGTTTGGCTCTCCAGGCTGGTGACCGTTTCGAGCACACCGAGCTCAGCGCCGAGTTCAGCACCACCGCGTGGAGCCGAGACGGCGAGCTGATCGGCGCGTCACACGTCTTCAGGCCGGTCCATCTGCTGCATCCCGCGGTGTTGGAAAGCGGAGAGATGAGGCGGATCGTCTTGAAGAATCTGATGAACCTGCTGCGAGAGCGAGGGGGAAGAGCCTTTTAGCAGCGTCAGCGTCAGGTTTAGTTAAAGCCGCCCCCCCCCCCCCCCCCCCCAAACAACACGGGGCGCCCGTGGGCGGGGCCGGGGGCGGGGCCCGCCCAGAGGGCCCGGCCCGGACGCCAGCGCGGGGGGGGGGGCCCCCCCCCCCCCCCCCCCCC
>CP070650.1:2107776-2110853 GCA_020354595.1 Myxococcales bacterium
CGTCGAAATCGCCGGAAAGATTCCGGTCCCGATTTCGGACTGCACGCCGAAAGACAACATCGTCGCCATCGTATTGCTCGACGACGAAGGCTTCGACTGGTTCCGCGACGTCAACGCAACGCTCAATCTAATTCGGCGCGTGAACTGCCCGGTCGTCGTCGCGAACGCCGACATCACCTACCCCATGAGGGGCAACGACATCGCGATCGCGGTCGGCAGTCTGGGCGACCTCCTCTCGCAGATCACGGAAAAGACCTTCGTCCGCTTCGGCAAACCGGACTCGATGATGTTCGCCTACGCCCTGGCCCGCGCCCGCGAGCAACTCCCCGCGGTCAGCAAGCGCGACGTCCTGTTCGTCGGCGACACCCTTCGCACCGACATCATCGGCTCGAACACCTATGGCTTCGACAGCATCTTGGTGCTGTCCGGAAATACCTTGCCCGAAACCGCTGATTTGATGATCCAAGCGTCGGGCATTCACCCGACCTACATCGCCGAGTCGATCGCGACTTAGAGCACTTCGAGCAACGGCTCGAAATCCACCAGCTCGAGATGCGGTAGGTACTCCTCCACCGCCTCGTGCTGCAACCGGTGACACAAGTCCGGCTGAAAGAAGTGCTCCCCCACCCTCAAGACATAGTTGAGAATGAAGAACCGGTACGCTTCTTTGAGGAATAGAAGCTCGTCCTTCGTGAGGCGGTGGACCGAGTGATAGGCCTTCATGAATTTCATGAAGCGCTCGTCGAAGAAGGGGTCGACCGTGTAGCTAAATGCCGTCTGATCCCCCTCCGAGCGCACGACCCGAGCACAGAAGTAGAGGTCGAGCATCCGCGGCTCGATGCGGAACCAGTCGTAGTCCCAGCGTGAGAAGAACTTGAAGCCCTCGCCGTCCATACCGACCGAGAAGTTTCCGATGTTCCAATCGATGAGCACCGGAATCTTGGTCCACTCGTGGTAACCTAGGGCATCGGCGTTACCAAGGAACGCGTCGCAGTGCGCGCGCACAAAGCTGATCGCCGAGTCCATGAAGCCACGCTCCTTGCGCCACTCTGCGCTGCCGATTGCATCGTGAAGGCTCGCGGCATCCGCGCCGAGCGATTGCCAGGTCGGTCTCACACGATCGGAGATCTCGAGACACGCGCGGTGAAACAGCCCCATCTCCTGGCCAAACGACTCGACTTGGGCGTCGGTCAGCTGCTTGGGCAGGAAATCGTAAAACGGTTGCTGGTCATAAAAGACGACCCACTCGTCCCCGTCGCGGTGGGTGAAGACCTCGTCGTTCTTCAGGAGTACCGGCGCAAGGAACGTTGCGTATCGGGTACCCCGAAGCCGGTGAATCCACTCGTGAATGCGATAGTGGTCTTGGCGAAAATGAACGAACGACCCGTAGCTCGAGCGCTTAGCCACGACGTTGTGGCCGTCGTCGAGCTCCAGCAGGTAGACCGAGTTGGTCGAGACGTTCGCGCTGACCTCGCGAATTCCGACGATCTCCCGGGGATCCCCGTAGGCATCCCAGGCTGCGGTCAAGATCGGTGGGACGGCAGGCTCGGTCACGCGATGATGCGGGCGTTCTACGCCTGCGCGGCGTAAAGGTCCATGATGTCGTGAAGGAGCTTCACGGCGTCGGATTGGGAGCGCTGAAACGCATTGCGCCCAACGATCGACCCGTAGCCGCCGCCCTTGGCGATTTCGCCGACCTCCTCGAGAACGGCCTCGGTTCCCTTGGCGGCGCCGCCCGAGAAGATGACGATCCGCTTACCATTGAACGCCGCCTGCACGACGTGTTGGATACGCTCCGCGAGCGTGCCGATGGGAATGTTCTCGTAGTTCTTCTTGGCCGCGTCCTGGAAGACCACCTCGGTCGGTGGCTTCACCTTCACGACGTGCGCTCCGAGCTGACTGGCGATCTGTGCTGCGTACGCGACGACGTCGATGGCGGTCTCGCCCTCCTTGGTGAGGCCGGCACCGCGCGGGTAGGACCAAACGATCGACGGCAGACCGACTGCCCGGGCCTCATTGATGAGATCGCGAAGGTCCTGGTACATCTGATTGCGATTGCCGCTGCCAGGATAGATCGTGTAGCCGATGGCCGCGCAGCCCAGCCGAAGCGCGTCGTCGACGGCGGAGGTGAGCGCCGAGCAAGGCTCATCCGGACCCCCGAGCGAGTCGCTATTGTTGACCTTGAGGATCAACGGAAGCCGGCCGGCGTAATCGTGCGCGATCGACTCGATGAAACCGAGCGGCGCCGCGTAGCCGTTGCAGCCAGCCTCGACCGCGAGCCCAGGATGGTACGCGGGATCGTAGCCAGGGGGGTTCGGCGCAAACGAGCGAGCCGGACCGTGCTCGAAGCCCTGGTCGACCGGCAGGATCACGAGCTTGCCCGTTCCGGCAAGCCGTCCCGTGTTCATCAGTCGCCTGAGGTTGCCAATGACGCCAGGATTCTCCCCGGCGTAGTTCGCGAGGATTTGCTCGACCCGTTCACTCATGCCCGTAGCCTCCGTTCTTCGCCGATGACCTTAGCTCACAGACAGACGTCGGCCACGCGATTCACCCCGGCGTCTAGGCGCAATGCCTCGCCGGAACACGGGGTCTGACCCCGTTTTGGTCCACAAACCACTGAAAAAAGCGGGTCCAAGAAAGGGGTCTGACCCCGTTTTTAGGCCCTTGGTTGGGGGGCGTCGTGGGTGCCGCCTTCATAGAACGCTGCGATTTCACCGGCGTACTTCTCGTTCACGATATTGCGCTTCACCTTGAGGGTCGGGGTCAGCTCGCCTCCGTCGACGCTGAAGGTCGTCGGAAGAATGTTGATCTTCTTGATGGTCTGGTAGCGCGCGACCTTGGAGTTGCAGACGTGTTCCATCTCCTGCTCGATGTACGCCTTCACCTCGGGGTTCCGGGCTGCCGTCGCCACGTCGGTGAGACCCGAAATCTGCGACGCCACCTCGAGCTCGGGAAGCGCTTCGGGGTCGAGCTCGATCAGGGCTGACAGGTAGGGCTGCCGATCGCCGACGACCACGGCCTGCCCCACGCCAGGAATCGACTGGAGGTACCCCTCCATTTCGGCCGGTGCGACGTTC
>CP070650.1:2110953-2116016 GCA_020354595.1 Myxococcales bacterium
CGACGATCCTCCATTTCGCGGTGCTGGTCGTGAGCTGCTCCTTGAACCACGCCTCCTGTTCCTCACTGATGATGTTCTCGGGGTTGTCCGGGCTTTCGGGCTCGACCACCTGCAGCGGCCCTTGCTCCTCTCGCCCTTCGATCCGGGTGTCGAGCATGATGATGTCAGCCAAATCGCCGTACTTGAAGGAGCGATAGAGCTCGCGGTCTGGATTCGCCTCGAGGTCTTCCCGAATTGGAATCCACTCAAAAAACGCCTGCCGGGCCGCAACCAGTCGATCCTCCCACGGCCCTTCGGTCTCGGGATCGTGGTTCTCGGCGCCGTTCATCCACGAGTTGTTCGCGGTCTCGTGGTCGTCCCACACCACGATGAACGGGTGCTGGCGATGGCACTCCTGCAGATCCGCATCCTTCCGATACCAGCTGAAGCGCGTGCGGTAGTCGTCGAGCGTCACGGTCTCGTGCGGTGGCTCCAACCCGTCGCGGAGCCGCGCCCCGTCGGTCGGGAAGGTGCCCAGACCAAACTCATAGAAGTAGTCGCCGAGGTGCAGGACCGCGTCCAGGTCGGCGCGCGCAGCCATGTGCCGGTAGGCGTGGAAGTAGCCGAAGCCATAGTTCGAGCAGGAGCAGACCCCGAATCGAAGCTGATTGGCCTCGCTGCCCTTCGGGGCGAGACGGGTTCGACCGATGGGGCTCATGCGCCCCTCCGCAAAGAAGCGATAGTAGTAGTTTCGTCCCCACACCAAGTCCCTGACGTCGATCTTCACGGTGAAGTCGCGCGCGGCTTCCGCTGTGGTCTCACCTTGCGCAGTGCGCTGGGTGAACTCCTCGTCGAGGGCCATCTCCCACCAGACATCGACCGGTCCGGACACTTCAGACGAAACGCGCGTCCAGAGGATGACGCCGTCGGCCAGCGGGTCACCGCTCGCGACGCCATGCTCGAACAGCGTCTCTGGTCCGGGGTCCCCCGTCCACTCGTACTCGGGAAGCTCTGGCAGAGGCGGCCGGCTCGACCCGCTGTCACCGCTGCATCCCATGCTCACGACGAGTGGTGTGAATCCCGCCGCCCCCATCCCCTTCAGGATCTCTCTACGACTGAAACGCATCTATTTCCTCTCCTTAGAGCGCCGAGGCTATTCCCAATGGCGCGAAAGTGCTAGCGACTGTTTGCCGACACGCTTGGCGCGAGCGGTCAGCCGAACGCCCGGAGGATCAGCGCGAACGTCCCGACTGCGGCGCCGACAAGGGAGGTCGCGTCGACGACGCGGTCTTCGAGCCTGCGAACGCGCAGCCAGTGCAGGACAGGCCAGATGAGCGCAACGATGGCGAGCTGGCCGAGCTCGACCCCGACGTTGAAGCCGAAGAGAGCTCGTAAGAGCTGGCCGCGAGCAAGCTCCTGCTCGAGCAGCACGCCGGAAAAGCCGAGGCCGTGCACGAACCCAAAGAGGCAGGCGATCGCCCAGCGCAACCGCCGCCCGCCGCTCAACGTGCGCAGCAGTGCGAAGTAGCACGCCGTGAACACCGCGAGACCCCAGAACGCGGGAAGCCCACCGAACGTAGCGCTCGCGGCGAAGAGGACGAGCGCCCCGAGGACCACCAGCGGACCGCCACGCACGCGTTCCATGCCGGCGTTCTCGAGCGCAACCACGAGAATTGATGCGGCGATGGTCGCCTCGACTGCGCGGACGTGCGGCACGACGATGCCGAGCGCGGCGGCCGCGAGCGTGACGCTGTGCCCGACCGTGAACCCCGTCACGAGCAAGGCAACCTCGCTAACGCGGCGTGCCACTACGATGAGCAGCAGAAGGAACGCGAGGTGATCCCATCCGGTCAGGATGTGCTCGACGCCCAAACGCACGTAACCTGCAATGCCAGGCGTCGCGCCCTCGCCGGCGCCCATGTCGAGCACGGCTCGCGGCGCCGCCGGCGAAAGGACCACGTCGAGGGGCTCGGGACCGAGCACGGTCGCGAGGTGGACGTGATTGGTGAGCGTGTCGAAAAGCTGGCTGTGCAAATGCGTTGGACTGTTTGCGCACCGGACACGCCATTCGACCCGAAGCCAACCCTCCTCGACGGGAAGCCAGACCGCGCTAGCAAGCTTCGGCGTGCACGCGCCCGTGTCCGTCTCTAACGAAAGCCGGCCCTGCAGATAGGAAAGCACGCGCCCGCGGTCGAACGGCCTATCGGCCTCGGCGCCGAGGTCGGGAAGCGACGTCAGCTCGAGCCAACGGACGCGCACCTCCGCGATGGCTCCGTCGTCGACGAGCGTCCACTTTGAATACGAAACGCTCTTCTGGTGCGCTCGGGACGGCGCCGGAAGCAGCAGCCCGATCACCAAGGCGGGAGCCAGCCATCTCATCACTCGAGCTCCACGACGATGTCGGTCCGCTGCCTCGCAAGCTCGAGGAAATCGCGAACGGCCGCTTCGCTTCGGTCCCGGAGGTAGGCGGCCTCGACCGCCTCTGCGGCTTCCTCGAATGGCGCGACCTCGCCACCGCGACGTTCGAGCAACCGCACCGTATATACTCCGTCGCCCTCACCCACCGCGATCGATTCCCCCGGCTGGAGCTCCGCGACGCGGCGGGCAGTGCTCGGACCGAGCCGTTGCTCGATCTCCTTTTGCAGGAGAAACCCGTCCGGAAGGGGCACCGCCTGACCCTCGACGGCCACTCGGTATTGCACTGCGCGCTCGAAGCGGAACTGCTCTTCTTCGTAAAACCCACGAAGCTCCGCTTCATCGGCCGCTCTGGCCTCGTCCTCGGCGCGGCGCACCAGGAAGTCGATCATCGCAGTCGCAAGCTGATTGCGGATCTGTGGGTCTCGCTCGTGGAGCCCGAGCTCGATCGCTCGGTCGATCAGGAGCTCTTGATCGATGAGGCGTTGCAGCACTCTTTCGCGATCTCCCTCGCGGAGAGTCCCGGTCTTTCGATCCCCTGCGACGGCGCGAAGTGCGTTGTCGTACGACTCACGGGCAATAGGCCTTCCATTCACCCAGGCCACGGCATCTTCGGCCGGCGGCGGCGCGTCCGGCACGCGAACGATGTAGAAGACCGCAAGCGCTGCGCCCGCTAGCATCCCCCCGGCAAGGAGCCAGGGCCGGCTCATGGCTCCGATCCGGCCTTCAAGAAGATCGGCGACGACCACGCGCGTTCTTCCGCGTCGACGAGGCAATCGTCCTCGGTCGACGTGCGGAAGTTGCCGTAGCACGGCTCGCACGCTTCGCCGTTACAGCGTAGGCCGCCCCCGTTGACCGTAGGTGTCGACTCTTGGATCGCGCGTACGTAGTACAAGAGATCGCGGCCGAGCTCCACGTACGACGGGTCCTCGAACTCCACGACGCAAAGCTCCCGACCCTCGGGGCAAGGAATCGACTTCCATGGATCCTGAATCAGGTCGGCCACTGGTTCATCTTCGCTCTGCTGCCGCTGAATGCGGATCACCTCGATCCGCGTGATGCGCCGACGCCGGTCGCCTGGGTTGTAACACTCGCCGGCGCAGATGTGCTCGACGCGCTCTTCACCAAGGGTCTGGATGACGTCCGGGGGACAACCGGGCTTCTGCTCGAACGAGCCCGCAGCCCGCACCTCGAACTTGGGCGTCTCGCCGAGCCAGAGCTCGCTGCCCATTGGAAGCGGCCCCTCGGGGCCGTTCTTCAGGTCAAACCACAACAAGATGCGATCGCCGGAGGTGCCGTAGACGTTGCGGCTGTGCATCGCGTCCCAAATCGCCTCGCGAGTGCGCTCATTCGCGTGCACCGCGACCAATCCGCCGGTGATGAAAAACGAGGCTTGCCGCTCCATCCACATCAGCTCGAACGGCGGCCGCTCCATCAAACCGTCGATGGTGTACGAAATCGACTCGGGCTCCGGTCGTCCGCGATCCCCGAACATCGAGGCGCGCCACGACTCGCTCGGGGCTCCGCGCGCTTCGGTCATTCGAAGCCGCGCGAACTCCTTGTAGCCAGTGCCCGGGCGCGCGCTGTGATTGTCGCTCGAAGCGATGAAGCCCATGCTCGAGTGCCGCGGGTTTGCGGGGTCTTCGAAATCACCCTTGGCAAGAATGTATTGAACGGCGCCGCCGGGCCGATACTGATACGCGGGCAGGTAACAATCCGTGCACTGCCCACAGTCCTGCCAATCCGGAACGTCTTCACCCGGCAACGTGGCGTGACCCGCGAGACCGACGCGGAGGTAGTCCGCCCTCGCCTTTTCGACGCGCTGCTCGCAAAGCTCGGACTTCGGGTCCTCGCACCGTTGTCGAATCACCTCGCCGGCGCGCCAGCAACACGCTTCGTATCCACCGACCGGCTCAGGGCAACGAAGACCGTCCTCGGTGACCTCGGCAGAGCGGAAGTCGCGATACTCCTCCGAGTTGCCGTGACCCGAGAACACCTCGACCAAGCGTTGTAGCTCGTCATCGTCGAGGTCGGCGCGGAGCTGCTTGTCCCAGGTGTAGCCAAGCGGGGTGTAGAAGCCCCAGGTGGTGCCGTGGGGAATGACGAGCGTGTCGAGCCCCCACTCGTGGAGCTTCCGGAACAGGACGTCCGGGCTGCCGGCCCGCTCGCGACAGGTCGGGGGAAGCGCCTTGGTGTGCTGGTCGTCCGGACAGACCGGGTAGCGACCGTTCTCCCGAATGTGCCGGGCGAAGTCGAGATACCCTTGCTGGTTTGGAAACGCGCGGGCTGGAATGGTCAGAAGCGGCCAGAGGGCGCTCAGCTTCGAAAAGGCGCGCGTCGTGATGCCCGGCGCCGCGATCGGTCGCGCTGGCAGCTCGTCGTCGGCGTCATACTTGAACAGGACGTTCTTGTGGCCGAAGTGCTCGTCGGGTGTGAGACCCACTTGCGTCCACTCGAAGCCAGTGAACGCGATCACGTCGGGCTGCTCCGCGCCACTCGCCACCGCGTTGCACTGCCGCACCGACTCCCGCGTCATCTCCCAGGTTCGGGGATTGAGCGCTTCCGCATGGTCGGTGAGCGCGTAGAAATCGAGCTGCGAGCAGAAGCGAGCGAAGTCGCAGGCATCGGCAGGCGGGTGCACCCCCTCGCCGCCCATCAAGGGGAGGCTC
>CP070650.1:2116116-2118990 GCA_020354595.1 Myxococcales bacterium
CAGCCACGGGACCAAGCTCCCGGTCGTGAACCCCCAGAACTGCCGGTTCATGCCGAGGTCGGCTGCGCCGGGCACTCCGCCGGCGATCGGCATGTAGTGGGAGAGGCCGAACGGATGGCTGTGCGCGGTCTGGACCGCGCTTGGGACTAGACAAAACGCAGCAAACGCCCAGGAGGGCCAGCGCCGTCCGCTCCACGCCCCGAGCTCGGCGCGCGCGGTCACCGCGAGCAGGCCACAACCGGCGAAGAGCGCCAGGAACGGATACGCGGGGAGCCAGTGTTTGGTGCCTCCGAAGATCGGGGAAGTCGGGAGCGCGATCGCGAGAAGCGGAGCGAGGAGACATCCGAGCCAGAGCACGTCGGCACGTCGGCTGAGCGCGTCACCCGGCTCGACACGCCACCACGGCCGGAGCTCGTTGCGCCGGTAGACCACGCCGACGATGGCCAATGCCAAGATGGGCAACGAAACGGTGAAGAGCGTCATCACGAACGGCACCGATACCGGCAACGGCGGCCCGAAGTAGCTCACGCCGAGGAACTGATACGTGTAGTGCACGTGACGCAGATGAAAGCCTACGTATCCGGCGATCCGACTCCACGTGTCGTGCCACAGCCAAGGCCACGTTGCGAGGAACACCGCCGGACCCAGGACGAGCATCGACACGAGCCAGCGGATCGACGCCCGCTCTGGACTTGCCGCCCGAGCCTGATCGGACCGGAGCCACGCGAAGTGGATCAGGAAGATGCCTGGAAGGATCCAACTGTTGTGCTTCGTTGCGAGCGCGAGGCCGAACGCGAGGCCGACGATCGGAACCCAACGCGAATCGGCGAGCGCACGCCAGTAGGCGTATGCGGTCAGCGTGACGAAGAAGGCGATGGGTACGTCGAAACAGTCGAGGTGGCTGTGATAGAAGACGCGAGGCATCAGCGCGAATGCGATGGCCGCAAAGAGCGCGCCACGCCGGCTCATGACCGAAGCTCCCCACGCGTAGATCAGCCAAAGGAGCAGGCCGGCCGTCGCCATCCCCGGGAAGCGGAACGCCAGCGATTCCCTCGGGAAGAGTCCGAGATGCTTCTGCGCCAGCCAACTCCAGGCGAACGTGAGCTTCATCCATGCGGGGTGCTCCCAGTTGTAGCGCCACGCTCGGTCGATGCTTCCCTGCGTGAGTGCGGAAGACGGCTCGGTGACGAGCTCGGCCATCCACGTGGCGTAGCCCTTGGCGGCGTGCACGTAGAAGCTTTCGTCGCGGGACATCGCGAGGTCGGGCGCGGTCCAAAGAAGAAGCGCAACGTATGCGATGCAGAGCGCCGCTCCGATCGCGTGGTCCCTACGCTTCAATCTTCGGGCGTCATCCATCGTTGCTCGCCGTTTGAGCGGAAGCCGAGTAGCAGAAAAGGCGTGCCGCCGGGTCGGGGGCGGTGGTCTCGAATCGCACGGTCGCGCGCTGCGCACCGTGACCCGAAGTGTCGATCTCGAGCCTGGACCAACCGTCTCCGTCGTGATGAACGAGCTCACCGGCGAGCTCGGCATCGATCCAGACCGCGAGGGTGACGGGAGCGTGAGCGCGGCGGCGCTCGACTCCGTAGTCGACACCGGCGTGCACGACGAGACGCTCGCCTACCGGAACATCCGAGAACGTGACTCGGACCGGTGCGGTGCCCGCGGGGTGCTGCCAAATGCATCGGCGCGGTCGAAGGTCGAGGTCGGCTAGCACCGTCGCGCCGACCCACAGCCATGGCCGCCTCGGGTCGCAGATGAAGCGCTCAGTCGGCATCATGGGGCCACGCCCGAGGCCTCCACGGTCGGGTCGCGCTTGCGTCCATGGGCACGCTCGCCTCTCGCCGTCGACCACGAGCTCGACGTCCGCATGCTCGATCTCTTCCACGAAATCATAGAGGAGCGCCGGCGAGTCCATGGGCCACATTCGAACGCGAACGCCGCCAAAATCCTCCTCCAACAGAGGCGGGTCGTCTCTCGTCGTGGCCCCGCGAATGGCGAGCTCCCACACCCTGCCGACGCCGGCAAGGTTCACCGGCGCCGCCATCCGCAGCGATGTGAGGTCTCCGAGCTCGTAGCGCACGATGGGGTCGGCCCAAGCGGGTGCGGCGACGAGAACGTCGGACGGTCCGAAGCGCGCGCGTACGAACGCCGAGGCCTCCTCCCACGACTCATCGCTAGGGATCGCCGCGAGGATCAGCGGATGTGCCACGAGCTCGAACGCCGCCAGGGCGGCGATCAACACCCAAACCCAAGCGGCGAGGCTCAGCTTTCGCCCTGCTTCGGCCACGCGTAGCCGATGCTAGCAGGCGTCAGATCATTCCGCAGCTTCGCAGACGAACTCGAAGGACCACCCTTGCAGGGTGGGTGTCGTGGGAGGGCTGTTCGTTGGATTGAGGACCGCGGTGATCTGGATGTACGGCAACCCCCAAGGCTGCCCGTCGGCGATGAGCTCGTTTGTCACGTTGAGCACGCGACTGGTGGTGTCCGTTGGGATTTCGATGAGCGCTGGAGTTGCGGTCGCGAGCTCGCCAAGTGTCGGCGCAGTGCGGATCTGAAACTCGATCGTGGTGTCTCCGGGGGTCGTGCCATCCCAGGTCAGATCGCCCCACTTGGGCCGCTCGGGCGGCGTGATGCAGCGCTCGGTGCTGTCGTACTCGTTTCGGTAGAACGCTACGTCCGGCGTGGTATCGAACTCGTGCGCGAGCGCGTCCGGCACCATCACGCGCACCGGAATGCGCTCGACGTCGACCGTCGCGTCGGCCTGCACCAGGAGCTCGAAATCAAACACCTGGGAAACCGAGGTGGGCGCAACCGTGGTGTTCCTCAAGACGACCTCGAAATCGGCCACAGCCCCGACGTCGCATCGCCGGCACC
>CP070650.1:2119090-2123093 GCA_020354595.1 Myxococcales bacterium
GCATACATTCGCAGCGTCATCGACGTGCACGAGCCGAGACCTGCGAGCAGCAGCTCGTACGGGTTGGGGCCGACGTTGGTGCCGCCCTTGGCGATGGGCTCGTCGGAGGAAAACACGAGATCCCGGGCACGGATGTGTTGCAGGTACCCGGTCGTCTTGCCCTCCACCACGACTTCACCCTCCGGCATGTCCTCGGGCATTTCCTCCACCGGCTCTTCGGGGAGATAGCGGCTAGCCCACGAGGCAAGGACGTTCGCGACGTAGCGCGCGTCGCTGCGCCGTCCGAGCAAATGGTCCGCCCCGTCGAGCGACACGAAGCTTTTCGGGTGCCTCGCGGCGATGAAGATCTCGCGCGCATCGTCGATGCTCACGACGTTGTCCTGCGGGGAGTGGAATACCAAGAGCGCTTTCTTGAGTCGCCCAATGCCCTCGGTATCGAGCGACCCCGCTAAGTTCGATGAGTGAAACGGCGCGCCGATGGTGGCAACCGCGACTGCTTCGGGCACGCGCGTTGCGGCGGAAAGCGCGGCGGTGCCCCCCCGGCTGTGTCCCACGAGGAGCGCTGGCGCCCGATGCCGATCCCGAAGTGCGTCCGCGGCCGCGACGATGTCCTCGACGTCGCGCGCAAACGTTCCGCGCTCGTGCTCGCCTTCGCTTTCGCCGACGCCGGTGAAGTCGAAGCGAAGCGTTGCGATTCCCTGCTCGGCAAGTGCGGCGCTTACGTAGCGCGCGGCTCGGCTCTCCTTCGAGCACGCGAAGCAATGCGCAAAGACCGCCCATGCGACCGGCATCACCGCCGGCATGTGGATTTGACCGGCCAGCTTCTGTCCGCTGGCGCCTACGAACTCGAATCGCTCGGCTTCCGTCATCGGGCCTCCCTGAGAGGCTCAATGTACGATAGATGCGCCGCCGCGTTACCAGACCTGTCCGCTCTGGTTCGCTATTCCGCCGCTTCGAGGTAATCGGCCTCTTCCGGCGCGTCGTAGCCGAAGGCCTCGAACACCTCGCGGAGCTCGGCGGAAACCTCCTCTGGGCTCACGCCGAAGAACTCGAGATCGACGGTCCGGGGGCTCTCGTAGTCGCGCTGCGCGACCATCGCCTGGTCCAGCTTGGCCTCGAATTCATCGCTGACCGGCATGCCGAGACGGCCGTAGAGGCCGAGGATGGTCTTCTTCGGATTCTCGACGAGGTCTTCGTACCGAATTGTGATGAACTGGTCCTCGGGGATGTCTTTTCGGCACTGCAGGGCGTACCGGTAGTAGTCGTATCCGAGGCGCTTCAGCGCTTGGATCTCCTCGCCGTCCGGGCGGATGCTCGGGGAGTGCGCCTTCCACGCGCGGTAGAACATGTTGAGGAACGACGGAAGGCATTCGTTCGGGTTGCGAACGAGATACACGAACACGGCATCGGGGAACTTCTCGTAGACCGAGCGAACACGCGTCGAGAAGAAGACGTTCTTGTTCAAGAAGCGCTTCCCTCCAGCCTCGTAGACGTGACGCTTGATCGTGTCTTCATACGAGTCGAGGAAGGCCTTTCGGTCCTCCGGCGCCTGGCGATCGATCCAGGTTTGGCTTTGGAGGTCGTCCATGAACGGGAAGAGCAGGCCCGTCGTGGGTGAGGTCAGATTCCAAAGCAGCGTGCAGACGTCCTCTTCCGCTTGGTCGAGGCTGATGTGATGGACGCCATCCCAGCGGCTCTCGAGCGGAGCGTTGAAGAAGTCGTACGCCCGCTTGAGCACGGAGCCGACCCGGGTTTCCGAGAGCTCGACGAGCTCCTTGAAGGTGCGGGTGGCCGTCACGGACGGGAAGATGGTCTGGTAGAGCCTCACCGTGGTGAAGACCTCCTCGTCCATGCTGATCAGGCGATGGGCGAGGGTGGTTCCACTTCGCGGGTTCGCGAAAACGAACACGGGTCGCTCGACCTTCTGGTCGCGGTACTCAGGGAAGAGCACCTCATCGAGAGTCCGGAACGCCGAAGCGGACTGGCGGAGCCCGAGGTAGATGGGCGCAATCCAGGCCGTGGTCACCAGGCGGCCCACGGTCGGCTTTTTGAAGAGCACGGTTCCGATCTCTCGGACGCCCCGTTTGTTGATGTACATCGTCGTTCCCCTGAGGGCTTGCCCAGGCACCACTCTAGGGGCGCGCAACGGAATTGCTGGGAAATCCGGGCGAACGGTGCGCCGGTCTCGTTGAACGGTGTCCAATAGCCGGTGAGCGGAGCGGCTATTCGTCCGTCACGCAGCCTTCGGACGCCGACTTCACAGTTTTGATGTACTTGTAAAGTGTGCCCTTGGTGGCTTTCAGCGGCGGCGCCTTCCACGAGGCGCGTCGCTCGGCCATTTCGGCTTCATCGAGCTCGACATCGATGCTCAGCGCTTCGGCGTCGATGGCGATCACGTCACCGTCCCGGAGCAGGGCGATCGGTCCGCCTTCCTGCGCTTCGGGCGTAATGTGTCCGATGATGAATCCGTGCGAGCCGCCGGAGAAGCGCCCGTCGGTGATCAACGCGACATCCTGGCCTAGGCCCGCGCCCATGATCACCGAAGTCGGCGAGAGCATCTCGGGCATGCCCGGACCGCCCTTCGGGCCCTCGTACCGAATGACGACGACGTTTCCCTTTACTATTTCGCCGCGCTCCATCGCCGCAAGCATGTCTTCTTCGGAGTCGAACACCTTTGCGGGACCTCGGAAGCGGAGTCCTTCTTTGCCGGTGATCTTCGCGACGGACCCACCGGGCGCCAAGCTCCCGCGCAGAATGGTGAGGTGGCCGGTCTTCTTGATCGGCGACTCCCACGAATGAATCACGTCTTGGCCCTCGCTGAGGTCTGGCAGGTCGGCGAGGTTTTCGGCGAGCGTCTTCCCCGTTACGGTCAAGCAGTCGCCGTGGAGCACGCCCCGGTCGAGCAAGTACCGGAGCACCGCAGGCGTGCCGCCCACATTGTGAAGGTCTTCCATCACGTACTGTCCGCTCGGTTTGAGGTCCGCTAGGAAAGGAATGCGGTTACTCACGTCCTGGAAATCGTCGATCGTCAGGGGCACATCGACCGCGCGGGCCATGGCGATCAGATGCAAGACTGCGTTCGTCGAGCCACCCAGCGCCATGATCGTGACCATTGCATTGTCGAATGCCTCGCGCGTCATGATGTCGCGCGGCTTGATGTCCCTTTCGAGCAGCAAGCGAATCGTTTGGCCGGCGCGCAAGCACTCTTCTTGTTTCGCGGGATCCTCGGCCGGAGTCGACGAGCTGTACGGTAGCGACATACCCATGGCTTCGATCGCGGAAGCCATGGTGTTGGCCGTGTACATGCCACCGCAGGCGCCTGCGCCCGGGCACGCATGCTCCACGATGTCGAGGCGCTTGTTCTCGTCGATCGAATGCGCGAGCAGCTCGCCGTACGACTGAAAGGCCGACACGATATCGAGCTTCTCGCCCTCGCTTCCGCGACCCGCCCGGATCGTGCCGCCGTAGATCATCAGCGCCGGGCGATTGAGCCGGCCGATCGCGATCATGCACCCGGGCATGTTCTTGTCGCATCCGGGGATCGAGATGTTCGCGTCGTACCACTGCGCGTTCATGACCGTCTCGATCGAGTCGGCGATCAGGTCACGCGACTGAAGCGAGTAGCTCATCCCGTCGGTGCCCATCGATATCCCATCGGACACGCCGATCGTGTTGAACCGCATGCCGACCAAGCCCGCGTCCACGACACCGCGTTTGACCACGGCGGCGAGGTCGTTGAGGTGCATGTTGCAGCTGTTGCCCTCGTACCAAACCGCGGAGATGCCCACCTGCGCCTTGTCCAGGTCAGCCCTCGTGAGACCAGTCGCGTGCAGCATCGCCTGCGACGCGCCCTGAGATGGCGGTTGAGTGATTCGGCTGCTGTACCTGTTGAGTTTTTTCCTCATGTCCTGCTTTCGGGGCCGGGGAGTCTAGCACCGCAAACCAATCGGCCTTTGGCGTGGGCTTGACGGGGGCTTGCCGCAGTCCTACGACTCTTCAAGAA
>CP070650.1:2123193-2127350 GCA_020354595.1 Myxococcales bacterium
CCGGGCGATGCGATCTGGCTGCCGTGTGCGACGATGTTCATCGAGCCCCGAAACAGCCGCCGCTCGTCGTCGAACCGCTGCTCGTCGAGGTAGTCGGCGACGGGAATCAGCGTCTCGTCATCGGTGATGAAAGGCCGCTTCCCCTGGACGAGCTCCAGGCACTCCGACAGCAACGCGACCTCTTTTTCCCGCTCCATCCTCGATCGCATACCACGAAGCGCGCGATCTCGGGGCCCGGAGAGTCTGCCGCCCTAGCCTGCGCCGGTGCCGACGGGTATGCTGCTCGCCGCGGATGCCAGCTCCAGTCACCACGGACCTCGTTTGGAAGGAGATTGAGAAGCGGCTTTTTGCCGTGCTCTCCTTCGTGACACCGAAAGGACAGGCACGGTCTGCCGGGATCGTCTACGTCGTGAGAGACCGCGTGCTCTTCATCGGTACCGGCACGGACTCTTGGAAGGCCAAGCACATCGCCCGGAATCCGAGCGTTGCGCTATGCGTCAACATCCCAAAGCGCATTCCGTTCTTGCCGTGGGTCAAGATCCCGGATGCCACGATTTCGTTTTCGGCGACGGCGCGTGTGCTGCCTATCGACGAGACCGACCCGGAAATCCTCGACGCGCTCTTGGAGGGCATGGTCGACGACCCAAAGATCCGCGAAGGAAACGTCGTGCTCGAGATTCGACCGGTGGGCGACTTCGTCACTTATGGCGTCGGCGTGCCGATGATGGACATGCGAGACCCGGAAAAGGCGCGCGGCCGCGCCCCGGTCTGAGCTACGCCGTCGTCCGAGCCGTCTGTTGACACGGACGCCCTGGTCGATCTAAAGCCCTCTTCTGGTCTCCGACGATCGGGGCAAAGTCGCGGTTGGGCGCGCCGGAAGGAGAAGTCATGACCAAGCAAGCGTTACTCTGTGTGTCGTTGGTGGCGTGCACGCTGTTCGTATTCCAGGGCTGCAAGTCCGACACCGCGAAGGACGCGAAGATCGAGCCGGTCGCTCTACTCGAACCGGGCGAAGAGCCGAGGGCCCCGCTTCGCTATACCATTCAAGATGGAACGATCACGACGTCGACGCTCGAGCTCACGACGTCGGCGATGGCGACCACGACGAGCGGCGGCGCGCAGATCGAAAAAGCGCCCGGCCTCCGAGTCGTCGTCACTTCGGGCCCGGCGGTCAAGCTGGACGACGGGAACACGCGGTTCGACATGCAAATCGTCAACGCGGAAGCGATCATGCCACCGGGGGTCGATCCGAAGGTCCAAAACGACCTCAACCGTAGCGCGTCTCTTTTGAAGAAGGTCCGCGGCTGGATCGAGGTCGATGACCGGGGAATCGCGGAGAAGAGCGAGTTCAGCCACTCCATGAAGGACTCCGAGGTCCCGGTTCGCATGCTCATGACCATCGTCAATGCGCGACTGTCGCTCGCGCGGGTGATGTTGCCGGCCGAACCCATCGGGATTGGGGCGCAATGGGAGACGACCAAGGATATCAAGATGTACGGGTTCCAGATGAAGCAAGTCGACCGATACACCCTCACCGACAAGGTGGGCGACGAGCTGAAGATCGACGTCGACATCGTACAGACTGCCCCGAAGCAAACTCTGACTTTCGCCGAAGAGGGCGTTGAATACGCGCTCGAATCGCTCTCGATGAGCGCGCAGGGAACCGTCGTGCTGAACCTCAATGCGCTCGAAGGCAGCGCGAAGGCGCAGGGGCAGTCCGCAGAGGTCTTGACCGTGAAGACCGTCGAGGGCACCGAAAAGATCGAGCTCAATACCGCCATGCAGCTGGAAACGCGCGTCCGACACGAGGCTTCGAAGAAGAAGGCCGCAGAGCTCGAGGACGCAGCGAAGAAGGGCGCCACGGGCCAGGAGCAGTAGCCCGGCGGTCGGCCTGTTAGAGTCTCGGTCATGCGAATGCTTCGCGTCGCCGTGGTACTGTCAGTCGCGCTTGGCATAGCCGGCTTCCTGCTCGTTCGTTGGGCCACGCCGGATACCGCACCTCGGAGCCTCGTGTTCCTTGGCGGGCCGATCGTCACCATGTCGGAGCCCTCGGCCGTGCAAGCGCTGTGGGTCCATGACGGACGGATCGAGGCCCTCGGAAGCGCCGCAGATGTGAAGAGCTCGGCCGGCCCGGACGTGGAGGTGTTCGATCTCGAGGGCGCCACGTTGATGCCCGGCTTCATCGAGCCGCACACCCATCCGCTGGCGTCGGCAATGCTCGGCGCGGCTATCGACGTGAGCGGGTTCACCCACGACTCCCGTGAAGAGCTCATGGAGACACTACGGGAAGCGACAGGGGGGTTCCTGCCACAGCCTTGGATCATCGCCTTCGGGTGGGACCCGATCATGCTGCGGGACTTGACGCCGCCGACGCTCGAGGAGCTGGACGCGCTTTCCCCAGACAAGCCCTTCGTGATTCTGACGCAGGCCATGCACGAAGCATTTGCCAACAGCGCGGCGCTGCGCGCGGCGGGCATTGCGAGGGATACGCCGGACCCTCCCGGAGGCTCCTTCGGTCGCGGCGAAGGCGGCGAGCTCACTGGAACGGTGCTCGAGGTCAACGCGATCAACTACCTGATCCGCGCCCTGCCGCCCTCGCCGCCCGCGCTGACCCAACTGCTCTTGCGCTGGCAGCTAGCGGAGTACGCGAGCAGGGGCTTCACGACGATCGGGGTGCTTGGCCTCGTGGGACGCGCGGAGGACCCGCTCGAGTTGCTCCGGAGCTTGTCCTCGGACCCAAGCGTTCCGGTTCGAAGCGTGGTGTACGCATTGCCCGACCAGGTGAACCTCTCCGCAAAACCTGAAGAGGCGCTGGACTCGCGCTTTTCGATTCGCGGGGTGAAGTTCTGGATGGACGGCTCTCCCTACACCGGAGGCGCGGCGTTCGCCGACCCGTACGAGGACACCGAGCTGACACGTACAGTCATGCACCTGCGGCCCGGTCACTTGGGACCTCTCAACTACGAGCCCGGCGACTTCGCCCGCGAGTTCTCCCGGTTTCACCAGGCCGGTTATCGCGTTGCGGTTCACACGCAGGGCGAGCGCGCGATCGACCTCGTCCTCGACGCGGTCGAGGCAGCGCTCCAGACCCATCCCTGGAACGATCACCGTCACCGGCTGGAGCACAACGCGCTCATCACCGTGGAGCAAATCCGACGCGCCAAGGCGCTCGGCGTCGAGCTGAGCTTCTTCACGGACCACATTTACTACTACGGCGATCGCCTACCGGAGATCGTGGGGAACCGCACCGAACGCTACATGCCCGCGGGCACGGCCTTCCGCGAGGGCCATCGCGCCACGATCCATAGCGACAATCCGATGACCCCGATCGGGCCGCTCCGTGTCATGGGAAACGCGGTTCTTCGGATACCGCGAAGAGGAGGCGAGCCACTGGGACCTGAGGAGCGCCTGACGATCCGGCAAGCGCTTCAGGCGATGACGACAAACGCCGCCCGGCAGCTCGGCGTCGACACGCACCGTGGCTCGCTCGAGCCGGGAAAGGTTGCGGACCTGGTCGTCCTCTCACGCAACCCCCTGGACACTCCAGCCCAAGAGCTCGATACGATCCAGGTCCTCGGCACCTGGCTCGAGGGACATCCCGTCGACATCAGAAAGGCTTCCCTTCCCAACGTGAAGATCGCAGCACGAGCCATCCGACAGTTGGTGAGTCGAAAACAGGAGTGACCATGGACAAGCTCACGGACGCACAGATCTCGGAGCACATGAAGGCGCTGCCCAATTGGGAGCTCGGCGAGGATCGGATTAAACGCACGTTTCGCTTCGGAGACTTCGTGCAGGCCTTCGGTTGGATGAGCAGCGTTGCGCTGGTCGCCGAGCGCATGAACCACCACCCCGAGTGGCGAAACGTCTGGGCCACGGTCGAGGTCGAGCTGAGCACGCACGACGCCGGCGGCCTCACGGAGCTCGACATGAAGCTCGCGGCGGAAATGGACGCGCTGAGCGAATCCTAGCGACGCTGCAACGCCTCCAATGCCTTTCTTCGCTCGCGCTGTCTCTGCGCGGTCGCGCGCATGGCCTCGGCAACTCGGTCGGAGAGTTGCTGGTTGACCTCGTTGAGCCGGTCGACGAACGCCTGTTCCAGAGGCCGCTTCTCGCGCACGATATCGTAGAGCTGGTCGAACGCTTCGATGATGTCA
>CP070650.1:2127450-2130114 GCA_020354595.1 Myxococcales bacterium
ACCGGGCCGAGGAACGCGTTGTTGCCGATGCCGAGGTTGCTGCCTGGAATCGTGGCCTCGAGGTCGCGCCCGTCCCAGGCCAGCGCCTCGACCGGGAGCCCGGGCGCGCCAGGACCCAAGCCGGTCACGCCGTCCAAGACGACGTTGCCGATGACCACTTCGGGCCGGCCGTCCCCGTTGAGGTCTGCGATGGAAGGCTGCGCGCCGCCTCGTGTATGTTGCTGCGTCGGCAGGTCGTCGTTTTGCCACAGAATCTCCCATGCGGAGCCGTCCGTGGCGGTCCGTCGCCACGCAACGCTGCCGCCGTTTTTGAACGTCGCGACGATCTCTGGGACTCGCTCCTCGGGCATGTCGTCCGGGTGCAGATTCCCAAGGGCGATCCCCGTCGAATTCCCGATCCAGTCGCCGGAATCGAGCCCCCTGAGCGTGGCGTGTGTATCCATCGTGCCGTCGGCGTTGCAGGCCCCCGAGATGACGCGCAAGACGCCGCGCCGGGTGCAGCACCCGTCGGCCGCATAGTTGAAGCTGACGAACACGATGTCGGGCGTGTCGAGGATGTCCGTGATCCCGTCGCCGTTGTCATCGGTGAGGTTCGCGACAGCGGGTGTCATCACGACCTCGCCCATCGCGGCGATCTCAATCTCTTCGGCCGAAGCCCCCATCAGGGCGGGGGGCGGCGTCCATCGGCAGCCTATGGTGGGCTCGAAGTCGCCGACCGGCGGCCTGAACTCGCAACCCTCGACCGCGTCCCGAGAGATACAGACCCCGAGGCTCGGCTCGCAGATCTCGTCCATCTCGCAGTCCTCGCCGAGCTCGCACGGTTGGCCGAGCTCGACGCAGCCTCCACCGATGCAGGCCTCATCCGCGCCGCAGCAGAGCTCGTCGTCCTCACCACAGAGCTGGGACGGCTCTTCGCACTCGGCGACGCACGTGCCGTCGAAGCACATCTCAGATGCGTCGCAACACTGGCCGTTGCACTCGGTGCCCTCGCCGCAATCGCTGACACAGACCCCTTCGGAACAAACTCTGCCGTCGCCACAGCACCTCGCCGTGGCCCCGAACACGCAGGCGGGCACCTCCCCGCAGATCGACACGCAGGTGCCGTCTTCGGCGCACTCCTCGCCGACAAGGCAGTCGCAGCTGAAATCGACGCCGCCGGCTCCCCCGGTGCCAATCGAGCCGAACCTAGGCGCCGAGGCCGGTTCCCCCCCGCATCCGAGCCCCAAGACACAAACCAGCACCATCCACCCCTGGGCACGCATGGTTTGAATATAGGTGTAATATTATGTTATTGCCACCAAGCGCGTGAACTCGGGTCTCAGTACTCAGCTCTGAGCCCTCAGTTCTGGGAACTGAGAACTGAGAGGCGAGAACTGGGTCCTCCCACGATGGCGTGTAGCCTTTGATCTTCTATAGTTGCGCGCGATGACGCGAGCCCGTGACTCGATCATGCCCCTCGTTCGAAACGGCTTGCACAAGGCCGCGAACGGCTTTTCCCAGGTTGGATACGGCTTCCTGCCCTGGGTCATCCAAAGCTGGCGGGATGTTCACGTCGAGCACAACGTGCCCTACCGGCGCCCGCGTCGGCACGCGCACCTGCTCGACATCTACCGGCGCCGGGACGCCGTGGGACAGCTGCCCTCGATCCTCTACATCCACGGGGGCGCTTTCTCGATGATGTCCAAGGACACCCATCGCATCATGGCGTACGTCCTGGCGGCCCAGGGCTATCAGGTCTTCAACATCAACTACCGGCTCGGCCCGGTGCACACGTATCCAAAGCCGCTCAAAGACGCGATCAAGGCGTTCGAGTGGGTCCTCGATAACGGCCCAAAGTACGGCGCAGACACGGAGCGCTTGGCGATCATCGGTGAGTCGGCAGGAGCCAACCTGACGGCCGCCTTGACGTACTGCGTCACGCATCCGCGTCCGGAGCCGTTCACCCGGAGTGTGTTCGAGCGCGAGGCTACGCTGTCCTGTGTCGCACCACTCTACGGGGTGCTCGATCTCTACGACGTTCAGCGGTTCTGGCGCGATCCCGACAAGAGCCGGCGGATGGCGAGCTGGATCAAAGGGGAGATTCGCGGCACGGCGTATTCGTACCTGGGCAATCGCGTAAAGCGTGCCCTCCAGTTCCCACTCGCAAGCCCGCTCCGGCTGTTCGAAGAACCGCCCGTTCCCGGTGGCCGATCGCTGCCTCCATTCTTCACGAGCGTCGGCACCGCAGACCCTCTACTCACCGACACGATCCGCTTGAGCGATGCGCTTCACAAACGCAACACCGAATGCGACCTTCACGTGTTCCGAGGAGAGATCCACGCATTCAACGTGATGCTCTGGCGCGCCGCGGCGCGGGAGCAGTGGGGGGCTCTGTTCGACTTCCTCGAGCGGCACATGCACGGCACCCTGGCCGAAGCGCCGGCGCAGGCGCCCCACTACGTCTCGCTTGCCGAAACGCTCGCGGAGTAGCCCCCCGTCTCGACGATGTCCGCGTATGGGAGGGGCTCGATCGCCCGGCCCATATGGCTGGCCCAAGCCCGGGTGAAGACTGCGCCCATCAAGAAGATTTGAGTCGTGTAGTAGATCCAAAGAAGTAGGACGATGAGCGAGCCGGCCACACCGTAGACCGAGGCCGGAGTCACTTGACCGAGGTAGATACCGATG
>CP070650.1:2130214-2135039 GCA_020354595.1 Myxococcales bacterium
ATCATCGTTGAAGAGTTCGGTGGTGGCGGTTTATGCCAATGCTCCGGGACGCTTTGATTGAGCACTCGCTCCAGAAGCGGACCGTGCTCACGCGAGAGAGCGAGACGAAAGAATGGGGAGCTTGCCCACGCTTCCTTTGCGGCCGCCTCGCCCGAGCGCCCCATGGCGGTGCGGACCCGCCGGAACACGCCTGCCATCTGTCGCGAGGGCTTCCATCCGTCGAGGTACGGGCTCGCCAGAACCAGCTCACGGACCCGTTCGGGATGCTCGAGCGCGAGCTCCAGCGCGGTCTTCCCGCCCATCGACGAACCGACTAGGGCGACGCGAGAAAGCTCCAAGTGATCGAGTAGGGCCAACAGATCCTCGCCGTGGCTTCGATGAGGTGCGTCGGAGGTGAGGGCGGCGGATCTTCCGTGACCGCGTTGATCGTAGATCAGCACCTGATGCTTCTTCGAAAACGCCTGGAGCTGCGGAGCCCACACCCTCGCGTCGAGTGTGAAGCCGTGCACGAACACGACCGTCGGACCCCGTCCCATGAGGGCGTAGCGAAAGCGAAGGCCGTCGATCTTGGTCTCAGCGAATGGGATGTGTGGGATGAGCTCGGGGCGCTCATGGCGCGAAGACGATCCGGCGATCCGCGGACTCCCTATACTAATTGCTTCGTAGCTCATGATTTCCTCCTCGGGCGCCCTAATCCAGCGGACGCCTCTGTTTTCACGCTAGGACGGGCGCGTGTGACGGGGCGTTGGAGCGGCGTTGGAGGACTGACACGGCCTGCGCCACGGGATAGAGTCGGGGGGCAGGAATTGGTTTTGGATGGTGACGGGTCAAACCTCGAGGTCCAGTTGCTTGGCGGCGCTGAGCTGCGCTTCGCTGGGGAGCCGCTAGACCTCCCGAAGTCCCGAAAGACGCTGGCGCTCCTTGCTCACCTGATTCTTTGCGAACGCCCGATTCGCCGGGATCGCCTGTGTGCGATTCTTTGGGAAACGGCGGACGACCCTCGGGCAGCCCTCCGATGGAGCTTGAGCAAGCTCCGCCCGATCGCGAACGCCGGCGGTCAGGAGCGACTGCGAACCCGGGGCCAAGATGTATCCTTCGACCGGAGTCGCTGCGTCATCGATTGGTTCGAGCTTCGTGCGGCGGCGGCGCGCAACTTTGCCGGGGAGTCGTCCGATAAGCTGGCCTACTGGGCCGACAACATCGAAAATGGGCTGCTCGCAGGGTATGATCTTCCCGACTGTCCGGAGTACCAGAGTTGGCTCATAGCGGTGCGCCACGAAGCGGAAAGTCTGCTCCCGACGCTCCAGCGCTTGGTCGGGCGAGGCTCCCCATCGCGGTTGCTTCCCGAGCGACCCGCCGTCGCGGTCCTTCCTTTCGACAACATGTCGAGCAACCCCGACGACGAGTACTTCGCCGACGGATTGACCGAAGATCTGATCACCGCACTTTCGCTGTGGAAGTCCTTTCCCGTCATCGCGAGAAACTCGAGCTTCACCTACAAGGGCAAACGCGTGCGGGTAGAGCAGGTGGGGGCCGAGCTCGGCGCGCGCTACGTGCTCGAAGGCAGCGTCCGCCGGGCTGGCGATCAAATCCGCATCCACGCCAAGCTGCTCGATGCCGAGAGCGGTCACAATCTTTGGGCGGAAAAGTTTACACGCGGGATTGACGACGTCTTTCGGATTCAAGACGAAATCACTACCCGCGTAGCGGGTGCTGTCGCGCCGCAGGTCCACCACGCGGAGTGGAGCAGGGTGGTCGCAAAACGAACGAGCGACCTGACTGCCTGGGACTTCTACATTCGAGGCATGGAGCTCTTTCACCGCGAAGATGCCAAGACCAATGGTCACGCGAGGGAGATGTTTGCCTCAGCCACCGAGCACGATCCGGACTATGTCGACGCCTGGGCTCACTTAGCGTGGACACACGTACGCGACGTCGACCTCCGTCGCACGGACGACCGTGTTCGCTCCATCGCCGCCGCGCTCGAGCTTGCTCGCCACGCGATTGATCTGGATAGCACGTCTTCGGTGGCTCACCTCGTCTTGGGTACGGCGCAGATTTGGAATGAGGAGCTCGAGCTCGGTCTTGCCTCTGCGGAGCGCGCGGTCGACTTGAATCCCAACTTCGCCCTGGCGGCCATGGCGGTCGGCAACCGCCTGGACCTCGTTGGAAAGGCCGAGGAGGGCGTCGCGCGAATGGAGGCATCGCTGAGGCTCAACGCGAGAGATCCGCACCGATGGCACTACATGGGATTCTTGTCGCGTGCCTACGCGGCTCGCGGTGAGCACGAGGTCGCCCTCGATTGGGCGAACAGGGGCCTCACCGTCCGTCCGAGCGAAGCGGATCTGCATTTCCGCGCCGCGCTCTGCTTGGCTAATCTCGATCGGGTGGACGAGGCTGCCGAGGCGCTCCGAGAATGTGAGCGGCTAGAGCCAGGCCTGTGCCAGAGCCGTGCTTCGTGGGCCCCGTACCAGGACGCAGCTCGGAATCAGAAGCTTTTCGATGGTGTTCACCGCCACGGCCTACTCGTTCCCTAGCCGGGCGCGGACGCCAACGGCAAGAGCCCTTCACACCCCAAGCGGAATCGTTTTACTGTGTGGCGGACGTTCCTCAGGAGGCGAACATGAACCGAACATCCAACAAGGGCTTGGCGGATCCGGAATGCGTCGCCGGCGAATTGATCGCCACTGCACCTCTCCATAGGCTGTCCGCCGAACTACGTCAGGAGAAGAAATGAGCAAGTATCTATTCATCGAGACTCGAGACCCGTTTGATTCCACGGATGTGAAACAAACATGGGATCTCGCCGTCGATCTGAGCAAGGCGGGCAGCGAGGTCGCCTACTTTTTGGTGCAGAACGGAGTCTTTGCCACCCGCGAGGGTGCCAAGACGCCGGTGCTCGAAGGAGGCAATGGAATCACCGTCTACGCCGACGACCTCTCATTGCGCGAGCGGGGCATTGCGGAGGGGGCGCTGCGCTCCGGTGTCACCGTGGCCGGTGCCGACAAACTGACCGACTTGATCATGGAAGACGGTCGAAAGCCGATCTGGACCTAGGGAGACGACCATGTCAGACAAGAAATCACTAAACATCCTACTCATGGACCCTCCCTACGAGTCGTCCAATACGATGACGGCCCTGCGCGTTGTCGAGTCGGCGCTCAAGAAGGGAATCAACGTTCACGTGTTCGCCTTTGAAGGCGCCGTGAGTCTTTCCTTTGCCGAACAGAAGGCTCATCCAAACCCGGTGAAGAGCACGTCGGTGGAGGAAGAAAAGCATCCATTGACTCGCGATTTCGTCTCGGGACTCTTCGAGATCGCCAAGACCTCCGGCTCCGAGCTGTCCTGGGTCAACTGTGGCTTCTGCGTCGACGAGCGGGGAGCTGGGAATTGGGTCGATGGCCCCACACGCGGCGGTCCGCCGAATTTTGCAAAAGCCTTCAATGAGTCCACCAAGACCCTTGTCGTCGCCACCAAATAGGAGTCTGAGATGAGTAAGAAAGTACTAAGCGTAATCGATACGGCGTACCGCGCGACGCAGGAAGAACAGGACGACGCCGGCCTGTGGATGACCGCGGCGGCGAAAAACGCTGGAGTCGAAGATGTGACCGTTCTGTTGACCGGAAATGCAGTCAACTACGCGGTCAAGGAAATCGATCTAGATCCAATGACCCTCGGCGGCGGAAGCGTTCCGCATCCCTTCGATGCGGCCGGCGATATTCAGCGCATGGCGGACAAGGGAATCGAGTTCTTCCTCATTCGCGAGGATGCTGAAGAGCGCGGAATCAATCCTGACACGATGCTTTCGTGCGTGGAGGCCATTTCGCGCAGCCAACTGGCCGGCTTCGTCGATGGATACGACAGCATCTGGCATTGGTGAGTCTCCGGAGGCAAGTTGGCACGGGGCCTGAGCCCTGCTCGAAAGCTCGATTCTTTCTGATTTTTCCTTAGCCAAGACGAGGGCGGCGGGTAACTAGCAGGTGGCCCCACGCTCACGTCCGCTCGTTTCCTCTGGTTTCCTCGTAGTTCTTGGAGACATTCTGGAGACGCGGCTGCGATGGTGTGAGGTCCCTACACGTTCGCGGGTCAATCCGCGCCGTGGCAGCTTGACCCCCGTGCTTGGCATTAATAGCGTCTGCGCTTGGCGCGACGACAGCGCGCACGCGACAATCTCAAGGGGCTGTACACTTTCGTTACCGACGAACGCGATTGATTCGGAGATCGACACGCTGCAGGCGGAGCGACGCGCCCTGCTGGAGCAGCTTCAGAGGAGGGGTGAGTGAAGGCCCGTGCGAGTTGCGACGCCGGGAGCGGCGTTGCGGCTACTGGGTATTGCCACCCGCCTCCGGAAACGTCGTCGTGCTGCTGATTTGGAGCTCGAAGCCCTCGTCGATGGTTCTGTTCTCACGGACGCCATCCTCGACGAGCACGACCACGTTGTTGACCCTCCCAGTCACGTCGGCGTTGGAGCCAAGAGCTCTGAGGTCCAGGCGAATCCGCCCTGTTGCGTTCAGGCGAGCAGATTCTACTTCGAGCAATGCGTCGTCATCGGGGAAGTCGACGACCTGGCGTCGCCCAACCCGTTCGAACGTCACGTCGAGAACGATTTCGTCGTCGGTGCGTTCGACCAGAGTGTAGGTCGCCTCCTGGACCATCTTGATTCCGTAGAGCTTGAGCTGGTTTCGAATGAGCCAGCGACCGCCGATGCCTACCGGTTCTTCAGGTAGATACGGAGCGTAGGCGAAATCTATGGTGTTGTAGATCATCCAAAGAAGACGCAAGGGGACTTCCGCGGTCTTTTGGTCGGAGCGGCTCGCGCGGATGA
>CP070650.1:2135139-2138547 GCA_020354595.1 Myxococcales bacterium
AAAACCACCGCGAGTTCGGTAGAATCGTCCGAGGCCCAGGGTTGCTGAAGGGATCACAGCTGGTAAGAGCCCCGCGGCTGAGGGCTTGTGGGTCCTGTTGGGGGCGAGTCGAGTGTCGAACGAGATTGTCATCCTTCTCACCGCGTGCGGCGTCCTGATCGTCTTGGGGCTGGTCGAGATGGTGTTGCATCGCAGGCGCCTCTCGCGAATCCCGATTCGCATCCACGTGAATGGGACTCGGGGTAAGACTAGCGTCACGCGGCTCATCGCCGCAGGCCTGCGTGAGGCTGGCGTTCGCTGCGTGGCGAAGACGACGGGAACGGTTCCAAGATTCATCCTGCCAAACGGTCGCGAGGTTCCCGTATATCGCCCCGGTGGCCCGAACGTGATCGAGCAGAAGCAGTCGGTGACCATGGCCGCTGCGCAGCGGGCCGAGGCTCTCGTGGTCGAGTGCATGGCGCTGCAGCCGCATCTTCAATGGCTATCCGAGTGGAAGCTCGTCCGCGCCACGCACGGGGTGATCACCAATGCACGCCCCGACCACCTCGACGTCATGGGCCCGACCGAAGACGACGTCGCGCGCGCTCTAGCCGGCACTGTGCCCGTCGGTGGCGTGTTTCTGACCGCCGAGCGGACGCATCGTCCGTTCTTCCAACAGGTCTGCGAGGATCGTGGCACCGCCTTTCGCGCCGCCGAAAACATCAGCCGCCGGCTCAATACTGAGGACGTCGAGGCCTTCTCCTACCTAGAGCACCAGGACAACATCGAGCTCGCCCTCGCGGTTTGCGAGGAGCTTGGCATCGACAACGAGATCGCTCTCCGTGGCATGTGGCGCGCGAAGCCGGACCCCGGCGCCATGACCGAAGCCGAGGTGGAGTTCTTCGGCCGGACGATCGTGTTCGTGAACGGTTTCGCGGCCAATGACCCGATCTCAACGCGCTACATTTGGGAGCAATCTTTGAAGCGGCATCGCGATTTGAATCGACGGATCGCCGTCTTCAACTGCCGTTCCGACCGCGCTGACCGCTCGGAGCAGCTTGCCCAATCGTACGCCGGCTGGACCCAAGCCGACGAGGTCGTGTTGCTCGGAAGCGGCCAGTACATCTTCGCGCGCGCGGCGGTGAAGAGCGGCCTCGACCCGACGCGTTTGGTATTCGTCGACCGGACTCATCCGGCCGACATTTTCGAGATTCTGCTAGGCCTGGCGGAGTCCTCGGCCCTGGTGATGGGGCTCGGGAACATTGCGGGGCCAGGGTTGGCGCTTGCGGAGTACTTCGCCAACCGGGGGACGGAAAATGCCAGAAATTGAGCTGTTGACCGTGTCGATCGGGCTTGGCCTCGCTGCCAGCCTTTTGTACGGCGAGCTGTTTGGGCTCGCCGCCGGTGGCATGGTCGTCCCGGGCTACATGGCCCTCTACGCGAACAAGCCCGTCGACGTGGGACTCACCCTGCTCGCCGCATTGATGACGTTCGGCATTCTCAAGGGGCTCTCACAGATTGCGATCGTGTACGGTCGCCGGCGAACCGCGCTCACGATTCTCATCGGTTATCTCGTCGGTTTGGTGTTCCGGATGTGGCTCGACAGCCAAGTCACGCCATTCACCGAGGGGGCGATCATCGGCTTCATCATTCCAGGCCTCATCGCGATTTGGTACCAACGCCAAGGCGTGTTGGAAACCACGCTGAGCCTTTTCACCGCCGCGATCATCGTTCGAATGGTCCTGGTCGTGATGCTGGGAGACGTCGCGATATGAGAGGGATGTACTGGAAGCCGGAGGGTGCCTCTCAGGTCCAACGCGCCATCGTCGCCGCGCTCGCGATCGTCGGTCTCGTCGCCGTGGAGGTCTTCCCCTCCGAGGAGCAACAACCGCACTACGCGGAGAAAATGCTCGCCGCGCGAAAAGCACAGGAAGCGCTAGAGGTGCTTCACGAGGCGTCTTTGCGTCGAGACCTCAGTCTCAGGCTCAAAACCGACCCGTCCGGCTCGCGCATGATCGGCGAGGTCTTGTCGCCCATCACGAGCGGAAGCGGAAGCCTCGTCTCCAAGCAAACTTCTGTGAACCCCAACTTCGCTGCCGTCCTCGTGCAGTGGCTCAAAGAGCTTCGAATCAAGCCCGGCGACGTCGTTGCAGTCGGTGTATCCGGGTCATTCCCGGCGATGAACGTCGCGGTCTATTCCGCGCTCCACGAGCTCGGAATCGAGCCGATCATCATCTCCAGCACGGCCGCGTCGCAGTGGGGTGCGAACGATCCATCGTTCACCTGGCTCGACATGGAAGCGGCGCTTCGCAAGAACGAAGTATTTCCTTATAAGTCGGTGGCTGCGTCGCTCGGGGGAGTCGGCGATGACGCGATTGGGTTGAGTGCAAAGGGCCGCCGCATGCTGGAGCGCGCAATCGAACGCAATCAGATGCCCATGTTGGCGGACCTCGAACCGGAAGATCTCCTCAAGGAAGCCCAAGCGGAAGGTGCCGAGTCACCCACTCCGAGCTTGGCGCTCGTCGACGAGGATCGGGTTCGCGAGCGCATGCGGGTGTATTACGAGGCGGCGGGCGATCGTCCCATCAAGGCCTACGTCAACGTCGGTGGCGGCACTGTTTCCGTCGGGACCAAAGTCGGCAAACGCAAGTTCAATGCTGGGGTCAACGCCCGCGCGCCCAAAGGCATCGAAGACATGCCACCGTCCGTGCTCGGCGCGTTTCTCGAAAGCGGGGTACCCGGCATCCACGTGACTCGCATCATCGATTTGGCAGAGCGCTACGGACTCGAGATCGCGCCGCGAACCATTCCCGAGGTCGGCACGGGGGACGTCTTCCAGCGCCGTCAACCAAATCGATGGCTCGCTGGCATCGTGCTCGCGTTGATTCTCATGGCGTTGTTCGTCATCGCGCGCGCGCCGTGGGGCACCCGCATGCTGCGGACCACCATTCCGCCGGAGAGCATCATGCCTCCGGCTCCGCGTCCGCCGAGCGGCTTCGTTCCGATCGCGGAAAAGACGGACGGCAACGGCAGCGCGACCGATCCTCCGCCACACTGAGGCTCAGCGATGTCTAGCGATGTCTAGGGGTCAGCGGCGGCCACGGCGCCGGCGAAGGGCCTGGGAGAACGCGGTTCGAGGCCTCTTCATGGGGGTGACCTCCGCGTGGCCTCGCTTCGTGAGCTCGGGCGGGAATACGTAAGCCGAAAGATGGTCCAGGGGGTCGAGCACCTTCCCGTCGTGGAATAGACCGAAGTGCAAGTGGGCGCCCGAGTCGCGGATTCCGCTTCGGCCGACTTCGCCCACACGCTGGCCCGCCTCTACGCGGTCGCCGACCTTCACGTCGTAGCTCGCCAGGTGCGAGTAGAGTGACACGACGCCATCGCCGTGGTCGATCTTCACGAAGAGCCCACGCGGGCCCATGTGCCGTT
>CP070650.1:2138647-2142299 GCA_020354595.1 Myxococcales bacterium
AGGGCGATGCGGCTGCGTTGAGGGCGGTCGTCGCGCCCGGCTTCACACCCGGAACGTAGTTCTCGATTGCCGCACGAAACTCCGTCCAAGTCTTCTCGCGCGAGATGCCGCGCTGCGATGACTTCTGCTCTGCGAGGTATGCGCGCCGATCCTGCGCGAGCTTCTCCGAGCCGACCGCGGCTTCGAACTGCGACCAGGCGATCTTGCCCCCGGGGCCGCGCCCCTTCGCCTGTTGACCCCCGCCCTGGCTCGCTTTGCTCGGGCGGCGAATGCTGAAGGTCCCTGCCGGGTCGGTGATTGTGATCGTTTCCGAGACTTCTTTGTTTGCACGATCGCCCGACGTGTCGGCGGTCTTGCCGGCGGGCGCAGAGCTCGATACACGTTCTGCCTTGATTGGGTCGGCCTCGATCGCCTTGTCGGGTCGCTCGCGTTGGGTTTCTTCAGGCGTGGCCTTGCGCGCGTCGCTGCCCTCCTTGTTGCGCATCTCCGCCACTCGCTGCTCCGCCGCGTTGCCGGACTCCTCGAGCGTGTCTGACGGCTTCTGCTGCCGGCCTGGCGTCGGAACCGCGTCGTCCCGAATCATGTTGCGCTCACGCGCGACCGACTCTTCTTCGACCTTGTTGTTCTGCTCGGCGATGAAGCGCGCGTTGTCTGGTGCTTCGTCAGGATTGGTGGCGTGCTGCTGAACGGCTTGGGGAGAGTTGATCGGCGGCTGAGTCGGCTTGCGCTGCTGCTGCTGGGCCTGCTGCTGCTGGGCCAGCTGCTTCTGCACCGCCTTCGCCATGCGCTCGCGCTGCTGCGCTTCTCGCTGGCGGGCCTTCTTGCGGGCACGCTGGGATTTGCCCGTGTCCGGAACCTCGAAATCCACCTCGACCGGGTCGTACTTGCGGTTCTTCCGAGCCTCCTCGGCTTCGGCCTTCAACCGGTCGGCCAGGTTCCCAAGAACGTCGTAGACCGGAAGATGCACCGATAGCGACGCGATCAGGGCGATCGCGAAAGCAATGGCGACTGGTTCTCGGTAACGACGACGCACGGGCACCCTAGGGGGTTAGATGCACCAACCCTTAGTAAGGTTACATCGCCCTTCTGCAAGGGCAAAGAGTCCAACCCTGCGCTCAGCGGCCGCGAGCGGTCGGAACGCTCCGGCCCCCGCCAGAACCGCCCGAAAAGCCCCCACGGCCGCCAAAGCTCGGGCGCGAGGACCCCATCCCGGAACGGCCCCCGAAGATGCTGCCAGACCGGCCCGAACCGAAGCTCGGGCTCCGCGCGGGCCCTGTTCGTGAAGTGCGACTGCTTGGCCGGCTGACGGTCCCGCTTCGCGAGCTGCCAAAACCCGATCTCCGAACGGAGCTCGTGCGCGATGGCCCGCTCGTGCCTCGGTCGACGCCGGCGGTTCGCGTGGGCTTTGCGCGTGGCTGACCGACCACCGATCCCGGTCGGTTCACCGCGCCGACGCGAGTTGACGTAGGGGTGCTGCGAACGATCGGCGAAGTTCGAGTGGGTGGCACTCGTGTGACGGCCGAGGTTCGAGTGGGCGGCGCTCGTGTGACAGCCGAGGTTCGAGTGGGCGGCGCTCGTGTGACCGTCGACGTTCGGCTGGGCCCAGAACTACGCGCTACGGTCGAGGTGCGGCTCGGAGGCACGCGCGTCACGGTCGAGGTTCTGCTCGGGCCAGGCGCACGCTGCACCGTCGAGGTTCTTCCGAGCCCCGGCGCTCGTGTCACGGTCGAGGTGCGCAGCGGCTTGCGACTGACGGTGTCGGTGTAACGGAAGCTCGGGGAGTGCCGGACGGGATGCGCGACGGTCGCTCGACGCGGGACGCCGCGGTGCACCGGAACGCCCCGATACCCCCGGTAGTACGCGTGATGGTGGGGCGGGAACCAGTACCACGGGCGGTAGTAGCCGAAGCCCACCCACACGCTGCACGGCCGATAGTAGCCGGGAACGAACCACCAGACGTTGGCATAGTAGTCCCAGCGTGGATGCACGAACACGTAGTCCACGCGCTGGACGACGCAGTGACCGTCGACCCAGATGTATTGGCCGTCCGCATAGGACCAGTAGCCATTCACCCAAATGCCTCCGCTGGGGCAAGACACGCTCGGTTGGTCGACTGGCGCTGTGCGCGGGGGCGGCGGAGCCACCTCGGTCGCCGCGACGGGGTCCGGCTCCTGGACGACGATCACCGTTTCTCCGTCGACCTCTTCGGTGACGCCATCTTGGACCTCGAGCACGATATAGCTCGGCGCGTCGCCGGCCTCCGGGGCTTCGCTCCCCGCCTCGCGATCGCCGTTCGGATAACCGGTGTGCGACACCTCGATCTCGTAGGTCGTCTCCGAGGCCCCGTAGCCGGACGGCCCGCCGTAGTCGGCGGCGACCGGGAACGAGAAAGTCACCACGGCCGTGCAGGCAGACAGCGCCGCGAGCCGTACGAGGATAGTCATGAGTCCTCCTCTACAATTAGGCCCGGTTCGGGCCCACGTCACCCCTCCGGCGCGCAGCGGGCGCGGCCCGCTCGACAGGATGGGGATAAAGTGCTTGGGTAGGCGCGTTTCCAATGAGCTCACACGACATTGACGCCGCGACCGCCCAACTTCTTCAACGCTATGGCTTCGAAGACATACCCTTTGAATCGTTGAAGAAACGGCTCATCGAGGGTCGGGTCGGGGCGGATCAGAACCGAATCACTGGAAACGTCGAGCCCCCCGACGAGGGCGACCTCCGCGCCCTGCCCCCCCTCGGCGGAGACGTCCGGCACGCACTGGCCGAGCGAGGCGAGGAAGCGATGCGACGGGGCGAGGTAGCCGCCGTGATCCTTGCGGGCGGGATGGCCACGCGCTTCGGGGGAGTCGTGAAAGCCGCGGTCGAGGTGCTCGACGGGCAGACGTTCCTCGAGCTCAAGCTCAAGGACGTCGCCGCGGTGGCGGAGCGGGCGGACGCGCACATCCCGGTCTACCTGATGACCAGCTTCGCCACCCACGATGCGATTCAGAAGATGGCGGAGCCCCTCAGCACGGAGCGCTGTCCGATCACGACCTTCCCGCAATTCATCTCGCTTCGAGTGACGCCCGAGGGCGAGCTCTTTCGCGACGGCTCCGGCCAGCTGTCGGCGCACGCGCCGGGCCACGGTGACTTGACGTTTGCTCTTCGCCGATCGGGAATCTTGAAGAAGTTCCGCGAGGCCGGCGGCAAGACGCTGATGATGTCGAACGTCGACAACCTGACGGCGACGCTCGACCCCGCCGTGATCGGTGCGCACCTCGTAGCAGGCGCCGCGATCACGGCGGAGATGGCGCCGAAGGAGCCCGGTGACAAGGGCGGCGCACCCGCACGTGTGGATGGCAGGGCGCAAATCGTCGAGGCGTTTCGATTCCCCGAGGACTTCGATCAAGACAGCATTCCGGTGTTCAACACCAACACCTTCGTGCTCGACGCCGAGGCGATCGACGCGGAGTTCCCGCTGACATGGTTTGCCGTGAACAAGACGGTCGACGGAAAACCGGCGGTCCAGTTCGAGCGCCTGGTGGGCGAGCTCACCGCGTTTCTCGACTCGACTTTCTTGCGGGTGGAAAGGCACGGCCCGGACGCACGATTCCAGCCGATCAAGACGCCCGACGACGTGGACAAAGAGCGCCCGGACATCGTCGCGGCC
>CP070650.1:2142399-2154716 GCA_020354595.1 Myxococcales bacterium
ACCGCACGACTCGGAGGCTTACTTCTTGGCGGCTTCTTCCGGGCTATCCGGGATGTCGTTGACGGAGGGCAGCTTTCGGATTTCGGGAAGGGCGATCTTCACGCAGCGCTGGACGATCCAGGAGAGCGACCGGTCCAACCTTGCCGATTCATGCTTGATGTCGTGTAGCATCGACTCTGGGAAGTAGAGGCTTTGCTTGCGCTTATCAGTCGTTGACATCCTTAAGAATCCTCCGTGTATTGAGTGGTCCTACCCACGGATAGATGCAGTGTCAATTATAAAGGTCTGAGCCCCATGTTCCGTCACGAATCCCGCCGCAAATCAATCCGCCTAGTCATCATTGGCATCGCGGCGGTGGCGCTCGTTGCGGTCACGGCTTCGGAGGCGCCCGCACGCCGTAGTCCGTTCGAGCCTTTGTCGATCTTCGCGCGCGCGCTGGCGTACATCGAGCTCGCCTACATCGAGCCCGTCGATCAGGAGAAGCTTGTATACGGGGCGATTCGGGGTCTCGCCGACTCGCTCGATCCGCACACCGTGTTCATGGATCCCGAGGAGTACGCGATCTTCAAGAGCGACGCCGAGGGGCGTTTTGCCGGCATCGGTGTCGAGGTGTCGACGCGTGACGGTTGGTTGACGATTCTATCGGTGTTCGATGGAGGACCGGCCGCCAAGGCGGGTCTTCAGCCGGGAGACCGGTTTCTCGCCATCGAGGGTGAGGAAGCGCGGGACTTGCGGCTCCACGACGCCGTGCGCCGTATCCGCGGAGAGCCCGGAACCACCGTGAACGTGACGATCCGCCGGGAGGGACAAACCGAGGCGCTCGAGCGCACGCTCACTCGCGCGTTCATCGAGCTCGACCCGATCGAGATGCAGGTGCTGCAGGGCGGCGTCGTCTACCTGCAAATCAACGCGTTTCAGGACGGCGTATCACGAGAGTTCAGCGACGCCCTCGACGAAGCCGTCGTGAAGCTCCGCAAGCGGGGCGAAGTTCAGGGCCTCATCCTCGACCTTCGCAACAATGGTGGGGGGCTGTTGGACGAGGCGGTTTGGGTGAGCGACGAGCTGCTTGCCACCGGCGCGATCGTCAGCACACGTGGTCGTGACGGCAAAGTGATCAAGCAGTACACCGCGCGCAGGGCCGGCACGCGACCGAAGTGGCCCACCGTCGTGTTGATCAACGAGAACTCGGCGAGCGCGTCCGAGATCGTGGCCGGCGCGTTGCAGGATCAGGGCCGTGCGACGGTGGTCGGCGTGCGCTCGTTTGGCAAAGGCAGCGTACAGACCGTCTTTGACCTTCCGGGTGGAAGTGCGCTCAAGATCACGATCTCGCGGTACTACACGCCCTCGGGTCGCTCGATCCAAGCGCAAGGCATCATCCCAGACCTCATTGCCGAGCAGCCGCACGAGGAAGGCGATCTCGATCCCATCCGCGAAGAGACTCTGGAGGGACATCTCGCGGGGGGTCCGGGGGGAAGTCGGAGGGGCAAAGGCAAGCAAGCCCCGGAAGCGAACGGCAAGATACCCAAGGTGTTCAAGGATGATCCTCAGGGCGCCAGGGGGTACTTGGTGTTGCGGGAATTGATGAGGTGAAGAGCTCGGGCCTCGAGGCCCGGGCCTCGGGTCTCGGGCCGAAGCCTCGAGCCACGGTCTCAGTCACGGCCTCGATCCTGGATCGAGATCGAGACTGAGGCTTAGGCGCGTGGCCCGTGACCCAAGGCCCGCGGATCGAGGTTCACACGCGTCGCCGCAGAACGCGAAAAGTCACCCCCTCGGTCTCTCCCGCCCGACTCTCCACTTCCTCGAAGTCCGGCAAGTCGGTTGGAAAGAACGTATCCCCTTCCACCTCCTCGTCGATCGTCGTCAAGTAGAGCTCGGTCGCCAGTGGGAGGGCTTCCAAATACAGGCTGGCGCCGCCGATGATGAACGGACACTCGTCGGTAGTCCTGGCGAGCGCGATCGCCTCTTCGAGGCTGCCAGCCGTTTCACAACCTTCGAACGCCGCGCCGCTTCGCGTCACCACGATGTTCCGCCGCTTGGGGAGCGCACGGCCGATCGATTCGTGGGTCTTGCGGCCCATGATGATCGTGTGGCCGCTGGTGGTCCTCTTGAAGTGCTTGAGGTCCTCGGAGACGTGCCAAGGAAGATCGCCGCTGCGGCCGATTACGCCGTTACGTGCCACCGCCACGATCAACGCGAGCGGGGCTTGGGTGCTCCTCACATCGGTCACACCGCCACCGGAGCTTTGATGCGCGGGTAGGGGAGGTAGTCCTTCAGCTGGAAGTGCTCGTACCGAAAGTCGTAGAGATCCTTCACATCGGGGTCGATCACCATCGTAGGCAGCGGGCGCGGTCGGCGCGAGAGCTGAAGGCGCGCCTGCTCGATGTGGTTGCTGTATAAATGGACGTCGCCGAACGTGTGAATGAACTCGCCAGGCTGGAGCCCGGATACCGAGGCGATCATCATGTTGAGAAGGGCGTAGCTCGCGATATTGAAGGGAACCCCCAAGAAGACGTCTGCGCTGCGCTGATAGAGCTGGCAGCTCAAACGGCCATCGCTAACGTAAAACTGGAACAGGGTGTGACAAGGGGGTAGGGCGACGCGCTCGGCTTCGAGTGGATTCCAGCCCGAGATGATGAGCCGACGGCTTTGCGGGTTGGTCTGAATCTGCTCGAGCACGTAGGAGAGCTGGTCGAATCCGTCGCGCTCGTAGGAGCCGTCTTTTCGCTTGGTGGCTCCGAAATTGCGCCACTGATGACCGTAAACCGGTCCGAGGTCGCCCTCTTTTCGGCCAAACCTGGCGGTCTGCTCCGCCGTCGCCCACTCGTCCCAGATCGTCACCCCGACCTCTTGCAGATGACTCACGTGGGTTTGGCCGCGGATGAACCAAAGCAGCTCGTGGATGATCGACTTGAGATGGACCTTCTTGGTCGTGAGCAGTGGAAAGCCGTCCCGAAGGTCCATCCGCATCTGATAGCCGAAGAGGCTCTTGGTGCCGGTGCCCGTGCGGTCGTCGCGCTCGACGCCTTCGTCCAGCACCTTGCGCAACAAGTCCAGGTACGCCTGCATGGTCTTACTGCTCGGTCACCTCGACCGGCTCGCGCGCTTCGTCGCGACGGATCGAGTAGCGCACCAGCGCTCGAAGGATGTCGTTGCGCTCCAGGTCGCCGACCAGGCGCTTGATGTCTTCGTAAACCGAAGGGTCGGTCAGGAGCGCGCCGATCGTGCCTTTGCCCTCGCGGGCTTCCTTGGTGAGAAAGGCGATGTCGTCGCTCGCGTTTTGCAGGTTCGTCATGAACGAGTCGCCGAGCTCACCGAATATGAGCTGATTCACCGCTCCGTCACCCTCTCGGACGTCTGTGAGAATCGTGTTGAGCTGGGCGAAGGTGTCACGGATGTTGCGAATGGCGTCGGCGCCCTCGGTGCCGTACAGCAACGCGTTGACCGTGCCCTCGTTCGTTTGCACGTCCTCGGTGATCTTGTTCAGGTTCTTGCCGAGTGCCGCGACCTGCTTGCCCGCGGCGCGCAGCTCCTTGACCGCGCCCTTCACGTCCGCACCGAGCTCGGCGTCGTGCATCAGCCGCCCAATGGTTCCGTCGCCGCTTGCGATCATGCCGCTCGCTTTTGCGAGGTTGCGCGCGGTCTCCTTGAGGTCATTCGAGAACTCTTGGTCAGCGAACGGGTCGGTGGCGAGCCGCAGGTTTCGAGCCGTACCTTCGGCTTCAGTCAGCGTGCGCTCGGCCAATGCCATGATGCCCCCGCCAACCGAGGCGGGAATGGGCTCGTCTGGATCCCACTCTGGATACTCGTCGGAGCCCACCGAGACCTCGACGATCCGGTCGCCGAGCAAGCCTTTGCTTCCGATCGAGGCGGAGCTCGGCTCGGGGTCGGCGCCGATGAGCGCAAGGCCCGGCTCGCCTCGGATCAGGTGAGCCGCATCGTCGATGACGCGGAAGTACACCTCGATCTTTCCGCTTTCTCCGATGACCACGTCGGTGACTGAGCCGACGTTGACGCCGGCCACGCGAACGGTGTTCCCCTTCTGAAGGCCGCCGACGTCCTCGAAGATCGCGTGGTAAGTCGTCTTCGGGGCGAAGACGTTTTCTTGGGCGCCGATGGCGAAGGCAATGCTGGCGCCGATCACCAGAGCGACCAAGACGAAGATGCCAACGCGAAGTCGAGTAGCGGCGGTCGTCCTCATATGCTGCCCAGCGGAGCCCCCTTACCCCGCACTCCTTAGCAGAGTTTCGGTGTCTTCGTCGACCGGAGCGTTGCCCTCGATGAAGTCCCTGACGCGAGGGTCTTCCGAGGCCAGCAGCTCGTCCGGTGTGCCTGAGAAAATGACGTATCCATCCTGGATCATGGCGATCCGGTCGCTGATGGCGAGCGCTGTGTCCATGTCGTGCGTGACCACGACCGAGGTCACGTCGAGGGTCTCATTGAGGTGCTCGATCAGATCCGCAATGCGGGTCACGTTGATCGGGTCGAGCCCCGTGGTCGGCTCGTCGTAGAGGAGGACCTCGGGACGAATCGCGAGAGCCCGCGCCAAGGACACGCGCTTCTTCATGCCTGCGGACATGTCTGCGGGCCATGTTTCCTCAGTCCCCGGGAGCCCGACGTAGGTCAGTGACTCGCGAACGCGCTCCGAGATCTCGAGCTCGCTCATCTCGAGCTGCTCGCGAAGACCGTATGCGACGTTCTCTTTGGTGCTCAGCGAGTCGAAAAGCGCGCCAGCTTGAAAGAGCATCGCGACCCTGCGGCGTATGGGCGCGTACTGCGCCTCGGTGATGCCCGAGATTCGCTGGCCGTCGAAGGAAATCTCGCCGCCATCGACATCGAGCAGGCCGATCAGCAGCTTGAGCATCACGCTCTTGCCCTGACCGGACCCGCCGATGATCGTGATCACTTCCCGCTCGTGGATGTCGAGGTCCAGGTCGCGGTAGACCTCGTTGGTCCCAAACGCCTTCTTGACCCCGCGAAACTCGATGAGCGCCATTGGCCCAACTTTAGTTGGGCTTGCGTTGCTCGTCGACTACTGTACGGGCCATGCGCCGCCGCACCGGATGGCTTCTTGTGGGCGTCTGTCTCCTCGCGAGTTGCACGGGCAAAGCCGAGGCCGTCCGCGCCGCCCGGCCCCACATCGAAGCCTTTGACGAGCTTCGGGTCAGGGCGCTCGACCTGTTGGTGCTCCGCGCCGACGTCGAGCGCAAGAAGCTACTGTTCGCGGCGGCCAACGGTGATGAGGAGTCCCTTCCGGAAAATCTCCGCCCGGTCTTCGAGCAGATGCAGTCGGAGCGGGTGGAGCTCACCAAAGCGCAACTACAGCGGGGCGAGGCGCTATTCTGGCGAATGCTCGATCGCGCGTTCTCCGATAATCCGGACGTGCTCCAGGCAGAGATCGTATTTCTCGAAAAAGACGGGTCGATCTCCAGGTTCGCGCATCCGCGCGAGCAGGAAGTGCCCGCCGGGGTGAAGTGGTTCGGACTGCGCCAGCAACGGACCTTCGCGGGGGTGGCCAGTTGCGTCACGGACGAAGGGTCGGAGCCCTGTGTCTTGATCCAGCTTAGACCCCGAGACTACTCGGGAAGCGCCGGGCTGACGGTCGGCTTTCGGCGGGCCCCCTGACGCGTCTTCGGAGGCCTTCGGCCGACCTTGACAGGGCCCCCCCCCGGGCCTAGCGTCCGGGCGCCCTGCCATGGCATTTTCGCTTTCGCCGGAACGTGAAGAACAGGTCGAAGAGATCTTGACCCGCTATCCGGAGCGTCGAGCGGCGCTCTTGCCGGTTCTGTGGCTATGCCAGCGGCAGAAGGGCTGGATCAGTCCAGACGTCGTGGACTACGTCTCCGGGCGCCTCGGGCTCTCGACCGCGGTCGTCAAAGGCGTGGTGACGTTCTACACGATGTTCTTTGACGAGCCGGTCGGTGAGAACGTCGTCTGGGTCTGCCGCACGCTTTCCTGCGATCTCCGAGGAGGCAAGGTGATCCAGGAGCACCTCGAGAAGAAGCTCGGATGCACGGCCGGCCACACGAGCTCCGACGGCAGGTTCACGCTCCTCAAGGCGGAATGCCTCGCGGCGTGCGGCCAGGCGCCGATGGTTCAGATCAACGACTACTACTACGAGAACCTCGACACTGAGCTGCTCGATCGCATCCTCGACGCCCATGCGACCAAGGGCGCGGAAGCCGCCGCGGCCGAGTTCTCGACGTTTGCGACCTTTGCCAGCTCGCGCCAAAGCCCAGGGGTTTCCAAGAGCTCAGCGCCCCCGCCTCCGAGCAAGGAGGCCGTGCGCTTGGCTTCCCAACCGCCCTCTGCGGCCGGGCCCACCAACGCTGGCGGTGACGAGTCATGAGCGAGCCGGTCAAGCCTCTGCTCACCGCTCGGTACGGCATCGCCGAGAGCTGGAAGCTCGTCAACGCAGAGCGTGCCGGTGCTTATCAAGTCGCGCGCCAAGCCCTCACCACCCGCGAGCCTGCCGAGCTCAAAGAAGAAGTCAAAAAGGCCAACATTCGGGGCCGCAGAGGCGCCGGCTTCCCTGCGGGTGTGAAGTGGGGCTTCCTCAACCCGCAGGAGGGGGAGCATGTCTACCTCGTCGTCAACGCGGACGAGAGTGAGCCCGGCACCTTCAAGGATCGGAGCATCATGGATTTGGACCCCCATCGGCTCATCGAAGGGGCGATCATCTCTTGCTACGCAATCGGCGCTCCGGTCGCGTACATCTACGTACGGGGCGAGCTCGCGTTTTCGATCGATCGTCTCGAGCAGGCGATCGCCGAAGCGCGGGAGGCAGGCTACCTCGGGGAGCGTCCCTTCGGCGTCGACCACCCGATCGACGTACACGTACACTCCGGCGCCGGGGCCTACATCTGCGGTGAAGAGACCGCGCTTCTCAACTCGCTCGAGGGGCGCCGCGGCGAGCCTCGGCTCAAGCCGCCATTCCCTGCGATCAAGGGCGTCTTCGGCATGCCGACGATCGTCAACAACGTCGAGACGATCGCTTCGGTGCCCGACATCGTCGAAATGGGCGGTGACGCGTGGGCGTCACTCAGCCACCTTCCGGGAGACGGTGGCGTTCGCATCTATGGCGTCAGCGGTCACGTGAAGAACCCCGGCCTCTTCGAGGCGCCCGTCGGCATCACCATGCGGGAGCTAATCGATGACTACGCGGGCGGGATGCTCGGTGACAGGCCGCTCAAAGCCGTGATTCCGGGAGGCTCTTCCACGCCGGTGCTCGACCCCCGCCGCAAGGTCGACGCGCCGAATCACGATCACCCGCTGCACAAATGGCACGGGCAAAGCGAGATCGACGTCCCGATGGGCGTCGATACCTATCGCGCGCTCGGCACGATGCTCGGCACCTGCTGCGCCAGCGTGATGGGCGACACCGTCCAGATGGTCGAGGCCTGCCGCAACTTGATGCGCTTCTACAAGCACGAGTCGTGCGGACAATGTACCCCTTGTCGCGAGGGCACCGGTTGGCTGGTGGACGTGCTCGACAACTTGGTCGGCGGGCGTGGCAAGCCCGAGGACGTCGACCTGTTGGTCAACATCGCTAACAACATGATGGGCAACACGATCTGCGCATTTGCCGACGGCACCGCGATGCCGATGCTCGGCATGGTTCAGAAATTTCGCGAGGAGTTCCTCGAGGCCGCGGTAAGTGGGCTCCCTCAGGGCGCACGTCACGACGACAGTGTTCGAAGCATGGTGGAGGGGGTCGCGTGACGATTCCCGGCGCAACGATGTTCGTCGTGACGGCGATCTTCGCCATCGCAGGGGGGCTGATCACCATTTGGTCGAAGCGCCCGCTCCGCGCGGCGATCGGCCTCCTCATTCACATCATCTCGCTCTCCGGGATGTTCCTCACCCTGAACGCGCACCTGATGGCCGTGCTTCAGCTGCTCGTGTACGCCGGCGCGGTCGTCGTCTTGTTCGTATTCGTCATCATGTTGATCGGGCCGGCCGCGGAAGTCGGGCCGATCCAAGGGCGCCTCGCCCCGCGGACTCTGAGCATCGCCATGGTGGTCGCCGTAGTGCTCGCTCTGTCAACCTCGGTGGCCTATTTCGACGCGCCGTGGGCGGAGCTTCCCGAGGATTTCGGGACGGTCGAGGGGTTGGGAACGGCGATCTATCAGCAGGCCGCCGTTCCGTTCGAGGTGATCTCGATCACGTTGCTGGTGGCGATCATCGGAGCCATCGCGGTCGCGCGGAGCCGGACGGAGTAGGGCGACGATGGGCATTGGTACGTACCTGGCTCTGGCTTCAGTCCTGTTCGGCATCGGCGCCGCCGGCTTTCTGGTCCGCCGCAACATGCTGGTTCAGCTCATGTCGATCGAGCTCATGCTCAACTCGGTCAACGTGCTCTTGCTGGCCTTCAACCGCGCCTATCCCGGCAACCACGACGGCCAGCTCTTTGCGTTTTTCGTCATTGCGGTGGCCGCCGCCGAGCTGGTCATCGGTCTTTCGATTCTGATCGCTTACTACCGCATCAAGAAGACCCTCGATACCGACGAAGCGACCCTGCTGAAGTATTGAATCCATGCACCTAGAAGCTCCTCAGCAGATACTGCTCCTCTTGATCATCCTGTTTCCGCTGGGCGGGGCGATCGTCAACGGTTTGTTGGGACGCTATTTGCCGAAGGGACTCGTCACCCTGGTCGCGGTCGGGTCGGTCGCAGTCTCCTTCTCGCTGGCGGTCTTGTCTTTCGTCGAGCTGTACGGTCTGAGCCACGATGCCCAGCATGCGGCGCTCGCCTACCACTTCTACGAGTGGTTCTCGGTGAAGATTCCGAACGGCACCGTCGTTCCGATCAACGTCCGATTCATGATGGACTCGTTGAGCGGTGTCATGACGCTCGTCGTCACGGGCGTCGGAGGGCTCATCCACCTCTACAGCGTCGGCTACATGGGCGAGGACGAGGGCTACCCGAGGTTCATGAGCTTCCTGAACCTGTTCATGGCCTCGATGCTGATCTTGGTCCTCGGCAGCAGCATGCCAGTGATGTTCATCGGCTGGGAGGGCGTGGGGCTCTGCTCATACCTGTTGATCGGCTTCTGGTACGAAAACCGCGACTACGCCGCGGCAGGTCGCAAGGCGTTCGTCATGAACCGAATCGGCGACTTCGGCGTCCTCATCGGAATGTTCGTTCTCGTGAGCGTGGTGGGATCGTTCGAGTTCGTCGACATCAATCACGCGGCCATGAACGGCGACCTTCGAGGGGACTTCCCGGTGTGGATTCTCGGCGTGGCGCCGAGCCTGGCGACGGTCGCCTGCTTGTTCCTCTTCCTCGGGTGCACCGGTAAGAGCGCACAGATTCCGCTCTACGTTTGGCTACCGGATGCAATGGCGGGTCCGACGCCCGTGTCGGCCCTCATTCATGCCGCGACGATGGTGACTGCGGGCGTGTATCTCTGTTGCCGGCTCTCGCCGCTGTTCATCACTTCCGACGTTGCCATGTCGGTCATCGCGGTGATCGGCACGCTCACCGCGCTGTTGGCCGCCTCGATTGCGGTGGCCCAGCGCGAGATGAAGAAGATCCTCGCGTACTCCACCGTCAGCCAGCTCGGTTTCATGTTCGCGGCGGTTGGCGTCGGCTTCTTCGCCGCGGGGTTCTTCCACGTTTTCACGCACGCGTTCTTCAAGGCATGCTTGTTCCTAGGCGCCGGCTCCGTGATGCATGCGGTCCACGCGCACGGCGACGCCGACATCTTCAAGCTTGGCGGAATGGGCAAATACACGCCCACCACTCGTTGGACCTTCCTCGCGAGCTGTCTGGCCATCGCAGGCTTCCCGCTCACCAGTGGTTTCTTCTCCAAGGACGAGATCCTGCTCGGCGCGGCCGCGCAGATCTACCGGGACGACGGCGCGTTGATGCAGGGGGTCGGCTGGTTCGTGCTCATCGGACTCACGCTCGCTGCCGTGATGACCGCGTTCTACATGTTCCGCCTCTACTTCCTCACGTTCACCGGCGAGTACCGAAGCGCCGATCAGTCGGGTGACCATCCGTACGATGCGCACCCGCACGAGTCGCCGCCGAGCATGACCATCCCGCTCATCGTGTTGGCGTGGGCGCGCTGGTGGTTGGCTTCCTCGGCCTACCGCACGTCATGCCGGTCACCGGCATTCACCTTCCGAGCTGGTGGAGCCACTGGATGCACAGCTCGGTGGCCGGACAGCCGGTTCCCGAGGAGTTGCACATCGTCAATCTCGCCTCGGGACTCGCTTTCGCCGCGATGGCCGTCGGCATCAGCGCCGCTTGGGTGCTCTATCGCAACAAGAGCGAGGACGTGCTGGAGAAGAAGATCCCCGCGCGCATCTACCAACTGGCGTTTGAGAAGTGGCGTGTCGACGAGCTGTACGCCGCCACCGTCGTCAATCCGATCAGGCGCATGGCGACGGTCGCAGGCCATGCTGACATGACCTTCGTCGACGCCCTCATGACCAAGTTGCCGAGCTTCAACGCCCGCGAGAGCGGGCGAGCCCTCGCGCGCATGCAAAACGGTGTCGTGCAGATGTACGGCACGGTCATGGTCGTGGGCGTCGCCGCGGTGATGGCGTGGTATTGGACCCCGCACTCGCGCATCGAGGCCGAGTTCGATGGCTCGAACGTCGCGCTCACGACGCCTCGAGGCCTTGGCTACGAATATCGCTGGGACGCCAACTCGGACGGTGAGTTCGAGACCGATTGGGGTAGCGCGGCTTCTACCTCGTTCGAGTACGGAGACGACGACATCGTGGGTGTGGCCGTCTTCCTCGCCGACAGCCGGTCCGGTATCGAGAAACGGGTGAAGGTGTCGGACAAATGGGTTCCGCTGCCCATCGGGTCCGTCATTCCCAGGGAGCTCCTGTCCCCTCAACAGCAAGGCTTCGAGGTTCGCGTCGATGGGCGAGACCTGCTCTTCCGCCAGCCGCTCGCCGAGACCCGGACGACCGGGAGTAGGGAAATGCGTCTTCCGATGGGACGCAAAGGGCGGCTCGGCGCCGCTCGCGTCTTCACACGGCCGCTCGTCGAAGCCACGGTCGAGGTTCGCAATGCCTTTGGCAACACCCGCGTTGCCACCAAGGAGATCGCGTTGCCGTTCGAGGTCGGGGAACCCGCCCACGCCTCGCTGATGCAACCAACCCGTGAGGCGCTTCGATGAACACGCACATCCTCACCTGGTTGCTCGTCGTACCGGCGCTCAGTGCGCTGGTTATTCTCCTCTTACCGCGCTGGTGGGAGGGCACGATTCGCCGCTTCTCGATCGGCGCAATGCTGGTCGAGCTCGTACTCAGCCTACGTTTGCTCTTCGCCGACTACTCGACCGCTGCGTACAACTTCGTCGAGCACGTCGTCTGGGTTGAGTCGTTCGGGATCTCGTACAAGGTCGGTGTAGACGGGCTTTCGCTCTGGCTCGTCATTCTGACGACGGCGCTCTCACCCGTGGCCCTCTACGCATCGTGGGGCAGCATCACGACCCGCATCAAGGAGTACGCGTTCTCGTTCCTGCTGCTGGAGCTCGGGATGCTCGGCGCATTCCTCGCGCTCGACCTCTTCCTGTTCTACGTGTTCTGGGAGCTGATGCTGGTACCCATGTACCTGATCATCGGCGTTTGGGGTGGCAAGGACCGTGTCTACGCGGCGGTGAAGTTCTTCATCTACACGATGGTCGGCAGCCTGTTGATGCTGATCGCCATCCTCTACGTCGTCGCCAGCTACGAGCAGCTCGCCGGGCACTACACGTTCGACCTTCAAGAGCTGTCGAGCCTGGTCTTGCCCGCGCTGCCCCAGTATTTGTGCTTTGCCGCGTTTGCGCTGGCGTTTGCGATCAAGGTGCCGATGTTCCCATTCCACACCTGGTTGCCCGATGCGCACGTTCAGGCGCCGACCGGGGGCTCGGTCATCCTCGCCGCGGTCCTGCTCAAGCTCGGCATCTACGGCTTCATCCGGTTTGCGATGCCGCTCTTTCCGGTGGCGAGCCAAGCGCTCGGTCCCCTCCTCGCGGGTCTCGGTGTCGTGGGCATCATCTACGGCGCCTACACCGCGTGGGTGCAGCGCGACCTGAAGAAGCTGATCGCCTACAGCTCGGTGAGCCACATGGGCTTCATCTTGTTGGGCCTCTTCGCCATGAACCGGACGGGAATCTCCGGGGCGATATTGCAGATGATCAACCACGGGATTTCAACCGGCGCGCTCTTCCTTCTCGTCGGCGTGATCTACGATCGACGTCACACCCGCATGCTCGACGACTTTGGCGGGCTCGCGAAGGTGATGCCCTGGTACACGTTGTTCTTCGTCATCATCACGATGAGCTCGATCGGGCTTCCGGGCACCAACGGCTTC
>CP070650.1:2154816-2157333 GCA_020354595.1 Myxococcales bacterium
AAGTGGTGAAGAACAAGCTCGCCCCACCCTTCCGCAAAGTCGAGTTCGACATCCGTTATGGCGAAGGCATCGATGCCGTCGGCGACCTCCTCGACCGTGCGGTCGAAGCAGGCATCATTGAGAAGAGCGGCGCGTATTACCGCTTCAAAGGAAAGAACATTGCACAGGGCCGCGAGAATGCGCGTACGGCGGTCGAGAGTGATGGCAAGCTCCGCGATGGCATCTCATCCCAACTCAAGGCTCTGACTCAGACGACGGAACGCGCGGCCTAGTCAACTCCCACGTTCTGTCGTCAGTTGCCGCCGAGCGCTGCTCCGAGCCGGTGGAGAAGCGCGGCGCCATCGCCTCGGTATGAGGCGCCGTGCATGCATGCGAGCACTTGGGGCTCAGTGGCGGCCAGCTTGTCGACCAGCGCTCCGGCGCCCTGAATCGGCGCGTAGGGGAACCCCTGTCGCATCGCTTCGCTCGGCTCCCACACCACGGTGTCCGATTCGGTGATGACCGGCGTCTCGGCGCCCGGCTGTGCGAAGAGATCGCCGCACAACAGCGTGCGAGTCGTCGTCTCGAACAAGTAACCCGCTTCCATTCCGTGGGGAAGATGCGGGGTGTCGATCCACATCACATTCAGAGTACCTAGTGACAGGCTTTCACCGTCGGCCAGCGGCTTCGCAGGGCGGTCGGCGAAATCGTCCACCGAGACCATCGCCGCTACCGTGCTGCAAAGTGGCGCCGCATTGGGCGCAGCCGCGAGCCATTCGTTGAGCGCCCCGCACTCATCGGCCTCGAAATGAGAAAACGAGATCCAGCGCAAACGTGCTGGATCGATGACCGAGGCGACGGCTTCACGCGTGAGAGGGAACATCTTGCGCGGCCCGGTGTGAAAGAGGAGCGGATCGTCGTCGACGAGCAGAAACTGATTGAACGTGAATCCCCCTGGAATGGCTTCCATCGGCACCGGGGTGCTAATTCGGTAGATCTTGGGTGCGATTTCGTCGATACGGGTTCCGGTCTGTTGATTGGTGATTGGCATGGTCGGGCCTCCCTTTGTTACTCCGACGTGTCCCCAGCCCGCGACCCGTTACACAAAAAGATCCTGTAGACTCTCCCCGTGACGGCGGCGGCGATGGAGCACTCGAGCGATGCGGACCTTGCGCGGAACGTCCAGACGGGTGGAGCCCAGGCTGACTTCGCGGAGGCCGAGATTTGCCGGCGATTCTGGCAGCGGGCCCGGCTCTACGGGCTGCGGCACCTCCGCGGTGTAACGGAAGCCGAGGATCTTGCACAACGAGTCATGGAAGTGACCCTCAGGGCCTTGCGCAGTGGTCGCGTGGACGACGTCGAGCGCCTCGATCGCTATGTGCTCGGGGTGTGCCGCAACGTTGCGCACGAGCTCCGTCGGTCTGGACAGCGGACGAAGCAGACCGCGCAGCGTCTGGCCCGCGAGCCTGCACCCGAGATGGGGCCGCCACCCGAGCCGCCGTGGGGAACGGAATCGCTAGAGCGCCTGGCCTTGTGTCTCTATCGGTTGTCGCAGCGCGAGCAGCGCGTTGTGCAGATGTCCTTTTACGAATGGGAAACGAGCGCCCAGATCGCCGAACGGCTCGGGGTCGAGCCTGGGAACGTTCGCGTCGTACGCCACCGCGCGCTCCGCAAGCTACGAGAGTGCATGGACCATTCGGGAGGTCCAACATGACGACACCGTGCCCACATGGCGTCTCTCCTGAAAGCTGGATCGACTTCTTTGCAGGCGATCTCGATGAAGAGACTGGCCAGCGGCTCGAGGAGCTGCTGTTCGAGTGCCCGCAATGCGCGGCGGAGGCCGAGCGTTGGGGAGCCATTGCCGGCAGCTCGGCCGAGGCCATCCCACCCGTGATCGCGACCGACACGCTGCGCGCACTGCAGACCCGGGGCGAGACGATCACCGAGAACGCAATGCAACCCGGAGAGAGCCGGCGCGCGTTCTTCCCCGACGGCGGGCGACTGCTGATCCACCGTCTCCAAGGGCTCGATCTCGGAAGCGCCGACAGCGTAAACCTGGCACTGAGCACCTCGGAAGGTGCACCGCTGGCGCGTTTCGAGGACGTGCCGTTCGATCGCGATGCCGGCGAAGTGATCGTCGCGTGTCAGCGCCATTTTGGCGAGTCGTTTCCGCCAGAGATCCGGTTCGAGGTCGAGCGCTGTCGGGTCGACCAGCGCGAGGTCGTCGCGGAGTATCAGGTCGATCACGCAGACTGGCACGGCTCATAGCCCCTTGAGAACCGAGCGCATCCTGTTACAAGTCGGTCGTGCGCTGTCTGGTCACAGGGGCGACCGGGTTCATCGGGGGCGGAGTACTGCGGAGCCTACAGGCTGCCGGGCACGACGTCGTGGCTTTCGTCCGTGAAGGCTCGGATTCGCGCGCGCTGAGCGACGTCGAACGCGTCGTCGGCGACATCGGTGATCCGAACCGCCTTGCGGTCGCCGCGGCTAACTGTGACGTGATGGTGCACGCCGCAGGCATCGCGGATCCTCGTGCGC
>CP070650.1:2157433-2162656 GCA_020354595.1 Myxococcales bacterium
GCGCTTGTAAGCCATCCAGAGCGGACGCACCTCGTCCGGCTCGTGCGCCTCGGTGAGGTGCATGTCGGAGACGATGAACGTGTTCAGCCTGGGTTCCATGGGGGGGCCCTGGAACGACAAGTGTGTCAGGCCCTGGAGCTAGGCTCCAGTATCTAGGCGGCGGCTGTGGCGGCCACGTCTTTCACGTGCTGCCGGCGCCCGATGACGAGGTGCGCCAGCAGCAATAGCGTCAGGCCCGTCGCGAATATCGCTACGTACCAGGTGCCCAGGCCGGGGCCTGCCTCGGTGAGAAAGTTCGCGATCTGTTTCTTGCCCCACATCACGGGCATGAAAGGATCGACCGTGACCGGCGCTTTCGGATCCAGGTTGTGCCCGAAGATGTAGAGCTTGTAGTACAGGCGCCCGAAGCCAAAGACGCCCGCATAGGTCGTCAACACCAACAGGTCGATCATCGAGCCCACTTTGCCGATGACCGCCGTGCGAAGAGCGAGGATGATCATCCCGGCGAATAGGAACGGAATCCAGTCTAGATCGGTGAGCGACGCACGATCGAGCGGCGCCATCCCGATGTAGTGGTTGAGGACGTTGATCTCCTGAACGTCATTACCGTCGTTCCCGCCGTCCACCTTGTAGGAATAGATGTACAGATCGAGCCCCTCAGGGTACTGCGGCGCGGTCATGTGGATGTTCCACATCGGCGCGGTGAAGCTCAGGACGACGAAAACCGTGAGCAGCGCCAGGGTCACGCGCGCCCACGGGAAAATAGGCTCGTCCAAGAACCGATAGAATGCGTCCAATGATTTACCCATTTCGCCTCCTCTAGGCCTTCACTTCCTAAACTACGTCACCCCGACGCAACTTCCACAATCCGCTGACCCACGCGAGTGTTCCGAGCAACATGGGCCAAATGACGCCCAACGCGTAGAGCCCGGTGCTACCAATCTGGTTGGCGAGGTAGAACCCCACCGGGCCGAGCACGCTGAGCTCGGGATCAGCGGAGGACAATAGGGCCATGCGAATGCTCTGAACAGGGTTCAGAGCAGCCAAGGCGAACACCACCCTGGGCTCCATTCGCCATTGCAGCATCATCCCCGCCAGCGCGAAGTCCATCAATGCGATGCCGGCTACCCAGATGAGCAGCAGATACATGGTCGCTCGGGCCGAAATCTGGACTGTCGTCGATACCCAGAGGCCGAGCCCGCAGAACGACCAAACGAGCACGGAGCACAGCACCACGCAATGACCGATGAAGCTCCATGCGATCTCCTGCCCGAAAGCGAGCCGCCCGAAGACGCCGACCGCGGCCATCAGGATCGCGAGCGGCACAAGCAACACGAGGAACCGTACGCTCGAGATGGCGCTGAAGAAGGCGCAGCGGGAAATCGGCTGACTGAACAAGATCTCCAGTGTGCCATCATCACGCGCTTTGTTGACTACCTGCCCCGTCGCGACCAACGCCATCAAGGGAAGCAACACGAGCAGGGCATGCACGTAGGACACGAGCACCCTCCCCGTCCCCGTGAAACCGAACACGGTCGACTCGCGCATCCCGACGAGGAGGAACACGCCGGCGAGCACCGCGTACACGACGATGCAGAACAGGAGCCACCGCGACCGGAGGACTTCCGCGAGATCGAGCTGGGCGACCGCCCAATAGGATCGCAGCTGACGCCTCATGAGCCGTCACGTTGGTGATGCGGGCGGTTCATCACCTGAGCCTTGGCCCAGTCGATTCCCTGGGCGCCGGGCGTGCTCTTGGGCACCGCGCGGATCCCATAGCCCATGGGCGAATCTTCGACCGAAAGAAAGCCCGCCTCGGGTTCGGAAAGCCAGCCGTCCGACTCGTGATTCCGGAAGTACAGAGCGTGCACGGCCACCTCGTTGGCGTGAAGATAGTCGAAGAGACAACCCGGGTCGTCGAAGTTGAGGACGTCGCCGGCAGTGGTTTGGAGCTGAGCGGCGAATCGGGGGTCGCCGACGTGCATCTTGCAGTGCGCGCACACCTCGCCGTCCCACACCACGGGAACGGGGCCCTCCGGTAGAGTCGCTCGATTGAAGCGAATGAAGGCGACCGTGATCGCGACGAGCGCGATGGCCAAGAGCGCGATCTTAATCACCTTTGCGGACATCACCCTGGCCCCCTTGGTCTTCGAGTTGCACAGCATCTGCGTCACGGACGAGTAAGTTCAGCACGTGCCCCTTCATGTCGCGCGAAAGCGTCGCAAGCAGGTCGAGCTTCTCCGCGCGGGTCGCCGTCCGGCTCCACCACCCCGCAACGCCTGGCTGGAACCCCATCTGGCGAAGCGACTCGTTGTCGATGCCGTTCTTCATCTGCACGTCGATGGTGCTCAACGTCATTCGATCGAGGTAGTCCTCGGTCGGGCCGAAGTACGCGAGCCGGCCCTCCTCCAGCACCATGACCTGGTCCACCAAGGTGCGGATCTCTTCCAAACGGTGGGAGCACAGGATCAGCGTGGCGTCCTTGGTGCGCTCGGAAAGGAGCTTAAACAGATCTCTTCGCGACTGAGTATCGAGGCTCGCCGTGGGCTCGTCGAGCACGTAGAGAGAGGCCTGGCTCGCAAGGGCCAACGAAATCAGCGTCTTCTGCTTGGCGCCGCCGGACAAATCGCGGAAAGCCTGTCGCTTCACGGAACGAAGGTCGATTCCGACCTCTGCGCCGCAAGCGAAGACGTCCTCCGGCGATATGTCTCGAACGCGGGTGATCGCTTTGATCACCTCTCCTACCGATGCGCTGAACTTCGGCGCAATTTGGGGAACGTACGCAATGCGGTCGGACTGCTCGATAATGCGCTTCTTCTCGCCATCGAGCAGAAGCTCGCCTTCACAACGGAGTAGACCGAGGATGATCCGAATCAGCGTCGACTTCCCGGAGGCGTTCGGACCGATGAGCCCGATCTTCGCCCCGGCCGGAATGGTGAAGTCGATCCCTCTTAGCGCTTCGATTCGGCCGAACCGCTTTCGAACTGCTTTGCCTTCAACGCGCATCGAGGGTCTTCCACTCCAATGCACCGATTCGCGGACGGGGATCGATCAACGTCGTCTCGGGCTCCATCATCGGGAACAACGAGCTGATCGCGTCCAGGAGCGCGAGCGTGATCGCGCCTCTGAAGAACTGAAGCTGCGGGTATGTGCTTTCGAGCTGGCTGCTCAAGCGGCGTAACTCGTACGGAATGTCCCCGTAGCCGTCGCGGTCCATGTCGTAACCGGCATAGTCGTCGAACGAATTGCCATCCCAGTCGACGCTCAACGCATTGCCGCCACCTTCGACCTGCAGCTGCGAATGATTGCTGACGAACGTGTTGCCGACGAAGGCGTTTCGCTTCTCGCTCGAGTGCATCAGGATCGCGACCTCCGAGTGGAAGAACGCGTTGTCCTCGAAGGTATTGAAATCGTCGTGCTCGAGTGGCGTGGTGTCCATGTAGACGCCTTTGGTGTTGGCGATGAAGGCGTTGTCGGTCACGGTCAAGTTGCCCGACTCCTTGATGCCAAGACCCATTCCTCCAGGCCCCGACGACCTTGCCAAGAGGTTGTCGCGAAGGGCGACGTTACGACTGTACATGATGAAAATGCCGACCACGTTGTCGAGGTATTGGTTCCCTTCGACCACGTTGTCGTGACTGTACATGAAGTGAGTTCCGTACCGGCTCCGAACGACGGTGTTGTGCAACAACCGGTTGTTGCTCGAGTACCAGATGACCATGTCGCGACATCCGATGACCTGATTGCCACGTATTTCGGAGTCCCGCGTTTCCCAAAACCGAATACCGTCGCCGCGAAGACCGAGCGGGCCTTCGTCCGGCCCCTGAACGACGTTGTCGATGATCATCGCGCGGTTCGACTTCTCGATGAGTAGTCCGAACGCTGCATTGTCCACGCGCACGCCTTCGACGCGGACATCATCTGCCACGACGTGCACGGCCGCATCCAACGTATCGAAGCGGCCTCCGCTGCCGTCTACCGTGAAACCACGGAGAGAGGAGCCGTCGGCTTCGACTTCGATGGTCGTCCCTTCGCCCGTCGAGAGAATCACCGCGTCGCGCGGCCCCCAGAGATGCACGCGCTTCCCGATGACGATCGGGCCGCCGTAGGAGCCGGGCTCCAAGCAAAGTGTGGCGCCGTCCTCCGCTTCATCGAGGGCGGCCTGGAGATCGCTGCCCGACCGCAGGACCACACACGCACTCGGCCTCGGGAGCGGCGGAGCCGCGGCCTCCGTCGTCGGAGGCCGCACGTCCTCAGCCGCACACGAAATCGAAGCGAACAGCAACAGGACGCACAAGCACGCACGGCCGCGAGCACGAAGCCCGCGGCCGGCATGTACAGCGCCCAGCGTTATTAGCTGGGTTCCACCAGGAGGTAGCCCGCCATCTCGAGATGGAGAGCCGAGCAGAACTCTGTGCAGTAGAACGGGAATGTTCCCTCTCTGTCAGCCACGAAGGTGATGTCGACGTGCTTGCCGGGCTCGAGGCTGCTGTGCACGTCATATGAGCCGATGGTGAAACCATGGGTCGCATCGTGGGCCTGCTCCACGTTGGTGATGTGCAGGTGCACGGTGTCGCCCTTCTTCACGCGAATGATGTCCGGCGTGAAGTGGCTTCGAACCGACGTCATGTAAACGTGAACGACCTTGCCCTTGCGCTCGATGCGCTCTTCCTTGGCCTTGACGGCATTCGGGTTGGGCTCGTCGGTCACGACGTCGTAGCCAGCGGGCTTGTAGACGTCAATGGGGGCCATCTTGTCGGCTTTGATCATCTGTGCGTAGTGCGGCTCGCCGAGCGGGAGCGGCATGTCGTAGATGAGCTGCATGGGCTCGCTGTCGATGTTGATCAGCTGGAAGTTCTGCGGAAGCAGAGGACCGACCTTGCTGAAGCGATCGAGCGCCCACTTGTTCATCGCGATCAGGTACTTGCCGTCGGGGCTGACCGTGTCGCCCTCGGCGGCCACGTTGTGACCGACGTTGTAGTGAACCTTGACCTTTTCGAGGACCTTGAGGTCCGCAAGTGACCACTTCGCAACCGTCGACTCGATGAACACCGAGGTGTAGGCCATGCCCTTGTCGTCGTACTGGGTGTGGAGCGGACCGAGACCGATCTCGACCTGGCCGCGAATCGTGTCGTTGAACGGAAGGATCGGAACGCCGAACGAATCCTTGCCCTCGTAGTTCTTCGCTTCGATTGCAGCCTTGATCTTCTCGAAGCTGTAGAC
>CP070650.1:2162756-2165417 GCA_020354595.1 Myxococcales bacterium
GGGCACCGAATCGGCCGGTGAGGGCGGCATCGTGGTCGTGGAGCTTTCGAGCTTCCAGCTCGAGCGCGTCTCACAGATGAAGGTGCACGTCGCGGTTCTACTCAACGTCACTCCCGATCATCTCGATCGCTACCCGTCCTTTGCAGCGTACGCGGCCGCCAAGGTGCGCATTTTCGAGCGGCAGCAATCCGACGACTTCGCCATCCTTCCGGCCGATGCGCCCGAGCTTCGAGAGCTCGCCAGGGACGGTGGAACGATCGTCTTGTTCGGAGGGTTTCATGGCGAGGTGCGCGTGGTCGACGGAGCCCTCGTCGACGTTTCGAGCGCCCTTCGTGTTCCGGTCACCGAGCTCAAGCTTCGAGGCTCGCACAACGTCTCGAACGCGTGCGCGGCCGCCCTCGCTGCGCGGCTGATGGGCGTTCACGCCGACGATATAGGGGAGGTACTACGCAATTTCGAGGGTCTCGCTCACCGCATGCAGTACGTTGGTGCGGTCGACGGGGTCGAGTACATCGACGATTCGAAGGCAACGAACGTAGGCGCAGCGGTTGCCTCGATCGATGGGCTCGCGGGCTCGACCGGCAAGGTCGTATTGATTGCGGGAGGCGTCGACAAGGGCGGGAGCTACCAACCGCTCCGCGAGCGCATGGCCGAGGAAGGAAGGGCGGTGGTCGCCATCGGGGAGGCGGCGCCTGTGCTCGAGCGCGCTTTCGAAGGCTCGTCCGTCGAGCTTCGTCGGGCTGCCTCGATGGACGATGCGGTCACCAACGCGGCCGCGCTTGCCGAGCCGGGCGACACGGTGTTGCTCGCTCCAGCCTGCTCGAGCTTCGACATGTTTGGGTCGTACGCGGAGCGCGGCGACGTATTTCAGCGGGCCGTACAAACCCTCGGAGGGCAACCATGACACGTTCCAGCAAACCCGCGCCTCCGATCGAGCCTGGTCCGGTCGACGTCAGTCTCGCGGCGACCCTCATCGGCCTGATCGCGTTTGGCGTCGTGATGGTCTACAGCGCCAGCGCGGTCTACGCGAGCAACATGTACGGCAACGGGTATCACTTCCTCGTTCGTCAGACCGTCTTTGCTCTCCTCGCGCTCGCAGTCCTTGCCATCTTCACTCACCTCAAGATCGATTGGTTGAGGACGTCGACCTATCCGGTTCTTCTGGTGGCGGTGCTGCTGATGCTTGCCGTCGCATTGGGTCTTGGGCGAAGCGCTGGCGGCGCCACTCGTTGGCTCGCCGTCGGGCCGGTCAACGTGCAGCCGGCGGAGCTGGCCAAGCTCGCAATGATCATGTGGCTGGCGCATTCCCTGGCGAAGAAGGCCCATCGCGTGCGGACTTTTTCGATTGGATTTCTGCCCCATGTGATCGTCGCAGGCCTTCTGATGCTTCTCTGCCTGGCCCAGCCCGATTTCGGAAGCGCCGTCATGATCGGGCTTCTCACCTTCGTCGTGTTGTTTGCAGCGGGCGCGCGCGCCGGGTACTTACTCGGAGGCGTCTTACTGGCCCTGCCTGTGGGGTACGCGGCGATCGCATCGTCTCCCTATCGCATGAGGCGAATCAAGGCGTTCCTCGAGCCGTTCGAGCATCGCCAGGGCGCCGGCTATCAGATCACCGAATCGTTGATGAGCTTCGGTTCGGGCGGGTGGACCGGTGTCGGCCTCGGTGACGGACGCCAGAAGCTTCTCTTCCTCCCTGAAGCACATACGGATTTCATCAGCGCGATCGTCGGGGAAGAGCTCGGCTTCATCGGCGTCGCGCTCTTGTGTGGCGCCTTTGGATGGGTCGTTCTTCGCGGTCTACGGTCCGCCTGGCGCGTCCAAGACGAGTACGCAGGCTATCTAGCGGCCAGCATGACCCTGTTCATCGGGCTTCAGGCTTTCACCAATCTAGCCGTTGCCATGGGGCTCCTTCCAACTAAAGGGCTGGCGTTGCCGTTCGTTAGCTACGGCGGGTCTTCCTTGATCGTGAACGCAGCAGCGGCGGGCATCATTCTGAACGTGTCGAGGTTTGGCGTATCGACGCCCAAAGAGGACACCGCGACCACCAAGCGCAAGAAGCCGCGACCGCGGCTCCGGGCGGCGACGGGAGGTGCGCGATGATCCAACGCATCATGGTGGCCGGCGGTGGGACGGGCGGACATCTGTTCCCCGGGCTTGCCGTCGTAGAGGAGCTTCGGCGCCGAGTACCCGATCTCGAGGTTCGGTTCGTGGGTACTGCGCGCGGGATCGAAGCGCGGATTCTTCCGGAACGGGGCGAGGTGCTCGATCTTCTCGAGGTGACACCGCTCAAAGGGCAGGGCGTGGGCGCGCGGTTCAAGAGCTTCGCCCGCATTCCCGCTGCAATGAAAGAGGCATCGGCCCTGATGCGAGGGTTCCAGCCCGACCTAGTGCTCGGTGTCGGCGGGTATGCGTCGGGTCCGGTGCTGCTCGCTGCCTCGCTTTCCGGACGTCCGACGGCCGTCCTCGAGCAAAACGCATACGTAGGTCTGACCAACCGAATCCTCTCGCGATTCGTCGATCGCGCCTACATCGCGTTCGAGCAGACGGAGGAGGTGTTCGGTAAAAACAAGTCACGGCTCACCGGCAATCCCGTCCGGCACGATTTCGTCGAGCACGCTCGACTCGCTCTTGCCGACCCCGAGGGCTTCGAGTCGCGAGCCC
>CP070650.1:2165517-2168044 GCA_020354595.1 Myxococcales bacterium
ATCGGAGATGCCGATGAAACCGCAGCATCGATGGCACCAGAGAACGTCGGTCGGCTCGGTTTGTTTGTTGCTACTCGACGAGCGTCTTGCAGCCGGTTCCCTCGAGCAGGCCGTCCACGACCGCGCGATCGGCGGTCGAGAGCTTGCCGTATTCGTCTCGTACCCACGCTAGGCATTTGCGCTGGTAGGGGAAAGGATTTTGCACCCACGTCGTACCGTCGACTTCCGTTTGAACCTCGTCGTGCCCTTCGTCGAGCGCTTTTTCGTTGGCAAGCATGACCGGCACATAGGTGCGACCCATTTCGGTGAGAAGGGCGAGAAGGGTGTCCGGGATCGAATCGCGCTTGACCCAATCGTCTTCGGTGCATGCTGCGCCGGATAGGTCTTCGGCATGCTCGACCCATGCGAAGACGCGGGGCGCGTGCTCTAAGGCAAGCGCCATCGGCGTCGGATCGAACTGGGTGAGCTGCGTGAGTTGGCCGAACACGGCGAAGTCGGATGCGCCCGGCCGGGCCCCCATTAGAAACGCATGGCGTTCGAGGTGGGCGCTCAACAACTTCAAGAATCGCACGTAGCTCGACTCGATGAGCGTTTTGGTGGCTTCGTTGGAGCCAACCACGTGGAGGCGGCCCGTCTGCCGTTTCGTGAACATTTGCGTGAAATGCTCCGCCGCCTCGGGCGCAAGCTGGGTGTCTAGGGCCAAGGGCAGAATCTTGCCCGCCTTTTCGATGTCTCGCGCATGGTCCCAGCGGAAATGCATCACTGATTTGGTTAGCCATTCGTCAGCATACTCTTCGAGGAGGTAGTCGATGAATGCGACCACGGGATCGCTTGGAAGCACGCTTCTTCTGCCGTGCTCGCGCTCGAGTCGGCGAATGATAAACGTCGAGTCGACCACCGCTTGGAGTGCACCGGTCTCATCGGGCCAGTAGAACGTGGGGGCGAGGCCGACGTTCGCGGCTCCGAGCCCATCGCGTCGGAAGGCGGGCATGCTCATCGACGCCCCCATGCCCGCCGCCGCGGGGACACCGATTAGAAACTCGTACGGAACGCGCCGGAACCGAAGTAGAGCGAGCATCTTTCGCGTGTAGGGGGAGTTTGGGACTCCCTGCAGCAGGACAGGCGACGTCATGACAAGCCTCAGTTCAACGGGACGGCTTGCGTTCTTACACTATTGACAGTAGAACCGCCAATACTATGAGGACTGGGAGCGGATTCTGATGCCGACGGCGCGCCCTGACTTCGCCACCGAGATGGTGGGCGCACAGGAGCTCCACATGGAGATTCTGGATCCGACGACACGAAACGTCTGGCAGTCGCTCGGGCCCGTGACCCGCGCGGAGTACGACGCGTTCCCGCTGGAGGCTGTGAGCGTCACTGGAGGAGAGCGCATGAGTCCAGCCAAGAGTTTGTACCGGCATTGGGTTGCCGGGTTACTGATCGCCAGTTTCGTTGGTTGCGGCGGCGGTGATTCAACCGAGCGAACGGTCCGTGCGGACGAGATCCCCGTAGCCCACACGCCGCCGGGTTGCTACGGCGACGTCATGCCACCTCCGGTGCTCGCCAGTTGCACCGAGCCCCTCGTCGAGGAGGCTCCGGACCTCCGAGGCATGTGGCGCGCCGTGTCGATAGAAAGCGATGGCATGGAGTCGCCGGACCATCCGGCGCTCGGCTCCTTGCAACGCATCGAGCAATGCGGCGACCGGGTTGTGATCACGGGAGGGGGCGTCGTTCACGACATGCGCGCCGACGGCACCGAAGAGAACGGCGTCAACGACGTGGCGGAGTTCGACTGCGCGACCCCAATCACGGTCGTCGCCACCTTCGAGAACGGTGTCCACGTACTACGCCCGGTTGGCCTGCCGACCGAAGTCACGCGACGCCGGGACGGCGACGATCTGATATGGGAGTACATCGGCTTCACCGCGCGGCTGCAGCTCGTCGGCCCCCCGGAGCTCGACCCCGAGGATCTCTGAAATAACGGATTTCTCACCGACGTTCCTCGGGACCCGCATCCCGGTACTTCCCGGCGCCGCCCAAGAACGGAAAGACCAAGGGAACACTGTCGCCAGGGACGTTGAGGTCCGGCTGATTGAAGAGCGGCGCGACGCGAACGCATACCGATTGTTGCTCGAGCGTGGCTCATGCAAGGGGAGTGAATGGCCCGCGCACCTGCCGCATGGCGAGACCGCTTGCGTTTCCACACTATTGACAGTACAAGCGCCAATACACTGCCGTGGAAGCAACTTGAATTTCCTCTTGTCGTGGCCTGTCTGGTCTCGATGACGGCCTGTGGCAGCACCGAAGGAGGCACGACCGTGTCGGCACCCGGGTTCGAGGACTCCGCCCTCGATGTCTACGAAATCGAGGTGCTTCCCGATTTCAGCGCGCTTCAGAGCGTGACGGACCGACCGGACGAGCGGTTCGTGATGGTGAACATGCTCGTGTTCAAGGACATGGCGACCGGGGAGGGCTTCGAGGGGCTCACGGGGCGCGAAGCGTACACGCTGTACGCAGAGGGCCTTCG
>CP070650.1:2168144-2171588 GCA_020354595.1 Myxococcales bacterium
AAGGTCGCTACTCGACGTACCCGTTCGGCGAGCTCAGAACGCGTCGAGCTTCTCCTTCGTGGGGAAGCGGACGATCATCAGAATCCAGGTTACGACGAAGAACGGCATCACGACGCTTGGCGGGGCGCCCAGGAAGCCTAGAACGAGGCCGAGAATGCAGACGGTCTCCGCGAGTGCGAGGGCGAGAATCAGCGCCACGAGGTAAGGAGCAGCGGCCTGCGTCGACGTTGGCTCAGCAGGAGGCCTCTTCCTGACGAAGCGCGGCGCGAGTACGCTCGCACCGGCGGCCCCCAGGCCCCCGAGTGCGAACATCGGCGCGAGGCTTTGCCAATCGGCGCCGGACTCCACTGTCGTGAGCTCGAGGACGACGATGTAGATGATCGTAGACGCGAACAACGCAGCCCACAGAACACGGAACATCCCGAGTTGTTCGGCCGGGTTCTTTGGCTGGAGGGGGTCGGCCATGACGGAAAGGGTATCAAGGAGGTACGGCGGAACAAAGAACCGACGGCCACCTCTCAAATGTGAAGTTCTTCGATGAGCCACTTCGAGCGGTCGGCGAAGCGATCCCGGTTCATGGAGGCGATGAGGCCCGGTGCCTTCCCACACTCGATCCACTCAGCCAGCGCGGTGGCGATTCCATGACTCTGCATCACGCCTCGGCCGGTAAACGAGTGTGCTTCGAAGAGATTGGTGAAACCCGTGACGGGCCCCGCGATGCCGCTGCGGTCGGGTGTCACTGCGTATAGGCCAGACCAACCCCGTACGTGCCTCGAGCGTTCGAACACCGACGAGCATTCGACCAGACGCGGCCAGATGTGCTCCATGAAAAAGCTCTCGCCATCGTAGTGGAAGTCGAACCCTGGCGCTTCTTCGGGAATCGAATAGCCGGCGAGGATGTCGTTGCCCTCCGGGTGAAAGTAGAGGCCACTGGCGTCGACCACCATCCCGAGCGACAGCAACTCGCTGACCCGTTCGGGGTCCTCGTGCTGGACACCCAGCATGCAGATCTGACGTCGTGTGGGCTCGGTGACATCACTGATGCCGACCTTGGCGGAGAACAGAGGAGACCATGCGCCGAGGCAGTTGACGATGACGTCGCATTCAACCCGCTGTCGGGATCCGACGATATCCAATGGAAGCGCGTGGGTCGTTAGGATTTCGCGAATCGATCCCTCGTCGTCCAACGGATCACGTCCAGAAATTTCGGTGATCTCGACCCAGTTGACGCGGCGCTGGGACTTCGGCTGCCGCGCCGTGCTGATCCCACTCACGTAGTGACGGTTGAGGAATCGTGCCCCCAGTGACTCGGCCTCACGCCGAAACCACTGGCGCACCGCGTTCGGGTTCACGAGCCCGTCCCGTGGGGAGAACGTCGCCCCCACCAAACGCTTCGGGTCGAGATCGAGGACAGGGAAACGCTCCCGCGCTTCGGGCGGGTCCAGAATCTCCACGCCCAATCCAAAGTCGTTCTGAAGCGACCGTTTCTCCTTTGCGGCTTCAAAAAGAGCCGGGTCCCCGTGGAGCCACAGATAGCCGCGCTCCTGAAACGAGAACTCCTCGTGATGAAGTCGAAAGAACTCGAGCGTCGCTGCGCAGGTCTCCACGTTGACCGGCTGCCACCAGGTCGCTCGGGCACCGCCGGCGTTGAGCTCGGACGAGGCGTAGAGCCCGGCTAGGTCGAGATCGACCACGGTCACGTCCGATGCGCCGCGGTCGGCGAGCGCCCAAGCCACCGCCGAACCAATGACCCCGCCACCGGCGATCAGCACATCGACCTTCATGGCAGCCCGAGAGTAACACGCAACGGTGCGACATCGATGTCTGCGTCGCTGTGGCAGTGGCACAGGTTGCGCCATTGCATAGGACCAAAAGACGGCCGGATCAGCTGGCATGTCGGTTGCTACGTGTCGGTCCATGCGCAGCTCAAGCATTCTTAGACTGGCACTCCTTCTGGTCGTCCTGGGGTGCTCATCCATGGACTCCGCGAGTGGCGGGGCGGGCCTTCCCGGCGGCAACGCGGGCGGCGATTTCGGAGCGACGCAGGGGGGCATTCAAGACATGTCCCTTGCTCGTGACACCATCGCCGCCGGGCGGGTTCCTGCGCCCGAGGCGTTCGTCGTGGAGGCGATGTTTTCCGAACATGACCTGCCGATCGAGGGAGAGCCTTGCTCGACTCTGCTGTGCCTGCGTGCTGCTTCGGGCGTGGCGCCTAGTGAAGAGGGTGCTCCGGCCGGCTGGGTCCAGGTGGGAATGTCGTCGACGATCGACCCGGAGACGTTCGTTCGCCCCTCGCTGTCGATCGTGGCTGTCGTCGATGTCTCCGGATCGATGGGTTGGGAGTACGGCGAAAACGGAACGCCCGGCGGGCTCTCCAAGAGTCTATTGCAGGAGGTTGCGCGGCAGCTGGGCGAAGGCGATCGATTCTCGATCGTCACCTACGGCTCCTCCTCCCGTCTCCACTTGAGCCCTACCCCGGGAGGAAACCAGGAGACCATCTTGGCCGCGATTGAATCACTCACCGAAGCTGGCTCGACGAACATGGAGGCCGGCATGAGGCTTGGCTACGAGGTCGCGCGCGATGAGATCGAGCGTGCCGAGCAAGTCCGCTTGATGCTGTTTACGGACGTTCAGCCCAACGTGGGGCTCACCAGCTCGAGCGAGTTCGAACGACTGGCCAAGGAGGGGAGCAACGGCGATGTCGGGCTCACGGTGTTCGCGGTCGGCCTCGGTCTCAACCCCGACGTGCTTCGAGGAATGAGCCAGATCCGAGGCGCCAATGCCTTCAGTCTGACGAAGCCCGAAGACGTCCCTGCTTTGATGGCGGACAGTTGGCCGTGGATGGTGAGCCCGATTGCGTATGAGCTGGATCTGCGCGTGTCCGCATCTGAAGGGTTCACGGTGGGGCAGGGATACGGCTTCCCCGAGTCGACCTTGAACGAGGCGAGCCTCACCGTCAGCACGGTGTTCCTGAGCCGCCGACGCGGGGCTCTCCTGTTGCGCATCGATCCGCCGGCTGAGACGGACCTCGACGAGCTTTCCGTCGAGGTGGCGCTCGACTACCAAACCGCCGAAGGCGATGAGGTTTCCCAGGCCTTTGTGAAAGACTTCCCTTCCCTCGACGGAGAGCCGAGCTTCGAGCAAGTTGGGGTGCACAAGACCGTCGCGCTGGCGCGGCTCATATCCTCGATGAAAGCCGCGGCCGAGCTCTACGGTGCAGAACGCGATTCCGCGATCTCCATAATGCAGGCTGCGCACGTGCGGTTCGAGCAAGTGGCCGATGCACTGGAAGATCCCGACCTCGAGCGGGAGCGGGAGCTCTCGGCCGACTTGCTGACTCTCATGCGCGAGGGCGCATCACAGGATTCGTTCTATGGTGGTTTCTAAACCGCGTCGACTGCTTGCCAGTAGGTCGGGGATTGGGTTACGCATCCGCCATGAGAA
>CP070650.1:2171688-2175573 GCA_020354595.1 Myxococcales bacterium
CGAACGAATCCGCTGCCGAACCGCGAATCTCGGCCTTGCCAAGGTTGAAGTCGTGGGTTCGAATCCCATTTCCCGCTCTAAAGTCTAAAGGGACACGCTCCCCTTCCGAAACCCGCCTGGTTTCCGGCACCTAGAAGCCCAACCGCGAAAACCCGCGGTTGGCCAGCGTTTTCAACAGCCCGCGAGGCCTGTTGGTTTTCCTGCGTTTTGGGATAGCTCGAATCGAACTTGCTCAAGGTCGCCAGGTGTCGACGGTGGCGTGCATGGCGTCGATGGTTCGGCCGATTTCGTGTTCGTCGGCACCGCCACGCACCGTGACGTTGAGGCCGGCCATGAAGGTGACGAAGAGGTCGGTTCGTTGGTCGGTGAGAACGCTGTTCGGCGCGCCTTCGGGCTCCGCTTGCTGGATCAGCGTCCGGATGCGCTCGCGCAGCGCCGCCCGATACTCGGCACCGAAGTTTTCAAAGCCCGGCGCGGTCCCGTGGAGCTCCGACGAGCTATTGACGAGGAGGCAACCCTCCCGGTGACCGCCGGAGATGATGTTGCCCCGCACGAGCTCGAGGAAGGCGTGGATTCCGTCGATCCCCGGCCCCGCCTCTTCGATGAGGCCGCAGAGCGCGTCCATGCGGCCGGCGAGGTAGCGGCGAAGGATCTTCGAGAAGAGCTCCTCCTTGCTCCCAAAAGCGCTGTAGAGGCTCGACTTGTGGACGCCGCTGGCGTCGACCAGGTCGGCCATCGAGGTCTTGGAATACCCTTTTTCCCAGAAAAGGGCAGTCAATTCGTCCAGTACCGCCTCTTCGTCGAAAAGCCGTGGCCGACCCCGGGTTCGTACACTTGCGCCGCTCATACGTCCTTTCTAATCACCTAGCAGAATTTTGGAACCATCGGTAGGAAAATACCTTGACATTTTACTACCGGTCGGTATTTAAAGGAAATCGCCCCGCAAATCCGAGGGGCAGTCGCCCGCGGGACGCCTCAGGAGACGAGCCATGGAAAACACAGCCGAGACCCTTCTACGCACCATGCTGCACATCACTCTGGCCGCCGGCTTTACGATGGCTTGGACCATCGGCGCGCCGCCGAATCACGCCGCCGCAGTCGAGCCCCACGTGGAGAACGCGGGGATCTTCACCGCGCAGGTTCCAGTGGAAGGCTCCAACATCGCGACGGGTCAGGCGGTCATCGTCGTGGACCAACCGATCGAGGAGGTGCTCCCGATCGTCCTCGACTACGCCAACTACGTTCATTTCATGCCCAACTTCACCAAGTCCAAGGTGCTCGCCCAGCGCGGGACTCGCGCCATGGTGTACATGGAGGTGAGCGTCGCGAGGGGCATGTACACGCTCTACGGGCAGCTCAACCTCGCGGAGCGTCCTCGTGACGGGGGCTCACGGGTGGTCGAAGGCCGACTCGTGGACGGCAACATCGACGCGTTCGACGCGAGCTTCACGCTCACCCCGACCGAGGACGGGGCCGGCACGGAGATCGACTTCAAGATCTACGTCGACCCCGACCTCCCATTGCCCTCATCGGTCTTCAGCCGAGAGAACGAGCGCGCTGCGGGCCGAGCGGTTCGAGCCCTGCGCGCGCGGGTTGCCGAAACACTGGGTGGCTCTGCCTGATCGGACTCGACATGAATGAAGCAAACAAGACCGCGCTCGTGACCGGAGCCAACTCAGGCGTTGGCTTCGAAGCCGCGGCCCAACTGGCCGAGGATGGCTGGGGTAAGGTGATCCTCGCGTGCCGATCCATCGAGAAAGCAGAAGCCGCGAAGGCGCAGCTGGTCGAGCGTACGGGCAGGGATCCGTTTGGCGTCCTTGCTGTGGACACCTCTGAGGTCGCCTCAGCCCACGCAGCCTGCGATGAGCTCCGCGATCAGGGTGAGCGAATCGACTTCCTGCTGCTCAATGCGGGAGCCTCCGCCAAAGACGCGCGCTTCAACTCCGACGGCGTCGAAATCACCTACGCCTCGACGCTCATCGGCCACCACGTCATGGCCATGCGTGCGCTTGGTGACGGGGTCCTGTCGCCGCATGCACGCATTGTCATCGCCGGTTCCGAGGGCGCCCGCGGCAACATGCCTGGCATGAGCGTCCACGATCTCAATCAAATCGCCGCGGATCACTCCGCTGGTGACCTGGTCGCCGCCATCGAAGCACTCTCCCGCCTCGAGCTTCCGGTACAGTCGAAGTTCGTCAACATGAACGAGTATGTCACCGCCAAGCTGCTGGTGGCCTGGTGGACCGCTGCGCTCGCGCGCAGGCTCCCCGCCGGAATCACGGTCAACGCCGTGTCGCCTGGCGCGGTGCTGTCTACGAGCTTCGCTCGAGATGCCAACGCGATGATGCGCTTCGTCATGATCCCCATGATGAAGATCTTCGGGCCCCTCCTGGGCATGTCGGGTTCGATCGACAAGGCCGCGCGTCGCTATCTCGACGTGGCCAGCTTCGGTGATGAGGAGACGGGACGCTTCTACGCCACGGCCCACCGCAAGAAGCTCACCGGTCCCATGGGCATCCAAACCTGGCCCGAATACTTCCACGACAGACGTGGCCAGGAGGCGAGCTTCGATGCCATGGTCAGGCTAACGGGAGTCGGTTTCGCGGACACCGTCGGGAAGAGAGCGTCCGTCTGAGTTGCTACACCCCCTCCGCTCCTATGGCGCTACGACCCGGTTGCGTTGTTTGCCCAGGTCGATCTCGCCGTCGTCCGTTCGTACGGACGTCTCGACCAGGTCGCCCGCTTGAAGTCGGCGGGCGTTCTTTCGCGCGGCGCTACGAATCAACTTCTGGCGCCGCTTTGGCGACATGATTTGCGCCAACATCATGATGGGTTTGGGGGGCGCTTGAAGCGCACATCCGCCCGGCGTGCCGGTGGCAAGGATGTCGCCGGCCTCCCAATTTTGAAATGAGGAGAGCTCCGTCAGTGTCGCCGCTGGCTTGTGCACCATGTCGCTCGCGAGAGAGTCTTGCCGGGTCTCTCCGTTGACCGAGAGCTCGAGCCGCAGGGAGTCGAAACGCGCCAGATCTTCCCGAGTGACCAAGGTGAGATAGGGGCCCGCAGGACCGAAGGTGCGGTAGCTCTTCCCTTTGTAGAATTGCATCTCGGGAAGTTGCACGTCGCGGGCGCTGACGTCGTTGAGCAAGACCAGCGCGCCGACATAGTCGTGGAGATTGTCTGCTCTGACCTCCGTTGGCTCCGACACTTCCCTCGAAAACACGAGCCCAATTTCGACCTCGTAGTCGAGAAACTCGACATGGGCTGGCTTCACGATTTCTGTATCTGCGGGCGCGAGACACGAGGAGGCCTTGCGAAAGAAGATGTTGAACGGGCTGGCATCGGGGTTGAGGCCCGATTCCAGCATGTGAGTCCGGTAGTTGATCGCTTGGCAAAGGAACTGCCGGTCTTCGGTGATGGGGCAGAGGACTTCAACCTCGGCGAGAGGCGGTCCGCTATTCCCCACGCCGTCGCCCGCGCGAACGCGTTCGGCGCCTTGAAGCATGAAATCCCGAGTCGTCGCGAACTCACCAGCGATTGGCTTGACCGTCGCTTGCTCGACGACACCCCAGCGGTTCTCGCCTGCGTGGCGATATCGGATTGCGTTGATGGCCATTAGCTGCCTTTCCGGCGGCTCCTCCCGCCAAGTAGCTCTTCCCACTTCATTCCAAAGAAGGGCACTCGTCCAGCCGTCATCTCCGTGAGCTTCGCGCTCATGGCGCCGTGAACTCGGGCGGCGAGGGACTCGAATGTTTCGCCCTCTTCCGCATGAATCGGTTCGAGCACGGCAGCGCGCATCTTGGCCGGCAGCGGAAAGTAGGGCAGCAGCCCGGCGACACCGATGGTGAAGCCGTAGGGAACCGAGATGCTGATCGGAATCGTCTTCGA
>CP070650.1:2175673-2180132 GCA_020354595.1 Myxococcales bacterium
ACCGCCAGCATCAGCGTCGGCAGCGAGCTTTCATTCGTCTTGGATGAAAACGAAGAGCCCGTCGAGGGGAACACCCTCCTGGCGAACGGCGGCAGTGACGTGATCTTCCTCAACACCAACGTGTCCGATTCGGTGACCGTAAACGCCCGCAACTTGGCCGGCCAGGACTGTCCGCTCGAGTATCCGAACGCGAGCTACTCGGTGCAGGCCAAGGTCTTCACCGAAATCGACGTTTTTTGCCCATAGGGCAGAGGCCTGGACATCAGGGCGCGCGATCCCGCAGAACTCAGTACTCAGAACTGAGTCACTCGGAGCTGCGAACTGCGACCTGAGTTCTGAGAACTGAGTTTGCCAAATGACGGGCTGGCCACCTGGTAGCTAGCCCGTCTTCTCTCGCCTCGCACTCCACGCGGCAGGCGACGAAAGCGGGCCCACGTCGGCCCAAGGCTTGTCCTCGCAATGCGGCACGACGTCTTTGCGGGCGGTGAGCACCTCGCAGCCTTCGCGCGTGACCAGCACGGTGTGCTCGAACTGAGCGGAAAGCGAACGGTCCATCGTCAGCACGGTCCACTCGTCGTCCATCACCTCGGTCTGGTAGCCACCGAGGTTGATCATCGGCTCGATGGTGAAGACCATGCCGGCCTTCATGCGCTTGTCTTTGCCGCGCTTTCCAAAGTGAGGGATCTGCGGCGGCATGTGAAACTCGCGGCCGACGCCGTGGCCGACGTAGTCGCGCACGACGGAGCACCCTCGCCCCTCGGCGTATTCTTGAATCGCCGCGCCGATGTCGCCGATGCGTTTGCCGTGCTTCACCTCGGCCAGGCCGAGCTCGAGGCAACGCCGCGCGGTCTCGACGACGTGATTGGCGTCCTCCCTCGGCTCGCCGATGTAGAACGTCACGCTGGTGTCGCCGTGGTAACCGTGCTCCTTCGGCAGGTAGGTCGTCACGTCGACGTTGACGATGTCGCCATCCTTCAGGACGTACGGCCCCGGGATGCCATGGCAAACGCAATCGTTGACGCTGGTGCACACGCTTTTCGGGTAGCCTTTGTAGTTGAGCGGCGACGGCGTCGCGTCTCTCGACACGATGTAGTCGTGGACGAAACGGTCGATGTCGTCGGTGGTGATTCCGGCCGCGATCATGCCGCCGACCGCGGTCAGACAGTCAGCGGCAAGTTGGCAGGAACGGCGCATGTCTTGAAGCATGCGCGGGGTCATGAGCTCGATGGCGGACAAGAAGCGACCTCAGGCGATGGCGTACCTTGTGTAAGACAGGCCGGCAAATTGTCGAGTGAGGCGGGGCCCCCGGGCTGGTTTGACCCGCCGCCCCGATGGCACTAAGTAGCCCGCTCGAGAGGGTTTACAGGGCTTTTTGCGATGTCAGATACCTACAACAACGTCCCGATGAGCGACCGCATGGCGGCACGCACGGAGAAGGAAGACAGCTTCTGGACTGGCCCCAAGCTCGTCGTTCTCAGCTTCGTGACCCTCGGTCTCGCGTTTGCTCTGCTTTGGTCGATGGCCCAAGGAATCATCGGACCGACCCAGCACGATTCGAGCGAAGGCCACGAGGTGCACTTCCTGCAGCCCGGCGGCGGCCCGTTCGACTAACGGTGGCTCGGGCTAGAAGTCGAAATCCAGCTCTTTGGGCTCGTCGTTCTTCAGCGAATCGTCCTCGCCCGGATCGAACTGGGCCTCGGAATACAGATCGTCGAGCGACCAGCCGGCTTTGTGATGGCGACGGAGCTCCTCGCGCTCGAACTCGGCCAGTGACTCATAGCTCTTTGGTCCCTTAGGGCGCATGTCCCCTCCCTTTTGCCCGCTCTCCCACCCGGTCCGGGTATTCAGAGTGACTACTTTGTCCTACACTGCAGCACACCCTACCCAGGCGGATCGGGATGGCAAAAAAACAGACCAGATTGAAACCATGCACAGGCGCTGGTAGACGCAATCCATGAGTCGGGTGGTGGCGATCGCCAACCAAAAGGGCGGCGTGGGGAAGACGACTACAGCGGTCAACTTGGGCGCGAGCCTCGCGGTGGCCGAGCAGCGCGTCTTGCTGGTCGACCTCGACCCGCAGGGGAACGCCTCGACAGGCGTCGGCATGAGCCCGGGCAACGAGGAAATCGAAGGCTCTTATGAGCTCTTGCTGGGCGAGGTCGATGCCGCCGACGTGATCTACGAAACCGAGATGCCGTACATGCACGTCATCGCGGCAACGCAAGACTTGGTTGGCGCGGAGCGCGACTTGCTGCAGGCGGACGACAGCGCGGTGCGCTTGCGCGAGGCGATCGACTCGGTGCGCGATGACTACGATTTCGTCGTCGTCGACTGCCCGCCTTCGCTCGGCATGCTCACCATCAACGCGCTGACCGCAGCAGACATGGTGATGGTCCCCTTGCAGTGCGAGTACTACGCGCTCGAAGGGCTGTCGCAGCTCGTCGGGACGATTGAACGTGTGCGCGCGTCGGTCAACGAAGAGCTCGAGATCCATGGCGTGCTGCTGACGATGTTCGATTCGCGCAACAACCTCGCGAACGAGGTCGCGGACGAAGTGCGGCGACACTTCCGAGTGTACGAGACGATCATCCCGCGAAACGTTCGCCTCGCGGAGGCTCCTTCCCACGGAAAGCCGGTGATTTTGTACGACGCCTCGTCGCGCGGCTCGTACACGTATTTGAACCTCGCGCGCGAGCTTCTCGATGATCTGGAGGTAGCGGCGTAGTGGCCCGCCGGCGCTTGGGGCGTGGTTTGGACGGTCTGCTTCCGGCAGCGCCGCCGCCGTCGGAACGCTCGTCGAAGAACAACGCGGCAATCGAAGACCTTCAACCGGGTCGCATGCAGCCGCGCGCGCGCATGGACGCCGAGGCACTGGCCGAGCTTGCTGCGTCGATTCGCGAGCACGGGGTGCTCGAGCCGATCCTGGTTCGCAACCATTCGGGTGGCGGCTTCGAAATCATCGCCGGCGAGCGGCGATGGCGCGCTGCACAACAGGCGGGCCTCAAGGAAGTCCCGATCTTCGTCCACGACCTCGGCGACGAAGCGGCGTTCGAAGCGGCGCTCGTCGAAAACCTGCAGCGCGAGGACTTGAACCCGATGGAAACCGCGCGCGCGTTTCAACGGCTCGTCGACGACTACGGCTACACCCAGGAGACCATCGCGACCAAGGTCGGCAAAGAGCGCTCCACCATTGCGAACGCGTTGCGGTTGCTCAAGCTACCCCAGGAGGTCGCCGATTTGGTCGAAGATGGTGCGTTGAGCGAAGGGCACGCACGCGCTCTGCTCTCCGCGCCCAGCGTCTCGACCATGAAGAAGCTCGCGCGCTCGGCGGTGAGCAAAGGCTGGAGCGTTCGCGAGGCGGAGCGCCAGGCCCGACGTCAAGCGAGGGGCGACGGGCCGCCCACCACGAAGAAGGCGACAAAGAGCGCCAACGTCCGCGACCTCGAGCAACGCCTCTCCCGCGCCCTCGGCTCGACGGCCACGATTCAGGAAAGCGGCAAGGAACGCGGCCAGATCCGAATCCACTACGCCAGCTACGACGAGCTCGACCGCCTCATCGACAAGCTGATCTAGGGGACACGCAGCCTCCCCAAACCATCAATCATTCCAGCTGCTTACAGACCCAACCGCGAAAAGGCGGCTCCCGGCGAGAACGTGGCGGTTTCTCTAGGGTCGCAGCGGGTTTTCGCGGTATGGGCTGGAAGTGCTCGTAACGAGAAAGGTTTTGAGGGGTGAGCGTGTCCCCGGGTCACAGGATGCGGGCTTCGGCGGCGTCGACGGTGTTGCTCAGGAGCATGGCGATCGTCATTGGACCCACTCCACCCGGGACCGGGGTGATGTACGACGCGTGCTGGCTCGCGGCCTCGAAGTCGACATCGCCGGTGAGGGTTCCGTCTTCCAGGCGGTTGATACCGACGTCGATGACCACGGCGCCGTCTTTGATCCAATCGCCTTTGACCAAGTTGGCTCGTCCGACCGCAGCGATCACGATGTCCGCTTCGTGGACCCGGTCGGCGAGGTCCTCGGTACGCGAGTGGGCGATGGTGACCGTCGCGTGCTTTTCGAGGAGCATCATCGCGAACGGTTTGCCCACCAGAGTGCTTCGGCCGAGGACCAAGGCGCGCTGACCCTTCGGGTCGCATCCGATGTGCTCGAGCATGCGCATGCAACCGCTCGGCGTGCAGGGGCGAAGGCCTTTTCGGCCCACGGACAACAGACCCGCATTGAACGGATGAAGGCCGTCGACGTCTTTGGCGGGGTCGATTGCGTCGACGATCGTTTGGTCATGGAGATGATCGGGGAGCGGAAGCTGGACCAGGATTCCATCGATCGAGTCGTCGCCGTTGAGCTCGAAGATCAGGGCCAGGAGATCGGCTTCCGAGGTCGCCTCGGGGAGCCGGTGCACTCTGCCCGCGATGCCTGCCTTTTCGGCGGCGCGCTCCTTGTTGCGCACGTAGAC
>CP070650.1:2180232-2183126 GCA_020354595.1 Myxococcales bacterium
GCATCGACTACGATTGGCACGCGCTCGCCAAGTGGGTAGGGCAGGTGGTCGACACCCTCGAGCTTCCTCCCGTGCACCTGGTCCTCCATGACATCGCGGGCCCCATCGGCGTGGAGTGGGCGATCCAGAACCCGGTGAAGGTCCGGTCGGTCACCATCATGAACACCTTGCTCGATGTCGCCCACTTCACGCCCCCGTTCCCGATGTGGGCCTTCCGCGTGCCCGCGATGCGTCACGTGGTGTTCTCCACGATGAGCACGAAGATCATGCTGCCCCTCTTTCGTCAGCGTGGTGTGAAGAATCCCGAGGCGATCGACGAAGACGTCATCGATAGCTACATCTATCTGCTCAAGAACAACGGCGGCCACCACAGCTTTCTCGAGATCATGGACGGGTTCGTTCTGACCGAGGAGCATCGCGACTACATCCGCGACGGACTGCTCGCCATCGAAAAGCCCATGCAGCTGGTTTGGGGGGAGCAGGAAAACGCGATCCCCAAGTCGCAGCTCCACTACATCAAGCAGGTCTTTCCGCTGCGAGCCGAGCACATGGTCGATGCGCGCCACTTCCTGCAAGAGGAGCATCCCGCCGTCATCGCGTCGCATATCGCCGCTTTCGCCGAGGACATTGCCCAGCCGCCAAAACGCGCTACATCCGCGGCCGACTAGCCCCGTAGAGCGACGGCGTTGCCACGGGGTCTAAAGAGAGGAGCCACAATGGCTGTCGAACGTACGCTCAGCATCATCAAGCCCGACGCCGTCGAGCAGAACAACATCGGGAACATCCTCGCCATGATTCAGGGGGCGGGTCTCAAAATCCTCGGTATGCGAATGCTGCACCTCACGCGCGCGCAAGCGCAAGGGTTCTACGAGGTCCACAAGGAGCGCCCGTTCTTCGGTGAGCTCGTCGAGTTCATGACGCGTGGGCCGGTCGTGGTGAGCGCGCTCGAGGGCGAAGACGCCGTCGCGCGCTACCGCGCACTGATGGGCGCCACCAACCCGGACGACGCCGACGAAGGTACGATTCGAAAGGCTTATGGCACGGACGTCGGCGAGAATGCCTGCCACGGCTCGGACAGCATCGAGAACGGCCAGATCGAGGTCGCCTACTTCTTTCCCGAGTACCTGCTGAAGTAACGATGGGCGACGCGAGCGAAACCGAGCTGCGCCCACTCATCGAGCAGGCGTTCGAAGACCGTTCGAAGCTCGACGGCGCCGAGTATCGGACCGCCGTGGAACAGACGATCGAGCAGCTCGACAAGGGCAAGCTCCGCGTGGCGACGCGCAGCGACGACGGCGAGTGGACGGTCCATGCGTGGACCAAGCAGGCAATCCTTCTCTACTTCGGCATCCGTGGGATGGAGCGCGTCGAGGTCGGCGCGTACGAGTACCACGACAAAATCCCGCTCAAGAAGAACCTCGACGAGCAAGGTGTGCGCGTCGTGCCGCCGGGCACCGTTCGCTACGGCGCCCACATGGAACCCGGCAGCATCTTGATGCCCGGCTACGTGAACATCGGCGCGTACGTCGGTGCGGGCACCATGGTGGACACCTGGGCGACCGTCGGCTCCTGCGCGCAGATCGGCAAAGGCGTGCATCTTTCTGGCGGCGTCGGTATCGGCGGTGTCCTCGAACCGCCGGGTGCCAAGCCTGTCATCATCGAAGACGGAGCGTTTCTCGGCTCACGTAGCATCGTCGTCGAAGGGTCGCGCATCGGCGAAGAAGCCGTACTCGGCGCCAACGTGGTCATCACCTCGAGCACGAAGATCATCGACGTGACCGGTTCCGAGCCGGTCGAAATGAGAGGGATCGTCCCCCCGCGTTCCGTCGTCATTCCCGGAACCCGAACCAAGCAGTTCCCCGCCGGCGAATACCAGATTCCCGTCGCGCTGATCATCGGCCAACGCAAAGCAAGCACCGACAAAAAGGTCACACTAAACGACGCGCTGAGAGATTTCGGCGTATCTGTTTAACGGTCGGTTTAACGGGGACACGCTCGGCCGTCGCGAGTCGTTTGGTTTCGCGCACTTGCAGACCCAACCGCGAAAACCCACTTTTCAGCGCCGCTGCCGGTAGGTTGCTGGCCTCGCCCGCCGGTCACGAGCCCACTCCTAGCGAAGAGTCGTGTACAGGGGATCGGAAAAACGCGATGTGGGGGCGGAGCGACGTAGCGAGTGCCAAGCGGCAAGACAGCAACCACCGCCGATTGGCGCGAGCTCCGAGGCGAGGCTTGCTTGGCCTCCGGCTCCAAGTCCTACGGGCCAACTATGCAAGCCGAGCCGTTCGTGGAGCCCCCGCATCGCGTTTTTCCGAGCCCCGGTGGACCTAGGAGCGCCCGTGTCCAGACCGATTGGGCGCACTTTCTTTGCCATTGAAGGGGCTGGCCGTTCCGTGCTCTTATCCGTCGATGCGCCATCTTCTAATTCTGTTCGCCCTCAGTCTCCTCGTTAGCGGGGATTCCTTTGCCACCCAGGCTCGCGCCGAGGCGGCGCATCAGCTTCGAATCGCGACCCTCGCGCCCCGGCAATCTCCCCTGGGCGAGGAGTACAGCAAGCTCAAGGTGGGTATGCGCAAAGCGACCGATGGGCAGGTCAACATGAAAATGTACTTCGGCGGTGTTGCGGGCGACGAGATCACGGTCGTCCGCAAAATGCGGGTGGGACAGCTCGATGGCGCGCTCATTACGTCGACCGGTCTCTCGGCTCTGGTGCGACAGGTGCTCGTGCTCGAGGCTCCGGGGCTCATTCGAAGCTACCCCGAGCTCGACGCTGTGCGTGAGGCGCTCGCCCCCAACCTCGAAGCGCTCTTCGACAAAGCGGGCTACAAGCTGGTCGCGTGGGGTGACGCAGGAAAGACTCGAATTTTTTCTGCGAATCGGATCGTCGCGCCGTCCGA
>CP070650.1:2183226-2187837 GCA_020354595.1 Myxococcales bacterium
CGAGCTCCGGGAGCGCCTCCGGGTCTAGTACAATCAGCGCGGACAAGTATGGCTGCCGGTCGCCCACGACGACCGCTTGGCCCACGCCAGGAATCGCCTGGAGGTACCCTTCCATCTCGGCAGGCGCGACGTTCTTGCCGCCTGCCGTGATGATCAGGTCCTTCTTGCGGCCCGTGATCACGATGTACCCGGCGTCGTCGAGCGTCCCGAGGTCGCCCGTGTGCATCCAGCCCTCCTCGTCGTAGAGCTCGGCGGTCTTGTCCGGAAGGCGCAGGTAGCCCTTCACCATGTTGATGCCCTTGAGCATGATCTCGCCGTCATCCGCGATCTTCACCTCGACGCCGGGAAGCGGCTTGCCGATGGTGCCGAACCGCAGGCGACCGTACGGCTGCACCGAGGCGAATGCGGTCGTCTCGGTCATGCCGTAGCCCTCGTGAATTGGAATCCCGATCGACGCGAAGAACTCGAGCGTCGACACCGAGATCGGCGCCGCGCCGCTGAGCGCAACCCGGAGCTGGTCGAGCCCGAGCGCGCCTTTGATCTTGGAGATGACCAGCTTGTTGGCGAGGTTGCGCGAGAAGCTCTGCACCGGCTTCCCGGTTTCAATCTCCTGCCGGAACGCCTCGAGCTCGGTCTCCCGGGCCCATTTGGCGAGCTTGGCCTTGAGCCCTGTCGCCTCCGCGAGCTTGCCGCGAAGCGCCGCCTCGAACTTCTCCCAGACGCGGGGCACGGCGAGGAACATCGTCGGGTGCACCTGCTCGAGGTAATCCTTGATTTGGGTGAGGTCTGAGCAGAAAAAGACTTGCCCCTCGGTGGCGAGGCCGGCGAAGTTGGTGATGCCCTGCTCGGCCGCGTGACAGAGCGGCAGGTAACTTACGCTCCGCGGCTCCTGCTCCTTCAGGAACGGAAACACTGCGATGACCGCTTTGGCGATCAGATCGATGCCGCGATGGGTCAGCATCGCCCCCTTCGGGAGTCCCGTCGTCCCCGACGTGTAGATGAGGAGCGCCACGTCATCCATCTTCACCGCGTCCAGCCGAGCATCGAGATCGGCATCGGGCACCTCGTCGCCCTTCGCTTTCAGCGCGGCGAGCGTGATCACCCTGGGGTCGCTCGAGCCGAGGTCGTCCATCGTCACGATGTGCTCAATCGTGCTCTCCGCGTTCGCGATCGAAATATACTTGTTGAGCTGCGTCTCGTCGTCGCAGATCACGATCTTCGATTGCGCGTTGCTGATGATGTACGCCATCTGCTCGGGAAGCAGCGTGGTGTAAAGAGGGGCTGGGATGCCTTGCGACGCGTTGATGCCATGCTGACAGACGACCCAATCGCGCCGGTTGGCTCCGACGATGGCGACGCAGTCCTCGGGCTGAAGCCCAAGCGCCATGAGCCCCTTCCCAACCCGACGAACCTCGCTCCAATACTCGGCCCAGTTGCTGGTCGACCAGCTGCCGTCTTCGTTCCGATCATGAATGGCGGGCGCCGAGCCCTTCTTCTGCGCGCAGCCCTCGATCCGCGAAAGCATGGTTCCCTGTAGCGTCATATCACCTCCCGAAGGGGAGCTACGCTACTCGATCTGCAGAGAGGATCAATAGCGGAGATCGCTCTTCCCTAGCCCGGCTCCGGTGGTTCGGCTTCGGAGTGAGGTGGAACTCCCGAGTCCTCATCTGCGTCAGCGGGTGGGCTGTGCGTCCGACACCGATTCAGGTGGTAGGCGATTCGCCAAGCATGGTAGGCGACGCGTCTTGCGCCTCGCACCGCATCGAGACGTTCGATGCCTTCTACCGCATCGATGTGTCCCACCGCGACCCGCTCCAGCACGCTCTCCCTGTACTCGCGACCTCGATCTTGAAGCAGTTGCCACGTGGCCTCGAGGCTTTCCTCATCGATCGTCCGTTTCCCGTGCACCAGTGCTTCGCGCGCACCGTCCACCGGTGGGGCAAGCTCTTTCGTGATCACTGCGAGTTGTGGGTCTTCCTTCACGGTCGCCCACCGCTCGGCCTCATCACATCGGTCGGCAAGACGGTCGAGATGGTCGATCACGTGCATGGCCGAGAGATGTCGACGATAGGTCCATCCTTCCTCCGGGGAACTGCGGATCTTCTCCACGTACTCGCGCGTTTCACCCAACGCCTGGCGCGTCTGCGCAACGTGCAGCTCGACGCCGCCTGCGGCGGTGGGGCCGAGCAACCGCAGGACGAGCTCGAAGGTGGCAGCGGTGAGGTCCGCCAACGTCGTCCCAAGCGCGTCCAGGGCCGCGGCCGGCGCATCGAGAAGAGAACGGTCGAGGCTTTGAACGAAAGGCCCCAGCTTCAGAGGCGCGATCCGAGTCAGAAGGCCCGCTAACTTGGGCGCGAAAGGCAGGGCGATGCTAACGCCGATGACGTTGAAGAAGGTGTGGAACCCAACGAGCACGAGCTCTGGATCGGAGGCAAGCACCTGCGGGGCAAAGCGTTCGAGTCCGCGCATGAAGGGGACGAGGATGAAAAACGCTCCGATACCCGCGAATACGTTGTACATCGCGTGCGCGTAGCCAGTGCGTCTCGCATGCACCGACCCGCCAACCGTAGCGAGGACGGCCGTGACCGTTGTGCCGATGTCCATCCCAATCACCGCTGCCGCCGCTTGTTGCACCGTCATTGCGGACGCGTTGACGGCAGCCAAGGCCATCGCGACGCCCGCACTGGAGGATTGCGTGAGGATGGTGAATGCAATGCCGAACACCACGAGAAGCAAGCGCCCCGACCACGTGTTCCCAGGAAAGCTGTCGGGCGTGATGATGCCCACGAACCCACCCATACCTTGCTGCAAGAGCGAGATGCCCACGAAGATCAAACCGAACCCCGCCACGGCAAAGCCGGCCGAGGAGGCGCGCCCTCTAGCGAAGAGGCGGATGAGGATGCCGACCACCACGATCGGGAGTGCAGCGGTACCGAGCTCGAGCTTGAAGCCGAGCAACGCCACGAGCCAGCCAGTCACCGTTGTGCCAACATTTGCGCCGAGGACGATACCGAGCCCTTGAGGGAACGTGAGCAGGCCAGCCCCGACGAAGCCCACGGTCGCCACCGTGGTTGCGCTAGAAGACTGCACCACGGCAGTCGTGAGTGCACCGGTCATCGCACCCGAGCGGGGGCTCCGGGTGAAGCGGCTCAACACGCGACGCAGGGCACGACCCGTGAGGGCGCGAAGCCCTTCGGTGAGCACCACCATTCCCAGGAGAAAGAGCCCTAACCCGCCGAGGCACAGAAGCACGCTGCCGATCATGTTGGGGTCACCAAGACTGGCCGACATACAATGAGTCTACTGCGGCAGAACAGGCCGTGCGGCCAGTTGTTTTCGTCGTGTTTTTTGGCTAGATGATCGCGGTGAGACCCGCTCGTGCCGTCCTGCTTGGCCTGTTGCTCATGGGAGGCGATTGCAAGGACGGAGTCGGCGGCCCTGCTCCGTGCGCGGATGACGCCGAGTGCAAACCAATTTGTGAGGCCGCGTGCGGGAGTGGTCCCGTCGTCTCGGCGAGCTGCGATGACGGCCTGCGAGCATGCGTGTGTGAGTGCGGGTTGGTCGGGGCTGATGCCGGCGCCTGACTCTGGCACCCATGGCGGAGGAGGAGGGATTCGAACCCCCGGTAGAGTCGCCCCTACAACGGATTTCAAATCCGCCGCCTTCGACCGCTCGGCCACTCCTCCGTGTGCTGGGCGGGCTTAGCATAAGACCGACGCGAGGGCCCTTCCCACCGGGGGCGTTTTGGGCCTATATTGCGCGGTCCCGTCTGCTGGAGGCGGGCGACCCATGAGGTGATGCTGTGGCTGCTGACACGATTCCCAATCGACTTCTACAACGTGCCAAGAGCACCCCGAACGACCCGGCGTATTACGTACGCGAAGGCGGGGCCTGGAAGCCCACGAACTGGGGCACGTACTCCGACCAGGTGACGCAAGCGGGGCGCGCCTTGATCGCGCTCGGGTTCCAGCCCGGGCAAACGGTCTGCATCCTCGGCTTCAACCGGCCCGAGTGGGCGATCATCGACCTCGCGACGATGGGCGCCGGCGGCGCGCCGGCCGGCATCTACACGACCTGCTCGCCAGTCGAGGTTCGTTACATCGTCGCGCATGCCGAGGCACCGGTCGTTCTGGACGAGGACGAAGGGAAATGGAAGAAGGTGCAGGCGGAGATCGCCAACATGCCGAATCTCAAGCACGTCGTGATGATGAAGGGCGCGCCCAAGATCGACCACGGCTTGGTGATGAGCTGGGACGAGTTCATGGCCAAAGGCGACGAGGTCGAAAAGCAAGCGTACCTGGACCGCGTCGAAGCCCTCGAGCCGGAGAAGCTCGCGACGCTCATCTACACGTCCGGCACCACCGGCCCGCCCAAGGGCGTGATGCTCAGCCACCACAACCTCGCGTGGACGGCGAACGTCGCGATTCAGATCACCACGATCAACGCCGGCGATTGCATGCTCTCGTATCTGCCGCTTTCCCACATTGCCGAGCAGATGTTCACGCTCCACATCCCAATCACGACGGGTGCGCGCGTCTACTTCGCCGAGTCGATCGAAGCGGTGCCGGAAAACCTCAAGGAGGTGCAGCCGACGATCTTCTTCGGCGTGCC
>CP070650.1:2187937-2190706 GCA_020354595.1 Myxococcales bacterium
GATCCAAACGTCGCACAGCCACCCGTTCGGGCTCTCCCACTACATGCCTGTGGCCGGCGGTGTACCTGGCGCGGCCGACCTCGGAATGAACCGTCAGTTCTGGGGCTTCACGACCGGTAGCGTCACGCCTTGGCTGATCGAGCAGCTACCCGATGGCGGCTCGGTTTGGCTTTGCGACACGACGCCTCTGGCCTGGGCCATGCTCCAGGCCGACGGGAGCGTTCCCCGCAACATTGGAGTAGCACGCTCGATGAGCGAGGCCGACTTCGCCCTGGTGCATCACGAGCGTCACTTCGCCGAGGTCGACTACCAAATCTGGGCCGCGTACGGCACGTCGAGCCCCGTTCACGTCGTGCGCTACGATGGTGTTCCCATCATCTCCGTCTACGAGAACCCCACCCGGCACGTAGCTACCGACGACTAGAGCGAACGCTGCTGGCCGGCCTTGGCGATGCCGCTGCGCGCTTTGTTCGCGAGAGCGATGAGGCTCTCGACGATGCCGATGATCACGTAGGCGGCGAGCAACCAGACGAGCGCCATCGATGGATGGATTCGGAGCGCGATCCACACGGTCACGCCCAGCGCGCCCGAGATCAGAAGCACTGTCCGCCAGCTCAGGCGCAGGTCTTTGAAGGAGCGGAAAGGCATCGAGCTCACCATGAACAGGGAAAGCATGATCACGAGGGTCGAGATGATGATCGGCGTGAAGGGCAGCTTACCGGTGAGCGTGTTGGCCACGACGATGGAGATCAGAATGCCGGCGGCCGCGGGGATAGGAAGCCCTTGCATGTACTTGCCGGGGGTGTGGGGCTGCCCCCCGCCGTCAGTCGTGACCACGTTGAAACGCGCCAATCGAATCGCGCCTGCAGCAACGAAGATGAAGCCGACCAGCATGCCGCCCGTCCCGAGCTCCGATAGCGACCAGTGGTACACCAGAATTGCGGGAGCCACACCAAACGAGATGACATCCGCGAGGGAGTCGAGCTGAACACCGATGGCGCTCTGCGTCCTCGTGAGCCGTGCTACGCGCCCATCGATGCCGTCGAAAAACAGCGCGAAGATGATCAACAGCGCGGCTCGGTAGAAGGTCTCGTCGCCCTTCGGCTCGGTGGACAGGATCAGGATCGCGTAGTACCCGCAAAGCACGCTCGAAAGCGTGAAGAGGTTGGGCAAAATGAAGAGGGTCTTGCGGAGGTCGACTCTCACGGAATCAAGAGGCTACGGGACACGGATTTCGCTGTCCACTCTCATTCAAGGCGACCGGCCTCGAGATAGGGCCGCATGCAGCGCGCCAAGTCCCATATTGCGCAAACGAAGCTCTCCTCGCGCCGCGTACAGCTCTTGAAGCGATGTTGCCGCGCGTTCGGGCTGGCCTGCCAAGAGGTCGAACAACGCTGCCGCTTCTTGCGTACCGAACCCACCTGCGTCGCGAAATGCCACCAGTGCGTCCTCACGCTTCTCGAGCGGCTTGCCCCACCCGTGAAGCGCTAGCCAGCCCCAATACGCTTGGAGCTCGACTTGCGAAAACCCATCGACGAAGGGCTGTCTGTGAATCGAGTTCCAACGCGCCTTGTAGAGCGCGCGCACGGTGAGCTCCGGGGCAACGACGACCCCGCGATGCACGAGCCCGTAGCTCTTCGCGACTTCGGAGAAGCCCCCGAGCACCGCGACCTCTTCGTCGTTTTGCGGCTCGTGGTCACCGTCGAAAAAGATCTGAGCAACCTCTTCGACGGCTCGCGCCCGCATTGCTTCGAACGCGGGCGGTCCGTGCGCGTCGATCAGCGCTTGAGTCGCACGATGAATTGCAACCTGTCTCTGATTGTATTCGGAGACCCCATACGGTGGATGCGCTTCCGCGCGTCCATGCTCGAGGAAGAGAGACCTAAGTGCTCTTGCTTCCTCCGTGTCCGCTGCGTCCGCGGCAAGCGCCTCGTCAAAGCGAATCGCATCCGCCACCGCCGCCCTGTCGAGCACGAGAGTCGGCAGCTCCCACGGATCAACCGCTTGGGGAATCGCCAGCGTGGCGGTGATCAACGCTGCCGCGACCACCCACGAGATCAGCTTGAAACCGGACTCGGTCACAGGCCGCGAATTTAGCACGAGAAGCGCAACTACCCGCCTTTCCGGGTCCTGCTAGGCTCTACGGACGCATGGAGGTCCGGGTTCACTACTACGCTGCCGCCAAGGAGCTTGCGGGATGCGAGAGCTCGACCTTCGAGTTCAGTGCCCGGAGCGTTTCCCAAAGCGAGCTCCGCGCCGCGGTGGCCGGGCGCTTCCCTTCGCTCTCGGCGCTCCTCGAGCGAATGCGCTTGGCGGTCAACGGCGACTTCGCCGATACATCTCGAAACCTCGAGGACGGCGATCGGGTAGACGTCCTTCCCCCGGTGGCTGGTGGCTCGCCCGTCGTCTTGTGCCGAATCACCGACCAAAACATTTCACTCGACGAAGCCCGAAACGCCGTCGCCCATCCGGGGGCTGGCGGTATTTGTATCTTCCATGGGGTCGTCCGCGACAACGCCGACGGCAAATTGATCTCCAGGCTCGACTACGAGGCCCACGAGAGCCTGACCAACAAAGAAATGCGACGTGTCCTGGAGGGCGTGATCGCCGAGCACCCAGGCGCGCGGATCGCGGCCGTGCATCGCGTTGGCAGCTTGGCGATTGGCGACGTCGCAGTCTGCGTCGCGGCGAGCGCTCCACATCGCGACGAGGCCTTTGTCGCGTGTCGCAAAGCGATCGACCGCATCAAGGAAACAGTTCCTTTATGGA
>CP070650.1:2190806-2194673 GCA_020354595.1 Myxococcales bacterium
AGATCAAGCACGTGGTGGTCCTCGGCGCCAACGGCGCGATGGGCCTTGGAAGCGGGGCGCTGTTCACGACAGCGGTACCCCGAGTCACCTTCTTGGCGCGGACGAAGGAGAAGGCCGATGGCGGCCTCGCGGCGGCCGTGAAGATGGTGCGCTCGAGCACCGTCGCGAACCGGGTCGACACGGGCAGCTACGACGCCGACTTCGATCGCGTGGTCGCCGAAGCCGACCTGATCTTCGAGGCCGTGACCGAACAGCTCGATCTGAAGAAGGAGTTCTTCGATCGTATCGACGCAGTTCGCCGGCCGGATTCAATCGTGGCCACGGTCACCTCGGGTCTGTCGATCAACCAGCTCGCCGAAGGCCGGAGCGACTCGTTCCGGAAGAACTTCCTCGGACTTCACTTCTTCAACCCGCCAAACGTGATCGTCGGCACCGAGCTGATCGCCGGGAAGGAGACCGACCCGAAGCTCGTCGACTTCATCGACGCGTTCTGCACGGTTCGTCTCGGCCGTGCGATGGTGCGTACGGCGGACACCCCGGGCTTCGCTGGCAACCGCGTCGGCTTCAAGGTGCTCAACGAGTGCGCGATTCTCGCCGAGGAGCACGGCCCGCTTCTCATCGACGAGCTCGTCGGGCCGTACACCGGCCGCGCGATGACGCCGCTTGCCACAATCGACCTCGTCGGTTGGGACATCCATCGCGCAATCGTCGACAACATCTACGAGCTCGCGCCGGACGAGGCACACCAGACGCTGAAGCTTCCGCAGTACATGGCGGACCTGATGGAAAAGGGTGTGCTCGGTCGGAAGACCGGTGGCGGCTTCTTTGGCAAAGACGACGGCGGAAACCGCATCGTGCTCGACCCGAAGACCCAGAAGTACTCGCCGAAGTCCGCCGTTCCCCGGCCGGACCTCGCGTTCATCGACACGATCTCGAACCTTCATCGTGTCGGTCGGTACATGGACGGCATGAAGGCGTTCGCGGAAGCCACCGGACCGTACGCCGCGATCGCACACAAGGTCATCGCGGGGTACATCGCCTACTCGTTCCATCGAGTCGGCGAGGTCACCGACGACATCTCGGGCATCGACCGCATCATGGGCTTCGGCTTCAATTGGGCGCCGCCGAGTGTCTTGGTCGATACGATCGGCCTCAAGCCTACGATCCAAATGATCGAAAAGGCGGGCTTGGCCGTGCCGCCCGCTCTCGCAAACGCCCAGGAGGGCACCAAGTTTTTCGATGACCCTCAGGTCAACGTCGGGAAGTTCTTCGTCGCTGCGTAAGCGAAAGGGTTTGGTGAAAGAAATGACACAGGTTCCAGAAGTTTACGTCCTTGGCGGTTACCAGACGGACTTTGCCCGTAACTGGAGCAAAGAAAAGAAGCATTTCGTCGCGATGATGCGTGAGGCGGTGCTCGGCGCGCTCGGCAAGACCCAGATCGAGCCGGGTGAGATCGAGGTGGCCCACACCGGCAACTTTGCGGGCGAGCTCTACAGCAAGCAGGGCCACATGGGCGCGTTCTTCTGCGAGATCGACCCGGCGTTCAGCGGGCTTCCGACCTCGCGTCACGAAGCCGCATGCGCCTCGGGGAGCATCGCGATTCTCGCCGCTTCGGCCGAGATCGAAGCGCAGCGTTACGACCTCGCCTGCGTGGTCGGCGTGGAGCAGATGAAGACGGTCGGCGCCGGCGAAGGCGGGGATTTTCTCGGCACCGCGGCGTGGTACGAGCTCGAGGCCAAGGGCATCGAGTTCCCCTTCCCGAAGCTCTTCGGCAAGCTCGGCGACGAGTACGACAAGCGCTACGGCCTCAAGGACGAGCACCTCGCGGAGATCAGCACGATCAACTACGCGAACGGGAAGCTCAACCCGAACGCCCAAACCCGCACCTGGTACATGAACTACGACCACGCGATGAGCCGCGACGAGTACAACGGCACCATCGGCGGTCGCATCCACATCTCGGACTGCTCGCAGGTGACCGATGGCGCAGCCGCGCTGCTCCTCGCCTCGCCGGAGTACGCGAAGAAATGGGCGGACCGGGTCGGCGTGTCGCTCGACGACATTCCCCGTATCAAGGGCTGGGGGCACAACACGGCGCGCATCCGCTTCGAGGACAAGATCGCGGAGAGCGCGGATTCACAGTACGTGCTTCCGCACGTGCGCAGCACGGTCACGAGCGCGATGGAGCGCGCGGGCATCGCCGACGTCAGCGGTATCGACGCGATCGAGACGCACGACTGCTTCACGACGTCCGAGTACATGGCGATTGACCACTTCGGCCTCACCGCCCCGGGCGAAAGCTGGAAGGCGATCGAGGAAGGTGACATCGCCCTCGGCGGCAAGACCCCCATCAACCCGAGCGGCGGTCTCATCGGTGCGGGCCATCCCGTCGGCGCGACCGGCGTCCGCCAAACGCTCGACGCGCACAAGCAAGTCACCGGCGAAGCTGGCGAGTACCAAGTTGAAGGCGCCAAGAACGTCCAGACTTTGAACATCGGCGGCTCCGGCACCACCAGCGTCAGCTTCATCCTCGGCACCTGATGCACAGACACCGGGGTCTTCGGACCCCGGTGGAAACTCCCTCCCCTGCCTGCTACGACGCGGCCATGCGTTATTCGCGGGCGTTCATCCCGACCGTCAAGGAGGTTCCCAAGGAGGCGACGATGCCGTCGCACGTGCTGATGCTCCGGGCGGGGTACGCGCGGATGGTGGGGGCGGGGATCTACGAGCTACTGCCACTTGGAACCCGAGTCTTGCACAAGATCGAGCGGATCATCCGCGAGGAGATGAACGCATCGGGTGCGTTGGAGCTCTTGATGCCCACCTTTCTTCCCGCCGAGTACTTCAAGGAGTCCGGACGGTGGGATGTGTACGGACCGACGCTTCTGCGCATCAAAGATCGCAAGGGTGGCGAATACCATCTCGCTCCGACGCACGAGGAAATCGTTACCGACCTCGTACGACGCGAGGTGCGGAGCTATCGCCAACTCCCACTCAACCTCTATCAGATTCAGCTCAAATATCGGGATGAGCCGCGTCCGCGCGCCGGACTCCTGCGCTGTCGTGAGTTCATCATGAAGGACGCCTACTCCTTCGATGTGTCCGAGGAAGCCGCGCTCGAGAGCTACGAGCACATGCGCAAGACATACCATCGGATCTTCAAGCGCCTGGGCCTCGAGTACCGCGTCGTCGAGGCCGACAGCGGCGCGATCGGCGGAAGCCAAAGCGCAGAGTTCCAGATCCTCGCGCAAACGGGCGAGGATTGGATCGTCGCCTGCGACGCCTGCGACTACGCCGCCAACGTCGAGGTCGCCCACGCGGGGCGTCCGGAAGCCACTTCCGACGGTGGGGTGCCCGCCGCTGTGCTCGAGAAGGTGAAGACGCCGGATACGCGCTCGATCGAAGAGGTGGTCGCCTTCTTTGGTGGCGAAACGACATCGGCCAACACACTCAAGTCACTGCTCTACGTCGCGGGCGAGGAAGTCATTCTCGCCGTCGTCCGGGGCGACCACGAGATCAACGAGATCGGTCTTGCCCGGCATCTGGGAGTCGACGAGGTCCTCCTCGCCTCGGACGCCGCGGTGAAAGAAGCCACCGGCACGGAGATCGGGTTCGTCGGTCCGGTAGGCTTCGAGGGGCGCATCATCGCCGACCCGGACGCCATAGCGATCCGAAACGCCGTCGCCGGGGCGAGTGAAACGCCCTACCACTACAGAAACGTCAACCACGGACGCGACTTCAAAGCGGAGGTCGCTTTCATCCGGCAGGCCACCTCGGGCGATCCATGCCCCTCTTGCGGAGGACGGCTCGAGCTCTACCGAGGCATCGAGGGAGGGCACATCTTCGTCCTCGGCACCCACTACTCCG
>CP070650.1:2194773-2200156 GCA_020354595.1 Myxococcales bacterium
CCCGACGTTCTGGTCGACGTCGCCAAGCTCATTGCGGCGTACTACGACGAAAAGCCCGATCCCGACGAGCCCAGCCACCGCGTGAGCTTTGGCACCTCGGGCCACCGCGGCTCGTCTCTACGCTTCAACTTCAACGAAAACCACATCCTCGCAACCACGCAAGCGATTTGCGATTACCGCACGGCCGAGGGGATCGACGGACCGCTCTACATCGGCGCGGACACGCACGCGTTGTCGGAGCCCGCGATCAAGACCGCGCTCGAGGTGCTTGCTGCCAACGGGATCTCGGTGCGGACCGCACACGACGGTCACTTCACGCCGACCCCCGCCGTCTCGTTTGCGATTCTCGAGCACACCCGCAACAGCGCGAGCGACGCCGATGGAATCGTCGTCACGCCGTCGCACAACCCGCCCGAAGATGGCGGGTTCAAGTACAACCCTCCCAACGGCGGGCCTGCCGACACCGAAGTCACCTCGTGGATCGAGCGCCGCGCCAATCAGCTGCTCGCCACCGGGCTCAAAGACGTGAAGCGCGTGAGCTACGAAGCCGCGCTCCAAGCCGACACCACCGAACTTCACGACTTCATCACGCCCTACGTCGACGGGCTGCAGACGATCCTCGACATGAAGACGATCGCCGATGCCGGTCTTCGAATCGGCGTGGACCCGATGGGCGGCTCCGGCATCGAATACTGGCCGCGCATCGCCGCGCGCTACGGGCTCAAGCTCGACATCGTGAACGACAAAGTGGACCCGACGTTTTCGTTCATGACGCTCGATCGTGACGGCAAGATCCGCATGGATTGCTCGTCCCCCTACGCGATGGCGAGCCTGGTCGACCTGCGAAACCAATACGATATCGCGTTTGGAAACGACACCGACTTCGACCGGCACGGGATCGTCACAAGTAGCTGGGGATTGCTCAACCCGAACCACTATCTCAGCGTCGCGATCAGCTATTTGTTCACCGAGCGCGATTGGAGCGATCGCGCGGCCGTCGGCAAAACGCTGGTGAGCAGCGCGATGATCGACCGCGTCGCCAAGGACCTCCGGCGGCGACTCGCTGAGGTTCCTGTCGGCTTCAAGTGGTTCGTGCAGGGCCTCATCGACGGCTCCTACGGCTTTGGAGGCGAGGAAAGCGCCGGCGCTTCATTCTTGCGAAAAGACGGAACCGTCTGGACGACCGACAAAGACGGCATTCTGCTCAATCTTCTCGCGGCCGAGATTACGGCAACCACCGGGCGAGACCCAGGAGAGTGCTACCAGACTCTCACGAAGCAGTTCGGCGCGCCGGTCTACGAGCGCATCGACGCGCCGGCGACACCCGAGCAGAAGGCCGCGCTCAAATCGATGAGCGAGTCCGATCTCGACGCCTCCGACCTGGCGGGCGAGCCAATCCAGCAGGTCCTCACGAAGGCTCCCGAGAACGACGCCCCGATCGGCGGGTTGAAGGTCACCACCGAGAACGGATGGTTTGCCGCTCGCCCTTCCGGTACGGAAGAGGTCTACAAGATCTACGCCGAGAGTTTCGTCGGCCGGGAACATCTCGCGTCGATTCAAAGCGAGGCCAAGGATTTGATCGGCCGCGTCTTTGAAAAGAACGCGTCGTGTTAGCGTTGGTCACGGGCGGAGGCGGACGGCTCGGGAACGTGCTCGTCAGAAGGCTTCTCGAAAACGGGCAGCGGGTGCGCGTGCTCGAGCCCGGTGACAGGCCCGAATCGCTGGAGGATCTCGAGATCGACTTCGTCTCCGGCTCGGTGTTGGATGTGGGCGACGTGGCGCGCGCGGTCGAAGGGGTCGACGTGGTTTACCACTTGGCGGCCAAGATCGATCTCCGGCCGAAGAAGGACCCGATGATGATGCCGATCAACATCGATGGAACCCGCAACGTCGTCGAGGCATGCCTGTCCACAGGGTTGCGGCTGGTCCATACGAGCTCGCACCACGCGCTCGAGCGAGAGCCGCTCGAAGAGCCCCTCACCGAGGATAAGCCCCTGGCGCTCGAAGAGAAGTGTGACTACCACCGCTCGAAGGCGATCGGCGAGACCATCGTTCTCGATGCGTGCAAGCGCGGGCTCAACGCGACCATCGTGAACCCTGGCTCCCTGATCGGCCCCTACGACTACGAGCCCTCGATGATCGGCGCCGTGCTGATCGACATGTACTTCGGTCGCATTCCGGTGCTGCTCGAGATGTTGAGTGACTACGTGGACGTGCGCGACGTCGCGGACGGCATGATCGCGGCCGCGCAAAAGGGCAGCGTGGGTGAGCGCTACGTCCTCACCGGTGATGTCATTCCCGTCACGGAGATGGCATCGCTCTATGGCGAGCTGACCGGCGCGAAGGTGCCCAGGCGCGCGCTGCCCCTCTGGGTGGGCTGGGCGGTGCTACCGTTTGCCCTCGCCGGCGGCGCAATCACCAACAAGGATCCCTTCATCACTGCTGACGTGCTGCGCGCAAGCGTATCCAATGAAGTGGTTTCACACGACAAGGCGCATCGCGAGCTCGGATACAGGATCCGCCCGCTCCGAGAGTCTTTGGCCGATGCCGTGGCATGGTATCGCGAGCGAGGCTGGCTGAACGTTTGACCGGCGTTTATTGACGGGTCGCACGTGCTACACATAGAGCAATCATGGAACGACGAGGACCGCAGCGGCATCAAGACCTCGAGGACGTGATCGACGTCATCACGGCGTCTTACGACGGCGACGACGAGATCAACATCCTCGACAGCGCGGACCTTCCCAACAAGCGCGCGGTCATCGCCGCCTTCAATCACATCATGCCCGTGCTGTACATGGGCTTCTACAGCACGCGTGCCCTCAACCGGACGAATCTCCGCTACGCGCTCAGCGAACATCTCTACCCCGCACAGGACATTCTGGTGGAGCAGATCTGCCGCGCGATTCGCTACCACGAGCGAATGGGCCGCATCAAGGATCAGAAGCCCGAAGGCTGGAGCGAGGACGTCGTCCTTCGGTTGTTCAAGAAGATCCCTGAGCTCCGCCGCGCGTTGAACACCGACGTGCTGGCCGCTTACGAGGGCGATCCGGCCGCGTCGTCGATCGAAGAGGTGGTGTTCAGCTACCCGAGCCTCCAGGCGATCTCCGCGTATCGCGTCGCTCACGAGCTGTTCCTCGACGGCGTGCCGATGATTCCACGGATCATCACCGAGCATGCGCACAGCAAGTCCGGCATCGACATCAATCCCGCCGCGCGGATCGGCGAGAGCTTCTTCATCGACCACGGAACCGGTGTCGTCATCGGGGCGACGGCGATCATCGGGAACCACGTCAAGCTCTATCAGGGCGTGACGCTTGGAGCCTTGAGCGTGTCGAAGGAAGACATCGACGGTGCGCGAGGCAGGAAGCGGCATCCGACCATCGAGGACGACGTCACCATCTACGCCGGCGCCTCAATCCACGGCGGCGACACGATCATCGGCAAAGGGTCGGTCATTGGCGGCAACGTCTGGCTCACCAAGTCCGTGCCGCCCGGCTCGAAGATCTTCGGCCGCGCGAAATAGAAAACGGCGTCCGACCGGGTCAGCTCGCTTCGCCCAGCTTTTGCTGGACCTTGTCGTAGACCGCCTTGAGGTTGACGAGGTCGGCGAGCTCTTCCTCGGCGATGGTGATGTCGTAGTTCTTCTCGACATCGGCGACGATCTCGATCGCCATCATGCTGTCGATTCCCAGGTCGGCGAAAGGCGTATCCTCTGGGATATCCTCGACTTCGGTCACTTCGATGATGATCTGCCTAAGCTCGGCCTTCAGCGTTTCCGACATGCGGCCCGTATATGCTTGGGTTCGCGATTTCCGTCAAGCATCTCAAAACCGGCCAACTGGCCTGTTTCGAATGTGGTCTAGACGCGAAATTACGGTACCTTAGGCCCGCCGAACGCCCATGAGCTGGATATCCGAAAAGGCACACGCCGAGCTTCAGCGCGTGCGCGACGCCCAAGCCAAAGAGATCTACCCGTACTTCCGGCCGTTCGAGTCGGGGGGGCTCCACACGACGATCGCTGGAAAGCCGATCGTCAACTTCAGCTCGAACGATTACTTGGGGCTCACCAACCATCCCAAGGTCAAAGAGGCCGCCAAGGCGGCGGTGGACCAATTCTCCTGCGGTCTGAGCTCGTCACGCGTTCAGGCGACGGCCACGGCGCACGTCGAGCTCGAAGAACGGTTGGCGGCTTGGTACGGGTTCGAAAAGGCCCTGATCTTCACGACCGGTTACCAGGCGATGGTGGGCACGATCATGAGCCTTGCCGACAAGGATACGACGGTCGTTCTCGACAACCTCAGCCACGCCTGCATCCTCGACGGGACGTTTCTCTCGGCGGGTACGCCCATGCGCGCGCCGGAGGTCCGGTTCTTCAATCACAACAGCGCCAAGGCGCTGGACCGGGTCCTCAAGAAGCGCGACCGCAAGAACGCGCTGGTCGTGATCGAGGGCATCTATTCCCTCGACGGCGACGAAGCCAACATCGAGCAGTTCGTCGAGGTTTGCGCGAATCACGAGAACGTTGCGATCGTGTGTGACGACGCGCACGGGACCGGCACCCTCGGCAAGGGCGGACGAGGCATCATCGAGAAGTATGGGCTCGAAGGGAAGATTCCCGTCGTCGTCAGCACTTTTTCGAAAACGTTCGGCGGTATCGGCGGCATCCTTCTCGGCGATGCCGACGTGGTGGACTTCATCAAGCACAACGCGCGTTCCTTTTTGTTCAGCGCGTCGCTTCCGGTGCCCATCGTCGCAGCCGCGAGCACGATTCTCGACATGCTCGAGGCGGATGCCGAGGCCATGGTCACCGAGCTTCACGAGAAAGCTGCCTACATGCGGAAGGGGCTCACCGACATCGGCTTCGATCTCGGCGACAGCAACACCCACATCATGCCGATCATGATCCGCGACGACACCAAGGCGATGTTCACCCACGTCGCGCTATTGGAAAACGGCGTCCTGATGGTTCCGATCATGTATCCCGCGGTCAAAGAAGGCGAAGAGCGGTTGAGGCTCAACGTGACCCGGGGGCATAGCTATGAGGACATCGATCAGGCCTTGGAATTGCTGAAGAAGTTTGCGAACTCGTTTTCGCTGGTGGCCTAGTCACATCCGACCCGCCCGGCCGCCTCCGGGGTCGGTTGGTCCCGCCCCACCGCCCCCGCACTATCGCCTAGGTCTGCGCGATGTCCTGGAGACTCTCGGGCCGCTAGCCTTTTCGGCTCAACACCCAAGTGATGGCGCAGATCTGATCGAGCTCGGCGTCGATCACGTGTGCCCTTGAAGCATCGATGTAGCCCCAATCGCCCGCCACATCGAGCGCCGCCCGCACCTCTTTGGCGGACCCGCAGGCGTTCATGAAGCGTACCCGGGCGAGCCC
>CP070650.1:2200256-2202938 GCA_020354595.1 Myxococcales bacterium
AAATCCCCAAGACCGGCACGCCCAGGTCGAACACCCCGGGATCGACGCTAGGCGACCCTTCGGCAAACACACTCGCCGGACCACCGCTCAGAATGATCGCCTTAGGCGCGAGCTCCCGAATCTCCGCCAGGGACAAGGTGCACGGCTGAAGCTCACAGTAGACGTGCTGCTCGCGGATTCGGCGGGCAATGAGCTGGGTGTACTGCGACCCGAAGTCGAGAATGAGAACCCCATCGACGATCATGGGGCGCGGTTTAACATGGGGGGTGACGGTGGTCGAGGCACCCTGATCGTTCCGGTTCCGGTTCCGCCGCCGGTTCCGGATCCGGCACCGGCTCCGGTACCGGATCCGACGCCGGTTTCCGAGGCCGACGCAACAACCGAGGGCCGTCGCCGATAATGGGTCAGGAGGTGACTAGGAATGGGTCGATTCATTGCACACGATCTCGCGCTCGATCTGGTACGCGCTTTGGGCAGGGTCCTGCCGAGGGTCACGCGTAAGGATAAGGACTTGTCGCGGCAACTGAAACGCTCCGCAGCCAGCGTCGTGCTGAACCTAGCTGAGGGTGCAAGCAGCGATTACGGGAATCGACAAGCTCGCTATGCCAACGCCGCCGGCTCCGCCAAAGAAACTCAGTCGGCCCTCATCGTCGCGCAAGCCTGGGGCTACATCGCGGATCCTGAGCTCCTGGATCTGGCCGACCGGCTCACCGCGATAACCTACCGGCTCGCTCACGGCCACGGCTACCCCGCCCCGGAGTCAGCCTCGGTATCGGAGCCGGAGTCGGGACCGGAGCCGGAGCCGGTACCGGAACCGGAACCGGAACCGGATCCTACTGACTGATCCGGTAGTTCGGCGCCTCTTTCGTCACCATCACGTCGTGTACGTGGCTCTCTTGTAGCCCCGCATTGCTGATACGAACGAACTTGGCTTCTTTTTGCAGCACGGGAATCGACGGGCAGCCCGTGTAACCCATGCCTGAGCGCAATCCGCCGACCAGTTGGTACACCACCGTCGATAGCGGTCCCCGGTACGGCACGCGGCCCTCGATTCCCTCCGGCACGAGCTTACCCACATCCGACACGTCGGCCTGCGCGTAGCGGTCGGACGACCCTTCGCGCATGGCGCCGAGTGACCCCATCCCGCGGTACGACTTGTAGGTTCGGCCCTGGTAGAGCACGAGCTCGCCGGGCGCTTCGTCGGTGCCGGCGACCAGGGATCCGATCATGACGCTATCGGCGCCCGCGGCGATCGCCTTCACGGCGTCGCCTGAGTACTTCACGCCTCCGTCGGCGATGATCGGTACGCCGTGCTCGCGGCCAACGCGAGCACAATCCATCACCGCAGTGACTTGCGGCACGCCGATGCCCGCGACGATGCGCGTCGTGCAGATGGATCCCGGACCCATTCCGACTTTCACCGCGTCGGCGCCTGCGTCGATCAACGCCTTGGTGCCCTCTGCGGTAGCTACATTGCCCGCAACGACCTGCACGTCCGGGTAGGTGGCCTTGGTCTCGCGAACCGCGTCGAGGACACCCTTGGTGTGACCGTGTGCCGTGTCGATGATCAGGACGTCGACACCGGCCTGTACCAACGATTCGGTGCGCTTGTCCTTGTCAGGACCGAGCCCGATCGCCGCACCGACGCACAGACGCCCGAGCGAATCCTTGATGGCATCCGGGTATCGGTCCGCCTGCATCAAGTCCTTGATCGTGATGAGCCCGACGAGCTCGCCGCCGTCCCCGACCACGAGGAGCTTCTCGATGCGGTGCTTGTGCAGGAGCTCTCGAGCCTTGGCCTGCTCGACTCCCGGGGGCACCGTCACGAGCTCCTTGGTCATGAGCTGGGCAACCTTCTGGTTGAGGTTCTGCTCGAATCGCACGTCGCGACTGGTGAGGATACCGACGGGCCTGTCGCCCTCGACGACCGGGAGGCCGGAAATCTCGTGGCGGCGCATGAGCTCGAGCGCATCGTGGAGCGACTCGCCCGGACCCACGGTTACGGGGTCGACGATCATCCCCGTCTCGGCCCGCTTCACTTTGGTCACCTCGAGCGCCTGGTGCGCCGGGCTCATGTTCTTGTGGAGGATGCCGATGCCGCCTTCGCGGGCCATGGTGACCGCCGTCCGCCACTCGGTGACCGTGTCCATCGCGCTCGAGACGAACGGAATTCGAAGCTCGAGCTCCCGGGTGAAACGCGTGGAGACATCGGCGTTGGCGGGCAGAAAATCGGCGTACCCCGGCTGGAGCAACACGTCATCGAAGGTGAGCGCTTCCCGCAGGATGCTGTCTGTCACCGGAACCTCCCAAGGACCCTAAAAATTGGCGCCGAGTATAGCGCCCCGGTGACGGCACGCTAGTAGGCTCGCGGGAAGTCCCGAATATCCACTTGATCGAGGGCGAACCGGATGAGGGCGCTCCGGCTGATCTTACGGTGCCCTCGCTTCTTGAGCTTGGCAACCATCTCGTCGAGCTGGGCCAGGTCTTCCTTGTAGAGCGAAATGCAAATCACGTCGTAGTGGTCCGGCTTCTTCGCCTTCTTGGCTTTGCCTCGACCGCGCTTGCCGCCTTTGCCGCCGTAGAAGGTGTCGCGCAGAACCGCGCTCACCTCGTCTTGTTCCAAAACCCCGTTGACTCCCGTTCCGTCGCGTCGCTTCATGTGCCCCCCCTAAGATCCAGCCG
>CP070650.1:2203038-2206573 GCA_020354595.1 Myxococcales bacterium
AGCTCACTGCAATGGCAGGGAAGCGCTGATGGCTCTGCGGTGACTGGGCTTCGGCGATCACGGTGCTCGCACCGAGCGCACCAGGAGGGCCGTCCCCGGTTTGGGGAAACTGGCCGTCCGGCGCGAGGGCCAAATCGAAGCCGACCACCTCGGCGTAGTAGTCGTCCTCCAAAGGATCGCCGCTTCCCGGAAGCATGCGCTCGCCGCGGTCGCGCAGAATCGCCCTCCGCTCCTCGAGTGTCGCAGGTGGGCCTGGATCCTCGATCACCCAGGGCTCGACGACCGTCAAACCTGGGTACGGGTCTTGCCCGATGAACGCCGAAAGCAGGTCGTTCGGCTCGGCGTCGTGCGTGACGTGTGATTGGCAGTCGAACACCAGCTCGAAGAGGTTGCCTTTGATGCATGGTGTCACGTTGTGCCGAAAACCCGCATGCCGCTGGGTGTGCCCCCAGCCCGACTGGCGGACGATGTCGGGCAACCAGTCGCCCTCGAACTCCTCCACGGCCCAGCCTGAAAATGCTTCGGGTTGCAGCATGATCTGAGCTCCGAGCGCATCGAGCCGCTCGAGGAGACCCGGCATCCAGGCATCTTTCGAGATCACCATTCCGGTTCGCGCAAAGGGAAGCACGACGGGAAGCGCCTGCTCCAGGGGACCGTGCGTGAGGCTCAGCAGCTCCTCTTCGGCAGGCACGAGGTAGCTCTTCGCCACGCGGCCGATCTCCTGGCCTTGCGGATCGAAGTAGATCCCCCAGTTGAAGCCTGCGCCCTCGCTTGCGACGAACACGCTTTGTACATCATCGAGATCGGGGTCGGCCAGCAGGGCGATGTCCTCGGGATCGTCGCTTAGCTCGGCCGGCGCGAAATCCGACGATACGGCGACGTAGACCCCATACTGCCTCGCGATCTCCGAAAAAGTCTGAAAGGCACGATGAAGGGTGTCGGTCAACGAAATCACCAGACGCGCGTTCGGGGAGGCGTCGGGATAGAGTTGGCCGTAGTACTTGAACGGTGCCTCATAGGGTTCGATGAGCGCGAGGAACCCATCGATTGATTGAGTTGCCGCGCGGGCGGTCGCGCCGCGCGAACCGACAAACGCCGCGGCAAGGGTCGCGTTCTCCGGGAAGACGAGGAGATTGGGCTTGTCCGTCGCGAGACAGGGAAGGACCTCGGTGCGCACGACGTCGTCCCACGCAGTGCAGAAGCTCGCGTAGTCCTCCATCTCGGCGTAGCGAATCACGGCGCCCACCGCGAATATACGGGCCGTGTCTCCGTCGCCGGCGACGACAGTCTCGCACGTGTCGGGGACCGGCACCGGTTCCTCGACTCCAAAGATCCCGCAAGCCCCTTTGTCGAAGCGGGTGCCGTCGCTCTGCGTGCAAGCCAAAGCCGTCGACATCGAGAACACGAGCAGGAGTAGAAGGCGGAGCGATCGAGTCACGCGTGGAGTCTATCAGAGATGAGTGCATTCTGACTCGGGAGCGTTCTTAGACCTTGGGGGTTCGATGTTCGCGCACGCCTACACATTCATGGCGATCAAGACGGGCGACTTCGCGGGCACAGGCGAGCTCTTCGTCAATGGCGAAAAGGTCGACACGGTGGAACCCGGCACCCGCTTACGCTTCGAGCATGTGCTTGATGTTCTCCATCGAGCTCTCGAGGTTGCGCTCGTTTTGCTTCGAGATCAGATGCTCGGCGAGCTTACCGACGACCGGGATCGGAATGGTGTACTCGACCTTCATCGTGAGCTTGGTGCCGTCGCCCTCGGGCTCGAAGTCGACAGCCCAGGTGCTCGACACCCCGCCCTGGCTTTCGGTGACCGTTCGGCGGTTGGGGACGTGTTCGATGACTGTGGTTTGTCCCTTGAGCGGGATGCCCACCATCTTGAACGTCCAATGATAGTGCCGGCCGACTCCGGGTAGGCCTTCCACCTCGTGGACCTCCATCATGCCTATCATCCATTCGGGGTCGTTCATTGGGTCGTCGATGTAGTCGAACACCTTCTCAACCGGTGCGTTGATGATGATGCTCTTTTCGATGGTTTCCATGGCTTGCCTCCTTTGGAGTGGACGATCTCACCATGGATGGAATAGGGGCGTCCATACGAAATTCTCTCACCCGAACCATCCTGTGCGCGTCTCGTGAGCTAGCGCCTGTAGGCGTACTCGTCGGCAGCGTATCGTTGTTCCCACATGTCTTTCATGTCGGCCCCATGTGCGTGAAAGGTGGGGGTTGCCGGGGATCGTGCAAGGCGACACGTTGGCGAGGTGGTGCCTCGGGCGTACTCTTTCGACGTAGTATGGCTGAGTTGCCGATTGCCGTGGTGGACGATGAGCGGTTCGATGGGCACCGCTCGATGGAGATGCATCCGGAACGGCCGGAGCGGTTGGTTGCGGCCCGGGCGGGATTGAAGCGGGCGGCTGCGCCTGGTGAGTTGGTGCGCGTGGCAGCGCGGCCCGTAAACGACGAGGAAGTGTTGCGGGTGCATTCGGAGACGTATCTCCGCGGACTTCGTGACGCGTTGCGCGCCGGGTGGGGGCACATTGATGCGGACACGTTCTTCTGCCCGCAGACGGAAGAGGCAGCATGGCTGGCGGCGGGCGGTGCGGTCGAGCTCTGTCGCGCGGTCGTCGACGGGCCGGTGCGGCGTGGAATTGCTCTGCTTCGACCGCCGGGGCATCACGCGTGTCCTTCGCGTGCGATGGGGTTCTGTCTATTGAATAACATCGCGATTGCTGCGGCCGATGCGTTGGCGCGAGGGTTGAGTCGAGTCGCCATCGTCGATTTCGACGTGCACCACGGGAACGGCACGCAGGATATCTTCTACGAAGATGCGCGGGTGTTGTTCGTTTCGCTTCATCAGAGCCCGCTTTATCCTGGGACTGGGCGGGTCGAGGAGCGAGGCGCGCGCGGTGGCGAGGGGTACACGGTGAATGCTCCGATGCCACCGGGGAGCGGACCCGAGGCGTATGGCGCTGCGTTTCGGGAGCTCGTGCTTCCGGCGTTGAGATCGTTCGACGCCGAGCTGGTGCTCGTCTCTTCGGGGCTCGACGGGCATCGGCGGGATCCGCTTGCGCAGCTGGAGCTCGACGCCAACTGCTTTGGTGCGATGACCACAGCGCTTGCGGATCACGTCGACGAGGCGGGACACGGACGTCTCGCGCTGTTCCTCGAAGGCGGTTATGACTTGCACGCCATCGAGGAGTCGGTTCACGCGATGGTGATGGCACTTGGTGGAGAGCGGTACGAGCTCGCCTGATCTAGATAGCGGCAACGACCGCGTTTGTGAGCGCCGAGGTGGAGACGGCTTCCGGGAAGCTTCTGGCCGCTGGGAATATGGCGTATCGGATTGTGCCGTAGGCGGCTGGGCGGCGTTGATGGCATTCCGGGGCGGGAACAGGCCGCGCGGCCTGTTGTTTTTCCCGTGTTTTTGAGCAACTTCGGTGGGCGGCGGCCGATAACGGGGTATGAGCTGGGCCGGCGGCGTGGCAATAATTGACGATTTGTTGGCGTGGCTGTCGGTGTTGCGCGGCGCCGG
>CP070650.1:2206673-2210314 GCA_020354595.1 Myxococcales bacterium
CCCGCTGCTCGACCGGGCCCGCGGTGTGGCCGGAATGAGCGGGAGCCCAATCTACCTGGATGGGCGGCTTGCGGGCGCCTACGCGTACGGATGGAGCTACGGGACCGATCCGGTCGTCGGCGTCACCCCCATCGCCAACATGCTGGCCGAGCTCAAGCGGCCGGTCCGCCCGGACATGTTCCCAGGAGCCAGATCGCTTCCGGATCGACCGAGCGCCAAGGCCGCCCCGGAAGAGCCGTCGACCGAACGACTGGCCGGCCTGCCTCCTTTTCACGGAGAGCATGAGGTGGACGCCCTTTCCGCCATTCGCGCACTTCAAGACAAGCGTGCGCGGACCCAGGCGCCCGTCGGCCTCCAGCGCGCCACGACCCCGGTGATGCTCGGGGGCTTCACCGACTCGGTAGCCCACATGCTCGCCGAAGAGCTCGAGCCGCTCGGCTTCATGGCCACGCAGTCGAGCACCGGCGGAAGCACGCAGGGTGGACCCAACCGCTTCGAGCCCGGAGGCGCGATCGCCGTCGAGCTCGCGCGCGGCGACATCTCGATGATCGGCGTCGGCACGGTGACCCATGTCGACCGCGGCGGCCGCGTGCTTGCCTTCGGCCACCCGATGATGGGAGCCGGCGCCACGGGCCTTCCGACCGCGACCGCGAGGGTCCTTCACGTGCTCGTGAGCGAGCTACGGTCCTTCAAGATCGCCGAAGCGGTTCACCCGTTGGGCGCTCTGGTGCAGGATCGACAGCCCGCAATCGTGGTCGCTCCGGACATCGCCCCAGCACGCATTCCGGTCCGAGTGAAGGTCAACGGAGTCGAAGGCGCGCCCAAGACCGAGTGGAACATCGAGGTCGCCAGCCACCGAATCCTCACGCCGACCATCGTGTTCGGAATGATCGTCAATGCCGTCAAGTCGACCGCCGGCGACACAGCCGACGTGATCGTCCGCGCCCGGAGCAAGGTCGGCATCGAGGGCCACGCTGTGGTTTCCCTCGACGAGCGCGGGTTTTCGCCGATGGGCGCGGCGAGCCCGGGCGTGTTTTCCCAGCTCCGGATGTTCGCGCTCATGGAGGCCGCGTTTGCGAACGCATTCGAGAGCTCCCGCGTCACCTCGGTCGACCTCGAGCTCGATATCGAGTTCAGCCGTGAGGTCTTTCAAATCACCGACGCGTCCGTTGCGTACGACGAGGTCGACCCCGGCGAGGAGGTCACCATCTATGTGCGCCTCCGCCGCGTGGACCAGCGCGACACCATTCGGGCGGTCAAGGTGCGCGTTCCTGAAAGCGCGGCGGGGCGAACGGTCAAGGTGACCGTCGCCGCCGGGAATCTAGTGCCGATCGAGCAGCCCCGGGCCGGCTCACTCGGGGACCTGATCGCGCAAACGCAGCGGCGCTACCCCGCGACATCGCTCGTGACGGTGCTTCAGATGCCGACGCGGGGCCTTCGGTTCGAGGGCCACGTGGTCGACTCCCTGCCGCCTTCGGCACTGAACTCGCTCCAGCTCGTCAGCAGCTCGGAAGACAGCCGCCCCTTCATCACGCAGTCCCGCACCGAAATCAAAATGCCGCAAGTCGTGATTGGCGGCACCAAACTAGCCCTACGCGTTCGCCAAGTCGCGCGCGGGCGACTCCTCGGCGAGTAACGAAACGATGCAACTCTCCAAATCCACCATCTACATCGCGTTGGCTGCGCTCGTCCTCGCGCTGAGCGCAACGGTCGGCGCGGTCACCACCCGGAGCTTCGTGCTCGACAACGCAGACGCGTTCTTCGCAGGCGAGCTCGAAGGAACGGCGGTCCACTCGGACGGCTCGGTGCGCACCGGCGCCGACGTCGAGCGCGTCGCGCTCGAAAACGTCCCTCTCGCGTACAGCTTGGCTCGGCGTGGCAACACGACCTTCATCGGAACGGGCACGAGCGGCGGCGTCTATCGTGTCGATGGCAAGAAGGTGAAACCGTTCGCCGAAACCGGCGAGCTTCTGGTGTCGGCGTTGGCGTTCGGGCGCGGCGGCGCGCTCTTCGCGGGCACCCTGCCCAACGGCCGGATCTATCGAATCGATCCGAAGTCGGGAGAGACGAAGATGTTCTCGGCCCCAGAAGGCGTGAAGCACATCTGGGCACTCCATTACGACAAGAGGCGCGGCAAGCTCATCGCGGCAACGGGCCCCGAGGGCAAGCTGTTCGCGATCGACGGCGAGGGGATGGCGAGAGAGCTCTTCAAGGCCGAGGCCTCGCACATCATGGCGCTCTCCGAGGACGGCAAGGGCAACCTGTTCGTCGGAACCAGCGATTCCGCGCTGGTCATTCGGATCGCGCAGAACGGCCGCGCGACCGTCGTTCACGACTTCCCCGGGAACGAGGTCACGGCGATCGACTTCCACGACGGCAAGCTCGCGGTCGCTTCGAACCAGTTCAAGACCGCCCCCGGCGCCCAATTCAAGCCGGCGGCGGGCAAGGCGGCGAGGCCGAGCACCCGACCGCGCCCGGGCACCGGCCAGCTCTGGCGAGTGGACGGCGGACGCGCCGAAATGCTGCTCACACGCAAGGATACGCACTTCACGACGGTGCAATGGGGCAACGACGGCGCGATCTACGCGGGCGGTGGACACGAGGGCCGAGTCTTCCGAGTCGAGACCGACGCCAGTTACTCGATCTGGGTGGACGTCGAAGAGCGCCAAGTGCTCGGGCTTGATTTGCGCTCCAGCAATCCCGCATTCGTCACCGGCGACGGAGCGGCCCTGTACCGGGTGCGTGGCGGCGCGCCGAAGAACGCCGTGTGGACGAGCAAGCCCCTCGACGCGAATTTCCCGGCATCGTGGGGGCGGCTGACTTGGCGCGGCAGCGGGCGCTTTGTTTTCGAGATGCGGTCGGGCAACACGGCCGAGCCCGGCGAAACGTGGAGCGGGTGGTCGAAGGGCCTCAAGCAACCAGGCCGCGCGGGGAGCCCCGGAGCCCGTTTCATTCAGTTGCGCGCGAAGTTCCCGAGGGATCCCTCGGCGGTGCTTCACGCGGTCGAGCTCTTCTACCTACCGCAGAATCAACGCGCGCGCGTCTCCGACGTGATGGGCGCGAGGCCGCCTCTCAAACGCGGCGAGGCGACGCGCCAGCCTCCGCCGCCGACGACGCTGCTCAGCCTGACGTGGAAGGTCGACAACCCCGATCGCGATCCACTCCGCTTTCGACTCGCCTATCGGCAAGAGGGCCAGCCCATATGGCGCGACATGTTCAGCGAAGACGTGGTGCTCACGGACGCGAAGTACACTTGGAACACAGGCAGCATTCCGGACGGGTACTACGTCGTGCGCGTCGAGGCGTCCGACGAAGAAGCCAACCCCGACGAGCACATGCTTCGTTCGAGCGCCGTGTCCGAGCCGATCCGAGTCGACAACCACCCACCGCGCGTGACGGAGCTGAGCCTGCGCAAGGGACGCGTGCGCGGACGGGTGGTCGACACGCTGGGCCCGATCGCGCGGATCCAGATGTCGATCGACGCGGGTCCGTGGCGCGATGTGTTCCCCCAAGACTCACTGCTCGACAGCGGGGACGAGCGTTTCGAGGCGGCTCTGGGCGAGATCTCGAAGGGCAGCCACATCGTCGCGGTGCGAGCATTCGACGCCGGGGGCAATCAGGCCAATCGGGAAATCACTGTA
>CP070650.1:2210414-2217465 GCA_020354595.1 Myxococcales bacterium
CCTTCGAGTCGTCGATGACCTGCGCGTAGATGTGCTTGCTGCTGCGGAACACCGCGAGACGGGGTCGCTCGGAGGTGCCTTGCACCTTCTTGCGGATCCGAAGCTTGCGCCGAGCGCGACCTGTGACTTTCTTCTGCATCATGCACCAGCCTTTCCGGCCTTGCCTGCCTTCTCGCGAATGCGCTCGCCCGTATAGCGGACACCCTTGCCGTTGTAGGGCTCGGGCGGACGCACCTGGCGAATCCGCGCGGCGATTCGACCCACGAGCTGCTTGTCGGGCGACTCGAGGTGAACGCGAGGGAACTTCGTGCCGGCCTCGTCGATCGTCTCGACCTTGACCGACACCGCTTTGGGGATGTCCAGAATCGGCTGATGCGACAGGCCGACGGTCATCTTGAGCTGATCGTTCTTGAACTCGGCGCGGTAGCCGACGCCGCGGAAATCAAGCGACTTCTTGTAGCCGGTGGCCACACCTTCCACCATGTTGTTCAAGATCGCCCGGGTGAGACCCTGGTACTGAAGCCCGGTTTTCCCGGAGCCGGCAGCTGGCGAAACGGTGAGTTGGCCCTCTTCCTGGGCAACGACGACCTCGGGACGAAGCGTGTGGGTGAGCTCGCCCTTCGGGCCCTTCGCCGTCACGTCCTGGCCGCTGATTGTGACCTGCACGCCCTGAGCGATCACGACCGGCTTCTTGCCGTTTCGGGACTGCTTTCCTGTTTGCGTTTCGGTCATCACCAAACCTCGCACAAGACCTCGCCGCCCACTCGCTTGTCACGAGCGTCACGGTCGGTCATCACGCCGGCGGACGTCGAGAGAATTGCAACGCCCATGCCGTTTTGAACGCGCGGGATGTCGCGGTGTCCGACGTAGAACCGTCGGCCTGGGCGACTCGCCCGGCGCATGCCCACGAACGCGCTCTGGCGGTCGCGGCTGTACTTGAGGAAGATCGTCAGGGTGTTCTGCACCCCGTCGTCCACTCGGTAGTCGTCGATGAAGCCCTCCTGCTTGAGGATCTCGGCGACCTGCACCTTGAGCTTCGAGGAAGGAAGCACCGTGTGCTCGTGCTGAGCCTGAGCGGCGTTCCGGATGCGCGTGAGCATATCAGCGATTGGATCGGTCATCATGACGGTACCCTCCTCACCAGCTCGACTTCGTGAGCCCCGGGATGTCTCCCGAAAGCCCGTATTTGCGGAGACAGATGCGGCACATCTCGAACTTGCGATAGTAGCCGCGCGGACGTCCGCAGACCTTGCAACGATTGCGCTGTCGCACCGAGAACTTCGGTGTCTTTTCCATCTTGGCAAATGCTCGCTTACTAGCCATCTGCGTCCTCTAGTTCCTGAACGGCATGCCAAGCGACTTGAGCAAGGCGCGCCCCTGTTCGTCAGTTTCTGCCGTGGTCACGAACGTAATGTTCATGCCTTTGATTCGATCGATTTTGTCGTAGTTGATCTCTGGGAAGATGATCTGCTCGCGAACGCCGAGCGTGTAGTTGCCGCGCCCGTCGAACGCCTTCGGGCTGATGCCCTTGAAGTCGCGCGTGCGCGGCAGAGCGACCGAGATGAGCCGGTCGAGGAAGTCGTACATCTGCTCGCCGCGAAGGGTTACCATGGCGCCAATCGGCATGCCCTCGCGCAGCTTGAAGCTGGCGATCGACTTCTTGGCGCGGGTCACAATCGGCTTGCGACCGGTGATGGCGGTGAGCTCCGCGACGGCGGACTCGACGAGCTTGGCGTTCTGCACCGCCTCGCCGAGACCCATGTTGACGACGATTCGCTCCAGCTTCGGAACCTGCATGATGTTCTTCAGCGTGAAGCTCTTCATCAACTGAGGGACGACCTCGTCCTTGTACTTCTTGATGAGTCTGGGTTCGTAGTTGCTCATGATGAACCTCAATCCAGGACCGAGCCGCTCTTCACGGCCACGCGCACGCGCTTGTCGGGGTCCTTCTTGTCGGCTTCGATGCGAACGCGTGTTCGCTCTTCGGTTTTCGGGTCGACGAGCATCACGTTCGAGGCGTGGATGGGCATCTCCTTTTCGACGATGCCCGCCTCACGGAAACGGCGTGGGCTCTGGTGGCGCTTCACCCTGTTCACACCCTCCACGAGGATGAGATCGGCGCGGACCACCTGCAGGACGCGGCCTTTTTCGCCTTTGTCCCTGCCGGCGATGACCTGAACCAGGTCGCCCTTCTTGATACGCGCAGCCATCACACCACCTCCGGCGCAAGAGAAACGATTTTCATGAAGCGCTTGGCGCGGAGCTCGCGCGCCACCGGGCCGAAGATACGAGTCCCGATGGGCTCGTTGTCCTTGGTGATGAGCACGGCGCTGTTGGTGTCGAACTTGATGTAGGTGCCGTCCGGCCGCTGGTACTCGCGCTTGGTACGAACGACGACGGCGCGAGCCACCTCTCCCTTTTTGACGCGGGCGGTCGGCAAGGCTTCCTTGATCGAGACGACGATGACATCGCCCAGGCCGGCGTACCGACGACGCGAGCCCCCGAGGACCTTGATGACGGCCACTCGCTTCGCGCCACTGTTGTCGGCGACATCCAGCTGTGTTTCGGTCTGGATCATCGTTATACCTCCGGCGGCCTTTCGATCAGGCGCACGACCTCCCAGCGCTTCGTCTTGCTGCGGGGGCGGCAGGCGCGGATTTCGACGACGTCGTTCGTGCGATACTCGTTGGCCTCGTCGTGCGCGTGGAACTTCTTCTTGCGCTTGACGTACTTGCCATAGAACGGGTCACGCGCGCGGCGGATGACCTCGACCACCACGGTCTGTTGAGCACGCCCGGCGGTCTTCGTGTCGTTGACGACGCGTCCGACCAAACGTCGGCGGCGCCCGCGGCTCTTTTCGGCTTTCGGAGTCGGTTGCCTTGGCTCTGCAGTGCTCATGGCCGATTACTCCTTGTTGGCCGCTTCCGCGCGGCGCTCGGTGAGAATGGTCTTCACGCGGGCCAGATCCCGGCGAAGCTTTTGAATCGAGCTCGTGTCGTCGAGCTGGTTGGTGTGATTGTCGAAGCGCGCCTTCCAAAGCTGGCGGCGCAGATCGCCCTCGAGGACCGAGAGCTCTTCGAGCGTGTTGCCACGGATGTCTTCGGATTTCATAGCTCGGCCTCCCTGCTGCGGAACGCGGTCTTGAGTGGGAGCTTGTGCGCGGCGAGCTGGAACGCCTCGCGTGCCACGTCCTCGGGCACGCCCTGGATTTCGTAGAGCATGCGCCCCGGCTTGATGACGCACACCCACCCTTCGACGCTGCCCTTGCCCTTACCCTGCCGAGTTTCGAGCGGCTTCTTGGTGATCGGCTTGTCCGGGAAGATGCGGATGAAGAGCTGCCCCTGCCGCTTCACCTTTCGCTGGATCGTCATACGAGCGGCCTCGATCTGCCGTTGGCTGATGCGCCCTGGCTCGAGAGCCTGCAGCCCGAAGTCGCCGAACGAGACTTTCGAGCCTCGATACGCCTTGCCGCGCATGCGGCCCTTCTGCATTTTTCGGAACTTGGTTTTCTTTGGTTGAAGCATGGCTCGTCCTTACGTCCGGGCACCGATGGCCGAAGCGCCGGGGCGCTGCGGGAGTTGCTCACCCTTGAAGATCCAGCACTTGATACCGACGGTGCCGGCCTTGGTGTGTGCCGTGACCTCGCCGTAATCGATGTCGGCGCGGAGCGTGTGAAGCGGCACGCGGCCTTCGCGGTACCACTCGGTACGCGCGATCTCGGCGCCACCGAGGCGGCCACCGGCCGTGACTCGGATGCCCTTGACGCCGAACTTCATCGCGGTCTGCACGGCCTTTTTCATGGCGCGGCGGAACGCGACACGGCGCTCGAGCTGCGTGGCGATGTTCTCGGCGACGAGCTGCGCGTTGGTCTCGGCCTTTCGGACCTCCTGAATGTCGAGGAACAGCTCGTTCTGCGTGAGCTTCTGGAGCTCGGTCTTGAGCTGCTCGACGCCCGCGCCGCGCTTGCCGATGATGATGCCGGGGCGCGAGGTGTAGATGACCACCTTGGCCTTGTTGGCCGCACGCTCGATTTCGATGTCGGCGATGCCCGCATGGGCGAACTTCTTCCGTATTGCGCTCTTGAGCTTCAGGTCTTCATGAAGCCACTTCGCGTAGTTCTTGTCCTCGTACCACTTGGATTTCCACGTCTTCACGACGCCGAGACGGAACCCATAAGGATGTACTTTCTGACCCACCGTTTAGCTCTCTTCCCCATCGCTCACGACGACGGTGATGTGACTCATTCCCTTGACGATGCGCGTGGCACGGCCCTGAGCGCGCGGGCGCCAGCGCCGCATGTGCTGGTTCGGCGCCATGTCCGCGAAGGCGGTCTTCACGACCAGATCGTCGAGGTTGATTTCTTCGTTCTTCTGCTTGGCGTTGGCGATGGCGCTGTTGATGCACTTCGCCACGATCGGAGCCGCCGACTTCGTCGTGAACCGTAGCTCGTTGAGAGCATCGGCGACGTTTTTGCCACGCACCATGTTCAGCACGACCCGCGCCTTGCGAGGCGAAATCCGCTGAAAACGCGCTTTTGCGACCGCTTCCATGATTACCTCTTACCCGTCTGCGGGTTGATCTTGCGGCCACCCTTCCTGTCCGAGGCGTGGCCGCCGAACGTCCGGGTGGGCGCGAACTCGCCGAGCTTGTGCCCGACCATGTTCTCGGTGACGAAGACCGTGACGAACTTGCGGCCGTTGTGAACCGCAAAGGTGTGCCCGACGAAATCGGGAGTCACGGTCGAACGACGCGACCAAGTGCGGATCATCTTCTTGTCGCCCGACTTGTTCGCAGCCTCGACCTTCTTTTCGAGATGGTCGTCGATGAACGGACCCTTTTTGACTGAACGCGCCATTACTTCTTCTTCCGCTTGCGAACGATGTACTTGTCGGTCGCCTTGTTCTTTCTGGTCTTGAGCCCCTTGGCGAGCTGGCCCCACGGCGAGCACGGATGACGTCCGCCCGCGGTGCGACCCTCACCACCACCCATCGGGTGGTCGACCGGGTTCATGGTGGTGCCGCGGTTGTGCGGGCGCTTGCCCATCCAACGGCTGCGGCCCGCCTTGCCGAGGGTCACGCGCGCATGAAGCGAGTTGCTGACCTGCCCGACCGTCGCGCGGCAATTCAGGTGCACCATGCGCACTTCGTGCGACGGCAACCGAATCTGCGCGTAGTCACCGTCCTTGGCCATGAGCTGGGCGGCGGTGCCGGCCGAGCGCACGAGTTGCGCCCCCTTGCCGATCTTCAGCTCGATGTTGTGGATCATCGTGCCGAGCGGCATGTCGCGAAGGCGCATGGCGTTGCCGGGCTTCACGTCGGCGTTCTTCGAGGAGATCACCTGGGCGCCAACCCGGAGCCCGTCCGGTGCCAAGATGTAGCTCTTCTCGCCGTCCGCATAGTGAAGAAGCGCGATGCGAGCCGAACGGTTCGGATCGTATTCGATCGCCTTCACGGTCGCCGGCACGCCGACTTTGTTCCGCTTGAAGTCGATCTTGCGGTAACGCTGCTTGTGCCCGCCTCCGCGGAAGCGTGAGGTGATGCGCCCCTGATTGTTGCGGCCGGCGGTCTGCTTCTTGGCGTCGAGGAGCTTCTTTTCCGGCTTCCCGCGCGTGATCATCTCGAAGTCCGGCGCTTCGTAGAAGCGGCGGGACGGAGACGTAGGTTTGAACTTACGGATTGCCATGATCAGACACCCTCGAAGAAGTCGATCGAGTCGCCCTCACGGACGGTGACGATCGCCTTTTTCCAGTTGCGGGTCTTGGCGTATGTGCGGCCCATGCGGCGCATGTGGCCTCGCATCACCAGTGTGTTGACTTCATCGACGGTAACCTTGAACAAGGTCTCGACCGCGTCCTTGATTTGGTGCTTGTTCGCGCCGAGATCGACCTCGAACACGTACTTGTTCTGTTCCTCGCGAAGCTTGGCGCCCTTCTCGGTGAGGTAGAGGGGCCGCTTGATTACGTCTTCGACGTGCATCACTGACACCTCGCTTCCAGAGCTTCTACCGCGGTCTCAGTGAGCACGAGATGCTCGTGCCGGAGCAGGTCGTACAGATTCACTCCCTCGGGCCGCAGAACCGAATGGTTCTGAAGATTGCGCGCGCTGAGGCGCAACTTGTCGTTGTCGCCGTCGACGATGAGGGCCCCGCTGTCGACCTTCAGCTTGCCGAGCACCTCGACGAGCTTCTTGGTCTTGATCTCGGCGAGCTCGAAGTCCTTGACGACCTGGAGCTTGCCCTCGCGAAGCTTGAGGCTGAGCGCGCCCTTGAGCGCGCCGAGCCGCATCTTGCGCGGAGGCCGGTAGCCGAAGTCGCGGGGCTTCGGGCCGTGGACCACGCCGCCACCAACGAAGATCGGAGCGCGACGCGAGCCATGGCGGGCATTACCCGTGCCCTTCTGCTTGTACAGTTTGCGCCCGGTCGCGCTGACCTCGGCTCGCGTCTGAGCCGAAGCCGCGCCCTTGCGCTTGCTGGCGAGCTGCGCCTTGAGGACGTCGTAGAGAACGGCCTCGTTCACGGTCGCATCGAAGACCGTATCGGAGAGCTCGATCTCTCCGACACCCTTCCCGCTCAAGTTTCTGACTTTGACCTTGGGCATTGAAGTACCGCCTTACGACTTGATCTCCACGTCGACGCCCGCCGAAAGATCCAGCTTCATGAGCGCGTCGAGTGTCTGCTGAGTGGGGTCCAGGATGTCGAGAAGTCGCTTGTGGGTTCGAATCTCGAACTGTTCACGCGACTTCTTGTCGATGTGGGGCCCACGCAGCACGGTGTACTTGTTGATGCGTGTCGGCAGCGGAATCGGACCCGCGACTCGCGCACCCGTGCGCTTCGCCGTGTCGACGATTTCCGTCGCCGATTGATCCAACAACCGGTGATCGTAGGCCTTGAGCCGAATTCGGATCTTGTTCGCTGCCATCTGATTACTCTGTGATCTTGGCGATGACGCCCGCGCCGATGGTGCGGCCGCCCTCGCGAATCGCGAAGCGCTGCTTCTCTTCCATGGCCGCCGGCGTGATGAGCTTGACCTTCATCTTCACGTTGTCGCCCGGCA
>CP070650.1:2217565-2220880 GCA_020354595.1 Myxococcales bacterium
GCGCAGGAGGATCTCTGCGGGCAGTGCCTAGACTCGCCGCAGGAGACCGTGCAAGTCCCATCGGGGAACTGGTCGGCGCTCTCGCAAAGACGCTGATCGCAGTCCAGGTTGTCCATGCACGGACCACCAACCAGGGAACTATCGTTTTCAGCAGTGCCGGGCGCGCGATCATCGCCGCAGCCCATCCAAGAAGTCATCGTGATCAGCACCGCCGAAACGATGAATAGCGACCTCATCATCGCGTGACGATAGATCAGGCAAAGTGCCCGGACCAGCGAGCCACTCGGTCCTCATGTAACATTCGTGTCACCTTTTGAACCGTGCCGCCGGGCGCTTGGGTCCCCTTCGGGGTGAGCTATGCTGGAGCGGTGCTTCGCCTAGCTGGTGTCCTGCTGGTCGTGTTCGCTTTTGCCAGTGGGGCGGCGGCGCAAGCCGGGCTTCAGATGGAGGCCGAGCCCGAGGACAAGCCCCTCATCACGCCTCCCAAGCTCATCCGCTTCGTCGAGGCCGACTATCCGGAGACGCCCGAAGGCGAGGAGCCGACCGAGGTCGAGGTCGAGCTCGACATCGTCGTCGGCAAGGACGGTCTCGTCACCGAGGTCAGCATGGCGCGGTCGGGGGGCGAGGCGTTCGACGAGGCCGCGCTCGCGGCGGCTCGCCAGTTCGTCTTCGAGCCTGCGCGAAAGGATTGGGAGCCGATCGCCGCGCGGATCCGCTACCGCTATGTGTTCGAGCTGAAGGAGCCGCCCGAGGAGCTCACAACGGGATGGCTCAAGGGCACGGTGCTCCTCGCGGAGGACGACAGCGCGGCCGGCGCGGGCGCCGTCGAGGTGGTCGACGCGCGCGACCAGCTCGTCCGCGACCTCGTCGCAGGCCCCGACGGCACCTTCATCGTGACCGACCTCGAGCCCGGCAAATACAAGGTCCACATCGCCGGAGGCGAGTACGGCGACTTGCGAGCCCAGGAAGAGGTCAGCGCCGGACAGGTCACCCAGGTGATCTATCGCCTCGGCGCAAAGAAGAGTGCCGCGTATCAAGGCTTTGGGGCGACGGCGGTCGTCGACGCGCCGCCGCGCGAGGTGGTCAAGCGCACGATCGACAAAGACGAGCTCACCCGCATTCCCGGCACCCGCGGCGACGCGCTTCGCGCGGTCGAGATCTTGCCCGGTGTCGCCCGCCCTCCGTTCGGCATCGGGCTCCTCATCGTTCGTGGTGCGGCGCCGCAGGACAGCGAGTTCTTCATCGACGGCATCCCCGTGCCGCTCATCTACCACTTCGGGGGGCTCACCAGCGTCTACAACTCCTACATGCTCGAGCGCATCGACTTCTATCCGGGCAACTTCTCGACGCGTTACGGCCGGCGCACTGGCGGCATACTCGAAGTGACGACGCGCGATCCCGCTAGAGACCGAGTTCACGGCGTCGCCGAGATTTCCGTCATCGACACCTTCGTCACGATCGAGTCGCCCATCACCGACAAGGTCCAAATCTCCGGCGGCTTTCGGCGAAGCCTGCTCGACCTCGTGTTTCCTGCAGTCGCTCCAGACGACATCGGCGTCCGGCAGGCGCCGGTGTACTACGACTATCAGTTCAAGCTGAACTTCCTCCCGACGAAGCGCGACCGGGTTCGCATCTCCGCGTACGGGGCCAACGACCGGTTGGAGCTTCTGTTCGAGGAAGTGCAGGGCGACGACCCAGCGATTCGCGGGCAGACCGAGCTGAAGACCGCGTTCTACAACAACCAAATCGACTGGACCCGAAAGGTCGGCGACAAAGTCGAGCAGGAGCTCGCGTTCAACGTCGGGCCCCAGCAGATCCGGTTTGGGCTCGGCGACGAGTTCAGGCTCGACGGTTGGTTCATCCAGATGTACGGGCGCGGCGAGTGGCGCTACCAAATCACCGAACGCGTTCGGCTGATCGCCGGCGTCGACGTGTTTGCCTCGCCCGTGAGGCTCGACTACGTCGGCCCGCAGCCCGATCCGGCCGAAGGGGGCGGAAGCCAACAGGGGTCTCTTGCCGGCCAAGAAACCGTCTTCGCGACGGTCGACAGCAACGTCGTACGCCCCGCGCTCTACTTCGAAAGCGACGCGTCGCTCGGCAAGCTCGTCCAGCTCATCCTCGGACTTCGCTTCGACTATTTCAGCGAGATCACGGGCTATTCGGTCGACCCCCGCCTCACGACGATCTTCAAGGTTCGCGACGACATGCGCGTGAAGGCCGGCGTCGGCATCTTCAGCCAGCCCCCGGAGTTCCAGGAGTCCGAGCCGACGATCGGGAATCCGAACCTCGACCCCTTCAAGGCCGTTCATGTCGGTCTCGGTTGGGAGTACGAGCCGGCATTGATCGCGCGGTTCGGGGTCGAAGCCTTCTACAAGTACCTCTGGGACCGTCCCGTCGCGACACCTAGCGGTCAGGCGCCGTTTTTCGTCAACCAAGGCATCGGACGCATCTACGGTGCAGAGTTCAGCATCAACATGCGCCCCAAAGAGGGCCGTCAGTACTTCGGCTACCTCTCCTACACACTGTCACGCAGTGAGCGCAAAGACGGGCCGAACCAGCCGTGGCGCCTCTTCGACTTCGACCAGACACACATCCTGACCGCCGCGTTCGTCTACAACTTCCCACGCAACTGGGAGATCGGCGGCACGTTCCGGCTCGTGAGCGGTAATCCGGCCACGCCGGTCATCGGCTCCGTCTACGACGCGCTGAACGACGTGTACATCCCGATCGACGGACGCGTGAACTCGATCCGCAATCCACTGTTCAACCAGCTCGACGTTCGCATTCAGAAGAAATGGACCTTCGAAGGCTGGAGGCTCGCGGTCTTCCTCGACATTCGCAACGCCTACAACTACCAGAACCAGGAAGGCATCATCTACAACTACGACTTCAGCCAACAGACGCCGTTGCTTGGCCTTCCGATCATTCCGGCTCTAGGTGTGAGGGGGGAGTTCTGATGCGCGTCGTCCTGCTTTGCGCCTTGGTCCTGTCGGTCGCTTGCAGCGAGAGCTTCCTCCCCGCGTCGGCGGTGACCGACTTCCGCCTCGCGGGCGCCAAGGTCGAGGTGCAGGCCGACCCCGAGAGGGCTAACCCGAGCCCGGGCGATGAGGTCGTCGTGACGCTTCTCCCGATCGATCTGGGCGCGCCCGCCTCCGACGACCCCGCGATCCCCTCGCTCACGCCTGGCCTTCTGCAGTGGGCGTTCGTGCCCTGCGTTCCGCTCGCGATCACGTTCGGTCCGCCGATCTGCCTTGCCCCGATCGAGCCGTGCGCGGGCTGCGTCGAGACGCCGCCCGAGGACCCTGCGGCCACGCC
>CP070650.1:2220980-2224013 GCA_020354595.1 Myxococcales bacterium
GCATCGACTGCGGGGCCGCGCGACACACGGTTGGGATCCGCCGCGGCCCGCGATCAGCTCGACGTCGGGATCCGATCCGAGTGATGAGCGGTTCTCCGACTACGTGGCCGGCGATCCTGCGGCAACGAGCGCCACGAGGTTCCGCATCTCCTCGCTCGGCTCAGGTCCGGTAGACGTCTTTTTCCGCTTGGGCGCCCAGGTGACGACAGCGGTGGTGGTTCGTTGTGAGCTCCGCCATCCGGACTTCGGCGTCGCGTTTCAATCGGGTACGATCGACAGCATGAATCCATTCGTCGCGACCCCTTCCAATGGCCGCCGCGCCTTCCCCATCATCGAGTCCGTCAATGCGCTGGGTCACGGGCGAGGTGACCTGGTCCTCGAATGCCTGGACGACGGCACCTACGGGGACGCGCCGATTGAAGTCGTCAACTTCACGAAGCGCGCGCCCTAGTCATGAGCCCCGAAGCCCGAGTAAAGCGGGATTTCCCGCCGGCCCCTCACCGACCGGTGCCTGCCGTGCAGTGCTACCTGGCGTACTTCGTGGCGCTCGTGGTGGGCGCGCTCGCGTGGTGGTGGATTCAAAGCCGCGGCGCCATCGACGACCCTTTTTGGATTGGCTTTGCCGTCACCTGTGTCGCGACGGTCGTGATCTGGGTCTTCTCGATCGCCAACGGCAACTCGTCGATCTACGACCCGTATTGGGTGCTCGCCCCGCCGATTCTGGCGCTCGCGCTCAAACAAGCGGGCGGAGGCGGACTGCTCGACCCGTGGAGCGGACGACAGATCTGCGTCGTCGCGTGCCTGTGGATTTGGGCGATCCGCTACCACACGATGTATTCGTGGAGCGGTTGGCGCACCGGCCTCGTCCACGAGGATTGGCGCTACGAGGCGATGCGCGCCGCCCCCGTGCCCTATTGGCTCAACTCGCTCATCGGCATGCACCTCTTCCCGACCGTGCTGGTGTACTTCGCGTTTGCACCCGCGGCGTTGACACTGGCCACCGATCCCTCGACCGCGCCTCCTCTTGGTCTTTGGGATGCAATTGGCGTTACGGGTGCTTTGTCTGCAGTTGGAATCGAGCTCTTCGCCGACGAGCAGTTGCGGAAGTATCGCGCTACGGACGAGTACGCGAAGGGCGGCGCGCTCCGACGAGGCCTGTGGAAGTACTCGCGCCACCCGAACTACTTTGGCGAAGTGCTGTTTTGGCTGTCGATGATTCCGTTTGCGATCCCTGGTGGCCTTCTGTCGAAGCAACCGGCTCTCGTCTTGGCAGGGCCAGTCGCGATGGCTTTGTTCTTCCGTTTCAGTTGCTGGCTGATGGACGTCCGCTCTGTCGAGAGGCGTCCCGAGTACCGGCAAGTGATCGACGAGGTGAGCCCGATGGTCCCGTGGTGGCCCAAGCGCGCGTCCTGATTCCCGATGGCGCGCACCCCGGCGTTTCAGGGCGAAATAATTGCTTATGGACACGGGGCGGGCGCGCTGCTTTGATTGTCCCATCTGCTGGCTATGGGTTAGCTAGATGGCGAGGCACGAGAACAGCATCGTGATCGAGGCTCCTCTCGAGGAGGTATTCGCGTACGTGAACGAGCCCCGCACTCTTCCCGAATGGATGGCCGGCATGATCGAAACCCGCAACGTGATCGGGACGGGCGAAGGGCAACAGTACGAGTGGACCTACAAGATGATGGGCATTCAGCTCCGCGGGCAGAACGTCGTAGTCGAGTACGACCACAACCAGCGCGCTACGCATCAGAGCATCGGGATGATCAGCAGCACTTGGACGAACACCGTAGAACCCGAGGCAAGCGGAACCAAGCTCACGTTCGTAGTCGACTACTCCATCCCGGTCCCTGTCTTTGGTAAGTTCGCCGAAAGCGTGACGTTGCGACGCAACGAGCGCGACATGCGATCCGCTCTCCTCAACGTGAAGGAGACGCTAGAGGCCTGAAACACGACGGGGGACCATCGCCAAGCCCGGCCCCGCAGGCACCAGGCTCCCTTTTTGTGATGCAAAATGTGGGTGGCTCGATCAGAGGTGGTACCAAGGAGCCGATGGCGGGGTGAGCGTGGGGAACTTCAGCCCGAGGTGGGTAGCAACGTTGATGCTCCTGTGGAACGGGTTCGGTCTCGCCTCTGAAGCGCGCGCGCAGCCGCAGTTCGACTTGAACCAATTTCGACCTTCGGAGCTCGCGACCGATGGTTTCGCGGTGAGCAACGCCGACGGCCAAGGTCACTTGCGCTTCGGCGTTCAGGTCTACGTGGACTTCGCCCGGAATCCGCTCGAGCTTCGAGTGACCAACGGACCCATCCCCGACCAACAGATGAGCCTCGTTCACGCCCAGCTCACCGGCCATCTCACCTGGAGCCTCGGTCTGTGGGAGCGCTTGGTCTTCTTCATGGACGTTCCCTACTCGTTCATCCTCAAAGACAACCTCTCGGACGAGCAAGCCGGTTTCCTCGATTCCTTCGGATTGAGCGGACTCATTCCAGTCGGCCGTGGCCTTGGCGATCTGTACGTCGGCGCCCGGGGCGTGTTGTACGGAACCCGCGACGACATCTTTCAAGTGGCGGCGCAGGCTACGCTGACTGCCAATACTGCATCCGCCGCGTGGCCCGATCAGAGCTATCTCGGCGAGCCTTCGAGATCTCCAAACATTGGAGGCTGGTTCGAAGCCCTCGGCACGTTCAACGCGGGAGAGTATCTTCGGATTCCCCTCAACGTCGGCTACAAGACCGCCTTCAACCAAGACCTCCCCTCCCTCGGCATCGGCAACCAACTCACGTGGGGCGCAGCACTGCAACTCTTGCTCGGAGAGCAGCGTTTCATGATCACCATGGAAGCCTTCGGACGAACCGCAGCCGCCTCGGGGACGGGCCTTGGCGGTCGCCAGGAGTCTCCTGTCGAGCTCCTCGGAGGCTTCAAGTATTTCCACGAAAAAGGCTTCGCCGTCGGCATCGCGGGCACCGGCGGTGTGACTTCGGGCTATGGCAATCCCGACTGGCGCTTGATCGGCATGCTCGCCTACACGATGC
>CP070650.1:2224113-2228058 GCA_020354595.1 Myxococcales bacterium
CGACCCAATCCTCGACCGCGTTCACGAACGCGTCCTGACGCTTCTCGAGGCGCTCCTCCCTCGGTTGCTCCAGCTCTTCACGCGCTTCGGCGAGACGCTCGTTGATGCGCGCTTCGGCGAAGTCGATTTGATGGTCACGAAGCGTCGCCAAGATGGGCGAAGCCTCCTCGATGATCGCCCGCGCTACGATGTCGACGATCTTGTCGACCTGCCGCTCCATTCCGAGGAGCTTCTTCTCGGTGAGCCCCTTCGCGATCGCGGCGTCGACCGTGGCGACCAACATGTCGACCTTGCTGCTCAGAGCGTCCGGTGCCGCCGCGATGAGACGGTCGACCGAAGCTCTCGTGGCGGCAGTCTGGGCCTCGTCCAGATTGAACTCCGCGGCGATTTGCCGAGTCACCCACTTTGCACCGAGGTTCTGGAGCAGCCCCGTGCACCCGACCGTGAGGGTGAGAAAAACAAACAAAGTGACCGCCAACCGAATGCGAGGCGGCGGGGATGTCGGGTCAGGGCTCATTGGGAAGAAGCGATTGAGCAACATGTGGCCCGAAGGGCGCCATGGCAATTGCCCCAGCCCGCCGAACTGGTTTCGGTCAGAAGATCTCGGGAACGAAGGTCTGATCGGCGAGCGGCGGCCTCACGTACTTGTAGTTGTTCTGGCGCTCGGGCAGGACAAGCCTTGGTTCATGAACGTCTTGGTACGGGATCAAGCTCAGGAGGTGAGCAATGACATTCAGGCGGGCCCGCCGCTTGTCGTCGCCGCGGACGACGTACCAAGGCGCTTGCTTGATGTCCGTGTGCGCGAACATCTCGTCCTTGGCGCGCGAGTAGTCCACCCAGTGACTGCGCGACTCCATGTCGACAGGGCTGAGCTTCCAACGGCGAACCGGATCTTCCATGCGTTTCTGGAAGCGGCGCTCCTGCTCCGCGTCGCTGACGGAAAACCAGTACTTGATCAGAATGATTCCGGAGCGCACCAGCATGCGCTCGAACTCGGGGCATGACCGGAGGAACTCCCGGTACTCGTCCTCCGTGCAGAAGCCCATCACGCGCTCGACGCCTGCGCGGTTGTACCAACTACGATCGAATATGACCATTTCGCCCGCGGCCGGTAGATAGTTCACATAGCGCTGGAAATACCATTGTGTTTGCTCGCGCTCGGTCGGCTTGGCCAGCGCCTCCACGCGGCAAACACGAGGATTGAGGCTCTGCGTGATCCGTTTGATCGCCCCACCCTTGCCAGCCGCGTCCCGGCCTTCGAAGAGGATGACGACTTTCAGCCCCTGCGTCTGGATCCACTTCTGGAGCTTCACGAGCTCGATTTGGAAGTCGGCGAGCGCGGCGTTGTAGATCGGGCGCGTGAGCTTCGGCTTCCTCGACGGAATCGAATCCTTCCCGAGGGCTGCAGCCACAGCCTCGTCTTCTGCCTTTCTCTTCTCTTTCTTGCCCATCGCTTCCTCGCTCTACATCAACCTCGCATAGCACGGTGGCTAGATCCAACTCGGCCGAATGACCAGCCGCGAAATCTTTGCGCCGGCGCCGTTCGAAGGCGATGACAGGCGCCGCCGGGATCGCTAGCATCCCGCCCATGGCGCTGTTGAATCCGGTCCCACCCCCTTACGACATTCAAGACTGGCTGAAGAAGCCATTCCCCGAACGCGTGAAGATGGTCTGCCAGTCGTGGGCCTTGCAGGGCTACGGCACGCCTTGGCCGATCTACATCGTCTACATCCTCAAGGTCGTTCTGTACGTGTGGATCTGGAGCTTCTTCTGCTCGTTCACCGAAGGGATCGGCGACCTCGGGAACTTCAAGACTTGGTACTTCGAGCCGATCGCGTTCCAGAAGGCCGTCCTTTGGAGCATGGCGTTCGAAAGCCTCGGGCTCGGCTGCGGGAGCGGACCGCTCACCGGCCGGTACAAACCGCCGTTCGGCGGCGCCCTCTACTTCTGCCGGCCGGGCACGACCAAGGTCCCGTTCTTCCCGGGCTTGCCGATCATCGGCGGGTACAAACGCACGCTGCTCGACGTAGCGCTCTACGTCGCGCACATCTTTTTCCTGTTCCGCGCGCTCGTCGCGCCCGAGCTCTCAGTCGAGCTCATCGCCCCGACGCTGGTCCTGTTGCCCCTGCTCGGACTGAGCGACAAGACGATCTTTCTGTCCGCTCGCGCCGAGCACTACTACACGGCGCTGGTCTGTTTCATGTTCGCCGACTGGCTGCCCGCATCCAAGTGGGTCTGGGTCGGCATCTGGATGTGGGCGGCGACTTCGAAGCTCAATCACCACTTCCCTTCTGTCGTCGCCGTCATGCAGAGTAACAGCCCGCTGACGCAGTTCGGCCCGATTCGCAAATGGCTCTACCGGAGCTACCCGGACGATCTACGACCATCGCGTCTCGCGCAATTCATGGCGCATGCAGGCACCATCGTAGAGTACGCGTTTCCAGTCGTTTTGATTCTTAGCGACGGCGGAACAACCACCACGGTGACGCTCATCGTGATGCTGCTCTTTCATACGTTCATCACGAGCAGCATCCCGATGGGGGTTCCGATCGAGTGGAACGTGATCATGGTGTACGGCGGCTTTGTCTTGTTCGGGCACTACGCGGCAGTCGACGCCTTCAGCATCAGCTCGCCGTTGTTGGTCGCCTATCTGGTGTTTGCGCTCGTCGCGGTGCCGCTGTTCGGCAATCTGTTTCCGTCGCGGGCGTCGTTTCTTTGCTCGATGCGCTACTACGCCGGCAACTGGGCCTACAGCGTCTGGCTCTTCAAAGGGGACGCCTCCAAGAAGCTCGACGAGCATCTCACGAAGTGGGCGCCTCGGCTTCCCGATCAGCTCGCCGGCATGCTGGACGAGGAACAGATCATTGGGAGCATCTCCAAGGTGCTCGGTTTTCGGTCGATGCACCTCCACGGGCGCTGCCTTCAGTCGCTCCTACCCAAGGCCGTGGACGACATCGACGCCTACGAATACCTGGATGGCGAGCTCGTCGCCGGAATCGTCATTGGATGGAACTTCGGCGAAGGGCACCTCCACAACCTGCAGCTGCTCCGTGCCATCCAGGACCAGTGCGGCTTCGAAGAAGGCGAGCTCCGGTGCGTTTTCGTCGAGTCCCAGCCAATGGGCCAGGGCACCCATGCGTGGACGATTGCCGATGCCGCCACGGGAGTGATGGAAACGGGAAAGATCCGAGTGAAGGATCTACTCGAGCTACAACCATGGCCAGCCGAAGCCGGAGCGGGGTAACTCAGTTCCCTAGCTCTTGCGCGGCAACCCTAGCGAAAGCTTAATCACAACCAGATCGCGGATCAGGTCGTCGGGCATACCGGGATAGACGATGCCGAAGTCCTTTCGGTTGATCGAGAACTCCGCGCCGGCGCTGATCTCCGAATCGCCCGCGGTGATTGTGGCTGGGAAGCTGATGCGTTGGGTGACGCCGTGCAGGGTCAAGTCGCCGGTAATCGTGTAGCCATCGCCTTGCTTGGTGATCTCAGTCGACTGGAACGTCGCCGTCGGGAACTTGGCGACGTCGAAGAAGTCCGGCGACTTCAAGTGCTGCGTGAGCTTCTCGCGATCCGCGTAGAGAGATGCGGTTTGAATCGTAATCCCGATACGGCTCTTCTCGATCGGGTCGCCCAGATCGACCGTTCCCGCGAAATCGGTGAACCCCCCCGCATGGCTCGCGGTCACCTTAGCGCCGACGAATTCGATTTTGCTATTGGAGGGATCCATGGCCAACGACGTCGTCGCCTCGTCGGCAGAGCTCGGCTCGGCCTTGTCGTCGGTCGGCGCCTCCACGGCCGCAGGTGTGACTTTGGCCCCCGGATCTTTGCATCCAACGAGGACGAGAGCGGTGACAACGAGAGTGAATGTGGCGCGCATGAAACCTCCTACGGCGGGGTTATGGGGATCTGTCCCCGACGGTCAAGACCGGCGCATAGGCCGCA
>CP070650.1:2228158-2230991 GCA_020354595.1 Myxococcales bacterium
CCCGGTTTCGACGGATCTGGCGGAGACCCGGGCTTCGGCGGCGCGGGCGGCGGCGGTGATCAAGGTGGCGAGCCCGTCGAGCCCCCGCCCGTCGCTCCGTTCGACAACGACAGCGCCGCCAATCCGGCGGTGGACGAATTCCTTTCCATCACGAACACCCGTGAGATCGTCTACACCGACCAGATCTCGGCGGAGGCGGGCGACAGGGAGGACTTCGTCGTGTTCGAGCTACCAAATAACAGCAACCCGGATCAGCGGATCCAGGTTGCCATCGACTGCGCGGTCTTCGGCGACCAGAACGTCTTCGCCCGCGTCGAGCTCCTCAACGTCGATGGAAACGACACGAAAGCGGCGCCCGGCAGCCCCATCGACTGCAACGAGGGCGAGGTCAACGTGACCGTCCGCAACGACCAGGTGCAGCTGGCCCGAATCTTCGTCCAGGGTGTCCCCGAGGTGCAAACCCTAGTCGAGTACACACTCCTGGTAGCCCCTTTCTGAGAACAAGCCGCGCCTTTGCGCCCAGGCCGGCCTCCTTAGGGGGGCCGGCCCTTTTTTTGCTGGATCGGCGCGCCGAATTGGGGTTTAGAATGCCCGGATGGCCGGATACGGGACTGCTGACATACACAACGTCCTGCTCGCCGGCCCGCGATCTGGCGGAAAGACCACCCTTGCCGAGGCGCTTTTGTTTCGCGCCGGCGAAACCAGCCGCAAGGGAACCGTCGAAGCGGGCACGAGCGCGAGCGATTTCGAAAAAGAGGAGCGGGAGCATCACCATTCGGTGTACTCCGCTCTGCTCCACGCGACGCACCGAGGGAAACGGATCAACATCCTCGACCTTCCAGGGGCGCCCGATCTGATCGGGCAGGCGATCGCCTGTCTTCCAGCGGCAGAGACGATGGTGCTGGTGATGGATCCCGAGTCGGGTGTCGACAGCATGAGCCGACGCCTGTTGAAGCTGGCGCACGATCTCGATCTCCCCGTCGCGATCATCGTCAACAAGCTCGGGGAGAACGTCGGTTTGCTCTCCGGCTTCCTCGGAGAGCTGAAAGAGACGATCGGACGGGGCTGTTTGCCGATCAATCTCCCGGCCAACAACGGCACCAACGTCATAGACTGCCTGCTCAACGGCGACGGCGACAGCGACCTCGGTCCGGTGGCGGGGTTCCACACCGAGCTCCTCGACCAGATCGTCGAAGTCGACGACGCCTTGATGGAGCGGTACCTCGAAGGCGAGGAGCCCAACTACGAGGCGCTCCACGAGCCGTTCGAGCGCGCGATGGACTCGGCACACGTGGTGCCGGTTTGCTTCACCGACGCGGTCACGGGGGCCGGCGTCGAGGCGCTGCTCGACATCATCGTGCGTCACTTCCCGAACCCTGCGGAAGGCAATCACCGGCCCTTTTACATCGGCGAGGGCGCCGACGAGGTTCCGTTCCAGTACAACGACGACCCAAGCGGCACGCTGCTCGCGCACGTCTTTCACGTCACGACGGATCCGTACCTCGGGAAGCTCTGCTTCTTCCGCGTCTACCAGGGCACGGTAAAAGCAGGCGAACAGGTGTTCGTCGGAGCCGGACGAAGAGCCATTCGGCTGAGCCACCTATTCCAGCTCCAGGGCAAGGAGCGTGACGAAATCAAGGGGGTCATCGCCGGCGACATGGGCGCCGTGGCCAAGATCGACGACCTGCACCTCGGCGACGTGCTCCATGACGACCACTCGCTCGACCACGTCCACCACAAGGCGCTGCCCTACCCCATCCCTCTCCATGCGTTGGCCGTCGTACCGAAGACCCGAGGCGACGAGAGCAAGATCGCCGAGGTGCTCGGCCGAATTCGCGAAGAGGACCCGACGTTCGAAGCGCACTTCGACACCGAGACGCACGAGCTCGTGATTCACGGCCTCGGGCAGCTTCACCTCTCCCTCGTCCTCGAGCGGATTCGAAATCAGGGCGTCGACGTCGAGGCCAAGCCACCCAAGATCGCGTATCGGGAAACCATCCGCGCGAAAGCGGAAGGCCACTACCGTCACAAGAAGCAGAGCGGTGGCGCGGGCCAGTTCGGCGAGGTGTACCTCCGAATCGAGCCCATCGAGCGCGGCAGCGGTTTCGAGTTCGTGGACAAGATCGTGGGCGGTGTCATTCCCAAGGGCTTCATGCCGGCGATCGAAAAGGGCATCAAAGACATCATGCGGCAAGGCATCGCAGCCGGGTATCCCGTCGAGGACGTCCGCGTGATCGTCTACGACGGCAAGACCCACTCGGTCGACAGCAAGGAGATCGCGTTCAAGACAGCGGGCAAGTACGCCTTCAAGGACGCCTTCCTGAAGGCCAAGCCGACCATCCTCGAGCCCATCGTGAACGTCGAGGTGACCACGCCGGGGAGCGACCTCGGCTCGATCACCGGCGACCTGTCGAGTCGCCGAGGCAGGGTGTTCGGAACCGACACGATGGGTACGGGGACTACGCTAGTGAAGGCGTCGGTTCCGCTGGCGGAGATGATGGAGTACGAGCCGGCGCTCAAGAGCATGACGAAAGGGCGCGGCAGCTTCACGATGGAGCTCAGCCACTACGACCCGGTACCCGAGCGGCTCGCCAAGCAGCTGGTCGCCAAGTTCAACGAAGCGTGAGTCAGCGACCTTGGAACTTCGGGGGGCGGCGCGTGATCTGCAGCGGCGGCTGCAGGATTTTTAGGAAATCGTGACGCGCGACTTAGGGAACCTCGACGACGACGGATCCGCCTTCGCCGCCAGCTCCACCGGCGCCGCCTTCACCGCCAGCGCCACCTTCGCCGCCGGCGCCACCTTCGCCGCCGGCGCCGTCGTCGCACGCGTCGG
>CP070650.1:2231091-2233758 GCA_020354595.1 Myxococcales bacterium
ATGACGGCCTTCCCGCACCGTAGCTTGCTGGACATCGAAGGCCTGACGAAGGCCGACGTCGAGCGCATCCTGGACACTGCCGAAGCGTTCCTCCAGGTCTCTCGACGCCCCGTTCGCAAGGTGCCGACGCTTCGCGGGAAGACCGTGATCAACTTGTTCTACGAGGCCTCCACGCGGACCCGGACGTCGTTCGAGCTCGCAGGTAAGCGCTTGAGCGCGGACGTCATCAACATGAACGTGTCGGCGTCGAGCGTGAAAAAGGGCGAGACACTGCAAGACACATGCCGGACTTTGCAGGCGATGCACCCCGACGTGATCGTCATTCGGCACGGCGCGTCCGGCGCCCCCAACTATGTCGCCTCGAAGATCGGATGCAGCGTCATCAACGCCGGCGACGGCATGCATGCGCATCCCACGCAGGCGTTGCTCGATGCGTTCACCATCCGCCGAGAAAAAGGCACGCTCGAAAACCTCACCGTCACGATCGTTGGCGACATCGCGCATTCTCGTGTTGCACGCTCGAACGCGCACTTGTTGAGACTCTTTGGCTGCGAGGTTCGGGTGGTCGGTCCGCGAACGCTCCTTCCGCCCGCGGTCGATTCGCTTGGCGTGCGAGTCTTCGACGACCCAGCGGCTGCGCTCGAAGGCGCGGATGTGGTCATGGTGCTTCGCATCCAGCGCGAGCGTCTCGAGGGCGCGCTGCTACCGAGCCTTCGCGAGTACTCGCGCACGTTCGGCATTGGCCCACGTACCATCGAACTCGCCAAGCCCGATGCCATCGTCATGCACCCGGGACCAATGAACCGAGGGGTCGAAATCGAAAGTGTGATTGCGGACGGCGACCGCAGCGTTGTCCTCGATCAAGTCGAAGCTGGCGTGGCGGTTCGGATGGCGCTCCTCTACCTCCTCGCCGGCGAAACCTCCGAGCCCCCAGCCGTAGACGAGGCGGATTGACGGGCGTTCGCACGGGGCTCGATCGCATCGCCGACGGCGATTCGAAAGCCTTGCGTCTCGTGGCGGGAAGAAACGTCGGGTTGCTGGCGCACGCGGCCAGCGTGGACCGCTCGCTCCGGCCAGCGTCGACCGTGCTCGAGGCCGCAGGGGCTAGGATTCGTGCGCTCTTCGGCCCCGAGCACGGTTTCGCCGGTGCCGCGCAGGACATGATTGGCGTGGGCTCGGAAGAGGGCCCCGGCATTCCGGTCTATTCACTCTATGGAGATGACGCCGCCGACTTGAGCCCGAATCCCGATTGGCTTCGCGACCTCGACGCCGTCGTGATCGATCTTCAAGACGTGGGGGCGCGCTACTACACCTACGTTTGGACGGCCGCGCTCACGATGAAGGCTGCGGCTTCGGTCGGCACCGAGATCATCGTCCTCGACCGACCGAATCCGTTAGGAGGGGTGCGCGTCGAGGGCGCACCGCAGCGCGACGGTTACCTCTCGTTCGTCGGGCTGTATCCGATTGCGGTTCGGCACGGGCTCACCATCGGCGAGCTCATGCAGTGGGTCTGTGACCGCGAGCATCTCGATCGGGACCTCTTGAGGGTCGTTCCGATGGACGGTTGGCAGCGGGCGATGACGTTCGAGGAGACCGGTCTGCCGTGGGTGATGCCGTCGCCCAACATGCCGACGTTCGACACCGCGGTCGTGTATCCCGGTGGATGCTTGGTCGAAGGGACGCAGCTCTCCGAAGGTCGTGGAACGACACGCCCCTTCGAGCTCTGGGGCGGCCCGGGCTTGAACATGGCCGCGTTGCTCGAGCTCGACCTGCACGGCGTCACGCTGCGTCCCGTCGAATTCGTTCCCACTTTTCACAAGCATGCAGGCGTCGCGTGCGCAGGTGTCCAGGTTCACGTGACCGACGCCTGGGTATTCCGTCCGTACGAAACGTACCTTCGGATGCTTGCCGCCGTTCTCCCCGATCTTTGTGCGGATGCCCGTTGGCGCACCGAAATCTACGAGTTCGTGTCTGACCGGCCCGCGATCGATTTGCTTACAGGCGGTCCCGAGTTTCGCGCCGCCGTCGAGGCTGGAACCGCGCTTGAAGAGGTACTGACGAACGAGGCGCGGGGGGCGGCCGAGTTCGACGGCGAGCGACGCGCCGTTTGGCTCTACGAGAAGTGACGAAACCCAGTCTCGGGGAGCTCGATGGGCCGCCCGTTCGCGTCGACGACCTCCACGCAATCGCCCTCGATGATATCCCCGATCTTCGTGGCGAAAGCCTCGGCTTCGGCCGATGACGGGGCGGTGACGAGCAGCTCGTAGTCCTCGCCCCCGGCGAGCGCGAGCCCGAGCGAATCCAATCCAAGCGCCCCGCACGTCTCCTCGTGGCCCGGCGTCAAGGGAAGGGCGTCGGCCCGAAGCAAGGCGCCGACTCCGGACGCCGTGCAGAGGTGCTGTAGGTCTTGAACGCATCCATCGGAGACGTCGACAGCGGCCGTCGCCACCTCGGCGAGGGGCTTGGCGGAGTGGCCGTTCATGGGAGGCCGCCTCCACCGCTCGATGAAGCGTTCGGCGTGCTCCACATCCGTCCGACCGGAGTCGAGAATTGCAAAGCCGAGCGCGGCGGCGCCCAACGTTCCCGTCACGTAGACCAAGTCGCCGGGTCGCGCGCCACTGCGGGTTACCGGTTCGCCGATCGGAAGCCCGAACACGGTCGTCGTAA
>CP070650.1:2233858-2237419 GCA_020354595.1 Myxococcales bacterium
GCCTGCCTCCCGAGGTGGTGAAGGCAAGCAGCATGCGGCGCACGATCGCCCGACGGCTCACCGAATCCAAGCAGACCGTTCCACACTACTACTTGACGATCGACGTGGACATCGGTCCCCTTTCCGATGCGCGCAAGGCAATGTATGCCGAGCTCGAGGCCGAAGGCGGAAAGGTTTCGCTGAACGACCTGATCATCAAAGCCGCGGCGGTCACGCTTCGTCGAGTCCCCGCGGTCAACGCCTCCTGGATGGACAAGGAGATCCACTACCACAAGGTGGTCGACATTTCGGTCGCAGTCGCGATCGACGACGGCCTGATGACACCCGTGATCCGCGATGCGGACAAAAAGGGTGTCGCCCGAATCGCCGAAGAGGTTCGCGAGCTCGCAGCGCGCGCGAGAGACAAGAAGCTTCAACCCGAAGAGATGACCAACGGCACCTTCTCGATCAGCAACCTCGGCATGTTCGGCATCGAGGAGTTCTCCGCGGTGATCAATCCCCCCGAAGCCGCCATCCTCGCGGTCGGCACGATCCGGCACGAACCCGTCGTCGTCGACGACGCAGTCGTCCCGGGCCGGCGCATGCGCTTCACCATGAGCTGCGACCACCGCGTCATCGACGGCGCCACCGGCGCCAAGTTCATGGCCGCCCTCAAACAAACCCTCGAGTCCCCCATCACCATGCTCCTCTAGGGGACACGCTCGCCCTCCAAAACCTCCACGATCACCCATAGTTCCAAACCCAACCGCGAAAACGCGGACCCGGCGTGCGGGAGATTGGGTTTTCGCGGTTGGGTCTATAACCCGTTGTTATTGCGCGGGTTTTGGAGGGCGAGCGTGTCCCCGGCTCCCGGCTCAGCAGGCGCCGTGGAAGCGCTTGGCGTCGGCTGGGAAGATTTTGCCGGGGTTCAGGATGTGCTTCGGGTCGAAGACGTCTTTGATCTTCTGCTGTAGGGCGATGAGCGCGGGAGATTGCTCCATCGGGAGGTAGGGCGCTTTCAGCACCCCGATGCCGTGCTCGCCGCTCAAGGTGCCGCGGAGGTCGACGACGCGCTGAAAAAGCGCCTCGATTGCGGTGTCGACGCGCGCCTTCTCGTCTGGGTCGTCCCACAGGAAGTTCACGTGGAGGTTGCCGTCGCCTGCGTGGCCGTACGTAGGAATCACGAGCTCGTGCCGCTCCGCTAGCTCGGCGCAGTAACCGAGGAGCTCCGCCATCTTCGTTCGTGGCACGACCACGTCCTCAGACAGTTTGTTTGCGGCTTGGCGCTTCAAGCTGTGGCTGAGCTCGCGTCGCGAGGCCCATAGGCGCTCTCGCTCCCCGCTGTGTTGCGCCACCAGCACTTCCAACGCGTCGAGGTCGAACAGGATGTTGCCGGTTCGTTCGAGGTCGTTCTCGAGCTTCGCCTCTTGTCCGTCGAGCTCGATCAGCAACATCGCTTTCGTCTCGTCGGGAATGGTCAATCCGGCTTCTGGACGCACGATCCGAATCGCCTCCTCGTCGAGCAGCTCGATGCACGCCGGCAGCTCGCCCTGCGCCATCAACGACGACACGACCGGCGCCACCTCATCGAGGCTCGAAAAGCACGCGAGCGCCGTGACCGTCGCTTCGGGCTTCGGACTCAACCGTCGCGTCGCCTCGGTCACGATCCCGAGCGTTCCTTCGCTTCCGACCATCAGCGAAGTGAGGTCGTACCCGGTCACACCCTTTTTCGTCTCGCGACCGAGCTTGAGAATCGTCCCATCGGCCAGCACGACGTCCATTCCCATGACGTATTCGCGCGTGACGCCGTACTTGAACGCGCGCGGTCCGCCGGCATTCGCCGCGAGGTTGCCTCCGATCGCGCACGAGTCTCGTGAGTTCGGGTCGGGCGGATAGAACAGATCCTCCTCTTCGGTCGCACGCTTCAGCTCGCCGGTGATCACGCCGGGCTGCACGCGCGTGGTGAGCTCCCGTTTGTCGATCCCTTCGATGGTGTTCATCTTCTCGAATGCGAGCACGATCCCGCCTGGCACCGGAACCGCGCCTCCGACGCGTCCCGTTCCCCCGCCCCTCGGCGTGACGGGAACTTCGTGCTCGTACGCGGCCTTCATCACCGAAGACACCTCCTCGGTGCTCTTCGCCCTCACGACGGCTTCGGGCATGCACGGCTCTGCTTCGCTTTCGTCCTGCGCGTAGCTCTCGAGGACGCTCGGGTCGCGAATCACCGAGCCGCTCCCACACGCGCGTTCTATCGCGATCAAGGCGCTTTCGAGGGACGACATGAGGCACCCTTGGGGCGTGCCCAGGGGCGGGTCAAGTTGCCGCGCCAGACTATTGGGCGCTCATCCATTCAGTATGCTTGCGGTTTCCCAACGAAACCGCTGCTCTGCCCGGCATGGCACGTCTATCCTGCGCGAACGTTGGATCTCGCGCTTACACGCGCGCGTGATATGGGGTAATGTTGTCCCCCCCCAAGTGTTAGCAATTTCACAATGATTTCCGAGGCACAAACCCTGCAGGCGGCGACCTTTGCGGTCGCGCTCGTCACTGCGGTGGCATGCGGTCAAGACCCCGCGGGTGACTCAGCCGACGACAAGGTCATCATCCCGCCGGCGCAGTGCTCGCCGGACAGGCCAGACTGCTCGCAGGGCGGCGACTTCCCTGTCGACGGTGACCTGGACGCGGGCAAGTCGGCCGGCCTGCGATTCTCCGACGAGACTGGGGCGCTCGTCGTCGATCGTGTGAGCGCTCTCCCAGACGTCGACGGCGACGGGGTGCCTGATGATGCGGACGACTGCCCGGGCACCCCCGATTGGATCTCATGCGACAACGATCCGAGCAACGACGGAATCTACGCGACGCTGTTCTACGATCCCAGCGGCTCCGCCGAGTCCGAGCGAAGGGCAATCGCCTCGACCGTCGCCGACATCCCGGCCATCGACGTCTATTTCCTGATCGATGCAAGGCTCAGCATCTACGACGAGGGAATTGGCGAAATCCGGAAGCTTCAGGACGGCATCGCGACGATCATCGAGGACATTCGCCTACTCTATGGCGATGCGCGGTTCGGCGTGGGTCTCTATCGGGCGTACCCGCTTCTTCCCCTCGCGAACCCCTACAGCCAGTCGCCCTATCACCACATCCTCGATCTCACCGCCGATGAGGTCCTCGTTCAGGCCGCGGTCGACACCCTGAACGGTATCTCGAACGGGAATCTGGACGGCACGCCGTCGGCCGCGACCCAGGCGCTCTACTCGATCGCGAGCGGACTGGGTTTGGGAGACATGGTTCCGAATCGCGGGAGCTGTCCCGACACCGAGAACGCCGACATTGGGTTTCCCTGTTTTCGCGACGGTGCCCTCCACGTCGTGCTTAACATCACGGACGCTGAGGTCTACAACGGACCCCGAATCGGAGGTCAGGAATACGGTGACCCCCCATTCGACGGCACCGTGCGTGCGGACGTGATGGACCTTCCGCCGGTCGAGATGTTCCCGGAGATCCTGACTGCAGATGATGCAACCAATGCCCTCGACCTCGGCGACCTTTCCGGGCCCGGGCGCTCCCTCACGGTGATGGGGA
>CP070650.1:2237519-2240718 GCA_020354595.1 Myxococcales bacterium
AGAGGTTTAGAGAAGTCGTCGGCGAGCACGTCTGCAGGGCGGGAGGCCACGCCGTCATCCCGTCGATTGCCGTCTCGGGAAGGTGGGTGCACGGGACCATCATCCGGTTCCGCCCGTCCGAGTGCGACCGCTGCCAGCTCGAAGCGATCATGCAGGAGAAGGCCACCTTCGCGGACGCGGCGAGCGAGGAAGTGAGATAGCGCGCCGTGTTGATGGGCCTCATGATCGTGCTCCTCAACGCCGCCGGCGTGGCGCCGACTCCTGCCGAGCTCCAGAACTACAGACTCAAGTACTACGAGCGGGGTCACCACGTTCACAAGGACATCGGCACGACCAGGAGCAAGAAGCCGGGTGCGACCGGACTCACGGTCGGCCTCGGCTACGAGTACTACATCGACCGCCGCTTCAACGCCGTGTCCGTCGAGGTGCTCGGCCAAAAAATCGGCGACCTGTTCAAGGGCCCACAGGGTTGGTGGGTCGGCGGCGGCATCGCCTGGTGGCCCATACGCGAAGTCAAGGTCTTCACCCAGGCCGGGGCAGTCTTCGACGAGTTGGGCACCGCTGCGCAGGCGCGCGTCGGTGTCGGCTACCGCATCAACTTCTTCATGATGGGGGTGATGCCGTATGTGTACGTGCAGGGCACGGACGACGGCCGGTTCAGCTGGAGCCTCGGCGCGAGGATTCAGTATTAGAGGGACATGGCGATGAGGCGAAACATTCTTGCTGTGCTCGCGCTGCTCGCTATCGGTTGCCATGGACCGCCGCCGACGACGCCTGGGTTCATGGCCAGAGAGCCGACGCGGTTGTACTGGGGCGACACGCATCTACACACGAGCCATTCGCCGGACGCATTCTTCCTCGGGAACCGCACGGCCGACCCGGATACAGCGTACCGCTGGGCACAGGGGCTTCCCGTCGTCCATCCGTCGATACGATCGAGGGTTCAAATCGGCACGCCCCTCGATTTCCTCGTCGTGGCGGACCATGCAGAGATGCTCGGCGTACCGTTCCGGATCACGCGTGGTGATCGGGACCTCCTCGCCACGCCGACCGGGCGACGCTGGGCGGCGCTAATGAAGCAGGGGCAGGGAGCCCAGGTGTTCGAGGGGGAGTTCGTTACCGCCCTCAACACAAATCAGCCCATCGCAGATTTTGATACCGCGGCCGTCAAGCAGGCTGCTTGGGGCGACATCGTGGACGCCGCGGAGCGCCACTACGCGCCTTGCTCGTTTACGTCGTTCGTCGGCTGGGAATGGACATCGACGCCGCAGGGCAACAATCTGCATCGCGTCGTCTTCACGCCGGCCGGCAGGAAGCAGGCCCAGCAGTTCGTTCCGTACAGCTCGCTCGACAGCGACAACCCCGAGGACCTCTGGGCCTGGCTCGCCGAAACGAGCCATGCGGTTGACACGGATTTCGTGGCCATCCCCCACAACTCGAACCTGAGCGGGGGTCTCATGTTCGACGAGGTCGATGGCGAAGGGCGGCCCATCACCACCGCCTACGCAAGGATGCGAATGCGATGGGAGCCTGTCGTCGAGGTGACGCAGATCAAGGGCGACTCGGAGACGCACCCGTCGCTCTCCCCTGAAGACGAGCTCGCGGATTTCGAGACGTTCGCGCATCTCTTGAAAGCTGGCGGCGGTGAGGCGCCCGTGGGCGAGGGCGACTACGTGCGGTCTGCCCTCCTGCGGGGGATGCAAATCGAGCAGGATGTGGAGGTCAACCCCTACAAGTTCGGGATGGTCGGCTCGACCGACTCACATACCGGCCTCGCGTCCGCAGAGGAGTTCAATTTCTGGGGGAAGACTGCGCTCGATTCGACGCCCGGCTCGAAGCTCACCGCGGTCGCGATGGGCATCAGGGGCGCCGACATGAGAGCATCGGGACTTGCCGCGGTTTGGGCCGAGGAGAACACCCGCACGGCCATCTTCGCCGCCTTCAAACGCAAAGAGGTGTATGCCACCACCGGGCCGAGGATCCGCGTTCGGTTCTTCGGCGGTTGGGAGTTCAAGAGCAAGCACGCGAAGTCGGGCAAGATGGTGAACACCGGTTACATGCTCGGACATCCGATGGGCGGCGATCTCACCAGCGCGCCCGACGGCGAAGCCCCCAAGTTCTTGATGTACGCCGTCAGGGATCCACACGGAGCCAACCTCGACCGGATTCAGATCGTCAAGGGCTGGGTGGACGCCGAAGGCGAAACCTACGAGAAGGTCTATGATGTGGTGCTTGCCGGGTCGCGTCGACACGACGACGAAGGAAACGTGCTGCCGATCGCGAGCATGGTCGATTTGCAGACCGGCGACTATGCGAACGTCTTCGGCGCCCCCTCGCTCGCCGCGTTCTGGGAAGACCCCGACTTCGACCCCGAGGAGCGTGCGTTCTACTACATCCGCGTCATCCAGATCCCGACCCCACGGCACACGCTTCGCGACGAGATCGCCCTCGGCCTCGAGCCCGGTGAGACCGGCGGACCGCCGGTGATTCGAGAACGAGCGTACAGCTCTCCGATTTGGTACACGCCGTAGCGGCGCCGCATTTTTTTCGCCGCGACAGGCGCGCGGCTTCTGAGATAGAGTGCGCGTCATGCGTGCCATCGTGGCCAAGGCGCTGAGGCTTGCCTCTCTGGTTGGTTTCGTCGCGCTGCTGCTACTTCCGCAACTGGCGAGGGGCCAAGGCGACAGCACGCACTATCAAACGCTCCAGCTAGGAGAGCGCTCCCGCGGTATGGCGGCGGCATACACCGGCTTCGCGGCCGACGGCGCCGCGATTTGGTTCAACCCTGCCGGCCTGCCGCTGCTCGAGCCAAAGCTCCTCCAGGGCAGCCTCTCACTGATCCAGATCAAGACGCGGGACATCGAGGGCGCGATCGTGAGCGATGGGCCGGACGGGCCTGGTGGCGAGGATCAGGTCAGCGACTTCCAACTCAAGTCCCAACCCAACCTCCCCGGCTTCGCAGTGGCAAGCTTTGCCGTCGGGAAGCGCAAAGAAGCGCTCGACAACCGAAAGCCCCTCCAGATCGCGATCTCAGCGTTCGTGCTCTACTCCTCGACGTTTGGTGGCGACGTCAACTTCCAAGACGAGCTTGGTCGAACCAACAGCATTCAGTTCTATCAAGACGACCGTCGCAGCTACTTCGCGGCCGGCCTCGGGCATCGAATCAACAAGAATTTCTCGTGGGGCGTCACGCTTCTGG
>CP070650.1:2240818-2244204 GCA_020354595.1 Myxococcales bacterium
ATCACTCGAACTGGTACTTCGTGCCGGAGGACACCTATCAAGGCCCCGACGGGACGTGGGATTGCGCGGAGCGTGGCTTTGGTGATGTGTCGTCGGCGTTAGCCGGGGGTGTTTTCTTCGCACAGTCGACGCAAACCCTCGACGAGCTTCAAGCGTTTCAAGAAGGAGCGGTCCTGGAGATCCCGCCACGACACAAGATCGTGGGCGGAGTTCACCTGGTGAACATCTCGGCGAGCCCACTCGAGACGGCGCTCAGCTTCGATATCGAGACCGTGCCCGAAGAAGACGTCGAGATCCGGCTTCGACCCATCAGCTTCACCAACACCGCATTGGACATCGAGCCCCGGGCGGAGTCGCGATTCACGATGACTTGTGACTTGGGCAAGCAGTTCGAGCTCTACTTCGGCCGTCCCGCCGACTACACCATCTACTACGTGCTCGCCCACTATCACGAGTGGGGCAACTACTTCCGGCTGAGCTTCGTCGACGATGACGACACCGAACGCACGATCTTCGAGCTCGCCAACTCCGTGGGCGAGCCGTTGGGGACGACGATCGATCCTCCGATCAGCTCCGAAGGTGCGCCCTTGCTGCGCGTCGAGTGCGGGTACATGAACGACACCGACAGGCGACTCAGGTACGGCCTCGGCGGCCAGGAGATGTGCGTTTTTCTTGCGTACACCGATGCGGATCTCATCATCGGCGCCACCTCGGGAGCGAATACACCGAAGGGGCAGAACCTCGATGGGATCTACATGAACGAAACCGCCTGCGGCCCCATCCTAGCCGTGCCCGCCCCGCAACGCTGATAGCCCCTACCACTCAGTTCTCACCTCTCAGAACCCAGATCTCAGTTCTGAGCCGCGCAGTTCTGTGACCTGAGTTCTGAGTTCTGAGTTCTGAGAGCTGCCTATGGCACCGACACTGGCATTGGCGCTGGTCTCCCGCTAGCCTTCAGATCGATGGACCCCAACTTGGATGCGGCCATCGACATCGTAGAGGCTGCTTACGATTTGCAGCTTCCCGCGGAGGCGTGGCTTCCGAACCTGTTGTGGTCGGGTGTGTATTTGTTTGACCTCGGCATGGGATGTTACGCCGCGATCTCGGCGGGGGTGTCGGACGAAGGGGTCCCGGTGCTGACCCAAATTCATGATGGCCCCGGGGCCGAAGACCTGGCGATGAAGGCGATGGAGGGGGCTCGTGAGGCGGGTCCCCCAATGGTCGCCGAAGCGAGTCAGGCGGTGCAGGGCAGGATCTACCTCCTTTCGGAGATCCGAGATCGGTGGCCAAAAGCGCACGAGATCCTCACCCGGCGCGTCGGATGCAAGGACATCCTCTCGGTGACGGCGGTCGATCCAGACGGACGCGGTATTCACATCAGCATGCCGTCGCGCCAGGTGTGTTCGCTTGCGCCGCGCGACAGAAGGTACTGGCAGATGCTCGAGGTTCACCTCGCGGCAGGCCACCGCCTGAGAAGGGGACTAGGCCAGCAGGGGGATGTCACCGGCGCCCCACTCACGGACATCCCGATGCAGGCAGAAGCGCTGATCGACCCGAGCCGCTTTCTGGTGTCCCAAGCGATCGGCGCGGCGAAAGCCAAACACGCGGTTACGGGAATTCGAGAGGCCGCCCGCCTCGTGGACAGAGCGCGAGGCCCGCTCCGAAGGCAAGACCCCGAGGAAGCGCTCCGCCTTTGGAAAGGGCTCGTTCGCGGCAAGTGGACGCTGGTCGATTGGTTCGACACCGACGGGCGTCGCTTCGTCCTCGCCAAGCCGAACGCGCCCCGCGTCAGGGACCCTCGCGGCCTCACCGAACGCGAGGCGCAGGTCGCTACCTACGCGTCACTCGGCGAGACCAGCAAGCTCATCGGCTACCGACTCGGCATTTCGCAATCCTACGTGTCCCGCCTGCTCGGCGACGCAATGCGCAAGCTCGGGGTGAAGACCCAGGCCCAGCTCGTCGAGAGAATGCGAATGGTCGAGCCGGAGAGCTCTTCGGCGGCTGAGTGACGGAGCGGTTGAGCCTCTCACCCGTATGGAGCAAGCGAGCTCACACTTATCTTTGATTTTTGCGCCCTCACAGCCCAATCTTTGGTGAACAATTACGTATGGACCAGCCCGCCAGAAAGGCGAATCCTGTACCGAGCCTGTGGGTTGGTGTGCGCAAGCACACACTGGTGACGACTTGCGGAGAGGGGATCCTTGGACCGAATAGGATCAGCGATCATCGATTTCACGGAGGCGGCGTACGACCTCGAGCCCGATGACGAGGAGTGGCTGCCCACCGTGCTCAGACGTGGCTTGCCCGTGCTCGATCAGGGGCTCGGTGTGGCGTGCATGGAGTATGAGCTGCCGCCTGAAGGGGGCGCGCCAGAACTGAAGAGCGTTCACGTAGGCTCCGGGCCCGAGGACTTCGTCGAACGGCATCTTCGGGCGCTGCAGGACACGCCGCCCGAAGTGCTTCGCGAACAGCTACGTCCGGGCGGTGCGGGCACGGCGTCTGTCGACTCGGGGGACAACCCCGAGCAGCTCGAACACTACACCAACTACGTCGACTACTGCAGAGACCTCCTCTACATCACAGCCGTCGATTGTAGAGGCGAGGGCGTCGCCGTCGTCGCGCCCTTGGCAGAGGTCACGTCGCTGACGCCTCAGGAGTCGCAGCGCTGGCAGATGTTGGCAGCGCATCTGGAAGCGGGACACCGGCTGCGGCGCGGTCTCGCGGCCAAAGAGTCCGCTGATGAAACACCAACCGACCTTCCGCACGACGCCGAGGCCATTTTCGACGTCAACAGCTTTCGGATTTCCGACGCCGTCGGACAGGCCAAAGACCGAACGGCTACGAAGAAGCTGCGAGAGGCGGCCATCGCCGTCGACCGCGCACGCGGAAAGCTGCGCAAGGACGATCCGGACAAAGCGCTAGAGATCTGGAAAGCCCTCGTTCGAGGCCGCTGGTCTACCGTCGATTGGTTCGACACCGACGGGCGGCGCTTCGTCTTGGCAGTTCCGAACTCTCCCCACGTGACGGACCCGCGCGGGCTCACGGAGCGCGAGCGTCAAGTGGTGACCTATGCGGCGGTGGGCCAGACAAACAAGATGATCGGCTACCGCCTGGGCCTTTCGAAGTCGCGTGTGTCGCTACTCCTTCGAAGCGCGATGCGAAAAATGGATGTGCCGACCCGAGCGGCGCTAGTGAAGAGAGTCCGCGACTTCGAAGCGTTCGAGTAGCGCCGCACGAGCTCGCGAAGCAAGCTGCAGACGTGGCCAATACCCCGACCAGCGCGTCGAAGCGCGTTCTCGTCACCGGAGCGGCCAAAGGTATCGGAGCGGCGACCACCCATCTTTGCCTCGACGCCGGCTACGAAGTCGTCGCCGTCGACGTCGACG
>CP070650.1:2244304-2249777 GCA_020354595.1 Myxococcales bacterium
CAGGCAATTTTTTCGAGGATTTTGAGGTGGGCTCCGAGCTCATCCACGCCGTGCCGCGCACCGTCACCGAAGGCGACGCGTCGATGTACATCGGGCTCACCGGGTCGCGGTACCCGCTACACTGCTCGGCCGAGTTCGCGCGGTCGCTCGGCCACCGGCGCGAGACGATCAACGATATGCTCACGTTCCACATCGTGTTCGGGAACACGGTCAACGACGTCTCGCTCAACGCATTGGCGAACCTCGGCTACGCGGGCGTTCGGTTCCTCGCGCCGGTTTACCCAGGCGATACCCTCCGGACGGTGTCCAAGGTCCTCGGCAAGAAGGAAAACAGCAACGGCAAGACCGGCGTGGTCTGGGTCCAAAGCACTGGCACCAACCAGCGCGGTGAGAAGGTCCTCGAGTTCTACCGGTGGGTCATGGTCAACAAGCGCGACCCATCGACGCCAACCGGAGCCGCCGACCGACCCGAGATGCCGAAAGAAGTGACGCCGTCGGAGCTCGTCGTGCCTTCCAATCTCGACCTGAGCGGCTACGAGGAGTGGCCCTCCGGTGGAACGGCGTACTTCGAGAACTACGAGGTCGGCGAAAAGATCGATCACGTGGACGGCATGACTATCGAAGAGGCGGAGCACGCGATGGCGACCCGCCTCTATCAGAACACCGCCAAGGTTCACTTCGACGCGTTGCAGATGAAAGAAAGCCGGTTTGGTCGTCGTTTGATGTATGGCGGCCACGTGATCAGCATCGTTCGGTCGTTGTCCTTCAACGGCATGGAGCGAGTGCTGGGGATCCTCGCGTGGAACGGGGGAGCGCATGCGAACCCGACCTTCGCGGGCGATACGATCTACGCCTACAGCGAAATCCTCGACAAAGCCGATTTACCCGGACGCAGCGATTGCGGCGCGCTTCGCGTGCGATTGGTGGGACTAAAGGACGCTCAGCCCACGGCAGCCGGCTTCCCGCTCAAGGTGGAGAAGGACGGACGTGCGGTCTATCACAAGAGCGTTGTATTGGACTTGGACTACTGGCTGCTCGTCCCCAAGCGAGCGCGTTGACCAGTCGAACCGGGGCTGCCTGTGCCTGCCTTAAGGCGTACGCGGACGCAACGGACCGCAATCAGGGGGACGCCTGCACGGACTTCGACCAGGACACCAGAGGGGTTGCGGCAGCGCCCCCGTTCCCCTAAAAACGGCCTCTAGGAGAGATCATGTACCTGCCCATCGTCGACAGCGACCGACCTCGGAAACGCAACAAGAGCGCGCGTCGCAATGCGAAGCGTAAGGCGAAGAACCGCCGTCGCGTCAATCGTATGCACGGGCGCAAGCTGGGCCGCCGCGCCTGAGCTCACGCCCCAATGGATGCAAAGGTCATCTACGTAGTCAGCGACTCGACCGGCGAGACTGCCGAGCGAGTGACCCGCGCGACCCTGCTTCAGTTCCCCGACCAGAACGTCAAGCTGAAGATCGAGCGGCGCCTGAGAGACCGGCGTGGCTTGACCGCCATCTTGCAACAGGCAGCCGCCGCCGAGGCAATGGTTGTCTTCACATTGGTGCGTCCGGAGCTTCGGGATCATTTCAACGAAGAAGCGACCAAGCTCGGCGTGTCCCATGTCGACGTGATCGGCTCGCTCTTGATGCAAGTCGCCCAACACCTCGGGGCCGACCCGGTGAACATCCCGTCGGCGGAGCTTCCGCTGTCGGCCGAGTACTTCCGGCGGGTCGAGGCAATCGAGTTCGCCGTCAAGAGCGACGACGGCAAGGAACCGCGCAACCTACACAAGGCCGATCTCGTCTTGTGTGGGGTGAGCCGCACCAGCAAGACGCCGTTGTCCACGTACTTGGCGGGACGAGGGTTGAGGGTGGCCAACGTGCCGCTGGTGCTCGGAGTGGAGCCTCCGCGCGAGCTCCTCGAGCTTCCCGGGTACCGGGTCATCGGTCTCACGATCGATGTCGATCAGCTACTCGACATTCGCAAGCACCGGTTGCAGCAACTCGGAATGCCGCCAGACGCCAACTACGGCCTGCGCGACCACGTCAAGGCCGAGCTCGAGTACGCGCACAACATCTTCCGCACCAACGCGGATTGGATGGTCGTCGACGTGACGAACTGCGCCATCGAGGAGACCGCGACGATCATCCTCGAAGCGCTCAAGGAGCGTGACGAGCTCAGGCATCTGACCAGCCCCCCGCCGAAGTTCTAGCGGGCGCTATTCTTCGATGATGTTGCCGTCGGCGTCGATTTTCACGATGCGTCGGCCGCTGCAGTCGACCTTGCTCCGCACCTGGACGGGGCCGGTCTTGACGTCGAGCTCCTTTTCGATCTTGCCCGCGATCTTGAGGCCCATGATTCCGAGCCCGCCACTGACGGTTCCCGCGTCGGCCGTGATGAACACGCGGCTCACTTTCGTCGGTACAACGACGCGAACCTTCAGTGGCTCCCGGTTCACGCAGGCGACCGCGGTGAGGTCGACGAGAGGCTTGCCCGACAGCGCGACGACCGCGGTTGCGTAGGGGATCGGAACGGGGTTCGGCAGCGGTTGCGGCTCGAGCATTTTCGCCGATGCCTCTTGAATGAAGATTTTCGGAGCCTTCTCGCCGGGCTTCTGCCGAGCGTATACGGTGGCATCTTCGAGCTCGATCACGATCGGAGTGTCGGTGAGCATGATGTGGAGTCTCGTCTTGCCGACCATCACGGGGCCCACCTCGAGGGTCCAGTCGCCCAGGGGAACGTCGATTCCGAGGCTGCCGTGAACCGGTTGCGGCGTGGTCCCAAATGCTTCCGCAAGCGACACTTCGCCAGAGGGCGCGCGGTAAAGCCAAAGGTCGATCTCCTCGGCCTTGCGGACCGAGCCCCGATAGACCCCGGTTCGGAGCTTATCCAGATTGAAGTTGCCGCGCAGGGTCTTCACTTTGAGCACCGTCCGGCCCTGCTGATCGTTCAGCTTGAAGTTCGAGACACCGAAAAACGCCCGCCCCCAGATCGGGAAGAACTTCTCGCGTTGTTCGGGGCTCATTTCGGCGAAGGGGAGCTCGCGGACGGGCTCGTCGTCGAACATTTCAGTGGTCGGCATCTCCTCCGCCGACAAGTCCATTTCACCGCGGAAGCCGAGGACGGCGAGGTCGCTCAGGGCCCATGCGAGAGCGCCCGCCACGAACCCCGCGACGAACAGGAGCGCTAGCTTCCACCAGGTCATCAGCGCCCCGGAGGTGAGCCGTACTGGTGCGACAGCGCCGCGTAGAAGTGGGCGAGGATCCCGTCGGCAACGCGAAGGCGACGGCTGAGCTCGCGGGCGATGTTCATGATGAACAACGCGTAGTCCTTCACGTCGCGCCGATAGAGTAGGTTCTCGACATGATCGGCGGTGACTGACAGCACGAGCGTTGGCGCCACGGCCCGCACGCTCGCCGAGCGCGGCTGTACGTCGATGATCGACATCTCGCCGAACCAGTCACCAGGGCCGAGCACGGCCACGCGGACGTCACCGCCCGACTCGCCCTTCTTGACGACCTCGAGCTCGCCGGCGATGACCACGAACATCTGCGTCGAGGTGTCGCCTTCCTCGACGACCATCTCACCTGCCTCGACGCGACTCGCCGGAATCTCGGACGCGAGAACCTCGAGGGTCTCCTGACTCAGGCCTCCGAACAGACCGATGTCGGCGAGGTGGCCCGCAGTGAGCTTCGGCGTAGGTGGTCGACTCATGCCCTCAGCATACGCCACCGATTCGTTTACGTCATGGAATCGAATTGGATAGATTGGGTGGCGAGCCCACGATGTCGACGTCTTCGCTTCCAAGGCCCTTCGGCCGCTACGAGCTGGTTCGGCGCCTTGCCGCCGGGGGAATGGCGGAGGTCTACCTCGCCAAGGCGTCAGGGGAGGCAGGGTTCGAGAAGCTCGTTGCGATCAAGCGCGTCCATCGTTCCTACTCCCCGAGCGACCGCCCGGTGGCCAGCCTGATCGACGAGGCGAAGCTCTCGGTCGAGCTCAGTCATCCGAACATCGTCCAGACGTTTGATTTGGCCCGGTCGGAGGGCGTGGACTTCATCGTGATGGAGCACGTCGAGGGCTACGATGCTCAGCACGTCCTCGATGCGCTTCGTCAACGCCAAGAACACTTTCCCGTCGACCTCGCCGCGCACGTCATCGCGGAGGTCTGCCGTGGGCTTCACTTCGCCCATGGTCACCGCGACGACAACGGCGAGCTCGCTGGGATCGTGCACCGGGACGTCTCGCCGCAGAACATCCTGCTCAGCTTCGCCGGCGAGGTGAAGATCGCGGATTTCGGCATCGCGAAGACCAAGGCGAGGAGAAGCGACCCCGAGGGGGGCGTGATCAAGGGGAAATACTTCTACATGTCGCCCGAGCAAGCATGGGCCGAACCGCTCGATCATCGAAGCGACGTGTTTTCGGCCGGGGTTGTCCTGTGGGAGCTACTCACCGGGAAGCGGCTACACCGTGCGCCGGACGTGCGGTCCCTACTGGAAGCGGTCCGCCGCGCAGACGTGCCGCCACCGTCGTCGGTCCGTTCCGATGTGCCTCCCGTGCTCGATGCGATCGTCGCCCGCGCGACCGCGATAGACCGAGGCGATCGCTTCGCCGACGCCGAAAGGATGGCCGCTGCACTCGATGCGCATCTCACGGTCCGTCCACCGATCCACGCGGCTCGCGAGCTCGGCTCGCTCCTGCAAGAGCTGCCGCCGCCGTCGGGCGCCTCGGTGCCGCCACCTCCGATGGAAGTCCCCCAGACGCGAGACCGCGTAGCGACGGTGTCTTCGCAGGCGCGCCCAACCCCAACCGAGCCCCCGCTCCGTTACGACCTCGACGATGGAGAGCCGACGCTCGTTGGTTGGCAGAGCCCCGTCTCGCGAGAGCCCGAGCACGGCTGGGTGTGGACGCTCGTTGCGGGCGTCCTGCTCGTCGGCCTGGTCACGTGGCTGCTGTACGGCGGGTGAGCGATCAGGGGCGGGGGTCTTCGCCCAGCACGACGTTGTCGATCAACCTCGTGTTCCCGAGATGTGCTGCGACCGTGATCAGCAGGCGGCTATAGGAGTCCCTAGGAGCGCCGAGCGTCTCGGGGTCGACGGGGGCGACATAGTCCACCCGGTCGAACCGCGCCTCGACGGGTTTCGCGGCAAGCGTGCGGAGTGCCTCGGGGGATCGTTCACCCTGCGCCCACGCATCGTAGGCCGCGCGCAACCCCGTCACGATCCCGAGCGCGCGCTCACGCTCGGCGTCGGACAGGTATCGATTGCGCGATGACAACGCGAGCCCATCCGCCTCGCGAATGATTGGGCTTCCGATCACCTCGACCGGCATGTCGAGGTCGAGCGCGAGGCGACAAAGGATTTTCCACTGCTGGTAGTCCTTCCGGCCGAACACGGCTACGCAAGGACCGACCAGGTTGAAGAGCTTCGTGACGACCGTGGTTACACCGTCGAAGTGGGTGGGCCGGAACTGTCCTTCGAGGGGC
>CP070650.1:2249877-2252401 GCA_020354595.1 Myxococcales bacterium
CCCTTGCGCTGTACCATCTCCCTCGCGCGACGGGCGGCCTCTCGTGCACGCGCCGCGAGCACGGCTTTTTCGACGATGCGCTTACCCGCCTTGGGGTCCTCCTCGAGGTACTGACTGAGCTTCTCGTTGACCACACTCTCCACGATGCCTTTGACCTCGCTCGAGACGAGCTTGTCTTTCGTCTGCGACGAAAAGGCAGGGTCGGGGTGTTTCACCGAAATGATCGCGGTGAGCCCCTCGCGCACGTCCTCGCCGCCAAGCGGGTTCTTCAAATCTTTCAGGAGCTTTTCGCGCGATCCGTATTGGTTGATCACTCGGGTGAGCGCAGTGCGTAGGCCCGTCAGGTGGGTCCCACCGTCACGATTGAAGACGTTGTTCGTGTAGGGAAAGATCGACTCGTTGTACGAATCGCTCCATTGCATCGCGATCTCGATATCGACTCCGTCTTTGACGGATTGAAGATAGATCACCGTGTCGTGAAGCGGCGTCTTCTTCTTGTTGAGCGCCTCGACGAACTCCCGAATGCCGCCCTCGAACTTATGCGTGACCTTCTTGCCGTCGCCGCGCTCGTCTTCGAGCACGACCTCGAGTCCCGCGTTGAGAAACGAGATCTCGCGCAAGCGGTTGTTCAGAACCTCGAAGCTGAAGTCCGTCATGCTGAAGATTTCGGTGTCCGGCTTGAAGGTGACCTTGGTGCCCGTCTTCTTGCTCGTCCCGATCGCCTCGAGGGGCGCCTTGGGTGCGCCGCGCGCGTACTCTTGGAACCAAAGCTTGCCGCCGCGGCGGATCTCCATTTTCAGCCATTCGCTCACCGCATTGACCGCGCTGACCCCGACACCGTGGAGGCCTGCCGAGACCGAGTAGCTCTCGCTATTGAACTTCCCGCCTGCGTGAAGTTGCGTCATCACGACCTCGGCCGCGCTCACGCCCTTGTCGTGCATGCCGACCGGAATACCGCGCCCGTTGTCCACGACCGTGATCGAGCCCTCGGAATGGACCGTGAGGTGAACCGTGTCGCAATGCCCCGCGAGATGCTCGTCGACCGCATTGTCGACGACCTCCCAAACGAGGTGATGAAGCCCCGTTCCGTCGTGTGGATCACCGATGTACATGCCCGGCCGTTTGCGCACGGCCTCGAGCCCCTCGAGCACCTGAATCGCGCTTTGATCGTAGCCGGGCGTGGGCGAATTCGGTTCCACGGCGGGGGGGTCAGCCATAGCTGGCTTTCTAGCCTCGAAGGGGGTCCAGCGCAAGGCCGGAAGTGGCCTCTAACCTATTGATCTGAAAGCTAAATTTCGAAGTCCCGGAAGCTCAGTCTCCGAGGACTCTTCGGCGGGTCAATCGGACGGATAAGAGCGTGCACGGAACGAGGAAAAGGAGGCTCGAACCGAGCAGTCCGAAGAGGTGAGAGCCGGGATCACCGAGCACCATCAGGCCGCGCGCGCACTCGGCGAGATGATAGACGGGATTGATCTGCATGAGCGCCCGCAAGGTAGTGCTCTGCGGGTCGATCGGGAAGAACGTGTTGCTGACCAGGCTCAGCGGCCAACCGATCAAGAACACGGGATAGTTCTTGTGATCGATCGCGGGCACGATCGCGGTGAAGATCAGCGCGAAGGCCGCAAACGCACAGCCCGCAACGAAGCCGAGCAGTGGCATGAATAGCAGGAACTGAGGCTTCACGTCGACGAAGCCGATCAAGCCGAATACCGCGACGACCGCTGCGACGATCGAGATGTTTGCCATGCCTCGAGCCGCGGCCCACAGAATCTCTCCCCAGACCACGCTCGGCAGCTCGACCTGGGTCGCGAGGATGCCGTCCCAGGTCTTCTGGTAGAACATCCGCACGTACGCCGAGTAGAGCGCCTCGTAGTACGGCGTGCCGAAACCGGTGTAGGCGATCAGCCCCGCCGCCACGTAGGTCGCGTAGTTGATGTCGATGCCTCGGTAGGCGAAATCCTCGATGAAGCCGCTGAACCCGATGCCGAAGGCGAGAAAGAAGATTACGGGCTCCATCGCCGGAGGAACCACCGCAGTGCGCCAATTGCGCAGAAAGACCAGGGCGTTTCGGCGAAACACCGCCCAGGAGCGCCAATCGGCCACCGCGGCGAGCGTGCGGACCGCGCTCATTCAAACCGACCGTTTCTTCGCGCTAGCGCGATGAAGAGGTCGTCGAGATTCGGAGGCCTCACCTGCCACGTGGCATCGGTGAACCGGGCGGTGAGCTCCGCGAGGTCCTCTTTGCTGACCGGGACCCGTAGCTCGCCGAGAACCGTGGCGACCTCCTCGGCACCCCGCGAGCGCAACCACGCGCCGATCTCCTCGCGCGCTGGTTCTCCTTTCGGCACGATGACCACATGATCCCCGAGCACGCTGTCGATGACGTGGTGCGGCTCGCCGTGTGCGACGCTCCGACCCTCGTGGATCACCAACAACTCGTTGCTCAAGCGCTCTGCCTCGTCCATGTAGTGCGTCGACAGAACGACCGCCAAGCCCTCGGCGCGAAGACTGTCGATCAGCTCCC
>CP070650.1:2252501-2255476 GCA_020354595.1 Myxococcales bacterium
CGGCTTCCGCGCGAGTCTCCTCGAGCTGAGCGACAAGTGCGAGGGCTTCCTTCTGAGTGGCGCGCGCTCGCCGAAGAGTAAGCACGAGCCGACGAGTCATGAACGCGGCACCCAGGAGCGCGACGAGCAGAATTCCGCCTTCGATGACCACGTGTCCCATAGTGGTGCCTTCGCGAAGGTCGGCCGAGATGTCGAAGGCCGCGAGCAAGGATACGCCGACAAATGCAAGCAAAGAACCAAACAGGAACCGCCGCTCCGGTGTGAACGCGCTGTCGGACATCACTCTGCCGCATGTAGCATGGCGGCCAACCAAAGGCTTGAAATCACCTGCGTATCACAAATGGATGATGGCTAAGTGGCGCGACTCAGCTCACGCTAAGTTTGGGAGGCTTGAATCATGGACTCACTGCTTTTTCATCCGAAGGTCGTTCACCTGCCTATGGCGCTCGCGGTGTTGATGCCGCTTATCGCCGGAGGCGCACTATTCGCCGTATGGCGCGGCTGGATCGACCGTCGCGCTTGGGTCGGCGTCGTCCTCTTGCAAGCCGTTCTCCTGGGCTCCGGCACTCTTGCGATGAACACGGGAGAGCGCGAGGAAGACCTGGTCGAGCATGTTGTCGCCGAATCGCACATTGAAGCTCACGAGGAGGCCGCAGAAGTGTTTGCGTGGGCAAGCGCCGTCGTGCTCCTGTTCATGGCATTACCCTTGGCGTTACCGGAAGGACGAGCACGGCAGGCGGCGCTCATGGGCGCTTTTCTTGGTACGCTAATGGTTTTCGGCTTTGGCTATAAGACCGGAGAAACCGGCGGAAGGCTGGTCTACGAGCACGGTGCCGCGCAGGCACATGTCGGAGGCCTGGGTGCCGTGGCGGAAGACGCCGATAGCGATAGCGATTGAGCGCAATCCGCTACGACGCGCTCAAGCCGGGAGGCCAGCTATTGATCTGCGAACCCTAGCTAGCCCACAGTCGCTCTCAGCCGCGCCATTGTCCTCAGATCTCGGGCTCGACATGGATCGTAACGTCCTCGATGGCGAAAGCCGTCTCGAGGTTCTTCTCGATGCCATCCGCGATCGCGTGCGCCTCCGCGGTGTTGATGCCCGCGTCAACTGTCACGACCATGTCGATTGCGATAGAGCCTCCGATTGAACGAGACCGGACCGTTTTCACCCGTCTGACGCCAGGCACGGCCTGGGCCGCCTCGGTGATGGCTTCGGGCTCGATGGCGATGCGGTCCACCAAAATCGGAATGGCGCGTCGGAAGAGGCCAAACGCCAAAGCAAGCACGAACAAAGCGACAGCCAGGGCGCAAACGGTGTCCATCCAGGGGTAGCCTCTGGTCGACACTTGCCAGCCTACGATCACGACGACCGTGGTGAGGACGTCCGCGAACGTGTGGCGCGCATCTGCGCCCAAGATGTCTGACCTCAGCCGGCGCGCCCAGGCGCCCTCCCAGCTCGCCAGCCCGACGTTGACGAGGAGCACGCTCAACATCACAGGCAAGGCCCACGGATCCCCGACGGTCGGCTGAGTCTCGCGGCGCAAGGCGCCCAGGCCCAGCTCGACACCGAGCACGGTCAAGAGCGTCGCCAGAACGAAGACCGCGAGAGTCTCAAACTTGCGGTGTCCGTACGGATGGTGCCGGTCAGGTGGTTGGGCCGAAACTCTGACGATGAACCAAGCCACTGCATTGTTCGCGACGTCGCCCAACGAATGGATGGCGTCCCCTAAAACGGCAAGCGAGCCCGTCGACACGCCCACCGCCAGTTTGAGAAGGAGAACCGCCGCGTTGGCGAGCCCTTCCACGATGATCACCCGGCGCACCTGGCGATCTCGCCCTGCATCGACTCGCCCGCCGTTCACGTCCGTTCCTCATGACTGCGCACTACACGCGACTCGCCTCTCGAAGCCGCCCCGCCGCCGCGCGACAGTATGCTGCGTTGAGCCGGGCGGGCCAAGAGGTCTCGGATTGGTCAACGCCGAATTCGCCATACATCCAAGTGCCTGAAACTACGGAGCCACCGATTGGATTCGCGTGTGGTTGAACGAGTGCGAGGCGTAGCGGACGGAGTCCGCGAAGCTGCTCCGCAGTACGCAGCGGCGAAGCCGCGAGTACACCGAGCTACGCGCTGCTGCTTCGCAGCCCTACGGTTTACGAAAGCCTAGGTGCACTCAATGCTTTCAAGAGGTTAGGGTGCCTGTTGACCAATCGTGTCCGTTCGAGCGCATTGAAGAGCTCGTCAAGGAGCTGCAAGAGCTCATCAAGTACTGTCCGAGGTGCCCGAAATATCCAACGGGAAAGTGATTGCAAACGCACCTCAAGGGTGTTCATAAATCCGGTCAGAGAGCATGGTAAAGACCGTCAGGTCGAGGTGCTATGAAGGCCCGGCTCGAGACGGGGGCGCATGCACAGCAAGGGAAATGACACGCAGATAGCAGCGATTGCACCACGGGAGGCGAGCCAATGAACGTTGATGAGTGGAGAGCACGTGGGGCATATCACACCCTCCACGGCCATACCCTTTTCGCGGTCGACACCGGTTCCGACCACAGCGCGGACGACGACAAGCCCACGCTCGTGTTGCTACACGGCTACCCCACCTCGTCCCACGACTACTACCGCGTGCTGCCAGATCTTGCTGCCCACTACCGGGTCATCGTGCACGATCACCTCGGCTTCGGTCTGTCGGACAAGCCCCTGGACTACTCTTATGCGTTGCACGAGCAGACGGACTTCGCCGTGCTGCTCTGGCAACAGCTCGGCGTGAGGTCGGCCCACGTGTTTGCCCACGACTACGGAACCAGCGTCGCGACCGAGCTTCTGGCCCGCTGGAACCGGGGCTTCCGCCCCGTCGCCCTGGAGTCCATCACCCTGTGCAACGGCAGCGTGCATATCGAGCTGGCGAGACTCCGCTTCATACAGAAGCTGCTCCGCAACGAGACCGTTGGCCCTCTGGTGGCTCGTCTGTCGAGCCA
>CP070650.1:2255576-2262781 GCA_020354595.1 Myxococcales bacterium
ATGACAGAGGGGGATGAGCTCGGACGTGCGCTTCGCCGCTTGGATACCGGCGATGCGGGCCGTGGCGAGCGCATCCCCTTTGGGTACCTCGCCGGACAACAACACGCGCCGCGTGTCGAGGTTCATGCGAAGCGTGGCGCGTGCCGTGGCTTCGCGTGTCGTCTTGGGCTTGTCGCCGACGTCGACCATCCTTGCCTGGCCGTCGCGATCCAAGTGCGTGAGCTCGTCGTCTCGATCCATCAATCGGGGTGCGGGGCCTCATAGTTGCCGCGCGGGGGGATGGTAGCCGTCCCCGCCATCCGAGCAATGAGCTCCACTCTGGAGTGCACACCGAGCTTCGAAAAGATGCGCTTCAGGTACGTGTTGACGGTGGAGATGGTCAGACCGGTCTCCGCCGCGATCTCGCGAGTGCTCGAGCCGGCGACCAAAAGCGAGACCACGTCGCGCTCGCGAGGCGTGAGAGGTGCGCGTCTGAGGGTCTGCTCGACGGCCTCCCCCGGCCTTCGGCTGCCCTCGTCCGCGAGACGCGAGGCGCACCCGAGGCCGCGCGAGTAGATGCGAGAAGCCCATTTCAGCACCTCGAGCTCCTTGCCGACGGGTGCGTCACCGACGATTTCGAGATGAAGCGTCCCGACAGAGGTCCGACCGCGCCGCAGCGGCAGAGAGATGGTGGGCTCGCCCGTGTTGAGGGCGGACTCGCTACTCAACGGCTCGACCTCGGGGCGCTCTAGTCGGAAGGAGTGGGCACCCACCAAACCAGCGAGCAGGCTCGCACCCCGTTGAGGATAGGTCCGGACGGGATCGAGCTCCGTGAGGCGCTCGGCGATGTCCATCAGCCTTTCGCTCGATGTCATTGCCCGGTCCTGTCGTCCTAAATCAGGGTCGAAAATCCAATTAAAGTCAACCCCGAAGGCTCGTGGACGGCGAAGCCGTCTTTAGGGGCCGAAACCCGGTTGGTGGCAAAGCCGCGTCTATGCGTTCGGATCCCAGGCGAAAGATGAGCCCGAGATGTCCCCGAGTGCGAAGCGCGAAACCAACTCCTCGGGGCGTATGGACGCTGCGGTGGCGGTCAATCCGAGCGATTGCGCCAAGAGCCCGATGACCTCCTCGGGCTGGCGACCGAGGTCGCGAAACGACTCGACCGCGGTAGCGCCGTGCCGTTTCGAAAGTCGCGTACCCGCCGAGTCGACCACCAAGCCCACGTGGGCAAAGCGCGGAACCAGGCGCCCGAGTGCTCGATAGATCGCGATCTGGCGAGGCGTAGATGAGAGGAGATCCGCGCCGCGAATGACTTCGGTGATGCCCTCCTCGGCATCATCGACGACGACGGCGAGCTGGTAGGCCCAGATCCCGTCGGCACGCCGAAGGACGAAGTCGCCACCGACCGCGCCCTCGGGGTACTCGCCGCTCACCAGGTCGTCGAACCCCGGGGATGGATCGTCGAACCGGAAGCGAAGCGACGGCGCACGTTCGGGTTTGGCGACGCCGTTTCGGCAGGTGCCGGGGTACCGCGGACCTTCGTCGCCGTGCGGGGCGCTCGCGATCTCGGCGATGTCTTTGCGCGAGCAGGTGCAAGAATAGACCCATCCCGCGTCCCGGAGCTCATGGAGCGCCCGTTCGTAGGCTTCGTCGCGCGACGACTGAAAGATCGGACCCTCGTCCCAGTGAAGGCCCAGCCATTCGTGGTCTCGGAAGATGGCGTCGGCGGCTCCCGGGACGACCCGCGGCCGATCGATGTCCTCGACGCGCATGACGATCCGGCCACCGCGCTCTTGCGCCCTGAGCCAGGTCACCAGCGCGGTCCGCGCGTGCCCGAGGTGCATCCGCCCCGTCGGCGAGGGCGCGAAGCGCGTGCGATACGTCGAGGTCACGCCCCTCCTTTAGACGACTTGCGCCGAGCCGGCCATGCGGTGCATCTTCCGGGCGTGCGGGGACGAGCCGATGTGTGTGGGTGCTTTCCGACCGGGCGGCACTATCCGGGGATTGCCGACCTGATTGCGGACGCGATTCAGAACGTCGAGGGCTTGTGCCAAGAGTTCGAGCCGGGGTCGGCGTGGGAAGACATCCCGTTCGTCGTCGTGGACTTCGAAACCACCGGACGCGACGCCGAGACGGACCGCGTGATCGAGATCGGCCTAGTCACCTTCGAAAAGGGCAGAGCGACACAGCGGGAAAGCCTCCTAGTGAACCCCGGCATCCCCGTGCCCGAGGAATCGCGCGCCGTGCACGGCATCACCGACGAAGAGCTAGCCGGGGCGCCCGACTTCGCCGCGGTCATGCCCCGCATGCTCGAGCTCCTTCAGGGAAAGCTTCCGGTCGCGTACAACGCGTCTTTCGACCGAGCGTTTCTCTTGGCCGAGCTCCGGCGCGCGGCGCCGAAGGGAATGACACCGGGCGACATGCCGCCCGCGGCGCGCGATGAGGTGGTCTGGGTCGATCCGTTGGTGTGGGCGCGCGAGATCCTCAAGGAGCTCCAAAGCCGCCGACTCGGCGACGTCGCGAAACACTTGAGCATCCCACTCGAGCGGGCTCACCGGGCGGCGGGCGACGCCGAGGCGACCGGCCGCGTTTTGCTCGCCCTGGCTCCGCAGATGCCACGCATCTACGGGGAGCTCGTGCGCTTACAGAAGCGGTACGCGGCATTCCAGGACGCCGAGCTCGCTGCGTGGAAACGCTTTCGGTGAGCCCTGAGGTCACCAAAACGCGCTTGATCTGGGTGCCTTTCATGCTGATGGCGGTCGGCAGCTGGACCCCGGTCGTCGGAATGTGGTTCCAGGGCATCGAGTGGTCGGGGGCCGCCGGACGCGCGGTGGCCCTCTGGTACACGGTGCCCGCCCTCGTTGCAGTCCTGCTCGTGCAAGGTCCGTGGCTCAAGCAGCCTATCCTCGAACCTCTGGGCATACGGTTCAAAGTGAATCGATGGTGGGGTATTGCGTGGCTGCTGCCGGTGGCAATCTTGTTGCTGGGCATGTTGATCACGTGGCTTGCCGGGTTTGAGCCCGTCCTCACGGTCGAGCAGTTGATCGAAAACAAGCGGTCCGTGACGCCCGCTGACCAGTTGGCGGAGTTCGATCGCTACCTCGTGGACAACCCGCCGCCGCACCCGTTTATGCTGATCGTGCTCGGAATGCCGGCAGGCCTCACCTTCAACCTGATCCCGGGGATGTGCGAAGAAGTGGCGTTTCGCGGGTACTACTTCCGCGAGGTCGCCGGCGGCTTTTGGGCGCGCTCGACGAAGATCGGGCTTCTTTGGTGGCTCTGGCTCGCACCGTCGGTAGCGCTCGGAAATCTCTACGGCACCCCGGGACCGCTCGGCGTGGCGTTGGCCCTTCCCTGGTGCATCATCGCCTCGTGGGTGCTGGTGTACGTACGCGTGCGAAGCGAGTCGGTCATCGCTTGCGCCGTAGCCCGCGGCACGATGATTGCGCTGACCGCGGCAGCTCACGACCTCACGTTTGGGACGCCAACCTGGATCGCCCCCTTCTATGGCCTGGCAGGAATTGCGGCGTTGCTCCTGGTTTGGTTAGCGTGCTGGGTGCACGACCGGACCCGCGAACAAGCGCGGCTTACGACCACCTGAGGAGAGCGAGTTGGAAAACGCAGGCAAGCTTGGTTTGCACGAGCGCTACGGGGGCCACGCACTCGTCACCGGTGCGGCGCGAGGCATCGGGCGAGCGTTTGCCAGCTACCTGGCCGCAGATGGTTTCGATTTGCTGCTGGTCGATCGGGAAGCCGCCGAGACTAACGCGCTGGCTGAAGCCCTGACGGCGGAGCACGGTGTCGAGGCGCAAGCGCTGATCTGCGACCTGACCGAGCCGGGGCTTGTCGAGAAGGCAGAACGATGGGCGACGGACTACGAGATCGGCCTGTTGGTGAACAACGCCGGGATCTCCCCGCTCGATCCCTTCCTGGAGATTCCACTGGAGACGCACCTCACGACACTCGAGGTGAACTGCCGCGCAACCCTGGTCCTCACGCACGTCCTCGGCAAAGCAATGGCCAAGCGGGGTCGCGGCGGCATCATCATCGTGTCTTCGGCGTCGGCGCTTTCGGGCTCACCGTACTTCTGTCACTACGCGGCGACGAAGGGCTACGGTCTGAACCTGGCGTCTGGCTTGTGGTCCGAGCTCCGTGAGAGCGGCATCGACGTGCTGGCCGTGTGCCCCGGCATGACTGACACGAGGCCCGTGCAGGACCGCAACCTCGCGGACGACCTTCCGTTCTACGTGCCCATCGCCGGTCCGGAGCCAGTGGCGCGCGGCGCCCTACGAGCGCTCGGTAAACAACCGATCGTCATCCCGACGTTCGCCGATCGGATGTCTGCGGGGTTGCTTTCGAAGCTCATGCCTCGAAGTTGGACGCTGTCGCTCGTGAAGCGATCGATAGAGAAGATGCGCGGCTAGGCGGGCGGTTTGCGGACCTTGAGCGCCCCGTCGAGCCAGCCCTGGACGCCACTCTTGTAGTGCTTCGAGAAACGTCGATCGGATGGTCCGCCGCAGAGCGCCGTGTGCAAGACTGGCTCACTCATATCTGCGACGAGACGAAGCGACGGCGTGAACGAGGTGAGGCGCTCGCCCGCGTAATACATCTGACCTTGATGTGGCGTCGCGCGTCCGCCGCGGATTTGGATGGGCCCGGGGTCGAACCCGAGAAAGCGTGGGAGCTTGCCTCCGAAGAACATGTTGTCGAGCGTGATGGCGTTGCGCTGCCCCCATGGCACCGGCGTCTCGCCCGAAACCTTCTCGAGGGCTGCGCGCCACACGTCGTCGCGGCGGCGATCGCCGAGCCAGGGCGATGACTCGGCGACGAGGACACGATCGAAGTTCTGGTAGAAGTCGACGAAAATCCCTGTCGCATCCCGCAGGTGCTCGATGACCGGCGCGCCGCAACCGGGTCCGAACATCTCGACGAGGAGCGCGGCGTAGAAGAGCTCGAAGGCGGTGGCGCCGACCGAATCGGTCTCGTATCGGCAGTCCCAGTTACGAAGCGCGTCGGCGACGGGCCCGGCACCGAGTAACGGCCCGAGGATCTCCATGAACTCAGCGGCTTGAATCGAATACGTGTCGAGCTGAATGGCTCGAAACGAATCGACGTCATGGTCGTTGCGCTCGCTCAACAACTGCTCGATTCGGCGGGCGCGGTAGTCCCCCATGGGCGCGTTGATCGGCTCAGCCTCCCCGAGATGGTTGAGGTCTTGATTCGCGGTGACGACCATGCCGCTGTCGGGATTGTGTACGCGCGGGAGCAGGCTCGGAACGACGAAACCGCGCCAGTCGAAACGCTCATCCCACCCCGGTCGTGGGGCAAAGCCGTTCCAACCGTCCGGCCGCATCGGCATCAGGCCTGACATCTGATATCCGATGTCGCCCGCAGTGTCGGCGAAGATCCAATTGAACGACGACTCGACTTGCGCGTACGCGATCATGCCCTCCGGCACGGTCTTCGCGTTCCACATGCGCAAGAGCGAGTTGATCGACTGGGCGCCTCCAAACGAGCCCGACCACCGGGTTGCGAGCAGATACCCCTCACCGCTGGGGTCTCCGTCGAGCACCCCGTGCTGATTCTCCCAGAACGTCTCCGTGATGGACTCGCTTTTCTTTCGTTTGATCGTCTCCACGCGCCGGTCGAAGTCGACCCAGCCCTCCCCGCGCCGGAACTTGCCATCGCGGCAGTGCTCCACCCACGAGTCGATCGCGTCCATGAACGTGTAGGTCGCGCCCCAAGAAACATGCTCGTTCCTACCGACGAGGGGAGCCGGAACCCCGGGAATGGTGACCAAGATCGCGTGACCGCCCGGCCACCGAAAGCTCTGCTCCGCCCAGACGTTCGGAAGCCGATTGGTTTCGAGATGGGGGTCGTTCGCGAGCATCGCCGCGCCGGAAGCGGTACGCGAGCCCGAGACGCACCAGTTGTTGGAGGCCATCAATCGTGGTGCGGCGGACGACCACCTCACCGCCTCCGGAACCATGCGCTCGTTGAGCTGAACCTTCTCGACGATGGCTCGGTCAAGACCCGACGTGGAGCCAGGGAACAGGGCTTCCAGATGAGCGTTGCTGACGCCCGCCTTCACCATTTCGACGAACAGCCGCTCGACCTCGCCTTGGGACTGCGCCAGTGTGAGAAAGCCCGTCATGCGAGCGAGGAGCAGTGTGTCGCGAATCGTCCACAGCTCGGGTCGGACGGCCACGAGCTTGAGCTCCCAAGGAGTCGACTTCGCGAAGCGTGCGTTGACGCCGTCACAGTACGCTTGGCAGGCGACGCGCGCATCGGGATCGAGCTTCGCGGCCTCTTCGTCGACGCCTTCGCTCCAATTCATCCGGCGAAAGAAGCGGTCGACCTCGACCATTTCATCACCGCCATCGAGAAGCTCCGCCGCACGCCCTTGGCCCAGGATGCGCATGATCAGCATCTGCAGGCCGCGGTCCATCGCGTGGCAGTAGCCCATGCCCCAGTAGAGGCCATCGATGTCATCGGCGGTGATCTGCGGGATGCCATGCTCATCCCGCGTCCAACGCGCTCTCGGTGTGGTCATCGCTAGAACTCGTCTTTGGCTCGGCGAATGGCGGTGAACGATGCGACCGGATCGCGGCCGCCAGCCACGCTTGGTTCGTCGAATCGAAGAAAGGGATTGATGGCAAGCTCGCGGCTGAGCTCCCCCGGCACGGTGAACAGCTTGGCCTGGCGTGCCGCCGTTGCTTCTTCTAGCGCGCGATCGATGTCTGGGTTGTCAGGCTCGACCGTCTTGGCGAAACGGAGATTGTTGACGGTGTACTCGTGCCCGCACCAGAGCTTGGTGTCCGGCGGTAGCGACCTCAGCTTGGCAAGCGACTTGGACATCATCTCCATTGTCCCTTCAAACACTCGACCGCAGCCCGCGATAAACAACGTGTCCCCGCTGAAGAGATTGCCTTCGGTGACGAACGCGATGGCGCCGAGCGTGTGGCCGGGGATTTCGAGGATGTCGATTCGAGAGCCGCCGAAGTCGAATGAATCGCCGTCGGAGAGCGCATCGGTCTGCTTGGGAATCCGCTTGTTCTCTGCGTCGTAGCGTGAGCCTCGCACTCGTTCGATCGGGCACTCCTCGATGAGAGGCTCGATGCCCCCCACGTGGTCCCAGTGATGATGGGTTAGCCAGATCTCGGTGAGCTCGAGCTTGTGCTCATCGATCGCGCGGAGCACGGGATCGGCCTGCGAAGGGTCTACGA
>CP070650.1:2262881-2269563 GCA_020354595.1 Myxococcales bacterium
CACGCGTTCGACCTCTGGGTCGGCCAAGCATTCGCAAAGAACACCTTGGCCCACCATGCCGGTCGCTCCGAAGAGGATGACCTTCATCGACGGTCCTCAGATCCGGAAGTGCACACCGGTGAGGTCTTCGGAGACGTTCCAAAGGCGCTCTGCCACGTTCTCATCGTGAGAGCGTCTATTCGATCTAACCCGCTTCGGCGGGCCGTTCATCTCGAGGAACCCGCTCGGACCGTAGTACTCCGCGACATTGACGCCCGACTCGGTGGCGGCGTAGAGGGTGGGGAGAGCGCCCATCGGTGGGTCTTGGGCGAAGAAGCGATTCAGGAATTTCACACCCTTGGCGTGTGCCTGCAGGTTGGTCTCGGTCCAACCGGGGTGTGCCGCCACGACCAGCGTGTCTCTTCCGGCCCCCGCGAGGCGTCGCTGGAGCTCGTACGTGAACAGGAGATTCGCAAGCTTACTCTGGCCGTATGCGGCTTGCGCATTGTAGCCCTTCTCCCAGTTGAGATCGGAGAAGTCGATCTTGCCGAAGTAGTGGGCGACGCTGCTCACATTGACGATTCGCGAGCCCGGTGTGTCGACGATCAAATCGAGTAGGGCACCGGTGAGCGCGAAGTGGCCGAGGTGGTTCACGCCGAATTGCGTCTCGAACCCCTGGGTCGTCTTCCCGTAGGGCGGCACCATGATGCCCGCGTTGTTGATCAAGAGATCGAGCCGCGAGTGCTTGGCTCGAAACGCCTCGGCGAACTGCCGCACGGAGTCGAGATCCGACAGATCGAGCTGCATGACTTCGACTTGGCTGCCCGGGTGCTCGGCGCGGATTTCGTCTGCTTTCGGGTTGGCCTTGTCGAGGCTTCGGCAGGCCATGACTACGGTGGCACCCTTGCCTGCGAGGGCGCGTGCTGTTTCGAAACCGATGCCGCTGTTCGATCCGGTCACGATCGCGACGCGTCCGGTCTGATCGGGAAGTTGCTCTGCGCTCCAGTTGTGCGTGCTCATCGTTGACTCCTCAGACGCCTTCGGTCTGCTTCCTCGGTTGCTGCAGGCGCCCACAAGGCGCGAATTCGTGCGCGAGTCGTTCGAGACGGGAGAACCTCCGTTTCCGACTCATCTAGGGATCCTCGTCCCGATCAGGCCGCACCGCCAGGGGGTTCGACGATCCGTTGACGCAGGGCGCGCACGGTGCGGCCGGCAGCCCGCTCGTTCTCTCTGCTGAAGACCGAGGAGGGCAGCGGTAGGTCCGGATCGACGTAGATGTTGAAGTCGATTTCCGTGGCCGCCCCGCCATCGACGGGCGTGAGGGTGAAGCTCGCGTCGAAAGCGTTGATGTTGCCATCGATGAGTCGGCCCTCCACGACGCGTGCGCTGCCGTCTTGCGGACGCTCGGCGAGGTTCAGCTGTCCGTAGAGGGTATACATGCCCTTGGCCACGCTGACTTCCATGTAGACCATGGCTTTGGTGCCACGCTGGGCGAGCACTTTGGACCGCGTGAAGTTCGGCATGAATTGTACGTAGTTGGCATAGTCCAGCACGATCGGAAGCACTTCGTGGATCGGCTTGTCGACCACGATGACCGCGCGGCCCGCCGCGATGTTCGACCCTTCGGTTGGGATCTGCGCGGTGAAGATTCCGGCGTTTTCCGCATGAGCGTCCGAGGCGGCGGCGCTGCTCGGGACGCCGACTAGCGCAAATGCGCTCAGGAGAGCTCCGATCAGGAGGCTCCACGGGACTCGGTTGGGGCTGGAAATGCGGGTCATGTCTGGTCTCCTCGATCTTCCCAAGGTGAAGAATTGGGGGTTGCTTCTTCGTTCAATCGGATTACACTGCACAGTGTAGTTTCGTTCTTGAAGGGGTCAAGAGGAAAATGCACTACACAGTGTAGTTTTTGGCTAAGACGATGGAAATACAAAGAGAATCACGGCTCAACCTCAAACGGGACACCATCTTGGAGGCCGCGATAGTCGCCTTCCGCGACGAGGGGTACGAGTGCACCAGCATGGATCGCATCGCCGAACTGGCCGGGGCATCCAAGCGCACCGTCTATAACCACTTCGGCAGCAAGGAGGCGCTCTTCCAGGCGGTCGTCGCCAGGCTTTTCGAGGCCGCCGCCGCGCTGAAACAGGTCGAATGGGATCCGGAGCGGCCTCTCGAGCACCAACTGGCGGACTTCGCCCGGGCCAAGACTCTCATGGTGGAGGACGAGGCCTCCCTCTGTCTCTCGCGTGTCGTTCTCGGCGTGTTCATCAAGCAGCCGGAGCTGATCCAAGAGGTGCTCGCCCGGGCCGCCGAGGACGAGAACGCTCTGGTCGTTTGGCTGCGACGAGCCCACGACGCCGGGCGTCTCTCGGTTCCCAATCCCGAGCTCGCGGCGAGTATGTTCTGGGCGATGGCCGCCGGCGCCCTGTTTTGGCCACAGCTCCTCGAGGGCGGGATAGACCCCGCCGAGCGCGACGTCATCATGAACGAGGTGGTTCAGACGTTTCTGGCGCGCTACCGCTCGGCCTCGGGCTGATCCTCGCTCGGCGCCTCGACGTCCGGTTCGGGCGTGGCGTCGCCGGTAGGTCCGGTCCAGTGGGCCATCGAGGTGTCCGCACCAAACAGATGCGACATCTTGTCGTAGAGGCCCACCGGCAACAGTGCCCGGATGATGGGCGTGAGCTTCACCATGAACGGCTCCAACACGTGGACGGTGTTGCGCTCTACCGCCTGGACGACTTTTTCAGCCAGGAAGTCCGGCTGGAGAATGGTCGTCGCTTTCGGGGCTTCTGCGCCTTGGAACATCCCTGTCCCAATGTAGCTCGGGCAGACGATCGTGTGATGCACGTGCTCGTGCCCTCGCAGCTTGAGCTCGGCGCGAATCGACTCGCCAAACCCGATCACCGCCCATTTGCTCGACGCATAGGTCGCGCCGTAGGGAAGACCGATCAAACCCGAGGCGCTCGCGATGTGCACGAGATGCGCCTCCGGTCGGGCAATTAGGTCGTCGAGAAACGCGTGAGTCATCGCGACGAGGCCCAACACGTTGACCTCGTACGTCTTGAAGTGCTGGTCGAGCGGGGTCGTCGCGAACGGGCCCCCAAAGACGACGCCCGCGTTGTTCACGAGCACATCGATTGGGCCAGCCTCCGCCGCGATCTGAGCTCGGAGCGATGCGATGCTGGCGGGATTGGTCACGTCGACCTGAAACCCCGAAGCCACCGCCCCGCGCTCGTCTAGGTGTCTAGTCGCTTCGGCGAGCTTGTCCGCGTTGATGTCCGCGAGGACGATTTCCGCTCCGCGGCCGGCGAACTTCATCGCCATCTGCAATCCGATGCCCTGAGCGCCGCCCGTAATCAGCACTCGTTTGCCTTCCAACTTGCTCATGGTCAGCGGATGGTAGCAGGTGTTTCGCCGTCCGGGGTGATCTAGCGCTCGAGGGCCTATTCCTCGGGCGGAAGCAGGACGGTGTCTACGACGTGCACGATCCCGTTCGAGGCCGGGACCGACGCGATGATCGTCGCGTCGTTGATCTTTATAGTATCGCCCTCGACGTGCACAGTGGTTTTCTTGCCGTTCGCCATCCCGAGCACTTGGCCGTCCTTGAGCCATTCCTTGTCGAGCGCGGATGTCGTCACGTGGTACTGAAGGATTTGCCGAAGCGTTGCCACGATATCTGGCTTGACGAGATTCTCGACCGTGCCCTCGGGCAATTTCGCGAACGCGTCGTTGGTCGGCGCGAAAACCGTGAGCGGACCTGACGCCGCAACCGACGTCACGTAGTCAGCCGCCTTGATCGCCGCAACGAGGGTCGTGTGATCCTCGGAGCGAACCGCAATGCTGACGATGTTGTTCTCGTTGAGCGGAGGAATGTTCGACGCCTCCTTTGCCGGCGCTGCTTCGGCCGGCGCGGGCGCGGCGGGTGCCGCCTCCTGCTTCTTGCAGCCAAGCGCAAGGAGCCCACACGCTAGTACTCCGATGACCATCACTCTCACAAAACCTCTCATCACGTCCTCCCCTTCGTAGGAAGCGCCTCCAAGCGCGTGCGGAGTATAGACACACAATTTTCCCCTCGGAATTGGAAAAAGGGTCTATCGATCTGTCGCGCAAATCCTGCGTCTCTGGGAACTTGGGCGCAGAATTTTCTCTCCGGAATAGCTTGCCCGCCCTACCGATGGGCCTAGACTCCGCCTCGACGAGGAGGGTCCATGCGCGTGAAACTCATTGGTTTGCTAATCGGATTGGTCATTGGTGGCGTCATGGGGTGCACCTCGAAGGACGCCGCCCCAGCCGAGCCCAAGGCCGCCGAGCCCGCACCGGCGCCAGAGCCCGCCGCGGAGCCCGCAGGGGATCCAGTCGCCGAAGCGCAGGACATCTACAAGAACCGATGCACCGTGTGTCACGGCGTCACCGGAAAAGGCGATGGCGACGGCTCCGCAGCGCTGGACCCCAAACCGCGTGACTTCACTTCTCCCGAGTGGCAGGCCGAGGTCACCGACGACCACCTGACCAAGATCATTGTTTACGGCGGTGCGGCCGTCGGAAAGGCTCCGACCATGCCCGCGAACCCCGACCTCGATGCGAAGCCCGAGGTCGTCGCTGAGCTCGTCAAGTTCATTCGCGGCCTCAAGAAGTGACGGCTGCGTAAATCGCTTCTTTGCGGTCGCGACACTCTTGCAAGCGACTGCCCCCTGGCTTACTTATTGCACGCGTTTGGCCGAAAATCGGCGCCCCTTACGCTGAGGGGTTCGCAGAAGGGTTTGTTCCCTTTCGCTGAGGGAAGTGAGGAGTTGTGATGAGGTTCAACAGGATGGGTGCGCTTGGCGCATCGACTATTGGGGTTCTGTTGTTTGCGGTGGCGAGCGCTGGATGCGCGCCTCAGCAAGCGGCGCAGGTATCCCAGGCGCCGGCAAGCTCGACTGCTGATTTGATGAAGCAGCGCGGGCTCAACGAAGCAGACGTAAGCGCGGCGCTTCAGACGTACATGCCCACGGGGAAGAAGGACGACTACATCACCTTCGCTTCCGGTGGCCATGGCGGCAACATGATCGTCATCGGCGTGCCGTCGATGCGTATTCTCAAGTACGTCGGCGTCTTCACGCCGGAGCCCTGGCAGGGTTATGGCTACGGCGACCAGTCCGGCGAGGTTCTTGCCTGCTGCTATCGTTTTGGATAGGAAATCACCTGGGGTGACATGCACCACCCGGCGCTTTCTGAGACCAATGGCGAGTACGACGGCAAGTACATTTTCGTGAATGACAAGGCGAACGCCCGCATCGCGGTCGTCGACCTTCACGACTTCGTGACGAAGCAGATCGTCACCTCCCACATCATCCAGAGCGACCACGGTGCCACGTTCGTCACCCCGAATACGGAGTACGTGGTCGAGGTCAGCCAGTATCCGGCGCCGCTCGGCGGCGGCTACGCGCCGATCGAGCAGTTCCAGGACAAGTACCGCGGCGCGGCGATCTTCTGGAAGTTCGACCGCGAGAAGGGCCGTATCGACGAGGCCGGGTCGTTCGCGATGGAGCTTCCGCCTTACATGCAGGACCTCTCGGACTCCGGGAAGCTCGATAGCGAGGGCTGGGTCTTCATCAACTCGTTCAACACCGAGATGTCGTGGGGCGGCACCATGGAGGGCAACCCGCCCATGGAATCCGGTGCGTCCCAGAACGACATGGACTACCTCCACATCATCAACCTGAATAAGGCGGTTGAAGTCGCCAAGGCGGGGAAGACCACCACGATTTCCGGCATGCCGACCATCATGCTCGAAACGATCAACGCCGAGGGCCTTCTGCACCTCGTGGGCGAGCCAAAGAGCCCGCACGGCGTGGATGTCACACCGGACGGCAAGGAGCTCGTCGTTTCGGGCAAGCTCGACACGCATGCCACCGTCTACACCTTTGACAAGCTCAAGGCTGCCATCGACGCCAAGAACTACGAAGGCAAGGACCGCTACGGCGTGCCCATCCTTCCGTTCAACGACGTGATTCGCGGCCAGGTCGAGATCGGCCTCGGTCCGCTCCACACCCAGTACGACGACAAGGGCAACGCCTACACCTCGGTTTTCATCGAATCGACGGTCGCCAAGTGGTCGCTCAAGGACCTCAAGGTCCTCGAGAAGGTCAAGGTCCACTACAACGTCGGGCATATCGTGGCCGCCGAGGGCGACACGGTCAGCCCCGATGGCAAGTACCTGATCGCGATGAACAAGTGGGCGCTCGACCGTTTCAGCAAGGTTGGTCCTCTGCTTCCGCAGAACTTCCAGCTCATCAACATCGATAGCGAGCCCATGCAGCTCATTTACGACATGCCGCTCCCGCTCGGCGAGCCGCACTACGCGCAGATGATCAAGGCTGACAAGCTCAGCCCGGTCGACGTGTACAAGCCCGCTGGCTACGACGTCGTGACCGACAAGCCGAACCCGAACGCCGTCAAAGCCAAGGAAGAACGCATCGAGCGCGACGGCAAGAACGTCCACGTCTACATGACGTCCGTGCGAAGTCACTTCACGCCGGACATCATCCGCGTGAAGAAGGGTGACACAGTCCACCTGCACATCACCAACGTGGAGCAAGCCCACGACGCGACCCATGGTTTCACGGTCGGCTCGTACAACATCCACAGCAGCCTCGAGCCCGGCAAGCACGTCGACCTCACGTTCGTGGCTGACAAGGCGGGCACATTCCCATTCTATTGCACC
>CP070650.1:2269663-2275770 GCA_020354595.1 Myxococcales bacterium
ACCGTGAGTCTCTGGTCATTCTTGCGGCTCGCTCCCGCCGAGCCCGCGCTCGGCGAGCGGGCCGAGGGGCTCTTCGCTCCGCCCACGGGAACGGCCCGTCTGCGTACGGGGCGACAAGATGAACTCGTCTTGCCCCAATCGCTGTCCGCAAGACGAGTTAAAGAAAGACCCAAAAAAACCGTAGGACATCGCCTTCGTTTCTGCGCGTTACTTGTAGAGCGAACGCCCCGGATCCGGTCCAGAGGGAGGCACACTCACGAGACGGGCCGAACGAAGTTCAACCATTTTTGATAGGAGTAAGGATGATGCGTTTCCATGTTTTCTTCGTACTACTTCTTCTTCCGTCACTCTTGCTGTTGAGCTGCGGCGACAGCACCGTCGTCCAGACGGGGCAGATCATCGTGCGCGCCGATGAGGACGCGCCGTTCGAGTCGTACGAAACCTTCACCGTCGTGACCGCGGACATGGTCCCAGATGCGCCCCCGCTCGAAGAGGACGAGCAGCTCTTCAACGATGACGTCAACGCGATGATCAAGGATGCGATGGAGAAGGAGCCCGTCTGCCTGACGTTCGTTGACCCCGACGAGATCGACGAAAACAACCCGCCCGACCTCTTCGCGGGCAACGGCCTCCGGACCGAAATGGAGGAAGGCTACTACTGGCAGTGCATCGGCGGCTGGTGGTGGGGCTATTGGGGCTGGTACTGGGACCCGTGCAAGTGGGTCGCCCCGGTTCCTGTAGAGTGGGACGTGGGGAGCATGTTGATCCCCGTGGGACCGCCACCCGAAGGCGAGGACGTCCAACCCGTATTCGCGGGGCTCGCGCAATCGGTCCTCGCTCCAGGCGAGGTCAATCCGGACAAAGTCAAGCAAGCCGTCGACGCCATCTTCCAACAGTGGCCGGACAAGAGAACCTGTCCGGAGCCGGAAAACTAGACCTCATCTCGGAAATCGCGCTCTAGATCTCGTCGAGGGGCATCTCGCATTCGTCCCGTAGACGACAATCGGCGCACTCGTCGCCGCGCCAGATGCGGTCGTAGCGATCTTGGACCTGGTCGATGACCTGTTCGTCCGAGGTGAGGATGCCCATTTCAAAGTTGCGTCGACCCTCCCCTTTGGCACCCAGGCCCGCGCCGGTCCAGTTGGCGCTCCCGAGGTAGACGAAGCGCGCGTCGACTACGACGGTCTTCAGGTGCACGCGAGGGCAGACGCGCATCTCGACGCCACCGGCGACCAGCTCCGGCTGCGCGTCGAAGCTCTTTCGGAAAGGACGCGACGGGAGCGCCGCGTGCAAGATGCGAAGCTCGACGCCTCGCTGCGCGAGCTCGGCAAAGACCTCGAGGACCGAACGATAGTTGCCACGCCGACTCCGGCGCACGCCCGGAACCGCGTTGGGATTCTCGACCATGAGCTCTTTGAGGTTGGCGGTCGCGACCCACACACTGCGCTCCGCCTCGAGCACGGACTTGGTCACCTGCTCGTAGTGATCGCGATCGGCGAGAAGCTGAAGGGGAACCGCGCGGCGCACCAGAGAGAGGATACGTCACGATGCTCGAAGCACAGAGAAAGAGGCGTGGCAATACTCAGATCTCAGACCTCAGTCCATCTCGCGATACTGCTCTTCCTCCGGCTCCTCGTCGGCGTCCAAGAACGCCAGGTCCTTTTGGCTGAAGAGGCGATCGAGGCCGCGACGGATGGGGACGAGCATCGCAATGCACAGAGGAAATAGGACGCCGAATGAGGACTCCTTCACCGTCCACAAGAAGATCAGGCAGGCGACCTGGATCAACGTGAACGTGTGGAGCACCGTGCGCGACACACGCCGGACGTAGTGCGTCGGCGGATACAGCGTCGGATCGGTCACCCAGAGCTTGAGCCGATCGACGAACTGGTTCCCTCGAAGCGACGCGATACCCATGAACAAGAACAAACCGAACACGACAGACATCGGAATCTCGCGTAGTAGCCCGAGAAAAAGAAGCGAACCGCCAATCAGCAGGTGAACGACCAACGGCGTCAGCCGGTTCTCCTCCACGGAGATGATGTGCTCGCCGTGGGCGTGGTGGCGCACGGTCGCCAACGCGCGAACGTGGTTCAGCGAGCGTACCGTCGCGGCAACCAGCCAAGGCAGCCCAAAAGCAGCGCACACCGCAACGAGGACCGAGATGACGGCCATGTCCAGGTTGTAGCCCGCGCCCTTTTTCAAGCGATGGTGCGGGCTGTTGACGATGCGTACCGTGATGTTCTGGTCGAGAAAGAGGAGCACCGTCGCAAGCCCCGCGATGGGGACCGACGCGATCCAAAACCAAACGGGGGCATCGGTTGGACTGACGAGCCAAGGCCGCCCGCTCGTGGTGGCGAACTGGTCGGGAACCGCGAGGTGATCGAGCTCGATGGGTCGCATGGCCCAGGCGGCGGCTGTCATCAGCGTGATCGCGATCGCAGGGCCAAAGTCCGCGAGAAACTCGCGGGCGGTTTGCGTCAGGAGGGGCTTCTGGCGCACGCGCGAGAGCTGTTGCGCGATGACGTAGGTCCCCAACGCCAACACCAGTGCGAGGAGCTCGCCCGTCGTCGGCACCTCCTCGCCGAGGATGTCGCCCAGGATGTCGCGAAGCGCCTCGGTGATGAAGATCGCCGAGATTAGCGCGGCAAAGATCTCGTCCGTGAAGCGGGTGAAATATCGGATGTAGCGGCTGGCATTCGTCAGAGCGAGAACCATCATCATGACGGCCGTCCAGGTCCCGATCCAGAACAGCCCAGGCAAGAACGGGACACCCAACTGCTTACATAGGATGTAGAGGAGCGCGATGAAGATGGTGACAGGACCGGTGCTCCCGAGGAGCGTCAACGGCTGCCCGGCGAAGAGGGCATACGTCACGCCGCCGATCGCGGTTGCGAGAATCGCCTCGACGGTGCCGATCTCTCCATCCGTGAGAAACGCGAGCAGACCCCCAAACGCGATCGAGGGTGCCAGGCATGCGAAGAAAAGGAAGAGAATCGTCGCGAGGCCCTTGCTGTTGAGACCGTCGGTGAAATCGCCGACGTAGAAGGGCCGCTTTCGTCTGATGTCCGCCATGAGCCCCGCGCCAAATCCGACGTCGGCAGGAGCCACGCTCGGATACGTCGGCACCATCGACGGCCTTCGTTGGTCGGGGGGCGCTTCGACGTACTCGAGATAGAGCTGATAGGTGGCAAGCACCTGCATCGGGTCATTCGCGCCGATGATCGACGCGCTGAAGCGCTCGTCGTGGAGCATCCAGCCGAATGGCTCGAGCTCCTCGTTCGACGGTGTCGCTGCTCCATAGGGCGCGACGACCAGCCACACGTAGTGAACCTTCTCGTGGTCGCTTGCGCGGACGCCTTCGGGCACGCGGACCAGCGCACACCGATCGGTATCGCCATTCTGCGCTTCAAAACGAACTCGAATGACGCCAACGCCGCCACCGAGATCTCGAAGCTCCCCTTCGCCGCGTTCGTCCAGAGTCGCCTGGATCGCGCCTCGCTGTCGAGCGTGCAACTTGCCGCAGTCGACGAGCTCGTCGAGTGCCTGCTGGATCAGCTCCTGCAGATCGCTGGCAGCCAGGTCGAGAAAGATCTCGCTGTCGTGAAGTCGCTTCTGCAAGCCAATCCCGGTCGAAGCTCGGAGGGTCACCGATCTCGCGCCCCAAGGGAAGCACGAAGTGACTTGTGAGCCGCGTGGGCGACGCGCCGCAGCGGTTTCACGGCACGCCGATACAACGACGGACGACTCGCATCAGGGTCTCGGTCCCCCACGCCAACCCGTCCACCGGAATTCGCTCATTGTGGCCGTGAAACATGTCGGCGAAACGCAGCGTGGGCGGCAGCCTCACGGGCGCGAAGCCATACCACTTGGCCCCGATCGAGGTGAACGCCTTGGCGTCGGTGAACCCTTGCAAGATGAAGGGCACCACCGGCACGCCAGGCGCTTGCTCAGCCATGATGTCGTGTATGACGGAGTAAAGCGAGGACTCCTTGGGCTCGGTTACGACCGGCGGAAGGGAGTGAATCACATCGAGCTGGATGTTGGCGCCGAGCACTGCACTGAGCTCGCGCATGAAGTCGTCCTCGGTTTGCCCGGGAAGAATGCGTCCATCGATCTGCGCTTCCGCAGAGCCCGGAATCACGTTGGTCTTGCTACCCGCGCGCAGCACGGTGGGAGAAGCGGTGTTGCCCAGCAGTGCGCGAAAGGCGCGCTTGACCGAGGCGTCGGGTAGCACGTTGAGCATCATGGGACCGAACGTCGGGCTACCGAGGAGCTTGATGACGGGTCGGACGGCCCCGGGCAGGTGCGACGCCAGCGCGCCGATGAACTCTTGAACGGATTCCGATGCATGGCGCGGCAACCCTTCCTTTCCGAGTCGCGCGATCGCGTCGGCCAGCTGAACGACCGCCGAATCCTCGCGGGGCATCGAGCCGTGACCCGGTTCCCCGGTGGCGCGTGCCCGCACCCAGCACACACCCTTCTCCGCAACCTGCACGGTGAAGAAGCTCTTGCCTGCCACCTGGATGTTGAACCCACCCCCCTCGCCGATGGCAAACTCACTCTTTACGAGGTCGGTGTGGTTCTCGCAGAGCCAGAGGGAGCCATGGCGGCAACCCGCTTCTTCGTCGGCGACTCCTGCGAAGATCAGGTCCCGTTTGGGCTTCACGCCCTCCCGCGCGAGGCGCGTGATGATCGCCACCGACATGGCCGCCATGTTCTTCATGTCGATCGCGCCGCGTCCCCAAAGGCACCCCTCGTGGACCTCGCCGCAAAACGGCGGGTGCTCCCAGCACGAGGGGTCTGCTTCCACCACGTCGAGGTGCGCGGTGAGCAGCAGGGGTGGCTCTTCGCCGGTGCCGTGAATGCGGGTCACTACGTTGCCCCGCCCCGGAGCGCTTTGCAGCACGGTCGGCTCGAGCCCAGCCGCGCTCAGCTCTTCGGCGAGCAGCTCGGCGGCGGGAAGCTCGTTGCCCGGCGGGTTGGTCGTATCGATGCGCAGCAATTGTTGACAGAGCCGAAACGCATGCTCCGTGAGCTCCAGATCTCGTTCCGTCATGACTCGCTACTTCTGTTTACTAGAAGCAGCCTTCTTTTTGCGCGTTTTCTTTGCGGCGGCCTTCTTCGGGGGTTTGAGCTTGCCCTTTTTACCGCTCTGCGACTGCTCGACGCTCGCCTTCAGCGCCTCGAAGAGGTCGATGACCTTCGCCTGGGGAGCCTCGGGTGTCGTGGTGATTTCGTGCCCGGCTACCTTTTCCTCGACGGCCTCCAACACGCGCGCCCGAAACTCGTCGCGGAATCTTTCCGCTTCGAATCGGTCCTCGCTCAGCTGCTCGATCAGCTGCCTGGCCATCTTGGTCTCCGCCGGCTTGAACGAAACCTCGTCGCCGAGATCGATGTCAGCGAAGTCGCGCACCTCGTTTTCGTAGAAGAGCTGATGCATGATCAAGCCCTGCTTGTAGGGGCGAATCAAAACCAGATGGCTCTTGCCCCGCGTCACGTGGTGCCCGAGCGCCACGCGCCCCGTCTCCTGCATGGCCTCCGACAGCAGCCGGTAAGCCTTATGACCGCCTTTATCGGGGCCCAGGTAGTAGGATTTCTCCACGTGAACGAAGTCGACGCTGTCGAGAGGCACGAACTCGAGGATCTCGAGATTGTGGGTCTTCTCTTCCTCGAGGGCTTTGAGCTCGTCGGCATCGAAGCGGACGTATTGCCCCTTGGCGTACTCGTAGCCTTTGATTAGGTCAGAGCGCTGCACGACCTCGTCGTCGGTGGGGCAATAGACCTGATACTTGATCCGGTTGCCGCACTTGTCGTGCAGTTGGTGAAACTTGACGCCTTCGGCGCTCGCGGCCGTATAGATCTTGAACGGGATCGACACGAGGCCGAAGGACAACGTCCCTGAGCTAATGGCACGCGCGGGCACCAGATCATGATAGATCGCATCGAAGGAATGGCGAAGAGTTGAGAAAGCCACGTGACAAGGGGCTCTCGCAGTACCGTAAAAAGCGCGACCCAACCAAGACGACGGAACCATTTGAAGCTGAACCTGCGCGCAGGGCGGGTGCCGCGACAAAGCGTGGGCGTTTCGTCGTGCATTGTCACGA
>CP070650.1:2275870-2283212 GCA_020354595.1 Myxococcales bacterium
GAACCTCGTGTGTAACGTGCGCGGCCATTCGGCCGATGGCAGCCAAGCGCTCGGTCTGAATGAGCTTCGACTTGGTCGCGACGGCGTCCGATACGTCGTCCGCCACGACCAGGACACCGCGAAGGCCCTTCTCCCCCGCCTCGTCGCCAAACGGGGTCACGAGCACGTCCACCAGGTGCTCGGTGAAACCGGAGACTCGCTCCCCTTCCAGCGTGACAGCCGCTCCCCCCTCGGCGACCTTCGCGATGACCCCGCCAAGGGCTGGAAAACGCCGGAGGAGCGACGTGTTGTCGAGTGACGAACCGACGTCTCGCGAGTTGACGCCGAGAATCTCGTCCGCGGCGGGGTTCGTCGTCCTGATGATGCGGTCACGATCGACGACCAGGATCGCCGCTCGCAGCGCCTCGACGATCTGCACCTGCATCCGTTGCAGGCGTTGCTCCGCGAGCGCTGCTTCGCGGAGGCTTTGATCGCGCGCTGCGAGCGCGAGAACCATTCGCTCGAACTCGGCGACGAGCTGACCGAGCTCATCGTCGCGCTTGATGTCGACGGTGCTCGACAGGTCGCCCCGTGCCACGGCGGCCACCCGTTGGTGCAAGAGCGGAATGGGCCGGAGTAACCGTTGCGACAGAAACGTGACGCCGATGCCGACGACCAGTGCCAGCAATCCGAGCAACCCCAGGAGAAAAGTTGCGCGTTGGGACTGCGCGGCAGCGAGGGCGCTGGTTCGCGAAATGCGCTGCTGCACGCTTTGTGACGCGCGGTCGTAGTTGCGCTCGATCCTCTGCTCCGTGGTCCGGAGCTTCGAGAGCAGCTCGTCGGATGCCTCGGCGCCCTCTTCGTCCATCGCGCTGAAGAGCTGCTCGTACTGGACGTCGATCTGCTCGTAGGCGCGACTGATGGCGTCGAGCTCCCTCCGAACCGAGCGCAACGGGGCAGGTTGCCCGAGCTCTTCGGCCAAAGCCTCCGCACGCTCCACGCCCTCGTACGCACGCCCGAGCGTGGTCGGCCGAATGCGCAACGCCGCGCGCAGCCACTTCTTCGTGGGTGTGCTCCGCTCGGAGTCGCGCGCGCGCTCGACGAGGTTTGCGTAGACGCTCTGCGTCGCTTTGGCCTGGCTCAACGTCAGCGCCAGAGGCAGATATCCATCCTCGAGCAGCCCGAGCGTTTGAGACGTTCGGTGATGTTGCAGGAAGCTCAGCCCTCCGACCACACCGAACGCGACGAGCACGACGATGTAACCGAGCACGATACGAGTCGGAATCGTGAGCCATTTCCGGCGTGCAGGACGAGCCACCCCCCGATCCTAAACCCACCACCCACGACACCGCAATCTACCGTGACTGCCCCCCAGCAAAGCGGCGTGCTCGCACCCGTGTGCGGCATCATCAACGGAGATGCGGGAAGCGATTTCGTCGTCAGCAGCGACGACGACGCTGAAAACGCTCAGTTGATGAGCGCGTCCGTCGTGCCGCGCGAGCGGCCCTGGCGGGCGTGATACTCGACGGCTGCGCGAACGAAGCTCGTGAAGAGCGGATGCGGCTTGTGCGGCTTGCTCTTGAACTCGGGATGGAACTGACACCCGATGAAATGGGGGTGGCTCGGAAGCTCCACCATCTCGACGAGCCTCTCGTCCGGCGACAAGCCCGACAGCACCAAGCCTCCGCGTTCGAGGTCCTCGCGGTACTGGTTGTTGACCTCGTAGCGGTGCCGGTGACGCTCGCTGATCTGCAACGTGCCGTAGACCTTGGCCGCGAGCGAGTCGCTCTTGAGCGTGCAGGGATAAGCGCCGAGGCGCATCGTCGCACCCTTGTCCTCGATGGTGCGTTGGTCAGGCATGATGTCGACCACGAGATGCTTCGCGTCGCGCGCAAACTCTGCGCTGTTCGCGCCTTCGAGCCCACAAACGTTGCGCGCGTACTCGACGACCGCCATCTGCATGCCGAGACAAATCCCAAAGAACGGAACGCCGTTCTCGCGCGCGTACTCGATCGCGCGAATCTTTCCTTCGGACCCGCGGTCACCGAACCCGCCGGGAACCAAGATCGCATCGTGCTGGCCGAGCCGATCGGCCAAGTCGCCCGACTCGAGCTCTTCACTGTCGACGTAGTCGAGCTGGAGCTTCACACCGCACTCGAGGGCCGCATGAACCAGCGACTCATGCAACGACTTGTACGAATCTCGCAGGTGGACGTACTTGCCGACCAGCGCGATGGAGACGTGACCGCGGTCGGGTGCGAGACAACGCTCCACCGTCCGCCGCCACACGCTCAAATCGGGGTCGCGCGACCAGATGTTGAGCCGCTCCGCGAGCAGCCGATCGAGCCCCTGCTCGTTCAAAGTCAGAGGAAGCTCGTAAATCACGCGCACATCCGGCGCCGCGATGACGGCCGCCACGGGCACGTTGCAGAAGTGAGCGATCTTTTCCTTGAGCTTTCGTGGAAGCTCGCGGTCGACACGGCAAAGTAGGATCTCAGGCTGAATCCCAAGACCGAGGAGCTCCTTCACCGAGTGCTGCGTGGGCTTCGTCTTCAGCTCGCCGGCAGCGGCGATGTGCGGAACGAGCGTCACGTGAACGGACACGCTGTTTTGCGGCCCCAGCTCGACTCGCAGCTGTCGAACCGCCTCGAGGAAGGGTAGTGACTCGATATCGCCCACGGTGCCGCCGATTTCGACGATCGCTACGTCGACGTTGCGAGTGGCTTCCCGCACCCGCGCTTTGATCTCGTCGGTGATGTGAGGAATCACCTGGATCGTCGCGCCCAGATACTCCCCGCGCCGCTCCTTGGAGATGACCGAATCGTAGATGCGACCGGTGGTGAAGTTGTTCGCTTTGGTCATCGTTGCGTTCGTGAAACGCTCGTAGTGACCGAGATCGAGGTCGGCTTCCGCTCCGTCGTCGGTAACGAACACCTCTCCGTGTTGGAAAGGCGACATCGTGCCGGGATCGACGTTGATGTACGGGTCGAGCTTGATGTTCGTAACCCGCAATCCTCGTGCTTCGAGGAGCGCGCCCATCGAAGCGGCGGCTAGGCCTTTTCCGATTGAGCTGACAACACCCCCTGTGACGAAGATGAACTTAGTGTGTCGCGCGCTCATCCGCTGGGGCTCCTGGAGCATTGCGCGCTCTGCGCAACACGGCGACCCTAGATGCACCACACCGCCCTGTCAATCCGGGAGCAGTGAGGCGCGAGTTAATCCCGTAGTTCCGAAGCGCTCGCGCAGGGCCTGTGTCGTCGCCGCCAAACGCTCGCGACGCTCGCGCTCGGCATCGGGGAAAAGCTCCTCGCCGGGCTCGTCGGAGAACGCCGACGCCGATACGCCAGTCAGTCGGACGCCGGATTGCAGATCGTCGAATCGCCCGAGTAGATCGCTCGCAGCCTCGAAGATCGCATCGGTGTCCGAAACCGATCGCGGCAAGCGCATCTGTCGTGTACGAATCCGGTGGTCGCCATATTTGATCTTCAGCGTGATGACCCGGGCCCAGAGTCCCTTGTCGACGAGACGATCGGCCACCTCCATCGACTGACGCAGGATCGGTTTGAGCAAAGCGTCACGCGTCGTGAGATCGTGCTCGAAGGTTGACTCCGTTCCAAGGCTCTTCGGAGGCGAGCCGACGACGACCGGACGATCGTCGTGCCCCCGAGCAAGCTCTCGAGCAACGGGGCCCCAACTTCCGAGAAGCTGCTCGATCGTGTGCGAGTCCAATCGCGCGAGGTCGCCGATGGTTCGAAGCCCGGCGGCGCGAAGCCGCACGCGCGCCTTCGGCCCGACCCGCCACATGCGCTCCAACGGCAGCGGCGCCAGAAAGTCTGCGACCTCACCTTCTCGAACGACGGTCAATCCGTCCGGCTTGTCGAGATCACTCGCGATCTTGGCGACGAACTTGCTCGGAGCAACGCCCGCGGACCCGGTCAGCCCCGTCGCGTCGCGGATGTCCTTTTTGATGGCGGCGGCGATCTCCGGCCCGTCCCCAAAGAGAGACCGGCTCCCGGTCACGTCGAGAAACGCTTCGTCCACTGAAAGACCTTCTACGAGGGGCGTATACCGCCGAAATACGCCGAAAACCGTGCGACTGAGCTCCACATACCTCGACCTTCGCGGCGGGACGACCACCGCCTCCGGACAACGGCGAAGCGCCTCGATCATCGACATCGCGGACCGAACCCCGGACGGCCGCGCCTCATACGAGGCTGCGGCCACCACCCCGCGTCGTGAGCGCGCACCCACCAACACCGGCTTCCCCCGCAAATCCGGGTTGTCCAGCTGTTCGACCGACGCAAAAAACGCGTCCATGTCGAAGTGGATGACTGTACGCATGTGCTCTTTTGCGACCCTACCCCAAGAAGCCTTGATATGCAGCGCGATCCAAGGTTACCGTCCGGCGCTATGGCGGAACCGGGCGAAGAGAACCGTTATCAGGGTCGGTTTGGCCTCCTGCGACGGGTAGACGACCTGATCTTCAGCGTCGAGATGGGAATCCTGTGGACGTTCCTGGCGGTGTCTGCGGTGATGGTGTTTCTCGATGTCATGTACCGGCGCTTGGCCGCACCGGACAGCAAGGTGGCCGAGCTCACCGCGCGCATCTTCGGCATCGAGAGCCCGGAGGCCATGGATAGGCTGACGACCGTGGGACCGATCGCTACCGGGCTACTCGGCGTGGGCCTGCTCTACTTTGCGTTCTGGACAGCCGAAGACCACGCCTCTGAAGGCGGCGAGAAATCGACGATGAAGCCGATCATCGAAACCGTCGTCGCGGCTGCGGGTCTCGGCCTACTTGGCTGGATCATGATTCAGCCGAGCGTTGAATCGCGCTGGTTCTACATGCTCCTCTACGGGCTCTGCGCCGCGTGGTGGCTGTACGGGCAACTCCGCGATCGCGCGCCGGGACTGGCCACACGGCTCGTCGCGTTCGTCGTCGTCACTGGGCTATACATCTACGTGACCCTCAACTACTTCCCCGACGGCTACAGCTGGTCGAAAGAGCTGTCGCTCATCATGCTGTTGTGGGTCGGTTTCCTCGGCGCAAGCGTGTGCGCCCATGAAGGCAAGCACATCCAGGTTGGCGCGCTGAAGCGAGTCGTACCCCCATCGATGTCACGTTACACCGAGGCGATCGGATACCTAGCCACCGCCGCGTTCTGCCTCTTCATGGCGCTGCTCGGTTGGGAGTACGCGAAGGAGGCGCTCCAGCTCGAAGGCCGCTTCGAGCAGACCAACATCCCCGACTGGGTCGCCACGATCGCGGTTCCGGCCGCGTTCGCCATGACGATGATCCGCTACATCGCCGCAACCATCAGCTCCATGCTGGGCGGATCGTACGGCGCCGCTCCCGAAGAGGAGGCCATGGTCGCCGCCTCTCAAGCTTCCAAGAAGGGAGCTGAGGGATGACCGATCGGCCGCGGGAGCGGTGGCTCCCCTTCATCATCATCGTCGCACTCGTCCTCTTCCTTCCGTTTCTCGGCAAGGGCGGGCTCTTGGCTGCGGCCATCATCGCGGCGGCGCTGGTTGGCGCTCCGCTCTTCGTTCTGATCGGCATCGGCACGCTCGGCAGCCTGTTCCTGTGGAGCCACTTCCGCGACATCAACCAGTTCACGATCATCATCGAGGGCATTCGTAGCCTCGCGGACAGCCCCACCCTGCTCGCCATCCCGTTCTTCATCATGAGTGGCGCGGTCATGAGCCGCGGACAGATCAGCCAGCGTTTGATCGACTTCGCGCAGGCGCTGATCGGGTGGGTCCCGGGTGGCATGGCCATGAGCGGCGTCATCGCGTGCATGCTCTTTGCAGCAATCAGCGGCTCGAGCCCGGCTACGGTCGTCGCAATCGGCTCCATGATGGGTCCTGCACTCATCGCGGCCGGCTACCAAGAGCGTTTCTCGCACGGCCTGCTCACCTCGGCGGGCTCGCTCGGCATTCTGATCCCACCTTCGATTCCGATGATCGTGTACCCGATCGTCAATCAGGGCGCCGTCATCGAGGTCGAGCGATTGTTCGCATCCGGCTTTGGACCGGGCCTCGTGATGGGCTCCATCCTGATCGGGTATTCGTTCTACCACGGCATCCGCGACAAGGTGCCCACCGAGGCCTTCAGGTTCAAGAAGCTCGCAGCCGCTACGCGAGACGGCTTCTGGGCGCTCATGTTCCCGATCCTGATCCTCGGCGGCATCTACGGGGGCATTTTCAACGCCGTCGAGGCATCGGCGATCAGCGTCGTCTATGCGGTCGTCGTCGAGGTGTGGCTGCACCGCGCGCTCAAGCTGAAAGACACGCCACGGATCTTCGGGGAGGTGGGGGTCTTCCTGGGCTCGTTCCTCGTGATCTTGGTCATGGCCCTCGCGCTCGGCGAGTTCCTCGAGAAGGAGGATATTCCCGCACTCATGGTCGAGTGGATTCAAAGCAAGGACCTGGCCTACTGGCAGTTCTTGCTGCTTCTCAACGTCATGCTTCTTGCCGTCGGCATGATGATGGACATTCTCAGCGCGATGTTCGTGTTCGTGCCGCTTTTGGCGCCGATCGCTGCCTCGATGGGCATCGACCCAATGCACTTCGGCATCATCTTCATCGTCAACCTCGAAATCGGATATCTGACCCCCCCGGTGGGTTTGAACCTCTTCGTCGCGAGCGCACTCTACGAGAAGGGTCTCGGCCACATCATCCGAAGCGTCGCGCCCTTCGTGGGCCTGATGCTGATTGGCCTCGCCCTCATCACGTGGTACCCGCAGCTTTCGATCGGACTCGGAAACGCGATCATGGGTGGCGATCCGAATCAGATGATCGACGAGGACGGCGACGCCGAAGGCGATGAGGACGCCGGTGGCATGCCGACCATGGAAGAGATGATGCAAGAGGCCATGGCCGGCGAGGACAGCTGGGAAGACGAAGAAGAAGAGGACGAGGAAGAGGACGAAGACGAGGCGTTCCCCGAAGAGGACGAGGCCGAGCTCGAAGAGACCGAGTGAGCACGGCTGCGCCGACCTCGGAGCCGTGATAGGCTCGCTCGCCCGATGGCGTACACCGTTCTCGCGAGAAAATATCGCCCTCAGAGCTTCGACGACTTGGTCGGCCAGGAGCACGTGGCGCGTACGCTCGGCAACGCCATCGAGGCCGACCGGGTCGCCCACGCGTTTCTCTTCACCGGTGTCCGCGGGGTCGGCAAGACGACCACCGCGCGGCTCCTCGCCAAAGCGTTGAACTGCGAAAAAGGGCCGACCCCGACTCCATGCAACGAGTGCGGGCCCTGCGTGGACATCACTGCGGGCATCGACGTCGACGTTCAGGAGATCGACGGCGCCTCCAACAACAGCGTCGAGGACGTGCGCCGGCTTCAAGAGTCCCTTCC
>CP070650.1:2283312-2286493 GCA_020354595.1 Myxococcales bacterium
AAGATAGATGACCAGGACCCGGATCAGGATGGCCACGCCCCGAAGCGCTGCCTGCAGCATTCCGCGTACGCGCACGGGCGACAGCAACACGGCGCCTTGCAACTTCACGCCCTCCTCGGCGGGCTTCCATTCGTCTAGGCGTGCGGAGAGGTTGCGCGCAACACGCCCGACGATGACCCACAGGGTGATGGCCAGCGCGGTGTATGCGATTCCCCGTGTGAGCGCGATCGCCGTGTCGACATCCGCCGACTGGTCCGTCGCGGCAGCTATGCCCCAACGCTGCGCGAACTCCGCTGCGCCGACCGCAAGCACGATGGCAACCGGCACCGCGCCCCAGAACGTCCGTCGTCGCCATAGCTTCCGCCGATCGGGATCGTCGACCCGGCGTCGGTAGATGCTAAGGAGTAGCTCGCGACAGAGAAAGACCAGCGCGAACGCCACGAGAGGCGCGAACACACTCTCCAACACCCAAGGGGCAACTCCAAGTGCCTGCTCCAGCCGATCGAGCATAGACCAGCCAAAGGACTACATAAGTCGTGCAAGATTGGCCAGCGGTTTTGGGTCGGTGGTTCCTACACGGTAGTTTGCACACTGTGAATTCGGTTAGGTTTGTGCGCAGAGTGTCCACCAAGACCAAAGAGGCAGCCAAAACCGCGCTGGCGTTTGCGCTCGCGTATGGCCTCGCGCTGAAGACGGGATGGATGAGCCCCGTTTGGGTGGGTCTGACTGTCGTGGTGATTGCCCTCCCGACCGCAGGTCAGTCACTCCAAAAGGGTGTCCTTCGGCTTTCAGGGACGGTGCCCGGTTGTATCGCCGCGCTCGTGATCGTCGGTCTTGCGCCACAGAGCCGTTGGCTCGCGCTTGCGCTCACGTGCGCGTGGATGTTCTTCACGACCTATATGATGCTCGCGCGGCCGAGCAAATCGTACCTGTGGAACGTCGCCGGTTTCACCGCGCTGATCATCATGACAGGTGCCTTTGAGAGCCCCGCGGATGTTTTCGATCGCGCGTCGACTCGCACCGTCGCTACCGTCGTTGGGATCCTGATCTACACCCTCGTGACGACGTTCCTCTGGCCGCAGTCCAATGCTGGCGCGATTCGCAAGGCGCTCGAGCAGCTCCTCGGGACGCAGCGTGAGCGGTTCAATGCGCTGCGCGCCCACCCATCGGATCCGGGCAATGATTCCGAGCTCCGCGAGCTTCAGCTCCGCGAGGTGCAGCAGCTCGCCGCTTTAGGGCAAGCACTCCAGGCCGAGGGCTCGGAGAGCTACCAAGTGCGCGAGATTCGGCCAGAGCTCGAACGCCTTCGAGACCTGTGTGCCCAGATCCTCGACTGCCTCGATCGCTTGGAGACCTCCGTGCCGACGAAGGGCGCGCTCCGCGCCGCTTTTCCTACGGTCAACCCATTTCTCGACGAGATCGACGCTCGTTTCGCCTCGATGACCGCGTTGCTCACGAACGAAGACGCCCCACGTACTCCCGTCGAAGTCTCCCTTTCATCGGACAGAGAGGCGCTTGCCGAGCTCACGCCGCTCGACCGCGCCGCGGCCGTCGTGGCCCGGGGGCAGCTCGCCAGCCTCGACGTGCTCACTGTGGAGACGATCGAGAGCATGGAAGCGCTCGTCGCTCGCCCGGCAGAACGTTCGCGGCCTGACGCGTGCCAGACCCAGCGGACGCGCGCGAAAGCGTTGCCTGGATATGACCTCGATCATCTCCGCGGGGCAACGCTCGTGGCTGCGACGGTCGTCGCCGGGTTTTGCCTTTGGGTGTTCGTGAACCCGCCCGGGCATGCGAGCTGGGTGATGTTGCCGCCCATCGTCGCCATGATGGTGGCGGGACGGCAACAGCTCAGCGCGAAGGTCTTCATCGGACCCACGGCCATCGCGTTGGCCTTGGGCATCACGATCTACGCGTTCGTGCTCCCGCGGCTCTCGACCTTTGCGGAGCTCGGCGTGGTTCTCTTTGCCGCCATGTTTGCGGTCAACTACTTCACGCAAGGCATTGGACAGTTTGCCGGGATGGTTGGCGTGCTCATGGGCATCTCCGTGCAGCATCACCAGGCCTACAGCTTCGCAGCCATGGCCAACAACTACCTCTTCACGCTAGGCGCGTTCGTGTTGGTCTACGCAATGTCGTACATGATCCAGTCACCGCGCCCCGAGAAGGCCGTTCTCTACCTCGTCAGAAGGTTCTTCCGAAGCGCAGGGTTTCTCGTCGCGAGCACTTCGGGCGAGCGGAGCGGGCGGCGAGGCTGGTTTTCGCGGTGGCGCATCGCTTGGCACCGCCGGGAGCTCAACGGCCTGCCAGACAAGATTCAAGCCTGGTCGAAAGCCATCGACTACTGGGCATTTCCGAGCACCGCACCAGATCGCGACGATGCCCTCGTGGTCCGAATGAGGGCCGTCGCCAATCGCATCGACGAGCTCCTCGAGTCGAGAGCCCCGATGTCGCCCCGGTCGTTTGCCCTGGTGCTTGCCGACGAGATCCGTGCCTGGCGGATCCGGCTCGAATCCACGCTTGCGGATTGGTCTTCCAACCCGGATTCTCCGGCTGCCGAAGCGCTTGGCGACCACCTGTTGGAGTGGCGCGCGGAGTTGGAAGCACGGATTGAATCGCTGGGCGCCGGCGATCGCGAGCTCTCTCTCGGTGATGACGAGCTTCGCCGATTCTACGCGTTGCTTGGAGGCTATCGCGGGGTCTCAGGGACGCTTTTGGCCTAGGGTGACGAGGCGCGTCAGATCGACTGGGCCGCGTGGAGAGAGGAGAGGTTTTCGTGAGAATCCCAAGTGAGTTTGCGATTGGCGGCGTCTACATGCCGCCGTTGCTCGTCGCCGCCATCGTCGGTACGGCGCTTGCGGTCGTGACGGCCCGGTGGCTCAATCGCAAGCGGCTGTCGCGCTACTTCTTCTATCCGCCGCTCGTATTCGTCGCGATGACCGTGATCTACACGATCGTCATCGGAACCTTCCTCATACCGGTATGACGATGGACAAGACCAAGAAATACCTCGCCACTGGAAGCATCGTGCTGCTCGCGATCGTGCTCGTGCTCATCAAATACTGGGACTACGTCGTGAACCCCTGGACTCGCGACGGCCAAGTGAGCGCGTACGTCGTCCAGATTGCACCTCGGGTGTCCGGCCCGATCGTCGAGCTCCCGATCGTCAACAACCAGTTCGTCA
>CP070650.1:2286593-2289970 GCA_020354595.1 Myxococcales bacterium
GTCCGTAGCGCGGAGGTGCCTCCGGCGATCGCCCGGGCTCTGTTGGAGGGCAATCCGAGATCGGTTCTCGACCTCGCTACGCTCCGCCCGAGGGTCGTCCGCGAGCCCGGGATCCGGGAGCTCACCGACGCCATGGAAGGCCGCTCCGTCGGGGCCGTCTTACCTTGCGTGCACCTCGATCACCTGGAAGGGGTCATGCTGCTCGCGCTTGGCGACCGAACCGAGCCGTTGTCGCGGGTCGAGATCGAAGAGCTGGGTCGGCTCGGGGATGCGCTCGGCGGCGCGCTCTCCGCTGCGCTAGCCCAGCGTCGGGTGGAGAGCCACATCCATCAGCTCTCCGAGCTCCGCCGTGACGCCGAGACACAGATCACGGCGCTACGCGGGGAGGTCGACCAGCTTCGCGACCAGTGTGATGTCCTCGGCCGTGGGTTGGCTGAAGATCAGACCCTCCACGTCGCGTACAGCCCCTCGATGCGACGTGTTCAGACGCGGGCGATCGAGCTGGCGCCTACCGAGGAGCCCGTCTTGCTCATCGCGGGCGCGGGCTCTCCGGTGCTGCCGGTCTCCCGTTTCATTCACGACCGCGGTCCCCGGTGGGATGCCCCGTTCGTCGTCGCCGATTGTTCGGCAACTGCGCCGGACGAGGTGATGAATCTCTTGTTCGGGGACGAAGGACACACAGGTTGGTTTCATTCGGCGACGGGCGGAACCTTGCTCATGCGCGATCTCCCCGCATTGCCGAAGAACGCCCAAGCACGTCTTGCCGAAGCGTTGGCCGCGCGCGATTCGACCGACGACGAGTCGCGCCCGGTCCCACCCCGGATCATCGCGACGTCGCGAAGCGAGCTCGATGAGCTCCGCAGGTTGGATGCCCTCGACCCCGCTCTGCAGCGCTGCTTCGTTCGCGCCGACTTGGTGATTCCGCCCCTGCGCGAGCGTAGAGAGGACGTGCCTTCGCTCGCGTTGCTTGCCATCGACCGGGCCTGTCGGGTGCTCGCGCGAGACCCAGTTGGAATCGATCAGGCAACGATGTCCGCGCTCGTCGATCACGACTGGCCGGGGGACGTCGCGGAGCTCGAGCTGGTCCTCGAGCTCGCCGTGGGCAGAGCGTCGGGCAAGACCATCGCTCAGTCGGACCTTCCACCGCTCGCATGGCCTGCTGGTGAGGAAGAGGAGTCGCTGAGCGGAACCTACACCGAGGTCGAGCGTAGGCTCCTGGAGCGGGCCCTCCGACGATCGGGCGGCAACAAGAGCCAAGCGGCCAGAAGGCTCGGGCTCAAACGAACGACCTTCCTCGACAAGCTGCGCCGTCACGGCTTGGACGAGCGAGCGCCCGAGGGCGTCGGGGGCTCGGCGTTGGGGTGATCGCATGACGCCCATCCTCCTCTGGGACGTCATGGGAACGCTCGTGCACGACCCTTTCTTCGAAGAAATGCCCGAGTTCTTCGGGGTCTCGTTCCCCGACTTGCTGAAGACGCTCAAGCCCGGAGCATGGGTGGATTTCGAGCTCGGCCAGCGAACCGAGCCGGAATTCTTGAATGACTTCTTCGCGGATGGCCGAGACTTCGATCACCGGGGTTTCGTGCGAACCGTACGTGCTGCGTATCGATGGCTGCCGGGCATGGAAGAGCTGCTTCGGGAGCTTCGCGACACGGGGAGCTCGATGCACGCGTTTTCCAACTATCCGGTGTGGTATCGAATGATCGAGGAGCGGCTGGGCGTCTCGCGGTTCATCGACTGGAGTTTCGTGTCGTGTCTCACCGGGATGCGAAAGCCCGACCCGGCCGTGTACGTGCACGTGTTGAACCAACTGGGCGCGCCCGCGGAGCGGTGCGTCTTCATCGACGATCGAAACAGCAACTGCGAGGCGGCCCGCCGAGCGGGGATCCACGCGATTCTCTTCGAGGGGGTAGCGCCCCTGCGCGAGTCCTTGCGAAGCGCCGGCGCGCTTTGACTACTGGGGGTGGTTCTTGGCCCACCATCGCTGGTAGTGCTGCTGTGCGGCCAAGAACTCGTTCCGGTCGGCAATCTCTGAAAGCGGCTGAAGAAAACGGGTGAGATGCCAGAGCTCGCGCGATGCGAGGAGCCGAATGTTTGCGCGGCTGTCGCCGAGCCCTTCGATGAGCCACTGAATGCGAATCTCGTGACCCCGCTCGGAGAGCCAGCGAAGCCAAGGGTCTCGAGAAAAGCCGAAGTCGTGTGCGGTCAGCACGCGCAGGCCGACTCGGGACGCAGTGCCAATGCCACGGTCCGAGTCCGCCAGAAGATCGACGAAGAGTGCGGCCGATGCCTCGTCGCGAAGCTGCGTGAGCGCGGAAATCGCGCGACGCCGGGTCGGAAGCGGTTGGGCGATGTCCGAGGCGCACTTCCGTAGCTCGCCGAGCGCGTTCCTATAGCGCGGCTCGTGCTGGTATGCGCTCAGCAAGTGAAGCGCGACACGACGGCATTCCCGATCCTCGTCGAGCGCGACCTGAGTGAGTGGCTCGACCAGCTCCGTGTTCGCGTAGCCCCCACAGATGAGGGTGGCGTAGTAGCGGGCTTGGGGGTTCGGGCCGCGCATCAATCGAGCCAGGTACGGGATCGCCTCTCCCTCGAACGTCGCCAGCGCGGCGGCGCTCGCCGAGATCTCCTCGGGGCGCGGTAGCCTTGAATCGGTGGCGAGAGAGGGTCGCCAAAGCGGGCCTGGGAAGCTCCTCGCGATCTCCTCGAGCGCAAAGTTGCCGAGTGGTAGCAGTCGCCGAACGACCGGCGCGATCTCGTCCGGTCCGAGACCTATGAGCTCGTCGACCAACTCCTTGGCGCGTTCTGCCGGGGTCTGATGAGGTGCCGGCGGAGCGTGCGACTCCGGCGCATGGGCCGCGCCCAGTTGATTCTGCGATCCCGGTTCAGGAGTGAAGCGCACTGAAGCATCGTCTTTACGGGGAGCCTTGGCGCGCACGCGTGAGCCGGGGTCCTCTTCGGTCCACGGCGACTCTGCAGGCAGCACGCCTGCAGGCAGTGGGCGCTTCGGCTTCTGCCCGACCATTGGGCGGTTATACCAGCAACCCTTCGATTTTGGGGCGACCCGCTAGTCGGGACTTGTTTTTGCAGGCAAACTCCGCCCTCATGTACCGGATGATCGTCCACGAGCTCGGCGGTCCGGCGGCTCTACAGAGGGAAGAGCTGGCCGGTGTTCCGGCGGGGCCTGGGCAAGTCGCCATCGACGTTAGGTCGATCGGCTGCAACTTCTTCGACATCCTGATCACGCAAGGGAAGTACCAAGTGAAGCCGGAGCTTCCCTTCGCGCCCGGTGGCGAGGTCGCAGGGACGGTGAGAGAGGTCGGCGACGGTGTCGAGGGACTTGCCGTGGGTGACCGCGTCACCGCACTGCTGACCTA
>CP070650.1:2290070-2294529 GCA_020354595.1 Myxococcales bacterium
CTGACGCTGACGCTGACGCTGACGCTGACGCTGACGCTGAAGCTGACGCTGACGCTGACGCTGACGCTGACGCTGACGCTGACGCTGCGTGACAAGCGCGGCAGCGCGAGCGGTATAACTAGACCGCGGCCTTCTGCTTCTTCCGCCTGGCCAAGTGCTCTGCATACCCGTCGCACAGGGTCCCAAACGCCGCGTCGGTCCACGGGAAGAAGCCCGCGTAGTTTCCTTTGACCTTCGCGTGGTGGTAGTCGTGGTGGGTGGCGCCATCGCTGAAGGGCATGAGGTGCGTGGGGCTCCACGGGAAGTCGTAGCCGGCGTGGCCTTCAGCCGCCTCCCATTGGCGGAGGATGATCCAGAGGTACAGCGTCACCACGTGCGCGCCGACCACGATTGGGCCCACGAGCATCACCAGGCCGGTCAGAATGAACTCGGCCGGATGCATGTAGTTCCCGGTGACGGCCCAGGGGGTCATGATGCGGTGATGGGTCGCGTGGATCTTCTTGAAGAGCCACTTGCTCTCATGAAGGCTCCGGTGCATCCAGTAGAACAAGAAGTCGTCGAGCAGGATGAAGAACAACAGCTGCAAGACGATGACCCACCATGCAGGCAGTGGGCCGGCGTGTACGTTGGTGAGCCGAAGCAGCGGCCACGACGCGAGCGTGACGACCGCCATGATCGCGTTGTTGCGGAAGACGTGCCAGAAGGCCGGACGAACGATCGAGCGACGGCCGGTCTTGCGCGCCTGAATTCGATACGGCTCCGCCCAGGCGGGTTGTTTCCACGCGAGCAGGGTGAGCGGCACCGCGAACGCGAGGAACGCAACGACGCTCAGGACGGTGCCAGCGACGGGAAAGAGCCAGAAGAGGGGCTCGGTGTAGATGTCACGCAGCCATTCCCACATCGGACGGTGACCTTAGCACCAAGCAGTCAAGGTTTCGATGCCTCCAGCAGCTCAGGATCTTCCATGTATTCGCGGAAGCGCTCGAGCGCGGTAGAGGTGTAGAAACCGTCGGTGATTCGCTCGTCGAACGTGTATCGGATGTTTACGACCTCGCGGACGACGAGCTCTCCGGCGTCGTCGACGACCGGCGCCTTCTTGAGCTTCCCGATCACGATGAAGAAGGGAATATTCCCGTATTCGTAAAGGTGATGATACGCGGCTTCGAGGCCCACGCTGCCGAGGTTAACGACGTAGGCGCTCGAGTAGAGGGGATCGTTCCGCGTCATGAACCGCGGCAGCAATCCGTACCAATCGACAATCCGCTGGAGCGCCACGAGCCAACGGATCAGAAAGATCGGAAGCTTGGTCACGAAGCGCATTTCCTTTTCGGACTCGGTCTCGCGCTTCTTGTCCTTCCCGGTTTGGATCAGGTCTTCGACTCGCTTGCAGGTGTCGGCAATCGTGTCGTTCGGATCGAACACCGCTTTGATCGAGGTCAACGGGGCGTTTTCGTCGAGCGACTTCTTCACCGAGATCGAAAACGCGATCTCGTCGCGTTGATAGAGCTTGCCGCCCGCGATGAACCGATTGAGCTGAGGGCGCTCCGACCAGACTCGCACCAATCCCGCGATCGCAAGCTCGTAGAACGTGATGCTCGGCTGTCTTTCTTCGAGCCAAGGAAGGGTCTTTGTGAGGTCGAGCTGCTGCTCGTAGTAGACAAGCGCTCCGTTTCGCGTTGGCATCAGTGACGGCAACATCCGCCGAAGCGGGCCGATGTTGGTCTCTAGCGTCCCGTCATTGCGCCCCATACCACTCCTCGACGTTGTTCCACTGCTTCCACGGGAAGATCAGGGCTGCGGTCAATCCGGCGAACGCCCAACCGGCGATCACCAGCCATCCGCCAACGGGCGTTGGGTCCATTCGGAGCAACACGGCCATCCCCGCAATACAGGCGAAAGCCTTGTAGAGAACCAAATACTGCAGGAAGACGAGGTACCGCACGGGCCAGATTGCACCGAGGGCAAACATCGCGCCTTCACCCATGATTGCACCGCCGTAGATTGCGGGCGCGAGTGGATCGGACGCCACCTCGATGCCCAGGGCGCCCCAAGCGCCGGCGGGGTCGAACATCATCCACGCGCCCAGCACGAAAGAGCTCGCTGCGAAGAAGAAGCAGACCAGGCGAATGAGCTGAATGTGACGTTCAGAGGGACCGCTGGCGCTCATGCGAGGACCATAGGCACAGAGGGCTCGGCCCGGCAAGAACGCGTTTGCTAGAGGCCCAGGCGCTTCGGGAGAATCTCGAGGACGCCCCGCTCCGCATCCTCCTGGTCGGCGCCGATCGAGATCACGTCGAACTTCCCATGGCCGTCGAGCGGGCCGACGTTATAGAAGATGAAGCGGCCCTCCCCGGTGTCGGTCCGGAACATCGAGTCCCCGGCGAGCTCCAGTAGATCGGGAAGCTTCGCGCCAATGAGCTCTCGGTAGACCACGTCCTGCGCACGGTACCGTGGCCTCGGGCCGTGCAGCAGGCGGTCGAGCAGGCTCATCGGGGTGCTGGTGCCGCCCCACCGGCCGTTGCACTCGGTGAAGACGACCTCGAACTCCCCATGGACGTTGCCAGTGACGAGATGATCGAACGAGCACCGGCCCACGTAGCCGAGCTGCTGCAACGCGGCGCCGACCATCAGAGCGCACGTACCGAGCTCTTGATTGACCGCGTCCGGCAGGGTGGAGGGGCGGCTTCCGATGAAGACCTTCTCTGGGCCCTTCAGGATCTGCTCGTAGATGCCGTCGAGCTGTGGTTCCCCACGCCCGAGCGGCGGGATCCAAAGTTGGGTGGAAGGCGAAAGGTCGGTTTGCAGCCAGGCAACCGCTAGGACTTCTTCGCCCTCGGGCCACTCCGTGCGACGAAGAAACTCCTGCACGGCGCTTTCCGCGTCGCGCTCAGACTGGACGTCTTCCGAGGTGAACACCGCGTTGCCCATCGCGGACGCGCACCGCGTGCGTTTCAGACCCACGCGATCGTGGCGCTTAGCCAGCGCGCGCAGGTCGGACTCTATGCCTCCGGCGTCGCGGGAGATCCGCGTCTCCACCAGCGCGTCTCTTCCGAGCACACGAGCGACGAGCTCATCGAACAGCGCCTTGTCGTTCGCGATCCAGTTGACCGGAGGTGGCGGCGCAAGCACGTGCACCGGGGAACGACTGTCGACGCTGAGCATGGCGGCCAGCTCCCACACGTCTTCGATGCCCATATAGGGATGGATCATCATGCCGTGCGCCTCGCGAGCGATCTCGACGAGGCGGTCGTGCGTTCGTCCGGCCGTACACGCGCGCGCAACGGCGATTGGCGGGCCGACGGGCTCGGCAACGAGGTGATGCGGAGCGCCCATGCGCAAGCGTTCTTGACAATACGCTTCGTAGCCACCGGCCGCCTGCGTTACCGTGACGTAGACATCCTGGTCGTCCGCGCGAAGCCGGCCCCGATGCTGGTACTCTTCCACCCCCGCGACGTCGACGAGAAAGGGTATTGCGGACACGTCGTCCAGGTGAAGCGTCGGGTGGTGCTGATCGTCAGGGCGCCAGCGGCAGGTGTCATACGGGCGCACTTGCGACGAAATGTCGATCTCCAGGCCCAGCGCTTGCCCTGCGGCGCGCGCTCGATCCAGATCGAGGATTCGATGGCCTGTCTTCTCGCTCATTCGGCCGCCGGGGCGGCGGGGGCGTACTCCTTGAGGAAGCCGTTCACCGCGGTCCAGTAGACGTCGTGGTCCGGCCACTTGGACCAGAGCGCCCGCGAACCGTGCTGCCCCTTCGATGCAGGTGTGAAGAGGATCTTCTTTTCGGCCGGTGAGGCGTCGAAGATCGGCTTGACCAGCTCGCGCTCCTTTTTCGACGATGTCACGAACAGGGGCTGCGCTACGTTTTTCGCTAAACCGCTAACGTACTGCGAGCCTTTGTCTTTCTCGAAGTACTCGCCGGGGGAGAACGCCATCACGGCAGCGACGTCCGCGGGTTTCTCCGCGGCGAGCCGAATGACCAGCGACGCCGAGTACGAGCTGCCCCACACGATGACCCGTTTGGCGTCGAGCGTCTTCCTTGCGTACGTCAACGCGGCCTTGAGGTCTTCGTGAGCATTGAGATAGTTGGTCGACAGCTTCTTCTTCACCGCGCGTCGGTGAGTCTCGTTGGTCACCCCGTTCACTGACCGCCCGGATCGCTGATCGACTGCCATGACGCGATATCCAGCCTCGACGAGCTTCGGTGCGATTTCCCGGTATTCCCCCCGGCTCCATCCGGCCTGATGAAAAAGCAAGATCAACGTGGCGGCCGGGTTGGGTGCCTCGTAGACGTCTGCGCGAACCTGAATGCCACCCACCGTCGGGAAGTCGACACTCTGGAACCCACTGTCGGCAAACGAGCTCGCGGTCGATAGCATCGCGATCAAAGTGGCCCCAACGAGCATGCTCAACGTTCGCATCCGTTCCTCCTAATCGACGGCCAGAACGACCTTGCCTC
>CP070650.1:2294629-2299226 GCA_020354595.1 Myxococcales bacterium
ATGCGCGGCGTCTTAGCGCCGGCCTCGAGGCCGGCGCTACTTGGTCCATTGAGTGAGAGGTACCATCTACACAGGGGAAGCGATCGGGATGGGCAGCACAGGGAGTGGGGTGCGCAGGCTAGACGTATCGGGCCGTGCATAGCCGGCCGAGCGGGTCCCCGCGACCGAGCACGCCCGTCGCGATCGCTTATCCGGCGTGTGTATCGCCGTTCGCGGGTATCCCGGGTAGCCGAGGTCGGACTCGAACCGACACGTCCTTGCGGACACCGGATTTTGAATCCGGCGCGTCTGCCAATTCCGCCACTCGGCCGTGGGGTCCGGTCTTATAGCAGGCCCCGGCAAACATGCATTCCATGCAGCTTGCGCCGCAGCCCCGTGGTCGACGCTTCGCGTCGACTTTACGGGGTGGGTTCGCTAGGCTCGCCCCAACCGGAAGGGGCTCGATTCATGACTAGGACCGCGTTTTTGGGGATGGGGCACTATGTGCCGCCGAAGGTCGTCACCAACGACGACCTCGCCAAGATGTTCGACACGAGCGACGAGTGGATTCAGCAGCGAACGGGTATCAAAGAGCGGCACTACATCGAAGAGGACGGGATCGGCGCAAGCGACCTGGCGGTCCCCGCCGTGCAGATGGCCTGTAAGAACGCGGGAATCGACGTCTCCGAAATCGACGCGATCATCTTCGCCACGCTGTCGCCCGACTACACCTTCCCCGGCAGTGGCGTTCTGCTGGGGGACAAGCTCGGCCTCCCGGGCGTCCCGGCACTCGACGTCCGAAACCAGTGCAGCGGCTTTCTTTACGGATTGCAGGTCGCGGACGCCTGGATCAAGTGCAGAATGTACCGACGCGTGGCTCTGGTAGGCGCAGAGGTGCACTCCACCGGAATCGACTTCACCGACGAAGGCCGCGACGTCACCGTGCTGTTTGGCGATGGCGCAGCGTGTGCGCTTCTCGGCCCCACGGAGGACGAGAACGAGGGAGTCATCGACGTCGAGATTCACGCCGACGGCAGCGGGGCCGAGCAGCTTTGGCTCGAGGCGCCCGCAAGCAAGTACATGCCGCGTATCACACACGAGATGATCGACGAGCGCAGGGTTTGGCCGGCGATGAACGGTCGCCAGGTGTTCCGTTGGGCAACGACCAAGATGCCCGAGGTGAGTGAGTCCGTCCTTCAGCGCGCCGGTGTCTCGACTGATGAGCTCGACCTCGTCGTTCCGCATCAGGCGAACAAACGCATCAACGAGTTCGTCGGGCAGAAGCTCGAGATTCCGCCTGAGAAGGTCGTTCACAACATCCAGAAGTACGGAAACACGACCGCCGCTTCGATTCCCCTCGCCCTCAGCGAAGCGATCCAGGAAGGCCGCGCGAAGAAGGGCGACCTGATCCTCATGCCAGCGTTCGGCTCCGGTTTTACCTGGGGAGCGGCGCTCGTCCGGCTATAGGCGGTGGCTCACAAGGCGGGCCGCGTCGCGGTCGTACTCAACGGCAACGCGAGGCAAGTCACCGACCAACTCGTGGAGAGCTTCGACCATGTCGTTGGAAGCGGGGACCTGTTCCTGTCGCGTAGCTTGGACGAAGCACAGGGCATTGCGCTCAGCATCGTCGAGAATGGCTACCAAGTCGTGCTCACCGGGGGAGGCGACGGCACGTTCGTCCAAATGGTCACCGCGATCACCAAGGAAGCGAAGTGCCGAGGCCAGGACCCACCGCGATTCGGGCTCCTGAAGCTCGGCACCGGCAACTCGCTCGCATGGGCCCTTGGTGCGGGGACGACACGCGAGGGCGTGTTCGCGGACTTGGCGAAGGTGAGCCGACACAGTGCGTCCCGTGACTTTCGGCTGATCGAGGTACAGGGCCTTCTCACCCCTTTTGCGGGCGCGGGGTTCGACGCCCTCGGCCTGAAGCATTTCCACGAAGTGCGCTCCGCGCTCGGCCGGCTTCCGTTCGTAGGCAAACGAGCGACGGGCGCCGCGTCCTACGCGGTGTCGATCCCAACGCGAACGATTCCCGAGCTCGCGCTGCGGCGTCGGATGGGCGTTCGTATCATCAATCGAGGCGAGGACGTCGCGCGGCTCGACGACGAAGGACGGCCCACGGGCGAGCCAATTTCGAACGGCAACGTGATCTACGAGGGCGAGTGCATCGCAGCTTTGGTGTCGACGATCCCCTATTGGGGATTTGGCGTGAAGGTGTTCCCGTTCGCCGACGAGCGGCCTTCCGACCGTTTCTGTCTTCGTGTCGTCGCAACGCATCCACTACACATCGCTGCACACATGCTCAGCGTTTGGAACGGGACCTATAGACATCGCGACCTACTCGATTTCCACGCCGACGACGTCGAATTGGAATTCGACGAGCCGACGGCCATCGAAATCGGTGGTGATCCCGCGGGGATGACCCGATCGATGCGGGCCCATCTGCATCCGGAGCCAATCAAGCTGATCGACTACTCGGCGGTCTAGCGCCCGCCCGCTGCCGCGGGTCCGTCGACCAAGGCCATGCCGACCCGTCCCAGGACGCAAAAATGGGGAATTTTGTTACCTTTCTCTCAGTGGAGCTGTAATAATACAGAAATACCAATGGGAACACTGAGGAACTGGATCATGGTGGGGGCCGGATGCGCGGCCGCAGTGCTCGTCGCAATCGGGGGGGTGTCGGCCGAGTCGATCGAAGGATCGGTCAAGTCGAGCCCGAGCACAGACGCGCGTTCGGAGTCCGAGCAACGAGACCACTATTGGCGAGTCTGGAACGGCGCGCTTCCCGAGCAGCGCGACAAAGGCAACCACGATGACGTGCTTGCCGTCCTGACGGGTAAGTTCACTGGACCGCCGATCGGTTGCAAATTCCGATTCCGAGGAGGAGCATTGGATCCTTCGACGCTTGCGGCGCGCACGGGTACGCAAGTTCGAGTCGAGAACCGCGACGGATTCACGCACGAGCTCGCGGTCGAAGGTCTCCCGGGCTTCACACCGCTCGAAGCGGGGCCTGGGAAGGCGCGCGTGATCTCTGTGCCCGCTGGTGGGCCATGGGAGCTCAGCGACCGCATCTACGGTCACGTCGATGGCCATCTTCATTCGATGCGTGAGCTCGTTGCCTGCGCAAGCGTGACCGCGAGCGGCAAGTTCCGCTTCGACAACGTTCCGCCTGGCCCTTACTCGCTCAGAATTCTCCGCGGGGCGGAGCAAGTCGCTGTTCGCCGCGTCACGGTGCCAGCAGGCAAGACACTGAGAGTCGATCCGCTCGGGATGAGCAAGAGTCGGAGGAAGTAACCGATGTTGTCTCGCGTTTGGTACTTGGTACTCGCTCTAGCCGTCGGTGGCGCGCTCGCAGGCGCGTTTCTAAACAAGTCGGCTGCGAGTCGGGAAGCGGAATTCCAGCTGGAAGAACAGCTTCGCCGCGACAGAGTGGAAGCGGAGCTCTGGATGCGCTTGGATGCGCGTCTGCGCCTCGACGCCCTGGCTTCCATCGCGGTCGAGCCCGAGGTTCGGCAGACCTTGCGAAGCTCGAGTGGGCGCGCGGGAACGCCGAGCTCCGGTGCTCGACGACGCCTGAGTATCAAGCTCAACGCGCTCAACACGAAGCTCGAGGAAGGCCGCGGCGACATGGTCTTTGCGGTGGACACCGAGGGCGAGGTAGTCGCCACGCTCGAGAGGAGCGTCGCGGGCACCGAGCAGCTCGGCAAGATGCCATTGGTGCGTGACGCGCTTCGGGGCTTCATGCGCGACGACGTGTGGGTCTACAATGGCGAGGTCTTCCGCATGGCTGCACGCCCCGTGTTCGACGGCGGCCGCTACGTCGGCGCAATCGTCCACGGTATGAGGATCGAAGACGACTTGGCGCGACGCCTCGGAGCCAAGCTGCCCAACGCGTCGGTCGTGTTCTTCTATCGCGACCGTCTGATCGCGGCGCACTCCGGCGGCGCGACGGCGCTCACCAGCACGGAGCTCAAGAGCATTCTGCCGACGGCGATTGCGAGCATTGGCGACGGGGGCGGCGAGTCGATCGAGATAAGCGAGCGGGCTCGTGCGATTTCGTCACCCGTCCGCGGTGGCGCCGCACACGCCCAGGTAGGCTACGTGATTGGGCGCAAGGGCAGCACCGTCGGTCTCGGCGGGCTGTTCGCGAACACGTTCAAGGAAGACGTCGCGTCGCTGCCCTGGCTGGTCGTCATCGGGATTCCTCTACTCTTGCTCCTGCTTGGGCTGGGACTCCTCTATCTGGAGCACGACAAGGGCGTCGTTCTCCTTCGCAAGGGTGCGGAAGGCCTCGCGAAGGGTGAGCAAACCAGCCTGCCAGCGGGCGAGCTTCGCCGTCACTACCGAAAGATCGCCGAGGATCTGAATACCGCCCTTCGCGCTGGCGTGGGCTTCAAGGAAGACGCCAAACAGCGTTCGTCCGTCGACCTGGACCAGATCCTCAACACGACCCGCGAAAGCGCGGACACAGGCTACTTTGGCTATCCATCCGCCGAGGCTCCAACCGCCAAGCAAGTCGCGCTCGACGAAAAGAGCGAGCCACCGCCCTCGGCGCACATAGCGACCATGGCGCCCATCGGACATGCTCCTGCGGCGACTCCCGCACAGGAAAGCACGG
>CP070650.1:2299326-2302317 GCA_020354595.1 Myxococcales bacterium
AATGGTCCAGAGTCACCACAGAGACCAATGGCCCGCGCCCAACACCTGAACGGCAATCAGGGCATTGGTGACTGCGTGGGCTAGGACCGCGTCGCTCAGAAGCCCTCTGCGCTTCTGAGCATAGGCGTACAGCACACCAGCCGCGAAGCCTCCGATCCATTGTTGATGAAGGGCTGCGAACGCGACGGATGAGATCAGCACGGCCGGCCAGTGCCATTGGTTGTAAGGCACCTTCGTGAAGTCGGAGCCGATGATGCGACGAAGCAGAAACCCGCGGAACGCGAGCTCTTCCACGAGCGGTGCGATGACGACCGACCCCGCGACCCGGCCGATGATCCACACCAACGCGAGCGGGGTTGCGAGCTCGGACAGAGCCGGAGGAGGAGCCTCGGCGAGTGGGCCGTCGAGTGAGGAAAGCCCAATCCACAGCACATAGACGGCCGCCCCGATACCGGCGGCATGGACCGACCAAAGACTTCGTCCGCCAAGGTCGTGCTCGAGCTGGGAGGCATAGCTCTTTCGGTACCAGGCGAGCACCAACAGACCCGCGGCGGCGCGCACAGGATACAAGTAGTCGAAATCGTCCACGAACAGGCCAGTCACGAGGGCCGTGGAGACGACCGCGAGCATGGGAAGCAGAAACGGGCCGCTCGGGTTGACGATTCGGCGAGCAGGCGTGCTCGGATCGCGCGCGAACCAACGGAGGTTCTGGGTGACCCAGACCGCACCTAGAGCGACCGCGCAGAAGAGCAACCAGCCTGCCTTCGAATGGAATCCTCCGACCGCGATGTCCTCGTAGCCGGCGTGGCCGATCAGAATCAGCGCTACGATCCGGGCGACGTTGAGCAACCAAACCGCCGCGATCGCGACGGGGAGGATCACCAACACGCGCGGGAAGCGGAAGCGCTCGCGAAACACCACGAGATACGCGGCGAGGAACACGATAATGAGGCCGATGCCCTCGTACCCGGAGCAGATCGGGGCGATCAGCACCGAGAACTCCTCGGTCCCCACAATGGCTTTGGAAGGTTCAAAGTAGATCGGCGAGATGAGCACTTCGAGAGTGACGACGACGGCGTCTAGGGTGATGCTCCCGAGCGGCTCCCAGAGCCCGACGGCGGCCACGCCCGCGCCCCAGGCAACCAATCCCAGCACTGCGGAAAGCGCGAGCGGCGTCCTGAGCTCATGTAGGAGCGCTCTGACCTTTAGCCCGCCGAACGCCACTGGGATCAACGTCGCGACTGTCGCCGCGCCGCCGATCACCCAGAGGGAGATCCACATCCCCGCAAAGCGTTCGGGCGGGCCCTCCTCGCTGAAGACGAGAACGCTAACGGCGAAGAACGCGGCAAAGCAGAAGACGTGGAAGGCAAGGCGGCGAGCCAGCGACGAAAGCCCCGTCGGGGCTTCGGCCGAGCGCGCGAACGCGGAACGCAGCTGGTCACCGCCGAGAATCCAGAGCGCGGTGCCAAAGGCGACCAGCGCCGAGCCGAGCAACCCGGTCCAGCCGAGCCCCTCCCACGCGCCCGCCTGTCCCAACAGGACCGCCGCATCCAAACCAAGGCTGATCGTCAGATATTCGACGGTCAGGAGTAGCAGCGCGACGAGGGGTCGCAGGTACCAGCGCTGCGACGTCTGCTCGGACACCGCCGAAAGATAGCGCCCGCCTTCGGTTCGAGCCAGCGATCGACGCGAGCGCCGACTCAGCCCTCCGCGACCACCTCGCGCACCACCTCGAGGTAGCGTCCGGTGATCACGTCGGGGTCGAACTGGCGCATCCAATCTGCCCGCTCGGCATTTCGCGCTTCAGGGCTCGGATCGGGCGAGTCGAGCTCCGCTCCGAGCGCAGTGGCGAACCCCGCGGCGTCACCGACCGGAACCAGTCGCCCAAAGCGCTCGCCATCCAGGATCTCGCTCGGGCCGAACGGGCAGTCTGTGGAAACGATCGCAGCGCCGGCGTCCATCGCCTCGATCAGGGCCCCCGGAAAACCCTCGTTGCGGGACGAGAGCGCAAAAACGCGCGCCCGATGGAGATACGCCTGAGGATTCGGGACGAAGCCCGGAAGGAAAACCCGATCCCCGACGCCGAGCTCCTTGGCTTGGCGCAACAGAGCAGCGCGCTCTGGACCCTCCCCGAGGACGACCAGATGAACGTCCCGTGAGGCAGCGACTTCAGCAAACGCGTGGACGAGCATCGCGAAGTCCTTCTGCGGCGCCAAGCGTCCCACTCCGAGTACGACGGGCTTGTCGAAAAATCGCTCGTGCTCGGGGGCGACGTTGGGCGACGTCTCGCGCGATTGCCGTGGGTTCGGAATCGCAAGCACCTTGTCCGGCGGGAGCTCGAGCAGCCTCGCCGCCTCCTCTGCCACGCCGCGAGACACACCGACGACGCGTGCCGCCCGTTTGTACAACGCGCGTTCGGGCCCGAAGCCAAACCAGCTCCGGAACCACCATTGGGCGGCGGGGTCGCAGTCGAGCGCGATCCGCAAGTTCACGATGACGGGGACGTCAGGAACGAAGCGCGCGCCGATACCCGAATTGAAGTTGGCGGTGTGAATCATCGACATCGCACAGCGTGGTCGGGCGCGCTTGAGGTAGCGAATCCACGCAGGCGCGGCGAGGATCTCGTTGAGTGCGTTCAAGTCCACCTGGTTGACGCCGGGCAGCGGTTCGTCACGAAGCTCGCCGTGGCCGCGTGCGACCACCAAATCCACGCGCAACCCAGCGTCGGCCAAGGCACGCGCCACAAACAGCGAGACACGCTCGCCGCCTCCGCCGGCGTACGACGGAATGAAGATGGCGAGGTCGGGACGCTCCGAATCGGTCGAGGCAGCTCGGGACATGAAGCAAGAGGCGCTTTCGCGCCGGACGATGGGTCATCGCGCCGCGCCAGGCAACCCTGAGACAGCTTGACGCCCCCGAAACGATGGCCAACTATCCGGCTCTCCCTCCTCTCGGAGAAAGGGCGCTTTTCACGTGTGCGGCATCGCGGGA
>CP070650.1:2302417-2307178 GCA_020354595.1 Myxococcales bacterium
ACGATCCATTCGGCAACCCCTTGCCGCCGGGCTATCACCCGCTCTGCAAGAAGTTCAACGCGTTCAAACCTGCGAGCGAGCTCTACGTGGCTGGGCAGGTGATCGACTCGGTGCCTGAGCACATCTTCGACGATAGCTCCGAGTCGTTCGCGCCGCTTTCCTTCCCGAGCAAGATGGATACGGCCTGGACCACGGCGCCCTACAAGAACGGAATCGCCGCCGATGTCGACGGCGACGGTCTCGATGAGTTCGTCGCGGTTTACTACGTCGAGGCATCCACGACCCTCAGGTTCATCATGATCGACCCAGGCGACGACCTCTTCCGCGAGGGAACGATCGATCTGTCCGCCGATGCGACCAATCTCGACGCCCTACACCAGCCTGCGATGGCCGCCGGCGACATGAACGGAGACGACAGGGACGAAGTGTTCGTCGGTTTCTCCAAGCTCTACGTCCTCGATGAGCTCGCTCAGACGGCAGTCATCTCTTCCAAGGCGTACCCAGACCAGAACGACCTATTCGTGGCGGCGGGCAATCTCGACCTCGACTCCGAAGATGAGCTCGTCGTGACCTACACCAGCACCGATCCCACCAAGATCGGTCGATACGAGATCTTCGACCAAACGCTCGACACCCCCGTGCAGGACGGTGATCTCACCTTCACAGACCCTAACAACGTCACCCAGACCGCCCGAGAAACCCAAGTGGCCATCGGAGATGTGGACGGCGATCGTTTGGGCGAGATCGTCTACTTCGGTCTGACGGCCGGTAACTACTGGGCCGTCTTCATCATGGAGCTTCAGCCGCCCGACCAAGTTCCCGCGTACGACTGGCGCGAGTTCCTCTACCGGCCCGGCTGGCAGAGCGGCGCCATCCCGAGACCTCTGATGACGCTGGACGCCGACGGTGACTACAAGGACGAGATCTTCGTACACAGCATCTTGTTGAAGGTCACGAGTGAGACCGAGCCAGAAACCGTGCCGGTCGGCTTTGGCTCGCTCATGCCCCGTATGGCGTCCGCCGACATGGATGGCGATGGTAGAGACGACCTCATCTACGAATGGAATCGCGTCATTTACATTCGCGGTCTCGACAGCCTCGACGTTTGGAGTGAAAAGATGCGATGGCCGGGCTCGACCACCCCGCGAGACTCCGTGATTCTCGCCCCAGGCAACATCGACCACGACTCCGCGATGGTTCGGTACGACGGAGACTACGAGCTCTTGTTTACCAACCCCACCATCGTCGCGACGATGGCCTCCCCGCCTTATCGCAGCGGGATCGGGCAATCCGAGGACGACACGGTCTCTACGTTCGGCAAGGTCTCCGGCACGACTGTCGAAGAGGAGACGGCGATCGGTTTTTCGACCGGCATGAGCGTGGGGTATGAAGCGGACTTTGGCATCTTCGGCGGCGCAGAGATGTCGCTCAGCATCGAGCAATCGCTCGACTTCACGTCCACCCAGTCGAAGACAATCGAGAAGTACAACTCGTACACGAGCGGACCGGGCGAAGACAAAGTCGTCTTCAGCACCGTGCCATTCGATGTCTACTACTACACGATCGTCTCCTCACCAGCTGAGGAGGACGTCGGCCGCACCGTGACCATCAACATCCCGCGAGAGATCCAGACCCTCGCGAGCTCGACCGTGTTCTACAACGAGCACAACGGCGAGGGTGTCGATGTGGACGAGACGGTTTTCGCGCACCAAACGGGCGACGTCTGGTCCTATCCCTCGGCAGACGACAAGAACCAGATCCTCCGCGAAGCAGAAAGCGGCCAATCCGGCTACCAGAGCCTGTGGAACGGGCCGCGGCCCGTCAGCGAGGGAACCGGCTTCGACACCATCGGCATCTCGACGACCGAAGGCTCGGCGCGCGGTGCTTCCATGGACGTCGACGTGAAGCTCGAGTTCTCGGCGACCTCTCCCGGGGGTGCGAAGGTCGGCACGTCGGTCGGCTTCCACTACGGCTACAGCTATAGCCTCTCCACCGAGGACACCGCGTTCTTCGAAGGCAGTGTGGGCAACATCCCAGCCGCTCAATACACCCCGAACAACCTCTACAAGTACGGCTTGATGGTTTACCCGCAGAGCTACGGCGACCAAAGCTTCGTCGTGATGAACTACTGGGTCGAGCCCTAGGCTGGGGCGCGCGAGCTCACACCCAGGCCTATGGAGCTATGTTCTGATTAACTCTGAACAGGTTCTGCGGGTCGTACTTGCGCTTGAGCGCAACCAATCGTTCGTAGTTCGGTCCGTACTCCGCATCGGTCGGCGCCTCCCCATCCGGCACGAAGTTCACGTACACGCCGCCGGTCGCATACTTCTCCGTGTCGTTGAAGTAACTCCGTGCCCAGTGGATGCACGCGTCATCGTCCGCCGGATCTTCCCAGCGCGCGTGCACGTTCATCACGTACTCCGCATCGCGATGTGGATAGGCCGTCGCATCGGATGCGCGCTCGTTGACCGCGCCACCGAGCCTTCCAAAGAAGATCTCCGTTTGATCCGATGGCAACCGCTGTGTGTAGTCGAGGGCCGTGTCGAGCAGCCCATCGGACAGCTCGAGGAAGTTGTGCGACTTCCAGTAGTTCCGTGCGCCCGGCGTGAGCAGCGGGTCGAACGCGGTTTGCCACTGAATGAAGGTATGCGGGCTGATCACATCCGCGATCGGGTCCCCGTAGTCGCGAAGAGGCTGCAAGAGCCGCTCGCCCTCGCTGAGCTCCCCCGAGTAGAACGCGGCCAAAATCGCAACCTCGGTCCCGTGCACCTCCGGCGGCAGGAACGGCATTGGCGGTGCCTTGCGCAACACCAGCCACACGTTGAGGTCTGCGGGCAAGTCACGCGCGAACTCGCGGTACTCGCGCGTCAGCTCCGGCGCAGCCGAAAGTGGATGAACGATGAGACCCGACAAGACCTCCGGACCCACCTCGCACAGGTCGAACTCGAACGACGTCGCGACGCCGAAGTTCCCTCCACCGCCGCGAAGGCCCCAGAATAGATCGGCGTTTTCGTCTTCGCTCGCGGTCAGCAACTCGCCGCTCGCGGTCACGACTCTCGCAGAACGAAGGTTGTCGACCGTCAGCCCGTGCTTACGGCTCAACCACCCAAAGCCACCGCCGAGGGTCAACCCCGCAATCCCGGTCGTCGAATTGATCCCGGTCGGCACGGCCAGCCCGTAGAGCTGCGTCTCGTCGTCGATGTCGCCGAGGGTCGCGCCAGGGTCCACGGTCGCAACTCTGCGTTCCGGATCGACGTGCACCGAGCGAAGCCCCGATAAGTCGATCAAGAACCCACCGTCGCACACCCCTTTGCCTGCGATGTTGTGTCCGGCGCCGCGCACGGCCAACAACAGCTCGTTGTCGGCGGCAAACCGCACCGCTCGAATCACGTCCGCAGCTCCGGCACAGCGCGCAACGAGCGCGGGCCTCCGAACGATCATCGCGTTCCACAGGGTGCACGCGGCGTCGTATCCATCCGACTCCGGGAGCAGTACGTCGCCGCGGAGCTCGACATCGAGCGCAGTGAGCTGCTCCTCGGAGATCGTCCTCTCACCACCATCCATAGTGAGGACTCTCGCTTCCATGGCGGACCTCCTTGTTTGTTCTGCTGGGGAGCCCTCAGGCTAACGCCGTGCCCACCACACCATCAAGCACGAATCCCGATTCCTGGTGTCGGCCACCCAAATGGAGACCACCTGGTCCGCCCAAGCGCAGCGCAGGGGCGCGAAAGGAGGGCCCCGGGTGAGCGCGGGTGGGTCGGATCTCAGTCGAGGTCGAGGCCGCAAAGCGGGTCGTCTGGCGCGCAACCCCTGGCCTTTGGCTTAGCCCGCTGCTTCGGACGCTCCTTCATGCGCGCCTCGCGCTCCTTGAGCCGCTGCTCTCGAGCCTCGAGCTTCTCTTCGTACTTCTCTTTGGCTTCCTGCGCCTCTTCCGCAGCTTCCTTGGCGGCGACGAGCTCTTGCTCGGCGCGTTGCTTCTGCTCGAACGCCATCTGCTGCTCTTGGCGCGCGAGCTCGGCCTCGAGGGCCTTCCGCTCGAGCGCGGGCTTGATCAAGAAGGCGTAACTTCCAAGGGCGGCGAGCAACACCGCCACGACGGTTCCAATCGCGATCTTGCGGTGGCGAATCTTTGCGCGCTCCTCCGCCGTGATCGCTGCAATTTCTCTCTCGTGCGCGAGAAGACGCTCCCGCTCGGCCGCGCGCGCCTTCGCTTCTTCTTCGAGGTGCACGCGGAGCTCGGCCTCCTTGGCTTCGCGCATGCGGCGTTCCTCTTCTTCACGGGCCGCCCGCTCCACGGCGAGCCGCGCTTCCTCCTCGGCCGCCCGGCGCGCTTCCTCTTCTTCACGTCGCCGCTGCGCCTCGGCTTCAGCCCGTCGCCGCGCCTCTTCCGCGGTCTTGAACCGCGCTTCCTCTTCGGCTGCGACTCGCGCTTCTTGAATCGTGTGCAGCTCCAAGAGCTGCTCCGCCAGTGAGTCGTGGCTGCCTGCTTCCATTCGTGTCCCCCGCCTCCTCACAGATTCTGGCAAATCCGGAGGGCCAATGCTCGCAAGTTTGGGTTTCATAGGAAGAAAAGACGGACAGGGCACGGAAAGGATCTAGCTTGTGAGTTCCCCCACAAAACCGTTATCCTCCCAGCCCCCGCCCCCCTTTTCGCCAGGAGATGGACATGACCGAAGAGAACTACGGCCTCGGCACGCGTGCGCTTCACGCCGGCCAGGAACCCGATCCCGCGACCAACGCGCGCGCCGTGCCGATCTATGC
>CP070650.1:2307278-2311455 GCA_020354595.1 Myxococcales bacterium
GTTGATGCGCACCAGCATGCCGTCGATGATCACGATTGCGTTGTCGACGAGCATCCCGAGAGCGATGATCAGCGCGCCAAGCGAGATGCGTTCGAGCGCGACGCCGGCCGGCCCCAAGAAGATGAACGTCGCCGCGATGGTGAGGACGAGGACGAACCCGATGATCAAGCCGCTCCGGACACCCATGAAGAGCAGAAGCACGATGATGACGATCCCCACCGCCTCGGCCAGGTTCACGAGGAAGCCGTTGATGGCGGTCACCACCATGTCCGACTGCATGTAGATGATCTCGATCTCCATCCCGAGCGGGAACTTCCCTTGGAGCTCGCGAAGGCGCTGCTTGATGCCATCACCCATGGTGACGACGTTCCCGCCCTTCTCGGTCGAGACGCCGATGCCGATGGCCCGGTGGCCGTCCATGTGCAGTCGGTTCTTCGGAGGATCCTGGTAGTCACGCACGATGTTCGCGATGTCGCGCAGGCGAACCTGGGAGTTGTCTCCCTTGCTAATCAAAATGTCTCCGAGGTCCTGCGAGGAGTTGATCAGGGAGTCCGGCTGGATTCGAAGGTACTCCTCACCCGCGGGGACCATGCCTGCGTCGAACACGATCCCCTCGGCAACGAGCTGCTCCTGGATCGCTTCAGGAGAGATACTGATCTGCGAAAGTCGCTCGCGATCGAACTCGACGTACACCGCTTCGGACACCACGCCGAAGAGCTCGACCTTGGCGACGTCCTTCACCAAGACGAGCTCCTTGCGAAGCATCTTGGCCACGTCGTAAAGCTCGCGATCGCTGTACTCGTCGCCGTAGAGAGCCAGAAAGACCCCGTAGACGTCTGAGTAGTCGTCGATCACCAGCGATGGGCCCGCCCCCGGCGGCAAACTCGACTGCGCGTCGCCTACCTTGCGACGAAGCTCGTCCCAAACCTGCGGCAGCGCGGTTCCAGGAACCGTCGAGCGCATCTCGATGGTGAGCGTCGACTGGCCCGGGATGTTACGCGATTCGATCTTCTTGATCTTGCCAAGCTTCTGGACGGCGCGCTCCAGCTCGTCGCTGACTTCCTCTTCGACCTCGAAGGGCGTCGCCCCGGGGTAGTTCGTGATGACCAGCGCTTCCTTGATGGTGAACTCGGGATCCTCGAGGCGCGGCAAGTTGTTGAACGATTGGAACCCGGCGTACAGCGCGCCGAGCGTCAAGACGATGACGAGCGTGCGGTTGCGAAGCGAGAAGTCGGTGAGATTCATTTCCGAGTCTCGTCGGATTCGATCAGCTCGATGACTTCCATGCCCTCGGTGAGCAGGTGCACCCCGGACATCGCGACGGACTGCCCACCCGCGAGGCCGCCCTTGATGACGATGCGGCCTCCGGTGATCGGGCCCGCGTTCACGGGCTGCTTCGACACCGTCATCGACTCCTCGTCGACGAGCCATACGAACGGCGCCGCGTCGCTGTCGGCGACGACTGCGCCTACGGGAAGGAGGAAATCGTCAGCGGTCGTCGTTTTGAGGCCGGTGAGGACGAGCTTCGCCGTCATGCCCGCCAGGACGGCGATGCCTTCGGGCTTCTTCATGTTGAAGGTTGCGCGGAAGGTGCGCGTATTCGGATCGGCTGCGGTCGCAAGCTCCGTGAGCTCCACGGGAAACTCGCTACCCGGAAGCGCGGAGAGCTGCACCATGGGTTTGGCCCTGGCGTTCCAAGTCTTGATGTCCATGTCGCGCCCCCCTCCGGCCAGATCACGCTCGGGAACGTCGACGACGACCTCCATCATCGACTCGTCTTGCAAGAGGAGCACGGGCTCGCGCGCCGACACGTTTCGGAAATCGGTCACGAGCTTGCGGGCGATCACGCCGTCGAAGATCGCCCGAAGCTTCGTATCCTCGAGCGCCTTCGTGGCGATGCGAAGCTCGGCGCGGGCCACGTCACGCGAGCGCGTGGCGACGTCGAGGTCGCGCTGTGTGCCCGAGCCGGAGGCAAACAGCTTGCTCTCTCGACGGTACTCGGCCTCGGCCAGTCTGAGCCGCGCGCGAGCCGCCTCGGCGTCAGCTTGGTAGTCGCGCGGATCGAGCCGGGAGAGGATCTGCCCCTTCCTGACGTTCTGCCCCTCTTCGACGTTCCAATCGACGATGCGACCGTCCACTTCGAACGCGAGCTCGACCACTTTCACGGCCTTGATGCGGCCGGGATAGTCGGGACGCGTATCGCCGAGGTCCCCCTCGAGACGAAAGATCTTGATCGGCCGGGGCGGCGGCTCCACCGGGGCGACTTCTTCCTTCTTGCAGGAAGCCAGCACTGCGGTCGCGAGCAGCAAAGGTACGAGCAACAGTCCGGCAACCGTTCTTGGGGGCATGGAGGGCTCCATCATCGACGCATTTTCGCGCGGTCTTTGGGGGGACGCGGCAGCATAGGAAGGACGTTGCTGGTTGCCAAGGTCAAAACTCGACTATGCTTCGCGACCTATGCGGCTGCTTTGGCTCTGCCTGTTTGCCTTGTTCATCGTTCCGGCATCTCTCGGTGCGCAGGCCGACAAACCCGTCGTCCAGGTCACCGCGGTTCTCGACGGCCCATCGCCGTTCTTCGATCAGGCGATCGAGAATCTCAGCCAAGAGATCCGCGACCAGCTGTCCGACCGATACACGGTCGAGTTGGTCGCGCTCACGACCGAGCCCGACTGGACCGAAGAAACCGTCGAACGGCAGCTCGATGAAGCCTATTCGAGTCCGGAGCTCACGGCGGTGTTTGGCTTCGGCCAGATGACCATTCACGCCGTGGCAAAGCGGAAGAAGCTCCCGAAGCCGACGGTTTTGCCTTACGTACTCGAAGCGGAGCGCCAAGGGTTGCCCCGGCGCGGCGACGTCAGCGGCCGGAAGAACTTGAGTTACATCAGCGAAGCCTTCGACGTGAGCGACGAGGCGAGCTACCTCCGTCGCGTAGCCGGCAGCAAACGTATCGTCGTGCTGGCCGAGCGGTCGCAGGAAGAAGTCCTCGCCACGGTGAATCAAGACGAGGGTCTTCGAGTCGCCGCGGCAGAGCCGTCCGTCGAAGCGCTGGTCGCAGCGATACCAACCGGCACGGACGGTTTGGTCATTGCGCCGATGCGCCAGCTCAGCTTGGACGAGCGAAAACGCCTGATGGCACATATCACCCGTCAAAAGATACCGAACGTCGCCATCGATCCGAACTGGATCGAGCAAGGCGCGATGATGTCGATTCGGTCACCCGCAAACTACGAGCGTAGGGCGCAGCGCGCGGCATTGAATCTCGACTTGATTCTGGAGGGCCGGCCTTCGTCACAGATACACGTCGATTTCGAAGAGCGAATCGAGCTTCAGATCAACATGGAGGCCGCGCGCGCGGTCGAGGTGCGCCCCACCTTCGACGTCTTGATCGAGGCAGAGATCCTGCACGAGGAGGAGGTTGCGGAGGAAAACCGCCTTCAAATGGGGGGCGCCATGCTCGAGGCGGTGGATACCAACCTCGATCTGGAAGTGTCGGAGAAGTTCGTTGAAGCGGGTGAGGAGCGCGTGAAAGCGGTTCGCGGGCCGCTCATCATTCAGGCGGAGGTTCAAACGGGCGTCACGATTCGCGACCCCTACCGCGTTCCGCCGTCGGGCCTTGGTTTCATCGCGCAGTACCAGGGGAGCACGTTCGCCCGCGCCAATCAGAGCATCTACTCCGAGCAAGCGTGGACACGCTTCCAATCGCGTAAGCATCTCCAGGAAGGCAGGCAGTACGGATACTTCGTCGACGTGTTGGACGTCATGCTGCAGGCCGGGTCGGCATACGTAGCCGTGCTTCGTTCAAAGGCGCAGGAGCGGATTCAGCGAAAGAACATACAGCTCACCCGCGAGTATCTCGAGCTGGCGCGGCTACGCCTCGAGGTCGGCGTGGCCAACGCGAGCGAGCTCTACCGATGGCAGTCGCAGCTTGCGAACAACCAGCAGGCGGTCATTGATGCGCGCGCGATCGTTCAGCAGTCCAAGATCGAGCTCAACCGCGTGATGAACCGCCTGTCGGAGCGGCCTGTCGCACCGCTCGATCTCCCGCTCGACGAAGAAGGCTTCGCCGTACCCCCCGAGGACCCGATCGCGAAGTACATGAACGACCCCTGGTCCTTCGAGCACCTGCGCGAGTTCATGGTCCGCGAGGGGCTTCGGAACTCTCCGGAGGCGAGGCAGA
>CP070650.1:2311555-2316641 GCA_020354595.1 Myxococcales bacterium
CAGGAGCCGTCGGTTCCGATGACGGCGATGGGAGCCAGACCATGCCTTACGCAGGTGTCCATCTCGGCGATGCTGTAGGCACACGAGCCGTCGCCGTAGATCAGCCACACCTCGTTGCCCGGCCGAACGAGCGAAGCGCCCACCGCAAAGCCGCCTCCGACTCCGAGCGTGCCGAACACCCCAGGGTCGAGCCAGGACAGAGGCTTTCGCGGTCGCAAGATGTACGACGCGGTGGCGACGAAATCCCCGCCGTCGACCACGAGAACCGCGTCGTCTGCCATCTTTTCATCGATGCGCTGAAACAGATGAAGCGGGTTGACGAGATCGGAGGGGGCCTTGGCTTGCTCGATGATTTCCTCGTCGCGCTGGAGCTCGCGTGCGCGAAGCGTGTCGAACCAATCACTCCACGGGCCGGCATCGTCGGCGACCGCGCTCGCAAGCTCCCGCAGGAACTCGCCCGCGTGCATGTGAACGGGAATCTCCGGGCGGCGGTTCTTTCGCATCTCGCTCGAGCTGAGATTCGCGGCGACCAAGGTGGCGCGGTTCGAAATGCTGCGCCCGTAGCCCAGTCGGAAGTCGAACGGGAAGCCCGCCACGATGACGAGGTCGGCTTCTTTGAGGGCGGCGCTCCGCTTGTGCCGGAACTGGATGTCGCTGTAACGACCGAGCAAGCCGCGCGCCATGCCGCCGAGCCAAGTCGGCACGCCCAACGCTTCCACTGCATCGGCAATCGCTTGTGGGTTCTTCGTGTTGACGAGCGCTTGGCTCCCGATGACCAGAGCGGGTCGTTCGGCCTTGCGCAGCAGCGATGCGACCTTGTCGACGTGCGGGCTGCGGTTGGCGGGCTTGGGTGGCAGGGACTCGCGGATGGGAGGGGCGATGCTGACGTGGGGCTGATTGAACTGACGGTAAAGGTGCCCGCGCATGTAGAGCTCGAGCGCCTTGCCGCCTAGGTTCTTGGCCGCGCCGGCGCCGACCTCCTTCATGAACATCTCCCGCACCATCTCCTCGGAGTAGAGGAGGTCGATCGGCATTTCGACGAAAACCGGTCCCGGGACGCCCTCCTGTGCGATGTCGAGGGCGCGCTCGACGGTAGGCCCGATGCTCCGGACCTTCTTGACGGCGACGGCCCACTTGGTGATCGACTGCAGCACCGAGATCTGGTCGATGTCCTGGAGCGATCCCCGGCCCTTGAGCAGGGTTGCAGCCGCGCCTCCGAACAAGACGAGCGGGGACTGCGCCATCTGCGCGTTTTTCACAGCGGTGATCGTGTTGGTAACTCCCGGGCCCGCGGTCACGGCCGCTACGCCCGGCACGCCGGTCATGCGGGCGACCGCATCGGCTGCGAATACGGCGCTGACCTCGTCACGAACGTCGACGACCTTGATACCGTTGGCCTCGGCCCCGACGAGGATCGGCGAGATGTGTCCGCCGCACAGGGTGAACAGCTGCTTCACGCCTCGCGATGCGAGAATCTCTCCGATGATCGCGCCGCCGTCCTTTGCCATCACTTGCTCCCAACTCCCTCGAGCACGTGTCGCTCGAGCACGATACAGGTGAACGCCCCTTCGAAGACCGCCCGCGAGCCGACCGTCGCCTCGACCCGCACCTCGTGCTTGCGGCCCTTCGTCTCGACGGTCTGCGCAAGGGCGAGCACGCGTTCGCCGTTCCGAACCGGTTTGAGAAACCGAACCTGTGCCGCACCGAGGACCACGTTCGGGTCGTTGATCGCGAGCATGGCCGCGTAATCGGCAAGACCAAACACGAACCCCCCGTGCACGAGACCCTGGGCGTCGACGACCATCGCGTCGGTGGTGTCGAGGGCCACGTGGGCCGAGCCTTCGCTTAGATCGACGATCCGGCCGCACAAGGCTGAATGGGCGGCTAGGTGGGTCCTCGGCTCCATCGCGGGCCACGATTGCACGAGCCGAGGGTCCAGAAAAGCGGGATCCGGCGCCCGGGCGGCCCTTTATTGCTTGCCGTTTGGGCGATCGGGTGTCTAATAAAGGATCAAATCACGGTGAGACGGAGGGTCATGTGAACGAGCTTGCGCGTTACCTCATGGAAAACGCTTACATCGACTTCCAGGGCGGCATCACGATCGAGGAAGTCCGGAAGTTCCTGCGCGACGAAGACAGCCGCGAATCTAGAGCCCTCCTGTCTCGTCTCATCGAAGACGATGGAATGGATGACCTGATGGTGACCATTGCGGATTGCCTGAAGGAATACATCCGAACGGGAATCAACGAGGACATCGTCAAAGCTCAGCTCATCACCTACAGCGAGTCGTAGTCCCACGGCATTGCCAGGAAACTCTGCTAGGATCGGCATTCTCATGCGCTGGATGGCACTCTGCGTCACCGTGGCTTTCGGGCTGCTCGGTTGCGAGCGTTCGACCGAAGCCGATAGCGGCGCGAAGCCCGGAGGCGGCGCCGAGGTGAAGCCTGCGCCGAAGGCCTCCAAGGAGCCGATCCGGAGCCTTCCGCAGGTCGATACGAGTGCCCTCGACGACTTCTCCGAAGGCATCTGGATCGACATGGTCAACGAGCTCCTCTCGCCTTGCGGCGAGCCGGTGAGCGTTGCGCGCTGCATTGCCGAGAATCGCAAGTGCAACAAATGCGTGCCTGCGGCCCGTTACGTGGCCCGGCTGGTCGACGACGGTTATTCCCGCGACGAGATTCGCGACATTTTCCGAGTGCGCTACGGCGATGACACCAAGGTCGAAGGGCTTACCGCACACGATTCGCCGCTTCGCGGCTCGCCGATGGCCCCGGTGACCCTCTACGAGTTCAGCGATTTCCAGTGCCCCCACTGCAAGACGGCCGCCCCGATGCTCAAGAAGGCCGTCGAAGAGTCCAACGGGAAGGCAAAGCTGGTGTTCAAGCAATACCCCCTGCCGGGCCACCCAAGAGCGCGCGAAGCAGCGAAGGCGGCGGTTGCAGCGCAGAAGCAGGGCAAGTTCTGGGAGATGCACGACCTCCTCTTCGAGAACCAAGACGATCTGCAGCGCGCCAACTTCGACGACTACGCCAAGAAGATCGGCCTCGACCTCGGGCGCTTCAAGGCCGACATGGCCTCGAAGGAAACCGAAAAGAAGATCGATGCCGACGTCGCCGAGGGCAAAAAGGCAGGCGTCGATTCCACTCCGTCGATCTACGTGAACGACCGCCAGTTCATCTTCCCGCCCGACGAGCTCCGTGATTATGTCCGCGAAGAGCTCGGCCAGTGAATCGGGTTTCGGCATCGTAACGGCATGAGGGTCCGGGTCTTCACGCTTCTCGTTGCGTTGCTGGTCGGCTCGACCGCCGCCGCGTTGAAGGCGGGCGACATTCCTCCGCCGATCGACATGCCCGACCAGCACGGAAAGAAGGTCGTCCTCGCAGAGCTGAAAGGGAAGGTCGTTCTGGTGGACTTCTGGGCGTCGTGGTGCGGGCCGTGCAAGCAGGAGATGCCGGTCCTCGAAGGGCTCCACAAGAAGTACGCCGACCAGGGTCTGGTCATCGTCGGGATCAACATCGACAACAACCCGAAGAAGATGAACAGCTTCTTGAGGGGCACTCCGGTCAGCTTCCGCATCGTCCACGACCCGAAGATCACGATCGCGCAACGCTACGAGCCCTCGACGATGCCTTCATCGTACTTCATCGGCCGCGGCGGAAAGCTCCGCTACATACACGAAGGCTTCCGCAAGAAAGACGCGGCGGAGATCGAAGACCGGGTGAAGGGTTTGCTTGCCGAGCACGTAGACAGCGGGGCTCGGGATCGCGACTGAGACTGAGGCCCGAGGCTATGGCCCGGAACCCGCGACTCACGACCCGGGGCCCGAGGTGATGAAGCCGGATCCTCGGGTCTTGGGCCCTGGGTCACGGGCCATGGGCCTGAGCCTCGGGCCGCAGCCCCAGCCTCTAGCCACCAGTCGCGGCGGCCACTTTCGGCATCGACGCCCCCTTCGCAACGAAGACGCTCAGCTGTTGCGTGACGTAGTCGACGACCTCGCAGTCGGCTTCAGAGAACATATCGCCAGTGATGCTTCTAGCGAGTTGCAGAAGACCGAACAATCGGCCTTTGTGGATCAACGGCCTGTAGAGAAGGGCACGTACATCCATGCCAGGGATGCCATCGATGTTTTCGTCGTAGCGTGGATCCGCTGCAGCGTCGGCCAAGACCAATACGGCGTGCTCCGCGAGCGAGCTCGCCGCCCCCAGCAAACCCGCGGACGACGCGAAGGCCTTGCCCTGACGCGCCCGGGCTCCGGTGCCGCGTGCGGCGACGACTCGAAACTCGTCCGTGTTGACATCCAGCAGGAACGCGGCCGTGGCTTCACAAGGAACCAGCTCCTCGAGCAGGTGCACCGCAAACTCCAGCGCCTCGGCTCGGTTCTTCAGGAAGAGAAGGTCGTGGCAGGCCTCGAATGCGGCGCCGAGGCGGTCTTCGGTCGGCGGCGCGGGAACGCTGCTGATGCGCGGGATATCGGAGCCTCGCAGCTCTTCCTCGAGCGGAAACTCGATTTCGATGCTGGTGTTCCAGTCCTTCCACTCGAGTCGGACGACGGCGGGATGATCCGGGGTGGTCTTCCAAATGTGATCGAAGAGCTCGATCCGGACGAACTTGGCGCCACGCTCCTTCTGCAGCTCGTCCTGGACCTGCCGGAGCAGCTTGGTCGCGAGCTTCTCCCCCGTGCCGGCCTGCAAAGGAAGCGGTACCGCGTACATGCGCTCGCGGAAATGAATCGGGCTCGACGCACTCGGGCTCTCGTCGCGCGTGGCCAGAAGGATGAGCTTGTTCTCGACGGTTGCCGGCGGCGGGCTGCTCGGTTGGGGCGTACGTCGCTTCGAGGACTTCGCTGCCGCCGGCACCGGCGCCGGCACCGGCGCCGCCGCGGGCTTTGCCGCTGGTGCGGGCGCTGACGCCGGCGCGGGGACGGCGGCTGGCCTTGGCGCTGACGCGGGAGCTGCCATCTCCGGCGCGCTTGCAATGGGTCGCTTCGTTCCAGGCGGCGGCGCCGGCTCCTTCGTGGGAACGATTTGGTACCGCCGCCGGGCGCGCGCGTCCTGAATCGTCACCATGCCATTGGGGTTGACATTGC
>CP070650.1:2316741-2320611 GCA_020354595.1 Myxococcales bacterium
GATTCGTGTTTTCAAGCTCACCGAGCCCGGGAACATTAAACGGGTTGTCATGGGCGAAGACGTCGGTAGCCTAGTGACCGCGGAGGGCTGACTCCGCTCGATGCGAGGGAACCGATGCTTGCTGAAACATTGGAAGAGCTGGGTGGAGCGATTGCCAAGGCGCACGAGGCGCTCAAGCGCGACCTCGCCAAGATTCGCGCAGGCCGCGCCAACCCCGCCATTCTCGACGGCGTTCGCGTCGACTACTACGGCTCGCCGACACCTCTGAAGCAGCTCGCTTCGATCTCCGTGCCGGAGCCTCGAATGATCATGCTCAAGCCCTTCGATCGCTCGCAGATACAGGTCCTCGAAAAGGCGATCATGGAGGCGCAGCTCGGCCTGAACCCCGGCAACGACGGCGAGCTGATTCGCGTTCCCATGCCGCCGCTCACCGAAGAGCGCCGCAAGGAGCTCGTGAAGGTCGCCCGCAAGTCGGGAGAAGACTGCAAGGTCGCGATCCGAAAAGCTCGGCACGATGCAAAAGACATGATCGACAGCCTTCAAAAAGAGGGCGAGGTGGGTGAGGACGACGCGGACCGTGCGCGCAAAGAGCTCGAAGAGGTCGTCAAGAGCGGCACGAACACCGTCGAGCAAATCGTCGGCAAGAAAGAAGCCGACATCTTGGAAGTTTAGAACGGCGTCCCGAAGGCCGCGTAGAACTGCGCGCCTCCACCCTCGTCGAACCCGTACGCGAATCCCAGGCGTAGGGACATCGGCTGCGTGTAACCGATCGTGAAGTCCATGTGGAGCTCGGCGCCAGTGCCCTTGCGGAAGTCCGACAAATCGATCCGCCCGAAGTAGGCGTTGCCGACATCGAAGAACACGAGCCCCCACATCCGGTCGAAGAACAAAGGGACCGTACCCGGGCCTCGAAGCACCCGCGTCAATGGGAACCGATACTCGGTCTGCAGCAGATGAAAACGGTCGCCAAAAATCGAAAACGCCGGGTACCCGCGAAGTGCGACGCCACCTTGCTGCTCGAAGTTGAGCAGCTGCTCGACGAACGACGCGTCCGGAAACCCGCCAAGCGAGAAGATGCCGCGCTCCCCTCGGCTATCCTCTCCTGCACCGCCCCCGTATCGAAAGGCGAGCACGTGGTGTTGGGCCCACGGCATCTCGATGAAACGCCGGATGAACCAGGAGGCCGAGAGGCTGCGAAACTGGCTGCCGATGGCCGGATGCGCGAACGCCATCGTCGCGCCGAGCGTTCGCCCTTCCGACGGGTTGTAGTCGTAGAGGTGCCTACGCGCGTCGTTGTACGTCCACGAGAGCCGAATATCGGCGTTTAGCCCGGTAGGTGGAACGCTCGGCGGCGGGTAGTTGGGACTGAGCCGGCCCCTGAATCTCGACGGTGTGCGGGTCCAAGTCAGGCCGTAGCTCGCGCTGATCGAGTTGGTGTGGAACGAGCGCGGAATCAGTTGAGAAGCCGTGAGGCGTCCTCCATACGCATCTTCGACGTAGGGCCTACGCTGACCATTGACGACGAAGCCCCCACGTGGCGTCACCCGCCGGAAGAACGAGGCTGATAGATCGGGCGGCATTCGACGCAACGTGTAGCGAAGGTCGACGTTGACGTAGCCCTCGGTGAGACTGAACCCGGGCCGCGCGAAGAAGTCGTGAAACTCCGCCGCGTCGTTTCCTCGGGTGAAAATGCCTAGCTGCCGACCGAAGGCGTCCTCTTCCAGGTCCAGCCCCCAGAATCGGGGGTAGAGCGTGCGCGCGCCAGCATAGCGTCTCGACCGGTCCGGACGCAGGGTGTCCGCCTCACTCGGCGGGGGCCGGTCATCGACATACGGCTGCGCCGGCGACGTGGCGTCCTCCTCGAGGTCCATCACGAAAATGTCGTAGCCGCGGCTCGTGTACCCGATGTAGGCGAGACGCGTGCCATCGGGAGAGGGCGCGGGCGTGTAGGCACCCGAGACGAGGTTGGTGACCTGCACGATCTCACCGCTCGCCGGCTCCCACGCGTAGATGTTGGCAATGCCGGTACGGTCGCTCGAGAAGTACAGTCGGCTTCCGTCGGGCGCCCACGCAGGGCCCGTGTCGAGCGCGCGATCGTGTGTGACACGCGTGATCTCGCGAGTGCTCAAGTCGATCACCTGGATGTCCCGATAGCCACCCTTGCGCCAGGCGCTGTAGGCCACCTTGGTCCCGTCGGGAGAGAACCGCGGCGTGTACACCTGCTCGAATCGCTCGCTCGGCACCAGCAGCTCTTGCGTGCCCTCGATGTCGTTCATCCGCGCGATCCACAGCGTCTGAGTCGAGGATTCGTTGCGGACATAGGCAATCGTGTGTCCGCCGGGGGAGATGTCCGGGTAGCGCGCGCGAAGGCCCTTGGTCAGACGTTCCCGCTTCCAAGGCCCGCGCGAGTCGTAGCGAAAAAGATCGTAATAGGTGTAGATGTTGACTTTGTAGGCGTCGAAGGACTCGAGGTAGAGGTCGCCGTTGCGATCCACGAGCGGATAGCTCTCGCCCGCGCTTCGCACGACTCGGGTGACTCGGTTTTCGTTGGCTGTGTCGAGCCACCGCACCTGGGGGTCACTTCGTCCGTCCGCAGCGTAGTAGATCAAACGTCGGTCGTCTGCGAAGCGCAGTCCCCGAACGAGCTCACCCTTGAACGTCACGCGGCGTCCCTGCCGGAGTCCTTGCGCCCTGACTTCGGCCTCCACGTCTCCGTAGTGCTGCTTCATGTCTTCTATCCAGAGCGCGTCCAGCTCGCCGAACGTCTTGCCCGTCAGACGTTTGGCCATTCGGTTGACGCTGAACGGAATGGCGCGTTTGCCGTACCACTTCGTCATCTGTGGGATGATTTCTTCGCCGTACTGTTCTACGAGCCACTTCACGAAGCGCGAGCCGTAGAGATACCAGATGTCGCCGTGCGGCCAGTAGTCGGTCCGATTGTTGAGCGTATCGAAGTGCAGGATGTTGTTTTCGAGGACGGCCATGCGCATGTACATCTCGTATTGGGTTGACCGAAGCCGTCCGCCCGCCGTCAGATCCGATTCGAGATAGGTCGCGATGCCTTCGATGATCCACCGCGGCTGAAGCAGGTTGGGCGCCCAGATCTTCCCGAAAATCTCGTTCACGATACGGGGCAACCCACCGATGTTGTCGAGGTGCAGGATGTGAGCGTGCTCGTGCGTCACGAGGATGGTCAGCCAGTCGTCGAAGTCGCTCAACACCGAGAGGTCGTCTGGCGCGCTCACGAACAGTCGAATGACGTTGTAGTGAATGGGGGTTGCGTTCCCGTTGGCAGCGTCGACGTCGTCGTTGAGCACGATTTGAACGCGCTTCCTCGGCTCGTGCGGGAGCAGCGGCTGGAGCTTGTCGTGGGCGCTTTCGGCGACCTCCAAGACCCTCCGGGCGATCAGGGCTAGGGGCTCCGGGTAGCTCACCTCGAAATGCTCGCTTCGAACCGTCCGCCACCGGCGGGTCAGGTCCTTGGTCTGGGCCCCGGCTGGATTCCCGGCCAAAAGCGCCAGCAGACACGCCATCGCCGCCCCCGCGCGGGCCATCCGTGACCTTCTAGCATGGGGTTTCGGCGAACCCATAGCCGTCTGTTCACCCTCCTTATGGGCCAAAGGCTTGACCCATACCCTAGCCAGTGCCTAGCCTTAACTCAGGTTAAGGGGGTTCGTTCACGACGATGGGTGCCGAGCGAGGGGAGTTGGTCATCGAGGATCTGGCGTTGCCGTTAGCGCTGCGCTTCATCTCAGGGAAGTACCAGGGAGGGGAAGTCCCTCTACCTGACTCCGGAGAAATCGTCATCGGACGCTCGAGCGAGCTCGACATGGTTCTCGTCGAGGACATGGTGTCGCGCCGCCACGCCAA
>CP070650.1:2320711-2324701 GCA_020354595.1 Myxococcales bacterium
GGCGTTGACTCGCGAACCATCACGGAGTCGCGCATCCACGACCGGCGTGCTCTCGTCGATTCGTCGCCCAAGCGGCGTCACGATCCTCTCTATGGCTGCGCGACAGGACTCGTCGTCCATGAAACGAAGTCGCGTGAGCTCGATTCTTCCGTGCTTCTCGACGTAGATCGTGTCCGGATCCACGACCATGATTTCCGAGATGTGGTCATCCTCGAGCAGCTCCTGAAGGGGTCCTAACCCAAGAACTTCGTCGGTCATTTCAGCTACGAGTCGATCTCGGTCGACCGACATGCAGATCCCATACGCGCAACTCGAGACGATGCTCTTCAACGCTTCGACGACACGCGGCCGAAGAGCAGTTTCGTCCATATCCGCGGCGTCCAGCGAAGCAAGATCGAGATGATCGAGAAGGGCTCGGTGAAGGCGTCGGCGAAGCTCAGGTGTATCTGGGCATCCGACTTGGTCGTGGGTACGCCACTCGATGCGCAGGCTGTATGGACCCACACTCAGGTCAACGGGCGATGGGACAGGCGTGCTCGAGAAGTGCAGACGGTCCTTTCCCACGAGTGTGCCGTTGGCCGATTGATCGGTGATCCGAAGCCCTTGCGAAGCCCACTCCGCCTTGAGGTGGAAACGACTTACCGCCGGCGATGAAAGAACCACGTCGCAAGCCGAGTCGCGGCCGATGTTGACCGAGTCAACACCGGAAATGTCGAGCTCGCGCGACGGCTCATGAGGGGTCGACACCCGTACGTGGAAACCACCGATCATGGAGCCGGCTCACTATCCGATTCACGTTTTCGCGCGGCGTCGAGACGCGGTTGATCCATCAGATCGTACGTGCCCACTCCGCCCTCAAAGCTTTCGTACACACGCAGCGCTTCCTCGACACGATTGCGCTGACTCATGCTTACTGGCTCTACTACAGAGGGAACGATCAGCATGTAGGACTCGTCGTCGTTGATTTCTCGCGAATGCGTGCCGAACAACGCGCCGATGAAGGGGACCATCGCGAGCCCCGGGATGCCGTTCTTTCTCCGACGCTCCGTGCGAGCACGAATGCCCGCCAGTGAGACCGATTGCCCAAGCTCGAGATTGACTAGAGTCTGTATATGAGAGACCACGCGGCCGGGAATTCCGTTGACGCCCCTTTCTCCGTCGAGGTCAGAGACGTCAGCTGTGATCTCCAGCTCGATTCGACCGGTTCTCGCGTCGTATCTGGGAAGCACCGAGATCTTGGTTCCAAACTCGATCGATTGAACGTCGACAGTGAGGTTGTTCTCGACTTGGACATTGAACTCACCCCCGGCCGTGAACACGGCCTCGGTCCCGTTGGCGGTGACGAGAGTCGCCTGGCGGTACATCTTCGCCCAGCCTTTTGCTTGGGCGAGATCGAAGCTTGGCAGAAACGTTTGAGGCAGGATCTTGAAAGCACTCTGCGTTGGCATGTTGCTGCCCCCCGTGATCGCGAGAGCTGCTTCGGAGGGAGTGACGGTGCTGCCGATGTTGCCAGGCCAGTTGAGGCCGATCTGATGTGAATATCGGTCCTGAATGAGGACGAAATACAGATCCAGCCGAACATTCTCGCGCGCACCAAACCCACGGGCCGCGTCGGCCGCAATGATGCGAATCGTGTACTGCAGCTGAGTGCCGTCGTCGCGGATGAGGAGAAGAGATGTCGTGCCTGCCTTTTTCCCAACGATTACGAATCGACTCTGGTCGCGAGTAACGCGAACGTCGGCCACGCCGGGAACACCCTCCGAATAACTGCGAACACCCCGCGCCGGCAGGCTCTTTTGGTCGCCGACACGGAGAACGATCGATCTGGGTTCGACAGGCTGAGCAACGACAGCCTGCCTTTGCAGGGAACCGACTAGCGCGGCAGCGGCGAACAGACCGACTCTGGCACGAAAGCGAGGCATCTAGTCCAACCTCTCGATCAAGACGCGCCGCTGCCGCTGCGCACGCTTCTCGTGGACGAACACGTCGGAGTCATCCGTTTCAGGTAGACCTTCGTTGACTTCGAGATCGTTCTCATTTCGCAGAGCCAGCGTGAGCTCGCCGCCTCGCTTCGCGTGAGCCAAAAGGCTCGATTGATCTACTGTCAGCAAGAGGGTCACGAAATCTGATCGTTTGGGAGCACCTTCGAGGTAGGTCGCTCGGATGCTGTTCCCGACGGCAAGCAGCAGGATATTCTGAAGTAGTGGCACCGTAACGACTCTGCCGTCCGGCCCGGGCTCACTTCGCGTGAGAAGCACGTCCACACGATCGCCTGGACGTAGCAACTGCCCCAACGCGGCGCGTCCGCCTTGCTCGACGCTCATGGCCCGCATCCCTGGTGGTACGCGCGCCGACAACGTCTCGCGATCTCGGGGCGTGCTGGCCAGGTCAGTCCACGCGAGTGTCTGGTTGGCCTCCAAGTCTATCGCAGCTCGGACCCCCAATACTCTGGGAAGCTCCGATGCAAGAACTTGTCGTGACTCGACGTAGTTCTCCGGAACGGTGTGGGCTATGAGCATCTGCTCATTGAGAGCCTCTCCGGCAGGCACGTCTCTTCTCATCGCCAGCAGAGAAATCGGAGAGCCACCGGCGGCTTCGCGTTGGAACTGACGAACGTATGTCGCGAGGAGTACGCATCCGAGGCCTGCCACAGCGAGCGAGACGAGAAGAGGGACTCGAGTCGAGGGAGCGCCGGAGCTCACTATTCAACCCCCGAAGCAAGAATAGTGGTGACAGTCTGGGCGGTTCCGTCGGGGTAGAATAGGAGCGTCACGAGCCGATGGCCTTTTTCGGCAGAGAGCACTCGAACGCCGTTGAGTTCGACGGATTCGCCGTGACTGCGCTCAACGATCGCCCAGCCAAGCTCGGCGAGCTGCTGCCGGTAGTCGCGCTCGAGCTCCGAGGCTGTTGTCCGGCGTACGAGATAGACGAAGACCCCGGCGGGTTCGCGAATCTCCTTGGCCGAGAGAATGCGTTGCGATTCCGGCGGACGCGGAACCCCGGCCAGATCGCTCCCGCCCGCGTCGTCGTCACCCGTAGGAAGCAACCTGGCGAGATCCACGGACTCATCTGTCCACATCGTGAGAACGAAGGTCTCACGGGCCGGGCGTTCTGCCGCGCGCCTGAGGTACGCGTAGCGCAGGGATCCGAGCGCGGCGAGGTCCCACGTCTTGGAGAATCTCGCCATTCGCCGCACCAAAGTCTCAAGGTCGCTCGCTCCCATGTCGATGCACGCAACGTAGCCATCCGAGTCACTCTCTCCCGTGCGCGTCGCGAGCGAAGCCATGACGGAGGCATGACTCGAGGAGTCGGCGTGGGCGCTCGTGCAGACACTCCGATAGTGACGAATCGCCTGAGAAAGTGGCGCTTCGACAACTTGCGTGCGCAAGAAGAAGGACGCTCCGTTGATGTTTATCGTGCGGGCCTCCGCGACTGGCTCGCCGGGAAACGACATCACCCGTGACCCTAGTGCAAGCATTGCCTCGTCCACTTGAGCGCCAACCTGGCTTAGGAGGGGCAATGAAACCAACGCGAGGACCACCGCAACGAAGGCTGAGAGGCGAGCCAACGCAGGCCCGCCGTTGCCGGAAGCTGACCACTTATCTGCAGACTTCACGTGCGTACTCCGTTTGGTCGAGGCCGGCCGAGCAGGCCTGATCGAATGCCGAGCTCGCCCCCTCCGCTCGGCGCGATGTCGTATTACAGACCAGCGTGGTCCTGCCCTGCTGAGTCGTTGCGGCAGCATCCAGCAACGCCGGCAACGGCGCACTGATGAAGGCGACGCCATGGGTAACCTTCCCGGCGAGGAACTGACCCAGGTCCCCAACGAAGGAGCCCAGCGAGAATCCGTTCGAGCGAGCAGATTGGAGTGCGTCAAGGCCACCTCCGCGTATCTCCGCTTCGAGCGCTTCGCATTGCCCACCGATGCAACTCTGTGCTGGACAATCGCCGGACTCAGCTTGCAGCCATGCCAGTTGCCTTGCGCGACCC
>CP070650.1:2324801-2327781 GCA_020354595.1 Myxococcales bacterium
GAAGAGGCCTGCCCAGCCTCCTCTGACGCTGGGAGAGCGTTTGAGGGCATGGCGTTTGGAGCGAGGTCTCGAGCAACGCGATGTGGCGGCGATCCTCGAGGTGAAGCCAGCGACGGTCGGGCGGTGGGAGCGGGATCAGAGGAGACCGTCGACGCGCCTCATGCCCCGGGTGCTGCGCATCTTGGTACCTGACTCATTCGTGCCGTAGGGTCACTCCGCGAGATCCCCAGTACCTCCAGCTACTTGTAAGTCAGACGCCAACGCTGGGGATCGCGCAGCGGTGCGTCCTTGGTCGAGCGCAGGGCGGGTGAGGGCATCAGGCTTCGAACTTGAGGAATCCCTCCCGGCGTGCCGCACCGCTAGCGCAGCATCCGCTTCGCGGCTGCTGCGCACCGAGCGCGTTGACAGATGGGGCTCAGTCGTCCCCCTCGCTGGGAACCAGGCGAACGATCGTGCCCACCTCTCCGTGCTCGAGGAGGAGGTACACGAATCCGTCCGCGCCGATCTCCACGTCACGAATGCGTGCGAGGCCAGAGATGAGCTTCTCCTGGTCGACGAGTCTTCCGTCCTGGATTCGCAAGCGATAGAGAGTCCGCGCCTTCAGCGTGCCGACGATGAGATCGTGCTCCCAGGCCGGAAACGCTTGGCCCCGATAGAACTCGAAGCTCGAGATCGCCGGGGCTGGCGTGAAGTCGACGACGGGTTGAATCGTGTCCTCGAGGGCAAGGTCGAGCCCGAGATCTTCGCCGATGGTGATAGGCTCGCCGTCGTAGTCGAGCCCATGGGTGAACATCGGCCAGCCGTAGTTGCCACCCCGAACGATGAGGTTCACCTCGTCGCCGCCCCGAGGGCCCATCTCGGTGCCCCAGATCTCGCCCGTCGCCGGGTGGGTCGCGAGTCCCTGGGGCGTCCGGTGCCCGTAGCTCCAGACCGTGTGGGCGGTGGAGACTTCGTCCTCGGGTTGGAAGGGGTTGTCGGCGGGGACGGTGCCATCGTCGCGCACGCGGTGGATCTTGCCCGTGGGCTTGTCGAGCCACTGCACCCAGTCGTAGGTCGCCTTGCCTCCGATGGACACATAGACATGCCCGCTTCGGTCGAAGGCGAGCCGGCCCGCCGCAACCTGGTCGGGGACGATGGTGTGGAGATCGGGCGGAACCGACCAGATGATCTCCTGGTCGACCCATCGGCCCTCGCGAATTCGGCCGCGGACCACCTGGACCATCGAAATGGGGACGACCGAGCCGCAGTCGAGCTGGCAGCGATGGGTGTGGGAGAGATAGATCCAGCCGTTGTCGTCGAAGTTCGGGTGCAGCGCGATGTCGAGAAGGATCCCCATCATGAGATACGTGTTCTCGACTGTGAGAATGGGCTTCCAGACCCGCGGCGTATCGGCGACGGGCGGCCCCTGGATTCCCTCCGTGTCGACGATCGTGAGGCCGCGCACGGGCTCCGTGACGAGGATCCGGCCGTCGGGCAGGGGCGCGATCGAATAGGGGCGGCTGTCGAGTACGGTGACGAGTTCGACGCGGAAGTCGTGATCGCGAGTGCGTTGTGGTTCGGTAGGGATGCGCGACTCCCAGGACGCCGAGGTGGTGCCGAAGCCCTGGCGCTTCTCGCTGACGAAGAGCGCGAGCCCCTTCACGAGCTCCGGGGGCAAGACCTGCCCGAAGGCCGGCATTCCGCGCTCGGGATAGCCGGCGCCGATCGAGAAGATCAGCGCCTCGGTGCTGTCGCCGTTCTGCAACTCCGATTCGACCAGGGGCGGCCCCAGCTCCCCGCCTTGCAGAGCATCCCCGTGGCAGGCCGCGCAATGCTCCGCGAAAGCCAGCTTCGACGGCTCACGCGCCTCGCGACGCGCGATCCACCACGCCGCGCACCCGACACCGGTTACCAGCAACAGCGCGGTGCTGATTGCTGCTTTCCACCACCAGCGCATGGGTCTCCCCCAAAGAAGGCGAAGGGCTACTCGAGAAGTCGCAGACACATCCTATCGGGGTGTGACTGTCGCGCTCCTGGCCCTTGCGCTCGCGGGCATCCGGGGATTTGCGCTCTCTGCCGCTGGGCGCGCGGTTCTACCGGGCATTCGTGGAGAGGAACAGCAGCAGCAGCCCTTCCACCGCTTGGGCGAACGGCGAGACGAAGAGCAGGCCGAGCGCCCAGACGACAGCGCTGCCCGCGCAGACCTTGATGTACGTGCTCGTGCTCATGTCAGCGACTCCTCGGTGCCAGTTCGAATAGCCAGGTATCCCCGTCGGCCACCTGCTTCATGATCTGGGCCACGGCTTCGGGAGTCGCGCCACCGGCGTACTTCATGGCTGACTTTCGCGCGACCCCTTCGACGATCTTCGGGTCGTTCACACGGACCAGCTCACGCTCGTAGCGGACCCCCTCGATGCGAGCGACCGCATTGCGCGCGCCCGTCTCCTCGACGTCGAAGGCCCAATCCTTCCAGAGCCGACCGAGCATCGATCGCATGTAGGCCGAGCCGACATAGATCTTGCCGCCGCTCTCCATCACGAAGATGCGCCGGGAACTCACCGGATTGCTGGTTTCGAGTTCGATGGTCCCGACCTGGTCGGTGAACGACCAATCGGGGTCGGCTCCCTGGTGAAGCTCGCCCGAGACGAGCTTGCCACCCGGGAACAACAGGGAGGGCCCGTCTGCGCCGCGGTGTTTGAGCGACAGCGTCGCCAGGGTGACACACAGCAGCAGCGCGAAGAGCCCCACGATCTGCAGAAATAGCTTCATTGCGTTCCTCATTGCGTTCAGAGATCCACCTCGATCAGCCGCCAGCGAGTTCGAACTCGCGCGAAACGGCGTAGTTCGCGATCGCATCGGCGAGCCCGTCCTGAAACTCCGTGGACATGAGACTCCCTCGTTTCGGGCCGCGGCACGGCCGGGGACGTGGCCCGAACCTCCGGTTTGCGGGCCTCCAGTCGACTCCCGAACGCACAGGGGCGAATCGCTCTATATTTGCACA
>CP070650.1:2327881-2330539 GCA_020354595.1 Myxococcales bacterium
CGTCCCCTCCGCGTCAACATGGCGGGTGTCATTCCGCCGATCTTCACGTCCTCGTTGATGATGTTCCCGTTTACTTTGGCCGGCACCAACATCCCTTAACTTTCGTACGCGATGCGCTGGATCAGCAACAATCTGGTTCCTGGCGGTTGGGTCTACATCGTCGTGTTCGCAGTCATGACGATCTTCTTCTGTTTCTTCTACACGGCGATCACCTTCCAGCCGGTCGACGTCGCGGAGAATCTCAAGAAGCAGAGCGCATTCATTCCCGGCGTGCGGCCGGGTAAGGCGACCGCCGAGTACATCGACGCGGTGCTCACGCGCATCACCGTCGGTGGCGCGCTCTACGTGGCTGCGGTAGTGACCGTTCCGACGCTGCTCCAAGCGCGATGGAACGTCCCATTCTACCTCGGCGGAACCTCGCTGATGATCGTCGTCGGCGTTGCCCTCGACTTTGCGCAGCAGGTCGAGAGCCACCTCATCACTCGCCACTACGAAGGCCTCACGGGGGCCAAGGGCTCCCGCATCCGAGCGAGGAACGCGTAATGGATTTGTTGTTGTTTGGACCGCCCGGCGCGGGCAAGGGCACTCAGGCCAAGTTCCTGATCGACCTCCTGGGCATTCCCCAGATCTCGACCGGCGACATGATGCGCGCCGAGCGCAAGTCCGGCTCAGACCTCGGTAAGCAGTTTGACGAGTACATGTCGGCTGGAAAGTTGGTGCCTGACAGTCTGGTGCTGGACCTGATCGATCAACGCCTCAACCAGGATGACGCCAAAAACGGTGCGATCTTCGATGGTTACCCGCGCACGGTGGCCCAGGCGGAGGCTCTCGACCACCTGCTCGAGAAGCTTGGCCGCCGCATCGATCGGGTGGTTTCGCTCGATGTACCGCTGGAGGACATCATCGAGCGGGTGACCGGCCGGCGGGTCTGCCTCGACTGTGGACAGACCTATCACGTCCGCTATACTCCGCCGCCCCAAAACGGAGAGTGTGTCTCGTGCGGGGGGACCAAAATCGTGCAGCGATCGGACGACACCGAGGAGGTCGTTCGGAAGCGGTTCGAGGAATACAAAGCCAAGACCGAGCCGGTGCTCGCCCACTACGAAGCCAAGGGCGTCGTGAAAAGCGTGCAAGGTGTCGGAACGTTAGAAGAAATTACGGAACGCATTAAGGAAGCGATTGGGGTTGGATAACGAGGGATGACCAAAGCGAAAACCGCCCGAGGCACCATTGATGGGGTGCTACCGAGGGCGCTCTACCGAGTGAGGCTCGACAGCGGGGAGGAGATCACCGCGTCGATCTCGAGCAAGGCCAGGCAGGTCACGGTGAAGCTGCTCCCCGGCGATGGCGTGACGGTAGAGATATCCCCTTACGACCCGACGAGAGGACGAATCAAAGAGAGGCTGACATGAAGGTTCGACCAAGCGTCAGAAAGATTTGTGAGAAGTGCAAGATCGTGCGCCGCAAGGGTGTCGTGCGCGTCTTGTGTGACAACCCCCGCCACAAGCAACGGCAAGGATAAGAGTACATGGCTCGTATCGCAGGCGTCGACCTTCCGGGTCGCAAACACACGGTGATTGCGCTGCAATACATCTACGGAATCGGTCCGCACCACGCGAAGCAGATTTGCGAGCTCTCGAACATTCCCGAGAGCAAGCGCGCCGAGGATCTCGACGACAACGACATCAAGAAGATCCGCGAGTGCATCGACCAGAACTTCAAGGTCGAGGGTGACCTTCGTCGCGAGGTCAACATGCACATCAAGCGACTCATGGACCTCGGATGCTATCGCGGCCTCCGCCACCGCCGCGGCCTGCCGGTGCGTGGCCAGCGAACCCACACCAACGCGCGGACCCGCAAGGGCCCGAAGCGCGGTGCAATGAGCAGGAAGCGCTAAGATCATGGCCAAAGCCAAAGCAAAAACTACCAAGGGCAAGAAGCGTAAGACCAAGAAAGTCGTCACGAGCGGCATCGCTCACATCCAGTCGACCTTCAACAACACGATCGTGACCATCACCGACCTCGAGGGCGATGTGGTGTCCTGGTCGACGGCGGGCGCGCGAGGCTTCAAGGGCTCGCGTAAGAGCACGCCGTTCGCTGCCCAGCTCGCCGCAGAAGACGCCGCCCGCAAGGCGCAGGACGTCGGCATGAAGACGGTTGCGATTTTCGTGAAGGGCCCGGGTGCGGGCCGCGAGTCTGCGCTTCGCGCATTTCAAAACGTCGGCATGCGGGTGACCCTGCTTCGCGACGTTACCCCGATTCCCCATAATGGTTGTCGACCGCCAAAGCGGCGGCGCGTTTAAAAGGCTGCGGAGGCAATTGATGACGAGTCCGACTCTAGTCGCACGCAATTGGCGAGAGCTCATTCGCCCGAAGAACGTCCCAGTGGATCAAGAATCGCTGAGCGACACGTATGGCAAGTTCGTGGTGGAGCCGCTCGAGCGCGGTTTTGGCATCACGCTCGGCAACTCGCTGCGTCGCGTGTTGCTGTCCTCTCTTCAGGGGGGTGCAATCACCGCCGTCAAAATCGACGGGGCGCTGCACGAGTTCACCTCGGTGCCGGATGTCGTCGAAGACGTCACCGAGATGGTGCTCAACTTCAAGGAAATCGTCGTTCGCTCGCACACCGCGCGCACCCAGACGGTCCGCATCGAAAAG
>CP070650.1:2330639-2334204 GCA_020354595.1 Myxococcales bacterium
AACGGCAATCGTCAGGACTCGCGACATCCGTGACGAACCTAGCAAGCCTGCGCGGAAACCGGCATTTTTCTCGTCGGAGGGCGTACAACGAAAGATGCCGTACTTGGGTGACGTAACGTCACCTCCCTCTGTCCGTACGGAGTCAGCAGAAGAGAGACACCGCCATGGAAAGAACAAGTCTCATCGCCGCCGCCGCCGCTGCCCTGCTTTTGGGGACCATCGCGACCGACGCCTCTGCCGAGCTGGACGAGAATGCGGGAATCTTCACCGCCCAGATCCGCGAGGAGGGCTCTAGCATTTCCTGGGGGCAGGCGGTCATCGTGGTCGATAAGCCCGTCGAAGACGTGCTTCCCATCGTCCTTGACTATGCGAACTACGTGGAATTCATGCCGAATTTCACGAAGTCCCGCGTCCTCGCGCAGCGAGGGAGCCGGGCGATGGTCTACATGGAGGTCAGCGTCGCCAAGGGCGCCATCACGCTTTGGGGGCAGCTCTCCCTCGCCGAGAGGCCCTCGGACGGGGACACACACGTCGTGGAGGCGAAGCTGATGGAAGGCAATGTCGACGCCTTTAATGCCCGCTTCACCCTGACACCCGTCGATGGCGGCGAGCGCACTCAAGTCGACTTCAAGATCTACGTGGATCCCGACATTCCACTGCCTTCTTCGGTGTTCAGCCGAGAGAACGAACGGGCCGCCGGCCGGACGGTTCGCGCCCTGCGAACGCGCGTCTTCGAGGGTCCGCAGGGCTCCAGCTGAAAGCGGCGGCGGCGGCGTCGGGCCGACCTTGACTGGGTACCGCCCCATGCTACGAACGCGCGCCGCTAGGGTTTTGTCCTTGCCGTAGCTGCGATTCGGCCCCAAGCGCCGTTCGGAGTTTCTCCGGGGCCGACCGGGAATACCGCTGCGATGAACCTGCTATTTACAGCCCTGCTTTCCGAGGGCTCGATCATCGACCTCGACGGTACGATCTGGATTCAGCTCGGGCTGTTCGCGATCGCCTTCCTGATCTTCCGCCCGCTGATCTTTCGCCCGATGATCGCGTTGTTCGAAGCGCGCGAAAGCGCCATCGAGGGCTCGAAGCTCGAAGCATTGCGGCTTCAAGACGAAGCCGCAGCCGAGAGCCAGGAGTTCGACGAGGAGATGCGGCGCCTCCGCTTGCAAGCAGGCGAGGAGCGCGACCGGCTACGCGCGGAGGGCAAACGCCTCGAGCGAACCGTGCTCGACCGGGTCCGCGAAGAGACCGACAAGCAGCTCGCCGAAGCGGACTCTCGCCTCGCGTCCGAGGCCGCCAAGCTGCGCACCGAGATCGACGGATCGGTGCCGGCGCTCGCCCGGCAGATCGCCTCGAAGCTTCTCAGTCGGGAGGTGCAGTGATGCGCGTGTTCCGCGTGGCGTTTTTCGCCCTCTTTGTAGCGGCGCCGGGCCTGGCCTTGGCTGAGAGCGCGCACCCCGAGTCTCCGGCGCACGAGGCCGCCGAGCACGAATCGGGCCACGACGGGCATGGCGAGCTCACGTTCAGGAGCCTGATCACCAGCCGCGACTTCCAGGGCACCCTCGTCAACTTCGGCGCGCTCATCCTCTTGTTTGCCTGGGTCATTCGAAAGAAGGGCAACCCCGCGTTGGCCGAGCGGCGCAAGCAGGTCGAAGCAGAGCTCGAGGAAGCTCAGCGACTTCGCGCAGAGGCCGAGAAACGGCACATGGAGACGGCCACACGTCTCGAGAGGCTCGACCAGGAGATGCTCGAGATTCGAGCCGAGATGATCAAGGCGGGTGAAGCCGAGCGTGACCGCATCGTCGCCCAAGCAGAGGAAAAGGCGGCGCGCATGCGCAAGGATACGAACTTCCTGATCGAGCAACAGATCAAGCAGCTTCGAAAGGACCTCACCAAGGAAGCCGCGAACGCAGCGGTGCTCGCCGCGCAGGATCTGCTCCAAGCGAGCACCACCGATTCCGACCAAGATCGGCTCGCCGAGGCGTACCTCGAGCGGCTCGACGAAGTCATCGAGGAGAGGCGCTCATGAGCGCGGTGGGACGACGCTACGCCAAGGCGCTCTTGGACCTCGCCCGCGAGCAAGGTGAGCTCGACGCGGTGCTCAAAGACGTCGGGTCGCTCTCCGACGCGTGGAAAGAAAGCGCGGACCTTCGGGACATCGTTCGCAACCCGGTCGTGCCCAAGCCGGCTCTCAAGGCTGTTTTGGACGCCGTGATGGAGAAGCTCGGCGTGTCCAAGTTGGTCCGTAACACCGTCAACCTGCTGGCCGACAAGGGGCGCCTCGGACAACTCGAAGACGTGCTCCACGCGCTCGAGGAGCTCGCTGAGGCGGAGACCGGCCGTGTGCGCGTCGAAGTGACGAGCGCCAAACCCATGAGCGACGCCTACTACGCGCGCCTCACGGAAAAACTCCAACGAGTGACCGACAGGCAAGTCGTCCTCGTGAGAAAACAAGATCCTTCGCTCATTGGTGGCGTGGTGACCCGCGTCGGCGACCAGGTCTTCGACGGGAGCCTGAGCAACCGGTTGAGCGAGCTTAAAGAGACGTTGCTTGCGGACGGCGACACGCTGTAACCGCATCGAATCAGGAGCCTTGCAAAATGCAACTTCGCGCTGAAGAGATTTCCAACATCATCAAGCAGCAGATCGCGTCGTACGAGAAGTCCGTGGACGTGGTCGAGACGGGCACCGTGCTCACGGTCGGTGACGGGATCGCCCGCCTCTACGGTCTCGAGAGCGCCATGGCGGGCGAGCTCCTCGAGTTTCCTGGCGGCGTCTACGGCATGGTTCTCAACCTCGAGGAGGACAACGTCGGTTGCGCCATCTTTGGCTCCGATGTCGGCATCAGCGAGGGTGACACCGTCAAGCGTACCGGTCGCATCGTCGAGGTGTCCGTCGGACCGGCCCTCGTCGGTCGCGTCGTCAACTCGCTCGGTCAGCCCGTGGATGGCAAGGGTCCCATCGAGAGCAAGCTCACACGTCGTGTCGAGCTCAAGGCTCCGGGCATCGTCGCCCGCCAGCCGGTCAACGAGCCGCTTCAAACCGGTCTCAAGGCCATCGACTCGATGATCCCGATCGGTCGCGGACAGCGCGAGCTCATCATTGGAGACCGACAAACGGGCAAGACCGCGGTCGCGCTCGACACGATCATCAACCAGAAGGGCAAGGGCGTCTTCTGCATCTACGTCGCCATCGGTCAGAAGCAGTCGACGGTCGCACAGGTCGTCGACAAGCTCACCCAGCACGGCGCGATGGAGTACACCACGGTCGTGACATCCGGGGCGTCGGAGCCCGCCCCGCTCCAGTTCATTGCACCGTACACCGGCGTCACGATGGGCGAGTACTTCCGCGACAGCGGCCAGCACGCCCTGTGCATCTACGACGACCTCTCGAAGCAGGCCGTCGCGTACCGCCAGCTTTCGCTTCTCCTTCGTCGCCCACCGGGCCGCGAGGCGTACCCCGGCGACGTCTTCTACGTTCATAGCCGTTTGCTCGAGCGTGCCGCGAAGATGGCCGAGGAGTGGGTCGTCGTGAAGGAAGACCAGGAGCCGAGCCGCCTCGGTCAGCAGGT
>CP070650.1:2334304-2337025 GCA_020354595.1 Myxococcales bacterium
AATCGAGCGTCGACCGGGTGAATGCGGGCCCAGCTCCGCACCGCGGCCTCGAGGCCGACGGGCCTCTTCGCAGTCGGCCAGACCCGGATCGCGTCCAAAGCGGCCATGGCGTCAATGCTCACCCAGGCGTCGACGAACGGGCGTATCTCGCACTCCCGCAGCCGCCACACCTCCGTGTCGTACACGGCGGCGGCCTCGCCGATGTTCTCGGCGTCCAACCGCTCGAGCAGCTGCGTAAGCCTCCGGACTCGCCTCAACGGGCTGCCGTCTGAAAGCGCCGATCGAAGCGCGGGCCCCAGCGCCTCCGCGGGCGCCTCATCGGCCTCGACCCAACCGCGGCCGTACCAGCCGATTCCGAGTGCGGCGATGAGTCCCGCGAGCCAGCGGATGTGGACCGCTCGTCTCATCGCTCACTCCACGCCATAGCCCAGCGCGCGAAGCTGCTCGAGCTGCTGTTCGTCGATCTCGACCGTGGGAGCCTCGCTTCCCCAGGGCGGCTCCCGGTTCTCGAGGTGGGTATCCGCAATCGCCACGAGCTGCGCCGCGACCTGCGGGTTCGCGTCGACCAGATCGCGCTGCTCGCGCGGATCCAGTGTCTTGTCGTAGAGTTCGGAACGCTCTGGGTGCGCCTGCGGGTAGATGAGTCGCCACTTGCCACGGTTGACCGCGAGCTGGGGCTGCGGGCGTCGCGCGGTCTGACCCCAGGTCTGGTCGAGCTGGGCAAACGCCAGCTCGTCGTCGGCCCGCGTCTCCTCGCCTCGCGCTGCAGCGGCGATGGAAGACACGAGTGATCGACCATCCACGTCCGGACGCGGCGGCAGACCCACGAGCTCGAGTACGGTGGGCCAGAGATCGACGTTCTCGGAGCGCTCTCGAACGACGATCCCGGGGTCGATCCGAAACGGAAAACCCAGGATCCAGGGCGTCTCGGTGACCTCGCCGTAGACGTTGCGCGCGTGTCCCTCTCCGCCGTGCTCGCCGAAGGCTTCGCCGTGGTCGGACGCAAAAACGACGAGAGTCCGTTCGCGAAGTCCCCGAGCTTCGAGTTCGTCGATGAGCTCGCCGATGAGCCGGTCCACCCAGCGGATCGAGTTGTCGTAGATGTCCGAGTATCCGGTGCCGAAGATCGCTTCGTCTTCGGAAGAGACGTACTGGTGCACGTCCATGAGATGAACGTAGAGGAACCAGCGCTCGTGACCGTGGGCACGCAAGAACGCGAGTGCGGAGCGGACGATGTCTGCATCCGACCCGGCCAGCGTGAGGTGGGGGTGCTCCCGACGCTTGGCGCGCGGCAACGTGGCCGGTGGCGGTTTTTGGTAGACCTCGAAGCCCTGCGCGAATCCGAAGTTCGCGGCAATCCAGCCGTTTCTCCAGATTCCCGCCGTCCGCAGTCCCGCCTCCCGGAAGATCTCTGCGGGCATCTGCGCTTCCGACGGAACGACATGTTGAGTCCGGAGCACACCGTTGCGCGCCGGATACACGCTCGTCCACAGCGACGCCATCGAGCACTTCGTCCACGACGACTGCGAAACGTGTCGGGCAAAACGGATGCCCGTCTCGGCAAGCGCGTCGAGGTTCGGACTCGTGTCCCGTTCGTAGCCATAGGTGGAGAGCCGGTCGGCGCGGAGGGTATCGACGAGGATGAACAAGACATTGGTGTCGTCCCGATCTCGAAAGGCCAGCACGTCCTCCATCGATCCGCGCGGCCGCGAATCCGCGGGTGGGAATACGTACAGCGCGGCCGCCAGGCCTACGAGGCCGATTCCCAAGACGAACATCGAAGTGGAGACAGTTGAGCGTGCGGACATCGGTTCGGCTAAGTGTATCGCGTTGTGGTCTGCGATATCGAGGTACAGCTACATCGTATCGTGAAGCACCGAGCGAGTGGGAAATCGATCTGCAGCCGGGCGGCCAACTGCGTCGGGTACGCACTCGCGATGCTGCTCAGCGTGGCGGCATGTTCGAGTACCGAGACGCAGCGGGCCGAGATTCTCGAACTTCATCAGAGCGGGCGCTACGCCGAAACCATCAAACCTCTCGAGGCGCTTCTCGACCGCACTCCCGATGACCCGGAACTGAACCATCTGTATGGAGTCGCGTTGCTCGCGACGGGAAACACTGGGCTCGCCGTCTGGTCGCTGCGCAAGGCCGCAGAGGATCCAGAACGGGCCGTGGGGGACGGGCTCCTTCTTGGCCATGCCCAGCTCAGCGGGGGTAGCGCCGGCGACGCGATCACCACCGCGGACCGAATTCTCGAGCGAGTACCCGACCTGCCGGATGCGCTGCTGCTGCGGGCCGAAGCGAAGCTCGCCGAGAAACGCGCCGAGGAAGCCCTGGACGACATCGAGCGCGTGCTCGAACAGCAGCCCGGCGAGCCCGCTGCGCTGCTCGCGCGCGCAACGGCGCTCCTACTGCGGGAGAGGGAGGAAGAAGCCGCGGAGGCGCTCGCCGCCGTGCGGGAGATCGCGCCTGAGAACGAGGATCAAGCGGCCTGGCAGGCGAGGTTCTGCGCTGCGGGTGCGGTCTTCGCCGGCGAGAAGGGAGATCTGGAACTCGCGCGAGCCGAGTGGGCGCAGTGTTTGGAGCGCCATCCCTCGGAACCCGTCGTCGTCGAGAAAGCCGTCGACTTCTTCGATCAGCGAGGAGAGTACGAGCGCGCCACTGGAGTCCTGCGCCGGGCGCTCGGGGAGAAGCCCGAACACACGCCCTTCCGGACCCAGC
>CP070650.1:2337125-2340063 GCA_020354595.1 Myxococcales bacterium
CGAGGACGCGGCTGGTCCTCCTGGCGGCCGCTGGGGGCGTGCTGGGGGCGCTCTGCTGGCTGCCCTTCCACCTGGCCCCCTGGATGCCGCTGGCCTTCGTCCCCGCCATGCGGGGGTTCCGGCTCGCGGAGTCGCCACGGGACGAGGTGATCTCGCTGCTTGCCCCGATGTGCGGGGCGTATTTCGGCGAGCTGATCCGCCGGCAGCTCCAGGACGGAACCTGGGAAATCGACCCCGACGACCACTCGAATTGGCGCCTGTCGTTCGACAATTGCTCGCTCACCTTCAACCCCATCGGCATCGCCCTCGAGGTGATCCTGGCGGAGGACGTGCCGGACTGGGGGGCACACCTCCAGACCTCCCCGGAGGACCAGCTCCGCGTGAAGAAAGCGCTCGAGGTCTTCGGGGACGTGCGTGACCGCGATTACTACACCTTCAGCGTGCGCTTCGAAGCGATCGAGCAGGCGTATCTAGGTTTGCTGAATAATCCCGAGGGTATGGACCCAAAGGGTTGACATGCGTCACCCCACCTCCATATTTGCCCAAGCTCCTGGAAACACTGGCGTTTTCAGTATTGGGATGTGACTGCGCAAGAGACACATGTGGTAGACGAGCCGGGTTGCGGCGACCTCCTCACCACCGGCGACATGGCGAGGCTCAGCGAGAGCACGCTTCGCACGGTGCGCTTCTATCAGCAGGAGGGGCTGATCGAGCCGGCGCGCCGCAGCGCCTGCGGACATCGTCTATTCACCGGACGTGAGTTGATGAAATTGCAACTGGCCCTAGACCTCCGCGAGGCCGGGTTGTCGCTGCAGAACATCAAAGATCTGTTTGGCCTCAAGTCGGACTGTGCCTGTCCTGAAGAAGCCAGCCACCGGATGTCTCACGTGTTGACCGAGCAAATCGACACCATGCAACAGAAGATTGCGAAGCTCCGGAAGCTGCGAGAGGAGCTGACCGCGATGGTATCCGTGCTCACCGAATGCCAGTCATGCGACGAGGGCAACTTCCCCCTCGCTTGCGAGAAGTGCGACGTGCTTGGAAGCCCGCAGCTGCCACGAGCCCTACAGGTGCTCTGGCACGAATGCGATTAGAGGCGCCATGGAATGGCAACCGAGCACGCCTCTGTCGGCCGAGGAGCTGGCCAAGCTGCCCGTGTTCCCGCTGCCCCGCGTCGTATTCTTTCCCGGCACGGCGCTACCCCTTCACCTGTTCGAGCCGCGCTATACGCGCATGATGGAAGAGTGCCTCGACCGCGGCTGCACCGCGATGGCGGTCGCGCTTCTCGCGCCGGGATGGGAAGACAACTACGAGGGGAACCCGGAAATCTACGAGATCGCCGGAGCAGGTCGTATCGTGGCGCACCAGGAGCGGGCAGACGGAACGCACGACGTCATCTTGCACGGCTTGAACCGAGTGAGACTCTACGAGCTTCCAAGCGACGGGCGGCCGTACCGGTGCGCGCGGGCCGAGCCGATCCAGGACTCCGGGAGCGCTTCCGCTGGCGACGTAATGGCGATGATGGCCTGCGCGACTCGGGTCGCGGCGAAGGTTAGAGAGCGCCAGCCGGACTTCGCGCTCCAGGTGTCCACCGAGCTCGCGCCGGCGCGGGCGGCCGACGTCATCGCCGACCAGCTCGTGGTAAGCCCCGAGGAGCGGCAGCAGATTCTGGAGACCATCGACGTTCAGAAGCGCGTGGAGTTAGTCACGCGGTGCACCGCCTCGCTGCTGGCGCAGCTGTCGGAAGCACACGCGCCGTCCTAGTCATGCACGGCCCCTCGCGCCGCAACTGTGCAGCGGCCCGGCGTATCGATGCTGGGCCGGATGGAACCGGGTCCCGGCCTGTGGTACCGAGAGGTTTCCCATGAGTGAAGCGCACAGACACGAGCCCACCATCGAACGGTACGCGGAGGCCCAGCTCCCCACGCGTTTCGGACCGTTCCGCGTGGTCGTGTATCGCGAGCTCGGGGCCGGCAAGGAGCACCTCGCCATCATCGCGGGCGAGGTCGAGGGCGCCGAGGACCTGTTGATACGGGTGCACAGCGAGTGTCTGACCGGAGAGGTGCTGCATTCGCTCAAGTGCGACTGCCGTGACCAGCTCGACATGGCGCTCGAGCGCATCCAAGCGGCGGGGCGCGGCGCAGTGCTGTATCTGCGGCAAGAGGGTCGCGGGATCGGCCTCGGCAACAAGATCCGAGCGTACGCAAAGCAAGATGAAGGCCTCGACACCGTCGACGCGAACCTGGCTCTCGGCTTCGAAGAAGACCAGCGTGGATACCACATGGCAGCGGACATGCTTCGCGACCTCGGGGTCGACTCGGTTGCTTTGATGACCAACAACCCGCGCAAGGTCGAGGGCTTGGAAGCCGATGGAATCATGGTCACGCGTCGCGAGCCCCACGAAGTCGAAGCCCACGAACACAACCGAGAATACTTGAAGACCAAGCAGGATCGGCTGGGGCACATCGGGAACAACGGAGACTGACGCTGGCGTCGGCGCTGGCGCTGGCGTAGGCTCGCGGCGTGAAGCGCATCATCCTACTGCTCCTCGCGCTCTGCGCGATCGGTGCATGCGACAAGGGCCCGACCACCACGATCCCTCTCGCTTGGAAAAACCCGAGCTACCAAGGCGGAGCCTTCACGAAACTCTTCGTCATCGGCGTAGCCCAAGACGATTCGTCACGCCGCTTGTTCGAAGACACCTTTGCGAAAGCGATCGCTTCCGAAGGCGCCAGCGCGCAGGCGAGCTGGGGCCACCTTCCAAAGAGCGGGAAACTCACCGAGGAAGAGGTGCGTGGCGCGATCGAGGGTGGTGGTTTCGACGGCGTCTTGATCACGCGCCTGCTGAGCGTCGACCAGAATCAAGAATACGTTCCCCCTTCGACGCATACCGTGCCGACGACCTATTACGGGTACGGCTACTACGGCTACTACGGCG
>CP070650.1:2340163-2343468 GCA_020354595.1 Myxococcales bacterium
CCTTGGTCCTTCGCCCGGTGGTAGGTGAGGTCCTTCAGGTCGAAGCCCGGTACTTCGTTCCACTTGGAGGTATCGAAGATCTCGGAAACCATACCCTGCTTACTCCGTAAACTCGTTCAGCACCGCGAGAATGATGCGTCCGAGCAACGTCGCTACCTGCTGCCGTGAGAACTCCCCCTCGATCCAGCGTTGCAGGATCTCGCCCGCACCGGTCAGAAACATGTCGGCAAGTGCCGACGCTTCGGCATCGTCGACCCCAGTGAGCTCACGCAATGGGACCAACCACGGCCGCACGAGTTGGCCCCGGAATTCCCTGCTGATCGCGGAGATCTCTTGGTCATGTCCGGCCGAGCGCAGGATTTGCCAGCCGCCCGAGCCGCGCGCTTCGATCGTGTCGCACGCGGCGTCGATGAACGCACGCGCGATCGAAGCGATGTCCGTATCGTCGTCGGTATTGAGGATGTCGGGCGTACGGGTGGCGAAGTCCTCGCGAAAATCCTCGAGCACGCCTTTGATGAGCTCGTGCCGGTTCGGGAAGAACTTGTAGACGACCGGACGGGTGACTCCGGCCGCAGCCGCCACGTAGGGGATGCGCACGTTGTCGACACCGTCGGTGGCGATGATGTCGGAGGCGACCCGCAAGAGCTGCTGGTGCCGGTCCTCCGGGCTGAGCCGGGTGCGCGTCGCGTCGCTGGGTCGGTTGGATGACGGCATGAGCTTACGAAAAAGGGTGGCCTCCCGTCACAAGAAGCCACCCTGATCCACTTTCAAACCCCAGAAGTTTAGTCCTGCGCGAGGTTCATCACCTGCTGAAGGCTCATCGCCAGCGTCATGTCGCCGTCGATCTTGATCTTGCCGGACATGAAGGCTTGCATCGGGTTGAGCGTGCCGTTGATCATGCCGAGCCAGTCCTCGTCCGAAACCGTAATGGTCGCACCGGGTCCGTCGTGCGTGCCTTTGCCGACGAAGTCTCCGGTTTTGCCCTTCGTGAGGTCCAAGTAGTAATCGCCGCCACCGTCACCGGTGATGTTGAACTGGTAGATAGCGTTGGGGGCGGTGGCCGCGTCATTGTTTTCGGCGGCTCTTTGCTCAAACTTTTCGAAGAACTCAGCTACGGATTCCATGGATTTTTGCCTCTCTTGTTGTGTCGGCCTGGGGCCATCTGCCGTTTCCACCCTCCCGTGGGTGTGGCTCGCAGGAGGGGAGTTGTACCCGAAAAAAGAGCCCAATGCACCCCCGGTCTGACCCCCTTTGAAACAAGCCGGAAACCTTCGCCACATCCTCCAGAAACAGCTGGGATCTAGGCTCTCCGCACTTCGAAGGAGGACCGGGGACTGGAAGCTCTCAATCAGGCGGATACGGCATGGCTGATGGTGTCATGCGCATTGGTCATGCTCATGACACCGGGGCTGGCGCTCTTCTACGGCGGCATGGTCGGTTCGAGGAACGTGCTGTCGTCGTTCATGCACAGCTTCATCGCGCTGGGCATCATCACGCTGCAGTGGGTTGTCATCGGCTACTCGCTCGCATTTGGCTCCGACGCCGGCGGCGGCTTCATCGGGGGAATGGAATACGCGTTCCTGAATGGGGTGGGGCTCGAGCCTCAGGAGGGTTCTACCATTCCCCACATCCTCTTCATGGCGTTCCAAATGATGTTCGCCATCATCACGCCGGCGCTGATCTCCGGCGCCATTGCGGAGCGCATGAAGTTCTCCGCGTACCTCGTGTTCATCATTCTTTGGGCAACGCTCGTTTATGACCCGATCTGCCACTGGGTTTGGGGTCCGGATGGATGGCTCGGCGCGCGCGGCGCGCTCGACTTCGCTGGCGGCACCGTCGTCCACCTTTCATCGGGCGCCGCCGCACTGGTCTGCGCCCTGATCGTCGGCCGCAGAAACCGGCCTGGGCCACCGCACAACCTCACGCTGACCCTACTCGGCGCCGGGATGCTCTGGTTTGGTTGGTTTGGGTTCAATGCGGGTAGCGCGCTGGCATCGAACGACAACGCGGCCCTCGCGCTCGTGAACACGCACCTCGCCGCAGGCGCTGCGGCGTTTGCCTGGGCGGTGGCCGAGTGGATCAAGCAGGGCAAGCCCACCGCCCTCGGTGTGGCTTCGGGTCTCGTCGCCGGGTTGGTCGTCATCACGCCCGCAGCGGGCTTCGTCGGTCCGATGTCGGCGGTCTTGATGGGTCTCATCGCGGGGCCGGTCTGCTACGGCGCGGTGATGCTCAAGGGCAAGCTCGGTTACGACGACGCGCTCGATGCATTCGGCATCCACGGCGTGGGCGGCGCGCTTGGTGCGATTCTCACGGGCGTCTTTGCCGCCGCGGTCTGGGGCGGCACCGATGGCCTCATCGGTGGCAACAGTGACCTCTTCATCGAGAACCTCATCGGCGTGCTCGCGGCGGCCGCCTACTCGATCGTGGTGACTCTCGTGCTCCTGAAGGTCATCGACGCAACCATCGGGCTGCGCGTCACGGGTGACGAAGAGAGCGAAGGCCTCGACACGAACCTCCACGGTGAGGAGGGTTACCACCTGGGCGGCGCCGGCGCGCTCGCCGGGAGCGAGTAGCTCACACGGCGGAGCAATTGTCCGAGGCCCGCGTTCGTCGTAGGCCTCGGACATGGGCTTTTTCTCGAGCCTATTTGGAAAGAAGGAAGAACGTCGCGCACCGCTTCCGGACGCGGAGGAGCGCGACTACACCCTTGCCGAGCTCGGCGACTACGACGGTTCGGATCCGGCCAAGCCGCTCCTCCTTGCGGTGCGGGACTACGTCTACGACGTCGGCCGCGGGCGTGACTTCTACGGTCCGGGCGGACCCTATGGGATGTTCGCTGGCAAGGATTGCACGCGCGCGCTTGCGAAGGTCGCCTTCGATCCCGAGCTGTTCACCGGCGACATCGAGGGTCTCGACCAAGACGAGCTCGACAAGCTCGACGAGTGGATCGAGATGTTCGAAGGGAAGTACCGGCGGGTCGGCCGACTTCTCGGCGACGGTTAGCCCCCCGCTGTCACGGCGTCACGACGGGGCTCACCTGGAGCACCTCGCCGGAAGTGCCTCCGCCGTCGTCGGTGATGTAGAGGAGCCCGTCGGGCCCTTGCCGGGGTGAGCGCAGGCGTCCTCGATCTTCGATGACGCGGAAGTCGTTCGTCGCCACGCCTGCCGAGCTCACGAAGAGGATGTGCAGATGGGTCGTTTTGAGAGTCGCAACCGCAAGCACGCCGTCCCAGTCGGCCCAGTTTCTTCCTTCGATGAACGTCGCTCCCGACAACGCCAAGGTCGTCGAGCCCGTCGACCAGATC
>CP070650.1:2343568-2348137 GCA_020354595.1 Myxococcales bacterium
CCGCGGTGCCGGATCGACGCCCCGTGCGAGTGCGCGACACAGTCGTTGCTGTAGTTGCGTCCATCGCATCCGCAGACCGGGGCCCATTCCTTGGTGCAGACGGTAGGCCGCGGCTCGCATACACCCGGGCCAGATTGCTCGCCGCAGTACTGTGCTTCGCTGTAGCGGCAGAAGAACCCTTGCGCGCAAACGGCCAGGGCGCCTCCAGGGCCGCAGCTCCCGGCGGGAACACCTGGCGGCACCGCGCTCGCACACTCGCCCGAGCGCCGCGGGGATACCCCGTGGGAGTGTGCGACGCAGATGTTGACGTAGGTGCGTCCATCGCATCCGCAGACTGGGCTGTAGTCTTTCGTGCACGTCGTAGGCATCGGAAAGCAGGCGCCTTTCGCGCCAGTCTCGCCGCACTCGGCGCCGGGCCCGTAGTGGCAAACGAAGTCTTTGTCGCAGGTTGCCCCTGGCGCGCGGCTGCATTCACCCCCCGGTCGGTCCGGATAGCGCGCAGGCTCGCTCTTCTTCGCGCAGGAAGCCAACAGGCCCAAGAACAAGAGGCAAATAGCCGGTCGCATCATGTTCGGATAGGTATCTCCGATGCGCGGGCTAAGCAAGGCCCCAGCGTGAGCGCCGGTGACAGTGTCTGTGTTAGTGCCAGGTTCAGTTACACCACCCGCCCACCCCCGCCCGTAATCCTCCCTGCGCGCCCCTTCGCTACGCTTGGGGCTTGCCGGCGCATTCGCGCCGGGCTTCGCCGTTCCGGCTCGCGCTACCGCCTGCTGTCTGCAGTGTCGGTGTCAACGTCGGTCTCAGTCTGGCAACAGATCTACCAGTTGCGGCACCCATTCACCTGCGGTTCCCTCCAGAAATGCACCGGCGCCCGTTCTTCGCACGAGCCCGCTGAATGGGTTGGACTCTGGATTGACGACGAGCATGGGGATGCCGCGCTGGGCGGCGATGGTGCCGATGTGCATCGGGAGCGATGTCGCGCCCGTGGTGCCGACGACGATGACCAGTGAGGCGAGCCGCGCCGCTTCGATCGAGCTTTGAAAACGGAAGTTCGCTTCGTCGTAGCTTTCGTCGAACCAAAGGACGTGAGGCCGCCCTCGAGCGCCGCAGGACGGGCATTTCAAAAGGGTTCGCTCGTGTTCGGTCAGGGGCCGGCCTTTTTCCCAAGTCACGTCGATTCCGTCCGGCATCGGGATCGGCGCAGGCAGGCACTCGCGCGAGCAACGCATGAAGTCGATGTTGCCGTGAATCTGGTAGGTGCGTTCGAGCGTGTTGCCCGCCCGCAGGTGAAGCCCGTCGACGTTTTGGGTGACCAAGAGAAAGCGGCCGCCCATGCGTTGCTCAGCTCGAGAGAGCGCGCGATGTGCCGCGTTCGGCTCGGCGCCGCGGCACACGCCGCGACGGTAGAGGTACCACGCCCAGACCTCGTCGGGCATCTCCTGAAACGCGCGCCACGTGGCCATCTCTTCGGGCTGATAGTTGCGAGACCCGACACGCCAGTACCCCTCCTTGCCGCGAAAGGTGGGAATCCCACTTTCGGCAGAAATGCCCGCACCCGTAAGCCACAGGGTCAGGCCACGGGTGTGGTGAAGGATGTGCTTCACCGAGTCGTCGAGCATAGGGAGACCAGCTAGCCCAGCGCCAGCGCCAGCGCCAGTCATACCGCCCGCCCACCCCCGCCCGTACTCCTCCCTGCGCGTCCCGTCGCTGCGCTCGGGACTTGCCGGCGCATTCGCGCCGGGCTTCGCCGTTCCGGCTCGCGCTACCGCCTGCTGTCTGCCGAGCCAGTGTCGGTGTCAGTGTCAGCGCCAGTGTCAGTGTCAGCGCCAGTGTCAGTGTCAGTGTCAGTGTCAGTGTCAGCGCCAGTGTCAGTGTCAGTGTCAGTGTCAGTGGCACTGCCGGTGGGTTTCCGAGGGGCCGGCTCCTGTACTACATTCCACGCCATGAGCTATCCAACCCATCGATTCCGCTCCACTGCCGTGCTGCTGGTCGCCCTCGGCCTGCTGGTCTCCTGCACACGCACCGAAGACCCAATGACCACGGTCCCCCGGACGTGGCGCATCCCCGGCTACAAGAACTCCGTCTTCAAAGACGTGATGGTTCTTGCGGTCACTCGCGACGAGGACGTGCGAAAGGCGCTCGAGGATGCGTTCGTCGCGGACCTGTCGAGCGACTACACCCGCGCCAGGGCTAGTTGGAAGCTCCTTCCCGAGCACGCGGACCTCACAGAGGACAAGCTCGAGAAAGGGGTGCGCAAAGCGAGGGTGGACTCGGTGTTGCTCGTCCGATTGCTCGGCGTCGATGAAGACGAGGAATACGTGAAGCCGCGCAAGTACTACAAGCGCGAACCGGGGAAGCATCGATACAAGAACTACTATCGCTCTAGCTATGAGATCGTCAAAGAGCCTGGGTACTTCAAGACGAACATGACCTACCGTCTCGAATCGAATCTCTATCAGACGAGCGATGCCGAGCTCGTCTGGTCGAGCCACTCGAAGACCGTGAATCCGGAGACCGTTGACGAGGGCGTCACGTCGGTCAGTCAGGCCGTGGCCGGGAAGCTCAGAGAAGAAGGACTCGTCCGCTAGGTCCCGGACCTCGCAGGACCAACGACAAAGGCCGGCTCCCGAGAGAGCCGGCCTGTGCCGTCGTCATCCCTTGGAGGAGCTGACTAGTTGCCGATGTAGGCCGTCATTCCGATGATCGCCGCGTAGTTGGACTTCTTGTCCGGGACGAGGGCCCCGGTAACGTCGTCCACTTGAGCCGCCCGCGAGAGGTAGACCGAGCGAGTCGCCCATTCGCCACGACCCTCGAGGCTGATCACGAGGTACTGGACCGGCTTGATGCGCAGGGTCAGCGTTCCCGTAGCGAGGCCGCCGAAGCCGTCTCCTCCGTTGATGCGGTATGTGTCGTTGCCGGACAGGTGCTCGCCGCGAACGCCGATCGAGACTAGGTCGCTCACGTCGAAAATCATCGCGAGGCTGTTGCCGTAGAGGAAGCTCAGATCGCGACTACCCGTGTTCGTGTTGGTGGTATAAGGATTGACCTGGAAATCGCCGTTGTAGATCAGTGTGAACAAGCCTGCATTGGCGTTGAACACGATGTCGAAGAGGTGCTCCCAGGCCTTGTTGCCGTCGATGCCGCTCGCGCCGTGGAGCGCACCGAAGAACAATCCGATGTTCTCTTCCGCGTTATCGAAGCCGAACTGCCAGCTGAGCGTTGGCGTCTCGTTGTCGTCGATAGGCTGGCCGCCGAGGACGCCACCATTCGTCGTCATGAATGTGAAGGCGACGCGATCGGCGAGCTTCGCGCTCATGCGAGCGCCCATGTGGTTGAACGGCTGACGCAGGAAGTAGAGCGCACCTCGCGAGTAGTTCGCGTTCTCCCACTCGTCAGCAACTTCCGCGCCGAAGATCGTGTCGAAGAAGCCGAGGTCGATGACGAGCTCGCCCTTCTTGGCGATCCAGGTCGCAAAGCCCTGCTTGACCGGAACAAGCGGCGTCAGAAGATTCGCGCCCTCGCCAAAACGAAGGTCGACTGTGACACCGAACCTCTGGCCGTAGTACGCGATGCTGCCGCCCACGAAGTTCAGGCCGAAGCCGTTGTAGTTGCTGTATGGGTAGCCAAGAGGGGCTCCGGCGAGCTCGGGGACCGGATCGCCCGTGACTGGATCCAGCACGACGCCGTCATCCAGCAAGTTGTTGTAGGAGCCTGCACGGACGCCTTCACCGATGTAGCCGCCGATCCGGTAGTACGCGCTTGCCATCGCGAGATATGTGAGGCCGTTGATGAAAGACCCGTCGCCGCGCCCGAATCCGAGCTCAGCCTGCCGCTTCGGTGCAATAGGAACGCCCGCGGGTTTCTCCACCGGCGTCACCAGCTTTTCTGGCTCCGTCGGGGCTTCTTCCGCGGTCTCCTGCGCCTCCTCGGCCTTCTCGAGCTCCTCCATCTCCTCTTCGGCTCGGATCTCCTGTCCGAACGCCATTGCGGGGAATGCCAAGCTGCACATCACCGCCAGGGAAAGAAACTTTCTCATTACTACCTCCACTCCGAACGTGTCTCCACGCTCAAAACTTTTTGTGAAATCCATATCCGACATTGATTGAAAAAATTGAGAAGAGGGGCGAAGCAGACCGGGGAGCCACTCCACCCCTCTCCTCGAAGGTCACTACTCCGCGGGCGCCGCGACCATCGCGGTTGCGCCGGCGTGAACCCCAGTGAGCTCCTCGTTGTAGGCTTCGACGCCGCACTCGGCGATGTCGAGACCCTCGAGCTCGTGCGCTTCGGAGACGCGGACGCCGCCAGGCACGAGGAACTTCAGCGCGAGCCAGACGATCGCGCCGACGACGAAGGCAAAGCCCACGCCGGCCAGCGTGCCGATGGCCTGGATGCCGAGCTGCGATGCACCGCCGCCGACCAGGAGACCCATGGGCTCCTCTCCGGTCGCTGCGTTGCCGTAGCCGACCAAGCCGACCGCGAGCGTGCCGAACATGCCGCAGATGCCATGCACCGTGATCGCGCCGACCGGGTCGTCGACTTTCATCTTGTCGACGAAAAGAACGCCCTCGA
>CP070650.1:2348237-2350835 GCA_020354595.1 Myxococcales bacterium
GAGTGTTTTTCTTTCACGAGCACGCGTTCCTGAGCCAAGACAAGTTGAAGCTCGAGCTCGAAACCAAGTCCGGGGCGGATCTACACTTCATCGAAGTCGCGGAGAGGGACATCCCACTCAAGGAGGCCGTCGCGAGCTATCTGTTCAACAGCCAATTGGTCACCCTGCCAACCGGCGGGATGGCCCTGATCGTTCCTCGGGAATGCAGGGTCGCGACGCGCGTTTGGGACTACGTCGAGAAGCTTCCCACGGTGCATCCCGTGATCGAGCGCATCGAAGTCGTCGACGTTCGACAGAGCATGCGAAACGGAGGAGGCCCCGCGTGCCTGCGCCTACGGGTCGTGCTGACAGACGAAGAAATCGACAGCATCAGCTCGTCGACGCTGCTCGACGAAAACTTGTTCGAACGACTGAATGCCTGGGTGGACCGTCACTATCGAGAGCACCTCACGGAAGCCGACCTCGGCGACCCCCTATTGCTCGCGGAGTCGCGTACTGCGCTCGACGAGCTAACGCAGCTCTTGAAGCTCGGTTCGATCTATTCCTTTCAAAGGGTCGAAGGTGGCCATGGCTAACTGGGAGCACTTTCACCACGAGGCTGACATCGGTGTTCGCGGCCGAGGAAGCTCGCCGGCGGCCGCGTTCGAGGGGGCGGCTCTCGCCCTGACCGCCGTGATCACGGACCCCGCCGGGATTCGAAGCGAAACGGAGGTCGAGATCACGTGCGAGGCGCCGAGCTTGGACGTGCTGCTCGTCGACTGGCTCAACGGCTTGATCTACGAGATGACCACGCGTTCGATGCTGTTCGGCGGCTTCGCCGTGCAAATCGACGAGCTCAGGCTTACCGGAAAGGCGATGGGTGAGCCGGTCGACCGCGAGCGTCACCAGCCGGCGGTAGAGCCAAAAGGAGCCACCTTCACCGAGCTTCGAGTCGAGCGGGACACGGAGGGGCAATGGGTGGCACAATGTGTCGTCGACGTATGAGCGAGACTGCCAGGAGGCAGGATGGACATCACGCGGCTCAAGCAGGTCTCTGAAAACGAATGGCAGCTCGCCGCCACCGGCAAGATGCGCGTACCCGTCGTCTTCTATGCGGATCGCGCATTGCTCGAAGGCATGGACGAGAAAGTCCGAGATCAAGCGACCAACGTCGCGACGCTCCCGGGGATCGTCAAAGCTAGCTACGTCATGCCGGACGGTCACTGGGGCTACGGCTTTCCCATCGGCGGCGTCGCTGGGTTCGATGCAGACCAGGGAGGCGTCGTTTCTGCCGGAGGTGTCGGCTTCGACATCTCTTGTGGGGTTCGTTGCCTGACGACGGGACTGACGGTGAGTGACGTGGAACCGGTGAAAGAGAAGCTCGCCGACGCCTTGTTTGCAAACGTGCCAGCGGGCGTAGGCAGCACGGGTCGCATTCACCTCGATGACGCAGAGATGACCGCGATGCTCAGAGGCGGCGCGCGATGGGCGGTCGAGCGCGGATGGGGCTCCGCGGAAGATCTCGAACGCATCGAGGAGCACGGCTCGATGGAAGGGGCGGAGCCACAGCACGTCTCGCAGAAGGCGCGGCATCGCCAACGAGACGAGATGGGCACACTCGGGTCCGGAAACCACTACCTCGAGGTGCAACGCGTCGCTGAGGTTTTCGATTCCCAAATCGCGTACCAGCTCTCGATTGCCGAAGGCGATGTGGTCGTCAGCATCCATTGCGGATCGAGGGGACTCGGGCATCAGATCGGCACCGAGTATCTGCGCGAGATGGCGGTCGCTGCTGCCAAGCACGGCATCGATCTGCCGGACCGCGAGCTTGCTTGCGCGCCGCTCCGCTCCGAGGTCGGCCGGCGGTACCTGGGCGCGATGCGCGCTGGGATCAACTGCGCGCTCGCAAACCGCCAAATCATCACGCACCTGACGCGCGAAGTGTTCAGCGACATTGTGCCCCGTGCCGAGCTCCCTCTGCTCTATGACGTCTCTCACAACACTTGCAAAGAAGAAGAGCACGTCGTCGACGGCAAGCGTAGGCGGCTCTTCATTCACCGAAAGGGAGCCACGCGAGCGTTCGGACCAGGGCACCCGGAGCTGCCCGACCAACTGCGTGACATCGGGCAGCCCGTATTAATCGGGGGAAGCATGGGCACCGAATCGTGGATCCTCATCGGCACGGAGGAAGGCATGGCGCGCTCCTTCGGATCGGCATGCCATGGAGCGGGGCGGCGAATGAGCCGTCACCGGGCTAAGAAGCAATGGCGGGGCAGCAAGCTGATCAAGAATCTAGCCCACCGCGGGATCATCGTTCGGTCGGTGAGCATGCGCGGCGTGGCAGAAGAAGCCCCGGGGGCCTACAAAGACGTTCGTGCGGTCGTGGACGCCGCGGATCGAGCGGGGTTGGCTCGAAGGGTCGCGCGCCTCGAGCCCATGGCCTGCATCAAGGGTTAGGCCAGGGTCAGCGAACCACCACCAACGGGCACCCCACCGCACGCTGCAGCTCACCGACCCGAGCCTCTTCGACGCCCACCTCGTCTGCGCCTGCGACGAGCACTGCAGGCGAGGCGCGGCGGACGGCCGAGAGCAACGTTGACGGCTCCACGCTGAAGACAC
>CP070650.1:2350935-2360645 GCA_020354595.1 Myxococcales bacterium
AGCGATACGACGCGATTCTCGCCGCACCGGACATGGAAGAAGTCCCCGACCCGGCTCAGGACGATCAAGAGGGACAAGCACTCACACCGGCATGCACCGCGACTGACGGCTCCGGCTCGGCCGCGCCCGGACGCCGCATCGTCGAGACGATGAAGGGCCTCGCGGACAACAACACCGGCGTCGGCACGGTCGTGGAATCGATTTGTGCAGCAGACTATGCGCCGGCGCTCGACGCGATCATCGACCGCATCGCTTCGGCGCTTCGTCAGCTCTGCCTGCCGCGGCCGCTCAACCGCGACTCGAACAATCTGGTCGGTTGCGAGGTGCGCGAGGTGCAGCCGGAAGGCCAGACCTGTGCCGACGCCGAAGCGCGAGGCCGTGAGGCCGTACCCGTCGGGATGGAAGACGATCGAGAGGTCTGCCGCGTGACCCAGCTTCCGAGCGATCCTGCTGCGGGTGTACCCTCGGGTCTCGGCTGGTTCTACGACGACTTCACTCCGGAGACGGTCAACGCGTGCTCCTTCAACGACGACCAGCAACGCGTGAGCTTCACCGAAGGCGCGGCGCCGGTCAGCGGTGCGCGCATCCGCTTCGAGTGCTTGCAGGCAGCACCACCACCCGACGCAGACGTGGGCTGGCCGTGCACGAGCGACGCCTCGTGCGTCACCGAGGATTGCGCTGCCAGCAGCGATCCCGATCAGTGCATGCAAGATGCGCTGCGGGAGCGCTACGACCGCGACACCCTCTCGCTGACCTGCGACCCCGCGTCGAACACGTGCCAGCTCGAGTGCGAGAGCGACGTCGAGTGCCCAGGCGGCTTCGCCTGCTACGACGCCAGCGAAGACGGCAACAGCTACTGCGTCAACCCCACCTGCACACTCAACTAGGGGACACGCTCGCACCTCACAAAGCAAGTCGTTTCGACCACTTGCAGACCCAACCGCGAAAACCCAGTTCACGGCCTCCTAAACAGCCGTAGAAACCCGAACAAATCGAGCGCACTTCCGGTGTACTTCACATCGCCGGCGGCGAACGCTTTCACCGGGCTGCGAAGCCCTAACACCAGCTCGCGCCACACGTCCGAGTCCGCGGTGATCATCAGGTCCGGACTCTCGGGAAGGCTCTGCTTGAACTCCGCCACCCCGCGCCGAATTTCGATTCCATAGTCTTCATGGACGTCCGGAAAGCGAAAGCCGACGGTGATCTGTTTGTCCGCGCTCTTGTCGTAGTCGAGATTGGCGGGCATCGCGGCGACGAACCGGCCGATGGGAACCGTGCTCACGAATGAAAGCGCATTCTCTGGCCTCGTCTCGTCCCTAATCTCGACCTTGCCCTCGAGCTCCAACGCTTGGGTCAGGTAGTAGTTGCGCGCATTCGAGTTGACCTGCTGGCGACCGAGTGCACGCAACGCGTCCGCTTTGACCTCTTTGCCCTCCGTGTTCCCCAGCCGCGCCAGGTACGTCGCGAGCTCGGCAGCCCACGCGTGCTCGCCTTCGCGGAGCGCCTCCCGGGCGGCGCGCATCAAACCGTCGGCGCCACCCGCGAGCGACGCCATCGCAGCCGCCCGCACGTCCGGGCTCACCGGTTCCAACATCGCCGCATCCCCGTCGAACCATCCGAGATACCCATTGAAGATCCCGCGAACCGACCACTCGACCTTCCCGTAGTACTCCTGCAAGTATGGATGCTCGGCAAGATGCGGCGGCAGCTTCACGACCTCGACGAGCTCGTCCGGTGAGAGCCCGCGATTGATGCCCTGAACGGTCTGGTCGTGAACGAATTGAATGGCGTCTCGGTATGCCGTGAGAGTCTCGTAAATCTCGTCGCTGCCCGAGATCGCGCGCGTATGACTCGGCACCAAGTGCTTCGGGCGTAGCGCGCGCATCTCGTCGAGGCTCTCCACCCACGCCCGCACGTCACGATAAGAGGTCCCGCGAATCGAATAGAGATTCGGAAACGCCTTGTAGATGTTGTCGCCGGGCAACAGCACCCCGCGCCCGGGCAGCCAAACGAAGAGCTGGTCGTTGGTTTCTCCGGGCGCGTGCACGAGCTCGACCTTCACACCACAGATCTCGGTTCGAAGTTCGTCTGAAAACGTCTTGTTCGGCCGAATCAATCCGAGCGTCATGTCCGGGTCGAGCGTCTCGACGAACGGCCCGAGCCCCACGTTTTCCATGCTGTCGGGCCCGGGCCCACGCAGATGGCTCCCGAACATCCGCGAGCTCCGCGTCCGCAGGATCGGCCGAAGCACATTCGCGACCCGGTTGATGTAGTCGTTCGTCGTGTCGTGCGCGTACACGTCGACCTCGCCGCCCGGCACGAACGCGAGTCCTCCCATCACGTGGTCGGCGTGGTTGTGCGTGTAGATCAACGCCTCGATGGGCTTGCCGGTGATCTTGGCAAACTCGGCATTCACCTCGGCGGCAGTCTCCATCGACCCCATCACGTCGACGATGAATACGCACCGATCGCCCTCGATCATAATCGAGTTGGCAATGCCAAAGCCCACCGCTTGATACACGCCCTCAGTCACCTCGTAGACATCGCGCCGGAATTCATTCTTCATACGCTGCAGCGCGGTGCGGACGTCGTCTTCGAGCGGAACGGGCTGCACGACGCTAGCTGGCGGGCCCTGGCAGGCGACGAGCATGCAGATCGACGCCACGAAACATAGCTTGAGCGGCATGCGCCCATGGTGTCACGGATTCACGCGAAAGTGGGTGAGCGGTGCGGCCTTTCGTGTCATCGTAGCCGCTGCCCATGTCCCCAAAAGTACGACTCGAGCCTGCGCAGGCGCTTCGGTTGGTGATGCAAGCGCTCGGCGGCCGCATCCGCGTTCCACTCGACACGGTGCGCAGTCGAGTGGCCGAGCTCGGAGAGAAGGTGGCCATCGACGTGAGCTCCGCGAGCCCGGGGCTCCGTCTTCGCGGCCGAGCGCACGCGCTCGGTGCCCCGATCGCGTTCTCCGCGCGCATCGAGGCGGACGGCATCGAAGTCGCGGGCGATCGTCGCACGGTTCACCTTCGCTTGAGCGAAGTGGCGCTCGCGACCGACGACGACGCGCCCGGCCCACTCGCGGAGGCGATTCGCAACCGCATCATCGACACCGACAACCCAGGGACGCTCGTCGGCAACATGATCTCGTTGCCCGACATGGTGGTTGAGGCTGAAGGCGAAGTCGTCACGATCGACCTGATGCGCGTCCCCGCCATTCAGCGTGACGAGACACTCCGCGCGGCCCTCGCCGCCGCGACGAGCTACCTATGCGTCACCGGCATCGAGGTCGTCGACGATTCGATCGAGCTCCGGCTCGGGCTGCTACCGGGCGGACCGAAAGAGGCAGCCCTGAGCACCGCGCGTGCCGCGTTGACGCCGGTGGTTCGCTACCTTTGGCCGGAGGGGCGTCCGTGAGCTTCGTGAACGCCCTCAGGCACTTCAACCCGCTGAGCAAGGCGTCGTTCGCCTCTCGCGAGCAGGAGTTCCACGAGATCGCAATTCGGGCGGTCGACGGTTACGACAACTTCGGCGACCCCAGCTACCTCGAGGGGCTCCGTCGCCTCCTCTACTCGTACGACCACGAAGCGCGGCTGCACGCCACCGGCAAGATGACGGCCGTCTATCAGACGGTCGGCCTTCTCGCCGCCCGGCTCCACACCGAGCGCTGGTTCGAGATGCGGCCAGACTCGGCGAGCATCGACATCAAACGCCCGCTCGTCATCACCGGCATGGTGCGAACCGGAAGCACGGCGCTTCACTACCTGATGGGCGCGAACCCCGACATGCAGTGCCTGCAATACTGGCTCGCGCTCCACCCGCAGCCCCGCCCTCCCCGCACGTACTGGGAAGCGGCGACCGACTACCAGCACGCCGTCATCGAGCTCGACATGATGTACCAGGCGGGCAAGAGCATGCTCGAAGCGATCCACTACATGATGCCCGACGGCCCAGACGAGTCCGGGCGTTTGCTCGGTCAGAACTTCAGCGACGACCGCTTCGAGGTCGTGTCGACCGTGCCGACGTACTCCGAGTGGTACATCAACACCATTCATCGCGCGACCTACCAACGCCACAAGCGCGCGATGCAGCTCATCGGCTCTTACGAGCCCGAAAAACGCTGGCTCTTCAAGTACCCGGTGCACATGCGCAACCTCGACGCGCTCTTGGAAGCCTACCCGGATGCCTGCATCATCTGGACGCACCGGGATCCCGCGGACGTGCTTCCCTCCTACGTGAGCCTTTGCGCGCATTTCCGGTCGCTCTTCGAGCACAACCTCGACCGCGAGCAGATCGCGATCGACCAAAAGGAAGCTTGGGCGCGCGCGGTCGAAAACGGCATGCGGCTTCGCAAGGGCCGCGAGCACCAGTTCCACGACGTCTACTTCAGCGACTTCATGGCTGACCCGATCGGCGAGGTCGCCAAGGCGTACCAGCATTTCGACCAGCCGTTCACCGAGCGCGCAAAGGCCGCACTCACCGCCTGGCGCGAAGCCCACAAGCCCGGCCAGTTCGGCACGCACAACTACGCGCGCGACGACTTCGGTCAGTCGCGACAGCAGATTCACGAGCGCTATGCCGACTACATCGAGCAGTACCCAGGCATCCTCGAAAAGCGCGAAAGGAGCGCGGCGTGATCGAGCGCACCGACGAAGAACGGGCGCTCATCGCGGAGGCCGAGCGGCTCTTTCCGACGCAAACGCGTTGCCTCACCTTCGACCCGGAGCTCAACTTCTGCGTCGGCAAGGCCAAGGGCAGCCACATCTGGGACGTGAGCGGCAACGAGTACATCGACTACCTGCTTGGCTCGGGTCCGCACGTGCTCGGCCACGCGCACCCCGCGGTTCTCGAGGCGCTTCGCACCGTTCCTGAAGGGGGCACGTCGCACCTGGTCATCAACGAACACGCCGTGAAGCTCGGCCAGAAGATCATCGAGCACATCCCGTGCGCCGAAATGGTGAGTCTCCACAGCAGCGGCAGCGAGGCCACCTTCTTCGCGATGCGTTTGGCGCGCGTCTACCGCAAGCGCGACAAGATCCTGAAGTTCGAGGGCGCGTATCACGGGATGAACGACTACGCGATGATGAGCAATCAGTGGACGATGGGCGCGCCACCGTACCCGAATGCCGCGCCCAACACTCACGGCATCCCCAAGGCGCTCCACGACCAGGTGTTGATCGCGCCATACAACGACCTCGATGCCACCGCGGCGATCATCTCCGAGCATCGCGACGAGCTCGCAGGCGTGATCATCGAGCCAATCCAGCGAACGTTCGAGCCGCGACCCGGTTTCCTGCAAGGCGTGCGAGAGGTCACCACCAACTTCGATATCCCGTTGATCTTCGACGAGGTCGTTACCGGCTTTCGATTGGGGCTGGGCGGCGCTCAGGGGTTGTACGGTGTGACCCCCGACCTCTGCGCCACCGGCAAAGCGATCAGCGGTGGGCTTCCGCTAGGGGTCCTTTGTGGGCGCGAGGACATCATGTCGATCGCCAACCCGAAGCGCCGCCTGCAAATGCTTCCTTTCTCCATGCAAACCGGGACGTTCTCCTCCAATCCGGTTTGCGCGAGCGTGGCCGTCGCGCTCATCGAGGAGTTCGAAAAGCCCGGTACCTACGAGCGGCTCGAAGAAGTCGGCATGCGCGTGCGGCGGGGCTTGCAGGACGCGATTACTCTGAGCGGCATCGAGGCCAGCGTGAGCGGCGTGCCCAGCGTCTTCGAGATCTGGTTCTGCAAAGACGCGCCCTACGACCATCGCTCCTCGAGGGCCTCCGACTTCTACAAGAGCGTTCGCTTCTCCGATCTTCTGCTTCAGCTCGGCGTGCTCAAGGCCGCGGAGAAGTTCTTCATCTCGGCTGTCCACACCGACGAGGACATCGCTCGAACCAGCGAAGCATTCCAGATCGCGCTCGAGCAGCTCGCGAAGGAAGTCGCATGAAGCGCGTTCTCGTCACTGGCGCATGCGGGAACATCGGCGCCAACGTCGTCGACCTGCTCTTGCAGCGCGGCTACTTGGTGCGGGCGGTTGATTTGGACACCCCGGCGGGCCGAAGGGTGTCGGCGCGTTGGGGCACCAACGTCGACATGCGGTTCGGCAGCATCTGCAACGAGGCATTGGTGACAGAGTCCGTGGCCGACATGGACCACGTGATCCATTTGGCTGCGATGATCCCCCCGAACACCGACGTGGACCAGGCCGCGGGCTACGCGGTCAATGTCGTTGCAACTCGTTCGATCATCGCGGCCTGCGAGGCGCAACCCACTCGCCCTCGTCTCACTTTCACTTCGACCGCCGCGGTCTGGGGTCGCAACGAGGAGGTCGAGCGCCCTCGCCGAGCCGACGAAGAGATCTCGCCAAGCGACAACTACTCGCGCCAGAAGGCCGAGTGCGAAGCAACGCTCGGAGGCTGCGACCTCGACTTCGTCATCTTTCGCATCGCGATGACACCCCCGGTCGCGCTCGGCGCGCTCTCACCGTTCGTGTTCGACATGCACCCAGACATGCGAGTCGAGTTCACACACCCGAAGGACCAGGCCCTCGGAATCGTCAACTCGCTCGTCGTCGACGAGTGTGTCGGTCGAACGCTTTGCCTCGGCGGCGGCGAGCGAAACCGCTACCGGTACCGTGAATTCATGAACATGGCGTTTGACGCGATGGGCTTCCCACCCTTGCCACGGTCGGCGTTCGGCGACGTTCTCTTCCAGACCGATTGGGTGGATTCTGAAGAGTCGCAGGCGATTCTCGACTATCAACGGCGCGGCGCCGATGTGTACTTCCAGGAGGTGAGCGCCGAGCTCGGACCGGCCCTGCCCTTGATGAAACGGATCGGCCCGGCGCTGAAGCCCGTGATCCTGGCGCACTCGCGACACCACGCGCTCGTCGAGGGCAAGAAGCCACGCGTACCTAACGCGTACCGGGCGGCGACCACATTCCGCCGTGCGATCAAAGCCGCGAAGAGCTACTTCTGAGCAGAGAACGATGGAAACGAGCAACCGCGTGTTGGACGCCCTGCTGAAGGAGTTTGATCTTCCTCATGTCGAGGAACGCGTGCCACGCGATGTCTTCTACAAGCTCGGCTTGAAGTTCCCGCAGCAATACGCGATCGCCGCCCGCGATGTCGGAGCCTGCGTCAAGCGTGCCGAAGCTCTGGGGGCCGGCCCGTTCCTCCACGTCACCATCCCCGCCCCCAATTGGGTCGAGCGCGGCGAGCTCCGCAAGGACTGCAAGCTCGAAGTGGCGCTCGGCTATGCAGGCGATCGGCAGATCGAGTTTCTCGGCCCGGGCGAAGGCACCCAGCACTACGCACGAGAGCTCGTTGACGCGGATTATGTCTTCCACCACGTCGGCATCTACCAAAACGGAATGGCCGAGCTCGCGCGCCACATCGAAAACGCCGGCTACCCCGAAGTCATCCGAGGTGGCATCAAGCTCGGCGGCGCCCTCAACTTCGACTTCCGCTACTTCGACTCGCGAGAGGCCCTAAGCATCTACCTAGAAATCCAAGACTTCACCTACCTCAACCGCGAGCTCAGCCTAGAACCCTTCCTTAGGGGCTACGCCAAGCTGAGGGACATGCTCCCCCTCTAAAACCCAAACCATTCCAACCCCTTCCACCCTATAACGCGCGTTCTAGTCCTCATGACCACCTACGAGACCGAGATCATCATCGACGCACCCCCCGCCGACGTCTGGAAACACCTCATCGACGTGAGCAAGCACGACGACTGGAGCAACCACTTCTGGCTGCGCGGGGATCCGGTCGTCGGCGGCCCGGGACGCATCGAGTTCAAGCTCTTCGGCATCGCGGCCGGTGCCAACGTCGTCTTCCAAACCGTCGACGAGCCGCGCGAGCTTCGCTGGCACGGCGGCCCCAAAGGCATCGCCTACGGCAGCCATTTCTTCATTCTCGAAGAGCTCGAGGGCGGCAGCCGCACGCGCTTGCGCCATGGTGAGTCGTTTCAGGGGCTGCTGGCGCCGCTGATCGTGCGCTTGCTCCGGACGGAGCGCGGCGGCCCGTCGTACAATGGCTTCAACGAGGATCTGCGGCGACGGGTGCTGAACGGCTGACACTGGGACTGGCACTGGCGCTGGCGCTGGCACTGGCACTGGCACTGGCACTGGCACTGGCACTGGCGAAGGGTGGCGGGAGCTGCTCTGTCCGCCAGTCGAAGGGACGTAACCTAGCGTTTTGTGGGCGCACATCGCTGGCACGGTGTGTGCTCGCTACACAGGGATGCTCGCGACTGCGCACGCTGCGTGCCTCATCGGCATCGAAGCCCACCCCGTTCAGGTCGAGGTTCGGCTGGGCGAGGGACTGCCCGGGTTCGACATCGTCGGGTTGCCGGAGCGCGGCGTTCGGGAGAGCCGCATTCGGGTTCGGGCGGCGTTGTCGTCCATCGGGTTCGCGTTCCCACCACGCCATCTCGTGCTCAACCTCGCGCCGGGCGACCTTCCCAAGACAGGCGCGGGGCTCGACCTCGCCGTCGCCGGGTCAATCCTTGCCGCTTGCGAAGCGGTGTCGGCGGACCAACTCGCGAGCACGATGCTCATTGGCGAGCTCTCGCTCTCGGGCGAGCTCCGCCCAGTTCGCGGCGTGCTCGCTCTGCTACGGAGCGCGCGCCAAGCAGGTCTCACCGACGCGATCATTCCCGAGGGCAACCGCCACGAGGCCATGCTCGTCGACGGCATCTCGGTGCACTGCGCCCCGCACGTCGGCGCGGTCGTGCGCTGGCTGAACGGCGAGGCCCCGCTTCCCGAGCCCGAGGTCCGACAGCTCGCCGCAGTGCTCGCGGACGATCCGAATCACGACCTAGGGGCCGTGCGCGGCCAAGAAGCCGCGCGTCGCGCGCTCGAAATCGCAGCAGCAGGCGGGCACCACATGCTCCTCATCGGCAGCCCGGGTGCTGGAAAGACGATGCTCGCCCGCGCCCTCCCCTCGATCCTGCCACCCCCGTCGTCCGAAGAAGCGCTCGAGATCGCAACCATCGCAAGCTCGGCGGGCCTCCGTTCCCCGCGCATTCTCGTCGGGCGCCAACGCCCCTTCCGCGCGCCCCACCACACCGCGAGCGCCGCAGCCATTGTGGGCGGAGGCGAGCCGATTCGTGCTGGCGAGCTCACGTTGTCGCACCGTGGTGTTCTCTTCCTCGACGAGCTCCCGGAGTTCCGTCGCGACGCCATCGAGACACTCCGCACGACCATGGAAGAAGGCGAGGTCGTCATCTCGCGCGCGAAGCAACGCGTACGCCTGCCGGCCGAGCCTATGGTCATCGCCGCGATGAACCCCTGTCCTTGCGGCTATCACGGCGACCCCACGCGCTTGTGCCGCTGCAGTGAATTCCAAATCGCACGCTACCGAAGCCGGGTCTCCGGCCCGCTGCTCGATCGCTTTGACCTTCAAGTCGCGGTACCGCGCGTCAGCGCTCGGACAATGCGCAAAGCCACGTCCGGCGAGCCGTCGAAGGCCGTGCAACAACGCGTCGAGCAAGCGCGGGCACGCCTCAAACCACCAGGGTCTGCCAACGACCTCGAATCGCTCACGCGCAACGTGTCGAAAGAAGCGCTCACCTTGCTCGAGCTCGGCGTCGAGCGGCTGAAGTTGAGCGCCCGCGCGTACCTCAAGGCTCTACGGGTCGCACACACCATCGCGGCGCTCGAAGGCTCCGGTGAAGTGCTGCCCGCCCACACCGCCGAGGCCCTCCAGTACCGAGCTCTCGAC
>CP070650.1:2360745-2366242 GCA_020354595.1 Myxococcales bacterium
GCGACGTCTTGGAAGTAACCTTCCTGCAGCGCGTCGATCCACATCTCGCCGAGCGTACGCCCGAGCTTTGTCTCGTAGTCGACGCCCTTCACGAGCAGGCCCATACGTAGCTCTAGATTGCTCTCGTCGATGGGGGTGTGTGCGTTCAAAATGACCGTCGGAAACTCGGCCTCCATGTGGCTGAACTGAATCGCCGGGCCGTAGTAGGTCGCGACGGTGCGTTGCTTGGTGAGGCGCCCCCTCTTGTCATATCCCGTGGTGCGTGTGCTCTGTGTCGCGGTCGGGCCTTCGAACGTCGCCTCGAAGCTGAGAACTTGATTGCCGTGAACATTGGGAAAGTGCGCGACGTCGGCCACGTTCTCGACGACCTCCCGCGGGTGCGTCTTGATTCGCGCCGTGCGGTGCATCCATGGCGTCCAACCCTCCGCACCATATTGTTCGACCTTGGGGACGTAATCCTCTGGGGCGCCACCGGCCGGGTCGAACCACATCATGATCGTCCCGTTGCGCTCCAGCGTGGGATGACTTCGAACGCGCGCTTTGGGGGGAACCCGGCTCGCGTACGGGATGTCGGAGCACTTGCCGGCACCGTCGAAGCCCCAGGCGTGAAACGGACACCGAATGACGTCGTCCTCGACTTTGCCGCCGTACCCGAGATGGGCGCCGAGATGCGGGCAATGGGCATGGAACACCCGGGGCTCCCCGGAGCTCGTGCGCCAGATGACGAAGTCTTTTGCGAAGTAGCGCGCGGGCCGGACCTGTTCCGGCTTCAGGTCCTCGCTGAAACCGACCACGAACCAACCTCTCGGGAACCATCCGGTCATCCCGCGCATGATTGTCCGCCTCGATCCGCTACGTCAACCGTTTCGAAACGGCATCTCCTATTGAGTTGAGCTAGAGTCAGACCAGCATTACGTCCACGGAGCTTGTAAGGGAACGCATGACGAAGAAAACAGCATTGGTCACCGGTGCCGGCGGCGGGCTCGGCCACGCGACGGTGGAGCGCCTCGTCGCCAATGGGTGGAAGGTGTTCGAGTCCGACATCTCGAAGGACATGCTCCGCTCTTCGATGCACGACCCGGACGTCGTCCCGATCGTGATGGACGTCACGGACAACGAAAGCATCGCGAGCGCCTACGAAGTGGTCGCGAGCCAAACCGATCGACTCGATGGCATCGTCAACTTCGCGGGCGTCATGGGAGTCGGATCGCTGACCGACATCCCGGAAGATCGGCTCGCGCGAATCCTCGACATCAACGTGATGGGCACGTACCGCGTCAACAAAAAGTTCCTTCCACTGGTCGAGGCGGCCAAAGGACGGATCGTCAATCTGAGCTCCGAGACGGGCTGGCAAAGCGCCGCACCCTTCAATGGCCCGTACGCGATGAGCAAGCACGCCATCGAGGCGTATTCGACCGCCCTACGGCGCGAGCTCGCATTGCTCGGCATCAAGGTGATCACCATCCAGCCCGGCGCGTTCCGCACCGATATGGTCGCAGGCATCGAACGCGCCTTCACCGCCGCGGAGGCCGAGACGCCGAAGTTCGCCCCCGTGCTCCGCAAGCTCAAGTCCTTGGCCGGCAAAGAGATCGAGTCGGCCCGCGACCCCGACATCCTCGCGCAGGTCATCGAGCAGGCCCTCACGCTCAAGAGGCCGAAGCCGGTCTACTCGGTGAAGCCGGACAAGCTGAGGTCAGCGATCGAAGCGCTGCCGCTCCGAGCGACCGACCGCCTGTACATCGCCGTGTTGAAGCGCGCCAAAAAGGGCTGACTCGTGAGCACGGACGTCGTCAAGATCAAGCCCAAGCCCGAGGGGCTCGACAAGCCCTACGTCGGGAAGATCATCAAGGTCATGTCCGAGGTGAACACGGCGATCTACCGATGGACGGGCGGCCTGCTTGGGTCGACCTGGCGCGTCGGGGCGGCATTTCCCTGGGGAATCCCGATCCTCCTGCTGACCACGATCGGCCGCAAGAGCGGCCAGCCGAGAACAGCGCCCTTGCTGTTCATCGAGGATGGTGACGATGTCATCGTTGTCGCCTCGCATGGCGGCCTGCCGAAAGACCCTCTTTGGTACAAGAACCTTCAGGCCAACCCGGATTGCGAGGTGCAGATCAAGCGCCGCAAGATGAGAATGCGGGCGCGCGACGCCGCTCCAGCGGAACGCGAGCGCCTGTGGCCGAAGCTCGTCGGGCACTACCCGGACTACGCGAGCTATGCGACCTGGACGGATCGGGTGCTTCCGATCGTGGTCCTCGAGCCCATCGCCTGACTACCATCCACGTTCGAGACGCTCGCGCATGTCGTGAATCGATTGCCGAAACTCGAGGTACGCCGGCAGATGGAGCGCCGGCACGTGTAGCTTGGCGCTCTCGGCCTCGATGGCGGTGAGCTCGGCGAGGCACTCCTGCAGCCCGTGGCTTGGCGCCTTCTCGATCAAGACGAGCCGCTTGTAAAACCTCAGCAGATCGAGCTTGATCTTCCATTCGAGATAGACTGGGATGCCTTTGAAGACGGTCGACAAGACTACGAAGATGGGCAGGCCGTAGATGATGAGCTGATCGATCAGGCTCGCGACCCAGAACGGAAGGTACTTCCGAAAGCCGCTGGGTCCCTTCTCGTAGTAGCGAATGGCTTCCGGGCTCATTGGAAGCGACGCGTAGTCCTCGCTCGGAAACTCGCCTCGCTTTGAAAGGAGGGTCGCGGACCGGTGGAGGCTCGCCGCGGCGTCGAGAAACAAATCGACCAAGGCGGGGTGCAGCGACTCGTCCGCAACCAGGTTGATCGCGGGCGCCATGACCCGGACGTCCTGCCGCGGGATCATCTCTCCTAGATCGAACAGCCCCTCGGGAATGAAGAGGTTACCGAGATCTGGGTGTGTCCGCGCAAAAACGTCGGCGTGCTTGGCAGAAACCGGATAGACATCGCTTTCGCCGAGTAACCGCCGCACGGCCGCGCCGGTCGATGCGCTGGCAAAGAAGGCCGCGTCGATACGTCCGGCGAGCAAGGCGTCGGCGGCTTCGTCCTGAGTCAGATGACTGAAGTCGGCACCGTCCGGGGGACGATCGACTCCGTATGCATCGAGCAGCACGAGAACGGCGGCGCGCGCATCACTTTCGGGCTGGCCCCAATAGACGCGCTTTCCGGGCAAGTCGGGAATCTCGTCGACGCCAGACTCTTTGCGAGCGATCAGCCAAATTGGCTCGTAGTAGAGGCTCCCGAGCGAGCGGAGGCTCTCCGGCACTTCGCCCCGCGCAATCGTGCGCTCGACTCCGGACTGGAGAAACCCCACCGTCGGCGCCTTCGTCGCTAAACGAGCAAGAATCTCGCCCGAGCCCGCTGTCGCAACCACGTTGCTCCGCACGCCATGTTTTTCGACGAAATCCGCGTAGCGCTTGGCCCACGTGTACGAGCGGCTGCCTTCGATGCCGGAGAGAATCGTGACGCTCTTCGGCACCCCCGGACGCAGCCAACCCATCAGCAGGATCAAGAGAACCAACGAGACCAGCGAAACGATCGCGATGATCCACTTGGTTCGAGACGCGAGCTTCACCGGAGTCACATCTCAGCCCGGCAGACCCTTGTCAAGACGTCCTCGGCCGCGATTTTGTAGGAGCGCCGGATCGCAATGCGAGTACTATGCGCTCGATGAAGCGCGTCGCTGGGGTCTTGCTCGCCTCACTCCTAGCTGTCTCGGCAACCGCAAAGGCGGGAAACAGCGAAGACGTCGTTGCCGGCAGCGACGTCGCACTCACCGGGGGCGCGGTCGTCGCGAACGTGCACACGGGCGGGGCCATGTGGTTCAACCCCGCAGGGGTCGCGCGACTCGACGCCCGATCCGTCGACCTGACCGGTGCTGTGCTCAGCTACAACGTCATTAGCGCCCCCGGCGCCCTCTCGCTCGAGACCGGCGAGCAGAGCGAGGGCGACTTCTCGGCCGTTCAAGCGATTCCACGCGCGCTCACCTTCGTGGCGTCGCCGAAGCCGGCCTTGCGCTGGGGCGTTGGGTTCTTCTTCTCGCGATCGCTTTCGCGATTCATCCAGGATTCCGTCACGACTCAGGCCCCCGCGGTCGAACCCTCGGAGTTCTACGCGACGACGGACGAGACGCGTTCGCTCTATCACTTGAGCTCGGCATTGGCTTGGAAGAAGAGCGAGAAGTTCCTCTTGGGCGGCGGATTCGACATCGTTATCGCGACGCAGCGACTCACCGAAATCGTCTCCGGCGCATTCCTCGGAGGAGCGGGCGGCACCTTCAACAGGAGCCTCAACAAGGCGGTCTCCGGAGGTGGCCTTCAGATCAAAGGCGGGCTCCAATGGGCACCCATCCCGCAGGTACGCGTTGGATGGATGGCTGCGACGCCAAGCTACCTGGTGTACCTGAACGAGGAGCGCACCGAGACGCAGCAGCTCGCGCCTCCGAGTGGGACTCCACAGTTTGCCGGCAACCAAATCGACGACCTACGCGGAACGTGGACGGGGGTCGAGCAGGGCCTCACGCGACTCGGCTCGGCCTATCTAGGCAAATGGGGTTGGATCGAGCTCGACCTCATCGTTGCTTTTCCGCTGAAGAGCCCGGAGGTGGACATCAATTGGCACGCGACCGCCAACGTGAAACTTGGCAGCATCATCTATCTGACGGACCGACTGAAGCTCGGTGCCGGGTTCTTCACCGACTTCAGTCCCGAGTACGCGCCCGATCGGTTCGGCGAAAGCGAGATTAACTTCTACGGATTTACAGTGGGGATCGACTTCGCGAACCGCGAACGTCCACCAGAGCGAGGTGAAGATGGCTTCTATTTCGCATTTGCCGTGGCGCTCCGATACTCGCACGGCGCCGGGACGCTCGCTGGGCTCTTGTTGCCGGCCACGTTCCCGGACCCGCCCGCGCAGCCGGGCACCGTCAACCCCGTGAACGTCACCGTCAACGAGTTTGGCATCAACCTGGCCGTGAAGGCCGCGTTCTAATCTTCACACACCTTGAGAGTCACCTGCGTCGGGCCACTGTTGACCAGCTTCGCCTGACAACAGAGTCGCACCTTGTCCGGCGTGTCTCCGAAAATGTCGAGCACCTCCAGCTCGAACTCATCGGCAGTCGAGAGCGCGTCACCGCCTTCCACCACTTCAACCCTGCACGTTCCGCACGTGGCGGCACGGCAGGAGTAAGGCACCTCCGCCGCGGGGTTCGCGTCGGTGATGTCCATGATCGCCTCGCCAGGTTGGGCGTCGATCTCGAAACCCGAGGGCTCGAAACGTACTCGGATGCTGCTCATGCCCTAATCTGGATAGGAATCTTCGTGAAGCCCCGCGTGAACGCCGAATGCCGACGCTCGGCGGCGTTCCAATCGATCTCGAAATTGTCGCCGATGCGCGACCCCATCTCCTCGAAATAGATGCGAATCATCATCCGCGCCACGTGCGCGCCGATGCAGAAGTGGGGACCTTGCGCAAAGGACAAATGCCTGTCGATCTCGCGGCGGATGTTGAGCTCGTCCGC
>CP070650.1:2366342-2375491 GCA_020354595.1 Myxococcales bacterium
GCGCAACGGGACGATCATGATGTGGTTCGACCCGGCCGGTGGCCCTCCCGAGGATTACGTTCCGACGGTCGAAGAATACGGTGCGGAGGGCTGGACACCATGGATGCACCGCACCGCGCGAATCAAGACTCACCCGCGGGAGGTCGTCGAGAACGTGGCCGACGTCGCCCACTTTCCCAATGTTCACGGCAATCAAGTTCTCAGCTTCGAGGCGACGTTCGAAGGGCCGACCGCGACACAGAGCACACGCACCACGGGATATGACAAGAGGGGGCGACTCACCAAGCAGCGCACCGTCGCGACTTATTACGGCCCGGCGATTCAGTTCAGCCACATGGAGGCCGAGTTTCCGACGGTCATTTTGAACGCACACACCCCCGTCGACGAGAACAGTCTAGAGCTACGTATGGGCCTGCTCGTGAAGGGCGTCGACTACGAGACGAAGCTCGGGCGTACGCTCGGCGAGATGTGGATCGACGCGCTGCAGGAAGGTTACTTCCAAGACGTCGCCATCTGGGAGAACAAGCGCTGGCAAGACGAGCCCATGCTATGTGATGGCGACGGCCCTATCGGCGACTTGCGCGAGTGGTACGCGCAGTTCTATCAACCAGCAGCGGAAACACCATGACAGAGCTCCATCAGCTACAGCCCGTGACCCTCGATTTCTTCGATCTCGCGCCGCTTCGCGTGCAGTGTGTTCTCGAGGCGAAGTGCACACCGGAGGTTCTCTTCGAAACTCTTCGAGGTGACACAGTCTGGACCGAGTGGGCCGGCGTCATCCAGTGCGTGCAGTGGACTTCGGAACCGCCATACGCGCTTAACAGCACACGCGACGTCACCATCAGTGGTGCCATGCTCGTCCGGGAGCTCTTCTTTCATTGGGCAGAAAACGAGCGCATCGCGTTCTACGTGACCGAGTCGACGATTCCAGGGCTCACCAAGTTCGCCGAGGACTACGTCGTCGAGCGGCTCGGGCCGAACGAGACGCGGCTCACTTGGACCGTCGCCATCGAGAACACCGGGTTCATGAAGCTCCTCAACCCGATCACAGCCGACGTGATGAAACCGATCTTCCAGCTATGGCTCCGGCGCTACAAGAAGATCCTCGAGGCGTGGCCGACGACTAAGGCGAAACCGGTTCCCGAGGGTGTGGCGGCTGCGGAATGAGCAAAGACCCCGTCACCCTGCCGAGCGTCGAGAACGAGATTCAAGTCCGTTTCTCGGACACCGACGCCATGGGCCACATCAGCTCGGGCTCCTATGCCGCGTTTGCCGAGGTGGGTAGAGCGGCGTTTTTCAAGGCCGTGCCCGAGCCTCGGGAGGAAATCCCGTGGTTCGTCCTGGTCCACCTCGGTTTGGATTTCGTTTCCGAGGGCCGCTTTGGTCAACGGTTCACGCTCTCGACACGGGTCGCGAAGCTGAGCCGAAAGACGCTCACGTTCGAGCAGATCGTTCGCGCGGATGGAGAAGTCGCCTGCCGGCTCGAGGTGGTGCTGGTCGCCTTCGATGCAGAGGCACGGAAGTCGATCGAAGTTCCCTCACACTGGCGTCTCGCCGAGTAGGGGGCCCAGGATGGGCGACTTCTCGGGCAAAGTTGCGATCGTGACCGGCGCCGCATCGGGCGTCGGCCGCGGCCTCTGCGAAGTGCTGCTCGATCAGGGGGCGATCGTTCATGCGACGGACATTCGGATAGACGCGCTGGCCGGTCTTGCGTCCGGAGCCGGCGAGCTATCGACTGCGCAGCTCGACGTTACGAGAGCGCTCGACGTTGCCGAGCTGGTCCGACGCGTGGCGAACGAGCGGGGGCGGCTGGATCTCATCTTCAACAATGCAGGAATCGGCGTGGTCGGTGACTTTCGACGGATCGATCTCGACGACGTTCGCAGGAGTACCGACGTGAACCTCTGGGGCGTCGTGTACGGCACGAAGGCGGCGTATGAAGTCATGGCTGAACAGGGTCACGGTCACATCGTGAACATCGCTTCGTCGGCGGGTGTGATGCCGGTTCCCATGCAGACCAGCTACGCGATGACCAAGCACGCGGTCGTCGGCTTCTCTCGCTCTCTTCGAATCGAGGCCGCCACTTACGGGGTGAAGGTGAGCGCCGTTCTCCCTGGGCTGGTTCGCACTGGATTCTTCGAAGCCGCCACCGTCGTGGGCGACTACGACTACCAACAGGAGATGGAGGACGTGCCTGTGCGACCGATGGCTGCCCGGCGCGCCGGCGAGCTCATCCTCGCAGGCGTTCGTGCGAACCGAGAGCTGATCGCGTTTCCCACCAGCAACCGCCTCATCCTTTGGCTGTTTCGACACTTCCCGGCCTTGATGATGCCGGCCCTCGCTCGCACGACGACCAAGTCCCTCACGGAATGAGAGCTGATTCGATGGAGATTTCACGAGACCACAAAGCGCTCCTATTCGTGCGAGCTTCGGGCGAGAGGAAAAGGCGTGTCGTCGAATGCGCGCGTTCTGCGGCGCCCGGACTCTTGAATGTGCTTGGCGCGAACAACGCGAGCGTGACCGTATTGTCGTCGCTGACGATCGATCCGTTTCGGTTGATGAACAGGGTGCCCGGCTATCAAGTCACAATCGAGCTTCGCACCGAGACAGGACGCGAGGCGCTTTCCGGCGCGGCCCGTTCCCTCGTTGGCCAGGTGAAAGAGATCGTCGATCCTCGATCACGATGCGCGGCTGTCGTAGGCCATGACTACACGTTCCGAGCATGTTCGCCGCAGCCTCTTCGCTTTCAGTACCTCATGCGCCGGAGGAGGGACTTCACGCACGAGGCCTACTCCAAGCGCTACGCCGAGGTTCACTCGGAGTTCGGACTGAAGACGCGCGGCAATCCAGGGTACGTCCAATGTCACATCGACCCCGACGCCTCACGAGAGCTCGCGAAGGCCACTGGGTGCGGATGTTGGGATTTCGACAGCGTCGCCCAGCTCGACCTGAGCTCGCTGACTCGCTTTGCGGTGCTCGCGCCCTACAACGCGACGAACGGAGGCATCCAGGATGAGAAGCTGTTTATCGACCGGGCTGCCTCGTACATGTTCGTCTCCAAGGTCGTGGTTCGCACTCAGGCTTAGTTGACGCCGCGCTCCTGGTCGCCCCAGAACTGCTTACGGAGCGCCTTCTTGTCGGGCTTGCCGAGCGCCGAGAGCGGAATCTGCGCAACGAAGTCGACCGACTTCGGTGCTTGGACCGCGCCTTTGGCTTCTTTCACCGCCGCCTTGATTTCGTCGGCGAGCTCTTCGCTGCCTTCGTGGCCGGGCTTCAACACGACGACAGCCTTCACCGCCTCGCCCCATTTCTCTTCGGGGACGCCGACGACGGCAACCATCGCGACGGGTGGATGCGCCGAGATCACGTCCTCAATCTCGCGTGGGAACACGTTGAACCCGCCGGTCACGATCATGTCCTTCTTGCGGTCGACGATGTAGAGGTACCCATCGTCGTCGAAGCGGCCGACATCGCCGGTGTGAAGCCAGCCGCCCGCAAATGCCTCTTCGGTTTGCTCGGGAAGACCGTTGTAGCCCTCCATCACGAGAGGGGCGCGCACACAGATCTCTCCGGCTTCACCTTCGGCAACCGGCTGGTTTTCGTCATCGAGCAGCGCGAGGTGCACCCATGGGCTAGGCCGGCCGCACGATGCGAAGCGCTCTGGCTTCGAGAGATCGTGCTCCTTCTTCTTGAGGTGCGTCAGCGCCATGGGCGCCTCCGACTGACCGAAACACTGGAAGAAGATCTGCCCCCACTTCTCGACGCCTTCTTTCAGGCGTGACGGGCTCATGGGCGAGGCGCCGTAGAACAACGTCTCGAGGCTCGACAGGTCGGCGGTCTCCGCCCGGGGATGATCGAGCAGCGGGTAGATCATCACGGGCACGAGGAAGGTCGAGGTGATCCTGTGCTGCTCGATGGCGTCGAAGAAGAGGTCCGGGGTGAATCCTTGAAGCGCCACGAACGCACCGCCCGCCTGAAGGGTCGGCACGACGAACGCCGCGGCCGCGTGCGAGAGCGGCGTCGCGATGAGGAAACGAATCTCTTCCGGCCATTCCCATTCGGCCGTCTGAACCATCGTCATGTAGGCGGCGGAGCGGTACGGTTGCCGAACCCCTTTCGGGCGACCAGTCGTGCCGCCAGTGTAGACGATCGTGTTGAGGTCGTTCGCGCCGATGTCCGGGGCAACGAGCGGCCGCGGCTCGTACGTTGCCGCGAGCGCATTGAGATCTTCCCCAGCGTCACTCGGGCCGAACCCGAGTAGGTTCTTCAGCCCAGGCACGCGCTCCTCGAGCTCCGCAGCGCGCTGACCGAAGTACGCCGCGTCGTACACGAGTGTCTCGATGCCCGCGTCCTCGAGGACGTACGCTTGGTCCTCTGCGGACCCAAGCGGATGGAGCGGGGTGTTGCACGAGCCGAGCACCATGTTGGCGCAGAGGTTGTAGAGCACCTCTGGGCGGTTGGCGGAAAGGATCGCCGTGCGGGAGCCCTTCTCCACGCCTTTGGAGGCGAGGGCCTGCGCGAACCGGCTCGCTTGCGCGCGCACCTCCGCATACGTGACGGTCGTGTCCCCGAGGAAGAGGAAGGGGCGATCGTCGTAGCGGTTGAGCCCATCGATGATCAGATGGGGAAGCAGGGGCATGTCGAACAAACGGTCGTGGGTCATTGCGGGGTTTCTCCTTCGGGCGGGAAGTGCTCGAGAATGAAGTTGGCGACGGACTCGGTGAAGGCATCGTTGCGGTCGCCCGCAACCATGTGTGCGGCATCTTTGAGATCGACGTACTCGGCGTGAGGCACGACGCTCAGGAACTCCCGGGCGTTCTCTTCCGAGACCACGTCGCTCAAACGGCCTCGGATGAGCAGAATAGGGAGCTCGATCTCGCTTGCCGCGTCGAGGCGGTCCTGGATTGCTTTCTGCGCCGCTTCACTGTCGCTCCATTCATGGGGACTCCAGGCACGGATCATGTCGGGATCCCAATGCCAGTGATATCGGCCGTCATCTTTGAGCCGTAGGTTCTTGGCCAGCCCTGTGAGGTCGGTGCGTCGTTCCCGGTGAGGAAGATACGTCGCGATTGCGTCCGCCGCCTCCTCGAGCGAGTGGAACCCGTCCAAGCCATCGAGCATCCACTTCAGGATGCGGGTGACTCCGGCTTCTTCCATGCGCGGGGTCGTATCGACCAGAACCAGCGCTTTGGCGACCGACTCCTCAGAGAGCGCCTCCGCTCGCAGTGCGGAGATGCCTCCCAATGACGCCCCCACGATGATCGGCTTCTGATCGAAATGCTTGAGCAGCTTGAGCACGTCCTGGGCAAAGACCTCGAGGGTGTAGCCCCCTTCGCTGGACCAGCCGCTGTCGCCGTGACCGCGATGGTCCGTGCACACGGTGTAGAAGCCGAGCTTGGCGAGTGCTCGTGCGGCCCCGCCCCACGCATGCCGCGTTTGCCCCCCTCCGTGCAGGAAAAGCACGAGCTGGTTCGACGGGTCGCCGTAGGTGTCCGCAGCGATCGAGACGCCGTTGTCGAGGTCGAAGTAGGTCGAAGGCTCGGGCGCCGTCATCATGATCATGAGCCCCTCATGACGGTAAGTGATTTGATGTCGGAGACGATCTGCGAGGCGACCTCGGTGTCGAGTTGGTACGTCGTCATGATGCTGAGCCGGTCCGCCCAAGCTCCGAACCGCTCGACTATCTTGGGCCCGATCTCCCTGGGCTCGCCGACGACGGCAAAGCGCTCACACATCTCGTCGGTGATGAGTTGCCCCATTTCCATCCATCGGTTCTCGCGGGTCATCTGCCTTAGCGTGGGGTGGAGGTCCCCCCAGCCTTCTGCTTCCAACGCCTTGGCGTAGATCGGCGTGGAGCCGTAGAACGCGATTTGGTATCGAGTGCGCGCCATGGCTTCGGCGTACTGCTGCTCGTTCGCGCCGGTCGCGATCATGCATTGCGCGGCGAGCTTCAGATCATCCCAGGTCCTACCACCTTCTTGGAGCCCTTCCTGAAGAGCCGGAAGCGTCGTTTCGCGTACGAACTTGTCCGTGGAAAACGGGATCACGATGAACCAGTCAGCCAGCTCGCCAGCGAGCCGAGTCATCGGCTTGCCAATGCCCCCGAGCATCAGCGGAGGCGGCCCATGTGGGTTTCGCTTCGGCGTGAACATCGGCTGCATCTTCGTGTGCCGGTAGTACTCGCCTTGGTAATTGAGCGGCGCGCCTGTCTGCCACGTGTGTTGAATCGCGCGAATCGCGCCGATCATGTCGCGCATGCGCGTGACGGGCTTGCCCCAAGGCATGCTGAAGCGCTTTTCGATGTTGGGCTTTGCCTGTGTACCGAGGCCCAGGATGAAACGGCCCTTCGAGAGCATCTGCAGATCGTTGGCTTGGTAGGCCAGCGTCAACGGGTTCCTGGCGAATGCCACGGCGACCTGCGTGCTCAGGACCTGCGTCTCGGTGTGCTCCGCTGCGATGACGAACGGGATGAACCCGTCGCTCGAGCCTTCGAAGGTGTAGATGCCGTCGTACCCGATCTCCTCGAGCTCCTCGACCTTGGCGCGAACGTGGGCCATGTCTTCGAAGATGAGGCCCCCGTCGACGGCAATCGGGCTGCCTGGGATTGGTGGCGTCGCGTCCAGCGCCATCGTTACTTGCCCATGAACCAGAGCTTCTTCAACCAAGTCCCGTAGATGTACTTGACCGCCTGTTCGAGCTCTTCAGCCGTCTTCTCGGTGTGCGGATACCAGTGCTGCTCGGTCTTCCGCTTCCATCGATCGATGATGATCGGCTGTTGGAACGTGTAGCCTCTCAGTGCGCCCTTGCCGTTGACCTGGCCGAGCCCGCTTTCCTTCATACCGCCAAATGGCGCTTCGAGAACGCCGTACGAGATCGAGGCGTCGTTGAGGTGGACCGAGCCCGTCTCCAGCTGTTTGGCAATCTCAATGCCTTTGTCGTCGTCCTCGGTCCAGACGCTCCCGCTGAGACCGTAGTCGGAATCGTTGGCCATGCGGATGGCTTCGTCCTCGTCCTTGACGCGCATGATCGACACGATTGGACCGAATGTCTCCTTTCGCATGATGTCCATCGAGTGGTCGACCTTGCGAATGTAGGTAGGCTTGTAGAACCAGCCGCCATTGTTGACCGCCTCACCGCCCACCACGATCTCGGCGCCTTTGCGCTTCGCGTCGGCGACGTGGCTCTCGATGATTGGAAGCTGGCGGTCCCAATACAGTGCGCCGACCTCCACGACCTCGTCGCTGTCCGCGCCGCCGTAGCGAACCTTACGCGATATCTCCTCGACCAAACGTTCGAACTCGTCCGCGACGCTCTCGACCACGTAGATCCGCTCCACGCCCATGCAAACGTGGCCGCTGTTCATCATGGAGTTGAACACGGCGCCGTTGGCCGCGCGTTCGAGGTCCGCGTCGGAGCAGACGATCATCGCGTCTTTCCCGCCCAGCTCGAGCGTGCAGGGAATCAACTGCTCCGCGCAGGCTGCCGCTATCTTCCGGCCCGTTGCAACGCTGCCCGTGAACGAGATCTTTTGAACTCCCGCTCGTACAAGCGCGGCGCCGGTTTCCCCATCCCCATGCAGAACCTGCACGACGTCCTGCGGCACGCCGGCCTCGTGCAGGATGCGGGCTGCCCAGTCGCCGCTTCGCGGCGCCACTTCGGACGGTTTGAGGAGAACCGCGTTGCCCGCAAGAACCGCCTGAACGGTTGGATTGACCGCGAGTGCAAACGGCCCGTTCCACGGCGTGATGACGCCGACGACCCCCAGGGGCCGGTAGTGCATGACTAGCTTCTTCAGCGGCCGCATGAAACCGTGCAGCTTGCGCACTTCGTCGCTCAAGTCGCGTTCCGCGCAAGCGCACCAATGGTTGATCGCATCGCACGCGGCGATCACTTCGATCATGATGGCTTCGGCGCGCGTCTTCCCGCAATCGTCTCGAAGCATCTGGATGACTTCCTCGCGCTGCTCTACCAGTCGGTCGACGGCGCCTCGGACGATGCGAGCGCGCTCGGCGACCGGGACCTTCGCCCATTCCTTCTGGGCTTCTCTCGCGCGCGCGAGGGCAGCCTCCACGTCCTCCTTCGTATTGACGGTGATCTCATGGATCGGCTCGTTGTTCGAAGTGCTTCGAAGGCGGAGTCGGCGGTGACCGTCTGGGGTTGGGGAAAGGGGTTCGACGATAGCCATGTGGTTGTTCTCCTAGGTCAGCTCTTTACTTCGTCTACGGCAAAATTCGGCCACGCGCAGACCGGGTGGTCGTCGGTGAGCACGTCGGCCACCCGAACGGCAAGGCAGGTCGATAGTTCTCGTGGAAAAGTGGTGATGCCGGTCGTCAGGAACAGAAGCACCGGTGGTGTGACTAGCCCGTTGAGCATGGTGCGGGCAAAGACGATCCGTTCCTCCGTCACGTCAGGCGCGACGTCTTTCAATCGTTCGTGAACTATCAGCTCCCAGCGCACGAGCAGATCTCTCAATGGTTCCCTTGGTAGGTCCTGCTGCGGCCCAAACACGATCGAGAAGAGGAACTTCGCGGTGTTGGGCTCAAGCTTCATGTTCTCCAAGGCGAGATCGATGACGTGCTTGAATACCTCGAATGGTGTGGCGGCTCGCGCCAGTGTGTCTTCGAGCGTGGCGCAGTACCGATCGTAGCGGTCGGTCACGAGCGCGACGAGCAAGTTTTCCTTGCTTCCGAAGAAATGATAGAGGCTCGGCGGCGAGCTGTTGGAATCGCGCACGATGTCGCGCACGCTCGTCCCGGCGAACCCGCGCTCTGCGAAGAGCTTTTCCGCCGAGTCGAGAATCGCTTCGCGCGTCCCTACCGTACGCTCGGTCGCCTGCTCCGTCATTTCGCCGGCCTACTCTCCCGTGAAGTTCGGCTTCCGCTTTTCCATGAAGGCGGTCGGTCCTTCCTTGGCGTCCTTCGTTTTGAAGACCGGATTGCCGTTCTCCAAGTCGAGCTTCAGCGCATCGTCGATGTGCATCCCATCGCTTTGCACTAGAGTGCGCTTGACCGCCTGCACGGCAATTGGTCCGCAGGCGGCAACCCGGTCGGCGATCTCGAGTGCTTTGTCGAGCGCGCCGCCGCTCGGAACGACGTAGCCGATCAATCCGTACTGGTACGCTTCCTGCGCGCTGAGACGCCTTCCTGAAA
>CP070650.1:2375591-2397528 GCA_020354595.1 Myxococcales bacterium
GGCGCTCCATTGAGCACCAACGAGGAGGGAAAGCCGGCCGGCTGCATGTCACCGCCCGACGATGCGGACTCCGGTCCGCTGTAAGAAAACCTGGGTCTGCCCTTCGGCGAGCAGCCGGGCGGAACCCAAACGTTCTTTTCGGTCGAGTAAAACCTCCTCGATCGGGTGACAACCCTAATCACACCTCCAAATGCAAACGATCCCTTATCTACTTCTTGTCTTAATCCTCGTCGGGGCCGGATGCGGCAGTAGCGACGCCGCATCCGAGCCTGAGGAATGGGTTTGGGATCTCCCGGAGGGAGTCCTTCCGCCACGCGTGCCCGAAGACAACCCGATGTCGGAGGCCAAAGTGGAGCTCGGGCGCTTCCTCTTTTACGACAAGCGCCTGTCGGCCAACGAGACGCAGAGCTGCGCGAGCTGCCACCAGCAAGACCTCGCATTCACGGACGGCCTCACTCAGGCGAAAGGCTCGACCGGCGAGATCCACCCGCGAAACTCGATGATGCTCGCCAATGCTGGCTACGCAGCCTCGCTGACCTGGGCGAACGACACCCTCGAGAAGCTCGAGGAACAAGCCTTGGTGCCGATGTTCGGGGAGATGCCGGTGGAGCTCGGCATGGCTGGAGTGGATGAGGAGCTGCTCCGCCGTATGCGGGATGACGACCGCTATCCCGACATGTTTGCCTCTGCATTCCCGAATGAGGAAGATCCGATCGTCCTCGGCAACATCACGAAAGCCATCGCAGCGTTTCAGCGTCAGCTCACGAGCTTCAACTCCCCCTACGATCGCTGGACTTACGATCGGGATCGGACCGCGCTCAACGAGTCCGAGCAGCGCGGCATGGCCCTGTTCTTCGGGGAGAAGCTCGAGTGCTTTCATTGCCATGGTGGATTCCTGCTGTCGCAAGCATCGGACCACGAACAGAACACGTTCGACCAGAAGTCCTTCATGAACAACGGCCTCTACAACCTGGACGAGGATGGAAGCTATCCAACGGGCAACCAAGGGCTCTACGATCTCTCCTTCGAGCCAGTGGATAAGGGCCGATTCAAGCCCCCGAGCCTTCGCAACATCGCGGTCACGGCGCCCTACATGCACGACGGCTCGATCGCGACGCTCGAGGAGGTGATCGATCACTACGCGCGCGGGGGTCGGCTCGTGCCCGAGGGCACGGTGATCAAAGGTCAAGATGTCTCCGGCGATGGGCGAGACAATCCGAACAAAAGCGCGTTCATCAAAGGCTTCGAGCTCACCGACCAGGAGCGCGAGGACGTCCTCGCGTTTCTGAGAGCGTTGACCGACGAGGAGTTCCTCACGAACCCCGTGAACAGCGATCCGTTCGTCGAAGAATAGAGCTACTGGAGAAGCCTGGGCTCGCGCTCTAGGTCCACTCCGAAACGGTCCCGGACCCGAGCTCTGATTTCCTCGGCAAAGGCGAGAAGCTCGGCGGTGGTCCCTCCGCCATGATGCACGAGCGCCAGGGCGTGATTGGTGGATACCCCGATCGCACCGCGACGCGTGCCTTTTGCGATGCCCGCCTTCTCGATCAACCAGCCTGCCGCGAGCTTCGTCCGGCCCTCTTGCGCCGGGTAGCGAGGTACCTCGGACGCGGTGGTGACGAGCCCCTCGTCGACCGCGCGCTCCACGAGGGTCTCTGCTTGGTTCGTGGGAACGACCGGGTTCAGAAAGAAGGAACCCGCGCTTCGGTGATTTGCATCTCCTCGGTCGAGAACCATGGACTTTCGTTTCCGCAGCTCGAGCACGGCGCGTCGGACGTCGCCGAGTGAGGCGTGTGCGGCGACGTTGTCTTGGAGCTCGGCGTATCGAATGCTCGGAGGACCGTCCGGACGCAACGCGAAGTCGACCCCGGTCACGACGAATCGGTCGGGATGGCGCTTGAAAACGCTGTTCCGATAGTCGAGCTCGCACTCCGAAGGATTGAGCTCCTCGGCTTCGAGAGTGTCGCGCCGAACGACGCGCACGCGGTCGATGACGCCGGCGACTTCCTGTCCATACGCTCCGACATTCTGAATCGGCGTCGCGCCGGTCGAGCCCGGGATTCCGGTGAGGCATTCGACGCCGGCCCACCCGCGGAACACCGCGCCGTCGACCACGTCTTCCCATGGGACGCCGGCGCCGGCTTGGATCAGGCCGCCATCTCGGAACGTCAGGTCGCTCATTCCGAGCTGGACCACGAGACCGTCGTAGCCTTCGTCGGGCACGATGAGATTCGACCCTCCCCCGAGAATGGCTACGGGGCAGTCTCGAGCCGTGGCCCAGTGGAGCGCGTCGATGAGCGCAGGCTCGCTTTGCACGCGAACGAAGTGCTTGGCAGCGCCACCGAGCTCCAAGGTCGTGAGCGGAGCGAGCGGAACGTTGCGCTGAATGTCGAGCGTGTTCATTTAAGGTGGCAGGATGCGTTCGATGCCGCCCATGTAAGGCACCAACGCCTCAGGCACGTTCACGCTTCCATCGGACTGCTGGTTCTGCTCGAGAATCGCAACCAGCGTGCGGCCGATCGCGAGCCCCGAGCCGTTGAGCGTGTGAAGGAGCTGCGGCTTCCCTTTGGGCTCGGGACGGAAGCGGGCCTTCATACGACGCGCTTGGAAATCCCCGAACCACGAGCAGCTCGAGATCTCGCGGTAGGTGTTCTGCGCCGGCAGCCACACCTCGAGATCGTAGGATTTCTGCGCGGCAAACCCCATGTCGCCGGCGCAGAGTTGTACGACCCGATAGTGAAGGCCGAGTCTTTGTAAGATCGTCTCCGCGTGTGTGGTGAGCTTGTCGAGCTCCGCGTCGCCCCGGTCCGGATGGCAGAAACGGACCAGCTCGACCTTGTCGAACTGGTGGACCCTGATCATGCCGCGGGTGTCTTTGCCGTAGCTTCCCGCTTCGCTCCGAAAACACGCGGTGTACCCCGTGTAGGTCAGCGGGAGCTGGGCCTCGGAGATGATCTCGCCCGCGTGTAGATTCGTGATGGGGACCTCGGCCGTCGGAACGAGGAACAAGTCGTGCCCTTGCAAGTCGGCCTCCGCCTCCCAGTCCTCATCTTTGGCGATGCGGAACGCCTCGCGGGCGAACTTCGGCAGCTGGCCCGTGCCGCGCATCGCGCTGTCTTTGACCAGCACGGGCGGCCAGACCTCCTCGTAACCGTGCTCGGAGGTGTGCACGTCGAGCATGAGCTGCATCAGTGCGCGATTGAGGCGGGAGCCGAGGCCTTTGAGGACGACGAATCGTGAGCCGCTGATCTTCGCTGCGCGCTCGAAGTCGAGGATCCCGAGCGCCGTCCCGATCTCGACGTGATCTCGAACGCCGAACTCGAACGACGGCTTGTCGCCCCATACGCGCCGCTCGACATTGTCGGCTTCGCTGAGCCCGTCCGGCGTGTCGGCGTGCGGCAGGTTCGGAAGATTCAGCAGGATGCTCTCGAGCTCGCCTTCGACCTCGGCTTGGCGTGACTCGCCCTGCTTGATCTGCTCGCCGAGGGCGCGAAGTTGCTCACGCTTGGCCTGAAACTCTTCGGACTTCTTGTCGACCACGCGGCCCATGGCTTGGCTCGCCTCGTTGCGCCGTTGGCGCAGCGCGTCGACGCTGGTGATGATGCTCCGACGCTCTTCGGCGAGGGACCCGAGCCGGTCGAGCAGGTCGGCGTCGGCAAAGCCGCGACGCGCGAGGGCCGCCTTCACATCGGCCAGGTTTTCGCTGACATGGCGGAGGTCCAGCATGGGAGCGGTCTACAACACGAGGGCGCGGAGCACCAGCCGCACGCTTCTTGGCGTGGCAGTGCAAAAGCCTCTAAGTTGGGGTGGTGATCAGCACGGCCAGGGTCGGCCGAGTGGGCGTCGTCGGCGACGTTCACTGCGAGTCCGAAACGCTCAGTCGAGTGCTCGATGCATTGGAAACGATGAACGTCGACGCGGTCTTGTGCGTGGGCGATCTCGTCGACGGCCCCGGCGACGCCGACGCCACGCTCGCCTTGTTGGCGAACCGAGACGTGCAGTGCGTCGCCGGCAACCACGAACGCTGGCTCCTCGACGGCGAACGGCGGGACGTCGAGGATGCGACCGACGCGGTCAACGAAGCGTCGGAAGCGTTCCTCCGGAGGCTGCCGAGGATCAGGCTCTACGAGAGCTCCGTCGGTCGGGTGATGCTCTGCCATGGCGTCGGCGAAGATGACGAAGCGTGGCTGCGTCCCGACACCCGCGGGTACGCGTTGCAGGACATTCCCACCCTGCGCGAGCTCATGCTCGACGACCACTTCCAGTACATGATCGGGGGCCACACCCACGAACGCATGGTCCGGGTCTTCCCCGGCCTAACCGTCGTGAACGCGGGCACGATCCATCGCAAAGACGAGCAAACCTTCACGGTGATCGATTTCGACGCAGAAACGGTAGCTTTCCACTCGGCCGCCGAGGCGGATACGGGCAGACTGATCGAGGAAGTCGACCTCCCCCCGCCGGGCCCGGTGGAATAGCGGTTTAGTAGTACCACCCGCCCACCCCCGCCCGTAGTCCTCCCTGCCGCGCGCTTCGCGCTTGGCGGCGCCGTCGGCGCCGGCAAGCCCCGAGCGAAGCGATGGGGCGCGCAGGGAGGATTACGGGTGGGGGTGGGCGGGTGGTATTACTAAACCGCTCGAGCTCTTGCGCTCACTCGCGCTCTTTACCGCGCCTGCCGCCACAGCTCTGCGAGCGATGGCCTCGATCCGGTCAGTAGAAATCCGACCCGGAACAGGCGCGCGCCGACGCGAATCGAGAGCCACGTCGAGATCACGAGCACCGCGACGGCTCCCGCGACCTCCCACCACGCCACACCGGATGCGTCGACGGCCAAGCGAATGATGACGGTGAGTGGCGAGGTGAATGGGATCCAGGTCATCACTTGGCCGAGGATCCCGTTTGGGTCTTCGAGGAGGACCACCAGGACCATCAGCGGCAAGATCGCCAACATCGCCCAACCCATGGTGAGCTTCTGGCTTTCCGCGGCGTTGGCGCCGAGCGCCGCAGTCGCGAGCATCAGGCTGCCCAAGAACAGATAGCCGAGCACGAAGAGGAACGGCGAAACGAGGAGCGCCACCCACGGGACCGACACCACCGCGGAAAGCGCGGCCGAGGCGGTGAGCGCAACGAAGACCACCATCGAAGTCCAGGCTGCAAATTGCACCAAGCCGGCAGCGCCCAAACCGAACAGCTTCCCTGCGAGGATCTCTTCGGGCGTCACCGAGGAAAGAAGCACTTCGACGATCTTGCTCTCCTTGTCCGTAGAGACGGTTTGAACGAGGTAGCCCGAGGCGCTTAGAAGCGCGGTGAGCAACAGAATGCCGAGGAAGAGTGGAATCGTCGTACGCACCAAGAGATCGAGTGCTTCGTCGACGCCGACGACCTCGGCGCCTTCGGGGCCGAGGCGGGCTCGAACGAAGTGAGCCGGAGAGATCACCCGCTCCTCCACGTCTTGGCCGAGGCGCCCGTCGAGAAGTGATCGTCTCAAGAGCGACCGCAGCAGCGGCTCGACGGTGGTGCCCCGCATGCTGAGCAGGGGAGTCTTTTCCGATTGAATGGCGCGGACATTGCCGCTCTTCAGGTAGTCTCTCTCGACGACGTAGAGCGCGCGAAGACGGCCGGATTCGAGATCTTCGGTCGCCGTGGCCCGCTCCGCGTAGAGCACGACGTCACTCTCCTCGAAGGTCCAGACTCGTGCGCCTTGCTTTTCCTCGAACATCGAACGATCGACTACGCCTGCTTCGTCGACGAGGCCGAACGCAGAGCTTTCCTCGGCGCGCTGCGTCAGGAAGTATGTCTGCACGCCGAGGACCGTGCCGGACACCGCCGCCAAGAAGAGCGGCAACCCAAAGGTCGCAATCAGGTACGACCAACGCTTGACGACCGCCAAGAATTCGAAGCGCGCGACCGCCGCGATTCGTTTGGTCCGCATGCGCTAGCGCCCCCCGCTCACCAGGCTCACAAAGATGTCGTCCATGCGCGCTACGATTGGCTCATAGCGGTCGATGAGAACCCCGTTGCGAACGAGCTCGTTCAGGTAGCCTGCGGCCGTTTCGCGGGGCGGCAGCTCGACTCGCCAGCCCCCGGTCTTGTGCAGCGTCGCGTTCACCCCCAACGCCACGAGGTCCATGGCGGTCCAGACGATCACCTCGTTTGGCGAGTAGCGCCGGCGAATCTCATCGAGGTGTCCATAGACGACCAGATGGCCTTGGTGAACGAGCGCGACGCGATCACAGAGGGCCTCCACCTGATGCATCATGTGAGTCGACAAGACCGTCGTGCGCCCTCCTGCGCGGCGCTCCTCGATGAGCTCGGTCACGAGTGCGACGTTGATCGGATCGAGCCCGGAAAATGGCTCGTCAAGGACGCAAAGCTCCGGATCGCTCATCAAGCAGGCCGCGATTTGCACCTTCTGCGTCATCCCCTTCGACAAGCTCTCGATGCGCTGCTTGGCGACCGAGCTGAGGCCCACGCGCTCGAGCCAATAGTCCGCAGCTTCGCGAGAAGCAGGGCGCTTCATTCCCTTCAGCCGTCCAAGATACACGAGGAGCTCGTGAACCTTGGCGCGCCGGTATACGCCTCGTTCCTCGGGCAAGTAAGCCGTCCGATCGAGCGTCTCGTGACTCGGAGGCTCGCCGAAGAGCGTGACCTCGCCTTCGTCAGCGCGAAGGATGTCGAGCCCGATTCGAATGAGGGTGGTCTTGCCGGCGCCGTTCGGACCAAGAAGACCAAACACCTCCCCAGGCAGCACTTCGAGCGACACCCCCTCGAGCGCGGTGTGCCGACCAAAGCGCTTCGTCACGCCGGAATACTCGAGAACCCCCACGCTGGAAGTGTATCGGGCGCAGTGGGGCGGGCGCCACTGCCGTGCCTCTCTTGGAGGCGCACCGCAAGGCTGGAAGCCGGCAGGCGGCAGCGCGAGCCCGAAGGGCGAAGCCCGGCGCGAATGCGCCGCCAAGCCCAAGCGAAGCGCAGGGCGCGGAGGGAGGATTACGGGTGGGGGTGGGCGGGTCGGTTCGTATTAAAACGCGACTGCGAGCACCTTGAGCATCAACCTGGAGACGCCAACGCGATCGAGCTCATCCGGCGAGAACGCCTTGTGCGAGTGCGTCTCCACGCCGTTCGCACCCGTCGCCCGATACACGTCGATGCATAGCCGCCGATGCGACAACACGTGTTCGATTTCCCCGACCGGCTCCGTTCGCAGTCGCGCCCGCAACCCAGCGGCTCGTAGCGCGTCGCGCGGCGTCCCTTCGATCATCGGAACGCCCCAGAGCCCACCGAACAGCGCCTTGTCACCCTTGTTCATCCATACCTTTCGATCCGCACCCCGGCCCGAGGTCGCAACGACCGCGGCGAGCTTCAGCTCGCGTGGTGCCTTGCGGGCTTTGGCGACGGGGAGCGCGTCGACCTCGCCTTGCGCGAACGCGGCGCACCCTTCCGAGAGGGGGCACGACTCGCACTTGGGCTGCCGCGGCGTGCACACCGTGGCGCCGAGCTCCATCAAGGCCTGATTGAAGTCACCGGGTCGCTCGCTCGGGATCAGGCGGGCCGCTTCTTCCCACAACCGCTTGGTCGTGACCGCTGCGCCCGTTGGCGTGTCGATGCGCAGCAGCCGCGCCAACACGCGGGTGACGTTTCCGTCTACGACGGGCTCGGGTTTTCCGAAAGCGATGCTCCCGATGGCGCCGGCCGTATAGCGCCCGATACCGGGTAGGGCGCGCCGGGCTTCGGCGTCTTCGGGAACCACGCCGTCGTATTGGGCCACAACCTCCCGTACACCGGCGTGCAGCATGCGCGCGCGCCGATAGTAGCCGAGGCCGCTCCAGTGGGAGAGGACCGCATCTTCGTCGGCATCGGCAAGGGCTCGCGCGGTCGGGAAGCTCCGGACAAACCGCTCGTAGTATGGGATCACCGTGTCGACGCGAGTCTGTTGAAGCATGACCTCGGATACCCAGACCGCGTACGGGTCCGTGGTCGCGCGCCACGGAAGATCGCGGGCGGACTCGTCGTACCAACTCAGGAGCCTCTGCTGGAGCTCTGCCATTCAGAGGAAGTCGTAGAACAATCGCTCGGGGTTCTCCAGCGTTTCGATCACAGCGTACGCAAAGGCCGCGCCGACGTGACCGTCCACGATGCGATGGTCGAAGGAAAGCGAGAGCAACATCACCTTGCCAATGACGACTTGTCCGTTGCGAACCACCGGCTTTTCCTTGATGCGATGCACGCCGAGGATGCCGACTTCAGGATGATTCAAGATCGGCGTCGCCAGGAGGCCGCTTTGCTTGCCGAGGGAGGTTACGGTGAACGTCGAGTTGCGGAGATCCTCGGGCCCGAGGGTTCCATCCCGGGCGGCCTTCGAGAGTTGCTCGACGCGACTCGCAAGCTCGAATAGACGAAGCCGGTCCGCATTGTGGACGACGGGCACGACGAGCCCCGCGTCCGTCGCGGTGGCGACCCCGATATTGTAGTACTTCTTGTATACGAGCTCGTTGGCCTGCTCGTCGATGGCGCTATTGAGGGCCGGGTGTCGCACGAGGGCGTCGGTCACCGCCTTGATGATGAACGGCAGGAACGTGAGCTTGACCCCGCGGCGCTCTGCCTCCGGCGCCAGCCTCTGTCGCATCTGCACGAGCCGCGAAGCGTCGCACTCCTCGACGAAGGTGAAGTGCGCAGCGGTGGCCGTGGCCTGGCGCATCCGCTCGGCGATCTTACGACGTACGCCGACGATCGGCTCGCGTCGCTCGCGCGGAGCATCGGGCTCGTCCTCGCCCGTCTCCACCCGAACGGCGGCGCGCACGTCGTCGCGGGTGACCCGACCGCCGCTGCCACTCGGCCGCACATGCCGAAGATCGATCCCCATGTCTTTGGCAAAACGCCTAGTGGCCGGAGTCGCCAAAGGCTTCGCTTCGAAATAGGCGCTTCCGGCAACCACTCCAGGCGATGTTCGTAAGGCCCTCCTCTGCGCGGCGATCGCCGGCCTCACCGATGACCTCCGCGTGCCCCCATTGCCCTTGAACGGCGCCTGAGCCCGGCCTTCCCCAAAAAGCCCAGCGCCCGGCAACTCGTCCGAGATCTCCCCGACGGCAGTAGCCGGCGGCCGACTCGATTTCTGTGCATTCCCGACGTTCGACTCCGCCGAAGACTCGAGCGTCAAAATCACCTGGCCCACCTTCGCGACCCCGCCGACCTCGAAGCAGAGCTTCTCCACGCGAGCATCACAGGGCGCCCCGATCGTCACGGTCGCCTTGTCGGTCATCACCTCGACCATGGGGTCGTCTTCACGGATGGTGTCACCGACACCAACGAACCATTCGACGATCTCGCCTTCGGTGACGCCCTCTCCGATGTCGGGAAGCCTGAAATCGAGCCGAGACATCGTCAGTACCTCGCGGTTCCAATCAACACGGGCGCAATACGATGCGCAAGCGGCAGGTATTCGCGCTCGTGTGTCAGCGGAAAAGGCGTGTCGAAGCCCGTGACGCGAGCCGGTGGCGCCTCGAGATGGAGAAACGCCTGCTCGGTCACGAGCGTCACCAACTCGCTTCCGAACCCGCAGGTGCGGGGCGCCTCATGCACCACTACGATGCGGCCGGTCTTTTTCACGCTCGAGACGATCGCTTCGATGTCCAGCGGCCAAAGCGTTCTGAGGTCGATCACCTCGACGTCGACGCCCTGCTTAGCGACTTCTTCCGCCGCGGCGAATGCCTCGTAGAGCATCGCTCCCCAAGCCACGCACGTCACGTGCTCGCCGGCTCGGACCACCTGCGCCTCGCTCAGGGGCACGGTGTACGGCGCGTCGGGCACTTCCATCTTGATCGCCCGGTAAACGCGCTTCGGCTCGAAAAACACCACCGGATCCTCGTCGAGAATCGACTGGATTAGAAGCCCCTTCGCATCGTACGGGTTCGAAGGGCACACCACCTTGAGACCCGCCGTGTGAATGAATAGGGACTCCGGCGACTGCGAGTGATACTGCCCCCCACGAATACCGCCGCCATAGGGGGTCCTCACGACCATCGGCACGTGAAACTCGCCCGCCGTACGATACCGGTACTTCGCCGCCTCGTTCACCAACTGGTCGAAGCCGGGGTAGATGAAGTCGGCGAACTGGATCTCGGAGATCGGCCGCAAACCATAGAGCGCCATGCCAATCGCGGTGCCGATGATCCCGGTTTCCGAAAGCGGCGTGTCGAGGACCCGCTCGGGCCCGAATTCTTCCTGCAGCCCTTGGGTCACGCGGAAGACCCCGCCTAGCCGCCCGATGTCCTCGCCCATCAACAGGACGTCTTCATTTTGCCGCATCGCGTCCCGTAGCCCGCTATTGATCGCCTGGACGAGGTTCATCTGGGTCACGACTCGTCCTCCTCGTCTTTGGCGCGGGGACCTTCGAGGCATTGCGTCTCTTGCTCGCGAAGGTGCCAAGGCTGCGCCTCATACACGTCGGTGAACAGATCGCGAAGCTCGGAAGGCGGCTTTTGCTCGGCGCGCTGCACGCAGGCTTTCACCTCCGCCTCGCAAACCGAGAGCCAGTCGGCGTCGAGGTCGTCGGTCCAGACGTCCTCCTGCTCGATGTGCTTGCGCAAGCGCAACAGCGGGTCGGCACGACGCCACGCATCCACTTCTTCTTGCTTTCGGTAAATGCGCGGGTCGTCCGAGGTGGAGTGCCCGCCCAAGCGATAAGTCATCAGCTCGATGAAGCTCGGGCCGCCGCCCTCCGAAGCCCGCTGCACGCCTTCGCGGACGGCGCGCCACACCGCGAGCACGTCGTTGCCGTCGATTCTTGACGCGGGCACGCGGTATGCCGCGGCCTTCTCCGCCAGCGTTCGCACCGCGGTCTGATCCTCGGTGCGCAAGCTGATCGCATAACCGTTGTTGCGGCACAGGAACAAGACGGGCGCGCGATACACACCGGCAAAATTCATCGCCGCATGAAAATCGTTGGAGCTCGTAGCGCCGTCCCCGAAGAACACCCCCACGCATTCATCTTGGCCGCGTTTCTTTGCCGCCATCGCAAGCCCGACGGCTTGTGGAATCTGCGTCCCGATCGGAGCGCTGACCGACAGATAGCGATGCACCTTGCTGAAGGTGTGGTCGGGCATCTGGCGACCCCGCAGGGGATCCCCGGCATTGCCGTACATGTGGTCGATGTACTTCTGAAGCGGATAGCCTCTCCACAAGAGCGCGCCGACCTCGCGATAGCAAGGGACGACCCAATCCCGATCTCGGAGCGCCGCAGCCGAACCGATGATCGCTGCTTCTTCGCCAAGCGAGCCGACGTGAAAGGCGATGCGGCCCTGCCGCTGGATCTTCTGCAGCCGATCGTCGATGACGCGTGTCCGCACCATCGCCTTGTACAGCGCGACGACTCTATCGATCGACAAGCCCGGGTCGAGCTTGGGGTCGAGACTTCCGTCGTCGCGAATGACTTGCATGAACCCCCTCTAGGTCAGCACCGATAGCTTTCGTCTCTTGCCGTATCGATCCATCTCTTCCGAGAGGAACGCCTCGGCCGCGCGGTAGCTCGAACGAACCAAGGGCCCCGAAGCCACGAACATGAAGCCCATGTCGAGCCCTGCCTGCTCGTAATCGGCAAACTCCGACGGCTCGACGTATCGCTCGACCGTCGCGTGGCGCTTGGTGGGTCGGAGATACTGCCCGATCGTGAGCACGTCGACACCGGCGTCGCGAAGCCGTCGCATCGCTTCGATCACCTCCTCGCGTCGCTCGCCCAGACCGACCATCAGCGAAGACTTGGTGATCGCCGAGCCGAGCTCCTTGGCGGCAACGAGCACGTCGACGGAGCGGTCCCACGAGCAGCGCGCATCGCGAATCGGGCGCTGTAAGCGCGGCACGACCTCGACGTTGTGGGCAAACACATCCGGCTCGCCCTGCTGAACGATGGTCCGGATGTCGGCGCGCTGACCGCGAAAATCGCCGACCAGGGTCTCGACTCGAAGCTCCGGGCTTCGTTGTTTGATGCGGCGAACGGTCTTGGCCACGTGCCCGGCACCGCCATCGTCGAGGTCGTCCCGGTCGACCATCGTGAGCACGACGTAGGCAAGCCCCATCTCCGCGAGTGACAGGGCCGTGTTCTCCGGCTCGTTTGGATCGACCACCCCGCCGGGCTTGCCCGTGGTGACCGAGCAGAAGCGACAGCCGCGGGTACAGACCTCGCCGAGAATCATCACCGTCGCGGTGCCCTGGCCCCAACACTCGAAGATGTTCGGGCAGCGCGCCTCCTCGCAGACCGTGTGAAGCCCGCGGCCTCGGAAACGAGCCCGGAGGCCTTGGAATTCCTCGTGTTGCGGCCCCGCGGGGAGCCGCACGCGAAGCCAATCGGGTTTGCGAGCCGGCAAGGTCATCCAGTGCTCCTGCGATCCTAAGCCAAGCTCTTAGGGGTCTCACTCCCCCGTGTCAAACGCGTCTAACACTACGAATTGTGACGGTTTCTCCGGTTTGGCGCAACGTTTTGAAAACCGCGGTTCTTCTCGCGCAATATTTTCGCGAAATGTCTTTACGTGGCCACCTCGTGCCCCATAATCAGCCATCGCAGAGCTTCATCCCCGTTAGGAGCAACTCGATGGACCAAGAAAGAAGGCCGCGGCGCGCCGGCCCGATGGAGCGCCCTGGAGCCGTTGGCGGTAAGCGTGATCTCAACCGGAGAAAGCGCGTTCAGGACCTGGTCGACGCCGGTTTGAACCTCTTCCTCGAGCGAGGCATCGAGGCGGTGACCATCGATGAGGTCGCGCGTGAAGCCGGCATGGCAAAGGGCAATTTCTATCGTTATTTCAGGGACAAGGCGGATCTCGTCGAGGCGGTGATCGAGCCTGTGGCCCAGACCACTCGAGCCGCCCTGGACGAATGCCATCAGAAGCTCCGCCAGGTCAATGGGCACAAGGAGGCCGCGACCGCATATGCCGAGCTGGGCAACCGCTTGGTCGGCGCGATGGCGATGTACCCGGACTCGATGTGTCTTTACCTGCAGGAACGCCGGGCGCCCGCTACCACGGCACGCCAGGCGATCTCCGATCTCGCCTCGGACCTCGACGGTCGTGCCATGGCGCTCAGCCAGGTCGCCGCGGATCAGAAGCTCGTCGTGGTGTCTGACCCCCGCGTGAGCGCCCTTGCCGTGTTGGGCGCAGTCGAAGCGCTCGCGTTGGCATCGGTGCGCAATCAAGTGCAGATGGACCCCGTCGAAACGACGAAGGGGCTCATCTCGCTCGTGCTCGAGGGCCTGCGGAAATAGAGGCTAAACACCTGTCCAGCCCGAAACTACCGCTCCGGCGGCTTCTTCTTCACAATTAGGCGCATATGGCGGGGAGGCTGACGGGTGCCGCGTTGCCGCTGCTTTGGGCGGCGATGCCGGGCGTTGCGTACGCGGCGAGCGGCGGCGACAAAGACGGCAGCGTTGGCGAGCTCGGCACGGTCGTGTTGCTCGTCCTCGTAGTCGGCGTGGCTTACGTCCTGGCACACAACGTCGTCGAGCGACTGCAGCGCCGCTTCCTGATCGTGAGCGGCGCGGAGTACTTGCTGTTGGGCGTCTTGCTTGGACCCGTCTTTCTGAAGATCGACGCGTTCGAAGACATGACCGGCCTCCTTCCGGTCATCGCCTTGGCAGCCGGCTGGGTCGGCCTCCTCCGCGGCACCGATTTCGACTTCGCGAGCCTCCAGAAGCTCGACCCAGCCACGTGGCGGATCGTGTTCCTGCACCACTTGCTGCCCGGCATCGCCGTGGGGGTGAGCGCCTACTACTTCTTCATCCAGCCCGGCCTCGTATACGCGAAGTGGGAGCTTGGCGCGGATGAGACGCGCACCGCGATGCTGAGCGCGGCGGCTCTCGCGTGCTTTGCGGCCGCAGATTCCGCCGAGCCATTCGACCTCTTGTCGAGACGCTACGAAATCAGCGGTCGGCTCTCCCCGCTCCTGCGAAACGGGACGCGCCTCGGCGACATCATGGTCATCCTCGCGTTTGGCCTGATCTTCTGCGTGTTCCACCAAAGCGCACCCGGCGCCAAAGAATACTCTGCGTCGCTCTGGGCCTGGGTCACGTTCTTGCTCGGCGGAGCGCTCGGCTTCTTGTTCTCGCTCTTCTTGGCCGGTGACGAATCCGACAACTCGCGGTTCCTCGCGCTGGTAGGGATCATCGCGTTTGCTTCCGGCGGGGCGTATTTCCTAGAGCTTTCACCACTTGCGGTGAACCTCTCGATGGGGTTCGTACTGGTGAACTTCGCGCGAGGCGGTCACCTCCTTCACAGCACACTCGAGTCGACCGAACGGCCCATGGCCATCGTGCTGCTGATATTCGCGGGTGCGCTGTGGACGCCCACCGATTGGAAGCTCACTCTGCTCGCGCTCGGCGCGTTTCTGGTTCTCCGGACCTCGGCCAAGTGGCTCGCGAGCGCCATCGCCGCTTGGGGGACGAGCTTACGGACGGACCTGTTCCGCGGCTTGCTGGCGCACGGCGACGTGACTCTCGCAATGGCGGTTTCCTTTCGGCTCGTCTACAAGGGGGGCGCCGCCGACATCGCCTACTCGGTGGTCCTCGGCTCGATCATGGTGAACGACCTCCTCGCGCCGCGCCTACTGCGCGGGTTGCTTGCTGACCAGGGCGAGATCCAGCGCGAGCTTAGGGACACCGATTCCCGCACATCGATCGAGGTATCCGCGAAATGAACATCGTCATCATAGGTCTGGGCGAGGTCGGCCGTCATCTGTTGAGTGTCCTCGACAAGGAAGGACACGACATCGTCGCCGTCGATGCGAGCGCGAAGGCGGTGCAACACGCCGAGGAGAACTTCGATGTTGCGTCGATGGTGGGCTACGGGGCGAGCGAGACGTTGCTCAAGATCGCAGGCGTCGCTCGCGCGGACTTGGTGGCGGCCGTCACGAACCACGACGAGATGAACCTCATCGCCGCGCTCGCCGCAAAGCAACTCGGGGCGAAGCACGTAGTCGCTCGTGTCCAAGGAACGGCATGGTCGGAGTGGACCGAGGGGATCCGTTACGGCCTCCTCGGGGTCGACGTGGTCATCAACCCCCGAGTGCTCGTCGCTCAGGAGCTCAGTCGGATCGCTCGATCCTACGGCGCCTCCGACGTCGTCGACTTGGCGCAAGACCGCGTGGAGCTCGTTCAGATCGATCTCGAGGAATCGCGCGTGCTGAACAAGCCGCTGTCCTCGGTGGAGCTTCCGCCGCACACGCTCGTGAGCGCCGTGGTGCGCGACGGCGAGCTCTTCGTGCCGGGCGGGGCGGACGTGCTGGTCAAGGGGGACCGCGTCTACCTCATCGGGCGGCCCGAGGGCGTGCTGGCAGCCGAACGGCTCTTCAGCAAAGAGAGGGAGGCGAAGCGCGTCTGCATCGTGGGCGGAGGGGTCGTCGGTAAGGCGCTGGCTCGCGAGCTGCTGTCGCAGGGGGCGACCGTGATGATGATCGAGAGCGACCTCGCCACCGCCGAGGAGATCAGCGCCGAGTTCCAAGGCATCGAAGTGGTGCACGGCGACGGCACCGATGGCGCTCTTCTCGAAGAAGAAGAGGTCGGAACCTACGACCTATTCGCCGCCGTCACTCGCCAGGATGAGATCAACCTGATGGCGGCATTGCTCGCGCAGCGCGCCGGCTGCAAACGCACCGCGACGATCGTCCAGCGCGCGGACTACGCGTCGATCTACCGCCAGCTCGGCGTCGACATCGTTCTGTCTCCACGAACCGTCGCTTCGGATCAGATTCTGCGCTTCTCGCGCGGCGGCGGTCTTCACAGTCTCACGGTGCTCGAAGACGGACAGGCCGAGGTCGTCGAGCTCACCGCGAGCCCCAAGTGCCGCGCCGTCAACAAGCCGCTTCACCGAATGAACCTTCCCCGTGGCTCGTTGCTCGCCGCCATCGTGCACGGGGACGATGTGATCATTCCGCACGGCAAGGACGTCGTTCATCCTGGCGACCGGGTCATTCTCATGACCACCCAAGACGCCCGGCCGACCGTCGAACGCCTCTTTCGACCGAGGGGTGAGTGAGCACGAAGGCGCGAGACTTTCGAGGCGTCATCCGCCCGGTCGGCGCGGTGGTCCTCGGCATCGGCGTGATGATCGCCTTGTGCGCAGGCGTCGGAATGCTCTGGGACCGGTTCGCGCCCGATCCGGTGCGCCCGCAAGGCGGCGCCGCCGAGCTCGCGCTGTCGTCGATCATCGTCTCTGCGATCGGGCTCACCGCGTTTCTCTACGGGAAGCGCCATGTGTCCGAGCGAATCACGCGCCGAGAGGCGATCCTGGCGGTGAGCCTGATCTGGATCGCGGCCGGGGCGTGCGGCGCCATCCCGTTCATGCTGGGCGCCGGCATGTCCCCCGCGGACTCCTTCTTCGAAGCGGTCAGCGGCCTCACGACGACCGGCGCGACGGTGGTGACCGACATCGAAGGGCGGCTCTCGCGCCCGTTGCTGCTCTGGCGCTCGCTGATCCAGTGGCTCGGTGGGATGGGCATCGTCGTTTTGTTCGTTGCGGTCTTCCCAAGCCTCGGGGCAGGCGGAAAGCACATGTTCCGCGGCGAGGTGCCGGGCACGACGGCCGAGGGGCTTCGTCCGCGCATCGCGGAAACGTCGTTTGCGCTATGGAAACTCTACGCGTTGCTCACCTTGATCGAGATTGCGCTACTCAAGGTGCTCGGTCTCGATCTCTTCGACGCCGTGTGCCACGCGTTCACCACCATGTCGACAGGGGGCTTTTCGACGCTCGACGCCTCGGTGGGCGGGTTCAACAGGCCCGCCGTCGAGTACGTCATCGCGTGCTTCATGCTGATCGGCAGCGTCAACTACGGGCTCTATTATGGCTTGTTGCGAAGCGGCAGTTGGCGGGGCCTCGTGCGGGACATCGAGTTCCGTTCCTACGTAGCCATCGTCATCGTCGCCGTGGTCGTATTGACGGTTCTGAACCTCAGCGTGCACGACGAGGTTCTCACCTCGTTCCGCTACTCGTTCTTCATGGTCGCAACGACGATCTCATCGACCGGCTACGGTACGGACGACTACAGCGTCTACAGCTCGACCGCGTTGACGATCGTGATCCTGCTGATGTTCGTCGGAGGCTGCTCGTGATCGACGGCCGGCGGCATCAAGATCGAGCGTGCCGTCTTGATGGGAAAGCAGGCTATCGCCCAGCTCCAAAAGAGCTTTCGCCCCGCCACCGTCCAGCTCGTTCGTATGGGAAGAACGGCCGTGAGCCCGCAGGTCCTAGCCGACGTCGCATCGTTCTTCTTGATCTACATGGGCTGCATCGGCTTTGGTCTGCTCTTCGTGACGTTGGTCGAGGGCGTCCCGGTGCCGACGGCATTCGGAACGATGCTTACGTGCCTCTCCAACATGGGCCCGGCTCCCTTCCACGTCGGGCCGGATAACTTCGCTGCGTACTCCGCGGGTAGCAAAATGTTCTTCGCGCTCGCGATGCTGCTCGGGCGCCTCGAGTTCTTCACGCTGTTCGCCTTGATTCTCCCCGGGTTCTGGAGGCGTTGATGACGGGCTCGTACAGCATGCCGCCTCCAGGCGAAGAGACCCACGCGCGAAGGCAGATCACCGTCATCGTCTTGCTTCTGTTCGGCATGGTAGCGCTTTACCAGTTCGAGCAGTTCGCCCAGGAAGCCTTCGACCCGAGCGGGATGCTCGCCTTCGGTTTCGTGGTGTTGGCGAGTTACACGATCGGCGGGCTCGTCGGTCAGATTCGTCTGCCACACATCACCGGGTACCTGATCGCCGGCCTGGTGTTCGGTCCTTCGCTTGCCAAGGCGCTGAGCGGGCTCGATCTCCCGCCGCCGTTCGACAAGGGCATACTCAACGACGAAGTCATCGAGCAGCTGAGCTTGCTCGACACGCTCGCCGTGGCGCTCATCGCTCTGACCGCAGGTGGCGAGCTCAAGCTGGAAGGCCTCAAGAAAGGCCTCCGCGTCATCAGCTCGATCCTCGCGGCGCAGTTGGTGTCGATCGGCGTCCTGATGACCGGTTTCTTCTGGCTGATCTCCGGCGCGGTCCCCTTCGTCTCGCTTCCCGGCATGTCCGGTTTGCCCATGATGGCCGCACTCGCTGTCGGCGGCATGGTGGCATCGGTGTCCTTGGCCACGTCTCCTGCGGCCACGATCGCCGTGATCATGGAGTCCCGGGCCGAAGGCCCGATGACCCGAAACGTCCTGTCGGTGGTCGTGCTCAAAGACGTCATCGTGCTCGTTGCGTTCGCCGTCGCTCAGGTCGTCGTCGCTCAACAGATCGGGATGGGGGCGCTCGAAAGTGGCTTCTGGGAGTACATTCTCAACCACATCGTCTTTTCGATCGCCTTCGGCGCGCTGGTCGTCGGCGGCTTGATGGCGCTCTACATTCGCTACGTCAATCAGGAGCTTCTGATCTTCGTGATCGGCCTGGTGTATCTGGTCGCCTTCATTTGTGATCAACTCGGCTGGGACCCCGTGCTGGTATTCCTAGCCGCCGGTTTCGGCGTCGCGAACTTCTCGAAGACCGGCCACCGACTCATCGAGACGGTCGAGCGCCTCTCGCTCCCCGTCTACGTCGTCTTCTTCACGCTCGCGGGCGCCAAGCTGCATCTCGAGCAGCTACAACAGGTCGCGCTCTTCGCAGTGGCTCTGGTCGCCGTCCGCGTTTTCGCGATCTATGCAGGCACCAACCTCGGCGCGCGCCTGAGCAAGGCAGACGAGGCAACGCGAACGTTCGGCTGGATGGGCTTCGTGTCGCAGGCCGGCGTATCGATCCTGCTGGCCGCGCTGGTCGGCAACTCGTTCGGAGAGATCGGGAAATCGCTCGAAACGCTGATCATCGGCGGCGTCGCGATCAACGAGCTGATCGGCCCGGTGCTCTTCAAGATGGGCCTCGGCCTCGCCGGCGAAACCAGCGGCACGCGGACCTCGCTCTCGCCGACGCGCCACCTTTCGGTCAAGCCGCCCTCGCTTCGCCCCGAAGGTGACGAAGGCACATCCAAGCAGCTCGAGCCCTGGCCCGAGCACGTCGGGGAAAAAGACCTGTGGGGCGAGCCGCTCCACACGAAAAGCGCGGAGCTCAACTCCCGAGTGCAGGATCTTGGCGGAGACCTACAGAGCATCGTCCGCGAGGTTTCGACCGGCCCGCTCCGCAATTTTCAAATCGATGCCGGGAAGTACCTCCGCGATCTTCGACGCGAGTTCCTGCGCCAGCACCGGCGTTTGACCGTGCAGGCGCGGGCAGAGGAGGGCGTCGAGCGCGACGAGCTAGTGACGATGCTTCGCACGGCGCAGTCTGAGCTGGCGGCGCATTGGCGAGGCATCGTGCTCGGCAGGTCTGTGACGCTTGCGAAGCTCACATGGACGCCCGAAAACATCCTGTCGAACGTGGACAGCGTCGTCGACGAGCTGCCGGAAGTGGTCTCGGCGCCATACGAGGACGTCTCGTACGAGCTCCATGAGGACGACTCCCTGTGGAAGAGCGTGCGTCGGGGAATCCTGCGGATGCGGCGCGGCTGGCGCAAGGCTCTCGGGCAGAGCCCGCCGATGCGAGACGTCCGGCTACGGGCGCTCGGGCGCTACCATCTGTCCTATGACGCGCCGTCTCGTTTCGAGGCGCTCGCGGCCTTGTTCGTCGAAGCGGATCGCCACATGGCTGCCCGAACGCGAAGCCTCTTCGACGGGGTGATCGCGGGGTACGACGACGTGGTCGACGTCTGCAGCGATCCGAGCGCAGATCTCGAAAGGCAGCTCGTGCGCTTGCGCCACGAGGTCGAGGAAGAGCTCGCCCTCGCCCTCGATGAGGTCGTCCGCATCACGAGCGACGGAACGCACCGAGCTGCCAGCGCCGTTGCGGTCGGCTTCGTCCAGATGAAGGACGACCTGCCGACCTTCGGGACGGTGGATCTTCCGTCCAGCGAGCGGCGGACGAGCAGGCGTTTCGCCAACCGCATGCGAGCGATCGAGACGCTGACCAAGGACGTCGCCAACCTTCGCAAAGCGAGCTCGGCAGAGTACTCGTCGTTGGCGATGGAGCTCGAGTTGCTCGGCCTCGAAGCGCGAATCAAGGACAATGTCGCCGAGTACGTGCTGCGTCTCACCAACACGGTCAACCGACGCGCGACGTCCCAGGTGGCCCGCGTGAGTGACATGCTTCAGGCGGCGCTCGCGGAGCTGAGCAAACAGCTCGAGAGCGACCTCTCGGGCGAGGAGCTGGCAACGGCACTTCGAGCCGCCACGGAAGCGACGAGCAAAGCCACGGGGGAAGCTGCGCGAGTCACCAACGAGCTCTACCAGGACCTCAGCGACGACACGAAGATCGCACCGTTGTTGGATACGCTGGTAGAGGCGTGCCGAGCGCTAACCCCGCGGTACCGCGTCACAGTCGGTCAACGGCAAACCGGAGAGTGGCGCTTGCCAACCGCATTGCCCGAGGTAGAGGTTCCTTTTCGTGAGGTCATCCTCACTTACATCGACAGTCGCGTTGCGCCGAAACTTCTTTCGATCCAACGCGAGCTCGCCGAACGGGTTCAGCCATTGGCCAACTTGCTGCAAGAGCTCGAGCGTGTGGTGGCTTTCAACGTCGAGCTAGCGACCGCGGAGCTGGAAATCGTCCACGACGAGGCGGTTCCCGAAGAGATGCACTCCTTGTTGCGAGACATGGTCTACAGCCAGCTCGAGCGCAGCTACAACTCGCTCGAAGAGATCCGGGTCGAGGCCAAGGGGTGGCCGCAAATCATCGAGACCGAGATGGAGGATGCGGCGCTCGGTACCTTGGAAACGCTGCGCGAAGAGCTTGCCGAAGGTGAGTTCAGCCGATCGCGGCTCGAGGCGATGCGCCGAGCCGCCAGCGGCCTCCGCATGATCGAAAAGGCTGAAAAGCCACCGCGGATCGAACTAATCAAGGCCCAGGCCGTCAGCGCGCTTCGGGCGCTGTTCGGGGCGGAACGACTGGAGTATTGGAGTGAGCGCCTGGGACTCAAGGGACCGCTCCCCACCGAAGAGCTGACCGCGGGAAGCTTTGCCGCGCCCGACGTCGGCACGGAGCTTCCGCTAGTCTACCGGCGCCTCTTTGCAGCCGACACCATGGAGGCCGGCGACGTGCTCACCGGTCGCGACGAGGAGATCCGTCGCGCAGAGTCAGTGCTTTCGAGTGAGCAAAGGGGTCGCTTGCGGTCGGTGGCGCTGATCGGCGTCGACGGTGTCGGCAAGGCGGCTGTGTCGAGCGCGATCGTGCGAAGCCGACGTTGGAAGAACGTCAAACGCGTCGTCTTCACGGGACCGGTCACGGTCGAAGACGTCGACGCAATCTTTCAAGATGCTCCGGAGGGTCAGCTCGTCGTGGTCGACGGCTTGCATTGGATGCTCTCGATGGCGCCCGGTGGATTCGAACCGCTTCGCCGGTTCGTCAAAGGCATCATTGAAGAGGGCGGACGCAGGCGCTGGTTGACCCACGGCGCGGTTTTGTTCTGGAACTTCGCGTCCACCGTCGCGCCTCTGAAGGATGCGTTCCCGGAGTTGATCCGACTCGAACCGTTGAGCGAGCAAGAGCTTCAAGCGGCCGTGATCGCGCGGCATCGGCTCAGCGGCTTTGAGCATTCGTTCGACCGAGGCGACGGCTCCCCCATCGAGGGCCTCTTCGCGCGGGGAGCGAGTCGAATCCGCCGGCCCTACGATCAATACTTTCACGAGCTTCACCAGGCGACAGGCGGTTTGGTGCGAGATGCGCTTCGCCTATGGCTCGCATCGATCCGAGAGATTCAAGATGACATCGTCCACGTCGGACCGATTCCTGCGTCGCCATACACACGGATTCGACGGCTGCCCGACGACATCATGGTCAACCTCTACCAGATCGCGCGTGAGGGTTGGATGGACGCCGCAGGTCAGGCGCGGCTTTTCCGTCTGGACGTCAACACCGCGCAGGCACAGCTCAGTCGTCTCGCGCACCTCGGGCTGCTCGAAGAGCGAG
>CP070650.1:2397628-2409678 GCA_020354595.1 Myxococcales bacterium
ACCCGAAGAGATCGCCGCGGCGGAAGCGGTCTCCGAAAGTCTCGCGCTCCTCTTCTTCTTCGACGGCCGGCTCGTCGGGTGGGGCCTCCTCGACCGCCGGGTCGGCCTCCGCTTCGGGCGCTTCAGGGTCCGTGAGCTCGAGCTGCTGTGCTTCGGGCGCGGGCTCTTGTAGCTCCCGCACCTCCTGACTGGCGTCCTCTTCCTGCGCGGACGCGACGCCGACGCCCGTCCCGTAGAGCACGAGGGTCAACACCAAGAAGACGAAGAGAGCCCGCATCTGGCCGGGACGTAGCCCTCTAGAGGACCTGCTGCAAACGCGTGCGCGTGAAGTCGTCGTCCTTGAGCCCGGTCTTGAACTTCCACTCGCTCCACATGAGCTCGGTGCTCTTCCCGGTTTGATGGTTGACCATGTTCATCCGTTGCGCGCGCCAGTGCTTGCCGAGGAACTGCTTGTATTCGGTCGGTGTGAGCGTCTTCAGGAGCGCTCCCTTGCGGTCGTAAAAATCGATCTTCCGGACCCGGTACTCGTCTTTGTCGATCCAGGTTTGGAGCCGGGTGTATCCGGAATCCTTCCGGACTGGGTACTGCTCGATCAAGAAGCAATCGACGCCGTCTATCTTCTCGTCTTTGAGGTACTTGTAGGTGTACTTCTCGACCTCTTGCGACGAGAGGTCTTCGTATGCGAACTCGGAGCCCATGAACGGACCGGACTGATTGTTCGAAGCGATCCGCTTCACCCGGCGAAGCGCGGGAAGATAGAGCCACTGATCATCCGGGTCGACGCCGTGCGAGAAGGTCAAGAGCGCCGTACCGCGGACGTCGCGCGGGGTGTGGAAGACGGTCAGCGACTTGTCGCCGTCGTCCTTGACCTCGAGCGTGCGAATCTCGAGCTCGCGCTTGCTCTCCTGGCCGCGCTTGTTGCGGAGGATCATGAGCATCTTGGACCTGCTGTCTCCGAAGCCCTCGTCTCTACGATCGGCTTCCTTCGCAATCTCGAGGCCCTTGTCCTCGGCCTCCCCCGCAAATGCCAGTGCGGGTGCGAGCAGTGCAACGACTCCAAGCAACACGACGGAACGCTTCATCACATCTTTTCTCCTTCGATACGCATGAGCAGGGGTGGCAGAAACAGCAGATCGGCGCCGAGCGCGACCAGCAACACGATCGCGGTGAGCATTCCCATACCCGCATTGAGGCCGAAAGGCGAGAGGGTGAGCACCATGAATCCCGCGACGAGAATGAAAGAGGTCACTACGAGCGCCGACCCAACCGTCGAAAATGCGTAACGGACGGCCTCTTCGGGGCCCATCTGCCCCTCCCGCCGCGCCCGGAGGTACTTGCTCAGGAAGTGAACACTGTCGTCGACGATGATGCCGAGTGCCATCGTCAGAACCACCGAGTTTCCAACGTTGATCCGAGCCACGAAAATGCCCCAAATGCCGAACGCCATCAGCGCCGGCGCAAGATTGGGGATGATGCTGATCAACCCGAACTTCACGCTTCGGAACGAGATCGCGAGGATGACCGCGATCAGGCCGAGCGCGATGAAAGCGCCGAGGATCGAGCTCTTGATGTTGCGCTCCGAGATGTGCGAGAACATCAGATTCGTCGACGCGGGGATGGTCCACATCGTCTCGGGCGTGTTTTCGCGAAGCCACGCCTCGGACTGAGCCTGAAGCTCTCGCATCCGGACCGCCGTCACGTTTTCCACCGTGACGATGAGGCGGGTCGACGACTTCTCCACGTTGATGGTGTCGTTGAGGTCGAGCCCGTACGGTAGCGACATCTCGTACAGCAGCAAGTACTGCGCCGCGAGGTCGCGCTGGTCCGGCAACCTGTACCACTCGGGGTCGTCACCGTGCATGTTCTTGTTGAGTCGCTTGAAAGTGTCGGTGATGGTGAACACGTGCTCGACGTTGGGTTGCTCGCGCTCCCAATTGGCAAACGCCTCGACGTGCTGCAGGTAGTCCGGGTTCGAAATCCCCGACTCCTCACCCGAGCTCAAGGAGAACTCCATCGTGTAGATGCCGGAGAGGTTCTCGCTGACGAAATCCGTGTCGGTCCGGAACGCAAAGCTCTCGTCGAAGTACGTCACGAATTCGTCGTTGAGCTCGTTGCGAGTCACCATCACGCTCAGGGAGATGATCAACACGCCGCCGAGCCAGAGAAGCGGTTTCCGGCGGGCGATGACGAGCTCGCCGAGCCTCACGACGGGACGCGACTCATCGCTCACCGCCTTCCCCTGCCGAATCGGAAGGATGGCGACCAACGGCGGCAGCAGAATCACGGTGTAGATAAACGCCGCCATGACACCCATCGTCGAGATGTTTCCGAGGTCGTTGAACGGACGAACATCGCTGAGATTGAGCGCCAGGAGCCCGATGCACGTCGTGAGACTCGTGAGAAAGACCGGGCTGAGGTTGATGCGCATGCTTTCGGTCATCGCCTCTTGCTTGGTCATGCCTTTGCGCATCGATTGAAACAGCGTGACGAGAAGGTGAATGCTGTCTGCTACCGCGAGCGTCATGATGATCGTCGGGGCGCTCGAGCTGGGCGGGGTCATCGGAATTCCCAGCCAGCCGGCCATTCCCATCGCGGTCGAGGACGAAAGAATGATGATCACGAACGTGATCAGCATTCCCCAAAACGAGCGCAAGAACAGAAGCGCCGTCACGAGTAAGATCACGTACATCAACGGGATGAGCGTCGAGAGGTCCTGCACCGAGGCTTCGAAAAACGAGTGCGATAGCAGCACACCGCCGGTCAGATAGACCTTGTGACCTGGGTGCTTGCTCTCGATGTCGGCTGCGAGCTCGCGCGCCGCGATGGCGGCCTGCGTCTGTTCGTCAGGTGCCTTTCGCGGCACGGTATGTCGAACGAAGATCGCCGTCACGTGCGCTTCATCGGAAATGAGACGGCGCCTGAGAAGTGGCTCGGCGAGCGCAATGGCTTCCAACTCGTCGAGCTCGGCCTGTGCGTACTCCCGCTCGAGATCCACCAAATCGTCGACGATGAGGTCGTCTTCCTCGGCTTTCGTGTGCTGGAAGTTGGTAATGGAGTCAACGCGGGTCGCGAACGGCAGTCGCCAGGCCCGTTCGGTGATCTCGCCTACGGCTGCCAGCGTTTCCGGGGTGAACACCTTGCCGGAGTCGGGTGCAAGCACGATCAAGGTATTGTCGTTCTTGGTGTAGATCTCCTGTAGGTCTTCGAAGGCGCGAAGCTGCGGGTTGTCTTCGCGAAAGAAGTACTCGTAGTCGTTCTTGAACTCGATGAATCGCGTGCCGCTCGCCGCGAGAAACCCGATGCCCAAGGTCCCGACGAGCACCAACCACCGCCATTTGAAGAGGAAAGAAACGTAGGCGCGCACCCGAGCGCCGTTGTCCGGTGCCCCGGGTTCCGACGAGCTTCCCATGCCTTGTTACTAGACCGAACGAAGAGGCCGTCAATGCTCCGCGCGGCAGCCTCGGAGTGCGTCGGTACCCGAATTCGATCGACAAGGCACCCTCTCATCTGGGATACACGGCCTCGTTCGATGGGAGTTGGGTATGGTTGATCGACAACACCGGGTCTGGGGCGCGTTTCTCTGTTGCGTGCTTCTGCTTCTTTCAGCCGGCGCCGTTGCTCAAGACGAGCAACCGGAGTCGAAGGAGGCGCCACAAGAAGTGCAGGAGGGTGCCGCCGAGGAAGCAGACGCCGAGAAGAATACGACGCCCCGAACGAGCTACGGCTATCCCATCCGATGGGCGCGGCGACCGCTCGTCCTCGACGAGGGTATGGTTCGCGCCGACGGCCGCGTGTATGTGGGCGGGGCATTCGGGTCGGGCTCGTTGTCCTCGATCGACATCGGCGGCGCCGTGTCGCCCGTCGACGGCCTCGAGGTCGGGATCAGCAGCCAGCGGATCGGAACCGTCCCTGCCCTCGCAGGAAACGGACTTCTAACCGTCATCATGTCACCGAGTGCTCGGTATGGCGACATCCCGGTGTATGCGCGCTACCAGTATCACGAGACCGACATCTTTGCGGCTGGAGTGGACTTGGTCTTGTCGCTACCCGCGAACACTGACTTCAAGCTCACCGCGAACGTCCCGCTGCGCATCTTCGAGATCCTCGGCGTCTTCACGATGGACATGAACACCGGCTTCACGCTCGTTGCCGGCGATTCCTACGCGGCTTTCACGACGAACCCTTCGAACGTCACGTTTGACTTCGATTGGGGCGGTGCGGGCACGGTGAACGTCACCGACAACGGCTTCGTTCAGATCGGCGGTGGTGTCAGCGTCGTCAATCTCAATGGCGGCCCAGGCGTCAAAGCGGTCATCGAGCTCCCGCTCTTTTTGGGGGGCGGATACACCTATGAGAGCAAGAAGGAGCTTCTGGTCGATTTCTTCCTGCAGACCGGTTTCTTGCCCCTGATGTTTGCCAATCAGCCGTCGGGTCTCGATATGTTCGACGTCGGCAGCACTTGGTTCGTCGCGTTTGGCGCTCAAGTCTACACGTGGCCGCTGTTCGGCAAGAACCGCAAGCCCAAGGAGTAGCGTGTCAGCGTTCGGGCGCCCTGTTGCTGCTCGATTTCGCGGCAGCAATCTTTGGACCGCTCGCATAACGCTGCTACACCCAGAGGCGGAGCAGCCATGGCCGAGAAGATCGAGATCAAAGGCGTCTATGAGCCACGCTTCGAGCCGGTCGCAAAGCTCATGCGCAAACAGCTCGAGCACTACGGAGGCGGCGCGGCCGCGTGCGTTTTTCTCGAGGGCAAGCCCGTGGTCGACATTTGGGCCGGACCCGGCCGCAACGACGGAGCGCCCTGGCAGCGAGACACGATGTCGATCTGCTACTCCGGCACCAAAGGCATTACAGCAACGGCGATCCACATGCTCGCGACGGACGGGCTCATTGACTACGACGCCCACGTTGCGGATTACTGGCCGGAGTTTGGGTGCAAGGGCAAAGAGCACATCACCGTCCGGCAGCTTCTCTCCCATCAGGCCGGCCTTCACAAGCTGGCCCACCTCGTCGATGAGATCACCGACATCCTCGATTGGGACCTCATCGTCTCGCGCCTCCAAGAGACCGAGCCCGATTTCCATCCCGGAACGGCGAACGCATACCAGGCAGTCACCTTTGGTTGGTTGGTAGGGGAGCTCATCCATCGCATTTCGGGTCTGACCGTTCCCGAGTTCATCGAGCAACGCATCGTGACGCCGCTCGGCCTCGATGGCCTCTACATCGGAAACGCGGACACCCAAATGCATCGTCTGCCGGACTTCGTCGGCCTGCCTCCGCTCCAACGCAACGGTGCTAGGCCGCTGCAGATGGACTACCGCGTGCCATTTTGGATCCGAGGCGAGCGCCTCCGGGATCTGTGGCGGCGTGGGTTGACGCCCAAGAACGCGAAACAGCTGTACACACACCCCGCCTTTTGGAAGGCCTGCTTGCCAGCGATGAACGGCGTGGCCACGGCGAGGTCGCTCGCCAAAATGTATGCGGTCCTTGCGATGGGCGGCGAGCTCGACGGCGTCCGGCTCGTTTCCGAAGAGGTCATCCAAGAGGCGTCCGAGGTGCAAACCAAGCGTGCGGACAAAGTTGCGATCTACCCGCTCCACTGGAAGCTGGGGTACCACCGGACCGATGCGTTCTTGCTGGATGTGCCGGAGGCCTTTGGCCACTTCGGCTTGGGCGGCGCTGGGGGTTGGGCCAATCCCGAGTTGAAGCTCTCGTTGGCCTTCCTCCACAGCGGTTTTCCGGTGACCATCGCTGGCCAGACTCGGACCGTCATGATGACGGCGGCGGTCTACGAGTCACTGGGCATCTACAAGGGTCTGTGTCATACCCTGCGACACGGACCGGTGGTAGATCTCGTGCCCAAACGCGCTTGACGCGCGGCCCAGGGGGTATTCGTGACGGAAAAGATTGGGGTTATCGGCGGCGGCATCGCCGGGGCGGGAGCGGCTTGGTCGCTTCATCGAGCCGGCTTCGACGTCGAGCTGTTCGAGAAGGGGCCGGCGCTCGGCGGCAACGCCAAAACGTTTCGTTGGACGACGAAGGACGGCCACGCGGACTCTCCCGTGCTCGTCGTTGCGTGGCCGCAGATGTACTATCACAACTACGAGCAGCTTCTGCGCGAGCTCGGCGTTGGCATCACGACCCTTCCGATCTCGTATTTCGTGCAGACGCCGGACGGACACTTCTGCCAGGACGGCCAAACCTCGATCGCGCGTCGCTTCTCTCGCGAGTTCCGAAGGTGGAAGCGGCTCGTTGCGCTCGTGACGAAGATCAACGACTTCTTTCTCCCCAAGAAGACGCACGAATCGCTCTATCACTTTTCATATTTCAATCCGCTCAACCTGATTCCGCTCTATTGGCTTGCTCGCCTGTTCGGGATCTCTAGCGCGTTCTGGGAGACGATCTTCGTCCCGATCCACTGCGCGAGCTTCATCACCACGTCGATGAAGAGCGTTCCCGCCGTCATTCTTCCGTTGCTGGAAAGCATCGTGCCTCTCGAGGAGCCTACGCAGATGGGCACCTGGGTCGGCGCGCCACGGCAGGTCTTCGATCGCATGACGGAGCGGTTCTCCGACAAAGTGCACACCGACCACGAGATCACCAGCGTCAAAAGCGCGGGTGGTCGCTATGTCGTCGCGGACAAGCACGGTCGGAGCTATGAGGTCGACAAAGTGATATTCGCCTGTGATGCGACCTCGGCGCTGAACGCGCTCGAATCCCCAACTTGGTTGCAGCGCATGCTCCTAGGGAACACACGGTACGTCGACGACGTCGATCCCACGTTCGCGAAGTTCGTCATCCACTCGGATACGACGGTGCTCCCGGAAAAGCACAGGGAGCAGATTCTTTCCCAGTACAACACCTACTCGGAGATCGACGAGGCTGGAGCGCTCGAGTGCACCTTCGTCATTTCGGCACAGAACCCAAACATCAAGAATGCCGGGGTGCCGATGTTGGTCACGTTCAACTCCCACAAGGCGATCGACAAGGTGCAGAAGCGGGTCGACCTGCCGCACGCGGTGCACAGCGTGTCGCTTCGCAACCTGATCATGATGTTTCTGTCGCGCTATTTGCAGGGGAAGAACGACATCTACTATTGCGGGACGTTTACCACGCCTGAGGGCGCGCACGATCTGTCCTTCATGTCTGGACTCGTAGCGGCGCAGGCGATCGGGGCCCCGTACCCCTTTTCGGCGGAGAACCCCGAGGCGGTTGCAGACTTCCGTTTGATGCAGAAGATGATGCTCAAGGTCGGCGACCGAGCACGACTAGAGAAACACGGCGAACGAGCCCTCCATGATGAGTCGCACGCTCGCGCACAAGCCCCAGAGCGGGAAGATCAGCCACAGCAGGTTGCTGACGCCTACGAATAGCAGCACGTCGCGTACAGAATGGCCCTTGTGTCGCCCGTTGTTGAAGAACTGGAAGAAGTAGACCGAGGTTCCATAGAACATCTGCCAGAAGATGATGATTCCTATGATGCCGAGAACCCGCGCGGGAACGAGCTCGAAAGTCATTCCGAAGGCAAAGAGTATTGCGGGGATGATCGTCGTGAAACCGTTCCCGACGTCGATGTTGTAGCCAAAAGAGCGCCTGTCTGAGTATCCGGGGTCGAACAACGAGTAGGTCGACCAGATGCGCGTCCACTCACGGAACGAGAACACCCGCAGGATCGGAATCGGACGCCTGAAGACTTCGCCGACCGCAACCAACTCGCGACCTCGATACGGCTCTCGGATCGCGTCGTATTCTTCCTGAATCTGGTCCTGGCGGACAAAGAGCGCGATTTCCCACCACGCAACCATCACGTTCACGACGAGAAAGAATGCGAGGCCGATCTGCGTTACGTTGTAAATGCCGTGCGCGCGGTGGTGCAGCCAGATGTGCAACGAAGTTCCGGCAACGATGGCCAAGCAGATCACGGCCGCCGTGGGGATCGCGAGACCTCGCGATTGCGTAGTGGTGTCCATCAACTTTCTCCGTAGCCAGACGATGCGTCCGTACTATGCTTCGCTCGGAGGCTAGCAAGAATGAGTGCCGTGAAGCAGTTGGGGTACTTGGTTTTCGAGGTGAGCGACCTTCGCGCCTGGGAGGACTTCGGGACGAAGATCCTAGGGCTTCAGGTGGTCGATCGGAGCGCAGAAGCGGGTTTTTCCCTGCGAATGGACAGCTATCAACAGCGTTTCTTCGTCGAGCACGGCCCTGCTGACGACCTCGCGGCCATCGGTTGGGAGGCGGCGGGCCCTGCCGAGCTCGAGCAGATCGCACAACGCCTGCGAGATGCCGGCCACGAAGTGGCACAGGGCAGCGCAGAGCACGCCGCAAATCGAAACGTGGCAGCGCTGATTTGTTTCGACGATCCGGCCGGCAATCCTGTCGAGGTCTTCTACGGGCCCAAGCTAGCCGATGAGCCGTTCGTCTCGGAGGTCGTGACGGGTGGTTTCGTCGCCGAAGATCAGGGCTTTGGGCACGTCGTCGTGGTATCCAAAGACGACGCGAAGCACGAAGAATTCTACGCGACCGTGTTCGGGCTCGAGCTCAGCGACTACATCCGCTGCGAGTACTTCGGCCACAAGATCGACGTCACCTTCATGCACGCCAACGCTCGACACCACTCGCTCGCCTTCGGCGGTGGACAGCTCAAGCGGATTCACCATTTCATGGTGCAGGCAAAGTCGATGGACGAGGTCGGGAAATGCTACGACCGGTTCCTGTTCTCCGGTGGGATGGTGCATCAGACCCTCGGACGGCATCCGAACGACAAGATGTTCTCGTTCTATGGGTACACGCCGTCGGGTTTCCATTTCGAATTCGGCGCCGGCGCCATCGAGATCGAAGACGGTTGGCAAAGCGCGACGCACGACAAGGTGAGCGAGTGGGGCCATCACCCGCCTCAGCTCCTCACCAAAGCATACCGCCGCCAAGGGACACGCTAGCCCCCCGCAACCGCAATCATTCCAACCACTTCCAGACCCAACCGCGAAAACCCACGCTCGGTCGGCCTGTGCCAGCGCGCATCACGTTTTCGCGGCTAGGCGTACAACCCACTGAAAAGAGGCGGGTTTTGGAGGGGGTGCGTGTCCCTATCGGACGACTTCTTCCACGGCCTCGAGGAGGCTCTTGCTGTAGAGGCGGCCGGTTAGGTTCTTGCGGGTTTGGGCGGCGGCGGCGTCCCAGGCGGCTTTGTGGGGGCTCGTGTCGACCAGAGTGATGCCGCGCTTGATGAGCGAGTCGTAAGCTCGTTGGTCGTCTCGGCGTGCGAGCTTGTCTCCTGCGCGAGCGGCGCGCTCGCTCGTTTCGAGGAGCACCTTCTGGTCGTGCTCGCTCAGCGCGTAGAACTTCTCTTTCTTGATCACCGAGCCACCGATGATGATGCCGAAGTTCTGCTTCGCCATGTAATTGAGCCGCGTGTACCACTGCATTGCGACCGCTGCGAGTGCGGAAACCGGGACCGTGTCGAGCATCCTCGTCTGCAGCCCACCGTACACCTCGGGCGCGCCGACACGAACCGGGTTAGCGCCGATCACATTCACGAACTCGGCGAAGACAGGGTCGTCTTTCCATGCCCAGGGGCGCAGCTTCTTGAGGTCTTCGGGCTTCTCGAAGGGCTCCATCGAGAACAACCGGTTCTTGCCTGCCTCGCCCCAGTTCAGCAGAACGAACCCGTTGCTTTCGAACAGCTTCACGAAGCGTTCGTTGAGGGCAGCACGCGTGCGTTCGAGTTGCTCGTATTCCGTGATCAAACCGGGCGACGCCAGAACTAGAACGGGTCGTGCGACCATGCCGAGGCCCGTCGTCGAAACTCCTGCAGCGTCCATCTGACCCGCGCGCACCTTACGAATGAAGTCGCGCTCGTCGCCTTGGCTCCCGCCCGAATAGAAACGGAGCTCGACTCGGCCCTCCGTGCCCTCTTTGAGGCTTCTGTTCCAGGCCTTCATGACCTTCATGAACGCGGAGCCCGGCGGGGCAAGCGAGGCAAACCGGATCACCATCGGTGAAGCAGCATCGGCTTGGGGCACGGACAGTGCGCCCGGCAGAAGAAATGCGCTCAGAGCGAGTAGGGCGACGAAAACGTTCTTGATTCGGATCATGGTCAGCCTGTCGAGGATACGGCGAGCCGGGATTGGGTCCAAGCCAACCGTAGACGCCCCCCGAACCCTCAGTATTTAGAGAAAAGGGCCTTCGTCACAAGGCTTCCGCTCGAAGAAGCTTTGCGGCCCGGTATCCGACGAGCATGCTTGGGGCGTTGAGAGCGGAGACCGGGGTCCAGGGAATCACTGAAGCGTCAGCCACCCGAAGCCCCCTGACCCCGCGCAGACGAAGCTCGGTGTCGACGGCGTCGCCGGCTGACCCACCCATGCGGCAGCTTCCCGCGAAGTGGTAGGTGGTGATCGTGTTCTTGCGGACGTAGTTTGCGATCGCGCCATCGGCCTGCACGTTCGCGCCCGGCATCAGCTCTTTCACGCCCCAGTCCATCAACCCTCGGGACGTGCCGATCTGGCGGGCGATCCGGACGCCCTTGACCATCGTCTCCATGTCTTCGGGGTGAGAGTAGTAAGCGGGGTCGATCAACGCCTGTTTGCCGACGTCGATGCTCTGCAAGCGAAGCGTCCCTCGGCTCTTGGGCTTTCCTAGGATCAGGATGATTCCGAACATGTGGTCGGTGAAGCGTTGCAGCGCCCCGACCTTGAACATGCCGCCGATCATCGCGCGAACGATCGCGCGGGTTCTCGGGCCATAGAGCGCATGGGGAATCACTTTGGGAGGCAGCATGCGCTGCATCATCTGCCGCATGGCCGACGGCGCAGGCCAATACACGTAGCACGTGTCGCTCTGCGTCGCGGGCAGATCGCTATCCGCGTTGGTCCGGAAGAAGCTGTAAAGCTGCGGGTAGAAGCAGTCGATGTCCCTGGTGGTTTTGTAGAAGACGGGAACGTTCGGGTGATCGTGAAGCTTGTCACCGATGCATCGACGATCCGCCACGATCGGGATGCCGTGCCCGCGAAGGTGGTCCGCCGGCCCGACGCCCGAGAGCATGAGCAGCTTGGGAGTCTCCAACGCCCCGGCGCACAAGACGATCTGCTTCGACGCGCTCGCGCGTTTCAACTCGCCGTCGTGCTCGAATTCGACCGCCCGGGCACGTTTGTCGGCCGTGAACACCACGCGATGGGCCCGCGCGCGGGTGAGAATCGTGAGATTCTCTTTCGGCCCCGCGTCTTTGATGAATGCAACGTACGAGCTTCGTCGTTCGTCCCCTTCGTACGACATCCACTCGTAACCAATGACATTGCTCATGTTGCCATCGTTGAGGTCTTCCTTGCGGGTGAAGCCGTTTTCCTCGGCGGACGCGATGCAGGCTTCAGTCCACTCGGTAGGTGGCCGTCGGTGGGGCCTGAGGATGCGCTCGATTGCCTCGAAGTCAGTCTTGTTGTCGGTCCAATTCCAGCCCTCTGGCCACTCGGCGTAGTCCTCCCGCGCGCCGCGGGTGTAGACCATTCCGTTCACCGAGCCGCTGCCGCCCAGCACCGTCCCGGTCCCGGCAAAGATGCGCTGGTTCGCGGAGTACGTCTGAGGCACCGAAAAGCGCTCACCCATCACCGCGTCGTTGATGAACGCTTCCTTGTAGCCGCTTGCGGCAAGGGTCTCTGGATGCTCCTCCGCGGAGGGTCCACTTTCGAGTAGGAGCACACGCGTGCCCGAATCCTTCGAGAGCTCCGCCGCAACGATGCAGCCAGCAGAGCCCCCGCCGATGACGATGAAGTCGTAGTCGTTCGTCATTCGCCGCGGCCGAGAAGCTTCATGAGGCCGCGCCAGCGTTGCCTGAAACCGCGTCCGTAGACCAGCTCGATCACCCCGCCAAACGTGCCGTACTGGGCTGAGGTCACGGGGTACATCTTGTTCGGCTGATTTATCGGAAAGCGGTCATCGACGACGGCCTTGATGTTGCACATCGAGCGCAGTCCTTCGCGCCCATTCATGCGGCCGAAGCCCGACTCCTTGACTCCCCCAAACGTGAGGTCCTGCGCCATGTAGGTAATGCCGCCGAACTC
>CP070650.1:2409778-2416209 GCA_020354595.1 Myxococcales bacterium
CCGGGGGCTGGGGTGCGCCGATCCAAGCTCCCGCGGAGCCCGAGCCCCCACCGCCCGAGCCCGCGCCGGAGCCGCCCCCGCCGCCCGAGCCCGCGGAGCCTTCGAGCGCCGAGCCCAACCCGGATTGGGCCGACCCACCCCCGACCGAGTATGAGGAGCGTTCCCCGCAGAACCCGGACTGGGTGGAGGAGACCGAGCCGCCGCCCGTGGGGAACATGCGCCGGCGCGCTTCGGAGTTCTACGACATCCGTTATGCGAACCGCGACCTGGTGATGCCTCGCGGCATGATGCGGGGGACTTTCGACACGGTGGTTGGCCGACGCGTGGAGAACACGAGCGGCGCGGTCGAGCCGTTCGGGCCGATCGGCACGATCTCGACGATGAACTTCGGCGTCGCGATCTCGCTCGCTCAGGATTTCGAGATCGGCTTCTCGCGCTACCGCATGGGATCGTTTCCGACGATCAGTATCTATCCGGGCTTTGGCTTCGGCGGCGAGGGGCTGATCACCTTCAGCCTGTCTCCGGACGTGAAGTTCGGAGACATCCCGGTCTACGGGCGCTTCCAAGTGCTGGATCGCGAAAACGTGAAGATGGCTTTCGACGCGGTCTTTCGCATCCCGTCGCGCACGAGGTTCGGTTTCCTTGGCGGGGTACCGCTTCGCTTCATCATCGACGAGCAGTTCGCCTTCGATACCGGCGTCGAGATGGTCGTGGACGACGTTTCGCAGGGCCCGTCGGTGTGGAGCCTTAACGTTCCATTCAAGTTCGTTGCCAACGCAACCGACGAGCTCTTCATCAAGCTCCTGAGCGGCATGACGTTCTTCGACTTGAGTCAGACGATTCGAACATTCACATCCGGTCTGATCCAAGGCCCCTTCTACTTCATCCCGCTCGGCGCGGAGATCGGGTACACCGTGGAAGCGAAAGCGACGATGATGGACCTTTTCGTCAGCTTCAACTTCCCGACGTTCTACGGCTTCACCACGCGCGCGAGCGAGCTGACCCCGGAGACTTGGCAAGTCACGATCGGCTTCAACGTCTACTCGCCGGTATTGTTCAAGGGGAGCGCGCTCTGATGATCTACGAGCTCGGCGATCGGCGCGTGCGCATCGAAGGCGAGGCCTACGTCGCGCCCTCAGCAGACGTGATCGGATCCGTCGTGCTCAAAGACAAGTGCAGCGTGTGGTTCAACGCGGTCATTCGCGGCGACTCCGACGCGATCGTCGTCGGAGAGGAGTGCAACATTCAGGACGGCGCGGTGTTGCACACGGACCCGGGCATTCGGGTCGTGCTCGGCCGCGGCGTGACGGTTGGGCATCACGCGATGGTGCACGGTTGCCGTGTCGGCGACTTCAGCTTGATCGGAATCAACGCGGTCGTCCTGAATCGCGCGAAGATCGGGAAATACTGCACGATTGGCGCAAACGCGTTGGTCACGCAGGGCCAGGAAATTCCGGACTATTCGGTGGTGGTGGGCTCGCCCGGCAAGGTGGTTCGGCAGATCGATCCGGCCGATGGGGGCGGCCTCGAAAAGAGCGCGGCGGGGTACGTCGAGCGCGCCCGGCAATATCTGCAGACGCTTCGCCCTGACACCCGTTCCCTCTGAAAGCTCAAATCCGGCCGAGGAGATTTCGCTCGCCGATCTCTTCACACAACGCAACGAGCTCTTCACGGTTCGGCCCGCTCCAGCGAAGGTCGTCGAGTGACTCGTGGATCGGAGCGTCGGTTCGCAACGTCGCGAGCGTCCGGTAGAGCATCGCGTCCTCCCGGTGCTCTCGAAGATTGTTTGCGAGCGTCGCCGCGCCACGCACTTTCACGTTCCATTGCTCCGGGTCATCGGGGATCGCTTCGAGATGTAAGAACTTTGCGAGCACCGCCGACGCGCTCTTTGCTCCCCAGCGAGGAATTCCCGGAATGCCATCCGCCATGTCGCCCACGAGCGCGAGGTAGTCGGGAATCGATTCGGGTGACACGCCGAACTTGTCCCGCACACCCTCCTCGTTCAGCACGATCTGCCGTCGCCGATCGAGCGTGACGACAACGTCGCCGACCACGCACTGGCATAGGTCTTTGTCCGGCGACGCGATCACGACGCGATCGACGCGGGGATCGGTGCGCAGCTTTTCGGCGGCGGTCGCGAGCGCGTCGTCTGCTTCAAACTCGACCATCGGCCACGTGACCATACCGAGCGCGTGGCTCGCCCGTTCGACGAGCGGGAACTGATCGAAGAGCTCGGGCTCGAGCCCTTCCCCTGTCTTGTAGTCGTCGAACAGATCGTTGCGGAACGATTCGACCGTGTGATCGAAGGCGCACCCGACGTGCGTCACCGACTCGTCGCGCAGCATCGCGGCCATCGAGCGAAGAAAGCCGCGCGTCGCGCCGACCTCTTGGCCGGAAGGCGACGTCGCTTCGGGCGCGCCAAACCAAGAACGAAAGAGCTCGTAGGTTCCGTCGATCAAATGCACGTCCATACGGACGTTCATACAGTACGTTCAGAGCAGAATACGGCCCCTACAGAACACAGACCTCAGATCTCCCTCGGTCGTCGCGGAGAACTCGCCGCATTACGCGGACTTGGAAAACGATCTTGAGAGCGTCACAGAGGCGAAGATCCCCCGGGCAAGCACCCACCCGGGTGAACGGATGTAGGACGTTGACCGACCCGTCACCCCTAAATATTGCGTAATTTTTGGGGGGGTGCCCCAACATCTAGTACGATGGGGCCTATGGCCATACACCGGATGTCATCTAATGCGAGCTGATCCAAGTGGTTCTGTGACGCAGTGCGAAAACGTGGAAATCGCCGCCTCCCTGAGCTCGCAACACCCCGAAATTACGGGCCGTAGCAAGAAAGTACATCGGGCCGATCATTTCTGCTTGACGGACTTGGGCGCGGGGGGCTACTTCGCAGGTCCGCCCCCAAGCGGTTGTGGTGGCAAGGAGGCTGCCAGCGCAACCCATTGTGGGACGAATGTGGATAGCGGGGGGTTCCGCCTGGGGATGGCCGGTGGAATCTATCCGGGTGGAGAGGTGCGTCTGGTTGGAGGTATGCTGTGGCACTAGAAACTAGGGGAATGACGAGCAATTTGGAGATCGAAGGGACCCGTAGAGCAGAGGTTTCGCAGGAAGCGGGCGGCCTCTCGGTCGATCGACGCCTCACCCAGGCAGGCGAAGATCCGCTCGAGGCCGTCGAATATGTGCTTCGAGACAGCCAGATCACCAACTCGGACGGCTCGGTGGTGTTCGAGCTCAAGGGGGCCCAGGTCCCCGAAGGGTGGAGCCAGCTCGCGACCGACATCGCCGTCTCGAAGTACTTCCGCAAGGCGGGTATCGACGGCGATAAGAGCAAGGGCGAGCGCAGCGTCCGCCAGCTGGTCTACCGCGTCGCTCATTCGATTCGTGAGGCGGGGGACCGGTTCGGCGGATACTTCGCCGACGAGGAAGCCGCGCAAACCTTCGAGGCGGAGCTCTCTCATCTACTGATTCACCAGAAGGCGGCGTTCAACTCTCCTGTCTGGTTCAACTGCGGGCTCTACCAGCGGTACGGCATCGAGGGATCGGGCGGCAACTACGCCTGGGATCCCGAGCAGGACGTCATCTTCCAGACCGACACCGCGTACGAGCATCCGCAGTGCTCCGCATGCTTCATTCAGGCGGTCAACGACGACCTGATGGCCATCTACGATCTGATCAAGAACGAAGCACGCCTGTTCAAGTATGGTTCGGGAACCGGCACCAACTACTCCAAGATCCGCGGCAAGCAAGAGAAGCTGTCGGGTGGCGGCACGTCCAGCGGTCTGATGAGCTTTCTCGAGGTGCTCGATCGCGCGGCGGGCGCCACCAAGTCCGGTGGCACGACGCGTCGCGCTGCCAAGATGGTCTGCCTCGACATGGACCATCCCGAGATTGCGGACTTCATCGAGTGGAAGGTTCGCGAAGAGAAGAAGGCACGGGCGCTGATCGCAGCAGGCTACGAAGCAGATTTCAACGGCGAGGCCTACCATACGGTATCGGGTCAGAACTCGAACAACTCGATCCGGGTCACCGACGAGTTCATGAAGGCCGTCGAAACCGATGGCGAATGGAAGACGACGCTACGCACCACCGGCGAGATCTGCGACACGTACCGCGCGCGCGACCTCTGGCACAAGCTTGCAGAGGCGGCGTGGAGTTGCGCCGATCCCGGCGTGCAGTACGACAGCACGATCAACGATTGGCATACCTGCCCGAACAGCGATCGCATCAATGCGTCGAACCCGTGCTCGGAGTACATGTTCCTCGACAACTCGGCATGCAATCTGGCGTCGATCAACCTGTCGAAGTTCCTAGACGACGAGGGTCGCTTCGACATCGAAGGCTATCGTCAGGCGATCCGCGTGCTGATCATGGCGATGGACATCATCGTCGACTACGCGAGTTATCCGACGCGGCCGATCGCGAAGAACAGCCACAATTACAGGCCGTTGGGGCTCGGCTACGCCAACCTCGGGACGCTCCTGATGCAACTCGGCATCCCGTACGACAGCGATGAGGGCCGAGCCATCGCCGCCTCGTTGACTTCCATTCTCTGCGGTCACGCATACGCGACCTCGGCGGAGATCGCGGCGAGCAAGGGACCGTTCCAGGGTTTCCAGCGCAACCGCCAGCCGATGCTGCGCGTCATGGGCAAGCATCGCGACGCGGCGTATCGGATCAACGAGCCCGGCGGTCCCGGCATGACCGACGATCAGCCGACCGCTTGCCCACTCGAGCTGATTCAGGCGGCCCATGAGGATTGGGATCTGGCCTGCAAGCTCGGCGAGCTCTACGGCTACCGCAACTCGCAGACGACGGTGCTCGCGCCCACCGGCACGATCGGTCTTCTGATGGACTGTGACACGACGGGCATCGAGCCCGACTTCGCGCTCGTGAAATTCAAGAAGCTCGCGGGCGGTGGCTACTTCAAGATCGTGAACCAGAGCGTTCCAAAAGCCTTGCAGCGCCTCGGGTATACCGAAGCGCAGCTCGCCGACATCGTTTCCTACGTCACCGGCACAAACACCTTCACCGGTGCGCCGCACTGCGGCCGCAAGGCGTTGCTCGAGAACGGGCTCACGGAGCGAGAGGTCGAGAAGGCCGAACAAGCGCTTCGTGGCGTGTTCGACGTCGGCTTTGCGTTGGCGCCCTGGGTCATCGGGACCGAGGCGTACGAGCGGCTCGGGATCGACGCCGACACCTACAGCAAGCCCGGCTTCCACCTGCTTCGATTCTGGGGTCACACCGACAAAGAGATCGGCGAGATCAACGACGTCGTCATCGGCCGCATGACGGTGGAGGGCGCGCCGCATCTTCGCGCAGAGCATCTTCCGGTGTTCGATTGCGCCAACCGATGCGGGAAGATCGGCGAGCGTTTTCTCGAGCCGATGGCGCACGTGCACATGATGGCGGCCGCGCAACCGTTCCTTTCAGGCGCCATCAGCAAGACCGTGAACCTCCCGCAGGAGTCGACGGTCGAAGACGTAGAGGAAATCTACAAAGAGGGTTGGAAGCTCGGCCTCAAGGCGATCGCGCTCTATCGCGACGGCTCGAAGTCGTCCCAGCCGCTCAATACGAAACACGAGTCCAAGGAAGAGGACAAAGAAGAGACCAGGGCCGAGGCCAAGGCGCCCGCCCCGGCGGCCGCGCCCGCGGCGGCGGCGCCGGTTCAAGAATGGCTCACGCCGCCGACTACTCGGAGGCATCGTCTGCCGAAGAAGCGAAAGGGCTTCACGCAAGAGGCGCGCATCGGGGGGCACAAGGTCTTCCTTCGCACCGGTGAGTACGAAGACGGCTCGCTCGGCGAGATCTTCGTCGACATGCACAAGGAAGGTGCGGCGTTCCGCTCTCTGATGAATTGCTTCGCGATCAGCGTGTCGATGGGTCTTCAGCACGGCGTACCGCTCGACGCCTACGTCCGTCAGTTCACGTTCACGCGCTTCGAGCCGCAGGGCATCGTCGAAGGTCACCCGAACATCAAGTTCTCGACCTCGATCATCGACTACGTCTTCCGCGTGCTCGGCGTCGAGTACCTGAGGCAGTACGACTTCGCTCAGGTGCCGCCGAAGGAAGAGCAAGAAGAGCTTCAAAACCCGACCGACGTCGCTGCGGTTCATCGCATCGAAGGCACGCAGCAATCGAGCGAGCCCCCGCCGGCGATCGAGCCCGCCGAGCAGGTCACGTTTGGCTTCGACGAAGGCGCCCAGCACCCGAGCGCCCTCGATCAACAGCTCGGCGAGATGATGGGCGACGCCCCGATGTGCGACAAGTGCGGCCACATCACCGTGCGAAACGGGGCCTGCTACAAATGCCTGAACTGCGGCAACTCCATGGGCTGCAGCTGACAGGGACACGCTCGCGGTTCAAAACACCCCTAGTTTCGGGTAGTTGGCAACCCGACCGCGAAAACGCGCTTT
>CP070650.1:2416309-2426754 GCA_020354595.1 Myxococcales bacterium
AAGCCAGCGAATCATTCGATCCCACAACAGCTCGTACTCGTCGGAGCCCACCGTCACGTCGTCCGCCGCAAATCGCCATCGCCAGGATGCATCGGTCATCAACGCAGCGGAGCGGCCTCGCCCTATTTCACCTACGACAAGGATTGGCAACCGGCCGCCATCGATTCGTGCGCGCGGGTGATGAAGCAGCACGCGTGCGCGGTCTTTGACTCCGACGATTCGGTTGGCGCCGTGAAGCCCAGGCAGCGATTTCCACGTTTGCCGCGTCAGCGCAGGGTCCGGTCCGAGAGCCACGATGGGATGGCGGGCGAGCGCCTTACTCACCTCGGCTCGATAGCTGCCTTGGAGCACGCCCGCGCCGCCGATCTTCACGGGCAGGATCTCCTCGATGGCGGTACCCGCGTAGCGGCCCTCCCCGAACGAGCGGTCGCCGCCGATCATCACGAAAGACCCGCCGCGCTTCACGTACTCTCGAATGCGGGGCAAATAGGTCGCCATCTCGTAGGGTGCGTAATCGAAGTTCTGAAAGATCACGACGTCAAAGCTGCCGAGGTGCTCGCGAAACAGCTCGTCGGTCGGAAATGGAATCAGGGCGAGCTCGTTGGTCGGCGCGGCGGTCAGGTCTGCGGAGGCGCGCAGGATGAAGAAAGACACCAGGTCTACGGATCCGTCACGCTTGAGGAAGTCGCGAAGGAAACGGACGTCCCAGCTCGGGCGCCCTGCCACGAGGAGCGCTCGCAGGCGCTCCCGGCCGACGCGAAGCAACGCGGCCCGAACGTTGTTCTCCGGTACTTCGTCTCGATCGAGCGCCGGAATCAGAAGGCGGTAGAGCGCCCGGCCGATGCGTTGCGGGGTCACCTCGAACGACACGGTGCCGTGGCCGTCAGCATCAAGCACCGCCAGCGTCTCCTGCTCGAGTCGGCTCTCATGCCAGAGCTGAACGCGAAGCTCGCGGTCACGAAGCGCGCCGACTGCGCGAACGTTTGCCTGCAAGATCGCCGGCACACCCACGTAGGCCGTGGTGTCGGCGCGCAGCGAGACCACCGCTTGGTCGTCGAGCGGATCGTCGCCGCCGACCACGACCGCATGAACCGCCGGTGCGCTCGTACCGAGCGCAACCGACTCCGCACGGAAGCTCGCGTCCGCACCGTCGCTAACCACGATGATCGCGCCCACCTCGCGGCCCGTGTCGGCCGTCAGCGCGTAGTCGAGGGCTTGACGGATGTTGGTGGTGTCATCGTCGGGCCGGTAGTTCGCCGCCAACCCGTCCCACGCCGCGCCCCGTGGGCTCGAGCCGAACAAATAGACCAGCGGGCTCACCCGCGCGTCGTTCTGCCACTCGCCGATCAAGGAGCGAACCGCGTCGTCTCTCGGCCCGCTCGCGCCCGACAAGGTCATGCTTCGCGAGTTGTCGAGCAGGATGACCGTGCCGCCCGCGACCTCCTCGAACGTCTCGCGAACCAGCGTCACCTGCAGCGCGAGGAGATACACCGCAATGATTCCGAGCCCGCCGAGCGCGCCCAGCGCGAACCGGCGCCTCCGATCCGCCTCTCCTCGAATCGATCTCAGCTCGATGAGCCACAACAAGAGCAGGGCGAGACCCAATGCCCACGCGGTGGTGTTGCCTCCCGGAACGCCAAGCTGCCACTGCCAGTCGGACACGCTCAAACCTCAGCGCCCTGCCCCACGACGGCGCATGATGAAGGGTGCGTGCACTTGATCATCTTTGTAGTCGGTGCACAGCGAGTAGAGCACCAGGTTCACGCCGAGACGTATCGCGCGCTCGCGCTGCCCCGCGCCTCCGGGAACGACCGCCTGGCTCCAGGCGCCTAGGTTGTCGCGCTGTAGAGCGCCGCCGAGGTCGTGGCGCGAGTACACGACGGCGATCCGGTCGCCATAGGTGATCCCTTCGAGAAACGCTGGGCCCTGCACGCGGCCGACCGGCCTATTCAACAGATAGAAGGAGCGATAGATCGTGTGCTCCGGCGAAATTGGTTTCAATGGCCGCGCCGGGAACGCGCGAAGGAGCTCGCGACGCACCGCGCGATCAAAGCGTTCTCCGCCACCGGTCGCATCATCGATGAGGACGAAACCGCCCCGGTGGACGTACTTGCGAAGCCCTTCGATGGCTTCCTCGCTGAGCGGAGGGAATTCGTCGTGCCCTCGCCAGTAGAGGAACGGGCTCCGAAAGAGTGAGGCCTTGTCGAGCCGAGTCTTACCCGGCTCGAGGATCGGCTCGACGCTCGACCGCTTGCGAACCTCCCATGCGAGTCGTTCGGTGACGCGCCGCGCCTGTTCGACGCCCTTGCCGAGGTCGAGAGAGACGAGCTCGACGCCGGTCGCATCGCCAAATGCGAGAGCGCGGTGCGCGGGTACTACTGAAAGGCAGGCCAGTACCAGCAAAAGGCGACCCCAACGCACCCCAAAGACGGCCCACATGCACAGAGGAGTACCAACCGTGTGTGAAAGCGCAAGCGGGTTGACGCGGCGGGCGTTCGCGACGAAGGTTGCGCCGTGCTCCGCACCCGTGCCGCCTTTACCCTGCTCGCGTTCGCGATCGGTTGCCAGGGCCAGAGCGAGGCGACTGAGCCCGTGTTGCCCGGTGAGGTCGCGAGCGCCGCGAGCCCTCCGTTACTATCGCGAACGCGCCCGATGATGAGCACGGTGTTTCGCATCCAAGTCGATGCGCCGCCCGACAACGCAGAAAACGTGATTCGCGACGCATTCCGGGAGATCGAACGGTTGGAGACCGTGCTCTCGGAGTGGCGCAAAGACAGTGACATCTCCAAAGTCAATGCTCTTGCGGGAAAGAAGTCGGTGAAAGTGAGCGACGACACGCTTCGCGTCGTCGACGCGGGCGTCGATGTCTCGATGTGGTCGCGTGGGGCGTTTGACCTTTCGTGGGCCGCGCTCTGGGGCCTCTACGACTTTCGTCCTGACTCCATCAAGATCCCGAGCCCCGAGGACATCAAACCGAGGCTCGCACTGATCGACTATAAGAACATTCGCATCAGCAAGAAGTACAAGACGGTCTTCTTGAAGAAGCGCGGCATGGCGATTGGCACCGGGGGCATCGCGAAGGGATACGCGCTCGATCAAGCGGGCGCGATTCTGCGCGGCGGTGGCGTCGACAACTACATGATCTTCGGCGGGGGCCAGGTACAGGTGCACGGGACACGCGACGGCCGGCCCTGGCGGGTGGGAATTCAGCACCCTCGCGACCCGAACAGGTACTTTGCGGCGATGGAGTCGACGGGTGCCTCGTTTTCCACCTCCGGCGACTACGAGCACGCCGTCTTCGACGGCACCGGCAAGCGCTGGCACCACATCATCGACACCCAAACGGGGCGCCCCGCAGACAAATCCCTCTCGGTTACCATCATGACGGCGGAGGGCATCTACGCGGACGCCCTCAGCACGGCGGCGTTCGTTCTAGGCCCCCAGAAGGCGCTCAAGATGCTGAGGCGAATCGCCTATCCCGCCGAAGCGGTCATCGTGGGCGCCGACTGCCGGGTTCACATGACACCGAAAGCCGAGAAGCAGATCCGTTGGAACGTGGACCTGGTGGAAGGACGGCTGCCCAATTGCAGACCCTAGCCCCCGGCCGCTCCCAAGCTCCTAGCTAGGAGGCGTGCAAAAGTCGGACGCACGGATCCGAGCACGAGGTCGGCGGTCTCCTCGAGCACCTCGGAGCGGAGGTAAGCCTCGGGCGATTGCGGGGCAGAACGAACAACGATGTGAAAGTCGACGCCCGTGTCCGCCTCGAGCTCCGCGTAACGGGCGCCCGCTTGGACGAGCAGCTCGCCGAGCTGGCTGGCCGCCGCGCCGTCGTGCGCGTCGACCACCGAGAGCACCTTGGTGCCGAGCTTCACTCCGACCGGATCGGCGGGCGTTCGATCGGTCGGCTCGCCGAGGATTCGAAGCGGACGCTTCAACCCCGCTCGACCTCGAGACCGTCGGCTTCCCAGTGTAGAAAGCCGCCGGCGAGGAAACCCACTTGCACGCCGTCCGCTTGGAGCTTTTCGCCCCACTCCTTCGCCTCTTCGCTTCGCCCATACAGAACGCGAATCCGGCCGTCGAACGGCTGAAGCTCCTCAGTCCGACTCGCGAGCTCGTTGGCGGGCACGTGGATCGCACTCGGAATGCGATAGCGGTCGTACGAAGCGGCGTCGCGAATATCGACCGGGAGCGCCTTGCCCTGCGTAAGCCACGCTGAAAGCTCTTCGGGGCGGACTTCGGCTGCCGACCGCGGCATGACCGGTTCGAGCAACCGGAGCACCCCCGGTTTGTCGAGCACGCCAACGTGGTGCTGCACCACCCTGCCCTGCGCGATGACCAGCAGCATTGGAATCGACTGGGCGCGGAACGTCTGTGCCACCATCGGGTTGCTATCGACGTCCACCTTGACGACTTTGATCTTTCCGGCGAGCTCTTCGGCAACCTGTGCCACGATGGGGGAGAGCTGCTTGCACGGCTGGCACCAGTCGGCATAAAGATCGACGAGAACCGGAACCTCTGAGCGAAGCACCTCGGCTTCGAACGTTGCGTCTGTGACCGCTTGGACTGCCATCTAATAACCTCTTCGTTCTGTCTTCAATTCTGTCACGATCGCGACCCCCGCGCTCGTTCCAAGCCGGTCGGCGCCCGCCCTGATCATCGTATCGGCCGTCGCCGGGTCGCGAATGCCCCCCGACGCCTTGACGCCGAAATCCGGTCCGACCACCTCGCGCAGCAGGCGCACATCGGCCTCCGTCGCGCCGCCCGCACCGAAGCCGGTCGACGTCTTGACGAAAGCAGCCCCGGCATCGCGGACCCACTCCGCGCCCCTCCGCTTTTCGTCGTCACCCAGGAGACAGGTCTCCAGGATCACCTTGACGACCCCACCCTCCGTGGCGTCCACGACGCCTCGGATGTCCCCGACGAACCGCTCGCGGTCGCCGTCTTTGAGCGCCCCGACCGCGCAGACCATGTCGATTTCGGAGGCCCCGTCCCGGACCGCTTGGGCGGCCTCGGCGGCCTTGGAAACGGGGTTGGACGCTCCAAGCGGGAAACCGACCGTAGCGGCGACGGGCACCTGGCAGTCCTCCAGCAGTGCGGTACATAGCGCCACGTGGGCCGAGTTGACACACACAGTAGCGAAGCTGTGCTGGGCCGCTTCCCTGCAAAGCCGCTCGAAATCGCGCCGAACGGCGTCGGGCCGCAGGAGCGTGTGATCGATGAGCCGAGCCAGGTCCGTCCGCATCGGGCGCCTCGTCCTAGCAACAATCTGCCCGGTCCACCAACCGCACTCATGAGCAAGCCTGGGGGGCTTCGATACTGATGGACGTTACTTGCGAGCGCTGCGGCACCGAATACGAGTTTGACGAGACCTTGCTTTCAGGGCGTGGAACGAGCGTGAAGTGCACGAACTGCGGTCACGTGTTCAAGGTGTACCCGAAAGCTGCCGAGGAGGCGGACCGAACGACCAGCTCCTGGCGACTCAAAATGAAAGACGGGTCGGTCGATACGATCGACACCCTTCGCGAGCTGCAGCGGCGCATCAGCTCGGGAGAGCTCACGCCGGACGACGAGATCGCGCGTGGCGACGAGGGTTGGAAACCTTTAGGGTCGATTCCAGAGCTAGAAACCTTCTTTCAGGCGGCCGGGATCCAACCGCCTTCCGCCCGAATCCCGTCCCCGCTCCCACCGGTGACGCCGCCACCCGAGCGACAGGACTCGAGCCTCCCGCCGGGGAAACGCCCCCGGCAACCGACCCTGCTGGGGGTCAGCCCGATACAAAGGACGCCGGGGGCAGCGTCAGCGTCAGAGCCAGCGTCAGAGTCAGTGCCAGCATCAGCGCCACAGACGACGCCAGAGGCAGCCTCAGAGGCAGCGCCAGGGGTGGCGTCAGTGCCAGAGCCAGCGTCGGCGTCGATCGAGGGGCCTTCGGAGGCCGGCGCTTCTTACGAGTCTCCCTATCGGGACTCGCTGCCCGACGAGCTTCCTTCCGAAGAGCCCGAGGATGCGGTGTTCGAGGAGCGGCCGCGCGGGTCGACATCGGTGCGGACCAGTACCCCGCCTCCGTCTTACTTCGACGATGACGAGGACATCCCCGAGCTTCCGGGGCGGGGAACCTCACCGCTTCGATGGCTTCTCCTGATCGTGGCGATCGGGGGCCTCGCCCTGGTCGCCGCGCAGTATGATCGCGTGGCCCGATTGCTAGGAATCGGGAGCGACCCCGCGTTGATCGCGGCAGGCATCTCCGAAGGCGACGCGGCCGTGGCGGAAGGACACCCCGCTGCCTACGCGAATGCGATCGAGGCTTACGGGCGGGCCGTCGAAGCCGGCGGCGACGGCGACCCCGACGTGCTGGCCAAGCTCTCCAACGCGTACGCGCTCGCTGCCCAATCCCAGATCGACGGGGGCGCGTCCGGCGAGAGCATCGAAGAGCTCACATCGGCAGCTACGTCCACGGCCCAGTCCGCAGCGGAGCTCGACGCACGCGACCTCCAAGCCAAGCTCGCGGTCGTGGATGCGCTTCGTCTGACTGCCAAGAACACGGAAGCGCGCGAGCTGCTCGAAGAAGTCCGCGCCATGTCGTTCAGCCGGATCGCCGAGTTCTTCCGAGTCGACGCTCGTCTCAGCCAGGCCGAAGCCGAAGGACGACTCGAAAACGGGCTCCGGAGCGCTCGTCAGGCAGCCGACCTGGCGCCCGACGGTGTTCGGTATCTGTTGTTGGCAGCGCGCGCGGAGCTGGCAGCCGGCAACGAGGAACGCGCCAAGGAGGCGCTCGACAAAATCCTCGCAGAGCGCCCCGAGCATCCCGTGGCCGTAGCGCTGATGGCGGAGATGGACGCTCCGGCGGAGACAGCGCCAGATGCAGGGACAGCGCCAGACGGAGCGACAGAGCCGGTGGCAGCGTCAGAGGGCGCGGCAGCGCCGGAGCCCGCGACGGCGTCAGAGCCGGCGAAAGACAAAGCGTCCACCCCCGCCAAGGCGGCCGCGGACCCCGCCCCGCCGGAGGAGGCCGACGCGAAACCTGCTCCGAAACCGCAGGCCGAGCCCAAGGCACCTAGGTCCGCGGCCAAGAAACCCGCGAAGAAGCCGAAGTATGACGAGTACGATCGACTTGCGGAAGCGGCGGGATCGGACGCGTTCGTCGATGGGCGACCCCCGGTGCTCGACTACGAGTCGAACATGAAGAAGGGACGCGAGGAGCTCGCGGCGGGGAACTATGCGAGGGCGCGAGCCTACTTCGATAGCGCTCTGGAAGTCCACCCAGGCTCGGCCGACGCGATGGACGCCCTCGGGGATGTCGCCACCGCGGTGAGCGACTACGGCTCCGCGCTCCGCTACTACCGCGTGGCCGCGCAGCGCGGGCATCCCGACGGCTACTTCAAGCTAGGCAAGACGTACGAAAGCCTCGGGCGACATGAAGAGGCCGTCTCGTCGTACTACACTTACGTGAAGCGGCGTCCGACCGGCAAGCACGCGGCGGACGCTCGGACCGCGATCAAGACCTTGGAACCTCGCGCAAAGCTACCGCCGGAAACCGAGTCCGAAACCGAGGCTCAACCCAAGCCCCGTCAAGAGGAGGGTCCGGCCAAGCCGCCTGCGCTGGAGTCAGAATCGGCAACACCATGAAGCAACTCACGCGCCGCGCCGCGCTCATGATCCTCGCGACGGCAGTGACTGTCAGCGTCGCCTCGTGTGAGGCAGACCACAAGACATCGAACGAGCCCGTCGTACGCGAACTTCGGATCCTGGAGCCTTTTCCGGACGGCGCCGAGCATGATCCCTTCTCGCGACCGAAACCGACGCTCCACGACATCCTCACGCGCATTTGGGACGCTACGAACAACGACGCCGTGAAGGGACTGTTTCTTCGGGTCGGACCACTGCAGGGCGCCTGGGGAAGCGTGGGGGATCTCGTCGAAGCGCTCAACGAGTTTCGCTCGAAGCCCCGGTCTGTCCACTGCCACTTCGAGACGACGGACAACGTGGGATATGTCCTCCTGGCATCGACCTGTGATCGCATCAGCATGACGCCCGCGGGCACCTTGAGCTTGATCGGCCCTGCCGCGGTCATGGTCTACGCGCGATCGTTCCTCGACAAGCTGGGCATCGAAGCCGAGATCATTCACATGGGGCGCTACAAAGGTGCCGGCGACGCGTTCATTCGAGACGACATGCCCGAAGAAGCAAAGGAGTCGATGGACGCAATCCTCGACGACCTCCACGCGGCGCTGGTCTCGGCGACCGCCTCTCGCAGCGACGGCGACCTCGACAAGGCCCAAGTGCTCATCGACGGCGGCCCGTACACTTCGTCCACGGCACTGGAAGCGGGTCTGGTCGACTCGGTGAGCTTCCTCCGTGAGTCCCGCGAGGAGATCAAGACCGCTGCCGGCGTGAAGACGATCCGTCGCACACGCATGCTGCCCAAGCAGGATCCCCTCACACTTGGGCAGTTCCTCGACCTGATGATCGGCGACACCGAGGAACCGAAGCCGAGCGACGAACGAATCGCGCTCGTGTTCGTGACGGGCAACATCACCGACGGAGAATCCGAGGCGAGCGGCGAGGCGGTGTCGGGACCCTTCGTGCGCGCGATGCAGCGCCTCGAAGACGACGACGACGTCAAGGCGGTCGTCTTGCGCATCAACTCCCCGGGTGGCTCCGCGCTTGCAAGTGATCGAATGTGGGAGGCAGCGCGCCGACTCGCCGAGACGAAGCCTCTCATCGCGAGTGTCGGTGACATGGCAGCGAGTGGTGGCTATTACATCGCGTCGGCTGCCAACGAGATCCTTGCTCATCCCAATAGCCTGGTCGGCTCGATCGGGGTGGTAGGTGGGAAGCTCAACGTCGAGGGACTGACCGAGGACCTCGGTGTGCATACCTTCGTGCTTCAGCGTGGTGCACGCGCGGCCTGGTCGACGCCGGTCAGAGGCCTCAACGCCACCGAGCGGCGCGCTTTCGAGGAGCTCCTACGAGCCACCTACGCTCGTTTCATCGAACGCGTCGCGACCGGCAGGGAGATGGAGCGCAAGGCGGTGCTGGCGGCAGCCGAAGGCCGCGTCATGACCGCGCAGGACGGCAAAGCGCTCGGCCTGATCGACGACATCGGCGGGCTCGGACAGGCGCTTCAACGCGCCCGCACGGCTGCCGGGCTCGGGCCTGACTCGGCCGTGGAGCTTTGGCCGCCAACGAAAAGCATGATCGAAATGATCAACGAGTTGTTGAGCGGCAACGGCGAGGACGGATCGAGAACGCTCGCGCGCTTGTGGTTGAGGACGGGTCCTCTCGCTCGGTCGCTTCCGCTCGAGCCTTGGGCCACCACGCTTCGCACGCTCGCAAACGAACGCGTGGTGCTCGTCCCTCCGTATCTGTTCTCGCTGCGCTAGGGCGTCGCTTCGGGATCGACGATCTCGGCACAGTACTGCCAGTTATCTTGGCCCGGGAAGCAGCCCACGCCGTCGCCAACCTCGGCTGGCGGCGGGCACGTCGTGCCCAGGCAGCCACTACAGAAGTCGATCGGCCAGCTGAACGGAGGCGACTGGTTGCTGAACCCGCCCGACGTCGTTCCGTTGGCGCGAACATCGATCACGATGGAGTCGAAGCCCGAGGCATTCGAAAGATCGACCAGTGCCTGATGGTAGTTGGCCGGAATCATCCTCGCCAACGCGGCGCCCGAGGAAACCTGGCCGATCGCCTCGCTCGGCGGAATGACCACGGTGCTCGTCACGGTGTACGGATTCGGGAGCCCACCGCTGAGCTCCGGAATGACGCCGTCTGGGAGCTTGATCGTGACGTCGAAGCCCGTGACCGAAATGTTGCTCTGAGGCGCCTGGATCTCGATCGTGTTGTCGACCAGATAGCTCTCGATCCGTGGCGTCATGACGTAGTCACGAACGATGGCCAGGTCGTATTGACCCCTCGGTACCACCTCCTCCTGCGTCGCGCTGACCGAGCAGTTGGTATCGTCAGGCTGCAGATTCGCGGTAACTTGGAGCGTTAGGTCCGGAAACCGATTGCACCCGGCGATCGCCACCGCCAGCATCATGGCCACGAAGATGATTCGACTCATAAGTCCCCTCCAAAGGGTATCTTCATGGTATCGAGCGGCCAGCGAACCCGCCAAATTTCCGTAGCTTAGTCGGGGCTCAGCGCGGAGCGGACCTCATCGAGGTCGAGCAGCCCGATCTCGGTTTGACCCGGAAGCCGGGGAATTACGAAGTGGATCTTGTCCCCACGGCGCTTCTTGTCCGATCCGATAAACCCCATGGCACGGCTGTTCAGTCGTTGGTCCAGACTCGTCGGCAGGCCCAGTCGCTCGAGCAGCCGGGTCAGCCGGTCGGTCTCCTCGGCGCGACCCCGGCCGAGCCGGTCGGCGACGCGCATGGCCGCGATCATTCCGAGGGCGACCCCCTCCCCATGACGGATGCCTCGGTAATCGCTGGCCGCCTCGA
>CP070650.1:2426854-2441170 GCA_020354595.1 Myxococcales bacterium
AGGCGACCGGTCTGCCGAGACAAGCGATCCACTTCTACATCCAACAGGGGCTCTTGCCCGCAGGGCGCAAGACCGGCCGTAACATGGCTTGGTATACCGACGAGCACATCGAACGGTTGCGTCTGATCAAGAAGCTTCAGCACGAGCAGTTCTTGCCCTTGAAGGCGATCAAGGCGCTCTTCGACGGTGAAGACGGCGTGTTCTCCCCTCGTCAACACACTTTTCTCGCGGGTGTGAAGGAGCACGTCGCAGAGTCGCTCAAGACGAGCGACGACCGGAGCCCCACGCTCACCCCCCAGGAAATCCAGGAGAAGACCGGAGTTCCCGCCGAGGATGTCGAGCAGGCCTTCGAGCTCGGCTTGGTAGGCGGCGCTCGGTCTGACGGCCGGCTCCGAATCGCGGCCGCGGATGTTTGGATCTTCGAGGTGTTCGGCAAGGTCCGCGCCCTTGGATTCACACCCAAGCTCGGCTTTCGGGTCGAGGACATGGCGCTCTATCAGGACGCCATCACCAAGCTCCTCCACGAGGAGGTCCGATTGGTCTCTTCGCGACTTTCCGAGCTGCCGCCCGAAAAGGTCGCTATGATGATCGAGGAAGTCGTTCCAATCCTCGATCACTACATCATGCGTTTACATTCCACGAAGATTCGAGAATTCTTCGCCAACGTGCTCTAAGGAAGGAACTGACCATGCTCAGTGACAAAGTCCTCGACAATCTCCCCCACGAAGTTCGCCGTCGCGTCGAGCCGTATCTCGAGGCCATCCACCTGATGACGCAAACCAACAACGCGAAGGTGTTGCGTTCGATGGCGCCCTCGGGCGTTCGCGGGTTGATCCTTCAGCGCGGCAAGCAGGGCGTCCCGACGACGATGCCGTCGAATCATCGGGTGTACTTCGACTGGACGTACCCGAACGACCAGCCCGAGATGCGGGAGCTCTATCAGCGCGCCAAGGAAGGGCAATGGAACGGCGACGACCTTCCGTGGCACATCGACGTCGATCCGGAGAATCCGGAAAAGCCGATCATTCCACCGAAGTTCATGGATTACGATGCGCTGCGCGCGAGAGGTATCCGGCTCACCGACCTCGAGGAGCGGCGGCTCAACGCGAGTGTGGCATCGTGGATGCTGAGCCAATTCCTTCATGGTGAGCAGGGCGCACTCTTCGCCGCAGCGCAGGTGACCGAGGCTGTCCAGTTCTTCGATGGCAAGCTCTACGGCGCAACCCAAGTCGTCGACGAGGGGCGGCACGTCGAGGTGTTCCACCGCTACCTCGATACCAAGCTCAACAAGCTCTACCAGATCAACGACAACCTCTTCGTCATCATCGACGCGCTCATTCAGGACTCCCGCTGGGACGTGAAGTTCCTCGGGATGCAGATCATGGTCGAGGGGTTGGCGCTGGGCGCGTTTGGAACCCTCTATCAGATGACGGGTGAGCCCGTGCTGAAGGAGCTCCTCAAGATGGTGATCCAAGACGAAGCGCGGCACGTGCACTATGGCGTCCTCGCGCTTCGGGACCACATCCGTCACGAGCTCAGCGACGCGGAGCGCCGGGAGCGCGAGGATTGGGCGTTCGAGGTCGCGCTCCTGATGCGCAACCGCTTCCTGTCGTTCGAGGTGTACGAGGAATGGTTCGAACACAAGCTCACCCGCAAGGAATGGGCTCAGTTCGTGACCGATTCCCCGGGTTTTGCGCTCTTCCGCCAGGTCATGTTCAAGCGGCTCGTGCCGAATCTTCGCGAGATCGGGCTCATGAGCGACCGAATCAAGCCCCACTATCAGCGGGCGGGCCTCATGGAGTACTACGAGGGCGCGTCGGCGACCCAGTTGACCGGCGACATGCTCATCGCGGACCTCGACGCCGCTTGAACGGCGCTCACGGCTGCTCGACGACAGCTAGCAGCGCGTCGGCGTCGACTTGGTCGCCCGCCGAGACGCCGAGCAATGCGACGGTTCCGTCGTGGGGAGCCGTGACCGTGTGCTCCATCTTCATCGCCTCCATGATGAGGAGCACCTGACCACCCTGCACCGAGTCACCCTCCCCGACACGGAGCTCGATCACCTTGCCCGGCATGGGCGCCACGCATCCGCCCGCAGGGATGGCAAGCGTCTTGTCCGGAAAACGAGGCTTGCGGACCAACCCGACGTTGAAGCTCGGGCTGTGCACGAACACGCGGTCGCCATCGAAGGTAACGCGAGCGCCTTGCCGGTGCGCGCCGTCTTCGAACACGAGGTTCGGCGACTTCCAGGAAACGATGCGGATCGAGCGTTCGTCCTCTCCTACCCAGACGGTGAAGCAATCGTCGCCGAGGTGCCTGTATTCGACCCGAACGTCGCGGTCGCCCGCCGCGTACTCGACCCACTGCGGAGTATGGTAGTTGTTGCGCCAACCCGACGGCACCTCGGGCACGAGGACGCGGTCGCGAGCGCGCCGCTGCTGCTCGGCGAGCGCCGCGACGATCGCCGCGCGTTTCTCCTCGGCCTCTGCGGCGGCATCGAGAAGACCGTCTTGCATGTGCCGGTCGATGAAATGAGTGTCGATCTCCCCGGCAATGAAGGCGGGGTGGTCGAGAACCCGAAGGAGGAAGTCCCGATTGGTCTGGAGCCCCTGCACGCTCAGCGACCGCAACGCGCGCCGCATGCGCTGAAGCGCCATGTCACGACTTTCCCCGGAGGTGATGATCTTGGCCAGCATCGGGTCGTAGTGGATGCCGACCTCACTGCCTGTCTCGACTCCGCTGTCGACCCGAAGACCTTCGACCGCGGGGAGATGCCAATCGGCCACCGTTCCGCTCTGTGGAAGAAAACCGGCCGCCGGGTCTTCGGCGTAGAGGCGTACCTCGATGGCAGCGCCATCGAAGCGGACCGCTTCTTGGGAGGTGCGAAGCGCCTCGCCCTGGGCGACCCTGATCTGTTCCTCGACGAGATCCAGTCCGGTGAGGCACTCCGTCACGGGGTGCTCGACCTGCAAGCGAGTGTTCACCTCGAGGAAGTAGAAGCTTCGATCGGGCGCCAAGATGAACTCGACGGTGACGGCGTTCTGGTAGCCGATCGCTTTGCCACACCGGACCGCCGCCTCCCCCATCTGGTTGCGGAGCGCCGTGTCGAGCGCGGGCGATGGCGCCTCTTCGATGATCTTTTGATGCCGCCGCTGAATCGAGCACTCGCGCTCGTTCAGATGAATCAGGTTTCCGTGACCGTCTCCGAGAATCTGGATTTCGACGTGACGCGGGTCGTCGATGTACTTCTCGACCAGGAGCGTCCCGTCACCGAAGGAGCTCTGGCCCTCGCGCGCCGCCGAGGAGATCGCGTCCGCGAGACCCGACTCCTCGCGCACGAGCTTCATGCCTTTGCCCCCACCGCCGGCGCTGGCCTTGAGGAGCACTGGGAAGCCGACCTCGATCGCCTCTTTGGCGAGGACCTCGGGATCTTGATTGGCGCCGTCGTACCCCGGGATCACCGGCACGCCCGCCTTCGCGACCAAGGCTTTGGCTTCGCGTTTGGAGCCCATGGCCCGAATCGCGTCTGCAGTCGGTCCGATGAAGATCACGCCCGCCTGCAGGCAAGCGTCCGCAAAGGCAGCGTTCTCGGCGAGGAATCCGTAGCCGGGATGAATTGCGTCGCTTCCCGTGAGCGCCGCGGCTTCGAGAATCTTGTCGATGCGGAGATAGCTCTCGGTGCTCGGGGCCGGTCCCAGGCGGACCGCCTCATCCGCTTCGGCGACGAACGGCATGCCGGCGTCGGCGTCCGAGTACACGGCCACGGTGGAAATCCCCATCTTGCGGCAGGTCCGCATGATACGGCGCGCGATCTCGCCCCGGTTGGCGATCAGGATCTTTTGAATCGTCTTTTGCAACGCCCGCTTGCTCCTTAGTGTCGAAAGACACCCCATGAGGTGGTCCCCTCCACGGGGGCGTTGTACGCGGCCGAAAGGCAAATCGCGATTACGGCGCGCGTATCGCGCGGGTCGATGATTCCATCATCCCAGAGCCTGGCGGTCGCGTAGAGCGCCGACGACTGATCTTCGATCATCTTCTCGGTCATCATCTTGGCGACCTGGAGCTTCTGTTCGTCGACCTCGGCGCCCTTCTTCGCCGCCGCGTCCCGTTGAATGATGTCGAGCACGCCGGCGAGCTGTTTGCCGCCCATGACCGCGATCTTGTGGTTCGGCCACGTGAAGAGAAAGCGTGGACAATAGGACCGGCCGACCATCGCGTAGTTGCCGGCGCCGTAACTCGAGCCCGTCATGATGGTGATTTGCGGAACGGTGCTGTTGGAGACGGCGTTGATCATCTTGGCTCCGTGCTTGATGATCCCCCTCTGCTCGTACTGCTTGCCAACCATGAATCCAGTGGTGTTCTGGAGGTACACGAGAGGAACGCTCGTCTGGTTGCAGAGCTGGATGAACTGTGCGCCTTTGTTGGCGCTGTCACTGAAGATCGTTCCGTTGTTGGCCACGATCCCGACTGGATAGCCGTGGATGTGGGCCCAGCCACAGAGCATCGTCTTGCCCCACAACGGCTTGAACTCGCTGAACCGCGAGCCGTCGACGATGCGCGCAATGACCTCGCGTTGGTCGAACGGCACCCTGATGTCAGTAGACGCGATGCCGAGCAACTCTTCAGGGTCGTAGAGCGGCGCCTCGACCGGACGAGGCCGGAGCTTACCTTGCTTCTCCCATTCGAGATGCGCGACGATCTCCCTTCCGAGCCGGATCGCATCCATCTCGTCTTCGGCCATGTAGTCGGACACGCCGCTGATCGTCGAGTGCATCTCGGCGCCGCCTAGCTCTTCGTGATCGGTGACCTCCCCGGTGGCCATCTTCACGAGGGGCGGGCCGGCGAGGTAAACCTGCGCCTGCTCCTTCACCATCACGACGTAGTCGCTCATCCCGGGCATGTAGGCGCCGCCCGCCGTCGAGCTTCCGAACACGAGACAGATCGTCGGAATGCGGCGCTCCGAACGGCGCGTCAGGTGACGGAACCCAGCGCCGCCAGGTACGAAGATCTGATCCTGCTTTGGCAGGTCGGCACCTGCGGACTCGATGCAGCTGATTCCCGGCAAGCGATTCTGCTCGCAGATCTCGGCGAGCCGTCCGGTCTTCAACATGCTGATCGGAGTGATCGCCCCGCCCTTCACGGTCGCTTCGCTGGCGACGAGAACGCACTCCACGCCGCTCACCACCCCAACGCCGCCGACCACCGATGATCCGGTCACCTCGCCCTTCATTGCGTGCCCGGCAAGTGGCGCGATCTCGAGGAAGTAGCTGTCGCGATCGAGGAGCATCTCGATGCGTTGCCGCGGAAGAATGCGGCCTCGGCCGAGGTGCCGCTCGACATACTTCTCTCCGCCGCCGGCATTGGCCTTGCGGAGCGCGTCGTTCACCTCTTCGAGCTTCTCGAGGTTGCCGGAGCGGTTGGTTTCGAAGGCCTCGGACTTGGTATCGGCCTTCGACCGCATCACGGGATAGCTCTGCTCTTCGGACATGCGGTGCGAATCCTAGAAGGTGTCCCCGAGAGGGAGCAACCCAAAAATGAATGAAGGTTCAATCACTCTAGGATAGCGGGCTCACAGGGTTTTTCGACCCAACGTGTCCACCTCGAGTGATGTTCCGTTCACAGTAAAACTAAATTTTTTTGATCATATGGTTGCTAATTTTCCAGCCTAGTGGTACCACACGCTTAGGGAGCACGGAGAACTAGCAATGCCAGCAGAAAAGTCCAGCAAAACCGCAATGATCAACGAAGTCATCGAATCCGTGAAGGCACGCGGGTGGATCACCTACGACGAAGCCTCGGAGGTCATTGCGAACATCGGCGCGACCCCGGGAACGGTTCGTCGGTTCCTTCGGCGGATCGAAGCCGCCGGCGTGGAGGTCACGGTCAAGCCCGGCCGCAATCGCAGAGCCGGTCAGCGGCGCACGACGAAGCAAGCGGAGAAGACCAACGTGCTCAGCGCGGAGCCCGTCCAGACCTATCTCGATTGGATGGGTGCTGTGAGCTTGCTCACCCGTGAAGGCGAGGTCGAGCTCGCGCGGCAGATCGAGCGCGGGCGCCAGACGATCTACGACGCAGTGCTCGAGCACAAGCTGCACCTCGACCAGATCGCAGAAATACGCGAGCGGGTGTCAGAAGGTGAGCTCGCGATTCGCGAGGCAGCGATCGAGCCAGCGTTCGAGGCAATTCTGTGCGCGCTCGAATCGTACGTGGAATCGTGCGACGAGGGTTCGGCTGCCCGAAAGAAGGCGGAAGCGGATTCGGGCCTGACCGCCAACAAGCTTCGCAAGCTACACGAGGTCGTGTCGGTCGCACACGCGGACGTCGAGCGCGCGAAGTCGGAAATGGTCGAAGCGAACCTTCGTTTGGTCGTCGCTATCGCCAAGAAGTACCTCAAGCGCGGCCTTCCCTTCATGGACCTGATTCAGGAAGGCAACATGGGCCTCATGCGCGCGATCGACAAGTTCGACTATCGCCGCGGCTATAAGCTCTCGACCTATGCGTCATGGTGGATTCGCCAGTCGATGGCACGCGCAACGACCGACCAGGCCCGCACGATCCGGATTCCGGTTCACGCCTGCGAGCTGCTGACCAAGGTCACCGGCATGACGCGCAAGCTCACCGGCGAATTCGGCCGCGAGCCGACAGCGGCTGAAATCGCAACACGAATGAAGCTTCCGACCGACCAGGTCGCCAACCTACTGATGATCTCGCGCGACACCGTGTCGCTTGAAATGCCGGTCGGAAACGACGGCAACAGCGAGCTGCGAGACCTGATCTCCGACGACGAGGCCGGCACGCCGATGGATTCGGTCATCGGCGAGGATCTCTCGAAGTCGGTGATGCGAGCCCTCGAAACACTCAACCCGCGCGAGCAACGAATCATCCGCATGCGCTTCGGCATCGGCGAAAAAGAATCGCACACCCTGGCGGAAATCGGCCGAGAGTTCGGCCTCAGCCGCGAGCGGATTCGGCAGCTCCAGGCATTGGCGCTGAGGAAGCTCAGGAGTGTGCATGGGGATGCGGCGTTGAAGCAGTTCGTAGGCGCTTAGCAGCGTCAGCGTCAGCGTCAGCGTCAGCGTCAGCGTCAGCGTCAGCGTCAGCGTCAGCGTCAGCGAAACGTGGGTTTTCGCGGTATGGTCTGCAAGTCCCTGGAACCACTTGGTTCACTGGGGGTGAGCGTGTCCCCTAGTCTAGGTCGCCGGCTTTTGCCTTTGCGATCCACTTCTCCATCGTCCTTTGGACGACGTCGAGGGCCATGTTTTTGAAGGGGCGCAGTAGGAGTGGGACCTTCCCCATATCGATGATCACTCGACCTGGCTCCATGTCGACGGTGGCTGCCACACTGATGCCTTTGACGTGGAAGGTGATCTCTGCGTGCGTATCCGTCGTCCACGTGGTTGTGGCGTCGTACTTCTCCCATTTCTTGGTGTAGTGCTCGGCAGCCTTTTCGGCCGCCTGCTTGGCAAGCTCGGGGCTCAGGTCGTGTTCGATGATGTGCTGCATGAAGCCTCTCGGTGGAATGGAGGATGGCACGAAAAGGCGGGGACACGCTATGTCACGGCTTGGACGCTGCGGCCGAGGTCGATCCAGGCGGCGAGCGCGGACGTATCGCCGAGCGGCCGGGTGGCTTCGGGAAGCGCAAAGGCCGGGGCGTCGTGCTCGCGACAAAAAGCCTCCATGTTGGCCAGCTTGCGGGCTTGCTCCTCGGCGAGCGTCGCGCGCATCTGTGCGAGCTTGGGGGCCAAATCGTGGAGCCGAGCGGGAAGCGCAGCGAGGTGATCGCCGGAAAGGTCCACCTCGGGGATGAACGCACGATTGAACACGAGATAGCCAAGCTCGAAGTCGCGTGCGGAGACCTCCGCAGCGACCGAACGGGCCGACTGCAGGCCCACCGAGTCCGGAGAAGACACCAGCAGGAAGGTCGTGCTCGACGACCGCATTAAGTCACGCACCTCTTTGGCGCGAATGGCAAAGCCTTCCCGGAGGAAGGCCATCTCGGTCAGAAACTCGGTCAACGCCGAGACCAGAGAGTCGCCGCCCACGGTGCGGAGGAGCCGTTGGGCGATCGAGCCGACGGGCCCCTGCGAAGTGTCACCCGAGGCCTGCAGAAACCATCGGACGACCCGTTGGTCGAGAAACCGCACTAGTCGCACGGGCGCGTCGAGGATCTCGATCGAGCTCTGTGCCGGCGGTGTGTCCACGACGACGAGGTCGTAGCGCGGGTCATGCACCGTCTCGTGAACACGCTCCATCGCAGCATAGGCGTGCGAGCGCGCCAGCGTGCTCGAGAACGCTTGATAGATGCGGTTGTCGAGGACGCGCTGCGCTCGCGCCTCGTCGTGCGCCGCGCGACGGATGATCTCGTCCGCGCTGGCCTTGGTCTCGAGCATCGCGGCATGCAGCTCGCCTCCTTGGGAGGCTCCTGGCAGAGGGATGTCGGAAGGAACGTCGCGAATGCCTCGAATTCCGAGCGCGTCCGCTAGGCGCCGAGCCGGGTCGGCCGTGAGCACGAGCACGGAGCGCCCGCGCATGGCTTCGCGGAGCCCGAGCGCAGCAGCAAAGGTAGTCTTTCCGACTCCACCGACCCCAACACAGAACGCGAGCCTGCAGTCGTCTTCGAGCGCGATCACCAGAGCCGCTCCTCCGCGAGGGCATCGGCCAGCGCTTCGATGATCTCGGCGCCCTCTTCGGCTCTCGCTTCGAACGCGACGGTGGGAAGCTCGATGTCGTGTCGCAGGCCTGCAAGGCATTTGTTGGCGGTGTCGCCTCGTCGACCGAGATAGTCGGCCAGGGCCAAATCCGGCGCCCAGGGCTCCCTTGCGCTCGGCCCTTCGAGCTCCTCGGCGACCAATCGTCGCTCGTCCTCGGTGAGCCAGGCGCGGGGGATCCGATTGATGAAAAGGCAGCCGAGATGGAGGTCCCTCCGCCCGACAAGCCCGCGATAGAGCTGGATGGTCTCGTTGACCGCCAAGGGCTCCGGAACGGTGACGATGTGAACCGCGCACCGGTTCCCGTCCCGCACGAGCTCGGTGGCGCTGTCGACCACCTGGCGGAGCGGGCCATCTTTGAGGAACACCTCCAGCACTCCCGGAAGGTCGAAGAACATCAACGCGTGACCGGTCGACTCGAGATCCACCAGTATAGGTCCCCACTGCTCGTCGCTTGCAAGCTGGGCCACACGGTGAAGCGTCACGATCTCGTCCACGCCGGGCGCCGCCATGAATAGCTTGCGCAGCGATCTGTTTCTCGCCACGAGAGTCGCCACGAAGCGCAGCTTGAGCCTCGAGGTGATGTAGTCGATCAAGGCCGGCTCGAACTGAATCCGAGTCGCGAAGACGCCTGGCGCCACCTCCGAGGGCTCGTAGCCGACGTTGGGTCCGCGAAACAGGTGGGATGAAGAGGTGTGGATTCCGAGCTCGACGATCAGAGGCCGTTTTCCCGCCTTGGCCGCAGTCGTCGCAAGCGCGCCGAGCAGGGTCGACTTGCCCACCCCACCCTTGCCGGTGAAGAACTGAACCGGCCGCGTCAGAGGATCCCGGCTGGGCGCATCCACGGGATTCACCTAGCAGGATCGAAACGTGATATCGAGTGACTCGGCAGGAATGAAAGCCTGGATCCAAGCGGCACGGCCTTTGGCCCACATCAATATCGTGGTGCCACTCCTTCTAGGACACGCGGCCGCATGGCACGACACGGGCCAAATGAGCTGGCCTTGGTTCGCGGCAGCACTCGCATGGGGTGTGTTGGATCATCTCTTCGTCATTTTCTCGAACGACTTTTCCGACCACGAGGCCGATAGCGGACGCCGAACGCTCCTCTCGGGAGGCTCCGGCGTGATCCCCGAAGGCAAGCTCCGCCCTCACCAAGTGCAACGCGCGGCGCAGCTCGCGGCGATTGCTCTCCTTTTGTATTCGTGCGGGCTGATGTTGCTCGGGCGCACGTGGACCCCGTTCTACGCGTTGGCGGCGCTTCTCCTCATGTGGCTCTACAGCTTCATGCCTGTGCGCCTGAGTTACCGCGGGGGCGGAGAGCTCCTCCAAGGCATCGGAGTCGGGATCGGCCTGCCGTCACTGGCGTATTACTTGCAGACCGAAGCGGTGTTCGCCCCGGGGTGGGTGATCTGGCCGGCAGCCCTGCTGGGAGTGTGCAGCAACGTCTTGACGGCGTTGCCGGACGCCGAGGACGACGCGCGCGCCGACAAGCGCACGTGGCCGGTGCGTCACGGGATGGCTTCGGCTCGTCGCTTTTCGTCGGCAGGAATCGCGTTCGCGGCATTTGGGGTGTTCCTGTGGACGCCAGGAGTCTCGATACCGGTGAAAGCCGCCGTCGCGATCATTCCGCTCCTTCCGCTATTGGCTGGGGCTCGCGCTCGCGATCCGTTTGCGGCCGCTTGGTGGTCCAGCATCGCCCTCAACTTGCTGGTCGCGCTCTGGATCCTCGCCATCGTGGTGAGGCTCTAGCGAGCCAACCCTAGACGTCGAGCCGCTTCTTCTCGAAGCGCATCGAAATCGCGCCCCGCGTCGGGACGGGCGTCGAGCCGCCACGCTTCGACGGGCAGGCAGCCACGCTTGGCAAGGAGGCGGTACAAGCGAAGCTCGTCGTCGGGCTCACGTGAAAACGGAAACGGGTTTCTCGGAGCGGCGTCGCTGAGCTTCGAGTAGACCGCGTCGTCGGTCTCGATCAGCGTCAGAATGTCGCGCCCACGAGTCTCGATTTGTTGCAAGAACTCGAGGGAGAATGGGCCGACGCCGGCCCTCGCGCCCCGGTCACGACGTACCCAGCGCGCCCAGTCGAAACCGTACATGAAGTCATGGACGTAGCGGAAGCGAATCGTGGACTGCTGGCCGTACATGCGCATCAAGCCCACCGTGATGGTCGTCGCCTTTGCGAGGTGCGCCGAGTAGTCGTCGGACTCGGAAGCGCGCGTATGAATCGAGGCGAGGTAGAAATCGAAATCCCACAAGAGGTTTTCGGGAAAGCTCATGAGCTGGGCTTCGGCGACCGCGGACGCCGCAGCGGCCAACTGCGGCAGCTGCTCGGGACCGGCCAGGGACGCCACGAGCTCGCTCAGCGGGGTCGCCTCGTGGCGGCTCGAGTCGAGTGTCAACGGACCGTGTGCGGTGTCGGCGATGCGGGCGTCGATCTCGGCGAGCGGCGTGATGGTTTGATCTAGGGCGTGAGCGGTCATGCCAAACTCGAATGTAGCCACAACAAAACGGCGGCCACTGTCGTACTATGCCAGATCGCTCGGTGAAGGAAGTGTTTGTAGGCGCTTTGGGCGCCGAACGCGTTCGTGACGGCTTCCGCGCTCACTCTCCGCATCGCCGCGAAGTTCCAAAGAACGATCGCAATTGCGGGCAGCGCCGCCCAGACGGGGGTCCAATCGGGTCGCACGACCGCGGCTGCCACCCAGATCCCGCACCCCGCCAATACGGATGCTTCGGTCAGCCGTCGCGCCGCGGCATTGCCAAACGTGGAGGCGAAGGTGCGTTTCCCGCCTGCACGGTCGCTCTGTTCGTCCGAGAGCCCACTGGCAACGCCACTTGCGAGGCTCAACACGGCGAACCCCGCCACCCAAGGAAGGGCCACGGGCCCGATGCTGCCGGCCTGTAGGTAGAAGTTGTAGAGCGGGAGCGCGACGCCGACTCCGAACATCTCCAGAAGCTCGCCGCCCCCGCGGTAGTTCAAGCGCACCGGCGGCAGAGTGTAGGCGACGAAGACCAGCATGCATAACACGCCCGTCTCGAAGGCCATGCTCCGTCCAAGTGCCACCTCTGCACCGCCCGCCAACAACGCCGTCACCACACCACACGCCACGCCAGCGACGCCGACCGAGCGCGAGCGAAGGATCCCATCTGGAATCGTCTTCGGCGAGCAACCGTCGGGAAACATCCTGCGCTTGAGCGCGTCGACCTCGCGATCGCCCCAGTCGTTTAGCAACACGATGAAGGCGAGGCCGAAAACAGTGAACCCGAAGCCCCAGCCGAGGGCGGCGAGGCTCAACTGGCCAGTCGCGCTCGCTCCGAGCAGCTGGCCGAAGAGCGCCGGAACGACCAGCTTGGGCCAGCTTGCCGGTTTGAGCGCGTAGAACCATCGATCGACGCTCGAGTCGGGCAATCCGCCGCCGGTGAGCGACGCGGTCATGAACCACCGGCCGGTGGGGTTTTCGGCGGCTCCGGAAGCTCGCTTGCGGCCCGCTTGGCGCGTGCTTCCCACTTGGCACGCGCCATCGCCCGCATGTCCTGAACGGAGTCCATCTCGTCGACGATCTCGAGGCCGATCAGTGTCTCTAGGACGTCCTCCATGGTGACGACGCCGTCGATTCCGCCATACTCGTCGACCACGACGGCGATGTGCTCACGGTTGTCGAGAAGCTTCTCGAACAACGAAGGCAACGGGATCGTGTCCGGCACCATGAGGGCTTCGCGCGCGAAGGAGCGCAGAGGGGCGTCGAGCTCGTCGCGGGCGGCGCGCAGCAGCAGCTGGTCTTTGAGGATGTAGCCGGTCACCTGATCGGGGCTCTCGTTCCAAATCGGGATTCTGGAGAAGATCATGGAGCCGCGCTCGGCGACCGCATCCCGAACGGTCATGTTTTCTTCGAGAGAAAACATGACGGTGCGCGGCGTCATGATGTCCCGCGTCCGAAGCGAGCCAAAATGGAACAGGTTGCGCAGGATTCTCATCTCCGATTCGTCGAAGACGCCTTGCTCTTCACCCACGCGCGCGAGAGCGGCGAACTCTTCTCTCGACAGGGTTTCGGCGGCTCTCCGCCGTTTCAGGGAGCGTGTGATCGCCTGGGACAACCAGACGAGCGGCAGTAAGATCAGGATCATTGCTGGCAGAACCGTAGCCATGAGGCCGGTCAGCCTGCGCCAGTACATGGCGCCGAGGGTCTTTGGCAGAATCTCCGAGACCACCAGAATCCCAAACGTGAGAATCGCCGACGCGATGGCCAACGCTTCGGAGCCCCAGAGTCGTTGCGCTTCGGCGCCGACGCCAGCGGCGCCCGCGGTGTTGGCGATGGTGTTCAGACTGAGAATCGCCGCGAGCGGCCGATCGATGTGGGACTTGAGCGCGCGCAAGCGCGATCCGACCTTTGGCCGATCCTGCTCGAGCTTGGCGATGTGTGAAGGCGTGACGCTGAGGAGCGCAGCCTCCAGTATCGAGCAGACGAACGACACACCGAGCGCCAGCGCGAAGTAGACGAACAGTTTGGTCATCGCGAAGCTCGTTGCGAGTCTGGCTCACCGTCGGTGCGGCGACGGAAAGGCCCGTGATGGCTGAGCTCTCGGATCTGCTCCTCGACGGAAGCGGCCTCGCGCGGGAGAAAATCGGCGACTGCTTGCGCGAGCACCGGATGACGAATCCAATGCCCGCTGTAGATGGGCACCGGCATCAGGCCGCGTCTCAACTTGTGGGTACCTTGAGCACCGGCTTCAAAGCGCCGCATGCCGTTGTCGATGGCGTGCTCGATGAGGCGATAGTAGCAGAGCTCGAAGTGCAGCATGTCGTGGCGCTGGGTCGCTCCCCAATAGCGGCCGTAGAGGTGCCCGCCTTTGGCGAAGTTGAGGGACGCGGCGACGATACGCCCGTCGTAACGGGCTGCAAAGACTAGCGGGGAGCCGTCGAGGGACGTTGGCGCGAGCTCGAAGAACTCCTGGCTGAGATAGGGGTACGAGCCTTTTCGCCCACAGGTCGCCCGATACAGGCGCTCGAGCGCACGCCAATCCGCTGCGCGGAGCTCGTCGCCTTGCAGCCTGTCGATGCGCAGCGCCGCGTCGCTCGCCACACGGCGCTCTTTGCGGAGCTTCTTCCGCATCGACGACCTGAACTCACCAACGAAATCGTCGAACGTGTCGTAGTTGGCGTTCCGCCAATGAAACTGGAAGGACACCCGTTTCATCAGCCGGCCGTCTGCGGCCACCCATTGCTGCTCCTCGGGGCTTAGAAAGAGGAGGTGAATCGAAGAGCATTTCGCGGCATCCGCGACCTCGAAGCAGCCGTCGATCAACCGCGACGCCAATCGAGCCGGATCTTCGTCGGGCGCAAAGAGAAAGCGCCGCCCCGTGACGGGCGTGACTGGAACCATGGCGACGAGCTTCGGATAGTACCCGATCCCCAACCGCGACGCGGCGTCTGCCCAGCCCCAATCGAAGATGTACTCGCCGTAGCTGTGCGTCTTCAGGTAGAGGGGGAGAGCGCCAACCAAGCGCTTGCCCCGCCAAGCGGTGACGTGGGCTGGCTCCCATCCGGAGCCCCGGCCCACCGAGCCGCTTTCTTCGAGCAGCGAGAGGAACCCGTGCTCGACGAAGGGAT
>CP070650.1:2441270-2451279 GCA_020354595.1 Myxococcales bacterium
TTGGTAATCGAAGTCGCGATCGTACGCCCAGGCCCGATTCAAGGCGACATGGTGCACCCTTATCTACGTCGCCGAAAAGGAGAGGAAGAGATCGTCTACCCGCATCCGAAGCTCGAACGCATCCTGAGCAAGACGCTCGGCGTTCCGATCTTCCAAGAGCAGGTGATGAAGCTCGCCGTCGAGGCAGCCGGGTACACACCGGGAGAGGCCGACCAGCTTCGTCGCGACATGGCCGCGTGGCGACGGTCGGGCCGCATCGAAAAGCACCGGGCACGAATGGTTCCACGAATGATCACGGAAGGCATTCCCGAGGAATTCGCAGAGCGCGTGTTCTCGCAGATCCGAGGGTTCGGCGAGTACGGGTTTCCCGAGAGCCATGCAGCCTCGTTTGCCCTGCTCGCCTACGTGACGGCGTGGCTCCGTTGCCATCACCACGAGGCCTTCACATGCGCGATTTTGAATGCCCAACCCATGGGCTTTTACACCCCGGCCACGCTGGTCGAAGACGCCAAACGACACGGCGTCGAGGTCCTCCCCATCGACATCAACAAAAGCAGTTGGGATTGCACGCTCGAAAGCTTGAAGGGGCGAATCCCCGTGGACGCGAAGCGTCTTTACGGGGTCCGCATGGGGCTCCGATATGTGAAAGGTCTAGGTACCGTCGAACGCGAACGCATCGAATCCGTCGAGCGTCCATGCCCCAATCTCGCGACGTTCGTCCGAGAGACACGGCTCAACAAAAAGGCGCTTCATGCGCTCGCCGAAGCGGGCGCATTCGAATGCTTCGGCCTCAATCGACGCGACGCGATTTGGCAGGTTCGGAGCTTGTCCCGCTTCACGCGGGACTCGCTACCACTGCAGCCCGCATCGAGTCAGATCTCGTTCAGCTCGCTCGCAAGCGACGACGAAGTGATTTGGGATTACCGCTCGAGCCATCACAGCACGCGCGGTCATCCGATGCGCGGTTTGCGTCACGCACTTCGTTCACGAGGCATTCCGGACGCCACCGCGGTTCGTGGTTGTAAGCACGGCGATGAGCTTCGCTACGTTGGCATGGTGATCTGCCGTCAGCGCCCCGGCACCGCATCGGGCGTCACGTTTTTCACGCTCGAGGACGAAACCGGCTTCGTCAACGTCGTCGTCTGGAAACGCGTCTTCGACCAACACGCGGCGCTTGCGAAAACCGCGGCGCTTCTCGGCGTCACTGGCGAGATTCAAAAGGCCGACGGCGTCATTCACCTGATCGCCAAATCACTGTGGGCACCGGATATCACCCTCGCCGAGCAAACCCATCGCTCCCGCGATTTTCACTGAAAGCCGAGGAGGCCGAGCTGCACGACCCAGTAGGCCATGATGCCGAGCTGCACCGCATAGATCGTCGCGCGAATCGACACCGCCATCTCGCTGGTCGAGATCAGGTGCACGGTCGACTGAGCGACGCGGGCCACCAAAACCCACCGGGCAAGGGGGTCGGTGATCGCCACATTCTGAGTGACCATCGCCACCAAGATCAGGGCACCGAAGATCGGAAGGTTCTCATACGTGTTGGCGTGGGCCCGACAGAGTCTCCCTGAGAATTCCGAAACGTCGGCGCCGTCCGGATCGAACCCGTTCGCGGTGTGCTGCTTCATCAGCACGAGCCCCGTCCGATAGGTCACGACCGATATGGCCAAGAGCAGGCTCCACGCCGCGTATCCAACGAGTGCAAGTGCTGATGGGGACATCGCTTCCTCCTAATTGCCGTGAGGCGAGTCGGGCGGACTATACTTAAGGGGCTCGGTGCCAAACAAGAGGTTTCCGGGGAGGGCCGGCGGATGAAGACACTGGTTTTGACGCGCTCTGAAGTCGAGCGAATCGCGACGATGGCCGTCGCGGTAAAAGCGGTCGAATCGGCGTTTGCAGCCTTCGGACGTGGCGAGGCGTCGATGCCCCCGAAGGTCTACCTCCCCGTCGAGGATCACGACGGTGATTTTCGCGCGATGCCCGCGCGCCTCGGGAGCTCGGCGGGAATCAAGTGGGTCAACGTCCACACCTACAATCGCAAGCGCTACGGCCTGCCGACCGTCATGGGGGTGTACGTGCTCAACGACCCGCAAAACGCGTTCCCATTGGCGGTGATGGACGGCACGTCTCTTACCGCATTGCGCACCGGCGCTGCGGGCGGAGTCGCATCCAAGTACCTGGCTGCGGGTTCCCCGCGAACCATCGGCTTCATCGGTTGCGGCGTGCAGGCGCCTGCGCTCCACGAAGCGCATCGCATCGTCTTCGAAAGTTTCGAGAGCCTGGTCCACGATCGCAATCCACAGAACGCGGAGCGGTTTGCCGAACGGATCGGGGGGCGCGCGGTGAGCTTAGAAGAAGCAGCGGGCGCGGACATCGTATGCACGGCGACGCCCTCGCGGACCCCCTTCGTGAACGCCGATTGGGTCATGCCGGGCGCTCACATCAACGCCATGGGGGCCGACGCCCCCGGCAAACGAGAGCTCGAGATCGAAGTCTTGAAGAGCGCTGCGATCTACATCGACGACATCCACCAGGCGACCGGCAGCGGCGAGATCAACGTTCCGCTCGCTAGTGGGGACTTCGACGTTGGCGACATCGCCGGCACATTGGGGGAAGTGGTCGCGGGCATCCTGCCAAGGCCCGGGGCCGAAACGACGACCGTTTTCGATTCGACGGGCCTTGCCATCCAGGACGTCGCTCTGGCTCGGGCGATCTACGAAGCCGCGCGTTCGGCGAGCATTGGCACCGAAATCGACCTCGTTGGCGTCGCCGGGTAGGCTCGCGCGGGTGCCGCGAATCGTATCCTTCGTGTTGGTCGCCGCCCTGCTCGCACCGCTCGTTGGCGCGACTCAAGACGCTCCACCGAGCTTCCTCGGCGAGCCTGACGCGCCTCGAATTGCAGCGCTCCGGAACGCGGAAATCACCGATGTGAAGAAAGGCAAAGGGGGTCGGAGCCTCGGGTTTCAGATCACACTCGCCGACGGCACGAGGGGCTACTTCAAGCCCAAGCAAACCTTTTCCGCGGCCCATTGGTACTCCGAGGTCGCGGCGTACTACCTGGATCGCGAGCTCAGGCTTGGCCGCGTGCCCCCGACGACGGGCCGCAAGCTCGACTGGAGCATTCTAGCGAAAGCGGCGGGAACCGACGATCGCGTCGACGAGCTCGGGATCGCGCCCGATGGAACCATCAAGGGCGCGTTCATCTGGTGGATCCCCGAGCCGCTCAAACGCCTTCGAATGGGCCGGAAGTGGGAGCGTTGGATCAGGATCCAAAAGACACTCCCGATCACTCCGTACCAACGCCCGGTCGACTACCGCGCCGACCTCAATCGACGGCCGGGCGTCCGCGAGGCGACCGATCCCAGCCGACCGCTCGCAAAGAACCCGGACACGGCGGAGCGGCCCGCCGAGCTGTCCGACCTGATCCTCTTCGACTACCTCACGCAAAACGTCGACCGCTGGGGCGGCGATTTCACCAACGTGCGGACTCGCGGCCTGGGTGGGCCCCTGATTTACCTCGACAACGGCGCAGGCTTCTGGCTCGGCGAACAGCGATTGGGCCTGATGGAAGCACGGCTCAAAGCCCTTCAGCGATTCCGCCGCGCTACCATCGAGGCGGTGCGGGCGCTCGACGTCGGGGCGCTGGCGGAGAGGATGCGCAGCGATCCTCTTGCTCCGGTGCTCAACGACAAGCAGCTCGACGGCCTTCGCCAACGCCGGCAGGCAGTGCTCGATCACGTCGAGGCGCTGATCGCGCGCTACGGTGAGGCTCCGGTGCTCCCGTGGTAGGCTCGATCGGTGAAAGGGCGCCCGCGAATTCCCGGAGAGTGGGAGCACCACGAGGCTTGTTGGCTAGCGTTTCCCTACTTGGGTGAAGAGTGGCCGCTCAATCTTTGCGCCGCTCAAGAATCGATCGCCGCAGTGTCCAGAGCGATCGCTGGACCAGGGGACGAGGCAGTCCGGCTCCTCGTACGAAACGCGGAGGTCGAGCGACGAGCCCGCACGCTCCTAGGGCATACGTCGAACGTCGAGCTCGTTCGTGCCGCGTACGGCGACTGTTGGTTCCGCGACACGGGGCCGTCGCTCGGTTGGGACGATGAAGGCGTGCTGGCCGGACTGCGGTTCAGGTTCAATGGTTGGGGTGGCAAGTACGACATCCCATTCGACGACCAGGTGGGGGATTGGTTGCTCCGCCGCGTCGGGGCGCGCCCGTTGCTTTGCCCGCTCGTCCTCGAAGGGGGCGCGCTCGAATCGAACGGGAATGGCACGATCTTGACCACGGCGTCCTGCGTGCTGCACGAAAATCGCAACCCCGGGCTGACCCGCGAGGCCTTCGAAAGAACGCTGAGCAACCTGGTGGAGGTCGAACGTGTCGTATGGCTCGAGCGGGGCCTGCGCCACGATCACACGGACGGGCACATCGACATGATCGCTCGATTCGTCTCGGAAAACACCGTGCTTTGCATGCGAGGCGACGAGGCGTCCCCCGACGCCGACGTGCTCCGCGAGGTCGAGCGCGAGCTTCGCGAAGCCGGCTTCGAGGTGCTTCCGTTGCCCGCACCCCCCGCGATGGCGGCACCCGATGGCGCTCCACTCCCGGCGACCTACTGTAACTTCTACATCGCAAACGCTGCGGTGATCGTACCGACCTACGGCGTCGACCAAGACGACGAGGCGATCGACACGATTGGCGCGGCCTTCCCCGGAAGACAGGTGGTCGGCTTGTCGGCGGGCGACCTGCTATGTGGGGGCGGAGCGTTTCACTGCGTCACCCAACCGCAACCCGGCTCCTCATGACCTCGACTTCTCTCTCGATCGGCATCGTTCAATGTGCGCTCGACGGCGAGCGCGCCGATAACGTCGCGCGCGTCGAGGCCCTGGTCCGAGAGGCTGCTTCCGCAGGCGCAACGATCGTCTTGACGCCGGAGCTCTTCGAAGGGCGCTACTTTCCGCAAGCGGAGGACGAGCATGCCTTCGATCTCGCAGCGCCGCTCGAAGAGCACGCCACCGTTGGCCGAATGCAGGCGCTCGCCCAGGAGCTCGGCATCGTCTTGCCCGTCTCGTTCTTCGAACGTGCGGGCCAGAGTTACTTCAACAGCGTTGCGGTGATCGATGCGAACGGCGCCCTTCTCGGCGTGTACCGCAAGAGCCACATTCCGGACGGACCCGGGTACGAGGAGAAGTTCTACTTCCGTCCGGGCGACACGGGCTTCCGAGCTTGGCGCACCCAAAAAGGGGTGATCGGTGTGGGCATCTGTTGGGACCAGTGGTTCCCCGAAGCCGCTCGTGCCATGGCGTTGGCCGGCGCCGAAGCGCTCCTCTACCCGACCGCCATCGGAAGCGAGCCACACGCTCCCGAAGAAGACACTCAGGCGCCTTGGCAACGCGTGATGCTCGGGCACGCGGTCGCGAACGCCATGCCGGTCGCCGCTGCCAATCGCATTGGGGCGGAGGGCGAGCTCCTCTTTTACGGGAGCTCCTTCATCTGCGACCACCGAGGCGACCTCCGCGTCGAGCTCGGACGCACCGACGAGGGCGTTGCCGTCGCAACGTTCGATCGAGAAGCACTCCGCCGATACCGCGCGAACTGGGGCTTTTTCAGGGACCGGCGTCCCGACCTCTACGGAAGCTTGACCGGTGACGATTGAACGCCTGTACGCGATCATCGACGCGGAGGTCGCAGGCGAGCCTCGTGCGCTCGCACGTCGCGCGGTGAAGGCCGGATGCGCGATGCTTCAACTTCGCGCCAAGTACCTCGACGACCGGGCATTCATGGCCCTCGCATCGGATCTTCGCGAGCTCTGTGCCGACACGCAGACGCCTTTGGTCATCAACGACCGCGCCGACATCGCGAAGATCGTCGGCGCCGACGGCTTGCATCTAGGGCAAGACGACCTCGCGATTGCCGACGCCCGATGCGTAGTCGGAGAGATGCAGATCGGCATCTCGACACACAATCTACAGCAAGCAGTGCGGGCGGACGCGGAAGGTGCCGACCTCATCGCGTTTGGCCCGGTTTTCGAAACCAAGACCAAAGAAAACCCGGACCCGATCGTCGGCCTCAGAACCCTCGAAGAGGTGTGCCGAAGAGTGTCCCGACCTGTCGTTGCCATCGGAGGAATCACCCCGAAAAACGCGGAGGAAACGTTGCGCTTCGGCGCGTCGTATGTGGCGGTGATCTCGGCGTTGCCGAGCTTCGTCGGCGGGCGCTAGCTCGTTTCTTCGAAGTACTGGATGGCGGTCTCGATCGCGGCGCCTAGCGCTTGATTGATCAGCGCGGCGGTGGCGTCCTCGCCGTTGCGCAACGCTTCGTAGTAACGTTGGCGCTCGGTCGCGTGGATCACCACGGGCGGATACCCGGCGCGCATCAAGATCAGATTCATCACGAGGCGCGCGACCTTCCCGCTGTGGCGCGGGAATGGATAGATGTGTAGCATCTGGTAGTGCGCCTTACTCGCCATGCGAACGGGATGCATCGTCTTCTTGGTCTCCGGATCGGAGAGCCACTGAACGAGTTGACGCATGCGGTAGCTGATCTTGTCCGGCTGCGAAATCTCGTGAAAGTAGAGCCGGTGGAGCGGCATGTCCTTGCGGTACTTGGGCGGCCCCTTGCCTTCGAGCTCTTCAGGCGCGAGCTGCGCAAAGAGCTTCTTGATCACCTCGAGGCTCACGGTGAATCGCCGGCGACTCGACATCTCGCGAATCATCTCGATCGCGCCCATGTGGTTTCGAATCTCGTCGTAGACTGGGATGAGGGATGTGTCGGTCACGATCTCGTCCCGCATCGCCGACCTCAGCTCGTCCATGGAGTACACGACGCCTTCGAGCGCGCTATCGTGATAGATCCACGCGATATCGAAGCGCTCTTGATACTCGGTGAGGAACTGCTCAGGAGCCGCGTCGATCAACTCGCGTAGCGTGGTCACCCGCTCCTCTAAGCTCGGACCTTGAAGCGCTTGAACCAAGGAAATGCCTCCAACTCCGACGTACCCGCACCGCCGGTCCCTCAGGGGCCGGCGAACCTAACAGCGCCGACAAAGGGCGTCAACCATGACCGAATCCGGCTAATTCAGCGCCTCCGAGATCGCTCCGCGAAGCCTCATTTTGCTCGGAACGCCGGTGGATGCCCATCGAACCACCCCCCCTCGATCCACGACGATCACCGTCGGGAGCGACTTGATGGCGTATCGTTTTTGAACCTCCCCGGTCCGATCGTGGAGTGTTGGGAACTCGGTGCCAAAAGCGGCATGGGCCGCCTGGAGCCGCTGCCGATCGATGGGCTCCACGTTCACGGCATAGAAGACCACACCTTGGCCGTCGAACTCGCGTTTGAGATCGTTCAGCACCGGCGTCGTGCGCTTGCACGCTCCGCACCAGCTCGCCCAGAACTCGAGCACCACCACCTCGTCCCCCAGCTGCGACAGGGTCACCCGCCGGGGGCCGTCGGGCTCCGCTCCGGCTGCGACCGCGAGGGAGAGCGCCGGAGCAGGCTCACCCATGAAAGGCGACACCGTGCCTCGAGTCATCCAGGCATAGACGGCGATGAACACGAGCCCGGTCACGAACCAGTGAATCCACCTGTTGGGGGACCTCTCTTCGGACGCTGTCATCCGGACTCCAACAAAGGAAGCTCGAGCGTGAACCTCGCCCCGCCTTCCGGTCCTCGATCGAGGCGCACCTCGCCGCCGTGCTCGAGGACGACCTTCTTCACGATCGCCAATCCGAGACCCGTGCCTTCCGTCTTGGTGGTGTAGTACGGATCGAACGCGCGCTCCCAGCTCTCCTCCGCAATGCCTGGGCCGTTGTCCCGAACTTCGATGACACCGGCAGCGCCCGTCTTGTAAGCACGAACGAACACACGACCCCGTCCCGCGGGCACCGCCGGGTGGACGGCCTGAACCGCGTTCCGGACGAGATTGTCGACGGCGCGCTTGAGCATCATGGGGTCCATACGCACTCGAATCGGTTCCGTTGCGGTTGTCGTGTGAACTTCGACCGGGGCGGGGGTCCCGCCGCCTTCATCCTCGAGGATCGCCGGCACCGACGCCTCGATCGCGTGAACGACCTCCCCGAGGTCCGCGGGCGCTAGATCGGCCCGCGGAAGCTTGGCAAACGCGCTGAACTCACCGACGAGACGCCGCAGCGTCGCAACCTCTTCTTCGATGATCCCACGCGCGTTTTCGAGCTTCTGCCGATAGCCGTCGTCGCCTCCTTCGTAGGTTTCATCGAGCTCCTGGGCCGCGAGTTGAATTGGCGTGAGCGGGTTCTTGATCTCGTGGGCGAGTCGTCGTGCGAAATCCTGCCAAGCGCTGATTCGCTGCAGGTACTCGATGCGCGTGCGCGAGTCGCGCAAGTCTCGAACCATGTCGTTGAATGCCTGGGTGAGCTCGGTGATCTCGTCGGTCGCGCTCGTCGGCAGCGTTACCGTCAGGTCGCCTGCACCGACCTTCCGGGATGCCTCGGCAAGCGCGGTGACGCGTCGAGTGACGCGCCGGGACACGATGGCGCCGATGAGAAACGCAACGACGATCAGGAGGAAGACGAGAACGCCGAACACCCACACGTACACGTCGGATACCGAAGCGCTTTGCCGCTGCAGTCGCGAGTACACGTCAGCTACCTCGCCCGCCTGCTGAAGCCGCTCGAAGTAGACCTCAGGAACTACGACCCGAACCGCGATGCGAACGGTCCTAGCCGCCACCGTTGCGGCGCGATCGCGACTCGTTTCTCGCATGGGCTCGCTGTCGTCGGTCGGTGGACGGGAGACTCGCGTCACGAGCGTCCCGTCGAGCTCGGAGACCCGAATCTCCGTCACGAACGGATACCGGGCCAACAGCTCCTCCAGGAGCTCGGGAAGGCGCTCGGCAGCCCGCTTGCGAGCTAGCTCGGCTTCGACGGCCCATTGAATCGCATCGGCAGCCTGCTCGGTGCTCGATCGCAGCGCCATCAGCTGCCCGCGACGCGCTTCGACGCCGTGAACCAGCTCCGCCCCGAAGCGCTCGTTGACGCCCACCCGGTACACCTCGCGCAACGCTCCCCGAGCCAAAAAGATGCTGCCGCCGAGTGCGAGGAACACCGACAAACCGATCGCGAACAAGATCTTGCGTTCGAAGCGGTTCATTCGGGCACCTTCAAGAACTGGCTGCGAAACTCGACAGTGCGCTCTGCTTGGCAGATTCGCCTGCGGACGATGTTGACCGTGATCGGTCCGACCGGATCATAACCCGACGTCGGACGGATGAGCTCCCGACACTGCTTCTTCGAGATCGGATTGAACTCCGCTCGCACGAAGAAGTAGATGTCGCTTCCTTTGTTGTGCTCGTAGTTCTTGGGCTCGCCGACGAACAACCCCTCCACGGCAAGACAATGATCGAGCACGGACTCGAGCGTCCTATATCGCGTGCTTCGAGTACCAATCCGGACGAGATAACCATCCTCCCAAAGATCGCGCGTGACGTCGCATCCGAAGGTGCGATGGGCGAGCTCGTAGTTGCTGCCCTTGAAGTGGGAGCTGACGTTCATCATGAGCCGCTTTCGCAGACCGCCCGAAAGCTCGCGCATCACACGTTCGTCTGCGAGGTCCTTTGCGGAGAACGACACCTTCGGTGCGCCGCGGTCCCACACGATTCGCATATCCCGTGCGGGGAGGTGCGATTGCGCGTACGCAACCGCACACGTGAGTAGGATCAACGCTGCAAGCCAATGTCTCACAGCTGTATGAACCCCAGAAGGGTGGAAAACCCGACCTGAAAGACGCCCACGCGCGTGTCGAAACGGAACCCGACGTCGAACGTGAGGTCCACCGGGTAACGCGAAGCTCCGCTGTAACCGAGCACGCCGGTTCGAGGGTCCCGAAGATCGGCCAGCGAGATCAACCCGATCAGCGTGTAGAGGTTGATCTCTCGAAGGCCGCGTTCGCGAACGCGCTCGTAGACCGGCACGTTGTATCCGATGTCGAGCCTCCAAGCGAGCTCACCTAGGTAGTTGTTGCCGATCGAAGTGTTCA
>CP070650.1:2451379-2456251 GCA_020354595.1 Myxococcales bacterium
GTCGAGGTGCAGTATATCGTCCGCGGAGAGTGCGAGATCGTGCGCAATGGGAAAGCGGTGCGCAGTCTGGGCCCGCGCGACGTGGTTGGAGGCATCAGCGCGCTGGCAGACGACGAGCTCGGCTACGACTGCATTGCATTGCAAGACATGCAGACACTGGCGATCAAAGTCGAAGACTCCCAAGAGATCTTCGAAGACCATTTCATCTTGTTGAAGCGCGTGCTTCGAGGAACGAGCCGAGAAGTGCTCAGTGCGCGCCGGAAGCTCGGAGAGCGCGCAGGGTTCGGACCCGTAGCCGAGCCGTTCGTGTTTCCGGATCGGCCATTCGATCTCGTCGAACGAATGGCATTTCTTCGAAAGACTTTCTCGTTTGGCGACAGTGAGATCGATGCCATCGCAGACCTGGCGCGTGACGTTCAAGAGGTACACCTCCCCAAAGGCGAAGTCCTGTGGAACGTCGGCGATCGGAGCACGTACTTCCTCCTCCCACTTCGAGGCGTCATCGACTGCAAGGCCACCGATCCCGATCAACATTTCCAGCTTGGTCCCGGTGATTCGGTCGGCGCGATCGACTCCATGGCAGACGAACGGCGCTGGTACCGAGCCGAGGTGATCGAGGATTTGGTCGCCTTCCGCATCGACATCGAGGTGCTTGTCGAGATCCTCGAGGACCACTTCGCCATGGCGACCACCCTCCTCAAAGGTATGGCCACCGGCATCCTCGCCCTCTACGATCAAGGGGTATGATTTCCTTTTGATTTCATGCGCTTGGACGTGAGGGGCACACACCTCTTGTCACTGCTCTTTTGTTCAGTATACTGGGTGGTCCCATGGCGTTTGGGACTGTCATCGAGATCGGAGAACGACGGGCGCGGAGCAAGGCCTTGCCGCTGTCCGAGCTCTTGCCGCGAGCGCGGTTGGTCGAGGTGTCGGGGCGGCACGCATGTGCCCGAACGACGACTGCGGTGTCCTGTGTGATCGAAGCGCAAGCGCGTGGTGATCTCGTCGCCTGGGTGCAGCCCAAAGACGGTGCATTGTTTCCTCCCGACCTCGAGGCGGCAGGGGTCGATCTCGATTCGTTCATTGCGATTCACGTGCCTCGTCATGCAGGTCCGTTCGCGTTGGTGCGTGCAACCGAGTGGCTGGTTCGCTCGGGCGCGTTCGGTTTGACTGTCATCGATCTCACCGATGCATTGCCGTCCGGATCATCCAGCAACTGGCAAGGTCGTCTTCAAGGCTTGTTGCGCCAATACGACGGTCGCATTGTCTTGCTCACCTCGAACGCATACGAAGATCCTTCTTCGGGTCCGTTGGTAGGCTTGCGCGTGGAGCCTCGGCGCGGATCTCTCCGTGACGATCAATTCGAAATTCACACGGCGGTGCTCAAAGACAAAGTCGGCTTGCGTGCCGAGCCTGCTTCGAGTCACTCGATCGCTCCCGCGGGTTTGCGAGGCGCATCATGAGGCGAGTGAGCTGCGTTCTGTTGCCGAGGCTTCCGTTGCAAATCGTGTTGCACGACCGACCGCATTGGCGTGGGGCGCCCATCGCCATCGTCGACGACGAAGGCCCGAATGGTCGCATCACGCATCTCAATGCGCTCGCAAAGAAGAGCCGTCTTCGCATCGGGATGCGTCAAACCGTCGCACGCGATTTGCTCCCGAGCCTGCACACTGCCGTCGTATCTCCCGAAGAGGTTTCGGAGGTCAGTCGGGAGCTCCGCCGGGCGCTTCAAACCTTCTCTCCCCGAGTCGAAGCGCTCAGTCATGTTGGCGCTTTTCACATTGATCCCGAGGGTTTACGTCGCCTCTACGGTGGCTATCGCAACTGGGCTACTTGCATTCATCGCTACCTCCGCGGCCGGCATTGGCAGAGCTCGGTGACGGTGGGCTTTCACCGCCATCGAGCGCTGGCGGTGGCCATGACACATGACGGAGTCACCATCGCGCAAAGCGCCGACCAAGAGCGCGAACGATCCAACCAAACCCCTCTTCGTGAATTCGGTTTGCCAGGCGAGCTTTGTGAAAGCTTGGCTGCGTTGGGCATCGAAACACTCGGTGACTTTCTCGTCGTTCCTGCGGGCGAGTTGCACAGCCGTTTCGGCTCCGAGGCAAGCGCGCTTCACGATTTGTTTGCCGAAGATCTTCAGCTTCCCATTCAACCCCACGCGTTCGACGAACCATCACGCATTTCGTTTCAAGTAGACCCGCCCGATGAAGATCAAAATCGTCTTCTCTTCGCGATCAAAGGCGCTTTGCATTCATTGTTGCACCAAGTGAGAGCGCGCGGCGAAGCGGTTCAATCGCTCGAGCTATCGCTTCATCTCGAGCGTGCGCCGTTTCATCGTGAGCACATCGAACCGGCCGCACCAACCTTGGACTCGATGTTGATCCTCGAGCTCATTCGGCTCCGCCTCGGTGAGACGAGCTTGCAAGGCGCAGTCGAAGAAGTGGAGCTTCTCGCCAATACGGTGCGTGCACATGCCGAGCAGGTTGCGTTACCCGGTCACCGACCGCGCCGCGACATGAACGCGGCACATCGAGCACTCGATCGGATTCGCGCGGCTTACGGCGAGCAATCGGTGACCAAAGCGACGGTGCGCGAAGCCCATCTCCCCGAAGCTTCTTTTCGTTGGGAGCCCATCCAACACGCACGCATCGGCGAACGCGGGGTGCTCCCCGAACTTTCACCAATGGTTCGGAGGGTTTACGCCCGCCCCAAGCCCTTGCCGCCCCGCCTCCCCAAGGAGCCCGAGGCGGGTCCATTCCTCCGTGAAGATCACTCGATCGAGCACATGTACGGGCCGTATCGAGTCAGCGGTGGCTGGTGGAAGCGCTTGGTCGAGCGCGATTACTACTACGCCGAAACCGACCATGGCGATCTGCTGTGGCTCTTCTACGACCGCCCCCGGAAGCGTTGGTTTTTGCATGGAGTGCTCGATTGAATGAGCGCCTACGTTCCGTTGTGGGTCAAGAGCAACCACAGCTTTTTGGAAGGCGCATCGTTTCCCGAAGAGCTCGTTGACCGCGCGCACGCGTTCGGGTTGCCAGCCGTTGCAATCACCGATCGAGACGGTGTGTACGGTTTAGTGCGCGCGCACATGAGAGCCAAAGAGCTAGGCATTCGGATCGTGACGGGATCGCAGCTCACCGTCGACATCGAGGGCGCTGAGCACCACGTCATTGCGCTCGCCAAGACTCGATTTGGTTACGCGAACATGTGCAGAGCATTGTCAATCGGTCATGCGCGATGTGAAAAGGGCATTTCACTCGTCGAAATCGATGACCTTCGAGATGTCGAAGATGTCTTGTTCCTTTGCCGAACGCCCGAGCCCTTGCGGACATTGCATGCTGCTCACGGACCAGGGTCGCTCTTCGCATTGTGCGTTCGCCACCTCAGCGACTACGAAAGGCCCGCAGAGGCACACTTGCGTAGGGCCGCCGACGAGCTCGGTGTCCGCGTCGTGGGCGCCAACGAGGTCCTCTATCACGACAAAGCACGGCGCCCTCTACAAGACGTTTTGGCCTGTATTCGCAAGGGAAAAGTGCTTTCCGACGCCGGTCATGCCATCCGCGCGAACGCCGAGCACGATCTCAAGTCGTTCGATGAAATCGCTCACCTCTTTGGGGACGACCCTGCATGCCTTCGGCGCACGATCGACATCGCCGATCAATGCACGTTCAGCCTCGATGACATCCGCTATCGTTATCCGGAAGAGCATCTTCCGTCAGGCATAACCGAGCAGAGCTGGTTGCGCGAGCTGACGTTTCGAGGCGCACGCACGCGCTACCATGGCAAGATTCCCAGCGACGTTCGAACGCAGATCGAACGTGAGCTCGAGATCATCCAGAAGCTCGACTATGGCGGCTACTTCCTGACGATGTACGAGATCGTCCAGTACTGCCGCCAGAGCAACATTTTGTGTCAAGGTCGAGGGAGCGCTGCAAACAGCGCGGTATGCTTTTGCCTCGGTATTACCGCGATCGATCCCGTGCGCATGGACCTCTTGTTCGAACGCTTCTTGAGCGTTGAACGCGCCGAACCGCCCGACATCGATCTCGACATCGAGCACGACCGCCGTGAAGAGGTGATTCAACACGTCTATGGAAAGTACGGCCGCCATCGTGCAGCGATGGTCGCCAACATCATTCGGTATCGCATTCGTTCGGCAGTGCGGGACGTCGGCAAAGTGCTCGGCTTGTCCAGAACCGACCTGGAAACCGCGACACGTCTCCTTCGGCATCGCGACGACGTACTGAACCCCGAGCTGCTCCAGGAGGCAGGCCTGCAAAAAGACTCACCCGCCACGCATCAACTTTGGTCGCTGTGCTCACAAGTGCTCGACTTTCCTCGACATTTATCGATTCACCCTGGTGGCTTTCTGCTCGGCCACCGCCCGGTCGACGAGATCGTCCCCATCGAGCCGGCGACCATGAAAGCGCGCACCGTCATCCAGTGGGACAAGTACGACGTCGACAACCTCGCCTTGTTCAAGGTCGACCTCTTGGGCCTCGGCGCGCTCACCTGCATCCACCATGCATTCGATCTGCTCGAGCAGCACAAGGGGTTGCCATTCGAGATTGCAACCGTTCCCGCCGGGGACGAAGCCACGTACGACATGGTGTCCAAAGGCGACACCGTCGGCGTGTTCCAGATCGAGAGCCGCGCGCAGATGGCCATGTTGCCTCGTCTCCGACCACGCACGTTCTACGACTTGGTAATCGAAGTCGCGATCGTACGCCCCGGACCCATTCAGGGGCAAATGGTGCATCCCTATTTGCGCCGGCGCGCCGGCGATGAAGCGGTCACTTATCCCACCGAAGAAATTCGCCAGGCGTTGGAAAAAACGTTGGGCGTGCCGATCTTTCAAGAGCA
>CP070650.1:2456351-2471794 GCA_020354595.1 Myxococcales bacterium
CGATGAACGTCGTCGCGAGCGTCTCGCTATAGCCACCGCTCTCGAGCCGAACCACGGGTGACGCGGCACCGACGAAGCCTGCCCCGCGCACCACGACTGGAACGTCTGATTGCCTGCGTCCAGCCGCCGGGGTGATCGACTCCACGCTCGGTGCCGCGGCGATCACTGTGATGTCGATCGTCGCGCTGTCCACGCCCTCGGTGTTGGTCGCTACGATGTCGAACGAGTGCACACCGAGATCGGCCTCTACGGGCGCCGGCTTGGTGGACGACGCCGACAGCAGCCCCGTCGATGGATCGAACTCGAGGTAGTCTGGAAGTGTTCCGGAAGTCGTCAGCGTCGGTGTCGGGTTGCCGGTCGCCTGCGCGGACGCACCGGGAAAGCTCTGCCCGACCTCGAGCGTGAACGAGGTGTCGGGCGTGACGGTCAACATCGGGGTGGCAGGTGGATAGACGGCGTCTACTACGATGGTCTCCTCGTCGCCTTCACCGAGCACGTTCTCCGCGCGCACCGTATAGCTGTATTGTGTTTCCCCGTTGCTGTCCGCCGCAGTGAAGCTCACGTCCCCCGTATCCGGATCGATCGTGATCGCGAGATCCGGGGGCACGGTGGCTCCGACGAGGCTGAACACAACGCCGGTGCTCTGCGTGCCGGAGGTGAGGCGCACTCGGTAGTCGTACGTCGTTCCGACGAACATGGTCACCGGCGGCGGCACCGTCACCAGGTCGATCTCCGGAACCGGCGGACGCGGATCCACGGTCACCGTGAACTCCTGGGTGTTCGGATCGCCGAGCCCGTTGTCGACTTGGAGGGCGATGCGGTAGTCGTCTGGCGCCACGGAGCCGGTGTCCCACTCGACCGTGACACCGGAGCCTTCGGGAGGATCGGTCACAATCGCGACGCCCGATGCGGGAGTTCCACTCGATGGGGTCTCGACAGTCCAAAGGATCGTCGCGGCGCCCGAAGCCGTCGCGGCGTAGCTCCATACCTCGCCGGCATAGACGCGATCCGGAGGCGTCGAGGTGATCACCGCGGGCCCGCCGGTGTCGACCACCATGACGATGAACTCCTGGTCGGTCGAACGACCGCTCTCGTCTTCGGTGGCGCGGATGGTTACGTCTTGACTGCCCTCTTGATCGGGTGTCGGCGTCCAACGCACGGCGCCGGTCATGGGATCGATCGTCAACCCCGAAGGAGCGACCGGCGCGCTCCACGACACGGAACCTTCCGCGACCACCATCGGGTCATAGGCGTACGGCGCCGCGACGGTTGCATCGCCCGGGGGGTCCGTCGTGAAGACCGGTCCGGTCATCCCTTCGACGTCGACGCCGAACGATTGGGTCTCGCTGCCCGCTAGATTGGTCGCGCGGATTTCGATCGACTCGGTCCCTACCTCGCTCGGTGTCCAGGTCACGACGCCGGACATGGGATGGATCTTTAAGCCGGCTGGGCCGGTGACGACCTCAAATCCGATCGGCGTCATTCCCTCGACGACCACGGTGTAGTTGAACGGGACACCCACCGTTGCGGAGCTCGGTGGTGTCGAGGTGATCTTCGGAGCCATATCGCCGTTTGGCGTATTGCCCCCGCCGCACCCCGCAGCCGTCATCCAAATCGCGGCACAAGCCGCGAGCCAAAGTCGCATAGGTCGAGTCATCGGATCACCCCGCCCGAATTCCTATGCTAACAGATTATTCTGTCTTAGTTGTTATTCGCGACCGTATTCCAGGTCCTCCATGACCTCCTCGAGTGTGACTCGGGGCCTCACGGTCCAGCTACGGCTGAAGCCGCGTTCCCACTCTCCGGAGAGCACCGCGATGATTCGGTCCCAGAGCTCGGCCTGCTTGCGGAGGGCCGTCGTGTAGAGATCGGGGTCTATTTGGCTGACGGTATGCATGATTGACTCCTTTCAGCTGTGATATGAAAGGCTTAGCGCTTCGTGAGCGCTGGTAGGCGCAGCTTGGAAACGCAATTTTGCAGTTGCGCCTCCCGTGTAGGCCTGCGATGGTGCAGCCCATGTTCAACTGGGACGATGTTCGGTATTTCCTGACCCTGCACCGGCAGGGGACGCTGGCTGCAGCGGGAGCTGCACTTAAGCTGGACCCCACCACCATCGGACGGCGACTCGTCAAGCTCGAGGAGGGGCTCGGCGCACGCCTATTCGATCGGACACCGACCGGCTACGTGCTCACCGAAGCCGGGCACCGCCTGCTGCCACGCGCTGAGCGCATCGAGCGCGAAGCCCTAGGAGTCGAGCGTGACGTGGCCGGCGAAGACCAGAAGCTCGAAGGCGTCGTACGGCTCACCGCAACCGAGATGCTCACGACACGATTCATCGCGCCACATCTGCGCAGGTTTCGCGAGCGCTACCCCGAAATTCAACTCGAGCTCCAGTGCACGAACCTGGACGTGAACCTCGCGCGGCGAGAAGCCGACATCGCGTTGCGTCTCGCACGACCCACCCAGGAGGACCTGATCATCAAGCGCCTCTCTTTCATTCACCTCGGGCTCTATGCCTCACTGGACTACATCGACCGGTTCGGGCTCCCCAAGGAGTCGCTCGCGGGACACCAGCTGATTCTCTTCGCCAACACGCGTCCCTTCCGGCGCGAAAACGATTGGCTCGAAGCGCGCATGGACGGCGCCCACCTCGCGCTTCGTTCCGACAGCGTGTCGGCGATCTATTCTGCGACGGTTGCGGGAACCGGAATCGCGTTGCTTCCGTGCCTGGTCGCGGACCACGACCGGCATCTCAAGCGGGTTCCCGTGGAGGGCGCCCCGGAGCCGCGACAGATCTGGCAAGCCGTTCACAAAGACCTCCGCGACAGCGCGCGGATTCGTGCGGTGCTCGATTTCGTCGGCAAGACGATGACTCCCGTGCAGGGGCGCGTCTCGGCCGCGTAACCTCAGGAAAGCGCGATCCCGTCCCGCCCGAGCTTGACCGCCAAGCGCCGAGCACCCCAGGTGCCGGCCCTGCGCTCGAACACGCCCGCGCACGGGGTGCCGCAATCGGGGCACGCCCCCTCGTCCAGATTCCAGGTCAGGAGCTCGTACCAGTTGCGCTCGATGAGGACCGCGCCGCAACCGGCGCAGAAGGTGGTGTCGCCTTCGCGATCGTGGACATTGCCCAAGTAGACGTGATGAATGCCCGCGTTCTTGGCGATGGTACGAGCGCGCCTCAGGGTGGAGCGCGGCGTGGGCGGCACGTCGCGCATTTTGTAGTTCGGATGAAAGGCGGAAAAGTGAAGTGGGACGTCGGGGCCGAGCTCAGTCACGATCCAATCACTCATCCGACCGACGGCATCGTCGGAATCGTTGTGGTCAGGGATCAGCAGATTGGTGACCTCGAACCACACGTCGGTTTCGTTTCGGAGATAGCGCAGGGTGTCGAGCACCGGCCCGAGGCGTCCTCCCGCGACCCGTTGATAGAACTCGTCGTCGAACGCTTTCAAGTCGATGTTCGCCGCGTCCAGGAAGGAAAAGAACTCCTCACGGGGTCGCGGATTGATGTAACCGGCCGTGACCGCCACCGTTCGCAGGCCGCGCTCCCGGCAGGCGGCCGCCACGTCGCGCGCGTACTCGAGAAAGATGACTGGATCGTTGTAGGTAAAGGCGACACTGCGGCAGCCGAGCCGCTCTGCGGCATCGGCGATGTCCTCCGGCCCCGCGTCATCGGCCAAGGTTTCCATCTCGCGAGACTTCGAGATATCCCAGTTCTGACAGAACTTGCAGGTGAGATTGCAGCCAGCCGTCCCGAACGAAAAGACCGGGGTCCCCGGAAGGAAGTGGTTCAAGGGCTTCTTCTCGATTGGGTCGACGCAAAATCCGCTCGAACGTCCGTAGCTGGTCAGCACGATGCTGTCGTTCTCGCGTGCCCGGATGAAGCACAAGCCCCGCTGCCCTTCCCTGAGCTTGCAGGCACGCGGACAGAGCTCACAGACCACCCGCCCGTCCTCGAGGCGGCTCCAGTATTCGGTCTGCACCGTCGACACGAGCTTCTCCACATAGGCCACGATGCGCATTTTCGCTGGCCGTGACAAGGCCACTCGTTGACAAGAATCCGAACATGATCAGGGTGGTTGTGTGGCGACAGTTCGACCCCCAGCGGTGGCAGGTTCATTTTATCCGGGGAACGCCAACGCGCTCCAAAGCGTGGTCCGCGAGCACCTCGGCGACGCACGGAAGTCTTCTTCGTCCGGCTCATCGTGGCCCAAAGCGTTGATCGCGCCCCACGCGGGTTTCATGTACTCGGGCTCGGTCGCCGCACGCGCGTTCGTCACCCTCGAGCCCGGGAGCGACGTGATCCATCGCGTCGTGCTGCTCGGACCGAGTCATCACGTACCCTTCGGGGGTCTGGCGGTGCCGAGCAGCACGGCCTTCGAGACGCCTCTCGGACCCGTCCCCATCGACGAAACCGCGCGCCGACACGTGCTCGAGCTGCCCTTCGTACACATCCTCGACGATGCCCATCACTGGGAACATTCCCTGGAGGTTCAGCTACCGTTCTTGCAGGAGGTGATCGAGGCATTCTCTCTGCTCCCGATCGCCGTGGGCCGCGCAACGCCGTCCCAAGTCCGACAGGTTCTCGATGCGGTCTGGGGTGGGGACGAGACCGTCATCGTGATCAGCTCAGACCTCAGCCACTACCACGACTACGAAACCGCTCGAGGCATGGACGTGGCAACCGCGAACGCGATCGAGCAGCTCGAGCCTGAGCGCATCGAATACCAGGACGCCTGCGGGCGAATCGGCGTTCAAGGCCTGCTCCAAGCCGCCAAGGATCGCGCGCTCGCGGTCGAGACCTTGGACCTGCGAAGCTCCGGAGACACCGCGGGCGGCCGCAGTCAGGTCGTCGGCTACGGCGCGTGGGCGTTCACGGTCTCCAAGAGCGGCTCCCCGTAACTCTCGATACGAGCTGGCCCCATGCCGTGCACCTCCGCGAGCGCTTCGAGCGACGAGGGCTTGAGCGCGGCGATCTCGAGCAGCGTTCGATCGTGGCAGACGAGGTACGCGGGAACGCCTTTGCGACGGGCGAGGTCTAAACGCGTCGCTCGAAGCCGCTCGAACAGCGCCGGATCGACGTTTTCCGGGATCTCGCGAGCCAAACGCCGCTCCTTCTTCTTCGCGCGGGATCGAGCTCTTTCGGCCGGCGGCAAGAGCACGCGAACCGGCTCGTCACCCTTCATGACGGCCACACCCGAAGCCGTCAGAAACGGAATCGGGAACTCGCCCGTGGTGATATCGACCAAGCCCGCCGTGATCAGCCTTCGCAGCAAAGCGAGGACCCACGCTTTTGGGTGATCTCGAAGCAGACCGTGCGTCGTCAGGTTGGTGAGCCCGAGCCGGCGGAGCCGGTCGTTTTCGGCGCCGTGGAGCATCTCGGCAACCGCCGTGAGTCCCGAGCGGCCTTGATTGCGGGCTACGCCCGAAAGCGCCTTTCGGACCAGGAGAGCCTCGTCGTCACAAAGGCCGACAGGCGCGCCCTCTTCGCCGCCCTGCTCGAGGCGCTCGCAGACGTCGCAGTGTCCGCAACCGCCAAGGGTCTCTTGTTCGTCGCCAAAGTAGCGAAGAATGAAGTCGTGCCGGCAGCTTCCCGCTTCGACGTATCGCATGAGGTCGAGAAAGAGTCTCCACTGTTGTTGCGCGCGCTCGGGTGCAAGCTCACCGTCGCCGCTGAAGCCGATGAGGCGCCGCCGCAGCCCCAGGTCACCCGAGCTCGTCAGCAACAGTCCGTGTGCAGGCTGCCCATCGCGACCCGCGCGGCCGACCTCTTGGTAATACGCCTCGACGGAGCCAGGGGCTTGCACGTGAACGACGGTCCGCAGATCCGGACGGTCGATGCCCATGCCGAATGCATTCGTGGCCACGACGACGTCGAGCGTGCGGTTGGCAAATCGGCGATTCACGTCTTCGCGCACCGCGGCCGATAACCCGGCGTGATAAGGCTCCGCGCGCCAACCCGCTCTCGCCACCGCCTCGGCGACTTTCTCGGTGTTGCGCCGGGTGGCCGCATAGACAATCGCACCTCCTTTGGGCTCTGCGGGTACACCGAGCGCGTCTCGAAGCGCTCGCAACATGAGCTTGCGCCGCTCGGTCGAGCTATCGCTCTCGACGACGGCGAGATGAAGGTTGGGCCTGGAGAAGCCCCGCAGGATCACCGCCGTGCGATCGGAATCGAGGCCCAGGCGCGCTTGGATCTCGCGCCGTACGATCGGGGTGGCGGTTGCGGTGCATGCGATGACGCGCGAGGGTTGAAGCCGTTCGACGACCTCGCCGAGGCGAAGATAGGACGGACGAAAATCATGCCCCCATTGGGAGATGCAGTGCGCCTCGTCGATGGCCACGAGCGGCGGGCGCAGCCGGGCCAACCGGTCGACCAACCACGCGGACTCCAGGCGCTCGGGAGCGACGTACACGAGCCGATAGCGACCTTCCGCAATCGCGTGCTCGCGCTTTTCGAGCTCGTCGGCATCGAGGGTCGACGCGAGGTACGTTGCTTCGATCCCGCGTTCGGTCAGCGCGCGCACCTGATCCTCCATCAGGGCGATCAGCGGAGAGACGACGATCGAGGTGCCCTCGAGCACCGAAGCCGGAAGCTGGTAACACAGCGACTTGCCTCCGCCGGTCGGCGCAATGACGACGACCTTTCGCCGTCCGTCGAGAAGCTCCTCGATCGCCTCGCGCTGCCAAGGCCGAAACGCCGTGAGCCCAAAGCGCTCGCGAAGGGCTGTGTCGATGTCGCTCATGAAGGGTTGCATGCCAGTAGGTATCGGCGGACCAGGTCAGAAGTTGTGCGGCGCGCGTCTCGAACCCCGGGTCGTGGGTCGCAGTCCCCTGGCCTAAGCCTCGGGCCGCGAGCCAGCCATCTTGGCCCGGGGCGATGACCCGAGGCCCGAGACCCCAGACCCAGGGCCCGCGGCTTCACGAAATCCGTTCTACGAAGCTTTGGATCCAACCCGCGATCTCCCCCGCCCTCTCCATCACCAGCATGTGCCCCGCGCCTTCGATCACGTGGAGCTCGCTGTCGGGGATGTGAGTCGCCATGTGCTCGGCGTACTTCGCCGGGGTCAGCGCGTCGCTGGTTCCTACGACGATCAGCGCCGGGACTTGGATCTTCTCGAGGTCCTGCATCCGGTCGAAGCTATCCGCGGCGCGCCAGTCCGCCCCCCCAGTTTCGATCGGCGTGAGCGCGCGGTCCTTGGTTGCCTTGTCTATCAGAGCCGGGCCGGGGCCCTGCTCGAAAAGTCCTGGGGGAAGCGCCGGGATCTCCACGCCGGACTCCTTCAGCTGCTCGTAGAGCTGGAGAATCGTCGGGTGCACGCGAAGACGGGCGCCGGTCGCCAATAGCACGAGGCCTTGGAGACCCGCCGGAGCGCCCAGCGCGTACTCGAGCGCCACGGCGCCGCCGAGCGAGTGCCCCGCGACCACGTGATCTCCGTCAACCTCCGACGCGATGAAGCCCGAGAGGTATTCGGCCATCTCGCCCGCGGTGCGCAGGGCCGGGCCATCGGTCCCCGCGCGTCCCGGGAGATTGATCGAAAACGCCTCGCGACCCGCCAACGAGTCGAGCAAGGCGTCGTACAAGAGGTGGTTCTCCGCGGAGCCGTGGACGCAGACTAGAGCGGGCCCTTCGCCAGCGTCGTGCCTGAAGGTCACGGTGCGGCCCTCGATTTGTCGCGTCTCTACCAAAGCGAGAGCTCCCCGCTTGCGCTCCCGAGCCCGATCGACTGGAAGCGGAAAAAGCGCTCGCGCGCGTAGGTGCCGGTGTACTCCAGGGCGAGCTCGTCGAAGGACACCGTTCTCAGGAACCGGTACCCGCACTCCGCCATCAGCGGTGTCGGATCATCGATGCCGAAATGCATCGGCTCGCCGAGCTCCTCGACGATGCCCTTCATCGCCCGGTCCTCGGGCCGCAGACGCGGGCTCGACTTCGCCATCTTGGTGTTGAGGTAGTCGAACACCAGCAACGATCGCGGCGCGAAGTCGGTGGCGAGCCGTGTCAACGTCGCGCGCGCCGCCTCCTCGTGAAGGTAGTAGATCACCCCTTCCCACACGAAGCACGCGGGGGCGCTGCGGTCCATGCCGGCCTCATCGAGTTGGACGACGAAATCGTCTTTCTCGAAGTCGCACGGCACGAACGTCACAGCTTCGATGGGATACGACTCGAACTTCGAAAGCCTCTCACGTTTGTCTGCTTGGCTGGACGGATGATCGACCTCGAAGAAGCGCACCCCCTTCTGCCGCAGCCGGGCCGCCCGCGTGTCGAGGCCCGCGCCTAGGATCACGACCTGCCGAACGCCTCGGTGCAGGGACCGCCGGACGCAATCGTCGATGTAGCGGGTCCGAAGCCCCATCCAGAGCTCCATCGACGGCGAGTGCTCGTCCCATCGACGGGAGAGCTCCTCCCCCTCCGGGCCCGCTAAGCGCAGAGCCCACGGGTCGTCACAGATCGCGTTGGGCGCAGCAGAAGCGCGGCCGCGGTAGGCGGCAACCATGATCGCCGTCCGGCTAGCCGCGCGCGCCTCGGCCACGCCTAATGCCCGCGCTCCCGGTCCACGCCCGGATGTGTCGGGTCGCCCGGTTCGTGACGTGGATTGGCGGTCAGGTAGGTGCCATCCTGCCCTGGTATCGAGAGCAGGGTCTCTTTGTCGTAGAGGAAGTGCTCGCGTCGGGTCGACGGCGGCATGTGCATCCCGGTGTCCATGCGAATCGCGTCACACGGGCAGGCCTCGACGCAGTAGCCGCAGAAGATGCAACGGAGCTCGTCGATCACGAAAACCGACGGGTAGCGCTCGTACCCGTAGCGCGGGTCGTCCGGCTCATACTCTTCAGGCTCGATGTGGATGCACTGTGCCGGGCACGCGGTGCTGCAACAGAGGCACGCGACACAACGTGGCGAGCCGTCAACGCGCTGGGTGAGCCGATGGATGCCTCGGAAGCGCTCCGGGTACTCCACCTTCTCCTCCGGGTACTTGACCGTGGCGATTTCCTTCTTGGCCTTCGGCCCGAAGGTGTTCTTGAAGAAGCGACCTGCGGCGAAGCTGATGCCTTTGGCGATCTCGGGGAGGTACACCTGCTCGGCGACGGTGCGGCCGGGTTTCTTGATGACTTTGACTTCGACTGCCATGCGGACCTCAGAAAAGCTTCTCGAAGAAAGCAACCCAGCCGTCGGCCCAGCCCGACAGCATGAACGCCCCCATGATCCCGATGTTGAGCAACGAGACCGGCAGGAGCCCCTTCCAACACAGCGACATCAGCTGGTCGTAGCGGAAGCGCGGAAGCGACCAACGAATCATGAGCTGGAACCAGATGAGCACGATGATCTTCAGCAAGAAGAACAGCACTTGAATGACGATGACGAGCCAGTGCTGCAGCGGCACCGCGTAGCTGGCCTCCACGAACGGCACAGAGAATTCGAACCCGTCCCGGTAGAGGAATGGCACATCCCAGCCGCCCAAGAACAGTACCGAGGCGATGGCTGCGAGCGAGACCACCTCGACGAACTCCCCCATGAAGAACATCCCGAACTTCATGCCGGAGTACTCGGTGAGATAGCCGCCGACGAGCTCGCTCTCGCCCTCGGGAAGATCGAACGGCACGCGCTTGGTTTCGGCGACCGAGGCGACGAAGAAGTTGATCGCGCCGAGGGTGAGCGGCGGAACGAAGATGCCCCACATATGCTCGTGTTGCCACATCGCCATGTCCTCGAGACGAAGTGACGCGTAGAGCATGAACGCGGGAACGAGCGTGAGGCCGATGACGACCTCGTAGCTCACCATCTGACTGGCAGCGCGGATGCCGCCGAGCAACGAATACTTGTTGTCGGACGCATAGCCCGCGACGGCGGCGCCGATGATGCCGGTACTCGCGATCGCGAAGATGAAGAGAATGCCGACGTTGATGCTCGCGACCTGCATCGGGATGGCGGCGCCGGAGAGCTCGCCGGTCCGGGGCAGGACTTCGCTGAGATGGTCGAGGTACATGACGCCCGCGAACGGAATGACGGCGAAAGCCGCGATCGCCGGGATCAGCGCAATGATCGGCCCTGCCGAGAACAGGAGCTGGTCGGACTTCGGTGGAACGAAATCCTCTTTGAAGATGAACTTGATCGCGTCGGCTAGCGGGTGAAGCAGCCCGATCAGCATGATTCGACCCTGATTGCCCACGATGATCGTATGGACGCCGTATCCGGTCCGAAGCAACACGGAGGCCAGGCCGAAGCCGACGAGGCTCCAGGTGAGCGTCGCGGTCGAGACTGGGAGCGGGTTGCTCCCCTTAATCGCGACGAAAGTGACCGCGATCAGCGCCACAATCGCGACGATGCCGGTGAGCGCCGCGAGACGCCACAATGGCAGCCGCGCGCGGTCGAGCATGCTGACCGCTCCGGGAGGAAGGACGATGGCTGCGCGAGAAGGTCCGAGCCGGTCCTGGATCATCGCGCTCTGCCGCCGCTCCGCCCAAATCAGGATCGGCGCGAACGCGCCGACGGTCACGATCAAAACGAATAGGATTTTCAGAATCGACGAGCCGATGAGCAGTCCGGTGGTCATTGCGCTGCCTCCGCCGAGTCGGACAGCCCTTTGCGGAGCCCGTCTAGGTCGCCGAAGCCGAGGTCCTTTCCGAGCGCCGCGCCGAGGGCCGAAATTGCCTGCCATCCGGGCTCGATCCCTGCGGGGGTCGAAAGCACGGCGCGGAACGCCTGGGTCATCCCCTTGGCGTTCACGAAGCTTCCGTCCACCTCGAAGACGTCGGCGACGGGAATCACCACCTCCGCCGCCGCCACGAGGGCGCCGACGTGACTGGATAGCGAGACGACCGCATCGAGCGACGCCAGGGGCGCAAGCTCTTCGAGCCGCTCCGCGCTCGCCCACCCGAGGGCGAGGACGCCCTGCACGTCGCCACTTTGCACGTCGTCGATCAGATCGCGGACCGTCCGGAGAGTCGCCCCGCCCGCCGCCTGTGTGGCGCCAGCACGATTCGGGTTGTTGTCATCGCTCCTGAGAATGTCGTCGCCTTCCCAGCCACCGAGGGCCGCAAGATAGAGCCGATCGGCGCCCAAGGCGCCGGCCAGCTTGCTCAGCGCGAGGTTGTCTTCGGTCGTTTGCTGCGCGCTGAGAACGACCGCAAGCTTCGAAGGCTCTACGCCTTCGAGCTTCTCCGCGGCCAGCTCGATCGCCTGGCGCTCACCGATAGGTATGCGGTCTTCTCCGCGTCCCGAAGTCGGCGTGAGCACGCGGTCGGTCGCGTGACGCTGGTAGGTCATCATGCCGTCGTCGCACATCCAAAAGGCGTTGACTGCCTCGTTGTCGCGAGGTCGGAGTCGGTAGACCTTGCCGTAGCGTGGATCGAAGTCGATGTGGGTGTTGCAGCCGGTGGCGCACCCGGTGCAGACACCCTCCCCGGACTTCAGGAACCACACACGCGCCTTGAAGCGGAAGTCACGGCTTGTGAGCGCTCCGACCGGACACACGTGCTCGGTCATCAAGGTGTACTTGTGGTCGAGCTGGCGACCTGGCGCGACGATGATCTCGTTCTTGTTGCCCCGCTCCCGCATGTCGAGGACGTGGTCCTTGGCGACCTCGTCGCAGACCCGAATGCAGCGAGTGCACATGATGCAACGCTCTGCGTCGTACACGATGGTCGGCCCGAAGCGGACACCCTTCGGCTTGTGGACCGGCTCGGTGAGCTTTCGCTTCAGCGTGCCCTGGTGCTCGTAGTAGTAGTCCTGAAGCTTGCACTCCCCGGCCTGGTCGCAGATTGGGCAGTCGACCGGATGGTTCAGCAGCAGAAACTCCTGCACCGAGGCCTGCGCCTTCTTCACCTCGTCATTGGTCGACGAGACGACCATGTCCTCCGCGGCCGCGAGCTGGCACGCAGGCTGAAGCTTGGGCTTCGTCGCCGGCACGTACTCGCCCTTGGCTTCGTCGAACGTGAGCTGCGGCATCGCCATCTGACGGCCGCTTTCGATCTGAACTAGACACATGCGGCAGTTGGCCGCGACCGAAAGGCCCGGGTGCCAGCAGTAGTGCGGGATTTCGATGCCCTCGCGCCACGCCGCCTCCATGACGGTCTCGCCCGGCTCGAATGAAATCTCTCGCCCATCCAAAACAAATTTAGGCATCGCTCACCGGTCGCATTCCCCGCCGATCATGTTCACCGAGCCGAAAGTAGGGATGATGTCTGCGATCATGCCGCCGAGCAGCATTTCGCGAGAGGCCGCCAGGTTGTACCAGCACGGCGGCCGCACGCGGACGCGATACGGCGTCCCGCTGCCATCGGATACGATGTGGAAGCCGAGCTCGCCGTTGCCGCCTTCCGTGAAGCTGTAGACCTCGCCTTTCGGCACGCGCAGCCCCTCCATGACGAGCTTGAAGTGCGCGATGGTCGCCTCGATGGTGGTGTAGACGTCCTGCTTGTCAGGGTAGACGATGCGCGGGTCGTCGACGTTGACCGGGCCGTCGTCGGGCATCTGCTCGAGCGCCTGCTCGATGATGCGAACCGACTGCCGAATCTCCTCGAGCCGCACCATGAAGCGGTCCCAGTTGTCGCCGTCTTCGCCAATCGGCACGTCGAAGTCAAAACGGTCGTATACGAGGTACGGATGATCCTTGCGGACGTCGTAGGGAATGCCCGTGGAGCGCGCCACCGGCCCGGTGCACCCGTACGAAAGCGCCTGCTCCTTCGTGAGCACGCCCACGCCCTGCATCCGGTCGAGAAAGATGCGGTTGCGCAGGAGCATGATTTCCGCCTCCTTCACGACCTTGTGGACCTCCGGAATCAGTTGCCGGACGTCGTCCTTGAACGTCGCCGTCGGAGGCGCCGCCATGCCGCCGATGCGCCCGAAGCTGTGGGTCATCCGCGCGCCCGTCTCTCGTTCGAGGATGTCCCACACCCAATCGCGGACCTTGAGCAACCATAGAAACGGCGTGAAGGCGCCGAGCTCCATCGCTGACGCGCCATTGCAGGTGAAATGATCGGCGATGCGGGATAGCTCGCCGAGGACGACGCGGTAGTACTGACAGCGCTCGGGCACCTCGATACCGAGCAGCTTTTCCACGGCAAGCGACCAGCCGACGTTGTTGAGCATCGGCGACACGTAGTTGAGGCGGTCGGCGTAGGGGAAGACCTGCGCCCATGTCCCGCGCTCGCAGGACTTCTCGAAGCCGCGGTGAAGGTACCCGGGCTGAACGTCGAGGTTGATGACGTTCTCGCCGTCGAGGTCCATGACCATGCGGATGGTGCCGTGCATGGCCGGATGCGACGGCCCCATGTTCAATCGCATCGGGTCGGCATCGAGCTCGAGGGAGGCTTGGTCGTTCGACAGCTCGTCAGCGGGTTCCATCTAATCCCCCGAACCTTGCTCGGCGGCGTCTGCCGACTCGGCGGCCGCTCCCTCCTCGGCTTCTTTGGCCAAGCGCGCGTCGATGCGTGCTTGGATCTGCTGCGCCGCTTCCGAATCGCTCAAGGTGCGGCGCTGACCCTGCTGCACGCCGATCGCCGGTGACACCTGATTGTCGCCTCCAGCAAGCCGCGCTTCCCAGTCGATGCGCGCAAAGGGTTGCCCCTCTTCGATGCCAAACGGTGGGAGCTTGCCGATGTCGGTCACCTCGCGATACGGCACGAGCGGTTGCGCCTTGTCGATGGGGTAGTCCTTACGGAGCGGATGACCGACGAACTCCTCGTACAAGAGGATGCGGCGAAGATCCGGGTGGTCCTTGAACTTGATGCCGAACATGTCCCAGACCTCGCGCTCGGCCCAGTTGGCGCCCTCCCAGATCCGGCTGAGCGTGCCAGGCTCTTGTCCGTCGTCGACGTGGGTACGCATGCGAATGCGATGCCCGTTCGCCGAAGAGCGCGCCATGAGGGTCACATCGAAGCGCGCCGACTCGCGCTCGGGATGGTCGATCGCCGTCAGGTCGATGAAGTGATCCATTTGGAGCTCTTCGTCGTCTTTCAAGAACTGCGCGACGTCGACCCAGTCTTTGACGGCCACGCGCACTTCGTGCTCGCCGAAGGCGTCGCTGGTCTCGAGGATGCGGTCACCGAGCTCGGCGGTGAGCCGGTCCACGACGGCCTGGCTCATGAGCTCTCTCCGCGGGTGCGGCCGGGCGCGTTGTGCAGGATCTGTCGAGGTGGCACGACAACGGGACGACGGTCGTTGGCCTGAATCTTCTCTTGAAGCAACATCAACGCGTCGAGAACGGCCTCAGGGCGTGGCGGGCAGCCCGGGATGTACACGTCGACCGGGATCACTTTGTCGACGCCGGGAATCGTCGTGTAGTTGTCATAAAAGCCGCCGCAGGAAGCGCACGTGCCAAACGCGATGACCCACTTCGGGTCGGCCATCTGCTCCCAGATGCGGCGAACCGCGGGACCCTGTCGTTGGCTGATCGTCCCGACGACCCAAAGGACGTCGGACTGCCTGGGGCTGAAGCGCGGGGCCTCGGCGCCGAAGCGCGCGATGTCGTAGCGCGGCGCGGCCGTCGCCATGAACTCCATGCCGCAGCAAGCCGTCACGAACGGGTACTGGAAGAGCGACCACTTGCGCGCCCACTGGAGGAGGTCGCTCAGGCGGGTGGTGACCGCGACTTCCCCGCCGCCGCCGATGACCTTCAGCTCTCCCATTCGAGCGCTCCCTTTCTCCAGGCGTAGACCAGCGTCACCCCGAGCACGACGAGGAACGCCATCATCTCGATGAAGCCCAGCCAACCGAGCTCCTGGAAGAGGCTCGCCCACGGATAGAGAAACACGGCCTCGATGTCGAAGACGACGAAGAGGATCGCCGTGAGGTAGAACTTGATGCTCAGCCGGATGTGTCTGGCGCCCGTCGTCTCCGAGCCCGACTCGTAGGGGATCGCCTTCTCGGGCGTCATATTCTTGGGGCCGAGCCAGGTGGTGAGGCCGAACACGGCGAAGGCGACCAGCGCGGCGACGCCGAGCATGAGGAACACCGGTAAATAGGCCGAAAACATCGAGGGGCGGACTCCGCGACGAGCCTTCTGGGGCCAGTCGAGGAGTGCTTAGTATCACCCTCAGGGGGTGTCAATGAAGGTGGCGACGTTGGAATATCTAGACGAACCCGGCGAACAACGCTTCCCCGATCGGCCGAAGTGAGGAGGTCTTGGGCTCCGCAGCTACGCGAATTTTCTGTCGCGACATAAGTGGTGGGAATCGGCGTGTTGTGCGATGGTTCGCGAGGGGATGCGGGCACGCTGGACAACGATTGCCGCCCTATGGGCGAGCTTGTGGCCAGGCGGCGCGTTTGCCCAGGCGGCCGATTCAGACGACGGCGGCATCGGCGGTGTGCTCAAGTCCCTCGACGGCGGGTTCGGTGCCAACGTCGTTGGACCGATCGCATCCGTGTTGTTCTTCGATCTGGCGTTTTGGGACAACGGCACGGAAGGCGAGCTCAAGCTGCCGTTTATCGTCGTCTGGCTGATCGC
>CP070650.1:2471894-2480351 GCA_020354595.1 Myxococcales bacterium
TCGCCGAGCTTCACCTGGGCATCGAGGCGCGAGGGGTCGAGCTTGAGGATCTGCTTGTAGACCGCGATCGCCTTGAGGAAGAAGCCTTGTGCGGCGTAGTGGTCTGCGACGTTCTGGTACGTGTCGATCGCGGAGCCCCGGTCGCCCTTGCGCACGTACAGATCGCCGATCTTCAGCAACGAGCGGACGTCGCGCTTGTCGGCGTCGACGAGCTTCTTGTACTGCGCGATCGCCTTGTCGTACTGGCCCCGCGACTGGTGCTTCCGCGCCGCGTCCAACACCTTGTTTCGATTGATCCCCAAAGCCCCTGCTAAGCCCCCATGCGTTCAGTGCACCCACACAAGTCTACTAATGCCGCACGGGGGCGGTCAACAAGCCCTAACCCTGAAGGTCGTCCAGGAACCGGGTCGAAACCCGTCCTTCCTCGAAGGCAGGGTGCTCCAAGATGCGCTGGTGCAAGGGAATGTTGGTGCGAATCCCACCGATGATGGTTTCGCTGAGCGCCCGGCGCATCTTGGCGATCGCTCGGGCACGTGTCGGGGCATGTACGACCAGCTTGGCGACCAGCGGGTCATAATGGGGAGGAACTCGGCCTCCTCCGTAGACCCCGCTATCGACCCGGACGCCAGTTCCTCCGGCCATGTGGAGCTCGGTAATCAGCCCAGGCGAGGGGGCGAAGGTCTCCGGATCCTCGGCGTTGATGCGGCATTCGATGGCGTGGCCCCGCGGCGAAAGTTGGCGAGTGGGGAGCTCGAGCGCCTCGCCTTCTGCGATCCGGATCTGCTCGGCGACGAGGTCGACGCCCATGATGAGCTCGGTAACCGGATGCTCCACCTGAATGCGCGGGTTCATTTCGAGAAAGGTCAGCTCGCCGCGCTCATCGAGCAGAAACTCGAGCGTGCCCGCCGACAGATAGCCCGCTTTGCTCATCGCCCGACGAATGGTTTCCGACATGTCGTTCCGTTGCTCTTCGCTGATCGCGACGCTCGGCGCCTCCTCGAGGATCTTCTGATGCCGACGTTGGATCGAGCATTCGCGCTCGCCGAGCACGTGGATGTTGCCGTGCTCGTCCCCGACGATCTGGAACTCGATGTGTCGCGGGCGCTCGAGGTACTTTTCGAAGTAGAGCGCCCCGCTTCCGAACGCGGCCAGCGACTCTGCGCGCGCGATGTCGAAAGCGGCCCGAACCTCTTCGGCGGAGCGAAGGATTTGCATTCCTCGGCCGCCACCTCCACCTGATGCCTTGAGTAGGACGGGGAAGCCGAGCGCCTCGGCCTTTCTCACTGCGTCGTCGACGTCCGTGATCAAATCGCTGCCCTCGAGAATCGGTAGGCCAAGCGACTTGGCCAGGGATCTCGCGCTCACCTTGTCGCCCCACTGGCGCATCTGCTCGGGAAGCGGGCCGATGAAACGAAGGTCGCACTGGGCGCAGGTCTCCGCGAACTCCGGATTCTCGGAAAGAAACCCGTAGCCTGGATGCACCGCGTCCGCGCCAGTGATCTCCGCGGCGGCGATGATCGCCGGAATGTGCAAATAGCTTCGCGACGGCTCCGCGGGGCCGATGCAGATCGCTTCGTCCGCGAGGCGGGTGTGCAGCGCGTCAGCGTCGATTTCGCTGTGTACGGCGACCGTACGCAGGCCGCGTTCTCGGCAAGACCGAATCACGCGTAGCGCGATCTCTCCCCGGTTTGCGATCAGGACTTTTTCGAACACGGTCAGGTCGTTTCGATCCGGAAGAGCCTATCGCCGTACTCGACCGGCTTGCCGTTGTCCACGAGCACCTCCACGACCGTGCCGGCCGTCTCGGCCTCGATCTCGTTCATGAGCTTCATCGCTTCGACGATGCAGAGCACTTGGCCCGTGACGACCGCGTCGCCCACTTCGACGAACGCGTCTGCATCCGGCGAAGGCGACCGATAGAACGTGCCGACGAAGGGGGAGGTCACGTAGACGCCGTTCGCGTCAACCGTGTGCGTCGACTCCACGGCCGGAGCCTCCGACGCGACCTGCGGCGCAACGGATTGCGCAGCGAGTGCGCCCACGACCAACGCCGGATCGCGCCGCACCCGAATGCGGTCATCATCTTGCTCGACTTCGATCTCGGTGAGGTTCGACTCGTCGAGTAGACGGATGAGCTCGCGGAGTTGCTCGAGGTCCAGCTTCATGCAGCGTTGAGATAGTCGATCAGCGCACGAAGGCCAAGCGCGTAGCTATTCTTTCCGAAGCCGATGACCGAGCCAATACACACCGCGGCCGTGACAGATTGATGACGAAATGATTCGCGCGCCTGCGTGTTCGAAATGTGTACCTCGATGGTCGGCAAACCCGCGGCCGCGATTCCGTCACGCAGAGACACCGAGGTGTGCGTGAGGCCGCCGGGGTTGATCAGTACACCATCGAATGAATCGCGCGCATCGTGGAGCCAATCGATCAACTGTCCTTCTTGGTTCGATTGCCGGCATTCGACCGTCGCGCCGAGGTCGCTGCCCAAGTCGGCGAGCTCTTCGGCGATGTCGTCCAAGGTGGTCGAGCCGTATACATCGGGCTCGCGCGTCCCCAACAGGTTCAGGTTGGGTCCGTTCAGCACAAGGACGCGTTTCAGCGAGGCCGCCATGCGTCAGAGGTTTTCGATCAACGTGGGCGCGCTGGTCCTCAGGAGATAACGCGCCTTGCCGACGTTGCCGCCCGGCTCGACGGCGAGAGCGACGAAGTACTCGTCGGTGAGCATGCGGACGACCGTCGTGAGTCGCTCGGTCTGAACGGAGACCTCTTTGGTGGTGCCCGCGTCGAGCATCTCCGCGGCGCGCTGCACGCCTTTGAGGACCACGCTGTACTCCATGCCGACCGACTCGATGTCGAACGGCCCGTCGCCGCTCGAGTACTGGTCGATGGCGATCCCGTCCGAGGCCATGAGCAGCCCGGCTACGCCACCATCGGTTCGATCGACGAGGTCTTGCAGAATCTCTTTGAACATCGCCCCTCCGCTTCGCCAATCACCGCACGGAAGGGGCCGCGGGTCAAGTATCGCGTCCCGGGCTCAGCACTACGGTGAGGCCGCCGCCGTCTGTCTCGCGGAGCTCGAGCCGGAGCCGGTGCCGCTTGGCGACGTCGTTCACGATGTGGAGACCAAGACCCATCCCATGAGGGTGGCGGGTGCGTGCTTCGCTTCCGCGGACCGACGGCTCTAGGACGCGAGCGCGGTCCTTGTCGGGGATGCCCGGACCGTCGTCGATCACTTCGAGCGTCCACCCGCCGGTTCGTCCACTCAGCACGACTGCGACGTGCCCGCCCGAACGGTTGTAGCGGACGGCGTTTTGGACGAGGTTTCCGAGCGCCTGCTCGAGCAACGTGAGGTCGCCTTGGACCTCGACCAGAGCATCGGGAACGCCGACCTCGAGGGCGATCTGCTTGCGGGTCGCGACCGGCTTCTGCCGATCGACCACACGTTCGACGAGCCGGTTCAAATCAATCGTGTCGTAATGCGCGAGACCTTCGGTCGCTTCGAGCCGAGCGGCCGCGTTGAGGTTGTGGAGGAGCGAGCCCAAGTATTGCGACTCTTCGATGCTCGGGACGATCGCTTTGGCGTCGAGCGTCTCGCCGGCTTCGATGCGCTGCTGGAGCGACACCAGGTGCCCTTGCAGCACGCTGAGCGGCAGCATCACGTCGTGCGTCGTATTGGCGATGTAGTTCCGAAGCGCGACCTCGCGGGCCCGAAGTGAAGCGAGCTGCGCTTGTATGGTTTGCCGGCTCTGCTCGAACGCGGCTCCGAGCTCTGCGATTTCATCGCTGCCCTCGACGTGGATCCGTTCATCCGAGCCGGCTCCCAGGCGTCGAACGGATTCGGTGAGTTGGCGCACCCGCCGCACGATCGGCCCGGCCGCAAAGAGCGCAACGACGATGACGACCAAAGCGATGAGAAGAGGCGGGATGAGCATCGCACCGGAGAACCACGGCGGTGGCCCCTTGGCTCTCAACAACACCACGGCGCATGGGCCTTCGTCCCATGGCATTCGCACCGCCACCTCGGCGCGCTCATGAGCGGCCGAGCGGGTCGACGCGACATCGTTGCCGGCATCCAGCTCTCTTCTGAGCGCCGGTGGGAACGGCGGGCTCGCTGGGTTACGGCTTCGATAGTTGGCGTCGTATGCAAAGAAGCGGGGCTTCGGAAACGGGCCGCGTGCGGAGGGGGAGCCTCGCCGCGCGTTCCGTCTTCCGCGCGCCGGAGGCCAGGATTCCGGATTGGCCTCGCAGCGCGATCGGCCTCCGGACTCCATGCGGTGCACGGCCGCTTCGGCAAGCGCGTCGACGCGCATCCGCGAGTGCCAACGCGATTGCGCCCAGCCGAGCGCGAAGAGCACCGCGACCGTCGCGATGCCCAAAGTCAGCGCAAGTCGGGTGCGAAGCTTCACGACCCCTCCGACAGCCGATAGCCGATGCCCCACACCGTTTCGAGCTGTTTGGCGTCTTCCCCGAGCTTCGTGCGGAGCCGAGAGATGTGAACGTCGAGTGTGCGCCGGCTCGAGTCTTGCGCCGGGTCGAGCGCAGCCTCGACGAGCGCGTCGCGCGTGACGGCGGCGCCCTTGCGGCGGGCCAGGGCCGTCAGGATCTCGAGCTCGACCGGTGTGAGCGACAATGCGTTGCCGCTCGCGGTCACCTCACGGCGTTCTAGGTCGATGACGATCGCGCCGACGACGAGCCGTTCGTTGCCCGAAAGGTTGGGCCTACGCAGACATGCCTGGATGCGCGCCAAGAGCTCTTCAGGGAAGAAAGGCTTGGTGACGTAGTCGTCGGCGCCGAGCTGTAGCCCGCGAATTTTGTCGGCCGTGTCGTCGCGCGCGCTCAGGATCAGCACGGGAACTTCAGACTTCGCACGATAACGCTTCAGCAGATCCATCCCGTAGGTTCCGGGCAGCATCAGGTCCAAAACGATGAGGCGATAGTCGTCTGGCCGGAGGCTTCGCGCATCATCACCGTCTTGGACCCAGTGCGGCTCGAACCCTGCCTCGCGAAGCGAATCGATCACTTGTTGGCCAAGCGCGACGTCGTCTTCCACGAGCAGGATTCGATTGGACACTGGGTTCTCGCTTACTGGTCGTCGGAGCTGTGGCGACGCTCGAACCGCTGCTCCATCATTTCGGCCTTCTTCTCGCGCTTCAGCAGCCGCAGCTCGTCACGCTGCTCGCAGCTCAGATTGGCATAGATCTGATCCTCGGTCGCGAAATGGAGGTCTCGGAATGCAAGGAACTTCTCTTTGCCGCGCTCCATTTCCTTGATCTCCGCGGCCTGGTTCTTTGCGCCCTCCGCGATCGTCCGGACCTGTTGCTCCTGCGCGGAGCTGAGGTCTAGCCGCTCGACCATTTCCTCGAGAAACGCGTCCATCTTGGCCTCGCTGAACGGACCGCCCCTGCCATGGGGGCCTCCGGGTGGTCCGCCGTGGGCGAGCGCGATGCCGCCCGCGGTCAGCACGAGGGCCGAAACGCCCCCCACTAGAGCCGCGACGATGGTTTGTTTGTTGATGAGCTTCATGAGTCGTTCCTTCCTGGGGATCTCGTCTTCCCCATGAAGTAAAGGGCCCGAACCTTACGCGACTCTTAACAGCGACGATTTTTCGCTCGGCGCATTCGTTTTTGGGCTAGTTTTCGGTCGTGGGGCGCTCTTTTCTAGTGCTGGACATCGAGACGGTTCCCGACCCCGAGCTGGTCTGGGACGCCGCCGTCGAGGGCTTTGCGCCGGCGCCGTTTCATCAAGTCGTGGCCCTCGGTGTGCTCTGGCTCGACAGCGATCACCAGCTCTTGAAGCTCGGCGCTTTCGGAGGTGAAGAAGACGCGCCACCCGACGAGTCGAAGGTGCTCCAGGAGTTCGCCGACTTCATCGGTGAACGGCACCCCACGATGGTCACCTTCAACGGCCGCCGTTTCGATCTTCCCGTGCTCGCGAACCGCATGCTCAAGTACGGCGTCCCATTTCCAGCGTATTACGCAGGCCGAAGCGGGCGAGTCGACTACCGCTATCGTTTCAGCGACGAAGGTCACATGGACCTCGCCGACGTCCTCACCGACTTCGGTGCCAGCCGCATGCCGAGCCTCGACGCGCTCGCCCAGCTCGTCGGCATGCCCGGCAAGATGGGCGTCGATGGCTCGAAGGTTCAAAGCATGCACGAACAAGGCAAGCACGCCGAGATCCGCGACTACTGCCTCCACGATGTGGTCCAGACCACGTTCGTTTTTCTTCGAGCCGAGCTCCTCCGAGGCCGAATGACCCGCGAAGACTACCGCGTGAAGGCGGAAGCACTTTGGGCCGCCCTCGAGAGGGATCCGAGAGTCGCTGACGTCCTCGAACGAGCCGACAAGGCCAAAGCGCTGCTGACTCCCTAGTTGCTCCGGGCCCCATTGCGAATCGGCGTTTGATCAGCCAATGTCCCGACCACGCGGTCCGCGCGGAGCTCGGAGCGCATGCTTCTGCGCAATTACAGGCGAAGCCTGACCGTCGAATCGACCACCGGTGCCGCGCCGACTCGAGGCAAGGCCCTGCCGTGAACTCAGATGTTGCCGCGCCGGCAATCGACTCCCGAAAGGAGTCGTATGCCGACATGAACGACTGGCTGAATGTGCTGGTCGAAAAGCGTATCGCCAAAGCCTCGGCCGAGGGTGAGCTGCTCCCCCCCGAGATGGCTTGGGTCGCGGCCAACGAGCACCAGGTCTACCAGAAGCGCTTCAAACCGATGGTGCTTTTCGTCCTCGCTCTTTGCGCATACGGCATCGCGCAGACGACACAGCCGCTCGCGCTCGCGTTGGTCTTCGTCGGATTCTACTTCTACATCGACTTCTACAGCGGCGTCCTACACGTCGTCCTCGACAATCCTCGGTTCGTGAAGCTGCCGCTCATCGGCGTGCCATGCGTGGAGTTTCAGTGGCACCATACGTTCCCGTACGACATCTCGACGCGGCGCCTGCTCGATGTTTGGGGCGACCTCAACGTGCTTCTCCTAGTGAAGTCGATCTTTCTCTTTGGGATCTGCGGCTTCACGACCACGACGTTCATGGTGGCCGGCGTCGGCTACGCCTTGGGCTACGCGAATCAGTTCTCGCACCGGATGACCCACACAGCACCCGGCAAGCGCCCGAAGCTCGCGACGTGGCTACAACAACGGCGTATATTGTTGGTGCCCGCCATCCACCACGTCCACCACAACAATCACGGGGTTTCGTTTCCAGTTCTCAACGGCCATAGCCGCGGACTCATCCAGCGTATGTTGGGGATCGTACCAAACGGGTATTTCTGGCTCGCGCTCTTCGTGTTGTTGACCGCCTTTGATCTGGTCGCCGCCGTGTGGCTTCTTGAGTATTTCTGTACCGCCTGAGGCGCCCGACGCCCCTTTTTTCTAAGGGTTAAGAGGTTCGTAAGGTTTGGCCTCGTCCGACTCGGTGAATCGCGGGGGTACTCCCGCAGTCACTCAGGAAAGACGAGGAATCATCATGCGAGCATTACTTCACCTTGGACTCTTTGTATTGGCGCTGACGGTCGTGGGCCAGGCCAGCGCCGACCACGACGACGATGATCGCCGCCGTGAGCGACGCACCACCATCGTGATCGCGCCGAAAGTGGAGCATCGCGCCGTGCGACCCGTGCGCGCTCCGGTCGAGCCGGTGCCGCCACGCTACGAGTCGCGGCATGGTCGGTATTACGAGCATCGCCGGCATGGCCGGCATCACGCATCACCCGGTCTTGCCGAGGCGCGACGAGAGCTTCATGAGCAGAGGCGAGATCACGAGCAGATCGTGCACATCGCCGAACGGTGGGAGCGCGCAACGGCACATCGAAACCCGCACGCTCGGTACAATGTCGAGCGGCGCTTGGACGCGTGGATCGATCGCGAGATCGCAGAGTCCAGTCGCAAGAAGGACAACGGCCGATACGTTCACCGATTGCACTCATTGCGCCGCGAGCTCCGGTTCTCCCGAGTCCAGCACGGCCACGGCCGGGCATACGGCCACGGCCGGGCGTACGGCCACAGCCGGCATCGTTCGGCTGCCCGCACTGCACGGGTCATCGATGAGCTCGTCATGCTTTCGGAAAGCCAGCTGCGTCGAGCAGAGTACCGCGTGCGGCGCTACATGCATCGTGCACTTGCGTATCGCTGATTGACGCGTCGAACCACCCAAAGGGCGCCTCAGTATCCGCTGGGGCGCCCTTCTTCAATTGATGGCTAGCCGTTGAACGCGCGGCGCTCCTCGTCGAGCGCGCGCTCGATGTTGCCGCACACGATTTCACAGAGCTCGAACACGGCCGGGTCAGCCACTGAGTAGTAGGCGGAGTTCCCGCGCTTTTCCCGGCGCACCAGTCGGTGGGCCAGGAGCGTATTGAGGTGCTTCGAGACGTTGGGCTGGGTGCTCCCAGTGGCCCCCACGAGCTCGGTGACCGTGCGCTCCCCGTCCGCCAGCTGGTTCAGGATCTCCA
>CP070650.1:2480451-2494510 GCA_020354595.1 Myxococcales bacterium
CATCGACGCCTCCGCCATCGTCTTGAGGTCGTCGAGGTGGGGAACGTACCCTGCGGCCGCGATGATCACGTCCGAGACGTCGGCGATTTCCTCGCGCACGAGCGCATCGCAGGTGCGCGCGGTCGCGGCACAGAGCGTTCGGCGTAGCGAGCTCTTCGGATCTTCCTGCACGCGGTTCAAGAGCACGCGTTGGGTCAAGAGCCTCCGCTGCCGCACGAGGTCTTTGCGCGGATCGACGTGCGGCCCATCCGCGTCGACCAGATGCAGCATCGTTCGGAGCTGACGAAGCCGCGTCGTGAATTGGGCGACATGGTTGCCCTCTTCGAGCGGGTCGCCTTCGCGAATGACGAGCCAGTTGGTGATCTTCTGAAAGAGGTCGCCGAGGCGTTCGTCGTGGCTTTGCGTGCCCTCGTCGTCTTCGCCTACCACCAACAGATCGTTGAGCGCGGATGTCTCGAACAACGCGGCGTCGAGCTCTCGTAGCGCGACGAATGCGGGGACGTTGGTCTCGGGATCGCCCTGGACGGGACGTTCGAGGAGCTTCGCCTTGGCGACGGCCGCGTCGAGGATCGTCAGCGCCACGCTCGACGCTTCGTAAGCGCCCCGGGTCGCGAACGTTTCGAGCGCGTCCGATAGCATATCCCTGAGCGTTGGCTCACGACGGCTCGCGGTACCGTTGAGCTCCTCGGCCAGCGTCTTCATGAGCGCCGTTCGCCCGACGTCCTCGCTGCTCCCTTGCGCCACCGCCTTTCGAAGGTGAGCCACCGCCCTCTTGGCCGCGTCCTCTGCAAAGCCCGGACGCACGCGCTCGCGGCGAAGCTCGACCAACGCCTCGGCGGTGTCCAAGCCTCCGACGCGCGTGAGCTGCTCGAGCAGCGACTCGACGGCGGCCGGATGGCTCTCGGCGGCGCGGGGAAGACCCGCGATCATCGCCGCGGCGATTCCGTGGTCTTGCTGGAACACCACGGATTCGAGGAGCTCCCGGCAGGCCCGAAGTCCCTCCTCCGGCTCGACCGCGATGCTCGCAGCCAACGAGGCCGCCGCGCGCCTCCACTCCGTGACGGTGAACTCCGGATCGAGGTGCCTCTGCATCTCCTCGCGAAAGGCCGGCATCGACGCAGCCAAGAGCCCCCGGGCCGAAGCGACGTGACGCCACACCAGGGTCTCCCGATCGGTCAGCAGACGGTCCCACGCTTCCCGAACCTGGTGCGTGCAGAACACCCGGATGCCCGTGTCGTCACCTTCCGCTGCGCGCCGTGCAGCCTCTCGGGCCGCGCGCTCGAGAAGACGAGCCGCAAGCCGTCGCGATGGGAGTGAGCCGGTGGCAGGGGCGCGAAGCCAGTCCCGGCTCAGTTCCTGTCGTGAGATCAGCGCGAGGGCGAGCGCATCGACGTTGCCCACGGTTCCGATCGGCAGCATCAACGCAAGCGCAACGCGCGCGCGCATCGAGCGTCCGCTCAACGCTCGCTGCGAACCGAGCGCAAGTTGGGTGGCAACCGAAACGAACGTTTCGGCGTCGCCCTTGCGAAGGCGTTGCAGCACCATCCGTCCGAGTTGCCGTTTGATGGGGCTCGTCGGAAGCGCGGCGGCGACCTCGTAGAGCGCCGCAGCGGCGGCCGCCCCAGAGAGCCAATCGAGTTGCTCGACGAAGCCGCTCGGCACCGCGATCTCCATGCTTTGGAGGAGCGCGTCGGGGTCCAAGCCTTCGAGCGGAACGGGACGGCGCTCGTCGACTACGGCGCGCGCGAGGGTCGCCATCCCCTGCCGCCACGCAGCCTCACACTGCTCGGAGGTCGACAGTCGGTGCAAGACCGTCAGGCCTTCCAAGCGGTCCCGAGTCGCAGCACGCATCCCCACATGATTGTAGCGTGCCGATCGCCTGGCCGAAAGCTCGGTTGACAATGTCGTACCAAACCTCTAGCCCAATCAGGGGTGCTTCAGCTTTCCTTCGAGTTTGCCGGCGAATCGCTGCCGATCGCAGATCGCGACCCGGCCGAACGCGCCCAGGACGATCTCGATCAGGCATACGCTCGTGCGTCAGCCTGGAGCGGCGCCCTCGCGGAGCGTTTGGGGCAGCCGGTCCGGCTGGTGATCACCGACAACCGCAGCACCATGCTGTCTGCCAAGCCCAAGGGCGGCCGGCTGGAGGTGCGCCTGCACCACATGTTCCTGACGGCCGAAGAAGACATCCTGACCGCGGTGGGCGACTACCTCGGTGGCGGCTCGAAGGCTGTGGCCGTGATCGATCGCTTCATCGAAGAGAACCGAGTGCGTTTCGTGGCTCGGGGGCGCCCCCAGACCGAGCTTCGCTCCGAGGGACGCCATCACGATCTCCGGGCGATCGTCGACGACCTGGGGCGTCGACATTTTGGCGGCGCGGTCGACGTTCGGGTGACCTGGGGAAAGCGCGTTCAGCCGAAACGCCGCCAGCGGTCGCTCCAGCTAGGGACCTACCTGCCCGAGGAGCGCCTGATCCGAATCCATCCCGTGCTCGACCAACCGTGGGTACCGACCTTCTTCGTCGAGGCCGTCGTTTTCCACGAGATGCTCCACCACGACACGCCGGCGGTGGTGCACAATGGGCGTCGCCACTATCACACCAGGGCGTTTCGCAAGCGCGAACGCAGCTTCGAGTACCACACCGCGGCAGAGCAGTGGCAAAAGGAAAACCTATGGCGGCTCCTCAGGGGCCAATGATTCGTTTCTGATCCATGGCACGTCGTCGCAGAATCCGATCCTCGATCTCCACGCCAATCACTCTTGGCGCGATTACGGTGCTGCTGAGCATCGCACTGCTGGTGGGTTGGTCGTTTCTGCTCGGCCAGAAAATCATGCGTTCGGCGGACATCGCCGTGGACGTGTGGCTATTGGTTCTCGGCGCGCTTTCGTTCGTGTTGATCATCACCGTGTTGGTGCTCTTCGTCATCTCGCTGGCGCGAGGGATCATCGAAGTCCGCAAGCAGGACACCTTCATCGATTCGGTTACGCACGAGCTCAAAAGCCCGCTCGCGTCGCTCCAGCTCTGCCTCGAGACGCTGGGTCGCGAGGGGCTCGAGAGCGACGCGCGGGAGCAGCTTCGCTCGATGATGCTCGATGACGTCGATCGATTGCGGGCGTTCATCGACGACGTCCTCGAAGCCAATCGGCTTTCCTATGCTCGACACGGCATGCTCAATCTCAGCGACGTGTCTCTCTTGGAGCTTGCCGAGGACTGCGCAGAGGCTGTTCGCGTGCGCCACAAGCTGACGGAGGACGAGCTCGTCGTTCGGGTCGAGCCCGACGTGATCGTCACCACCGACCGCGCTGCGCTCGGCATCGTCGTGAAAAACTTAATCGACAACGCGGCCAAGTATTCGTCCCGCCCAGCGCGGGTCGAGGTTCACGGCCGAAAGGATAGCGAGGGCAGGGTGCTTCTCGAGGTCAGCGACAACGGCATCGGCATCGACCGCAAGAACCTCAAGCGCGTCTTCCATCGCTTCTATCGCGTCGAGGACCAAGAGGTGAGACGACGCCGCGGGACCGGTCTCGGGCTCTTTGTCGTCTGGGCCCTCGTCAAGCAGCTCGGCGGCAGGGTGCAGGCGCTTTCGGAAGGACGGGGGCGGGGCACGACGATGCGCGTCGAGCTTCCTGTGGCACACGCGGTGACCGGATGATGGCGCAGAACGACAGCCAAAGGCTCCTCATCGTCGAAGACGAGGACCACCTTGCTGCCGGCCTCAAGCTGAACCTCGAGCTCGAAGGATACCGCGTCGATGTTGCGGCCAACGCCAAAGAGGCGGGTCAGCGTCTTCTCGACCCGACTGGCTATGACGCCATCGTCCTCGATGTGATGCTTCCCGACGTCAACGGCTTCGAGCTCTGCAGGAAGTTCCGCGAGGCCGGCAACTTCATTCCCGTGATCATGCTGACGGCTCGCTCGTCTCCCGAGGACCGCGTCCTCGGGCTCGAGGCGGGCGCAGACGACTACCTGGTCAAGCCGTTCGAGCTGAACGAGCTCCTGGCACGCGTGCGCTCGGTCCTACGACGCCAGCGCTGGGAGCAGAACACCGGCAACCACAACAAAGCGACCACACTGTCTTTCGGGAACGCCGAGATCAACTTCGACACGCACGAGGTGACGGTCGGTGGCGAAGAAGTGCAACTCACGCAGCTCGAGCTCGATCTGCTTCGCTACTTCGCCGAGAACGCCGGCCGGGTCCTCAGTCGCACCGAGCTCCTCGAGCGTGTTTGGAAGCTCCGCAACTACGGCAACACCCGCACCGTGGACAACTTCATCTCGCGACTGCGGCGTCGCTTTGAAGAAGACCCGAGCTCCCCCACCCACTTCCTCTCCGTCCGCGGCGCAGGCTACAAATTCCTCGCCTAGGCGATAGTGTGGGGGCGGTGGGGAGGGACCAATTGTCCTCCGCAGGCGTCCGGAAAAACACACAAATCCACTTTTACACAAGTATGACAAACGGGGGGTGAACCGTGACGGTGAGCGGGGGGGAGGCGCGTTAGCTTCACCGCATGGAAACAGGGGTTACCACGCTCGAGCCGCACAACGACGGGTCGAGTCGCACCAAGCGCTGGCTCAAGGCCGCGCCGTTCATCCTCTCGCACCTGGCCATCTTCGGCGCGATCTGGTCCGGGGTCACCTGGCAGGCCGTTGTGCTGTGCGTCGTGCTGTTGTTCGTCCGCGTGTGGGGCATCACCGCGGGCTACCATCGCTACTTCGCGCACAGGACCTACAAGACGAGCCGCGCGTTTCAGTTCTTCCTCGCGCTCCTCGCGCAGAGTAGCTCGCAAAAGGGGGTCCTGTGGTGGGCGGCGCATCACCGCGTGCACCACAAGCTTTCCGACCAGCCCGGTGACGTCCACTCACCAATTCAGAACAGCTTTTACTACGCTCACATGGGCTGGCTGTTCGACGACACGGAGGAGACGCGCTGGGACAGGATTCGCGACTTCGCCAAGTATCCGGAGCTCCGCTGGCTGAACAAGTACTGGGTCGTGCCGCCCACCGTCCTCGCGGTGTCGTGCTTCCTGATCGCAGGATGGCCGGGCCTCTTCATCGGGTTCTTCTTGAGCACCGTCCTGCTCTGGCACAACACGTTCCTGATCAACTCACTGACGCACGTATGGGGCAAGAAGCGTTTCGACACCAGCGACGAGAGCCGGAACAACATGGTGACGGCGCTCCTGACCCTCGGCGAGGGCTGGCACAATAACCACCACCACTACCAGTCGTCCTGCCGCAATGGCTTCTACTGGTGGGAGATCGATGTGACCTACTACGTGCTCAAGATGTTGAGCTGGGTCGGCATCGTGTGGGACATCCGAGGCGTCCCGGAGCATGTCCTAGAGGAGGGCCGCCGTCGTGACCGAGGCGAGATCGACGACACGGATACACAATGCCAAGCCCCGAAGAAGCTCAGCCTCGCCGCCTAGTCGGGGCTCAGAGCCACCAACGTAGGATATGCGCCCACCAGGGGGCTGGTTTTCTTGGCGGATGCCAGTGTCGTTCGGTCTGGGTCATGAGGGTCTCCAACGGGCTGAGGTGAACCTCTCCGAGCGATTATACAGACATTGACTTTGTTTCAAAAGTGTTTCGCATACGTCGGAAGCCTTGAAAATCACTGACTAATTCTTCAAGCTTCGCGCTCTCAGGAGTTTGATGATGCCAGAGCTACACGTCGTTCCGCCCTCCCCCACGGACGTTCAGGGTACCGCTGCCGCGCTTGCAGGAGCTCTTCGGGGTTACTTCCGGACCGGAGTGACGAAGACCCTCGCGTGGCGACTGTCGCAGCTCGACGCCCTCGAGCACCTGCTCAAAGAGCGGGAAGCCGACATCCTCGATGCCCTCCGCGCTGACGTCGGCAAGCCGGAGACCGAGGCGTTCACCTCGGAGGTCGGCATGATCGTGACCGAGGTCCGGCACATGCGAAAGAAGCTCCACCTTTGGATGAAGCCCGAGCGCGTGCGGACGTCCATGATCGCCGCCCCGGGCCGCAGCTACATCTACCGTGAGCCGCTCGGCGTGTCGCTGATCATGGCCCCTTGGAACTACCCGTTCCAGACGGCGGTGCTGCCCCTCGTCGGCGCCCTTGCGGCTGGCAATTGTGCGGTGCTCAAGCCATCCGAGGTATCTCAGCACTGCTCGGCCATGCTTGCAAAGTGGATCCCCAAGTACTTGGATCCGAAGGCCGTCCAGGTGTTCGAAGGAGGGGTGCCCGAAACGACCGCGCTCCTTCGCGAGAAATGGGATCACATCTTCTATACGGGCAACGGCAAGGTGGGACGCATCGTCATGGAGGCCGCATCGAAGCACCTCACGCCGGTCACGCTGGAGCTCGGTGGGAAAAGCCCCTGCATCGTCGACGAAACCGCCGACCTCGACACCGCCGCAAAGCGAATCGTGTACGGAAAGTTCTTCAACGCGGGCCAGACGTGCGTCGCTCCGGACTACGTTCTGGTCCACGACCGAGTTCATGACGCGCTCCTCAACCGAATGGTGTCGGCGATTCGCGAGTTCTACGGCGAGGATCCGAAGCAGAGCCCCGACTTTGGGCGAATCATCAACGAGCGGCACCATGCGCGGCTCACGCGGTTGCTCGAGGGCGTCGACGTGGCGACCGGCGGTCAAACCGACGTCGACGACCGATACATCGCGCCCACGATTCTCAAGAACGTGAACGAGAGCGACGCGGTCATGCAGGAGGAGATCTTCGGCCCGATCCTGCCGGTAATCTCCGTCCCCAACATGAGCGCGGCCCTCGCGTTCGTGAATCGAGGCGACAGGCCGCTCGCGCTCTACTGCTTTTCGAAGAGCAAAGACAACCAAGAACGAGTCATCGGCGGCACCAGCGCCGGGGGCACGACGATCAACCACGTGTGGATGCACGTGGGGGTGGCGGCGCTTCCCTTCGGCGGAGTCGGCGAGAGCGGCATGGGAGCGTTCCACGGCCGCCACTCGTTCGAGGCCTTCTCACACCGGCGCGGGGTCCTGAAGAAGCCAGCGTCCCTCGACCCGCCGCTGATGTTCCCGCCCTATTCGCCGCGGAAGCTCCGCTGGATCAAGCGGTTGCTCTAGTAGCTCGACGGCGCGGCGCTTTTTGCAGCGACCTGCTCGCTCTCGAGATGCTGCTTGAAGAAGTACGGGATTCTCAGGAGATCGCGTCGGACCGCGGGCCGAACGATCGAGACGAATACGCCGTCGCCGATGTCGACGAGCGCGCCGAACGACACGAGCGGTTGGTTGTCCTTGTACGGCCGAACGCGAATGAAACCCCAGCCCGCGCGAATGTCGTGGTCCTTGGAGTGGTCGACTCGGAAGACCACTGCGCCACGGTCTGTCTCGAGCGTGGTTTGAAGAACGTAGCGGATGTCGATCGGCCCCCACTGTTGCCGGATGGCGAGATCCGCCTCCTTGCCAGCCTGGCTGTCAACATTGCTTTCCGTCGCCAGCGGGATGAAGTTCTTGTAGCCGGGCAAGTTTGTGAGCGCGCTCCACGCGACCTCGACAGGGACGTCGATGATCTGCCAGCTCTGGCCGCCGAACAGCTTGTAGGCGCCGCGCTGCTCGTTCTTTTCCTTCATGACGAGCTGGCCCTTGGCCAGAAGCTTCTTGTCTTCCGTCGTTAGCTGATCACTGCTGGCTAGGGAGCGGGATGGGGCCGAGAGCAGGACCGCCAGAATGCACAGCGCCGAGACGGCAGTGGTCAAAATTGACCAGCGGTTGTGTTGTTGTCTATGTCTGGCTTGGGTCATGCGGGTCTTCCTCGTGGTTTTGGCAGTCTTTGCAGGAGTTGCAGCCGCTCGGGCGGGCGCTGTTTCTGTTGACGCTGCCTCTGCCACGGAGATTCAGAACCTTTCACTAAATACCATATCCGCCGCGACGGTCGAGATCGCCGGCCGCGGCGAAGACCGCGCGATTCCGGCTTGGACGTCGATCCTGCCTCCTCTGCTCGCCATCGTCCTCGCGTTGCTGTTTCGTCACGTTTTGGTCGCGCTCGTCGCGGGGGTGTGGCTCGGTGCATTCCTGTTGGCGGGGCTTTCTCCGGTTGCTTCGTTCGCGCGCGTGCTCGACACACATCTCGTTGGCGCGATCGCGGACCGCGGACACAGCTCCATTTTGCTCTTCAGCTTGTTGCTCGGTGGGATGCTCGGTTTGATGACGCAGTCCGGGGGGGCGAAGGGGCTTGCGTCGTGGGTGAGCACCGACACGGCGAGCCGCCGGCGCGGGCAGCTCACGACCTGGTTTCTCGGTCTACTCGTGTTCTTCGACGACTATGCGAACTCGCTCTTGGTCGGCGCGTCGATGCGGCCGGTGACCGATCGGCTTCGCATCAGTCGGGAGAAGCTTGCGTTTCTCGTCGACGCCACGGCGGCGCCCGTTGCGAGCTTGGCGCTGATCTCGTCGTGGATCGGTGTCGAGGTGGGCTACATCGCCGATCAGTTCACCCATCTCGGGATCGAGCGGGACGCCTATCTCACCTTCATCGAGACGATCCCATTTCGTTTCTACCCGATTCTCATGCTCTTGTTCGTCGCCTGGGTAGGCTTTCGGGGTCGCGACTTCGGAGCCATGCGCCGCGCCGAGGAGCGGGCGTTGCGCGAAGGGCTGGTTTCGGGGGCCGGAGCACAACCTGCATCGGACTTTCACGACGAGTCGGTGCCCGAGGACGTGGTGGGCCGTCCCATGAACGCCTTGATCCCAGTCGTCGTCGTCGTGCTCGTCGCCGCCCTCGGGATCTACGTGGACGGGCGCGGCAAGGTACTCGCCGCTGGGCTCGAGCCGACCCTTCGCGCGATCGTCGGGGAGGCCAGCTCGAGTGCAGCGATTCTGTGGGCCACCGGAGCGGGCTGTCTCGCAGCGCTCGTGCTCTCGGTCGGGAGCAAGGCCTTGTCCTTCGGCCAGTCGATCCAGGCCTGGATGTCGGGGATGAAGTCGATGCTCTATGCGGTCGTGATTCTCGTGCTGGCCTGGGCGCTGGGCGGTGTGTGCCGAGACCTCGACACGGCGGGCTTTCTGATCGGGGCGATCGGAGACTGGCTCGCGCCTGCGTGGATACCTGCAAGCGTGTTCGTGCTCGCGGCGCTGGTAAGCTTCGCGACGGGCACTTCGTGGGGAACGATGGCGATCTTGTTCCCGCTCGTCGTGCCGCTCGCACACCAGGTCGCGCCCGGCCAAGAAACGATTTTGCTCGGGACGGTATCCTCGATCCTCGCCGGCTCGGTATGGGGCGACCATTGCTCGCCGATCTCGGACACGACCGTCTTGAGCTCGATGGCCACGAGTTGCGATCACATGGACCACGTTCGCACCCAGCTTCCCTACGCGCTCCTAGTCGGCGCGGTCAGCCTGCTTTGCGCGGAGCTTCCCGTGGCCGCGGGTTGGTACGGGCCCTGGGTCGGGCTTCTCGTCGGAGCCGCGGTCATGGTGGCGGTGTTCGAGCTACTCAGCCGGCCGGTCCGGGCGTAGCTCTTCGGTTTCGATCTCCCCCGAGACGAGCTGGTCCCGGAGGCGCCTTTTCAGTGTCTTGCCGCTCCCGCTTCGCGGTAGGGCATCGGTGAACGCATAGCGGCGCGGCGCCTTGTAAGAGGCGAGCCGCTCGCGGACCCAGAGGTCGAGGGCTTCAACGCTCACATGGCTGTCCGCGACGACGATCGCGACGACCTCCTCCCCGTAGTAGTCATCGGCCTGCCCGACGACCGCAGCGTCGCGAACCACGGGGTGCTCCGCGAGCACGCTCTCGACTTCCGACGGGTAGATGCTCGCGCCCCCGCGAAGAATCAGGTCTTTGGTGCGATCCACGATCGTGAGCCTACCGTCTTCGTCGATGAAACCGATGTCGCCGGTATGAAGCCAACCGCCGCGCATCACGTGCGCGGTGGCGAGCCTGTCATCGAGGTAACCCGCCATGACGTTTGGGCCTCGAACCAGAACTTCTCCGTGAGCGCCGCGGGGAAGCTCCGCGTCGCTTTCGGTTGCGATCCGCACCTCCACCCCCGCAACCGGCTTGCCCGAGGAGCCCGGCACCGCGTCGTCGGGTGGCGCATTGATCGCGGTGAGGTTGGCTTCGGTCAATCCGTACGCCTGTCGCACCGGGGCATGCAGTCGTTCCTCGGCGCGAAGTCGGACGTCTTCCAGCAGTGGCGCGCCCGCGCTCATGCACCATCGCAGCGAAGTGGGAGGCGCTACGGTGTCGTCGTTGGCCCACGCGATGAACATGGTCGGTACGCCCGGCAACCACGTGACCTGATGCCTGTTGCAGAGCTCGAGCGTGCGTCGCGGGGAGAACTTGGGAACGAAGACCGTGCTTGCTCCGGCGTAGAACGGAACGAGAAGAGTAGAGCGGATGCCATAGGAGTGCGTGAGTGGCAGCGTGCCGAGTACGCAGTCGTCTTGGGTGAGCCCGATCGTCTGATCGACGAGGGCTCGTGTATGTGCGCCGAGCGACGTGTGGGTGACGCACGCGCACTTAGCGGCGCCTGTCGTTCCGGAGGTGTAGAGGAGCATCGCAAACGCGTCGGGCGGCACTCCGACGGGCGCTACGCCGTCGCGGGCCTCCTCGATGGCATCCTCGACCTGCATCACGATGGGGTTGGTTCCGGCTCGTTCAGCGCTCTCACGAGCAACGCCGGCGCGATCCGAATCGGTCACCAGCGCGCCGCACTGCGCGTGCTCGAGACGAAACGCGATCTCTCTCGAGGTCGAGTGCACGGCGATGGGCAGCGTCGCGCACCCGGCATATACGGCGCCGAACCATGCAGCCACGAACTCGAGGCCATTCGCAGTGCAGATCGCGACTCGGTCTCTCGGGCCAAGGCCGCGTGCGAGGAGGTGCGCTGCAACCAGAGACGCCCGGTCGTCGAGCTCCACGTAGCTGAGCGCCACGTCATCGTGCCCGGCGTCGCTGATGCCGGTCCGCTCAGGGTCTTGCTTCGCCCATCGATGCAGGAAGAGCCCAACGTTCGAGTTCACTCCGCGAACCTAGCATGAGCGGCCGCGCTGGACGGCTGCCGCCCGCGCGTTACGATGCGCCGCATGCCAGCAGCCAAAGCGATTCGAATTCGCGAGCCCGGCGGCCCCGAGGTGCTCGAGGTCGGCGAGATCGAGGTCTCCAACCCCGGGCCGACGCAGGTCTTGGTCGAGGTTTCGGCGGCCGGTCTGAACCGTGCCGATTGCCTCCAGCGTCGCGGCTTCTATCCGGCGCCACCGGGGGTGCCGGCCGATGTGCCCGGGCTCGAGTTCGCTGGCGTCATCGAATCGGTCGGGGATTCCGTCGAGGCGTGGAAGCCAGGTGACCGAGTGATGGGCATCGTAGGCGGCGGGGCCATGGCAACTCGCTTGGTGACCGAAGCGGCCGAGCTGATGCCGATTCCCGAGGGCCTCACGTTCGACGAAGCTGCAGCGGTGCCCGAGGTCTTTTTGACGGCCTATGACGCGATCATCCTACAGGGCGGACTGCAGAAGGGTGAGACCGTGCTGCTGCATGCGGTCGCGAGCGGCGTTGGGACGGCAGCAATCCAGCTCGCGTCGGTCATCGGCGCAGAATCGGTCGGCACTTCGCGTACGGCACACAAGCTGCCCCGCTGCACCGAGCTTGGGCTCACCCACGCGGTACTCGTGGAGGATGGCGCGTTCGCCGGAACGGTGAAGTCGGCTGTTCCCGACGGCGTAAACGTGATCCTCGATACGGTCGGTGCCGCCTACCTCGCTCAAAACGTCCAAGTGATCGCCAAGCGAGGCCGCATCATCGTCATCGGTTTGATGGGCGGGGTCAAAGGGGAGCTCCCCCTCGGCTTACTCCTCGCCAAGAGAGCCTCGATCCACGGCTCCGTCCTGAGAAGCCGCAGCCCGGAAGAAAAGGCCTCGCTGACGAAGAGCTTCACCGAAAAGATGCTCGGCAAATTCAGCACCGGCGATCTCAAACCGATCATCGACGACGCCCTCCCCATGACCGACATCCAATCCGCCCACGAGCGAATGGACGCCAACAAAACCTTCGGCAAACTAGTCCTCTCCTGGTAGGGACACGCTCACCCCCCAAAACCCATGTCCTTCCAACAAGTTACAAACCTGATCGCGAAAACCCACGTCGCACCTCCCGGTGGGCGACGACGCGCCCGAGTGGGTTTTCGCGGTTGGTGCTGCAACTTATGAGAATGAGGGGGGTTTTGGGGGGTGAGCGTGTCCCTAGAGTTTGAGGGCTCTTTTTACGTAGTTTGGGAGGGCGAAGATCGCTTGGTGGAGCTCGGGGTTGTAGGCCTTTGAGCCTTCGATGATCGCTTCCTGTCGTTCTTTCACCGGGCGCAGGGGCTCTCCGGTGTCGGAGCACCAGGTCCAGCTCCAGGTTCCCGTGCCGTACAAGGGGACCGGGCCGAGGTACGGGTGCACTTCCGCGAACAGGCTTCGGAGCTTGTGTTGGGTCTCGACGAAGACATCCATCATCAACAACGGTGACTCGCTTTGGAGGGCCATCACCCCGTCTTCCGCGAGCATCCGCTTGCAGCCTTCGTAGAACGCTTCGTTGAAAAGCACGGCACCAGGGCCAATCGGATCGGTTCCATCGAGGAGAATCACATCGTACTTCTCGTCGTCGCTCTTCTTGACGTAGTCGATGCCGTCGATGAAACGGACATCGAGGCGGGGGTCGTTCCAGGCGGTTCCGATGCCGGGCAGATATCGCTTCGCTGCTTCGACGACCAGCTCGTCGATTTCAATCATCACGCACTGCTTCACATCGGAGTGCCGCAGCACTTCCCTCACCGTGCCGCCGTCGCCTCCGCCGATGACCAGAACTCGCTCGATTCTAGGTGCAGTAGTCAGCGCCGGGTGAGCCAGCATCTCGTGATAGAGAAACTCGTCGTATTCACTGGTCATGAACACGTTATCGATGACCAGTACGCGGCCGAAGCTTTCCGTGTCGATCACTTCGACCTTCTGGTAAGAGCTCTCCGCCGAGTAGAGGGTTTCCTTGACTCGAAGGCCTAGTCTCGTGTGCCCGTCAAATGTTTCGTCGTACCAAAGGCCCATTGGTTGCTCCCTAGAGACCTAGCTGAAGTTGCGACTCGTGCACGGCCCCGACCTCGATCGGCTGCCTCTGTTTGGCCAGCCGAAGCTTGGTTCCCCGGTCGCCAAGTGCGGCCTCTGCTGAGCTCCTCGCGAGCAGCGGACAATTGTTCGTCTCGGAAAGGTGCATTAGCACCACTTCGCGAGGCGCGTGATCGAGGCTCGCAAGCAGATCCGAAGCTTGCGCGTTCGACAGATGACCGAGGGACCCTCCGACGCGGCGCTTGAGCACGGCGGGGTAGGGCCCTGTTGCGAGCATGTCGGGGTCGTGATTGCTCTCGAGCAAGAGGGTCTCGCATTCGCTCAAGAAACGGCCGAGGCCTTCGGGTACGTGACCGAGGTCAGTGACGAGGCCTACCGACGTGACCCTCGTTTCGAAGAGTAGGGCGACTTGAGGCGCGTCGTGCGGGATCGCACGCGTCCTGATCGAGATGTCCCCGATCCGAAAAGCCCGGCCCGCGGAAAAGGTTTCGACCCGCGTCGAAGCGCGCAGCCGCATGCCGCGAGCCGTCACTTCGGTGGCGCGCACTGGACAGTCGAAGCGAGCCGCATAGGTGGAAGCGTTTGCGGCGTGGTCGCTATGGCTGTGCGTGACCAGGACAGCCGACACATCGTTCGGAGCGGCTCTCCCGATCGCCGCGAACCGCTGAACGAGCATGCGGTACGAAAGCCCCGCGTCGACCAGCACCGTCGTCGCCAGAGACTCGAGAAGAAGCGCGTTCCCCTCGCTTCCGCTTCCCAAAATCGTCACACGCACGCGCCACCTAGAGCACAGCTCGGATCGCTTGGCAAGACTCTTCACTTGCAACTGCGGCCCTTAGGCGCGAGAGTTCCGGCGTGAGCGACGCCGATCTGGAATACGACAGCGTGATCCTGGTGTCCTTTGGGGGGCCGGAGCAACGCGCTGATGTCATGCCGTTCCTCGAAAACGTAGTTCGCGGCAAGAACGTGCCGCCCGAGCGACTCAAGGAAGTTGCCGCTCACTACAACCACTTCGACGGA
>CP070650.1:2494610-2503466 GCA_020354595.1 Myxococcales bacterium
CCTAGGTCGTCGAGGTTAGGCCCGACCGTGCCGACAGCTTCGGCGTCGGCAAGGGTGTGGCAAGTCGAGCAAGGGGGCGCGGCGGTTTCGCGGAAAATCTTCCGCCCGCGTTCCCCAGCCTCCGAAAGCTCGACCGGCTTGCGGGGACCTCGGGGGCTCACCGTGCCCTCTTCGGGAGGCGGGGTCAGGCAAATCTCGTCGAAGGCGTCGCAGACCTGTACGGTCACGCCCATGTCGCGCCAGCTGTTGTTGCCGTAGCCGCGCTCGTTTTCGTTTCGATGCTCGGGCTGAGCCTCGCCCGTAGCGTTCGTCGCGCGGCTGTAGAGCTTCAGGGGCCCCGGTGCACGCTCGAGCTCGAGCTCGAAGACGCGCCAGGCATACTTGCCGAGGTCAGGGCCCACCCAACGCGCCTCCTGCCAGCGCTTCCCATCGGTCGACACCTCGACTTTTGCGACCGCCTTCGCGCCACCGAATGCCACACCGGTCACGCGGAACTTACCCGCAACGATGGGTGTCTGCTCGGTGGGCAGCGTGATGAACGACTTCACCGGCATCTCCCACATCGCCGGCTGGTCGGGTGAGCCTTTCACGCCGACGGCGCGCATGCGGTACCCGGTCTGCTGAATCTTCGCCGGCCCCTGCTCGTTCGTGAACGCGAGGTTCTTGACGAACTTGATCTGATTGCAGCCGAAGTAACCCGGCACGATTAGGCGTAAAGGCCCGCCGTGGGAGCGTGGAATCGGCTCGCCGTTCATTTCCCAGGCGAGCAAGCAATCATCGAGCGCTTTGTCGATGGGAATGGAACGCTCGACGACGACTTGATTGCGGTCGATGCCTTCGGGCAAGGGCTCACCACCGGTGGTGGTCAGGTAGCGCGTGCCTTTCGCGACGCCTCCAAAGTGCTCGGCCACCGCGCGCAAAGGCACCCCGCTCCACATGGCGCAACCGGCCGCACCGACGCCCCACGGCGAGCCGCTCGGACCATGTTGGTAGTACTTGCGACCGTTGCCCGAGCATTGAAGGACGGTCGCTATCGTGATCAGACCGAGCTTCTTGAGCTCGTCGACCCGAATCTCGCCGGGGCGCTCGACGCCTTCGACGCGCGTCGTCCATCCGTCGCGGTCAGCGACGAACTCCGGCGGTGGAAGCGGGAGGTTCTGGCGAACGAACAACACACTGGTCGCAGTCAGCACGCTGGTGCCAAGCCTTTCGCGTCGCGTTTCGAGCGTGAGGGGATTGTCGCCGTGCTTGATGAAGTTTGCCGGATCCTTATTGTCCGGGAGCGCCGGCTCGGGCGGAACGGGTGCGGGCACGGTTGCCGCGGCCGAATCGGTGGGCGGTGGTGGTGCGGCCTCTCTGCAACCTGCAACTGCCGTCAGCAGCGCGCCGCTACCAACGCTGAAAGCGCCCAACACGAAGCGCCGCCGCCCTGCCTCTGGGAAGTGCTCGTCGTACTCTGTGCTCATCGTCGATTTCCTGTTGTTGCTGAAGCTGCCCAAGCGCGCGCGAAGCACGCTGCCAGCTCCGCTGCGGCGGGCTTGCCACGCGGCGTGAAGCCGGCATCGCGTGGACCGCCAAAGCCGAACCAATTCCAAACGTAGAACCCCGACACGCTCGGCGTGTCGGTGAAGGCGTCGCAAAAGCTACGGTACAGTTGCTGCTGCGCGCGCAGGTCTACGCCTCCGGGGGACGTATCGTCCCAAGGACGCACGGCGGCGTAGCGCTGGCTAGTGTAACCGACCTCGGTGATGACGACCCGCTTGCCTACGCGCTGCGCGAGCGCCCGGATATCGCCGAGGGGCGCCCGCCATGCGCGCGCTAGACTCTCCGGTGAGGGAGTCGCATCGCTCGAGAGTGGGAAATATGCGGTCAGACCGAGCTCATCGAGCGCGTCCCAGAACGGCACTTCATCTGCGTGATCCCAGTTCGCCGAATACGTCAGTCTTCCTGAGAACACGTCGCGGACGTCGTCGATGAGCCTGCGCCACCGGTGCTCGTAACGTTCGAGGGAACTGAGCTCGGAGCCCACGATGAACCGCTCCGCGCCTTCCGTCTCCGCAATGCGCGCTAGCGGCAACACGAATCGCCGATACGCGGTAAACCAGGCGTCGAGCCCGTCAGCCGGGGCAATCACACCGCGCCACTCGTGCCGCGCGCGGGCCTTCAACCGCACGACGGGCATGACCGCGGCCCGCATCCCCGCTCGTCGCACCTGCCGAATGGTCCGAACTACCGTGGCGTTGCTCGGGGACGGTCCCGGCTGCTGGGTGATGTCGGACGCAAACCGGTTGGACTGGTACGCGTTCACCACCACGAGCACGTCGGTCGCGCCGCGGCCGGCCATCTCGTCCACCATCGGCCCGTAGTCCCAATCCGGGTCGGTTGCGAACAGACCGAGGGCAACCCCCCGAACGAACTCCGCTTCACTCGCGAGAGGGACGGGAAGCTCTGTGCTTCGCGGCAAGGCAAACGCACTGCTGAAGAGCAACGCCAGGCACGGTATCGCCAGCGCCGTCGCGCGCATCAGGGCTCCACCGGAAGATCGAGTCGACTGTACTCGGCCCAAGAGCCATCGTAGTTGAGCGCTTGCTCTCCGCCGAAGCCGGCTTGGTAGAGCGCAAAATAGACCGCCGAGGATCGCGTCCCGGACTGGCAGTACGTCACGACCGGCACTCCATTCCGAAGCTCGTGAGCAGCGAAGAGGTCCCGTAGCGCCGACGGAGACTTCAGTCGATGGTCCTGATTCTTGTCGCGTAGCACCTCGGCCCAATCGAGCTGCGATGCGCCCGGGATGTGACCGCTCTTGGCGGCTTTCGGGTGTTTCTCTTCGCCAGTGAACTCGATGCGGCTTCGCGTGTCGATGAGCTTTGCGTCCGGGTGTGTATTCATGAACTGCAAGACGTCGGCCCAATGCTCTGCCTCGGGTGTTTTCGGATCCCCGACGCTCACGTCGCCCGCCGCAATCTCCAGCCCATCACCACCGGCCACGTGGTGCCCCACCGCTTTCCAAGCCTGAAGCCCACCGTCGAGCACCCGCGCGTCGAAGCCGGCGGCGGATCGGAGAGTCCACCAGAAGCGGTAGGGCTCCGGACCGCCATCGCCGTAGAGCACGACCGTGCTGTTCGAACGGACACCGAGCCTGCGAAGCAGTCGCTCGAGCTCAGGCCCCGTTCGCGACATCCCTGGAACTTCTTCGCTGCTGGAGTAGTCGCTCCGGTAGAGCTGGCGCGCGCCAGGAATGTGTCCGAGCGCGAATCGCTTTGAGGGGCGTACGTCCAGCAGCACGAGCGTTGGCGCGCCGAGCGACTTCGCCAGCTCGGACACGCTGATCATTGCGTCGGGATGTGCGTAACCGTCCGCCACTGCCTGCTTTCCAAAGTCGACCATCGCCGCCTCGGCGGCCGCAGGGCTCTCGGAGTAGGCGTCTGCCGGGGGGAACACACCGGTCGGCTGCGAGGCTGCGGCCGCCTCACCAAGCATCGGTGTCTCCGGCCCGGTGCCACGGGGCTTGCTCAAGTACCAGGCCACCGACATCACGACGGCGCCCACAATCGTCCAGAACACGACGCTCTTCACGCCGGGCGCGAGCTTTTGCAGCGGCCAGATCTCTTGACTGAAGAAGTTGTCCGGGAAGGTCTCAACGCCGTCGAAGCCCAACCTCGCTGGCGGGTCCGGAGGCATCTTCGCCGTACCGAAGATCCAGTCCCAACAACTGAAGATGATGCCAAAGTTCACGGTGGTCTTCGAATCACCCTCGTAGTCGTGATGCCAAATGTGCATCCGCGGGCTGTTCAGAATGAACCTCCACCAGCCATGGCCGAGGTTGAGGTTCGAGTGGTTGAGATGACCGATGAGCGTGCCGAAGATCGCGTGGAACATCAGCGCTTCCCATCGGAACCCGAAAAACACCAGCGGCAGGTAAAGCACCGTCTTGTAGACGATGACCTCGAGCCAAGAGAACCGGAACGAGACGATCCAATCCATCTCGCCGTCGACGACGCTGTGGTGCGCTTTGTGAAACTCCCAAAAGAGCGGGATGCGATGCAGCAGGTTGTGCACACACCACTGAACGAAGTCGAGTACCACCAACGCGACGATGATCTGCGCCCACAGCGGCCAATCGACCGCCGCGTTGCGGTAGACGGCGTCGGTCAGCCCTTCGGCGGCAAGCCACCGATCTACGCTGGGGAGCACCCAGACGCTCGCCAATCCCGCGAGCAGGAGCCCGAGGAAGTGGCCGTTGAACACCAGGTGGATGAAGTCCGACCACAGCTTGGGCCGAAGCTGCTTTTGCCCGGGCCGCCAGGGGAACAAGCGCTCGAGCAGCATGACGAAGCCCGACAGCAGAGCCAGGCTGATTGGGTACATGTACGCAGCCATCGCCCGCAGGCTTACCACGTCTGCGGCGGAGCGCGACGCGCAGTTATTTCGCCGCGCTGAGCTCGGCGATTCAAGCCTACGCTATGGCCAGTCGGGCGGCGGGGGCAAGTGCGCTCCTGGGGTCTTGCCCTCCATCCGATGCGCGACGAAGTCGGCTACCGTCGCGTGTTGCAGGTAAGGATTCTCCGCGAGCTCCTCGTCGAGTGTCGAGACGGTGACGGGGCCGTAGTTGTGCCCCGGATACATGCGTGTGTCTCTCGGCAGCGACTCGACGAGCCCCTTCAACGTTCCAAACATGACTTCCGGATCGCCGCCGACGAAGTCGCAGCGGCCGCAGCCCTGAACAAACATCGTGTCCCCGGTCACGACGGCATCCGCAATGCGATACGTGGTGGAACCGGGTGTGTGCCCGGGCGTATGCATGAACGTGATTTCGAGGTGCTTGCCGATGTGGAGCAAGTCGCCCGGGCGGTGGCGTTCGAGATTTTCCGAACGAAAGCCGGAAAAGTCGATCTCCTCGCCCAACATGTGCACGGGGATGTCTCTCTTGTCGAGCAATGCGTCAACGCGGTTCACGTGGTCGAAGTGGCTGTGGGTGCACAGGACGTGCGTGATGTCGACGCCCAGTGCCTCTGCTTCCTTCAATATGAAGTCCGCATCCCACGCCGGGTCGACCACGGCGCAGGTCCTCGTCGCCTTGTCGCCCACCAAGTAGATGAAGTTGTCCCAAGGGCCGAGCTCGAACTGATGAACGAAGATGCCTTCGTCGCTCACCTCAGAACTCCACCACGCTTCGAATCGACGTCCCTTCATGCATCAAATCAAACGCCTTGTTGATGTCTTCGAGCGGCATCTTGTGGGTGATCAGATCGTCGATGTTGATCTTCCCTTCCATGTACCAATCGACGATCTTCGGGACGTCGGTCCGTCCCTTCGCGCCTCCAAAGGCCGTACCACGCCAGACTCGGCCGGTAACCAGCTGGAACGGCCGCGTGGCAATCTCCTCTCCCGAGCCGGCGACACCGATGATGACGCTTTCGCCCCACCCTTTGTGGCAGCACTCGAGCGCTTGGCGCATGACGTCGACGTTTCCGATGCACTCGAAGCTGTAGTCGGCGCCGCCGCCGGTGAGGTCGACCAGGTATGCGACCAAATCCCCTTCGGCTTCCCTCGGGTTTACGAAGTGGGTCATGCCGAACTTCTCGGCAAGCTCTCGACGCGCAGGGTTGATGTCGACGCCGACGATCTTGTCCGCACCCGCCAGGCGGCACCCTTGTACCACGTTGAGCCCGATGCCCCCGAGCCCGAACACCACGACGTTCGCGCCGGGCTCGACCTTCGCCGTGTTGATGACGGCACCAATCCCAGTCGTCACACCGCACCCGATGTAACAAACCTTGTCGAAGGGCGCGTCGGGGCGAATCCTAGCGACGGCGATTTCGGGCACGACGGTGTACTGCGAAAACGTCGACGTCCCCATGTAGTGGAACAACGTGCCGCCGCCGAGCGAAAACCGACTCGTCGCGTCCGGCATCAGCCCCTGCCCCTGTGTCACGCGAATCGCTTGGCACAGGTTGGTCTTGCCCGAGGTGCAGTACTCGCAGTTACGGCACTCCGGTACATAGAGCGGGATGACGTGGTCTCCGACGGAGACGCTCTTGACCTCCGCCCCGACCTCGACGACGACACCCGCTCCCTCATGCCCTAGAACCGAAGGAAAGATTCCCTCGGGATCCGCGCCGGAGAGCGTGTACGCATCCGTGTGACAGATCCCGGTCGCCTTCACCTCGATGAGCACCTCGCCCGCGCGCGGCCCTTCGAGCTGAATGGTTTCGATCGTCAGCGGTGCCCCGGCCTGGTGGGCGACAGCGGCACGAGTCTCCATCGTGTGCTCCTCCGTTAGTGGCTACGGGGCGTGCGAATCTTTTCGAGCGCGTCCCCGATTGTGAAGCTCGCCGCCTTTCCGCGCGGCGGGAACTCCTGGAAGCTCTGGAGGAAGTTCCCGACGATGGCTTGTGCCGCGTAAATGGCAAACGCCCGGTCGATCAGCCAATCCCAATACGTGTTCGAGGTGATGTCGGCGCGCTCGTAGGGGTCGCGGCGAAGATGAAAGAGCTTCGGAACGCGCAGCGGCGTGAACGGCTCCGCCCACACCTGAAGCGTACCTTTCGCGCGCTGCTCCAGAAACACCATCTTCCAGTCGCGGTAGCGCACGGCCGTGAGATCGCCGTCATCGGAGAAGTAGAACAGCTCGTCACGGTGGCTCGGCCCCGTGCCAAGCAGGATGTCGAGCTGGTTGTAGCCATCGAGGTGCACTTTGAAGCGCTTGCCGTCCGCCTGGTAGCCCTTCAGCAGCTTCTCCTTGATGTCGGTCACACCCGCGGCGGCCAAGAACGTGGGCAACCAGTCCATGTGGGCCATGATCTCGTTGGTGACCGTACCGGCCGGCACCTTTCCAGGCCAGCGCACCATCGCTGGCACGCGCCAGCCGCCCTCCCAGTTGGTGTTCTTCTCACCACGGAACGGGGTCGCAGCCGCATCGGGCCAGGTGTTGTAGTGCGGACCGTTGTCGGTGCTGTAGAAGACGAGCGTGTTGTCGGTGATGCCGAGCTCATCGAGCTTGTCGAGGAGCTTGCCGACATGCATGTCGTGCTCGAGCATGCCATCCGCGTACTCGTTCTGCCCGGAGATACCGCGGTTTTCTTCCTTCACGTGCGTGCGGAAGTGCATGCGGGTGCCGTTCCACCACACGAAGAACTTCTTGCCGGCCGCGTGCTGCTCTTCGATGAAGCGTAGTGCGGCGTCACACGTCTCGTCGTCCACCGTCTCCATTCGCTTCTTCGTGAGCGGACCCGTGTCCTCGATGGGGCCGCCGGCGTAGCTGTGAATCACCCCTCGCGGGCCGAACCGCTTTCTGAACTCGGGATTCTTGGGATAGTCGACGTTCTCGGGCTCCTCCTCGGCGTTCAAGTGGTACAGGTTTCCGAAGAACTCGTCGAAGCCGTGATTGGTCGGGAGGTGCTCGTCCTTGTCGCCGAGGTGGTTCTTCCCGAACTGCCCCGTCGCGTACCCGAGCGGCTTCAACATCTCCGCGATGGTCGGGTCCTCGCTAGAAATGCCCATGTCGGCGCCGGGCATGCCGACCTTCGAAAGCCCCGTACGGAATACCGATTGCCCGGTTACGAACGTCGAACGCCCGGCCGTGCAACTCTGCTCGCCGTAGTAGTCGGTGAAGATCATCCCTTCGTGCGCCACACGGTCGATATTCGGCGTGCGGTAGCCCATCAGCCCCATGGTGTACGCGCTGATGTTCGACTGCCCGATGTCGTCACCCCAGATCACGAGAATGTTCGGCATGTCGCCGTTCTGCGCAGCCGCTGTCACATCTTCGGCCTTCGCGACGGAAACCGGGCTGATCGGGTAGTTGACCTTCTTCGGCTCCCAACCCGTTCTCGGCTGACCGAGCACCGGCTCGGCCTTCGCGGCCGGAGCTTCATCACCCGGCGGCGATACAGGCTTACAACCCGCCGCCCAAACGAGCGACGACACACAAATCAACGAAACCATACGAACCATGGATGCCCTCCCGACGATGAAGCGGGGAGGGTACCACGGTCGTTGGACGGTGCGTCAACCGATTTTGGACGATGTCACGACGAGGCTACTCGCACTTGCCTTTGTGCCAATCGTTGCCGTGGCAGTCGCCCTTGTCGCTGTCGCTGTCCGAGTCGCTGTCGCTGTCCGAGTCGCTGTCGCTATCCGAGTCGCTGTCGCTATCGGAGTCGCTGTCGCTATCCGAATCGGAGTCGTCACAGTCACGATCGCAACAGCATTCTTTGTCCTCGCACCACTCGTTGCAGTGCCCTTGGATGTGCCGCGCGATCTTGCCGCACAGCTCGTCGTCGTCGATCTTGCTCGTGCACGCCTGGTACACGTGCTCGGCCAACTGCCCGCACCTTTCCTCGCAGCTCGGCGGCTCGGGATCGGTGCAGTGCTTGTCCTTGCACTTCGCGACCGCCTCGCGTGCGATCCGGGCGCAGCGATCCTCGTCGCAACCCGCCTCGACGCATATCTCGAAGAACTTGCGCCCTGCGTCTTCACAGCGCTCTTCGCAGACGGGTGGCTCCGGATCCTCGCAGTTCTCCGCGAGACACTCGAGAAGCGCGGCACGCGCGAGCTCTACGCACACCGCTTCATCTTCACCGACCTCCAGGCCGAATAGGCACTCTTCGAGCACAGCCGCGGCAGCCAGCTTGCAGTCGTCTTCACAGACCGGCGGCTCTGGGTCTTCGCAGTTCTCTTCGAGGCAGTCCTCGAACGCTTGCCGGGCAAGCTCGGCACATCGCTTGTCGAGGCCGCCATCGCCCCCGGATCCGCCTTCACCTCCGGCTCTACTGCCCTTTGGCACGGGCTGAATGCCGGCGCCGCCGCTACCACCCGCGCCGTCTGCGACGCAGGCCGCGTAGACCTCCCGAG
>CP070650.1:2503566-2511365 GCA_020354595.1 Myxococcales bacterium
CGACCTCGATCCCGGGCCAACTCGGGGGGCGTTGCCGTTGCGCTGGCTCCGGGGCCAAGACGCGGACCCGGTGTCCGTGCGCCACCAACCCCCGCGCGAAGGTCAATAGAAACACACCACTGTGGTCGCCCTCAAAACGCGGAAACCCCGTGGTGAGCAGACCGACCTTCACGGCTCGGCTACTCCACAGTGACGGTCTTGGCGAGGTTGCGCGGCTGGTCGACGTCCGTGCCCTTGTGGTCGGCGACGCAATACGCGTAGAGCTGCAGGGGAATCACGGTGACAAAAGGGCTCAACGCTTCATGCGTGGGTGCGACCTCCACGAACGCATCGCACAACGCCTGCGTTTGGGTGTCGCCCGCCGTCGTCACGCCGATGATCTTCGCTTCGCGCGCCCGAGCTTCCTCGAGGTTGCTGCAGACACGCTCGTAGTGGCGGTCCTTGGGTGCAATCACGATGACCGGAACCTGGGCATCGAGAAGCGCGATCGGCCCGTGCTTCATCTCGCCGGCCGCGTAGCCCTCGGCGTGCACGTAGGAGATCTCCTTGAGCTTGAGCGCGCCTTCGAGCGCCATCGGGAAGCTCAGGCCGCGCCCGAGGAACAGCACGTCTCGCGCACCGGAGAACTCGCGGACCATGCCACTGACCGCATCAAAGGTGGTTTTGAGGCGTTCGTCGACGAGGTGCGGGATGCGGGCGAGCCCTTCCACGAGCTCTCCGGCCTCGCTCTCGCTCATCGCGCCCCGTCGGCGCGCGAGCCAAATACTGAACATCAACAGGTTGGCGAGCTGTGCGATGAAGCACTTCGTCGAAGCGACGCCGATCTCCGGCCCCGCGTGGGTATAGAAGCTGGCGTCGGCCATGCGCGGGATCGCGCTTCCATTGACGTTGGCGATGGCGAGGACCTTCGCGCCGCGCTCCTTGGCCTCTTTGGCCGCCATGAGCGTGTCGATCGTTTCGCCCGACTGGCTCACCGCGATGACCAGGTCGCCTTCCTCGACCACCGCGTCGCGACCTCGGAACTCACTTGCGAGCTCGGTGATCGCCGGAACCCCGGCTAGCTCTTCGAGCCAATAGCGACCCGCGATCGTGGCGTGGTGACTCGTGCCACATGCGAGCAGGATGACGCGGCGGATGGCTTTCGCGTCGGCTTCACTCAAACCGATCTCAGCCGTCTCGACGTCGGCTCGCTCGCGGTCGAGCCTGCCACGAAGCGTGTCCTCGAGCGCGCGTGGCTGCTCGAAGATCTCCTTGAGCATGAAGTGCTTGAAGCCAGCCTTTTCGGCCATGACGGGCGACCACGAGATCTTCCGAGGGCGTCGGTTCACCGGTTCGCCGCGCAGCGTCGACAACGAAAAGCCATCTTCGTCCAGCACCGCGATCTCGCCGTCCTCCATGAAGACCATCGAATTGGTGTACGGAAGGAGCGCCGGAATGTCGCTTGCGCAATAGGTCGCGCCTCTCGCCACGCCGAGCACCAAGGGAGACGAGCTCTTCGCGACGACGACTCGGCGTGGCTCCGCTTCGGAGGCGACCGCGATGGCGTAGGCACCTTCAACGTGTCCGAGTGCGCGTCGAACCGCGGTGGCCATGTCGTGTCCGGCCTTGGTCTCGCGGTGGATCAGGTGAGAGACGATCTCGGTGTCGGTGTCGCTCGCGATCGTGAAGCCATCCGCTTCGAGCTCTGCGCGAAGCTCGAGGTGGTTTTCGATGATGCCGTTGTGAACGACGGCTATCGGGCCGGAGGCGTGCGGGTGGGCGTTGACCTCGGAAGGGCGGCCGTGAGTGGCCCAACGAGTGTGCCCGATGCCTACAGTACCGCCGAGGCCCTTGTCGGAAAGCGCCTTTTCGAGGTTTCGGAGCTTGCCGACCGCGCGCACGATTTCGAGGCCGCCGTTTTCATGCACGGCCACGCCCGCCGAATCATAGCCCCGGTATTCCAGGCGCCGCAGCCCATCGAGTAGGATGGGCGCAGCCTCTTCGTCACCGACGTAACCGACGATTCCGCACATGTTCCGACTCTACTGGATGGGGCCGCGTGTTGCACCCGTGGGGCCGGTTCTCTTGTCTTCGAAGCGGGCTTTGACCTCTCCATCGGGAGAAATGACCGTGACCGGACCGAACCGGTCGAGCGAAGCCGCAAAGTCGGCCGCCTGACCGACGATCACGACCAACGCTTCTTTGGGCCGAATGTAGTTCCGTGCGACGTAGTGAGCCTCCGAGGCGCTCGTGCCGCGGATCCAGTTTCGGTAGTTGTCCCAGTAGTCGCTCGGCAGCCCAAACGTTCGAAGCTTCATCACGAGCTCGGCGAGCTTGCCCGGAGTGTCGACCTTGAGCGGGAACGAATCGCTTAGATAGCGCTTGGCATTCGTGAGCTCTTCGCCTCCGGGCGCCTCTTGGTTGATGCGCTCGAGGTGCTCAAAAAAAGCGCCGATCGCCTCGGCCGTGACTTCCGTCCGAACCGACGAGTATGCCACGAACGGACCGATGTCCACGCGTTCGGCGACGGCGCTGTACGCGCCATACGTCAGGCTACGCTTCTCGCGGAGATCCATGAAGAGGCGTGACGCCGCCGAGCCGCCGAGCACCTGATTGGCGACTACCAGCGGAATCCACTCACGGTTGGCGCGCTGGATTGCCAGGTTTCCGATGTAGATCACTGATTGGACCGAGCCGGGACGGTCGACGACGAGGATGTTTCGGTCGGTGGGCCGCGGCGGCTCTTCGTAGACCGGGACGGCGCGCTTGCCGGCGCTCCACGAGCCGAGGGTCTTCCGTGCGACCTCCGCGACGTGGTCGGGATCGACCTCGCCCGCTACGATCAGGAAGCTGTTGCGCCCGACGAAGTGGGTCTTGTGCCACCGGACGAGGTCCTGTCGACGCACGCGCTTCACGGCCGGCGGCGTCGTATCGACCGTGCCGTAGGGGTGCTCGCCGTAGAGCGCGCGATAGAACGCTCGCCGCGCGATGTACCGTGGCTCGCGCTCCGAGAGGGCGAGCCGGTCGAGCTCGCGCCGCTTGAGCTTGCCGAGCTCCTTGGAGTTGAACGCCGGCTTGCCCGCGACCTCGGCGAGGATTTCCATCACGACGTCGAAGTGCTCTGCGAGCGCGCGAACGCCGATGTACGTGCTCTCTTCATCCGAGCTCGCCCAGAGATCGGCGCCGAGAAACTCGATCTCCTCGGCGACTTGCGCGGCGGTACGCTTGGCCGTGCCCTCTTTGAGCATCTGAGCGACGAGACCGGAGAGCCCTGGAAGCCTCTTCGGGTCGGTCTCTGCGCCGCTCCGCACGACCAAGGTCGCGTACACGACCGGGAGCTGGTCGGTCACGATTGTGTTGACCTGCAGACCGTTGTCGAGATTTTCGATTTCTACTGGCGGAAGGACCAAGTCGGTCGCGGGCGCAGGCGGGGGCGGCGCCTGACGCTCGGGCTCGGCCTTGGCCTGTGCATCCTTCGCGGTTTCGGGCTGCTGCGCGTCTTTCGAGCACGCGGCGAGCAGCGAAAGCGCACAGAGAGAAACGGCGACTAGACCAATTCGAGGCGACATCACTTCTTCTCCCCTGCGGGGGCCTCGCCCGGCATGACGTTGAGGACCGTGCGGTTCGTCGCGTCGAAGTATTGGCCGGCCACGCGCTTGATGTCTTCTTCGGTGACGGCGAGGTAGTGGTCGAGCTCGAGCTTGAGTAGGTTTGCGTCACCCCAGTAGAGCTCGAACTCCGCTAGCCTTTGCGAACGCGACATGTTGGTCTGCAACCCGAACACGAATGCCGCGCTCACCCGGTTCTTGGCTTTCTGGAGCTCGCGCGACGTAACGCCCTTGGCCGCGACCGCTTCGAACTCGGCGAAGATGACCTGCTGTGCCTTGCTCGGTGCGTGGCCGCTCGCCATCACGGCCCAGAAGCTGAAGAGGTCCGGGCCCCGCCGGTCGTCGGTGCCGACGGCGATCTCCTGGCAGATCTCGTCACGCTTCACGAGCCGCTGATAGAGGCGGCTCGACTCGCCGTCGCCGAGAATGAGCGCGAGCACCTCGAGCGCATAGTGGTCGGGCGTGCGGCTCGTCGGGATGTGATAGGCGACATGAAACGCAGGCAAGGTCGCGTTGGCGTCGTACATCGTCTCGGTTTGCTCCGCGGTCTGCTTCGCCATCGGCGGATCCTCGAACGCAGGTGTTTCGCGCGACGGAATGTCGCCAAAATACTCATTCGCCAGCTGCAGGGCTTCTTCCGGGTCGAAGTCGCCGGCAATGCTCAGAACCGCGTTGTTGGGCGCGTAGTACGTGTGGAAGAACTCCTGGACGGCTTCGAGCGGCGCGTCGATCAGGTCTTGCATGTCGCCGATCGTCGAGTGCGCGTAAGGCCAGTAGTCGCCGTACGCGAGCTCGTTGATGCGGAGCATGCTGGGGATGTACGGCTGGTTGTCGATGCGCTGGCGGCGCTCCTCCATGACCGTCATGCGCTGGTTTTCGAAGTTCTCTTGCGTGACGGCCAGCGAGCGCATTCGGTCGGCTTCGAGCCACAGACCGAGTGCGAGCTCGTTCGACGGAAGTGTTTCGAAGTAGTTGGTCCGGTCGTTGCTGGTGGTGCCGTTGGCGCTCCCGCCCCGGTTGATGATCAAGCCGAAGTGCTCGCCTTTGCCCACGTTCGCCGAGCCTTGGAACATCATGTGCTCGAACAAATGCGCGAAGCCCGAACGGCCTTTGACCTCGTTTCGCGACCCGACGTCGTAGTAGACCGAGACGCCGACCGTGGGCACGGTGCTGTCTTGGTTCATGACGACGCGAAGGCCGTTGTCGAGGGTGGCGCGGCTCACCTGAAGGTTGGAGAGGGCGGCTCCGCCTTGCTCCGCGTCGGCGTGTCCTGCGCCCAACAGCGTCGCGGCGGTCACCAGCACCCCCAGTGCTGTTCCCATGAAAACCCGGCTCATTTGACTCCTATCAACACGCGAAGCGCGTGAAAGCTTCCAGGGGGCGCTACCACATCCGCCCTCTGGGGCAAAGCGGTTGACGCATCCGAGGGTTTTGCGGACACTCACCGACCCTCATGTCTGCCGCCATCTTATCGATCGGCACCGAGCTTACCCGCGGTGAGCTGGTCAACACGAACGCCGCGTGGTTGGGCGAAGAGCTGACGAGGCTCGGTTTCGAAGTGACCGAGCACGCGACAGTCGACGACGACCTCGATCGAATCGTGACGCTGATAGGGCGATTTTCGGAAAACCATCGCGTCGTCGTGGCGACGGGCGGGCTTGGGCCGACCTCCGACGACCTCACGACCGAAGCGGCCGCGAAGGCGGGCGGGGTGGAGCTCCGGCGCGACGAAAGCGTAGTCGAGGGGATTCGGCAGAAGTTCAAGGCGTTCGGTCGCGTGATGCCCGAGTCGAACGCGAAGCAGGGAGACTTCCCGGAGGGCGCGGACGTTCTGCCGAACGCGATGGGCACGGCGCCCGGGTTTGCGATCACTCTCGGCCATGCTCGGCTGTTTTTCGTTCCCGGGGTACCTCGCGAGATGAAACACATCTTCGCGGAATCAATCGTGCCCGAGATTGCGGCTCTCGCGGAGCGCCGGACCCATCAGGTGCACGTTCGCACCTTCGGCATGACCGAGTCCGGCGTCGCCCAAGCGCTTCGGGGTCTCGAAAAGGAGCACGCGGGGCTTACGCTCGGCTACCGCGCTCACTTCCCCGAGATCGAGGTCAAAGTTCGCGTTCGCGCCGACTCGGAGGCGGAAGCGGAGCGCCGGGCCGAGTCGATCGCCGAGCAAGTACGCGGCATCTTGGGCGATGCGGTGTTTGGCTCGCGCCAGGAGTCGTTCGCTGAGGTGGTCGGCAAGGTTCTTCGGGACAACGGCAAGACACTCGCGGTTGCGGAGTCGTGCACCGGCGGCCGGGTGGGCGAGATGCTCACACGGATCCCGGGCGCGTCGGACTACCTGCTTCTCGACGCGGTCGTGTACTCGAACAGCGCGAAGGAATCCGTGCTCGGTGTGAGCCCCGAGGTGCTTCGGGCTCACGGCGCGGTGAGCTCGGAGACCGCCGCCGCGATGGCCGAAGGCGCGCTTCGGGTTGCCGGGGCCGATATCGCCGTCTCCACCACGGGGATCGCGGGGCCGGACGGCGGCACCGAGGACAAGCCCGTCGGGACCGTGTGGTTCGGGCTCGCGAGAAAAGGGGAGCCCACGATCACCAAGCACCGAAAGCTGCCCTGGGGGCGAGACCGCGTGCAGACGCTTTCGGCTTATGTCGCCCTCGAGCTGGTCCGCCGCGCGGTGCTCGGGCGCGACTTCAACCTCGGCGAGCGCTGAGGCGCGTGCTCTTCGCCAGGCGGGATCATCGTCCCGAACCCTTTCCAACCGAAGCGGCGCATGAGCTTGTCCGAGTACCTCTTGAAGACCGACTTCTTCACGTAGGTCGCGTGACGGGCGGAGTCGACGTACTGGATGCCGCCCGAGAGGTTGGGGCGGTCCTTCTTCTTCAGCTCGTGGAACTTGGCTGCCTGCTTGGGCCGCTGCTCCTGATCCAGGATGAAGTTGCACATCATGTCCGCTTGAAGCGTGAAGAAGTCATACGCGCCGCCGTCGGTCTGGTGGAGGCCCAGACAACACACGTTGTCGTATTCGCGGTGGAGCGAGCTCAAGTAGAGGTCCGGGTATTTGCTGATCCACTCGAAGTGGCTCTTGTCCATGTACGGGTAGGTGACCTTGTAGCCGGTGGCGAAGACGATCAGGTCGACCTCGACGCTGGTTCCGTCCTTGAAGAACACCCGCTTGCCGTCGAAGCGCTCGATGTCGGGCTTGTAGGTCAGGTCCCCGTGGCCGAGGTAGTGCAAGACCTGGGTGTTCATGATGGGATGACTCGCCATCACCGGGTGGTCGGGCTTCGGTAGGCCGTAGCGAGTCAGATCTCCCACGGTCATTCGCAGCAAGAGCTCGAACACCCGGCGCTCGACGAAGCGGGGAAGGGTGACCTTGCTCGCGAAGAGATCGGTCGGCATGCCGAAGAAGTACTTCGGGATGACGTGGTAGCCTCGTCGAAGGCTGATGTAAGCCTCGTCTGCGTATAGCGCCGCGTCGCAAGCGATGTCGCACCCGGAGTTTCCACCGCCGACGACGAGCACGCGCTTGCCGGTGAACTCGTCGGGCTTGCGGTAGCGAACCGAGTGGATCGTCTCGCCGGTGTACTCGCCTGGATGCACGGGAATGTTCGGATCCCACGTGTTGCCGCTGCACAAGAAGAGCCCGCGATAGCGTCGGGCTTCACCGTCGCCAAGCCTCACGAGCCAGGTCTTGCCGCCGTCGTCGGTTTCGACGCGCTCGATCGGCATCTCGAAGGTGATGTTCGGATAGAGATCGTAGGCGCGCGCGAACTGTCGGATGTAAGCGAGGATCTGCCGGTGGTTCGGGTAGTCAGGATAGTCCTCGGGCATATCGAAGCCCGGAAGGTTTGAAACCGTCTTCGAGGAAATGAAGTGCGCGGTCTCGTACATCGGAGACCAGTCGTTCTTGATGTCCCAGATTCCTCCGACGTCGTCGTTCTTGTCGAACTGCTCGTAGGGAATCCCGGCGTGTTTCAGGGAACGCGCAGCGAGAAGGCCGGCAGGGCCGGCGCCAATGACACAGTAGTGAGCGGTGCGATCGAGGATGGAGCCATTGGTGGGCATGGGAGGGATCGTAAGCGGGCGCGGCGCGGCCGGCTTGAATGAAACGGCTACGAAACTCGATGGGTCCGCGCACCCTGGTTACACCGCCCGCCCACCCCCGCCCGTAATCCTCCCTGCGCGCCCCTTCGCTACGCTTGGGGCTTG
>CP070650.1:2511465-2521885 GCA_020354595.1 Myxococcales bacterium
CCTGGCGACGAGGTCTTGTGCCCGGCGCTCAGTTGGCCGAGCCCGGCTCATGTGATTCGCGTGGCGGGCGCGAAGGTGCAGTTCGTCGACGTCGACCAAAACGAGTGGAACAGCACCGGCGAAGCGCTCCGAGCTGCGCGGACCGGAAGCACGAAGGCCGCGATCGCCATCGACCAGTTCGGCAACCCTGCGCGCGCCGAGGAGATTCGGGAAGCGCTCGGAGCGCTGCCGATCATCGAGGACGCCGCGTGCGCGCTCGGCAGTCGGTTCGCTAGCGGTCCCTGTGGGAGCCTCGGCAAGGTGTCGTGCCTGAGCTTCCACCCACGCAAGGTCCTGACGACCGGAGAGGGTGGCATGTGCCTGACCGACGACGACGACGTCGCCGACCAGCTTCGCATGCTTCGAAATCATGGTCAGCTCCGTGGTGAGTTCGTGGTTGCCGCCGGGAATTTCCGCATGACGGAGATCGCCGCGGCGCTCGGGCTTGCGCAGCTTCAGCGGCTCGACGACATCGTCGCCCGGCGCAGACAGATCGCCGCGCTCTACCGCGAAGCCTTGAGCGACGAACTTGGTTTGCAAAGCACTCCGATCGGAGCGGAAAGCAACTACCAGACCTTTGGCGTCATCCTGCCACAGGGTCACGACCGGAACGCGATCCGGGAGAAGCTACACGACCGCGGTGTCGAGGCAGGCCGACTTTCGTTCGCGATTCACAAGCTCGGAAGCTTTGCCGGAAGCGATGCCTCGATGCCTATTGCGGAGCACCTGGCCACGCGTGGCCTCGCTTTGCCGCTTTACCCGCAAATGCGAGACGCCGAGGCCGAAGAGGTGGTCTCGAAGCTCTCCGGAGTGCTGCATGAGTGAAGACATCGTGCTGGAGGTGAAAGGGCTTCGAAAGGTATTTCACATCGGCTTCTTTCGAAAGCGTGTCGAAGCGGTGAAGAATGCGAGCTTCTCCGTGAAGCGCGGAGAGATCTTCGGTCTGCTCGGGCCCAACGGAGCGGGAAAGACGACGACGATCAAGTCGATCCTTCGGTTGATCTTCCCAAGCGCTGGCGAGATTCAGATCTTTGGCAGATCAGCCGACGATCGAGAAGCGGCCAAGCGCGTCGGCTACATGCCTGAGAACCCCTACGTCTACCAGTATCTCAAGCCACTCGAGTTCTTGGACCTGTGCGGCCGATTGACCGGAATCCCCAAGGTCGAGCGTCGCGACCGCTCTGAGGCCATGGTCGACAGGGTTGGACTCCGGCACGCGGTCGATCGGCCGATTGGGAAGTTCTCGAAGGGCATGATGCAGCGAATCGGCTTGGCCCAAGCACTGCTTCACGATCCGGAGCTTCTCATCCTCGACGAGCCGATGAGTGGGCTCGATCCCATCGGCCGCAAAGAGGTGCGTGATGTCCTCCTCGAGCAGCGAGCGCGCGGCAAGACGCTCTTGTTCACGAGCCACATCTTGAGCGACGTCGAGCTCTTGTGTGATCGCGTGGTGATCATGCAGCGCGGCGAGATCACTTCCGAGGGAAAGGTTCACGACCTTCTGGCATCGGCCGGCCGTCAGGTCGAAATTCGGCTCAGTGGAGCCTCACCGGCGCTCAAAGACTCGCTCGCCTCGCGCGGCGTGGTGGTGGACAACGGGGAAGGGCACCTCACCCTGCGCGCGGACGGGCAAAAGGCGGTCGACGAGATCCTTCGTATCTCCAATGCTGCGGGCGCGCGGCTCGACGCGCTCGTCCCCGAGCGACAGACGCTCGAGAATCTGTTCTTGCAGGACGCGAGTCGCTGAAGGCCGCTTGCACGGTCATCGCAAATCCCTAGATCTCGGGCATGACGGTCAAGAGGGTTTCTCCCCAGGAAGCAGATCAGCTCGTGCGGGAAGAGGGATACGTCTACCTCGATGTGCGGTCGATCCCGGAGTTCGAAGCCGGACACCCGCCCGGCGCCTACAACGTCCCGATCATGCACACGACCCCGGCGGGCATGCAGCCCAACACGGAGTTCATGGCGGTGGTTGCGGCGGTATTTCCCAAACATGCGAAGCTCGTCATCGGGTGCCGCTCGGGAAATCGCTCTTTACGGGCCGCGCAGATCCTTCTACAGGCAGGCTTCGAAGATGTGGTCGATCAGCGTGCGGGCCTTGCGGGGGCGCGCGACGCGTTCGGCCAACTTCAAGAGCCCGGTTGGGTCAGCGAAGGTCTCGACATGGCGACTGAAGCCCATCCGGAGCGCGCCTACGAAGCGCTGCTCGCCCGAGCGAGCGGCTAACCGCGCAGGCCCGCCCAGAGGAGGCCGGGCAACCTGACGAGCGACGGGTCGGCGTTGAAATAGGTCATCTTGCGTCCGATCTCCGCCGCGTTCTTGTTGTTGACGAACCACGCGGGCGTCGGGAAGACGCGAAACGGCCCGCGAAGCACGGTCTTCTGAGGTCTGTCGAACATGTACGTGTTGTGCACGACACCCTGGCCCGACCGAATGTCATCGATGGTGTGGCCCGGAAACGCACCCCAGGTCGTCGTCACAAGCGCGAAGTTGAGCCCAGCCCAATGGTTTACCGCGACAGTTCCGTAGCGAAGGTTGGCGATCGCGCGCTCGACGGCCTCGGCAATGGCGGGATCCTTCAATGACTTCGGGTGCACGATGATGCTTGCGTTGAGCGTGCCCCAGATGCGTTCGTTGCAGAACGCCACGGCTTGGTCGATGTACTCCGCGACCGAGCCGGCGGGAAGCGCAACCTCGCTGGTTTGTCCGCACCAGGACTCCATGTTGAAGCAGATCTCACTGGCGTCGTTCGGATCGAGGTGGTGCATCAACGTCCAAGGCACGTACCCCTCACCCTGCGTTCCAAACTGATCGGCGTCAGGGTGGTGCTCGAGGAACGTCTGGTGGCGTGCCTCCGAGCCCGGGTAGTACGGCGCTCGGTCACCCGCATTCTTGAAGGCCTTCTGCATCGAAGCGACGAACGCGTCGCGCTTGTCCCACTGTTCGTGCTGAACCACAACCCGGGTCGCAGAGCAGTTGTACCCGGAGTTGTTGCAGACGGAGCTCGCCACGTTGACGCCGTGAAAGTCGAGGTCTTTCTGGGACCAGGGCCCGGGAACGACGATCACGGGACTCACGTTGCCGAGCTCGCAGGTCAGGCGCTTGTCATTGAGGGGGTCGCTGGTGGCCTTGCGCCGGGCCCCTTCTTCACCGACGCCGTAGACGATGGCGTCGTGCGTCTTATCCGATCCGGTGATGTGGATCTCATCGACGAGTGAATGCTTGCAGAGGTAGTCGCCTTCGGTGACGCCGCCGTAGACGATCTTGAAGAAGCCGCGCTCCGAGAGCGGCGCAAACGCCTGATCGACGAACGGCCCCACGTTCTCGTTCACGGGGTTCATCTTCATGACGACGACCTGGCCCTCGACGAAGAGCTTGTAGAGCGCGTCCATCGGGCCGATCGACGAGTGGTTGCCCGCACCGAGCACCAGTGCGACTTTGCCCTTGGGGGATTTCCGCTTGTAGAACGAAGCCTGCTGGTCTCCTAGCTCGTCGAGCTTCACCTCGGGGTCCATCCAAACCTCGCCAGTGAACCCCTGGAAGAGCAGCCCATCCCACCCGTTCGCCGGGAGCACGGGCGCCACGACTTGCCCGTCGGGACGCGCGTAGGCCGGTTTGGGCAACTGAGGAACGCCGTACTCGCGAATGTCTTCGAGCGACGAGATCAGCAACGTGACGTTGCGGAGCACGGCCCCGGGCCCCGTCATCCATTCTTCTCCCTCTTCCGCAGTGCCGGCCGCCATACGCTTGCCCTGCACGGAAGCGGCGACCCACGATTCTGCCACCTCGACCATGCTATTGCGGAGCTTGTCGAGAAGATCGATGCGCTCTTCGATGTCGAGCGCGACCCAGTCCTGCTTGTGGTCTTCGAGGATCGCGAGCGCTTCATCGATCCTCGACTTGGACGTGGGCTCGATCCGATGCTCCGCTTCCGGGATGGCGACGGAGCCATGCACTTCAGCAGCGACTTGAGTCACGGGGCCTCCTTTACTCGGCGAAACCGGAGGATATCAAGAGCTGGCTCGCCTCGTCGAGGGTGTCACAGACACGCGCCGGGGGAAGGCTCCGCAAGAACACCTTTCCGTAACCTTTTGTACGGATCCGCGAATCGAGAATGGCGACCACACCCCGGTCTTGCGTCGTGCGAATGAGTCGGCCGAAGCCTTGCTTGAGCGAGAGGGCCGCTGCGGGAACGAGATAGCGCATGAAGGAAGACTCCCCGGCCTGGTCGATCCGTTCGCACCGTGCCGCAACGACCGGGTCGCTCGGGACTTCGAACGGTAGCTTGTCGATGATCACCAAGCGAAGCGCGGATCCGGGCACGTCCACGCCTTCCCAGAAGCTCGAAGTCGCAAACAAGACGGCGTTGCCCTGATCCCGAAATCGATCGAGCAGCGTTTGCTTGGGCGCATCTCCTTGCACGAACCACTCGTAGTCGAGCTCGTCTCCGACACGCCTGGCGAGAATGCGCATCATTCGCAGCGAGGTGCACAGCACGAATGCTCCGCCATCGGACATGCGGATCAGCTCGAGGATTTCCTTGGCAGCCGCGTCGGGGAAGTCGGAGGCGCGTGGGTCGGGCAGGTGCGTGGGTGCGTAGAGTGTCGCTTGCGCTTCGTATTGGAAGGGCGACTCCACCATTTCTTCGCTGACCTCGGCCTCGATGCCCAGCCGGCGTTTGACGAACTCGAAGTTGCCGCCGGTGGTCAGCGTCGCGCTCGTGAACACCGTGCAGGGTATCCGTTCGTGTAATCGGTCGCGAAGCAGCGGTCCCACATCGATCGGGCTCGACCCGACGGATGGGCTTCGACCACCCCCAAGCGACCAACTCACTTGACCTGGCGCTTCGAGGGACCCCAGTGCGTCCCGAAGCTGATCGGCGCGCCTGGCGATTTGAAGCACGTTCTCCTGAGGTGGTTTCACGTTGCGGCACAGAGCGGCAAGCTCGGCGAGCGCGTTGTCGAGCGCGAACAGCTCTCGTTCGGGAATCGCATCGGCCGGAAGGGGCGCGCGACCGCCATTCGCGTTGCTGGGGAGCGCGGAGAAGAAGTTCGACGTGTGCTGCAGCACTGCGTCGAGCAGACGCGTTTCGTGCCGCTTCCCGCCCTTTTCACCGTGAATGGCCCCACGCGCGTCGCGAACGAGGCGCTCGAGCATCGCGGTCGACAAGCGCGAGCCGAAGAACAGCGTAGCGGTGTCCTCGATTTGGTGCGCCTCGTCGAATATGACCGCGTCGTAGTCGGGAAGCACCGAGGCAAAGCCGGTGTCGCGGAGCGCTAGGTCGGCAAAGAAGAGATGGTGATTGACGACGATGAGCTGCGCGCTCTCGGCTCGACGCCGCACGCGCGTCACGAAGCAATCGTCATAGTAATCGCATCGGGCGCCGATGCGTGTGTCCGAGCCGCTGACGACGCGGGACCAAATCGGATCTTCTTCCGCGATCGCATCGAGATCTGCGCGATCCCCGCTCTCGGTCGACTCGATCCAGGTTCGGAGCAACGGCAGCGAGCGCGAGAATCTCGGCTGCATCGCGTCGGCGCTTCGTTGAAACTCCCCGAAGCGTCGCAAGCAAAGGTAGTTCGCCAAACCCTTCACGCAGACCGCGTCGATTTCGATGCCCAGGTGCCGTTTGAGCGCGGGCAAGTCCTTTTCCATGATCTGGTCCTGAAGCGCGCGGGTGCCCGTCGACACCAAGACGCGGCGGCCGCTCAGCGCCGCAGGGATCAAATAGGCCCAGGTCTTGCCAGTGCCGGTCCCCGCTTCGATCAAGAGCGTTCCGTCATGCTCGAGGACCTCCTGGACGCCGCGAGCCATGCGGATCTGCCCTGGGCGGTGCTCATAACCTGCGACACCGCGGGCCAGAGGCCCGGTCGGTCCAAGCAAGTGCCCCGCGTCCATGGCGTGCTCTAGCACGATGCACTGCCGCTGCCTCGGCGGCGCGCTATAGACCGAGGACGTGATCCCGATTCGCGACCTCAATCAAACTCACCGCACACCCGTGGTGACCTGGACCCTGATCGGGGCCAACGTGCTGATCTTCGTCAGCAGCTTGAGTCTCGGGACCGCGGAGGCCGAGGCCCTGGTGATGCGTTTCGGTGTGATTCCCGACGTGATCGTGAACGGCAACTGGACGTCGCCGCGTTCGGCCGGAGGCGCCCTCGGAAGCTGGGTCACACCTGTGACGAGCATGTTCTTGCACGGCGGCCTGCTGCACCTCGGCAGCAACATGCTCTTTCTGCACGTGTTTGGCGACAACGTGGAAGACGTGCTCGGACGTGGAAAGTTCTTGCTGTTCTACCTGTTCTGCGGGCTCGGGGCCGTCGTCGGACAGGTTCTCGTCGATCCAAGCAGCATGGTCCCGATGATCGGCGCCTCAGGGGCAATTTCAGGCGTCCTAGCGGGCTACGTGACCTTGTTTCCGCACGCGCGAGTCGTGACGCTCATCCCGATCTTCATCTTCATTCACTTCATGGAGGTGCCGGCCGGAATCTTCATCGTGCTGTGGTTCGTGCTGCAGCTCGTGCAGGGCTACCTATCGCTCGGCATGATCGCCGAAGGCGGCGGCGGCGTTGCATGGTTCGCGCACATCGGCGGCTTCCTCGCCGGCCTGGTGTGCATCCGGTTGTTCTACAAGAGGCCTAAGGCGCGTCGGCGTCGGTGGGCTCACTAGGAGCGGGCGCCTCCTCGACAGGCTCTGGCACCGCGGGAGGCTCGGCCTCCGCTGCGGCGGGCGGCTCAGCGGTTTCAGCGGCTACCGCGGGCGGCTCCGGGCTCGGAGGTCGCTCAGCAGGCGCCGAGGCCCCGTCGCTGACGAGCGTCGCGCGAACCGAAGCGGCCATGCGAGCTTTCTCCTCGACGAAGTTCAGGCGGCTCACCGACTTGGTGACCGTGCCGTAGCCATCCTTCGAGATCACGATCTTCTTGGTGCCTGACATCGACCGGAACTTGAGCTGGCCCGGCGTGGTCGTCTGTCCGCCTCCGACGGCCGTTGCGCGAGCACCCGCAGGCTCCGTCTCGACTTCGACCACCCAAGGCAGCGGCGACAAGGCGAGCTTCACCTGACGCTGCCCGGCTGCGACGGTGACGCGTTGGCGGCGGGCCAGATAGCCTCGCGCCTTCGCAAAGAACGAAAGCTTGGTACCGACCTCGTATTCAACCTCGAGGGGCGTGCGTCCGGCGCCCTTGCCGTTGATGCTGACGAACGCGCCCGACGGAACCGAGACCACCTGGAACTTCACCACGCCGCCATCGGTTGCAACGGTCGGCTGGACGGCTTCTTCGGGAGCTGCCTCGGCGACGTCCTCTTCCGTGGCTTCCTCCGCGACGACCTCGTCGACCACGGGCTCCGCTTCCACGACCTCGTCGGGCTCGGGAGCGGGTTGCGCGACTCGAACCGTGGTTTCAGCCAGCTCTTGAGACGTCCCGAGGTACGGAGCGGCAAGCTTCATCAGGTCGTCGGTCAGACCGAGCTGCCACACTGCGGCACCCGCAGCGCCGAGTAGCAAGACGAAGAGGAGCAGAAGCATCCAGGTCCGGGAACCCTTCTTCGGGGCGCCGGCGACCTGCACGTCGGCCGGCGTGGGCGCCTGCGGCACTTTGAACGCCTCGGATGGGATTCCAGGAGTGTCGGGAACGGCGCCTCGCGGGAGCGCGGACGCCTTCGGCGGAACGGTCACGACCGCGGGGTCGAGCAAGCTCGCATCGATGAGCTCGCCTGGCGCCGGGCCGAACGAGTCCGGACCGAATAGATCGGGCACCGCGTCCTGAAGGGCCTAGCTCGATTGCGAGGCGGCCGGCACGACCGGTGTCTGCCTCTTCTCGTCGAGGAATGGCACCTCGGACGCGATCACCGTGGCGGCGGCGTCGGGATACTGCGAGGCGGTTGGAAGCTCCTGAACCTTGGTCGTCTCGTCGTCGAGGAAATCGTCTTCGGCGTCGAGCTCCTCCATCGCCGGGGCGGCGGAGCTTCGCATGCTGCCGCCCGCGCTCACGGACGCGCCCCCAAACGCAGACATCGCTCTTTGATTGCTGACTTGGCGAGCCCGCTCGACGCCCGCCTGGGCTTCGCGAGTTGCGGCAGGGCCGGCGCCGCCTTCTTCGAGAGCGGACGCAAGGAACTCGCTGACGTGACGAACCTTGGTCGGATCGGCGCCGAGACCGTCGGGCACGGAGGTCCCGGCCGACTCTGCAGTGACACCTTTCTTACCTTGCTCGAAGACGCCAGGGTGGGCGCGGTCGTCGGAGATTCGCTGAACGACGGAACGCGATTCGGGATCCATCTTGATGAACTTGATGCCCATGCCGGACGGGTTGTTTGCGTCGGCTTCGGACTCCTCGCGTCTCCATACGACGCGCCCGACACCGTGAATCAGCGTCGACTGGTCCTGAAGCATGAACTCGAACTTCAGGAGGGTACCCACCGCCAACGGCTTCTTGGCCTTGATGAATACCCCTCCGCGCGAGATGTCCATGCTGTAGCGTTCGATGAAGTCCTCGAGCGTGGCGCTCTTGTAGCGAATCTTCAGCGAAAGCAGCGTGCGCCTGTCCTTGCGTGCGTCTGCCATTCTGTTGTGTGAAACCCCCAACTCCAGCCTAACCAGCGATTCGTGAAGCAACAAACGTTTGGACTAAGAAATATGCCTCAACTGGAGGCCCGATTGACGGAGAGCCGCGCACGAGCTTCGCGATGGACGCCGGCCGTAGTCTCAAGTCGTACATCCGCTTCGATCGGAATCCCCATGTTTACACCATGGAATTGAGCGACCCACTGTGATTTCGAACAGTGGCTGATTGTGGTGCAGCATACCGAAAACCCGGTGCGAAAAAGTTCTCGCAGTACTTTGGCGAAACGATCGGGAGACGGCTTGATCGAGACGTGTCGAGTCGACCAGGGGCGGTCTTGCTGCTGGGGGAAGCTCGCACACAGCGCACACGCTTCGACGAGCGAATCCGCTTCGACATCGGCGCGAATGCGCGCGCCTTCGTGCTTCGTCTTCACGATGGCCCCGCGAATCCAAGGGTCAGGCCGTCCGCCGATGCGTGCGAGCGCTTCGCCGAACGATTCGTCGAGCTCGGGAGCGACATCGAGAGTGGGGCCCAACGCGAAGGCGCGGTTCTCGAGCTCCGGGTGCGGCACGACGAGCGCTTCGCCCGCGTGTGCACCACGCGCGTCCCACAGCAAATCCAGGTCTACGCTCCGCGGTCCCCAACGCTGGTCGGGGCTTCGCTTGCGCCCGAGCCGTCGCTCCGTTCGAAGCAGCGCTCGAAGGAGCTCGGGTGGAGGGAGCGATGTCTCCAATCGAAACGCCGCGTTCAGGTAGGGGCCCTGGGGCGGACCGAGCGGCTCGGTTTCGTAGATCGTCGAGGTGCGCACCACGTCGATCTCTGGACGCGCGTCGAGGAGGTCGCGCGCTCCGAGGATCACGGCCTCTCGCGCGCCGAGATTCGTTCCCACACCAACGATGGCAAGGCTCACCGAAGCCCTCCCGGCGAAAAGGGGTCCGACCCCTTTTTCAATGGGTTGATTGCGGCTAGGTTCTGCGCATGGCGGAGATGCCGCTCTTCGAGCGTCTCGAGAGTCACGACCACGACGGTGAAGAACGTGTATTCCGCGTGAGCGAAGTCAACCGCGCGGTCCGGGCGCAGCTGGAGGACGAGTGGGGGAGCGTATTGATCGAGGGAGAGCTCTCGGACGTTCGGCGCTCGCAGCAGGGCCACGTGTACTTCTCGCTCAACGACGAGGAGGAGTCGGCGCAGCTTCGCGGCGTGATGTTTCGCTCGGACGTGGGGCGAACGAAAGCTCCGCTCGAAGACGGAGCGCGCATTCGGTTTCGCGGAAAGCTGTCGCTTTACCAAGCTCGAGGCCAGTTCCAGCTCATCGCCCGGTCCGCGAAGCTCGCGGGAGAAGGCGACCTTGCCGCGCAGTTTCGGAAGCTCCGGGCGAAGCTCGAGTCGGAGGGTCTGCTCGACCCGAGTCGCAAGCGTGAGCTTCCCGAGCTTCCGCGCGTGGTCGGCGTCGTCACGAGTCGCACCGGCGCCGCGCTTCGCGACATCATGCGCGTCGCCGCCGAGCGTTGCCCCGTGCACATCCTGGTGGCCGATTGTCGGGTGCAGGGAGAGACGGCACCTGCGAGCATCGTCGCCGCGCTCGAGCTCGTTCAGCGCGTCGAGGATTTGGACGTCGTGATCGTGTCTCGCGGCGGAGGTTCGGCGGAGGATCTCTGGGCGTTCAACGATGAAGGCGTCGCAAGGGCGATCGCACAATGCAGGGTACCCGTAGTCAGCGGCGTCGGACACGAGGTGGACATCACGATCGCGGACTTGGTGGCCGATGTGCGCGCAGCGACCCCTTCCAACGCGGCGGAGATCGTCGTTCCCGAGC
>CP070650.1:2521985-2527827 GCA_020354595.1 Myxococcales bacterium
ATCACGGGATTCGCGAGCAACTTTTCGCACATCGATTGGATGTGGGACTCGGCGTTGGCTTTGTCGTTGCCGTCTAGCTCGAGCTCGATGAGCTTGCCGACGCGGGCGGATTTCACCTCTTCGAAACCGAGCGAGCTCAGCGAGCGGCGAACCGCGTCACCCTGAGGGTCGAGAACTTCGCGCTTCAGTGTGACGAAGATGTTCGCTTTCATGGCGCCTCCAGGCCCAAGTTCTTCGCGATGCGCGCCAGCGGGTCGTTCTCGTCCGGTGCGAACGCGGTACCGCGGATTTCGTCGCACGCCTGAATGTAGCGTCGCGAAGCTTCGACGCGAACGTCATCCGGAATGGTTGGGATCGGCCCGTCGCCCTTGTAACCATTGCTCGCGAGCCAACGGCGAACGTACTCCTTGTCGAAGCTTTCGGGGTCCTCTCCGGCTTCGAAACGTCCTTGGTAGCTGTTCGCGTACCAGAACCGAGACGAATCGGGCGTGTGAATCTCGTCGATGACGACAATCTTCCCGTCGGGCGTCTTGCCGAACTCGTACTTGGTGTCCACGAGAATGAGGCCCCGTTCGGCACACACCTTCTGCCCGTGCGCGAAGAGCGCCATCGCGTAACCGGCGGCTTCGTCGAAGTCCTCGGGGCTGATCCGCCCCATCGCGAGGATCTCCTCTCGCGAGACCGATACGTCGTGATCACCCTTCTCCGCTTTCGTGCTCGGCGTGAGAATCGGATCAGGAAGCTTCTGATGCTTCTCGAGGCCGTCGGGAAGTCGGTGCCCGCAGAACACCCGAGTGCCCTCGTCGTAGTGCGTCCAGATGCTGGTGGACGTGACTCCGGTGATGTACGCGCGGACGACCATCTCGACGGGCAGCGGCTCGCACTCGACGCCCACCATGACGTTCGGGTCGGGCACGTCGATGACGTGGTTGGGGACGATTTCTTTGGTCTCCTCGAACCACCAGGCGGCCAGCCCGTTGAGCACCTGCCCTTTGTAGGGAAGCGTCCCGAGCACTCGATCGAACGCGCTGATGCGGTCGGTGACCACGATGTACCGCTTGCCGTCCGAGATGTAGCAATCACGGACCTTCCCCTCGTACTTGCGGCCGAGCGCTTCGAAGTTGGTTCCCTCGAGGGTTTTCGAGAGCCCCTCCTGCAGGGTCTCCTGCGACACCGTCATTTCATGCTCCTTCCAAGACGCGATCGATGATCGTGTCTACATGCGCGAGCGCATGGTTCAAGTCGAACTCGCGATCGATTTCTTCCTCGGACAAATGCTTCCGGATATCCGCATCTTCTTGGAGGAGCGCGCGGAACTCACCCTCCCCCTCGAATGCCTTCATGGCGTTTCTCTGCACGAGCACATAGGCCTCTTGCCGGCCGAGGCCATGCCCGACCAGCGCGAGGAGGATACCCTCACTGGCCCAAAGACCACCGGTTTGGTCGAGGTTCTGCTGAAGCCGATCGGGGTAGACTACAAGGTCGGCGATGACGCCCCGCACCCGGTCGAGCATGAAGGCCAGCGTCGCGGTCGCGTCGGGCATCATCATGCGCTCGACCGACGAATGGCTGATGTCGCGCTCGTGCCAGAGCGCGACATTCTCGAGACCGGGTACCACCGCGGCCCGCACGACACGGCCGAGACCGCTGAGGTTCTCGGTGAGCACCGGATTGCGCTTGTGCGGCATTGCGCTCGAGCCCTTCTGACCCTTCTTGAAGTGCTCCTCGGCCTCGCCGACCTCGGTGCGCTGCCAATGGCGCACGTTGGTCGAGAAGCGCTCGATGCCCGCAGCGATGACGCCGAGCACCGAGAGGTACGCGGCGTGTCGATCCCTGGCGACGACCTGCGTCGAGGCGGACTCGGGCCGAAGGCCTAGCGACGCCAACGCCTCCGCTTCGATCGCGGGGGTGAGGTGAGCGTACGTGCCGACCGCGCCCGCGATCTTGCCAACGGCAATCTCCTCGCGCGCCGCGACGAGCCGCGCTCGATCACGAGCGAGCTCCGCGTAGTGTCCGGCGAGAATCAGCCCGAAGGTCAGCGGCTCGGCGTGGATGCCGTGGGACCGCCCGATGGCCGGGGTCCGCCGGTGCTCTTCGATCCGTCCTCGCAGCGCTTCGAGCACCGCGTCCAACCGGACCAAGAGCATGTCCGTCGCCTCGACCAATAGGAGCGCGAGTGACGAGTCGAGCACGTCGGAAGACGTCATCCCACGGTGCAGCCAACGCGCCGGCTCGCCGGCGAGCTCCTCGACGTGCGTCAAGAATGCGATGACATCGTGCCGTGTGACCTTTTCGATCTCGTCGATCGCGTCCGGGTCGAGCTCTTCCCGAAACGGGGCCACCGCGTCGGCCGTCCCCGCGGGAACGAGGCCGGCGTCTTCCATTGCACGACAGGCGGCGACTTCGACATCGAACCACGCCTCGTACTTGCGTTTTGGGGACCAGAGAGCTTGGAACGCGGCTGGGGTGTAGCGGGGAATCATGGTCGCGCGGCGAAGCTAGCAGACCGGCCGCCCCCGGGCGAACCGGATTCAAACGGGTCTGACCCCTTTTTCACTTTTCAGATCTCGAAGTTCCAGGCTTTGCGGAAGGCGACTTTCGGCATGGCGTAGCCGTCTACGTAGGCACGGTGGTCGGGGTCGGGGATGTAGGCCTTCACGTCTTCCATCGAGTCGAACTGAACGGTGATGGCGATATCCCAATGATCCCGTGTCGCCTCTTCCGCGACGCCGACCGTCACGCCGCGGACTCGACCGAGAGCGCTCAAGTCCTTGCGCGTTCGCTCTGCGAACTCCGTGCGCGCGATGTCATTTCGGTATTCGTCCTTGAGCTTGAAGAGCACGATGCGTTGAATCATGGGTTCATCCGATCCCGACGAGCTCGCACGCGATCCCCGCGAGGTGGGGAACCGCAGCGCCGAACATCGAAGCCTCCGTCGAGCTCGCGTTCCCGTCGATGCTGCGCTTGTACACGCCCTGCGCGATCGCCGCGAGGCGGAACAGCGAGAAGGCTTTGTAGTAGCTGAGGTCCGGAACACCGTCCCGTCCGACGAGCTCGCAGTACCGGGCCACGAACGCGTCCTCGCTGGGGATTCCGCTGGTCTCGAAGTCGACCCCAGCCAGCCCCCCGATCTTCGGCAGCATCACGTCGTAGAGCATGCAGGTGTATGCGAGGTCCGACAGCGGGTGGCCGAGCGTCGAGAGCTCCCAATCGATGACCGCAAGCGCGCGCGGCTCGGCCGGGTGAAAGATGAGATTGTCCAGGCGGTAGTCGCCGTGGACCAGTGACGTCGCTTCGTCGGCGGGGACGTTCGCCGGTAGCCACTCGATCAACGTGTTCATCTGCGCGACGTCGCTGGTTTGAGAGGCGATGTACTGCTTCGTCCATCGCTTCACCTGCCGCGCGACGTAAGCATCGGGCCGGCCGTAGTCGGAAAGCCCCGTCGCCTCGAGATCGACCGAGTGAATCGCCGCTAAGACCCGCGCCAGCTCGTCATAAATGGCCGTCCGCTGGTTTGGCTCGAGCTTCGGAAGCTGAACGTTCCAGAAGAGCCGGCCCTGCACGTACTCCATCACGAAGAACGAGGTGCCGATAACCGAATCATCCTCACAGAGCGCGTACATCTTGGCCGTGGGGACGTCCGTGTCGCGGAGCGCGTGCATGACGCGATACTCGCGATCGACCATGTGCGCGGATTGCAGCAGCTTCCCGGGCGGTTTCTTGCGAAGCGCGTATTGTCGCTCCCTGTCGGCTAACCAGAATGTGGGATTCGATTGACCGCCTTTGAACTGGCGCACCTGAAGGGACCCGGAGTAGCCGTCGACGTGCTCAGACATCCAAACGTCGAGCCTGGCTTCATCGAAGCGATGAGCCTCTCGAACGGGTCCAGCATTGCTCGGGGGCGCCGGCAGCATACATCCTCGCTTTCGGAAGGCCGGGACCTTACCATGCCTCGCCCCGACCGGAAGCTGCCAATGGGCTATTGAGCTAGGGTCCCAAGGGAGCTAGGTTTCAGCGCGTGAGGTGGGCCACGTACCCGCGGTTGAGCTTTCGGAGCTTCGTCGTCGCCATGACGATGCTGTGCTCCGTACAGGTCGCACTCGGACAAGACAGCGATAAGAAGGATGCTGACTCGGGCTATCGGCCCGCGCCAAGCGCCAGCGTCGAGGGCGACGTACAGGCGCTGCCAATCGACGCGCCCTCCGGCAGCGAAGTCGTCGTGGTGGCCATCGACCGAACCGTCGAGCTTGGGCTGGCGGCGTTTGTGCGCCGCGCAATCGAAGACAACCCGGACGCCGCCGCGATCATCCTCGACGTGAACACGCTCGGGGGCCGAGTCGACGCCGCGATTCAAATTCGCGACGCCATCCTCGAGGCCGAGCCGCGCACCGTCGCATTCATTCACCCGCGCGCGATCAGCGCAGGTGCGTTGATCAGCCTCGCTTGTGACAATGTCCTGATGAGCGAAGGCGCGACGATCGGCGCGGCGACGCCCATTCAGGCCGGCGGCGGCCAAGCTGAGGACGTTGGCGAAAAGATGGTCTCGTACATGCGCGCCGAGATGCGGGCTACGGCAGAAGCGAACGGGCGCCGCGGCGACATCGCCGAAGCCATGGTGGACCGCGAGGTGGTCATCGAAGGCATCGTCGAAGCAGGCAAGTTACTGACGCTCGACACCGACCAAGCGATCAAGCTCGGCATGGCCGACGGGCAGTTCGACGATCTGGAAGCCGTACTCGAAGCGTTGACTCTCGAGTCGCCATCCATCGTCACCTCCGAGCTTAACTGGGGCGAGGAGATTGCGCGCTGGCTCACCGAGCCGACCGTGAGCGGGCTGTTACTGTCGGTCGGCATGCTCGGTCTGATGATCGCGTTCTACACGAGGACGGTCGGTGCGTTCACCATCGCCGGGTTCATCGCGCTCGCCTTGTTCTTTGGCGGTCATGCGGTGGTCCACCTCGTCGGTTGGGAAGAGGCGTTACTGTTCCTGGCGGGGGTGATCCTAGTCATCGTCGAGATCTTCTTCGTACCGGGATTTGGCGTACCTGGCGTCCTCGGATTGATCTGCGTGATCACCGCACTCGTGCTTTCGCTGATCGGTATGCCGATCAACGTCTCATTCGAGACGGGTCTGCTCGCCGAAGCGATGACGCGCGTGCTGCTGTCCTTGTTGGGCGCCTTCGTGTTGGCACTCATCGCGATGCGACTCCTGTCGCGCACCGAGTTTGGCCGCGCACTCGTGCTCGAAACCGCGGAATCGGGCTGGCTCTCCGCGCCTACCGCGTCCGATCTCGTAGGCCGGGTCGGTGAAGCGCTCACCGATCTGCGCCCGGGGGGCAAAGTCATCATCGACGGGACTCGCTACGACGCGACCAGCGAGCGAGAGTTCATCGCGCACGGCGCGCGCGTCCGGGTCATCGGGAAAGACGGCCATGAGCTCGTCGTCCGGCCCGAGGACGAAGAATGACCGTGCTCATCATCGTGGTCGCCCTGGTGATGGGCCTTTTGCTGCTGTTCGCCGAGGTCGCGATCGTTCCGGGCTTTGGCGTCGCAGGAGTCCTGGGCGTGCTCGCGCTCGGCGCTGGTGCGATCGCTGCTTGGACGGAGCTCGGCCCGTTTTGGGGCGGGATCACTGCGGGCGCTTCCGTCGTGGCGTCCGTGGTCATGCTGTTCTGGCTGCCCAAGAGCCGCGCTGGCAGGAAGGTGGTGCTCGACCACAGCCAGGCAGAGGCCGCCTCGCAGCAAGATCGAAGCGGCCTCGTCGGACGCCGCGGTGTGACTGTCACCCCACTCCGACCGATCGGGCGCGTGCGCTTTGGGTCGGATGAAGTTGATGTGATGA
>CP070650.1:2527927-2536021 GCA_020354595.1 Myxococcales bacterium
CCGAGCTGCCGATGACCCCTCCCGGTGGGATGCGCGACCTGCTCCCACCCGTCTCGATGACGCGGACCCTGCTCTGGCAGCGGTTGATGGAGACGTTCGACCTTCATGGGTACCAGCGTGTGACGACGCCACCTGTCGAGTACGCGGACGTAATCGAACGGGGGCTCGGAACGGTCGATCGACGCGACCTCGTCCGGTTCGTCGAGCCGGACTCCGGCGAGGTCGCGCTGCTTCGTCCCGACATCACGCCTCAAATCGCGCGGATCATCGCGACACGGCTTCAGGATCGCCCCGGCCCCTGGCGGCTGTCGTACGAGGGAACCATCGTTCGCCGGCGGCGCGGACGCGCGCGCAAGCAGCATCAAGTTCTGCAATGCGGGATCGAATGTGTCGGGCTCAGGGGCCCCGAAGCCGACGCCGAGGTGATCGAGGTGGCCGTGCGTGCATGCGAAGGGGTCGGCCTGAAGGACTTCCTCGTCGAGCTCGCGCAGGTCAAGATCGGCACCGAGGTACTCGATCACGTTCCGGATGGGCTGCGAACCCAGGTTGTCGAAACGCTCGCAGCCAAGGACGCAAGCACACTCGAAAAGCTCCTCAAAGAAGCCGGCGTGATCGCGGCGGAGCGCAAGCGACTCCTCATGCTGTGCGACCTCTACGGAGACCGTAGCGTGATCGCCGACGCGCGCAGGCGCCTACGAAACACGGCGGCAAGGCGCGCGCTCGACGAGCTCGAGCGAGTGGTGGATCGCCTCGAATCGGCCGGCCTCGCCGACCGGGTCGCCATCGACCTTGGCGACTTGCGCCGCCACAGCTACTACACGGGCGTGAGCATGACGCTCCTCGCAGAAGGCCCGGGCGAGCCGCTCGGGATGGGTGGACGCTACGACGACCTGCTCGGACGGTACGACGCGCCTACGCCCGCCACCGGGTTCGCGTTCGAGGTGGACAACGTCTCTTGGGCACTTTCGGAAGCCGGCATCTCGCTCGAAAACGAGTTGCCGTTGCGAGTGCTCGTCGCGGGCGGAGGCTCGGCTCGCAAGCGCAGCGCCGCAGAACAATGGCGCGCGCGCGGCGCACGCGTCGCGGTCGTGCCGGCCAAGACCGCCGACGAGGCGAAGGCCTATGCGAAAGCGTGGGACTACGATCTGTTGATTTGGCAATCCGGGAGCCAAGCAAAGCTCACCCGCACGAAGGACGGCCGGTCGCGGACGCTCCGAGGCGAGCCGAACGACGCGTTGATCTCCTGGGCACGAGTTGGGAACGAGTCATGAGCGCAGTGGTGGTGGTAGGGGCCCAATGGGGCGACGAAGGCAAGGGCAAGGTCGTCGACCTCTATGCCCCTTACGCTGACCTCGTGGTGCGATACGCCGGAGGCGCGAACGCGGGCCATACGCTCGTCGTCGGGGGAGAGAAGCTGATTCTCCACTTGATCCCCTCGGGGATCCTGCATGAGCAAACCCGGTGCGTCGTCGGCCAGGGAACCGTCATCGACCCGGCGGTCTTCCTGAAGGAGATCGAGGCGCTCGACGAGCGCGGTGTCTCGACCGAAGGCCGGCTGCTCGTGAGCCAGCGCGCGCACGTCGTCTTGCCGCATCACAAGCTCATCGACGAGCTTCGCGAGAACAAATCAGGCGGCGCGATTGGAACGACCAAGCGAGGCATCGGACCGTGCTACGAAGACAAGGTCGCCCGGCGGGGCGTCCGCATGGGAGACCTTCTCGACGCTGCGCGACTGAAAAGCAAGCTCGACGCCAACCTCGAGTGCTGGCGCGCGGTCGCGGAAGACCTCGGAGGGAACCTGCCGAGCGCACAGGAGATCGCCGCTCAGTACGCCGACCTCGGAAACGCACTGCGCGCCTACATCGGCGACGCCGCGAAGATCGTCCGCGCATCGATCCAAGGCGACGAGAAGATCCTGCTCGAAGGCGCACAGGGCACCATGCTCGACATCGACAACGGAACCTATCCGTTCGTGACGAGCTCGAATGCGGTCGCTGGCGGCGCTTGCGCAGGCGCTGGCATCGGCCCGACTGACATCGGAAGCGCGATCGGCATCGCCAAGGCGTACACGACCCGCGTGGGCGGCGGCCCATTCCCGACCGAGCTCGAAGACGAGACCGGCCAGCAGCTTCGCGACGCCGGCGCCGAGTACGGCTCGACGACGGGACGCCCCCGCCGATGCGGTTGGCTCGACCTGGTCGCGCTTCGGCACGCGGTGGCGGTCAACGGTCTCAGCGAGATCGCGATCACCAAGCTCGACGTGCTCACGGTCTTGCCTGAGCTCAAGGTATGCGTGGCGTACGAGCTCGACGGGGAGCGCCTCGAGTACCCCCCGTACGAGCGGGTCGAGGACGTGAAGCCGATCTATGAGACCCTCGAGGGCTGGGACGAAGAGCTCCCCTCCTGCCGAAGTCGGGAGGACTTGCCGCCCGCGGCACAGCGCTACATCGCCCGAATCGAGCAGGGAGTCGGCTGCAAGGTGGGTGTCGTCAGCGTCGGACCGGACCGTCAGGACACCGCCGACCTAAGCGACCCGTTCGCCAGTTAGCGACCGACCCGCGCGGTGAAGTCGATTTCCACCTTGGCCCCCTTGGGCAGGGCCGCGACTTCGACGGTCGCGCGGGCCGGCGGAACCAGTCCCTCGAAGAACTCGGCATAAACCTGATTCATCTTCGAGAATTCTCCCATATCCGCCAGATAGACGGTCGCTTTCGCGACATCGCCTCGACTGGCTCCAGCTCTAAGCAAAACGGCATCGAGGTTGTCGAGCACCTGTCGGGTCTCAGCTTCGATATCCCCGCCGCCGACCATCAGACCGCTCTCGGGATCGAGCGCGAGCTGTCCGGAGCAGAAGATCCACTCGCCGACCGCGACCGCCTGACAGTAGGGGCCGATGGCCGCGGGCGCGGCATCGGTTTCGATTGGTTTGTTCGCCATGATTCCATGCTACTTCATACTGGCATGAAGGTCGCCACGTGGAACGTGAACTCGATCCGGGCGCGCCAGCAACACGTCGTCGACTGGCTCGACGCGGCGCGACCCGACGTGCTTTGCCTTCAGGAGCTCAAGGCGACCGCCGATGAGTTCCCCTTCGATCAGGTGCGCGAGTCCGGGTACGAGGCGGCCGTGTTCGGACAAAGGACGTACAATGGCGTCGCCATCGTCAGCCGGTATCCACTCGCCGACGTTCGGGAGGGTCTCGGCGATGACGAGGACGATCCGCAGGCGCGACTGATCAGCGCAGACATCGAGGGCGTGACCGTGATGAGCGCGTACTTCCCGAACGGAGGCGAGGTCGGCTCCGACAAGTACGACTACAAGCTTCGGTGGATGGAGCGGCTCCGGGGCCTGCTCGAGCAGCGATTTGATGCGGAGACTGACGAGGTCGCGCTCTGCGGAGATTTCAACGTCGCACCGTGGGATGACGACATCGGGCGGCCGACCGAATGGCGAGCTTCGGTGCTCGCCTGCGACTCGGTCCGAGAAGCCCTCGACGGCGTCGCATCGTTTGGTCTTCGAGACGTGGTTCGCCCCTTTCACCCGCAGGGCGGTGTCTTTTCCTGGTGGGACTACCGCGGCCGCGGCTTCGAGCGGGGCAACGGCCTTCGAATCGATCACGTCTACTGCACACCGAAGCTCGCCGAACGCGCGATCGGCGCCGTCGTCGACCGCGCAGAGCGCGCCCGTAAGTCGCCCTCCGACCATGCCCCGGTCATCGTGGAATTTGCATGACCTCGCTCGTCACACTTGCGTTGTGCGCCGTTGTCCCGTGGATCGTCTGCAGTGGGCTTCGCGCTTGGCTCACGGTCGATGGCAACCGCTCTTCATCCGCACAGGAGCGAGCGCTCGTACGCTATCGGCGCGCGACGTTGTGGTCGGGCGCGATCGGCCTGCCACTTTCGGCGGTCGCCGGGGCCCTTGTCGTCGATCCCGTGCTGTCGACGCGCTGGCCCGTCGCCGGCGCGTGGTTCTTCGCGAGCGTTTGCACGATCACCACCTGGTCGAGCCTCGCGCTCGCGCAGCGAACTGCGGACGAGGCACGCGCCATGTCCGTCGTCGAGACGATCGGCCGCGTCGTTCAGATGGCTGCGGTGCCGTCGCTCGCCGTGGCGCTTTCGTTGCTCGTGCTCTACACGGTGGAAACCGAGGTCCCGATGGTTGCGGGCGCGCGCGCCGTTCTCACCGGCCTGCTCTCGGTTGCCGCAGTCATCGTCGTCAGCCCTTGGCTCGCCAACCGACTCGGGCTCTGGCGCCTCCTTCCCTTTCGCGTCGATGCGGAGGGTGTGACGTGGCGGGTGGCGCACCTTCCCGTCCCGGCTCCGTTCTTGACTCACACGGCGGCACTCCCCTGGCTACGAACCGTGTTGGTCACCGACGGGCTGCTGCAGCGAGCGCCCGCCCCCCACTGGCGCGCGCTCGTGCTGTACGAGGTGGGCGGCGCGCGGCACGCGCGCGGCGACCGTGCGGCACGCTGGTCGGTCGCCATCCCGCTCTCGCTCGTCTTGTTCATTACCGCAGGCGCGGTCGGCGGTGAAGACCCGCGAAAGCTGGTCGCCGCAACGATCCTCGCGGTGCTCTTCACCGGAGTCGCGACCTGGTTTGCGAATCGAGAGCCCTCGTCGAAGCTCGCGCTCGACGCGGCCGACCCTTCGGTGCAAGAGCTCGCGCAGACACTTCGAAGCCTGCCCCCTGCCCATGGCCAGGCGCTGCCACGCACGTCACACCGGCCCCTGGGCCCGGTGCTGTACGACCGACTGTTCGCGCTTGGACACGACCCGGGACCAAGGCCGCATTCATGATCGGACGCGCCGCGAAGGCCACGTTCGCGTCGATCACACTCTGCGTGGCTGTCGCTGCGTGCGGCGGGTCTCGGGGGGAGGTCCGCGCGGATAGACACGAGGAGTCACCCCCCGCAGGCAAGCTGCCCGACGGCGTCACTCCGCAGACCTACCGACTCAGCCTGACGGTCGTCCCACAGAGGGATACGTTCGCGGGCTCGGCCATGATCACGGTCGAGCTCGAAGAGCCGTCGCCGGTGATCTGGATGCACGGCGAACGCCTCGATGTGACGTCGGTTTACGCCACGCATGCGACGACTCGCGTCGAGGGAACGTGGGAGCAGATGACGCCCGACGGCGTCGCGAAGGTCCAGCTTCGGGAGCCGCTTCCGGCCGGACGAAGCACCTTGCACATCGACTACACCGCGCCCTTCGACACCCCGCTGCGGGGGCTCTACCGGGTGAGGTCGGGCGGGGAGACCTATGCGTTTACCCAGTTCGAATCGATCAGCGCGCGCCTCGCGTTCCCCTGCTTCGACGAGCCCCGCTTCAAGACGCCGTTCGAGGTGACGTTGACCGTGCCGGCCGACGAGTTCGCGTCGTCCAACACCCCCGTCGACCGCGCTATCGCGCTGCCCGACGGGCTTCAACGCATCAGCTTCGTGCCTACGCCGCCGCTTCCGACGTATCTCGTTGCGTTTGCCGTGGGTCCGTTCGATGTGGTGTCCGGCGAGACGATGCAGCCGAAGGGCGAACGCAGTCTTCCGATTCCGATCCGCGGCATCGCGCCGAAGGGCAAAGGGCCGCTCCTGCAATACGCGCTCCGGCACGCCGCACCGTTCATCGAGGAGCTCGAGCGCTACTTCGGCATACCCTACCCCTATCGGAAGCTGGATCTGGTGGCCGTGCCCGATTTCGCCGCCGGAGCGATGGAGAACGTCGGCCTCATCACGTTTCGCGAGTGGCTGCTCTTGCTCGACTCCGAGCGGGCGACCGAGGGACAACTTCGCGCATTCGCCTACGTCATGGCGCACGAGCTCGCGCATCAATGGTTCGGCAATCTCGTTACCATGCCGTGGTGGGACGACATCTGGCTGAACGAGGGGTTTGCGACCTGGATGGGCAACAAGGTGGTGCACAGACTGCACCCGGAGTTCCGCTCGGACCTGGCGAGCATTGCCTCAGCCCACCGCGCGATGGGAGTCGACAGCCTCACGAACGCGCGCAGTATCCGGCAACCCATCCTGACCAACCACGACATCAAGAACGCCTTCGACGCGATCACCTACTCCAAAGGCGGGGCCGCGCTTTCGATGTTCGAGCAATGGATGGGAGACGGGGCCTTTCGAGACGGGATTCAGCTCTACCTCCGCCGCCACCAGGGGCGCACAGCGACCTCGAGTGATTTGCTTGCCGCACTCGACGAGGTGACGGAGCTCGACGTCACGCCGCCCTTTCAGACGTTCCTCACGCAGCCCGGCGTGCCGGTGCTGGAGAGCGGGCCTACAGCCTGCGAAGCGGGTGTGCGTCGAATCGAGCTCAGGCAGCAGCGCTACCTGCCGATCGGCTCCAGCGGTGACCCGGAACGCACGTGGCAGATTCCCCTGTGCGTTCGCCACGCTGAAGGGACGACCTGCGGGCTCCTGACCGAGGCCGCAGGCCATCTGGACCTCCCGGGCTGCCCGAGTTGGTGGATGCCCAACGAGGAAGGCGCCGGGTACTTCCGGTTCTCGATGTCCCCGGCGGATTGGAGAAGCCTCCGCAATAGGGGCTTCACCAAGCTCTCGGACGGTGGGCGGCTCGCCGTCGCCGACAGCCTCTATGCGGCGTTTGGACGCGGAACGATCGAGGTCGACGGGCTGCTGCCGTGGCTCCCCCGATTCGTTCGGAACCCGATCCGTCAGCTCGCGGTCGGCCCCATGTCGCCGCTTTGGTTCATGATGTACAACGCCGCCTCGCCCGCCACACAGCCGAAGGTCAAAGCGTACGCCGCGCGCCTCTACCGCAAGCGCTACCAGCGACTTGGATGGAAGGCGAGGAAGACCGACTCGAGCGACACGAAGCTCCTGCGCGAGGCGGTCGTACGGTTCATGGTGATGGATGTCCGCGACCGCCAAGCCCGCGCGCGGGCAGCGCGGCTCGGACGGGCGTACATCGGATACGGCGGCGAGCCGAACCGCGGTGTGGTCGATCCGCAGCTCGCAGGGCTCGCGCTAGCGACCGCGGTCCAGGAAGGCGACGAAGCGTTCTTCGATCACCTGGTGGGCGTGCTCGCGTCGAGCACCGATGCAACCGACCGCAACCGCATTCTAGTCGCCCTCGGTCACGCCGAGAGTCCCACGCTTGCGAAACGCGCACTCGAGCTGTCGCTCGACCCCATGCTCCGCCGCAACGAGATCTCGCGCGTCCTCGGCACCCAGTTTCGCAACCCGCGAACGCGACAGAGCGCGTGGGAATGGCTAAAGGAAAACTTCGAGGCCCTCACTTCCCGCACAGGTCTCGTGCAGGCCGGCAGCGCGCCCTGGTACGCGACCTCACTCTGCACCCGAGAAGCGGCCGAGGAGGTCCAAGCGTTCTTCGAACGCAAGATGGCCACCCTCGCAGGCGGCCCGCGCAACCTCGCGAGCGCGGTCGAAAGGATCTCCCTCTGCGCGGCTAGAGCCGAAGCCCAGCGCGATTCCATCGACCGCGCGTTTACTGGCCTTTGAAGTGAGGGGGGCGTTTTTCGAGGAAGGCGGTCATGCCTTCGGTTTGGTCTTCGGTGCCGAAGCCTTCGCCGAAGGCGTCACGCTCGCGCTTGTTGGCCTGCGGGAGCGGAATGTCGACCCCGTCGCGGATCAAGCGCTTGGCGGCTGCGACGGCCAGCGGACCCTTGGTCGCGATGTCGGCCGCGGCCGTTGTCGCTGCGGCGAGGAGCTCGTCGGGCTCGAAGAGCGCGTTGGCCAAGCCGATGCGGAGCGCTTCTTCGGCATCGATCATCTTGCCCGTGTAGATCAGCTCGCGCGCCATCGCGGGGCCGACCCGGCGTGGAAGGCGCTGCGTCCCGCCAAAGCCCGGAATGATCCCGAGGCCGACCTCGGGCTGCCCGAACTTCGCTTTGTTGGACGCGTAGATGAAGTCGCATGCGAGCGCGAGCTCGCAGCCACCTCCGAGCGCAAAGCCGTTCACCGCGGCACTGACCGGAAAGCTCAGATGCTCGATCGTGTTGAACACATCGTGGCCGAGCGCTCCGAAGCCACGCGCCTGCGCCTCATTCATGTCCTTCATGGCGGCGATGTCGGCGCCGGCGACGAAGGCCTTTCCGATCCCGGTGATC
>CP070650.1:2536121-2543942 GCA_020354595.1 Myxococcales bacterium
CCTTAGGGATCCGCTTGTAGAGAGGAGTCTTCCGCCGAACGGTGACGTACTCGTAGGGCATCACGGCGTCGAGGTCGGGTTGGCGTGCGCGGAGCTCCGGTAAGCGCTCGCCCGTGAACACGATGATGTCGCGGCCGTTGCACACGTACCCGCCCGTATCGAGCTCGTACCAACCCCCCTCGCACCCTTCGAGGCCGAGCGGCTCGGTGGTGGTCGAGTGCAAAACCGCGCCCGCACGCAGGTAGCCAATGCGCGCCCCTTCGATGCTCGGCGCATCCCGAATCGGCACCACGAAGCGCTTGGCGAAGACCCTCTGCGGCGGGCCGAGATCGATCGGCAGCTCCAGCGCCTGGCGCTTGATGGCTTCGAGCGGCTCGTCGAGGCTGCAGCCTGCAAGCGCAGCGGCGCCAAGCGTGCCGAGAAGCACGACCAAGGCCCCGGTCCAAGCTCGTCGTGTGCGTCGCACAGCCGTGGTCTGCTACGAAGTGTCATTAGGATGCGCAAGGGTCAACACCTCGAAGCGTTTTCGACGACGTTCGGGCTCGTCGCTTCCGCCGCCCTGCACATTGCCGCGCTCGCCTACATCGCAAGCGCCACCGCCGACTTCGATTTCGACTTCGAGCTCACACTACCCACGGAGGTGGAGTTCGGAGTGACGGAGGGAGTGGAGCTGGCCATGGCAGCGGAACCGCAACCGGTACCGGTGCGGGAGCCGGTGCCGGAACGGACACCGAACCCGGATCCGGTCGCGGCCCCCGCTCTAGAGGGCCCTTCTCGCCTTCCACCCGGCGCCCAATTGGCCCTGCGCATCGACATGAAGCGCATTCGCGAGTCGCCTCTCGGGCCGGACGTGACCCATTTTTTGCGTGGCGTTCCCGATTGGCAGCTCATCCTGGCTGGGTCGGGCATCGACCCGGTAGCCGACCTCGACCGACTCCTCGTCGCGACCCCCAACCTCCAACGCGCCAAGCTCGTGCTCGCCGGCAAGCATCGGCACGAACCCGCCTTCGCCCGCACGAGCGTGAAACGACTGGCGCGCTCTCGCGGGAAGAGCGTGCGATGGCAGAAGCGATACGGAGTCCCAACGGCGCCGTGGCACAATCGCGATCAGACACCACGTACGATTGCGCTGTTGAGCGCACATCACTTCAGCATCACGCGGCGACAGGATCTGCAGCGCGTGCTCGCGCTCGCCAGGGCACGTGAGCTTCGCGATGCACAGAAGGAAGGGCTCGTGATCGCGCGAGGACCCGACGCACTGCTGTCGATGGGCCCCGAGGAGGCGCTTTCGCTCGAGGTCGAAGGTGTGCATCGCTTCGTCATCGGAAGCGTCAAGCACGTACCGGTGCGGCTCAGGACCGCGGTTCGCGAAACGGGCCCGAACGAGGCGACGGTGAGCGTGCTGGCCACGTACGCGTCGCCCGAGGACGCGAAGGCCGGAGCGACCTACTGGAAGAAGGTCGCGGACTTTTACTCCGGTCAGCTCGTCCTCACCCTCGCCGGCTTTGGAAAGACACTGCGGCGCATGCAGTTCGAGCCGGATGACGAACGGGTCAAAGTGACGTTCAAGCTCAACGCCGATCAGATTCGCTTCATCCTCAGCTATGCGGAGGGACGTTTGCGTGGTTCCGGCGGCGCCACGAGTCCCCGACAGCCAGGAGAGAAATGGTGAGGCGGGCAACAAAAAAGGGGCCCCGAAGGACCCCTTTTTCTCGATTCACTCTTTCAGAAACTTAGAGGACCAGGTCCTTGAGTTTCTTGAGAGGCGTCGCACGGATCTTCTTGGACGCGGGCTTCGGCGGGAGCATCATCTCTTCGCCGGTTGCCGGATTACGTCCCATCCGAGCGGGTTTCGCCGGAATCTTGCGCACCTTGAGCTTGATCATGTCTGGAATCACGAACTCCCCCGGGCCGCGGCGACCAAGCTCCTTTTTGACGAGGTCTTGAAGCGCGGCGAAAACGCCCGTGATTTCTTTCTTGGTCAGGCCGCTCTTGTCGGCCAGCTCACTCATGATCTGGGCCTTCGTCATTCGCTTGCCCGCTACCATAGTTCCCTCCTAACTCCGTGGCCTGTCCCTCGGTCCAAAAAGGCCCCCAAAAGAAAGCCCCAGACAGGCACCGCGCCATCTATGCCTAAGGTTTTCCTTGCTGACAAGGCCCTTTGTGCGGTTTCGCAAAGAAAATTTCAGGGGTTAATCGATCCTGAGGTGCACCGGTCTCGAGGGCTCGACTCATGCTCCCACGCTGTCGGACCCGTTACCCACAGGCCGTCCACAGGTCCCATGGCGATCCTCCACCGATCGTACCGGAGTGGAGAGGCGAGAGAGAATTGGCCCTACTTTCGAGGCCTTGCGCGAGAAAAACCAGAGATTGAGTGAAGATCTTCTGCGCGCATCGGGCACCCAGAGCGACGGTTTTCCACAACCCGAAGAGCTATCGCGCCGCCTTCACCGCCTGGAGCAACTCCTCGGTTCTGGCCCGCATTTCGCGTTCTTCCTGGCGGGTCGCGTGGTCATAGCCGCACAGGTGCAGCAGCCCGTGGGCCAACAAAAACGTGACCTCCTCGATGATCGGGCGATCGCGTTCCTTGGCCTGGCGGGTCGCCGTGGGGAGCGAGATCACCACATCTCCGAGTAGGTCGGTCTGCGTTGCCGGTCCCGGCCCCTCTTGCATCGGGAAGGCCAAGACGTCGGTCGCCTTGTTCTTTTTCCGGTAGCGACGGTTCAGTCGGCGAATGGCGTCGTCGTCGCACAAGAGGATCGAGAGCTCCGAACCGCCCAGGTCGAGCGCGTCGAGCATGGCCTCGGCGCGCCACGCGAGCTCGCTGTGACGCACGGAACGCCGCCTCAAACCGCGGGATCGGAGCCATACGGGCATCGGTGGTGCTACTGGCTCCCGCCCGCCTCGGGGTCAAGCCGGGCCGGGGTGCCTGGCCCCGCCCCATTGCTATGCTCGGCCGGTGTTCGAGAAGGTATTGATCTTGCGGCGGGGCGAAGCGGCGACCCGGGTCGCGCGCACCTGCCGTCGTATGGGCGTGGAGTCGATCGTCGTCGCGCCGAAGGACGAGCCTGCAAGCCGTCATGTAGAGGCCGCGGACGGTAGCATCGACGTGGACTTCGATGAAGCCGACGCCATCCCTGCTGACCTCCTTCCCTCGATTCTCGAACGCGCGGGCGCCGACGCAGCCCACCTCGGCTATCAGGGACAGCCGGAGATGTTCGAGCTGGCCAGCGCCGCGGAGAAAGCCGACGTCGCGGTGGTCGGAACGGACCTCGACGTCCTCGGCGCACTGACCGACCCGACGACGATTCGCGCGGCCGCGGATCGGGCCAACGTGCGAACCGTCGACGACGCACCCGGGCTCTATCGTCCTCGGGAGCTCAGCGTGCTGGTGGCAGCCGACGCGCACGGCGAGACGGCCGCGATTGCCGAGTGCGACCGAAGCTTGTCGAGCGAGGGGCACACCCTGATCCACGAAACGCCCTCCCCGGAGCTCCTCTTTCGCTCCGACGGCGAGGCCTTCCGCATGGCGTTGTTCGATTGCGCAAGACGCGTCGCGGCCCAGCTGCGATACGCCGGCCTCCTGGAAGTCGCATTCTACGTAGACCCGACCGGACTCTCTTGGGTGTCGGATGTGAAGATTGGGCTGCCGCGACATCACACGTTGATCGAGATGGTCACCGGAACCGACCTCGTCGCACTGCAGCTCCGCATCGCCTCCGGAGAAAAGATCCCCGAGGAGCTCGAATCGACGCAGGCCCGCGGGCACGCGCTCGACGCATCGATTCTCGCGCTCGATCAGCAAGACGCAGCGGTCAGCTCGTACTCGGTTGCGCCTGCGCCGCAGGGCCGTGTGCGGGCGACCTCCTCGGCGACGGTCGGTCTACCGCTACCTGCCGACGACCGCCCGTTGATTGCGAAGTTGACGACTCACGCGCCGATTCGTCATCGGGCGCTGCTGTCCATGGATCGGATGCTCGCCGAGATGCGCGCGGAGCCCTTTGCGACCAACGTGGACACACTCCGGCGCATCCTGGGCGACTACGCGTTCCGAGCGGGCCAATACGATAGCGAATCGGCCGCGCGGTTCGCGGTTGCCTGAGCTCACGCGGCGAACGTCGAACGACCCGCATACACCGCCTCGTCGCCGAGCTGTTCTTCGATGCGCAGGAGCTGGTTGTACTTTGCGATTCGTTCGGAGCGCGATGCAGATCCGGTCTTGATCTGGCCGACCCCGGTCGCCACCGCGAGGTCGGCGATGAAGGTGTCCTCGGTCTCGCCACTGCGGTGCGAGATGATCGAGGCGTAGCCGTTCAAGGCGCCGAGTCGGATCGTGCGTAGGGTCTCCGACACGGAGCCGATCTGATTGACCTTGATCAGAATGGCGTTGCCGACGCCGCGGTCGATGCCCATTTGGACACGCTCGGTGTTGGTTACGAAGAGGTCGTCGCCGACCAGCTGGACTTTGCTGCCGAGCACGTCCGTCTGCACCTTCCAGCCGTCCCAATCGTTCTCGTCCATTCCGTCCTCGATGCTGATGATCGGATACTTGGAGCAGTAGTCGGCGTACGTCTCGACGAGCCCCGCTGCGTCGACCGGTTTCTTGTCGAAGGTGTAGACGCCCTCCTTCTTGTCGTAGAATTCACTCGCGGCGCAGTCGAGCGCGATGGCGACCTGCTCGCCCGGACGGTAGCCCGCTGCCTCGATGGCACGCGCGACGAACGACAGCGCTTCCTCGTTGGTGGTGAGGTGCGGCGCGAACCCGCCTTCATCGCCCACGCCGGTTGCGTGTCCGGCTTCTTTGAGGAGCTTCTTGAGGTTGTGGAACGTCTCGGCGCCGGCTCGGAGGGCCTCCGAGAACGACTCGAAGCCGACCGGAACGACCATGAACTCCTGGATCTCGAGCCCGCTATCGGCGTGCGCCCCGCCGTTGATGATGTTCATGAGCGGAGCCGGCAGCACGCAAGCCTGCGCGCCTCCGAGGTACCGCCACAGCGGCAAGCCGACCGCGTCCGACGCGGCCCGAGCGACGGCCATCGAAACGCCGAGGATCGCATTTGCGCCAACCTTCGACTTCGAGGGGGTCCCGTCGTAGTCGAGCATCACCTGGTCGACGCCCAGTTGATCGAGCGCGTCGCAGCCGACCACTTGGGGAGCGAGCTCGTTGACGACGTTTTCGACCGCCTTGAGGACACCCTTGCCGAGATAGCGAGCCTTGTCCCCGTCGCGTAGCTCGAGGGCTTCGTGCTCACCCGTCGACGCGCCCGACGGAACCGCAGCGCGACCGGTCGCTCCGCTCATCAGCTCGATGTCGACCTCGACAGTGGGGTTCCCCCGGGAGTCCAGAATCTCTCTTGCGCCAACGGCGATGATCTCGGTCATGATTTCACCTCGCGCTGGCCTTAGCGGTTTGCCGGGGGCGATGCAAGGGTGTCGATGCTAGGCTCCGCCGCGATGTACGCTTCGCTGTTCATTCCCTGGTTTCGTTTGGAGTCGTGGGACATCCCGCTTCCTTTCTCGGTTCCGATTCTGGGCGAGACGCTCTCGATTCAGCCGTTCGGTGTTCTCGTAGCAACCGGGGTATTGCTCGGCGCCTGGGTCGCAGGCCGCTTTGCTGAACGCAACGGGCTCGACCGCATCGCGACCGGCGACCTCGTCACGTATGCCGTCGTGACGGGCTTCATCCTCGGATACTTCCTCAACGGCATCCTTTATGAGCGCGAAACGTTCATGGAGGCCTTACGCAGTCCTTCATTGTTCTTGTCCACGTGGCTCGGGCTGTCGTCGTACGGCGGTTTCTTCGGCGGGATTCTCGGCTGCTTCATCTGGAAATGGCGCAAGAAGATGCCGCTGCTGCCTTACGCCAACGCGGTTTGCTTCGGATTGCCCGTTGGATGGTTGTTTGGCCGCTTGGGTTGCTTCGTCGTTCACGATCACCCCGGCAAGGTCACCGACTTCTTCCTTGCCGTGAACGAATATCACTTCGGCGTGCCCCCGTACCAACCGCGTCACGACCTGGGGTTCTATGAGGTGCTCTACACCCTGTGCATCATCGGGCTCTTCTTCTGGCTCGAGTCGCGAAAGCGCCGGCCGGTTGGATTCTACTGCGTGCTTCTACCCATCGTGTACGCGCCGGTTCGCTTCTTTCTCGATTTCCTTCGCGCGACTCCGCTCGAGGGCGGCGACGTGCGATACGGGGGGCTGACACCGGCCCAGTGGGCGTCGATTCTAATGGTCGGCGTCGGCCTGGCGGTGTGGCAGTTTGCCGTGAAGCCGCGGATGGCGGACGGCGTCGCTACTTGAGAGACACCACGGTGACCGACGGCCCACCCTCGTCCTGTTCCGCGAGCCGGAATCCTTCGACGTATGTGTCGTCGAGAGACAGGTGTCGGTGGAGCGCGTCGCGCAGGGCGCCGCTGCCGATCCCGTGCACGATGTAAGCGGCGCTCTCCGCTGCGCCGTACATCCTATCGAGGAAGGCCTCCGCGAGGGCAACCGCCTCTTCTGCCCGAAGACCGCGAACGTCGAGCGTGTTGTCGGGGGTCCGGATCCCGCGGCGTCCCTTCGGATGACTGCCAGACACTTTCGGTTCCCGGCGAACCGGCTCGGGTGCGTGCTTGAGCGCGCGTAGATCGGTCACGTCGACCCAAAGCTTCATCATCCCCGCCGAGACCCGAACCTTGCCCCGCGCCGGCCCCTCGATGACGTCCGCTACGCTGCGCAGCCGGTCCACCCAGACGCGATCGCCAACTCGAACCGCGCCGGGCTCGAGCTCGGCGGTCTCGACGGGCTTGGGCTCGAGCGCCCCGCGCCGCGCGTCGATGTCGCCGAGGAGCGCCCCTCCTTCGCGGAGCGCCTCGCCCGCTGTCGTGACCGACTCCGCCTCTGGGCGCGCGCGAAGCTCCTTCTTCGCGCGCTCGAGACGCTGCTGGACCTCCCGAACGCGATCGACCAGGCGCTGAGCTTCAGCCCCGAGCCCTTTGGCTTCGCGCGCTTTGAGCGCTTTTTGGCGGACGTCGAGCTTGGCCCGTTGTTCGGCAAGCTGCGCCCGCTCTTCGACAAGGTCTGCCTGCTCCTTGTCTGCGGCTTTCGTCGCCGCCTCCAGCTTGGCGACCAAGGTCTCAAAGCTTCGCGAATGCTCCGGTAACATCTGGCGTGCGTCTTCGATGACCTCTTCGGGAATCCCGTACCGGCGAGCGACCTCGAGAGCATTGGAGCTGCCCGGAACGCCCATGGTCATTCGGAAGGTCGGCGCCATCTCGTCGAAATCGAAGCCGACTGCCGCGTTGTACATCCCCTCCCGTTGCGCCGCGAGCGCCTTGAGCGCTTCGTAGTGCGTCGTCACGGCAACCGCCGCCTTGCGCTCGACGAGCGTCTTGACGATCGAGCAGGCCAGCATGGCCCCCGCCTCCGGGTCCGTCGCCCCCGCAAGCTCGTCCAACAAAACGAGCACGCGCTCGCCGGCTTGCTCGAGAACGCCTTGTAACGTCACGAGGTGAGCGGAGAAGGTCGAGAGGTTTCGCGCCAAGCTCTGCTCGTCGCCGACGGCTGCCAACACCGGCGAGAAGAAACCACACGTGCTCCCCTCCCCGACGGGGACCGGAAGCCCCGCACGCGTCATGAGCGCGGCCAAGCCGAGCATCTTGAGCGCTACGGTCTTTCCCCCTGCGTTCGGCCCCGAGATCACGAGCGCCTCGCCTCCGGCGAGCGCCAAGTCGTTTGGCACGACTTCGATGCCTTTCATCACGAGCAAGGGATGCCGAGCTTCGCGAAGCGCAATCCGCGGCTCTTCACAGAGCTCGACGAAACGACCGTCGAGGT
>CP070650.1:2544042-2561023 GCA_020354595.1 Myxococcales bacterium
GACGGCGTGGTACGGTTGGGTCGTGTGCGACACCGTTGCCATCGTGCCCGAGCATGGGCCGGTTTGGTTTGCCAAGAACAGCAATCGCGAGCCCAACGAGGCTCAGTTCATCGAGTGTGACGACGGCTCCGCCGCCCAGCCCGCGCCCCTCGGCTTGCCCGCCCCAGCCCCGAACTCTCGCGTCTTGTTGAGCCGTCCGGGCTGGATGTGGGGCGCCGAGATCGGCGTAAACGAGCACGGGGTCGCGATCGGGAACGAGGCGGTATTCACACGCTTCCCGGTCCCCAAGAGGACGGGCTTCACGAGCATGGATTTCCTGCGATCCGCTCTCGCGAGTTGCCGAACCGCCAACGACGCGCTCGATCAGCTCATCGATTTCACGGAGCGCTTCACCCAGGGTGGTCCTATGCAGCATCGCAGCCGGGCGTTCCCGTACCACGGCTCGTTCATCGTGGCGGACGCCCGCACTGGATGGATTCTCGAGACGGCCGCAAACCTCTGGGCCGCCAAGCGGGTTCGCGGGGTCGCGACGATTTCAAACGAGCTCACCATCGGGGACGACTTTGATCGTGTGCATACAGGAGCATACGAGCTTGCCCGCAAGCGCGGTTGGGTGAAGTCGGCAAGCGCCTTCAGCTTCGCAGCGGCGTTTTCCCATCCCGTCATCTCGACTTTCACGGGTGCAAAGGCCCGCCGCACATGCACGGCACGCTCGCTTCAGGGAGTCGGCGATCCGGACGCGCGAGATTTCATACGAACCCTGACTGACCACGCGGGTCTGGAGCCGACGACAGGTTGGCGCGGTCGATCACCATGCGCCCACGCCTCGTGGTTTCCTACACGCCACACTCAGCAGACGACAAGCTCTCTGATCGCACGACTCGACGCCGACGGTCCCACGGTCTGGGCGACCGGGACCTCATCGCCGTGCCTCAGCGTCTTCAAGCCGGCGCCCTTCGATCCGGGCCAGTTGCCCTTGAGGCCCATCGCCGACACCGGCTTCGACGGGACCGAGCTCTGGTGGGCGCACGAACGTCTGCACCGCGCGTGCCTTCAGGACTACCACGCGCGTCGAGTCACATTTGCCGAGGACCGCGAGCGCTTTCAGGACGAGTGCCTGAAGTCGGGCACCGACGCCACCAGCATGTGGGCGACCCACCGCGAGCTCGTCGACGAGTGGCTTGGGCGTGCGCTCGCGGTGAAGCCCTCGCGCGGCTCATTGCCAACGCGCGCGTACTGGGCGAAGCAGTCCCGAGCCAGCGCGATGCCGGCCTAGCGGCTCTGCTCGAACAGCCAGTCAGTCGCCATGTCGGCGAAGTCGATGGTGAACAACGGAATGTGAGGGCCGTCTTCGATGGTCCAGAGCTCCACTCCGAGCCCCTCGTCGCACCCGGTCCGGTAACCGATTCGTTCGGTCTCCTCGCCTTCGATCGAGGGAACGAGGTCGACCATGCCAAGTGGCGTGGTCGTCTCGGGATCACAACCGGCGGTCGCCGCTGACCGCTCGGACAGCTCGACCGCCCCCGGGTACCCGTACTGCATGCCGTCGGATTCGAAAATCCCGCCGTCGTAGAAAACTGTGTCGTCGGCGGTTCCGTGGACGACGAGAACGCTGACCGGAGGGGTATTGGGGCGGCACAGATCCGGGTCGAGCCAGGTGCTGCCCGCCAGGCTGACCATTGCGGTGAAGAAGGCCGACGCCTCGCACGCCATCCGAAACGACATGAAACCCCCGTTCGAGTGTCCCATCAGGTACACCCGCTTCGGGTCGACGTTGTACGTCCGCTTCGCCTCCTCGATGAGGTCGCTCAGGTAACCCACGTCGTCGATCGGATCCCCGGGCTCCGCGCAGCAGAGCGCCCCGTTCCAGACGCGCGCGCCCGAGGCGTTGAATTTCCCCCCATCGGGGTAGATCATCACGAACTGCTTCTCGTCCACCAGGGGAAAGAGCTGGAAGTACCCCGCCTGGGTTTGCCCGTCGGCCCCGCGTCCGTGCAGAACCATCAAGAGCGGATAGGTCACCTCCGGGTCGTAGTCCTGCGGGATCGCGACGCTCGCCGGCCGCTCGTCGGTGCCGATCACCAGGGGCGGGTCGGGCGAGAAATCACCGGTTCCGCTATCGTTGTCGGTGCTGCAGCCGAGAGCTGCGGCCAATATAAGGAGGACCCACGCGTTCTTCATGGCGCGGAGGCTACGCGCTCGAGCCGCTAGCGTAAAGCGCACATGGTCTGGTCGCCTGCCCACGGACCGTATAAGCTCCCGCGCATGGCGGACACGATCTTCAGCAAGATTCTCCGCGGGGATATTCCCTGTCACAAGGTATACGAGGATGATCTCATCCTCGCTTTTCTCGACATCGGCCCCCTGAGCTATGGTCACACGCTGATCATTCCGAAGGAAGAGGTTGCGACGCTCGACCAGCTCTCGGATGAAACCGCGGCCGCGATCGGGCGCGTCCTTCCGCGACTGTGCCGCGCCATCCGTGCGGTGACCGGGGTAGAGCAGTTCAACGTCCTTCAGAACAACGGGCCGATGGCGCATCAGGCGGTCTTTCACGTCCACTTCCACATCATTCCCAAGCCCAGCGCCGATCAGGGGCTTGGCATCGAGTGGAGGTCCAAGAAGCTCGACCCGGAGGAGGGCGCGAAGCTGGCGGCAGCGTTGAGCAAGGAGATTGGGGGGTAGCCAAATGGGGGGACCAAGCTTCGACGAGTCGATTCAGTTCAAGGGGCTGCGCATCGCGATCATGACCGTGTCCGATACGCGGACCGAAGAGACCGACAAATCCGGCGCGCTCCTCGTCGATCGGGCGCAAAAGGGCGGCCATCACGTGATGGACAAAGTGATCGTGCCCGATGACCGCAAGCGCATCGAGGTTCAGCTTCGGCGATGGATCAACGAGCCCAACGTCGAGGTGATCATCGCGACCGGCGGCACGGGCGTGACGGGTCGCGACGTGACTCCGGAAGCGTTCGAGGAGGTCTGGGAGAAGCCGATTCCGGGCTTCGGCGAGCTGTTCCGCATGCTGAGTTACGAGAACATCGGTACGTCGACGATCCAATCGCGCGCCTGCGCCGGCGTTGCGCGCGGGACCTACTTGTTTGCGCTTCCCGGATCCACCGGCGCGTGCAAGGACGCATGGGACGGGATCCTCAGGTACCAACTCGATATCAGGTACAAGCCCTGCAACTTCGCGGAGCTGATTCCGCGGTTGAGCGAAGGGTAGGACCGGAGGCCGCCCTAACGGCCGAGCTGGCCGATGCTCACAGGCATGATGTTCCAGGTCATGCGCGACATCGGGATGTCGCGCGAGAGGATTACCTCGCGCTTTGCTCGGCCGCGTGTCCAGACGTAGCGGCGTAGCTCGCCTTGGACATCGGCGGCGACGTAGAGCTCGTCGGTGCCGTCTTCATCGAGGTCGGTCAGCAGTGCGGCGTGCTCGAAGCCGCCCGAGTCGCGGTCGATGCTCTCGACGCCCCACTCAGACTTTGGATCTTTGCCCGGGCGAAGCAGCCAAAGGCCTTTGCTGAAGGATGCGGCCACCATTTCCTTCTTCCCGTCGCCGTCGACGTCGCCGACCGTGAGGAATCGGCACAGCCGATCCGGAATCGTCGCGATGACCACCTTGGCCTCCGGTGCCGTGCCCACGTCGTACCGGCGAATCTCGACCGGCTCGACGATTTGCAGGCTTGCACCACGGCCCGTGGTGAGCGCTTCGACCGCCACATAGAGCTCATCGGTGCCGTCGCCGTCCACGTCGCCAACGTAGATCTCTTTGGCGTGCCGCTTACCGAGGTCCGCGACGGTGGTCGGGCCCTTCTTGTCTTTGGGCACGTATCGCACCACCTCGCCGTGCTGCGCCTCGGCGTCGAGCTTGTTTGGTTCGCTCGGCGTGGCGTACACCTCGAGCGTGCCGTCTTTGTCGAGGTCGCCGATTTCGATCTCGTGCACGAAGGTATCGGGCTTCTGATCGATCCGCTCGACCCGCCACTTGTTGACCCGCTGGCGAAGTACGGCAACGACGCCCTGGTCATGCGTCGCGACGGCGATCGCTGGAGTCCCGTCTCCGAACAGGTCCGCGATTTCGGCGTCGCGCATGCGATTGAACTTACCGCCGAACTCGGCGTGCCAGAGCGTGGTCGATTGAAGCTCGCCCTTGGCTCGCCGCCAGAGCTTCACGTGGGCGCCCGAGCCACCGAGCGTCAGAATGCCAGGGGGCTGTCCGCGGGGAGCGAGGGGCATCGCCTTGTGGAAGACGTTGCTTTGCGCGTCTTCGACCGTTTCGGTCCTCCACTCGCCGTTTTCGCGGGTGAGGATGTCCAGGCGTGCGGGGCCAGGCTTGGCCGTGGCCTTCCCGTCGACGACTTGGAACTGCGAGTAGGCGAGCAGAAGGCCATTGGGGAGCGATGCTGGAGCCCCAGCAGCTTTGGGCTCCTGGGCAGGGGCGTCCGCGGGTTTGTCCGCTTCCGCCTCGGGTTGCTCGGCCGGGGCAGGAGGGGCTTCCTCCGGCTCGGGTCGCTCGCCCCCTTTGCAGCCCATGGCGAGGAGGGCCGCCCACAGGCCGATTCGAATCAACGCGTCGTGTCGCATGAGCGCTCGCTACCAATCCACGCCAGGCCGCGCAAGTGATCGGCAATTTGACCCTTTAGCGTGCAAAGGCTACGCGTGGCCGAAGCTCGTGGCCGCAAATCCAAAGCGAATCGCTCTTTTCGTTGCGAAGCTGGCGTTCTCCGTCGGAATGCTGGTCATCATCTTTCGAAAAGTGCTCCGCCGGGACGGTGCGGAGGACCTCCTCGGGCGGCTGACCGATCTGCACTGGGGTTGGGTCATCGCGGCCGTGCTGATGCAGCTGATCGCCATCGGCTTCAGCACTGTGCGATGGCAGAGGCTGCTCGTGGGGCAGGGCATTTTTGCCAAATGGCGGTTCCTGGCGGGCTCGATCATGATCGCGCGCTTCTGGGGCGCATTCACCCCGGGCGGCTTCACCGGCTTCGGTGGCTGGCGCATTTACGATGTCGCAAAGCACACTGGCAAAACCGCCCGTGCCACCGCGACGATCGGCGTCGAGATGATCCTCGGACAGCTCGCGTTTGGCGTCGTCGTCATGGCGGGCAGCCTCTTCGGCATGCGGTTCATCGGCACGGACGGCGTGCTGCTCGTGAATGCGGTGTTCCTGTCGATCATCGTCGTCGGCTTGGCTTTCCTCGCGCAGCCGCAGCTGTTTCTCTTTTTCACGCGCTTTGTCCCTGAAGGCATCCGAGTGCGGGTGCAGACCTTGATCGACGCGGTCGCTGCGTATCGTGGCAAAGCCGGCCTGTTGATTCAGGCCGCGGCGCTCGGTGTGGGCACACACGCGTTCAACAATCTCATCTACGTTTGCGCCGCCCGCGCCCTGGGCGTCGAGCTCAGTCTCGGCGAGGTGTTCTTCGCGTCGTCGCTGCAGATTCTAGCGACCTTGATTCCCACGACGATCAACGGGATCGGGTTGCGGGAAGCCGCCGCAGTCGCGCTCTACACGTCACCGGCGATCGGGCTTCCGTTTTCGGTGGCGGTGCTCATTCCGACGCTCGGCTTCGCGTGCGAGATGTTCGTCTCCGCGTTCGGTGGCCTCATCTTCCTCCTGCGAAAGCGCGGGTACGACCCCGACATCCGAGTCGAGGATCCCGATCGCGAGAAGCTCGTCGCCGAAGCGATTCCGGAGGCTCCCCGCGAGGCATGGCCGCAGCCGTGGCGAGGTCTCGTGGTCGGGTCGAGCGCGGGCATCTTGGCTGGGGCGCTGGTCGGCCTCAGCGAAGCGATCGTCATTGCTGTGTCATCCGCAGGCCCGACCGGCCCGAGGGTGTTCTTCTACGGGCCGTTCGCCTACGGCGTTTTCTGTGGTGCGTTCGGCGCGGGCCTCGGCTTCGCGACCGCGCTGAGCGGCCGCTGGATGAAGCGGTACGCGCTCGCCGAAACAGAGGCGTTTAGCTACTTCGCTGCGGCCATCTTCGGCCTCTTCGTGTTTGCGCTCGGTGCGTTTCGGATTCGCCGCGACCTCTTTCACGAGGAGCTCGTCTGGAAGAGCGCCGTGGGGCTTGGAGTGGTGTTCGCTTGCGCGTTCGTCGCGGCAGGTGTGAGCGCGTTGCTCGCCCGATCGCTCCAAAGGCTCATGCAGCGCCGGGGGTTCGAGAGATTCGCGCGCGTGTCGACTGCGTTCGTCGTGCTCGCGGTGCTGGGCGTGGGCCTAGCCGGAACGCTCGCGCTCGGCAGCCGCGGCGAACCCCGAGCTGCCAGGGCCGGAGCCATGGAAGCCGTTTCGGGCAACGTCCTGTTCATCGTCATCGACACACTCCGTGCCGATCACTTACCGCTGTACGGATACGACCAGGTGAGCACACCGAACCTCGACCGGTTTGCGGACGACGCCGTTCGGTTCGATCAGGCGTTCACCAACTCGAGTTGGACCCGGCCGAGCTTCGCCTCGATTCTGACCGGCCGGCTTCCATCGAGTCATGGCGTCATGGCGAAGAGCGACGCGCTTCCGGACGCTTTGGTAACTCTACCCGAGGCGCTAAAGGGTGCGGGGTACGCCACCGGCGGCTTCGCGACTAACTTCAACGTCGCCCCGTACTTCAACTTCCATCAGGGATTCGACGAGTACGTGTTCCTCGAGCCCGAGTTCGTGCTCGGCGCGGACGACGCAAGCGCGAAGCTCCTGTTGATGCAGTTCGTTCGGCAGCGCATCGAGAAGCTGCGCGCAGCAAAAGGCGACGTGTTGCCCGGTACGGCGTACCAAGATGCGGCGACCGTCAACGCCGCGCTCACCGGATGGATCGATCGTCGGGAAGCCGGTCCGTGGTTCCTGTTCGTCGGGTACATGGATCCGCACGACCCGTACTTCGCTCATCCTTACGATGGAAGCGGGTACGCGCGCGCCGCCCATCAGCACCCCGATCCCACCGAGGCACCTGCGCTCGCCAAGCTCTACGACGGCGAGATCGCGTATTGGGACGCGGAGTTCGGCAAGCTGTTGGACGCGCTCCGACAACGTGGGCTCTACGACGACCTCACGATCATCGTCACGAGCGACCACGGTGAGGAATTCAATGAGCATGGGGGCTTCTGGCACGGCACGACGCTCTATGACGAGCAGGTTCGCGTGCCGCTTTTGGTCAAGCTGCCTCAGGCGCGGCGTGGCGGGACCGTCGTGCGCCACTGGGTGCAGAGCATCGACTTGATGCCGACCGTCTTGAAGCAGCTCGACCTGGAGGTGCCCGAGGGTGTGCAGGGAGGCGACCTGTTCACCGGGACCGATGTCGTCTATGCCGAAGAGAGTCACGAGGGGAACGTCCTCGAATCCGTGCGACATCTCGACGGAACCGACGAGCACAAGCTCATCACCGCCAACACGAACAACCCCCGCGGCCTGGAGCCCGTCGAGCTCTACCGCGTCGATCTCGATCCCGGCGAAAAAGAAAACCTGGCCGGCACGTCGCCTGACCAGGTTCGTCTCTCGACCAAAGCGTTGCTGCGGCAGCGCGCGCTCGCCCACGAGGACGCCGTGGCCGCGGACTCCGTAGCGCTCGACGAGGACGTCGCCGCGCACCTCGAAGCCATCGGCTACATGGAGCGCTAGCTCGCGACGGCCGTGTGGCGCGCCGGTCGTGGCGTCGTGCTCTCCTCTTTGAGTGTGCGGTGGACTAGGTAGGCGAGGGCGCCGACCGAGCCGGTGGTGAGAATCGCGACCACGTAGGGCAGGAACGGAATGCTGTGTTCGCGCGCGTCGGGCACCATCCAAATCGTGAAAAGCAGCAGGGCGATGCAGAGATCGATGAAGACCTGGGCACCCCAGCCGCCGGTCATTGCCAGCTCCAAGAAGCCCGTGTAGCCGTGGTCGAGGACGACGAACACCGTGTAGATCGTGAAGGCGACGAACACGGTGATGACGGAAAAGAGTCGTAATTTCATGGGGACCTCCTTGTTGAGCTCCAGTCTGGGGTCCGGAATGCGCAGGGGCCATTACCTCGGAGGTAATCGGCAGCGCGAAAGCAGGCGGTAGAATCCAGGTATGAACACGACCGCCGCTCCCGCCGGCTTCGGCCCCCTCCTTCGACAATGGCGCACCGCGCGCCGGATGAGCCAGCAGCAGCTCGCCATCGAGTCCGAAGTCTCGACTCGCCACATCAGCTACGTCGAAAACGGCAAGTCCTCGCCAAGCCGCGAGATGGTGCTCATCCTCGCGAGCGCGCTCGACCTTCCACTTCGCGAGCGGAACTCGCTGCTTTCATCTGCGGGCTTCGCGCCGGTTTACCGCGAGACCGATCTCTCCGAACCCGAGATGCTACCGGTGCGTCAGGCGTTTGACACGATCCTGTCGCATCACGAGCCGTATCCTGCGATCGTTCTGAACCGTGGGTGGGACGTCGTGAAGATGAACAACGCGTTCATGCGCTTGTTCGGCTTCTTCATCGACCCGTCGTTTGATCCCATTGTTGCCCAAAACGTAATGCACTCGCTCTTCCACCCGCAAGGCGTGCGCCCCTACGTCGAAAACTGGGAAGAGGTCGCCAGGTTCTTGATCGATCGGCTCTACCGCGAATCGATCACCGAGCTCGAGACCAGTGAGAGCCGCAAGTTGCTCGACGCGCTTCTCGCGTATCCAGGTGTCCCCTCCGGAATGGCCGAGATCGATCTCACCACGGCGCCCCGCGTGTGCGTCACGGTGAGGCTCGGCAAAGACGGCACCAGGCTCGAGCTCTTCTCGACGCTCACCACCCTCGGCACGCCGATGGACGTGACCGCGCAAGAGCTGCGCATCGAATCGTACTTCCCCGCCGATGAAGCTACCGGCGAATGGCTCCGAAAATCCGCAGCATCGGCCGCAAACTAAGCTAAGGTTGCGGCGAACAAGAATGGAGTCTCTCGCTGCGGTAGACCTGGGTTCGAACAGCTTTCACATGGTGATCGCCCGGGTCGATCACGGGGGCGTCCAAATCGTCGATCGCATTCGCGAGCCCGTCCGCCTGGCAGACGGACTTCAAGAAGACGGTTCGCTCTCAGACGAGGCGGAACAGCGCGCCATTGCGTGCCTTTCTCTGTTCGGCCAGCGGTTGCGTGACTTCGGCGCCGCTCAAGTTCGGGCGGTGGGCACGAACACGCTTCGGCGCGTGCGCAACTCGCATCGGGTGCTGCACGACATGAGCAAGGCGCTCGGCCATCACATCGAGATCATCACCGGTCGTGAGGAAGCACGACTGATCTACTTGGGCGTGTCCCACGGTGTCGCCGGGGCGCCCGCGCGGCGTCTCGTCGTCGACATCGGCGGTGGGAGCACGGAGTTCATCATCGGGGACTCGTTTGAGGCGGTGTCGGTGCACAGCATGTTCATGGGCTGCGTCGGGTTCACAAAGCAGTTCTTCGGCGACGGCAAGATCAGCCGCAAGCGCATGAACAACGCCAAGATCGCGGCCGGCCTCGAGCTTCAGCCGGTGGAAGCGCGGCTTCGCGCGGAGGGTTGGGAGCGCGCCATCGGCGCTTCCGGCACGATTCGCTCGATCGCGTCGATTCTGAATGAAGCTGGATGGGCGCACGGCACGATCACCGCAGACGGTTTGAGCAAGCTCGTCCAAGCGATGCTCACTGCGGGAAGGCTCGAAAAGCTCGAGCTCCCCGGGCTCGAAGCCGATCGGCGTCCCGTGCTTGCGGGTGGCGTCGCGATTCTCAGCACGGTGTTCGATCGGCTCGGCATCGACGAGATGTGGGTGTCGCCGACGGCGCTTCGCGAGGGTCTGCTTTACGACATGCTCGGCCGTCTCCAAGACGAAGACCCGCGCGACCGCACCATCGCGATGCTCGCCAAGCGATATTCGATCGATCAGGCGCACGCGGACCGCGTGCAGGCGACCGCGCTCGGGCTACTCGGCCAGGTGGTCGACGATTGGGGCTTGCGCTCCGAAGACGCAGCGCACGCCCTCGCGTGGGCTGCACAGCTCCACGAGATCGGTCTCGCGGTGAACTACACCGGTCATCACAAGCACGGTGCGTACTTGGTCGCATCATCCGACTTGCCCGGCTTCGCACGGGACGAGCAAGCGCTGGTTGCAGCACTCGTGCGCGGTCACCGCCGCAAGCTCGACGATTCGTACTTCGAAACGCTTCCCGAGGAGCTTCGGGTCCCGGCGAAGAGGCTCTCGGCCTTGCTGCGCCTCGCCGTGCTTCTGAATCGAAACCGAGATCCGGAGGTCGTGTCTCTTCCGCACGTCGCGGCTGCCGGCAACAAGCTCAAGCTGACGTTCAACGACGAGTGGTTGGACGCCCACCCCCTCGCGCGCGCCGACCTCGAGCGCGAGCAACGCCGGGTCAAACCGATCGGTTTGAGGCTCACCGGGTTCGAGGCGTGACATCATGGACGTGTTCCTCATCCGACACGCGATCGCCGAGGAGCGACGCGCAGACTTGCCCGACGCGAATCGCCGGCTCACCGAGAGGGGCAGGGCACGCTTCGAAACGGTCGTGCAGAGCCTTCACCGCTCGGGTTTCCGATTCGACCACGTCTATCACAGCCCGTGGCTTCGCGCGGCGGAGACCGCAGAGCTCCTCGAGCCGATCACCGATGGGCCGCTCATCTGCACGGACGAGCTGGCGCAACCTCCGCGGGCGGAGTTCTTCGCATCCCTCCAGGGCGATGCCGTCGCTTGCGTAGGCCACGAGCCCTGGATGAGCGACGCGCTCTCCCTATTGACGACGGGCGACCCCCACGGTCCGTGGCTCCGCTTCAAAAAAGGCGGCGTCGCCTGGCTTCGCGGCACCCCCCATCCACGCAGCATGGAGCTCCGCGCCCTCCTCCCCCCACGGGGACACGCTCCCCCCTGAAAACCCCCGCAATTCCAGCCTCTTGGGGCCTATAACGCGCGTTCTAGTCGCGGACCCGGTAACAAATCACACTTTAGGGTGAATTTTCGTCGACCCTGGGCTATGCGGCTGGAATAGTGATCAGGATGTTCTTTCGCACGGTTGGGATGATTGCGCTCTCGGTGCTCGTCGCCTGCACGGGCCAGATCGGCCAATCGGACGATTCCCGCGGTCCTGGTGGCGGTGGCCCGCCCGCCGTCGACCCGCTCCTCGCGATGGAAAGCGGCGCCCGCCGACTGACCCAAGCCGAGCTCGACAACACGCTTCGCGACCTGCTCGGTGAGGACACCGCGCCCGCCGCTCGCCTCCTCAACGAAGACGAGTTCCGCCCCTTCGACAATGACTACACGATTCAGCAGGCGTCCGACGCACTGATCACGTCGCTCGAGGTGCTTGCCAAGGAAGTCGCCGAGCGCGCTCTGAACGACCCGACACGCAGAGCTGAGCTCGTTCCGTGCACGCCTGCAAGCGATGGCGACGAGCAGTGCTTCCGCGACTTCCTCGATGCGTTCCTTCCGCGCGCGCTTCGGCGACCGGTGACCCCGGAAGACATCGACGCCTATCTTCCGCTGCTCGCGTTCGCTTCCGAAGATAACGCCGTAGTCGACAATGATTTCTACACCGCGGTCGAGCTAGCTGTGTCCGCCGCGATTCAAGACCCGGAGCTGCTCTACCGGATCGAGGAAGGGACCCCCGGCAGCGAGCCCGGTCTCCTCGAGCTTGACGGCTACGAAATTGCGAACCGTATATCATATCTGCTCTGGGCGACGATGCCGGACGACGCCCTCTTCGCCGCGGCCGGAAGCGGCGCGCTCGACACGCCGGACGGCCGTCGTGCAGAGGCGCTCCGCATGCTCGACGACCCGAAGGCACGCGGGCAACTTCACCGATTTCATGCGATGTGGCTCGGGTATCGCTCGATCCCGCATACACCCGAGCTCGTCGCAGCTTTCAATCGCGAGACCTCGGCACTCATTGATCGAGTCGTGCTCGACGAGCCAGGCAGCTACACGCGCCTCTTCACCATGGAGGAGACCTTCGTTGACGACGCACTCGCTGACCACTATGGGCTGCCACGTCCCGACGGTGGCGAAGGGTGGGTCTCCTACGAAGGGACCGGACGCGCCGGCATTCTCGGACACGGCACGCTGCTTGCCGCGTTCAGCAAGTTCGAGGACACCAGCCCCACGCAGCGCGGCATCCTCGTCCGGACGCGCCTGATGTGTGAAGACGTCCCGCGGCCGCCGCCCGACGTCGATGCGGACCAGCCACCGCAGGGTGCGATGGACGCGCTCTGCAAGTATGACCGCTACGCGGAGCACCGGGACCAATCGAGCAGTTGTGCCGGTTGCCACAGCCTCGTCGATCCCATCGGTTTCGGCCTCGAGAACTTCGACATCGCGGGCCGCTATCGCGAGCACGATGACGGCTTGCCCGAGTGCATCATCGAAGGCTTCGGCGAGATCGTCGGCATCGGCGAGTTCAGTGGCCCGGGTGAGCTCTCGGAGCTTCTCGTCGAAAACGACTATGTCGACGCGTGCGCGGTGCAGCAGTTCATGACGTTCGCGCTCGGCCGGGAGACCACCGACTACGAAGCCGCCTTGCTGCAGGAACTGACCGAGTCATTCAGAGCCGGAAACCACGACTTCAAGGCGTTCATCGTCGATTTCATCGCGTCCGACCGCTTCGCTAGGCGCGCGGAGGAAAGGCTCTAGTCATGGCGATGAAGATCAAGAGGAGAGCGATTCTCAGGGGCATGGCAGGAGCAGCCGTCTCGTTACCGCTCCTCGAGTGCATGCTTCCCGCCAAGCAGAGTGCAGCGCAGACCCCGCCTGCCCGCTATGCCATCCTCTTCGCCGGTCAGGCGCTCGGGGGCGACAACTACGCCAAGAACTCCAGCCGCGTCGACGGTCAGAACATCACCGAGGGCGGTCACTACATTGCCGACACTAGTTATGGGCGCGGTTATTCGCTGACGACGCCGCTGCTTCCGCTTCAAGCGATGCAGAACGACTTCACGATGATCTCGAATCTGGCGATTCCATTCAATGCGAATTCGACAGACGGAAGCGCGGTTCCGGCGGCAGGTGCGTATCGTGACTTCCACGGCGGCGGCAGCAGCCCCTTACTTTCAGGGACGCGCTCCACGTCTGCCGAGTACGTTTGCAACGGTATCACCTCGGATCAGGCGATTGCCGAGCTCAACGCCGGTCAGACAACACACAAGTCGCTCGTCGTCCGCGCGCAGCCGGCCTTCTACGTCAGTGGCTACAGCTTCGCGGGCCGCCAGTACATTTCGTACGGCCCGGGGGGAGGGCGCAGCGCTCGCATCGAAGCGCAGGCCAGCCCCCAAGTCGCTTTCCAGTCGCTCTTCACTGGCTTCGTGCCGGACGACGACGACGATGCGGCGAGGTTCGACTTCGAGATGCGCGCGCGACGAAGCGTGCTCGACCTCGTGCTCGAAAAGCGCGCCAAGCTCGTCAACAACGTCGGTCAAGCTGATCGGGAGCGGCTCGAGCGGCACTTCGACGAGATTCGCGACCTCGAGACCCGCATCAGCGCGTTGCCGCCGGTTGCGAGTGGGCAGTGCATGGCGCCGGCCGATCCAGGGGCGGACCCACCCATCGGGGGCGATCACAGCGGAGGAGGCAGTGGCTCGGTGACGCCCGGCTCGGGCTACAGCGACGAGCACACCCGCTCGCGGATCTTCGCCGACCTGATTCACATGGCTTTCGTGTGCGATCTCACGCGCGCAGCGTCACTGCAGATCACCGCGTTCCAGTCGCACATGAACGCGCGTCCGATCGCCGACGGGCTCGGGACACTAGCGGGCACGGTGCGACCGTCGCGCTGGGCGTCCGTGGGCGGCGACTTACACGAGGTCGGCCACAACGGCGACCCGAACAACCGCGGTCAGATTCCTTCCGCCGGACTCTTGCAGTGGCACATCTCGCACTACGCCTACCTGATCGACAAGCTCCGCAACACGCCCGAGGCCGGCGGCAACGTGCTCGATAACTCGATGATCGTCTTCACCGCCGAGGCGGGCCATGGGCTTCAGCTCAACGACGGCTCGTCGCAGAACCAAACCCACTCGGTCGAGAACATGGTGATGCTTCTCGCGGGACGCGCGGGCGGGTTCGAACCCGGCGAGCACATCAACGGAAATCGCGCGCACCCTGCGACCGCCCTCATCACCGCCATGCAGGCGGCTGGCTATACCGGCAATACTCTGGGCGACGTTTCCCTCTAGGGGGATTGCGCGAATTCGCGCCTAGACCCATATCGTCCTCATGCTCGACGCGATGTGGCAGGTGTGGCTGCAGCTCTCGCCTTGGCTCCTGTTGGGAGCCGCGGCGGCTGGGTTGCTGCACGTCTTGCTGCCCCGGGACTTCGCGCGCCGACAGTTCCGCGGGACCTCAGGCGTGGCCAAGGCGGTCGCGCTGGGCGTGCCGCTGCCGCTCTGCTCCTGCGGGGTGATTCCGGCAGGCCTCGGCCTCAAGAAGGATGGGGCGAGCGATGGGGCTGCCGTTGGCTTCCTCATCAGCACACCGCAGACCGGCGTCGATTCCTTGCTCGTGAGTGCGTCGTTTCTCGGTTGGCCGTTTACGATTTTCAAGATGGTAAGCGCGCTGGTGATGGGGCTCATCGGAGGCGTCGCGACCGAGGCGCTTCACACGGACGCGTACGACGACTCGCGGCTCGAGGGTGCCACGGCGCCGCATTCCACCGTGGGTTTCTTCGAGCACATGGTCGACGTGATCCGTCCCATCTGGAAGTGGATCGTCTTCGGCGTCGTCGCATCGGCGGCAATCACCGTCTGGATTCCCCCGGGCGCGATGGCGGGGTGGTCCGAGGTGAACCCCGCTCTCTCGGGCTTGGTCGCCTTGGTCATTGCGCTGCCGCTCTACGTTTGCGCCACAGCGTCCGTTCCGATCGCGGCAGCGCTCGTCATGCAAGGCATGCCGACCGGCGCCGCACTCGTCTTCTTGATGGCGGGGCCGGCGACGAACATCGCCACAATCGGGGCGGTTAGACGGGCATTCGGCGGGCGCGTGCTTGCCGTCTACCTCGCGACCGTCATCATCGGAAGCGTGGGCCTCGCGTACATCTACGACGCGCTCATTCCCTTCGAGGCCCTTGGAGCCATGATGCACGAGCACGGCCATCCGTGGTGGGCATGGCTGTCGGCGATCGTCCTCGGCGTGCTGTTCGTTTACTTCGTGCTCGATGACTTGCGAAGGGCCGTCCAGCGTCTTCCTCGCGGTCCTGGGAGCGAGGAGGCGGTCACGCTCGAGGTCCAAGGAATGACGTGCGACAACTGCGTCCGTAAGCTCGAGCGAGCCCTCAACCAAACAGAAGGTGTCACCTCGGCCACGGTGACGCTCAAGCCGAGCCGCGCCACGGTCGAGGGAACCGCAGCCTCCTCCGATCTGGAAGCGGCCGTGCGCGCCGCCGGCTACGCCGTGAGGTAAAAAGGGCGCAGATCCGCTTTTTCTACACGCGGTTGTTGAGGAGATCTTCCATCGCAGGGGTGATGGAGATGCGCTGCTCGGTGAAGATCGCTCGGATCCAGGGCGCCGCATCGGCGATCGAGCCGTACGGGCTGATTGGCACGGGGATTGGGGCGACCCAGGTCACCGCTTTGAGCGCACCACGGATGATCGCATTGCTCATCAGCACTGCAATGCCGAAGTGGTGCTCGCCCGCGAGTGGGCCGGTCACTTCGAACCACTCGGTGAGGCGCTTGCGCTGCTGGGCCGTGATTGCGGTCGACAGCCCGCGTGAGTCGAGAATTGTCGCGAAGGGGATGCGCCGCTCGACCACATCGGTGTAGCGGGTGATGAAATACTCGAAGCCCTCTTCACTCAGAGGCTTTGAAGGAAAGCGAACATAAAGTAGCGGCCAGGCAGTTTCGTCGAAGATGAGTCCGAACTGGTGCGCGGCCGGTAGCGTCCCCGCAGTCATGACCTGCTCGCACCGTTGGGGGCTGGCGGAAGCGTCAGCCGGAACCGGGTCTCTTTGTCGTCCGTCGCGGACACCTGAAGCTCACCGCCGAGCTCTTCTGCAATGCGCTTGGAAATGGCCAATCCGACACCCGCTCCCTGAAGCCGGCCGCCCACGCCGAAGGGCTTGAACACCGCGTCGAGGTCGCCGGTGATCGTCGGCCCGTTGTCGGCCACGTCGAGCACGGCCTGGCCTCCGAGAATCGCGGTCGACACCCGCACGACGCCTTGGCCGTCTTCCCGATTGGCAGCCCGCTGAATTGCGTTGGCCAGCAGGTTGAGCGCGATCTGCACGAGGTTCGTGCGCGGCGCCAACACCTTCGGCTCGACCCCCATCGCCACTTCGATGAGCGCTCGCCCGCGAAGCCCGCTGCTCTCGGCTTTGCGGAGCGCCACGCGAACGGCGTCCGCCAGGTCGACGACCTCGGCCGGGGCTTCTTCCGGCGCTTTCGACATCTCTTCGGTGAGCTCGAGAATGCGCTTCACTCCGTCGCGCGCGTCCGTTACCGCATTGGCAACCTGCGCCAGTGTGCCACGGGCCCGATTCACGTTCGGAGTGGCTTCTTCGAGAGCAGAGGTCGCGGCCTCGACGGAAGTCTCGATCACCGTGAGGTTATTGCGAATCCAGCCGACCGGGTGGCGAAGCTCGTCGGCAAGCCCGGTCGCGACGACGCTCAACGAGTAGGCCCTCTCGGTGTCGAGCAGGCGCTGCTCGAGCTCACGCACCCGCGAGTTCAGATTGTAGAGGTCGATCGCGTCACGAAGCTCCGCGCGAAGAGTCTCCGGCTCCCAGGGCTTCCGCATGTAGCGGCGCACGTGGCCGCGGTTGATGGCGTCCTCTGCGGCCTGCAGATCCGAGTACGCGGTGATCAGAAGTCGAATCGCGTCTGGGTGTTCGGTCTCGACCTTTTCAAGCAGCTCGATCCCAGTCATCCCGGGCATGCGCTGGTCGGTGAGCACCACACCAATCTCGTGCTCCTTCATGAGCTCGAGCCCCGCCGCACCACTCGAGGCAGTCAGTACGGGAAACTCGTCCCCACACACCGCCTCAAAGACGACGAGATTCGGCTCCTCGTCATCAACGA
>CP070650.1:2561123-2571005 GCA_020354595.1 Myxococcales bacterium
CGAGCGTCGCGACGAGGTCGCCGCGTACGTCGAGCAAGCGAAGAACAAGAGCGAGCGCGACCGGCAAGCGAGCAAAGAGAAGACCGGCGTGTTCACGGGTGGGCTCGCGATCAATCCGGTCAATGGCGCCGAGGTGCCGGTGTACATCGCCGACTACGTGTTTTGGGGGTACGGGACGGGCGCCATCATGGCAGTGCCCGCGCATGACGAGCGCGACTTCGAGTTCGCGACGGCGCACGGCATCCCGATCATCGAGGTCGTCAGTAAGACCGGAAAGCCGAGCAAGACGCCGCTCTGCGAAGCGATGGTCGAGCCGGGGGTCGCCGTGAACTCCGGCAAGTACGATGGCCTCCGGACCGACGAGTTCAAGAAGCGCATCACCGAAGACCTCGAAAGGGCGGGGAAGGGCGAAGCCCGCGTCGAGTACAAGCTCCGCGATTGGATCTTCTCCCGACAGCGATACTGGGGGGAGCCGATCCCGATCTACTTCCCCGTCGAAACCAATGGCGACCCTCGCGCCGGGGCGGAGCATACGATCCGTTACGACGAGCCCATTGCGGTCGACCAGAGCGAGCTCCCGCTGCGGCTACCCGATCTCGACGACTACAAGCCCGGCGAAGATCCGGCCGGCGTCTTGGCGCGAGCGGCCGACTGGCGCTTCTTCCAGAAGGACGGTCGTTGGTATGCCCGTGAAACCAATACGATGCCGCAATGGGCGGGGTCGTGCTGGTACTACCTACGCTTCCTCGATCCGCGCAACGAAGAGGTGATTTGCGCGCCGGAGCTCGCCCAGCGTTGGCTTCCGGTCGACCTTTACGTCGGCGGCGCGGAGCACGCGGTGCTGCATCTCCTGTATGCTCGCTTCTGGCACAAGGTCCTCTACGACGCGGGCGTGGTGCCGAGCAAGGAGCCGTTCAAGAAGCTCGTGCACCAGGGCATGATCCTCGGCGAGGGCGGCCAGAAGATGAGCAAGTCGCGCGGCAACGTCGTCAACCCCGACGACATCGTGAGCGAGTTCGGCGCCGACTCGATGCGTGTCTACGAGATGTTCATGGGTCCGCTCGAGGCGACCAAACCTTGGAACACGAGCTCGATCGCGGGCGTGCGCCGTTTTCTGGACCGCGTGTACACGGTGACGACACGCGCCGACGCGACAGTCAACCCGGACGCCGGGCTCGTACGGTTGCTACATCTGACCATCCGCAAGGTCACGGAGGACATCGAGGGCATGCGCTTCAACACGGCGATCAGCGCGATGATGGTCCTTAGCAACGAGCTGATGAAGCTAGACAAGGTGCCTGCCGAAGCGCTCGAAGTCCTGGCCAAGCTCCTGCACCCATTTGCACCGCACCTCGGTGAAGAGGTCTGGCAAATGCTCGGCCACGCCCCGAGCATCCAGAACCAGCCTTGGCCTGTATACGACCCGGCCCTTTGCGAAGAAGACGAAATCGAGGTTCCCGTCCAGATCAACGGCAAGGTCCGCGCAAGAATCACCCTCCCCAAAGACGCTTCACAAGACCAAGCCCTCGCAGCAGCCCGCGAAGCCCTCGCAACCCAGCTAGCCGACAAACCCCTCCGCAAAACCATCTGGGTCCCCAACAAAATCCTCAACCTAATCTTGTAAGGGGACACGCTCGCCCTCCAAAACATCCCCACTTTCAACTACTTACAGACGCAACCGCGAAAACCCGGGCGGGGCGCGGCCGCATCGAGCTTTTCGCGGTTGGTGTTGCAACCATCCGGAAAGAGGCGGGTTTTGGGGGGCGAGCGTGTCCCCGTTAGCGGGCGGCGCCGCGTTTGAGCTCTGTCAGCACTAGCTTGGCGACTGCCTTCAATGTTTCGAAGACGCCTTCGCCTGTGGTGGCGACTGCGCTGAAGTCGGGGACGCGGCCGGTGTTGAGCATGTACCGGAGCTCTTCGACAGGCGACACCGCCGGCATGTCGCGTTTATTGTACTGGATGACGTAAGGGAGGGTGTCGAGGTTGTAGCCCTGCTCCGCGAGATTCGTGCGGAGGTTGTCCATCTACTCGATGTTGGCCTCCGCGCGGAGCATCTGGGAGTCCGCGACGAACACGACGCCGTCGACGCCCTTCAAGATCAACTTTCGGCTCGCGTCGTAGAAGACCTGGCCGGGAACCGTATAGAGGTGGAAGCGAGTCTTGAAGCCGCGAATCTCGCCGATCTCGAGCGGCAGGAAGTCGAAGAACAGCGTTCGCTCGGTTTCGGTCGCCAGCGAGATCATCTTGCCCTTCGCATCCGGATTGGTGCGATTGTAGATGTACTGCAGGTTGGTCGTTTTCCCGCACAGACCCGGACCGTAGTAGACGATCTTGCAGTTGATCTCGCGCGACAGATAGTTGATGAAAGACATCCCCCCAGGCCTCTCCTAGTCAATCATTGAATAAGTTATCGATGTCGTCATCGGTTATTTCCGCGAACGGCGACGCTTGGAACGGGTCCTGTGCCTTCGCCATCACCATTTCGAAGATCCGGGTGAGCTGTTCGTTCGCTCGCTTCACTCGCAACCGCACCAGCCCCAAGCTCGTCCGATTGTCGAAAATGACGACAAGAATCACGCGACCGCTGACCACTTGGATGTGAACGTTCTGCCGAACCCCCTCGTGGTATTGGGTGGCGAACTCCTGCTCGCGCAGGAGCTGCGCAATCCCTCCCGTCGCCGCGATATTACCCGCAGCGAGCGAGGCGAGGGAAGTCGTATCGAGGTCCCCGGTATCGCCGGAGGCGGAGATGAGCTGGCCGTTCTTGTCGACGACGAAGACCACGCGCGCATTCGCATCCTGCACCAGCCTGTCCGTCACGGCCTGGACCTGGGCAAACTCCTCCTCGTACATCACCATCTGGGGGCTTGCCATCGTTCCGCGCCGTGCTCCTTCGCCTTCTTCAGTGCTAAGTGTTCGTAGCAGAGCGGCCATCCCCGGTAAAGATTTCCGACCCCACCACTCCCAGCATAACAGGCCGTCACTATAGGCAAAAACGATGCTTCGCGCCCTCTATCGATCGATCCGAAATCTGCTTTGCGTGGTTGTGCTGCCCGTGTGGGCGATCGCCCGGTTGCTTGGCCGGCCCAAAGCACCTTGGGTCGTGGTTCGCCTCAAGCCGCGGTTGATCGAGGCGCGGCAGCCTCTTCCCTGGCTCCGCCAGATCCTCGCTGCCGAATCTCTGCGCCGCACCTCGTCGCTCGCCGCGGTCCGTCGCCTCGCTGATTATGTGATCAGGGATTGCGGGGTCCAAGGGGTCGCGTTTGTCATTCCACCGCTTCACGCGGGATGGTCGGTCTGTGTGGGTCTCCGTGAGCAGCTCCTTCGACTCAGGGATGAGGGCAAGAAGACCGCGGTGCTTCTTCCGCGCGGCGGCGGCCACCGGGAGCTCTTCGTCGCCTCCGCCGCGGATCGGATCTACCTGGCGCCTCAATCGACGATCACGCTCCTCGGTCTCTCGGCGCAGTCCCACTACGTGAAGCCGATGCTGCAGAAGCTAGGCGTCGAGGTCGAACCGTTCGCGCGCAAGGAGTTCAAGACCGCCGCGGAGCGCGTGAGCCGCGACTCGATGAGCGAGCCGCAACGAGAGCAACTTCAAGCGCTGCTCGACGGACACACGACCGCTCTGCTCGACGCGCTGTCCGAGCGCACGGGAACGCCGCCCGACGAAACGCGCAAGCTCTTCGAGACCGCCGTGTTCCGTGCACAGGCAGCGGTCGATGCCCGTCTCGCAGATGGCCTCGCGTACGAGGACGAGCTTCCGCGGCGCCTCGATGTCGACGCGAAGAAGGGGACGGTCGAAGCCTCGCGTTACCTTGGCTACAAGGAGGCCAAGCTCTTCAAGCCGCTCCGCCGCCAGCCATACATCGCCGTCGTTGCGATCAAAGGCGCGATCAGCGAATCGGGTGCTCCTCAAGGGCGCCGAGGCTCGATCGTCGCGGCGCTTCGGCATGCGCGACGCGACCGGCGCGCCCTCGGCGTCCTTCTGTGGGTGGACTCGCCAGGCGGCTCCGCCGAAGCCTCCGACCTGATCCATCGCGAGGTCGTCCGCGTGAAGGAAAAGAAGCCGGTGGTCGCGTACTTCGGGGAGGTCGCAGCGAGCGGAGGCTACTACGTCGCAGCCCACGCCGACGCCATCGTCGCCCAGCCCCTCGGCCTCACCGGCTCGATCGGCGTCGTTTCGGCGCGTCTGCTCGCGTCGGAGCTTCTCGATCGCATCGGGGTTCACACGGAGGTTCTCCGCACCGGCCCCTATGCAGACTTCCATTCGGCTCACCGCCCGCTAAGCGACGAAGAGCGCGCCATCATGAATCGCGAGCTCGACGCCTTCTACGATTCCTTCGTCGCGCTGGTCGCCGACGGTCGAGGTCGACCGGTCGCCGACATCGAACCCCTGGCCCGCGGCCGGGTCTGGCTCGCGGCCGAAGCGCACCGTCACGGCTTGATCGACGAGCTCGGCGGGATGGACGCGGCGATGGAGCGACTCAAGCAGACCATCGAGGCGCCCGAGCGCGTCCGCGAGCGCCTGCGTCCCATGGTGGTGGCGACGTATCGCCTGGAGCCGCCTCCACCGGCCGCGCAGCTCCGACTCGCAAATCCCGTCCTCGAAGGCTTCCGGGAACTGGCGGTGCTCATTTCCGAAGGCCCGGCGGTCCTCTACCACGCGATTTCGATCCCCCGCATTCGCTGAGCCACCGAAATTACGCTTTCCCTCGAGGGTGGATTATCGTGGGGGACGGGGAGGGACTCGATGAAGGCAAAGCAAATCGCGCTGGCCCTGTTGGTAGGGCTCATGCTCGGCTGTGGGGGCTCGCAGAAGCCGAAGGCGGGTCCGCTGCCCCAAGGCGCCACCTTCTATGGTGTCTGGCAGTCTCCGCAATACGGCAACATGCACCTCTGCCAGAGCGGGAAACAGGTCATCGGCGACTACTTGAAGAACGAGCGCGCCGGCCGCATCCAGGGCGACGTGGACGGGGATCTCCTCATCTTCCAGTGGGAGGACCGCCGCGAGCTGGTCGAAGGCAAGCCTCAGATTCGGCGTGGCAAGGGCTACTTCCGCATCGAGATGGGCGAGGACGGCGACCAGTACCTCAAGGGCGAGTGGGGGATGGACGACGAGATGTCGGGCGGCGGCCCATGGAACGCGGTCAAGCTTCGCCGAGGCGAGCCCGATCGGTGCACCGGCGCGGACGAGCCAGTCACGCTCGAAGAGACCACGCACCCCTGGGATGAAGAGGACTGATTTCGGCTGGGCTCTACGCGGCCGATTCAGCTGGCGGACAGAATACGACCGAGCAGCTCTTGCGCCGCTCTGCGCTGAGGCGGGCGCATAGGTCCGCGAGGTTGTCGTCGTAGTCGACGACGAGGCCCGCGGTGGCTTCACCCGCTTCGTTGTAGGCGCACGCGTCGAGCGCGACCCAGCGCCCCTGCCACGTCGCATCGCGGCAGATGTCCTCCCAAGCCATTGCGCAGGCGGGCGGCTCGTTACGGAAGTTGATGAAGGAGTTTCGTCGCTGTTGAGTCATTGGGGGGCCTCCGCAGCTCGGTCAGAATCAAAGCTAAGTCTCGCGAAACGGGGCGAGTTTCCATCGCGTTTTTGCTCCGCGCAAGGTGATTTAAAGGTGGTGTTCCGCGGGTTTTCAGGTCAAGGATTAATCGTGAAAGCATAGTGATACCGAGGGCTTGCGCAGATAGCGACATGTAGGCACGACCTCTTTTTGTGCATGAGGGTTGGATCTTTGCAGGTCTGTGGGGCGAGCGGGATTGCGATCGGATTGCCCGTGCCCCGATGCCTATCCCGCAAGAGCTGCGAGGAGCCGGTCGAGGTCGTCTTTGGTGTGGAGCTCGGTCACGGCGACGAGGAGGTCCTTGCGCCACGCGTCGTTGAAGCGGCCGAGGTCGACGCCCGCAATGATGCCTTGCTTGGCGAGCTCCGCGGCGACGTCAGCGGCGTCGTGGGTATGACTTCGAATGACGAGCTCGTTGAAGACCGGAGCGGAATAAGGAATCTCGAAGCCGTCGAGCGCGTCGATCGACGTTCGGAGGTAATGGGCAGCGTCGAGGCAACGCCGGCCCGCCTGCTCGAACCCCTGACGGCCGAGCATCGCCGTGCGCATCGCCATCGCAAGGGCAATGAGACCGTGATTGGTGCATATGTTCGAGGTCGCCTTCTCGCGCCGGATGTGCTGCTCGCGAGTCGATAGCGTCAGGACGAAGCCGGGTTGGCCATCGGTGTCGACCGTCCGGCCGACCAAACGGCCGGGCATCTGTCGGACGAACGCTTGCGAGGCCCCGAACAGGCCTACGCCAGGGCCGCCATACTGCGGGGGGACGGCCAACGCCTGCCCTTCGCCCACGCAGATGTCCGCTCCGCACGCTCCCGGAGCCCGGAGGACCGACAACGCGTAGGGTTCGGCCGTGGCGGTGATCAGCAGCGCGGCGTGGGTGTCCGCGGCCTCCCGCGCCGCGTCGAGATCCTCCACGCAGCCGAAAAAATTGGGGTAACCGACGAGCATCGCCGCCGTTTGGTCGCTCATCAGCTCCTTTGCCGCCTGCCAGTCGGTCCTGCCGTCGGCTGCGATCGGCGCCAGGCTGAGCATGCCCTCGTCATCGAGACCTCGGACGTAGGTACGGATCGTTTCGATGTACTCGGGGTGGAGCGCCGAGCTCAGCACGATGTGCGGCCGCCGCTTGATCCGACGCGCCATCAGCACCGCCTCCGCAGCCCCGCTCGCACCGTCATACATCGACGCATTCGCGACGTCGGTGCCGAAGAGCTCGCAGACGATCGTCTGGAACTCGAAGATCGCTTGCAGCGTTCCCTGCGACAGCTCCGCTTGGTATGGCGTGTACGCGGTATAGAACTCGCTCCGCTGCAACAATTGGTCGACCGCGGGCGGCACGTGATGCCGGTACATCCCGCCTCCGAGGAACGACAACATGCGGGCGCCTTCGCTCGCGTTCGCGAGGGCAGAGAGGTGCTGCATGAGCCTCGGCTCGTCGAGGGCCGGTTCGAGGTCGAGCGCGCCGTTCCACCGATGTGTCTCCGGAATCGACGCGAAGAGCTCGTCGATGTGAGCCACCCCAATGCGCTCGAGCATGGCTCGAATCTCTTGCTCGGTGTGCGGCAGATATCTCACGTGCTTGCCCGTGCCTGGGTTAGCCGTCGAGGGTGCCGAGGTACTCCTCGTACTTTGCCGCGTCCATGAGCCCATCGAGCTCGGCCTGGTCCGAGGGGCGGATCGTGATCAGCCAACCGTCTTCGTAGGGGCCCTCGTTGACGAGCTCGGGGCTCGACTCGAGGGCCGCGTTCACATCGACCACCTCGCCGCTGACCGGCGCGAAGAGCTCGCTCACCGTCTTCACCGACTCGATGTCGCCAAACCGCTCGTGCGCCTGCACGTCCTCTCCGGGAGCGGGCATGTCGACCAAGGTCACGTCCCCGAGCTGCTCCACCGCGTAGGCCGTAATCCCCACGCGAATGACGTCGCCTTCGAGGCGCGCCCATTCATGCTCTCGGGTGTACTGTAGGTCCCTTGGGTACGTCACGATTGTCACCTCTTGTAAAACGGGGTCCTCACTACCACGGCCCCGACCACCTTGCCACGGATCTCGATGCCCAGCGTGGTCCCGACCTTGCTGAGGGCCTTGGGCACATAGCCGAGACCGATGTTCCGTCCAACCGTCGGCCCCGGAGAGCCGCTGGTGACCTCTCCAACGCGGCTGCCGCCGACGATGATCGGGTAGCCTTGGCGGGCGATTCCGCGCTCCGTCATCTCGAAGCCGACCAGCTTTCGGTCGAAGCCCGACGCCTTGATCCCCCGAAGCGCCTCGCGGCCGATGAAGTCGTTGGCGTCGAGCTTGACCACCCACCCGAGTCCCGCCTCGAAGGGGTGGGTGTGCTCGTTGATGTCGTGGCCGTAGAGCATCAGCCGCGCCTCGAGACGCAGCGTGTCGCGTGCTCCAAGGCCAACCGGTTTCAGTCCGTGCTTCTGTCCCGCCTCGAGCACCGCGCGCCAGAGCCTGACCGCGTCTTCGTTCGCGCAGAAGAGCTCGAACCCGTCCTCGCCGGTATACCCGGTACGAGCCGCCCACAGCTCGACCTCCGCGATGTTGGCATGCATGACGTGAAACGAGGGGAGCCCGATCAGGTCCGCCGTGGCGCCGAGCTCTTTCATGACGTCGACGGCGCGCGGCCCCTGGAGCGCGAGAAGCGTCCACTCGTCCGACACGTCGTTCCAGGGAGTTCCGAGGTCGAGGCTCTTGGCAAAGTGGGCGACGATTTTCTCGCGGTTCGATGCGTTGCAGACGACCAAGACCTTCTCCGCTTCGAGCCGGTACACGATCAGGTCGTCTAGGATCAGGCCATAGTCGTTGCAACACACCGTGTAGAGCGCCCGTCCAACGTCGAGCTTCGAGACGTCGTTCGTCACCAGCCGATCGACTTCCGCGATGGCATTGGGCCCTTCCACCAGGATTTCGCCCATATGAGAAACGTCGAACAAGCCCGCGCGGGTTCGCACCGCCTCGTGTTCCTTCTTGATGCCCTCGTATTGGACGGGCATGCGCCAGCCGGCGAAAGGAACCAGTCGGGCGCCGAGGGCGCGGTGTTCGTCCGCGAGGGGGGTTTCAAGCAATGTTTCGGACACGCTGCCCGCAGCTTAGAGTCGGCCGGCTCGGACGCAACCGCCGGCTCAATCGGCCGATACCCCTTGCATGACGCTCCACGATACGTTGTGTTTGCTCCAGGCAGGGCGCACGATTCGCACGTTTCCGTTGACCGAAGCGGCCGTCGAGGTCGGCTCGCATCCCGACTGTGACGTCACCGTGCATGCAGCCGGAGTCCCCGAACGAGCCCTCCTGGTGCAGCCATGTGGCGGCACCGTCTATGTCTATGATCTGGTCGAGGGTCCCGGCGTCCGGAAACGCACCCCCATGCCGATGGGCGAGCCGTGGTCGATCGGCGCCGGCTATTCGGTCACACGCCTCAAGACGCACGCGCCAACGAACGCGCGAGGCACGACCGAGGTCATCCGCCCACGCCCGACGGATCGTCCATCGCTATCGCTGGTGACGGGCGCGGGCCTCAACAGCCGGGCATTCCACATCGGCGATGCCGCCGTGTCCGTAGGCGGCGCCAGCGACAACGCGATCAAGATCTCGGATCGCGCGGTCAGCCAATACCATTGCCGCATCGAGCCTTCGGCCCGCGCAGTGCTCGTTCGGGACCTCGGCAGCACCAACGGGACGTGGGTGGACGGGATCCGTGTCCGGCACCAGGAGCTTCGCTCGGGCGCGGTCGTTCGCATCGGACGCACGGAGCTTCGAACCGTCGACCGGAAGGGGATGAGCGTCAAAGGGATCGAGCTCGTGACGGAGGCCGCGCCCATGCTCGCGGTCATGGCGGATGTCGATCGATTAGAGCGGCTCTCGTGGCCGGTGCTGATCCGAGGTGAGACGGGCGTCGGCAAAGAGCACGTCGCGCGCGCCCTGCACGAACGCGGGCCCCGGCGGGACGCGCCGTTCGTCGCGCTCAACGGCGGGGGGCTGCCCCGAGAGCTGATCGAGAGCGAGTTGTTCGGTCACGAGCGTGGCGCGTTCACGGGCGCGCTCCACGCGCGGCGCGGCGCCTTCGAGCAGGCGCATCGAGGAACGTTGTTTCTCGACGAGGTCGCCGAGCTTCCGCTCGAACTTCAGACCCGTTTGCTGCGTGTTCTCGAGACGTGGCAGGTCCGGCGACTCGGAGGCGAGCAGGATCGTCCCATCGACGTGCGCCTGGTGTGCGCCACCCACAGCGACTTGAGGGACGAGGTCCGGGCAGGACGGTTCCGCACCGACTTGTTCTATCGCATCCATCGTTTGGTGGTCGAGGTGCCGCCCCTT
>CP070650.1:2571105-2581027 GCA_020354595.1 Myxococcales bacterium
GTGAACGCGGCGGTCTTGGAGAGATCCTCCCACTGGATGACGGCATCGGGCCAGCGAGTCCAGACCGCGTCCACGAAGCTGTCGAGAAACTTATAGTAGTCTTCGCCGCGCAAACGCCGCTGACGTACGCCGAGGTAGTTGGCGTCGTTGATGAGATCCATTCGATCCGTGCCGACGTCGAGCGCCACCGGCATCGTGTGGAACGGGCTCACACCCCCCGCGACCGTGTAGAGCGCCATCTTTCCGATCGGAATCGCGAGGCCGCCATAGCCTTGGTCGCCAATGCCGAGAATCGCGGACGAGTCCGTTGCGACGATCATCCGGACATCTTCCATCGGGTAACAATTGAGCGTCTGGTCGGCTCGGTCGATGTTCAGCGGCGAGAACGAGAGCCCGCGCGGGTTCTGATAGAGGGCGCTGAACTGCTGAACCGCGGCGCCGACAGTCGGCGTGTAAACGATCGGCAACATCTCGTCGAGGTGCTTCTCCAGAAGAGCGTAGAACAAGATCTCCTGCCGCTCCTGCAGCGCGCGAAGGTACTGGTACTTGTCGATGTCGGTAGGCGCTTGAACGAAACCTTCGTACACCCGGTCGATCTGTTGCTCGAGTGTATTGTATTGAGGTGGAAGAAGACCGCCGAGTCGCAGCGCGACACGCTCCTCGTAACTGAAAGCCGTACCTTTGTTCGATAGCACCAAGCGCAGGAGCGCAATGCCATCGAGGTAGACCTCCATGTACTTCCGTCCGTGTTCGTCTTCCTTCAGGTCAAACAGCCTGCTCACGCGTTTGCGGGGCATCGGGTTCCTTTCCTTAGGCGCCCTCGATGGCGGCCATCACGGCGTGAGCCATCTGGGTCGTGCTGAGAGAGCTCGTTCCCCCACCTAGGTCTGCCGTTCGGAGCCCGTTGTCGAGCACCTTCTGCACGGAGTCTTCGATGGTCTTCGCGTCCTCCTCGAGATTTAGGCTGTGACGAAGCAGCATCGCGGCGCTCAGGATCGTTCCGAGGGGATTGGCGATGCCCCTGCCGGCGATGTCCGGCGCGGAGCCATGGATGGGCTCGTATACGCCCAGCGTCCCTTCCCCGAGAGAGGCACTTGGAAGAAGGCCAAGTGAGCCGGTCAACACTGCGCCCTCGTCCGACAAAATGTCGCCAAACATGTTGCCGCTCACGATGACATCGAAAGACGACGGATCTGTGACCAGTCGCATCGCGGCGGAATCGACCAGCTGGTGCTCGAGCTGCACGTCCGGGTTCGCTTTGCCCACTTCGGTCGCAACCTCGCGCCAAACCTGCATGGTCTGCAGCACGTTGGCTTTGTCGATCGAGGTGACGCGCTTGCCGCGCTTGCGGGCAACGTCGAACGCGAGCTCGATGATGCGCCGAATCTCGTTTTCGTCGTACACCATCGTGTCGAAACCGATTCGACGCCCGTCCCGGGTCTCCTTGCCTTTGGGTTGCCCGAAGTAGATGCCGCCGGTGAGCTCGCGGATGAACACCAAGTCGACCCCCTTGAGCCGCTCCGCCTTCAGTGGTGACGCCGCCTCGAGTCCACGGAAGAGCTTCACCGGGCGAACATTGGCGAACAACTTCAGCGCCTTGCGCATACCGAGGAGGCCTTGCTCCGGGCGGACGCTTGCGGTCGGGTCGTCCCACTTGGGTCCTCCGACGGCACCGAGAAGCACGGCATCGGCGCTCCGGCAGGCCACGATCGTGTCGTCTGGAAGCGGCACACCGGTCTCGTCGATCGCAATGCCACCGATCAGATGCGTCGAGAAAGCAAAGCCATGCCCGGACTTCCGCGCTACTGCCTCCAGCACTTGGCGCGTCGCGTCCACGATCTCGGGTCCGATGCCGTCGCCCGGCAGAAGTGTGATCTTTGCTTTCATCTAAACGTTCGCCTCTGTCTGTTTGCCGACGGTCGCGCGCTGCAGCGTGAGCCCGTACTCGATGCTGTCGATGAGCGCCTGAAGAGACGCCTCGATGATGTTGCTCGACGCGCCGACCGTGCTCCACGAATCGTGCGGCGACTGACTATCGATCAAGACACGGGTGGTCGCCCCTGTTCCGCTCCGTCCGTCGAGGATGCGTACTTTATAGTCGCTGAGATGAATCTCTCCGACTTCGGGAAAGAACGGCTCAAGAGCCTTCCGCAACGCCGAGTCGAGCGCGCTCACCGGGCCGTTGCCCTCGCCGGCGGTGTGCACGATCTCATCGCCGATGCGGACTTTGACGGTCGCCTCGGCGAACATTCCGCCGCCTTCGCGGCGGCCAACGCCGGCTTGGAAGTGAAGAACCTCGAAGGGTGGCTGATAGTCCGCCTGCTGGCGCGCCATCAAGAGGGCGACCGATGCCTCCGCTGCCTCATAGGCAAAACCCTCGGCTTCGAGCGACTTGATCTTCTCGAGCACCTGCCCCCCGTGGGCCGCGCTGACCTCGAGGCCGAGCTCCTCGGCCTTGCTCAACACGTTGCTCCGTCCGGAAAGCTCGCTCACGACCACGCGCGATTCGTTGCCGACGAGCTTGGGGTCGACGTGCTCGTAAGACTCGGGGTGACGACGGATCGCCGAGACGTGTACGCCGCCTTTGTGCGCGAAGGCGCTCCGACCGACGTAGGCTGCGTGATCATTCGGGCTGAGGTTCGCGATCTCGGCGACGAAGTGGGAAAGGTCGTAGAGCTTCTGCAGCCCGCCCGGCGGCACACATTGCAGTCCGAGCTTCAGCTCGATGTCGGGCAAGATGGAGCAGAGGTTTGCGTTTCCACAACGTTCTCCGTAGCCGTTGATCGTTCCCTGCACGTGGCGCGCTCCCGCTCGGACTGCTGCCACCGAGTTGGCTCCACCGCACTCGCCGTCATTGTGCGCGTGGATTCCGAATCGCGCTTCCGGGAGCGCTTCGCGCACGGTGTGGATGATCTCTTCGACCTCCCAAGGCATCGAGCCGCCGTTGGTGTCGCACAGCACGAGGGTCTCGGCTCCGCCGCGCGCCGCGGCTCGTAGCGTCTCGAGCGCGTACTCGGCGTCGGACTTGTATCCGTCGAAGAAGTGTTCTGCGTCATAAATGACCCGACGGTCGCTACGCCTGAGGAAGGATACGCTCTCCTCGACCATTCGGAGGTTCTCATCGAGGCTAGTGCGCAAGACCTCGGTGACGTGCATGTTCCACGTCTTTCCAAAGATCGTGCATACGGGCGTCTGGGCGTCGAGCAGAGTCGCAAGCTGAGGGTCATCTTCGGCGCGCAACTGCGCCCGGCAGGTCGATCCGAACGCTGCGATGGTCACGCTCCTCCAGTCGATGTCTTTCGCGCGCTCGAAGAATTCGACGTCCTTCGGGTTTGAGCCAGGCCACCCACCCTCGATGAAATGGACTCCAAGCGCATCCAAGTGCTCGGCGATGCGCAGCTTGTCGTCGCAAGACAGACTCATCCCCTCCATCTGCGTGCCGTCACGCAGCGTGGTGTCGTAGATCTCTACGACGGGGCCTGAGCCGCTATGTCCGCTGTTGCTCATAGTTGGTGATCTGCTCGTCGAACGACAGAAGGTACCCGAGCTGGTCGATCCCTTCGAGCAAACAATGCTTCGAAAACTCGTCGATGGGGAAGGTGGTCTCGAGCGAACCGAGCCCGGTAACCGATTGCGTCGGAAGATCGATGGTGATCTCCGTGCTTCGGTCGAGTTGCACTGCCTCGAGCAGCTGCTTGTACACGTCCGCGCTCACCTAGTCCGGGAGCAGACCGTTGTTGAGTGAATTGCTCTTGATGTTGTCCTCGAAGCTCGTGGAAATGATCGCCCGATAGACCCATGCTTCGAGTGCCGAAGGCGCGTGCTCGCGTGACGAGCAACCTGCCAAAGTTGTCGCCTGCGATCAGAATTTGCGCTCCCTGCGAGGCCGGCTCGTTCAGCACGAAGTCGGGATTGGGCGAGCCGTCCTTCAGGTAGCGCCAGTCACAAAACAGGCTGTCACCAAGGCCGTGCTTGTCTGTCACCTTGAGAAAGCGGGCAGGGATGATCTGATCCGTGTCCACGTTTTCGGCGGGGAGGGGGACTGCGTGGGATGTCAGTGTGGTGAATTTCGCCATACTTCGCCTCTCAAGAAAGGAGCAAGCTCCGCGGGTCGGTGACTTCGCCCGTGACGGCGGCTGCAGCGGCAGTCAGGGGGGATGCGAGGAAGGTGCGACCGCCTTTGCCCTGCCGGCCCTCGAAGTTCCGGTTCGAGGTGCTCACGGCGTACTGACCCGGCTCGAGGTTGTCGCCGTTCATCGCGATGCACATCGAGCAGCCCGGCTCCCGCCACTCGGCACCAGCCTCTTTGAAAATCTGATCGAGCCCCTCGGCTTCAGCCTGCTTTTTGATGTCGTGCGAGCCGGGCACCACGAGGGTTCGCACACCGTCCGCCACTTTGCGTCCGCTGAAGACGCCGGCAGCCAAACGCAGGTCGCTGATGCGCGAGTTGGTGCAGGAACCAATGAAGACGACGTCGATCTTTTGGCCAAGTAGCGGCTTCCCCGCCTCGAGCCCCATGTAACCCATCGCCTTCTCGAAGGCGGCCTGCTGGGACGCGTCGGCGAAGGAGCCGGAGGTCGGCATCGTTTCGCTGATCAGCATCCCCATGCCGGGATTGGTGCCATAGGTGATCATCGGCTCGAGCTTGTTCGCGTCGATCACCACCGTCTTGTCGTACGTCGCGCCTTCGTCGGTGCGGAGCTGCTTCCACCGGTCGAGGGCGGCATCCCAGTCGGCGCCCTTCGGAGCGTAGTCACGTCCCTCGAGGTATGCGAACGTCGTCTCGTCGGGGGCGATCATGCCAGCACGCGCACCCGCCTCGATGCTCATGTTGCAGACCGTCATGCGCCCGTCCATGTCGAGATTCTCGATTGCCGATCCCGTGTACTCGATGACGTATCCGGTGGCTCCTCCCGTCCCGATCTCCGCGCACAGTGCCAAGATGATGTCCTTCGCCGTGACCCCAGGCATGAGCTGCCCTTCGACGCGCACCTCCAAAGTATTGGGTTTGCGTTGCAGTAGACACTGCGACGCAAGCACATGCTCAACCTCACTCGTGCCAATGCCGAAGGCCAGCGCACCAAACGCACCATGAGTCGACGTATGGCTGTCGCCGCACACGATCGTCTTTCCGGGTTGCGTGAAGCCACGCTCGGGGCCGATCACGTGCACGATGCCGTTTCGGCTGTCGCCGAGCGGATAGAGCTGGATACCGAACTCCTCACAGTTTCGCTCGAGCATCGCGAGCTGCGCCTTGGCCTGGTCATCGATGACCCAAAGCGACTTCGGCAGCGTCGGCGTGGAGTGGTCCATCGTGGCGACAGTCTTGTCCGGCCGACGCACTTTGATCCCACGCTCGCGAAGGCCGGTGAACGCCTGGGGCGAGGTGACTTCGTGAATGAGATGCAAGTCGATATACAGGACCGCCGGGCGTCCCGGCTCCTGCACGACGACATGCTCGTCCCAGACCTTTTGGAATAGTGTTCTTGGTTCCATGGTGTTCGCTATGCAGCGCTTCCGGCTGCCTCGTTGTCTTCCGTTCCTTCTCTGAGCGCGAGAATGCGGTTGATCGCCGCGAGATAGGCCTTTGCGCTTGCGACGATGACGTCGGTGTGCGCCCCGTGGCCGTGGAACACCCGCGCACGGGAATGCTCGTATTGCGGATTGATCTTGTCGGGTGGAGCCTCGTCATCGTGAGGCGTCACGCGTACGCTGACCTCCCCGAGCGCATCGATGCCCTCCGTGACCGATTGCACCGTGTACTCGAGCAAGGTGCAAGGCACGTGCACCAGAGACTGGACGGCTTTGTAGACCGCATCCACCGGGCCCGTACCCACCTCGGCTGCAATTCGCGTCACCCCGTCCGGTCCGGTGAGCTGCACCGTGGCCGTCGGCATTCCGGTGCCGCACCCAACCTGGATCTTGTCGAGTCGCCAGAACTCCTTGGGCTGGTAGAGCTCGTCACTCACGAGGGCGACCAAGTCAGCGTCCGTAATGTGCTTCTTCTTGTCGGCGAGCTTCTTGAAACGGGCAAACGCCTTATCGAGGCCGTCGCCAGATACCGGATAGCCGAGCTCGGTCAGCCGATTCGCGAAGGCATGCCGTCCCGAGTGCTTGCCGAGGACGAGCTGGGTCTTGCCAGCGCCGACCGTTTCGGGGCGCATGATCTCGTACGTTTCTTCATGCTTGAGCATGCCATCCTGATGGATGCCTGCCTCGTGCGCGAACGCGTTGGCGCCGACGATAGCCTTGTTCGGTTGAACGACCATTCCGGTCACCTTGCTGACCAAGCGGCTTGCTCGCGTGAGCTGCGTGGTATCGATCTGCGTAGTGATCCCGTAGAGGTCTCGGCGCACGTAGAGCGCCATCACGATCTCTTCGAGCGACGCGTTGCCCGCGCGCTCTCCAATCCCGTTCACCGCCACCTCGACCTGGCGGGCGCCGTTCTGAACCGCCGACAAGCTGTTCGCCACCGCCAAGCCGAGGTCGTTGTGGCAATGCACGCTAATGACGGCCTGCTCGATGCCGGGAACGTTCTCGCGGATCAGCGCGATCCGCTCGCCGAACTCGTTCGGGATCGTGTAGCCGACCGTGTCGGGAATGTTCAGCGTGCGCGCGCCCGCCTCGATCGCGGCTTGAAGCGCCTCGTACATGAAGTCCATCTCGGTCCGGCCCGCATCTTCGGGGCTGAACTCCACGTCTTCGGTGAAGCTCCGCGCGTACGAGACCATCTCGGTGATCTTCGCGAGCACCTCGTCGCGGGTCATCCGAAGCTTGTGCTTCCGATGAATCGGAGACGTCGCGATGAACGTGTGGATTCGTCCGTGCTTGGCAGGCGAGATTGCTTCGGCGGCCTTGTCGATGTCCGACTTGTGCGCCCGCGCGAGGCTACAGATCGTCGGGGGCTCCGGCACCGGTCGCCCCTCGACGCCCGTGACGCCGACCGCCTCGGCGATCGTCTTCACCGCCCGCAAGTCGTCAGGAGAGGCGGCCGCGAAGCCCGCTTCGATGATGTCCACGCCGAGTCGCGATAGGGTCTTCGCCACCTCTAGCTTCTCCGACGAGGTCATCGTCGCGCCAGGTGATTGCTCTCCATCTCGGAGCGTCGTGTCGAAGATCCGTACGTGATCGGGTTGCATGGCTCATTCTCCCGACGCCGCGGTCCGGCGGCGCCTCGTTACTCTCCCTGTTTGATTTCTACCGGGTCGACGAAAGGCATCATCGACCGAAGCTTTGCGCCGACCTGCTCGATCGGCTGTTCCTGCTCGGCGCGGCGCTTGGCATTGAACTCCGGCCGCCCGTTCTTGTTCTCGTCGATCCAGCGCTTCGCGAAGCTGCCGTCCTGAATCTCGGCGAGCACCTGCTTCATCGCCTTCTTGCTCTCCTCGCCGACCACGCGCGGGCCGCTGACGTAGTCGCCCCATTCGGCGGTGTTCGACACCGAGTAACGCATGTAGTTGAGCCCGCCGCGGTACATCAGATCCACGATGAGCTTGAGCTCGTGGAGGCACTCGAAGTACGCTAGCTCCGGCTGGTAGCCCGCCTCGACAAGGGTCTCGAAACCCGCCTTGACGAGCTCCGAGCAGCCGCCGCACAGCACCGCCTGCTCGCCGAAGAGATCGGTTTCGGTCTCTTCTTTGAACGTAGTCGTCAGCACCCCGGCCCGCGCACATCCGATTCCGGCTGCGTACGCCATCGCGAGCGCGTCGGCCTGACCGGTCGCGTCTTGATGCACCGCGAGAAGCGCAGGCACGCCGCCGCCCTCTTGGTAGGTCTCGCGAACACGGTGACCTGGGCTCTTCGGCGCCACCATCGCGACATCGACGTCTTTGGGCGGCTCGATGGTGCCGTATCGGATGTTGAAGCCATGGGCGAACATCAGCATGTTGCCGGCTTCGAGGTTCGGCGCGATGTGCTCCTCGTAGATCGCCGGCTGTGCGGTATCCGGCGCGAGAATCATGATCACATCGGCTTCCTTCGCCGCATCGCTCACCGACTTGACGGTCAAACCCGCCGCCTCGGCCTTCGCCTTACTCTTGCTGCCTTCCTGCAAACCGACGCGGACGTCCACGCCGCTCTCCTTCAGGTTGAGCGAGTGGGCGTGGCCCTGGGAGCCGTAGCCGATGATCGCGACCTTCTTGCCTCGAATCAACGAGAGGTCGGCGTCCTTTTCATAACGAATCTGGGTCATGTGTCTCTCTACTTCTCCAAAAGGGGGTTAGGCCGCGTCGTTGCGGGAAGCTGGAACGGTGGGATGGGCCAGGTCGTGCTTCTCCACGCCGCGAGTCATCGCGACGGTGCCGGTCTGTACGAGCTCCAAGATCCCAAAGGGCCGAAGGACCGACACGAGGCCTTCGACCTTGTCTCGCGGCCCGGTGATTTCGATCGTCACGCGATCGGGCGACATGTCGATGGCGCGCGCGCGAAAAATGTCGCAGATCTTCAACACCTCGTCGCGCTGCTCGCGATCGCAGTTGACCTTAATCAGTGCGAGGACTCGGTCGATCGTCTGTTTGTGGGTGATGTCATCGACCCACAAGACATTCACCATCTTGTAGAGGTTCGCTTCGATGCGCTTCGCTTTGTCCTCGTCCGCATCGCAGACGATGGTCATCCGCGAGACGCCTGGCTCGTGCGTGGTTCCAACGTTGAGCGAGTCGATGTTGAAGCTCCGGCGGCGGAACAAGGACGCGACGCGGTTGAGCACGCCGGGCTTGTCTTCCACGAAGACCGCAAAGGTTCGTTTGACCGTTTGACTCATCACTCGTCCTCCCCCGTCTCGAAGATCGGGTTGTGCGTGTGCTCGCCGGGCTTGTGCGGCCGCTCGATCATCTCGTGAAGATTCGCGCCGGCGGGCACCATCGGGTAGACGGCGTCTTCCTGCTCGACCCGGAAGTCGATGACGACGGTGCCTTCAGTGGCCTCAGCCTTGCGAACCGCATCCTCGACCTCGGAGCGTTTTTCGACCCGCAAGCCCGTCAGACCGTGAGCCTCCGCGATCTTCACGAAGTCCGGACTCAGCAACGGCGTCGCAACATAGCGGCCGCCGAAGAAGAACTCCTGCCACTGGCGCACCATGCCGAGATAGCCGTTGTTGATGATCGCGACGTTGACCTTGATGCCTTCCTGCGCGCAGACCGAGAGCTCCGCCTGCGTCATCTGGAAGCCGCCGTCGCCACAGACGACCCAGACCGAATCGCCTGGCTGCGCGAACTTCGCACCAATGGCGGCAGGTAGCGCAAAGCCCATGGTCCCGAGGCCGCCCGAGGTGATGAGCTTCCGCGGATAATCGTGCTTGTAGTACTGCGCCTCCCACATCTGGTGCTGGCCGACGTCCGTGACGACGAGCGCCTTGCCCTCGGTGAGCCGATACAGGTCGTGAATCACGTGAGCGGCGTACAGCTTGCCGAGGTCCGGCAAGTTCTGGATGTCTCGGACGGCCGAATCGCCTTTGATTTCATCGATGTACGCCAGCCACTCCGGCCGGTCGCACTTGTCGACGTACGGAAGCAACTCCTTCAACACCGAGTGCGCGTCCCCCACAATGGGAACGTCCACGTAGACGTTCTTGTTGATCTCGGCGGGGTCGAGCTCGACGTGGATCTTCTTCGCGTTTTGGGCGTAGGTCTTGAGATTCCCCGTCACGCGGTCGTCGAACCGCATGCCAACCGCGATGATCAAGTCGGCGTCCTGGATGGCCTTGTTGACCCAGGTCTCGCCGTGCATGCCCATCATCCCGAGGTTTCGGGGATGCGTCGCAGGGAATCCGCCGAGGCCGAGTAGGGTGCAGGCCACCGGAATGTTCGTCTTCTCGACGAACTCCAGAACCGCTTCGGTTGCCTGCGATTTGATGATTCCGTGGCCGGCGAAGAGAATCGGGCGCTTGGCGTTTTTGATCAACGCAGCCGCCTCCTCGAGTTGC
>CP070650.1:2581127-2601995 GCA_020354595.1 Myxococcales bacterium
CGGAATTAGCCGGAGGTTGTCTTGCCGCATCTTGGTCACGATCACGCTGCGCAGGTAAGGAAGGCCGCCTACGTGGAGCTCGGCCCCTTCGAGCTCCAGCTCCTCGAGCGAGGCTCTGAGGTCCTTCATCGCGTTCTGCATGTCGCGCGGATCGAGCTCTGGGAGCTGCAGTGCGATGCCTGCAAGCGTATGGTCGTCGTCGATCAGGCGGCCGACGAGCAACGGATTGCCTTCGATGGCCTCCGTGAGCGCCGCGGCTTCTTCTTCGGTGACCTCGGCGCCTTGGACGATCGGGTCGGTTTTGAGCTCGGCCGAGAGCGCCGGACCCGCCTTGGCGATGCCGCCTGGGAAGCGGTCCGGGTCGCTTTCGATGATGTCGAGAAGCGCATTGAACGCGGCGTCTTCGAGATCGGCCTGGGCGTCTTCTTCTTCGACGTCTAGCGAATCCAAGTCATCGAGCGAATCGAGGTCGTCGAGATCCCCTTCGTCCTCGTCGTCTCCGACCTCTTGCAAGCCATCGAGATCGTCCAGATCGTCCAGGTCGCTCGTATCCTCGTCAGGCGCGTCCTTCACGCGCCGTGGGATGTTGAGCGTCGTAAGCCCGGCGACCTTCTCGACCCAGGGCTTGTCCGCGAAGTAGAGCGAAATGTCGTGGATCTCCTGGAGCGTCTCTCTCGAAAGGACGTCATCGGCCTCCACGAGGATCAGCACGGCCTCCCGCCGCTTGCCGAACCACTCCTTGAAACGCTGCTGAATCAAGGCGTATTCTTCGCCCTCGAACGAGGAGAGCAGGGCCTCCGGGTTGGGGTCGGCCTTCAGCTTCGGGATCTGGGTGGCGAACGCGAGGGCCGTCAGCACCGATACCGTGACCACGAGCTTCCGACGCTCAGTGACGAGCTTGGCGAGCCAATTCAGGGTTTGCTGGCGTCGGGACACGAGCGTGTATGTCTGTTGGGAGGGGGGCCCGCAAGGCTCTTATCCCGGCTTGACAGGCCAGGCTGGCAGGGCTACCACCCGCGTCCCCACGGGGAGGATATCAGAGTGGCCAACCACGCTTCAGCAAAAAAGCGAGCCCGCCAGACGGTCAAGCGCACCGCGCGCAATCGGCACATCCGCACCAACGTGCGCACGTGCGTGAAGCGCGTTCGTGCGGCCGTCCAGGCCGGTGATGCCGACGCGGCGAAGAAGGCGCTCATCGAAGCGGTGAGCCGTATCGACGGCGCGGTTTCGAAGGGCATCTACCACCGCAAGACGGGCTCGCGGTACATCTCCAGACTGACCCATCAGGTCAACGCGCTTCAGGGCTGAGCTCGAACCGAGCGTCCGCGAGGATCGTCTTACGGACCGTCCGCGCAGAGCTCGAGCACTGCGTCTTGGAGGATCACGTCCGGGGGGCGCTTGCTGCCTTTGAGGGCCCGGTCGGTTTCCGCGATCAGCGTGAATGCGCGCCCCAGGCTGTCGGCGGTGAATCGCCGTGCGGACTCGGTGAGGTCGCTGGCCTTGAAGGGTGGGGCGCCGGCACGCTTGGCTGCCTCTTGAGGTCGTAGGCCCTCGGAGAGCGCCTCGCGCATCCGCGCCACGATCCGGAGCTGGCGTGCGACCATGGCGAGAAGTCGGAGCGGCGGCTCGCGGTCATCGAGGAGCGACTGCGCCGCGGCGATACCTTTGCGTCGGTCCTTGAGCCCGATCGCGTCGACGAGGCTCCAAATCGACTCGACTCGAATCCGGGTCACGCAGCGCATGACGGCGTCGGCGTCGATGCGCTGTCCCGCCCCGACGAACAGCGAAAGCCGTTCCATCGCGTCGTCGATGGCGGCGAGGTCGTCCCCTACGGCGTCGAGCAATGTCTCGACCGCCTGCGGCGCGATGTTATGGTCCCGCGCCGTCGCCTCGGCGCGAATGAACTCGCGGAGCTCCCGCCCGCGAAGCGGCTTTGCGTCGATCAAACAAACCGCCTTTTTTGCGGCTTTTCCGAGCTTCGAGCGTCCGTCCAGCTTGTCGGCGGTCATCACCATGCATGCGGTATCGCTCGGGTCCTTTAGATACTCCGCGAGATGGTTCTGCTCGGTGGGCGTCATCGCGTCGAGCCGCCGAATGAGAACCAACCGTTTGTCTGCCATCATGGGAAGCGTGCGCGCCGCCGAGATTGCAACCGCAGCTTCGAGGCCCTTGCCGTCGAAGATCTCGATGTTGAACCCGGGTGCGCCCATCTCGTCGACCGCTTTGCGGACCGCATCGACCGCGCGCTCGATCAGCAGGCGCTCGGTTCCGACCAGAACGTAGACCGGGTCTAGCGAGCCTTTGCGGGCCCTCGTGGTGACGTCTTGTAGGGTGGGCACGGATTAGCGGACTTCGTCATCCGAGAAGGTGACTTCGCCGCTGTGTTGTACCCTGTCCCCGAGAATTTGAAAGCGGTAACGGCCCACCTCTTGACGCCGTACCGTCACCACCATCTCGAGCCGCCGATTGGGCTCGAATTGGGGGCGCTTGAGGCGGAGCTTGTGAACGATCGTCCGCTGGTTGCGGTCGTTCACGAACACGGTCATCGCCGGGGCGATGAACTTCCGCTCGGCCGTCTGAATGTCGTAGAAGAGCACCTCGAACTCCGAGTCGCCGACCGGTCGGCTGAACCGCACCACCAGGTTGGCGCGCCACTGACGGTCCTCGATGGGCGCCTCGCTGCTCTCGCGGAGGCGTGTGGCCTTGTTGGCCGCGGCGAACCGAATGACGCCGGCCTCGGAGAGCGACCGGGAGATGCCCCTCTGCGTCAGGTAGATCTTGGCTTGGAGACCCGAAGCCGCGTCGGCGTCCTGCCAGGGTGTGACGGATGAAACGAGGGCCCCGAGGAGGGTGGCGACGAGTGCGAGACGTGGATTCACAGCTTGCTCCTGGGTTGTGGTCCAGGATCAAGTTAACAACTGGAACTTTACAGTGACAGGGTGACAAGGTGCGGAAATGTAGGATTTTCGAATTGGCTGCCGGCGAAGGCGGCCGAAAAGTTGTGCCCCAAGGCGGTGACAGCTAACTCCGACCGAGGAACCAGGCGACAATGACGACGGTCAGCGGGGGGGTCAAAGGACTGATCGCGCGCGCGCAGCGCGAGGCTCAGCGACGCGGGCATAGCCCGTCGACGGCATATTTGCTTCTCGTGATGCTGCAGAGCGGGGGCCCGATGGGCAACCTGCTGTCGCGGCTCGGTGTGAAGGAGGGCGATCTCCTGAGCGCGATTCGAGTCGTCGATTCGGAGCCGATCAGCGCGCTCGAGCGCGCCGTGGAACGCGCCTACCGGATCGCCAAGGCGATGGACGCACCGGAGGTCCTGCCGGCGCACCTACTGTTCTCGATCGCTCGCGACACGCGAAGCGCGGCCCATCGAAGCCTCGAAGAGATCGGCGCAGGCCCGAAGCGCGTGCAGGAGGCGCTGCGCGAAGCGCTGCACCCCGGACCCGCGGAGGCCGCTCCATCCACGTCGACACACATTCGACCGACCGCTTCGTTTTCCCCGACGCCCGCGGCAAAGCCCGGCCGCCCCTCGGCGCGCCGTCCTGCCGAGCCGGCGCCTCTGATCGAGCTTCGGGTCGAGCAGCCGTCTGAAGAACGAAGCGACGAAGAGGAGGCACTGATCGAGGCGCCGCTTCAGGGCCCGCCCGAACCCGAAGAAGACCTCATCGTTCCTTCCTCCTCTCCGTTCAGCTTGGATGCACGCATGTATCCGACGCTCGCGAAGCTCGGCCGCAATCTCACCGAGCTCGCGTCGCTCGGGCGGATCGACGAGGTGATCGGGCGAGACGCGGAGATCGAACGGCTGCTCGACGTGCTGGCTCGACGTCGTTCGAACAATCCGATCCTGGTAGGTCCGCCCGGCGTCGGGAAGACCGCCATCGTCGAAGGCCTCGCGCGCCGCCTAGCGCACGGTGGCGAGGGGGTACGCGGGCTCGAAGGCACCATCGTGATCGAGCTCTCCGCCGGAGGGTTGGTGTCGGGCACGGGTGTCCGGGGCGCGCTCTCCGAGCGGATGCGGCGTCTTCAGTTCGAGGTCAAGCGCGCCGATGGCAAGATCGTGCTCTTCATCGACGAGGTGCACGCGCTGTTCACGGGGGGCGATTCTCCCGACGACCTCGCGCACGAGCTCAAGGCGTCGCTCGCACGCGGTGAGCTGCCTTGCATCGGAGCGACGACCGACGTCGAGTACCGCAAGTACGTGGAACGCGACGCGGCGCTGGCGCGCCGCTTCTCGCCCATCCACGTTGCCGAGCCGACGCCGGAGGACGCGATCGAAATCCTTCGAGGGATCGCCCCGCGTTACGAAGTGCATCATGGCATCGCGTACGATCCCTCGGCGGTCGAGTCCTCCGTGGAGCTTTCGGTGCGCTACATCCCGGATCAAACGTTACCGGACAAAGCGATCGGGCTGCTCGACCTCGCCGGTGCGCGCATCCGGCGTCGGGGCGGTGCGGTGGTGGACCGCGAAGCAATTGCACAGGTCGTGGCGGAAAAGGTTCGCGTTCCCGTCGAGCGGCTCCTCGCGACCGACGCGCAGAAGTTGCTCGAGCTCGAACGTCACCTCGCGGAGCACGTCGTCGGTCATGAGGACGTGATGAGTCGCGTGTCGGACGCGCTTCGCAAAGGCGCCGCCGGATTCCACGGCCATCGTCCCCTCGCGACCTTCCTGTTTCTCGGTCCAACCGGGGTCGGCAAGACCGAGACCGCGCGCGCGTTGAACGAGCTCTTCTTCATGGGATGCCCGATGACGCGCATCGACATGAGCGAGCTCAGCGAGTCACACGCGGTCGCCAAGCTGGTGGGCGCGCCTCCCGGCTACATAGGCCACGACACCGGCGGCCAACTCACCGAGGCGATTCGGCATCGGCCGTACCAGCTCGTGTTGCTCGACGAAATCGAGAAGGCGCACATGGACGTCCTTCAATCGTTGCTGCCTCTTCTCGAGGACGGGCGCCTGACCGACGGGAAAGGCCGCACCGTGGACTGCACGCATACGATCGTCGTGATGACGTCGAACCTCGGCGCGCAGCATTCTGCGCGGAGCCAGAGCTCGATTGGCTTCCGCGCGGAGTCGGAGGGCTCCGGCGACGGGATGTCCGCTGCGCTAGGCGCGGCCCGGCGCGCACTGCCGCCCGAGCTCTGGAATCGCATCGACGAGCCTCTGTTCTTCGGCGCGTTGAGCCGAGACGAGGTGGCCGAGATCGCGCGAAGAATGTCGGTCGGCGTGGCGAAGCAGCTTCGGGAGCGCCAAGGAGTGGAGCTGACCGTCGACGCTACGGCGATCGACGCGCTCGTTGCGCTCGGCGGCTATGATCCGGATCTCGGCGCGCGTCCGATGCGTCGCGTGATAGGCCGGATGGTCGAGGCTCCGCTCGCGGCTGCAATCCTGGCCGGGGAGTTCGAGCGGGGAGATCGCATTCTCGCGCTAGGCGACAGCGAGGGCGTGCGTTTCGAGACTGCGGACGGCTCGGTGGAGGCCGCGGAGTAGGGCGCGCTCAACGCTTGGTCGAGCCTAGGATCTCAGTCGCCTTGGCGTTCGGCAGGCCGGCAGCCTGTGCACAGCGCACGATGACGGGAAGAACGGCGTCATAGGCGAAGAGCGTGCTCCGACTGACCCGCCGAAGTGCGCTCCGGTGCTTTGCGACGGTCGCCGCTTCCCCGCGCGCGATCGGCCCCGTCAGCGAGTCGGGAACACCGAGCTTCTGGACGTTTTCTCCGACGCTTTGCAGCAGGCCGCCGATCGCCCGCTCCGCCGCTCGCTTGTCGAAGCCCAGGCGAACGAGGATGGATACCGACACGAACGCGAGCGCCGCCGCTCCGTTGGCCGCCAGTGCCGCCCCCGCGTGATAGGCCGGATCCCGGGTCTCAGCGACCACGACGCGCGCTCCGCACGCGGCGGCCAACCGCCTGCTCGTTTTGATCGCGCCAGTGGAGCCGCTCACTGTGAAGGTCGTGCCGACAAGGCTGGGATTGCTCGTCTTGCTCGGGAACGATACGAGCGGATGCATCACGCCCACCTTGGCGCCCCGAGCTTCGCATGCGCGAAGGTCCTCGGTACCGCGGGCGCCCGCGCAGTGCAGGACGGTCGTGCTGGCTTGCAGATGCGGCGCGACGCGCTCGGCGACTGGCTCGATCGCGTCGTCGGGCACGGCAAGCACGACGACGTCCGCCGCCTGGATGCGTGATCGCGCAGGCTTTCGACCCGCCGCGCCCACATCATGGTCGGTCGATTCGAGCGCCCGCCGCAACGCATTTCCGACTCGCCCGCGCCCGATGATCAGGACGTTCATTCGTCGTCCGCGTAGAGACCGTGTTCTCGAATGTGCTCCGCGACCGCCTTGGGCACCAATCCCGTGAGGTCCCTGGCGTCATCGAGCGCGGCACGGACTTCGGTCGAGCTCACGTCGGGAATCGAAATCGGGCAACCCTCGGGGGCTGGATAACCCTCGCGCCCCACGACGAGCGGCGGTGCGATCGTCGCGACATCTTCCCAGCGGTGCCAACGATCCGTCGTGGGCAATACGTCGGCGCCGATCAGAAGCCTCAACGCGACGTCGGGGTGCTCTTGACGCAGCGCTTCGAGCGTGTCGAGTGTCCGGCTCACACCTCCGAGTCGGCGTTCGATGTCCAAGAGATCCACACGCCGAAACGGCTCAAACGCGAGCCTGCACATGTCCATCCGCGCATCGAACGAAGCGCGGTGCGCCTTTCCGAACGCGTGCGTCCACACCGGAATGACCCAGACCTCGTCGATTTCCGCGACCGAAAGCGCCCATGCGACCGACAGCACGTGACCGAGATGGGGCGGATCGAAGCTCCCGCCGTAGACTGCGACCCGCCGTGCGGTCACGGCGCCACCATGACCTTGGCGCCTCGACCTTGAATGGGCTCGGTCCACCAGATTTCGCCACTGACGTCGATCGCCTTCAACACGACGCCGCCGGCTTCGGAGTGATCGTCGAGGAGGCCGACGTGTCCGCCCTGCAGGGCTCCCGGGCAGAAGAAGCAACGCGGGCCGAAGCGCTTGAACAAGAGCTCGTGCGAATCCCCGTAGACGACGATGTTGGAGTTGATCACGTCCTCCTCGCTGATTGTTGCTTTGTTTCGGACGATCAAAACGATGCGATCGTCGAGCATTTCCATCGCGCGTGTCGGCGGTCGAGGAGCGACACGAAGCTTTTCGAGATACCGGGCGCCACGGAGTCGACGAAGGACGTCTTCGATGTCGGTGGGTGAGCCGGTGGCAGCGACCTGGGCGACCTGATGTTCGATGCGGTCGCCGTCGTCGTCGGACTCGTGCGCACCGACGAACTCGCGAAGTGCGTCGTCCTCGCCGAAGTAGACCACCTGGTCGACCTCGAAGTCGACGATCAGAAGCTTCGCCGCCCGTTCGAGAGCGGCGGTGTCCGATTCGGCGGGACCGATGAAACCGAGTCGCATGGTTCTAAGGATCTACACCAGCTTGGGCCCGAGCTTCAAAATGTGCGTCACTGATCGCAAACCGGATCAAGGCCCAGGCCTCCGGGATCTCCGTGATGGCGTCGAGACGAGCGGCGTGGCCGGCTGGCACGTCGTGCCCGGCGACCTTCAGAAGCGCATCGACGGCGGAGGGGACGTTTCCGGTCAGCGTGAGCGCCGCTCGATCGCCGAGCCCGCTCACCGCGAACGGCACGAGCCGTGTCGAAAAGGCGGAATTGCCGCGCAATTCGAGGACGAGGCTCTCGACCTCGTCGCGCCATCGGCGCGGCACGGCCTTCATCAGCTTTTTGCGGAGCTCCCGCATCTGCTCGGGCTCCCCCCGCGGCCGGCTCGGGTCGTGCCCATGAAGGAGCGATAGCAGGGCCACGTCCAGCTCCTCCGGTCGGGCGCGAAGGGCGGGGGCCAAGTGGCTCGACGCGACCTTCAACGAGCGGGCGAACAGGAAGACACGCTCTTCGGGGGTTGTCATTTCGTGCAGATTGCCGCCGACCACGAGTGTGGGCGGGTCGCCCGTGATCGGCATACAAGCGGTTGGTGCGATGTACGTGATGCGCAGCCGCGGCTCGCTGACGCCGAGCGCTTCGGCAACGGCGCCCGCTTCTTCGACCAGCGTACGATGTGGGCCCGACGGTCTGCGAAGCCGCCACGCACCGGCATCGAAAGGAAGCATCTTGTCGAACGAGTGCTCGCAGAGTGCAAAAAGACGACGGACCGTTTGGGGCAGGGTGGGCGGTGCCACGATGCTGTCGACCGCGGACGAGAGCGGAACCCTGGGCTGACCGAGCGCTTCGTTGCGCGTCGTAACGTCGCCTACGAACAGTGATGCGGGATGTCCGATGGCGATGGCCGCACTTGCGGCGCAAGACGCAGTGCCGGGGCCATGCTTTCGGTTCAGCACGCGAACCAGCGTCGTCCAAAGCGCCTCGTCGCCAGGCTGCACTTGGATCGCGTCCCTGAGGTCGTTGACCGCGCGATTGAGATGCATCGACTCCGCGGGGCTCGCGCCTTGGCGCGCGTAGTGGTCGGCGACGGCCAAGATCACGTCCGGTTCGGTGGGCTGCTCGCCTCTGAGCTGCTCGAACATGGTCTCGGCCTGTCGTGAGTCGCCCGCGCGCTCTACGGTGGTGGCCAAACGGATGCGGTAGTCGCGCTTCTCGGAGACGTTGCCGGCGCGTCGAACCAGCTCTTGCAGCAAGTGCGCCGCTTCACGGCGCTTGTCTTGCTCGGTCAGGACCGAACCCAGGCGATCCAGCGTTTCGGTGTGGGCGGGCGCGAGCTCGAGCGCACGCCGGAGCGACGCCTCGGCCCGTGGCAGGTCGGTGAGGTGCTCGTGGTAGATCTCGGCCAGCTCGGAGAATGCCCAAACCTGCTCGTCGACGCTTCGCTTCAGACGGGCGATGCGAATCAGCGCCTCGGCGGCGCCCTGCCAGTTCTCTTGGCGGCGATGCGTGTCGACCAGCTCCTGAAGCGCCACGAAGTGGAATGGGTCGAGCTCGAGGCATTCGGATAGCGCGTCGATCACCCCTTCGACGTCACCACGTTCGCGTCGTTGCGCAGCCTTGTCGAGAAGAAGCCCGACGAGAGTCGGTGTGTCGGCCCCAGCTTCGATGCGCGCGTCGATCAGAAGTGCGAGCTCTTCCACCAAGCCCTCTCGCTGATACGCGGCCGCGAGCCGTCGGTATGCGTCGAGGTAAGTGATGTCGCAGTTGACCGCTGCTTCCCACGCTTCGAGCGATTGCTCCGAGGCACCGAGCTCTTCCTCGAGGATGCATGCAGCCTCCCGCCACAGCGACGCCGCGCGCTGGCCGTCTTTGGCTCGGCTCGCCGCATCCCGATAGACGGCGGCGGCATCTTCCCATCGCTTGGCGGCGCGAAGGAGCCGTGCTTCGGCTTCGAGCGCGAGCGGATGATTTGCTGCGGTGTTCAGCGCTTCGAGCGCGCGCCCGGTGTCGCCCCCGCGTTGAAGCAGAAGCGCGGCCTCGAGCGCGAGCGCGGCCCGCTGCAGGTCGTCGCTCAACGAGGCTTGAAGCGCGATCAATGCCTGCACACCGAGCTCGGTTTCGTTCTTTGCATACGCAGCGCCGAGGACTTGGCGTGCGAGCCCCGGGTCCGCCTCGAGCGGCTCGTCAAACCCGCGAAGGATGCGATCGATGTCGTTCTGCAAGATGTCGGAATCCGCCCGCAGGAGCTCGACGAGCAGTCTTTGTCGGGCCAATCGATCGGCCGAGCCCTCCGGGAGCGCCTGCAGAAGTCGCCGCGCGCTCGAGCGAATCCGCTCGGGGTCCCGTTCGCGCAGCGCGTCCCATTCGAGGGCGCGCGCCGTTGGAACGTGCTCGGGTCGTGCCTCGGCGATCGATTGCAGCGAGAGACGCGCACTTTGCATGTCACGACGCGCGAGCCTGTCGACTTCGGCCATGGCTGAAAACGCCCGAAGCTCCTCGTCCTCGTCCTCGGCTTCGCGTGCGCGTTGCATCGCGGACTCCGCTAGGCGTGCGAACTCCGAGGCTTGGAGCTCGGCGTCTTTGCGCCGAGCTCGTAGCGGTGCATCTTCCTCTATCGTGTCAGACGCCTCGCGAAGCGCCTTGGCCGCTCGTGCGGGCAGACCTGCGGCGCGGTACGATTCCGCGGCGCGCCGGAAATAATCGGCGGAGTCGAGCTTCCTGGCGGCAAGCGACATGAGATCGCCCGCGGCCTCCGTCGCCGTGCCCGTCGACTCGAAGAGATGCTCGATGAGAAGTGGATCGGGCGCGTGCCGGTCGAGCGCGGCTTCGGCGTGCTGTGAACGCGCCTCGGGCAAAGTGGCCCACATGGAGGCACGCAAGTGATGCACGTTGGCGTCGGTGGGGTCGGCCTCGGCCTGCATGGCCGCGGCGCGCGCTCGTGCGTCGTCGGAATCGGCGCTTTCCTCGAGGTTCCAGAGCGCTGGCAAGTAGCCCGGCTGCTGCTCGATGTCCGAGTTGCATTGCTCGCGCCACCGAAGCGCCGCGCCAAGGCCGCCCTCGGCCCCCGCCGCTTCGGCGACCGCAAGCTCCGCCCCTCCAGCCAAGGATGGCTCGGCGTGCGCGAGCTCGCGCTCAAGTGCTGCGATGAACGCGGAACGGTCCGCCTGCCATGCGGCGTCGTCTGCGTGCGCCATGGCCGCCCGAGGGCTCTGGGTCAGCTCGACAGTCGCAGCCGGAATCGCCGCGATGGCCCGTTCTGCTTCCACGCCGCTCAGGCCGCCAAGTGCGCGCAGATAAGGGACCATGAGGGGGTGAGGCGTCCCGGCCATGGGTTGCGGCTCTCCGAGCTCGGCCAGCAACCGTGCGCGCCTGGCCGCCCCGACGGCGACGACCTCGGCGCTCCCGTCGCTCGTTGGGGCTGCGAATGCACCCGCTGCGGCGTGCAGATCGCCCCCGAGAGCCGCCTTCTCGGCGAGGGTCCACAACGATGCGGTATCCGGTGCGCCCTCGAGCAGCGATCGCCCATCGTGCTCACGCGCCTCGCCGCTCGCAGCGACCGCGGCGGTTCGGCGAAGGGCGGCCGCCACGGGGCTGGGGGCTTTGTCGGCTGCAGCTCGCAGCGCCGCGAGCAGTGTTTCGGACTCGCCTAGCTCGCGGGCCGCGCGAATCATGCCGAGGCGTGCCCCGAGCGAGCTCGGACAAAGCTCCAGCACTTGCGCGAACAGGGCCTTGGCTTCGTCGGCTTCGCCGGCCTGCTCCATGAGCTCCGCGGCGTGCATGAGGATCACGGCTTGCGCGTCGGGGGAGGGCCACCGCTCGGCCGCATTGCAGAGCGCCTGCGCAGCGCGCGCTTTTTGCCCTCGTACGAGGCGAGCGCCGGCCGCGAGGAGCCAGGCGACGAAGTCGTCGTCTTCGAGATCCGCCGCGTGTGAGGCGGCCTGCTCGGCCGCGGCGGCGTCACCGAGCTTCGAAAGCTGGATTTGGGCGAGCAGCTTGAGCGTCGCGGCGCGCTCGGCGGTCGTGAGATCGAGCGATGCTTCCCTTTCGAGCGCGTCCGCCGCCGCTGGCCAGTCTTCGCGGACAATCGCCCGTCGCCGCAGTGCGCGGAGCACGACGACGTCACGCGCATCGGCTTCGAGTGCCAGTCCATAGTTACGTGTCGCTTCGCCGGCATCGCCCAGATGCTCGAGGAGCTCGGCGGCCGACGTGAGAAGCCGCGCCCGCGCGGACCCCATCGCGCGTTCGTCCAGCGCCTCGAGGAGCTCGATGCGCCGGCGCTTCGCGTCGGTCGAATCGCCGACCAGTGGGAGCGCTTCGTGGCGCGAGGTGTGCTGGAACACCGTGCGCTGGGCGGCCTGCGCTCCCGAGTCGTCGGGATTCGGGGGGCGACTCACGTGCTTTTCCTGGGGGCCCGTTTGCTTTTCGACAAAGTCGTCGAGGAGACTCGCAATGGCATCGTCGTCGAAGTCGAACGACGGCGGTGTCGATCCGCGGTCCGCGCCGGACAGCTCGTCAGGCATCATTCCCCCACAACGGCGAGTCGGTCGCCCCCCAGAAGCGTAGGAGGTCGAGCCCGCGTGCCGACGTTTGAAGCGCGGTCATGGTCGCGCGACCTCCGAACAGCGTGCTGAGGGCCGCGGCGATGTCGCCGGACGCGAGCAAGCCCGCGCGATCGGCGCTCCGGTGGAGGCGTCGTGCCGCGGCAAGTAACTCCGAGGATTGGATCTCCGCGTCGCCCACGGCTTCCTGCACGGCCTTTCGAGTGGCTCGGCGAAGCTTGACCCCCACGGCAGGCAAGACCGGTTCGCCCGCTCCAACACGGCAGCGCGCCGCGCGCAGAACCGCAGCCAGAGTCCCCGCGGCTTTCTCCCGTGAATCGTCGAGTAGCGAGCCGGCGCCTCGGGGGACCGCCCAGGCAAGTCGTCCAGCGACGAACAGATCGACTCCGTCGAGGCCGTCTCGCCCGGATCGGGGCACCACCCAATGAACCTCGCCGTCACGACCTGCGTAGGCCGCGACGCCGGACACCTGGTCCGACACGCCGACAGACCCGAGACGGGCGCCGAACCTCTCGGTGAGTCGTTCGAGCTCCCCGTAGACCGCGTCGCTCGGTGTGAGCTTCTTGGTCCGGACACGATCCTTGAAGAGGGCAGGGCCCGCCCGCCGGACGACTTCCTCGACCAGCGTGCGCGAGTCCGGATCCCAAATCGAGCCCATCGGCACATGGCTGAGGTCGGTCCCACCCTGGCTCGGTGGCGAACCTGGCTCGACGGCGGCCTCCACCGCGGCGATGGCCATCGCACGATCGAGGTCGCCGCGCCGATGGGCCGCCTTGCGCAATCCTTCGAGGAGGCTCTCATCGAGCTCGCCGGCATCGATGCGCGCCCACATCGCGTCTTCGTAGCGCGAGAGGACCGCGTCGCGCTCGTCGCCTTCCATGAGATCCGCGAGACGTGCGACGGCAGCCTCGTGAGTCGGCTCGGTGGCGAGCGCTTGCGCGTACGCGTCGATTGCAGCCGCTCGACTGCTGAATCCCTCTTCGAGCCCGCCGATGCGAAGCCACGTGTCCGCGTCGGCGAGCCCCAGCGCTTCGACCGCGCGAAGCTCGGCGAGGGCTTCGTCTTTCTTGCCGAGGCGCGTCTGCAGAAAGTCCGCCGCTCCGAGGTGTGCGACGCGACGTTGCGCATCGGGGATGTCCGATGTGGAGAGCCGGCGCAGACACTCCACCGCTTCGTCCCACTGTTCGAGTGAAACGTGCACCTCGGCGGCGAGCGCAAGAGCCCCGACATGCTCGGGCTCGGCCGTGAAGAGCTCGTCGAGCACTTCGAGCGCGCCCGGCCGGTCGCTGAAACCCCGCAACAAGCGGGCGCGTTCGTAGAGAAGCTCGGGACGATCCTTGGGTCCTCCGAGGGCAAGCCTTGCGGAGACCAGCTCTTCGAGCGCTTCGGCGTCTTCGCGCTCGGTGAGCAGGTCGCGGAGTCGTCGAAACGCGATCTCGCGGGTCGGGTCCGCCTCGAGCGCGCTTCGAAACGAGTCCTCGGCTTGCTGGTACTGCTGGAGGCAATCCAAACGCACCGCGCCCGCCTCTTCCAGCAGGTCGGCCCGGAGGGCTCCGTCGACGAAGCGGGCCATCCGTTCGCAGGATTGGGCGACTAGCGCCCACTGGCCCGCCTGGCGAGCTGCGACTCGGAGGGTCTCCCAGAGTCCGAGGTCGTCGGGTCGCTCGTCGATCGCGTTGCTCAGGATGGCGACCGCCTCATCGCCCCGATCGGCTTCGACCAACGCGCGCGCAAGGGCCGCGTCGAGCGCGCCATGCCCGAGCGCCGAGCTGTGTTCGAGCTTGGTTCGAAGGGTCGAAGCGCGAAGCTCGGGGTCGTCGCCGGGCGCGAGCAGCTCGTCCAACGTGATGGCGGCCTCGGGATGGCTACTAGCGAGCTCTTCCGAGCGCTGCGCGAGCATGAAGAGCTCGTCGATCGCCTGCTCGCCGCGGGCGATCCGCATGTTCCGAAGCCCGTGTAGCAACGCGCTCGCTTCGAGGTCCTCGTTCGGCGCCCGCGCCGCCATTTCGAGCCAGGCGTCACCGGTGGAGGCACGCGGCTCACCCAGCGCGCCCCGCAACGCGGCGTATGCTGCCCCAAAGCCGTTGCCGGCACCCGTCTGAGACGCGCCTGCGTCCGCGAGGGTCTCTTCTGCGGCGCCACGCTGATCGTCGGTCGTGAAGCGAAACGGAGTCGTCAGCAGGGCAGCAGCCGCTGGGAGCGCGGTGATCGGGTGATCGAGCGCGCGCTCGTACGAGGCGCTTGCGTCGCCTGCGCCCCCGCCGGCCAAAGAGAGCGCATCGGCACGCAACAATGCGAAAAGCTCCGCGACGCCCCCGCCGAGCGTGCTGCCTGAGAGACGGTCGTACGCGCGGAGCCTCTCTGTCTCGTCCCCTTGGCGCCGTGCGATGTCGGACAGGGCCAACGCCGCGGACGGGGACTCGGGCGCTTGCCGAAGCGCTTGCTCGTAGGCGTGGCGTGCGGCGACCAGGTTTCCGTCGCGCTCGGCGGTCGCCCCCGTGAGCAGCAACGAAAGCTCGCCGACCGCGGCCTTCGATGGACCGTTCGTCCGGGACTGCGCGAGGGCTACGATCTCTTCGGGTTTGCCTCCGTCTCGTAGGACGCTCTCCAAAGAGCTCACCACGTAGCCGTCGTCGGGGGCCCGTCGAAGGGCCTTCCTCAGCACGCGCTCCGCCGAGTCCCAATCACCGTAACGCGCGTACGCGCGGCCCGCCGCACACAGATGTTCCACCTCGGCATCGCCTTCGGTCAGCGACGCGAGGGCTTCGTGCGCGGCGGCCAACAGGGCTGGGCTGTCCGACAAGGCGGCGCGGGCTCGCGCGACGTGAGGCGCCCATCCGTTGCCGCTTGGATCGGCGAGCGCATCGCGAAGCAGCAGCTCAGCCGCTTCTTCGTCGCGGAGTGCGTGTTGAGTGACGTCGTACTTACACAGATTCAGCAGTGTCCGTTCGGCGGCGGTGATGTCGGCGCCGAGCAAGTCGTCAGAGCGCGCGAGGATGGCGCTCGCGTCGCCGTCCCGAATTGCAGCATCGAGCGCATCACGGAGGATCCTGGTTTTCGATAGTCCCGCAGAGCCGGCTGCTTCCACGTAGAGGGACTGCGCGTCGCGTGGACCGGCTGCGCCCCGGGCCACCAACCGGGCGGCGTGCCACAAGAGCTGCGCACGCGCTTCGCCTTCGGTGGCGTCGGCGCGCTGACAGAGTCGCTCGGTTCGTTCCCCATCGGCACCAGAGCGAAGCAGTGCGACCTCGAGTGCCGCTCGAGCGTACTCGGATTGGGGATGGCGCGCGGACGCTTCTCTCAGTAGGTCGAGGCCTGTCTCCTGGCCGGACGACGACGCACGCCGGATCTCGTAGGCCACGAAGGCCGGATCGTCGGGCCCCGAATCGACGAACCAAGCAGATGCCCGGGCCATCGCCTCGGCGTCGCCGCGCCTCTCCGCGACGAAAAGCGCTTGCAATCGAAGCACGCGATCCTCGGGAAACAGGCGAAGTGCGGACTCCAAGTGGCCGGCCGCAGCGTCTGCGTCCGCGAGCTCGACCGCGCAGATGCTGGCGGCCTCCTGCCAAAGGAGGGCAGCCATCGGCAGCCGCTCGTCGCCGGGGATGGAAGAGCTCAGAGGGTCCGAAGGCGCCTCGCCTTCGAGGAGGCGCGCCATGGACGTCGTCGCACTCACCAGCGCGTTCCAACGTTCGTGCTCCCTCGCCGTTCGCCGTTGAAGCGACCGCGCCTGCCAGACCAGTTGCTCGGATGCGCAAGCCAACTCGAGGGCCTGCAGCGCGACATCGATGTCGCCGTCGTCGATCTCCGCGAGCGCCAAGTCGAGCCAGAGCGCCGCTTGCAATTCCGGATCAGCCGCGTGCTCGGCCTGTGCCCGGAGCGCGTCGCGAAGCGCGTCACGGTCCTGTCCTGCATCGGCGAGCCATTCGAGGATCAAGGCCGGGACGGCAGGCTCGGGCGCCCGCGCGGCCGCCTCGCGAAGGAGGGATGCCCAATCGCCGGAGCGAAGGCCAAGGTCGAGGAGCGCCGTCGCAATGGCGGCAGGCTCTCGGGCGGAGGCCACGTGCGCCGTGCAGAGCGCCTCGAGGTCGCTTCTTGGCTGCAACCGCTCTGCCATGCGCATTGCCGCGATGGCGGCGGGCTCGAACTCCGGGGAGGCGTCCCGCGCGCGGGCATAGTGGTCAGTCGCGTCGGCGGGGCGTCCGAGCTCGTGCTCGTAGAGCGATCCCATGTGGTAGAGGATTGCGGCCCGAACCGAGGGGTCGGTCTCCGCCTCGAGCTCCCGGCGCAGGTTACCCATCCGAAGCTCGACCAAGTCCAGCTTGCGAGCGACCCCCGGAGGGCTCGGTGGCGGCTTCGCGATCATCCGCCGCCCCCGCTATGCGAGTGTCCAACCGCCGTCGATGACCATGACATCCCCCGTCACGTAGTCGGATTCATCCGAAGCCAAGAAAACCGCCCCTCCCGCTATGTCTCGAGGCTGGCCGACGCGGCCTGCCGCCGTCTTGTTCACGATGCTCCCTCGGATCTGGTCGTTGTCGACCAAGACCTGGGCGAACTTCGTCTCGATCAGGCCCGGCGCGATCGCGTTGACGCGAACGCCGGCCGCGCCGAGCTCCATTGCGAGCGTCTTGGTCATGGAGATCACCGCGGACTTGGTCATCGCGTAGACGCCCTGCATCGGCGCGGCCATCAAGCCGACTACGCTTGCGATGTTCACGATGGAGCCCTTGGCCTGCCGCTCTTGAAGGTGACCCGCGACGAGCTGAATCATTCCGAAGTACCCCTTGACGTTGACCTGGAAGGTCTTGTCCCAGGCGCCCTCGTCGATGGTGAGCATCGGACCGAAGTGCGGATTGGTCGCCGCGTTGTTTACCAGGATGTCGACCTTGCCGTATGCGTCGAGGGCCTGCTGCAGCATCTGCTCGCGCTGCTCGCGGTGCCCCACGTGGCAGGCGATCGGCAGGGCATCACCGCCGCTCTGCTGAATCTCGCCGGCGACCCCCTGCAGGCCGTCGATTTTCCGAGACACCAAGACCACCTTGGCTCCTTCTTCGGCCATATTCGTGGCGATCGCTGCGCCGATGCCTCGGCTCGCCCCTGTCACGATCGCCACCTTGCCCTCTAGACGCTCGCCCATGCTGGTCCCTCCCGCTGGTCCAGGAGGGTATAGCCCCCTGACGGGTGGTTTTGCCAGCGATAACTGCATGTTGCTTGCGCGCCGGCGGTCCTGAGCAACACTCGGCTCTCGCTCTAGCCCCCACGAGGTCGCCCTGACGCTGCTGTATGCCATCACCGCGGTCATCGTGGGTTTCGTCGCTCTGGTTTGGGGCGCGGATCGCTTCGTGTACGGCGCGGCCGGGATGGCGAGCAACTGGGGGGTGAGCCGGATCGTCATCGGCCTGACGGTGGTTGCCTTTGGGACGTCGGCGCCCGAGATGCTGGTGTCCGGAATGGCCGCCGCGGCGGGCAGCGGTGAGATGGGCATCGGGAACGCCGTCGGGTCGAACCTGACCAACGTCACGCTGGTCCTCGGGGCGGCCGCCATCGTCGGCGTGCTCAGCATTCACTCGCGCTTGTTGGTGCGCGAGATCCCGATCCTCTTTGGGGCGATGGCGGTCTCCTGGTGGTTCCTTTGGGACGGGGAGCTCAGCCGGAGCGAAGGTCTGATTCTGTTTGCCGGCCTCGTTGCCGTCGTGGGTTGGCTTGGCATCGAAGGCGCCAAGGAAGCGAAGAGCGGAGATGACGTGCCCGCCGGAGCGTTCGAGGACGACGACATCCCCGGCGCGTTGCCAAGCGGGAAGGCTCTGGGGCTCTTCTTCATCGGGCTGGTCTTCTTGCTGGCCGGGTCACGGGTGTTGGTGTGGGGCGCGGTCGAGCTGGCCCTCTCGCTCGGAGTGACGGAGCTCGTCGTCGGCCTGACTGTCGTTGCGCTTGGCACGAGCCTACCGGAGCTCGCCGCGTCGGTGGCCGCATCGCGGCGCGGTGAGCAAGACATCGCCGTCGGGAACGTCGTCGGCTCCAACATCTTCAATCTGCTGGGCGTGCTGGCGCTCCCCGGCATCATTGCCCCGGGACGGGTTTCTGCCTCAGTCGTCACACGCGACTTTCCGCTCATGCTCGGTGCCACGTTGTTGCTCCTGTTCATGGCGATCAACGAAGCGAACGAGATCGGGCGCAAGCGCGGGATGGCGCTCGTCCTGGTCTTCATCCTCTACTTCGTCATGCTGTTTAGATGCCCGGAGTTTCCTCGCTGCTCGGGCTAGCCAACGCGTTTCCACACCAACGTCATGTTGTTGGCCGGCATCTCGACACGCTCTTGGAGCTCGAAGCCGGTGTGTTGGGCGAGCGTCGTGAGCTCGTCGATGTCGCGGACGCCCCAGTGGGCATTGCGTGACCTCAGGCTTTCGTCGAACGCCACATTGCTCGGCGCCGTGTGCTTTCCGTGAAGGCGGTACGGGCCGTAGGTGACCAGGGGCGCTCCCGGTGCAAGTAGGCCTTGAGCGCCGGCGAAGAGTGCTTCCGTCGTCTCCCAGGGCGAGATGTGGATCATGTTGACGCAGAGCATCGCGTCCACGGTGGCGACGGGCCAGGTCGGCCATCGCACGTCGAGCTCGATCGGCCGCAAGAGGTTGTCCCGGTTCTCCTCGTCGACCCAGCTTCGAATGCTTTGGAGCGCATCCGGGGCTGTGTCGGTCGGTTGCCATCGGAGCGAAGGCAGCCGCTCGGAAAAGAAGACGGAGTGTTGACCGGTTCCACTCGCGATTTCGAGCACGAGCCCGCTCTTCGGCAAAACACGTGCGAGGACCTCGAGAATCGGCTGGCGGTTGCGTTCAGCAGCTGGCGCAAATCCCTTTGCCATGGTCAATGCATAGTCCATAACTGCCCGTCATCGAAGCGGAGCGTCACGATTGGAGGGGAAGAGCGGGCTGGGGACTCGTCGTCGCGGTGTGCCTCGCGGCCCCCTGGGTCACGCGCACCTTGCTGCTCGGGGAAAAACGGCTCGCCATTCGACCGTTAGACTTTCGCGGAATGGTGGCCGATGGATCGGTCGCCCTGTGTGTGGTCGGGGTACTGGGGCTCATGCTGCTCACCCATCGTTGGTGGGGCAGGGCGCTCGCCTGGGCGGCCCTCATGTCGTTCGTCGTGGCTAGCTTCGCGATCTACGAGGTCGTCTCCGTATTCGATTCGTTCTACGCGCTGGGCCACGCCGGGTTTCTCGCCGATCCGACGTTCGTCGGCGGCTCGGTTTTGCACATGCGCCATCCCGTACTGCTCGGTTTGCTGCTCGTCATCGGGACCGCGGCGGTGTGGGTCGCCGAAGTCCCGGGAGAGACTTGGTGGCGTTGGTGGGGTGGCGCCCTCGTCGTGTGCATCGTCGGTCAGGCGGCGATGCCGATGTCGCAAGTCTACGATGGATGGCGCCAGCGACACGCGGTTCATGCCCAAGCATCTCTGTTACCCGCCTCGTCCGGGTTGGGCGCCGGCACGGTGGGCGCCGAGGTCCGCGACGTCTTCGTCGGCGACCTCCGGGGCGAACGTTGGCTAGGACCCCTGCAGAGCCGGCCGAACGTGGTGCTCATCATGATTGAAGGGGCCTCGGGCGCGTCCTTGCCGTCGGTGGCCGCCGCCGCTGGGGTCGAGAGCGCGGCTCCCATGCCGAAGCTCGATGCACTCGGGAAGCGTCACGTTCTCTTCACGAACGTCGTATCCCATCAGCGGCAGACCAACCGTGGCGAGTACGCAATCCTGTGTGGGGACTATCCGAAGCTGCTGACCGATCAATCGAAGATGACCGAGCAGGTGTATGGCGATGCGCGACGCTGTCTTCCGGCAGTCTTGCGCGATGCGGGATACACCACGGCGTACATCCAGTCCGCACCCCTCAGCTTCATGCTGAAGGACCAGTTCATGAAGAAAGCCGGGTTCGAGGAGCTCATTGGCGACTCATGGTTTGCGCGGAGCTATGCGAGAACCGACTGGGGGGTGGACGACAAGGCCTTTTTCGAGCAGGCGCTCGATCGGGTGGTGGAGCTCCATGACGAAGAGCAACCCTTCTTCGCGACTCTGCTGACCGTTGGAACGCATCACCCCTACACGATTCCGAACTTCGACGGCGGCGAGGACCCCACGGAGCGACGGGCGCGTGCGTTCCTCTGGGCCGATGATGCGCTCGACCGGTTTCTGATGGAGCTCGAGGAGCACCGCGTGCTCCGCGACACGGTCGTCGTCATCACTTCGGACGAATCGGTCGGTCCCGTCGACTCCTCGGTCTCGACTGAGCGCTTGCTCGCGCAAAGCTGGTCGTTCGCCATCGTCATGTTGCCGGAGCGTCTCGCGAAAAGAGTCGACACCCTCCAGGCGCACGTGGACACGGCTCTTTCGATTTCCGATCTGCTGGGCATTGAGGACGAGGCGGGAGGATTCACGGGGCGAAGTTGGTTCCGCAAGTACTCTACCCCCCGGAAGGTGTTCGCGGGCAACACGTACTTGCGGAGCGTGATCATGTGGCAGCCGGCCGGCGCCGTGGTCTGCGACGAGTCGTTCCGTGACTGCAACCGTTATGGTTACGCCAAGGGCTCGATGTTTTCGCCGAGGCGCCGCGGCACACCCGCCGCCCCCCGCGAGAGGCGGCTTTTGGCCGAGGTCGCGCGGCTGACCCGTTCGGGGCGTCCAGGGATGACGGGATCCGAAACGATGGCCTTGCTGACGGTGAACGAAGCTCGCGTTCCTGCAGTGGAGGGCAAGAAGCTTCTATCGGGCGGTCAGTACCTTAGAGTGCCGAATGGAACCACGTTGCGCGTCGACTTCGATCTCGAAGTGGAGGGAAACGACGTCGTGGTCGAGCTCCATCAGGACGTGTTTCTCAACGGCTACGAGAAGTT
>CP070650.1:2602095-2612748 GCA_020354595.1 Myxococcales bacterium
CGTGCCGAGGAGCACCGCGCGCTCGCGTCGCTCTTCGACGGTTTGCGCCGACAAGCCGAGTCCCCCCTGGACTAGGTATCCCTCTGCGGGCGAAGCCCCGTGGCGACGAAGTCGCTTTACGGGGGGCTAGCGCCTGCGGCGCTTGGTCTTCTTTGCGGTCTTGCCGCGCTTCGTGGGTGCGGGCTTGCGCTTCTTCGAGGCGGTCCTCTTTTTTGTGGAGCGCTTCGGCGCAGCGCGTTTTTTCGTCGTCCGCTTCTTCGCCGCCGTTCGTTTCTTCGCTGTGCGCTTCTTCGTCGCCGTTCGTTTCTTGGTCGTTCGCTTCTTTGCAGCGGCCTTCTTCTTCGTTGTGCGCTTCTTCGTCGCCGTTCGTTTCTTGGTCGTTCGCTTCTTGGCGGCCGCTCGCCTCTTCGTCGTGCGTTTCTTCGTCGCGGAGCGCCTCTTCGGGGCTGCGCGTTTCTTGGCGGCTTTCTTCTTCGCCGCCGCCTTCTTTTTGGCCGCCGCCTTCTTCTTCGCAGCGGCGCGCTTCTTGGCAGCGGCCTTCTTGCGCGCCATGTCGGCTTTCTTCTTGGCCGCGGCTTTTTTGCGCGCCATCTCGGCCTTCTTCTTGGCCGCGACCTTCTTCTTGGCGGCAGCCTTCTTCTTGGCTTCCGCCTTCTTCTTCGCAGCGGCGCGCTTCTTCTCGAGCGCAATCTTGCGCTTCTCGGCGGCCTTGCGCACGGCCTCCGCCTTCTTCAGCCGCAGCTGCTCGGCCTTCTTCTTCGCCTCCGCCTTCTTGCGAGCCTCCTCCGCGGCGCGGCGCACGGCCTCCGCCTTCCTCTTGGCCTCGGCCTTCTTGCGAGCCGCTTCCTTGCGAGCCGCCGCCTGCGCGCGAGCGAGCTCGCGAAGATCGATGGTCTTGGCCTCGACCCGCTTGCGGGTCTTCTTCGGCTTTTCTTCCTCCTCCTCAGCGCCCTCGTCTTCAGGCGGCGGGGGAGGCGGGACGAAAGGGCGCCTCGGCGCAGGCCGGCTCGCCTTGATCCCAGACAACGGCAGGTGGCCCGCCTTCTTGGCCGCTGCATAGGCGGCCTTCATTGCGCCCGGCTTGGCGAAGTACGCCTTCATCGGGTCGAGATAGAGGGTCTTCCAGATCTTTTCGCAGGCCTTCCCGAGACCGGCTGGAATCTTGGTCTGGGTCACCTCGACCTTCGTGCCCCCGGCCACGGGCTCAAACGTGATATCGACTTGGGAGTCGTTTGCGCCCTTGGGGAAGTCCCGGGTCCGCCAGGTCATCGCGATGCGGTTTCCGGTCACCAGATAGACATGGGTCGCATCGATGAAACCATCGTGCGCTACCACTCGCCCGCCTACCCAGGGGTCCACCGTAGCCCGCGCTCCTGTAAAAGCGCTGTGGTGGCGCTCGTCCATCCACGCAGAATATATACGGTTTGGGCTCGCGGGTATCACGGACGAGACAGTGAATTCCTCCGTGTCCATCGTCCTATGTTCCTTGACTTGCTGGCCTGTATAAGTCCAGGAAACCCATTTGAAAACCAGAAAATTGCACCCGATCTGCTCCCGAACCGGCCATTTGTGACATCGTTGTAAGCTCTTCGGGCGACTTGTGCACACAAAAGCGTAGATCGCACGAGCGCTCTTGACCGGGTCTGCGGCCGTGCTTCGATGCAAACCTCGATGGCAGACCGAGCCCCCCGGCACCAGCTCTGGATCGACCGTGGAGGGACCTTCACGGACTGCATCCACCGTGACAGGCAGACCGGGGCGCTTCGTGTCGTCAAGGTCCTGTCCTCGGATCAGGCACCGATCGAGGGAATTCGTGCCTTGCTGGGCCTCTCTTCGAGCGATCCGATCCGGGGCGCCGAGGTCAGGATGGGGACGACGCTGGCGACGAACGCACTCCTCGAGCGGGGCGGGTGCCCTTGCGTGTTGGTGGCGAACGAGGGGCTCGGCGACCTGACGCGGATCGGGGACCAGACCCGCCCAGACCTCTTCGCTCTGGCGATCGAACGTCCGGAACCGTTGCCGGAGGCGGTCGTCGAGGTCCGAGCCCGGGCCACGCCCGACGGAGAGGTCATGCGGCCGCTCGACACCCAAGCGCTCCGGGCAGCCCTCGAACGAGCCAAAGACGGCGGCGCCCAGTCGGTCGCGGTCTCCTTGATCCACGCGTACCGCGACGGAGGCTTGGAGAAAGCCGTCGCGGAGGTCGCGAAGGCGCTCGGCTTCTCGCACGTCTCGCTGTCGCACGAGATCTCGAACGAGCTCGGCCTCCTCGGACGCACCGACACGACCGCCGCCAACGCGTACCTCACACCGCTCCTCACCCACTACATGGAGCGGCTCGAACAAGACCTCGGCGCGGGCCGGCTTCGCATGATGCAGAGCAATGGCGGGTTGGTCGACTCGGCGGGCTTCATAGGACGCAATGCCGTCCTTTCGGGTCCAGCCGCGGGCGCGGTGGCGACGGGTGCAGTCGCCGAAGAGCTCGGTCTCTCGGAGGTGATCGGTTTCGACATGGGCGGCACGTCCACCGACGTATCGCGGTACGCGGGAGGAGTCACTCGGGTGTTCGAAAGCGAGATCGGCGGCATCCGCATTCGTGCCCCCATGATCGAGCTTCACACCGTCGCGGCGGGAGGCGGCTCGATTTGCGCGCTCGAGGGGAAGCGGATGACGGTTGGGCCGCGGAGCGCCGGCGCAGATCCGGGACCGCTCTGCTACGGCAGGGCGGGCGCCACCGAGCTCGCGCTCACCGACGTCTCGCTCTACCTGGGCCGCATCGCCGCCGACCGGTTTCCTTTCGCGCTCGAAGAAGCGCCCGTGAGGAAGAAGCTCGAACAGATCGCGGCGGAGCTCGCGGCGATTGGCGTCGAGCGAACGCCGGAAGAGGTGGCGGAAGGATTCCTCCGCGTCGCCATCGAGAACATGGCGGCGGCGATTCAAAAGGTCTCCGTCGGTCGCGGTCCCGATGTGCGAACGCACGGCATGGTCGTCTTCGGCGGCGCCGGTGTCCAGTACGCTTGCCTGATCGCGAGGCGCCTCGGAATTCGCGAGCTCGTGTTCCATCCGTACGCCGGCGTGCTCTCGGCATTCGGAATGGGCGTCGCCAACTTCGAGTGGCACGGCGAGCGCGACGCGGGGCGCGCCAGCTTGGAGGCGCCATTGCCGGAGCGATGGGACGCTGCATTCGCAGAGCTCGAGGCGGCTGGGTGCGAGGCTTTGCAGCGCGACGCCGGGGAGGGCGCCAATTGGCGCGTTCGCCGACGTGTCGCGCTTCGCTATCGCGGAACCGAAACCGCGCTCGACGTCGACATGGATGAGCCGGATGCGATGCGCTCAGCGTTTGAAGCCGTGCATCGGCGGGAGTTCGGATACGACCGACCGGGGCATCCCATCGAAGCCGCCACGCTCAGGGTGGCGGTCGAGCTGCGCAGCGCCAAGCCGGAGCTCCCCGACGTCGAGCCAGGGACCGGCGTGCCAGAGCGAACGACGATGCTGTGGTCGGCCGGCACGCTTCGTGAAGCGCCGGTCTACCTGCGTGAAGACGTTCCCATCGATACCGAGGTGGCCGGGCCAGCGCTGATCCTCGACGCGACGGGTGCGGTCGTCGTCGATTCCGGGTTCGTCGCGGTCCGCGACCGGCGCGACTACCTGGTGCTTCGCGACTCCGAGGCGGGTGCCGAACGCGTGACGGCGGACACGCAGGTCGACCCGGTCCTTCTCGAGGTCTTCAACAATCAGTTCAAGTCGATCGCGGAGCAGATGGGCGTGGTGCTGCAGCGCACTGCAATGAGCACCAACATCCGCGACCGTCTCGACTTCTCATGCGCGGTGTTCGATTCAGAGGGAGGGCTCGTCGCCAACGCCCCGCACATCCCGGTGCATCTCGGCGCGATGGGCGAATCGGTGCGCGCCGTGCTCCGAGCTCATCCGGTCACCAGCGCCGGGGACGTATTCGTCACCAACGATCCCTCCGCGGGAGGCTCCCATCTTCCGGACATCACCGTCGTCACGCCGGTCCACGACGACGAGGGGGCGCTGCGCTTCGTGGTCGCATCGCGTGGGCATCACGCCGATGTCGGCGGGATCACGCCAGGCTCGATGCCGCCGTTTTCGCGAAACCTCGAGGAGGAGGGCGTCGTGCTGCGAAGCCTCAAGATCGTCGAGGATGGAGTCTTTGCCGAGGCGGAGCTGCGGGAGATCATGACCGGGGGCGCAAACCCGGCGCGCAACCCCGACGAGAACCTCGCGGACCTCCAGGCCCAGATCGCTGCGAATGAGAAGGGCATGCAGCTCCTCGACGACCTGCTCGGACGCTATGGGCTCTCGGTCGTCGCGGCCTACATGCAGCACATTCAGGATAACGCCGCCGATCTGACGGCACGCGCCATCGGCGGGTTGCCCAATGGCGAGCACCGATTCGAAGACCACCTCGACGATGGAACTCGCATTGCGGTCCGCGTGACCGTCGACGGGGACAGCATGGAGATCGACTTCACGGGTACCGACGAAGCCGTAGACAGCAACCTCAACGCGCCGCGTGCTGTGACGATCGCGGCGGTGCTCTACGTCTTGCGCGTGCTGGTCGGCAAGCCGATCCCGCTCAACAGCGGGTGCTTGCGCCCGGTCACCGTTCGGATTCCGCAAGGCTCGCTCCTTTGTCCAGAGGCACATCGCCCGGTGGCGGCCGGCAACGTGGAGACCTCGCAGCGCATCGTCGACGTCCTGCTGGGCGCCCTCGGCCTCGCCGCCGCCAGTCAAGGAACGATGAACAACATCACCTTCGGAGACGAGCGCCTCGCGTACTACGAGACGCTGGGGGGAGGAGCCGGCGCGACCGAAAGACAGGCCGGGGCATCCGGGGTGCATACCCACATGACCAACTCGAAATGCACCGACCCCGAAGTGCTCGAGACCCGCTTCCCCATTCGGGTACGAAGATTTGCTCTTCGAGAGGGCTCGGGCGGGCGCGGAGCACAGCCCGGTGGGGATGGCTTGATCCGGGAGCTCGAATTCCTAGCCCCCATGCGCGTTTCCGTGGTTTCCGAGCGGCGCGTGGTCCCCCCCTATGGTATGCGCGGCGGCGGCCCAGGGGCGCCGGGCATGAATCTGCTCAACGGGAAACCACTAGAACATCGCGTCACCGTGGAGGTGGCGCCAGGCGACGTCCTCCGGGTCGAGACACCTGGGGGGGGCGCGTGGGGTGACCCGCAATGAACGCCCGAGACCTCTGGCGGCGCCTTCAACAGATCGTCATCCACAACGTCCTGCACCTCGACGACACGCCCCATCGCATCGCTTGGGGAGTGTTCATCGGCGCAATCATCGCGTTCACGCCGACCCTAGGACTGCAGATCCTGATCTACATCGCCGTCGCAACGCTGCTAGGAGCGAACAAGTTATCGGGCATTCCGATCCTCTTCGTCAGCAATCCCTTCACGGCAGTTCCGCTTTACTACATGACCTGGAAGATCGGCGCCGCGGTGATGCAGCCCGACAAAGAGATCACGCGCGCCACGATCAAGGAGTGGCTCGGGAACACCGGGCGGGCGCTCAAGGACGACGGGATCGGGCGGCTCCTAGAGGCGGAGTTCTGGAAAGAGGCCGGACGACTGCTCGCGAGCACCGGCGCGGAGCTTTGGGTCGGCGGGCTGCTCTGTGGGATCGTCGTCGCTCTGCCGGTCTACTTCTTGACCCGGTGGGGCATCAACGCCGTTCGTCATTTACGCGAGGCGCGGCGATTGCCGCACGGCCCGATGGACCGATGAAAAAAGACGAGCCGACGGGCGACGGAGCGGTGGTGGTGGCAGGCCGGTACCGTCAACCCGTCGGCAGGGAAGCTAGGCCTTCTTGGTGCTGCCTTCGATGCGATCCGAGAGCTCACCCATCGACTTCGCGATCTCACTAATCATCTCGGACGTCGAGGTGAGCGTCTTGGCGGCTGCGTCGATCGCGGTCCGGCTCACTCCGAGCCACAGCGCGGTGACGTGGCGACCGAGCGATACGGCCGCGCCTGCAGCTTCGGTCACCTGATCGACTGCTGCGTTGACGTTTTCTTCGACTTTGGTCTGGATCTTTTCCTGCTCAGTCATCGGTTTTCTCCTGCTTGGGGGTCGATGCTCGGGGCAGGGCATCCCTGCCCGTGATCAGCTTGCGGCGAGGGTCGTCGAACAAGACCATGAACGCCTGCGAACCCGCCGGGAGCGGTTTTCCCGTGAGGCCGCACACCGCGTCGTGCACGAGGGTGATCGGTGTCGCTCCGACGGCGCCCTCGAGCGGATCGTCTGGCGCTCGCTCCTCGGGCGCGGGGGGCTCGCTGAGCTGCTCGCTGGACTTCTGGCGAATCCGGTGGCGTTCCGAGGCGAGCTTTTCAGCCACGCCGCGCAGCTCGTCCTCGGCCTTGGCGCCCACGACGTCGAGTGTGTCCAAAGCGTCCTCGAGCAGCGCCCGAACCACATTGGAAACGGGGACCCGCCAGGCGTTCGCGACCCGCTTGAGCTCTTGCTCGAGCACCGCGGGCACCCGGGTGTGCAACACGCGCTCTTTGCGCGCCTCCCGCCGATCCTTCTTGTCGTCCCCTTCGGCCATGGATCTTATTTAACACAACGTGATACAAACACAAGGCCTTCTGTATCACATTTTTGTAAATTGCTGATTTGACACGCCAAAACGAGCTGTTAGAGTCCGCCGCCGTGTCTCGAAACCGCCGCTCGCCGAAGGCCATCGTCCTATGTCTGGCCGCAGTCGCTGCTCTTACGGCGATGGATCTCGGCTCGAAGCAGTGGGCCCTCGGGCAGCTCTCGCAGCCCTCGACGCTTGGCTCGGACCCCGTATGCGCCGCGGATGAGTACGGCCGGATTCGCCCCCAGCGCGCCCAGCGCGCCCCCGTCGTCTTGATCGACGGCTACCTCGAGTTTCGATACGCCGAGAACTGCGGCGCCGCGTTCGGCTTCATGCGGGACATGCCCAGCGTCGTTCGCAAGGGCGTATTCTACGTCGCGGCCACCGGAGCGGTCGTGCTGCTCCTCTGGATGTTCGTCACGGGCCGCGGCGGCACGTTGTTCGCGGTCAGCGTGCCCCTCATCGTCGCGGGCGCAGTCGGCAACTTCGTCGACCGCCTGAACCTCGGCTACGTGGTCGACTTCATCCGCTTTCACATCAACGACCGCTGGGCGTATCCGACGTTCAACGTGGCAGACGCCTGGATCACGATCGGGGTGGCGTTGATCCTGATCGAAGGCTTCATCGACGGGCGTAGAGAGAAAAGGGCCAACGCGCAAAACGCGTGAGCGCCGGAACTCAGCTCCCAGTTCTGAGATCTGAATACTGAGAACTGAGAACTGGGTTCTTGGAGGGGGACCGGGACCTACACCGCCGTGATCGCGAGCCCCAACTGAGCTCCCTCGACTTCCGTATCGTACTCGCTCGTGGCCGCGTCGCTGCGGCGGAAACCCGTCGCCAACGTCTCCCCGGCGATCCGCTCCGCGTGCTCCTCGATAGCCTGGGCCAAGTCTCCGTCGGCGGTCCAGCTCACGTTGATTCGAGCTTCGTAGGCCAAGTCCATGGCTTTGCGCGCGCGTTGGATGCGGTTGATCACCTCGCGGGCGAGGCCCTCTCGGCGGAGACTGTCGTCTAGGCGCGTGTCGAGCACGACGACCTGGCCGCCGCCCGATGCCGCGGCGAAGTCTTCGCGCGCACTCAGCCGGACCTCCACCTCGTCAGGCGTGAGCTCCACCGATCCGTCTGGAAGGCTGACGACGATCTTCCCGTTCTCTTCCATCTCGGCATAGAGGGTGGAGCCGTCGGCTTCGGCGAGAGCCTTCTTGCAGGCAGGCACCCGTTTGCCGAGCTTGGGGCCGAGCACGCGGAAGTTCGGCAGAAGCTGGAACTCGACGTACTTGGCTGGCTCTTGGGTGAACCCGAGATCGCGCACGTTGAGCTCCTCGCGAATCGCACTCGAGAAACGATCGATGCCTCGGCGCTCCGCATCGTTGGCTACGACGACGATCGCTTCGGCAAGCGGCTGGCGGACCTTGAGCTTGTTCTCGTTCCGAACCCGTTGACCGAGGGTGACCGCATTGCGCACTCGCTCCATCGTGGTGCGGAGCCCGTCGTCGACGCGTGAGTCGTCGGGCTCCGGGAACGCAGCGAGATGCACGGACTCGGGGGCCGACGCGTCCTGCTTGCGCACGAGGTTCTGAAACAGCGTCTCGGTCATGAACGGAATGAACGGGGCTGCGAGCTTGGTGAGATCGACCAGTACTTCGTAGAGCGTGCTGAACGCGGCTCGCTTGTCGTCCGAATCGTCGGATGCCCAGAACCGAGAACGGCTCCTGCGGACATACCAATTCGAAAGGCCGTCCACGAAGCCGAGGAGGTGCCGCACGGCCATGTGGCTCTTGTAGTCGTCGAGCTCGGTACGCAGCGTTCGAACCGTGGAGTCCAGCTCGGCGAGCATCCAGCGGTCCATGTCCGGTCGATCCGCGAGCGCAGGGCGATCCGCGTTCGGGTCCCACCCGTCGATGTTCGCGTAGGTCACGAAGAAGCTGTAGACGTTCCAAATCTTCAGCAAGAACTCGCGTACGGCGTCGGTGGCGGCGTCATCGAAGAATCGGGTGTTCTGCCCCGGGACGGTGTTCGCGTAGAGCGCCCATCGAACCGCGTCTGCGCCTACGCGGTCCATCAGCACGAGCGGGTCGGTGTAGTTCTTGTCGCGCTTGCTGAGCTTCTTTCCCTTTTCGTCGGTCATCAGTCCTAGCACGACGCAGTTCTCGAACGGATGGGGAAGGGGACGCTCTGGGAACATCAAGGAGCTGATCGTCATGAGCGAATAAAACCAGCCTCGCGTTTGGTCGACGGCCTCCGTAATGAAGTCGGCCGGGAAGCTCCGCTCGAATCCGTCCGCGTTCTGGTGGGGGAAGCCCCATTGCGCGAACGGCATGCAGCCCGAATCGAACCAGCAGTCGATGACCTCAGGCACGCGCCGGTAGACGCCCGGCTCACCGTCCTTGGTCCAGGTCACCTCATCGATCCACGGCTTGTGAACCATCAGATGATCCTGAAGTGACGGATCGGCCGCCTTGGCTTTTTCGAAGTGGGCGAACGCGTCGGGATTCCGCTCCAGGATCTCGGCCACCGAACCTACGGACTCGACGGCGCCCGTCTCGTTGTTCTTCCAGATCGGAAGCGGCGTTCCCCAGAAGCGCTCCCGCGACAACGCCCAGTCGACGTTCCCCTCGAGGAACTGGCCCATGCGTCCATTCTTGATGTGCTCGGGCTCCCAGTGGACGTCCTGGTTGTTCTCTTTGACGCGCTCGATCTCCTGCGTCGTTCGGATGAACCACGACCGGCGCGCGTACTGAATGAGGGGGTCGTCCATCGCCCGCCAGCAGAACGGATAGTCGTGGCGGTAGACCTCTTCTTTGAAGAGCACCCCTCGAGCGCGAAGGTTGCGGATGATGTCGCGGTCTGCCTCTTTGCAGAAGCGACCGGCGAAATCGGTGACTTCGTCGGGGAACGTGCCGTCGGGCTTCAGCAGCTGCAGGAAGCCCATCCCTTTTTCCTTGCAGACCCGGAAGTCATCCTCGCCGAAGGCAGGTGCGAGGTGCACGAGACCCGAACCGCTGTCGAGGGACACGAAGTCGGCGTCGACGACCTGCCACGCGGGCCCTCCTTCGGGATCGGCATATCGGAACGGTGGCTCGTAGCGCATCCCGACCAACTCGGTGCCTTTGCGGGTCGCGACGATGTTGGTTTCGACGTCGTCGCCTAGCACCCTGTCGACGAGCGCAGCCGCGAGGATCAAGCGCTCGCCGTCCTCCAGCTCGATCGTGGCGTAGTCGGTCTTCGGGTCGACGGCGAGTGCGATGTTCGACGGCAAGGTCCAAGGCGTCGTAGTCCAAGCAAGGAAGGAGGTCTTGTCCTCGCCTTCGACCGGGAAACGAATCATCACCGACGGATCGTCGATGGTCTTGTACCCTTGGCCGACCTCGCCCGCAGAGAGCGCGGTGCCGCCGTGGGGCCACCACCACACGACGTTGTAGCCTTGATACAGCAGCCCCTTGTCGAACATCTCCGAGAGCGCCCACCAGACGCTCTCGATGTACGACTTGTGAAAGGTCACGTACGCGGAGTCGAAGTCGACCCAGAAGCCGATGCGCTCGGTCATCCTGCGCCACTCGCCGATGTACTTGAACACCGAATCGATGCACTTGCGGCTGAACGCCTCGACGCCGTACTCCTGAATCGCTTCACGCCCGCTGATGCCGAGCTCCTTTTCGACTTCGACCTCGACGGGCAGGCCATGGGTGTCCCAGCCGGCGCGGCGCGGTACTTGGTAGCCGCACATGGTCCGGTACCGAAGAAACACGTCCTTCATCACCCGGGTGAGCACGTGGCCCGGATGCGGCATCCCGTTGGCGGTCGGCGGGCCCTCGTAGAAAACGAACGCCTTCTTGTCCCGCCCGCCTCGCAGCGTCTTTTCGAAAATGCTGGCGTTCTCCCAGAAAGCGAGCTGGGTCGCGTCGAGCTCGGGGAAGGCTACCTGCGGGGAGACGGGGTCGAACATGGCCACGCGGCATACCACGACAGGCCGCGATTTCCACCGGGACCGGCTGGTTTGAGAACCGCCGGCGCTCCTGTTAGACCCCGCTCATGGCT
>CP070650.1:2612848-2620136 GCA_020354595.1 Myxococcales bacterium
ATTCCCGAGAAGGCGCAGCTTCGACGCCTCTTCAATCTCGACTTCGAGCACGTGCCCATACCGGAGGAAGGCGTCTTGCTGACCAGCGTTCTCGCGGAAATCCTCGACGTCGTCCCGGGAGACGTCGTCGAAGTCGAACTCAAAGAAGGCGACAGGGGCGATCGCGAGCTCATCGTAGCGGGGCTCATCGAAGAGGGTTTCGGTCTGCAAGGTTATCTCTCGAAATCGAACCTTCACCGCATCCTTCGAGAAGCGCCGAGATTCTCGTCGGCGCTATTGCGCATCGACGCGCCGTTGGAGAACCTGGTGCAGTCGCGGCTGAAAGACATTCCGGCCGTGCAATCCGTATCTCGAAAGAGCGACGCGCTCGCGAGCTTCGAAAAGCAGACCGACGAAACGATGAGGGTAATGACGTTCATCATGACCCTCTTCGCCGTCGCGATCGCGATCTCGATCGTCTACAACAACGCTCGCGTCAGCGTGTCGATGCGTGCGCGCGACTTGGCAACGCTGCGTGTCCTCGGTTTCACGCGCGGGGAAATCTCCGCCATCTTGCTGGGCGAGCAAGCCGTTCAAATTGCGATCGCCATTCCGCTGGGCCTCCTCCTCGGCACGCTGGGGGCCAAGGCGCTAATCGCGTCCTGGGCCGACCCCGAGATCTTCCGGATCCCATTCGTCATTTCGAACCAGACCTATGCGTTTGCGGTGGCGGTCGTTCTCTTGTCCGGCATTGCGAGCGCACTGCTGGTCCGTCGAAAGCTCGACCGACTGGATCTGATCGGCGTGTTGAAGACGCGCGAGTGATTCGCAGCTATTCTCCCCGGGGGCGTTGTTATGAATGAGAAGATGTTCTGTGGATCACTTGCCCGGATTACCGATCTCGAAACGAAGCCGTTCGAGTGTGAGCCGGTTCGTCGAGGGCAATGGGAAGTGGGCGACTACGTGATTGGCGAAATCACGATCGCCCGCGGCGGATTTTCCGAGATCGAGCTGTGCAGCGGACGACTCGCCCGCCCTGTGAACGGTGACGTGGTCCTCGGAGCACTTGGCGTCCGACACGCGACCTTGGAGGTGGTGGGATCGTTCGAGAAGGTCGAAAAGGACGGACGCATGGATTTGTTGGGAGCGGCCGGGCTCCTTGGTCGCGCGACCTCCGTGTCCGGCCTGCTCCCACCTCTCATACGCGTCGACTATCGCGGCCATGCAAAGCGAGACGGCAAGAAGCTCAACATGCGTGACTTCGCGAAACGACCTGTCGAACAGCACAGCTTCGACATCCCCACCATCCTCATCGTCGGAACATCGATGTCCGCCGGCAAAACCACTTCGGCCAAAATCATCATTCGAGAGCTCAAGCGCATGGGCCATCGCGTCGCCGGAGCAAAGCTCACCGGCTCAGGCCGCTACCGGGACATTCAGGCGATGGCGGATTCAGGTGCCGATGCGATCTTCGACTTCATCGATGTCGGGTTGCCGTCGTCCGTGTTGCCCGCCGGGGAGTACAGAAAGCGTCTACGTGATCTGCTCGGCGTGATCAGAGAGACGGAGCCAGACGTGGTGGTCGCCGAGGCGGGCGCTTCGCCACTCGAACCCTACAACGGCGACACCGCGCTAGAAGAGCTCGGGAATGCCGTCGCATGCACGGTGCTTTGTGCGTCGGACCCATACGCCGTCCTCGGTGTAATGCACGGATTCGAGATGAACCCGGACCTCGTCGCCGGCCTAGCGACGAGCACCATTGCGGGCGAGGAGCTCGTCGCGAAGCTCAGTGGCGGCAAGGCGTTGAATCTGCTGAACCCGGATTCAATCCCCGAGCTGCGCGACATGCTGAAGCGCGCGCTCTCAGTCTGAAGCGGCAGCCTCTTGGGTTTCGCGTAGTCGGGAAGCGTGCAGCTGCGCGACGGGCTAGAGGCGCACGAGTAGCTTCTGGAGTTTTCGCCAAGACCGGGTGTTGAGCACATCTTCGGGCTCGAGCCATCCTCGGCGAGCTTGATCGACACCAAAGCGCATGTAGCTCAGGTTGTCGGCGGTGTGTGCATCGGTCGAGATCGCCAACTTGAGACCCATGTCTTTGGCCATCCGGCAATGCGCGTCATCGAGATCGAGCCGATCCGGCTGGGCGTTTAGCTCCAGGTAGCAGCCCCGCTCGAGAGCGGCCTGCATGACCCTCTCCATGTCGACGTCGCACGCGGCGCGTTGATTGATCAACCGCCCTGTAGGATGCGCCAGGATCGTGAAATGCGGATTGTCCATCGCACGAATGATTCGTTCCGTCTGCCTTTCGCGGCTCAGGCCCAACCCGGTGTGAATGGCACAGACCGTGAGGTCCAGCTGCTCGAGGATGCTGTCGCTCAGATCGAGCTTGCCGCTTTCGAGAATGTCGACTTCGACTCCTTTGAGCACGCGGACTCCCCTAAGCTCCTCGTTCAAGCGATCAATTGCGGCGAGCTGCTTTCGAAGGCGCTTCTCGTCCATTCCGTGCGCCACGACGACTCGCTTCGAATGATCGGTGATCGCGAGGTATTCGTATCCGAGCTCCTTGGCGGCTTCGGCCATTCGTTTCAGCGAGTGGCGCCCGTCCGTCGCGGTGGTGTGAACGTGAAGGTCGCCCCGAACGTCGCCGACCGACACGAGATGCGGGAGGCGGTTCTTCCTTGCTGCTTCGATTTCCCCGCGGTCCTCTCGCAGCTCTGGCTCGATGTAGTGGAGCCCCACCGCCTTGAAGACCTCTGTCTCGGTGGCTCCCGCGACCCGCCGTTTGCCCTTGAAGACCCCGTATTCGTTGATCTTCAGCTTCTTCTTCACCGCGATCGTGCGAACGGCGATGTTATGGGCTTTCGAGCCAGTGAAGTAGTAGAGCGCAGCACCGTAAGACACCTGCGCCACCACGCGAAGGTCGACTTGTAGGCCGGAGCGCAACAGGACGGTGGACCGGGTAGTGCCTTTGGAAACGACGGCGTCAACCTCGTCGTACTCGACGAACGTCTCCATCACTGGCGAGCCCTTCTCGCAGGTGACGAGAATATCCAAGTCCCCGACGGTTTCTTTCCGACGCCGGTAGCTTCCAGCCACGATGACTTCCTTCACACCTGGGATCGCCTCTAGGTAGCGAACATAGCTGTTGGCGATTGGTTCGACGTCTGCGAGCTTGTAGCGGCGCTCCTCTTGCGCACGCCTCGAAAGGGCATCGAGAATTCGCTGCTCGGTCTTGGCTCCGAAGCCTCGAAGCTCCCGAATGCGTTGGCTCTTGGCTGCGCGTCGCAGCCCACCGATGTCCGAAACACCGAGCTCTTCATACAAGACTCGCACACGTGTGGCGCCCAGCCCTGGCAACCTCGTCAGCTCGACCAGCCCGGCCGGAACCTCCCTTTCGACATCTCGCAGCGCGGCGAACTGTCCTGTCTCGACGATGTCGGCGATCTTGCCCGCGAGGTCTTTGCCGATATCGGGCAACTTCGACAAGTCCTCTCCTTCGCAAAGCATGTCCGAGACGCTTCGGGGCAAGCCACCCAGGGTTCGAGCCGCATTTCGATATGCCCGCACACGAAAGGGGTTCGCGCCTTGGATTTCCAGGAGGATCGCCATTCGATCGAACATCTCGGCGATTTCGGCATTGTGGACGGTCATCGCTGCTACCAGGCAACCTCGAGTTGTGAAATCCTACAGAGGAACATGAGTTTCGTCATTCGACCGGCGGAGGCCTCGGACCTGGAAGCGTTTGACTCCTTGATCGCGCAGGCGAGGGCGGGGATCACGTCACTTGCGATCGACCGCGACACCTTGCGGGAGCGGATCGAGCAGTCGCTAGGCTCTTTTTCCAAAGAAGTCACCCAGCCCGGCGATGAACGGTATTTCTTCGCACTCGCCGACTACGACAGCGGCGACGTCGCGGGCATGTGTGCGATCCGATCCGCAGTGGGTTTGAAGGAGCCTTTCTACAGCTACCGCGTCGGCACTGTCGTCCATGCCTCGAAGGAGCTTGGCGTGCATCGCAAGCTACCCGCACTCTATCTCTCGAACGACTACACCGGGTGCACGGAGCTCACCTCGTTGTTCCTCGCGCGCGGGCACCGGGGAAAGAAGCTCGGCGCGCTTCTGTCGAAGTCACGCCTGCTTTTCATTGCGCAGTTCCCGGAACGATTTGCCGACAAGGTCATCGCGGAGATCCGCGGCCTCTCGGACGCTTCGGGGCGATCCCCTTTTTGGGACGGTCTAGGCCAGCACTTTTTCGCGATGGACTTCCCGACGGCCGACCACCTGGTAGGGGCGGGGAACAAGTCCTTCATCGCCGAGCTCATGCCCAAACACCCGATCTACGTGCTGTTCCTGCCCACAGACTCGCAGGAAGCAATTGGCCAGCCCCACGAAAACAGCCGGCAGGCGCTGCGATTGCTGGAAGATGAGGGCTTTCACTATGAGAGCTACATCGACATCTTCGATGCTGGACCGACCGTGGAATGCCGGCGCGATCAGATCCGCGCGGTGCGCGAGAGCCGTCTGCTTCACGTGAGCCGCACGTCGATCGAGGGAGCTCCCACGACCTGCATCGTCAGTAACGCACGACTTCGTGATTTCCGGTGTTGCCTTGGGCCCGTCGCTCTCGAAGGCGACGGAGTGGCCCTCGGCGATGAAATGGCCACGGCACTCCAAGTCTCTGAAGGCGAGCCCGTGCGGGTGCTGGAGCTCTAGGGATGGGCGAGCTCTTCATCAACGGCGCGTGGGTCGATGGTAGCGGACCGGAGCTCACGTCGACCGATCCTGCAACCGGCACGCAAGTCTGGGCAGGACGCGAGGCCAACGAGTCACAGGTCGACGACGCCGTCGCGGTAGCTCGAAGGGCCTTCGCGACCTGGCGCGATACCCGACTGGAGACACGCATCGAAACGACTCGACGATTCGCGAGGCTCGTCGAAGAACAAGGCGACGACCTCGCCCGCGTGATCTCGCTCGAGACCGGCAAGCCCACCTGGGAGGCGCGCACCGAGGTCGCCTCGATGATCGCCAAGGTGGATATCACGATAGACGCGTATCGCGAGCGCACCGGGATGCGTAAGCTAGAGCTCGACGGCTTTCGATCGGTGGTACGGCACCAACCGCACGGAGTGATGGGCGTGCTCGGGCCGTACAACTTCCCCGCTCATCTTCCCAATGGTCACATCGTCCCCGCTCTGGTGGCGGGCAACACCGTGGTCTTCAAGCCAAGCGAGCACACGCCCTGGACCGCCATCGAGGTGATGAAGCTGTGGGAGCGAGCGGGGCTTCCAAATGGTGTGCTGAATCTGGTCGTTGGGGAGAAGACCACGGGCGCCGCTTTGGTGAGCCATCCACAGCTCGATGGTCTTCTGTTCACAGGAAGCGCCGCGACCGGTCAGCAAATTCACCGGACTCTCGCGAGCCACCCCGAGACGATCCTCGCGCTCGAGATGGGCGGCAACAATCCCCTGGTGGTGGACGAGGTCGACGACCTCGCAGCCGCCGTCTACCTCGCGGTCCAATCCGCATATGTGACCGCCGGGCAGCGCTGTACGTGCGCTCGGCGTCTTCTCGTACCCCGCGGCCGCTTCGGTGAAGCCATGGTGGCTCGACTGTGCGAGGCCATCGAAGCGCTTCGCGTGAGCGCATTTGACGATCCGGAGGAGCCGTTCATGGGCCCCGTGATCTCCGAGCTGGCCGCGGACCAACTACTCGGCGCGCAGTCTCGAGTGGTCGGCCTGGGAGGGAGGCCCCTCGTCGAGATGCGCAAGCTTCGACAAGGGACCGGATTGGTGTCGCCTGCCCTGATCGACGTGACGGAGGTGAAAGACCTACCCGATGAGGAACACTTCGGCCCGGTTCTGAAGCTCGCGTATTACGACGACTTCGCCGAAGCGATCCGCTCGGCCAACGCCACTCGCTTCGGACTTGCTGCGGGCCTCGTCAGCGAAGACCGGAGCAAATGGGAGGCGTTCGTCGGCGGGATCCGCGCGGGTGTCGTCAACTGGAACAGGCCGCTCACAGGCGCGAGCAGCGCCGCACCATTTGGGGGTGTGGGGGCTAGCGGGAACCACCGACCGAGCGCGTACTACGCGGCAGACTATTGCGCGTACCCGGTCGCCTCACTCGAACAGGAAACGGTCGCACTCCCCGAAACCCTGCCCCCGGGATTGACGCTGTGAAAGCGCGTGAGGTCAATTTCGACGGTCTCGTCGGGCCCACCCACAACTACAGCGGGCTTTCCGTGGGTAACCTTGCTTCGCAGCGCAACGTCCGCGCCGATTCCAACCCGAAAGCCGCGGCCAAGCAAGGCTTGCACAAGATGAAGGTCGTTCACGACCTCGGCGTACCTCAAGGCGTGCTCCCGCCCCAAGAGCGCCCGGCGGTCGACGTTCTGCGCCGCCTGGGATTCACGGGGAGGGACGAGTACGTATTGGGCAGCGCTCAACGGCACGAGCCCGAGCTCCTCGCGGCATGCTGCTCGGCGTCGAGCATGTGGGCCGCCAACGCAGCGACGGTGTGTCCGAGTGCCGATTCCGCGGACGCAAAGGTGCACTTCACGCCGGCAAACCTCAGGAGCAATTTCCACAGAGCCATCGAAGCGCCGACTACGGCTCGCGTATTGAAGGCCGTGTTTGCGGATGCGGAACGGTTCGTTCATCACAGGCCTTTGCCGAGCATCGAGCTCTTTGGCGACGAAGGCGCGGCGAATCACACACGTCTGTGCGCCGACTATGGGGAGCTCGGCCTGCACCTCTTCGTTTACGGCAGGCATGCCCTCGATGGAAGCGCCGATGGACCTACGCGCTATCCAGCTCGCCAGACATTGGAGGCTTCGCGCGCAGTCGCGCGCCTGCACCAGCTCGATGCCGCGCGGGTGGTCTTTGCGCAGCAGTCACCTCAGGCCATCGACAAAGGGGTCTTCCACAACGACGTAGTCGCCGTGGGCAACCAACGAGTGTTTTTCTTTCACGAGCACGCGTTCCTGAGCCAAGACCAGTTGAAGCGCGAGCTCGAGACCAAGTCCGGGGTGGATCTACACTTCATCTAAGTCGCGGAGACGGACATCCCACTCGAGGAGGCCGTCGCGAGCTATCTGTTCAACAGCCAATTGGTCACCTTGCCAACCGGCGGGATGGCCCTGATCGTTCCTCGGGAATGCAGGGTAGCGACGCGCGTTTGGGACTACCTCGAGAAGCTCCCCACGGCGCATCCCGTGGTCGAGCGCATCGAAGTCGTCGACGTTCGACAGAGCATGCGAAACGGAGGAGGCCCCGCGTGCCTGCGCCTACGGGTCGTGCTGACAGACGAAGAA
>CP070650.1:2620236-2630388 GCA_020354595.1 Myxococcales bacterium
GACATTGCTCACATCGAGAGTGCAGGCGAGCTCAGCATCTTTGCGGCCTCCATCGTCGGCGTTGGGTTCGGCTTCCTTTGGTACAACACGTATCCGGCGCAGGTGTTCATGGGCGACGTTGGATCGCTGGCGTTGGGCGGCGGTCTCGGAGCGCTCGCCGTGCTCACGAAGAACGAGCTCCTTTCGGTCATTCTCGGGGGCATCTTCGTCGTCGAGGCCGTCAGCGTCATCCTCCAGGTCGGCTACTTTCGGACGACCGGCCGGCGCATCTTCTTGATGGCGCCGATCCATCATCACTTCGAGAAGAAGGGCTGGCCCGAGCCGCGGGTGATCGTCCGGTTCTGGATTATCGCGATCATGTTGGCGGTGTTTAGCCTCGCCACGTTGAAGCTGAGGTGACCGTGGAGCTTTCAGGAAAGAATACGATGGTCGTCGGGCTCGGACAGAGCGGGCTGGCCGTCGTGCGCTTTCTCGTTGCCCAGGGCGCCACCGTGCGGGTCAACGATCAACGGGAGGCTGACACCCTCGGCGAGGCCGCTGTGGAGGCCGAAGCCTTGGGCGCCGAGCTCGTGGTGGGAGGCCATCCGCCGAGCGCGTTCGAGGGTTTGGACCTGATCATGGTGTCGCCCGGCGTCCCGCCGCTACCCGAGCTCGACTTCGCGGAGCAAAGCGGTACGGAGGTCGTGAGCGAGATCGAGCTCGCATCGCGATTCATCGATGCACCCATCGTTGCGGTCACCGGCACGAACGGGAAAAGCACCGTCACGACCTTGATTGGCGAGATGTGCTCGCGGCTCGAACGCCCGACATTCGTCGGCGGAAACCTCGGGCAGCCGCTCATCGAGGCCGTCGGCACCGATGCCGCGTCCGCGGACGGGCTGATCATTGTCGAGCTTTCGAGCTTCCAGCTCGAGCGGGTCTCACAAATGAGAGCCCACGTCGCCGTTCTTCTGAACCTCAGCCCCGATCACCTCGACCGCTACGCCTCCTTCGAGCACTACGCGGCGGCGAAAGCACGCATTTTCGAGCGGCAGGAAGCCGACGACTTCGCCGTTCTTCCCGCCGACGAGCCTGACCTTGGAGAGCTTGTCGAAGATGGGGCCACCATCGTCCTCTTTGGAGGCCTCCGCGGCGAGGTTCGGGTGGAGGACGGTGCTCTCGTCGACTCGCAAAGCGCGCTCCGGGTGCCCGTGAGTGAGATTCGACTCCGGGGCTCGCACAACCTCTCAAACGCCTGTGCCGCGGCACTCGCCGCCCGACTGACGGGCGTGCATGCCGACGACATCGCGAATGTCCTTCGCGAGTTCGAGGGGCTCGCCCACCGCATGCAGTACGTCCGCGCCGTCGGCGGCGTCGAGTACATCGACGATTCGAAAGCGACCAATGTCGGCGCAGCCGTGGCCTCGATCGATGGCCTCTCGGGGTCCGGCGGCAAGATCGTCCTCATCGCGGGCGGCGTCGACAAGGGAGGGAGCTATCAGCCACTGCGCGAGCGCATGGCCGAGGAAGGGAGGGCAGTCGTCGTCCTCGGTGAAGCAGCTCCCCTTTTGGAGCGCGCCTTCGCGGGCTCCTCGGTGGAGCTCCGGCGCGCCAGCTCGATGGACGATGCGGTGACGCGTGCCGCCGCAATTGCGCATCCGGGCGACACGGTGCTTCTCGCGCCCGCGTGCTCGAGCTTCGACATGTTTCGCTCGTACGCCGAGCGCGGCGATGCATTTCAGCAGGCCGTACAAATCCTCGGAGGACAGCCATGACACGTTCCTCGAAACCCGTACCTCCAATCGAGCCCGGCCCGGTCGACGTCAGCCTGGCGGCGACGCTCATCGGACTGATCGCGTTTGGCGTCGTGATGGTCTACAGCGCGAGCGCCGTCTATGCGGGCAACATGTTTGGCAACGGGTACCATTTCCTCGTTCGTCAGACCGTCTTCGCTCTGCTCGCGTTGGTCGTTCTCGCCGTCTTCACCCGCATCAAGATCGATTGGCTCCGGGCCTCGACCTATCCGGTCCTGCTGATCGGCGTCCTATTGATGCTTGCGGTGGCGCTCGGTTTCGGGCGGAGCGCGGGTGGCGCAACCAGGTGGCTCGCGGTCGGACCGGTCAACGTGCAGCCGGCCGAGCTCGCGAAGCTCGCGATGATCATGTGGCTCGCCCACTCGCTTGCAAAGAAAGCGCACCGGGTTCGAACGTTCTCGATCGGCTTCCTGCCGCACGTCATCGTGGCGGTCCTCCTGATGCTGCTCTGCCTCGCCCAACCCGACTTTGGCAGCGCCGTGATGATCGCGCTCCTGACCTTCGTGGTGCTGTTCGCGGCAGGAGCCAGAGCCGGCTACCTGCTCGGCGGCGTCTTGTTGGCCCTTCCGATCGGTTACGCGGCGATCGCCTCCTCGCCGTACCGCATGCGCCGCATCATGGCGTTCCTCGAACCGTTCGAGCACCGTCAAGGCGCCGGCTACCAGATCACCGAGTCCCTCATGAGCTTCGGCTCTGGAGGGTGGACAGGTGTCGGCCTTGGCGATGGGCGCCAGAAGCTTCTCTTTCTGCCCGAAGCGCACACCGATTTCATCAGCGCGATCGTCGGCGAGGAGCTCGGCTTCATTGGGGTTGTGCTCTTGTGCGGAGCATTCGCTTGGGTCGTCCTTCGGGGCCTGCGCGCGGCTTGGCGAGTGCAGGACGAGTACGCCGGTTACCTCGCCGCGGGCATGACTCTCTTCATCGGGCTTCAGGCCTTCACGAACCTGGCAGTGGCGACGGGGCTTGTCCCGACCAAAGGGCTTGCGCTGCCGTTCGTGAGCTACGGGGGTTCCTCGCTACTCGTGAACGCCGCGGCGGCCGGCATCATTCTCAACGTATCCCGGTTCGGCGTGTCGACGCCGAAGGAGGCCCCTGCGACCAAGAAGCGCAAGAAGCCGCGGCCGACGCTTCGAGCGGCGACGGGAGGTGCGCGATGATCCAACGCATCATGGTGGCTGGCGGCGGGACCGGCGGACATTTGTTTCCCGGCCTCGCCGTCGTCGAAGAGCTCCGACGCCGTGTCCCCGAGCTCGAGGTCCGATTCGTGGGCACTGCGCGCGGTATCGAAGCGCGCATCCTTCCCGAGCGCGGAGAAGAGCTCGATCTTCTCAAAGTCACCCCGCTCAAGGGCCAAGGCGTGGGCGCGCGGCTCAAGAGCGTGACGCGCATTCCCACGGCCATGAGGGAAGCTTCGGGTCTCATGCGGGCGTTCGAGCCGGACCTCGTGCTCGGGGTCGGTGGGTACGCATCGGGACCGGTGCTGCTCGCGGCCTCGCTTTCGCGACGGCCGACTGCGGTCCTCGAGCAGAACGCCTACGTGGGAATGACCAACCGAATCCTCTCGCGGTTCATCGACCGGGCATACATTTCGTTCGAGCAGACCGAAGCCGTGTTCGGAAAGAGCAAGTCGCGACTCACTGGCAATCCCGTTCGCCACGACTTCGTCGAGCATGCTCGCCTTGCGCTCGCCGATCCGGAAGGGTTCGAGTCGCGCGCGCGTACGGTACTCATTCTCGGCGGTTCGCAAGGCGCGCGGAAGCTCAACGAAGACATTCCGCGCGCCTTGGCGCACGCGGGTGTCGCGGGTCGAGGCCTCCAGGTGCTTCATCAGACGGGCGAGTCGATGCGCGACGAGGTCGAAGCCACCTATGAAGAGCTCGGCATCCCGGCGAAGGTCGTGACCTTCATCGACGACATGGCTCGTGCGTACTCGAATGCCGCACTGGTCGTCGCTCGGGCCGGCGCGACCACATTGGCAGAGCTGTGCGCGATCGGTCGCCCATCGATCCTGGTTCCGTTCCCGTTTGCGGCCGACGACCATCAAGCGAAGAACGCGCAAGCGCTAGAAGCGCAGGGCGCATCGATCTGCATTCGCGAATCGGAGCTCGCGGTCGAGGAGCTCGGCGACCTCGTCGGCGGCCTTCTCGATGACCCAGCGAGGAGGCAGGCGATGGCTCGAGCTGCGCGAGAGCATGGCAGGCCCGACGCGGCGGCGGCGATTGTCGACGACATTCTCGGCTGGCTCGGCGGCGCAGAGCCGCTGGAGGAGCCTATGGCCACGCCACGGAGCGGGTCTCCCGGCGGAGCTCCGTACCGCGGACTCGGGGCCGCGCCGGTTCTGCGGTTCGGCGGTCCTGAGCTCGGCATGCGAGCCCCCGCGCATCGCCCACGTCGACCAGTTGTCGTCGACGGGGCTGTGTGGGAGTAAGCGACCATGTTTCGCGGCAGGATTCGGTCGATTCATTTCGTAGGCGTGGGCGGCGTCGGGATGAGTGGCATTGCCGAGGTGCTGCTCGACTCGGGTTTCGACGTCACCGGATCGGACCTCCGCGAAAACGACTACACTCGGCGGCTCGCCGACAAGGGCGCCCAGATCTTCGTCGGCCACGAGGCAGACAACGTCGCGAGCGCCGATGTCGTGGTGTTCTCATCCGCAGTTCCAGCAACGAACCCCGAGCTGGTCGAGGCGCGTCGGGCGGGGGTGCCCGTCATTCCCCGCGCGGAGATGCTCGGTGAGCTGATGCGGCTCAAGGACGGCATCGCGATCGCCGGTTCTCACGGCAAGACGACGACAACGTCTCTAGTCGCGACCGTTCTCAGAGGCGCGGGTCTCGATCCCACCGTCGTCATTGGCGGAAAGCTGAATGCGCTCGGCTCCGGCGCGGCGACGGGCGCCGGCGACCTGCTGGTCGCGGAGGCCGACGAGTCCGACGGGTCCTTCCTGCACCTCATTCCGTCGATCGCGGTAATCACAAACATCGACCCCGAGCATCTCGACCACTACGGAAGCCTCGACGGTGTGAAGGAGGCGTTCATCGGTTTCGCCAATCGCGTTCCTTTCTACGGGTTGGTGGTGGCGTGCCTGGATCACCCGAACGTGCAGGACATCCTGCCAAAGCTCGACAAGCGTATCGTTACCTATGGATTCTCCGCGCAGGCCGACTATCGGGCCCGCAACCCGGTCTTCTCGGGGCTCTCGGTCGGCTTCGACGTCGAGCACCACGGAAAGAGCCTCGGGAAGTTCGAGGTTCGGATGCCTGGTGCTCACAACGTCTTGAACGCGTTGGCAACCATCGCAGTCGCAGACGAGCTTCGCGTCGACCACGATCAAGTCCGCTCCGCCCTGCGGAGCTTCGAGGGTGTGCAGCGCCGGTTTTCGGTCGTTGGGGAAGAAGCTGGAGTCACCGTCATCGATGACTACGGCCATCATCCCGCGGAGGTCGAGGTCACCCTCGAGGCAGCCCAGCGCGCCTACGGCCAGCGCATCGTGGTGGCCTTCCAGCCGCATCGTTATACGAGGACGCGTGACCTATTCGACGAGCTCACGCGCGCGTTCAATCGGGCCGATGTTCTATTCTTGACCGAGGTCTACGCGGCGGGCGAAAAACCAATCGAGGGGGCCGACGCGCGTCGACTGGCCGATGCGATTCGCGCACACGGGCATCGGGATGTGACCTTGGTGGAAGACCGCAAAGACTTGGCAGAGGCGATTGGCGCGCGGGTTCGGCGCGGGGACGCGGTGATCACGCTCGGCGCCGGGGACATCACGAAGACGGGTGCGGAGCTCCTCGAGGTGCTCGGGCGATGAACCGCCGGCGGGCCCCATCGGCAGCCCGGAAAAAGCCGGCGCGCAAGAAGCCGATTCGAAGAAAGACAGTGCAGAAGAAGGCGGCCCGGAAGCGACCTGCGCGCAAGAATGCGCCCGCCAAGAAGTCCGCTCCGAAAAAGGCCGCCCGTAGGACGGCGCCCAAGCGGACGCCCCAGAAGAAGGTCGCGCGGGCGAAAGACGCCACGGGCCGCGCCCAGAATCGGCGACGGCCGGTCCCCAAGAAGCCGCGGCAGACGAAACCCAAGAGGAGTTGGCGGGAGCGGGCCGCCGCCGCCCGCGAAGGGCTCGGCGGCTGGGCGGTTCGCCATCGCGGACGCGTCCGCCGCGCTGCCCAGGTCGGGCTCATCGGCCTCGCGATGGCGGCGCTCGGCTGGGTCGGCAACCAGACCGTCGGCTATGCGCACTCAGCCGAGGCGTTCGCCATTCGCGAGATCGAGATCGAAGGGAACACCTACCTCAAGGACATCGACGTCCGCAGGGCGGCTCGTCTGCAGATAGGCTCAAACATCTTCGAGGTTTCAGCCGAAGAAGCTCGGAATCATTTGCTTCAGCACCCTTGGGTCGATGACGCCACGGTCGTTCGGAGGCTTCCGGGACGCGTCCGTATCCAGGTGATCGAGCGAAAGCCGGTGGCGTTGGTCGCCCTCGACCACCTCTATCTCGTCAGCGACGAGGGCGCCGTCTTCAAGCGGCTCGGGGTTGACGACCCGGTCGATCTGCCGGTGATCACGGGCATCGCGTCGGAGCGTTTCTACGACGACCTGGACTATCGGACCGAGGTCTTGCTCGGCTCGATGGCGCTCCTGCAGGACTACGAGGGTGCCGGCCTCGCCAAACGGGAGCCGGTTTCAGAAATTCATTTCGACGGGGCGAACGGCATCGAGCTCTTCATCGGAGACGACGGCATGAACGTACGGCTCGGCAACGGCCAACACCGGCAGAAGCTCCGCCGGCTTCGCCGCGTCCTCGAACGTCTGGCCGCAGAGAAAACGCGACCTTCCTACGTATACCTCGACAACGTTCGAAGTCCCGAGCGCGTCACCGTCCGACTCCCCTGATCGACAAAGGGGTCAGATCCCTCTTTTGAGGGGTTAATTTCGACGCGGGAAAAAGCGCATTTCACCCCTTTTTTTTCTGCACAAAAGTTGTCCCGCCAAAACGCGTTTCGGTATGGGTCAAACAGAGGCGAGGGATGGCGGAAAACGAGATCATTGCAGGATTGGATCTGGGTACGACGAAGGTCTGCGCGATCGTGGCCGAGCAGTCGGAAGAAGGCCTAGACATCATCGGGATAGGCTCCGTTCCTTCAAAGGGTTTGAAGAAAGGCGTCGTCGTCAACATCGAATCGACCGTGCAAGCGATTCGCGCTGCGGTCGAACAAGCCGAGACGATGGCTGGCGTCGAGATCAATACCGTGTACGCCGGCATCGCGGGAAGTCACGTACGCGGCATGAACCAAGACGGCGTTGCGGCGATCGCAAACCGCGAGGTCGCCAACGAGGATGTCACACGGGTCCTCGAACAAGCGAAGGCCGTTCCGCTTCCGGGCGACCGCCAAGTGCTCCACGTGCTTCCGCAGGAATACATCGTCGACGAGCAAGACGGCATCAAGGAGCCGATCGGCATGGCAGGTGTTCGCCTCGAAGCGCGCGTGCACATGGTGACCGCCGCTTCGACCTGCGTTGCGAACGTGACCAAGTGCGCTGAACGCTGCGGCTTGTTCGTGGAGGAAGTCGTGCTCCAACCGCTCGCAAGCGCGCACGCGGTGCTCAGCAGCGACGAGCGGGAGATCGGCGGCGTGCTGATCGACATCGGCGGCGGTACTTCGGACATCATCATCTACGTCGACGGCGCGGTGGTGCACACGAGCTCCATCCCCATCGGAGGCATCAACCTCACGAGCGATATTGCAACGGGTCTTCGCACGCCGATGGCCGAAGCCGAACGCATCAAGATCAAGTACGGCTGCGCGGCCTCTCGGATGGTGGACGACGAAGAGACGATCGAGGTGCCTTCGGTCGGGGGAAGGGCGCCTCGCTCGCTACCGCGTCGGGTGCTCTGCGACATCATCGAGCCCCGCGTAGAGGAAATCTTCGCCGCATGTCGTCACGTGATCGCCGAGACCGGCTACACGGACATGTTGGCCTCGGGAGCGATCGTAACGGGGGGGACGACGCTCCTCGATGGCTTGCCTGAGCTTGCGGAAGAAGTGCTCGGCCTGCCGGTGCGCCGGGGCGCGCCCACGGGCATCGGCGGACTGATCGACGTCGTGAAGAGCCCTTCGTACGCGACCGGGGTTGGATTGGTGAAACATGGTGCGGACCAACTCACGGGAACGTCCGCGCCCGAACGCACAGTGGAAGTTACCACGAGCCGGGGATTCGGTCGCAGGCTTGGCGCGTGGTTCAAAGAGGTTTTTTAGGAGGAATCGATGGGTATCTCGATCGAGTTCGCGGACGACGCTGAGCTTCAAGCACGCATCAAGGTCGTCGGCATAGGTGGTAGCGGCGGAAACGCACTCAACACGATGATTCAAAACGGACTCGAAGGCGTCGAGTTCATTGCGGCCAATACCGACGCGCAAGCGCTCGACCGCAGCCTCGCGCCGGTGAAGATCCAACTGGGTCCGCAGCTCACGCGCGGGCTCGGAGCAGGCGGCAATCCCGACGTCGGCCGGAAGGCTGCGCTCGAGGACGTGCAACGCCTCAGCGAAGCGCTCGAAGGCGCCGACATGGTGTTCGTCACCGCCGGCATGGGCGGCGGCACCGGCACCGGTGCGGCGCCGATCATTTCTCAGGTCGCACACGACCAAGGCGCGCTGACGGTCGGCGTGGTGACCAAGCCTTTTCTCTTCGAGGGGCGCAAGCGGGCGAAGAACGCCGAGCGCGGCGTGCAAGAGCTGATCGATTGCATCGACAGCATCATCACCATTCCGAACCAGCGGCTGATGGCCCTCGGCGATGACGACATCACGATGCTCGACGCCTTCGCGCGCGCAGACGACGTGCTGCTTCAGGCGGTGCAAGGCATCAGCGACCTGATCATCAACGCCGGCATGATCAACGTCGATTTCGCCGATGTGAAGACCATCATGGCGAGCAACGGTCGCGCGCTGATGGGTACCGGCATCGCCAAGGGCGACCGGCGCGCACTCGAGGCGGCCGAGATGGCCGTGAACTCCCCGCTCCTCGACGAGGTTTCGGTGCAGGGCGCGACAGGCATTCTCATCAACTTCACTGCGGGGCCCGACATCAAGCTCCGAGAGATCAACGAGGCGGCGGGCTTGGTTCAACAGGCTGCGCACGAGGATGCCGAGATCATCTTTGGGGTCGTCACCGATCCGAACCTTTCGGACACGGTGAAGGTCACAGTCATTGCGACGGGGTTCGAGAAGATGGCCCACGCACCGATTCCCCTGGGTCTTCACCACCAGATTTCCAGCAACCAGAGCTCAAACGGCGCTTCAGCCAATCGGGCTATGCGGGCAGCACCGGCACGAGCCGAGGACCTCTCCTCGACGCTCGAGGGGGTGCCGGCTGCGGTCCCGCAGACCGTAGGGACGAGGGCGTTCGGCGCGAGCGCTCTTCACGATGAGGCGGTTCTGGACATCCCGGCATACCTTCGTCGGGGCACACCTGGTACAGAATAAACCCAGAGTTATTCTATACACTTAGCTTCAAGCCCGGCATCGGCCGGGCTTTTTGTTCTTCGGGCCCGCCGCCCGCGTTACGTCGATGGGAGGTAAACGTTTCGTAAAAATCCTTCCTTCGGCTTTGCTTGACCCTAGAAACCGGGTAGCTTGCCAACTGGCGAGGGCGCGGTTTCCGTTCGAAATTCACCCCTCTAGATTAAGAATCGGCGATTTGGCATAGTGTGAATAGGGTGACGGTGAGGAAGAGTGTTCAGGCAGGGCTAAGCGCCCGTAAGACGTGCCCCTGCTTTGGTGTGTTTTGCTTTCTCTTTGCGTTCATCGCGAGCCTCGTCGGCGCGAAAAGCGCTTCTGCCGACACACCCGTCGCGGCCATCAAGTCGACGCCGCTCGCCGCGCCAGCGGCCGTGCTCGGGCTGAACAACCCGTATGTGGTCGCGGCGGCTCTGCAGCGACCGGCCCTCGAGAAGCCGAAAGTCATCGGTTTCACTTTCTCGCGGGACCTGGTCGATCTCGTCAACCGGATCGAGAAGCTAGCCGTGCACGGCGTCGAGCTGAACCAGCACAAGCTCCCCCACGCAGAAAAGCTGAACCTTCGCGTGCAATCGCGTTTTGGCGGCGGGGTGTTGCAGCTCTGCTACCGGCGTTAGCAACCCGCCGGCAGTCGAGTTGCCGGCCACTCAGCGTTCAGCTCTGAGCGACCTGGCTGCATGGTAGGATTCCGGGTCGATGTCCAAACATCATGTCGTTCTCGTCCCCGGCCTCTTCGGTTTCGCCAAGCTTGGTGGGTTTGACTACTTCATGCATGTCGAAGAAGCGCTGGCGAATCGGTTCCTCGAGTACGGGCACAGTTGCGAGTTCGTGTTGGTTTCGTCGCCGCC
>CP070650.1:2630488-2641428 GCA_020354595.1 Myxococcales bacterium
AGACGGCGCGACGAGGCCGGTTGCCCCGAGAGCGGCGGCTCGACGCGATATCATGCCTTTGCCATCGCCCGAGAGCGAATGGCATGGCGCGCAGAAGATCTCGTAGCGATCTTGGCCCCGCGTCATGATGGCCTCGCGCGACGGAAAGGCAGCAATTGCCTGGCGCGGCACTTTGTCGACGTAGGTCTTGCTCATTGCGCCGAGGCCCGTCGCCACGTCGTAGCCCCTCTCCATCTCGCGCGACACGGTGCCCTCCACTTGGGGCCGCATCGAGCGCTGATCTGCAAAGAATGGCTGGCGCTCCTGGGTGTCGTAGCGGGGCTGATTGTACATGTTGCGAATGCCGACTACCGGCGGCTCGCTACTTTCCCCGCCGATACAGCCCGACAGCATGCTTCCGAGCACGAGCGTGATCGTGAGCGCGCGCATCACAGCACCTCCTCCTCGATGAGCTCGAGGTAGGCCGGATTGGTGGACTCGAGAAGTGCCTTCGTTCGGTCGAGGTCGAACTTCTGATCGTCCGCCTCGATCGAGATGAAGAACTTGTCGTCCGAGGCCGCATCGAAACGGTCCGACTCGAAAATCGGATGGTTGTGCCGCGGAAGCTTGATGATCCCGAGCAAGCCGAAAAGCGTGGCAAACCCACACAAGAGAACGCCGAGCTCGAACATGATCGGCACCATCGACGGAAACGCCCCGGGCGGCTTACCGCCGACCACGAGCGGGTAACCCGCGCCTATGTTCGCGAGGTCCAGTGTCCAAGCGTTGGTGTACTGCATCATGAAGACGGCTAGAGCCACGCCGAACATCCCAAACGCGAACGAGATGATGCCGATTCGGGTCGGCTTGAGCCCCATCGCCTCGTCGAGGCCGTGCATCGGGTACGGCGTGTGGCAATCCCAGCTCTGGTAGCCGGCGTCGCGGACCTTCATCGCCGCGCCGGCCAGGGCATTCGGCGTATCGTACTCAGCCAAGTAAAGGGCAGGCTTCTTTGTTTCGTTAGCCATCACTCGCCTCACTCCGCCGGGACCGGTGCAGCAGCCGCATCCGGTTCCTCGTCATGCGTTTCGATCGCATGCAAATCGGGATGCGCCCCCGGCAGCGTTCCTTTGACCTCCGCAATGGCGATCATCGGAATCCAACGAACGAACAGAAGGAAGAGCGTGAAGAACAGCCCAAACGTCCCGAGGTACGTCAGGATGTCGATTAGAGTCGGGTGGAACATGCCCCACGACGACGGGAGGAAGTCCCGGTAGGTCGAGGTCACGATGATGACGAAGCGCTCGAACCACATCCCGATGTTGATCAGAATGCTCGCGATGAACATGATCGGCACGCTCGTGCGGGCTCGCTTGAACCAGAAGATCTGCGGGACGACGGCGTTACAGAAGATCATCGCGTAGTAGGCCCACCAGAGCGGACCCCAGTTGCCGTTCTCGTCCAGGATTCCCCAGCCGAGCCGGTTGTGAAGGAATACCCACTGCTCGTACGGATTGGCCGAGTACCACGCGATGAAGAACTCCATCGCATAGGCGTAGCCAACGAGAAGCCCCGTCCCGAGCATGAACTTGTTCATCAAGTCGAGGTGCTTGATGGTGACGATGTTTTGGAGCTTGAAGACCGTCCGGCAGATCAACATCAACGTCATCACGAGCGCGAACCCACTGAAGACGGCGCCGGCGACGAAGTACGGCGGGAAGATCGTCGTATGCCAGCCGGGGAGAATCGAGGTTGCGAAGTCGAATGAAACGACCGAGTGAACCGACAGAACCAGCGGCGTCGAGATGCCCGCGAAGATCAGGTAGGCGCGCTCGTAGTGCTGCCAGTGACGGTGAGCGCTGCGCCAACCGAGGGCGAAGAACCCGTAGGTCCGCTTTCGGAGCATGTTCTTCGAGCGGTCCCGCAGGGTGGCGAAGTCGGGAATCAGGCCGACGTACCAGAAGATGACGCTGATCGTCAGGTAGGTGCTCACCGCGAACACGTCCCACATGAGCGGGCTCTTGAAGTTCGGCCACATGTCCATCTGGTTCGGAATTGGGAACAGGTAGTAATCGAACCACGGACGGCCGGTGTGAATCGCCGGGAACAAACCCGCACAAAGGACTGCAAACACCGTCATCGCCTCGGCGAAGCGGTTGATGCTCGTGCGCCACTTCTGCCTGAACAGGAAGAGAATCGCGGAGATCAGCGTCCCGGCGTGGCCGATACCAATCCACCAGACGAAGTTGGTGATGTCCCACGCCCAATAGATCGGGGCGTTGTTACCCCAGACGCCGACGCCTTGATAGAACAGGTACGCGAGTGCGGCGCCCATGGCGCCGAGGACCGACAGCGAGAGAAGGAACAGAAGCCACCAGCCTCGCGGCGCCGGATTCTCCGTGACTCCGGCAATGGTCTCGGTGACGTCGTTCGCAGTGGTGCCTTCCGGCAGCAGGTATGTCTCGCCGATCTCTTTGATGGGTGCGTCGTAGCTACTCATTGGTTCTTACCCATTTCCCTTCAGCTTGGGGTTTGGGTTTCTGATCCGCGCCAGGAACGACGTGCGAGGGCGCGTCCCCACCTCCGGAAGCAACTTGTAGTTGCGGTTGACATTCGCCCATCGAGCCACCCTGCTCTTCGGATCGTTGAGGTCACCGAAGGCGATGGCTTGGGTCGGACACGCCTGTTGGCAGGCGCTCATGATGTCGCCGTCCTTCAGCTGACGGCCGTCGCGCTTCGCAGCGATCTTGCCCTCCTGGATTCGCTGCACACAGTACGTGCACTTCTCCATGACGCCGCGCATGCGCACGGTGACGTTGGGGTTGAACTGAAGCTTACGAGACTCGGGAAAGTCCTCGAACCAGGCGAACTTGTCGTCCATGTGCCCGTGCCAGTCGAGATAGTTGTACCGGCGGACCTTATACGGACAGTTGTTTGCGCAGTACCGAGTGCCGACGCACCGGTTGTAGGCCATGTCGTTCAGGCCCTCGGGCGTGTGCGTCGTCGCGTTGACGGGGCACACATTCTCGCAGGGCGCTTCCTCACATTGCTGGCAGGTGACCGGTTGGACCGCGACCTCGGGTTCGCCCTCGTCATCTCCGACGAAGTACCTGTCGATGCGGAGCCAATGCATCTCCCGGCCGCGCTCCACCTCGAACTTGCCGACGGCGGGGATGTTGTTTTCGGCCTGACAAGCGACGACGCAGGCGTTGCAACCGGTACACCCGTTGAGGTCGATCACCATGCCCCACTTGTGGCCCTCGCTGTAGTCTTGTTGCTTCCACAGCGGCGGTGTGTTCACTGGATCGACCGCGCGATAAGACGCGAAGTCGGGCTCCGCCTTGTACTCGTCGAGGGTCGCGTCGATCGCGATCGGGCGCCCCTCCATGCGGTCGTGAGTCTGCGTCTGTACGAGGTTGTAACGACCCGTCAGCGCCTCGACCTTCACGCCGGTGGTGAAGTCCATTCCGTCTGAGTTACGAAGTGGGTTGACGTCGAAGCCCTTGCCGTTGCCATAGCGCCCGGCCGCGGTCCGACCCCAACCGAGGGACAGGGTGATGCAGAAGTCTGCGTGCCCGGGGACGATCCATACGGGAAGCTCGACCTTGGCCTCCCCCTTGGTGAGACGGATCATCTGGGTGTTCTTGACGCCGAGCGCCTTGGCGGTCGCCGGCGAGATCAAGGCGGCGTTGTCCCAGACCAGCTTGGTCATCGGGCTCGGAAGCTCGAGGGCCCAAAGATTGTTCGCGTGCGTTCCGTCGTAGAGCGCGGAATCGGGCTCGAAGTTGATCTCGAAGTTGTCCCTGCTCACCGGGGCCCGCTTCGCGGAAGCCGAAACCAACGCATCGGCGATGGGCGTGTCGAGAACCTTGGCGTCGCCCCGCTGGGGCGGAACGAAAACGCCGCTGTGGAGCGCGCCGCGCCAAAGGGCGTCCTGACTCGTGCTGTTTGGCGAAAAGCCCACCATCAAGAACGACGTGGTCATACCATCGAGCGCCTGCTTCTGGGTCTCCCGAACCAGCTCGTGAGCGGTCGCCTTCTCGCCGGCAAAGACGGCTAGAATGTCGATGGGATTGCGCCCGCCATAGAGTGGCGCGATGAGCGGCTGCTGGATCGCGACGACGCCGTTGAGCGCCTGTTGGTCGCCCCACGCTTCGAGCTCGTGAGCGAGCGGCGCGTGCCAAGAGCTGAGCTCCGAGGTCTCGTTTCGGTGACTTGCAACGTGCACCGAGGTTAGGCCTTTGCGGCCGAGGAGCTTGGCGAACTCCACGTCCGCGGGAGCGTCGTACACGGGGTTGCCGCCCAGCATGACGAGCGATTGCACGCTGTCGATCTCCGACGCGAGCGCCGCGATGCTCTTGCGGCTCGGTTCATCGCCGGCGTCGATGATGGGACCGACCGCGAACGTCTTGTTCGCGTTGCCGAGCGCGTAGTTGATGGCGTGAGCAAGCGCGTGGACCCGTGGCGATTGACCAGCGCCAGGAACCACGAGGGACTGCCCTCGGTTGGCGACGAGGTCATCGGCTACCGCGCTGAGGAAGTTGATGTCGACGCCCTCGATGTCGAGTGCGCCGTCGATCTTCCCGAGTAGGTCGGCCAGGGGTACGAGATCTCCGATCCCGCGGCCGCTGAGCTCGGCCACCAACAAGCGCGTGAAGCGCTCGACCTCGCCGAGAGGGAGTCGCAGGCGAGCGTCTGCCATACCTCCGGTGATCGTAAAGTTGGACTCGACCACGTAGACCCTGCTCATTGCGGCGCTCGGGGAGGTGATCCCTCGGGGGTAGACGAAACGGCGCCCGTTGGCGACGGCACCCATCTCCGATCCGAGGAAATCGGCGCCGAGCGACACGGTCCCCATGGCGCGCGCAAAATCGTAGACCGGGTAGACCGGGGAGCCCAACGCGATCTTTGCTCCTTCGCGGATGTTGTCGTCGTCGATCGGGCTGTAGGTGTGGAAACGGGCTTTTGGCAGCTTGCGGATCACCTTGTCCCGCATTCGGCGGAAGGTGGGGCTGTTCGAGATCGGCGCCAGGAAACGCAGGCCTTCGCCCTGGTCCTTTTCGTGCTTCGAAACCAAGCCTGCGAGCATGTCGTCGAAGTCGGCGTCGGTCGCGTTGGCGAGCGCGTTGCCCCTGCGTCGAGCTGGCGACTGCGAACGATCCGGATCGTAGAGGTCCCACACGTAGGCCTGGGCGCGAACGTCGGTACCGCCGAAACTGCGGCTGTGCTCCGGGTTGCCTTCGACCTTGGTCGGCCGGCCGTCGTGACTGGTCAGCACGACGCCCAGCGAGTCCCGACCGCGGGCCGTGACCGAGGCGAAGTGCGATGCGATACCGGGAATCAGATGCTCTGGCGCTTTGCTATAGGGAAAGATCTCATTCTCGGGGCGGCGCACGCAGCCCTGAAGGCCCGCTGCAAGCGCGGCGATGGAAGACCCCTGCACGAACGAGCGGCGAGAGACCAGTGTCTTCGGGCTGAGCAGATCGGTGACGAAGCCCCCGGGCTTCTCTTCCTCTGCCATCTTCTGGAGCTCTGCTGGATCGGTGTTCTTGTCCTCGAGCGTCCGCCACATCGACGGACCTTTCCCCGGGCTCAGCTCATACGGCTTTCTGCGGCTCATCGGTGGCACCCCGAACAATGCATGGGTGGATTGAGGGCGGCGGCGACCTCGGAACGCTGTGCGAGCCAAGTCTCGTCGGCCTCCCACTTCATGTTGGTAACCTCGCTCTTCGGACGGATGTGTTCTTCGGGATTGCGATGACAGTCGAGGCACCACTGCATGGCGATGGGCTCCACGACGCCAACGACCTCCATTTCATCGACCCGGCCATGGCACGACTGACAACCCACACCGGCGTTCAGGTGCACGCTGTGATCGAAGAAGGCGTGATCAGGAACTTGGTGTACGCGAACCCATGCGATCGACGCGTCGGTTTCCCAACTCTCTCGCACCGGCGCGAGCTACTGAGACTCGGTCCGCACGATTGCGTGGCAGCCCATGCAGGTCTGCGTCGGCGGCACCATCGCTTCGTAAGAGCGCTCCACTTGGGAGTGGCAATAGCGACAGTCCAGGCCGAGCTCGCCAGCGTGTAGGCGATGACTGTAATCAACGGGCTGCTTCGGCGTGTAACCAACCTGAAGGTTGGGTGGCGTGAAGTAGACCCAGAACAAAATGAACACGCCTGCGCCCAAACCACCGGCGACGACCGCCAACGCAAGGGGCAAGTAGTTCAACTCGCGGGGGAAAATCTGCATGCTGCGGTTTCTCTTGAGTCCTCTTGGCGACGGGCCGCCATTTAGGCGAAGCTCGGGTCTCGGACAAGTCAGTTCGACGATTTTCGACGAACGAGATCCAGGCGGCGCTCGCGCAGCTGGGCTGCGGCTGACTTTTCCTCTCCCTGCGGGCCCGCTAGGGCCGCTCCAAGACCCGGTCAACCCTGGAGCGAACGCCTATATCGCCGCCCAACCGAAGTTGGTCAAGCCTCCGGATCAACTCGCAAACCGACTGCGAGGCCGTCCGGTGTGGGGATACAGACCGAGCGATAGTGCTTCGCCATCTCCTCGTGGAAGCGACGCATCGCCGCGGCCTCGACGACATCATCGAGGAGCCGGCCGAAGAGGTAGGCGTTGTCGCCGATCAGCAAACCACCCGTTCGCAGGTTCTCTGTGGCCCAGCGACCGTACGCGTCGTACCTGGCCTTGTCGGCGTCGACGAAAACGGCGCAAAACGGCCCAGAATCACTGAGCTTTGGAAGAACTTCGGCCGCGTCTCCTCTAATGATGCTGACGCGGTCGCCGAGCCCTGCTTCGCCGATCACCTCGGCGGCGACCCCCGCGTGTGTGGGATCGGACTCGATCGTCCAAAGGTGGCCCCCGGGCGGAAGCGCGCGCGCCATCCAGAGCGCCGAATACCCGGCGAGCGTTCCGATCTCGACCACTTTGTGGGCGTTGACCAGCCTCAGGAGCAGCTCGAGCAGCCTTCCCTCCGCAGGCCCGAGCTGAATCTCCGGCATCCCGTGCCTGGCCGGTGCTTCGAAGGCGCGCTCAAGCGCAGGGTCGGCCGGATGATGCGTCCGGGCCGTGTAGTCGAGGATTTGTGCGGTGGCATACCGCTCTCCGGCTCTTGAATCCTGGTCAGCCATGAATTCTCCGAATTGTTGTGAACTTCTTTGCCCTGATATCGATATTTTCCGTTGGTACCGTTACAATCCAGGTGTGCCAAGACCGTCGTCACCACCGCCGGCTCCGCCGCCGAACACTCCGTTGGGCGAGTACACGCTGGTCGACCGTATTGCAGTCGGAGGCATGGCGGAAGTGTTTCGTGCGCTCGAGCCGCGGGCGGTGGGAGAGCCGCGCGTGGTCGTGCTGAAGCGGATGCTCCCTCACATCGCGGAAGAAACCAACGCTCAGGAGATGTTCGCCGAAGAGGCGCGACTCGCGAGTCAGGTCACACACCCGAACGTGGTCCACGTTCTGGGGCATGGTGAGATCGGAGGCCAGCCGTACCTGACGCTGGAATACGTGCCGGGCTGCGATCTGTGGCGCCTCAACCGACGGCTGACACTCGAGAGCAAGCGACTCGAACACGACCTCGTGGTGTATCTCGTGCGACAGGTCCTGTGTGGGCTCGATGCGGTTCACAGTGCCAAGGGTCCCAACGGGGGCGCACTCGGAATCGTTCATCGGGACATCAGCCCGTCCAATGTTCTGATCTCGATTCACGGCGACGTGAAGATCGCGGACTTCGGAATCGCGCGAGCGGCCAACGTGAATGCGTTCGAAGCCGACACCGCCGCCCGTGCAAACGGCAAGCTCGGCTACCTCGCCCCGGAGCAGGTTTCCGGCGGAGATGTGGACCTTCGGGCCGACCTGTTTTCGGCCGGCGTCATCGCAGCGGAGCTCTTCATGCGACGCCCCCTGTTCGCGGGTGGCAGCGAGCTCGCGGTGTTGCTCGCCATTCGCGACGCGGAGGTCCATCCTTTCGTCGAGTTCCTTCCGCAGCTTCCCGAAGGTCTCGGCTCGGTCATCTTGAGCGCCCTGTCCGCCAACCCGGAGGACAGGCCCCCGACGGCACGCGCGTTCTGGGCAGCGCTCGAGCCCTGGCAGAGCCGGCCCGAAGAAGTGCTGCGCGCCGAGCTCGCGAAGATAGTCGCGTCGATCGCAACGGAGGCGCGAACCCGCAAGACCTCTGCGGACACCGTGCCGAAGGCGACGATGCCGCCGACGCCGCTGCTCCTCGCCGACGAGCATCCGAGCACGACGAACGTCACGCCCCTGGAATACAAGATTCGAAAACCCAACGGCGCAACGGTCGGTCCGTTGGCGTATGCGAAGGTCGTCGAAGCGGTCGCCACTGGACAGGTCGACGGAGGCGATCGGATCAGCATAGCGGGTGGCGACTTCCAACCACTCTCGTCGATTCAAGATCTTTACCGTCACATTCCCGCGTCGCGCATGACGCCGACCACCACCCGCGTGGAGTCGGCCACCGCGGCCGATCGCAGCATGGATTTCGAAGACGGCGGCTTCGTGGTGGCCTTGGCAAGAACGCTGGTCACGCGCCGCACGGGCCTGTGGCTTTGCGAGCAAGGCGGCGTTCGAAAAGAGGTCTACACCAAGCAAGGCGTGCCCGCCTTCGTCACGAGCAACCTCGCCGGCGAGCTGCTCGGCGAATATCTGGTCAAACGACGCGTGATCAATCGGAGCGAGCTCGACATGGCTCTTGCGGTCATGCCGCGGTTCGAGGGCAAGCTCGGCGACACGCTCGTCGCCCTCGGTCTCGTCGAGCCTTTGGAGCTCTTCCAGCACATCGCCGAGCAGGTCCGTGAGAAGCTGCTCGACCTCTTCACCTGGTCGTCCGGCACCGCGACCTTCTATGAAGGCGTCGACCCGCCGAGCAGCGGCTTCCCGCTGCGGCTCGATGCCTGGGAAATCCTCGACCGAGGCATTCAGCGGCGCATCGCGGCCGGCTTCGAGAGCAAGCTCATCCTCGAGCGGGGACAGGACGAGGTCGCTCAAGCCGATCGGATCGACACCGCGATCGCGACGGCCGCCCTCCCCGACGACGTTCGGGCCGCGCTCGTGCTTTGCAAGACGCCGCACACGATCGAGGAAGTGGCCCAATTCGTCACCGAGCAGCCAGACAACACCGACCCGCAACGAGGATATCGGGTCGCCGCAATGCTCCTGGCGCTAGGCGCCGTCCACTGGACCTGACGCCCTGGCCGTCCCTCCTTGACCCCCCTAGGGGCTGCTGCTAGCTCTCGCCCGGCTTTTCTGGCCGAATTCCATAGGAGTAGCCATGTCCAACGTACGCGTCCTGGTCTCTGACAAGCTCTCGGAGGCAGGCCTCGATGTCCTGCGCGAGGCCCCGGATGTCGAGCTCGAGTTTCGGCCCGGCATGAGCGAAGACGAGCTCTGCAGCGTCATCGGAGACTTCGACGCTCTCATCATTCGCTCGGGCACCCAGGTCACGCCGCGCGTCATCGAGGCGGCGGACAAGTTGCGCGTGATCGGACGGGCGGGCATCGGCGTCGACAACGTCGACATCCCCGCGGCGAGCCGTCGCGGCATCGTCGTGATGAACACCCCGACCGGGAACTCGGTCACGACCGCCGAGCACGCGTTGGCGCTCCTGGCGTCGCTGGCGAGAAAGATCCCCCAAGCCGTTGGCTCGATGCGGAGCGGCAAGTGGCAGAAGAGCAAGTTCCAGGGTCGCGAAATCGCTTACAAGACACTCGGTATCATCGGCCTCGGCAACATCGGCCGCATCGTGGCGGACCGCGCGCAGGGTCTGAAGATGAAAGTCATCGGCGTCGATCCCGTGATGAGCAGCGACCGCGCAGCCGAGCTCGGCATCGAGCTGGTGGAGCTCGACGAGCTCCTGGAGCGCGCGGACTTCCTGACGATTCACGCGCCTCTCACGCCCGAGACCAAGAGCATGATCAGCGACGCGGCCTTCGACAAGATGAAGGACGATGCGTTGATCGTGAACGCCGCTCGGGGTGGAATCGTGGACGAAGAGGCGCTCGTCCGGGCCATCCAGGAGGGCAAGATCGCCGGTGCTGCCCTCGATGTGTTCGGCGAGGAGCCGATCGACCCAGATCACCCGCTTCTAGGGCTCGATAACGTGCTCTGCACCCCGCACCTCGGAGCTTCGACCTCGGAGGCGCAGGAACGCGTCGCAGTCGAGATCGCCGAGCAGGCCGTCGGCTACCTTCAGCTCGGCATCGTGAAGAACGCGGTCAACGTCCCGGCGCTTCCGCCCGAGATTGCCGAGCGGCTCGAGCCCTACCTCGAGGTCGCCAAGGGCCTCGGCAGCCTCGTCGGCCAGCTCGACCCCGTCGACGTTCGCGAGCTGCGCGTCACCTGCACCGGTGAAGCCGGCGAGCTGGGCGTGACCCCCATCGCGCGCGCGGCGTTGGCTGGCTTCCTCGAGCATCACCTCGAAGAGCCGGTCAACCCGATCAGCGCGCCGTACGAAGCGCAGGAGCGCGGCATTCGACTCGCCGAGGTCAAGGAGGCGAGCGACGTGTACGCGTCCTCGGTTCGCGTGACCGTGACCGGCGAGAAGGGAACGCACTCGGCGACCGGCATTCCCGGCCGCAACGGCGAGCCGCGGCTCGTGGCGCTCGACGGGTACGAGCTCGACGCCGTGCTCGAGGGTTCGGTCATCATGATGCGCAACCTCGACCGCCCGGGCGTCATCGGCTCGGTCGGCACCCTGCTCGGCAACCGCGGCATCAACGTGTCGCGAATGCAGGTTGGGCTCGACGAAGAGAGCGGCCAAGCGTTGGCGCTCTACAACGTCGACTCTGCAGTCGAGGACGATGCTCTCGACGAGCTTCGCCAAATCGCAAACGTCAGCAGCGTACACAACCTGAGGCTCTGAGATGCCCCCTTCGGCGCGACAGCGACGGACCAGGGGCTCCGCGCCGCTCGGTTCCACGAGCTCCGAGCTG
>CP070650.1:2641528-2653471 GCA_020354595.1 Myxococcales bacterium
CATCTGTGCATCTGCCATGCGACAGACGTTCGTTGGCTTTCCAACGCGCCCGGGGGTCGCCGCATCGCGCGCCGCATCGCCTCGGGAGCCACGTCGATGTGGTTTCTCGGCGCGTCGCATCGGGACGACTTCTTCCGGACTGCGGCGCTCGACTCGGACGCGGTCGTGTCCCACGTCGGCCCGATGCCGATCGAGATTCCCAACGCGCCGGCGCAAACGCGCAGCGAGCTCCGGCGAAAGCTGGGCATCGACGGCTTCACGCTACTGTTCCTCGGACGCCTCGTGCCCGTGAAAGGCGTCGATCAGCTGCTACGCGCCGCCGCCGCGTGTGACTCTCGGGTTCACGTACGCATTGCGGGAGACGGCCCGGAGCGAGAGGAGCTCGCCGCCCTCGCAAGCGAGCTCGGCGTCGACGCAACCTTCGAAGGCTGGGTCCGAGGCGACCGCAAGGAAGCCCTTCTTCAGGCTTGCGATGCGCTAGTCGTCCCCTCTCGCGCGGCTGACGGTCTTCCAACGGTGATCTTCGAAGCACGATCACGCTCGCTTCCAATCATCGCCACCCGGGCCGGAGCCATTGCCGATCACATCCGCCCGAGCAGCCGACACCGCCTCGTCCCGCCACACGCCCCTGACGCGTTGGGCCGTGCGATCGACGAGCTCGTAGCACGACACACCGAGCTCACGGTGTGACGCGCTCGGTTCCTTTGGGCGGACGGTAGTTGAACTTCTTGTCAGACACTTCGCGGTTGAACTTCATCTTCGAGAAATCGAATCGGTTCCGATTGCCCGCGGCGTCGATGATCAGAACGCGTTGCACGATGCCGGCGCGCTTTCCGTCGTTGTTGAGCGTGCGGACGTAAAACACGAGTTGCTCGTAGTTGGGCGTGGACTTTCGCGGGATGAGCTGCAGGACGTGTCCATCTTTGAACTTGTCGTTGTCGTGCTCGAGCAGCCGGACCTCGAAGTCTTCGTCGAGGTCACCGCCGCCGGTCAAGAACGCGAACGCCGAGGGCAGCTGGTCTTCGTCGAGAGCGCGCTCGATGAGCTGCCCGCGCTTCTCGCCTTCCTCGGGCGGCTGGTAGATCAGGAGCTGCTTGCCATTGCTGACGAATACTTGCCCGTTCGGTTGCGCGTAGTCCCAGCGCATCTTCCCAGGCTTCTTGAAGACGACCTTTCCGTTCGCCCGATCGTACCGATCGTAGAGGCGCGTATAGCGCGTCTGCTGAAACTCAGCCTGCAGGGTTTTGGTCTGATCGTAAAAGGTCTGTACCAAGGTCACGATCGCGGCGGCATCGAGGGCCTCGCCCCCCTGGGCGGCAGCGCCCCCCACGAACGAAACCGCTGCGAAACACAGACCGATCGCCCCAACTCGCAAGGTCATCAAAGTGTAGAACGCTCCCGAGGGCGTAGTATTCACCCTGCTTGTGGGCACACAAGGCGACCACAATCCCCCCAAAGTGGGATTGATCATTTCGGCTTGGAATCCTAGGATGTAGCGAGAGGCGCTTGGCGCCCCGGTGTTGGCTTGGCTTTCAAACCCCGTCCCACCCAGGGAGGTGACATGACCAAGCAGCACGCTCGAACGATTCCCCAAGATCGCACCCGTGAGCACCTCGAAAAGAAGCACGCCGAGTTAGCGGCACGCGTCGAGGCCCTCGATAGTCGTCTCAGTCTCACCCCGAGTGAAGAGCTCGAGCTGCACCAGCTCAAAAAACAGAAACTTTGGGCGAAAGACGCCCTTCAGTCTTGCGACTGACTAGCTGGGTCCATCCCCCGGCACCCCACCCGAACGGGGGGTCCCCACTTATCCTCCCCTCTCCTGAAAGTCCCTAGGTACGGCCCACCCTCATCCGGTGGGCCGTTTTTTTTCGGGAAGGGGCAGGGGCGTTTTGAAAAAGCAAAATGGGCCACCCGAAGGCGGCCCATTTCAAACGAAAGAATCGATGCTACAGTAGTAAGCTAGGTAAATAAGTTAAGAAATATTTCCTGAGTTTACGGAGTTAAGGACGACCCATCGCCGCGCGGATGCCGGGCAAGCTGGAAAGTGCACGGCGTGGGTCTTAAGCAAGCGACTCGGTACGTTGCAAACCCGGTGCCAACCTGTCAGAGGGGCAAAAACCAGGGTTTTCTTCACTGCCAGCGCTCTCAGTAGGACATTTCTGTCATGGCTCTGCACGCGATGTCGCGGTCGGGCTCAACCTGTCGGCTCGAGCGCTGACGGGCATACATTTCCCTACTATGCCGGTTGAAGTGGGCCAGGGGTCGTGCGTATGATCTGAGCACCGGGGTGGCCGGGCCAGATGCCAACGTGCAAGAGCTGCAACGCGAAGGTGGTGAGGACGGACGCATTCTGCGGTACCTGCGGCGAGCCCGTGCCGGGGGCCAAGCCCGTCGTCCCGATCGCGCGCCAGCCGAACCCGAGCGGCGTGCAGACGGCGACCGATCGGGTCACCGGCGCGTTTCCACCGCCGACCGCGACGGGCACCTCGGCGCGCGCCGTCGCGGTGGTGCCTCTCTCCGAGCCGGAAGAGCCCGAGCCGCCCGACACGGGGCTCAGTCGCACGACGATCCGGGAGCGAGAGCAGAGCGAGCCAGCGCCGGTGCTGCCGCTTCACCGGCGCAAGGACGGAACCGCGTCGCAGAGCGAGCTCGTCGAAGCGACCGCCGAGCCGCAAGCCGAGGAAGCACGGCTCTCGATGCCGGAGCGGGACACCAGCTTACCGAACGTGCCTGTGCCCGCCGGCCCACCGATTCTCGCGTCGGACCTGCTGCGTGAGCAAATGCGACCGTCGAGCCCGGGTGAGAAGACGCTTCGCGTCGTGACCGTGAGTCTCTGCGCGATCGGCGTCGTCGCCGCGCTACTCGCCGGCGGCGCGCATCCGCTGACATTCGTTTCCGCGGCGCTCCTCGTCATGATGGCGACCTTGGCGCTGACGCCGTCGTCCTATCGGGCGCGCGCGATCTCCCTCGCGCTCGCGGGCGCGACGGCTACGAGCGTCGCGCTCTGGCAACAGACTGTTCACGGTCTCGAACCGGAGAGCATCATCTTGGCGGGCGCGACGATTCTCCTGAGCGGCAGCCTGTTGTTTCGCGCCTATTACCGAGGCGCCAGGTTCGCCCGGTTCGCAGTGGCTCTCGGCGTGGTTGCCCTCATCGCTTGGTTCGTCGTATCCGGCGGCCACGAAAGCCTCGTCATGTTGGAGGGGCATTGGCAGTCCTGGGCGCCGGCAACCACACACATGACCTTCAGCCTCCTGGCGCTGCTGTCGCTGATGGCCTTCATGGAGAGCAGCACGCGTGGCGGTTCGCACGTGTGGGCGGTCGCGCTTCTGGTTCTCTACGCGGTTCACATCAGCCTCATGATCGCGAGCGAGGTCTGGCCCGTGCCCGGCGTGCAGCCCACTATCCAAGGGCCGACCATCGCGACGTTGCTCACCGGAATGGTCGGGACGATCGTGGCAGGGTTGGCGCTGGCCCAGGTGTTCGTCGCGATCTACCAGAAGACGTCACGGGGCTTTTCGCGGCCAGGACGCGAGTAGGACGACTGCACAGGTGCGTCCTTTGTCGTCTTTGGCCTCGCCGAAGCCCGCATCGGTGAAGCGCGGGTCCGTGACCGTCATGCGATGGCTCGGGCTGTCCTCGATGGCGTGAAGGGCCTCGCGCATCGTCCGCGCCCGCGCCACCGCTTCGCCGACGACCCGCGCCTGGATGCCTCGCTTCAGCAAGCGCGCCTCGGGATCGCCGTAAGGGTCCAGCTCGTGACCGAGCTTGCCGGAATCGCAGACGTTCTGGGCGTGACTGGTCGCCTCTTTGCTGAGCAGGCGATTGTTGCGCACCGTGCGCGCTCCCGCGGCGCGCCGAAGCTGCATCAACCAGGCTTCGGGGGATTGCGAGCCGCCGCGCACCGGTTCGTGCTGCGGGATCTTGCCGACCCAACGCTCGGCCACCGGACGGGGCCCGTTCGGGCCGGTCGCCACGAGCTGTACGAACAGCGGGCGCCCCCACTCGTTCGGAAGGTTAATCGTCGACCCATAAGCTTCTTCGCCGACCGCGATCCGCCGTGATGCGCCCGAGGCATCCCGAACCATCAGGTACGGGTCGCGAAAATCTTCGATGACCTCGGCGTGAAGGCGGTTCTTGCCAACGAGGTTGATCGTCCCGGCGCGCACGGCAGCGACGAGGACGACGCGCTCCCCCGAGCGCGCACGCCCGCAGATCAGCGGCGCGTCGGCGGTCTCGAGGAGGTCCTCGACCCAGGCTTTGAAGCTTGCCACCTCACCGGTGACGCCGAACTTCGCGTACACGGGGTTAGCGTCGACGCCTTGCTCGCGAGCGGTCTGAATCAGCTCCGAAGACGGCGGGATGTGCTGCTGGTCCGCGAGCAGCTGCGCGACTTGCTCGAGCTTCTCACTGCCGGTGCAGAGCGGCTTCGGCTTGGCGGGCACTGCCTGCCCTTCGGTTGGAGGGGCACCGTTGTTCTGGTCGGCGCCGGCTGTCGCGTGAAGCGCGAGCAGCGCGGCACAAAGAAGGATCGATTTGCGCGGCATGGTTTGGATCACGTCCGGTAGTCGGCGTTGATCCGAACGTACTCGTGACCGAGGTCGCAGGTCCAGTAATGACCAATGCCGCGCCCGCGCCCGAGGGTCATCGTGATTTGGTATTCCGAACGCTTCATCGTCGCGGCGGCTCTGGCTTCGGTTTTCGGCGTCATCACGGGGGTTCCGCGCTCGAAGATCGACACGTCGCCGATCTTCATCGAGACGTGATCAGGATTGAAACGTGCCCCGGACCGGCCCGCCGCGGCGAGGATCCGACCCCAGTTGGGGTCGCAACCATGGAGCGCGGTCTTCACGAGCTGGGACCCGGCAATCGTGCGTGCGATTTGAACGGCATCGGCATCGGTTCGGGCGCCCTGCACCTCGATACGCACCAGGTGCTCCGCGCCCTCCCCGTCGGCGACGATCTTCTTGGCGAGTGACTCCAGGACCTCGTTCAGCGCGGCAGCAAAGCGTCGACCGGCGGCGCTCTTTTCGACCAGCGGCCGACCCGTCGCGGCGCCGGATGCGAGCACGTAAAGCGAATCGTTCGTGCTGGTGTCGCCGTCGACGGTGGCTCGGTTGAGGGTCTCCTCGGCGGCACGGCGCAGGAGCCGATCGAGGGTTGCTCGGTGGATTGAGGCGTCGGTCGTGACGAAGGCGAGCGTCGTCGCCATGTTGGGGTGGATCATGCCGGCGCCCTTCGCGATGCCAAGCACCCGGCAGGTAGTCCGGCCGACTTTGACCTCGGCCTGCGCAACCTTGGGTCCTCGGTCGGTCGTCATGATCGCGCGCGCAAAGCGCGTCGCGCCGGCCTCGGAGAGGTCGTCGACCAGGGCGGGAATCGAGGCCTTCATCCTTTTCTCCGGGAGCTGAACGCCGATCACTCCGGTGGACGCTGGAACGACGAGCTTCTGCGGCACCCGAAGAGCTGAAGCCGTCGCTCGGCTCAACGCCATGGCAGCTCGCCTCCCTTGCTTGCCCGTGCAGGCGTTCGCGTTGCCGCTATTGACCAACACGGCTTGGCAGAACCCGGTTCGCAGACGACGCTCGCTGATCACGACCGGCGCCGCGCGGACCCGGTTCTTGGTGAAGACGCCGGATGCAGTGGCGGGCTGGTCAGCGACGATCAACCCCATGTCCAACGCTTCGTCCACCTTGATTCCGCCGTGCACGCCAGCGAAGCGAAACCCCTTCACCCGTCCGCTCATAGCGTGCCTATTACCAGATGGGCGTTACTGCGGCGAGGCTGCCGCTTGGTCTTCTCGGTAGTGGCAGTTCTTGTATTTCTTGCCGCTGCCGCAATAGCACGGGTCGTTCCGACCGAGCTTCGGACGCTCGCGCTTCACCGTCGCCTGCGCGGCAGGAGCCTGCGGTGGGGGCGCCGGAGCGCCGGCGCCACCCGCTCGACGGCCTCGTGCGGCGGCAGCGCGTCTTTGCCGCCGACTCGGGCCCGCCTGCTGTGGACGGGCGCCCTCGGGTCCGCCCTCGTCCAGATGTGTTGCGCGGATCTGTCGTTGGCGCTGCTCCGTCGCCTGGCGGCGCTGCTCCTCGAGGCGTTGAAGCTCTTCCTCGCCTGCTCGCTCGACCGTGAACATCGAGACGGTCACGGACGACTTCACGCTCTGCACCATCTCCAGGTACATGTCGAAGCCCTCGCGCTTGTATTCTTTCTTGGGATCGCGCTGCCCGTAGCCGCGCAAACCGATGCCGTCGCGGAGATGGTCCATCGACTGCAGGTGGTCCATCCACTGCTTGTCGATCTCCTGGAGGTAGAGGTCGCGGAACAACCGGAGGAAGTTCTCCGTGCCGAACTCCTCTTCCTTGCGGATCAGCACCGCCTCGGCGTCACCGTAGAGTTTCGCTAGGAGCTCTTGGCGGTCGGTGATTTCGCGAATGCCAGTCGCTTGGATCGCGAACTGCTCCTTGTAGGCGCGCTCGAGCCCGTCGAGGTCCCAGTCCTCGTAGTGCTTGCCAGGCGGGCACGCGTGCTCGGTCATCGTGACGACGATCTCGTCGACGAGGTCGAGCAGGCGCTCCTTTTGCTCGGAGAGCGACATGCCGACCGCTTCCTCGAGATGCTTGTACGCCCCGACCGGGTCTTTGCGGAACTGGTCCAGGGGAACGACGCAGCCGAACCACAGGTAGATGTCTTTCTCGAGCTGCTCGACGCGAACGTCGGTCAGCGACGAGAGGTCGGACTCGAGCGCGCGCTTTCGGTGCGCGGGCAGTTCCTCTTGGGTGAGACCCGCGTCCGGCAACGGATACGAGTGGAACTTCACCATGTTCTCCAGGACCTGGGTGACGCGCGAAACCAGCTCGGTGTCGACCTCGTCGACGAACGGCTGAGGCTCGACGCCGGCCTTGCGCTCGTCATCGGTCGGCACGGTCCGGTACTCGCCTCGAAGAACCTGCTTGCGCAACGCGTACATGCTCTTGCGTTGCTGGTTCATGACGTCGTCGTACTCGAGCAAGTGCTTTCGAATGTCGAAGTTGCGCTCCTCGACCTTCTTCTGCGCATTCTCGACGGCTCTCGTGACCCAGCGGTGCTCGATCGGAACGTCTTCCTCCATCCCGAGCCGGTCCATCATGGCCTGGACGCGCTCGCCCGCGAAGATCCGCATGAGGTCGTCCTCGAGTGAGAGGAAAAAGCGCGACGCGCCGGGATCGCCCTGACGGCCCGAGCGACCGCGAAGCTGGTTGTCGATGCGTCGCGACTCGTGGCGCTCGGTGCCGATGATGCGAAGCCCACCCGCGTCCTTCACGTGCTTCGCATCCTCTTTGCACTTTGCGATGAAGTGATCGGTGGCTTTGGCGACGGCCGCGTCTCGAGCCTCTGGGTTGGAGAGCACTTCTTCGGGTGCGTTTTCGAGCACTTCCATGCGCGCGATCATCTCGGGGTTGCCGCCAAGCACGATGTCCGTGCCGCGGCCGGCCATGTTGGTTGCGACGGTAACGGCACCGGGTGTGCCTGCCTGCGCAACGACGTATGCCTCGCGCTCGTGCTGCTTCGCGTTGAGGACGTTGTGGGGAATGTCGCGACGGTTGAGGAAGTGCGCCACTGCGTCGGATTTCTCCACGCTGGTCGTGCCGACGAGGACCGGCTGCCCGGCCCTGTGGGACTGCTCGATCTCCTCGCAGATCGCTTTGAACTTCTCGCGCTCGGTCTTGTAGATCAGGTCCTCGGCGTCGTCGCGTGTGATCGGCTTGTTGGTCGGGATCACGACGACGTCGAGCTTGTAGATGTCGTGAAACTCGGCTGCCTCTGTATCGGCTGTGCCGGTCATGCCGGAAAGCTTGCGGTAGAGCCGGAAGAGGTTCTGGAAGGAAATCGTCGCGAGCGTGAGGTTCTCGCTTTGAATCGCGACGCGCTCTTTCGCCTCGACCGCCTGGTGAAGGCCGTCCGACCAGCGGCGGCCCGGAAGCACGCGACCGGTAAACTCGTCGATGATCATCACCTTGCCGTCCTCGGACACCATGTAGTGCTGGTCGCGGTGGTAGAGGGCATGCGCGCGTAGACACTGCTGCAGGATGTGAAGCGTCTCGAGGTTGACCGGGTCGTAGAGGTTTGCGCCCGCTCCGCCGAGGAGGCCGCGGCCGGCGAGAAGCTCTTGCGCGCGCTCCATGCCTTCTTCGGTGAGGGTGACGCTTCGGTTCTTCTCGTCGAGGTCGTAGTGCTCGTCGATGCGCAGCCGCGGGATGATCTCGTTGATCTGCTCGTACTTGCCGCTCGCGGTCTCGCCAGGCCCGCTGATGATGAGCGGAGTGCGCGCCTCATCGACTAGAATCGAGTCGACCTCGTCGACGATTGCGTAGTTCAGATCACGCTGCACGTAGTCGTAGATGCTGAACTTCATGTTGTCGCGCATGTAGTCGAAGCCGAACTCGTTGTTTTGGCCGTAGGTGACGTCGCATGCGTACGCGCGCTTCTTGACCGGGTTGCTCTGCCCGGGGACGACGACGCCCGTGCTCAAACCGAGGAAGCTGTAGAGCTTACCCATCCATTCGGCGTCGCGCTTGGCGAGGTAGTCGTTGACCGTAACGACGTGCACGCCCTTACCCTCGATCCCATTCAGGTAGCACGGCAGTGTGGCAACGAGCGTCTTACCCTCACCGGTCTTCATCTCGGCGATCTTGCCTTGATGAAGGACGATCCCTCCGACGAGCTGGACGTCGTAATGGCGCATTCCGAGGACGCGCTTGCCGGCCTCGCGCGCGACTGCATATGCAGGGATCAACAGATCATCGAGGGACGCGCCGTTGTCGAGCTGCTGCCGGAACTCCGCGGTTTTGCCGCGGAGCTGCGCATCGGAGAGCTTCTGCATCTCGGGTTCGAGCGCCGAGATCGCGGACACCATGGGCTGCATGCGCTTGACCTCGCGCGCGTGCTTGGTGCCAAACATCTTTTTCAGGACCGAATCGAACACGGCTGCAATCTAGGTCGCCCCGGGGAGGCGCGCAAACGAGAGTCAAAACCAACGTTTAGAGAGCGCGAGCACCGCCATCAGCACGAACACCAGGAGCACGAACGCCCAAAGGCCGCGCCCGAAAGCCGGTCGGCGCGGTGGCGGCGATACGTCGTCGCTCAGGTCGCGCAGAAGCTGACGGGCGCGTGCCTGCGCGACGAGCTCGACCCGGAGCAAGACCATGCTGACGACGAAACCAAGCAACAAGATCAAGCCGGCGGCCTGCCACCGCCGAAGGTCTTGCTCGCGGGCGAGTCCCTCGTCGACGCCGATGCGAGCGCTCACACCCGGGCCGACTGCGACCACGTCGAAGGCGGGAATCGCGAACATGGCCCGGAGGGCGTCACCGGCATCTCCAGAAAACGATCCCTCGAGGACGGCCATGGCCAGCGGATCCAAGCCTTCCTTGGCGGCCTTCGCGAGCACAGCGTCGGCGGCGGCACGAACCGCCTCGGACTTCTCAGAACCGACGGCGACGTACGTGACGCCCGCCGTGTTGTCGGAGAAGAGGTCAGCCCGAACCTGCAGCCGGAAGACACCGGGCGGCGGCGCCTCGACCGAAGCGTCTCCCGGCCCGAGCGACCGCGCGTCGACCCATCGGTGACCATCGAAGACATCGACCAAGACCGGAATCCGTCCGGCCAGGGACTCCCATGCGAGGCGCAATTGCCCATCCTCGACGGATGCGCGCGCGACGAGCCCTCCTGGGACGATTGGAAGACGCACCTCACGGGAGGCGAGCACGCCGCCGTCATCGCCCACAGCCTCGACCGACACGCGACCTTCTTGACCGACGACGACCAGCGGTAGTCGAGCGAAGCCCGCGGAGACGCGGGCGGTGTCCCGTTCGAAACGCGCGCCCGCCCGCGATCGCAACCGGAGCCGGCCCTGCCATTCGCCGACCCAGACCACCAGCGTGCAGCGAAGGTCTGGAACGCAGGCACCTTCTTCGACCCGGGGATCGAGCGTCACGGGCGCGCGTGTCCGATCGAACACCCGAAGGGGCTCGAGCTCATAGACTTGAAACGCGTTGACGGCACGTCCTGCCGGCAAGCGCGAGTCGATTCCGTCGCGCACGTGGAGCGCGCGGGAAACCGTGACCTCGCGACGGTCGATGATCGCGCGGGCCGTGAGCGAATGCTCGCCGTCGAGCTCCGGTAGGATCGCGAGCCGTCCCTCCGCGCCCTGCGCACGAGACGCGGAGAGCTTGGTGCGCATGACCACCATGTCAGCCTCGTTTCGGAGCTCGACCGTCACGTCGGGTGCGAGGATCACCGTGTAGCCGTCGCGGTCTCGATCGACTTGCCACGCTCTCAAACCGATCGTGCTTCCCGGACGCGCAACGACCGGTGCGCTCAACCGCAGATCGGGAATCTCGGCGGGCGCGCCCGCCATCCACAGCGCGGCGAGAATGATGGCGACGAGCATCGGTGTAAGCCGAATCGCCCAACCAAATCGCCGCAATCGCGTCTCTTCGCTCTCAGCAGGGATGGACAAATTCGAGATGTTACCTTAGGAACGGGTGGGGTATAGAGGCCTCATCCCCATGGGAGCCACCGCCGAACACGACGTCGAGCAGCTACGCGCTCGCTTGAACGATTACATGTCACGCCACGGGCTTCGCTCGACCGAGCAGAGGCGCGTAGTGACCGAGATGTTCTTCGCGAGCGACGGACACCTCTCCATCGAGGACCTCCTCGACAAGGTGCGCGTGGAAGAGCCCCGCATCGGCTACGCGACGGTGTACCGCACCCTGAAGCTCCTCAAAGAGTGCGGGCTCGCGTTCGAGAGGCACTTCGGCGACGGGGTTTCGCGCTACGAGGTGGCGTGGGAAGACGAGCACCACGACCATTTGATCTGTGTCGAATGCGAGAAGATCATCGAGTTCGAGGATGACGCTATCGAGGCGCTCCAGCATGCGGTCGCGGCGAAGCACGGCTTCACCCTCGTGCGCCACAAGCTCGAGCTCTACGGCGTGTGCTCCGACTGCCAGGCCAAGACGTAGCCGGACCGTAGCTAGACCGTAGCGAACGCCTCGTCCGGGATCTCGACCGGCAGCGTGTCGATCGCGCTCAGGCGCTGCACGCGAGCGGGCAACGTCGCCAACGCGTTGTTCGCGAAGTACTTCGCGGCAAACTTCTTGCCGGTATAGAACGCGTGGTCCGGGTGCGTCTCGGAGGTCTCCGGCAGCTTCCGTAGAGCGATCGCCGCTTGGTCGAGAAGCAACCACCCCACCGCGAGCTCGCTCATGATCGTGAGGAACTCCTCTGCGGCGAGAGGGATGTGCTCGATCTTGCCGCCCTTGAACCAACTGATGAACTGCATCACCGATGCAGCCACCGCCTCGTGCGCGGCCTGCAAGTGCCTGATGGCCTCCTGCAGCTCCGGCGTGTCCTTGTTCTCCATGATGAAGCTCTGGATGTCCTTCAGGAAGGCCTGGGTGTTGGCCCCGCCGGCCTGACCAAGCTTGCGGCTGACCAAGTCCATCGACTGGATGAAGTTGGTGCCCTCGTAGATCTGGAAGATCTTGGCGTCGCGGCAGTACTGCTCGACCGGGTGGTCTTTGAGGTAGCCATGGCCACCGTGCACTTGGATCGCGCTGCTCGAGACCTCGAATGCGGCGTCGGTGCCGTACGCCTTCACGAGCGGGGTCAGTAGATCGACCTGCCCCTTGTGGTACGCCTCGGACTCGTCGTCTTTGCCCTGCGTAGCCGCAAGCCGATCACCGTGGTTCGAGAGCTTCATGACCAGCGCCCGAATGCCTTCGACGCGCGCTTTCATCGCCAAGAGATCTCGGCGGATGTTGGGGTGTTCGAGGATCGGAACACGAGGCGCGTTGGCGTCCTTGAACTGCTTGACGCTAGCGCCCTGCTTGCGCTCCCGCGCGTACTCGAGAGCGCTGAGGTACGAGGCGGACGCCACGGAAAGACCCTGGATTCCGA
>CP070650.1:2653571-2659160 GCA_020354595.1 Myxococcales bacterium
AAGGGCGCCGTCTACGTAGGCGCCGGAGTCGGTGCGGCCGTCGTGCCGCTGCGCCTCGGGGAGCGTGCCAAGCGCGAGGTCGCCTTCTTCGAGCTCGGCGAGCAGCCAGGTACGTTCGACGAACACCACGGCGAGCAAGCGGCACACCCGGGCCGCAAGCCTTCGGCGAAAAAGAAGGAGCGCCGAGCGCAGGCCGTGCTCAAAAAGAAGCAGCGGCGCGAGCGTCGCAATGGCAACGGCGCCGGTACGGGCGCCGGCTTGGATTCCTGAGGATCAGCGAACGACGCCGTCGTTCTTCATACCTTTGACGTCGCAAGGTGAACGGGGTTCGCAGTAGGGTGACTGCGCAACCGATGGGGGCTGCTAGATCGCCAGGAAGTGCTCGGCTTCGAGCGCGGCCATGCAGCCGGTGCCCGCGGCGGTGATCGCCTGGCGCCACTTCTTGTCTTGCACGTCGCCCGCAGCGAAGACGCCGGGAATGTTCGTCTGAGTCGAGTCGGGCTTCGTGACGATGTAGCCCTGCTCGTCCGTGTCGATTTGGCCGCCGAGAAACGCCGTATTGGGCGTGTGGCCGATCGCGAAGAACAAGCCTGCCGCCGGCAAGTCGCGCTCTTGGTCGGTCTTCAGGTCTTTGACGCGAACGGCCTCGAGGAAATCCTTGCCTTTGGCTTCGGTCACGACGTGCGACCAGAGCATCTCGATTTTCGGGTTGTTCAGCGCCCGGTGCTGCATGATCTTCGAGGCGCGGAGCTCGTCGCGGCGGTGGACGATGTACACCTTGGAGCCGTACTTGGTCAGGAACGATGCTTCTTCTACCGCGGAGTCGCCGCCACCAATTACGACGAGCGTCTGATTGCGAAATGCGGGGAGGGCGCCGTCGCAAACCGCGCAGGCCGAGATACCGCGCTGCCAGAGCTCGCCGTCGTTGGCGCCCGGGATGTCGAGTCGCTTTGCGGTGGCGCCGGTCGCGATGATCACCGCCTCCGCCGACCCCTCCTGCGCGTCGGCCTTGAAGCGGAAGGGGCGGCTCGAGAGATCGATCTCGTTGACTGTCTCGGTATAGATTGTCGTGCCGAACCTCTCGGACTGCGCGCGAAGACGCTCCATGAGCTCCGGGCCCATGATCCCCTCGGGGAACCCCGGAAAGTTTTCCACGTCCGTCGTGGTCGTCAGCTGGCCGCCGGCGGCTACCCCGCCCGCCATGAAGCCCTCGAACAAGACGGGCTTCAGCTCGGCACGCGCGGCGTAAATCGCTGCAGTATGGGCGGCAGGTCCGCTGCCGATGATCAAGAGTCGATGGCTCATGGCACTCCTTGTCGGGCCCGGGTTATGCATACCCGTTGCCAGGCGTGCAAGCCCCTTAGCCGATCAACTTGGCCACACGCGCGCCAATGGCAAGGGCGGCCGTAAGCCCTGGAGATTCGATGCCAATCAGATGCATGCAGCCCGGTTGCGAGCTCGGGTTGGCGAGCACGAAATCCGCAAACCCGCCTTCCGGTCCGACGAGCTTGGGTCGGATTCCACTATAGTCCGGCGTCAAGTGCTCGGGCCGAATCGCCGGGAGGTACCGGGCGACCGCGTTGGCGAAGCGTTCCGCTCGCGATTCGTCCACCGTATAGTCGATCTCGTCGATGAACTCGGCATCGGGGCCGGCGCGACGCGCCCCGGAGATGTCGGCTGTGATGTGCACGCCGAGGCCGCCACCTTCGGGGAGGGGGTAAATCAGGCTGTTTCGCGTGGGCGGCGCTCCCGAGCCGAGCGCGAAGTACGAGCCTTTGCACGGATAGAGGCGCCACGGGATCTCCGCCTCGGGCAAACCCGTCGCCCGCGCGACCTCGAGTGCAGAGAGCCCCGCCGCGTTCACGATACGGGTCGTTTCGAGCTCCGCCTCTCGTCCCATGGTGTCCGTGGTTCGCACGACCCATCCGTTCGAAACTCGCTCGACGCTTTCGAGCGCAGTCTGATACACGGTTGCACCGTCCGCCTCGTGGACCTCGCGAGCGAGGCTCGCGATGAATTCGTGCACGTCGACGACGCCTGACGTCGGGGAGTGAAGCGCGAGCGCGCAGCGTAGCTCCGGCTCTTGCCGCGTGGCCTCACGCCCGCTCATCAGTGTGAGCTCGCCGGCACCGACTTCGGCGGCATGTTCGGCGATCTTGCGGAGCCGCGCCTCGTCCTCCGGGCTGGTCGCCACGATGAGCTTGCCGGTGTGCTTGTGTGGCACGTCATGCGTTTCGCACCACCGGTAGAGGCGTTCCTTGCCCTCGATACAGAGCTTCGTCTTGAGCGAGTCCTTTGGGTAGTAGATTCCCGCGTGGACGACCCCGCTGTTGCGACTGGAGATCTCCCGGCCGGGGCCTGACTCTCGCTCGATGACCACGACGGTATCGAGCCGCCGACAAAGCTCGTAGGCGCACGCCAGGCCGACTACGCCGGCGCCGATCACCACTGCGTCAACCGCGTCTCCCATGCGGCTAGAATGCTAGCGGATCCACGCGTTGCTCGGGTAGGACGACGGAGAGTTGCGGCATCTCGAGGTCCCGTTGCTGCCGGTATGCCTGGTAGTAGACGAGCACCTTGCGGACGTATCGATGTGTCTGGGTGAACGGGATCCGCTCCAGCAGGACGTCCAGCGGCGTTTCCTCTGCGCTTTCCTGCATCCAACGCCGCACGTTGTGTGGGCCGCCGTTGTACGCCGCGATGGCGAGCGGCAGGTGTCCATCGAAACGCCGAATCAACGAGGTCAAGTACCAGGCGGCAAACTCGACATTGAGCCCGGGGTTCAAGAGGTCGGCTGGGGTGAAATCCTGCCTACCGAGCGCGTGGGCGATCCACTGTCCAGTTCGCGGCATGATCTGCATCAGGCCCACAGCGCCCGCGTACGACACGATGTGCCTCTGGAACGCGCTTTCTACTCGCATCACCGCCAGCAGCAGATTGGGGTCGAGACCGTGGCGACTTGCGGCGGGCACCACGAGCCACTCGTACGCGCGAGGCAGCGTGTCGATGAAATCCGGTCCCGCAAGACCACCTGCGGTGCCGATGTCGCCGAGCGCGGCGGCGACCGTCGCGATCGACTCGCGCTCTTCCTGGGTGAGCTCCAGGCGCACGGCCCGAACATCGCTCGCGATTGGCTCGTTGACCCGGTTGTCGGCTCTCGCTACGCAGTCTAGACCGGCGCGCGCGATCGGCCTGCCCTGCGCGTGTCGCCATTGAAGATACGCTTCGAAGAGCTCCTCGATGGCAGCGTCGCGCTCGCCGACGCGCAGGAGGTCGACGGCGCGCGCGATCCACGGGTACCCATCGGCGTGAGCCTCCGCAATCGGTTGAAGCCGATCCGCGAGGGCATCGTCCGAGGCGCGCGGAGCCTGCGGAGTATCCCGCTCACTTGGGCTATGGAACCCCTCCCGACCGTCGCTGCGCTGGCCGCCCGCGACCCGTCGCATTCCGTTTTCGGACCAAATCGCGTAGTACGCATCTCCGGTGAGCTCGGCCGTGGCTTTGGCTTGGGAGAAGAAGAGCTCGGCCTCGCTCGGATGGTCGATGAGCTCGTAAAGCCGGGCCAAATGGTAGAGCGCGGCGGCCCTGTACTTCGAGTACGGGCGCTTCGCGATGTCTTCGAGCAGTGGGCTGATCAGCTCTGGGCTGCCCGTCCCAACGGCTGCCATCGCCGCGTCGAAGAGCACGCCTGCGGAAAGGCCCCTTCGAGTGCCCAGCGCCGTCAGCGAGGCATCGACCTCGTCTTGGAGCTTCGCCGCCGAGGCGACTTCGATCATCTCGATGAGACGAGCCGAAGGGATCGCGAAATCCTTTCGGCCTGCACGAAGCGCGGTGAGCCGACGCAGAGCGTCGTCGCGGTCACGCGCGTTGGCGGCTTGCGCCATGTCGTTCGCGCGGCTCTGCACCGTCCGCGCGGTGGCGAGGTTGGGCATCGGGAACAGCTGCGCGGTGCGCATGTACGTCTCGGCCGTCTTCCAGCGCCCTTCGAAACGAGCGAGGCGACCGGCCAGATAGTGCACCTCGGCGTGCTGCTCGCCGGTCAGGGGGCGCTCGAGCAACTCCTCGATGGCGAGCTTCGCTTCGTCGAGCGGTCCGGTCCACACGAGACGACGCGCCCTGCGCACGTAGTCGGCATCCGTCATTTCGGGCCCACGGTGCCCAAGCGCTCCGAGTCGGGCCGCTTCGGCGTTCGCCCACGCCGCCATGCGTCCGCCCGGGTATTCCACCCGAAGTGTGTGGACGATCGTCAGCGCCTCGTCGTAGCGCTGTTGGCGAATGAGGCTTCGCGCCTGCTCGTAGAGGATCTCGCTACGATTCGGAATCTCCGGGTAGCGCCCCAGCAGCTCCTCGAGCGCAGCAGTGGCCGTTGGATCGTCGGCGCGGAGTAGCGAAAACACGCGCCCGTAGCTGGCCTCTACGCGCACGGACTCGTGGGGGCTCGTCATGGCCTCCGAAAAGAAATCCGCGGCGCGCGCGGGCCGATGTCGCAGAAGCTCGAGGCGGCCGCTCTGTAGTGCGATGCGGTCCGCAATCCGGCTCAGGCCACGATGTGCCAAGTCGAGCTGCAGCCGAGCCTCCTCGTAGTCGGCTGCGGCGATCTCATCGGTGGCGCGACGGTAGGCGTCGATTGCCCGATCCTCCGGTGGCTGGCGTTGTACGATCGGGACCGCGCTCATGAGGGGCCCGCACATCGGCATGCACCATTGAACGAGGTGTATCGGCGAGCCGCTGACGTACGGGCTATCGGCCACGCACATCGGCGCGTCGGGCGATGCGCGCAGCTGCCCTGGAGCCGACAAGGAAAGGACCATGGCAAGGATGATTCCTATGAGAACCCGACGAGTCACACTCCCTACAACATCGCAAATTTGTGAGGAGGGACGCAAAGATTGAATTGCCGGCACACCCCTTTATACGCAAAGGGACTCGGGACGCTTCATTCTTGCAGTAGTCCGGTGTGCGATGGCTCCTGCGCGGCATCATTCGACGGCCCACCCGCACTCTCGGGCTCGTCTTCGAGCTCCGGTAGCAGGACGGTGACGACCCCTATCCCGACGAGCAGGGCGAAAGCTGCCAGCAGCCAGAACGTGCGCCACTTCGGCGTCTCGTACCGATCCTCGAAACGGGGCACGCTCAACCTCGCAGCTCGTCCAGCGCGGCGCGCGCCGCGGCCGCGGCGTCATCGACGGGAACGTCCGTCGATTCACTCTCGGTGCGCTTCTTGAGCTCGACGGTGCCTTGTTTCAGGCCGCGCGCACCCACCGTGACGCGGACGGGAATCCCGAGAAGGTCCGCATCCTTGAACTTCACACCGGGGCGCTCGGCTCGATCGTCTAGGAGAGCCTCGACGCCCTGCGCCTTCAGTGCCTCGTAGATCTGCGTGGCCTTGGCGAGGGGGGCTTCGTCCTTGCCGATCGGGGTGACGATCACCTCATAGGGAGCCACGGGCACAGGCCAGCGAATCCCCTGCTCGTCGTGATGCTGATCGATCACGGCCGCAATCAAGCGGCTGACCCCGATGCCGTAGCAGCCCATTACGATCGAGTGGCTCTTTCCCTCCTCGTCGAGGAAGGTCGCGTTCATCTTGTC
>CP070650.1:2659260-2670425 GCA_020354595.1 Myxococcales bacterium
CGAGCTCGCTCAACGCCTTTTGGGAGTCGCCCTTCGCGATCAACACGCGCGCGTGGCTCCCGTGCGCCCAGCCTTCGCCGTCGAACGCGCCAAGCGCCGAGGACGTCACTTTTTCCGCCTCCGCGAGTCGCCCCGCGCCGATGTACGCCTGGGCGGCCGTGTCAACCAGCGCCAAGTGATTCGCGTGGGCCGCGAGCCCAGCCTCGAGCGCCTCGAGCGCCTCGTCGGTGCTTCCATCTTCGAGCAGCGCATTGGCGAGAGCATTGGATGCCATTACGCCCCACTGCGCGTCTCCGGCGGTTTCCCGGTAGAGCGAGATCGCGCGCTCGCGCTCGCCCGCCCGTGGCGAGCTCTTCAGAAGCTCCGCCACGACCAACGCCCGAAACGCGGGTTTCGCCTCCTTATCGGGTCCGAAACCCGCTCCACTGAGCGTCGCGAGACCCGACCGCATGTCGCCCTTCTGCGCGTACCACCAACCGATCACGTGGGTTCGCACGAACAGATCCGCCGACGGCCCGCTCGAGAGACGCTTCAGTAAACGCTTGGCCTCTCCCGCTCGCCCGAGCGTGAGCAACAGTTGCGCCGTGCCGACGAGCAGCGGCTCATCGACGCGAAGCTCGGGCTCCGCCGCGGCGCGCGCGTGTGCATACGCCTCACCAATGGCTCCTTTGCGATAAGCGAGCACACCTTTGATGAAGCTCGCCCACGCTTTGTGAACGACCGCAGCGTCGTCATCCTCGAGGACCTCGTCGGCAAGCACGATCGCTTCTTCGGTTTTGGCTTGCTGAAGCCCGAGGATTCGCGCGCGCGCAATCCGCGTTGCCGACGTCTCGTCGCTCACTTCGTCGAGCACGGCCAACGCAGCTTCGGCGGTTTCGGTGCGCGCCGTGATACGAGCGAGCAGTGCGGCTGGCTCGGGTGCTCCCGGGCGGGCCTCGACGACCTCCTTGGCGTCGTCCGCTGCCTGGTTCCACTGCCCGCGTGCAACGGCGGTCATCGCGCGCCCGCGCAGGAACGCGTCCGCCTGATCGGTGTACTTCGCAGGTCGTTCGGCTTCCCCGTGTGCCGCGCGTGCGTCCCCCTCCGCGAGGAACGCGTAGATCCGGGCGATGCGCTGATCGGGGTCGTTCTGATCGGCTGCCTCGGACAGGAGCGCCTCGGCCTCTTGGAGCTTTTCGTTGTCGCCCCCGAGCGCAGCCGTCGCGAGCAACCGGGCGCGAATGTTGGGGTCCGGCTCGCTCCGGAGCAGGCTCAACGCGGAGTCGACGACTTCGGGGCTCGCGTCGTCGATGACTTCGTCGAGCGCCGACGCCAAGCGCGCATCGCGAATCCACCCGAGGACCAGGTGCAAGATGAAGAGGAAGATCAACGCGACGATACCCGCCGCGATGAGCCTCCGAAGGCGCCGCTTAAACGCCTCCTTGGGCGGGAGAACGATCTTGTCCACCGGCGCAATCGACGGCGTCGCCTCCTCGACCTTGAATAGATCAGACGGTTCTTTGCGTGAGCTCGTGTCCTTGTCGGCCACCGTGCATCCCTCCCCGACGACGTGCGCCTTTGGCCGCTCATTGTCGCGTCAATCGGGGGGGCAGCGCAAGTCTACGGGTTAGAGAATGAAAGGGATGATCGCGCGCCGGTTTTTCGGGTAGTCGCTGAAGTGTTCCCGGTACCAGCGGTGGTTGGAAAATGCGCGGGGAACGAGATTCGTTGCGGTGAACCACGCGAACACCAAGGCGGGCACTGTCCAGGCGGCCAACGCGAAACCGGTCCACTCGATGATTTCGCCGAAGTAGTTCGGGCTTGACAGCCAGCGGTAGAAGCCGCCGTAGGGGATCTTGTAGCCGCCTTCGCCAGGCTTGCGGAGGCCCCTCAAGACGGCGTCCGAGTGCTGGTTGATCGCGTAACCCGCGAAGAAAACCAAAACCCCGATGATGAAGCGTGGATCGGCGAGCCATGCGGTGCTGAGAAGATGCGGGGCCAGCTCGGTGATGGCGAAGGCGTTCGTCGAACCGTTCGCGATGTTGACAGAAAACGCGAGCACGCCGGTGACGAGTGGCGTCTGCTTATGTCCGCCTCGCATCCGAAACGGGTAGATGAAGGAGCGGTACACGTAGTGCAGCATGTACATGCCAAGCAGGATCAACGGCACTATCTCGAACGCGTTGTCCGACATGAAGTAGACGACCGCGAAGGAGATCGGGGAGGGGGCCTCCATGATGACCCAGAGCGCCGTCGCGTTGATCGTGGGGCCCCACCCGGGGCGCAGGTGCCTCCCGTATGGCGCCGAGATGAACGAAAGGAGCACAAAGCTCACGACTCCGAGGACTACGACCCCGAGAACCGTCCACGTATATAAAGGATGCGCTTGTAAGGATTCGCTAAGGGCGTCGGTGATGGGCATGGGTCTCGCAGTCGGTCTCAGATGGGCCTAGACTCGCGGGGTGGGCCCTAATTGGTTCATCGCGTTTCCAATGCAAGTGGAGGGGTTACACCTGCCGCCGGCGCCGCCTCGGGTGCGTGTTTTCGGGGCCTCCGACCTCCACGTGACCTTGGGCTTTCTTGGTTCGGTGCAAGAGGCCGAGGCAAAAAAAGCGTGGGACCTGGTTGGTACCTTTTCGTCCTTTCGGCGCGTGACCGGGACGTTCGATTGGGTCAAGCCCCTCGGGAATCCGCGAAAGCCGTCGGCGCTCTCGGCGATCGTGGGCGACGGGAGCGAAGCGCTGAGCGAGATGATCGCCGAAGCTCGCGCTCCTCTGCTCGCAGCCGCGGATGTGCCACCCGATGATCGGCCTCCGCTGCCCCACATGACGCTTGCCCGCGTCCAACGCCGTGCCAAGGGCGCTGAACGTCGCGAGGCACTGCGCTGGGCCGAGGCCCTCGACGTCGGGGAGGCGACTTTCGCCGTGCAGTCGGTTGCGCTCTACACCTGGTCGACCGATCGTCCGAAGCGGCTCTTTCAGATCGTCGAGCGGCACGAGCTCTCCCGCTGAAGTCCACCCGATCGGGCGATGGATAGGCCGGTTTTGTGTGCTTCCTCGCCCCGAGGTTGCTCCGCCTGCGTCAGAACGTGGCATTTTTTTGGCAAATCGAGTTCAATGCGGCCCGTAGGCAAACCGCGCAATGTGGAAGAAGGCAGTCTTTGGCACGGTGACGGCAGGCTTCCTTGGCTATGTCGTGTGGGTTTCGTGTCTCAGCAGCGCCCCCCACCAAATCGAGTGGGATGTGGCGACTCGCGTCATCGAGGTCCTGGACCGCACGGGATTTGCTGATGTGGTGCCCGTGGTGGACGGGCGCGATGTAGAGCTCCGGGGAGAGGTCGCCACCGCGACCGAAGCGGGCCGGGCAGAGCGGATTGTCAGTATGGTTCGGGGGGTGCGCGTCGTGCGCGCGAACATGCTCGTCGCCGAGGAGAGCGGCGGCGGGGGAGGTGACACGTGATCTATCTGATGCTGCAGATGATCAGCGCCCTGCTGATTGCAGCCGTGTTGGGTGCCGCGCTGCTGTGGTTATCGCAGGTGCTGTGGGGGAGGTTGGTCGCTCCGGTGCGAGCCAGAACGCTCGAATACGAGCTCGATGAGGCACGCTCGGACTTGATCTCACAAGACCAGCGCATCCAAGCGCTCCGCCGGGACCTCGAGGACGCACGCGAAAAGAACCACTCGCTTCAGCGTGCGAAACGACAGCTCACTGCGACGTTGGATTCCCGGAACCGAACACTCCATGAGGCGACTGAGCGACTGTCGTTGATCGATCTCGAAGAAGCGCATCCTTCGAGAGAAACCGCCGAGGATCTGCGGCGCGAGCTTCGCATCGCGGTCACCGAGCGGGACGAAGCGCAGGCCACCTTGCGTCAGGCAGAGGCTCGCAGCGAGCGCCTGCGCACCGAGCTCGAGGTGCTTCACGGCATTCACGAGCGCATGCTGGACGACATCGAGCGGCTCAAAGCACGCGTGCGGGATGCCGAGCTCGAGCTCAAGACCAGTGGCGAGTCGCGTCCGCCCGCGTGGCTCATGGTGCAACCGCACGGACCGCGCGATGACTTGCAGCGGCTTCAAGGCGTCGACCCAATTCTGGAGCGGATGCTCAACAGATTGGGCATCTACCACTTCCATCAGATCGCGCGGTTCGAATCATCCGATGTCGACTGGCTCGTCGAGCACCTCGAGGGCGTGCCCGAGCAAACGATCCGCGATAGCTGGATCGCAGACGCGTTGCGGCTTTCCGGCACGCAGTACACGGCCTAGGACGCCGCGTCGAGGGCTCGGTCGGCCAGACGCGTGAGGGCTTCGCGAGCGCCTTCGAGGTCGTGCTCGAGGTCGCGCACGGTGGGTGCGACCTCTCGCGCGTTTGTCGCGTTCTCGATCTTTGCGCACGTCGCGCCAAGCCGCCTCGCGCCGAGCTGCTGACTGCTGCCTCGCACCATGTGCGCAGCCGCGCGTAGCGTCACGAGGTCGCCGTGTTGGATCGCGCTCTTCATTCGAGCGATGCTCTCCTCGGCGGTGGCGAAGAAGCTGTCGATGACGTCGCACAGGAAGCCGGGCTCTTCTTCCTCGAGCTCCAGGAGCTGAGAGGTGACCGTGGTGTCGAGCGCCTCGCTCGGGAAGTCCGACGTGTTCGCGGCGGGGCGGGCAGCCCAGCGCAGCAAGGCCTTTTCGAGTTGCTTCTGGGTGAACGGCTTTGAGAGGTAGTCGTCCATGCCCGCCGCAAACGCGGTGCTTCGGTCACCCGTCATCGCGTGCGCCGTCAGAGCGATGATGGGCACCCGGGGTCTTCCAAGCTCGGTCTCGCGCGCCCGTTGAGCCTGAGTCGCCTCATATCCGTCCATGCGGGGCATCTGACCGTCCATGATAACGGCGGCATAGTCGTGATCCTCGCCGAGCGCGTCGAGCGCCGCGACTCCGTCACCCACGATGTCGACCTCGTAGCCGAGCGCTTGGAGGTGAGCCTGAACCACCTTCTGGTTGATCGTGTTGTCCTCGGCGACGAGCACCCGCATCCCGTTCGACCTCAGCGCCCTAGGCGGTGGCGCGGGCAGGGAGCGGCGGTCGATGTCCTCGAGGATCTCCCGGCCACTTTCACCGCGGTTGAGCGCTTCGAGCAGTGCGGCGATGGTCTTGGCTCTTCGAATCGGCTTTTCGACATGCACGTGGATGCCCACCTCCCGGAGCTCGCTGATCTCGTGACGGTGTGAGCAGATCGCGACGACCGCGCTGCCTCGGAAGCGCGCGGCCTTGGCGAGATCGAGCAAACGACTGCGCCAGTCGCTGCCAAGGCTACGAAGGTCGATCAGCGCGACGTTCGGATACGGCGGCGCACGAAACGCGCGTATGGCGGCGTCGAAGTTCGTCATCGCGGTAGGACTCATGTTCCACGCTCGAAGCTGCGCAAGCAGCGTCTTCCTTGCGCGGTTGTTGCTCTCGAGCACCAAAACCCGCATGCCTGCGAGCGCCTCAGTCACCGCTTTGAGATCCTCGCTCAACCGTTCCTCGAGCTCGAAGCGAGCATTGAAGAAGAAGGTGCTTCCCCGGCCAGGAGTGCTTTCGAGTTCGAGGCGACCGCCCATGAGCTCGACGAGCTGTCTGCAGATCGGAAGGCCGAGCCCGGTCCCGCCGTGCTCTCGCGTGGTGGAGGCATCCGCTTGCGAGAAGGGACGGAAGATGCTCTCCGCGAGGTCTTTGGCGATGCCGACACCCGTGTCCGTCACTCGGATCTTGAGTGTGGCATCCGAGGGGCCCAGCCGGCGGAGTTGGACGCCGACGACCACCTCGCCTTCGTTCGTGAACTTGAGGGCGTTGTTGACCAGGTTCGAGAGGATCTGGCGGAGGCGGAGTGGGTCGCCGCAGACCTCGGACGGCACGTCCGGATCGATGTCGGTCAGCAGCTCGATACCTTTGGCGTGCGCGGCAGACGCGTAGTTCACCGTGATCTCCTCCATCATTGCGGTGATGTCGAACGGCACCGATTCGAGTCGCATCTCGCCGGCCTCAACTTTCGAGAGGTCGAGGAGGTCGTTGACGATGGCGAGAAGAGAGCGGGCCGATTTGTGGACCTCGTGCATGTACTCGGTCTGCCGGGGCGGTAGGGCTTTCGGGTCGATGAGCTGCAGAAGCCCGAGAATGCCGTTGAGCGGCGTGCGAACTTCGTGGCTCACGTTCGCGAGGAACTGACCCTTGGCTTGTGCGGACGCGAGGGCGGCGTCGCGTGCGCGCTCGAGGGTTCGCGCCTGGCCGGTCGCGAGTTGGCGCATCGCGTCGGCTTGTTTGGCTTCTTCGTAGAGCGTGAACATCAGCTGCCTGCGCGACCACAGCACGAGCCCCCCCACGAAGGTCGCGGCCGAAAGATGAAAGGCGCCGAGGCTCACCTCGCCGATCTGGTATCCCCACGCAAGCGGAATCCAGCTCGCGAAGACGACGCCTACCATCACCGCGAACATCGAGAAGCGATAGAGCAACGCACCCGCCGCGACGATGGCGATCGCGAGCGTGGTCGTGTTGCTGATCGCGCCGCTGACGGCGAACATAGTCAGGCCCATGCCCGCCGCCACGGCGATCGTGAGCACGGAAATCGGCGTATCGAATCGAGGGTCGTCCACGCGCATGGCGGCCCAGGTCAACGCGATCAGCGCGGACGAGACCGAGCAGATCACGACGTGCGGCTCACTTGGAATGAAAGGCGGTGACACGAGGAACAAAACCGCGGCCGCCGCGTAGATCACGGACAGGACAGGGAGCATGTGCGACAACGCCCCCAACGACCGAAGGCGCGTCTGCTCGTCGCGCTTGCGTTTCTGCTCGCGTTCGTCGTCCATCCCCCTCTCAACAAAGTGCCCTAGAGGCACGGCGTTGTCACAAGCATCACCCCAAAAGACGACAATTAACCCCCGAAAAAAGGGGTCAGACCCCTTTTAGCGAGGGTTAATTCTGGCAAGGTTCGGGGATGGGTGGTCGGGCGCAGGCCGAAGCGGAACTCAGCCAGCTGGCCGCGGAGATTCGGTATCACGAAGCGGCGTACCGCGCGGGTGAGCCGGAGATTCCGGATTCGGCCTTCGATGACCTTGTCGAGCGGTATCAGGAGCTGGCCGACGAGCTCGGGATCGACCCCGCGGAGCGGATCGATGCGCGGCCTGGCGAGGACCACACGGTCGGGTTCGAGACGGTGACGCATCGGGTGCCGATGTTGTCGCTCGAGAAGCTTTCGCCGAACAGGCGCGACAGCAGTGGTGAGCCGATGCCGATTGGCGATCAGCTTTCCGCTTGGTTTCGGCGCCGGCAGAAGGAGCTCGAGGTGCAAGAGCTGCCTTTGATTGTCGAGCCCAAGGTCGACGGGATTTCGGTTTCCCTCTCGTACGTCGGCGGTGCGTTGCAGCGCGCGGTGACTCGAGGGGACGGTCAGCGGGGCGACGTGATTACCAAGCAGGTGAGCCAGCTCGGGACCGTGCCATTGAAGCTCGACGGCGTGGACCGGGGCGAGCTCGAGATCCGCGGCGAGCTCTACTGGCCGCTCACCGAGTTTGCGCGTTTCAACGAGACCCTCGATAGGCCGCTGATCAATCCGCGAAATGGCTGCGCCGGCATGATGAAGCGCAAGGATCCGACCGGCCTCGAAGCCACCGGGATTCGCTCGTTTCTGTATCAGGTGGCTTGGGCCCAGGGAGTGAAGCTGCCGCGCACGCAGGGCGAAATGCTCCGGTGGCTCGCCGACCGCGGAGGCGAGGTCTATCTGAGCGAGGTTTTTCAAACCGGCTCCGACGAGGAAGCGCTTCGATACTGCGAGGAGTATCAAACCCGGCGGGAATCCCTCGATTTCGACATCGACGGAATGGTGATCAAGATCGACGACCTAGGGATGTACCCCCGCCTCGGGGCGACCGGACACCATCCACACTGGGGCATCGCGTACAAGTTCCCCCCAGAGCGGAAACCGACGAAGCTTCTCGACATCCAGGTATCGGTCGGCAAGTCCGGCAAGCTGACGCCGGTTGCGATCCTCGAGCCGGTCTTCGTCTCGGGCACCACCGTCAGCCGCGCGTCGCTCCACAACTTTGTCGAGCTCGAGCGCAAAGACGTGCGCGTAGGCGATACGGTGCTCGTAGAAAAGGCCGGCGAAATCATTCCGCAGGTCGTCGAGGTCGACAAGAGCAAACGCAAGCGGGGCACCAAGCGGTTCGTACCGCCAACCGAATGCCCAACCTGTGGAACCGAAGCGGTGAGTGAAGAGATCTTCGTCTACTGCCCGAATCCTGCCTGTCCCGATCAAGTGCGGGAACGCTTGCGGCACTTCGCCAGCCGTCCCGCGATGGACGTCGATGGGTTGGGCGAGGTGTTGGTCGACCAGCTCGTCGACAGGCTGGGCGTGCGCTCGCCCGACGATCTCTTTCGCGTCGAGGCCGACGCCCTCGCATCCCTCGATCGAATGGGACAAAAGAGCGCGGAGCGAGTGAAAGCCGGGCTCGAGCAGGCCAAGGGGCGCGGGCTTGCGCGGGTGCTCAACGGTTTGGCGATTCGGCACGTCGGCGAGACTATGGCGGAGGACCTGGCGGCGTATTTCAAAACTGCCGATGCGCTGCTCGATTTCGCGGCGCGCTACGTCGCGGAGGACGAGGAGGCGGTCGAGACGGTCGCACCAGCGAAGTCGACGGAGCGGGGAGCGATCGAAGGGCTCGCTCGCAAGTCCGCCGACAGCATTTTCCACGAGCTGAATTCGCCCGCGGTGCGCAAGGTGTTCGAGGGGTTGGCGGAGGTCGGGGTCGACCTCAGCGTTCACGCCGCCGACGTTCGCGAGGTAGCCGACGTTGCGGGAAAGACGTTCGTCTTGACCGGCACGCTGCCGACCTTGAAACGCACGGAGGCGACGAAGCTCATCAAAGGCGCGGGGGGCAAGGTGTCAGGCACGGTCTCGAAGAAGACCGACTACGTCGTTGCTGGAGAAGAAGCAGGGAGCAAGCTCGCCAAGGCTCAGTCGCTCGGAGTCGAGGTCATCGACGAGGCCGCCTTGCTAGCGCTCCTAGGCGAGGCGAATTGACGATCAAAGCTCTGGGAGCGCGCGCGCCAGCCGGCGAAGCGCCTCTTCGATTTGCGGGCGCGCCGTGGCGAAGCTGAACCGCACGAAGCCTTCGGCCACCTCGCCAAAATCCCGCCCCGGGCCGAGGGCAACGCGTGCCTTGTCGAGGATGTCGAAGCACAGCGTCAACGAATCGCGCTCGAAGTGGCGCATGTCGACCAAAACATAGAACGCGCCAGGCGGGTCGATTGGGATCGAAAGCCCCATGTCGCGAAGGCCGTCGATGAGGACGCGTCGCCGAACCCCGTATTCCGCGCGCATGTGCTCCACGTGGTCCGAGCCGTGTGCGAGCGCGGCGGAGCCGGCCTGTTGCACGAACTGCGATGTCGAGATGAAGAAGCTCTGCATCAAGCTTTGAAGCGGTCGCATCGCCTTCTTCGGGGCGATGAGGTAACCGAGTCTGAAGCCGGTCATCGCGTAGCGCTTCGAAAACCCGTCGAGCACGTAGGTGTCTTCGGTGAATCCGAGCGGGGACGTGACCACGGCGTCGTCGTAGGTAAGCCCGTCGTAGATCTCGTCCGAGAGGATCGGAATTCCGAGACTGCTCAGCTCTTCGACGACTTCTCTTGGCTGCACGGCGCCGGTCGGGTTCGCTGGCGTAGCAAGAAAGATCGCACGCGTCCGTGGCGTGTTCGCTTCGCGCACCTTTGCGACGTCCATGATGAAGCCGTCGTCTGGCCCAGTCGGAACCAACACCGGCTTGCCTCCGCAGACCGCGATCATGTTGGGGTAGCAAGGATAATGCGGCGTCGCGAGGATCACTTCGTCGTCGGGGTCGACCAACAAGTTCAGACAGAGCAGGATCGCCGGCGACGTTCCGCTGGTGACCACGATTTGATCCGGGCTGACCGCAACCCCGCGGCGCGCCTCGCACTCGCGCGCAATCGCGTCACGCAAGTCGAACAGCCCACGGCTGTCCGTGTAGTGCGTCTCGCCCGACCGAAGCGAATCGATGGCAGCCTGCACCGCCGCGGGCGGTGCATCGAAATCCGGCTCCCCCACGCCGAGCTGCACGATGGACGTCCCCTCGCGAGCCATCGCCATACCCCGCTCCATCACCTCCATCGCCAAGAATGGCTCCACCTCCTCAGTGCGCTTCGCGAACATGGGCGCTATGGTAGCCTGGCCTCTATGGAGTCGCTTGTCGTTACGGTGATTGGGAAGGATCGACCCGGATTGGTCGAGTCGGTTTCCGCTGTGGTCGAGGACCATGGTGGGAGCTGGGTGGAGAGCCGGATGAGTCGGTTGGCCGGGGAGTTTGCGGGAATTCTTCGGGTGAGCGTCCCCGCGGCCAATGCCGATGCCCTATCGAGCGCGCTCGTCGGGCTCGAGGCTAGCGGGCTACGGGTCGTCGTCGAGCGCGGCTTCGAAGAGGAGCCCGAGGAAGGCCACCTGATCCATCTGGAGCTGATTGGCAGCGACCGCCCGGGAATCGTGCATGCGATCTCCGAGGCGCTCGCGGCGCGCAACGTCAACGTGGATGAGCTCAACACCGAGTGCGACGGCGCGCCATGGTCGGGCGATACGCTGTTCAAAGCGACCGCGCGGCTGCGAGCGCCGCAGGCGTTAGACCTCGATCAGCTTCGAGAAAGCCTCGAGGCGATCGCCGGTGATCTGATGGTCGACGTCACCATCGGCGAGATCGAGTAGCGCGCTCGCACGCGCTCTTGGGTAACGCCGCAAGAGGCGTTTCGCTGCGCGCGCCTTTTCCTCAGCGGTCATCCACATGCGGAGCGTGGCGAACCGATACATGGCGCGGATGTCGGGAAACAGCGCCAGGTAGATCTGCCACGAGCCGTCGTATGCGCTTGCGTCGAGCGCAAAAGCGAGCTGCTGGTCATCGACCGACGAGCTCGCGTCGCCGCCGCGCGTCACGAGCAGCGCGCGAACGAGTCGATCCACCGCATGCACGCGTACCGCACGCGCCGAAGGACCGTCGGGGTTGAACGAGTGGCGTCTGCGCGTCCAGCTCTTGCGCCAACGTTGGTCCCAGGCGTAGAGGAGGGTGTTGTCGAACTGGGCGAGCGCGATCAAGCGGCTCCACTGCATGCACTGCTGCACGGTCCTGCTCGCCCAGAGGTTCACCTCGGGAACTTCATCACGGG
>CP070650.1:2670525-2678125 GCA_020354595.1 Myxococcales bacterium
ACGAACACGAAGCGCATGGACATCTGCGGTAGCATCTGGCCGGGTTTGGAGGCAAGGTGGGAGCCATGGTTCGCAAGGTTTCGATGCTGTTCTGGGCCGTTTCCGCTCTTCTCGTCACGGGTTTGGCGATCGGCTCGTCACCCGAGCACGCCTCCGTATTCGCGATCGATGCGGTCGCCGCCGACCACTTCGAGGCGTCCAAGGCTGGAGCCGAGGTGCTGGCGGCTGGTGGCAACGCCGCCGATGCGGCCGCGGCGACCATGCTCGCTCTCGGGGTGGTCAACCCGGCGAGCAGCGGTCTCGGCGGGGGCGGATTCGCGCTCTACTATTGCGCCAAGGACGGTTCGCTCACGTTTCTCGACTTCCGCGAGCGCGCGCCACGCGCCTCGCATCAAGCGATGTTCGACATCGAAGGCGAGCAACCACCCGGACCTGCCAGCGCGCCATCACAGCTTGGCGGTCTTGCCGCCGGGGTACCCGGAGAGCCGGCGGGCATCGAGGCGCTGGTCCGCCGCTTCGGCAAGCTCGCGCTGAGCGATGTGGTCGCGCCTGCGCTTCGCTTGGCGGAGGAAGGCTTCCAAGTGAGCGAGGCATTGGCGCGCATGGGACAAGTCTTCGGAGCTCAGCTTCGACAAGACACGGTGATGTCGAAGTGGGACCTTCGGCCCGGCGCGGTTCTTCGAAGACCCGACCTTGCCCGCGTGCTTCGCGCCTTCGCGGACGAGGGCGCCGCAGTGATCTACGGCGGGGTCATCGGCAAAGAGATGGTGACGTCCGTCCAGGCACACGGCGGGGTCATGACGTTGGCCGACCTCTACGCCTATCGAGTGAGGACCCGGGCGCCGCTCGAAGTCGAGGCGTTCGGTCATCGGTGGGTAACGGCGCCGCCTCCGAGCGCCGGCGGCTTCACGATGATTCAAAGCCTCTCCATCCTCGAGAGGGCCGTTGGGCCAAACCCGAGCTACGGGGCGCCGCTCCTTCACGCGATGGCGGAATCTTGGAAAGGGCCGTTTCTCGATCGACAACGCTACTTCGGCGACCCGGACCAGGTGATCTTGCCCGTGGCCAGCATGCTCGAGCCATCTCGAGTCGAAAAGCGCGCGAAGTTAGCAGGCGGCGAACGAGCGCGGCCGAGCAGCGACTACGACTTCCCGGTGGAGTGGACGAAGACGAACGCCACCACACCCGACAATGCGGGCACGTCTCATCTGTGCGTCGTCGACGGCGAAGGCAACGTCGCCTCCGTCACGACCACGGTGAATCTCCCTTTCGGCGCGCGCTTCACGGGGGGAGGCATCGTCATGAACGACGAGATGGACGATTTCTCGCGAGGCGGTGGCGAGGCGAACGCATTCGGTCTCGTAGGGGGTCATCGAAACCTGCCGGGCCCGTTCAAGCGGCCCGTGTCGACCATGTCACCCACCATCGTGCTGAGAGATGGCGAGCCGGCTCTTTGTGCTGGCGCGTCGGGTGGCAGCCGGATCGTGACCGCCACGCAGCAGGTCGCGATGAACGTCCTCTTGCACGGTATGACAGCAAGTGACGCGGTCGCGGCGCCGCGCATTCACCACCAAGGAATCCCCGAAGCGCTTAGGGTCGAAGAGGTCGCGCCTCTACCGCCCGAGCTTCGAGACGCTCTGGTCGCGCGCGGCCACACCATCAAACCGATCCACAACGTCGCCAACGTGCAGGCGATCCAGATCGAGCAAGGCCCCGAGCGTCGTCTCCACGCCGCGAGCGATCCCCGCAAAGGAGGGCGCCCAGCCGGGCGCTAGCGAAAGCCCGCTAGATACTCATTCACCAGGGCAGCGTTCTTTGCGTATTGCTCACGGGTGCTCGCCAGTAGATAGGCTTCGATCAGTCGCCCGATCCCGCGCACGTCAGCGCCGATCTCGATCGTCACTCGACGCTCGCACTGCCACTCGGACACCGGCTCGACGACCACGCTGCCCGAAGCGCGGATCCGATCGTGCAACGTCGAAGGAATGACGCGGAACTCGTAACGCTCCGCTTGGGAGTAGAACGTACCCTCCTCGACGTAACTGAACCGCTCGCCGAGCACTCTCGCGAGTGGGCGCGGCATCTGCTGCCCAGGCGACACCCGTGCCCTTCGATAGCCCGTTTCGGGGTTCCACTCTTGTAGCTCATACTCGAAGCCGAGGCCCTCATAGAGGTAGTGGTTGAAATCCTCGCTTCGAAAGATCCGCTCACAGAATTCCGACTCGGAGCAATCCAGCAGTTGCCGGAGCGCAAGACTCTTCGCCATGACTATTCCGTGATCTGCACGAGGACGACCGTGATGTTGTCCTCGCCGCCGTTTTGGTTGGCTTCACTCACCAACGCCTTGGCCGCCCATTCGATGTCCCCTCTCGACGTTCGTACGATGTCGAGGATGCGATTGTCACCGACCATCCCGTTCAAGCCATCGGAGCAAAGCACGTATGTGTCGCCCGCTTCGACGCTGTCCAAACACACGTCGACCGCCACCGCGTCCTGCATCCCGAGAGCGCGCGTGATGACGTTGCTCGGCAGGCGTTCCTTCTGCGCGTCGCTCAGATTCGGCATGACGAGTAGGTAATCGTTCAGGAGGGAGTGGTCACGCGTGAGTTGCGTGATTGCTCCCGAACGAATCCGGTACGCGCGACTGTCGCCAACATGAGCGATGTGTATCTTGCGGTCGCTGCGGTCGAAGAGCGCCCCGACGATGGTCGTTCCCATGCCCTGCACCGATCGGTTCCGAATCGACGCTTGGAAGATGCGCTGGTTGGCCAACTTGACCGCGGAGACGAGGCGATACTGCTCGGCGGTAAGCTCCGAGTCCTCGCCAGTCTGCCACTGCGCGTCGTCGTCGACATCGGTGGCGTCGAAGAACGACTTGATCTCCGCGGTGGCCATACGGCTCGCGATGTCGCCCGCTCGGTGACCCCCCATTCCATCGGCGACGACGAAGAGCCGGTGTTCCGACAGGATGCAGAAGCTGTCTTCGTTGTGCTCTCGTTGGAGTCCGACGTCAGAGAGCCCTGCGGCAGTGAAATTCATGAGCGTTCAGGCGCCCTTTGCATGGGGCGGTCCCATCTATTGGCCTTCCGTCCACCCGCAGGCAACCCAAATCGTCCCGGATCGTCTACGGAAGCGACCGCAGCCAGCAAATCAAGGGTTAACGAACCGGGGCAGTCGCGGCCATTCGGACCCGGGATCGTCGAGGTAAGCATAACGCGCATAGTGGGTGCTCACACGCCGGACATAGTTACGGGTTTCGTTGAAGGGGATCCGCTCTACGAAACGGTCGAGCTCCATCTTGCCGCTTTCGGCGAGCCAACGCCGCACGCGACCCTTGCCGGCGTTGTACGCCGCGATACTCAAGGGGTACACCCGGTCGAGCTCTTCGGCCAACGCGGCCATCTCCTTGAGCCCAAGCGCGATGTTGGTTTCAGGATCGCGCAGGGCGTGGCGGGTCATCTGGCGGCCACTCAGCTTCGTCGCCAGCTCCGGCATGACTTGCATCAAGCCGACCGCTCCAGCACGGCTGACGACTTCGGGTTGGAACCCACTCTCTTGCCGCATCGTCGCGTAGACGAGCGCGCGCGGTAACTCACCACGATGCTCGTCTACGATCGAAAGCCACGGCATGGGATACGCTGCGTCCCACCACCAACGGTGCTCCGAAGGGTCGCTTTGGATAAAAGCCATGCGTCGGCGTGCGGTGCGCAATGCCTCGCGATACGCACCCGCATCGCGATAGAGCCGCGCGAGGAGCGGGATGCGCTGCGGTTTCGGGAACGGTGCGACGAGCGAGCTTTCGTGCGCGCTCAGCCAGCGAATCCCCTCGACGTCCAAACCGAGGCGATGGTAGGCTTCGAACGTCTCGGGCAACGGCAGGAACCGCTCCGGAACCTCGGTCGAGCCAGGCGATGAAGGGTCTTCAAACGGGGCGGGCGGCGTGATCTTGAGCCTCTTCAAACGGCTCGCAGCCAACACGGCATACCAGTGCAACGGCTCCACCCCGATCGCGTTTCGGTACGCCTCCACGGCTTTCGGTCCGCGCCGATACGCGCGGCCGAGCCAGTAGTGGCCACGAGCCACGTCCATCGAGGTCGTGGTGAGCTTCGAATACTGGGAGAGATAGCGCGCGGCGCGCGCGTAACGCCGCGTCTCGAACGCACGAAACCCGAGCTCCCAAAGCGCCGCGCGCCGCCAGCGCCCATGAACCTGGGACTTGCCGCGCACCAGCCGCTCCATCTGCTTTTCGCCATTGGCACGGCCGAGTCGAATCTCGAGCCAGGCAGCGAGGAAGCGTGCTTCGGGCGCGCGCTTGCTTCTCGGGTAGTGCCGCGCGAAACGCCGGTACGCAGTGATGGCGCGCGCGTCCTTGTCTGCACGGGACAATGCGCGAGCCGAGTGAAACGCATCCTCGACCTCGTGCGGCCCGCCGAGTAGCGCGGATTGGCGCAGCACGCGTGCCGCGTCGAGATAACGCGTGCGCATTCGAAAAAGAGCCATGCCGTAAACGTGATGCCAACGCGCATTCAGCGCCGCGTCGTCCGCGACGTCGATCGATTCGAGCTCGCGCACCGCCCTGTCGAAACGGCGAGCGTCCATGAGCTCTTCGGCGCGCCCGATACGGTCGGCGGCGCTCGGCGCGGCTCGCTCCTCGAGCCTGCGGGCGACCCACTGCTGCCCCGGTTGGACGGCCGCTTTCCACGCGCCGAGGGCCGCATTTCGTGCATCTTCGGTTCGCCCGAGCTCTACGTAGACATCGGACAGCAAAGCGAGCAGCGCGACACGATTGGCGAGGGTCCCTTTGCGACGGGTCAACCGCGCGAGCTCTTCGGCGGCGATTTCGAACTCGTCCATTTGAACCGCGCAATCGGCGGCCACCGCGCGGTCACGCCGAGTGACGGTGATCTCGCTCGAAGCCGCGCCGAGCAGAATGGGGCGCGCCTCCTCACACCGTCCACAACGGGCCGCCGCCCGGGCCCACTGGCGCAACGAGTCCGCGCGCATTGGCTCGGGCAACGTCGACGGCGTCTGGGCCAATGCTTCCATGGCGTCACACGGCCGGCCGGTGGCGAGCAGCAGCCGACCTTTCAAGTAGCGCAGGCCATCTTCGTCTTGCGTTTCTTCGGAAAGCGCCGCGATTGCATCGAGCGCTCCTTGATCGTCGCCTGTCCTGACGAGCGACGCGACGCGCTCCAAACCGCCCTCGGCCAGCGCCAAAGCACAGACCAGCCAAATGCCCGATGCCCCCAACCAGAAATGCCGCAATACGAAAGGAATCTACCACTCTTTGGCGGGCACGCAGCCACGGAGCGGCCGAGCCCCGTGGCGACGAAGCCCCGCAGCAACGCAGTTGCTTTACGGGGTGAAGTCGCTCCGCGGTGGGACGATTGGCGATCGCTTCATGCGTCCCGTATGCTCCGCCGCTGACGATGCGACTTGCGACTATCTTATTGCTCGCTGGGATGGCGATCATCGGGTGCAGGCAGAACATCGGGGACGCCTGCGGGGGCTCCGCGGACTGCTCAGTCACCGGCGAGCGGCAGTGCGACTTGGCCCAGCCGGGCGGCTACTGCACGGTGTTTTCCTGCGACCCCGACACCTGTCCACAAGGCGCATGTGTCGAGTGGCGATTCGTCCCCAGCCGGACGGCGGAGACCTGGTGCATGAAGACGTGCGACGCCGATAGTTGGTGCCGAAGGGAGTACTGGTGCGTGTTTCCGAGCGAGATCAACGTCGCTGGCGAGTGGGAAGCCGATCTTCCCTTCGACGAGCGAGCGGCGCGGATCATCGACCTCAACGAGAACAAGGCGTCCGCGAAGATCTGCACGGCCCTGTCCGCTGAGCCGCCCGATGAGTCGGTGCGCAACGCCGAGCCGCCGGTGGCTTCGGAGTACGAAGGCTTCGACGGCGGCATCTAGCGGAAGTCGCCGCTAAACCGACGGGTAGCCGGTTTGCGGGTACTATCGGCCGGAGAATGTCTCCGGGCCTCTTGCGGTATCTGGTGGGCCGTGTCGTGAGGGCGTTGCTGACCGTGATCGGTCTGGTGACGCTCGTGTTCCTCCTCGTCCGCCTCATCCCCGGCGACCCGGTCGAGGCGATCCTGGGCGACCAGGCCGGGCCGGAAGAAAAGGCCGAGCTTCGGCGGGCGCTCAACCTCGATCGACCGGTCGGCGAGCAATACGTCGCCTTCCTAGGCGACATGGCGGACGGGAGCATGGGGACTTCGTTCCGCCAACCGGACCGGTCCGTATGGTCACTGATGCGCGACGTATTGCCGTACACGATCGTTCTCGCCATCGCCGCGTTGCTCGTGGCGTGGATCGTTGCGGTGCCCCTCGGGACCGTTGCCGCAGCGCGGGTCGGACGCGGATGGGACAAAGCCGCCTCCGCGGCGGCGGTGCTCGGATTGGCGATCCCAAACATCTGGTTGGGCCCGCTGCTGATCCTCGCGTTCGGGGTGAAGCTCCGGTGGCTGCCCTTGCCAGGCGACGATCTCGCCGGACCGGAGGCATTGATCCTTCCGGCCATCACGATCGGAACCGCGCTGGCGGCGGTGCTGACTCGACAGACCCGCGCGGCGATGATCGAGGTTCTCTCGCAGCAATACATCAGCGCGGCGCGGGCGCGAGGCGTGCCTTCGATCGTCCTGTTACTCCGCCACGCGTTGCGGAACGCGCTGCTGCCCGTGATGACCATCGGAGCTGCACAGCTTGGCGCCCTGCTCTCCGGCACGGTCGTAACCGAAAAGATCTTCGAGCGCCCCGGGCTCGGGACTTTGTTTCTCGACGCGTTTTTCGCGAGGGATATTCCGGTGGTGCAGGGCTGCGTGTTGGTCATCGCGGTGATCTACGTGGGGGTCAATCTAGTCGTCGATTTAGCGTACGGCGTCGTCGATCCGCGGGTGAGGTTGTCATGAGCGAGCTCCGAGCCCGCCTCCGCAAGACCCCCATCGGTCTGATGATCGTCATCGCGTTCTTCGTCCTCGGTTGGATCGGCCCTTCTATCGCGCCGTACGATCCGCTGGCGATCGATTTGCTCCACGAGTACGAGCCACCATCGCGGGCCCATTGGCTTGGCACCGGCGATAACGGGATCGACATCTTGAGCGCCCTCTTGCACGGCGCGAGGCTTGCGGCGATCGTCGGCATCGTCGTCGTCGGCATCTCGGTCGCATTCGGAACGGCGGTTGGAACCTGGGCGGGGTACTACGGTCGACTCGTGGACCACGTCGTGACCGGAGTCGCCGACCTCGTTCAGGCGTTTCCAGCTATCGTGTTGAACATCGCCGTGCTTGCTTTGGTCGCCAAGCCCGGCCTACTTCACTTGATCGTGGCGCTCGCGGTCAACGGCTGGGTGCTGTATGCCCGCCTGTCGCGCGCCGAGACCCTTTCGCTTCGCGAGCGCGAGTTCGTCGAGGCCGCGCGCGCGCTCGGCGTCCCCGCACACCAAGTGATGCGCCGCCACGTGGTTCCGAACCTGATGGGGCCCCTGGTGATTCAGGCGACGACCGGGTTGGGCGTCGTCATCCTGGCGGAGTCGACCCTTTCCTTTCTCGGCTTGGGCCCCGGAAAGGCGGTGTCTTGGGGCGCGCTGCTCGATC
>CP070650.1:2678225-2687203 GCA_020354595.1 Myxococcales bacterium
GACGACAAATGCCCAAACGAAGAAGCAATCGAGGGAAGGGATTTGGATGAAGACGGTTGCACCGACCCGGATTAACCACTCTCTGCCAGCGCCAGCGCCAGCGCCAGCGCCAGTGTCAGCGCCAGTGTCAGCGCCAGGTTCAGTGTCAGCGTCAGTGCTGGTGCTTGTCTTGCTCACCTCCTGCACCCCCCAAGGCGACCCTGGAATCGGCTCCGGTTTTTCTGACGACTTCGAACGTTCCCAGCTCGGCAGCAACTACAAAAAGACCGGGGGCAACTGGCGGATCGAAAATGGGCAGCTTCGCGTGACTGGCGCGAAGAACCATCCGCTGTGGCTCTTGCGAACGCTGCCGAGGGACGTTCGAGTGGAGCTCGACGCACGCAGCGAGAGCCAGGAGGGCGATATCAAGGTCGAGCTCTTCGGCGATGGCGCTTCCTATGCAAAGGAGGACAGCTACCAAGCGACCAGCTACGTGATCATTTTCGGGGGATGGAACAACACGAAGAACGTCTTGGCGCGAATGGACGAGCACGGGAGGGACCGCGTCGTCGGAAAGCCCCGCAAAGTGGAGCCGGGTCGAACCTATCGCTTCCGGATCGAGCGGGTTGGTGGCATCCTCACGCTGTGGGTGGACGACGAGGTATTGCTCCAAATGGACGATCCAGAGCCCCTAGAGGGCCGAGGGCACGACCATTTCGGCTTCAATAACTGGCAATCCGACCTCTGGTTCGACAATTTGAAGGTCACACCGCTTTGACGGTCGAGTCATGACGCCGAAGGAATTCGAAATCGCGCTCTCAGACGCCGAGGTACAGCTCTCGCGCATCAAGCATCTGTACGAGCAGTGGTTTCAAGGGATCGAGCGCATCGAGCCCCAGATCGCCCGCAAGCAACTCGACCGCACGATTCACCTCCTTCGCAAGGGGCAACCCCGAAACACCGCGCTCAGGTTCCGGTTTCAGACACTCATCCAGCGCTACACCACGCTCCAGACCTACTGGCGCCGCGTGGGTCGCCAAATCGAGGAAGGCACGTACCGTCGTGACCTGTTGCGCGCCAGGCGCCGTCGCGAAGCGGCTAGAGCCGAGCGGGATCAGCAGCGCAGCCGTCGAAGCAGCAATCCGCTCGAGCTCGATCCCAATCAGGACGTCAACATGGATGAGCTCATCGAACAAGCATCGGATCGAATGGACGAGCTTCTGCAGGCGCCCAAGCCCGGCACGGCCGCCAAGTCCCTCGACCTCGACGAGTCGAGCGTCGCTGCCGCTCCGAAGCCCGCCGCCCCCGCCCCGAAGGCGGACGTCCCCGCCGCCACGTTTGGCAAGCCCAAGTCCCGACGTCCAGTACCCAAACGGGATCGGTCGAGCCCCGCGATCAGTCCGAGCCGCAAGACGCCGCCGCCGATTGCCGCGCGCGCGAAAGGGCCTGGCGAAGCGCGGATGCGACAAATCTACGAGAGCTACGTCGATGCAAAGCGCAAGAACAAAGAGCGCACCGACAAGATCGACTACGAAACCGTGGCGAAGAGCCTGAAGAAGATGGTTCCAAAGCTCGACCGCAAGCACAAGGGCAAGCGAATCGACTTCAAGGTGATCGTCAAGGACGGCAAGGTCGGCATCAAGCCGGTCGTGAAGAAGTAGATTCGTCGCCGCGCAGCATGGGGTGCGTCGCCTCCAGTCGCGCATCGATGGCTTGCTTCAGTGGACCGAGCGACTGTGGTTGGATCGCGCTGATCGGCACCCCGCGAATTGCTAGCGTGGCCTGCGGGGTTTCCAGCCGGTCGCACTTGTTGTAGACGAGGATTCGCGGAATCCGTTCGAGACCGAGGTCGACGAGCAGCTTCTCCGTGGCCTCGACGTGCTCGCTCCTGCACGGATCGGACGCGTCGACCACCTGAAGGAGGAGGTCGGCGTCTTGTGTCTCGTCGAACGTCGCCCGGAATGCGGCAAAGAGGTCCTTCGGCAAGTCGCGGATGAAGCCTACGGTGTCGGTGACGATGACATCCCGACCCGATGGCAGGTGCAACGACCGCGAACGGGTATCGAGGGTGGCGAAGAGCTTGTCTTCGGCGATCACGTCACTTCCGGTCAATGCATTGAGCAGCGTGCTCTTCCCAGCGTTGGTGTACCCGACGATCGCGACCGTGGGTGTTCCGCTCCTCTTGCGACGAGAGCGCCGTTGCTCCCGTTGGCGCCCGAGCTGCTTGAGCTGGGACTGAAGTCGGGTGATCCGCTCCCTCGCGCGGCGCCTCCCCACCTCGAGCTTGGTTTCGCCCGGTCCGCGGCCTCCGATACCGCCGGTGAGGCGCGAAAGCGCGTCATCTCGTTGTCCGAGACGCGGCAACAGATATCGCATCTGAGCAAGCTCGACCTGTAGCTTACCGTCGCTGCTCTCGGCATGCTGGGCGAAGATGTCCAAGATCAGCTGTGTTCGATCGATCACCTTGAGGTCGGTCATTCGTGCAATGCTGCTCGCCTGAGCGGGCCGCAGGTTGCGATCGAAGATCAGCGTTTCGGCATCGAGTTGCATTGCGCGGATCACGACGTCCTCGAGCTTGCCTCGACCGAGTGCATATCTCGGGTCGACTCGATCACGCACTTGCAGCACGCGATCGACGACCTCGACGCCGGCGGTGCGGGCGAGCTCTTCGAGCTCACGCAGCGAGTCCTCCGCTTGGGCGGCGCCTCGCTTGTCGCACACGTGGACGAGAATCGCCCGACCGTCCTTAGCCGTGACGCCGCGTGCGCGCGCGGCGCGCGCGAACTCCTGCTCGAGTGTGGCGATGATCTCTGCGGGGTTGTCTTTCGCCTTGGCGTAGGGAATGGGGCCGAAGGTGCGAAACGGTGGCTCGTTGGTTTCCTCCGGCGACGGGAAGTTGTGCCCGTAGTAGATGCAAAGGGCGCGCTCTTCGCCGGGCGCAAGGCAAATCGCGACGATCATATCGAGCCTCAAGCGAGTGAGGTCGACGAGATCGTCCTTGCTGAGCGGCTCGTTGCGTAGGTGCGTGTGGATCAAGCGGAGCCCGCGAAGCCGCCCGGCACCAGCGCGCAGGCGACCGACGTCGGGCAGCATGAGCTTCGAGGCGTCACCCACGATGACGTGGTGCACGCGGCCGCCGCGATCCACGAGGACGCCGACCTGCCTGCCCGTAGCATGCGACACCCCTACGAGCGCGCGGGTGAGGTCCGTCGTCGTGAGGCGGTCGAGGGGTACGCGTCGACGGTAGATGCGCTGAAGGGCCTTCGTTTCCGAGGGACTGAGACCGCTGGTGTCACCGTAAATCTGCAAAGTGCCCTCGACTCACCACACCGACAAGTGCGCCTCGACCACACCAAATGTTCCCGTGACGTCATGGCCGCAAACCTGCCCTGCAAATCGGCCATATGGCTGGACGAAGTCGGTCCGTACGAGACCGAAGTTGGTGTGCTCCTCCCGCGCGCCCAAAGGCTCGAACTCGATGTCGACCTCGTCGGTGTCGAAGCTTCGAATGCGCCAGTGCTGTGACTCGGGTTGCTGCGGCACGTCGAAACGCACACCCGACAGCCTACGCACTTGCCCGTCGACCCAGAATGCGTTCTCGACCGAGTGACCTCCTTCGTCGTCGTAGACCTGCGCCGATAGATTGAGACCGACCGCCGCTCCGTCCCTCGAGAAGCCGCTGAGCGACGCCCACTACCACTCCGTGATTCGATTTGCCTGCGACCGGGTCCAGTCGCTTGCGGCCAGGCCTCCATCGAGCCGAATCGGTCGCGTCCCGAGCTCGAGATATCCGGACGAGGGCCAACCCGCGGCTTTGTGCGTGTAGGCGACGCGCCCTGGCCCCAGGCGATGCAACATCGCGAGTGAATCGCGGCTCTCGACGTGCGCGCGGCCCCGGAGACGTTCCGAGCCCAGCGGAATGTCCAGCTCGACGTCCCAGCCGTCGTTGGCTCCAATCGAGACCTTGGCGCCGCGGCTCTCCCACGCAGTCGCCCCGACGATCGAGCTCGGTGCGAACGTCAACGACCTTCCGAGCGGCTAAAGCTCTCCGTGCTCCACCGCAGGTCTGCTCTGAACGCGGTCGACGACATACGAAAACAGGTTGGCGATGTAGCCGAGCTGGACCAGACCGATGGCGACGAACCATTCCTCGGTCGTGAACGAGATGTAGTGCCACTCTTTGAGCCGGAAGCGTTTCAAGCCGCTGGCGTTCATGTCCACGGCGGCGAACGGCGTGCGATAGACGCCGAGCTGCCATTCATTGCCGGCGAAGGGGGCGCTTGGGGCCTCGGGGAGCTGGGCTACGGTCATTCGAGCTGCCGGAGCCGGTCTGCGACGGCTCGGGCTTCCGTGCTTTCTAGCGCGTTTTGCCTCGGGATGGCAGGCGGCAGGTCGGAGATGCGCCGCCGGAGCGCGTCCGCGCGGGATCGAGCCTCTGCGAGCCGCGTTCGAAACGAGGGGCGCCGCTCCGCTTCAGTAACCAGCGCATCGCGCAGACGGGCTGCCGCCTCGAGGTCGGAGCACACCAACAGCAGGTCGCAGCCCGCTTCGATGGCGAGCACTCCCGCTTCTTCGATCGCGTAGTGGTCGCTCACCGCTTTCATTTCCAGGTCGTCCGAGAACACCGCTCCGTCGAAGCCGATTTGTCGCCGAAGGAGCTCGCCGATAGCTCGCTTAGACATCGTCGCCGGGGAGTTGGGGTCCAGGGTTTCAAACACCACGTGAGCGGTCATCAGAGAGGGCAGCTGCCCTACGGCCGCGCGAAACGGTCGCAACTCGATCTCGTCGAGCCGGCTTCGCTCGTGTCGCAGGATCGGCAGCGCGAGGTGGCTGTCGAGGTCGGTATCACCGTGCCCCGGGAAATGCTTGCCGCACGACAGCACGCCGCCGTCGTGCAGCCCCTCGGCAAACGCGAGCGCATGCTCGATCACGGTATCGGGGTCGCTCCCAAACGCGCGATCACCGATCACCGGATTGAGCGGATTGGTGTCCACGTCGAGGACGGGAGCGAAGTCCAAGTTGATCCCGATCGAGCGCAGCTGTCGGCCGAGCACCATGCCGGCGTCCCGCGTGAGCTGCAGGTCGTCAGCGGCTGCCAGCGTTCGCATCGGCGGTAGTTGCAAGATGGGCTCGCCGAACCGGGCGACGCGTCCGCCTTCCTGATCGACGGAAATCAAGATGGGCAGCGGCGACAGGCTTTTCGCATGGCACGACTCGATCAGGCCTGACGCCTGGTCGATGTCAGCGATGTTCCGCTTGAACAGGATCAAACCCGCTACGGTTTTCTCGGCGAGCCAGCGTTGCACTTCCTCCGGCGCGTCCAAGCCAGGGAACCCGCACACGATCACGTTGCCGGCTGTTCTTTCGAGGTCGCTCATTTCGCTTCGTGACGGTAGCATTGCTGGTAGATTGCCGTCAGGAGCGCTTGTTGCTAAGAACCAGTAACAGCTTCTCGGCCTCAGTTTTTCTTGGGGCCCTTGGTATTCGATGACCCGAGTTATAGATTCCGACTTCGGTCAACGGGATGACGAACAGCGAGACGTTCTCGCCGATGATCCTCCCGAGCCCGTCGTCTATGCACATGAAATCCCGCGACGTCTGGTCGACCAGGACGCCGCCAAAGTCATTCGACGTCTGAGTCGGCACGGCCACACAGCCTATTTGGTGGGCGGCGGCGTCCGTGACCTCATGCTGGGCCGCAAGCCCAAGGACTTCGACCTTGCGACCAGCGCCAGGCCGTACGAGGTGCGGGACCTGTTCCGTAACTGTCGCGTCATCGGTCGTCGTTTCCGCCTGGCGCACGTTCTGTTCGCCGGTGGCAAGATCATCGAGGTTGCAACGTTTCGGCGCGATCCATCGCAGCACTACGAGGTCATCAAACCCAAGATTGCGCACAAGATTCCACTGTGTGCGGGACCCGAGCCGGTCCGGTTGATCCCGGCGAAGAGCTCGGACACGGAGGGCGACGACGCCGATTTGCTGATCACCAACGACAACGTCTTCGGGGAGCCGCACGAGGACTCGATTCGGCGCGACTTCACGATCAACGGCCTGTTCTACGATCTGGAGCGAGGCGAGGTCATCGATTTCGTCGGGGGCGTCGCGGATCTCGAAGAGCACCTCCTGCGCACCATCGGAGATCCGAATGTCCGATTCCGGGAGGACCCGGTGCGCATTCTGCGCGCGATCAAGTTCAGCGCTCGACTCGACATGGGGCTCGACCCCGAGGTGTACGACGGCATGGTTCGTCATCGGGGTGACCTTCGACGCGCCGCGGCCCCCCGTGTCCTCGAAGAGATCCTGCGCTTCCTTCGCGGTGGCGCCGCTCAACGCTCGGTGTTTCTAGCCTGGGATGTCGGTGTTCTGAGCGAGGTTCTCCCCGAGGTGGCGTCATTCCTCGACGACGATGTGGAAGGCGCGGAGCTGACGTTCGGTCGCTTGAAGGCCGTCGACGCACTCGCTGCGGAGGATCGGCTTCCGGGCGACGCGGTGTTGATGGCGGCGCTCCTGCTCGGTCCCATCGACGAAGCGCTCGAGGGTGTGGGGGACGTCCCGCTTGCCTACGAGGAGTTCGTTCGCGAGCTTTCCCTTCGACTTTCCCTGCCACGACGCTTGAAGGATCGGATCCGGTTGCTCACGATGGCCCAGCGGCGCCTCCGTACCGGCCGTATCCAATCGATCGCACGCCGCGAATACTTCGCCGATGCGGCCACGTTGTTTGCGCTCGACCGAATCGCGCGCGGCGAGGAGCTTCCGAAATGGGCTCGCGACCCGAACGATGCCGTGTACGAAGCGGAGCCACGCGCTCGACGGCGACGACGCCGCCGAAGGCCGCGTAACTAGTCCACCCCGTCCACGATGAGCTCGAACGCTCGTTCGTCCGCGCTCGGCTCGTCCGCATCGGGCAGCGCATGGCCGAGATTCGTCACCACGAACAACAGTCTCGTGGTCGCCCCGTCGAGCTCGATCGGCAGAAACGCGCGCGGTGTGACCCCCGTGTGCGGTGCCGAAATGCGCCGGACCTCGTTACCACGCTCGTCGAGCTGAACCGCGACGAAGGACCAATGCACCCCATACTCCCCGCGCAGCCAAGCGCGAAGTCGCTCGGCGTCTTGCCAGGCGGGCGCGTCCATCACCACGTACGCGCTCCCGAAAGGATGAAGCGGCGTCTGCGATGACACGCGGGTCGGAACGCGTGTCATCGTTCGCGAGGGCGAGACTCGAGCGTCGTGGTCGAGGCTCGATAACGCCTGGTTCTCGGTTTCTCCTCGTCCAACGAACCACCGAATCGTGGCGAGGTCTTCGACATTGTCGAGCAATCGGTCGCCACTCAGCTCGACCGCGGTCTCGACTGCAGACCACAGGTCGGGGTCGGCACGGAGGTCGTCGCCTTCCCAGGTCCGCTGACTCGCCAACGTCCAAAGGTCGCGCACGAAACGGCCGGAGCCCCCGTCGTGTCGCGCCGAGAGATACGCGAGCCACATCGCGCCTCCTGCGCCGTTGCCTGCTGCGCCATCGACCCACGAACGAAACGGCTCCGCCTGTTGCTCGTGGACGGCGTCATCGCAGCCGAAGCGTCCGGTCAGCTCCCACGTGAGCCACGCGGCCGTCGCGCGCCGCCACGTTTCGGCCTCCGCCGGGTCCGCGCTCAGTAGCAGCGCGTCGGCGTATGCCGTGGTGACACAGGCATCGAGCGACGCAGCAGGTATCGCGGGGCTGAGCACGGCAAAGGCGGAAGCCCGGTCCAGATACGTCCACGGGACCAAGCCGTCGGAATACGCTGCGCTCGGCAATGATCCGCTGAGATATAGATCGAGCTCCGGCCCGCCGCCGAGGTCGCCATCGGATACCGGTCGGGGCCAGCCCATTGCATCGAGCCGGGCGCGCGCGTATTCGAGGGCTCGCATCGCTCGACGCATCGTGTCTTGGCGCACGCCCGGGTCCGCGTGCACGGCAAGCAATGCATAGGGCGATCGGATCGTCACCCCCGTGTCGCTCGGGCGCTCGGTCGGGACGGGGGCTGGGGTTCGGGGCCCCGTCCACACCCGGGAGGTCATCGACACGATCGCCTCGGCCATCTCGTCCGCACCCAGAAGATCGCCCTGCGCGAAGGCGGTTTGCGTCTGCAGGACGATCGCCAAGGCGGCGCAGCCGATGTTTGATTTCACCCATGGCATTTGACACGATCCGCATATACCTTCTACATCCAAGCTGGAGGGGGACCTATGCACGACGGCCGTTTCGATCCTAGCGGCTTCTACGAATTCAATCTGACCGGCGGCACGGTGCGTACCCGCGCCGGCGAGCGGGTCGTGATGCTGAGCGAGAACGTTCTCTCATCCTTGGTCGAGGCGGCCGCGCGCGACGGTGACCTGACGCCGCTCCGCCGTCTCGGAGAGCTCCTCGGTGAGCAGGTGCTGAGCGGGCTCGACCGTCCGGCGTCGGTGCTGTCGGCAGAAGCCGTGCTCGGTCACACGTCGGCGGTGACCGCGTTGTTCGGCTGGGGCCGTCTGGCGTTCGAGCGTTGGGGCCCCGCGCTCGTGATCGCGCTACGCGACAAACCGGAGCTCGACGAAGACGAGCTCGGCGCTGCCGCGTTGCTCGGAGGTCTGTTTTCGGAGATCTCCCAACGACAGGTCTCTTGTGTCCCCACCGGCGATTCGAAGTTCATCATGGTGGACTTCGAAGTCGCTGAGACGGTGTGGGGTTGGTACAAGGACGGAGCGGATTTGCCCGCGATCGTGGGCATGCTCGAAACGAAGAGGGCATCATGAGCGATCGCGAAGACAGGCTTCGATCTCTGCTCGATCGGGTGCGCGCGAAGCGCCCCGCGGAGCGAACCACCCACGCGGCAGACGCGCTCGAGCGAATTCGCACGGCCTCGGGAACGACGTCCGCCGTCTCGACCTCCTCGTCGCTTCACGCTCCGCCGGCCGTTCAACCGACGCCCGTGCCGAGCCCAGAGCCTTTAACGTCCCCGAGCATCGAGAGTCCGACCC
>CP070650.1:2687303-2695033 GCA_020354595.1 Myxococcales bacterium
CAACTGGCGCTACGCGAACGACTCCAAGGTTTCCCGTCTAATCTTCGTCAACAAGCTCGACCGGCTCGGCGCCGACTTCTACCGCGTCATCGACCAGATCAAGGACGTGCTGGACGCCAAGCCCCTCGTGATGGTGCTGCCGATCGGCACCGAGGCCGACTTCGTCGGCGTCGTCGATCTCCTCACCCAGAAGGCATACGTCTGGGACGACTCCGGGCAGCCCGAGAAGTTCGAGGTCCAGGAAGTCCCCGAGGACATGAAGGAGCTCGTCGAGAAGTACCGCTTCGAGCTCATCGAGAGCGCAGTCGAACAGGACGACGACGCAATGGAGCAGTACCTCGAAGGCACCGAGCCCGACCTCGAGACGATCAAGAAGTGCATTCGCAAGGGCACCCGCGAGCTCGCGTTCTTCCCGACGTACTGCGGCTCCGCGTTCAAGAACAAGGGTATTCAGCTCGTGCTCGACGCGGTCGTCGACTACCTGCCCGACCCGACTGAGGTTCCGCCGCAGCCGGAGATCGACATCGAAGGTCACGAGACGGGCAAATTCGCGGTCGTGACCCCCGACGGGCCCGTTCGCGCGCTCGCGTTCAAGATCATGGACGACCGGTTCGGCGCGTTGACGTTCGTGCGCGTCTACTCGGGCGTCATCAACAAGGGCGACACGCTGGTGAACACCTTCACCGGCAAGAACGAGCGCATCGGGCGCATGGTCGAGATGCACGCAGATGACCGCACGATCGTGGATACGGTGCAGGCGGGTGACATCATCGCGATGGTCGGGCTCAAGGATGTCCGAACCGGCAACACGCTGGCCGACGTGAAGGATCCGGCAACCCTCGAGCCGATGGTCTTCCCCGATCCGGTGATCTCGGTGGCCGTCAACACCAAAGACAAGGCCAACAGCGAGAAGATGGGCACCGCGCTCGGCAAGATGATCGCGGAGGATCCCTCGTTCCGCGTAGAGGTCGACCAGGAGTCCGGTGAAACGATTCTGAAGGGGATGGGCGAGCTTCACCTCGACATCAAGGTCGACATCCTCCGTCGAAGCCATGGTGTGGAGGTCGAGGTGGGCGCGCCGCAGGTTGCGTACCGCGAGACGGTGACCAAGCCGATCTCCGACAACTACACCCACAAGAAGCAGACCGGTGGCTCGGGTCAGTTCGCGAAAATCGACTACACGATCGAGCCTGCCGAAGCTGGCGAGGGTTTCGTGTTCGAATCGAACATCACCGGCGGTAACATCCCGAAGGAGTTCATCCCGGCGGTCGAAAAGGGCTTCAAGGTCATGATGGAGGAAGGCCCACTTTGCGGCTTCCCACTCCTCGACTTCAAGGTCTCGCTCAACGACGGCGGCTTTCACGCCGTCGACTCCTCGCAGATGGCGTTCGAGACGGCCGCCAAGGCCGCGTTCCGCCAGAGCATGCCCAAGGCCGGGCCGCAGCTTCTCGAGCCGATCATGAAGGTCGACGTCTTCGTACCGGACGCCAATGTCGGCGACGTCATCGGCGACCTCAACCGCCGTCGCGGCATCGTCAACTCACAGGAGAAGGGCCACACCAACGTCCGCATCAAGGCGGACGTCCCGCTCAGCGAGATGTTCGGGTACATCGGCGACCTTCGCTCCGCCACCTCGGGCCGCGGTCAGTTCTCGATGGAGTTCAAGAACTACGCTCCCGCCCCGCGGAACATCGTCGAGAAGGTCCAGGCCGAAGTCGCCGAGCGCAAAGCCAGTAAGAAGTAGCTCATGAGGCGAGCGCAACGCTGCGGGTTTTCGCGGTTGGGGTTGTAACGTGTTGGAAGAAGAGGGGTTTTGGGGGGCGAGCGTGTCCCCTAGTTGAGGTCGCGCTTGAGGACTTTGCCGGTGGCGTTGCGGGGGAGGGCGTCGATGAAGGCGACGTCGCGGGGGACCTTGTAGCTCGCGAGGCAGGTTTTTACGTAGTCTCGGACCTCGTGCTCGCCGATCGTGGCCCCCGGCTTGCGGACGACGAAGGCCTTGAGGCGCTGGCCCCACTCGGGGTCGCTCACGCCGATGACGGCGACTTCCTCGATGTCGTCGCGTTCCGCGAGCAGGTCCTCGACCTCGCGGGGAAACACGTTCTCGCCGCCGGAGACGATCATGTCGTCGTCGCGGCCGTCGACGAAGAGTCGGCCGTCCTCGTCGAGATGGCCGACGTCGCCGCTGCTGACGAGGTCCCCGAGCCGCTCTTTGTCGTCACCGCTCGTATATCCTTCGAACGAGATCGAGTTCGCCACGAAGATCCGTCCGGTCTCGCCGGGGGGGACGGGTCGTCCGTGCGGATCGAGGATTTCCACGACCGTCCCGAGCGGCGCCTTTCCCGCGGTGCCCGGCGCCGCGCGCATGTCCTCGGGGGTTGCGACGGTGGCCATGGCGACCTCGGTCGAGCCGTAGAAGTTGTAGAGGTTGTCTCCAAAGGCATCCATCCACTCGGTCGCGAGATGGCCCTGCAGCGCAGAGCCGCTCGCCGCCGTGATGCGAAGCGAGCTCAGATCGTACTTGCGCTTCACCTCGTCGGGCAGCGCCAGGATCCGTTGCATCATGATCGGAACCACTGCCAGCGTGGTGCACCGATGCTCGGCGATGGCTCTCAACGTCGCTTCGGGGTCGAATCGTCGATTCAGGACATACGTCGTTCCGAGGATCAGCCCCAACTGGAATTGCCCGAGGCCCCAGGAGTGGAACATCGGCGCCGCGATCATGGTCCGCTCGCCGGCCTGGAACGGTATCCGTGAGAGCATCGAGGCGATCGGCATCATCCCTTCCGGAGAGCCCCGCTTGGCGCCCTTTGGCGTGCCCGTGGTGCCGGAGGTCAGCATCGTGAACCGCGACTCGATGCTCGGGGGCTCCACGTTGTGCTCAGCGTGGTCCGCGATCACGTCTTCGATACTGGGATCGGCACCCGCGCCGTAGGTGACGAAGCGCGGCATGTCTTGGAGGCCGTCGAGGAGGTTTCCAAACTCTTCGTCGTAGAGCAGCGCGCTCACGTTCTCGCGGCGCCCGACCTCCGTGAGCTGCGGCGCGGCGAACATCGTGTTCATCAACACCGTGTTGGCGCCGACCTTGCAGCACGCGAGAATCGTTTCGACGAAGCGACGGTGATTGCGGCCCATCACGGCGACGACGTCTCCGGGCGATACTCCCGCCTCCCGCAGCCCACGGGCGAGCGCATTCGAGCGTCGATTGACTTCGTCGAACGTTGCCGAGCCTTCGTCGTCGATGATCGCAACCGCATCGGGTTGGCGAATCGCGAGGGCGATGAAGCCCATGGCCGGCGACCGCCCCCACCCCTTGGCTGCCCTGATGATGCGGATGGTCTTGTCTGGTCGAATGGGCTTGAAGATCCCCGCCCGGTACAGCACCCGCGCGACTTCTAGCTTCTCACTGAGTCTACCCACGCGCAGAAGACTAGCGCTTCGCCGGGGATGGTTCTAGCGTACGACCTTGATGGACGGGACTCAGACATCGGTCGACGAGAAGTTAGAAATACCGCGGCTCGAATCCTCGCGCCGTCGCACCGTCGCGATTGTTGCGGTCCTCGTGGTGGCCGCCGCTGCGGTCGGCGTCTACCTGCTGACCCGGGGTCCGGAGGGTAGCACGTACCGCGCCGCGCAGGTCACGCGGACCTCGATCGTCAAGGAAGTTCGTGTGACCGGGCGCGTAGAGCTCACCGATCAAGTCGAGGTCCCCGCGCCCATCGAAGGCCAGCTCGTCGGTGTCGTCGTCGAGCCCGGCGACGAGGTCGAGAAAGGTGAGCTGCTCGCCCACCTCGATCGGGTTTCGGTCGAGACGGCGTTCCTCGTCGCTGAAGCCGAGCTCCAGGTTGCCCGCTCGCGTGTTTCCGAGACTGAAGCTGCGGCCCGGCGCGCGGCGAACTCCTACGACCGGACCACACGACTCGCCGACAAAGGCCTCGCCAGTGCGAGCGATCTCGAGACGGCGCGCTCCGAGATGACCAAAGCGCGCGCGGCGGTCAGCGCGGCGAAGGCCGAGCGTGCAGCTGCAATCGAGCAAGCCTCGCTCAAGGGACGGGATCGGGATCGGGCGGACATCGTCGCCCCTCGCGCCGGTCTCGTCCTCGAAGTGCCTCCTCACACCGGCATGATGGTCGGACCCAGGAATCGGCTGTTCCGTATTGGCGCGCCACTCGACCGGATGCATGTCGAGGCGCCGATTGGGGAGGCCGATATCGGCGAGATGTCGGTGGGCCTCAGCGCGAGGTTCGAAGTGCCGACGTACCCGGGTCGAGTGTTCGACGCGACCGTAGAGCACATCAGCCCCGATCCGAAGACCGAGTACGGGGCGATCTTCTACACCGTGACTCTCACGGCCGACAACCCGGACCACGTCTTGCTTCCGGGTATGACTGCCCAGGTTCGAATCAAAGTGGCCGAAGTCGATGATGTACTGGCAGTGCGGGAAGCCACGCTCCGGTTCACGCCGGAAGGAGCGCCTTCGGCTCCCGCTCGTAGCCGCGTCTGGCGGATCGACGGAACCGAGCTCGAGGAGATACCCGTGGAGGCAGGTTTGTCCGATGGCGCGATCACCGAGATTCGTCCCATCGACGCCGAGAGCATTAAGGTCGACGATGAAGTCGCCATCGGTCTTGCGCTGGACGGAGAAAACGACGTCGCTGCACCCTCGCTGTCTCTTCGGGGTCACCGATGAGCGGATTCTCGATCGTCGACGCACGCGGCATCTGCAAGGAGTTTCCCAACATGACGTCCCCGGTGCTCGACGATGTGAGTATCGACGTGCAGTCGGGGGAAATCGTCGCGCTGATGGGTCCGTCTGGGTCCGGGAAATCGACGTTGATGAACATCCTGGGCTGCCTCGACGGCCCGACGCGAGGCAGCTACTCGCTCGGGGGGCGCGACGTTTCGACGTTGACGCCGCGCGAACGAGCTTGGGTCCGGCTCCACTACATCGGGTTCGTCTTTCAGTCGTTTCACCTGATCGCGGACCACACGGTGCTCGAGAACGTCACCTTGCCTCTTTACTATGCCGGTCTCGATCGAGACGAGCGAGAGGCTCGCGCCCTGGAGCTGATCGAGCGGGTTGGGCTCGGCGATCGGCTCGGCCACCGACCGGCGCAGCTTTCGGGAGGCGAGAAGCAGCGTGTCGCAATTGCCCGGGCTGTGTCGGGCAAGCCCCGACTTCTTCTGGCCGACGAGCCCACAGGAGCGCTCGATACGAAGACCGGCAACGAGGTCATGGAGCTTCTGCTCGAGCTTCACGATTCGCGCGCGCTCACGTTGATCATCGTGACGCATGATCCGGAAGTCGCCGAATTCTGTCACCGACAGATCTTCCTTCGTGACGGGAAGATCATCAGCGACGGGAGCCAACATGCGGCGCACGCGTAGTGAAGTCGTCGGGCGCGCGGTGCGAACGGCGATTCGCAACCCTGGACGAACGATCCTCACGATGCTGGGGCTCGCGATCGGTGTCGGTGCGTTTCTCGCGATGGTGAGCTTCGGCACCGGGGCGAGAAGCTCGGTCATGGAGCAGTTCGAGATTCTCGGGACGCGCGTGGTTTACATCTGGGGCAATATGGGCCGCCGAGACTTCGGCGGTAGCGCGAGGCCCCTGACCGATGCCGACGTCGAAGCGCTCCTCCGCGATTCGATGACGATCGAGCGCGTGGTGCCCCGCGTCACCGAAGTCCAGAACGTCAAGTCCGCCTACGGCCGCTATCCGACGAAAGTCACGGGCACGATGCCCGACTTCGTTCACATTCGTGAGTGGCCGATGCTCATCGGCGGGATGTTCGACGAAACCGATGTGACCCAGCGCGCGAAAGTGGCCGTGATCGGCACCACCATAGCCCGCGAGCTCTTCGGCCACCGCGATCCCGTCGGACAAACGATCACCGTCGGGTCCAATCTGCCCCTCCGCATCATCGGCGTGCTGGTTTCAAAGGGCGAGCAAACCACCGGCGAGGACATGGATGAAATCATCCTCATTCCCGCTACCACGTATCAAGCCTTCCTCGGAATGCCGATGGGCTACCACGAGCTGATGGTGCAGGTTCGCGACCTCGGTCTCCTCGAAACCGCGATGGTCGAAGCCATTCCCATCATGCGCCGCTCTCACCGCCTCGCCGACATCGAGGAAGACGACTTCCGGATGGCAAGTCCTGCACAAGCTGCGGAGCTCGCTCGATTCGTCTCGACCATCCTCACCGGTCTTCTCATCGGAATTGCCGCCGTGTCGCTCCTCGTTGGCGGCATTGGTGTGATGAACATCCAGTTGGTGTCGGTGGCTGAGCGCACCCAAGAGATCGGCATCCGGTCTGCTATCGGGGCGTCCCCGACGCAGATCATGGTTCAGTTTCTGGCCGAAGCCGTCGTGCTGTCTTTCACCGGCTCGCTCGCGGGCGTCGGCCTCGGGTGGCTTGCGGCGACTTTGGTGGCTCAGGCGATGTCCTGGTCGGGCACCCTATCGCTCCTGACGATGGCTGGCGCGGCCGCGTTCGGGACCAGCGTCGGTGTAGCCTTCGGCTACTTACCGGCCAAACGCGCGGCCCAGCTCGAGCCCATCGACGCTCTGCGCCATGAATGAGGTGGAACATGAACGTGGTCTGCAATTGGACAAGCCGGGTCGCGGCCGTGGTGGCCGCGCTGGTCGCAGTACTCTGCCCGGAGGTGGCGCTCGCTGAAGTCGTCACCCTCGAGGAGCTCGAAGAGATAGCGCTCCGAAACCAAGCGCGCTGGGAAGCGGTCGAGGCGACGACGACCCAAGCGGAAGCGGAAGTCAGAGCGGAACGAGCGCGCAAGATGCCTTCATTTTGGATGAACATCATGAGCGTGGTCGCGCCCGGCTCCGACATCGAGCGCGTTTTCACGACCGACGGTCGTGAAGTCAACGTCCGGGCGTCTCCCACCGTCGGCGAGCGGACCGCGTTTCGCCCGAACGTTCGGTACGAAGGCACGATCGACATGCGCGCGCCCATCTATGACGGGCAGACTCGCGCATCCCTCAAGGCCGCCCAGGCCTACCGGGCCGCCACGTTGGCGAACGCAAACGCATCACGCGAAACGGTGCTCGCGATGGTTCGAGCCGCGTATCTAGATTGGCTTGCGACCCACTTGGACCACGGTTTTGCGCTCACCTCCGCGAACGCGGCCAAGGAGCAACGCGAGCGAACGGCTGCGCGGGTGAGCGATGGAGATCGGCCCGTCGCGGAGCTCGACACGGCGCTATATCAGGAGCTGCAAGCCGAGCTCCTTGCATCGGATGCGGCCGCGCGACTCGATGCGGCGCGCCGCCTGCTCGAGTCTGCCGTCGGCAGCGAGCTTCTGCCCGGGTCCGAGCCCGACGTGGCCTTGCTCACAATCGAATCCGACGGCGACGAGGCGCACGAGAAGTGGGAGATCCAGGCACTCGAGCTCAAGCGCGACGCCGCGAGCCAGGAGGCGGAGATGTACCGCAAGGCGCGCGTACCGGTGCTCGCGGTGATCGGCCAGACGGGTTTGGCGGGTGTCAACGATCGCGTCTTCCCGATGTATCGGCTCGGCCTCAATCTATCGGTTCCACTGTGGGATGGCGGCCGGGCTACTTCGCTCGCGCATGCAGCAGACGCTCGGGCAATCGAGCTAGACGCCTTGGCGCGTGACGCGCGGCTCGAACGGATGGACGCACAAGGCCAAGCGCTGATCGAACGGAAGAACGCAGAGAAGCAACTATTGCTTGCCAACAGTCTCGTCTA
>CP070650.1:2695133-2698460 GCA_020354595.1 Myxococcales bacterium
CTGTCGATACTGGTCGTGCCAGGTGTTCGATCACTACTTGTGCGCGGGGGACTACCGGCACTATCCAGTCGCGCTCAACAACCGGCACACCGTCTACGACGACGATGGCTCGTTTCGGATCTACGCCTGCAAGGACAACCCTGGCGTCAAGAACTGGATCAGCACGGAAGGCCGTAGACGCGGTCAGGTGGTCCTGCGCACGCTGCTCGCAGAGACCGACCTCGACCCCGAAATGAAGGTCATCAAGCTGGCGGAGATCCCCGAAAAGGACCGCGTCTAAGAATCAGAATTGACATTCCGGTTTTCCGCACTACCATTCCGAGCAGCCATGGCCACGGCGATTGCCCCGGAAAAACCGCAGCAAAGCCTCAAGGACAAGAAGCGAGAGCTCTACCGCGAGGCCGTTCTCGACGCGGCGGAGCGGGTCTTCGGTCACGAGGGCTACGAAGCCACGAAGGTCCAACGCATCGCGGCGGAGTCGGGGGTGTCACTCACCACGCTCTACAGCGTCTTTGAATCCAAGTGGGAGATCTACCGCGCGGTCAACCGCCGTCGCTTGGACGAGGTCATGCACCTTGCGAAGGGAATCTTCGATGACGACGCCTCGGCCCTCGAAACGTTGATCGCAGGGACGAGGATGCAGCTCGAGTTCTTCATGGACCGGCGCGACTACACCAAGATGCAACTCAAGGAAGTCACGGCGTGGTCGACGATCGAGCTGCTTCAAAGCCCCGAGCAGGTCGAAGGGCTCGGAGTGGGGCTCGAGTACTTTGCGTCCTTGTTCCGACGCGGCATGGAGGAAGGTGACTTCGTCGAGGACGATCCGGAGCTCGTCGCGCGCATGGTGATCGCCTGTCAGCAAGTGCGCCTCGCCAAATGGATGGAGGGTGGCTGCAAGGAGGACCCGGAGCAGCTCATCGATGCTTCGATTCGCCATCTACTGCGAAGCTACTGCAAGCCCGAGCGGCTTCCGTCCGCGCTGAAGACGGCAGGGTTGGAGGCGGCGGCGTGAGTGTCGAGTTTCACGAGCTCCGGGTGTCCGCGGTCATTCGCGAAACCACCGAGTGCAGCTCTTTCGAGCTCCGCGTTCCCGATGAGCTCGCCGAAGCCTACCGGTACAAAGCGGGCCAGCACCTCACGTTCAAGCTCCCTTGGGACGATTTCGAGGTCACGCGGTGCTACTCGCTTTCGAGCTGTCCGGACCTCGGAGAGCCAATGAAAATCGGGGTAAAACGGGTCGAGGGCGGCCGTATCTCGAACTGGCTGAACGACAGCCTGAACGTGGGCGACTCGCTCTTCGCAAGCATTCCACAGGGGCGCTTCGTTCTCGACCCCGAGACGCGGTCGGGTACGCCGCTGTTCCTATTCGCCGGTGGCAGCGGAATCACGCCGATCATCTCGCTACTGAAGAGCGCGCTTCAAACGACGAAGCGACCGATTACCCTTCTCTACGCAAACCAGAATCGAGATTCAGTCATCTACGGCGACGAGCTCGATCGATTGGCCGACGCGCACTCGGATCGCGTCGATCTTCACTACCACTTCGATTCGGATGGAGGCTACCTCGACCAAGCTGCGATCGACGGGCGCCTTCACCATACGGACATCGCCGAGTTCTACATCTGCGGACCGGAGCCCTTCATGGAGCTCGTCGAACACACGCTGAACGAATCCGGTGTCCACGAAGAGCTAATCTACATTGAGCGATTCGTGTCTCCGGCAGATCCAGATCGAGCCGCGCACGACGAGGTCGACATCGCCTCGCTCGAATCGCCGGAGGTCTTCAGCCTCTGGCTCAACGGGCGCTCTCGGACGGTGCCATACACCCAAGGCCAGACCTTGCTCCAATGCGCGCAGGCGGCGGGCCTGAATCCCGCGCACTCCTGCGAGTCGGGCTTCTGCGGCTCCTGCATGTCGGCGGTCAAGACGGGCGAAGTCCACATGCGCACGCACGAAGCGCTGTCGGAACGAGAGGTTGCCAGGGGGGTCGCCCTGCTGTGTCAGAGCGTTCCCGCCAGCGCCGAGCCCCTCGAGCTCGACGCCGATTCCACCTCCTTCCGCACGGCTTCGGCGGTCAAATCGTCCTACAGCAAGGCTTGGTCAAGGCTGGCTGCAGTTGCTGTGTTTGCCTGCATGGTCGCGGGTACACTCGTTCTCAGGTTGGTCCACTAGGCATGAAGGTCCTCATCGTCATCTTGATCAGCTACGCATCCGCCGGGTTGGCGCAGCTCGTTCTCGGCCTCACGTATCGCTCGCCGTCCGGGCAGAAGTACCTGATCAGCGACAACCCTCACCGCTCGGTGAGCAACCGCGAGCTCTACTTCAGAGCGTACCTCAATGCCGGGGTGTCGATCGTTCTCATCTTCGCGGTGATGTATGGGCTCGGCGAGTACCTCTACTACGACCATGGCGTTCCCTGGTGGCGTTATTTGCTCGAGGCATTCACCGTCATCCTGATCTACGACTTCGCCTACTACTTCATGCACCGCTACCCCTTCCACGAGTGGAAGATCCTCCGCGGTGTCCACTCGATTCACCACGCGTCGCGTAATCCGCGCTTCATCGACAGCCTGCTCCTGCACCCCGTCGAGACCGTCCTCGGTTTGAGCCTCTTCTTCGGGTCGGTTGCGCTCGTGGGCGGCGTGCACATCTATACGCTCGCGGCGATGTTCACGACGTACACCGCGTTCATGATCCTCAACCACGCCGGCGTGGACTATCCGAAGTTTCCCTTCAAGACATTGGGCATTCTCGCGGCCAAGCACGATCGGCATCATCACAGCATGCTTTCCGGCAACTATGCGGCGGTCACGCCCCTGCCAGACATCATTTTCGGCACGGTGGAGTAAGCCATGACGACCAGCTTGGTAACGGGGGGCTGCGGCTTCTTGGGCGCGGCCATTGCTCGCGGGCTTCAGGCCCGAGGGGACGATGTCATCGTGCTCGACGTCGCGGAAGAATGTCCGGTCGAGGGCGCCGAATACCGGCGCGTCGACATCACCGACAAAGCGGCGGTCATCGAGGCCTGTAAAGGGGCGGATACCGTGGTTCACAACGCGTCCATCGTTCACACGAAATGGAACAAGGTGGATGTGGTCTGGAGCGTCAATCTCGGCGGGACCGAGAACATGCTCGAGGCCGCGAGGATCAATGGAGTGGAGCGCTTCATCTACATCAGCTCGGGCAGCGTCGTCTACGAAGGCAAGGACATCGAAAACGGCGACGAGAGCTTGCCCTACGCGTCCATCTCGCAGGCTCCTTACGCGGACAGCAAGATCGAGGCGGAGAAGCTCGTGCTCGACGCGAACGGGGAGGGCGGCATCGCAA
>CP070650.1:2698560-2711438 GCA_020354595.1 Myxococcales bacterium
GTCGCCAAGATCTTCCAAGGAGCCGAGTTCGAGGATGCTCGCAGTGCGGTCCGCGAGGTGTTCGGAAAAGTTCGAATCATCCGGCCGGAGGCAACGCGGGACGAGAGCTACGAGGTGTTCCTCGTCGGCATCGGCTTTCGCCAGGCTACTTGAGCGACCCGAGCCGCCTACGGGCACGCTCGGCATAGGGGCCGTCCGGGTCGAGCTTGACCGCGCGCCTCAGGTGCGCGCGAGCCTTTCCGACTTGACCCTGTTTGGCGAGGATGGAGCCGTACGCGTACTGAAGAGCCGGGTCGATTTCGTCCTGGGCGATTGCGCGTCGCATCGTCTCTTCCGCGGAGTCCAAATCACCGACGGCGTAGTATGCAAGCGCCAGCTCGGCGAGAAGCTCCGTAGGCGGGCGGGCGCCGGCCTCGTCGAGCGTGCTTCGGAGGACTGCGACCGCTTCTTCGGGAGCGCCGGCTCTGCGAAGCCCCTCACCCACCGCGATCGAAAGCAATACGTCTCCTCGAACCGAGGGTAGCGCGGCCCGAAGCTGCACGAGCGCATCGGCCTGCCGGTCGATGTCGAGGTACATCATGGCGAGGTTGATCCGTGGGACGGGATCGCCGGGGAGCTGCTCGATCGTGGCGAGGTACTCGCGCTCGGCGTCATCGAAGCGCTGCTGCTCCTCGTAGGTGAGCCCGAGATTGAAGCGAGCCGCCGTGAGATCTGGATCGAGCCCAACCGCACGCTCGAGGGCCGCCGTGGCCTCGTCGAGCTGGCCTGCTTCGCGCAGTAGCACGCCGAGATTGTTGAACGCTTCGGCGAAGTGAGGATCGATCTCTGTCGCTCGACGATACGCGGCCTGTGCGGCGCCGAGATCGCCCTTGGCCTCGTGGGTGAGGCCGAGGTCCAGCCACGCCCTGGCGTCGTCGGGATCATCGGCGATCGCCTGCTCGAACACCTGTTGTGCTTCCCTCACGCGGCCGTTGACTAGGAGCTGCTCACCGCGAAGGACGTCTGGAGTCGCTGCGGGGTGGCTGACCAGCTCTTCGGGCGCGGATTCGGCGGGCGGGCTCGGCGACGATGCGCACGCAGCCGAGAGCACCACTGCGGCGAGCCAGAACGCGCGCAAGAGCTCGCGCCCGATCACGGCGCCTCTGCTCGGGCGTGAAGCGCGAGGATGCGATTGTAGAGCGCCTGTTGCAGGCGCTTGAGCCGATCGCGGTCGTACACCTTGTTCCCGTTTTCGTCGGCGATGTAGAACACATCCGCTACGCTTTGGCCCTCGGTGTTCACCTTCGAGACGGCGATATTGAGGTCCAATTGGTGAAGTGTGCGCGCGATCTCGTGAAGGAGCCCGACGCGATCGCGAGTGAAGACGTCGACGACCGTGTAACGGAGTGACGCGTTGTTGTCGACGCTGATGTGAGTCGGAACGTCCGGGCCCGGCCGCACCGACCATGGAGGCGGCGTGCTCTGGCGCGCGATCAGGTCTTGCGCGGAGATACGGTTGGTCATGCGTTGTGCGACGTCGTGTTGAAGTGCCTCCGCGAGGCGCCCAGGAGCCGGTGTGTTGTCTCCCACCCTCACCGAGAACACGTCGAACGCCTCGTCGCCGCCCTCGCGCCGGCGGGTGTAGATTTGCGCAGTGAGAATCGAGAGATCGTGCGCGGCAAAGACCGCCGTCAGGTCTGCGAGCAAACCGGAGCGGTCTTGGGAAACGACGACGACCTCTTCGACGTCCTCGGTTCGTCCAGGTCCTACTCGCACCGTGACCAAGCCCTCATCACGGTCCCTGGCAATCCGCGCGTGTCGCCGAACGACGTCGACGGGGTTCGCTAGGAAGTAGCGGTCCGGCATCTCGTCGATGAAGCTCTGCAGCTCGTCGCGGCCGGCGTCCCCTGCAAAGCCCACCACGGCTTGTAGCTTCACTTCGAGGACGCGGCCCTCCGTCTGCACGGCGCCGCCGCCCATTTCGAGCTCGGCGAGCGTGGAGAGGTAGAGGTCTTCGAGTGCGCGAGCCTTCCAAGAGGTCATCGCCTTGGGGTTGATCGTCGACACGATTGCCACGGTGCACAGGAACAGATCCCGGAGTTGCTCTGGCGTCTCGACCAACCGGACAACCTCGGTCAGACCTTGTGGATCGTGAATGTCGCGTTGCGTCGCCCACCGATAGAGCGCCCTCTGGTTGCGCACCAGCCACGCGACGTGCTGTGCATCGACGGCGCTGAGCCCGAGCCGAATCGCAACACTTTCGGCCATTCTCGCGCCTTCCTCTTCGTGATCGCGGCCGCGCATGCGTCCAAGGGAATGCAGCAGCACGGCGAGGAACAAGGGAAGACGCCTCGGAGCCTCGGCGGCGAGGCGGGCCGCCAAGGAATGAACCCTGCTGTCACCGCGGGTCAAGGCCTGCAGATGCTCGAGCGCCTTCACCGCATGGACGTCCGCGGTGTAGACGTGAAAGACATCGTGGTATACGCGGCCCACCAACGGGCCGAACTCGGGAATCATCGCGGAAACGAGCCCGACCTCGTAGAGCTCCGCAACGGTCGAACCGCTTCGAAACGCGGTCTCGTCGATGTTCTTCAGGAGGGACAGGAAGAGCTGCGTCGCCTCCTCCGAATCCTGCAGCCTGAGGCGCCACCGTTTGTCTGGGGCGATGCGCGCAATCGCGTCCAGCGCGGAGTGGTCCGGGCACCGCTTATAGCGTAGCGCCTGACGGTAAAAACGAAACGCGAGCGCCGGATCGTCTTCGAGCCGCTGCGGGTTCTCGAGGGTGATCGCGTCATCCGCCAGAATGATTCCGTGCGCGAGCTTTCGGAAGGTCGCTGCCCGGTTGCGCGGGCGGGCACGCTCGAGCATCCGCTGGGCCGTCTGCGCGACGATCTGTGCGTGGCGATAATATGCTTGCATGAACTGCTCGACCCCGAGTGTGACGCCATCGACGAAGCCGAGCTCCTGCGCGATGTCCTCTTGGTCGGCGAAAGTCAGCCGATCCTGTTGGCGGCCGGCTCGAAGATGTAGAAGATTCCGAACGCGCCACAGCATTTCCCGCGCGTCCTCGAGCTCGCGGACTTCCCGGGCTAGGAGCGCACCGGTCCGAACGTAGTCCTGCTCGTTGCGAGCGCCCCAACGAGCTCGGGCTGCCCACTCGGCCACGTCCATGTCGCGAAGGCCACCGCGGCCTTGCTTCACGTCTGGTTCGAGCAAGTACAAGCTGCCGCCGAAGCGGCGGTGTCGCGTCGCGGTGTCTTGCTCCAGCGCGTTCAGGAAATCCACCAGGTGCGGCTCGAAAACTTGCTCACGAGCCCCACGTTCGAGGTCGTCGAGGAGAGACCCGCTTCCTGCGATGCGCCGGAAATCGATCAGCGTGGTGCTGGTGCGGATGTCGCCCCGAGCGAGGCGAAGTGTCTCGTCGACGCTCCGCACCGCATGTCCGATGTCGACTCCGAGGTCCCAGAGGGGATAGAGGAGCCCCTCCGCGAGCGCACCGACGAAGGGATCGTCCGAGTCGTCGCATAGGAACACGACGTCGACATCGCTGTTCAACCCGAGAGTCGAACGGCCGTAGCCACCCACTGCGACCAACGCGACGCGCCCGATCGGTTGATGCCCCAAGGCGCGAGTCGCCGCGTCTGAGGCGCAGTAGAGCGCGCTCAACAGGCCGTCCAAAGCCCGTGCATGCGAGCGCGCCGTCATGACACCGGGGTCTCCACGACGCACGGCATCCTCGAACGCTCGGCGGTATCCACCGAGGTACCCACTGCAGGTCTTGCCGAGCCTGGGCGCGAGGCCACCCAGATCGACGACGGGGCTGGATCCTTCCGACAACGGTCAACGAGTATGACCGTCCCCCAATGGGGGGGCAACCAATTGGCTCATCGGGAGTGCAAGTACGACGCGATGCCCGAAGCGATGCCATGCGCCAGCGCTCGACGGTACGTGCGGGTCGACAACGCGCGGGCCTCGGGCTCGTAGGTGAGGAACGACGCCTCCAACAACACTGCGGGCATTCGCGCGCCCACCAGAACGTAGAACATGGCGCGTCGCACACCCCGATCGGCAAGCTCAGGAAACACCGCGCGTCCTCCCTTCAACGTGTGACGTTGGATCTTGCCCGCGAGATTCAGCGAGCCCTCCAGTTGTCCCTTGCGATGGTGTTTCGCGAGGAGGCTTTGGATACCCGTCACTTCCGCGACGCGAGTTCCGTTTTCACGCGCCGCCAGTCGCAACGCTTGCCTATTGTTGGTCGTGTCCAGAACGAACGTCGTGACCCCACCTCTGCGCACCGGCTCTGGGCTCGCGTTCAGGTGAATCGAGATGAATACGTCCGCTTCCATGGCATTTGCGAGCGCGCATCGTTCTTCGAGCGAAAGATCGACATCGGTCGAGCGGGTGAGCATCACCCGCGCACGCGGCATGATCTCTCCGAGTCGTTCGGCAGTGAGCTCGGCGAGCACCAATGCGAGACCCGATTCGACGAGACCGTGCTCGTCATTTGCTGCTCCGGGCTCGTGTCCCCCATGTCCGGGATCCAATACGACGAGTGGCCTGCGCTTGATCACCCGACGATCCGTCGCGCTCACGTCGACCACGATGCGGTAAGGGTCGGTTAGGTAGAAGACTCTGCCGGTGGCGCCGGGCTCCAGATCGATTACGACGCGGGGGTTCGGCGTTGCGAGCCGCACCCGCTTCAGCCCGCCGCGCCCGATCGACTGAGAAACGGGGACGGTCTCGCCCCACTCGGTGTCCTCCAGCTCGATGGCAACGCGCGGTGGCAGGATTCCCTCGGCTGGAAGCTGCTTTTGTCGAAACAGCGGCGCCCCCTCGAACAGAAGCACGACACGCGCACCCGCCGCGTTTTCCTCGGCTGTGCCGTAGACGTCAATCCCCGTTAGGAGAGCCTTTTGACGCTCCGTCTTGGCGGACTCGGCCAGCTCGGGCACCGACTCTACGAGCGCCTGATCGGGTCTTGGATGCGAATCCGCCTGGCACGCCGCGACCAGCAACAGCAGCCCGAACAGACCTGGTTTCGATGTGTTCGCCCCACCCGGAATGCTCGCGTGTTTACGCGACGGCTCGACCCCAGTCAACGGCGCACCCCTCGTTGACCGGGTGCAACCGATCGCCTAGCTTCCGGCGCATGGCGGGGCTGACCTATCGCGACGCGGGTGTCGACATCGAGGCGGGTGACGAGCTCGTTCGACGAATCAAACCGCTCGCACAGTCGACTCGGTCCGAGCACGTCCTCGGCGCGCTCGGTGGCTTCGCCGGACTGTGCTCCGTTCCAAAGGACATCGAAGACCCGGTACTGGTATCCGGAACCGACGGCGTCGGGACCAAGCTCAAACTTGCGTTTGAGCTCGGACGACACGACACCATCGGCATCGACCTCGTCGCGATGTGTGTGAACGACATCATCACGGTGGGTGCCCGCCCGCTCTTTTTTCTCGACTATTTCGCCACCTCCAAGTTGGACGTCGACCAAGCGGAAGCCGTGGTCCGGGGAATCGTGGAGGGTTGTCGCCAAGCCGAGTGCGCGTTGCTCGGCGGTGAGACCGCTGAGCTTCCGGGCTTCTACGCCTCCGGAGAATACGACCTGGCAGGATTTGCCGTTGGAGTCGTCGGTCGCAAGCGCATCATCGATGGAAAGACGGTTCGCTCGGGAGATCATTTGATCGGTTTGGGTTCCTCGGGCCTGCACTCGAATGGCTTCTCACTGGCGAGGCGCGCGTTATTCGAAGGCAAGTCGCCACAGTCCCTCGACGACCCGTTCGTCGACGGCGAAACCCTCGGAGAGGCCCTTCTCCGTCCGACCCGAATCTACGCGAAAGCGGCCCGGATTGCCTGCGAACACGACGTGCACTCCATGTGTCACATCACCGGCGGCGGATTACCGGAGAATCTGCCTCGTGTGACACCCGACGGCCTCGGCGTCACCATCGACACGAGCGCTTGGACCCCGGATCCCCTCTTCGCGCTGATTCGAGAACAGGGAGGCGTGGCCGAGACCGAGATGCGGCGCACATTCAACATGGGCGTGGGCTTCACGATGATCGTCGCCCCGGACCGCAGCGCGGCGCTGATCGATGCGCTCGAGGCGGCAGGGGAACGGGCGTTCCTGGTCGGCGAAGTGGCCGACGGCGAAGGAGTCTCTTTCTCCACTTAGTCCGATGGATGCCGTAGTTCTCGTTTCAGGTCGCGGATCGAACTTGAGGGCGATCTGTACCGCGATCGATGCCGGCACTTGCGATGCAGAGATCGTTGCGGTCATTTCCGATCGCAAGAAGGCCGCCGCCCTCGAGTTCGCCGAAGGGCGCGGAATCCCAACCCGTGTAGTCTCTCTTCGAAAAGGAGATGACAGAGATCTTTGGAACGAATCGCTCGCATCCGAGGTCGCCACCTTCGCGCCGGACCTCATCGTTCTGGCGGGCTTCATGCGCGTGCTCGGACCGCCTGTGCTCGAACGGTTTCCCGGTCGAATCATCAACGTGCACCCTGCCCTGTTGCCTTCCTTTCCTGGTCATAGCGGTCCTCAAGACGCGCTCGACGCGGGCGTGCGGATCACCGGTTGTACCGTTCACGTCGTCGACTCGGGCGTCGACACCGGCCCGATCATCGCGCAAGTTGCCGTACCCGTGCTCGCCGATGACACCGCCGACACCCTCCACGCGCGGATTCAAGTCCAAGAGCACCGACTGCTCCCGAGCGTGATTCATCAAATCGCCATCGGCGCCATCGAGCTCGACCCGCTGCGCGTGAACGCCCCCATGGGCGACGCGACGCGGTCGTTGATCGCGCCCGACGTGTAGTGCCGTGCCGACGAGCTTTTACGATGTCGTCGTTCTCGGAGCTCACCTGGAACCGCTCTTGTGCGCGGCCCTTCTCAGCCGGGAGGGCCTTCGGGTGTTGGTCCTCGGGCAAGGCTCGCCCGACCCCTCGTATACCGTCGACGACGTGGAGGTGGAGCCCTACGGGATGACGCTCAGCGGCGCGCAGAGCCCCATCGTCCAGAGTACCCTCGAGCTACTCGCCCTCAGGCAGGATCTGCGTCAGCGCACAGTCGACCAAAGCAACGTCTTCCAGCTCCTGCTGCCCGAAAACCGCATCAACGTCTACCCCGAGACCGAGCGATGGCTTGCGGAGCTTGGCCGAGAGCTGCCCGACGTCAGGCGCCAAGCTGGGGACATCACTCGGACACTCGGCGAGGTGAGAGCGGAGCTCGACATGGTCGTCGGTCGAGACTTGGTCTGGCCGCCGGAGACTTTTCTGGAGCGCCAGCAGCTCTCGTTCATCACATCTGCGCAGCGCTACGATCGGCAAGGCCAGGGTTGGACATCGTGGAATCAGCTCGCGAATCGTCACCCGCTGCGGGAAGCGTTCGAAGCCGTCTTGCCCCACCTGTCCGGCCTTCTGCCGCCGCAGCACTCGGACGCGACGCGCGCCAGGCTGCACGGGCACGTCCTCGGCGGCGTGAGCGAGCTCGTAGGCGGCTGGTCCTGGTTTCGCGATGCGTTGTTCGCCCGCGTTCGATCGTGGGGCGGAGACGTTAGACCAAAAGAACGCGCAACCTCGATAGTGCCGCAACGCAGACAAGGACACAGGATCATCCTCGGCCGCACGGGCGAAGAGATCGGCTGCACCCAGATCGTGCACGGCGCTCCAATCGGCGAGCTCTCGCAGCTGCGCCCCGACCGCGACCCGATGACGGCGATGTTCGAACGCGTCGGAGAGCCACGCGCCCGCGCGTACCGCTGCGCCGTGCACGTGCTGATCGACGGGCGCGGCATGCCGGAAGCGCTCAAACCTCTCGCGCTCGTCTGCCCGGATGCGGCATCCTCGAAGCGCGTGTTTTGGCTTCGGTCTCGTCGCGTCGAGGAACAGGGGGCGTTGCTGACCGCCAGCACCCTGATCGATGAGCATCTCGTCGACACCGGATCGTCCCCGCTTCGGTTCGTTCGTGAGGAGGCGATGGACGCACTTCGAGGGGTGATCCCGTTCCTCGACGATCACGCCATTTGGATCGACAGCCCTCATGATGGATTGCCCCCGCATCGATTGCGGGGCGACGAGGAGCTCGCGTGCAGCGAGCCCTGGGCGCGCGGCCCGTACACGATGAAGGCGGTCTACGAGTACCCGACCCGGCGCGCGCTCGGCGTATGTGCGCTCCCCACACGCACACCGGTTCGAGGCGTGTTCCTCTGTAGCGAACAGGTCGCTCCGGGGCTCGGTTTCGAGGGGTCCTTCCTTGCGGCGAGCTCGGTTGGGCGGATCGTCGCCTCGCAGTACCGAAAGCAGGACTGGCTCCGGCGCGGTCCCTGGGCTCGTCGCAGCGTTTAGGGCATCTACGGATGCGCTCTGATATGATGAGCGCATGGCAGCACCACAGGAAGCACCGTCACTCACGCTTCGGCAGTTGCTTCGCCTCATGGTCGAGCGCGGCGCTTCGGACTTGCACATCACCACGGGCTCACCGCCCCAGCTCCGCATCGACGGCTCGCTGGTGCCCCTTCGAACCCCGCCGCTCAAGCCGCGCGAAAGCAAGGCCTTGTGCTACGAGGTCATGACCGAAGACCAGCGCCTGCGATTCGAAAAAGGCCACGAAATCGACTTCTCGTTCGGCGTCAAATCGTTGTCGCGATTCCGAGCCAATGTCTTCCTGCAGCGCGGCGCCGTGACCGGGGCGTTTCGTGCGATTCCTTTCGAGATTCGGCCGCTCACAAAGCTCGGTATGCCGCCGGTGGTCGAAGAGCTCTGTACACGTCCGCGCGGCCTCGTATTGGTCACGGGGCCAACCGGCTCCGGTAAGTCGACCACGCTGGCGTCCATGATCGACAAGATCAACAGCGAGCAGCGCCACCATATCGTCACGGTCGAGGATCCGATCGAGTTCCTCCACGCCAACAAGTTATGCGTCGTCAACCAACGAGAGGTCGGCGCCGACACAACCAGCTTCAAGGACGCGTTGAAGTACGTCCTCCGACAAGACCCCGATGTCGTGCTCATCGGCGAGATGCGAGACCTGGAAACGATCGAAGCGGCATTGACGATTTCGGAGACGGGTCACTTGGTGTTCGCCACACTCCACACCAATACTGCCGCCCAGTCGATCAACCGTATCATCGACGTCTTCCCCTCCGGCCAGCAGAGCCAGATTCGTGCACAGCTATCGTTCGTCCTGCAGGGAGTGCTCAGCCAGATGCTGCTGCCGCGGTGCGATGGGCCGGGCCGAGCGATGGCATGCGAGGCACTCGTCCCAAATCCCGCGATTCGCAACCTCATCCGCGAGGACAAGATCCACCAGATGTACGGCATCATGCAGACCGGACAGGGCGCCTCAGGCATGCAGACGATGAATCAGTCGCTGCTGCATCTCGTCGCCCACGCTGCGATCGACCGCGAGATTGCGGAGATCCGCTCGCCCGAGCCAGACGAAATGCGCCAGATGCTCATCAATTTAGACCGAAAGGGTTACCAGCAAGCGATCCGGACCGGAGGCTGATTCGGCGTCCCGCCCGATTTTTATTATCGTTAATGGTGGGATTTGGGTATGCGAACCATGACTCGAAGCCGACGCCGGATAGCGTCGGTCGCTCTCACAGCCTGCTTGCTTTCTTCCGTTCCGGCCGCAGCCAAGGAGCCTGCGCCCACCAAGACCGCCTCGGTCGAGGACCGCTCCAAGGCGGCCGAAGCCTATGACCAGGGCACGGCCGCGTACCTGTCCGGCCGCTACGAGCTTGCCGCGCATTGGTTCGAACGCGCGTATCGCGTCGTTCCGACCTCGGCCGCCCTGCTCCAAGCGGTGCGCGCCCACTACAAAGCAGGGAACTCCATTCGCGCTGCAAACCTCGCCCTGGAGCTTCGTGACAAATACCCGAACGACGTGCGCTCTCAGCAAGTCGCGAAAGTGATCGTCGGTAGTGTTGCCCCGACCAGCGTCCTCGTCGAAGCCACGTGTGAGAAGGCGTGCACGATCGAGCTCGACGGCGCTCTAGTGCGCCATACGGCGTTCTTCGTCACGCCGGATGTCGAGCACTCGTTGAAAGCCGCGTACGACAACGGCGAGACGTCGATGTCCGTACGAGGTGACGCGGGCGAAACCAAGAACGTCACGCTCGCTGCACCCGTGGCCCCGCCTCCGCCCCCGGTTCCTCGTTGGGCATTCTTCTCCTCCCTCGGAGCGACCGTTGCACTGGGCGCCGTCACCGTATGGTCGGGCGTCGACGCGAACCGCGGCGTTGAAACGTACGAGGCCGCTGCACGCACCGCCAACTCGCCCGGCATCAACAACGGAAGCTCTCCGACTCCCGCAGAGCAGGCGCAGGCATTGCTCGAGGAGGGCCGCGCCAAGGAGCGGCGCACCAACATTCTGATCGGCGTCACCGCGGGCATGGCGGTGACGACGGCCGTTCTGGGTGTCTTCACCAACTGGAAGGGGGAATCGCGCGAAGTCGCCACCAAACGGATCGAACCCTCCCTGGGAGTCACTCACAAGGGTGGCGCCTTGAGCGTCAAAGGACGCTTCTGATGCACGCACCCGCCAGCGCGTCAGGCGATGGGCGGCTGTCACGGCCCATGGCGGGTCGGCAACTCGGCCGCTACGAGATCCTGACTCAGCTGGCGTCCGGCGGGATGGCTTCGGTCTACATCGCTCGCGCGCAGGGAGTCGCCGGGTTCGAAAGGCTGGTCGCGATCAAGGTGCTGCATCCTCACCTCGCCTACGAGCAGGAGTTCATCTCGATGTTCCTCGACGAGGCGCGACTCGCTGCGCGCATCCGACACATGAACGTCGTCCCGACCCTCGACATCAGCGACAGCCCCGGCGACGGATATTTCCTAGTCATGGAGTACATCGAGGGGAACCACTTCGGCGCACTGCTCGGGCGCGCCGCGAAGCAAGGTGAGCGGCTTCCCCGTCCTTTCGTGTGCCGGGTCCTGATCGACACTCTTCATGGGCTCAGCGCGGCGCATCGAATCACCGACGAGAACGGACGGCCGCTGAAGCTCGTGCACCGCGACGTCTCTCCGCACAACATCCTGGTCGGCACGGACGGTATCGCGCGCCTGACGGATTTTGGCGTCGCGAAAGCAGATGTACGGATGGCTTCGACCCGCGCTGGCCAGTTCAAAGGAAAGCTCTCCTACATGGCGCCAGAGCAGGCTGCATCGAACGAGACCGACCAGCGCTCCGATCTCTTCAGCGTGGGGATCATTCTGTGGGAATCGTTGACGGGACGACGTCTCTTCAAGGGCGAGTCGAATGCCGCGACGCTAAACAAGCTGCTGAACGACACCGTCGTGGAGCCATCCTCGCTCTGGCCTGAGCTCGAGCCGTTCGACGACGTCGTCATGAAGGCCTTGAGCCGAGATCCGGACGAGCGCTTTCAGACCGCGGAAGAGTTCGGTGAAGCGCTCGACCTCGCCGCGGGTCGAGGCGGGGTGGCCAAAACTCGCGACGTGGCGGAAGTCGTGCGAGCGCTGGACGCGGACAAGCTCCAGGACGAGCGCCATCGGGTGCGAGACGCGATCGAGCGCCTCGGTCGAGCGGAGTTCGCGCAATCGAAAGTCCCGATGCCTCGGGAGGGCCTCACGCCCGCGAGGCAGACGTTCAACCACGAGACTGACGGCTCCCGCGTGCACGGGAGCGTGTCCGGTGTGCTCAGAGACGGCACACCCGTGGTCGTGCGTACGTCGGCCGGATCAGAGGTGCTCAGGTGGCTCGTGATGATCTTGGCGGTCGTCGTGTTCCTGTACGCGGGATTCTTGGTCTGGCAGCTTCTCGACACATCGGCGCGGCGAGCACCGGTTTCGCCCGCGCCAGCCGTCGTCGCCGAGCCAGCGCCAGCCGTCGTCGCCGAGCCGGCTCCGGTCGAGGCAAAGCCCGCACCGGAACGAAAGAGCAGCAGTACGGCCGCGGGCGCCAAGCGCCCACGAAGCCGTTCGAAGACTCAGGCCGCACCCAAGCGGCCATCGCAACGGCAAAAGCCGGCTCGCAGAGCGTCGCCCGCTCGCGCGCCAGAGCCCGATCCGGTCGACATCGACATCCAGAACCCCTATCGCAACTAGCCCCGTCCGGAGCAGTCAGGGCGGAATTGCGCCTCGCTTTTGACCACGCGATCCCCGATCAGCTAGGATTTTGAAAGGCCCGAAGGGGATTGGGCGGAGAATTCATGGCCGAGTGGGTATACGAGGCGCGCACTCGCGCGGGCGAAGTCCAGACGGGGATCATCGAGGCGGACAGCAAGAAGGCGGTCCAGTCGCGGCTGCGTGCCCGACAGCTCAGCCCGGTCAAGATCAAGAAGAAGGGACGTGAGCTCAAGCTCTCCTTCGGGACCGGCGTCACTCCGAAAGAGCTCGTCGTCTTCGTTCGTCAGTTCGCGACGATGATCGACGCGGGCCTTCCGCTCGTCCAATGCTTGGATATCCTGTCGTCGCGAGGCGAGAACAAAGCACTCAATGCGATCCTCAAAGACGTCAAGGACTACGTCGAACAAGGCGGCACGTTCTCCGAAGGCCTCGCAAGGCACCCGAAGCTATTCGACGAGCTGTTCGTCAACCTGGTTCGAGCAGGCGAGATGGGCGGTATCCTCGATACGATTCTCAACCGACTTGCCGGTTACATCGAGAAGCGGGTCAAGCTCGCGCGACAGGTTCGAGGCGCGATGGTGTATCCGGTCGCGATTTTCTTCGTGGCGGTCATCGTCGTCGTCGTGATGCTCGCTTGGGTCATTCCGAGCTTCAAGGGCATGTTCGCGGAGTTCGGCGGAGAGGATTCGCTACCCGCGCTAACCCAGATGGTCATCGCCGCCTCCGAGGGCTTCCTGGGCAACGTGCATTGGATCATTCTTGCCGTGGCCGCCCTCGTGTTCGGCATCGCCTACATCTACAGGCAG
>CP070650.1:2711538-2721685 GCA_020354595.1 Myxococcales bacterium
GGGTTCGCAATGACGATGGTTTTGTTGGGATCGAACATCGCTCCGGCCCTCGTACCGCATTTCGAGCATTTGGGGTAGCATCACGCGATGCTTGCCAGGGGCTTGGTTCCCGCTTTGTTCGTTGCGCTGCTCGGGTGTGGTCACAGCAGCGTTGAGAGCGAATGCGAGGGGCTCACCTTAGAAGAGTGCACGCAGTCGGATGGCGGGATCCCGGACGGGGGCGAACCCGATGGCGGCGACCCCGACAGCGGAGTGCCGCCGGATTCCTCGTTCGTAGTCGACACCGATTGGCTGAAGGAGCATCTGAACGATCCGAATGTGCAATTGATCGACACGCGAAGCTCGGGCTACGGGACGTCGCGGATTCCAGGGGCGATTCATCTACGCCCCGGCGAGCTCGCCGCCACGGTCGACGGGGTGCCGTCTCAAGTTGCGCCACCGATGCAGGCGGAACCCGTGCTTCGCGCCAAGGGGCTCCGCAATGACGTGATCGCCGTAGTCTACGGAGAGCCCAACGAGTACGACCCGTCGCGGGTGGTGTGGACCCTCAGCTACTACCGGCACGGTGACGTGCGGTATTTGGATGGCGGCTATGCGGCTTGGGTCGATGCCGGCGGCGAGCTCGACACCGAGCCTCCGGGCGTGGAGGAAAGTGACTACACGATCAACGGCGTCGACGATGGGCTGCGCGTCACCGGCGAGTGGGTCCTCGAGCAGCTCGGCGAAGCACCGTACGCCATGCCCGCGATTCAGTTGGTCGACGCGCGTTCGGAGGGTGAGTATGCGAACGGCCGAATCCCCACCGCCCGCAGCGTGAACTGGACGCGGAATCTGCAGAGTGGCTTTCTGCTGCCAGAGTCGGACCTCGAGGCTCTCTACGAGGGAGTGGATCCTTCGCAAACCACGGTGACCTATTGCGTCACAGGTTGGCGCGGGTCCTTTGCATGGCTGACCCTGACGGCTCTGGGATACGAGGACGTGCGCTTGTACGACGGTTCCTGGAGCGAGTGGGGCAACGGAGACTTCCCGGTCGAGCAGTAACGCGCAGGAGGCGTGCCAACCCGGAAAAAGCGAGAAGTCGCACCCCGACGCCCGCGCGGAGCCCCTCTGGACCAAGACAACCGTGTCGCGGTCTTGACAACTCTACGGAGTCCGCAGGCTTGGACGTTCGCTGCGTCGACTGGTATTCGAACCCGGTGTCGTTGTTCCCTCGACTCGTAGCCGCGGATGCTCGTCTCGCCCTCGTGATCGACGATCACGCCTGGACCTACGCCGAGCTTGCCGACGCCGCGCTTCAACACGTCGCGTTGCTCGAGCGCGTTGGTGTCGAGAGCGGGGAGCATGTGGCGGTGTGGGCGGAGCCGAGCCCTTCAACGGCAGCGGCGATGATCGGGAACTTCGCGGCCGGGGTCACAACGATTCCGCTCAATCCCAAGCTCGGCTCGGGCGAGGTCGCGCACATCTTCAACGACTCCAGACCCAAGCTCGCGTTTTGCGCAGAAGGTTTCGACGTTCCGCACGAGGTCATCCACGTGCCCTCGCTTCGCGCGGCGTATGCGCCCGGCGAGTCGTCGTTGGGGGAGATCGAAGAAGACGCGACGTCTGGGCTGATCTTGTACACCTCGGGCACGACCGGGCCGCCCAAGGGTGCGGTGATTACGCGCGCCAACATCGCGGCTAACCTCGATTCGCTGACCGAAGCGTGGGAATGGACGTCGCGCGACACCGTCGTGCACTCGCTCCCCTTGATTCACGCGCACGGCTTGGTGCTCGGTCTTTTCGGCAGCCTGCGCGTCGGGGGCGCGCTTCACTACGTTCCGAAGTTCAGCCCGGAAGCGATTGGTAAAGCGCTGGTCGACCCCCGGCACGAACAAACGATGTGCTTCGCGGTGCCGACGATGTACCACCGCATCGCCGAGGCCGCTGAGGGCGACGCGGACCTATGCGAGGCGCTCCGCCGGCCACGGCTGCTCGTATCGGGCTCCGCCGGGCTCTCTGTGCGGGAGCACGAGCACATCCAGGCGCTCACGGGTCGCGGCGTGCACGAACGGTACGGTTTGACCGAAACGCTCATCAACTGTGGCGTTCCTGCTTCGCACGCCCCGATGCCGGGCTACGTCGGCCCGCCACTTCCTGGGGTCGAGCTAAAGCTGGTCGACGAGCGCCGCAGCGAGATCGACGCGCACGACGACGAAACGATCGGTGAGGTTGCCGTACGAAGCAACGCGGTATTCGCCGGCTATCTCAATCGCGACGACGCCACCGCCGAAGTGCTCGATGGCGACGGCTGGTTCTACACCGGCGACCTGGCAACACGCAGAGAAGACGGCGCCATCCGCATCCTAGGTCGCCGAAGCACCGACCTGATCAAGACTGGAGGCTACCGAGTGGGCGCCGGCGAAATCGAAGCCTGCCTTCTCGAGCACCCTTCGGTTCGCGAAGTCGCGATCGTAGGCGTCCCCGACGATGACCTAGGTCAGCGCATCGAAGCCTTCGTCGTGCTGAAGCAAAGCAAGCAGGCTGACGCCGCCGAGCTCACGAACTTCGTCATCGAGCAACTAAGCCCCCACAAGAGACCCCGCGCAGTGCACTTCCTCGATGAGCTCCCCCGCAATGCGATGGGCAAAGTACAGAAGAAGCAACTCGGTATACGTTGATCCAGACGCACTCAGTACTCAGTAGTCAGATCTCAGTACTCAGATCCCAGATCTGAGCTGCTCAGTTCTAAGATCTGAGATCGGGGAACTGAGTCGTCGTTCAAGCGGTCAGAGCCAGTGTCTCCCGCGTCACTCCACAGGCCCGCGCCACGTCGTCGCGATAGGCGCGCCAGGCGTCGACGGCTTGGTGCATCGCAGTTGCCACTCGCTCGCGATCGCCCTCGGGTACGTGGTCCAGCATCACCCGCCAAGCAGCCTTCCGGTGCTCGCCCTCGACCGAGCGGTGTGCCTTCGTCAGCGCGAGGCATTCGACCGGGAGGTTATAGTGCTCCACCAGCGGATGCTTCTCCAGCGGTGGCTCGGGTCGCGCCGGCGCGCTCTCATCGAGTTCGTGGCGCTCGTAGGCCGTGCCTTCGATGAACAACGTGGCGATCGCCGCGGCAACCGCCCAACCTCGACTAGTCGTCACGTCATCCAGGAATCCTCGATAGGCGCGGGCCGCCGGCAACAGCTCGACGCGCTCGAAACGCGCGAGGTCCATGCCGAGCCCCTGCGGGTACATCAAGAAGAGCTCGGGGTGCGGCTTGCCGGCGGCGAGCCCACCGGTCTCTTCCTCATAGAGGTTCTCCGCCAGCTCACGGCGCACCTCGGGGATCGGGCACTGGACATACGCGCGCCCGACCATCACCGGAAAATCGCGGACGTAGACCTCCCACTCGTGCTCGAGATGAATGTGGAGCTTGTCCCTGGCGACGAGCCCCCCGGTGAACGCCGGCCAAGCCCAATGCGTCTTTCGCTCCATCTGCTGAAGAAGCGCTTCTTGAAAGTCGGCGAGAATCACACTTTCAAGGTAGAGGTTGGCGGAGGCCGTGTCGAAAACGGGTTTTCGCGGTTGGTCTCGCAACTGTTTGTAACGACGTGAGTTTTGGACGGCGAGCGTGTCCCCTAGGCGTCGCCTTTTAGGTACGTGTAGCCCCTCAAGCTCTGCTCATAGTGCCTCATGAAGGTTCGGAGCTGCGGCAAGGTCATGCGGCCTTGGTTCAGCGCGCGTTCGGCTTGCTTGCGGACGCGCTCGACCATCTCTTCGGGGTCGTACTGTAGGTAGCGGAGCACCTCGTCGATGGCGTCGCCCTTGATGACGTTGGCGACGCTGTAGCCGTAGTCCTCGAGGCGCACGTGCACGGCGTTCGTGTCGCCAAAGAGATTGTGAAGGTCGCCGAGGATCTCTTGGTACGCGCCGCCGAGGAACATGCCGAGGAAGTATGGCTCTCCGGAGCGCACGGGGTGGAGGTCCAAGGAGTTCTGAACCTCCTCGACGTCGATGAAGTGGTTGACGATGCCATCGGAGTCGCAAGTCAGGTCTGCGAGGCGCGCGCGTATCGTCGGCTCTTCCTCGAGCCGATGAATCGGCATGAAGGGGAACAGGTGGTCCATGGCCCAAATGTCGGGCGCCGACTGGAAGAGCGAGAAGTTGCAGTAGTAGATCGCGCCCATGAGCTCTTCGATGGCGTGTAGCTCCTCGGGCACGTACTTCAGCCGCTTCATGTTCTGACGGATCTTCTCACAACAGCTCCAGAACAGATGCTCGGCACGTGCGAGCTCGCGCATTCCGAGGTAGCCGAACTTGAACAGGCTTCGCGCCTCCTCGAGCGCTTGCTGTGCGTCGTGCCACGACTCCTGCACGTTCTTAGGCTGAATCCCTTTCCAGGTTTCATAGAACTCGTCGAGGATGCGGTGGTCGTTCGGTGACGGCTCGGCGGGATCCTCGAAGTCGATGTGGTCGACCCCGAGTGCGTCGAAGACCAGCACCGATTGATACGCGGCGATGGAGCGCCCGCTCTCGCTGACGATGGTAGGCGCTAGGACCTGCGCCTTTTCACACGCTTCTTGTATGCCTGCGACGACATCGTAGGCGTACTCCTGGAGGTCGTAATTCATCGAGCCACGGAAATCGGTCTTCGAGCCGTCGTAGTCGACAGCCAACCCGCCACCGACGTCGATGAAGCGCATCTTGCAGCCCATCTGCATCAGCTCGACGTAGATTTGCCCCGCTTCGCGCATGGCGTTCTTCACCGGGATGATGCTGGAGACCTGGCTTCCAATGTGGAAGTGAAGGAGCTTGAGGCAGTCGAGCATGTCGCGCTTTTCGAGCTCGTCGACCACGTGCATGATTTCCGACATCGTCAGCCCGAACTTCGCGCGGTCTCCGGCCGAGTCGGCCCAGCGGCCCATGCCCTTGCTGCTGAGCTTGGCGCGTACCCCGAGACACGGGCGAATGCCGAGCTTCTCTGATGCGCGAAACGCGAGCTCGAGCTCCTCGATGCGCTCGAGCACGACCACGACCGTGTTGTCGAACCGCTGTGCCACCAGTGCGGTTTCGAGATACGCGAGGTCTTTGTAGCCGTTGCAGATGATGAACCCGTCCTCGTCTTCCATCGCGGCGAGCGCGATCAACAGCTCCGGTTTCGACCCGGCCTCCAGCCCGAATCGCCACGGCCTTCCGGTTTCGACGATCTCTTCGACGAGGTGACGTTGCTGGTTGACCTTGATCGGGAAGACGCCGCGGTACTTGCCCTCGTAGCCGTACTCGCGAATCGCGTTGTCGAAGCAATGGTTTAGGAGCCGAATCCGGTCTTGCAGGATGTTCGGGAAGCGGATTAGCAACGGTAGGTCGAGGCCGCGCTCGCCGAGCTGCTCAGTGAGGTCGTAGAGGTCGATGGCCCGGTCTTGTGTGGGGTCCGGTCGCACCTCGACGTGGCCCCGCGCGTTGATATGAAAATACGGCTCTCCCCAGCCTCTGATCTGGTAGAGCTTAGCGCTCTTCTTCACGCTCCAATTTCGGGGCTGGCCGTTGCCGTCCATGGGTCCCCTGGCGTAGCACATCGGGAGCCTCGGCGGTCGTCCGGCGTCTTTGCTCCCCCGGCCCAGCCGTGGTAGCCGAACGCCCAATGGGGGAATGCCTATGAGGAGCCGCCTGGCGCTTGTTTTCGTCGTTTGTTTGTCGGGGTTCACCTGCGACCAAGAAATGGAGTCGCCCCCCTCCGCCCACGCGAAGCTCGCGGAGCCCGAGGCCGCAGAGCCGGCGGCGCCCGAGCCGGTCGAGGCCGAGCCCACGCCGCCGTTGGCGCGCACACCGGAGGGAACTGCCATCTATCAAGACCTGATGGCGCTCTTGCATCTGGCAGACGTCTACGATCCGGCCGGCCTTCTCATCGATTTCGGCACCGCGAGCCGGCTCAAGTACACCATCGGCAACTGGAACAGCGGCTGGCTCGGCGAGAGCCGTGAGGGCGGCGCATCGGTGTCGACATTCGGCAAGACCGCGCGCCTCTACTTACCGGTCGAGTCACGCCGCCCGATGCAGCTCCGGTTTCGCGCCAAGCCCTATGCGACCGGCGCGATCATCGCGTACGTCAACGGGAAGACCGTCGGTGAAGCGCGAGTATCCAAAGCCGATGGCTTTCGCGAGATCGTGATTCCCATCGCGGTCGACGCGCTTCGTGTCGGCGAGAACTCGGTCATGCTTCGGGCGACCCGGACCGCCCCGGTACGCGGCAAGTCGCGGTCGCTGGCCATGGACTGGTTGGTGCTCGAGCCCAAGCCGGAAGAGGGGCAGGAGCTTGCCGCGCCGACCGGAGTCGCCGTCCAGGAAATCGACGCGGGCGCGAGGCGTCGCGCGGTGGTGCTACAGCCGGGCGAGCGTCTCGACTGGTTCATCGAAGTCCCCGAGGGAGGCTCGCTCGCGTTTGGCGCGGCGGCGACCTCTGCGTCCTCGACGCTAGCCGTCGAGTTGCAGAGCGATGCGTCCGCGCTGTTCGAACGCCTCAAGGTCAAGTCCGGCTGGGCCGATCGGCAGATCTCGCTCGACCGCCTTGCCGGCGAGATCGCGCGCGTGCGCTTCTTCAACGAAGGCGAGGCCGACATCGCCTTGAGCGACGCACGCGTGCTACGTCGAGCGGGCGAAGTCGTGGAGATGAAGGAGCCGGCTCGCAACGTGGTCGTGCTTCTCATCGACACCCTGCGCGCCAGCAAGCTGCAAACGTACTATCCGAAGACACGGGTGAAGACACCCGCGATCGACGAGTTCGCGGCGCAAGGCGCGCTTTTCGAGCGCGCGCAATCGCCTGAGAACTGGACCAAGCCGGCGGTGGCCAGCGTTCTGACGTCACTTCACCCCGCCACCCACAAGACGAAGCAAGACGCGTCGCGGCTTCCACGCTCCGCGCTGATGTTGAGCGAGGTCTACAAGAAGGAAGGCTTCAAGACCGCGAGCTTCATCGCAAACGGGTATGTCTCGAATGCCTTTGGCTTCGACCAAGGTTGGGACCACTACACCAACTACATTCGCGAGCGGCGCAACACCAACGCGTCGAACGTCTTCGGAGAGGCGCAGACCTGGATCGAGAAGAACAAGGACAGTCGGTTCTTCGTCTACATCCAGACGATCGACCCGCACGTGCCGTACGACCCACCCGATAGCTTCCTGAAGATGTACGACCCAGAGCCCTACAGCGGCCAGGTGCGTAATCGGCGGACGCACCTGATGCTCGACGAGGCCAAGAAGAATCCGAAGAAGTACAAGTTCACCAAACGCGACAAGGAGCGCATCTAGGCGCTCCACGACGGCGAGATCACCTACCACGACGAGTACTTCGGGAAGTTCCTCGGGAAGCTGCGCGAGCTTGGCCTCGACGAAAACACCATCATCGTCGTCACCTCGGACCATGGTGAGGAGTTCCAGGAGCACGGCTCCTGGGGTCACGGGCATTCGGTGTACCAAGAGCTTCTCGGGGTTCCGCTTTTGTTCCGGTGGCCCGGCGTCATTCCGCCAAATCAACGGATCGGTCCGGCGGTCAGCACGATGGACATCGGCCCCACCGTTCTTGAAGCAACCGGCGTGGCAGTGCCGGAGCAGTTTGAGGGCCGGAGCCTGCTCGGTTTCATGCGCGGCGACTGGCCGCCCGGGCCGTACGTGGCGTTCAGCGACTTCCTCGAGCACCGGCGGGTGATTCGTGGCGGCGACTGGAAGCTGATTATTCGCGGCAACCTGTCGCAGGTGATCTTCGATCTCGGCAACGACTACTGGGAGAAGACGGAGCTCGACGGCAGCAAGCATCCGATTGCGCAGCGCTACCTGCGGACCTTGCACGGTCAGTTCCTAGGAGCGCAGGACCGCGGCCGCTGGCTCGCGCCCTCGAGTGGCCCATCCAAGAAGGCAAAGCCCACTCTCGACGAGGAAAAGCAGGAGATGACGCCGGAGCTCTGCGAGCAGCTCGTGGCCCTCGGCTACATCAGCGCCGAATGCGACAAGCTCCTGAGTAATTGATTCGCGGCGTCTGAAACCGTGGGGCGAAGCCCCGTGGGCGACGCAGAGCGTCGCCTTTACGGGGCGCAGTTTTTGCGCGTGCACGCGGTAGAGTTATTGGTAGATCCCCCGCCATGTCGGAATTCCAGCCCAAGTTCGAAAGCCTCGTTCAAGTCTTCAACCGCTCGATGGAGAAGTTCGCCGATCGCGCTCTCTTCGGCGTCAAACGCGACGGTCAGTGGCATTGGATGCCGTACGGGGAGTGGGGCGACCGCGTTCGGCGCTTGCGCACGGCTCTCCAGAACCTCGGCGTCGAAGCAGGTGACCGCGTCGCGGTCATCGCAAACAACAGCCCGGAGTGGGCGATGGGCGCCTACGCCTCCTACGGCTTGGGCGCGGCCTACGTGGCCATGTATGAGTCGCAGCTCGACAAGGACTGGAAGCACATTCTCAAAGACTGCGGCGCTAAAGTGCTGTTCGTCGCCAACGAGCAAATCGCGCAGCGTGTGAGGAACCTCCGTGAAGACCTACCGGAGCTGAAAGAAGTCATCGTCATCTCCGGAACCCCGAAGGGCGGCGAACATGCCATCGCCGACCTGCTGCAAAACGAGCCGTCAGACCTCGTCGACCCCGGCCCCGACGCGATCGCGGACTTCATTTACACCTCCGGCACGACGGGCAATCCCAAGGGTGTGCGGCTGACGCACCGCAATCTCGCCTACAACGTCAGCGCGATCCACGCGGTATTCCCGCTCGAGCCTGACGACCGGTCGCTCTGTTTCCTCCCGTGGGCGCACTCGTTCGGCCAGACCGTCGAGCTCCACGGCTTGTTCTCCATGGGATCCTCGATTGGCCTCGCCGAGGCGGTGGACAAGATCGTCGCCAACCTCGCCGAGGTCCAACCGACGGTGTTCGCCAGCGTGCCGCGCGTGTTCAACCGCATCTACGACGGGCTCCACGCCAAGATGAACGAGGAGGGCGGGCTCAAGAAGAAGCTCTTCGACGCTGCACTCGACACTGCCGAGAAGCGAAAGCAACTCGCCGCAGAGGGCAAGCGGAGCGGCTGGCTCGACTTCAAGTTCAACATTCTGGACAGCCTGGTCTTCTCGAAGGTACGTGAGCGTTTTGGCGGCAAGCTGAAGTACGCGTTCAGCGGTGGCGCTGCAATCTCGAAGGAGGTCGCGGAGTTCATCGATAACCTCGGCATCACCGTGTATGAGGGCTACGGCCTCAGCGAGACTTCGCCCATCGCAACGATGAACTACCCGGGCGCCCGCAAGATCGGCTCGGTCGGGAAACCCATTCCGGGGGTTCAGATCGAAATCGACGTCGCTGCGACGGAGGATCCTACCCAGGGCGAGGTGATCATCTACGGTCACAACATCATGGAGGGCTATCACAACCTCGACGAGGCGAATGCGGAAGTTCTTGTGGAGAGAGGTGGGGTGCGTGGCTTCCGCTCGGGCGACATGGGTCGGGTCGACGACGAAGGGTTCCTGTTCATCACCGGCCGCGTGAAGGAGCAATACAAGCTGCTCAACGGCAAGTACGTCGTTCCAACTCCGCTGGAGGAGAAGATCAAGCTGTCTCCTTACATCTCCAACGTGATGGTCTACGGAATGAATCGCGAGTACAACGTAGCGATCGTCGTTCCGGACTTCGAGGTGCTCAAAGGCTGGGCCGAAGAAAAAGGCCTCGACCCTGATCCCACTTCGCTTGCAAAGAACGACCAAGTGCAGGCGCTGATCGAAGAAGAAGTCAACAAGTTCTCTTCGGACTTCAAGGGCTACGAGAAGGCGCGGAAGATCGTCATTGGCGACGAGGACTTCACCACGGAAAACGGCATGCTCACCCCGACCCTCAAGCTGAAGCGGCGGGTCGTACAAGAGCGGTACAGTGACAAGATTGAAGCACTCTACGCATAGTGGATAGCGAAGGACTCAGTACCCAGAACTCACTTCTCAGAACTCAGTACTGAGCCGCTCAGTGCTGAGAGCTGGATCTGAGAACTGGGATCTGAGTTCTGGGATCTGAGGGTCTATGCCTTCGCACCACCCACTCGGGCCACCAGCGTCGTCACCATATATCCCACCCCCACCAATCCCACGGCCATCATGACCCCGGTGAACGTTGGCGTGTAGATCTCCGTCGGGTATTTGTCGGGCGTGAGCTCGGCTAACCGTTC
>CP070650.1:2721785-2731399 GCA_020354595.1 Myxococcales bacterium
GTGGCCGGTGATTGGGGCTACATCGATGCTCGAAGGGCACACGTGATCGACGCAGAGCTCGATCAGATCTGCGCCATCACGTGGGTACTGAGCCGAGAAGGCTAGCGACCCGAGAGCTTCCAAGACATCGCGCACACTTGGTCGAGCGCGGTGTCTATCTGTGAAACTCTCGAGCTGCTCACGTAGCCGTAGGCCACCGCGAGCTCTAGCCCCGCGCGGACCTCCTTGGCCGACCCGCAGGCGCTGGCGAACCGGGCTTTCGAGGTTCCTGGATCGTTGCCTGAGCCTTCGGCGCAGTTGAGAACGACGCTGTTCATCGCCTTGTGAATCTGGTCAAAGAGCGCCTTGTCCCGTTTGCGGACGACGGGCCTGAGCTCCCGCCACGCTGTGGCTGCCTGAAGTGCCTTGTGCCGAACGATGAGTGCCATGAGTGATCTCCTTTCCCGAGTGACTGGGCTTCACCCGCCCTGGAGCCCAGGCGCTCGGGAAAGGAGATCACGATGACTCAAGTGGACCAGGACAGAGTCGCTGGCACTGACGCTGGCACTGGCACTGACACTGGCGCTGGCGCTGACGCTGACGCTGGCGCTGGCGCTGATGCTGGCGCTGTCGGCCGCACGGTATGACTAAACCACCTCGGGCTCCCATCGCGCGAGCCGCTTTGCCATCGTGGCAATCGCCTCGGGATGCTCGTCGATGAGAACGAAGCCGCGGCCGAGACGGGCAGCCGCCTCGCCCGTGGTCCCGCTCCCCGCGAAGAAGTCGAGCACGACATCCCCCGGCTCGGTGTGCACCTTGACAATCCGTTCTAGAACGCCGAGCGGCTTTTGCGTCGGGTACCCGGTTTTCTCTTTGCTGTTGGTGGGAACGATCGTGTGCCACCAGACGTCAGTCGGCGTCTTTCCTCTCGCGGCCTTCTCTTTTCCGACCAGGCCGGGCGCCATGTATGGAATGCGATCCATCTCGTCGAACTGGAAGACGTAGCTTTTCGGGTCCATCACGTACCAGAGGATCGTATCGTGCTTCGCCGGCCACCAGCGTTTCGGGCGGCCGCCAAAGTCGTATGCCCAGATGATCTCGTTGCGAAACCGCTCACGGCCGAGCAGGCGATCGAGTGCGACCTTGACGTAGTGAACCTCCCGATAGTCCAGGTGCACGAAGAGCGACCCATCCGGGGTGAGGCTCGGAAGCGCGGCGTCGATCCGGCTGATGAGAAACGAAACGTAGTCATCGAAGGTGTCCTCGTAGGACGGGCTAGCGAGGCGCTCGACGTCGTAGCGGCGCCCGCCGAAGCCGGCTCTCTCTCCGTCGGCAGCCGCCCGCACCTGCATTCTCTCGCGTGACTGACTGCGACCGGTGTTGAACGGTGGATCGATGTAAATCAGCCTAGCGAACTCGCGGGGCAGCGTTTCGAGCACCTGCAAGTTGTCGCCCTGCACGATTCGCTTCACGCAGCCAAGCGTACCATCCGGTGTCGAACCCGCCCACTCGGCTGTCCCGCTTGCGGCCCGAAGAACGTCGCCCTACGCTCCCGGCCGATGCGTCTCGTGGTCAACGGTGAAGAACGACAGGTCGAATCGAGCATGACCGTCAAGCAGTTGCTTGCGACGCTCGGGCTCGCGGACACCTTGGTCGCCGTCGAGCGCAACGAAGAAGTCGTTCCACGGGCGCAGCATGAAAGCACCGAGCTCGAAGAAGGCGACCGGGTCGAAGTCGTTCACTTCGTAGGAGGGGGTTGAGTGTCCGAAGATGTGCTGAGGATCGGCGAGTTCGAGTTTCGCTCGCGTTTGTTCACCGGGACGGGGAAGTACCCCGACCTCGACACCGCCACAGAGGCGCTCCGGGCGTCTGGCTGCGAGGTCGTCACCGTCGCGGTGCGCCGCGTCGACCTTCAAGCAACGGGCACCGACTCGATCATGACCGTTCTTCGCGAAGGCAAGTACACGATCCTCCCGAACACGGCGGGTTGCTACACGGCGCAAGACGCGGTTCGGACCGCTCGCCTCGCGCGCGAGCTGCTCGACACGCCGCTGGTCAAACTCGAGGTGATCGGAGACGAGAAGACGCTGTTCCCGGACGTTCCGGCCACGCTCGAAGCCGCGAAGACCCTAGTGGATGACGGCTTCACCGTGCTCCCGTACTTCAATGACGACCCGGTAGCGGCCCGCCGCCTAGAGGACCTCGGGTGCGCCGCCGTCATGCCTCTGGCCGCGCCGATTGGTAGCGGCCTGGGCGTCCGCAACCCCTTCAACATCGAGATCATCGTGAAGCACGCCAACGTGCCCGTCATCGTCGATGCGGGCGTAGGCACCGCCTCCGACGCGGCCATTGCAATGGAGCTCGGCATCGACGGTGTGCTGATGAACACGGCGATTGCCGGCGCCAGCGACCCCGTCCGCATGGCGCGCGCCATGAAGGCAGCCGTCGAGGCCGGCCGCGACGCGTTCCTCGCTGGCCGCATCGACCGCAAGCTCTACGCGACCGCGTCCAGCCCACTACAAGGAGTGATCGGCTCCGACCACGACAGCCTCACGTAGCCGCATGTCGACGCGCCCGAGGCTCCCGAGGATCTGGATCATCACGGACCCGGCGCACCCCGACGGTCCGGTCGCTCCAGTCATGCGCGCACTTCGGGGCTGCGCGCCGGGCATGGCCGGCGTACAGCTGAGAGCCCGACACGTCCCCGATCGCCAACTGGTCTCGTGGGGCCGCGAGCTCAGGCGCGTGACCCACGACCGAGACTGCCTCCTGACGATCAACCGACGGGCAGACGTCGCCGAGATCGTCGGGGCCGACGGCGTGCATCTGCCCGAGCGGGCACTCTCGGTTGAAGAGATTCGATACGGATGGCCGGACATGCCGCTCATTGGGGTTTCTCGACACGATCGCCAAGGTCTCGCGCGAGCGGAACGCGACGAAGCGACCTATGCCTTTCTCAGCCCCGTGTTCGCCGTTCCCGAGAAGAACGAACCGATGGGGATCGAGGGCTTCGAAGCAGCGATCGCGCACGTCGGCATACCGACATACGCGCTCGGGGGCATCTCTTCCGGGGATACCGGGGCCCTGCTCCGGGCCGGCGCATTCGGAGTCGCAGTCCGGCGAGCGGTCTACGGCTCGGACGAACCCGCGGACGCCATACGGCGCTTCATCGAGGTCTTCGAGGAGAGCATGCGCTAATCGGGGAACGTGAGCTCGGCCGGATCGATCGGCAACACCCGCTCGACCTTGACAAGGCCCGCGGGAACGGGGATTAGCGAAGCATCGTGGGTGCGGTTCGAAGCGGGCTCGGGTGCCTGTCGTGGGTCGGCGCGGGGATCATCGTCGTCGCGCTCGTCCTCAAAGTGATCTGGTTCGACATGGCGTCGGTGGGACACAACGGCATGGCGCCTACCCTGGTGCGAGGCGAGCGCGTGCTGATCAACAAGCGGGGCGAGCCCGAGCTCGGGTCGATCGCGGTGTGTCAGCACCCGACCGAGGTTGGCTGGGTGGTGGGTCGTGTCGCCGCAACGGAAGGCATGACGATCGACTCGTACGGCAGCGAGCTACGTATCGACGGCGAGCCGGTGCGATTGGACCGTCGGGGCCCCGCCACGTTCCACAACCTCGACACGGATCGAACGCGCTCGCTCGTTTGGGGCGAGGAGCACTTCGGTCGAGGCAAGCACCTCATCTTCATGGAAGACGAGGGCCGTCATCTAGTCGACGAGACGGAGGTCCCCAGCGGGAAGCTCTACCTTCTCGGTGATTTCCGCGCGTACATGGGCCAGGACAGCCGCGCGTACGGCGTCGTAGATGCATCGACCTGCCGGGGTACGATCGTCTTCCGAGTCACCCCTGCCGACGGTCTGCAGAGCGAGATCGCGCACGGGTACTTCCAGCCGATTCGATAGTGTCGGTTCCGTATTGCCTGGAGCGCGGTCCGGTCTATGCTCCGGCCGCCGAGGACACCCAAGCCATCCGATGAGAGTCGCCGTCGTACAATTTCCAGGCTCCAACGCCGACTGGGACGCGCTTCACACAGTGCGCGATGTGGTCGGCGCCGACGCTTGGTATGCCTTTCACAAGAACACCACGCTGGGTGACGCGGACGCCGTCGTGATACCGGGCGGTTTCTCCTACGGAGACTATCTCCGCGCGGGCGCGATCGCCGGGTTCAGCCCCATCGTGAGCTCGATTCGCGAGTTCGCAGAGCGCGGCGGCCCGATCTTGGGGATTTGCAACGGCTTTCAAATCCTGACCGAGATGGGGCTCCTGCCAGGAGCGCTGACGCGCAACGCGCATCTTCGCTTCGAGTGTCGGGACATCCACTTGCGCGTCGAGAGCGAGGGGCCGTTCACCGACATGGGCCGGGGCACCGTACTTCGCCTGCCGATCGCGCATGCCGACGGCCGGTATCACATCACCGAGGAGGGCCTCGCCGAGCTAGAGCGCCATGGGCAGGTTGCGTTTCGCTACTGCACGCTGAAGGGCCGCCCGCCGAACGGCAGCGACGCCAACCCCAACGGCTCGGTGAGCGACATCGCCGGCATCTACAATCGCGACAAGAACGTTCTCGGCATGATGCCGCACCCGGAGCGCGCCAGTGAGGACATTCTCGGCAACGACGACGGGCTCACGCTCTTTCAATCGCTTCGGCGTCACTTGGGGCTTCAATGAGCGCACCAGCGAACTTCCCCGGAGAGCCCGAGAGCTCCCTCGAGATCGCTCGCGAGTTCGGGCTTTCGAACGACGAATGGGAGCGTGTGTTGAGCACCCTCTCGCGCAAGCCGAGCTATGCAGAGCTAGGCGTGGTCAGCGTGATGTGGTCCGAGCACTGTTCGTACAAGTCCTCGCGCGTTCATCTGAGCCGGTTGCCCACGACGGGACCCCAGGTCGTTCAAGGCCCGGGCGAGAACGCCGGCGCCGTCGACATCGGCGACGGGTTCTGCGCGGTCTTCAAGATGGAGTCGCACAACCATCCGTCGTATATCGAGCCGTACCAGGGCGCGGCCACCGGCGTTGGCGGGATCCTTCGCGACGTGTTCACCATGGGCGCGCGCCCGATCGCTTCGCTCAACTCGCTTCGCTTCGGGCGTCCCGACCATCCGAAGACCCCTCACTTGCTCAAGGGCGTAGTCGCGGGCATCGGCGGCTACGGCAACTGCATCGGGGTCCCGACCGTCGGAGGCGAAGTGCAATTCGACTCGAGCTACGACGGCAACATCCTCGTCAACGCCTTCACGGTGGGCATCGCAAGAACCGACGACCTCTTCTTCGGAGTGGCCGAAGGCGTCGGCAACCCGATCCTCTACGTCGGCTCGAAGACTGGACGCGACGGGATCCACGGCGCAACGATGGCAAGCGCCGAGTTCGGCGAGGAGACCGACAGCAAGCTTCCGACCGTTCAAGTTGGTGACCCCTTCATGGAGAAGCTGCTTCTCGAGGCCTGTCTCGAAATCTTCGCCACCGATTGCCTATCCGGCGTGCAGGACATGGGCGCCGCGGGTCTGACGTCGTCCTCGGTCGAGATGGCAGACCGCGCCGGCAACGGCATCGAGCTCGACCTCGACGCAATTCCGCGACGCACGAAAGCGTTGAGCCCGTACGAGATGCTCTTGAGCGAGTCTCAAGAGCGCATGCTGATGGTCGCCAAAGAGGGCCGCGAGCAGGAGGTGTTCGACATCTGCGCGAAGTGGGATCTAGACGCGTCGATCGTGGGCCGCGTGACCGACACCGGCCGCTTCGTTTGTAAGGCAACGCCCGGATACGACCCGTTCGACGGGACCGGCGAGCCGGATCCGGTCGTCGTAGTCGATCTGCCGGTCGATTTGCTCACCAACGCAGCGCCCAAGTACGACCGTCCGCAAACGTCGCGCGCCGAACAGGCTTCGGTGGTGACCATGGCGGGTGACGCGCCCGACGATCTCGGCGCCGAGCTCGTCCGACTGGTCGGGTCGCCCAACATCGGCAGCCGTTCATGGATTTGGCGGCAGTACGACCATATCGTTCGAGACGGCACCGTGATTCGCCCGGGCGAAGGCGACGCCGCCGTCATTCGCGTGTTCTGTGAGGACGAAGAAGGTACCCGCGAGAAGTACCTGGCAGTCTCCTCGGACTGCAACGCAAGACACGTCGAGCTCGACCCCTTTGGCGGCGCTGCGATGGCGGTGGCGGAGTGCACCCGCAACATCGTCTGCGTGGGCGCCAAGCCTCTCGGGCTGACGGACTGTCTCAATTTCGGCAATCCGGAGGTGCCTGAGCAGATGTGGCGGTTCGCTCAAGCGGTCGATGGCCTAGGAGCCGCTTGCAGCGCGCTTGGCGCGCCCGTCGTGTCCGGCAACGTGAGCCTCTACAACGAGACGGACGGAAACGCGATTCTTCCGACTCCGACGGTTGCCGTAGTGGGACAGCTCGAGGATCCGGAGCACCGCCTTGGCCTCGGCTTCGTGCGCGAGAGCGACGTCATTGCGCACCTCGGTCGCGCTTCCCGCGGGGTACTGGGCGGCTCGGAATGGTTAGTTCAGCGGACTCGGAGCGTCACCGGCGCGCCGGTGGGCATCGATCTCGAAGCCGAAGCTGCGCTCCAGCATGCGATGCTCGAGCTCGCCCGCGCGAAGCTCCTTCACAGCGCGCACGACATCAGCGATGGCGGCTTCGCGGTCTGTCTTGCGGAGGCGAGCATCGCGCACGGTTACGGTGCGCGCGTGACGCTGCCCGCGGCCGAGGATGCGCCTGCGCATGCCCTCATGTTCAGCGAAGAGCCGTCTCGCATCGTTGTGAGCATGCTCCCCGGTAACGTGGGCCCGGTCGGCGAAATCTGCGCGCGCTTCGGAGTCCCGTTCGAAAAGATCGGCAGCGTGACCGGCGAGACGTTGGCGATCGAAGGCGTCTGCGAGGTGCCCGTAGAAGAGCTTGCCGAGCGGCACGCCAAAGCGCTCGACGCGATCGTCAGCCAACCGGGCGGCGGGTGAGCGCATACGCTGCCAGCCCCACGGCGCTCGCCGCGCCGATCCAGGGTAGCAGACCGGTTTGCGCCGCGAACGCGTGGAACAGCATCCACGCGGAGGAACCGGCGTAGACGGCCGCCGCAATCAACGCACCGGGCCGCGGCGCCGGGAGATCGGGCCGATGGCGTCTCGCCCAGAACAATCCCACGGCGACGAGCGCAGAAAAGAGGACGAGCACGCCGGCCACGTTGCTGAGGAGCTCGCCTATCGTGTGGAGGTAGAGCAGCGCAATTGCGAGCAGCCCTTGAAGCACGACGGACTTTCGTGGCGGCGCCCCCGACTCCCCGCGGAGCGCGGCGGGCAAGAATCCATCGCGTGCCATTTCAGCGTAGACACGCGGCCCGACCAGCAACATGGCACTCGTGCTCGATGCCAGGACGATCGCGATGCCGATCGACATCGCCGACGATCCGACGCCGCCGAGAAAGTCCTGGGCGACGAGGTGGCCCAGCGTCACCCTAGCCTCCTCGTATTCGAACACGATCCGGGCGCGCTCCGGCGTCAAGTTGGAGACGAGAATCCAATTGACCAACAGGTACGCAACGCCCACCAGCGCGCACCCGATCATCATCGCCCGGGGAACGTCTCGGCGCGGGTTTTCGAATTCCTCGGCCGCATAGGCTGCGGCGTTCCAGCCCGAGAACGCGTAGGCCACGAACAGCAAGCCGGTCGCGAATGGCAGCGCAGCGCTGGAACCGGGGCTTGGAGGAGCCCAGTCGGGCCAACGATTGTCGCCGAAGGATAGACCGAGCGCGACGAACGCGAGTATCAGAAATCCCTTGATGACGACTAGGGCATTCTGAGTCCATTTCGAGGCTCGCAGCCCGACCGCGTGCAGAAATGTCAGCGCTACGATCAAAACGGAAGCAACCAAACGAGCGTCCCCGGCGCCCAAGACGGCAGATGCGAATGCGGCGGCGGCATACGCGCTGATCGCCATGGGAGCCGCGAATCCGACCAGCAGGGAGGCCCACCCCGCGAGATAACCGACTGCCGGGTGGAGGAGCTCGGTCAGATAGCGGTATTCGCCCCCCGAGCGCGGAATGAGCAGCGCCACCTCTGCGTACGCTCGTGCACCCGCCATTGCGAGGATTCCGCCTACGCACCACGCGAGCAGAATCGAGCCTGCGGTCTGCTCCTGGGCCATGAACCCCGCGCCGAGAAATACGCCGGCGCCGATCATGTTGGCAACCACCAAGCCCACACCGGTAGCGAGGTCGAGAAAGGCCGTGCCAGGCTGCGAGCCGTCGGGACGAGATGGGCCCAAGGGCTCTATTCAGCCGCTTCGACGGCGGCAGGAACGGGCCGCTTCTCGCCACGGAGCTCGACGGAAACGAGCTTGGAGACGCCGGGCTGCTCCATCGTGACTCCGTAGAGAACGTCCGCGTATTCCATCGTGCGCTTGCTGTGCGTGATGATGATGAACTGCGAGCGGTCGGTCATCTGCAAAATCGCTTCGGCGAAGCGACCGATGTTCGCCTCGTCGAGCGGAGCGTCGACCTCGTCCAGCAGGCAGAACGGGCTCGGCTTGTACTGGAAAATCGCAAAGATCAGCGCGACTGCGGTCAGCGCCTTTTCGCCGCCGCTCATGAGCTCGAGCGAGCCCAAGCGCTTGCCGGGCGGCTGGGCGATGATCTCGACGCCCGTCTCGAGCATGTCGTGCGGGTCGGTGAGCTTGAGCTCGGCCTTGCCGCCACGAAAGAGCTGCGGGTAGATTCGCTTGAAACGCTCGTTGATCGCGGCAAACGCCTCGCGGAACATCGCCCTGCTCTCGCGGTTCATCTGCCGGATCGCCTTGTCGAGCTTAGTGAGCGCCTCTTCGAGATCGCGCCGCTGACTCGTCAGGTACTCGTAGCGCTCGGCGTTCTCTTCGTATTCTTCGATGGCCGTGAGGTTGATCTCGCCCATGCGATCGATCAGCCGTTGCAGCTCTTCAGCGCGAGCGGTGTCCTCCGAGCTGGGCGTCGGTCGGGAGTGGTAGTCGCCAATCACGTACGTCAGGTCGACGCGGTGTTTGTCGGACACTTGCTCCTCGAGGTGTTCCAGCGAAAGAGCGAGCTCGCGTTCGCGCAGCGTAAGCTCGTTGAGCGCAGTGGATTGCTCGTCGATCGTCGAGCGAAGCTCCTTCAGTGCCACCTCAGACTCCCCAAGCACCGTTTGCGCCTCGTCATAGCGTCCTCGCAGAGCCGAGAGGTCCGCACGTGCGACCGACGCTTCGTGCGCGGTTTCGCTGAGGCGACCATGGTGCAGAAGGATTCGACCGGCGGCTTGTCCCTGGTCACGATCGGCGATGGCCACGTCTTCGCGCAAGCGGTCCTCGCGCGCGTTGAGCTCCGCGATCGAGCGGTCGAGCTGCGCCAACATCGAGCGCTCACGGTCGGCGCGCTCACGGGCCTGGGTAGCCTCGACCTTGACCTCGGTCGCGCGAGCTGCCTGCTCTTCGACCACCCGGCGACGCTCAGCGAGGACGCTCTCGGCGACGCCCGCCGCCTCTTCGGCATCGGCCACGTGCCGGCGCGCGTCGCCGAGCTCTCGCTTGCTGTTCGCCTCGTCGACGTCGATCTGGGCCAGGCCTGCCCGCGCCTCGGCCTCGGCCTCACCGATCTCCGAGCGGCGCTCCTCGATGCG
>CP070650.1:2731499-2743483 GCA_020354595.1 Myxococcales bacterium
AGCGTGCATGCGCCGCGTCGACTGCGTGGGCAAATGCGTCGTCGGCTTCGAGCTTGGCCTGAGCGTCGCGCACGCCGCCGCGTGCCTCGATGCGCGCGACGCGACGATGGGCTAGTGGGCAGGTGAGCCAATATCGGGTGGGAAACGGTTCGCCCTGATCGAGCAGCGGGGGCACTTCCGCGACGATCGGCAAGCCCAGGTGACAACGGCGCAGGACGGTGGACGTCGCGCGCAACGGTCGCCCGATCTGGAGGGCCAGGACCTCGTTGTCGCGCGCTTCGGTCATGACGCGCGCATACGGTCCTTGACCTCGGTCCAATAGTCGGACTCACCAACGAGCTCGACCATCATCACCGCTTCGGCGGCGGCGCGATCGGCTCTGCTGCCCGATTCGCGTAAACGGGCGCAGATGTCTTCGGCGATGGTGAGCCGCGTCGCCAGCTCGGCGCGCGCCAACGCGAAGTGGTAGTCCTCGGCCCACTTGAGCGCCCAGATCTCGTCGGCAATCCAGTCGCCGAAGACCTCTCTGCTCGTCCGCGCCTTCGGGGACCGCGCTTGAGCACGATCGAAAGCAGGAGACCAGGGTCGCCCGGGCGGGCGCGGGGTGTGCCCGTTTTGAATGGCGCGAATCGTATCGCCCACCCAAGCCATCGCCACGCCGAACTGCGAGCCGTCGCGCGCCCCGATGAACTCGTCGGCCTGTTTGTCCCAGCTGCTCCCACGGAGCGCGGGGAACGAGTGGGTCTCGAGGATCTGCATGAGTGTCTCGCGTCCGCGGAGACGACGGAGGTAATCCGCTTCGATCGCTTCCCACTCGGAGAACTTGACCTCCTTGTTCGCGCGCATGGGGACCCGCTTGATGCGCCGATCCGCAATGAGCCGCCCGCCCTCGGAAACCGACGACTCGGCACTGTCGGGATCGATGTCGGGGCGGTCGCCCATCGTTCGGCACGGACACCGGTGTTCGGTCGTGATGCGCCCACCAACGGGCGTGGCGACGAGCCCCAGGGGGAACCGGCGGCAACCGTCGGGCTTGGCCTCGGGACCGAGCTCGGCGTGGACCGCACAACGCTGATCGGACATCAAGAACACACACCCGCCGTCGGCGGCGGTGTTCAGCATGTAGTCGTCGTGGTGGTCATTCCAACCAGCCGACTTTCGGTCAATACGCCGCATCTGGGCGCACTCCTTCTTGGTCAGCGGTCCGATCCCGTGGATGTCCGTACAGCACAGGCCGTCGCCGAAGCAGGTGTAGCGAGCACCAGGGCGCGCTAACAGCGGTCGAACCTTCGTCTTTTTCTTCTTGTTTCCTGCCATGAGAGCCGGTGTTTCCTAAAGGGGGGTCTGACCCCTTTTTTCTTTAAGCCTTTTTCTGGGATATGATTTCGAGATGGCAGCGAGTCCTTCACCGCTCGTGGGGTACAACACGAACGTGCGCCATAAGGGAAAGCTGTATCACATTCAAACCGAGGATTCGGGTGTGAAGCGGCCGCACGTCATCACGCAGCTTTTTGCCGATGGTGGGCGCATCCTCGCTTCCGAGAAGACGTCCTACGAGGAGCACCTCGACGCCGACAATCTGTCGGCCGTCGTCAAGCAGCTCATGCAGGACCAGCACAAGCGAGTATTCATCGCACTGCGGGATGGCGTCTACGACGAAGAGGGGCCTGAAGAGTCGAAGGACGGCACAACGGCCGCTGACGCCTCGCCGGCCGAGGTGGCCACCGAGGTGCTCGAGCACGCAGCCGCACGTCTGATGGAAGGCTCACCCACCTACGAGCAGATCAAACCAGGAAGCGGTTCACACAAACGCGTCTCTCAGGCACCGCCGTCGCCATTCGGGCACGAGGTGTTGACGGAAAAGACGCTCGACGAAGTCATTCTCGCGTACCTCGCGCAAGACCTCGAAACCGGGACCTGAGGCTGCCCGGCTTGACAGTCTCTCGGGCGCGTTGTTAGCTCAACGCCCTCAAAATGCCCGACGCACAGACTTCATTCACGCAAGATATTCCGAGGTCGATCGAAAGTGATCTCGACAAGGCCAAGGCCGTCGATGCGGTGTTCCTGTTCAAAGTCGCCGGGGAAGGCGGCGGTGTCTGGACCGTCAACATGAAGGACGCTCCGGGGGTCAGCGAGGGCGATTTGGGCAACGCCGAGTGCACGATCGAGCTCTCGACCGAAGACTGGAAGGCGATGACAGACAAACCAGGCTCCGCGATGCAGTTCTTCATGCAGGGTAAGATCAGGGTGACCGGAAACGCGCTGCTAGCCACGAAGCTCCAAGCCGTGATTGGGTAGCTCCGAGCGATGCGCATTCTCAAGGAACGGCCGTTCAAGCTCATGCAAGACCCCCGGTTCGTGGAGCTGATGAAGAACCCTCACGTCCAGAAGCTCGCCGTGCGGGCGTTTCGCCTCCGCGGGCGCGTCGAGGGAGCCATCGACCAGCGCGTTCAGCAAATGGCCGGCAGGCTGAACTTGGCGACCCAAAGAGACCTTCGGGCGCTGCACCGCCGGATTCGTCATCTCGAGGAGGAGCTCCGAGAAACCGAGGAGCGGCTCAACGCCGCTGAAGGTCTCGAAGAAGCTCCGGCCCATAGCTGAAACCGAAGTAGAACAACGCAACCAGGGGCACGATGATGCTCACGATCGCGATGCTGACCCCCAGCGCGACGACGACGTAATCCCACGCCGAGGCCCTCGAGTCCGGCGTTTCGTGCTCCCGAATGAGCTCGAGATTCCGGCGATTGGCCTTGAACGCGACGTCGAAGATATCGCCGACCACCGGCAGCGATCCGAACACCGTGTCGATCAGGATGTTGAGGACCATCCGCCACAGCACCACCCTCGGAACCCCGCGACGAACCGCGAGTGAGAGCAAACCGATCGATCCCGTGCCGGTCACTGCGTCACCGATGCCGGGAAACAGGATTCCGATGATCGGGTCCAGCCCGAAACGAACCTGGGTCCCCGGAATGCGAAACCGATCGTCGAGAAGCGTCACCAGGCGCTCGGCCCACTTCCTGAGCTTGGAGACGGAGTCACCGGAGTCGGCCATGGCCGAACTCTAGGCGCGGGTTCAATCGCGGGCCAGAACCCGATCGCCGCACACTTCGCCGAACACGGTCCGGAGCCGCTCGCGCAGATTCGATCCCTTCTCGAGGAAGTGGTGAATACCGAGCTGATGCAAGAGCTGAACGTCGTGCTCCTGGGCGCCCGCACTGACCGAGATGATCGAACAGCTCTGCGCAAGGCCCTCGCCCTTGAGTTGCATGCAAACCTCGACACCATTCATTCGAGGCATGTGCAGGTCGAGGAGCATCACATCCGGCTCCACGTCTTGGACGGCCTTCAGCGCTTCCTCGCCGTCGTGGGCCACGCGTATATCCGCGCCCCCGATGATCTGCCGGACGTAGAACGTCAGGATCTTCGCAAGGTCGACGTCGTCGTCGACGATCAGCACCGACAGCGGCTTGGCGCTGCTCACGGCGGGACTCTCGCTACGCGATCGGTCGTCCTGAACCCCCCGCATCTGCCACGCTGCCGCTTCCGCGCTTTGAACGCGCTGCTGCGGATCGGGGCTGAGCATCTCGTGCACGACCTGAGCGAGCGCGGCCGGACAATCGGGACGAATCTCATCCAGCGGGGGCGGCTCGCCACGTTCGTGGGACGCGATGACTTCCCGAATCGTCGAGCCCGCGTACGGCCGGGCTCCCGTAAGAAGCTCGTAGGCCACGACCCCGAGGCCGAAGATGTCGACGAGATGCCCGCTACCAGGCTCGGCCGTGTTGAGCAGGGCCTCGGGCGCCATGTACGGGGGCGATCCCGCCACGCGCTGTTGACCGTTGACGTCGAACTCGGGGAGCACGAGGCCAAAGTCCATCAAGACGACGCGATGCACGGGCGTGAGCATGACGTTGTCCGGCTTGATGTCGCGGTGGACGAGGCCGGCTCTGTGCACGACGCTGAGCCCCTCGGCTGCTGGAAGCACGATCTGAACGACCTCGGCTGGGTTAAAACGCTGCCCGCCGGCCCAACGCGTCCCCGCGTGCTGCGTCAACGAGACGCCGTACACGCGCTCCATCACCAGGTAGTCGATCCCGCGGTGCTCTCCGAGGGTGTGAACACTCACCAAGCTCGGATGTTGGAACGCCGCCAACGCCCGCGCTTCATTTCGAAGTGGAGGGCTCAACGGATTCGGCCAAGCGGCCTTGATCGCCACCCGCCGATGGAGCAGGTGGTCGTGCGCCTCGAAGACCTGGCCCATGCCTCCACGTCCGAGAAGCTGCATGATTTCATAGACACCATCGAGCAGCTCACCTGTGGCGAAGATTCGGTTCTCTTCCCCGATCGGCGGCTCGCTCGCGGCAATGGCACGTCCCCCCATGTTCCGCATATCAGTATTTACATACTATAGCGGTAACACTGTAATTGCCACCTTCAGAGGTCGATCGCCTCGATATCCAGCCCTTGGACCGGTTTTCCAAGGAATCTCGAGGCGGATGCCGCGAATTGGCCCGGCAGATCGGTCACGAGGATCCTCAGGCTCCCGCCCGGCCCTGCCCGTGGCTCGCCTTGCATCTCGCTCAGGGCGGCCGCTGTGGCCTCCGCACTGTCGACGATGATCACGTCATGGCCGAGGAGCTCGGCAGCCACATCGTGGATGGTCTCGTTGAGAAGCGGATAATGGGTGCAACCAAGGACGATGGTGTCGACGTCGACCTCGACGAGCGGCCGCAGGTAGCGCTGCGCCGCGAGGCGGGGTACCTCGCCGGTCACCCAGCCCTCTTCGGCAAGCGGCACGAACAGGGGAGCGGGTTGCGCGAAGACTCGCATGGTCTGGTTTTCGCCCTGAATTGCACGCTCGTAGGCTCCGGAGGCCACCGTCCCCGCGGTGGCGAGGACCCCGATCCGGCCGCTGCGGGTCGCCCACACGCCGGCCCGCGCGCCGGGTTGGATCACCCCGATGACCGGGATGTCCAGCCGCGTCTGGAGCGCCTCGAGGGCGACGCCGCTCGCGGTGTTGCAGGCGACGATCAAGAGCTTGATGTCGTAGCTCAGAAGCCGGTCCGCGCAGCCGATCGCATACTTGATGACGGTTTCGGCGCTGCGGGTGCCGTACGGAACTCGCGCGGTGTCCCCCAGATAGACCAGGTCTTCGGCGGGCAGTGCCGCAGCGATGGCGCGAGCGACGGTGAGGCCGCCCAGCCCGGAATCGAAGATGCCAATCGGCTTTGCCACGTGCCCCGTGCGGGCCAAGGTTACACACCCGTCCCGAAAGAGCCACCAGTGGGGTGGTCTCTGGTAGGCTGCAAACGCATGCCCGCTCTGGTGCTGATTTCGAGTGACTCGACCCTTTATCAACAGCTCACCGCGACGCTGGAGGGGACCGCCTGGTTGGTCGAGTGGGTTGCGCCAGAAGCAGCGCAAGACAGCGCGCTGCAACAGGAAATCGTCGTGCTCGACGGCGCGGACCCCAAAGCGAGCGTGTGGAGCCCGCCACCGGGAAAGCCCGTGCTAATGATCATCGACGAGGCCCCCCCGGAAGGCTCGGACCAGCTCGCCGACGACATCGTGTTCCGACCGACCCGAGAGGACGAGCTGCTGGCACGCCTGGAGCGCCTGCTGGCGCGTTCGCCGCTGGAGAGCTTACGCCGGCATTACGCCACGACGTTCGCGTCCATGACGCTCGGGATCGTCGTCCTAGGCCCGGACTTGAAGATGGTGTTCGCCAACCCGCGCTCGTACGAGATCGTGGGCCACCGCGAAGAGACGATCTCCGGGGCCGACATCGAGAGGCTCGTGTCGGCCGAGGATCTTCCTCGCATTCGGGAAGCCTTGGCACACGGGCAGTACCCACGCGGTATGGACGTGCATCTCCTGCGGCGGGACGGCACCAAGATCGTTTGCAGCTGCTCGTTTGCTCCGCTGATCGGCGCCGAGAATCACACCGTCATCTCGTTCGAAGACGTGACCGATCAGCGCGAAACGGAGCGGGAGCTTCTCAAGACGATGGAGTTCCTCGAATCTCTGATCGATGCGAGCGTGGATGCGATTGTGGCGACCGACATGGAGCAGCGCATCGTGCTGTTCAATCCGAGCGCCGAAAAGATTTCCGGGCGGCACGTCGCGGACGTGCTCGGCAACCTCGTGCTCGAAGACTTGCTCGGCGGCTCGTCGACCGAGCTGGTCATGCAGCGGCTGCTCGCGCCAGGCCACGGGGGGGAGGGGCGTCTCGAGCCGACGATGCTCGACCTGCTCGATGTCTACGGAGCGCAGATCCCAGTACAACTGTCCGCTTCGTTGATCTTCGAGCACGGGAAGCCCTCGGCGATCGTGCTGATCTTCGCGGACCTTCGAGACCGCATCCGCGTCGAAGAGCGACTCGCCGAAGCGCAGAAGAAGCTCGCATTCACCGAAAAGCAAGGGGTTTTGGCCGAGCTCGCGGGGACGGCGGCGCACGAGCTCAACCAGCCGCTGACCAGCATGATGGCATACGCCGAGCTCCTGCAACGCCAGTCCGAGCCCGGCTCGACGGCGGCGAAGGCCGCCGAGGTGTTGACTCGCGAAGCCGAGCGCATGGCCGACATCGTCCGCAAGATCGGCAAGATCACGCGGTACGAAACTACAGCCTATGTGGGGCAGCAGAAGATTTTCGACTTGGATCGCGCTGCGGACGCGCCCAATGATCCAGGGGCAGAGGGCTGAAGATGGACGACTCAGCGCACAAGAAGCCCCCCGCACGACAGAGCAGCGAGCCCAGAGTTTCGGCCGTGAAGTCGATCGTCACCCCGAGGAGGCGAACGGCTGGGGCCCCGACGCTGCCGCAGATTCTCGAATCCCTCAACCGCGCCGAGCGAGAGACCCGGGGATTTGCGACGGATGAGAAGGTTCTGCGGTCCAATGTTCACGCACTCGAACGGCTCTATCCGACCACGCGTTTTGCGATGCGACTCGCCCCGCGGGCAGTCGGACAGAGCACCATCGTGCAGGCAACGACGCACTATCTGCGGGCCGAAGCCACCGAGGAGGTCGCGATCACGGAGGCCGGTCTTTTGCGAGGAGGGTTCCCACAACCGGCGGCAGAGCCGACGGGAATGAGGCTGCGCCGAACCTACGAGCCAATTCTCTTGGTCGGTTCCACCGATGTGGAGGCTCCGGCGGACGGACTCGATGCGCCCCTGTCGATCGGAGGTGAGGTGATTGGCGTGCTCGCTGCGGAGCTCGACCGCGGAACCGAGCTCCCGGACCGGCTGGAAGACGCCCTACTGATGACCGCCACCCACGCAAGTGCGTCGATCGAAACCGGCCGCCTGCGGCGCGAGGCGCTTCACTTGCGCGACTACCTCGAGAAGCTCCTCGAGCACGCGAACATTCCGGTTTTGGTGGTCGGGCGCGACCGGGCCATTCGCGTCGTCAGCAGTGCTTTCGTTCGCATCACGGGGCTCGCTCGCGATCAGCTGGACACCAAGGACGTGCTCCAGCTAGCGGGCCAAAGCGACCGTGCGCGCGTCCTGTCGGCCTTCGTCAATGCGCTCCGGGGCCGCGAGGTCCCGCCCTTCGAGCTTCGGCTGCCGAAGGCAGATGGAGGGAACGCGCGTCTTCAGTTCACCCTGGCGCCGATTCTCGACTCCGAGGGACGCGTCGCTGGCGTCATCGCGATCGGCCAGGACCGCACCGAAGTCCACGAGCTCGAGGGCCAGGTCATTCACGCGGAGAAGCTCGCGACCCTCGGGCAGCTCGCCGCGGGCATCGTCCACGAGATCAACAACCCGCTCACGAGCATCTCGGTGTACGGCGAGTACTTGCTCAGCAAGCTGACGCGAAGCGGCGCCGAGGAGTCAGACGTCAAGCGAGTCGAGCGCATTTTGCGGAGCTCCGACCGCATCATGTCGTTCACGCGGAATCTACTCACCTACGCGCGTCCCTCGAAGGAAGAAGCCCAACCACTCGACGTCAACGACGTGCTCGAAGAGGCGATCGGCTTTTGCGACCACATCATCCGCGAAGCGCGCATGACGGTCTTGCGCGACTACGGCGAAGGCTTGCCGAGGATCACCGCCGTGCCCGGGCAGCTTCATCAGGTTTTCGTCAACCTGATCACGAACGCGTGTAACGCCGCACACGACGATGGCGGAGAGGTACGCATCAGCACGCGCTTGCATGGTCGAGACCGGATTCACGTGCGTGTCGAAGACGATGGGGTTGGGATCGGGAAAGAGGACATGAGTCGAGTGTTCGAGCCCTTCTTCTCGACGCGACGGCGCGGCAAAGGCACCGGGTTGGGTCTTTCGATCGTCAAGAGCATCGTCGAACAACACCGGGGCGGTATCGAGATCGACAGCGAGATCGGCGGCGGCACGAGCGTGCGGATCGTCCTGCCCTGCGTCGATGAGTAGTGCTCCGTAATTGCACGTGTTTTTTGCCAAGCGTGCGCTTTGGTGGAATCAAACCGTTGCCCCGCGGGTTACCGGCGCAATAGGGAGGTTATGTTGATGAACCGAACGATGCTTCGGCCCCGGTGGGTGCTCGCACTCGGCGCTGTGCTTGCCATTGCCACTCTAGGCACCGCGTCTGCTTCGCCGAAGAAGAACGCTGCCAACGAAGACGCGCTCTCGCGCGCTGTCGCATTCGAAACTGCGTTGACGACCGTGGCCGAGTCCGTTTCTCCATCCGTCGTGAGCATTCAAGTCGAGGTGAGCAGGCCTCAGAACAACGGCGGCTTTCCCTTCTTCTTTGGTGGCCAAGGCCGAGGGGGCATCGTTCGCGGTGGCGGCTCGGGTGTGATCCTCCGCTCGGACGGATACATCCTGACCAACAACCACGTCGTTGCCGAAGCGACCCGCATCGACGTGCGCCTGAAGAACGGCAAGAGCTACCCCGCCAAGATGGTGGGAAGCGACCCGGCCACCGACTTGGCGATGTTGAAGATCGACGCGCGTGGCCTCCCGCAGGCGGAGTTTGCGTCGTCGGAGAAGGCGCGTGTCGGGCAGTTCGTGATTGCGATCGGCTCGCCCTTCGGCCTCGATTACACGGTGACCACGGGCGTCCTCAGCGCGAAAGGACGGGGCGGCATCGGCGCGAACGAGATCGAGGACTACCTGCAGACCGATGCAAGCATCAACCCCGGCAACTCCGGCGGGCCACTCGTCGATTTGCAGGGTCGGGTGCTCGGAATCAACACGATGATCATCGGTCGCGGCTCCGGAATCGGCTTCGCGATTCCTTCAGAGATCGCCCAGCGGGTAGCCCGCCAGCTCATCGAGAGCGGATCGGTCAAGCGCGCCTGGCTTGGCGTCTCTTTCCAGGAGATCACGCCCGAGCTCGCCTCGCACTTCGGTAGCAGCTTCGAGGGTGGCGCCCTGATCAACGGGGTGGCTCCGAACGGACCGGCGGACAAGGCGGGCCTCCAAGCCGGGGACGTGATCACGGCCATCGACGACACCTCAATACGTCAAGGCCATGACCTCTTGCGTACGGTCCTCCGCCATGGCGTCGGCGAGCGGCTCACGCTGCAGGTACTACGCGGGGACCAAACGAAGAAGATGACGCTCGTCACGGGCGAGCGGCCAAGCGAAGAACGCGAGCGCGCGATGAGCCAGAGCTCTCAAGGGAGCGGAATACTCGGCCTGCGGCTCGAGGAGCTCACGCCTCACCTTCGCGAGCGCTTTCGTTACGAGGGCGAGGGACACGTCTTCGTCCGGGGCGTCGAGCCCGGCTCCGACGCCGACCGCGCGGGTCTGCAACCGGGCGACATCATCCTGCAGGCAGACCGCAAGCCCGTCCGCTCGATCGCCGACGTTCGAGCGGCGCTCCGAGACGGAAAGGCTCTGCTCTACATCGAGCGTGACTCGCAACGCTTCTTCAAGCCGATCGAGCAATCGAAGTAATGGCTACCGCGCGATCGTGATCTCGACGGCCGGCCCGCGCGCCTCGACGCGGTAAGCGGGTTGCCGTCCCGCGACGAATCGCACGGTCAGCTCGGAGAAGTCCCCGCGATTGAGAATGCTGGCATGCTCGACGTCGGGGTGCGCCGCAGCGATCGGACCGGCCCGCGAAAGCGAAAGACTCCCCGGAATCGTTACCGAGAACCCGTCGTCCTCAACGATCCCGTCCATCTCCACGACGGGATTGCTCATCCGCAACACGTACTTCTCGCCGCCAGCGACGGTCTCCGCACCAAAGGAGATCCCTCGAACGGTCTCGGGCGGAAGAGGCGCCCCCTGCACAGCAATCGCTGACGCTGCCCCTGGCTCTGTCGCTGACTCTAGCTCTGTCGCTGACTCTGACGCCGTCGCCGACTCTGGCTCTGTCGCTGCCCCTGGCTCTGTCGCTGACTCTGACGCCGTCGCCGACTCCGCCGCCCACAGGTAAATCCCCCACCCTGCGGCCACGATGCCCGCGACCATCGCCGCGAGCACCACGTAGCGCCGCCGGCTCCGCCGCGTGTTCTTCAGATGCGCGCGCGCGGCCTGGCTGCGGGGCACCTGTTTGCGACGGGGCTTCTCGTCGAGACGTGCGCGAAGAGCGCCAATGAACCGGGCGGTCAACGCGGCGACGTCTTTGATCTTCAAGCTCGCCGTCGGGACGAGTCCTTCGGTGACCGCGGTTCTGGCGCTGCCGGCCGTGCTCGCTAGTTGATCGGTCGCGGATTTTGCATACGCCCGCAATCGGTCCGTGATCGACTGGTGCGCGGCCTCCTCGGCGGCCATGTCGTAACGAACGATGCGCGGCGTGTCGTGAAGGCGCACCTCTTCCGAAGGGCGGCTAGCGCGGATGACCGGTGGTTCGTCTGGCAGGGTGTCACGACCCGCATCGGCGTCGGAGCTCTCGTCCGCCCCGGAATTGGAGCCTGAAGGCACCTCGTAGCCGATGCTGAGGACGAGCTTCGGCGTCTGCTCGTCCATCCGGAGCTCGACCGCCTCCAAGTGCCCACGGCGTCCGGCGGTTTCGTTGAGCATGCCGGCACCGATCGCGAGAAACGGGAGCGGCTGCTCGACCGTGAGGGCGCTTTCGGTTTCCGACTTGAGCTCCGCAACGATGGCTGAGTCGACGCCGTCGAGCTGAAGCCGAACCGTCGGCGCCTTCGCAGTGGTTCGGCCCCACCGTTGGATCAAGGCCTCGATCCGCATCTGGTCGTCGTTGGACAGGTGCGTGAAGCGGATTCCGAACTCGCCGGCGTGCTCGCCACTCTCATGCGCCCACACCACGCGTCCGATCATCTCGATCGCCTCGCCCCCGACGGGATTGTCGAGCTGACATCGAAGCGTAGAGTCGACCTGCGGCAACATCGAAGCGCGCATCGAGATCCCACCCGTACCTACATTGATGCCGTCTGCCTCGAACTCTTGGTGAAAGCCCTCAGGGTGGAGCTTGATCAACACCTCGTCGAGCGGCACGCGGGGCGGCCGAGGTGCTTGATAGTATCCCGCGGATGTATTCATCAAATGCTCCCGAACGCGACAGGCGAGCCGCGCCACTTCGACTGGTCCCAAAACTCTGCGCAAGCGTCCACTTTTCTACAACCCGCTTCCTTGACCTCTTCGTAGCTCAGCCCCAGTCTTGGCGGCTGCGATGGGTGTGCGAATCACGGTGCAATCGCTTTGGCCGAAAACCGGCGGTTCGACTTTCGTCTACGAGTTCGCGCAGTCGCGCATCGTCATCGGCCGCTCGAAGAGTGCGGATGTTCAGCTCCCTCACGCCGCGGTCAGTGGAACTCACGCGAGCATTCGCGCGCAAGGCGCCGGCTACGCCCTCTTCGACGAGGGGTCAACCAATGGCACTCGAGTCAACGAAGCGCTTCTCGTCGCGGGACGAGCCAAGACGCTTCGCCCAAACGACGTCGTCGACCTCGGCGGATACCGTCTGACGCTCGAAGTTGGCGTACCCGTCGCGCAAACGACGTCCGCGAGGCTGACCGCGGACTTCGCCCGCAGGATTCTGGCGGAGCAGCTGCCGCCCGACGCGCCGGGGCTCGAAGAACGACT
>CP070650.1:2743583-2747721 GCA_020354595.1 Myxococcales bacterium
GCGGAGAGCTAACTGCCGCCCCGGACCGGGTCAAGTAGCGCGCCGTGAAGAACGCTGGCCGGGTCCCGGCGCTTGACCAGGCCGCGGCGGATGCGCAGGCTCCGCCGCTCATGGTAGCGCCTGAAAAAGTCGTCGAGCGGCTCAACCGCGGCGTGTCGAAGCGCAACGCGCGCTGGACGTTCGTCGGCGAGCAGCCGTTCGGCGATGCTCTCGCCCTTCGCCGCTTTCGCCTCGGCAACGGCTTGACGGTGCTCACGTTGATCGATCGGGCCGCCCCGACGGTCAGCTATCACACGTGGTTTCGAGTTGGATCGCGGCACGAGCGCCCCGGAAAGACGGGCCTCGCTCACCTATTCGAGCATCTGATGATCAACGAGACGCGCGCTCGTCCGCTCGGTGAATTCGATCGCGTCATGGAGCGCGAAGGCGCCGAGGCGAACGCGGCGACCTGGACGGACTGGACCTACTACTACGAGAACGCGCCCCGTGCAGCGCTTCCCGTCTTGGTGGAGCTCGAAGCCGACCGCATGGCGAATCTCGTGCTTCGCGCTCCGCAGGTGACCTCCGAAAAAGAAGTCGTCGCCAACGAGCGAAAGATGCGGGTCGATGACGACGTCGAGGGAAAGGCGCTCGAGCTTCTCTACGCGACCGCGTTTCGCCGCCACCCTTACCGGTGGCCGACGATCGGATGGATGACGGACATCCGCGGGTTCACCGTCCGCGACTGCCGGGAGTTCTATCGTAGGCACTACGCACCCGCCAACGCGACCCTGGTCATCGCCGGAGACTTCGACGAGCGCAGGGCGCTCATCCTCGTGCAGAAGCACTACGGAAAGCTCCCTCGAAAAGAACCACCTGTTTCGATGGCGCGACCGAAGGAGCCGGCGCAGCGCGCGGAACGAGTCACTCAGCTCCGAGCCCCGACGCCTACCGAGAAGCTGTTGATCGGCTACCGCGCTCCGGCGTTCTGCGATCCCGATACGCCGGCTCTCGTCGTTGCGAACGAGGTGCTGTTCGGCGGAAGGAGCTCGCGCATGCATCGGCTCTTCTGCATCGACAAGGAGATCGCCCTCTCGGTTCGAGGCTCGATCGCACCTTTCGTGGACCCCGGTCTCTTCGAGATGTGGCTCTTCGTCCGGGAAGGCAAGCGCCGGCAAGACGCCCTCAGCCTTCTCGACTCGGAGCTCTCGAAGCTCGGGACCCGCGGACCGACACGACTCGAGCTAGACAAGGCGGTCCACCAGCTCGAGCTGTCGTTCCTGCATGGATTGGAAACCGCGGGAGGGAAGGCCGAGCAGATCGGATTCTACGAAACGGTCGCACGCGATGGCGCCGCCGTGTTTGATCGCCTCGCGGCATATCGCGAGGTCGGCGCGGGCGACGTGAAGCGCGTCGTCCAGAAGTACCTGAACCCGTCTCGGCGAACGCGGATCGAGATCATTCCGGATCGATCATGAGCGTGTTCGTCGAATCGAGCGACATTCTCCCGCTCGTGGATTTGGAGATCGCATTCGCGGTCGGCGGCCTGCAGGATCCCGCAGGTCAGGAAGGGCTTGCACAGCTCACTGGGCACTTGATGCACAGAGGTCCGCGCGGAATCTCTCGGCAGCGTTTCGAAGACGAGCTCGCGGCGCTCGGCGCGCGGCTGTCCGTCGAGGTTTCGATGCGGTCGACACGCTTTCGAGCCACCGTGCTCCGGCGCAATCTGGAGCCTCTGTTGGCGCTGGTAGCTCGCGTCATTTGGCGCCCGGCGTTTCGTGCAGGCGACTTTGCGAAGCTCCGGAGGCAGGCGGGAGCCGCGCTGACCGCTCGTCTCGACGATGACCAGACACTCGGTGCGCTCCGGTTTCGGCGCGCGTTGTTCGGCGGTCATCCGTACGGCCGCACCCTGAGCGGATCTCGAGCGAGCCTCGACCGGATCGATCTCGAGAAGATCCGCCGCTTCTATCGACGGAACATCGGGCGCAGCGAGTTCGTCGTCGGGATCGCCGGCGACGTCACGGAAACGGACGCGCAGGCCCTGGTTGCGTCGTACTTTCCCAATCCGGGTGTTTGCCGGCGGCCGGACTCCAAGCTTCCGGCGACGCGAGCCAGACGAGGCCGTCACGTGATCATCGTCGACAAGCCCGAGAGGACACAAACGCAGCTCTTCATCGGAACCCTCGGCACGACGACACGCGACGCGAAGCTCTTTCCGCTGATCGTGTCCAATACCGCGTTCGGCGGCACGTTCAGCGGTCCACTGATGCAACAGGTTCGGGGTGTACGCGGCTGGAGCTACGGCGCATACAGTCGGCTCTTGCACTCGACGCGTCGCGATGCGTGGTACATGTGGACGGCGCCTTCCGCCGAGTACTCGGCAGACTGCGCTGCGCTGCAGCTCGATTTGATGGAGCGTTGGATCGATGGCGGCATCAAGCGCGCCGAGCTCACGTTCGCTCAACGATATTTGATCAACAGCCATTGCTTCGACCGCGACACGCCGTCGAAGCGGCTCGAAGCGATGCTGGACGTCGAGCTTCTCGGCGTGCCCCGGCGATACGTCGAGGAGCACGACCGCCTCGTGTCGGATGTCACGCGAGAGGAGGCGAACGCCGCTACGGCGGCGAGGATTTCGCACCGGGATCTAGCGATCGTCGTCGTCGCCACGGCGGCGGACGTCGAGGGCGCATTCGCGCGCCTTCCCGGCGTGAAATCGCTGGAAATCGTGCCGTTCGATCGCGTTTAGCGGCTCAACGCCCGGCGAAGCTCGGACCGGCTCCAGATGCGCGGGACCTTGACCTGGGGGAGCTTGGCGAGCTGCCTCGCCTGCTGCGTGAGCTCACCATCGGGCTCGGGCAGAATGACGGTCTTCAAGCTCTCAGAGCGCGTGAAGAACTCGACGACTTCCATCGAGCGCGGATCATGAGTCACGGAGTGAATCACCAAACAGGCGTACTCGGTCTCTTCGTCTTCGAGCTCATGGACGGCGTCTGCGAGCGATTCGACGCCGACCACCGGCAACCCAAAGCTCCGAATTTCAGACTCGATTTCTTCGCGAACGCGGCGGCGGGGCTCGAAGACCAACAACGGAAGGTGATCCACTTTGGCTTCGCGCCGCACTAGCGCGCGGAGCACCGCATCGTGAATCGCGTCTTCTTGATCGGGCGACAAGATCGGGAACGCGATCGCCAAGCCAACCCGGTTACCGTTTCCGTTGTCGCGCTCGCGAGTCCGGCGTACCGAGCCTGTGAGGCTCATCGTTTCTTCGCCGCTCTCGAGATCGATCAACACGTGGACGAGATGACCCGGCCGCACGTTCCGCTCGCCAGTGATCAACGCGCCGCCGGCGGAGATGTTCTCCAGCGTGTACTGGCCGATGTGATCGCCGCGCTGAAACACGACCGCGCGGCCATCGAGATCCACCCTGTGGTTCGAGCGTCGATCTCGGTGTGCCCTAGCATGCCCCATCGCACTTTCAGAGTGCCGGGCCGCGCGTCGAAAATCTAGTCCACAAGGGGTGATAACCCGATCGTGTGTGTGTCATTTTACAGCTTGCGCGAGGGGGCTTCTCAAAGCTGTCGATGATTGTATAATCAGCGACCAGCGAGGTGTAGTTGATGTTGAGCACGAGAGTTCACGACATTCTGCGTAAAAAGGGGGAGCACGTGCACTCCGTCGGACCGCTCGCCACCGTGATCGATGCGGTCAACGTCATGAACGACCATCACGTCGGCTCGGTGCTGGTCGTCGAAGGCGGGTATCCCGTCGGGATCTTCTCCGAGCGTGACGTGCTCGTCCGGGTCGTCGCGGCGCACCGCGATCCTCGGCAAACGCTCGTGCGGGACGTGATGACGACGCGCCTTTACACCGCGTCGCCCGATGACACGTTGCTCGACGTGATGCGATTGATGACGGATCGGCGTTGCCGCCACGTTCCGGTCATGGAGGGTGAGCTCTTGGTGGGGCTCGTCTCCATCGGCGATCTCACCAAGGCCACGCAACACAACCTCCGCCAGGAGGTGCGCGAGCTTTCGAGCTACATCGGCGGCCCGTACCTGAGCTGACCCGCGCTGTTCCTTCCGCCCAACGCGTAAGAAGACCACCTGCTCCCCCAAATAGGTGGTCTTTACTTTGTCTACCCGCCCCCCCCCCCCCC
>CP070650.1:2747821-2762179 GCA_020354595.1 Myxococcales bacterium
TCACGCGGTCGATGATGACGACCTCGCAGCGGAGCTGACTCAACGCTCGCCCGACGCGCTCGAGATCGCCCCGGGCGATTCCGACCGTGGAGGCCGGCGTCAGAAGCCAGCGCCTCCAAGCAGGTCCTGGGCGCGGCTCGTGCACCGCGTCGACCCCGATCACCACGCGCACCCTGCCGTAGCGGCGCATGCTCAAGGCACGCGTCTCGTCGAGCCAGCTTCCCATCGTCGGGGGCGCAAACACAACCAGCGCGGCGGGACCCTTCTGGTCGACCTCCGCCAAAAAGCGCCGCATGCCGCTGCCGCTCACGCCATCGAACACCGCAGACGTCATGACCTTGTGAACGGCCTCCTGTCGATCCGAGGTGGCCTCGGGCGAGCCGTCCGCGCCGAACTGCCAATCGCTCCCGAGCGCTTCTTCTTCGATCGCAGCACGGGCTGCGGCGGCCGCCGCTTCGTCGTTTGCCCCTGCCACCAAATAGGCGACCGTCCGACGGGCCCTGCTCAGAGCGCGCTCGGGAACCCGAACCATCAGCTTTCGCGTCCGGCCGAAGACCTTCCAGTGAATGAAGCGCGCCGAGTCGCCAGGCACGTACCTCCGGAGCTCGACGCGGTCCCCGTCTTCGAGGCCCATGGGATGCGGATACTCTTCACCCCCTGTCAGCGACGTGAGTACCGGCAGACGTCGCAGCCCGCCGAGATGGGGCAGCACCTCGATCGGCCCGGGCTGGTGATGCCGCAAGGCGATCCGCGCGAGACCAAATGCGTCCTGCACGACGATGCGACGCGTAACCGTGTCAAAAATGCCGCGCCGACCGAGACACACGCGTTCGTGAAGTCGGCCACGCTCCGGAACTTGCTCGGCGGTCGCGCGATCGGGGGATACCCACGCCCAGCGCACCTGCACCAACGGGAGCCACCAGAGGCTAGGCGTGGAGAACCCCGTCGGCAGCGCGGCGCCGGTCTCCAACGTGGAAGTCGCCCAGGTGATCGAAGCACGGCGGAGCGACCACCGAAGCGCCACCGCTGTCGCCGAAACCGCAATCACCGAAATCGCCAATAACCCCGCGCCGCCGTAACCCAGCACGAGCAGCACGAGGTCGAGCTTCTCGAAGCCGAAGCTCACGAGCGCCACCGAAGACACGACGGCCACTGCCATCCCCAAGGCCGTCAACGGCCAGAGGTCGACCGCGCGACGCGCGATCGCCCGGGCGCGCGGAGCCACTCGGCGCACCGGCTCGGGGAATAACTCCGACGGCTTCATGGTTGGAATCGTGCCACGGGACTGCTGTCTTGACAGCCCTAGAGCCTTGGCTAACCTCCGCCAGCCCTGGAAAACGCCATGGATCACACGCGAGGGAGCGTATGAGCGACGTGATGATCGAAGCGCGGGACCTAACTAAGCACTACGGCCCGGTCACAGAGCTCAAGAACGCAACATTTGAGGTCAACAGAGGAGAGGTCGTTGGCTTTCTAGGTCCGAACGGGGCCGGAAAAACGACGACGATGAAGATACTCACGTGTTTCATCGCCCCATCGGACGGCACCGCCCGCGTTGCGGGCGCCGACATCTTCGAGGACCCGATCGCGGTGCGCGAGGCGATCGGGTATCTGCCCGAGAACACGCCGCTCTACAGCGAGATGCTCGTGCTCGAGTACCTCGAGTTCGCTGGAAAGATGCGCGGCTTGAGCGGTGAAGCGCTACCCGCGCGCATCCGCAAGGTCGTCGAAGAGACGAGCCTCGGAGACGTCATCGGGAAGAGCATCGGAGAGCTCTCCAAAGGCTTCCGGCAGCGAGTAGGCCTCGCGCAAGCCCTGATTCACGAGCCGCCCGTCCTGATTTTGGACGAGCCGATGAGCGGCCTCGACCCGAACCAGGCATCCGAGATTCGGGAGCTCATTCGCGAGATCGGGCGCGAGCGCACGATCATCCTGTCGACGCACAACCTCGCTGAGGTCCAGGTCACCTGTGGCCGTGTCCTCATCATCTCACAGGGCGAGCTCGTCGCGGACGACACCCCCGAAGAGCTCGCAGCGCGGGCCGGCAAGCCACGGTTCATCGCCACCCTGCGGCGCAACGGACACAGCGCCGCCGAGATTCGCGCGGCCTTCTCCAGCATCGCCGACGCGGGCAGCGTGGCGGAGCATGATGGGGCGGGCCCGAACGAGCTCGTGATCGAAGTCGTACCCAAGGGAAGCCAGGACCTGCGCGCAGACATCTTCCAAGCCGCGGTATCGGCGAATCTCGTGCTTCTCGGTCTCGAGCAACGAGGCGAGAACCTCGAGGACGTCTTTCGCCAACTCACGACCGCCGGCGAGGGGGTGGCATCGTGAAGCACATCCTAACCATCGGCGGCCGCCAGTTCCGAAGTTATTTCAACGGTCCGGTCGCTTACATCGTCATCTGCATCGTCATGCTGACGCTCGGCTTCTTCTTCTGGAAGACGTTCTTCCTCTTCGGGCGTGCCAGCGCCAGAGAGATGTTCCGTTGGCTGAGCCTCATTCTCGTCTTCGCGCTACCCGCCCTGACGATGGGGCTTCTGGCTGAGGAGAAGCGCACCGGGACCATCGAGCTGTTGATCACGATGCCGGTCACCGAAGCGCAGGTAATCCTCGGCAAGTTCCTCGGTGTGTTCGGCCTCTACGCCGTGCTGCTCGCGCTCACGCTGCCCTATCCCATCAGCATTTCGACGCTTGGAGATCTGGACTGGGGCCCGGTTTGGGGCGGTTATTTGGGCTTGGTCCTTCAAGGATCCGCGGTGCTCGCCATCGGCCTGATGGCATCGAGTTGGACCAACAATCAGCTCATCGCGCTTTTCGTCGCGCTGACATTGAGTGTCTTCTTCTGGGTGCTCGACAAGTTCCTGGCGCTGCTACCGACGCGCGCGGCGTCCGCGCTCGAGTGGCTCTCGTTCGACTACCACTTCCAGAGCATGGCGCGGGGCGTGATCGATCTCCGTGACGTGTTCTTCTTCGTTTCAGTGATCATCGTCGCGCTCGCCGCGGCGTTCCGGGCACTGGAATCACGTCGGTGGAGCTGAGCGATGTCGTCGAAAGTACAAAAGCGGGCCGCAAGCGAATCGTTGATCTTCTTGTTGATCGTCACCGGCATCCTGATCTTGCTCAACGTGCTCGGCGCCTCGTTCCGGTCGCCGCGCATCGACTTGACTCGGAACGGGATGTTCTCGCTCGCGGAAGGATCCGAGCGTCTCGCTGCGAGCCTCGACGACCGACTTGAGATCACGGCGTATTTCACCGAGAACCTGCCACCTCCATTCAACGCCACCGAACGCCAGGTACGCGACTTGCTCTCGGAATACGCGGCGGCATCGGACGGTCAGATCGTCGTTCGGTTCGTCAACCCGGACGATGAAGCGAAACAGCAGGCAGCGCGCTCCGACGGCGTGCAGCCTGTCGCTCACCAAAAAATCGAGGAAGACCAGGTCGCGGTGGTCGAGGGCTATCGAGGTGTGGCCCTTCGCTACCTCGACCAGAGCCGAACCATTCCCGTCATTCAAGACACCACCGGCCTGGAGTACACGATCACGTCTGCGATCAAGGAGCTCGTCGGCGAACGCTCACCCGTCGGCGTCGTCGGCGGTCACGGTAGCCCGTCCCTGACGCAAGGGCTGACGACCTTGCAGTCGGCGCTCTCGCTCTACGACGTGCGCGAGGTCGACGCGACGCAGGAAATCGACCCTAACCTCGCAGCTCTATTGGTCATCGGCCCCAAGGAGCCGTTCAGCGATGACGAGCTTCGGCGTATCGATCAGTACGTGATGCGCGGCGGCTCACTCGGCATCTTCGGCGGCGCGGTGGCGGTCGACCTCGCGGGTCAGACGGGCCCCTCGGCTCGCCCGGTGGGGTCGCGACTCGAAGGGCTCTTGGGGCCGTGGGGTGTCGAGCTCGAATCTGAGATCGTCGCCGACGCACAGTGCAGCCGCGCCCCCATGCGTGGACCATTGGGCCTGCAAGTGCTGGTGCCCTACCCACCGATTCCCGTTCTTCAACTCGACGACGAGCAACTGCAGCATCCAGTGATGTTCCGGCTGGCATCGCCGATGTTGCCTTTCGTCGCTCCGCTGAAGGTCGGTGACGCGCCCGACGGCGTCGAGCTCTCCGTGCTAGCCCGCTCCTCGGAGGATTCATGGACGATGTCGGGGCAGACGATCGCGCTCGAACCGCGCGACCCGAGGGATTGGCGAATGAGCGCCAAAGCGGGTCCGTTCGATCTGATGGTCGCCATCGATGGCAAGCTCCCGTCCGCCTATGCGGCGCCGATCAACGAGGAGGGGGCCACCGCGATCCAGACGCCACCCGTGGCCGAGGGCGACGTCCGCGTGTTGGTCGTGGGGACGAGCTCCTTCCTCGAGGACAGCTTCATGCCGCCGCGCCCGCCCCAAGGCGAGGTTCAGATGAATGCGGCACTTGCATTGGCGCTCAATGCGGTCGACTGGTTGGCCGCGGACTCGGATCTGATCGCGATTCGCGCCAAAACGATCGAGGAACCGGCGCTCGACATTCCCGACTCGGTCCTCGCCGCCGAAGACACGGTTCTCGCAGCCGCCGAAGAGGGCGACGAGGCCGGCGTGGAGTCCGCGCTCGAAGAACGCAAGGCGGCCATCGAGTCCTGGAACGCGAAGAAGCTCGCGTACCGCTGGCTCAACACGTTGGGAATTCCCTTCGTCGTGGCGCTGTTCGGACTGTTCCGTTGGCGTCAGCGCGCGAACAAGAAGAAGACCCTCAAGCTCTAACGAAGAGGACGATTCGAGATGGATTGGCGAAAGAACCGGATCGCAGTTGGGGCGGTCGTCTTCGTGGCGCTGCTCGGCCTGACTCTTTGGGCGGCCAACCGCCAGGACCGAGCGCCGACCGGCGAGGCGGAGCTGCCCACGATCGAGCTCGACAAGGACGCGATCACCGCGATCGAAGTGACCCGGCCTGATGGTGAGACGGTGACGCTCTCGAAGGCCGACGACGGTTGGCGAGTGACGGCGCCGGTGGAGGCCGAGGCCGACCCGAACAACGTCGAATCGGCGCTCAACCGGTTGGCCGATTTGGAGATCACGCGAATCGTGTCCGAGCAACCCGAGAACTATGCGCGCCTTCAAGTCGACGAAGCCAATGCGGTGCGAGTCGGTGTCAAGGCCGGAGACGAGACGGTCGCCGACCTCCAAATCGGCAAGTACGCAGACGGCATGACGATGATTCGCATCGAAGAGCGCCCCGAGGTGTTCGGCGCCAGCGGCTCCCTTCGATACGCGTTCGATCGAGCGCTCAAAACGTGGCGCAATCGGAGCGTCGTGAAGATCGATTCCGCAAGCGTGCAGACGATCCGCTTCGAAAGCCCGAATGGAAGCTTCGCATTCAACCGCACGGCCGACGCTTGGAAGGCTTCGGAGGGCAAGGTGGCGCTCGGGGAGTTCGACCCGAAAAAGGTTACGGGGCTCGTCTCGACCGCGGCGCGGCTCACCGCCTCGGACTTCGCAGCCGAAGACGTCTCCGATGTGCGAGCGGGCCTCGCCGAGCCGAGCACATTGGTAACCATGACGGTCGCAGAGACCGAAGAGACCATCGTTCTTGAGCTCGGAGACGCGGCCGACGAAGCCAACCAGGTCTATCTCCGGCGCCAAGGCAATCCGACCATCTACATCGTCTCGGAATACCTCGCGAATCGATTGCGACCCGAAGCCAAGGCATTCGAGAAGCTCGACGAGCCGGCAGCACCCCCGCCCGCCAGACCGGCGATGCCGCAGGGCCAAGGCCAGCCACAGCTACCGCCTGAAGTCATGCGGCAGCTTCAGGAGCAGATCCGCGCGCAACAACAACAGCAGCAACAGCAGTAAGCTTAGCTGCCGCCCCCTAGCCGAACTCCGGCCACGACGACCGCCGCCCACCCAGCCAACAAGAACAGCCCACCGATCGGGGTGACGGCGCCGAGCTTCGTCTGCCCGGTGATCGTCATGACGTAGAGACTGCCGCTGAAGAGGGCGACCCCCGCGACGAAGCACCACCCGGCCGCGTGGGCCGTCGCGCCGGCGCCGCGCTGCACCAGCCAAGCCGCAATCGCGAGCGCCAATGCGTGGATCAAGTGATAGTGCGCGGCGGTGCTCCACCACTCGAGCCGCTTGGCCCCATCGGGCAAGGCGTCGAGCCGGGATCGGAGGCCATGCGCCCCGAACGCACCGAGAGCCACGGCGCTGAATCCAAGCAGTCCCGACACAATGATGAAGATCCTGGACATCGCCCCAAGGATGGGGCAACTGCCCCACCGCAGCCAGTCCGCTTGCTAGCCCCGGACAACCGGACGGGCTAGGCTGTGGTGACGACCGGGGTGTTGGGAGCGACGAACCGGAGATGACCGCAGATTTCGGCGTAAACCAAGGGCTGGTCGAAGAGCAGTTTCTCAAGTGGGTGGATAACCCGCTGGCGGTGGACGAGGCCTGGCGAGAGTATTTCGAGAGCCTCGCGCCCGACGACTTGCCGCAGATCTCGAGCGCGGGAACGATTCTCGCGCCGGTCACTGCGGTCGGTCTGCTGAGCCCCGCCCCCGCTCCAAGCGATGGCAACGGCGCGCCGGCTGGCGAAGCAGCGCCGGTCGCTCCCGGGCCGCAACCCGAGCCAGCCAGCGAAGAGGAGCCTCGGGACGAAGGGGTCCGCGACTCCGTGTTCCTTCCGCCGACCGCGGAAACGCCGCTGGAAGTGGCAATGCCGGATAACCCCGCGATCGCCTCGCGCGCTTCGTTTCCGCCCTCGTCCGAGATGCTGGCCGCGACGGAGCTCCAGGCACGTCTCTCGGCTCTGATCAACGCGCACCGCGTTCGGGGACACCTGTTCGCCGACCTCGATCCGCTCGGCCTCCATCGGCAGCCGCCAGGGGACGATTTCGTGCTGAGACGGTACGGGCTTGCCCACGTCGACCCGGACACGGTCTTCTCGACGGGTGACTTGGCCGGCCCCGCCAATCAACCGCTCCGCACCATCATCGAGCGTCTGAAAGACACCTACTCGCGTACCATCGGCGTCGAGTACACGTTCCTCGAGAAGCGAGAGGCGCGCAATTGGCTCCGCGACCGGATGGAGCTCACCGGCAACCACATCGACCTCAGCCGCGAGCAGCAAATCCGCATCCTGACGAAGCTCACCGACGCCGAGATCTTCGAGCAGTTCCTGCACACCAAGTACACCGGCGCCAAGCGTTTCTCCCTCGAGGGCGGCGAGAGCGTCATCCCGATGCTGGACATCCTCACCGAGCGCGCTTCCGAGCTCGGTGTCGAGGAGATGGTCATCGGCATGGCCCATCGTGGTCGGCTCAACGTGATGGTCAACATCATGGAGATGAATGTCCGGCAGATTTTCGCCGGGTTCGAGGACGACGACCCGGAGGTGTTCGTCGGCCGTGGCGACGTGAAGTACCACCTGGGCTATTCGCTCGATCGAAAGACCGCGAGCGGTAACGACATCCACATGACCTTGGCGTTCAACCCGAGCCATCTCGAGTTCGTCAATCCCGTCGTCGAAGGCCGCGTGCGAGCCAAACAGGACCGAAAGAACGACGAGACGCGCGTCACCGTGCTCCCGCTCTTGATACACGGGGATGCCGCGTTCGTGGGTCAGGGCGTGGTCGCCGAAACGTTGAATCTGAGCCGACTCCAAGCCTACGAAACCGGCGGAACGATCCACGTCGTGATCAACAACCAGATCGGCTTCACCACCAACCCCGAGGATTCCCGCTCCACCGCGTACTGCACCGACATCACGCGAATGCTCCGCTGCCCAGTCTTCCACGTGAACGGCGAGGACCCCGAGGCGGTCGCGCAAGCCGTGACTCTGGCCACCGAGTACCGCCAGCGGTTCCATGGCGACGTCGTGCTCGACCTCTTCTGCTACCGAAAGTACGGCCACAACGAAGGCGACGAGCCGCGGTTCACTCAACCGGAAATGTACGCGGCCATCGACAAGAAGAAGACGGTCCGAGAGGTGTACGTCGAGCACCTGATCAAGACCGGAAAGCTCACACGTGAGCAAGCCGAAGAGATCAAGGTGCGGCGGCAGCAGGACCTCGAAAAGGCGCTCGAGGACACCCGAAACAACGGCGCCGAGTACAATCTGATCCCGGCGTCGATGCTCGGACTGTGGACCGACTACAAAGGTGGAAGTGATCTCGACGTGCCCGATGCCGACACGCGCTTTGCGCGAGAGAAGCTCGACGAGGCATTGGACGCGCTCACGTCCTACCCCGACTGGTTCACCCCGCACCCGCGTATCAAGCGGTTCGTGCTCGACAAGCAGCGCAAGGTACTGGAGACCGGCGAAGGCGTCGACTGGGGGACCGCCGAGAACCTCGCGTTCGCAAGCCTACTTCTCGGAGGAACGCGCTGCCGGCTCACCGGCCAAGACGTGCGCCGCGGAACGTTCAGCCACCGGCATGCGGTGATTTTCGACGAGGGCACCGGCCGGCGCTACACGCGGCTAGGACATCTAAGCCCGACTCAGGCGCATTTGGAGATCTACGACAGCCCGCTTTCCGAAGTGGGGGTGCTCGGCTTCGAGTGGGGCTACTCCCTCGACTCGCCCGATGCCCTGGTGTGTTGGGAGGCACAGTTCGGTGACTTCGTGAACGTGGCGCAGGTGATCGTCGACCAATTCATTTCGTCATCCGAAGACAAGTGGCACCGATTGAGCGGCTTGGTGATGCTGCTGCCGCACGGCATGGAAGGCCAAGGCCCCGAGCACTCGAGCGCGCGGCTGGAGCGCTTTCTTCTGCTTTGTGCGGAAAGCAACATGCAGGTCGTCAACCTCACCACCCCTGCGCAGCTCTTTCATTGCTTGCGCCGTCAGGTGATCCGGCCGTGGCGCAAACCGCTCATCGTGATGAGCCCAAAGAGCCTGCTTCGGCATCGTCGCGCGATCAGCACCATGGACGAGCTCGCCAACGGGAGCTTCCAACGCATCATTCCCGATGATCCGTCGATCGACCCGAAGAAGGTAACGCGCGTGCTCCTTTGCTCTGGGAAGATCTACTACGACATCCTGGAGCGGCGAGAGAAGGAGCAGCGCGACGACGTCGCCATCCTGCGCATCGAGCAGATCTATCCGCTTCGCGCGAGCGAGATCCAAACCCGCCTCGCCCCCTATGCCCAAGACGTCGACTTGGTCTGGGTCCAAGAAGAGCCGTGGAACATGGGCGCCTGGTACTTCATGCGCGCCCGCCTCCCCGAAATCCTCGGCAGCGAAACCCCGCTCCGGTGCATCGCGCGCCCAGAAAGCGCGAGCCCCGCCACCGGCTCCGGCGCCTCCCACAAGCTCGAACAACAAATGCTCCTAAACGAAGTCTTCGCCTAGGGGACACGCTCGCCCCCCAAAACCAACCTCTTTCCAAGAGGTTGAAGACCTAACCGCGAAAACCCACGGACGTTCTGTTTCGATGTCACTTGCCGGGATGTGTTTCGTCAAGGTGTGGGCCCTTCAATCCCCACCCCGCCACCCCCACGCGAGCGCCTAATTCTTCCCGACGTTCACCGAAATTTCTTTCGGCGTCGGCGCTTCCTTCTTTGGAAGGCGCAGCTCGAGCACGCCGTCCTTAAGATCGGCGCTGATGCTGTCGGTGTCGACCGTTTCCGGAAGGCTGAACGATCGCGTGAAGCTACCGTACTGGCGCTCCACACGGCGGAACTTGTCCTTGGTCTCTTCCTTCTCGACCTTGCGCTCGCCGCTCAAAGTCAGAACGTTCTTCTCGACGTCGACCTTGATGTCGTCGGCCGACAAGCCGGGCACCTCGGCGTCTACGTAGAAGGCGTCGTCCTCTTCGCGAATGTCTACCGCGAGTTGAAACGCCTGCTTGGCAAGCCCCCTGCCACTGAAGAAGTGGTCATGGAGGCGATTCATCTCTTCAAATGGATCCCAACGAACCAACATGATGTACTCCTCCGATGGCCTGCGGACGCAGGCCCCGTCTTGCTCAAAAAGCTCGCAGCAACGCCACCATCGCGTGCCAACTGCTCTTCGAAGTTGCACGCAAGCTAAGCACGGAAAACCGACTGTCAATAGTCTCCGAATTGACCAAATTGCCCTGGGCGATAGGCTACCTGGAGATGAGGGTTTCCTGGCTCGTGCTCGCGCTGGTGTTGTTGGGTGGCGCGCTACCGGCCGGCTGTGTTGAAGACGTTCGCTTCAACCCGTCCGGTTGCGAGGTGCACGTGCGGGGCCGATGGACGATCGACGAACAGGACCCGAACCCGGAGACCTGCGGCAACATCGCGCTGGTCGAGCTCGCGATCATCAACGAGCCTGAAAACGAGTTCTGGATTGCACCCGAATTCACGCTGCGGTGCGACGCGGAGAGCGACTCCAACGCGATCGTCATCGATGGCGGCGCCTACCTCGACACCACGCTCGTCACGCGAAACCGGTGTGGCGGCTCCGGCGAAATACTCCAAGACCCGCCCACGAACGGGTACAAGTCGCGATGGCGAGGCACCACCGACCTCAGATTCGTCGTCGACTGCACGCCCATCGTCACCACGCCGATCACCGACCTAGACGGCGGAATGCTGCTCGATCTTGGCACCATCAATCTCACGACCCAAGATGGAGGGGCGGAATGCCCGTCCGGCCCATGAGTTGCAGTGACCCGCTAATGTAACTAAACCAACAAAGACCGTGTTTCGCTTTCCTCCACTCACCCCGTTCGTCAAGAAGCTGCTGATCGCGCTGTTCGGCACCTGGATCCTGCAGATCCTCCTGCAGAATTGGGCCGGTGTGCCGATGTTCGAGGTGTTTGCGCTGAACACGGGGAGCCCTGGGGTTCAGACACTCTGGCAACTCGGCACTCACGTATTCGCGTTCCCCACCGGCCCGCAGGCCGTGTTCTCCATGCTGATCGTACTCGTGTTCCTGTGGTGGATGCTGGCGCCGTTCGAGCAGCGGTTCGGGCAGAAGCGAACCATTCAACTCTGCGTCGTTGCCGCCCTCTCGGCCGCCTTCTTGGCGCTGATCGTCGGGTCGATCGTTCCCAATCCGTCGCGACTCTACGGTGCCCAGGCGCTCCTCCTCGGCTCCATCGCGGCCTTTGCATGGTCCTATCGTGGCCAGGGTCGCATGAGCTTCTTTGGCGTCATCGACATGAAGCCGGTGCATATCATCTATCTGGTACTGGCGTTGAGCGCACTGATGTTCATCACATCGGGAGATGCGGTTGCGTTGGCGGCAGACCTCGGCGCGATCGGCGGCGGCATGGGCTTCATCGAATGGCTGAGGCGCCCTCCAAAGCGTCGTCGCCGACCCAAGCGCCGCAAGAAGCAAAGCTCGTTCGACGTGGTCCAGGGCGGTCGCACCGATGAACCGCGCTGGCTAAACTAGCCCCATGCGCTTGCTTGCAGTCGTCGTGATGTTGTCGGCGTTGATCGGCTGCTCGGGGCGGAGCGACCCTGCTCCCGCCCCGATCTACGACACGTGTTTCAGCGTCGATGATTGCGTCGAGGCCGCGACCCGATGCGAGGAGCTGTCGGTAGAGTTCGGTGGCTTCGTGTATGAGAACGCCATCTGCACGACCGAGTGCGCTACCGAAGGGCCCGTCTCACCGGACTGCTCGCGCGCTTATATTGGTCGGCAAGGGAGCTGCTATCCCGCGAGCGTGGCGGGTGGCATCGACGACACCCCCATCTGTTTCGAGCCCTGCGACACGGATCTCGACTGCCTTTTTGGATTCCGCTGCCTCACCGCCGTGGACTTGTGCGGCGCGGACACGTCCTGTCCGATTGCGATGAATGACGCGATTTGTGTACCTGGACAGCCCTGAGGATTGTGGGCCCCCGCGGCCAACCCGTGCTACCCCAACGGGCATGCGCATGTGCCGATCGCATGGGTGGGCTGCCATGCTGGTCATGCTCGTCACCTCGGGGCTGCTCCTCGGCTGCTCGGGCCGGAAGCAGGTGCCGTTCGGGCTCGAGGACGCCGGCGCGCTGGAGGAGGCGCCCGCGGATGAGGCCGGGGAGGCGCCCGAGTTTCCCGTGGGAGAGAGTTTCGGCCCCGACCAGGTCGAGATCCCGGTCGGCGAGTCCGCCCTCGTCTTACAGACCGGCTACGCCCTCGCGGCGCTTCGACTGAACCTCGACGGCAGCGAGCCACTCGATGCGATCGTCGTCTCGGCCGACCCGCAAAACGTAAGGGTCCAGGCGGCGTTCCAGCGAGGGATGAGCGTCGTCTCCCAACCGATCGCTTCGTTTCTCGTACCCGCCCACTGCACGGAACCGACGGCAGAGATCCGGCAGCTCTCCGCGTCGCTCGCCTCCGTGCGGGTCGATCACCGGTGCGAGACCGGGCGGCGGGCGAACCTTTGGGTGCTCACGATCGAAGCGCAGCCGCGAGTGCGCGAGCGCATCACCGTGCTTCCGCCGAACGAGAGCTCCAAAGCGGCGATCGAGCTCGCGCTCGGCGTCGAGGACCGCGATGCGGATGGGTACCAGGATCTCGTCGCCAACGTTCGCGTCGGCACGCTCGAGGTTCCGTTGACATGGCTGAACCGGCCCGGCGGCTTCGCGAGGGACGCGTCCCAGCCCGAGGCCGCGTTCCGTCTATTGGCCGATGATGCGTGGGCCTTTCTCGATTCGGACCCGAGCGGCTCGGAGAAACGCGCGCGCGAGGTTCTCGACGCCTACGTGGCGTTGTGTCGAGAAAGCGGCGCTGCGCGAATCGGGCTCGCCGGCACGCAAGGCATCCAGTGCCAGCAATCCCAGGCGGCTGCTCGCGCCGTGGCAGTAGCCATGGTGGCGGCCATCCGGCGCGGTACGTTCGTCCGCGCGCTCGAGCTCCAGCGCTGGTGGAGCGGCACGGGCATGCTGCCTACCGCCGAAGAGCAAGCGCTCGTGCAGGCAGCGTGGCAGAGAGCCAAAGCCAGCGCCCGGGCTTCTTGGAAGCTCGTCGATCGCGAGAGCGCGACGGCCGGTCTCTACTTCACCGACGATGACACGCTGATCATCGACGGGTTTGCGCCGAAGTCCGTTCAGCTCAGCACCGGCGTCAAGACGAGGCTCTCGAAGGCTGAAATTGTCCCGTCGGTTCGGAATCCCGATGGCCGCTTCGCCGCTCGGGGCGTCCGAGTAACTTGCGCGGGCTTCGAAGCCGAAGTGGGCCCCGTGCTCGGCAAGCGCACGCATCGAGTGCTGATCGAGCGCCGCCCCGGCACGATCCCATGCCAAACCCCGATCGATCGACCCGCCTCTGTGTTCGAGTGGGCGGTCTTGGGATGGGCGCCTCAAGGTCTACTCGCCGCTTCGGGCGATCTGCTCCGCGTCGTCCCGTTGAACGAGCTCGCCAAACCAGCCGGAAGACCTGTGGATTTGAACCCCGGCAACCCGTTGCCCGCGCCGATTCGGGGCGCGCGGATCACGCCCGATGGAGCTCGCTACGTGATTCCGCACACCGAAGGGGTCGTGGTGCGTGACTGGCGCAGAGGCGGTGCGGGGCTTTGGCTTCGACCCACCGACTGGAGTGCGGTGCCGGGAGAGCTCCGAGCGCTCGCGATCAGCCCCGACGGCAAGCGCGTCGCCGTGCAGAAAGGCAGCGAAATTCGACTACTTACGTGGTAGCGGGGGTCGGCTGTGACGATGGATCGGCGGTGGTATAGTCCGGGCGCTTTGCGCCTCTTTCCGCGACTCTTGTGGGCCCTATTGCCGCTGATCGCGGTGGCGGCATGCAGCGGTCCGCGTTCGAGACCGTCCACTCCGTGCATGTCCGATACCGAGTGTCGCGCCGATCGCATCTGCCACGAGGGCAAGTGCCGATTCGTCGAGGAGGTGTTGGCAGAGCTCGCCGCGCCGCCTCCCACCGCCGGCCCCGGCGCGATTCCCCGAAGCGCCAACGGATTCATGGGCGATGCGGCGCACACCGGGCGGAGTGAGAATCGCGGTCCATCGACCAAGCCTTCATCGGTGTGGACCTACCAGACGGGAGCCCGCGTCTTTGCTTCGCCGATCGCCGGGCACGAGGGCACGATCTACGTCGGCTCGTTGGACGGACAGTTCGTCGCGCTCAATCCCGATGGCTCGCTCAAATGGCGATACGCGGCCGGGCAGAAGATCTACCCGAGCGCCTTGGTGGCCGGCACGTCGGTCATCTTCGGCACGCACCAGCAAGAGCTCGTCTCTTTGTCGCTCCAGGGTCAACCTCGCTGGAAGCTTCCTTTGCAGGACGTCGTCGATGCTTCAGCCACGTTGGGCCCCGACGGGAGGATCTACGTCGTCGCCAACGGCGCGTATGCCGTGGACTTGCTCGGCCGGTTGCACTGGCACAAGCCGACCGCGGACCACGTGCGAAGCTCCCCCGCGATTCATCCGGCCGGCCTGATCATCATCGGGA
>CP070650.1:2762279-2765418 GCA_020354595.1 Myxococcales bacterium
GAAGTCGCCAGCGCTCCAAGTTGCGCCCGAAGCTCGAGTCGCCGAGGCTGCGAAGCTGATGCTCAAGAACCACGTGCATAGGGTCTTCATCACCCGGCGCGAAAAACCCGAAGGCGTGGTCTCGACGCGTGACCTCATGCGAGCGGTACGCGAGAAGCGTCTCAAGACGCCGATCTCCGACATCGCCTCAGGCTCGGTCGTCAAGGTCAAGGCCGACGACCCGATCGCGCTCGCCGTCGACCGTCTCGAGCTTTCGAACAAGCACGGCCTCGTCGTGGTCGAGGGCGACTTCCCAGTCGGAATCTTCGATCAGGCCTCGGCCCTCGAAGCCCGCCGCCTCCCTCCCCACACCGCAGTGGAGCACGCCATGGACGTTCGCATTCTGATCCTCCCCGGCGAAATCGGAGTGGGTCGAGCGGCAGAGCAAGCGCTGGGGATGAATGTCCGAAGGATCTTGATCGAGAACGACGTCGGGGTGAGGCAGATTGTAGGAGGTTTGGATTTTGCGAGGGTGATGGGCTGAGGGCTGGATTGCCTCGGGCCCTGGGTCCCGGGCCTCCGTGCCCGGGCCAAAGCCTCAATCCTCAGTCTCGAGCCCTGAGTTTCCGATTCGCGACCCGCGACCCGTGACCCACGGCCCGAGGGTGGTTGTCGGCCTTCGGCCGTTACAACCACTTCTGTATATGCATGCCCAATGCTGCCGGTCTCAGTGGCGATCGGTCTTTCGGGCGCACCCTGAATCTCAGCTCGTGTCCTCCGCTCACTCTCACGGCGAACGCGCCTTGCCACGTACTTCGGTCTTCGGCGCCCTCGGCTTCGAACGGGACGACGATGCGGGAGGAGAGGTCGTGCGTTCGACCACCAAATGTCACCACCGCCTCGACGTCGAGCTCCCTGGCGTCCAACCCTGGGTGGTGCAGGGTGAGCTCGGCCGAAACCGTCGTCCCGACCGTGACCTCGTCGCCGCTCAGTCCGCCCAAGCGCACGCTCTCCATGGCGATGTCACTCCAGTGGCTGCGGATGTCCTCGGCGATGTCCGCGAGGCTGAACAACGGACGGTAGTTGGAGTCGCGAAGCGCGACGGCGTCCTTCATGGCAGGCTCGTAGAATGTGTCCGCGTAGTTGCTCACCATGCGCCGCGCGGAGAACCTCGGAATGATGCTCGACATGCTGGCTTTCATTCGATCGACCCACGCGAGGGGGACGTCGTTTTCATCTCGGTCGTAATACGTCGGAAGGATCTCGCCTTCGAGCAGCGCCATGGTGACCGCGCGATCGTAGGCGCTCGGGTCGTGAATCGAAGCCGCTGGTAGATCGATGATCCAGCCGTTGTCGCCTTCGTAGCCTTCGAGCCACCAACCGTCGTCGACGCTGAGGTTCAGGCAGCCGTTCATCGCCGCTTTCATGCCGGAAGTGCCACTAGCCTCGAGGGGACGGGTGGGCGTGTTGAGCCACACATCGCAGCCGGCGACCATCCGGCGGGCTTCATCGATCGAGTAGTCCTCCATGAAGATCACCCGGCCAGCAAGCTCTGGTCGCTTGGTCGCCTCGTAGACTCGCTGGAGCAGAGCCTGTCCGTGCCCGTCCGCCGGATGCGCCTTGCCCGCGTAGATCATCATGGCTCCGGGGTTGCCATTGAGCAGCTTGGCGAGTCGTTCGGGCTCGCTGAGCAGCAGATCCGCGCGCTTGTACGGCGCGAACCTGCGCGCGAAACCGATGACGATCCGGTCCTCGTCGAGCTGATCGAGAATCTCGCGCAGGAGGGAGAGATCCTCTCGGCGGCGGGTCCACGTGTGAGTGAGGTGCTCTTTGAGCCACTCGACGTAGTCGGCCCGCAGCTCGCGGTGGACCGCCCAGATTTCAGCCGGGTTGTGCTCGCGAAGCCAACTCCACTGAAAACGATCCTCGAGGTGATCGCGCCAGTCGTGCCCCATCTCCCGCTCGAAGAGGCGTTGCCAGCGAGGGGCGACCCAAGTCGAGACGTGAACGCCGTTGGTGATGCTGGTGCACGGCACGTCGTCGGCATCGTCGAGGTCGGAGTAGAACTGCAGAAACATGTCGCGCGCCACCTGGCCATGTTTGGCGCTCACGCCGTTGATCCGCTCGGAGTTTCTCACCGCGAGCGCGGTCGTTCCGAATTCGTTCTGTGCAGCCTGCGGCGTGTGGCCCATCGCCATCAATCGCGGCCAGTCCATGCGAAGCACGTGCTCGAAGCGCGTGAGGTAGGGGCGCACCATCTCCTCGGCGAAGTGATCGTGCCCAGCCGGAACGGGAGTGTGAGTCGTGAAGATCGTCGTGTTGCGGATGTACTCGAACGCTTCCTGTGACCTCAAACCATGCCGTTGGATCAAGTGGGCTGCGCGCGCGATGAGCAGGAACGCACTGTGGCCCTCGTTCATGTGGAAGACGTCCGGGTCGATGTCGAGCTCGGTCAACAACTGATATCCGCCGAGGCCCAGGATCATTTCCTGGCGCAGGCGATGCGCCGAGTCGCCGCCATAGAGGCGATTGGTAATCGCGCGATCTTCGGGGCGGTTCTCCGGAAGATTGGTGTCCAGCAGGAACAGCGGCACGCGACCCACGGCTAGCTGCCAAGCACAGACCTGCACGGGCCCGGTCGGCAACGCGACCGTCACCTTGAGCGGTGCGTACTGCCCGGCCATGACCGGCTTGAAGGGTGGGCTCCCGAAGTCGTTGGTGTCGCCGAGGTCTTCCTGGTGGCCCTCTCGATCGATCATCTGGTGGAAGTACCCGTCCTTGTAAGCGAGCCCGACCGCGCAGAGCGGCAGGTTCAAATCACTTGCCGCCTTGAGGTGGTCGCCTGCCAAGATCCCGAGCCCGCCCGAGTACAGCTTCAAGAACCCCGCGACGCCGAACTCCATGCAGAAGTAGGCGATGCGTGGATCCTTCGCCTCCGTCGACTCGCTCATCTCGCGATGGAAGCGCACGACGTCGTCGACGTATTGCTGGTCCATGGCGAGGTCCATCAAGCGGTCGGGTCTGACTTGGTCGAGCAACGCGTGCGGGTTTTCCCCTAGCTTGAACCAGAGTGCCGGGTCGATCTTCTTGAACAGGGACGCGACGTCGGGATGCCAGCGCCACCACAGATTGGACGCGATGTCCTGCAACGGCTGGAGCT
>CP070650.1:2765518-2775763 GCA_020354595.1 Myxococcales bacterium
CGCGAGGCGGTGAGGAAAGTGCGAGGAGGACGACTGCAATCCAGGTCGCGTCTGCGATGAGCAGGTGCAGAAGCTGCATCCACACCGGGGCGAGCAGCGCCACATTAAGCAAGCCAACCCCGATTTGGAGCAGGACCAAGGCACCAAGGGTTAATCCGAGGCTGCGGACCGGAGCAAGAGGCGCACGTCGAAGCAGCGCGGTAGCGAGCCACAGCAAGTAGCCCGAACCGAGCACAGCGATCACCGGATGCCACAGCCGCAACCGCAAGAACAAATGCGAGGTGGGCGAGAGGTCCTCGCGGATCCCTTCGACCAAGCTCGAAGCGGGAAACAAGGTGTCCCCAAGCGCTGCCACCGCGCCGCTGACGCCGACTAGCAAGATGGCCAACGCCGCACCGCCAAACACCCGGCGCAACCACACGTCGCGACTGAAGCGCGCCCCGTCCTTCTGCCATGCGCTGAACGCCATCCACGTGAGCGCAGCGAGGAGAAGGAACGTGTTGATCAGGTGGGCCGACATCCAAGCGGCCCGTGCGTTGGACGGGTTGTCGGCAACCATCCGGAAGAGAACCAAGCCCGCGCCGACCAGGGCCTCTGTGGTCATGAAGAACAGGCACCATCCGGCCGCCGAGCGCGTCGCATGTCCGCGCTCGAAGCTGCGAAGCGCCACGACCCACATCACGAGAGTCCAGATCCAGCAGACACCGGAAGTCACGCGATGGGTGAGCTCGATCAGCGTCTTGATCGAGGGGTCGACCGGGAGCGCGACGCCGTTGCAGAGCGGCCAATGGTCGCCACAGCCGTCGCCGGAAAGTGACGCGCGCACGTACGCGCCCCAAAGAACGACGCCAATCGTGTAGACGAGGAGCGCGGAAGCCGCGACGGCAAACCGGTTGGAGGAGCGCACCGCGGAACGATGGAGTCGGACCTAGACTCCGTCAACGATCCGGAAGTGGAGCGCATGCTCCTCGTCGCCGCGGCGGTAGGTGACCACTAGGTCGGACGCGCTCCGGAGCGTCTCCCAAACGGCGACGGCCTGCTCGGGTCGCTCGATCGACCTATCGTTGATGCGGGTGACGGTGTCACCGGGACGAAGATCGAGCGAAGCGTAGTCGAGGTCGCCGGGAAAGAGGCTCACGATGCGAAACCCAACGAAGGCGCCCTTGTAAAAGGCAGGCTGGGACTCGACGTTCTGCAGGTACCGACCCAGACCCCGGTCCAGCACCGGCACGAGCTTGCTCCGGTAGATCACGCCGTTCGTGATGCCCCTCGACGGCTCGTGAAGGTGGCTCTGGGGCTCGGCGCCCTCCATGGGAGCGTTCTCGTCCTCCCACTGATCGTCACGCCGGGGTTTGCGTTCCTTGGTGCTGATGTCTTCTTGCCCAGAGGAGCTCTCCCAGGTCGAGTCTCCCATCATCTCTTCTTGGAGCTTGCTCTTCTCGCAACCAATCACGCTCGCAACAGCAAACGCGGCGCACAACACAATCAGGTAACGGCTCATGCGGACTCTCCTCGGAGCTTCATCACCTCGGCCCAAATCGCCTCGGCCACCCCATCGACGTCGAGGTTGGCGTCGATATGCACAATTGTATCATTTGGGAAAAGTTCGTCGATTTTCGCGTAGAACTTCGCGAGCTCGACCTGCATCTCGCTGACTTCGTAGAGCTCCGGCCCTCCCGACCGCATGCCGCGGCGACTGGCAGCCACCCTGGGATCGACGTCGAGGACGAGCGTGAGGTCGGGGCGTCGGGCGTGACTGTTGAGTTGCAGCACCCACGACGAGACATCGTCTCCCCCGCCGCCGCTCACGGTTTGGTACGCGACCGACGAGTGGTCGTAGCGATCGCAAATCACGGTCACTCCGTCTGTCAGGTTCGGATTGATCTCCGCCTCCAAGTGGTCGAGGCGGTCGGCGGCGAACAGCGCGGCCATGGTGGCCCATGTCGGCGGCCGCACTCCGTGTTGGCTCGGGGTCACGACGCGGCCGGTGAGTATTTGACGAATGAGCACGCCAACCGGTCCATCGCTGGGCTCACGCGTCGTGTGTGCGGGCAAGCCTCTAGCCCTCAAACGCTCCGCCAGGATCGCGCACTGCGTCGTCGTGCCGGAGCCGTCGATGCCCTCGACGACGATGAAGTGCCCTTCGATCATTCCTTACCCTTGGGGCTTCCAAACTTGAACGTGGCGCCCACCTGCCCATAGACCAGCGAGTCGGCGCGGCCTCCGCCGAACACGTCACCGAGCACGCGGCGCCGTTCCCCCGCCACGATGCCTTCAACCTCCAACCAGACGTTCCACTTCTGCGTCACGACGATCTCCAGCGAGCCGCCAAGCCGCCCGCGTACGATGTTCTGCCGGGAGTTTGTCACGAACAGATCACTGTTGCGACCGTCGAAGTCCCATCGGTCGCTATTGAAGTCCATCGCCATCCAGATCGAGAAGGCACCGCGCGGTGGGAAGTGCAAGCTGAAGATCGCGTCCAGATTGATGAAGAAGTTGTTGGTCGGGTGGCGGATGCCAAACTGGTCGCGCTGCGAGGGCCCTACCCCGCCACCGATCTGAAGGTCCCCGCCGAGCGAGAAGTTGCGGGAGACCTTCCAGCCCGCCTTGGTGCTCAGCCAGAAATCGGTGAGGCGACCGAACGACCCCACGTAGATACCGATGTCCAGGAACTTCGTGAGACCCGCGCGCATCCCGAGCTGCGCGAGCCATGGCCAACCCGTCGAGAAGTCGAGCGTCGCGACACCGACCGGGACGGGCGCACCGGCATGCGTGACGGCGTTTCGAAGCGGATCGGCGCGCTGGGCCTCCTTGTCGCGTTGGCCCTTGTCTACCTGCGTCACCGCCACCGTCAGGATCACCTGAATCAGGCGGACCCGAGCCGACTTCTGTAGGCTGATTTGCTCGGTGTGACTCTGGTAACCCTCGGCGCGAACCTCGAGGTGGTGGGTCCCCTCGGGTAGATCGCCTTCCCAAGGGACCGGACCGCGTGGCTCGCCATCGATGAAGAGCTGGGCGCCGGCAACGTTCGCCTCGACGCGCACCGGTACACCAAGCGGGTGGAGCTCGGCATAGAGGTCGCAGTTGCGGCCCGGGCCGACCGAGCACGTCCGGCGCACCTCCCGATAACCGGGCGCCCGGACGACGATCGAGTGTGTCCCGAACTCGGCGGGTTCGATGGTAATCGGCGGATTGCCGTAGTCCTCGCCGTCGATGGTTACCGTGGCGTGCGGAACGTCCGAGCGTATGAAAATGCGGGCCACGTCCGTGCTGGGCGTGGTGAAGCGCAGCGAGACGACACGCTCCCTCCCCGCAATGACCGTCACGGTCTGTTCGACCGGCTCGTAGCCCGCGGCGCGCGCCATCACGGTGTGCTCACCGGGGGTGAGACCTCCGCGAGCGGCTGGAGCGACGCCGATGTCCGCACCGTCGAGACTGATGATCGCGCCCGGCACGCTGGCGATGACTCGAAGACTTCCTAGGTCGGGTGCGATTCGAATCGTGGCCTCGACGGTCGTTCGCTCGTTGGCCTTGATCGTCACGACCTGCGAGAACGGTTGGTATCCCTCTCCGGGGCTCTTGATCTCGACGACGTGCTCGCCTTCGGTGAGGCCGTCGACGACTAGCGGTGTTCCGCCGCGCTTCTGACCATCGATCAATACCGGCAAGCCCGTGACGTCCGCGGTGATCAACAGCGACCCCGTCTTCGGTGCTTGGGGCTGAAGCGTCACGGGGATCGTCAACACTTGGCCGGCGGTCGTGTCGACCCACTTCGAAAAGGTGACGTATCCGCGCTTGCCCACCTGCACGAGATGGCGGCCCGGAGGCAGCGTCTTTCGGAGCGGCACGTTGCCCGAAGGCTCTCCGTCGATTCGAACGGCGGCGCCGCTCGTCGCATCGTCGCCGGCGGTGATCACCACGACCGCCGGATCGGGCTCCTCGGCGAGCGCTGCGGAGGATACGACGCACAATCCAAGAACGACCACGAACCGCAACCGACTACCCACGCCAAGCAACCCTTGCATAACCCCTCGGACGCACGACAAAACAGCCGATTCAAAGACCGGCCCGACGCCACGTCCGTGTTTACCCTCACCCCAGAAGTCAGCCCAATAAATGACCGCCGGCGTCTTCGGTGAGGCGAGAATTTTCGAACGTCAGCAAGCTCAGGGCGTGAGGAACAGCGCCTCGAACGGATCGAGCTCCGCCGGATCGAGCTCCTCGGGAGCGCCGAGTGGAGGCAGCACGCGCGGCGGCGGCGGTGGGTCGCCCTCGCGGTAGAAGTGGAAGTCCTCGAGCTCGGCCAGCCCAAACGCCAAAGCCTCGGACCCGATGCGCTCGCGCTTCGCCATGTGCTCTAGGAGTCGGCGGGTACGGTTCTTCATCGACCGAGTCAGCGCGCCGCGTTCGTAGGAGACGTGATAGTTCTTGGGCGACGGAAGTACGCAGGCGAGGAAAGCCGTCTCGGCGGGACTGAGCTCGCTCGGCGCGCGGCCGAAGTAATATGCAGCCGCGTGCTTCAACCCGTAGACACTCGGGCCGTACTCGATGACGTTGAGATAGAGCTCGAGGATTTGATCCTTGGTGAGGGCGTTTTCGAGCCACCACGTGAGGAGCACCTCCTGCACCTTGCGCGCGATGGTCTTTTCACGCTGAAGGTAGAGGTTCTTCGCAAGCTGCATCGAGATCGTGCTTGCGCCGACGACATAGCGGCCTTCTCGCAGGTTCCGGACCAAGGCGTCCCGAATGGCCCACGGTGCAAAGCCCGCGTGGTCATAGAACCCCCCGTCTTCGTGGCTGATGACCGCCGGAACCATGAACGGGCTGATGTCGGCAAACGCGACCCAGTTGTCAGTGCCGGGCCCGGTGACCATCTGGAACACCGATTCATCGGGCTCGACCGCTCGGTGGCGAAACGGCTCCTGGAAGCGTTCGACGCGCACCCACCTCGGTGTGTCCTCGAACAGGCAGAGGTTTCGTACCTTGATCGAGAGCTCGGTAGCCTCGAGATCGCGGGAGTCGAGCGAGATGTGGGTGAGCGCGCTCCAGTTTCCGGACCACTCGAAGCGCGATAGGGAGCCGAGCACGTCTTCGGGGATCGCGCCGACGACGTCGTTGCAATCGGTAGGCGGAAGCTTGAGCGTGAGGTCGGCGCGGTAGTGCTCGGGCGTGCGCTCGAGCTCGCCCTCGAGGAGAACCGTAGCCTTGCCCATTCGGACTTGCGCGCCTTCGATCTCGAGACGCCTCTCATCGGGAAGCCACGCGCCCTTCCCACGAATGTCGACGTTGATGTCCCGTATGGGATCGGCAGCGATTCGCTCGTGGAAGACAGCAAGCTCGCGAACCTGAAACCCTCCCTCGATTGCAACGCGATCGGGCGAGTTGGCGTCGAGCTCGAGCTTTGCGCTGATCGTTCCGACCTCGGTGTCGTACAGAGGTAACTCGGGAACGAATGGCGCGATCAGCGCGAGCGAAATCCGGCGGAGCCGGAGGCTTCCTTCCGCACGTGCTTCCGAAGGCTTCAGGCTCAGGTCGACGTTCAAAGTGCCCTTGTTGGAGGTCTCGCCGCCGACGACCACGTGGTACCAGCCGTTGCTGCCGCCCTTGACCCCGACACCGAAGTCCCGGATGCGCTCGACCCGGCCATCGTCCGTCGTTCGGCTTTCGATCTGGACGCCAGACACGGCGATGTCAGCGTCGGGCGCCAAGCGGGTAAAAAGGCGCGCGGACGGCCGGGGCCCCTCCTTGGGCGGCTCCTCGGGCACTGCCGGCTCTTCCGGTAGATCCGCCTCCTGTTCCGCGATTTCAACGGCTTCGACGATGTCCTCGGCGTCCGGCTGCTCTTGCCGTAGGCCCCGCAATGACGCGACCGCATCCCGCAGGCGCAAGGCGAGTGCCCTTCTCTGTGCGTCACCATTGCGAAGCGCCCGGACGTTCCCGGTCTCGATCGCGAGCTTTCGCAGCGTCCACGCGCCGTCATTGCGCCGGAGCGCAATCTCGTGCGGCCCGACAAACGCGTGATCTGCGCTGCGATCACCGAGGAGGGTTTCCGAAGCGCTCGAGCTCAGGTCGTCCCCTTCTTTGTGAAGGCTCACATCGTTCATCGACACCAGCGGACCATCGCGATCGACGACACGCACGGTTAAGCCGGTCAGCTCGTACGCTCGACCGCCTCCGCGAGGGCGTTTGCTCGGCGCCTCCGCCCTGGCGTCCGCAGAGCGTGGCGCAACCTCGTTTCGGACCAGCGCGATGGACTCGGAGAAGCCTTCATGGGCGAGGTCTGCTTCGAGGTCGATGCCTCGTACCGACAAACGACGGACCGCACCTCCCCCTTTGAAGACCGCGACTAGCAAGCTCATCTTGGCGTCGATTTCTTCGATGCGCGCGACGAAGCCCCCGTGCTGGCCCCGCATCTCGATGCCCCGAAGCTCCACGCGTCCAGGCCGAAACCGAGCCTCATCGATCTCAGCGACGACGCCGAGACGGTCGCCAATCGCGCGCGACACGCGCGCCGTCGCCCGAGGCGCGCCCCACATCCAGAGGCCGGCCGCGAGCACCAGCGCGACGAGCGCCGCGATCACCCATGCGCGCCGCTCACTGAGGAACCGGAGCATCGGGCGGGGATTATGCCGCGTCTCAAACGCAAAGCCTAATAAAGCTTTTTGCTGTCGATCTGGATGGTCACGGGCCCGTCGACGACCGATCGCACGTCCATCATCGCCCGAAAGGTGCCGGTCTGCACCTTCAGTCCTTTCGCGCGCAACGCATCGACGACTTCCTGGTAGAGACGTTCGGCATCACCGGGATCCGCAGCGCCGTCGAACGAAGGCCGGCGCCCCCGACGAACGTCGCCGAATAGCGTGAACTGCGAAACGACCAAGACCGCGCCGCTGATGTCGCTCACCGATAGCGACATCTTTCCTTCGTCGTTCGCAAAGATGCGAAGGCCGGCGATTTTGTCGGCGGTGTATTGAACGTCCTTGGGCTCGTCGCCCCGCGCCGCTCCGAGATACACCAGCACGCCTCGCTCGATCGCCCCGACGACTTCGCCGTCGACCGTAACGCTGGCTTCATTCACGCGCTGCACGACGGCCCGCATGCGAGATGGGGTAGCACACGCCAAATCCTCTTGCTCGAACGGAGCAATCGCCAATACTCTGCCGCGATGAAACCAGTTGTAGGGCTCACTGGTGGGATCGCGAGCGGGAAGACCACGGTGTCCAAGATGTTCGCCGACCTCGGCATTCCGATCATCGACGCCGACGAGCTCGCGCGCGAAGTCGTCGAGCCGGGTACACCAGGGCTCGCGGCGATCGTCGAGGAGTTTGGTGAGGACGTGCTCGACGAAGAGGGCGGGCTCGACCGCAAGAAGGTCGCCGACCTGGTGTTCGGCGACGAAGAGGCGCGCGAGACGCTCAACGCGATCATGCACCCGCGCATCGGCGCCGCGGGCGCCAAATACGTTCAGGGGTATCAAGATCATCCCGCGCCCTACGTCATCTACGAAGGAGCGCTGCTGGTTGAAACCGGCGCACACAAGGGTTTCTCCGCGCTCGTGGTCGTCAGCGCGGAAGAGTCCGTTCAGCGTTTGCGGCTGATCGCGCGTGACGGTTTCACCGTGCACGACGCCAACGCGCGCATCGAGGCGCAGCTTCCGCTCGACCGCAAAGTCGCCGTCGCTGACTTCGTCGTCAGCAACAACGGAGACCTCGAGGGTACGCGCCGGCAGGTCAACGAGATCCACGAGCAGCTCGTGGCGCGATTCGGGTCGGGGGAGTCGGCGTAGTGGGCACCTTAGCGAGGTCCGTGCTGGTGACGGGATTCCCGGGACGCCAACCCGCGGTCCATTTAGTGCGCGAGCTTGCACTTGTCGGCGAGCGGTCGGTTTGCTGCCTGGTGACCGAAGGCCGCGAGGCGCGCGCGCAGGAGCTGCTGCTAGCTCTTCCGCAAGACGCGCGCGAGCGCGTGTCGCTTTGGATCGGCGACCCCCGCTCGATCGACCTCGGCCTGAGCGGCGAAGAGCTCGCGCAGCTGACCGAGCGCGTCGAGGTGATTCACCATTGCGCGACGATCACCGACCCCGCGGCCACGAAGGAAGAAGCGGCCGGTAACGTCAAGTCGGCTGCCGAGATCCTGGAGTTTGCCGAGTCCTCGCCGCGCCTCAAGCGCCTCGCATTCTGGTCGAGCGCGACGGTCTCCGGTAACCGAGAGGGTTTCGTTCGGGAAACCGAGCTCACCGACGAAGTGGGTTTCCGAAACCACGTCGAGGAGTCGCTCTACCGCGCCGAACGCCTGCTCCGCGAGAGCATGGACGAGCTCCCGATCGTCGTTCTACGCCCCGCCCTCATGGTAGGGGACTCCATGACCGGCGAGATCGAAGACCTCTCCGGTTTGTATCTATTGATTCGGTTCCTTCTGAGCGCCCCCGAGGACTACCGAATTCCGACGCCAAGCCGCACCGGCGTCCGGATCAGCGCCGTCCCGGTCGACTACGCCGTCAAAGCGGCCATCAAGATCACCGAAGACGAGCGCTCCATCGGCCAGACCTTTCACATCGTCGACCCGAAGCCCCTCACGGTGCACGCCGCCCTGCGTCTGTTTGCCGAAGCGACCGGTCGCCCTGCCCCCCGGGAGCACGATCCACTCAACCTGGCTACCGCCCTCATGCGCGCCCCCGGCATGCAACGCTTCACCAACACCACCCGAGCCTTCCTCGACCACTTGAAGACCGATGTCATCTACGACGATCGAAACACCCGAGAGCTCCTAGCCGGCACGGGAATCAGCTGCCCGGACTTGGCTAGCTACGTCGACGTCATGGTGGTGCGCGCCCGGAACGAATGAAGCGGCGACCCGCGGTGTCATCCGAAGGCCGCCGTTTTGTGTGATGGGGTTGCTCGGCCACGAGGGTGCGATGAAGAAAATCTTCCTCCCAGCCCGTCTTGGGGCCGGGCCTTAAATGGAACTTGGGTCGTCGCGAACTCAGTGTCCATACGTAATTCTTGCCCTTTTTTGGAGGCGCAGTGGTTGCACCTCGATGCCTGAAAGCCGGCCCCCCAACCATTGGGCTTTCGCCCGGTTCGTGCCGAACCGCGCAGCATTTTCACTTCATGAGCTCGACGTCGGGCCGAATGAAATCGTCAAAAAGTGACACAGCCCCCCGGCCGCGTGGGGGCGGCGATGGGGCGCGCGCTGGTGGAGTGGGTCAGCTGCCGGCCAGGGTCATGGTGGAGACGCGGAATGTTGGGGAGGTGATTGAGGTGCGGTGATCGACATCGTTGGCGACGGAGTCGATACGTTGCAGCAATTGGTCCAGGTTCAAAGAGATTGTGACCTCGGATATGGGGCGGCCGAGTTCTCCGTTTTCGATCAGGAAGCCTGAGGCGCCACGGCTGAAGTCGCCTGTTACGGAATTGAACCCGAAGCCCATCATGCCGGTGACGTAGAGGCCGTGCTTGGTGTCGGCGATCAGGTCGTCGCGGGAGATGGCGCCGGGCTGGAGCGTCAGGTTGCTCGTCGAGGGGGAGATGCCGCCCGAGGGTGACCTGGATGCGCTAGCGGTGCTGCGCCGGCCGAGCTTTCGCGCGCTGTAGGTGTCGAGCAAATAGGTTTGAAGCTTACCGTCCTGCACGACGACATTGCGGCGCGATAGGAGGCCTTCGCCGTCGAAGGCGCGCGAACCCGGTCCGCGCGCGAGGAATGGGTCGTCGATGATGGTGACGAGCTCGCTCGCCACGAGGGAGCCAACGCGGTCGACCAGATAGGAGCTCTTGCGCCAAATCGAGCCGCCGAGAACGCATCCCGCGAACAGGCCCAGTATCGATCGCGCGGCATCTTTGTCGAAGATCACCGGCAGCTCTTGCGTCGGCAGCTTCTTTGCGCCGAGTTGAGCGATCGTGCGCCGCGCGGCTTCTTCTCCGACGGCTTGGCTGCTTTCGAGGTCGCCGTAGTGACGGGAAGCGGACCAGTGGTAACCGCGTCGCTTCTTCCCGTCTTCATCGTCGGCAACCGGGGTGACGACCACCGAGGCGTAGGTTCCCAAGTCGCTCCCCGCGAACCCCCCGCTCGTCACCAAAGCGCTCACGCCCCGCACCCGGGTGAACGACGCGCCCTCGCTGTTGGTGATGCGAGAGTCGAAATCGAACGCAGCGCGCTCGCCGGTGAGTGATCGCTCGAGGGCCTCGTCCGCGGTAATGCCGCCCACCGCGTCGTCGAAGGTCTCGAGGTCCCTCCACTGCGCTTGGC
>CP070650.1:2775863-2779197 GCA_020354595.1 Myxococcales bacterium
GAAGGCACGCGGCGTCTCGTGGGACACCTCAGCGAGTGTTCCGGTCGGCGCTCGTCCGCACGGGGGCGAAAGTGGCGTACGAGCTCGGCGACCGAAGAGACGCGATGAGCTCTCGTTTCAACGCTTTGGCGTGGCGTTCGAGCTCTTCGACCGTAGTGCGCGCCAGGAAACCACCCCACGGCGTGTAGATCGTTCCATTCGCCGTGGCTCCGGCCTTTGGCTCGAAAAGGCTGAGCAGGATCGGCCCGCCTGGGGCGACGCGATCGCAAGCACGAAGCAAGTCCAATCGATCGGCAGGACGCAGCACGTGACCGAAGCTACCCCATCCCAAAAGCACGGCGTCGAACTCGGCGTCGCGCGCCAGCCGCAGACGCGTGCTCTTCCCTCGGAGCACGGTCGCAACCAGATCTTGGTAGCTCGCTTGGTCCACCGTTTCCGCGCCCAGCGTGCGCTGGCAAAGCTGAAAAGCCGGCGCAGACGGCTCAAAGGCATGAACGTCGTATCCGAGGTTTCGAAGCGCAGAGGCTTCGCGCCCCGAGCCAGCCGCGCCGACCAGGATTGACGCCGGTGGAGGGGGCAAACGTCGTTCGAACCACTCCTGCTCCCACGCGTAGAGCCCGTCGTGATCATTTTCGGGCCGAAACGAAGCGCCGTATAGATCGATCGAGAGAGCCTCCTTTTCGCTGTCCCGGAGCGTCCTGACCAAGACCGTTCCTGTCCAACTCTCGACCGCGCTTTCCATCCGGCGCAGGACCCATTGGACCTCACGGCTCCGCAAAGCCCAGCTTCGGAGCAGACGATATCGCAGGCTAGGCTTTCCCATGGTCACGTCGCCTCGATCATCTCGATGAGCTCGTTGGGGCGGCGCCAGGATGCACGCCAAACACGGTTGGCGCCGACCAGTGAGCCCAAAGATATCGCCGGCCTGAAAAACGAGGCTTCGGTCCAGTACTTGAGACCGACCGTGGCCGGGACGGGCGCCAGCGTCGTCTTCGCGGCTCGCTCGACGCCGACGAAATGCGCTTGGCGGGCGAGGCAGGTCGTTCGCTGAATCGAGGCACCGGCCACGGCATAGTATGGAGCGGCATCCTTTGGCGACTCCACCGCATCGTCGTCGAGGTCGAGGTGCTGGAGATACTCCGGGCGCCGTGAGCCAGGCTTTGGCGGGTCGAAGCGAATCGCGCGTGGCCAGCCCCACACTCGCTTGCCGTCGGTCACCACGAATTCATCGGAGAAATACTTCCAACCACGTCGCACCGCCGCGAGCGCGAGTGAGCTCTTACCAGCGCCTGAGGGTCCCGAGAACACGACCGTTCTTCCATCTGACACCAGGGCCGCGGCGTGAAAAACGACAAATCGGCGCTTGTGTCGTGCCAGTGCCAAGCGATACAGCCACTGCTCGAAACCGGCGACTAGATCCTCGGCCACGCCGTCCGACCACAGAACTTCGCCATCCACGACGATTCGAGGCGTTCGGTCCGCGATGACCTCGATCTCGCACGTAGCTTCCGGGCGGACAATCGGCTGCTTCGCGCCTGCCCAGTGTCGTCGTAGGTAACGGTTCGTTCTCGCGCAGGAGCTGCGTACGCCGACGTGAAGGCCCGAAAGAAAGATCTCGTGTCGCTCTAGGTTGCCTCGTTCCACGTGATGAGCTTTCGCTGCTCGAGTTGGCCGAGGAACGCGAGCACATCACGAGTCACGGTCTCGCGTTCCGCGTCTAGATGGCTCACGATCTCGGTGGTGATGTCCTGGATCGATCGCTGGCCGTCGATCATCAACCAAACGCCCGCCGCGACGTCGTTCAACACGAGCAACTGTGGGCCGTTGCCGTCGTAGATGACGACTTCGTCCGTATCGGTCACCTCGTGCGTGAGCGTGTTCTTTCGCTGGGGCACTCGCCGCTCCGAAACTTCAGGCATGGCAGCTCCCATCGAGTAATGCCGAGCGTGCTTGGCACTCCCAGCAAGAAAGCTTATCGCTCCATCGTTGACCGGCCATCAGCAAGCTCTCCTCGCGCGCGGCTATCGGTGCGGCCGAGGTCAGAATCTGCTCGAGGCTGGCTTCGCGGATCGAGCCGATCGGCAGGTGCCGACTGAAGATGCACGGATATACGGTACCGTCGTAGCTCACCGCGGCCGACCCGCCGAAGTTCCGGGGTCTCATGCTCTCGACGCTACCGGTCATGGTGGCTCGAGCATCGGCCTCCGGGGGCGTGGCGTCGCCTCGGCCGACGTCGCGCATTTGATCAAAGCCGATCGAGCCGGCGTCCACCCCGAGCCCGAGCAAGTACTCGCGGGTCCCCGATGCATCGTGCCGGTTCTGCCTCATCAAGATGACCCCGACGCGTACCTTCAAACCATCCTCGATGGCGCGGCGAATCGCCCGCGAAGTGCGCGTATGGCTACCGGGCGTCCGGGTAATGGCGTCGTGGGTCTGCGCGTCGTGCGAGTAGAAGGAGAACGCAAACGAGGGCGCGAGATCCCGCAAGCGCTCATAGGCGCTTCCGCGAAGCGCAAGGCCATTCGTGTAGATCTCGACCTGCGGGATTCCAATCTTTCTCGCGAGCTCGACGGCTTCGACGCAATGGCGGCTGATGAGGGGATCACCGCCCGTGAGCTGCACCAGACCGAAGTCCAGCGTCTTTGCATCTCTGAGGACGCTACTGATCTCCGACCACGAAAGTGCCTCCATGCGTAGGGGCGACGATTCGGCGTAGCAGTGCAGGCATTGCTCGTTGCACTTGCCCGTCAGCTCCACGAAGAGCTGCCTCCATCCGGAACCACGAAGGATGGATTCTCGCGTGAGGGGTTGTAGCGCTCGCTCCTGGAGCTCTTCCCTCAGCTGCCCAACGAGGGGCTCGAACCGCGCGACGGAATCCCACACGGATGTGGATGCGTCGGCATTCAATATGTCGAGCTCGGGCGCCGCCTCGATCTGAATGCGATCACCACTGCTGAGCTTGATCGCTCGAAGGCCTTCCTCGCTGCGCCAGAGGATCCAGTCGTCGGGCAAGAAGAAACCGGTCTCCTCACGTTCCATCGGCTTCATCACGCGAGCGGCATGCAATTCAATGGGTTGCAATTGTTGGGGTTGCAGACCCCGGGCATGCACGTCGATGGGTTGCACGACGCCGCTTGCGCGCCCGCCTTGTCCACGGTGATGGTCGCGAGAATGGCAGGCGCCGCGTACGCTGCGGCCCTCAAGAAATGACGCCGCGCACGGTCGAGCTCGTTTGGTTCCCCCACGTCGTGGGGTTTACCCCGAAAGTGCACCTGCGTTCCAGTCGACCGCACCCTGGTACCCAGTCGAACCCCACGGCCGGCGCGTCGCCTCT